>NZ_CP180352.1:0-730000 GCF_048007105.1 Minwuia sp.
ATTGCGAGATAGAGTCTTCATACGGGCGGTCGCTGACCGCCTTGCCCGGTTTCCGGGCGTTTCCTCCCTAGACTTGGGCCGTCCCGAATTTCGGGACGGCCTTTTTTCTTCCGGATCCGGAATTTACTCTGCGGCGTGCTGCATCCCGGCAGCATTGGCATCCGCCAGGACCTCGATCAGATCGGCCATGTCCAGCGCCAGGTTCGCGATCCGCGGGCGGCGGGTGAATCGCGCCTCGTCCATGTAGAGGGCCCGATTGATCTCGATCTGCAGGGCATGAAGGCCCAGACCGGGACGGCCGTAATGGCTGGTGCAGAACCCCCCTGCGTATGGCGCATTGCGGGCGACCCGGTACCCTCGGGCGGTCAGGAACGCCTCGGCCCTGTCAGTAAAATCCCGGGCGCAGGAGGTCGCAAAGCGGTCGCCGAGGACGATGTCCGGCTTTTCGGGACGGCGCCGTCGGTCGCGCGGCAGGGCGTTCGACGGCATGGAGTGGCAATCGATGACCAGACAGGTCCCGAAGGCGTCCACGGTCCGGTCCACCAGGTCCGACAAGGCGGCGTGATAGGGCCTGTAATAGTGCCGGATGCGGCGCTCCGCCTCGGCGAACGGCAGGCGGTGGCGGTAGATGTTCTCGCCGCTGCTGACGACCCGCGCGATGGTGCCCAGGCCGCCGGCGACCCGCAGCGAGCGGGTATTCGCATGCGGCGGCAGCCGGTCCTCGTACATCGAGGGATCGAGTTCGTAGGGTTCGCGGTTGACGTCGCAATAGGCGCGGGGAAACAGCGCCGCCAGCAGGGGCGCGCCGCGGGCGACCGCTGGCTCGAAGATCTCGTCGACGAAGCTGTCCTCCGACTTGCGGATCGTGACTTCGTCAAGCCGGGACGCCTCGAGGAAGGCCTGCGGATAGATCCGCCCCGAATGCGGCGACGCCAGGACCACCGGCAACAGCTGTTCGGCCGGCGAAAACAGCGCAAGTGCGGGGTCGATCAAACGCCTGTCGGGGTCGATTCGCATGAACGGGCTTTCGGAGATTGCATCCGGCGCTGCCGGAGCAGGACTTTCTTTGCATTTCGATGATATAGCGGGCCATGGAGGACGGCAAACCGTTCCCAAGCGAATGCATTTGGGGCTAGAATTGTCTCCGCACTTGAGGGAGCAGCCCCGGAAGCGGATCTTCGATCCGACCCCACCGGGCAAGGAACTTGTATGGCTAGGATACTGCTGGCTGAGGACGACAACTCACTGCGGCCCTATCTGGCGCGCGCACTGAGACGGGACGGCCACGAAGTCGTCGCTGTCAGGGACGGCATGGAAGCCCTGATGCATCTGGGCCCGGAGAAGTTCGACCTGTTGCTGGCCGACATCGTCATGCCCGAACTGGACGGCATCGAACTGGCGCGCCGGGCCGAACGCACCGATCCCAACATCCGGGTCATGTTCATCACCGGCTTTGCCGCCGTGGCGATGCAGTCCCACCGGGAGGGCAAGCATGCCGCGAAGGTGCTGTCCAAGCCGTTCCATCTGAAGGACGTCGTCGCCGAGGTGGAATCGCTGATGCGCGAGAACGGCGTCGAGTACAGCAAGGGCGGTCCCGCCGACCCCACTATCTAGACGCAGGCCCCGAGGGGCCGTACTGCGTATCCACGACGACAATTCGGGGAGGGATTGGTCATGGCTTATCAACCGTTCGATCTGACCGGCAAGGTCGCTCTTGTCACCGGCGGCAATGGCGGCATCGGTCTCGGCTTCGGCGAAGCCATCGCCGCAGCGGGCGGCGACGTCTGCATCTGGGGCCGCAACGAGGGCAAGAACGCCGAGGCGCTGGAGAAGCTGAAGGCCGCCGGAACCGGCGGCACCCATACCGCGCTGGTCTGCGACGTCGCCGACGAGGCCGATGTCGAGAAGTGCTTCGCCGCCACCCTGGAAGCGCATGGCCGCGTCGACGGCTGCTTCGCCAATGCCGGCGTTTCCGCCCGCGGCAAGGCCTTCACCGAGATGGATATCGAGGACTGGCGCTATGTCATGTCGGTGAACATGGACGGCGTCTTCTACACTTTCCGGGCTGCCGCACGGCACATGGTCGAGCGGTCGAAGAACGGCGATCCCTTCGGGCGGCTGGTCGGCACGGCATCGCTGGCCGCGTTGTCGGGTCCGGCCCGCAACGAGCACTACGCCTTCTCCAAGGGCGGCCTGGTCTCGATGATGAACGCGCTGGCGATCGAGTTCGCGCGCCACGGCGTCACAGCCAACTCCATCCTGCCCGGCTGGATCGAGACCGAGATGACCGAGAGCGCCTTCGCCGACCCGCGCTTCAGCGGCAACGTGATGCCGCGCATGCCGATGCGCCGCTGGGGCAAGCCCGAGGATTTCGGCGGCATCGCGGTCTACATCATGTCGGAGGCGTCCAGCTTCCACACCGCCGAGAGCTTCCTGATCGACGGCGGTTACTGGGTGTTCTGACGCACCGTCTCCAGGACCTGATCGAACATGGCTTCGGTCAGGCGGCCGGTGTTCACGTTGTAGCGCGAACAGTGAAAGCTGTCGGCCATCCGCAGGCCGCCGGGCAGTTCGTGCACCTCGCCATGCGCGAAGGGGTAATCGCCGAGCCGCAGCCCGAAGGTGCGCAGGACGGCCTCGTGCGCCACGCGTCCCAGCGCCAGCAGCACCTTCAGACGTGGCATGGCGCCGATCTCGTCGATAAGGAAGGGCCGGCAGTTCGCGGCCTCGGCGCCGGTGACCTTGTTCTGCGGCGGGACGCAGCGGACAGCGTTGGTGATCCGCGCACCTCTCAGTTCCAGACCGTCATCCGCCCGCCGGTCATAGGTTCCGGCGGCAAAGCCTGCGCGGACCAGCGCCGGATAGAGCAGGTCGCCTGCGCCGTCGCCGGTGAACGGCCGGTTCGGTTGGCCCCTTTCAGGCCCGGCGCCAGCCCGACCACCAGCACGCGTGAATCCAGCCCGCCGAAGGACTGAACCGGCGCGTTGTGGAAATCAGGATAGGCGGCGCAGTTGTCTGTCCGGAAGGCGACCAGTCTCGGGCAGCGCGCGCAATCCGGCGCGGGCCCGGCAAAACCGTCTGGCATCAGCGGACCAGCGGATCGTCTTCGTAGTCGTCCTCGTCATCGTCGCGCGACGGCATCTCGCGCCTTGGCTGGGGCGGGCGGCCACCTTCGCGGGCGATGGTCTGCTGCAGGTCGGCGAGTTCGACGAACTGGTCGGCCTGCCGGCGCAGCTCGTCGGCGATCATCGGCGGCTGGGTCCGGATGGAGCTGACCACCGTGCAACGGACGCCCTTGCGCTGGACCGCCTCGATGACGCTGCGGAAATCGCCGTCGCCTGAGAACAGGATGGCGTGGTCGATGAACTCGGCCATCTCCATCATGTCGACGGCCAGCTCGATATCCATGTTGCCCTTCACCTTGCGCCGGCCGTCCTGGCCGACGAATTCCTTGGCGGGCTTGGTCACCATCGTGAAACCGTTGTAATCGAGCCAGTCGACCAGCGGACGCAGCGGCGAATACTCCTGATCTTCCATCAATGCGGTGTAGTAGAAGGCCCGGACCAGCGTTCCCTGGCGGGCGAAGGCGGCCCTGAGCTTGCGGTAGTCGATGTCGAAACCCAGCGTCCGCGCCGCGGCGTAAAGATTGGCGCCGTCAATGAACAGCGCCACTTTCTCGGTCGAGTAGACGCCCAGATCCAAACCGGCCATTTCCAAAAATCCCATAATGTCCTATGCACGGTCCCGCGCTGCGGAGAGGCGACATGGTCGTGCCGCTTTCGGGCGCGCGGGTAATTGCTTTCGCGCGATAGGTCTGCCACAGGCCGGTGCGCTCCGCAATGGCGGCCCATCATCTGGAACGGGATTGGCGGCGGGCTGCCGTCCGGGAGGTTTGCGTGATCATCATCGGTCTGGGTGCCAATCTTCCGCACCCCGAACATGGCGAGCCGGCGCAGACCCTTGAGGCGGCCCTCGCAGCCCTTGCCAGCCGGGGCGTGCGGGTGGCGGCACAGAGCCGCTGGTACCTGACGCCACCCTGGCCGGAAAGCCTGTCCGGCCAGCCCTGGTATGTGAACGGCGTCGCCGCCGTCGAGACCGATCTCTGCGCCGACCGCCTGCTGCAGACCCTTCACGAAGTGGAGTGGTCCTTTGGCCGGGTCCGCACCGAGCGCTGGGCGCCGCGCCGGATCGATCTGGACCTGATCGACTTCGACGGCGTCGTCCGCGCGCCCTGCGGCGTCCATGGCGTCGCCGCGCTGCCGCATCCCCGGATGCACGAGCGGGCCTTCGTGCTGCTGCCGCTGCAGGAAATCGCGCCGGACTGGCGGCATCCATCAAGCGGGCTGCCGCTGGAAAGCATGATCGGCGGTACCGACTGCAGCCGCATCGTGCCCATGACGCCAGAGCAGGAGAAACACCTTGCCGGCGGCGCTGCGGGTAGCTAAATAGCCGGCTTCACCTCTTTCCCGATCTGCAGGAGGCCCGTTCATGGCCCGCGTCACCGTTGAAGATTGCATCGACAAGGTCGAGAACCGCTTCGAGCTGGTTCTGCTCGCCGGGCAGCGCGCCCGCGGCATCTCCAATGGCGCCGAGCTGCTGGTCGACCGCGACAACGACAAGAATCCGGTCGTCTCCCTGCGCGAGATCGCCGACGAGAAGCTGAAGCCGGCCGACCTCAAGGAGGCGCTGATAAGCAGCTTCCAGCGCCGCGTCGAGCGCGACGAGCCGGAAGAGGACGATCTGGCCGAGCGCATGCGCCGCGAGCTGGCGGCGATTGCGTCAGGCGAGTCGTCGTCGGAGGGCTGAATTTCAGCAATCCCCCTGTGTTCGACAGGCTCGACCTTCCGTAAAACGCACGTAAAATCGCCGCCATGATGCGGCAGATGGAACTGGTTGAATCGGTGCTGGCCTACGACCCGGCCGCCGACGAGAACCTGATAAACAAGGCCTACGTCTTCGCCATGAAGGCGCACGGCAGCCAGAAGCGCGCGTCCGGCGATCCCTACATCACGCACCCGCTGGAGGTGGCCGGCATCCTGACCCACTACAGGATGGACCCGGAATCGATCGTCACCGCCCTGCTGCACGACACGATCGAGGACACCAAGGCCACGCGGCGCGAGATCGCCGGCATGTTCGGCGAGGATATCGCCGGTCTGGTCGACGGCGTCACCAAGCTGTCCCAGGTCGAGCTGATCTCCGACGAGACCCAGCAGGCGGAGAATTTCCGCAAGCTTCTGCTGGCCATGTCCGACGACATCCGCGTGCTGCTGGTGAAGCTGGCCGACCGCCTGCACAACATGCGCACCATCGGCTTCCTGAAACCGGAGAAGCGGCAGCGGATCGCGCAGGAGACGATGGAGATCTACGCGCCGCTGGCCGAACGGGTCGGCATGCACGAGATCAAGGAGGAACTGCAGGACCTCTCCTTCCAGGTCCTCGAGCCGGAGGCCTACCAGACGGTGACCGCCCGGCTGCAGCAACTCCGGGCCCAGGCCGGCGACCTGATCGTCCGCATGAAGGCCGAGCTGTCGCGGCGGCTGGAAGAGGCGGGCATCGAGGCCGAGGTCACGGGCCGCGAGAAGCGGCCCTTCTCCATCTGGCGCAAGCTGGAGCAGAAGAAGATTCCGTTCGAGAAGCTGGCGGACGTGTTCGGCTTCCGCGCTATCGTCGCCGATCCCAACACCTGCTACCGGGCACTGGGCGCCATCCATCAGGCCTATCCGATGGTGCCGGGCGAGTTCGACGACTACATCTCGACGCCCAAGCGCAACAACTACCAGTCGCTCCATACCGTGGTCATCGGACCGGAGCGGATGCGCACCGAGATCCAGTTCCGCTCCCGCGAGATGCACGAGCGCGCCGAGTTCGGCCTGGCCGCCCACTGGCGCTACAAGGAAGGGCCACGCGCGAAATCGAAGCCGGCGCTGGAAGAAGAACGCTGGCTGAAGGAACTGCTGGACATCCTCAACGACGCGTCGAGCTTCAAGGAGTTCCTCGATAACTCGAAGCTGAACATGTACGCCGACCAGGTGTTCTGCTTCACACCCAAGGGCCGGCTCATACAGCTGCCGCAGGGCGCGACCCCACTCGACTTCGCCTATGCCGTCCACACCGATCTCGGCAACACCTGCGTCGGCGCGCATGTGAACGGCCGGCGGCGGCCGCTGCAGTCCATCCTGCGCAATGGCGACCAGGTGCAGATTCTGGCCTCCGACACGCAGAGCCCCGATCCGTCATGGGAGGGGCTGGTCGTCACCGGCAAGGCCCGCGCCGCCATCCGCCGCGCGACCCGGCTGAAGATCCGCGCCGAGCACATCAGCATGGGTCAGCGCCTGCTGGAATCGACCTTCTCGGCCGCACGGCGGCGGTTCCGGCCGAAGGACATGGGCGCTGCGGTGCTGTCGCTGGGCTACGCCTCGATCGAGGATCTCTACGCCGCCGTGGGCGAGGGCATCGTCGCGCCGCGCGATGTGCTGGCCGAGGCCTATCCGACCGAGAGCAAGAGCAAGCGCCGCCGGCTGAAACCGAAGAATCCGGAGCGCGACGACGCCCTGCCGATCCGCGGCCTGCGCCCCGGCAGCGCGGTCCACTTCCCCGAATGCTGCCGCGCCGTGCCCGGCGACCGCATCGTCGGCATCATGTATGAGGGCCGCGGCATCTACATCCACACCATCGACTGCGCTGCGCTGGAGATGGTGCAGGACATGCCGGAACGCTGGCTGGACACCGCCTGGACCGGCGTCGAGGAGGACGGCCGACTCTATGTCGGGCGGCTGGAGGCGGAGATGCCGAACCGTCCGGGCATGCTGAACCGCACCACCGCCGTCATCGCCAACCACGACGGCAACATCGTCTACCTGCACATGCGCAAGACGACACCGGACTTCGCCATTCTGACGCTGGATATCGAGGTCCGCGACGTGCGGCACCTCAACGACATCATCGCCGCCCTGAGCCGGGAGCCGGGGATCGACCGGGTCGAGCGCCCCCGCTCCTGAATCCGGTCAGTCGATCTCGCTCAGCACCTCGCGGACGAGGCCCATCAGTTCGTCGATCTGGTCCTTCGAGATGATGAAGGGCGGCGAAAGGGCGATGATGTCGCCGGTGACGCGCACCATCGCGCCCTTCTCGAACGCCTTGATCATCGCCTCGAAGCCGCGCTTGGTCGGCTCGCCGGGGCGCGGCGCGACCTCGATGGCGCCGACCAGGCCGATATTGCGGATGTCGATGACGTTCTTCGCGTCGGCCAGCCCGTGGACCGCCTCCTGCCAGTAGTCCTCCAGTTCGACGACCCGGTCGAACAGCTTCTCTTCCTTGTAGAGATCCAGCGTCGCGATGCCGGCGGCGCAGGCCATCGGATGTGCCGAATAGGTATAGCCGTGGAACAGCTCGATCATGTGATCGGGGCCGGTCATGAAGGTCTCGTAGATGTCGTCGCGGGCCGCGACCGCGCCCATCGGTACGGCAGCGTTGGTCAGCCCCTTGGCCATGGTCATCAGGTCGGGGGTGACGCCGAAGCGCTGCGCCGCGAAGTTCGTGCCCAGCCGGCCGAAACCGGTGATGACTTCGTCGAAGATCAGCAGGATGCCGTACTTGTCACAGATCTCCCGCAAGCGCTGCAGGTAGCCCTTCGGCGGCACCAGCACGCCGGTCGAGCCGGCCATCGGCTCGACGATGACGGCGGCGACCGTCGCCGGATCGTGCAGCTGGACGATTTCCTCCAGCCGGTCGGCCAGTTCGGCGCCGTGCTGCGGCTCGCCCTTCGTGAAGGCGTTGCGCTTCAGATCGTGGGTATGCGGCAGGTGATCGACGCCGGCGAGCAGGGAGCCGAAGACGTTGCGGTTCTTGACGATGCCGCCCACCGAGATGCCGCCGAAGCCGACACCGTGATAGCCGCGCTCCCGGCCGATCAGTCGGGTACGGTGCCCTTCGCCGCGGGCGCGGTGATAGGCCAGGGCGATTTTCAGCGCGGTATCGACCGCCTCGGAGCCGGAATTGGTGAAGAAGATGCGGTTCAGCGGATCCGGCGTCAGCTCGGCGACCTTGGTCGCCAGTTCGAAGGCCATCGGGTTGGCATACTGGAAGGACGGCGCGAAATCGAGCGTCTCGGCATTCGCCTGGATCGCCTTCACGATCTTCTCGCGCGCATGGCCGGCATTCACGCACCAGAGACCGGCCGAGCCATCGAGGATCTGGCGGCCGTCCAGCGAGGTGTAGTGCATGTCCTTGGCGGAAACGAGCAGCCGCGGCTCGCGCTTGAACTGGCGGTTCGGCGTGAACGGGATCCAGAAGGATTCCAGGTCGTTGGGAATGTTCTGCTGAATGCTCATGGCCCGATGTCCCCCGGAGTTTCGACCGTGTCGGAAAGCCGGACACTATCAGCGCTCAGATGCAAAATCACGGGCAAAGCGGCACTGGATTGCAGCCGCCGCCGCACCAGATCGTTGCTTCTTCACAGGGGGTTCGGCCATGCGGCGACGCTTCATCCAGTGCGATGTATTCACCTCGGTCCCGACGCGTGGCAACGGACTGGCCGTGGTGGTCGATTCCGGCGGGTTGACCGACGACGACATGCAGCGCTTCGCGGCATGGACCAACCTGGCCGAAACGACCTTCCTGCTGCCGCCGACAGACGAGACCGCCGACTACCGGCTGAAGATATTCACCCCGTCGCGGGAGATGCCCTTTGCCGGCCACCCGACACTGGGAAGCTGCGCCGCCTGGCTGCATACAGGCGGCGTACCGGCCCATGCCGGTCTTGTCCGGCAGGAATGCGGCGTTGGCATCGTCGAGATCGACATTTCAGGCCCGGTTCCGGCGTTCGCCGCGCCACCGACCCGAATAGCCCCGATGCCGGACGCCGAACGGAACCGCATCGCAGGCCAGCTCGATCTGGCGGCGGAGCGGATTGTCCGGACGGCGGTGCTGGACAACGGTCCGGTCTGGCAGGTTTTCGAACTAGGAAGCGCCGATGACGTGCTGGCGGCCGACTCCGCGAAGGTCAGTTGGCCGCAGTTCAAGGCCATCGGCCTGATCGGTCCGCACGTCCCGGGTTCGGAATTCGACTACGAGGTGCGCATGCTGGCGCCGTCCAGCGGCATGAGCGAGGATCCCATCACCGGTTCGCTGAACGCCGCGATCGCACGCTGGATGCATGCCGAGGGCAGGCTGAACGGCGACATCACGGTCTCGCAGGGTGTCAGCATCGGCCGGGCCGCCGCGTCCACATCCGACGCGACGCCCGGGATCCGGACAGGATCATGATCGGTGGCGAGACCCGGATCCTGATCGAGGGCTCGCTGGAACTCTGATTTCGAATCCCGAGGATCTTGCGGCAGCCCCTGCGCTCCAGACGGCGCGTCTGCGTTCCGAAGCCGGAATGCTGGCCTGCCGAATGCGCATGACGAGGTCCCCGGCGAGCAATCCGTCCCGGCAACCGATACCGAAGGTGCCCGCACTGTCGGACCCAAAAAGAAGTGGGCGGCCGTCCCGTGGACGACCGCCCCGTGATGTTCCTGGCTGGCTGCGTCGGCCGGGTCCGCGGGCTGGCTGGGACCGCGCGGACCGGCGTCCAGGGAGGAGGTGCGGAACCCTGGTCTGTTCGCCTGTGCGGCTTGTTGCGTCGCCGCTTGCGATGACCGGCCGGTGCCGGTCCAACCTCGGATTCGTCGGCTCCGCCACCGATACCTGCCGCCTTGCCGTAGCTTCGTTCTTGTTGTTCTGCTTCTTGTTCTTCTTGTTGGCCCGGCGGGGCGGCAGATATCGGCTAGCGGTTGATCTTGAGGGCACCTCCCTTGAGTCCGGTCGGCTGGAACAATTCTGATGTCGTCCCTTTCCCCGCCCCGGCGATCTTGATCGATCCGGTGTCAAGGCTGCGGTCCAACGTGGACGCTACTGCCGCGCACACCATGATGGTGAAGATGGCTATCGTCATTCCTGCTGCGCGATCGCTGATCATGCTACTTCCCCTTCCTCAGAACCTGTTCCGTCGACCCTTGCTTATTCGCTGGAACCTTCGGGATTGCCCTGGACGCTGTCGCTGACGGCATCGACGGTCTGCTTGGTGTCCTGACCGATGCCGCGGATGGTGTCGTCGCACGCGGCCAGCAGACCGCCGAAGGCGATGATCGTGGCGTAGGTGATGAAGGTGTCGCGGAAACTCATTTCCTTACTCCTGATGGGCCAGAGACCTGACCATGCGCCGGGCCTGCCTCGCCGCCTTGTGCGCTTCACGCGCCTTCTTGTCGTTGCGTACGGCGGAGCTGACATCCGGATCGTGCTTCTCGCCGTTCGACCGGCTGACATCGGAGAGGATGTCTTCGACCGTCACGATTGAGAGCAACACCGGCATGGGGCCTCCTTGTTTTTTGTTGATGGCGTGATTGCCATGTCCATGAAGGTAATCGAGGCCCGAATTGCTGCAAGAATTTTCGTATAGGTCGAAAATGTACTTGTCTGAAGGCGCTCAATTGGCCGAAAAACAGGAAGATCATCGGGTTGCGCTTCTTCATCACATGACGCCTTGTCCCGATTTTACATACTATCGGGAACATCTATAAAGGCATGAACCGGATCAATTGAAGTGGGTTAGGGATCTTCATCAATTGGAGTAAGTTACTCCATCCGGCTCATCCGGCTGATTCCACTCGGATTTTCCGCTTCCGGCACGATCCAGCCGGCGCCATAGAGCGGCCTTCGACAGCGGCTTTCAACCGGCGGCATTCTGATCTAGAACCCGCGGAAACTCGGGAAGGATCGGTCGTTGATCTATCAAAGCACGCGGGGCGAAGCTCCGGACCTGGCATTCGAGGACGTTCTGCTGGCGGGGCTCGCCCGCGACGGCGGCCTTTACGTGCCGAAAAAAATTCCTGAGATCGACCTTTCCGCGCTGGCCGGAACGGACTATCCGGCCCTGGCCGCAGCCGTGCTGGCCGAATTCACCGGCGATTCCGTCAGCCGCGCCGAGCTCGAGGCCATGGCCCGCGCCGCCTATGACGGCTTCGATCATGCCGCTGTCGCTCCGATCAGGCAGATCGGCCCCAATGACTGGCTGATGGAGCTGTTCCACGGCCCCACCCTCGCCTTCAAGGATTTCGCCCTGCAGGTGCTGGGCCGTCTGTTCGACCAGGCGCTGTCCCGCCGGGGCGAACGGGTCACCATTCTTGGCGCGACCTCCGGCGACACCGGGTCCGCCGCGATCGAAGGCTGCCGCGGCCGCGACGCCGTCGATATCTTCATCCTGTTCCCCAAGGGCCGCGTGTCGGACGTGCAGCGACGCCAGATGACCACGGTGGACGATCCGAACGTGCACGCCATCGCCGTCGACGGCGACTTCGACGACTGCCAGGCGCTGGTCAAGGCGGCCTTTGGCGATCTCGCGTTCCGCGACCGGCTGCGCCTGTCGGCCGTGAACTCGATCAACTGGGCCCGGGTCGCCGCGCAGGTCGTCTATTACGTGCATGGCGTACTGGCGCTGGGCGGCAGCGCCGATCGCAAGGTCGCGTTCTCGGTGCCGTCGGGCAATTTCGGCAATGTCTTCGCCGGTCACATCGCGCGGCAGATGGGCGCCGATATCGGCCGGCTGGTCGTCGGCGCCAACGTCAACGACATCCTGCACCGCTTCGTCGAGACCGGCAGCTACCGCAAGGACGGCGTCGTCCCCACCATGAGCCCCTCGATGGACATCCAGGTCGCTTCCAATTTCGAGCGCCTGCTGTTCGAACTGACCGGACGCGACGGCGCGAAGGTCCGCGGCCTGATCCAGAGCCTCGGACAGTCAGGCGGCTTCGACATCGCCGGCAAGGCCTTCGACGGGGTGCGGCAGGGCTTCGCTTCGGCGCGCGTCGACGAGGAAGCCACGCTGGCGGAGATCCGCCGCCTGCATGCCGAGACCGGCGAGATCGTCGATCCGCACACCGCGGTGGGCACCGCGTCCGCCCGGCAGGCCCGCGCCGCCGGCGCCGTCACGCCCGAGACGCCGCTGATTAGCCTGGCCACCGCGCATCCGGCCAAGTTCCCGGACGCCGTCGAGCGCGCCATCGGCCGCCGCCCGGCGCTGCCGGAGCGCATGGGCGACCTGATGGAGCGGCCGGAGCGGGCCGCCGACCTGCCGAACGATCTGGCGGCGCTTCAGACCTTCATCACCGAACGCGCCAGGGTGGCCCGATGACCGAACTGATGCACACGCTGCCGAACGGGCTGCGCGTCGTGACCGCGCCGATGCCGCATGTCGAGACCACCTCGGTCGGCGTCTGGATCGATGTCGGCGGCCGCCACGAGCGGGCCGACGAGAACGGCGTCGCCCACATGCTGGAGCACATGGCCTTCAAGGGCACGCGGCGGCGCACGGCCCGCGCAATCGCCGAAGAGATCGAGGGCGTCGGCGGCTACATCAACGCGTACACCAGCCGGGAACAGACCGCCTACTACGCCCGCGCCCTGAAGGAAGACCTGGAACTGGCGACCGACATCATCGCCGACATCGTGCTGAACTCGACCTTCCCCGAAGACGAACTGGCGCGGGAGCGGAGCGTCGTCTGTCAGGAGATCGCGCAGGTCAACGACACGCCCGACGATCTGGTCTTCGACCTGCTGCAGGAAGCCGCCTATCCCGATCAGGCGGTCGGCCGTTCGATCCTGGGCAAGCCTGACCGCGTCGGCCGCTTCAGCCGCCAGGAGCTGGAAGGCTTCATGGGCCGTGGCTATGGCGCCAGCCGGATGGTCGTGGCGGCAGCCGGCGCGGTCGACCCGGACGAGTTCCTGAAGCTGGCCGAGGCGCGCTTCGGCCACGTCGCCGACAGCCCGATGGAACGCCCGGAACCGAGCCTCTGGCGCGGCAGCCAGCTGGTCGACGAACGTGCGATCGAACAGGTGCATCTCGCCTTCGGCGTCGACGGCGTCGCCTTCGACGATCCGGATTTCCCCGCGGTGCAGGTGTTGTCGAACCTGCTGGGGGGCGGCATGTCCTCGCGGCTGTTTCAGGAGATCCGCGAGAACCGCGGCCTCGCCTATTCCGTCTTCAGCTTCGCCGGCTCGATGATGGATGGCGGCATGGTCGGCGTCTATGCCGCAACCGACCCCGAGGCGCTGGGCGAACTGCAGCCCGTGCTGGCCGACGAGATCCGCCGCGCCGCAGACGATGTCGATGAGGACGAGACCGCGCGCTCCCGCTCCCAGATCAAGGCCGGCATGGTGATGGCGCTGGAAAGCTCGTCGGCGCGTCTGGAACAGATCGCCCGCCAGACCCTGATCTACGGCGCGCCGCCCGACACCGCCGAATGGCTGGAACTGGTCGATGCCGTCGACGCCGCCGCCGTCCGCCGCGTCGCGGCGAAACTGTTCGGCAGCGGCCGCCCGCCGGCACTGGCCGCCATCGGCCCGGCCGCCGGGCTTGAAGACGGCGCGCGTTTCGCAGAAAGATTCGGCTAACGGCCTCGTGGTACGGTAATCTTTCGAGGGGAACAGAGGGAAAGCGCAGCGCTGATGTTCGCAGGCATGTCCAGCGAGGACGCAAGACCGGTACTGCGGGGCGCGCGCATCCACCTTCGTCCGCCGATGGCGGGCGACTGGCGCATGTGGGCCGAGGTCCGCGCCGAAAGCCGCGACTTCCTGGAAAAGTGGGAACCGACATGGCCGGCCGACGCGCTCTCGCGCCTCGGCTTCCGCCGCCGCATCCGCCTGTATCAACGCGACGCCCGCGCCGATCAGGCCTACGCCTTCTTCATTTTCAACAATGCCGACGGGCAGCTGATGGGGGGCATCACCTATTCCAATGTGCGCCGCGGCGTCACCCAGTCGGCTTCCGCCGGCTACTGGGTCGGCCGCCGCTTCGCCCGCAAGGGCGTCATGGCGGCGGCGATCAGCCTCACGGTTGAATGGGCCTTCTCGGAGATGGGCCTGCACCGGATCGAGGCCGCCTGCCTGCCCGAGAACAAGCCGAGCGCGGATCTGCTGCGCAAATGCGGCTTCACCGAGGAAGGCTACGCCCGCCGCTATCTCCGCATCAACGGACGCTGGCAGGATCACCTGCTGTTCGCGATCCTGGACGACGACATCCGTCCCCGTTTCCAGTAGGCGTCAAGCCGGGTAGTCGGCCTTCACGAAATAGAGCCCGTGCGCCGGCGCCGTCGGCCCCGCCGCCTTGCGGTCGCGGGCTTCCAGCGCGGTCTTCACGTCGTCCGGGCTCCAGCGCCCCTTGCCCACCTCGATCAGCGTGCCGGCGAAGATGCGGACCTGATTGTGCAGGAAGGACCGGGCCGAACAGCGCATTTGCAATTCGTCGCCCGACCGTTCGACGTCCAGCCGGTCGAGCGTCTTCAGCGCCGTCTCGGCCTGACAGTGGGCCGAGCGGAAGCTCTCGAAGTCATGTTTGCCGACAAGCTGCGCCGCGGCTTCGTTCATCGCCGCCACGTCCAGCGTCCCCGGCACATGCCAGACACGGCCGCGGTCGATCACCGGCGCAGAGTGGCGGTTGAGGATGCGGTAGAGATAGTGCCGCGCCGTGCAGTCGAAGCGCGCACTGAACTCTTCGGTCACTGCCTCGGCGGACAGCGCCGCCACCGGATGCGGTCTCAGATGGAAGTTCAGCGCATCCCGGATCTTGTCCGCCGGCATGGCCTTGTCGATGTCGGCATGGACCACCATGCCCAACGCATGAACGCCCGAGTCCGTGCGCTGGCCGCGATGGCCGTGACCGTCTCGCCCGTGAAGCGGTGGATCGCCTCCTCGACCGCCTGCTGGACCGAATAGCCGTTGGTCTGCCGCTGCCAGCCGACGAAGTCGCCGCCGTCATACTCCAGCGTGAACCGGTAGCGGGTCATCGAAAGCCGCGCCGCCGGATTTCCCACCATCCGCACCGGAACTCGATCCCGGTGCCCAGAGCGGGATCGCCGCCGCAATGGGTTGCGGGATCAAGTCCCGCAACGGGCATGAGAAGTCGGAACCTCACCCCAGCCTCGCGCCCACTGGAATGGCCTTGCCGCGCTGGAAGTCGCCGGCGCTCATCGCCTTCTTGCCGGCGCGCTGCAGGGTTTCCAGCTGCACGAAACCGTTGCCGCAGCGGACGATCAGGCTGTCGGAGATGACGGTGCCGGGCGGCGGCGGGTGCCCCGCCGGATCGATCATCACCGGATGCGCGTCATGCACCTTGATCCGCTCGCCGCCATGCTCGAACCAGGCGCCGGGAAAGGGCGTGAGGCCGTGGATCAGGGAGACAATCTCGAAGTCGTCCCGGGTCCAGTCGATCTGCGCCTCGGCCTTGTCGATCTTCTTCGCATAGGTCACGCCCTCGTCGGGCTGCGGCGTCAGCTCCAGCGTCCCGTCCGCAAGCTTCGCCAGCGCGTCGACCATCAGTCTCGCGCCCATCTCCGCCAGCCGGTCATGCAGCGTCGCCGTGGTGTCGCGCGGGCCGATCTCGGTTTCCTCGACCAGCGCCATGTCGCCGGTATCGAGCCCCGCATCCATCTTCATGATGGTGACGCCGGTCTTCTCGTCGCCTGCCATCACCGCGCGGTGGATCGGCGCCGCCCCGCGCCAGCGCGGCAGCAGCGAGGCGTGGATGTTGAAGCAGCCGAGCCGCGGCGTATCCAGAATCGCCTGCGGCAGGATCAGGCCGTAGGCCGCCACGACGGCGACATCGGCCCTGTGCAGGGCGAATTCCGACTGCACCTCCGGCGATTTCAGCGACAGCGGCGTGAAGACCTCGATACCGAGTTCGGCGGCGGCCCTGTGCACCGGCGAGGGCCGCGGCTTCTTGCCCCGACCTGCCGCGCGCGGCGGCTGGGAATAGGCCGCAACGACCTCGTGACCGGCCGCATGGATGGCGCGGAGGGCGGGCACGGCGAAATCCGGCGTGCCCATGAAGACCATGCGCAGCGCGGTCACCCCGTCGCCTTGAGCTTCTTCGCCTTCTTCAGCCGTTTCATGATCATCGACCGTTTCAGCGCCGAGATGTGGTCGACGAACAGGACGCCGTCGAAATGGTCCATCTCGTGCTGGATGCAGGTCGAGAGCAGGCCATCGGCCTCCAGCGTCTGCCTGTTGCCGTCGCGGTCGAGGTAGTCGACGGTGATGCGGTCGTGGCGCTCTACCTCGGCATACTGCTCGGGCAGGCTGAGGCAGCCTTCCTCGTAGGCGCGGAGGTCCGGCGAGGCCTCGCGGATCTCCGGATTGACCAGATAGATCGGCTCCGGGTCCGCATCGTCGGGGGCGCAATCGACCACCATCACCCGCTTCGGCACGCCCACCTGGATCGCCGACAGGCCGACGCCGGGCGCGTCGTACATGGTCTCCAGCATGTCATCCATCAGCTTGCGCAGGCCGTCGTCGACGGTCTCGACGGGCTCGGACTTGACCCGGAGACGCGGGTCGGGCGCGGTGATGATCGGCAGAAGGGCCATGGGTCTGCGCTACTCTCGGTGTTACAGGATTGTTTCGGAGATAATTCGCCCCGACTGTACGGTCAAGACGCGCCGCGGCCTCTCAGATGTCTCCCAGCTCGCTGCGGATCTGCTGGCGGAACAGGTCGATCGGCTTCAGATTCCCCTCCACGTCAACATGCCAGTAGACCCAGCCGTTGCAGCTGGGCGCCTTCTGGACATGGGCGCCGATCTTGTGGATCGAGCCGGTGGCGTCGGCGCAGATCAGTGAGCCGTCAGGACGCACCTTCGCCTGGTGGCGGCGGTAGGGATCGTGCAGCACGGTGCCCGGCTCGATCAGGCCGCGCTCCAGCAGCATGCCGAAGGGAATCCGCTGTTCCTGACGCTTGGGCGGCGTGATCACCCGGTCCTCGGGCGGCAGGGTGCGGACCCGGGCGATGCGGGCCTGGGCCAGACGGCAGAAGCGGCTTTCCTGCTCGATGCCGACGAACCGGCGGCCCAGCTTCTTGGCCACCGCCCCGGTGGTGCCGGAGCCGAAGAAGGGGTCGAGCACGATGTCACCGTCGCGGGTCGCGGTCAGCAGGATGCGGTAGAGCAGCGCCTCGGGTTTCTGCGTCGAATGCGCCTTCTTGCCGTTCACCTTCAGACGCTCGTTGCCCGAGCAGATCGGCAGCAGCCAGTCGGAGCGCATCTGCAGGTCGTCGTTCAGCGCCTTCAGGGCTTCGTAGTTGAAGGTGTAGCCCTTTGCGGACTCCGACTTCGCGCACCAGATCATGGTCTCGTGCGCATTGGTCAGACGCCGGCCGCGAAAGTTCGGCATGGGGTTGGTCTTGCGCCAGACCACGTCGTTCAGGATCCAGAAGCCCAGATCCTGAAGCTGCGAGCCGAATTCGGTAGATGTTGTGATAGCTGCCGATGACCCAGAGCGTGCCGTCGTCCTTCAGCAGCCGCCGCGCCGCGGTCAGCCAGGCGCGGGTGAAGGCGTCATAGGCCTCCATGCTCTCGAACTGGTCCCAGTCGTCGGTGACCGCGTCGACCACGGTCTCGTTGGGCCGCTTCAGTTCGCCCTTCAGCTGCAGATTGTAGGGCGGATCGGCGAAGATCATGTCCACCGACCCTGCCGGCAGCCCCTCCATGATCTGGACGCTGTCACCCTGGATGATGCGGTTGACCGGCAGTTCCTGCATGACCCCTCAACGCCGCTCCGGCGCACCCCGTTCGAATCCCTGATTCGGCCTCAAAGTGACGCGCCGCGATTCGAGCGTCAAGAAAAAGCAATTGGAGTCATGACATTACAGGTCGTTGTTCAAGTGAACATGTCACGAACAGGACGAAAGCTGCGGCGATGAACCGGACTCGGACCGAGCCGGAGAAGAGCCTTCTTGTGCGCCGGCGTCGGGTATCCGGCATGGCCGCCGAGGCCATATCCGGGGTACTGCAGGTCAAGTTCACACATGATCTTGTCTCGATGCGTCTTGGCGACGATTGAGGCGGCGGCGATGCAGGCCTCGCGTCCGTCGCCCTTCACCAACGCCTCGGCCGCACAGGGCAGTTCGGGCGGAATCCGGTTGCCGTCGACCAGCGCGAAGGCGGGTTCGAGCGGCAGGGCTTCCGCCGCGCGGCGCATTGCCAGCATCGCGGCCCAGAGGATGTTGAGTTCGTCGATCTCCTCGACCGTGCAGATACCGACGCCGACCTTCGCGTCCAGGAGGATGCGCCCGGCCAGCGCTTCCCGCCGCTTGCCGGACAGCTTCTTGGAATCGTCCAGACCGGTACAGTCGAAGTCTTCGGGCAGGATGACTGCGGCGGCGACGACCGGCCCGGCAATGGGTCCGCGCCCCGCCTCGTCCAGTCCGGCGACCGGGCCGCCGGCATTCCGGCGCGCCTCAGTTTCCGCCGCGCGGCCGATCATCCGGATCCGTCCCAGCACCTCCTTCCGGAGCGTCTTTCGGCGCATCTTCCGGCTTCGGCTGCATGGCGGCGTCGTCCCAGCCCTGCTCCGTCGCGGGCGGCGCCTCGGGACGGAACGGTTTCGCCGGCCGGATGCGCTTCATCAGCCTGTCGACCTCGCCGCGGCTGTAGTCGCCGAGGGTCAGGGAGACGCGCCCGGCGCTGCGCGCGGCGCGCGCCGGGGTAACGACGACCTTGCCCGCTCGCCGGCCATAGACCGCGCCGATCACCTCCTCGAAGGTCCGGACCCGGCGCCAGCGCACCGTCGCCATCCGGCGCGCGGTGAACAGCACCAGCGAGCTGGAGGCCAGCGACAGCACGATCACCGAGGTCATCAGATTGCCGCCGAAGGTGTCGATGATCCCCGCCGCGAGGCCGGCGGCGACCAGCACGAAGGAGAACTCGCCGACCTGCCCCAGCACCGTCCCGGCCAGCCAGGCCCGCGGCCAGGGTTCGCCCAGCATGCGGAAGATGCCGATGTTCGCGGCTGTCTTGGTGACGGTCACGACCAGCAGAAGCGCCAGCACGACGCCCCAGTTGTCGGCGATGAAGTCGAGGTTCAGCAGAAGGCCGATCGACAGGAAGAAAACCATCAGCAACACCGACTGCACCGGCTGCACTGCCGCGATCATCTTGCTGCGCTCGGTCGTGTTGCCGACCACCAGTCCGGCGACGAAGGCCCCATAGGCCGGCGACAGGCCGATCAGACCGCTGATCGCCGACCCGATGAAGCAGAGCGCCAGCCCCGCCATCGCGGCGAGATCCGCATGGTGCGTGATCCAGTGGCCGAAGGGCAGGTGCTCGCGCTTGCGCCGGCTCAGCAGGTAGACGATTCCGATCAGGATGACGACGGCGACGACGACAGGAATGATGGCGCTGTAGAGGCTGCCCGACTCCCGGCCCATCTCGGAAACGATGATCAGCATCGGCACGACGGCGAGGTCCTGCGCGATCAGCACACCGACGGCCAGCCGGCCTACTTCTGTGCGGAGCTGGCCGATATCGTCGAGGATCTTGATCGCCACAGCGGTCGACGAGAGGCTCAGCCCGAAGCCGACGATCAGGCTGAGTTCGATCCCCCACTCCAGCGTCGTGCCCATGCCGAAGGCGAAGACGAGCCCCAGCGCCAGTTGCAGCGCCATCACCGTGACCGCCAGCCGCCAGATGCGCCGGAAGTTGCGCAGGCTGAGCTCCATGCCGATCAGGAACAGCAGCATCAGCACGCCCATTTCGGCGATAAGACCGACATCCTCGCGGCTGGGGATGATGGCCAGTACCGACGGGCCGAGCACCACGCCGGCGACGATGTAGCCGACGACGACGGGCTGGCGGATACGGCTGAACAGGACGCCCATCATCATGGCCGCCCCGGCGACGATCGCCAGTCCGATCAGTTCCGCTTCATGCATGAAGCCAGTCTAGGGGATCATGCTGCGCCGCGGTATGGGGATCGACCTATCTGCGGCGATTCTTCAGCCCGATGGACCGCCCGGCCTCGGACGGAAACTCGACCCCGGCGGCCGTCTGCGCCGAACGGATGGCGCCGAGACGGTCGAGAATGTCCTGATGCATCGGCGCGGCCCGCCGCGTCTCCTGGCTGACATGCAGGCTCATCAGTTCGTTGGTGGCCGCACGGTAGTTCTCCGTGCCGTGCCACATCTCGTGGATGTAGTGGATGCGCTTCTCGTCGAAGTCGAGCAGGTAGGTGCGGAAATGCAGCGGGTCGCCCTCGCGGACCTCGTTCAGATAGTTGATGTGCGCTTCCAGCGAGAAGGTCGTGATGTTCTGGGCCGCGCGATGCGCCCGGGTCAGGCCGCAATGGTCGAAGAACTCGTCGGTGGCGTAGTCGAAGACCACCATGTAATAGCCCATGTTCATGTGGCCGTTGTGGTCGATCCATTCCGGCCGGACCGTATCCCGATAGGCCGCCAGCGGCGCTTTCAGTTCCGTCAAATGCCTGTCCCTCCCTGCCCGAAACCGGGCCGAGGATGCCGGTCGGAGCCGGTCGAGGCAACGGCGGATCCGGGACTTGGCTGATTCGGAACACTGTGTTATAAGCCGCGCTCCAACGCCGGAAGCGGTTCCGGCGGCAGGGCGTCTTTCGCCCGAAGCTTTTCGACTGCCGGTACGGAACAACGAACTCGAAAGAGGGTAAATTGGAAGTCAGCGTTCGCGACAACAATGTCGATCAGGCTCTGAAGGTCCTGAAGAAGAAGATGCAGCGGGAAGGCATCTTCCGGGAGATGAAGCTCCGCAACTACTACGAGAAGCCGTCCCAGCGCCGCGCGCGGGAGAAGGCCGAAGCCGTCCGCCGTGCGCGCAAGCTGGCGCGGAAGCGGGCGCAGCGCGACGGGCTCTGAGCCCACCGGGCACTCCACCTACATTCGAATACGTACCGATCGGCCTGGGCGGCTCCCGTCCGGGCCTTTTGCGTTGCGTGATCCACGCTCTCCGGCACGGCACTTGCGTCCAACCCTGCATTGAATTCGTAATTTGTGAACGAAGTCGCAGTAGGTTGTGCTGCTAACTGCTGGAGGCCTGTCGAGTTGAACGCCGATCCGGACCGGGACGCGTTGCTGGAAGCGCTGCGCGGCGATAGCCGCGCCGTGGCGCTGCTTCGCCGTGAGGGCGAGACGCTCGCCGTTGTCGCCGCGAGCGACGGTCTCCGCGATGCGCTGGGCTCGGCCGAAGACGAGGCCCTGCTCCGCTGGATCGACGGCCTTGGCGGCATGGCCATGCTGGAACGCCACGCCGAAACCCGGAAACGTCTGGAACTCCACCTCGACAACGGCAAGAGCATCGCCGCATCGGTGCGCCGCCAGTCGGGCGGCGTCTATCAGCTCCGCGGCACCTTCGTGGACCAGATGGACGTCTCCAACACCATGACGGCGAGCGCCATCGCCACGCTGGCCAACGACGATATCGGCGTGATCTTTCTCGACGAGAAGCTACGGGTGCTGGCGGTCAACGAGGCCTACTTCCGTTTCTTTCCGGCTACCGAGGGCTATCCCAACTACGGCGGCAGCTTCGAGACCATGCTCCGCTCGGCCATCAAGCTTGGCTACCTGCCCCAGGCCCGTGGACGCGAGGACAAGTATGTCCGCTCCACGATCCGCAATTTCACCGCCAAGGACGCCGGGCCGCTGACGGCGCTGACCGGCAACGGCCACTGGATCACCACCAGCCGATTGCGTTTCCGCAATGGCGCAATGGCGATCCTGCTCGTCGACGTGACCCGCTCCCAGAAGGAGCTGGAGCAGTTCCAGTCCTTCATGCGCAACACCCACGACATGATCTACGCCCGGGTCAGCACCGATCTGAAGACCCTGAAGATCTGGGGCCAGGATTCGGAAGCCCTTCTCAATTCCCGCGAGAACGGCAAGGTGAAGCTCGGCGAATGGCTCGCCGCGGTTCATCCGGATGACCGCGACGCCTACATCGCGGCCGGCGAACGCCGGATCCGGCACGGCGAGCCCTATCGCATCGAATACCGCTACCGCGATCTCACGACCGGCGAGCCGCGCTGGATGCTGGAGAACGCCTGGGTCACCGAAGACCGGGCAACCGGTGAGAAGCATCTCGACGCCTATCTGATCGACATCACCGAACGCAAGCTGGTCGAGGCCGAGCTGCAGCACCGCGAGGACCGGTTCCGCGAATTCGCCGCGATTGCCGCGGACTGGTATTTCGAGGCCGATCCGGACATGAACCTCACCTTCCTGTCCGACAGCTTCGCCGAGGTCAGCGGCATCCCGGCGTCGCGCTTCGTCGGACACAGCTGGACCACGATCACGCGCAACGTCCTGAAGGACATGCCGGAGGAAAACCGCCAGCCCTGGCTCGACCTCCTCGAGGCCTGGCACAACCGCGAACCCGTCCGGAACCTTGCGCTGCTGTTCCGGTTCGGCGGCGGCCGCGACCGGCAGATCAACATCAACGGCGACCCCGTCTTCGACGCACAGGGCCGTTATGTCGGGTATCGGGGTGTTGGCAAGGACGTGACCTCACTGATCGCCGCCCAGCAGGAGGCGCTTGCCGCCCGGCGCCGGGCAGAGGCCGCAAACCGCGCCAAGTCCGAATTCATCGCCAATATGAGCCATGAACTGCGCACGCCGCTGAACGCCATCATCGGTTTCGCGTCGGTCATGGAGCAGCAGATGTTCGGCCCGCTGGAGAACCGGCGCTACCGTGAATACGCCAGCGACATCTCCGCCAGCGGCCAGCACCTGCTCAGCCTGGTGAACGACATTCTCGACCTCTCCCGGATCGAGGCGGAGCGGCTCAAGATCGAACCCGAGCCGATCCCGCTCACAGAAGAGCTGGAGCGCGCCGTTGCCCTGTTCCGCGACGATTTCGGCAGCCGGCATATCGAACTGGCGATCAGGCCGGAGTCAGCGGCCGTTACCGCCGACCGCCGGGCTTTCCGCCAGATGGTGATCAACCTGCTGAACAACGCCATCAAGTTCACCGGCGAGGATGGCCGAATCCGGCTCGGCGCCGAGGCCTGCGGCGGCCATGTGCGGATCTTCGTCGAGGACAACGGAATCGGCATGACCGATGACGACATCAGCCTGGCGATGGAGCCCTTCGGCCGCGCCGCCAACGCCGAGATCGCCGGCGGCACGGGTCTGGGACTGCCGATCACCAAGAAGCTGGTGGAACTGAACGGCGGTGAGCTGGAGATCGCATCGCTGCCGGGAAGCGGCACCCGGGTGAGCCTGCTGCTGCCGGGCGTCCGCCCTCCGGAGATGGCCGCCTCAGCCTGACAGGAACCGGTCGGTGAACGCGGCGCGGGTGAGCGGCCAGACCGCCTCGATGCTGTCCGACTGTTCCCTTGCGGTGGAACTGTCCCCGGTCTTCGCCATACGCTCCAGCGCAGCCGCCATTTCGCCGAGACGCATGGCGCCGTAGGTTGCGGCCGTACTCTTCAGGGCGTGCGCCTGGAATCCGATCGCCTCGATATTGTCGGCCGCCACCGCCCGGCGGATCGCCCTGATGCGTTCTTCGGATTCCTCGAGGAACCCCTCGACCAGCGAGCTGACGACGCTGCCGTCCGCGCCGCCTGCCAGCTCCGAAAGCATGCCATCGTCCAGTACGGGGGCTTCCTGAATCTTTTCGCGCGCCGCGGTCATGACAGGACTTCCTCTACGAATTCCAGGCGGTCCTGTCCCCAGAAAAGCTGATCGCCCACGACATAGGTGGGTACGCCGAACACGCCGCGTGCAATGGCGGCCTCTCCATCCCTGTCCCTGAGGGCCAGGGCGTCGATGCTGTCCGCTGTCTTCACGAGTTCGGCGTGATCCTGTCCCGCTTCGGCAACGATGGCGCCGATAGTGCCGGGATCGGCGATGTTGCGTTCCTCGGCCCAGACCGCCCGCATGAACCGGCCGGCGAGACCGAAGGCATCCCTCCCCGCTTCCCGCGACGCCACCACCAGGCGGGCGGCTTCTGTCTCGTCGGCGGGGAAATGCGCCGGCTTGAGGTTCAGGGCAACACCCAGCCGCTTGCGCCAGCGCTCGAGTTCCTGCAGCCGGTAGGCTTGGCGCTCGGGGGACCGTTTCGGCAGCGGCAGCCCCCCCGTCCGGTCGAAGATCGCCAGCGCGTTCACGGGATGGATCCTGATGGCCAGCTTGCGGGCCGCGGCAATCTTGCCGAGCCTCTCGTGCCCCAGATAGGACCAGGGCGAAGACAACGCACAGTAGTAGTCGACCGTCATGACTGCCTCACAGGGCGCGGTATCCGGAAGGCCGCGCCGGTAGCATACCAGTACCTTTGCGATAGGTTTGCAAGGCATACGAGTCCGTCATGCCGGAAATGTGGTCGGTCGTGCGCAGAATCCGCTCATATCGGTCGGCTGCGAACAAGTCCTCCGCCATCACACGCTCCAGCAGCCAGGCGATCACCCGATCCGCCCCCAGATAGGTGTCGTAGTCGTCGTCTGCAACGAAGACGTGCCGCGCGGTGACATCGTTGATCTCCCGGATGCGCGCGCTGGCCGGCACGATCTCCAGCAGAGGCGGCGGCGGCGCGCCTTCCAGCATCGACGGCTCGGCATCCAGAAAGGCAGCAATCGCCTGATCCACCAGGCGGCCGATGGCCTTGGCTCGGAGGTAGGACACCCGCCGGCCGTCCTCCCCGATCTCGCGGTAGCGCCGGCCGTCGCCGGCCAGCGGCATCAACAACCCGGCCACGGTGTCGAAGGAAAGCTTGCCCAGCTTGAACCCGTCCTCCAGGTCGACGACCGAGTAGCAGATGTCGTCGGCCGCCTCGACCAGCCAGGTCAGCGGGTGGCGCCGCCAGCGGCCCGGGAACTCTTCGGGCAGGCCGAGTTCGTCCGCCAGTCGGCGGAAGATCGGGAGTTCCGACTGCATGACACCGAACTTCCGCGACCCGGCTTCCCGCCCGGTGACCGCATCGGACTGGCAGGGATATTTCGTGAAGGCGCCCAGCATCGCCGCTGTCAGCCGAAGGCCGCCGGCATCGCGCCAGTTCTGCAACCGGGTCAGCACCCGGAACCCCTGCGCATTGCCCTCGAAGCGAAGGAAATCCAGCCGCTGCGCCTCGTCGAGGCCGGCGATCGCCGCCCGTCCTGTCGGCGATCCGCTGAACCAGTCGCGGATAAGGGCCTCGCCGCGGTGACCGAAGGGCGGATTGCCGATGTCGTGCGCCAGGCAGGCCGCCGATACGATATGACCGAATTCCGCGGCGCCCAGATCGGGCGGCAGACGGCGGCGGCCCGAAATCACATGTCCGGCGCCGGCGCCGAGCGAGCGGCCGACCGATGCGACTTCCAGGCTGTGGGTCAGGCGCGTGCGGACGTAATCGCTTTCGGGCAGCGGATGGACCTGGGTCTTGTCCTGCAGCCGCCGAAAGGCCGAACAGAACACGATCCGGTCAAAGTCCTTCTGGAACGGGCTCCGGGCAGGATCGACCGGGTCGGGCCTGTCACCCGCGGTGCGGCTGGCCGACAGCAACCGGCGCCAGTCCAACATCACTCAAGTACCCGCCTTTCGTCGATCTGCCGATTGCAATTCGCTTGCGCACTTCACAGCATCGCAGGGCCCGCGTAAAGATGACGGACCATCGTTTCTGGGGAGGAGCGGTCATGTATGAAGGTGTGATCCTGTCGGGCGACCGCAAGTTGACGAGGGCGGAACTCAATCAGCGTGTGGCGAGGGCTGCCGGCGGCTTCGAGAAGATGGGTGTCGGCGAGGACGATTCCGTCTGCCTGATGCTGCGCAACGACTTCGCCTTCTTCGAGGGATCGATGGGCGCCAGCCTGGCCGGCGCCTATGCGGTGCCGATCAACTGGCATGGCTCGGCGGACGAGGCCGGCTACATCCTGGACGATTGCGACGCCCGCGCACTGGTCATTCATGCTGACCTGTTACCGGGCATCGAAAGCAACATCCCCGACAGCTGCGCCGTGTTCGTCGTGGAGACGCCGCCCGAAGTCGGCGACGCCTACGGTATCCCGGCCGACGCCCGCACCGTGCCTGAAGGCCGGACGGACTGGTACGCCTGGCTGGCCGATCAGCCGGCCTACACCAAGGAACCCGCGACCACCCGGACCAACATGATCTACACCTCCGGCACCACGGGAAACCCGAAGGGCGTCCGCCGCCAGCCCGCCGACCTGGCGACCCAGGCCAAGATGAACGAGCTGTTCGAGATCGTCTTCGGCCTGAAGGAGGACAATTCGATCCGGACGGTGATTACCGGACCGATGTACCACTCGGCGCCCAACGCCTACGGCCTCTGGTCCGCGAAGCTGGCCGGTCTGGTCATCCTGCAGCCCCGCTTCGACGCCGAGGAACTGCTGCAACTGATCGAGCAGTACCGGATCACCCATGTCCACATGGTGCCGACGATGTTTGTCCGGCTGCTGAAGCTGCCCGACGAGGTGAAATCGAAATACGATCTGTCGTCGCTGAAATTCGTGGTTCACGCCGCGGCCCCCTGCCCGCCCGACGTGAAGCGGCAGATGATCGAGTGGTGGGGTCCGGTGATCAACGAGTACTACGGCGGCACCGAGACAGGCGCGGTCTTCTTCCACAATTCGGAGGAAGCGCTGAAGAAGCCCGGCACGGTCGGCAGGGCGCTGCCCTTCGCCGACGTCCGCATCGTCGATGACCAGAAGAACGAACTGCCCCAGGGCGAGATCGGCGAGATCTATCTGCGTCTGATCGGATGGCCGGACTTCACCTACAACAAGAACGACGCCAAGCGCGCCGAGGCCGGGCTTGAGCATCTGGTCACCTGCGGCGATGTCGGCTTCATGGACGAGGACGGGTTCCTGTTCCTCTGCGACCGGAAGAAGGACATGGTCATTTCCGGCGGCGTGAACATCTATCCGGCCGAGATCGAGAGCGTGCTGATCGGCATGCCGGGCATCCGCGACTGCGCCGTCTTCGGCGTTCCCGACGAGGAATACGGCGAGTCGCTGGCCGCCCATGTGCAACTTGCAGATACCGCCATCACCGAAGCCGAAATCCGCAGCTATCTCGGCAAGCGGCTGGCGAAGTTCAAGGTGCCGAAGCTGATCGTGTTCGAAAGCGAACTGCCGCGGCAGGACTCGGGCAAGATCTTCAAGCGCAAGCTGCGCGAGCCCTACTGGGCGGAAGCCGGCCGGCAGATCTGAGGAAAAACGGGACAGGGGACGGAGACACCGCCACATGGACATGCAACAGGGCGCGATCATCAGCGGGGACCGCATCCGCACAGCCGAGGAGCGGGCGGCCAACGCTGCGCGCATGGCGCGGGCGCTGAGCGAGAGCGGCATCGGCACCGATGATTGCGTGGCGATCTATCTCCGCAACGATTTCCCGTTCTTCGAGACATCGGCCGCCTGCACCCTGCTGGGCGCCTATGCCACGCCGATCAACTGGCACTACACCGCCGAGGAAGCCGGCTACATCCTGCGCGACTGCGACGCAAAGGTCGTGGTGATCCATTCCGACCTGCTGCCGCCCATCCACAAGACGGTGCCCGAGGGCGTCACGATCGTCGCCGTACCGACGCCGCACGAGATCGCCGCGGCCTATGGCGTCGTGGTGCCGGAGACCCTGCCCGAAGGGGTCGTGCTCTACGAGGATTTCATCCGCGACCGCGAACCCTGGACGGACCTGCCGCCGGCCAGCCGCGGCACCATGATCTACACCTCCGGCACCACCGGCCATCCGAAGGGCGTCCGCCGCGATCCCATGGACGAGGATGCACAGGCCCGCCAGGCCGAGCAGGTCTTCGAGGGCTTCGGCGTCCCGCCGGACAGCACCGACATACGCACCGTGATGACCGGCCCGATGTATCATTCGGCGCCCAACGCCTACGGCCTGTCGGCTGCCAGGAACGGCGCGGCCATCATCCTGCAGGCGCGCTTCGACGCCGAGGACCTGCTGAGGATCATCGACGAGCACAAGATCACCCACATGCATGTGGTGCCGACCATGTTCGTGCGCCTGCTCCGGCTGCCCGACGAGGTCCGGGCGAAGTACGACGTCTCCAGCCTGCAGCATGTGATCCACGGCGCCGCCCCCTGCCCGCCCGAGGCCAAGCGGCAGATGATCGAATGGTGGGGTCCCGTGATCTACGAGTATTACGGCTCGACCGAGAACGGCATCGTCACCGTGGTCACCTCGGAGATGGCGCTGAACAAACAGGGGACCGTGGGCAAGCCCATCACCGGCAACGTCATCCGCATCCTGGACGACGACAAGAACGACCTGCCGCCCGGCGAGATCGGCGAGGTCTATATCTGGCGGCCGAACCGCACCGACTTCACCTACAACAAGCGCGAGGATGCGCGCCGGGAAATGGACGTCGAGGGCTTCCTGACCAATGGCGACATGGGCTGGCTGGACGAGGACGGCTGCCTGTTCCTGGCCGACCGCAAGAACGACATGGTCATCTCCGGCGGCGTGAACATCTACCCCGCCGAGATCGAGAAGGCGCTGGTCGGCATGCCGGGCGTGAAGGACTGCGCCGTCTTCGGCATTCCCAACGCCGAGTTCGGTGAGGCGCTGGCGGCCCATATCGAACTGGCGGATCCGGGTATCGGCCCGGAAGACGTGAAGAGCTTCCTCGCCGGCCACGTCGCCAAGTACAAGATCCCGCGCGAGATCGTCTTCGCCGACAGCCTGCCGCGCGAGGATTCAGGCAAGATCTTCAAACGCAAGCTCCGCGAGCCCTACTGGGCGGGCATGCCGCGGCGGATCTGACCGCAATCAGATACGAAGGCTGTTCCTTGCTTCTTTTCCGCCTTCGGACTCGATCCGAAGGCCTCGGCGCAGGCGGAAACAAAAGGTCCTCGGGTCAAGCCCGAGGACGGCAAAAGGCGGCTGCAACCTTCTGAAGCCTCCCCCTGGCAGGGGGAGGGCTCAGGCGTGTGTTCTGAGAATCGGAGCCGCCCGCCTGGCCGACCCAACCATCCCCAGACGGGCGGCTTCCCCTACCCCATCGCGTCGGCGTAGAGCGCCTTGAAGCCTGCCGCGTCGACCGGCCTGGCGTTGGTCGGCGTCGTGGGATCGACCAGCGCGTGCTCGATCATGCCCGGCACCATGTCCTCGGTGATGCCCATCTCCGAGAGGTTCGCAGGCAGGCCGAGTTTCGCGTTGAGTTCCTCGATCGCCTTGTCCAGCGTCTGGCCGGCTGGCACGCCCATGGCGTGCTTCATCCGGTCCCGCTTGTCGCCCAGCACCTCGTCATTGTAGCGCAGGCAGGCCGGCAGGCAGACGGCGTTGAGCGTGCCGTGATGCAGGTTCAGTTCCGTGATGCGGCCCGCCGCATGGCTCATCGCGTGCACCGCGCCGAGGCCCTTGGTGAAGGCCAGCGCCCCTTCGGACGCCGCGATCATCATCTGCTTGCGGGCCTCGCGGTCCTGCCCGTTCTCGGTCGCCTTGAGCAGATGCCCCTGCCCGACCGCGCGCCAGAGCCCGTCGATGCCGATGGCTTCCGCCGGCGGATTCTCGACCGGGCTCATCACCGCCTCCATGAGGTGGGTGACCGCATCCATGCCGGTCGCGGCGGTCAGCAGCGGCGGCAGGCCGACGGTCAGTTCGGGATCGCATAGCGAGACCTTCGCGATCATGTTCGGGCTGGAGAAGATCAGCTTGCGGCCGTCCTCGGTCTTGATCACCGCCCCGCGGCTGACTTCCGAACCGGTGCCCGACGTGGTCGGGATGGCGATCATCGGGGTGGTCGGGCCGATCTTCATCGCCCCGCCGGTCGCGGCGTTGTATTCGACCAGAGGCTCGTCATGGGTCAGCAGCAGCGCCGCGCCCTTCGAGAGGTCCATCGAGGAGCCGCCACCCAGCGCGATGATGCCGTCGCAGTCGTTCTCCCGGAACAGCCGCACCGCGTCCTTCACCGCCGTCTCGGTCGGGTTCTCCGGCGTGCCGTCATAGATGGTCACCGCCACGTCGTTGGGGATGCGGCCGCGGATGGTGTCGACAATACCGATCTTCACCAGCCCCTTGTCGGTGCAGATCAGCGGGCGCGAGATGCCCAGCTGCTTCAGCGTATCGCCCAGCATGTCGATGGCGCCGTGTTCGATGTGGCACTGGTTGACGAATGTGATGAACGCCATGGCCGGCTTCCTCCCCTTGATCCCTGTGGCTTGAACTCTAGCGGCCGCCCCGCCCGAGACAATGCGCTTTGTAGACAATTGTGGACCGAGCAACGATCGGCGAATAATGAGGTCCGATCAGAAGGGGGAACACGGACATGGTGGCGACCGAAGACAGTCGGGCGGAACCGGGCGGGATCGATGTCAGCGACCCGGCGCTCTACGCCGAAGACCGCTGGCAGCCGCTGTTCGAGAAGCTGCGCCGGGAGGCCCCCGTGCACCGCTGCGACGACAGCGCCTATGGCCCCTACTGGTCGGTCTGCAGCTACGACCTGATCATGAAGGCCGAGCTCGACGTCAAACACTTCTCCAACCGCGCCGACCTGGGCGGCATCCAGATCAACAACATCGCGCCGGAACTCGACCGCCCGGCCTTCGTCTCGATGGACCCGCCGGACCACACGCCGCGCCGCCGCGCCGTGGCGCCCATCGGCAACCGCCAGAGCCTGCGCGGCTATGACGACCTGATCCGGGCGCGCACTGGGGCGCTGCTGGACAGCATCGCGCCGGGCGAGACATTCGACTGGGTGAAGCGGGTCTCGATGGACCTGACCTCGATGATGCTGGCGACCATGCTGGACTTCCCGCAAGCGCGCCGCCACGAGCTGATGTACTGGTCGGACGTCGCCACAGCGAACCTGAACGCGCCCGAGCCGCTGGTGAAGACCGAGGCCGAGCGCTACGCCGTGCTGGAAGAGATGGCGGCCGCGTTCAAGCCGCTCTGGGACGCACGGAAGGACGGCCAGGGCGGCTTCGACCTGATCACCATGCTGGCCAACGATCCTGTCACCGCAGAGATGAGCCATGTCGAGTTCATCGGCACGCTGTTCCTGCTGATCGTCGGCGGCAACGACACCACACGGAACTCGATGAGCGGCGGGCTGCTGGCGCTGCACCGGAATCCCGACCAGTACGAGAAGGTGAAGGCGGACCCGGATCTGATCCCGAACATGGTCTCGGAGATGATCCGCTACCAGACGCCGGTGATCCACATGCGCCGCACCGCGCTGGCCGACACCGAGTTCGCCGGCCAGGCCATCCGCAAGGGCGAGAAGGTCGTGCTCTGGTACGTTTCCGGCAACCGCGACACGGACATCTTCGAGGACCCGGAGGCGTTCCGCATCGACCGCCCGAATGCGCGGCGGCATCTCTCCTTCGGCGCGGGCATCCACCGCTGCGTCGGCGACCGGCTGGCCGAACTGCAGCTGCGCATCCTGTGGGAGGAGATCCTGTCGCGCGGCATGCGCTTCGAGATCACCGGCGAACCGGAGCGAATCTACTCCAACTTCATCCGCGGCTTCACCTCGCTGCCCGTGCGTAGGGCGGCCTGAACCACCGCTCCCGCGGACGTGAGACGAAGACCTGGCAGGCCCTGCCATACTGCCCGGATGAGCGATCCCCGCGACAATGACGGCTCGGTCGAGCCGTTCCGCCACGCGCCCGGCGCAGCTTCGGCCGTGGCGACGCCGGCCGACACCGGCGGACGGCTGGACTGGACCAAGGTGACGAAGCTCGCCTGGCGTCCGGCCTGGTCGATCCGCAGCCGCCGCGGCAGCGCCGGGCCGTTCCTCGACCTCCTTCGCTCGTTCCGGCGCTGAACGCACGTCCAGCATGTGCCGGCCGCGCTTGACCCTGCGGGCGGTCCTGTCACCATACCGGCCAGTAGATCATCCTGGGGAGGACATGGGCCATGATGACGGGCGAGGCATATCTGAAGTCCCTCGACGACGGCCGCGCGACCTATTTCGAAGGCCGCAAGATCGAGAACATTCTGGACGACAAGATCCTGCGCGAATCGGCGGAGCTGATCGCCGAGGGCTATGACCGGCTCTACCAGCCGGGTGAGGACGCGCAGAGCCCGTTGATGGACATTCCGCGCGACGCCGAAGGGCTGAAGGCGCGCCTGCCGATCATGACCGCGGCCGACATCGTCGCGAATACCACCAACCAGTCGATCATGACGCTGATGACTGCGGCGGGCCGCATGGGCCACGAGCTGCCGGTCTACGCCAAGCGCATCGACGCCTGGGTGAAGGACGCCACGAAGCGCGACATCCGCATCACCGAATGCATCACCGACGGCAAGGGCGACCGTTCGCTCAGCCCCGGCAAGCAGCCCGATCCGGACGCCTACACCCGCGTGGTCGAGCGCCGGCCGGACGGCGTCGTGATCCGCGGCGCCAAGCTGCACATCACCGGCGCGTCGCTGGGCCACGAGACCATGGTGATCCCGACCAAGGCGATGAAGCCGGGTGAGGAAGACTACGCCATCGCCTGCGCCATCCCCGTCAATGCGCCGGGCGTGAAGATCGTCAACACCTCCTACGCGCCGCGCCACGAGGACGACCGCGTCTTCCCCGTCAGCCGCCAGAACCACATGCCCGAGGGCTTCGTCATCTTCGACGACGTCTTCGTGCCGGAAGAGCGCATATTCCTGAATGGCGAGACCAAATACGCCGCGATCTTCGCCCACTCGCTGGGTCTCTGGGAGCGGCTGGGCGGCCTGACCTTCATGTCGAACGAGGCGGACGAACTGGTCGGCTTCGCGCAGCTGATCGCCGAAGCCAATGGCCTCGCCAAGGTCGCCCATGTGCGCGAGAAGATCTCGGAGATGATCATCCACGCGACGCTGATCCGCGGCGCGCTGGAGGCGGCCATCGCCAATTGCGAGATCGGCGACAACGGCGCGGCCTTCCCGTCCGAACTCTACATCAATGCCGGCAAGTACCAGGCGGCGGCGCAGTACAACATGATGTGCCGCCACCTGCATGACATCTCCGGCGGTTCGGTACTGACCGCGCCGGCCATTGCCGACTTGGAGAACAACGAGGTCGGGCCGCTGGTCAGGAAGTACATGACCGCCAATCCGGAGGTCGACGGCGAGACCCGCATGAAGCTGTTCCACGCCATCCGCGACCTTACCGCGGACGCCATGGGCGGCTGGCGCTATGTCACCAACCTGCAGGCCGGCGGCGGGCTCTACGCGCAGCGCATCGTCACCCGCAAGCATTACGACATGGAGCGCGCCAAGCGCATGGCGCTGCACGCCGCGCGGATGCTGCCCGAGAACGAAGCCGCCGAGTGAGCGGGGACGGCAGCGGCCTTCTGGTCACCCCCGCCTGGGTCGAGGAACGGCTCGGGCGGGACGGCTTCCGCGTGATCGACGCCGGTGTCCGCTTCGAGACGAAACCGGTCGGGGCGTCGACCATCCACTCGCTGCGCGACGACTGGCTGAAGGGCCACATTCCCGGCGCGGCCTGGCTGCACATGGTCGATGACCTGTCAGATCCGGACGGCGCGTATCCGTTCACCATCGCACCGCAGGCACAGATCGACCGGCTGATGTCATCAATCGGCATCCGGCCCGACGACACCATCGTGGTCTATGGCGGCGGCACGCCCTTCGCCGTCGCCCGCGCCTGGTGGGTGCTGAGCGTCTCGGGCTGCCGGGATGTCCGGATCATGGATGGCGGCTGGGCACGCTGGACCGCGGAGCGCCGCCCGGTGGCCACCGGCGAGGAAAGCTTCGAACCATCGGAGTTCCGCGGCGTCCGTGACGACAACGCCATCGCCGGCCGCGCCGACATCGCCGCCGCCATCGATGACAGCACACAGATCGTCAACGCGCTGGCCCCGGCACAGCATACGGGCACCGGCGGCACCCATTACGGACGGCCCGGCCGCATTCCGGGCAGCGTCAACATTCCCGCAATGCAGTTGCAGGACCCGCAGACCGGCGATTTCGCCTCGATGGCGGACATCCGGAAGGCAGCGGAAGCGGTCGATCCGGACAGGCCGGTGATCACCTATTGCGGCGGCGGCATCGCCGCGGCCTCGACCCTGTTCGCCCTGAAGCTCGCCGGCTTCGAGAAGCTGCGGCTCTACGACAATTCCCTGCTGGAATGGTCCGCCGATCCGGACCTGCCGATGGAGCGCGACGGGTAGTCCCCTGCGCCGAAGCGCCCTGGACCTGATCCGGGGCCCAGGCCTGAGCGCTTTTGGACAATCAGCGGCGGCGGAAGCGCCGCGGAATGGGACCCTGGTCAAGCCCGGGACACGGGATATGGCATCGCCAACGCCGAATGGGCCGCGGGATCAGGTCCCGCTGCGGGTGATATGCTCTCAAGAACCACCGGCCCGTCCCGACTCCGGCGGCTCCGGCAACGCCGCCACTCTCAGCCTGTCACCCCCGCTTTATGCGGGGGTCCGGAGCGGCTGCGCCGCAATTTCTTCATCTGGCCGGATGCCCGCACAAGGCGGGCATGACATTCGGGACTGAAGCAAAGCCCCATCGGGCCTGGCTCAGATCCGCAAAGCCCTCGCCGCAACCCGTCCGGACTGGATCGCGCCTTCGATGGTTGCCGGCAGGCCGGTGGCGGTCCAGTCGCCGGCCAGCACCAGGTTGCGCCACCGCGTGACCGGCCCCGGCCGCCGCGCCTCATTGGCGGGCGTCTCGGCGAAGGTGGCGCGTTTCTCCTTCACCACACGGCAGGGCGGCTGGGGCGCGCCGGGCGTGCCCAGCGCGACGGCGATTTCGGGCCAGATGCGGGCCGCGATCTCCTCCGACGCGGTTTCGGCGAAGGCGTCCGCCGCGCTGACGGTCACCGAGGCGACCGGCCCGCGGATGAACAGCCACTGGGCGATGCTGCCGGTCAGGCCGGTCACCGGCGCGAGCTCGGGTTTGGCGTCCAGCAGGTAGTGCAGGTTGAGGATCATCCGCGCGCCCTCGGGCGGCGCGATCTCGGGCAGCAACTCCGCCACCGACCAGGACGGCAGCGCCATGACGATGGCATCCAGATTTCCGAGAGTCACCGTCTCGCGCGTCGTCTCGAAGCCGGCGATGCGGCCATCCGCGAGGTCGAGGCTGCGAACGCGGGCGCGGAAGCAGAATTCGACGCCGCGCCGCTCCAGCAGCGCCCGCGCCGGGTCGATCAGCGAATCGGCCAGCGATCCCCTCACATGCACCGGGCGGGCTGCCGCCTCGCCCTTCGCAAATGTCCGGCGGTATACCTCGGCCAGCAGCCGGGCCGCGCCCTCGTCGGGTGCGATGTTCAGCGCCGCCACCGTCAGTGGCTCCCAGAAGCGGCGCCAGAGCACGGTGTCTGTCGAAAGGCAGTCGGCGACGGTCCTGTCCGGCCCGGCGGTCAGCAGCCGCCAGGCCTGCAGATAGTCGCGCAGCCGCGCGCCCTTCACGTTTCGTCGCGAGTCCAGTATCCACCAGCCGATGCGCCCGCGGTTCGGCCGGAGCGTCCAGCGCTCGCCGGTCTCGACGTCGCAGAACGGGTAGGCCGCGGGCTCGCTGACGGCGACGCGGCTGACGGAGCCGGTCTCCTTCAGGAAGCCGAAGACATGGTCGTTGGCGCTCATCATCAGGTGGTTGCCGTTGTCGATCACCCGGTCGAGCACGGCGTCGTGGTAACTGCGGCATCGCCCGCCGGCCTGACGCGCGGCCTCGTGGATCACAACCTTGCGGCCGTCTTTCGACAGACTGAGCGCCGCCGCGAGACCGGCAAGTCCAGCCCCCAGCACGTGGACCGTCTCCGTCATCCCAGATAGACGCGCAGCGCCCGCCCCGCCTTGGCCCATTTCGACATGCTGACGGTCGCGGTCGGATCGGCGAAGCCGCGGGCCTGCAAGCGGTCCAGATAGCCGCGGTAGACCGACCCCATGATCAGGGCGGGCTTCAGCTTCTTCCGGTCGAAGCGGTTCGCCAGTTCGTCGGCATCCCGGAAACGGGCTTCGGCCTCCGCCGCGACCCCGTCGCATACCGCCGAAAGGCGCGGATCGCGCACGATCTCGGTCGGTTCGGTCGCCTCGATCCCGGCGTCGCGAATGCGGTCGATGGGCAGGTAGATCCGCCCTTCCTCGGCGTCCTCGCCGATGTCGCGGAGGATGTTGGTCAGTTGCAGCGCGTCGCCCATGGCCAGCGCGAACTGGGTCGCATCGGGCTCGCCGAAGATGCGGACCGACAGCATGCCGACCGCCCCGGCCACCCGGCGGCAATAGAGGCTGAGCCCCGTCCGGTCGAGCCGCGGGGCGCTGCCGAAATCCAGATCGACGTCCATCAACATGCCTTCGATCAGCTCGATGAACTCCTGTTTCGGCAGATCGTAGGCCTCGACAGCGGGCAGCAGCGCGATGGTGGTCAGATCGGTCGGCCGACCCTGATAGAGCGCCTCGATCTCCTGCCGCCAGGCTTCCAGGCCCCGGCGCTTCTCCGCTTCCTCGCCCGGTTCGTCGGCGATGTCGTCGATTTCCCGGCAGAAGGCGTAGACGCCGTACATGGCGTTGCGCGGAAACTCGGGCAGGATGCGCATGCCGAGCCCGAAGGAGGTGCCGGACTTCTCGACGATGCGCTTCACATGCGCTTCGGCCTCGGCCTGCCGCTCGCTCATCCGCGCCCCCCGGCCCAGAAGCGGAGCAGCGCACCGATGGCGACCACAGCCATGCGCGGCTTGCCGAATGCGACCCGTTCGGCCAGCGGATCGCGCCGCCGAAGCTCGCCCATCAGGCCGTCGGCAAGAGCAATGATCACCGCCGATTCGGCGCCAAGATGCCTCGATCTCAGCTTTTTTGGCATCTTCCGGGCCCTGATCATCAGGTTTTCGCAACCGTCCAGGCACTGATCCAGAATCTGCCGCACACCTTCCGAAGCCGCGGGCCGGTCCAGCGCCTCGACCGTCTCGCCGGCCGCTGCGAGCCAGTCCAGCGGCAGGTAGACCCGGTCCATCTCCCGGTAGTCTTCCTGGCAGTCCTGCAGATGATTGATCACCTGCAGCGCGTCGCAGAGCGGGTCGGAAACGGCGTAGTCCGCCGGGTCCTCGCCATGCAGGTCGAGCAGGTAGCGGCAGACCGGCGATGCCGAGAGCCGGCAATAAGCCATCAGATCGTCCCAACTCTCGTAGCGGGTCTTCACGGCGTCCTGCATGAAGGCGCGAAGGAGATCGCGGGCATGGGCGTCGGTGACGCCAGTCGCGCGCAGGCTGTCGCGCAGGCGGTCGGGTTTCGCCAGATCGGGATCATCCGAACCGTTCACAAGCGCCGCGTCGAAGGCCGCGAGCCGGTCCAGCTTCGCCTGCGGCGTGAGATCGGCGTTGTCTGCAATGTCGTCGGCGGCGCGGGCGAAGGCGTAGAAACAGGCGACATGCGGGCGGAGCGGCTTCGGCAACAGGAACGAGCCGACGGGGAAATTCTCGTCTCCCGCACCCTTGCCCGATGGCGTCTCCACGGCAGCCATGCTCACGCCTTTTCCCTCGCCTGATAGCGGCCCTTCCAGCCGCCGCCCTTTCCGCGCCAGTGCCGGAGGGCGCTGTCGACGGTCATGGCGGTGTACATCAACCCGGCGAGCGGCAGAAGGGGGCCCATCCAGAGCGGCTGTCCATACAGCCGCAAGGCCGCCGAGAAGCTGAGTGCGATCATCAGCCAGACGACCCATCCAGGCGTTTCACCGGCCAGTGCCGCAGCCGGCCCGGCGAGATACAGGAACAGCATGCCGATGACGCAGCCGATCAGCAGCAGCGGCGAGTGGTTCAACTGCGTGTAGGCCGATCGGACCACCATTTCCCAGACACCTGAAAGGCCGGCATAGGGCCGGGCGCTGGTCACATCTTCGGTCAGGCCGAGCCAGATTCTGCCCGATCCCGCCTCGCGCACCCGCCGCGCCAGCGCGCAGTCGTCGATCAGTTCGCCCCGGATGCCCTCCGCCAGACCCGCCGCATCCGCTGTCTCTCGCCGGACCAGCATGCAGCCGCCGGCGGCCGCAGCCGTCCTGTTCTCCGGGTCGTTCACCCGGCTGAAGGGGTAAAGCTTGGCAAAGAAGAGCACGAAGGCCGGGATCAGCAACCGCTCCCAGAACGTCTCGACCTTCAGCTTCACCATCAGCGAGACCAGATCGCGGTCATCTTCCAGCGCGTGCGCCACCAACCGCCGCAGGCTGTCCGGCGGATGATGGATGTCGGCGTCGGTGAACAGGATCCAGTCCGGCTGATCGGGCTGGCCTCGCAGGTGCCGCAACCCCTGCTCCATCGCCCAGACCTTGCCCATCCAGCCGGCCGGGCGTTCCTCGGCCTCGATGATGGTTGTCCTCGCTCCGGCCGCGGCGCGGGCGGCGTCGCCAGTAGCGTCGTCCGAGCGGTCGTCGACAACGATCACCCGATAGTCGCCCGGATAGTCCTGCGCCTCGTGCCGCGCGACGGTCTCGGCGATGACATCGGCCTCGTTGCGCGCCGGGATGATCGCGACCACCGAAGGCCAGACCGCCGGCTCGGTCGCGAACGGCGGAAGACGCTCGGCGAGCTGCCAGTATCGGCCATGGAGGGCCAGCAGCCAGAGCCAGGCAAGCAAGGGCAGCAGAATGAGGGCTTCGGCGACGGGCATTCCGACCTGATAGCAGCACCGGCGATTCCGGGCTATCGCCGGATGCGTGCTTCGCCCAAAATCCGGCGGCCAGATCCGGGGGGAGACCGAGAATGACCGACACGCCGCTGCACCGGCGCGATGCGCTGCAGATCGCCGAGGACATCCGCGAAGGCCGCACCACCGCCGTCGAGGCGCTGGCGCATTTCCGCGACCGGGTCGAACGTCTCAACCCGCCGATCAACGCCGTGATCGCCCACGATTTCGACGGCGCCGAGGAGGCTGCGGAGGGCCTGGACAAGCTGATGGCCCGCGGCTACTGCCTCGGCCCGTTCCACGGCGTTCCGATGACGGTGAAGGAAAGCTACGATCTGACCGGGTACCAGACGACCTGGGGCGATCCGGCGCTGAAGGGCAACATCGCCGCAACCGACGCGGTGCTGGTCGAACGCATCAAGCGGGCCGGCGCCAACGTCTTCGGCAAGACCAACGTGCCGCTGAACCTGACCGACTGGCAGTCCTACAACGATGTCTATGGTGGCTGCGGCAATCCCTGGGACCCGTCGCGCACGCCGGGCGGCTCGTCGGGCGGGTCGGCAGCGACCCTGGCGGCCGGCATGACAGGTCTCGAGTTCGGCTCCGACATCGGCGCCTCCGTCCGCAACCCGGCGCATTTCTGCGGCGTCTTCGGGCACAAGCCAACCTATGGCATCGTGCCGAAACGCGGTCACTGGAAGTCACCGTCCATGGCCCCGTCCGATATCGCGGTCTGCGGTCCGCTGGCGCGCTCGGCGCGCGATCTGGAGGCCGCGCTGCTGGCGGTCGCGGGCGACGATCCGGTCTATGGCGCGGGCTGGGAACTGAACCTGCCGAAACCGGACAAGGACGATCTGGGGGACTTCCGGGTGGCGCTGATGACCACGTCGCCGGTATCCGACGTCGAGCAGGAATACCAGGATGCGCTGCACGACCTCGCCGACCGGCTCAGGGCTGCGGGCGCGACCGTCGACGAACGAGAGCCCTTCAAGGTCGACTGGGAACTCTACCACCTCGACTATTTCCGGCTGTTCCGGCCCGTCACGCACAGCCGTCTGCCGCCCGAGAAGTTCAAATGGTTCCAGGACGAGGTCGCGAAGCTGTCCGACGACGACGACAGCTACTTCGCCATGAACGCCCGCGCCGGAACCATCACCTATTACGACTGGGCCGCCGCCGATACGCGCCGCTACGAATACCGCGACAAGTGGAACGGCTTCTTCCGCGACTACGACCTTCTGCTCTGCCCGCAGGCGGCCTGCGCCGCCTTCCCCCGCAACGAGGACGAGCCGCGCGAGGTGCGCAAACTGACCATCAACGGCAAGGAGGTCGGCTACAATGACCAGCTCTTCTGGGCCGGCATTTCAGGCGCGGTCTACCTGCCGGGCACCGTCGCGCCGATCGGGCTGGGGCGGGAGAGCGGCCTGCCGCTGGGCGTGCAGATCGTCGGACCCTTCATGGGCGACCTGACGACGATCCGCTTCGCGCGGCTGATCGAGGAGGCTTTTGGCGGCGTTCAGACCCCACCCGGGTTCGAATAACGGGCGCGCCTACCCGCCGCGCTGATCCGTCGACAGCCAACAGGCGAGAAACTCGTCCACCCAGCGGTCGACGAAGGGATCGTGTTCGGCGCGGCCCGCGTGATGTGCGTCCGGCTGCTGTGCGCCGGGACTTTCCAGCCGGTGCGCGCCGCCGATCAGCCAGCGGCGGTTCATCTGCTCGGTCACTTCCGGGTGGAACTGTATGCCGATGCCGTTCGGCCCGACGCCGATGGCCTGGTTGCGGTACTGGTCGCCGGTCGCCAGCAGGGTCGCGCAGTCGGGCAGTTCGAAGCCCTCCCGGTGCCACTGGAAGATCCGCATCTCCTTCGGGAAGAAGGTCTCGCCCGCCTGCGTGGCGCGGACGGGATAGTAGCCGATCTCGACCTGGCCTTCCGGGTGCTCGCTGACGGCGCCGCCATAGGCCCGCGCCATGATCTGGGCGCCCAGGCAGACGCCCAGAAAGGGCGCGCCGCTCTCGATCGCCTTCGGCGTGAAGTCGATCTCGTTTCGGATGAAGTCCTCATGGTCGTCATTGGCGCTCATCGGACCGCCGAAGATGATCACCCCCGAGTAATCGTCCAGCGATTCCGGCAACGGGTCGCCACAGGCATGGCGGCAGATATGGAGGGGGTACCCCATCGTGCGGAGCCGGAGACCGATCCGCCCCGGGTCCGAGTGCTGCTGATGGACGACGAGGAGAACCGGCTTCTTCATGCCCTCAGTCGTCGCCCATCGTCAGGACGATCTTGCCGCTGCGGCCGTCGCGGGCCGCATGGGCGACCGCCTCCTTCACCTTCGACAGCGGGTAGGTGGCTTCCACAGGGACCTCCAGCAGGCCCTCTGCCATCTTCTTGCCGAGAATGGCGTAGGTCGCCGCAATCTCGCCGGGATCGGCAGTGGCGAACCATGTCGCCAGCCAGAAGCCCTTCAAGGTGATGTCGCGGAAAACGGTTTCGCGTGCGTCGATCATCAGCGGATCGCCGGAAAGCAGACCGTAGTTCACCACCGTGGCGCCATCGGCGACGCAGCGCGCCAGCCGCTGGACAGAGACGCCACCGACGGCGTCGATCCCCAGCTTCGGCAGATCGCCGCCGGTCACGCGCTGCACCTCGTCGTCCAGATCCTCGCTTTCGACCAGCACGTGATCCGCGCCCAGCGCCGTCAGTTCGTCGATGAGTTCGGGACGGCGGACCACATTGACCGTCCGCCAGCCCTGCGACCGCGCCAGTCGGATCACGTGGCGGCCGACGGCCGAGTTGGCGGCGTTCTGGATGACAAAATCGTTCTGCTGGAGGTCGACATAGTCCTTCAGCATCAACCAGGCGGTGGCCGGGTTGGCCCGCAGCATCGACAGCTGCAGGATATCGGCTTCCGGGGGTAGCGCCACCAGGCCGCGGGCCGGCCCCTGCACCATCTCCCGCCACATGCCCCGCGCGGGCGGCGTCACCAGATCGCCGACCTTGACGTTGTCGACGCCCTCGCCGATCTCGGTCACCCGGCCAACGCCCTCGGCGCCCTGCGTCTGCGGCAGCTTCGGCAGCTCTGCGCCGTAACGGCCCTCCATGTTCAGGAGATCGGCCGGATTGATGGGACTCGCGAGCACCTGAACATTGACCCGCCCCGGACCCGGCGGGCCTGGCGGATCGACTTCGACGATCTCTGCGACTTCGGCCGGATTGCCGAAGCGGGTGAACTGCATCTGTTTCATATCATGTGCTCCCGATGCCGGATTCTTAGTCGGATCGGCGCGACAATCCAACCGGTTGCATGGCCGCGGCCGCCTCAACACATGCCGATCCACCAAGCAACGCCACGAAGGAGAAGGGCGATATGGCCAGTGAAGGGCTGCACGAACCCATCGAACGACTGTCGGAAGAAACCCTGGACCTGCACCGGGCCATCGTCTCGCTGATGGAGGAATTCGAGGCCGTGGACTGGTACCAGCAACGCGCCGACGCAACAGCGGATGACGACCTCAGGGCCGTGCTTGCGCACAACCGCGACGAAGAGATCGAACATGCCGTGATGACGCTGGAATGGCTGCGGCGGCGCCTGCCCGCGCTGGACAGGAACCTGCGGGAATTCCTGTTCAAGGACGGCCCGATCACGGGGAACCACACCAACGGCCAGGACGCACCGCCAGAACGGACTCCGGGCGACCTGGGCATTCGCGGCAACACCGACTGAGGAGGCAGCAATGGACAATCTGAAACGCCGGCTGGCGCCCATTCCGGACGCCGCCTGGACCGAGATCGAGGAAACCGCGGTGACCACGCTGAACGCCGTGCTGGCCGCCCGGCGCGTGGTCGATTTCAAGGGACCGCTCGGCTACGACCGTGACGCCGTCTCGACGGGCCGCATTCGCAAGCTCTCCGAACCCGTGTTCGAGGGCGTCCGGTCCGCCAGCCGCATCGTCCTGCCCATGGTCGAGATGCGGGTCGACTTCGATCTGTCGATCGAGGAACTCGACGACCTCGCCCGCGGGGCCGAGGACGCGGACATGGATCCGGTGGTCGAGGCGGCACGGACCATCGCCATGGCCGAGGACCGCCTGGTCTTTCATGGCTACGAGGCCGGCGGGATCGAGGGGCTGACCGAGGCCTGCGGTACGGCGCCCGCCCTGCCTGACGACCCCTCCGACTGGCCGGAGATCATCGCGTCGGCGCTGGACCGAATGCGGGCCGAGGGCGTGCAGGGGCCGTTCGCCCTTGTCGTGCCGCCCGACGCCTACACCCGGCTGCAGGCGGCCGTGTCCAGCACCGGGCGCAGGGTCATGGACCATGTCGTGAAACTGCTCGACGGCGAGGTCGTTCCCTGCCGCGCCATCGACGGGGCGGCGGTGCTGTCGCGCCGTGGCGGCGACTTCGAGCTATACGTAGGACGCGACTTTGCCATCGGATATTCATCTCATGACGCCGAGCGGGTCCGCCTGTATGTTGAGGAAACGCTCTCCTTCCGCGCGGTCGGCGACGAGGCGGCCATCGCACTTGCCGGCTGAACGGGGACGGGACACATGGGAGGAAACTCAAGATGCCCGATACCGCACCGATCGTGAAATCCATCCGCAATCAGGTCTCGAAGGAGGAGTGGGAGGTCCGCGTCGATCTCGCCGCCTTCTACCGGCTTATCGCCCATTACGGCTGGGACGACCTGACCGCCACACACGTCTCGGCCCGCGTGCCGGGCGAGCCGAACGCCTTCCTGCTCAACCCGCACGGCCTGTTCTTCGACGAGATCACCGCTTCAAGCCTGGTGAAGATCGATTTCGACAACAACGTGCTGCTGGACGGCGGCTATCCCGTCAACCAGGCCGGTTTCACCATCCACTCCGCGGTCCTGACCGGGCGGCCGGACGTCTTCTGCGCCGCGCACACCCACACGCGCGCGGGCATGGCGGTCTCGGCGATGAAGGAAGGGCTGCTGCCGCTGGCCCAGACGTCGCTGCGGTTCTACAACCGGATTTCCTATCACGACTACGAGGGCGTTGCGCTGGACCACAGCGAGCGTGACCGCCTGATCGGCCATCTCGGCACCAACAAGGCGATGATCCTGCGCAACCACGGCCTGCTGACCGTGGGCGACACGATCTACGAGGCCTTCAGCGCGCTGGCCTATCTGGAGAAGTCCTGTCAGCTGCAGATCGACGCCCTGTCGGGCGGCCGCGAACTGCAGCTGCCCCCGCCGGAAGTCTGCGAGCACACGGCGCAGCAGTTCGACAAGTTCGCGCCCATCGGCAAGCGGGACTGGCCGGGCCTGCTCCGCAAGCTGGACCGCATCGACCCGAGCTACCGGGAGTAGTCCGGACAGCAGCCGGAGGCAGCCTGCGACCGTAGCGGCTTGCGCCGCTGCGGCGCTGGCGCTAACACGCGCGAATGAATGCTGACGACGCCTGCCGCCTCTACCTCATCACCCCGCCGAAGCTGGATCCGGACGCCTTTGCCGGCGATCTGGCCGCAGCGCTGGACGCGAGCGATGTTGCCTGCCTGCAGCTGCGGCTGAAGGACGTCTCCGACGACGAGATCCGCCGCGCGGTCGAACGGCTGATGCCTGTCTGCCACGAACGCGATGTGGCCTTCATCGTCAATGACCGGCCCGACCTTGCCGCGGAGACCGGCGCGGACGGCGTTCACATCGGCGATGAGGACGGCGCCTATGCGGATGCCCGCGCCGCCGTCGGCGCCGACGCGATCGTCGGCGTTTCCTGCTACGACAGCCGGCAGAAGGCGATGGATGCCGGCGACGCAGGTGCGGACTATGTCGCTTTCGGCGCCTTCTTCCCGACGACGACCAAGGTACCGAAGTCGAAGGCCGAGCCGGAAATCCTGGAAGCGTGGTCGGCCATGACTGTGGTGCCCTGCGTCGCCATCGGCGGGATCACACACGAAAACTGCGGCCCGCTGGTCCGGGCGGGCGCCGATTTCCTCGCCGTCATCAACGGCGTCTGGGGACATCCGGAGGGACCGGCCACCGCGGTCCGCGCTTTCGGGGAGGCGATTGCGGCCAACCGGCCGGGGTGATAGAGAACGCCCACCTTCTTCGGGTGGCGGACGCTGTTTCCCGCCGCCCCGCATCTGAACACCGGAAAGTCTGACAATGAAGATCAACGGCAACGCCATTCGCCCCGGCAATGTCATCGAGCACAAGGGCGGCCTGTGGAAGGCCGTGCGCATCCAGCACACCCAGCCCGGCAAGGGCGGGGCCTACCTGCAGGTGGAACTGCGCAACATCCGCGACGGCTCCAAGCTGAACGAGCGCTTCCGGTCCTCGGAGACCGTCGAGCGTGTCCGCCTGGAGCAGAAGGACTACCAGTACCTCTACGCCGACGGCGAGCTGTTGACCTTCATGGATACCGACACCTACGAACAGGTCGACATCAACGCCAGCCTGATGGGCGACGAGACCATCTATCTGCAGGACGGCATGATGGTTCAGGTCGAGTTCTACGAGGAGGAAGCGCTGGGCGTGATCCTGCCCGAGCATGTCACGCTGGAAGTCACCGAGACCGAGCCGACCGTGAAGGGCCAGACCGCGGCGTCGAGCTACAAGCCGGCGACCCTGTCGAACGGCATGCGCTGCATGGTGCCGCCCTTCATCGAGACGGGCGAGAACATCATCGTCGCCACCGAGGCCGGCGAATACGTCAAGCGCGCGGACTGATCCGTCTTGCGCAAATCCGCACTGATCAACGTCATGGAGCGGGCGGCCCGCAAGGCCGCGCGCAAGCTGCTGCACGACTTCGGCGAGGTGGAACAGCTTCAGGTCTCCCGCAAGGGACCGGCCGATTTCGTCTCCCGCGCCGATGTCGCGGCCGAGGAAACGATCCGGGAGGAACTGTCGCGCGCGCGTCCCGACTTCGGCTTCATCCAGGAGGAAGGCGGCCGCATCGAGGCCGGTGACGGCGACAGCTACTGGATCGTCGATCCGCTGGACGGCACGACGAACTTCCTGCATGGCCTCCCGCATTTCGCCATCTCCATCGGGCTGATGCAGAAGGGCGACATCCAGGCCGGCGTCATCCTGGCCCCGGTCACCGATGAGCTCTACTACGCCGAGAGGGGCAAGGGCGCCTTCATGAACGACCGGCGTCTGCGCGTGTCGGGCCGGTCGCGGATGTCGGAAGCGCTGTTCGCCACCGGCATCCCCTACATGGGCCGGCCGGGTCATGACACGCTGCTGGCCGAGCTTCGGGCGCTGACCGACAACATCTCGGGCATCCGCCGTTTCGGTGTCGCCTCGCTGGACCTGGCCTTCGTCGCGGCCGGGCGCTTCGACGGATTCTGGGAGCGCGGGCTGCATCAGTGGGACATCGCGGCAGGCATCGTGCTGGTGCGCGAGGCCGGCGGACTGGTCACCGACATCAAGGGCGGCCGGAAGATGATGGAGACCGGCGACATCGTTGCGGGCAATGGCAGCCTGCATGCGCCGCTTCTGAAATCGCTGAAGGCTGCGACCGCAACCCGCTGACAGGCTGGCGTTGTTCCGCCAGCGCCGTTATGTTTCGCCCAACTGGGCGCAGAGGATGATGGTGGCATCGATTCGCAGACATGGCGGGGGCTTTGTCGTGGCGCTGGCGGTGCTGTTCGCAGTGCCAGCCGCCGCGCAGACGATCGTGATCGACGGCAGCGGCGTGCGTCAGGACGGCGACAGGCCGGTCTCGAGAACGTCGCCGGTTCAGGTCTATCCGAATGCCGGCTATGGCCAGACCGGGAATCCCGGCCGCGCCAGCCTGCCATTCAACACCAGCGACGGCCCCGTGCTGGCGCCGCAGGACAACTCGACGCCGCTTCACCAGTTTTCGGGGTCCGAGCGAATTCGCCTGCGGCCGCCCGGTTCCGAGACGCCGGCCCCGTCGCCGCGTCCGGTTCAGGTGACGCGCCCCGAACCGCAGCCGCGGCCAGCGCCGCAAGCCGCGCCGAAACCGGAACCGAAGCCCGAACCGGTTGCCCGCGCGCCGGAGCCTGCGCCGGCGCCGAAACCCGCGCCGAAGCCGGAGCCGCCGAAGGTCGAACTGCCCAAGGCCAGCCCGCCGCCCGCACCGGCGGCGCAGACGCCCGAACCGAAGCCGCAACCGGCAGCCGATCCGGCGCCCAGGCCGGCGCCGGAGCCCGAGCGCCGTGTCGCCGTGGTGACGCCGCCCGCCGCTGCACCCGGAGGCATGCAGATCCTGTTCGACGGCCCGTCGACCGAAGTCGGACCCGAGGGCCGCGCGCTGCTTGAATCCGTCGCCGCCGAAGCGCAGTCGGACCGCAATCTGCGCATCCAGATCGAGGCCTATGCCGACAGCAGCACCGAAACCAGCGTCTGGAAACGCCGGGTATCGCTGCGGCGGGCGCAGAACGTCCGGCGGATCCTGCTGGACAACGGCATCGAGAGCTTCCGCATCCTGGTGCGGGCGCTTGGCGAGCCGACCGGAGGGGGACCGGGCAACCGAGTGGATCTGAAAGTCGCGGCCCGGTGACCGGCGCTACAGGAAGGACCCCATAGCCCCATGACCCAGCCTTCGGCCTATCTGACCCGCATCCTGATCTTTCTGGTGCTCGTGGTCGCCGTTGTCGGCGTGCTGCATGAGGTCGTCATCGCCGCCTTCATGACCAACCCGGTCCTGAACGGTCTGATCGTCGGCGTGCTGCTGATCGGTATCGGCTATGTCCTGCGTCAGGTGCTGTCGCTGCGCCCCGCGGTGCGCTGGGTCGACACCTACCGCCGCAACGAGCCGGGCCTGTCGATGCAGTCCGCGCCGTCCATGATGGCGCCGCTGGCGACCATGCTGCAGGAGAAGAAGGGCAAGGTGAGCCTGTCGGCGACGTCGATGCGCTCGCTGCTGGACTTCGATCGGCGCCCGGCTGGACGAAAGCCGGGACATGACCCGCTATCTCGGCCGTCTGCTGATCTTCCTCGGTCTGCTGGGCACCTTCTGGGGCCTGATCCAGACCATCGCCTCGATCGGCGACGTCTTCGGCGGCATGACGCTGGGCGGCGATCTCGACCCGGATTTCGCCGACATCATGGGCCGGCTGAACGACCCGCTTCAGGGACTCGCGACGGCGTTCTCCTCGTCGCTGTTCGGCCTTGCCGGATCGCTGGTGCTGGGCTTCATGGACCTGCAGGCCGGCCAGGCGCAGAACCGCTTCTACAACGATCTGGAGGAATGGCTCTCCAGCTTCACGCGGCTGTCCAGCGGCGGCGTCGGCGGCATCGCCGACGGCGAGGCCTCGGTCCCGGTCTATGTCCAGGCGCTGCTGGAGCAGACGGCGGACAGTCTGGAAAACCTGCAACGCATCATGGCGCGGTCCGAGGAGTCCCGGACCTCCGGCAACCACACCCTGCTGCAGCTGTCGGAGCGGCTGGCCGGCCTGACCGACCAGATGCGGACAGAGCGCGACCTGATGGTGAAGCTGGCCGAGGGCCAGATGGAGTTGAAGCCGATCCTGCAGCGCATCGCCGTCGCCACCGAGGGCGACACGGATTCGGCCGCCGATGCGCATCTGCGCAACATCGGCGTCCACGTCACGCGGCTGCTTGAGGAGGTCACCACCGGCCGCCAGCAGGCCGTCGACGAGATCCGCGCCGAGATCAAGGTGCTGACCCGCACCATCGCAGCCATCGCCGACGAGGGCCGCTGACCGTGGCCCTCTCACGCCGACGCTTCCGGGCCGGCGACGACGACACCACATGGCCGGGTTTCGTCGACGCCCTGGCGTCGCTGACCCTGATCCTGATCTTCGTCTTCGTGCTGATGAACCTGGCCCAGTACTTCCTGGACAAGGAACTGACCGGCCGCGACGAGGAACTGGAGCGGCTCAGCGCCGAACTCACCAGCCTGCAGAGCCTGCTGTCCAGCGAGCGCCGGGCCAACGAGGACCTGCGCCGCAATGTCTCGCAGCTGTCGGCGGCGCTGTCCGCATCGACGGCGGAGCGCGACGACCTGGCGCTGCAGATCGCGACGCTGAGGGAGCGCGCGGAAACCGCTGAAGAACGGCTGGAAAACCTTCAGACCTTCACCGAGGCGGACCGCGCCGAACTCGAGGCCCAGCTGGCCGAGCTCCGGGCGCGGGAAGCGGCGCTCGCGAGGCTGCGCGACGAATCCGAGAGCAAGCGGGTCGAGGCCGAGGAATCCTACACCGAACTGCAGTCGCTCTACTTCCAGACCCAGGACAGGGTCGCCGAGCTGGAGCGTCAGGCGGTCGAGACCGAGACGCGGATCGCGGGCATGGAAGGCGATCTCGAAGACGCTTCGCAGCGGCTGAAGGAGACCCTGGACGAGTTGCAGGGCGCGCGGGACGAGCTGTCGACGGAACGCGCCGCGGTCGAGCGCGCCCAGGCGTCGCTGACCGAGGAGCAGCGCATCTCCGAAGCAGCAAGGCGTCAGATCCATTTGCTGAACCTGCAGATCGCCGACCTGCGCAAGCAGCTGAACGAGATCCAGGGGCTGCTGGACGAATACGAGCGGCGGGACGAGGAAAGCAAGGCTGCGATCGCCGATCTGGGCCGCCGCCTGAACAAGGCGCTGGCCAGCCAGGTCGAGAAGCTGGCCCGCTACCGCTCCGAGTTCTTCGGACGCCTGCGCGAGGTACTGTCCGACCAGCCCGGTATCCGGGTCGTCGGCGACCGCTTCGTCTTCCAGTCCGAGGTGCTGTTCGGCTCGGGCAGCGCCGACCTCGGCGTCGCCGGCCAGATCCAGATGACCAAGCTGGCGGAAACCCTGCGCAAGGTGGCCGACGAGATTCCGGAAGACATCAACTGGGTGCTTCGGATCGACGGCCATACCGACGCCCGGCCCATCAACACGGCCCGGTTCCCCTCCAACTGGGAGCTGTCGTCGGCGCGCGCCATCGCCGTCGCCAAGTTCCTGATCGACCAGGGCATTCCAGGCGACCGCCTGGCGCCCACCGGGTTCGCGTCCTACTACCCGATCGAGCCGGGCTCGGATGAGATCTCCATGCGCCGCAACCGCCGCATCGAGTTGAAGCTGACCCAACGGTGACGCGCTGGCTCAAGTTCGAGGCCGGGCGCTTCTACTTCGTCCTGTCGGTCATCGTCGTCGGCGGCATTCTGGGTGCCGGATCCGGCCTGATGGCGGTCAAGATGGTCTCCGATACCGAGTCCGTCCGCAATGGCCCCTGGCAGACCAGCGCCGACTACGGCAACCCGGACGCCAATCCCTGGATGTTGAGCGCAGTGGCCCTGTCGGGACTGATGACCACGCGTCAGGACGAGGCGGTCCACCTCACCGCCTTCCGCGACAGTGCCGGCGAGCGGCTGAAGGCGAATTGCGTCTACTACCTGTCGGGGCCGGTGCCGGACGCCGACTGGTGGACCGTGACCCTCTACGGCAACGACCACTTCCCGATACCGAACGCCGCCAGTATCTGGTCGGCCAGCGCCGGCGACGTCACGCAGGACGGTCAGGGCAACATCCGGATCCAGCTTGGCGGCGACGATCCCGGCAGCGCCTGGATTCCCTCGGGTGCCGGCGATGCGGGCCGTTCGGTCACCCTGCGCCTCTATCGCCCTGCAGAAGGCGTTGCAGCCGACCTCGCCACGGTCGCGCTGCCGCATATCGACCGGGGGGCCTGCCGATGACGCCGATGCAGGTCCGCAAGGCCGGCCGCTGGATCGGCTTCATGCTGCTGACCGCGGCGCTGGTGCATGTCGCAACCGTCTGGCTGCTGCCGCAACTGTCGATGAACCGGGTATTCGAGCGCACTGGCGACAGCTTCGGCTACAACAGCCTGCAGCACCTGCCGCCGGTCAACGCAGAGAGCCGTGCCATCGTGCGGCCCGACCCGGACATCGCCTATTCGGTCTGCGCCTATGATCTCTCGCAGGGGCCGCTGTCGGTCCGGCTGCCTCAGTCGGCCGACGACCTGTCGCTGGCCGCCTACGCCGACGACACGGCTAACTTCCTCACGGTCGGCGAGCAGGAAACGGGCACCGACGGCTGGACCGGCGTCATCGCCACCGAAGACCAGGCGGTACGAGGCCTGCCGGATGCGGTGGTCTCGCCGTCGACGAAGGGTATCGTGCTGGTCCGGCGTCTGGTCCGGCGGCAGGACGACTGGCCCGCCGTCGATGCCGAGCGGGCCGGTATGGCCTGCGGACCGTTCGCGCTGCAGTAGGCTGCCTCAGGCGGCGTCGCCGCAGTTGCCGGGGTGGTATGTCCGTTCGGTCGCGGCCGGGTACTTCGTCAGCATGTGCACAGGCCGGATGGGCCGCGGACTGAAGTTGCCGCCGCAATTGGGGCAGACACCGCCGAGACGGTTCTCGGCGCAATCGCGGCAGAAGGTGCACTCGAAGGTACAGATCACCGCCTCGGCCGAGTCCGGCGGCAGATCGCGGTCGCAGCATTCGCAACCCGGTCTGAGTTCCAGCATGTTCATCTCCCTGTCCGGGCCGGCCGGACACGAAAAAGGCCGGCGCAAAGGCCGGCCTCTTCCCAGACAGAATGTCCCGAACGGGTCAGGCGGCCAGCAGCTTGTTCAGCTTCACCTGGGCGTCATCGTGCTCGATCTTCTCGACCGCCGCCAGCTCCCGCGTCAGCCGCTCCTTCGCCGCTTCGTAGATCTGGCGCTCGGAATAGGACTGATCGGGCTGGTCCTCGTTGCGGTGCAGGTCGCGCACGACCTCCGCGATCGAGACCGGATCGCCGGAATTGATCTTGGCTTCGTATTCCTGCGCGCGGCGCGACCACATGGTGCGCTTGACGCGGGCACGGCCCTTCAGGGTTTCCAGGGCCTGCTTCATCACCTTCGTCGAGGCGAGCGGACGCATGCCTGTGGCCTCGGCCTTCGTCGTCGGGACGCGCAGGGTCATTTTCTCATGCGGGAAGTCGATGACGAACAGCTTCAGCTTGTAGCCGGAGATCTCCTGCTCCTCGATGGAGGTGATCTGTCCGACGCCGTGCGACGGGTAGACGACATGGTCGCCCTTCGAATACTCCAGCTTCGCCTTCTTCTTCCGCGACACCGGGGTCGCCTTCTTCTCGGTCATGGTCGATCCAGTTCCTTATCAAATCACGCAAGCGCAGCGACCCATGGGGTCACTGGATGAAGGCGCGCAAAACCTTCCTGCGCCCTTGAAAGAGGGCGACCGAACACGCGAAGCCATCATCATGCCTGACCGCAGAGCGGTTCCGGGTCGCGGAAGGACCGGTCATGAAAAAACGGGCTGCACGTATGCGTCCCGCCTCAACTGCTCCGAATCTCTATGCCGTAAGCCCTGACGTCGTCAGACGCCTAGTATATAACACAAAAATGACAGTTTTCACACGCCAATTTTTCTGAATCGGCGCGGCATAACGGCTCTTGTTGAGAGTCAACCGAAGTTGACGCAGCGTCAGTCTCCGGCGCCGGGCGCCTCGCTGAAGTGCTTCTCGAACTTGTTCTCGACATCCCGCCATTCGTCGGCGTCCGCCGGGCTGTCGCCCTTGCGCGTGATGTTCGGCCACTTCTCCGACCACTCGCGGTTGAGTTCCAGCCACTTCTCGGACTCGGGGTCGGTATCCGGGATGATCGCCTCGATGGGGCATTCCGGCTCGCACACGCCGCAATCGATGCACTCATCCGGATGGATGACCAGCATGTTCTCGCCTTCGTAGAAGCAGTCGACCGGACAAACCTCGACACAATCCTGGAACTTGCACTTGATGCAGTTTTCCGTGACGACGTAAGGCATCAGCCGTTTCTCCCCTTGCAACCCGCTCCGGCCCCACCGGAGATCCAACGCGACCGCTCAGCCCTGCCGGGCCGCCGCACGCTGCCGCGCTTCCCCATTTTCCCTGTCGGAAACGTAGATCAGGCCTCCGACACGGCGCAACAGATTGGCTTCATAGGCATGCAGGTCGCCGTCTGCAAGCACGACATCCCACATGGCCTCAAGAATTTCGATGCGCCGCTCATGCGGCAGCGCCTTGACCGCGCGGGTGAACCGGGAAATCTCCACGGCGTCGCTGTGCACCCGCTCGGCCTCGCCGATCAGGCTCTCCGTCTCGTCATCCGACAACTCGAACTGACGCCTCAGCGCACCTGCAATGGCCCCACGTTCGTCATCGGTGAATTCGCCGTCAAGATGGGCCGCTTCGACCAGCAGGGCCGCGGCGCAGATCTGCAGTTCGTCGAATCCGCCGACCTGTCCAGCGGCGGAACTCTCTTCGCCGCTGAGCCAGCGGGCGACGCGGTTCAGCATGCCGCTACATCACCGAAAAGGAGGTGCCGCAGCCGCAGGACGCGGTCGCGTTCGGGTTCTTCACCTGAAAGGACGAACCGATCATTTCCTCGACATAGTCGAACTGGGAGCCGCGGAGATACTCGATGGAAACAGAGTCCACGAGAACCTTCACGCCGTCCTGCTCGATGATCAGATCGTCCTCGGCCACTTCACTGTCGAAGCGGAAATCGTACTGGAAACCTGAACAGCCGCCCCCCAGCACCTGAACTCTCAGTTTCAGGTCGGGGTTGCCTTCGGCCTCGATCAGTTCGGCCACGCGGCGTGCGGCGGATTCGGTTACGGCGAAGTCTGCGGTCTGGGTCTCGCTCATGGCTCCCTGCCCGGCTTTCTCGGTTGCGTCCTGTGCCCCACGGATTTAGACCGCAGGCCTGCTTTGTCAATTGCTTCCTCGGGTCGCCGCCGGATGCCGGCGGGATCGGGGTTTGCTAGTCTCTTCCACGAAAAACCGGGCGATTCGGAATGAACCTGTTCAAGCACTTTCAGGACGAGATCGTGGCGCTGGCCGCCAGCGCCGAGGGACTGCCCGACGGCCTGGCCTTCAAGGGGGTCACGGTCGAACCGCCGCGCGATCCTTCGCATGGCGACCTGGCGACCAATGTCGCCATGGTGCTGGCCAAGCCGGCGAAGATGAAGCCCCGCGACATCGCCGATCTGCTGCAGCCGGCCATTGCGGCGCTGGAGGGGGTGGAGACGGTCGAGATCGCCGGCCCCGGCTTCATCAACATCCGGCTGACCCCGGCCTACATGCAGCAACGGCTGAAGCAGATCCTGATCCGCGGGCGCAGCTATGGCGACAGCGACATGGGCGGCGGCGCGGCCGTGAACGTCGAGTATGTCAGCGCCAATCCGACCGGACCGCTTCATGTCGGCCACGCCCGCGGCGCGGTCTTCGGCGACGCGCTGGCAGGCCTGATGGCCAAGGCCGGCTATGACGTCACCCGGGAATACTACATCAACGACGCCGGCAACCAGATCGACGCGCTCGCCCGCTCGCTGCACTTCCGCTACTGCGAGGCGCTGGGCCGCGACGTGGGCGAGATGCCGGAGGGTCTGTATCCCGGCGACTACCTTGTCCAGCCGGCCCGCGACCTCGCCGAGACCGAGCAGGACCGCTGGCTGGACGCGCCGGAAGCCGACTGGCTGGAGCCGCTGCGGCTCTATGCGGTCGAGAAGATGATGGCGATGATCCGCGACGACCTCGCTGCCGTCGGCATCGATCAGGAGGTCTTCACCTCGGAACGGACGCTGCATCTCGACGGGCGCATCACCGACGTGGTGGAGGAACTGGAGAGCCGCGGTCAGGTCTATACCGGCGTGCTGGAGCCGCCGAAGGGCAAGACGCCCGAGGACTGGGAGCCCCGGCCGCAGCTGCTGTTCCGCGCCACCGACTGGGGCGACGACGTCGACCGGCCGCTGAGGAAATCAAACGGCGACTGGACCTATTTCGCTGCCGACATCGCCTATCACCTGGACAAGTACAAGCGCGGCTTCGGACAGATGATCGACGTATTCGGCGCCGACCACGGCGGCTATGTGAAGCGCATGGTCGCGGCGACGCGCGCGGTGACCAACGATCAGGGCAGCCTGACCATCAAGCTCTGCCAGCTGGTGCACCTCTACGACAATGGCGAGCCCTTCAAGATGTCGAAGCGCGCCGGCACCTTCATCACGCTGCGCGATCTGGTCGACCGCGTGGGCAAGGATGTCGTCCGCTTCATGCTGCTGACCCGGAAGAACGAGGCGCCGCTGGACTTCGACTTCGCGAAGGCGCTCGAGCAGTCGAAGGACAATCCCGTCTTCTACGTCCAGTATGCACATGCCCGCTGCTGCTCGGTCTTCCGCAACGCCGAGCGGGACATGCCGCGACTGGACGTCAGCCGCGGCGCGCTGCAGGGCGCGGATCTCGGCCGGCTGGATCATCCCGAGGAACTGGCGCTGATCCGGCTGATGGCCGCCTGGCCCCGCACCGTCGAGCAGGCCGCCGAGGCCGCCGAGCCGCACAGGCTGGCCTTCTATCTGAACGATCTGGCTTCGGGCTTCCACGGCTTCTGGACCCGCGGCCGGGACGCCGAGGAACTGCGCTTCATCCAGCCGGACGACACGGAACTCACAACGGCCCGGCTGGCGCTCGTCGAGGGCGTCCGGACGGTCATCCGCAGCGGCCTCGCGGTGCTGGGCGTGACGCCGGTGGAGGAAATGCGCTGATGGCAGAGGCAGGCGGACGCTGGCGGCTGGCGGCGGGGCTCGTGCTCCTCGCCGCGCTGATGGCGTTCGGCGTCGTAGCCTGGTTCGTCTTCCGCGGCGAGGAGGCCGTGGTGCAGGTTCGGGAGGCCGTACCCATCGCCCGCGCACCGGACGGGCCGGACCGCGAACGGCTGGCCGAGCCCGGCGGTGAGGAGATCCCCGATCAGGACAAGCGGGTCTATGACAGCTTCGGCAGCGGCGCTCAGGGCGAGACCGTGGAACGGCTGCTGCCCGCCGTCGAGCAACCTCTGCCGGAGCCCCAGCCCGCGCCGGCTCCAGCGCCCACGGTGAAGGAAATGCCGCCGCCCGCGGACTTGCCGCAGAAAGACCTGGAAACCGTCGAGGTCGAGCCACGCGGTGAAGGGGGCGAGACAGCGGCAGCCGTGCCGCCGCCGCCCGCTCCGCCCCCGGCGAGTACACCGGAGCCAAAACCGGCCGCGGCACCGGCACCGGCGACCCCCGCAGCAACCCCTGCCGCCCCGACCGGTGACTGGCAGGTCCAGTTGGCCGCGCTGCGCGACAATGCGGCGGCCATGCAGACCTGGAACCGGATCAGCGGCAAGCAGAAGGCGCTGCTGGGCGGCATGAACCCGGACGTGAGCCGCGTCGATACCGGAGACCGGGGCATCTTCTACCGCCTCCGTGTCGGCAACTTCGGGTCCCGCGCCGAGGCGGAGACTTTCTGCGGCCGGCTGAAGCAGGCCGGTCAGGACTGTCTGGTTGCGAAACGGTAGGACCAATGAAACCCGCCATCTTCGGCATTTCGGGGCCTGAACTCACCGGAGACGAAGCAGCCCTGCTGGCCGAACACCGGCCGCTCGGCGTCATCCTGTTCCGGCGCAATGTCGAGACGCCGGACCAGGTCCGCCGCCTCACCGACAGCGTCCGCCGCGTCCTCGATACGGAGGCCCCCTGCCTATGGGTCGATCAGGAAGGCGGCCGGGTCCAGCGCCTGACCGAGCCGCACTGGGAGAAGCTGCCGCGGGCGGCCGCGATCGGCGCGCTCTGGGAGCGCGACCCGGAAACGGCGGAGTACGCGGCCTGGCTGTCGGGCCGGATCATCGCCGATCAGTGCGCCGGCGCCGGTTTCGACATCGCCTGCGCCCCGGTGCTGGATCTGGCCTTTCCGGGAACCCACGACGTCATCGGCGACCGCGCCTTCGGCGCATCGGTGGAGACGGTGGCCACACTCGGGCGGTCGCAGGCCGAGGGTCTGCTCGCCGGCGGCATCGTCCCGGTCTCGAAGCACTGGCCGGGGCACTGCCGCACCCTGGTGGACAGTCATGACAGCCTGCCGCTGGTCACGGCCGACCGGACGGCGCTGGAAGATACCGACTTCGCCAGTTTCCGCGCGGCGGGCGATTGCGCACCGATCGCCATGACCGGCCATCTGGTTTTCCGGGATATCGATCCGGACCGCCCTTCGACCCTGTCGCCGGATATCATCGAGGGCATCATCCGCGGCTTCTGCGGCTTCGACGGTTTTCTGGTTTCCGATGATCTGGACATGAAGGCGCTGGACGGCTCGCGGGGTGAACTCGCCACCGCGGCGGTGGCAGCGGGCTGCGACGGCGTTCTGCAGTGTTCGGGCGATTTCACTGTCATGACGGGGGTCGCCGAGGCGCTGTCCGACATGGGCGAGGCAGCGGCAGCCCGATGGGCGAAGGTCAGCGAAGCCCGGACATCGGCGGAGCCTGTCGACCGCGCCCAGTTGCTCGAGGAACTGCGTGATGTGGTCGGGTGAGCGTGCCATACTAGATATATGGTCGAATTGTCGGACATGACCCCGCCCGCCTTCGAGGAAGACGCGCCGCGCCCCGATGCCGGGACGCAGCTCGTGCTCGATCTCGACGGCTACGAAGGTCCGCTCGACCTGCTGCTGGATCTCGCCCGCGACCAGAAGGTCGATCTCGCGCGGATCTCGATGCTGAAGCTCGCCGAGCAATATCTCGACTATGTCGAATCCGCCCGCCAGCTCAGGCTGGAACTCGCCGCTGACTACCTGGTGATGGCCGCCTGGCTCGCCTATCTGAAATCCCGCCTGCTGCTGCCGGATCCGGAACCCGAGGACGAACTCTCGGCCGAAGAGATGGCGGCGCGGCTGAACTGGCAGCTGCGGCGGCTTCAGGCGATGCGCGAGGTCTCGGTGAAGCTGATGGGCCGTCAGCGCGAGAGCATCGACTTCCACCGCCGCGGCGCGCCCGAAGGCATCCGCATCCAGCGCGCCTCGGCCTGGGACTGCGATCTCTACGATCTGTTGAAGGCCTATGGCGCGCATTGCGAGGCCAAGGGCGACAACGAACCGCTGAAAGTCCGGCGCGAGAAGGTCATCTCGGTCGAAATGGCGCTGGAGCGTATGCGGCGGCTGCTCGGCGCTCTGCCGGAGTGGTCCAGCCTGCAGGCCTTCCTGCCGCCGACACCGGCGCAGCCCTTCACCCGCCGCTCGGCCACAGCTTCCACCCTGCTTGCGGCGCTTGAGCTGGCGAAACAGGGCGACATCGACCTCAGGCAGGGACGCACCTTCGGACCGATCTATGTCCGCCGGCGGGCGAACAGTTGAGCGTCGACCGCGACCACGTCCGCATCGCAGAGGCGCTTCTGTTCGCGGCCAGCGAGCCGCTCGACCTGGCGACCATCGCGAAGCGCCTGCCTGACAGTGTCGATGCGTCGGTGGTGATGGCGGCGCTGGCCGAGGACTACCGCGGCCGGGGCGTCGAGCCCGTCCGCGTCGGCGAGAAGTGGATGTTCCGCACCGCGCCGGATCTGGCCGACGCGTTGGCCGAGCACCGGGTGACGCCGCGCAAGCTGTCGCGCGCGGCCGTGGAGACGCTCTCGATCATCGCCTATCACCAGCCGATCACCCGCGCCGAGATCGAGGAACTGCGCGGCGTGGCCGTGTCCAAGGGCACCATGGACGTGCTGATGGAGACCGCCTGGGTCCGACCGCGCGGCCGTCGTCAGACCCCGGGCCGCCCGGTGACCTACGGCACCACCGACGAGTTCCTGATCCATTTCGGGCTGAGCAACCTCAACGACCTGCCCGGCATCGACGAGTTGAAGGCGACGGGCCTCCTGTCGGCCGAGCCGAAGGATCCGGGCCTTTTCGACGGCGGCAACGGCAACGGCACCGCGTGATCCGCAGATAGGACAGTATTTCTGTCCTAAGCGCGAGAATAACTCAATTGCCGCACCCGTCCCCGGCTCTAGCTTCATGCCTGCGCCAGCTTGGAGCCGGGCATGTCGGATACCTTCATATCGCTTCTGATCTTCGCCGCTGTGGCAACCCTGACACCCGGCGGCGCGACCACGCTCGCAACCGCATCCGGCGTCCAGTTCGGGTACTGGCGGAGCCTGCCGCTGCTCGCCGGCAATGCCGGGGGACTTGCGATACTTTGCGCCACGGCCGGGGCAGGCCTGGGCGCATTGCTTCTGGCGGTTCCGGAACTGACCCTGGCGATGCGGGTTGCCGGTTCGGCCTATCTGCTCTGGCTGGCCTGGCGGATCGGCAGCGCGGGACCGCCCTCGTCCGGCGGCAGGACCGAGCCGATGGGCGTCCTGACCGGCTTGCTGCTGCTGGTCGTGAACCCCAAGGCCTGGACCATGGCGCTCGGCGGCGCGGCGTCATTCGCCACGCTGGCCGCCAGCCCCGCCGAGCTCGCGCTGATCCTCGGCGGCGTGTTCGGATTGTCGGGGATCACGGCGCTGTCGCTCTGGTGCGCAGGCGGAACGCTGCTGGGCAAGGTCATCCGCAGCGACCGGCAGTGGCGCGCGGCGAATGTCACGCTCGGCCTGCTGCTCGCGCTGTCGGTGGTTCCGATCTGGATGGGTTGAACGGGCCGGCCTCAAGCGAGCGTTTGCGCTGACCGCGGTTCCACACTAACAAGCGGTCATGACCTTTCCGCCGGGCGCCTGACTTGACCAGACTCCGCTTCACCGACGTCACGCACAGGTTCGGCGACGTGAAGGCCGTCGACGGCCTCACGCTCGAGATTGGCGAAGGCGAGATCCTCTGTCTTCTCGGACCGTCGGGCTGCGGCAAGACCACCAGCCTGCGCCTCGCCGCCGGGTTGGAGGATCTGCAGGCCGGCTCCATCGGCATTGACGGCGTGACCGTGGCCGAACCGGGACGGTCGGCGCCGCCCGAAGCCCGGCGCATCGGGATGGTCTTCCAGGATTACGCCCTGTTCCCGCACCTGTCGGTCACCGAGAATGTCGGTTTCGGCCTGAAGAGCGCCGCCGCATCGGAGCGCAAGCGCCGGGTCGAGACCGTGCTCGCCCGCGTCGGGCTGCCGGGCATCGGCGCCAAGTACCCGCATCAGCTCTCCGGCGGCGAGCAGCAACGCATTGCGCTGGCCCGCGCGCTGGCCCCGGAGCCCGGACTGATGCTGATGGACGAACCCTTCGCCAATCTGGACGTCACCCTGCGCAACGCGGTCCGCGACGAAACGCTGTCGGTGCTGAAACAGGCCGGTGCATCGGTGCTGCTGGTGACCCACGATCCCGAGGAAGCCATGCGGATGGCCGACCGGATCGCGGTGATGCAGGCGGGCCGGATCGTGCAGATCGGCACGCCGGAAGACGTCTATCTGAAGCCCGCAAACCTGTTCATGGCCCGCTTCTTCGGCGTCGTGAACGAATTGACAGGCGAGGTGAAGGACGGCGCCGTCTCCACCGTGCTGGGCCGCTTTCCCGCCGATGCGCCGGATGGCGGGGCGACCGTCGTGATCCGGCCGGAGGCCATGGACATCGACATCACCGGCAGCACCTGCCGTATCGAGGAGACACGCTTGGTCGGCGCCTACTGGCGGGTGGTTGCGACGGGGCCCGACGGCGAGGCGCTGAGATTGCGGACGGCCGCACGGCCTCCGGCCGCGGGCGCAAGCGTTTCGGTCACGATTGATCCCGAACGCATGATTCTTTTTCCCGTAAGCCCCTGATCCTCTATAAGGGGCCGAAAGGCCCTGGTGGAACCGGCGCTCATGCGTCAGGTCCCGCCGCCAACACATGACGAGCGGAGAAATTCAATGGGTTCATTCAGCATCTGGCACTGGCTGATCGTTCTGGTGGTCGTGCTGGTCCTGTTCGGCGGACGCGGCAAGATCTCCAGCCTGATGGGCGATGTCGGCAAGGGCATCAAGAGCTTCCGCAGCGGCCTCAAGGAAGGCGAGGCCAAGGAAGGCGAGGAAACCAAGGATAACGCGCGGGTGTCCGACGAGCAGGACAAGGCGAGCAAGGCCTGATCCTCTTCCCACCCTTCGTCCTTTCCCCTTCCTGACGGGCAGGTCCCATGCTCGACCTCGGCTGGTCCGAACTGCTGGTGGTGGCGGTCCTGACGGTCCTGATCTTCGGACCCAAGGAACTGCCGACCGTGCTGCGCACGGTGACCCAGTTCGTCAACAAGGCCCGCGGCATGGCGCGCGACTTCCAGCGCACCATGGACGACGTCGCACGCGAGGCCGAACTCGACAAGCTGAAGGATGAGGTCAAGGACGCGACCAACGCCAACTCGATGCTGGATCCGACCGGCACCGAGAACAACATGTTCGACAACCTCTTCGACGATGACGAGGAAGTCGACGGCACGCCGGTAAACCGCAAGTCGACAGCCCCCGTTCCGGGCTTCGACAGCGCAAAGGACAAGAAGCCGGCAGAAGGCCCCGCCTCCGAACCGCCGGCGCCCGAGGCGCAGGCCGAGCCGGGTGACGCGCCCTCACCGGGGCAGGCCCCTGCGCCGGAAGCCGGCGGCGAAGCAGCGCCGGCCGAACAGAAGAAGGCCAGCGGCTGATGTCGGACGCGATCAACGGGCCCGACGGCAACGACGCCTATGACGAGGTCGAGGACAAGAAGCAGCCGCTGCTCTCCCACCTGGTCGAGCTCCGCAACCGCCTGCTCTACGCCGTGGCCGCGATCTTCGTCGCCTTCATCATCTGCTTCTATTTCGCCGAGGGGATCTACGGCTTCCTGATGGCGCCGCTGGCGGATCTGATCGGGCAGGATCAGGGCCGGCGGATGATCTTCACCGCGCTGCACGAGGCCTTCTTCACCTACATCAAGGTCGCCTTCTGGGCCGCCTTCATGCTGGCGTTCCCGATCATCGCCTCGCAGGTCTACATGTTCGTGGCGCCGGGTCTCTACCAGAACGAGAAAAAGGCCTTCGCGCCCTTCCTGATCGCGACGCCCATCCTGTTCCTGATCGGCGGCGCCATGGTCTATTACCTGGTCATGCCGATGGCCTGGCAGTTCTTCCTGTCGTTCGAGGCGCCGGCCGTCGGCAGCGAGAGCCTCGCCATCCAGTTGGAGCCGAAGGTCAACGAATACCTGTCGCTGGTGATGAAGCTGATCTTCGCTTTCGGCCTCTGCTTCCAGCTGCCGGTGCTGCTGACGCTGCTGGCGCGGGTGGGCATCGCCTCGGCGCAGGGCATGCGGGACAAGCGGAAATACGCCATTGTCGGCGTCTTCGTCGTCGCCGCGATCATCACGCCGCCGGATCCGATCAGCCAGATCACCCTCGCTATACCGATCATCCTGCTCTACGAGATATCGATCTTCTGCGCCGTCTATGTCGAGCGGAAGCGCGATCAGGAACAGGCCAAGGCCGACGCCGCCGGCTGACGCACCTGCCCCTTGCGGCAGATGTGGACGGCGAGTTTGACGGGTCCTATAACGCCCGCGTCTTTCCATCCCTAAATCGGCAGACGATCCCATGCATGACATCCGCTGGATTCGCGACAACCCGGAAGCCTTCGACCGCGGCATGGACGCCCGCGGCCAGTCCGTGCGCGCGGCGGAGCTGTCCTCGCTCTACGAGGCCCGTCTGGCCGTGCAGCAGCAGCTTCAGGAGAAGCAGGCGGAGCGCAACGCCACCGCCAAGCTGATCGGCAAGGCGAAGGCGCAGGGCGACGAGGCCGAGGCCCAGCGCCTGATGCAGGCCACCGCCGACCTGAAGGCCGATGTGCAGCGTCTTGAAGAGGAAGACCGGGCTAAGGAAGCCGAGCTGGACGATGTGCTGGCCGGGATTCCGAACATCCCGATGGACGACGTGCCGGTCGGCGCCGACGAGAGCGCCAATGTGCTGATCCGCCAGCACGGCGAACCGCCGGCCTTCGGTTTCGAACCGAAGGAGCATTTCGAGATCGGCGAGGCGCTGGGCATGATGAATTTCGACGCCGCGACGGCGATGTCCGGATCGCGCTTCGTGGTCATGCGCGGCCAGCTGGCGCGCCTGGAACGGGCGCTGGCCAACTTCTTCATCGACACCCAGACCGAGGAATTCGGCTTCACCGAGATCATCCCGCCCCTGCTGGTGCGCGATCAGGCGGTCTTCGGGACCGGCCAGCTGCCGAAATTCTCCGAGGACCTGTTCCACACCGACAATGGCTACTGGCTGATCCCGACCTCGGAAGTGCCGCTGACCAACCTTGTGCGCGAACAGATCGTCGATGCCGGCGACCTGCCGATGCGGGTGACGGCGATGACGCCCTGCTTCCGCTCGGAAGCCGGCGCGGCGGGCCGCGACACCCGCGGCATGATCCGCATGCACCAGTTCACCAAGGTGGAGATGGTCTGCATCACCGCCGACGATCAGTCGGAGGCGGAGCTGGAGCGCATGACCGGCTGCGCCGAGAAGCTGTTGCAGAAGCTCGGCCTCGCCTATCAGGTGATGATGCTTTCGTCGGGAGACATGGGCGCAGGCGCGCGGAAGACCTATGATCTGGAGGTCTGGCTGCCGGGGCAGAACCGCTACCGCGAGATCTCGTCCTGCTCCAACTGCTGGGACTATCAGGCGCGGCGCATGAACGCGCGCTACCGCCCCGAAGGCGAGAAGCGGACCCGCTTCGTGCATACGCTGAACGGCTCGGGCCTGGCGGTGGGCCGCGCGCTGATCGCCGTTCTGGAAAACTACCAGGAGGCCGACGGCAGCGTCCGCGTGCCAGAGGTGCTCGTCCCCTACATGGGCGGGCTCGAGGTCATCGGCGGAAAGGCGGCCTGATCCATGCGTATCCTGATCTGCAATGACGATGGCGTCGAAGCGCCCGGCATCAAGGTGCTGGAGAAGGTCGCGCGCGAACTCTCCGACGATGTCTGGATCGTCGCGCCGGCCGCCGAGCAGAGCGGCGCCGGCCGCTCGCTCAGCCTGACGCAGCCGCTTCGGCTGAATGAGCTCGGCGACCGCCGCTACTCCGTCGTGGGCACGCCCACCGACTGCGTGATGATGGCGCTGCGGAAGGTGCTGGACAGCAAGCCGGATCTCTTGCTCTCGGGCGTCAACCGCGGCGCCAACATCGCCGAGGACATCACCTATTCCGGCACCATCGCCGCGGCCATGGAAGGCACCCTGCTGGGCGTTCCGTCGATCGCGCTCAGCCAGGTCGGCGCGCACGGCCAGGTCATCAAGTGGCAGACCGCCGAGGACTGGGCGCCGAAGGTGATCCGCCGCCTGATCGACACCGGCTGGGCGAAGGACGTGCTGATGAACGTCAACTTCCCCGATGTCGAGCCTGACGAGGTGAACGGCATCCACGCGGTTCCGCACGGCCGCCGCGACCAGTCGGACGTGACGGTCGACGAACGCATCGACGGCCGCAACATTCCCTATTTCTGGCTGGGCCTCCGCCGGCAACGCTCCATGCCGCCGCCGGGCACGGATATCGGCACGATCTGGCGCGGCGGCATCTCCGTCACCCCGATCAGCCTCAACTTCACCGATGCGAAGGCGCTGCAGGCCGCGGGCGAGATATTCGCCGATTGATGACGCCCCATGCCTGATATCGACCGCAAGATCCGGCTGCTGATGCAGCTTCGGCGGGAGGGCATTACGGACACGGCGGTGCTGCGCGCGATCGAGACCGTGCCGCGGGAGCGTTTCGTGCCCGAGGCGCTCAGGACGCAGGCCTATGACAACCTGCCGCTGCCCATCAAGCAGGGCCAGACCATCAGTCAGCCCTATGTCGTCGCCTTCATGACCGAGAAGCTGGCGCTGAAGGAGCGGATGAAGGTGCTGGAGATCGGCACGGGTTCCGGCTACCAGGCCGCGGTGCTGGCGCAGATATGCCGGCGCGTCTACACCATCGAACGCCATCGCGGGCTCTATCTGGATTCGCGGAAGATGTTCGACGAGCTGGGCCTTCACAGCATCGTCACCCTGCACGGCGACGGCATGAAGGGCTGGCCGCAGCAGGCGCCGTTCGACCGCATCATCGTGACAGCCGCCGCCTTCGGACAGGTGCCCGACGCGCTGACCGAACAGCTGGCGCCAGGCGGTCTGATGCTGATTCCGGTAGGCGACAGCAGCGGCCAGCAGATCGTCCGGGTGACCCGCCACGAGGACGGTACGATCGGGAAGGAGAATATCCTCCCCGTGCGTTTCGTGCCGCTGGTCTCCGGCATGCCCTCGGGCAGTTGAACGGGCGGCCCGGCAGGCGATTCACAGGGACTTCAAGCTCGGCTAGGTTCACGCCATGCGGATTCGGTATCTGGCAGCGTTGGTTCTCCTGCTATCCGCGGCCTGCGGCGGCTCGGGGCCGTCGGGACCGCCCACGGTGCACGACGCCAACAGCACGCAGGGCGGCACGGTCCGTGTCGAGAGCGGAGAAGACCTGTCCGACGTCGCCCGTCGTGCCGGCGTCTCGGTCCGGGATCTGGTGTCCGCAAACGAGCTGCAACCGCCCTACGATCTCCGTCCCGGTCAGCGGCTGTTCGTTCCCAGCCTGCGCCTGCACCGCGTGGTGCGGGGCGAATTGATCTCGGTCATTTCGGAGGCCTACGGCGTCGGGCGCTACGACCTGGCGCGCCTGAACGGCATCGGCCCGCCCTACCGCGTCTTTCCGCGCCAGATCCTGAAAATTCCGGGCGGCAGCCGCGCCCCTGCCGCGACTCAGGTCGCGCGGGTCCGGACGCCGCCGCCGCTGCCCCCGGAACGGCCACGCGATACAGCCGCCTCCGCCTCACCGCCTCGGGCCACCGCTGGACCGCCGCCCGCGACCGCCAAGGCGCCACCGGCGGCAACGCCACGGCGCGCGGCAGTCAGGCCGGCGCCCGGACCGACCGCGCCGCCTGTCCGGGCCGGCGCCATGGTCTGGCCGGTCGGCGGCCGGGTTGTATCGGGTTTCGGACCCAAGCAGGGCGGCCTGCACAATGACGGCGTCAACATCATCGCACCGGAAGGCCGCGAGGTCGGCGCTGCCGGCGCCGGCACGGTGGTCTACGCGGGCAACGAGGTGCGAAGCTTCGGCAATCTGGTGCTGATCCGCCATGCGGGCGGCCTTACCACGGCCTATGCGCATCTCGGCGAAATCGCCGTTCGCAAGGGCCAGAAGGTCACGCGCGGCGAGCGGATCGGAACCGTCGGCCGCAGCGGCGGCGTCAATCCCGCTCAGCTCCACTTCGAGGTGCGGCGAGGCCGGAAGGCACTGGATCCCGTTGCCGAGCTGGGTCCGCTCCCGCCAACCCGGCCGTCATAGGCCGTTCGACCGCGGACACGTCCGGTCCCTCGCCGAGAACGCGCTCGAAGATGGCCTGGAGCCGGCTCATGGCCGAATCCAGCGCCTCGAGTTCGCTGTCGCTGAACTGCGAGATCATCTCGCGCTGCCGGCTCTGCGCCTGCGGCATGGTCTGGTCGTACACCCGCTGCCCGCCATCGCTGAGGCTGAGGCGGCGCTTGCGGGAGTCCTGCTCATCGGGCCGGTCGGCAATCAGGCGCTTGCGCGAGAGCGTGCTCTTGACCCGGCTGATGACGGCCTTGTCCATCAGGGTCCGGTTGGCGATCTCGCTGGGTGACAGGGGGCCGAAAAAGCCGAGGGTGGCGATGATGCGCCATTCCGCCAGCGACAGGCCGCTGCGCTGCTCGTGCCAGTGCGCGCCGGCCCGGTTGGCCAGCTGCGCCAGGACATTCAGGCGGAAGGTCAGAAAGGCGGAAAGCGGAATGTCGTTGTCATGGTGCGGCATTCATTCATCGTCCGGCGGTCATCAGGCGGCAACATCGAGGTCGTCCTTCAAGGCAGCCTCGGTCGGCCCGGCAGGCAAACGCAGCCTGACCGTCGTGCCCATGCCTGGTGTGGTGTCAAACTCCAGTCGCCCTTGGTAACTTGCTACGAGATCGCGGCAAAAGGAAAGACCCAGCCCCGTCCCGGTCTCGCCCAGCGTACCTTCGGCTGTGAAGAGATTGGCCGGATCCTCGATCCGGCGCAACACATCCTGGCTCATACCTATACCGCAATCACGTACGACAGCTATGATCTCCTCGCCGTCGCGCCGGGCCGATATGCTGACCTGTTCGCCGCCCGGCGAGAACTTCAGCGCATTGCTCAACAGGTTGCGGAGGATGGTTTCCAGCCCGCCCGCCTCGGCCACGGCGGTGATGCCCGGTTCGCATTCCGTCGCGAGCGAGATGTCCTTCTCGCGGAAGCTCTCGCGCAGCGGCGCGCATGCCGCCTCGATCGCCTGGTCCAGTTGCACCGGCTCGAGCGTGGCGCCGCTCAACTGGTTGCGTCCCCAATACAGCAGGCTCTCGACCAGCGAGAGCGCCTGGGTCGCCGCCGTATGCACCGTGTCAGCCATCCGTTCGACGCGTTCCGGTTCGCCCTTGCGCACGAACATCCGCAGCGCTTCGGTACCGCCGATCAGGCTGTTGAAGGGCGTTCGGAGGTCATGCGCCAGCACCGAGATGAGACGGTCGCGCTTCCGGATTTCCTTGTCGAGTTCAGAGCTCATGCGGCCCGACAGCAACGACATCGACCACAACCCGTAGACCACTGCGATCAGGTAGAGGACCGCGATCGTGGATGTCGTGGCCCCGGAATCGGTCAGATAGTCATCGAAGTCCGGACCGAAGCCGACCTTGACGCCGTAATAGGCGACCGCAGCGGAATAGACCAGAACGATGACGGCAGCCGGCCGACGGGTGCGATTGCCGATCCTTGATGGCGGAATCCAGGGCCTGAGAGAGATGAAGAGATACCAACAGGCAAGGAATCCCCAGATCGACAGTACAAGGACCCGCATCCGGTCATCTGGCTGGATCAACGTGAAATAGACGCTGGCGGACGTGATCAGCAGCATGCTGATAATCACGGGCCATATCCGGACGTTCAGCGACATGAAGGCCCGGGTACCCAGGATCGCGATGCTGAACCCCCCGATCCCCAACGTCTCGCCAATGACGATGGACAGCACATTGGGAACCCGGTCCTCTAGCGAAATCAGGAATGCGCCAATCCCGATGACGCCGAACCCGACCGACCACAGCCGCGCGGCAAGCGCAGCCGCAGCAATAGGCGGACGCCTCTGTGCCTGGATGAAATAGGACACAGAAAGATTCGCGACGAATGCCACGAAAAGAATTGTCTTTGCGTCGAGGTCGATCACGGAATGCCGCGGCTCAGGCTGAAAAGAGCCCTACCCTAGAGCTGGTCGCATTTCCCAATGGTTAAACCTGTTCCAGCGGCAGGCAGATCGTCACATCTGTACCCCGGCCCTTCAGGCTCTCGATGATGAGGCGCCCGCCCTGTGCGTCGACCAGATCGTGGCAGAAGGACAGGCCCAGACCGGTTCCGGTCTCGCCCAGCGTGCCGGCGACCGTCTCCTGCGCGCCGGGACGGCGCACCTGTTCCAGCGTGTCCGCATCCATGCCCACGCCATCGTCGCCGATGGAGAGCTCGGCCATCGCGCCCTTGCGGCCGATCCCGATCCGGATCTCCCCGCCGGGTTCGGAAAACTTGATGGCGTTGGCGAGAATGTTGCGGATCACGATCTCCACCGATGCCGCATCGCCCAGCGCGGCGACGTCCGAGCGGTCGGGCGGCGCGCATCTCAGGCTCTTGCGTTCGATGCTGGACTTCATGCTGTGATGAACGCGTCCGAAGGCGTCGGACAGGTTCACCGGCCGCAACTCGGCGCCCACCAGTTGAGAGCGCCCCCAGGTCAGCAGGCTCTCGACAAGGGTGTTGGCCTGGTGCGAGGCCCGGTGTACCTCGCCGGCGGTCTCGAGCACCTTGTTGTGGTCGCCCATGCGGGCATAGAGCTCCATGGCTTCCGTTCCCCCCAGCAGCAGGTTGAAGGGCGTCCGCAGGTCGTGCGCGAGAACCGAGATCAGGCGGTCGCGGCGGCGGACTTCGCGCCTGAGCGAGGCGCTCATCCGTCCCGTCAGCAACGACAACGTCCAGAGCGCGAAGAACATGGAGACCACGATCAACGCGGACACGGTGGCCGCCACGGCGCCCGAACTGAACAGGTTCACCTCCTCCGGCGGGCGCAGCATCCAGCGGACCGCGATGATCGCGACTGCGATACCGAAGACACCGGCGACGATCGACGCCTGAAGACCGCCACGGATTCCGCCCGCGCCAGCGGTATGCCAGGGCCGGAGCGTGACGACGAGCCACAGACACAGGGCCGATCCGGCGGCGCACATCGCCACGATGCGCATCCGTTCATCGGGCGAGACGAACCACCAGTACGCGGCGCTGAGCACCAGGCAGGATGTCACCGCGGCCGCCGGCCAGTACATGGCGCGTCTCTCGAAGAACGCGCGGAGGCCGATGATCGCGATCGCGAAGCCGCCGACGATGAAACTGTCGCCGAACAGGATCGAGATGCCGTCGGGCACCACGCTGCGCAGCGCCATGCCCAGTGAACCGAGCGAGACGCACAGGAACCCCACCGACCAGAGACGCGCGGCGCGGGCCGCCGACGGGATCGGCGACCGGCGCTGCGACCAGATGAACCACGCCGTGGCGAGGTTGGTCGCGAACGACACGAGGTGGATGGTCCTGATATCGAGTTCCAGCAAGCAGCCCTCTGATCCCGGTTTCGGTAACGGCTTAGAATTCACTGAATAATATTTGGTGAAAGGGCCCGCCGAACGCCCCTTTCCCCACCCCCAATCGGCCGAATTGTGACAACCATCGCCCGTCTTGGCCATCGGAGACGCCCGTGCAACTATCCCGGCCGCAACGGCCCATCTCTGGGGAGGGAGACGCCATGAGCCTTCACGATCACCGCATTCCGGCGCGCGAGCACTGCGTCGTCGCCCACATGCTGCGCCGGCAGGCCGCGGAGAGGCCCGACAAGGTCTTTGCCGTCTTCGAGGACGGAGAGACCTGGACCTATACCGAGACCCTGTCCCGGGTCCGCCGGGCCGGCCGCCGGGTTCCGGAAACTGGGCGTCGGACGGGGCGACCATGTCATGTCATGGCTGCCGAACGGCAAGGAAGCCGTCCTGACCTGGTTCGGACTGAACATGCTCGGCGCGGTCTATGTGCCGATCAACACCAGCTACCGCGGCGGTCTGCTGGAGCATGTCGTGGCGCTGTCGGACGCGAAGCTGATCGTGGTCCACAGCCAGCTGATGCCGCGGCTGGCCGATGTCGATCGCGCGCTGCTGACCGACGCCATCGTCGTCGGCGGCGAGGCCACCGGAATCGACGGCCTCACCAATCATCCCGCGGACGCGCTGCAGCCCGACGAGGAAGCCGAGGCCGAGGATCCCATCGAGCCCTGGGACAGCCAGTACATCATCTTCACGTCCGGCACGACCGGCCCGTCCAAGGCGGTGCTGTCCCCCTACCTGCAGGCCTACTCCATGGCCTGCGACAGCTACCACTTCCTCACCGGCGACGACCGGGTGCTGGTCAACCTGCCCCTGTTCCATGTCGGCGGCACCATCTTCGTCTATGTCATGCTGGCGCATGGCGGGTCGGTGATGATCGAGAACAGCTTCCGCACCGACGGCTTCTGGGAGTTGGTCCGCCGTAACGAGATCACCTCGACCTGTCTCGTCGGCGCCATGACGCCCTTCCTGCTGAAGCTGCCGCCGTCCAACCGCGACAGGGACCATCCGATGCGCTCCATCGTCACCATCCCGTGGAACGAGGACTCGCTGGCGCTCGGCAAGCGCTACGGCATCGACATGTACACCGGCTTCAACATGACCGAGATCTCCTCCCCCATCGTCTCGGAAGCCAACCCGGCGGCGCTCGGCACGGCCGGCAAGCAGCGGGCCGGCGTCGAGTGCCGCGTGGTGGACGAGAACGACTGCGAGGTCGCGCCGGGCGTGGTCGGCGAACTGATCGTGCGCACCGACCGGCCCTGGGCGATGAATTCGGGCTACTACAAGAACCCCGAGGCCACCGCGAAGGCCTGGCGCAATGGCTGGTTCCACACCGGCGACGGCTTCAAGTACGACGAGGACGGCAACTTCTTCTTCGTCGACCGCATCAAGGACGCCATCCGCCGCCGCGGCGAGAACATCTCCTCCTTCGAGGTCGAGAGCGAGGTGACCCAGTATCCGGCCGTGCGCGAGGCCGCCGCCATCCCGGTCCCCAGCGAGTTCAACGAGGACGAGGTGATGGTCGTGGTCGCCCCGACGCCCGGCGAGGCCATCGACGCCGAGGCCCTCTTCCGCTTCCTGGAACCGCGCATGGCGCACTTCATGCTGCCCCGCTACATCCGCATCGTCGACGACCTGCCCAAGACGCCGACGCAGAAGGTGCAGAAGGTCAACCTGAAGGCCGACGGCATCACCGCCGACACCTGGGACCGGGAGAAGGCCGGTATCAAGGTGAAGGGGGAGCGGATTGCGTGACGCCGCCGCGGCGCGCTGTCCTCAATCCCCGCATTCGCGATCTTCACGCGCCTTTAAGGGCGGGGTGCGTTATCTAGGGGGTTCGTGATCATTGTGACGAGCCCCCTTTGCTCAACCGTTTCGGAAAACTGCCGCCCAATGTGCAGGGCGCGCTCTGGCTGCTTGGCGCCGGCGTGTTCCTGTCGGCCATGGGCGTCTTCATCAAGCTGGCGAGCCAGGAACTGCACCCCTTCCAGGTCGCGTTCTTCCGCGCCTTCTTCGGCTTCCTGATCATCGCGCCCTTCGCGCTGAAGGGCGGCATCTCGGCGGTGAAGACGAAGCACCCGTTCATGCATCTCTGCCGCGGCCTGATCGGCGGCGGGGTGCTGCTGGCCATGTTCTATTCGGTGGCGCACCTGCCGCTGGCCGACGTCACCGCGCTCAGCTTCACCAAGCCGCTGTTCCTGATCCCGCTGGCGGTGCTGTTCCTGGGCGAGAAGGTGCGGCTTCGGCGGACCATCGCCACGCTGGTCGGCTTCACCGGCGTGATCGTCATGCTGCGGCCGGGCGGCGAGACCGACCCGATCGCCTTCGTGGCCCTTGGCGCGGCGGCGATGGTCGCGGTGATCACCATTTTCATCAAGGTGCTGTCGAAATACGACAAGCCCAACACGCTGGTCTTCTGGTCCAGCCTGATCCTCAGCCTGGTCGTGCTCGGCCCGGCGCTGCTGCACTGGCGCTGGCCCAGCCTGGAGGTGTTCCTGCTGATGGTGGCGCTGGCCACGGTCGGCACCATCGGCCAGTCCATGCTGATCCGCGGCTACGCCGTCGGCGAGGCCACCGCCGTGACGCCCTTCGACTACAGCCGGCTGATCTATGCCGGCGTGTTCGGCTTCCTGATGTTCGGCGAGGTCCCCGACATCTGGACCATCGCGGGCGCCCTGATCATCGTCGCATCGACCATCTACATCGCCCGCCGCGAAGCAAAGCTGAAGCCCGGCAGCCGGAGCGGGGCGGCCACGTTCGACGGACCGGCCGGCAGCAACTCTCCGGGCACGGTCCGGCACGGCTATCCCGTCGCCTCGGAGCGCTGGCCCGAGGCCGGGCCGGACGCCGCAACAAGCGAACCCGCAAGCCGTCCCACCTGAACACGCCCTGTCCCTGTGCGGGCAGGCCGCATGCGGCCAATGCGGGTTTGCGCCCTTCGCGGACATGTGATTAATGACGCCGGTTTGGTCATGCAGGGGAGATGGACATGAATCTGAAGGGTGCAGCGGTCGTCGTCACGGGCGGCGCCTCGGGTCTGGGCGGCGCCACGGCGCGCGAACTCGCGTCGGCCGGCGCGAAGGTGACGATCTTCGATCTGAACGAGGATCTGGGCAACAAGGTCGCCGGCGAGATCGGCGGCGCCTTCGCCAAGTGCAACGTCGCGGACGAAGCCTCGGCCGAAGCCGCGTTCAAGGCGGCCAGCGACGCGCACGGCCCGTGCCGGGTTCTGATCAACTGCGCCGGCATCGGCACCGCGACGAAGACGACGTCCAAGGGCACGCCGCATCCGCTGGATGCCTTCAAGCGCATCATCGACGTGAACCTGATCGGCACCTTCAACTGCATCCGTCTGGCGGCGACCGAGATGGCCGCCGGCGAGCCGGACGAGAACGGCGACCGTGGCGTCATCGTCAACACCGCGTCGGTCGCGGCCTTCGACGGCCAGATCGGCCAGGCGGCCTACTCGGCCTCCAAGGGCGGTATCGTCGGCATGACGCTGCCGATCGCGCGCGACCTGATGAATGACGGCATCCGCGTCTGCACCATCGCGCCGGGCCTGTTCATGACCCCGCTGCTGGCCAGCCTGCCGGACAACGTCAAGGACGCGCTGGCCGCCTCCGTGCCGTTCCCGAAGCGCCTCGGCGATCCGTCGGAATACGCGCACATGGCTCGCGCCATCGTCGAGAACCAGATGCTGAACGGCGAGACCATCCGCCTGGACGGCGCCATCCGCATGGCGCCGCGGTAGGGTTCACGGCATATCCGAACGAAGGCCTCCGGACCCGGTCCGGAGGCCTTTTTTTCGTTCAGGCGCCGTAGATGTCCCTGTAGGTGTCGCGGAGCACGTTCTTCTGCACCTTGCCCATCGTGTTCCGGGGCAGTTCGTCGACGAAGATGATCTTCTTCGGCCGCTTGAAGGCAGCGAGGCTCTCGCGGATCGGACCCGCGATGTCGTCCTCGGTCAGGTCGCGGCTGCCGTCGCGGACGACCACCGCCGTCACGCCCTCGCCGAAATCGGCATGCGGCACGCCGATCACCGCCGATTCCAGCACGCCGGGCAGATCGTCGATCTTCTCCTCGATCTCCTTCGGGTAGACGTTGAAGCCGCCCGAAATCACCAGGTCCTTGCCGCGGCCGACGATGGTGACGTAGCCGTCCTCGTCGATCTTGCCGAGATCGCCGGTGATGAAGAAGCCATCGGCGCGGAATTCCTCCGCGGTCTTCTCCGGCATCTGCCAGTAGCCCGAGAACACGTTCGGCCCCTTCACCTCGATGACGCCGATCTCGCCGGCGCCCAGCACCTCGCCGGTGTCGGGACTGGCGACGCGCAGTTCGACGCCGGGCAGCGGGAAACCGACCGTGCCGCCGCGGCGGTCCCCGTCATAGGGGTTGGAGGAGTTCATGTTGGTCTCGGTCATGCCATAGCGCTCCAGGATGGCGTGACCGGTCAGATCGCTGAACTGCTTGTGGGTCTCGGCCAGCAACGGCGCGGAGCCGGAGATGAAGAGCCGCATCGGCCCCGCCACCTCGCGGGTGAATGACGGCGTCGACAGCAGGCGCGTATAGAATGTCGGCACGCCCATCATCGTTGTCGCACGCGGCATCTCGCGCACCATCGCCTCGGCCTCGAACTTCGCGAAGAAGATCATGGTCGCGCCCGCCAGCAGCGAGACGTTGATGGCCACGAACAGGCCGTGGGAATGATAGATCGGCAGCGCATGCAACAGCACGTCGTCGGCGGTGAAGCGCCAGTAGTCCTTCAGCACCTCCGCATTGGACGACAGGTTCCGGTGGCTCAGCATCGCGCCCTTGGACCGGCCGGTCGTGCCGGAGGTGTAGAGGATGGCCGCCAGATCGTCCTCGCCGCGCGGGACTGCCGCGAAATCGGGCGAAGCTGTCCCGACCGCCTGCCAGAGCGTGCCGGACCCGTCGCCGGCCAGCGTCTCGAGCCGCGCGCCGTGCTTCTCCGCGATGGGTCGAAGCGCCTCGGCTTTCGACGGGTCGCCGACGAAGACGCGCGGCCGGGCATTGCCGACGAAGTAGTCGATCTCGGAGGGCGTGTAGGCCGTGTTCAGCGGCAGGAAGATCGCACCGGCGCGGACCACGCCGAGATAGAGCGCGACCGCCTCCGCCGACTTCTCCGCCTGCACCGCGACGCGGTCGCCCGGCTCCACGCCCATCGCCGCCAGAGCGCTCGCCACCTGGCCTGCTTCGGCATGCAGTTGCCGGAAGCTGATGGTGCGCCCGCCCGGCACATCGATGAAGGTCTTGTCCTCGTCCGATCGCGCACCGATCAGAAGGTCGTAGAGATGGTTGCTCACGTCGCCTGCCCCGCTGTTTCCCGCCGCCTTCTGTCCTACAGCGGCGCGCGGCGGTCAATGGCCTGACATCAGACCGTGAGAACGCCCTCCATCACCCGGACGACCTCGCCGCCGATTTGCGGACCGGAGGCGGCATCGGCGACCGCGGCGAAGATTCGGCCGTCCCGCCCCATCTCGATGCCCTGCTCGGCGACATAGGCCAGCGGCGCGGCGCCAAGCGCACCGTTCCGCGCAAGGATGGCTGCCAGGCAACCATTCGCGGACCCCGTCACCGGATCCTCCGGCACGCCCTCGGCCGGCGCGAAGGCGCGCAGCTTCACATCGACACCGGCATTGGTCGCGCCGATGGCGTAGACCGCCAGCCCGGTGATGCCGGTCTTCTTCGAAATCGCGGTGATCGCGGTCATGTCGGGCGCGAGCGCCGCCACCGCCTCGGGGCTCTTCAGACGCGCGAACATCCACGGGATTCCGGTGCTGGCGGCCTCGACAACCGGCTCGAGCAGATCGACATCCTCGCAGCCGAGCGCGGCATGCATCTGCGCCCGCGGCACGTCCAGATCGATGAATTGCGGCGGAACCTGCGTCATCGTGTAGACGGTGCGGCTGTCCTGCACTTCGATAGCGACCGGAATGATGCCCGCCTTGCACTCCTGCCGCAGCAGGTCGCAGCTCTGTCCGTAGCCGGCTTCAATCAGGCTCTGATGCACGCAGAAGGCGGCCGAGATCGTCGGATGACCGGCGAAGGGCAGTTCGCTCCGCGGCGTGAAGATGCGCGCACGGTAGTTGGCCTCGTCCGTCGTCGGCGGCAGCAGGAACACCGTCTCCGACAGGTTCATCTCGGCAGCGATCTCCTGCATGCGCTGATCGGAGATGCCGGCGGCGTCGAACACCACCGCGCAGGGGTTGCCCCTGTACGGCGCGGACGCGAACGCATCCACCTGCCAGAGCCGTCTGGTCGCCATGGTCTCACCCTCCTTTGCCGGACCGCCGCCGGAGATAGCGCGGATGCCGCCCCCGGACATTCCCCATTGCGGAAATTTCCTCTACTGTCCGCGCCAGAGACGCAACTGGCGCTGGGGAGACAACAATGGAAGTCGGGCTCATTCTGGGCACGGGCGACGCGAAATACCGTGTCGACATCGAGATGATCAAGGCGGCGGAGGCCATGGGCTTCCATTCGGTCTGGACCTCCGAGGCCTGGGGCGCCGACGCCATCACGCCGGCCGCGTGGATCCTGGGCCAGACCACGAAGATCAAGGTCGGCACCGGCATCTGCCAGATGCAGGCCCGCAGCCCGGCCCTGATGGCGACGACTTCGATGACGCTGCAGGCCATGTCCGGTGGCCGCTTCATCCTCGGCCTCGGCCCGTCCGGCCCGCAGGTGATCGAGGGCTGGCACGGCCGGCCCTACGGCAAGCCGCTGCCGCTGACCGAGGAATACGTCTCGATCATCAAGAAGGTCGTGGCTCGGCAGGAGCCGCTGACCCACGAGGGCGAGCACTACCAGATCCCCTACATGGGCCCCGGCTCGACCGGCATGGGCAAGGCACTGAAGACGGTGCTGCATCCGGAGCACGATCTGGACGTCTACTCGGCGTCGGTCTCGCCGGGCGGCATCCGCAACGCGGCCAAGGTCTGCGACGGCGTCATCCCGGTCTACATGGATCCGTCGAACTACGACTCCATCGGCACCTACATCAGCGAAGGTTTCGAGCAGGCGGGCGGCAACAAGAGCCTGGACGATTTCGACGTCTGTCCCTTCGTGACCATGTCGATGGACGACGACATCGAGAAGGCCCGCCAGCCGGTGAAGCAGAACATGGGCTTCTATATCGGCGGCATGGGCTCCCGGAAGAAGAACTACTACAAGGAATACGCGACGCGCCTCGGCTACGGGGATCAGGCGCAGGCGATCCAGGACGCCTTCTTCGAGGGCCGCAAGGCCGAGGCCTTCGCCATGGTCCCCGATCAGCTGGTCGACAAGGTCGCGCTGGTCGGCCCGGCCGGCCATATCCGCGAGCAGCTCTCCGTCTGGAAAGAAGCCGGCAAGAAGCGCCAGGTCCACGCCATGCTCTGCCGCGCCGGCTCCGTCGAGGCGATGGAAGTCCTGGCCAAGGAACTGCTGTAGGGCAACGCCTCTCGAGCCTCCCCTTGGCGGGGGGAGGCCGGCGCGCAGCGACGGGTGGGGGTCGGAGGCGCCGGTGGAAGAATGGCGAGTGCCTGAGCTGCTCCCACCCCCACCCAACCCTCCCCCTCGGAGGGGGAGGGCCTCAGATGGCGCGGTTTCATTTGTCTCCCAAATGCGTCCGCCACACGGGTCCGGCGGCGGCATCGTCGCGCACGCGTTCGATCAGGGCCGTGCAGCGGGGCAGAGTCCGTTCCCGGTCGAACCAGCCATACATCATGGCCATGTAGACATCGGCGGTGGAGAACCGCCCGCCGACCAGATGGCCATCGCGGGCCAGTTCACGCTCCAGCATCTCGAACGCCATACGCATGCGGCGATTCGCGGCCAGCCGCACGGCGTCGTGCTGACTTTCATCCGAAATCATCCGGTCCGGATAGGTCCGTTGCAGGATCAGCGTGTAGACCGAGGTCGCCAGAAAGAACACCCAGCGCAGGAACTGCGTCCACTCCACCGTCCCGGGCCGTGGCGCCACCCCGGCATCCGGAAAGGTCTCGGCCAGATGCACCAGCATGGCGCCGGATTCGGTCATCCGCGTACCGTCAGGCAGATCGAGCACCGGGATCTGTCGCCACGGATTGGTGGCCCGGAAGCTCTCCGGCAACGGCGTGCTGACCGGCAGGTCCAGCGCCTCCACCCGGAAGGGCGCCCCGTGCATGGCCAGCGCCGCCTCGACGGCGAGTCCGCCGGAGCCCTTCCGGTTGATCAGGACGTATTCCGGCATCGGCGTGCTCCAGATCCTTTCCGGTCATGCCCGGTGCCCAGGGCACCCGGGCATCCCGGGAAGGGCTTGCCGTCCTACTTGAATTCCGGCTCTTCCCACCACGGGTAGAAGTCGGGCATGTCGGTCGACGGCTTCATGGTGAAGTTCGGCGCGCGTTTTTCAAGGAAGGAACTGACGCCTTCCTGCGCATCCGCCGCCGCGCCCATGTAGACCATGCCGCGGCTGTCGACCTGATGCGCCTCGATCGGATGATCGGCCGCCAGCAGACGCCAGAACATGGCCCGGATCATCGACACCGACACGGCCGAGGAGCGTTCCATGTAGCTCTTCGCGATCGCGCGGGCGCGCGGGATCAACTCGTCGTGGGGGACCACCTCCTTGACCAGCCCGCCGGCCAGCGCCTCGTCGGCCTCGAAGACGCGGCCCGAATAGGCCCAGTCCAGCGCCTGCGAGATGCCGACCAGCCGCGGCAGGAAGTAGGAAGAGCAGGCTTCGGGCACCACGCCGCGCTGGGCGAAGACGAAGCCGAAGCGCGCCTTCTCCGAGGCGATGCGGATGTCCATCGGCAGCTGCATGGTCGAGCCGACACCGACTGCCGGGCCGTTGATGGCGCCGATCACCGGCTTCTTGCACTGGTAGATGCGCAGCGTCATCAGCCCGCCGCCGTCGCGAACCACCTCGCCCGCCGCGTAACCGCGCTTGGAATAGTCGAAGGTGCCACCGCCCCGGCTGAGGTCCGCGCCCGCGCAATAGCCGCGGCCCGCGCCGGTGAAGATGATCGCCTTCACCTCGTCGTCGGCGTCGGCCCGGTCCAGCGCATCCATCACCTCGGTCCGCATCTGCTCGGTGAAGGCGTTCAGCTTTTCAGGCCGGTTCAGGGTGATTGTCAGGATGTTGTCCTCGACGTCGTAGAGGATCTGTTCGTAGGTCATTCTGGTCTCCCGATTTGTATTGCCGTCCCCGGGCCTGACCCGGGGACCTGAGTTCGACACCACTCCGAGGCCCCCGGATCAGGTCCGGGGGCAACACACACGATCAATCCCCGCCGTTCATCGCCCGGGCCGCAGCGAGCCAGGGCGGGTCCTGCTTGGCGAGAAAGGCGCGCATGCCGGCCGGCGCCTCGGGCCGGCGCAGCAGCGCAATCAGATGGCGCGCGGCCGCGTCCAGCGTCTCGACCATCGGTTCGTCGCCGCACCGGAGCACGACATCCTTCACCGCCGCGACGGCGGCCGGATCGTTGCGGTCGATCTCGGCCAGCACCCTGGCCAGCACCGCCTCGGTCTCGGCGTCCGAGCGGGTCAGGTAGTGCGAGACGCCGAGCCGGTAGGCCTCCTCCCCGGAGATGCGCTGGCCCAGAACGGCGATGCGCCGCAACTGCCCGGCGCCCATGCGGCGGGCGATGAAGGGAATGATCTGGGAGGGAATGAACCCGACCTTTGGTTCGGGCAGCGCCAGCTTGGCATCGTCGCGAATGATGGCGACATCGGCGCAGCAGGCCATGCCGAAGCCACCGCCCGCCGCACCACCCTCGACCACGGCGATCACCGGCTTCGCCAGGCGGTCGAGATCGTGCAGCACATCGCCGAAGAAGCGGTAGGGCTGGAACATCGGGTCTTCCTCGCCCGGGCCGGGTTCGGGCGGCATGTCCTGCATGGCGTTGAGGTCGCCGCCGGCGGAGAAGTTGCCGCCGGCGCCGCGCAGGATCAGCACCCGCGCATCCGGGTCGCGCGCGACATGCCCGACGGCGTCGCCGATCTCTTCCATCATCGAATGCGTCAGCGCATTGCGCGCCTCCGGCCGGTTCAGGGTGAGCCAGGCGCGCGTGCCGCGCCGTTCGAGCCTGATCGACCGATATTCCGGATAGTCCGTCACCGGGTGTCCTCCCCGGCGCGATCATATGAAGAAATGTCCGCTGCGCCAGTCCCGCCCCGGGAAGGGGAGCTATTCGGCGGCCGCGGCCTGCATCTTCGGACCGGTCAGCCACCAGGTCGGCATCCGGCCCTTGCCCTTGACCTCGACCTCGCCGCGCGGTTCGAAGTCGTAGAGCGCCTGCAGCGCCTCCACCACTTCCGCCGTGACCTGGATGCGGTTCGCCTCGCCGGTGGTCTCCATGCGAGACGCCGTGTTCACCGCATCGCCCCACAGGTCGTAGAGGAAGCGGCTTTCGCCGACCACGCCGGCAATGATGGGGCCGCGTGCGATCCCGATGCGGATATGCAGGGGCGTGCCGTCCGGGCGGCGCAGATCCTCGATCGACGTCATCATGTCCAGAGCCAGCGCCGCGATCTCCTTGGCGTCGCAGCCCGAACCCTTCGGCGCGCCGGCCGCGACCATGTAGGCGTCGCCGATGGTCTTGATCTTCTCGACCCCGTGCTGCGCCACCAGCCTGTCGAAACGCTCGAAGGTGCCGGAAAGGATATCCAGCGTCTCTTCCGGCGCGCATTGCGAGGCCATGGTGGTGAAGCCCTCGACATCGGCGAACATCACCGTCACGTCCGCCAGTTCCTCGACCACGCGCGTCTCGCCGTCGCGCAGCCGCTTGGCGACGCTGGCCGGCAGGATCCGGTCCAGCAGATCGCGTACCCGCTCCCGTTCGCGCTCGACGATCTCGCCGGTGGCGTAGCCGCGCCGCCGCAGGAACTCCATCCGCCGCAGGGCCACGAAGCCGACGATGTTGGACGCGATGATCAGCAGCGTTGCGTAGGCCACCTGGGCCGGATCGCCGTGTGGCCAGCCGCCCCAGATCGTGATGGTCAGGAAGATCGCGCTGCAGATCAGCGCCGCATTGACGGCCTGGATGTAGAAGAACGGCAGCAGCGCGTAGATGATGAAGATCATCAGGATGAAGCCCTGATCGACGGGCTGATGATGGTTTCCGTAGACGTTGGCGAATGCCTGGAAGGTCGTGTAGCTGACAGCCAGGATCATCAGCAGGCCCGGCCAGCGCGTGTACCAGTATTTCACATAGCTGAGTCCGAGCAGCAGGAGGATCAGCCCGTTCATGCCGAGCCCGCGGATCAGTGCGATGGCTTCGCCATTCTCGGGATAGAAGAAGATATCCTGCGGCACGAAGATCGAATTGAGAGCTACGGCAATCCACATTGCAGCGCGCAGGCCGGACAGGTTCCCCTCGCGCAACGCCGCCCGGTAGCGGTCGTCCCAGTCCTCGTCGAGAAACCGGAGAGACCAGTGCTTCAGCGCCGGCAGGCCATCGTCCAGTTCTTCCAGCCGTTTGTGCTGCAGGAACTTCATGGCCGCAGGATAGGCGGCCCGCAGTTGAGCGCCAGCCGAAATCGCGTGACCGATTGCAACCTCGCGGACTTCGCATATAATGGCCAAAAGCCATTAATTAGCTGCCATCGGTCAATCGGGAGGCTGCCATGGATCACACGATCGCCGAAGTCCGGGACTTCACCCGGTTCTACACACGGCGTCTGGGGGTGCTGAAGGAAGGCCTGCTCGATACCGATCTCCCGCTCCCGCTGGCCCGCATCGTCTTCGAACTGGCGCAGACCAGCAGCCTGACCGGCGGCGCGCTGTCGAAGGATCTCGCGCTGGACCCCGCCTATGTCAGCCGCTTGATCAAGCAGCTCGAGCGACGGGGGCTGATCGCCAAACGCGCCTCGGAGACGGACGGACGGGAGAAGCTGATCGAGCTGACCGAGGCGGGCCGGGCCTGTTTCGCCGATCTCGACGCCCGTTCCCGTGCCGAGGTCGCCGGACTGCTGCAGGATCTGGCGCCGGCCGAGCATGCCGAACTGACCGCCGCCATGGGCCGGGTCCGCGGCCTTCTGGAGCGCGGCGACGACGGCCGTCAGCCGCCCTTCATCCTGCGCCCGCACCGGCCCGGCGATATCGGCTGGGTGATCAGCCGGCACGGCGCGCTCTACGCCGAGGAATATGGCTGGGACATCACCTTCGAAGCGATGGTGGCGGAGATCGCAGGCCGCTTCATCACGGAGTTCCAGCCCGGCTGGGAGCATTGCTGGATCGCCGAACGGCACGGCCAGAATGTCGGCTCGGTCTTCGTGGTGAAGGAATCCGACGAGGTGGCGAAGCTGCGCATGTTGATCGTCGAGCCCTCGGCCCGCGGCCTGAAAATCGGAGAGACCCTGGTCGATACGGTGATCGGCTTCGCTCGGGCGAAGGGCTACCGCATGCTGACGCTCTGGACCAATGACTGCCTGCACGCGGCGCGGCGCATCTATCAGAAGAAGGGCTTCGTGCTGGTCGAGGAGGAAAAACATCACAGCTTCGGCGTCGATCTGGTCGGTCAGAACTGGGACCTGACTTTGTAGCCAGCCGCCCTACAATGCGCCCGTCGAGCGGCGCAGGAGGGACCGATGAGCTATGACGAGAACAATGTCTTCGCGAAGATCATGCGCGGCGAACTGCCGTCGGAGCAGGTCTACGAGGACGACATGACGCTGGCCCTGATGGACATCATGCCCCGCTCGGACGGCCATGTTCTGGTGATCCCGAAAGGCCCGGCGCGCAACATGCTGGACGCCACGCCGGAACAGCTCGACGCCTGCATCCGCACCGTCCAGAAGCTCAGCCACGCGGTGATGAAGGCCTTCGACGCCGACGGCGTGACCCTGACCCAGGCCAACGAGGCCGCGGGCGGACAGGAAGTCTTCCACCTGCATTTCCACGTGCTGCCGCGCCACGAAGGCGTGCCGCTCCGCCGCCCGGCCAGCGAGATGGCGAAGCCGGAAGAGCTGAAGGCCAACGCCGACAGGATCCGCGCCGCGCTGGCGGGCTGACCGCGCCGCAATGGACCTCAAGAACATCATCGACACCCTCGGCCTGCAGCCGCACCCCGAGGGCGGGCACTTCGCCGAGATCTGGCGCGCGGACGAAGGGATCGCAGCCGCCGATCTTCCGGACCGCTATGGCGGCGACCGGAGCTTCGGCACCGCGATCTATTACCTGCTGGGGCCGCACGACGTTTCGGCCATGCACCGGATCACCTCGGACGAGATCTTCCACTTCTATCTCGGCGACCCGGTCGAACAGCTGCATCTGATGCCCGACGGTTCGCACGCGGTCGTGGAGATCGGCCCGGACCTCGCCGCCGGCCAGCGCCCGCAGGTGATCGTCCCCCGCGGCGTCTGGCAGGGCGCACGGGTGAAACCGGGCGGCCGCTTCGCCCTGATGGGCACCACCGTCGCGCCCGGCTTCGACTTCGCCGATTTCGAGATGGCCGACGCCAAGAACCTCAGCGCCCGGTGGCCAGACGCGGCGGAGATGATCGCGGCGTTGAGCTGACGCTGCCGGTTGGCCGGTCAGAATTCGGTCAACGGGTCACCCCCGATGGCCCGTCGGGCTACTCGGGGGACCGGAACAGCTTCGCCGCAAACTCAATGATGGGCCGGATGCCCGCGCAAGGCGGGCATGACCACCTTGGTAATGCGTGATCCATCCAAGAAGACTCGGGAACCACAGAACGATGCACTATGCCGACCAGTTGAGGATGTTCTGCTCCGCCTCCGCGCGCTGCGAAGGCGTGAGGTCGTCGGCGACCTCGGTCAGCAGGCGGCGGGCCTCGGAGCGGGCGTCCTCGTCATCGGTCTCGCGCGCGACGAGGAAGAAGAGCGCATAGGCGCGCGGCAGGTCCCGGACCACGCCGTCACCGTTCACGTACTTGGTGCCCAGCGCGACCTTGCCCATGTCGTAGTCCAGCGATGCGGCCTCGGAGAAGGCCTCGCAGGCCTTCAGATAATCCTGCTCCACGCCGCGACCGAGATCGTAGGCCTGCCCGACGCGATACCAGGCCTCGCCGTCGTCATGCCCGGCCGCCATGCGGTACCATTTCAGCGACTCTGCATGATCCGGCTGGCCGAGCCTGTCGCCTCGGTAGAGATCGCCGAGGGTCATCATCGCATGGATCACGCCATCGGCGGCCGCACGCTCGAAGTAGCCCACCGCCGCCGGCAGGTCCGTCTCCACACCCTCACCCAGCATGTGGAGCATGCCGAGCTTGTGCAGGGCGCGCCCGCTGCCCCGTTCCGCAATCTCGCGGTAAATGCGTAACGCCTCGTCCCAGTCCTGGGGCAGGTGATCGCCCTTCTCATGGGCCAGCCCGATGGCGAAATGCCCATCCAGCTCGCCCTGCTCCGCGGCCTTGTCGAACCAGCGCCGGGCCTCGTCCAGATCCGGCACCACACCCTCGCCGCGCAGGGTCAGGGCGCCGAGCATCACCTGCATGAAGCTGTCGCCACGCTCGGCGCAGAGCCGCACCCAGGGCATGGCGCGGGCCGGATCCCGCCACGGCGAGTTGTCGACACTGAGGAGGCCCGCGATCCTGCTCTGCGATTCCTCGTCGCCCTGCCCGGCCGCCTTCTCCAGCCAGTCGATTCCGGCTGCCATGTCCGCGGGCATGCCGACGCCGTGCCGGCAGAGCTCGAACATCAGCTTCTGCCCCCGCATGTCGCCCGCCTCGGCCTGCCCCCGCACCCAGTCAACCGGTGCACCGGTCTCGCCTGCGTTGATCGCCGCGACCGCCTCGTCCATCGAGGCATAGGTCGCCTTGCCGCCGAACAGCCCCTTCAGCCGGTCACCAAGCCCCATCGATCCACCCCGATACTATTTATACGTGTATTGTAATAAAATTATCGCGCATTCCGGGATTTTTCAACCCGCTCAGTCCAGCAGGGTCTGGCCGGCGCGGGCCTGCACGGCGGAGAAGGGCATGCCCGTCTCGCGCTCGTAGATGGCGTTGACGGTCCCGTCGGCGATCAGCTTCTGCAGTTCCGCACCGAGCGCCGGACCCAGCGCCGCCCGGTCGGGGTTGAAGTAGGTGTATTGCGGCGTCGAGGTCAGCCGCGGCTCCAGCGCCTTCACCTTCAGCCCCTCCTCGCGTGCCTTGCGCAGCGCCCAGGGCACGTCGATGACGATCAGGTCCAGCTTGCCGGCGGCCGCCGCGCGCAGGTTGAGGATGTCCTGCCGGCCCTTCACGGCGGTCCAGTCCAGCGCGGCGATATCGACCGCCTCGGGATAGACGTAGCCCTCGATCATGCCCACCCGCGCGCCGTTGAAGTCGGCCAGCGACTCGAAGCGGTCTTCGGGCCAGTCCGGCCGCGCGACCATGCCGATCTCCCAGAACACGGTGGAAACCGTGGCCGGCACCAGGGGCTCCTCGCCCGACGTCAGCAGCATGGCGTCCTGCCGTCCCTCGGTGACGGCTGCGATGCAGTCCAGATAGGGCATCAGGCTGTAGGCCGCATCGTGGCCCAGCGCGGCCAGCGCGCGGTCGGTCAGCTCGATCTGGATACCGGCCGGCTTGCCGCCCTCGATGCTGTGGAACGGGGCCCAGTCCTCGAAGCAGATCTTCAATGTGTCGGCATCGGCCGGAAGCGGCGCGGCGAGCGCCATGGCGGCTGCGAGGATCAGCTTCTTCATGTCCGCTCCCGGGGATGACGATCGCTCGCGGCACCCTAGCACAGCGGGCCATGACAGGCATCGCGGGACCCATTAGGCTCCCGGCCATGGACGATTCCCCCTTCGACGAAGACGACGACGAAACCCTGGCGCTCGACGACCTGCCGCCGACGCTGGCGGCGCTGTCGCGCTTCGCCTCGACGCTGCACCACGTGTCATGGTTCGCTGCCGTGGGCGAGCGGCTGTCGGATGCCGAGCGGGCCGATGCCGCCGGCTACCTGCTGGCGCTCGGCTTCCCCGAATGCGACATCGTCCCGGCGATGGACTGGGAGGAAGCGGAAGCCGCCGCGCGCAATCCCGACTGGAACACCGCCTGGTGGGAGGCCGAGGAGCAGCTCCGCGCCGGCCTCTCGGCCCAGGCCGTCGAGATCACCGGCGACGAGGAAGCCGTGCTGGTCGCGCTGACCAACGTCACATCGAAGGCCTCCGACGCCGTGCACGGGGCGGCGGCCGTTGCCGCATCCCGCTTCGGTGTCGCCGATCAGAGCCTTATCCGCGCCGCCGCGGGCGCCGCGACCCAGGCCGCCTATCAGGCCGCGCTGGTGATCGCCGCCGCCGAGGACGAGGACCACGCCTTCGCCCAGAAATTCCAGCTGTTCCAGGCCGGGCGCTGGCCGTTGGGCATCACCGGCGGCACCTTCAGCATATTCTGAGACAGGAGACGCCCCGCATGGCGAATGTCCGCATCGCGACGTGGAACATCAACTCGGTCCGGCTGCGACTGCCGATCGTCGAACAGTTCGTGGCCGAGCACGATCCGGACATTCTCTGCCTGCAGGAGATCAAGGTCGAGAACGAGAAGTTCCCCTTCGAGGCCTTTCGCGAGATGGGCTACCGCGAGGTCGAGGTCTTCGGTCAGAAGGGCTATCACGGCGTCGCCACCGTCTCGAAATACCCGTTCCAGTCGGCGGAGAAGATGCACTGGTGCGGCAAGGACGACACCCGCCATCTGGTGACGACCCTGGAAGACAATACCGAGATCCACAATTTCTACGTCCCCGCGGGCGGCGACGAGCCGGACCCGGAGATCAACGACAAGTTCGCCCACAAGCTGCAGTTCCTGGACGAGGTCACCAGCTGGTTCGGCGAACGGCGGCAGGATTCGAATCGTCTCGTCGTGGTCGGCGATCTGAACATCGCGCCGCACGAGAACGACGTCTGGTCCCACAAGCAGCTTCTGAAGGTGGTCAGCCACACGCCTATCGAGGTCGAGGCGATGTCGCGCTGGTTCGCGGCGCATGACTTCCACGACGTGGTCCGCCAGTTCGTGCCGGAAACCGAGAAGCTCTATTCCTGGTGGAGCTACCGCGCCCGTGACTGGGACGCCGCCGACCGCGGCCGCCGGCTGGACCACATCTGGGTGACGCAGAACCTGAAGCCCGCGGTGAAGGGCATGGAGATCCACCGCCCGGCGCGCGGCTGGGTGAAGCCCTCCGACCACGTCCCGGTCATCGCCGACATGGACCTTCCCCTGTGAACCTCGACGGCTTCTTCCGTCCGCGTTCGGTCGCGGTCATGGGAGCCGGAGAACGCCCCGGATCGTCCGGCGGCGCAGTGATGCAGAACCTCAGGCTCTCCGGCTACGAGGGCCAGGTGATACCGGTGAACCCGAAGGGCGGCAGCGTCTTCGGCCACGAGGCGAAGACATCCCTGACGGAACTGGACGGCCCTGCCGATCTCTGCGTCGTCGTGATCCGGCCAGACCTCATTCCGGGCGCGCTGAAGGAGGCCGGCGAGACCGGCCACCGCAATGTGCTGATCCTGCCGGGCGGTTTCGCCGAAGCCGGCGACGAGGGCCTGAAGCGCGACGCCGAGGCGCGGGACATTGCGCGGCAGTACGGGATCACGGTCGCCGGACCCAACTGCGCCGGCCTGATCTCGCTGGACCGCAGCCTGCCCTTCGCGGCCACGTTCCTGCGCGACATGCCTCCTGGTCCGAACACGAAGGGCGGCATCGCCCTGATCAGCCAGTCCGGCGCCATCGCCGAGGAGGCCATCGCGGCCGCCAACCGGTCGCATATCCCGCTCGCCACGGTCGTCTCCGTCGGCAACGCCATGCATCTGGGCGTCACCGAGTATCTCGACCATGCCGGCAGCCAGGACACGGTCTCCTGCGTGCTGCTCTACATCGAATCCGTCGCCGATCCGGAGGCCTTCGTCCGGACCTGCCGGCGCATCGCTGCAGACAAGCCCGTCGTGGCGCTGATGGGCGGCAGAACCGGGCCCGGCAGCCGCGCGGCAGCGGCGCATACCGGTGCGCCGGCCACCGACGATGACGGTATCGGGAAGCTGCTGGCCGATGCGTGCGCCATCCGCGTGCGCTCGCTGCGGCAGCTCATGCTGGCCGCCAAGGGTTTCGGGGCCTTCCCGGACGGCATCGGCAAGCGCGTCCTGCTTCTTTCGAACTCGGGAGGGCCGGGCGTTCTGGCCGCGGACGAGGCGGCGGCCCAGGGTCTCGATCTCGCGCCACTGCCCAATGTCATGGCGGACGAACTACGCAATGCGTTGCCTGGCGAAGCTTCCGTCGCCAACCCCATCGATCTGCTGGCCGACGCCCGCGAGGACCGTTTCGGCATGTGCTTCCGGTCGATGCTCGACCATGCCGCCGGCAGCTTCGACGCCGTGCTGGGCGTGCATGTCGTCCCCTTCATGGTCGATGCCGATCCGGTGGTCGCGAAACTGGCCGAAATGGCTGCCGAATGCCCGGTTCCCTTCATGCATTCGATGATGGGCACCCTGCCCGGACGGGACGGCTGGTTCGCCAGTCTGGAGGCTGCCGGGGTCCCCGCCTTCGACAATGTCGAGGACATGGCCGAATGCGCCGGAATCCTCGCCCGCCGTAGAGCCTGAAGTCCAGGCGTTACAAGGCGTTACCCGCGGTCACAGCCTTGCCACAACCTGGCCGCTGACCGGTCACCGACGCAGGAGCATCTTAGCCTCAGCAACGAGGCGCATCATTCGCGCCCAGAACGAGGACTGACGATGTACCTTAGAATCGACGAGCAGCGTATTCATGCAACGGCACGGTCGGCCATCGGCGGCGAAACCTTTTCGCCGAAATGCATCGCCGACGCCTCCCGCCGCCTGACCTACGATCCCTACGCCGCAGGCGACGGCCAGCAGAACGTGCCGCGCGTCTTCGCGCACCGGCTGCCGGCCGACATGGCGCACGTGCACAGCATCTCCGAAGCCCAGATGATTTTCGTCCGGATCATGCTTCCGGTCGTGCTGCGTGCGAACGAGATCATCACGCTGCAGCGCTCCATGCTGCGTGCGGAGACCAACGAGACCTTGCTGTCGGAAGCCATGTGGCAGTACGGCGCCAGCAGCGCCGAGCAGCTCGACCGCCGCTTCGACGCCTTTGCGCCGTCGCTGCTGATCGCGCTGGCCGCCGCCCACAGCGACTGGGGCCGCAACATGAGCGGCGCGGGCCAGCTCTTCCCCTCCGCGATCCCGGCGCCGTCCGATGTGGCGCCCGATGTCATCCGCGCTGCGGGCGGCCTGCGCCGGACTCACCACACGGACCTGCTGGGCCCCACCCTGGACGCCCTGCACGGCCTGAACACCTCGACCGGCGGCGCTGCGCTGCGAAGGGAACGCGCACGCCAGCGCCGCCGCCGGCGTCAGGACGGTTACCGCCTGGCGCTGCTGCTTGACGGGGTCGCCGGCCTGCCTGCGCGCACGGTGCACGACACGCTCTACGCGATCGAGGCCGGCGCCCTGACCCGTCTGGACGAGGCGCGGCTCGCCGCCCCTTGCGCCGTGTTTCACTGATCCCAACCCGGACCGAGAAGAAGGAGAAAAACCATGTTCCGGAAACTTGCCATTGTCGGCGTCATCGGCTCCGCCCTCACGCTGGGCGCGTGCGAGAACATGTCTGACCTCGAGCAGCGCACCCTGTCGGGCGGCGCGCTCGGCGCGGCGGGCGGCGCGGCCCTGACCGCCCTGACCGGCGGCAGCATCGCGGCCGGCGCCCTGATCGGCGGCGCGGCCGGCGCGGGCGCGGGCTACCTCACCCACCAGGGCGACAACGACGACTGATCTCGTTCACCCTGTCCAAATGCCGCGGTTGCGGCATCAAGAACCGCACCTAAATGCGGTCCAGAGCGAAGAAAGAAAAAAGGAGCAGTACAATGGTTCGCAAGATTGCAGCTACCAGCGTTATCGGCCTCACCCTCGTGCTCGGCGCGTGTGAAGGCATGAACGAAACCCAGCAGCGTACCCTGTCGGGCGGCGCCATCGGCGCGGCCGGCGGTGCGGCCCTGGGCGCGATCACCGGCGTCGGCGCCGGCACCGGCGCCGCGGTCGGCGGCGCGGCCGGCGCGGCAGGCGGCTACCTGACCGCCGACGGCGACCAGAACGACTAAGGCTTGGCCGCTGATTGGCCGGCCCGCCATGCCGGCGGGTCGACTGATCGGTGAGCGCCAATCCGTTCCCTGCCCTGTTGGGCAATTGGTGTTCGCCGCCCGGGGGCCCGGGCACCCCCCTCTACCCGCCCGGGCCTCCGGATCGACTTTCCGGAACACGGATACTCCGGACCCGAAGGGGCCGCCGCAACCGCGGCGGCCCTTTGCCGTTGATGGCCTGGCGGCCCAGGCCGTTCCCCATCTTACTTTCGCTTCAAAGCCGTCGTAGAAGGGCGCATGTCCGATCGCGCCGCGAGATCCCGGGAGACGGGACTGATACGGGCCGCCGCCACCGTCGGCGGCTTCACCATGTTGAGCCGGCTGACCGGCTTCGCGCGCGATATCCTGATCGCCGCGTTCCTGGGCGCCGGTCCGATCGGCGACGCCTTTTTCGTCGCCTTCAAGCTGCCGAACTTCTTCCGCCGCCTGTTCGCCGAAGGCGCCTTCAACGCCGCCTTCGTGCCGCTCTTTTCCGGACGGCTGGAAACTGAGGGCCGCGAGGCGGCAAGGCGCTTCGCCGAGGACACGCTGTCGGTCCTGCTGACGGTCCTGTTCCTGTTCGTGTCCGCCATGCAGATTGCCATGCCGGTGGTGATGTACGCGCTGGCGCCGGGTTTCAGCGACGATCCGGAAACCTTCGATCTGGCGGTCGAACTGACGCGGATCACCTTCCCCTACCTGATCTTCATCAGCCTGGTCTCGCTGCTGGCGGGCATGCTGAACAGCGACGGCCGATTCGCCGCCGCCGCCGCCACGCCGATCCTGCTGAACATCTGCCTGATCGGCGCTCTGCTCGGACTGACCGGACTTGTGCCGACAGCCGGGCATGCACTGGCGATCGGCGTGTTCGCCGCAGGCGTGCTGCAGTTCGTCTGGCTGATGGCCGCGCTGGGACGGGCCGGGCTGGTGCCGTCCCTGCCGCGCCCGCGTCTGACGCCGGGCGTGAAGCGCGTGATGAAGATCATGGCCCCGGCGGCCCTGGGCGCGGGCGTGGTGCAGGTCAATCTGGTCATCGACATCGTCCTCGCCTCGACGCTGCCCGAGGGGTCGATCTCGTTCCTGTTCTATGCCGACCGCATCAACCAGCTGCCCATCGGCGTCGTCGGCGTGGCGGTCGGGACCGCGCTGCTGCCGCTGCTGTCGCGGCAGGCCGCCGCCGGCGATGACGGCGCCGCGCGCCACAGCCTCAACCGGGCAGTCGAGCTCGGCCTGATCCTGTCCTTTCCTGCAGCGGCGGCCTGCCTGGCGATGCCGGACGTGCTGATCGGCGCGCTGTTCGAACGCGGCGCCTTCACGGCCGAAGACACGGCCGCAACCGCGTGGGCGCTGTCGGCCTATGCCGCCGGCCTGCCGGCCTATGTCATGGTCAAGGTGCTGGCCCCCGGATTCTTCGCACGCCAGGACACGAAGACGCCGGTCATCATCGCGTCCGTCGCTGTCGTGGTGAACGTGGTGCTGAACCTGATCCTGATGGGCCCGATGCTTCATGCCGGGCTGGCGCTGGCGACGGCGATCAGCGCATGGCTGAACACGGCGCTGCTCGCGATCTGGCTGCACCGGCGCGGCTGGATGAAGACCGACCGCCGTCTTGCCCTCGCGATCCCGAAGGCCCTGCTGGCAAGTGTGGTGATGGCCGCAGCGCTGGTGTTCGGCGCGATCGTTCTGGATCAGCGTCTGCCAGGCGGGGAGTTGTGGCGCGCCTCGGGTCTGGCCATGCTGGTCCTCGGCGGCATTGCGGTCTACGGCCTGCTGGCCTGGATCACGCGGCTGGCCAACCCGGCCGATCTGAAGGGGCTGGTCCGCGGCCGCTGATCACTCGGCCTCCGGCCATTCGACCTCGGTCTCCGGGTCGTTCACGTCGAAGCCGAGGCGGTCCAGACCGTCCAGAAAGATCTGCGACGGCTCGGCGGTCACATCCAGCTTGCGGCCGTCCGGACGCGCCATGACGATCCGGCGGGCATGCAGGTGCAGGCTCTTCGCAAAGCCGCCCTCATGGGCCTTCTCGCCGCCATACTTGCCGTCGCCGATAATGGGGCAGCCGATGGCCGCGGCATGGACGCGGAGCTGATGCGTCCGGCCGGTCACGGGCCGCATGGCCAGCCAGGAGGCGCGCTGGGCGGCCTGCGCGACCACGCTGTACTGGCTGATCGCCTTCTGGCCGCCGAACTCGACCGGCTCGACCCGCTCGCCGTCTTCCTTGGACAGCCTGAGATCGATGGTCCCCTGATGCGGCCGGGGCGTGCCCGCGACCAGCGCCCAGTAGGTCTTCTCGGTCTCCCGGTCCCGGAAGGCACGCGTCAGCCATTGCGCCGCCTGCCGCGTCCGCCCGAGCACCAGAACGCCCGACGTGTCCTTGTCGAGGCGGTGCACCAGCCGCGGCGGTTCCGGAAGCCCGAAGGTCAGCGCCGGCAGCATGCCATCGACATGGCGCGAAACCTTCGTCCCGCCCTGCACGGCGAGACCCGCCGGCTTGTTGAGCACCAGCACTTCCGGATCACGGTAGATCACCATCGCCTCGGCCTGGCGGCGGTCAGCGTCGGAGAGCTGTTTCGGCGGCGGCGGCGGCGCATCGTCGTCGGGCATGGGTGGCACCCGGACCGTCTGGCCCGCGGCGACACGCTGATCGGCCTTCACACGTCCGCCGTCGAGGCGGATCTCGCCCTTGCGCAGCATCTTCTGCAGCCGACCCTGTGTGAGGCCCGGGTAACGGCTGCGGAACCAGCGGTCGATGCGCATGCCATCCTCGTCGCGTTTCACGGTCTGCTGGGTGACGCCGCTCATGCGAAGACCGCCCTCGAGGCTGCAAGCCCCGCTACAAGCCCGCCGATGGACAGAAGCACCGACAGGCCGACGTAGAGCGCGGCGAGGCCGGGCTCGCCGCGCTCATAAATTGCCACGGCATCCAGCGAGAAGGTCGAGAAGGTTGTCAGGGCGCCAAGGCCGCCGACCATGACGAAGCTGCGCAACTCGGCCGACACGCCGCGCGCCAGGAACCACTGCGCCACGAACCCCATGATCAGGCTGCCAGCGACATTGACGGCCAGGGTGCCGAACGGAAAGCCCGTGCCGAAAAGGCGGATCGTCAGGATCTGTACGCCGTAGCGGCTGACGGCCCCGAGCGCTCCGCCCGCAGCGATGGCCAGGATCATGTTCATTCGCCGTCCACCCGCTTGCGCCGCAGCCCGTCCCAGTAGGCCAGCCGTTTGGCGATCTCGCGCTCGAAGCCGCGCTCGACCGGCCGGTAGAAGTTCTGACGGGCCATGTCCTCAGGGAAGTAGTTCTGGCCCGAGAACCCGTCCTCGGTCTCGTGGTCATAGGCGTAGCCCGAACCGTAGCCGAGATCCTTCATCAGCCTCGTCGGCGCGTTGAGGATATGCATCGGCGGGTTCAGCGAGCCGGTTTCCTTCGCCGCCCGAGACGCCGCGCCAAAGGCCTTGTAGGCCGCGTTCGACTTGGGCGCGGTGGCGAGATAGAGCGCCGCCTGGGCCAGCGCCAGTTCGCCTTCCGGACTGCCGAGGAAGTCGTACGCTTCCTTCGCCGCCAGCGCCTGCCGGAGCGCTTCCGGATCGGCCAGCCCGACATCCTCCGAGGCGAAGCGCACCAGACGCCGCGCGATATAGAGCGGATCCTCGCCGCCCGCCAGCATGCGGGCCATCCAGTAGAGCGCCGCGTCGGCGTCCGAGCCGCGGAGCGACTTGTGCAGCGCGCTGATCAGGTTGTAGTGGCTTTCCTGCGCCTTGTCGTAGAGCGGCGCGCGGCGCTGCAGCGTCTCGGCCAGACCGGCTGGATCCAGGGGCGCCTCCGGTGCGACCCGCCAGAGTTCCTCGGCCAGATTGAGCAGGTAGCGCCCGTCGCCGTCGGCCATCGCCTTCAGCGCCAGGCGGCCGTCTTCGGTCACCGGCAGCGCCGATCCCTCGATCGCCTCGGCGCGGGTCAGCAGTTCCTCGAGCGAGGCATCGTCATGGCGGCGGAGCACCAGCACCTGACACCGCGACAGCAGCGCCGGATTGAGCTCGAAGGACGGGTTCTCGGTGGTAGCGCCGATCAGGATCACGGTGCCGTCCTCGACCACCGGCAGGAATCCGTCCTGCTGGGCGCGGTTGAAGCGGTGGATCTCGTCGACGAACAGCAGCGTGCCGCGGCCGGCCTTCCGCCGTTCCCGCGCCTTGTCGAAGGCCTTGCGCAGGTCGGCGACGCCCGAGAAGACCGCGGAGAGCTGCACGAATTCCAGATCGACGCTCTCGGCCATCAGCCGGGCGATGGTGGTCTTGCCGGTGCCGGGCGGGCCCCAGAGCACGATGGAGCCCGGGCGGCCCTGCCGCGCCATGCGCCCGATCGGTCCGTCCGGCCCGGTCAGGTGCGTCTGCCCGACTACCTCGGCCAGGTTTGCGGGCCGCAGCCGGTCGGCCAGCGGCCGGGGCGCGGCATCCTCCAGCCCGGCGGACGCGAACAGGTTGGCGGCCATCAGCCCCGCCGCGCCTTGATCTGATAGGCGCTGTCGCCGCGGCGCATCGTGATCACCCAGGAACCGCTGACGCCCAGCAGCAGGTTCTCGACATCGCGCACGCGCTCAACCGGCGCGCCGTTCACCTCGGCGACGATGTCGCCCTGCCGCACGCCGAACCGCGCGGCCTGCGAACGGGTCAGCGTCTTGGTGACGACGACGCCGCGATCCACCCCGTTGAAGCCGGTCTCCTCGATCAGCGCCGGCGAAAGGTTCGCGACCTCGGCGCCCTGCAGCGGATGCAGTTCGCGCAGCAGTGTGAGATTGCGCGGCGGGTCTTCCGGCGCCGGCTCAAGCGGCAGCATCAAGGCAAGTTCGTTGCCCCGGCGCCAGACGCCGAGCGGCACCTTGTCGCCGACCTGCCGCGTCGCCAGACGGAACTGGAATTCGGCCGGCGAACGAACGGGACGGCCATCGAAGCTGACGACGACATCGCCGGTTTTCAGGCCGGCGCGTGCCGCGGGTCCGTTGGGCCACGTATCGGCGACCAGAACCCCGCCCGGTCGGTCCAGTCCCATCCCTTCGGCGAGGTCGGCGGTGAGATCCTGACCGGTCATGCCGATCCAGGCGCGCACGATGCCCTTGCCGGTCCGGGCGCCCTGCACCACGGCCTGCACCAGATTGGCCGGTATCGCGAAGCCGACGCCGTGGCTGCCGCCCGACCGGGTGAAGATGGCGGTGTTGATGCCGGCGAGACGGCCGTCGAGCGTGACCAGCGCGCCGCCCGAGTTGCCCGGATTGATCGCGGCATCAGTCTGGATGAAGCTCTGCGGCCCGCCGCGGTCGGTGACGCGGCTGCGCGCCAGACCGGAGACGATCCCGCTGGTGACGGTCTGGCCGACGCCGAAGGGATTGCCGATGGCCAGGACCATGTCGCCGACCTTCAGCGTGTCCGCGTCCCGATACTGCAGGAAGGGCAGTTGCTCGCCCCCCGTCGAGACCCTGAGCACCGCGAGGTCGGTATCGGCGTCGGTCAGGATCAGTTCCGCATCGAACTCCCGGCGGTCGTTGAGCACGACGGTGATGTCGTCGGCATGTTCGATCACGTGCGCATTCGTGACGATCAGCCCGCCGGGATCGACGATCACGCCCGAACCCAGCGAGGGAACCTCCTGCGGACGCTGCCGGCCACCCAGCATGCCGCCGAAGAAACGCTGGAAGAAGGGATCGTCGAGCAGCGGGTTGGCGCGGCTCTGGACCATGCGTTTGGCGTAGATGTTGACCACGGCCGGCGCGGTCTGTTCGACGACCGGCGCGAAGGACAGCGTCATCTCGGCCTGCGACGCCGGCAGCCGGCGCCCGTCCTGCGCCATCACCGGCGCGCCCGAAAGAACCAGCAGACCGATCAGAAACAGACGCAGCATGGCTCCCCGCCCTTGGTCAAAGAAAAAGGGGCGCGCCGCGACACGGCCCGCCCCCTCAACTGTAGATGATCGACGACGTCGGGTCAGGCCGCGTCTTCGAAATCGTCCTCGTCATCGCCCGGCACCGGACCCGAATCGGTCCCCTTGGCGTCCTCGTCGCGGTCGACGAACTCGATGATCGCCATCGGCGAGGCGTCGCCATAGCGGAAACCGGCCTTGACGATGCGGGTGTAGCCGCCCGGACGGTCGGCGTAGCGCTCGGCCAGCACGTCGAACAGCTTCGCCACCATCGCCTCTTCCGGCAGCTGGGCGTAGGCCTGGCGGCGCGCATGCAGGCCGCCGCGCTTGGCCAGGGTCACCAGCTTCTCGACGACCGGACGCAGATCCTTCGCCTTCGGCAGGGTCGTGGTGATCTGCTCATGCTTGATCAGCGCGTTGGCCATGTTCGCCAGCATCGCCTTGCGGTGCGATGCGGAGCGGCCGAACCGCCGTCCTTTCTTGCGATGACGCATGTCTATGCAACCTTCTGTTCTGGGGCTGTGCGCCCTTTAGAAATTGTCTTCCAGCTTTTTCGCCAGATCGTCGATGTTGTCCGGCGGCCAGCCGGGGACTTCCATGCCAAGGCGCAGACCCATCTGCGCCAGCACTTCCTTGATCTCGTTCAGCGACTTGCGGCCGAAGTTCGGGGTCCGGAGCATCTCCGCCTCGGTCTTCTGGATCAGGTCGCCGATGTAGACGATGTTGTCGTTCTTCAGGCAGTTGGCCGAACGGACCGACAGTTCCAGTTCGTCGACCTTGCGCAGCAGGTTCCGGTTGATCTCCGGCTCCGAACTCTGCTCCTCGGCGACCTCGCGCTGCGGCTCCTCGAAATTGATGAAGAGCTGCAACTGGTCCTGCAGGATGCGCGCGGCGAAGGCGACGGCGTCCTCGGGCGTCACGGCGCCGTTGGTGACGATGTCCATCGACAGCTTGTCGTAGTCGAGAACCTGGCCCTCACGGGTGTTCTCGACCTTGTAGGCGACCTTCTTGATCGGCGAGAAGAGCGAGTCCACCGGAATCAGGCCGATCGGCGCATCTTCCGGACGGTTGGCCGAGGCGGCGACGAAACCCGAACCCATGTCGACGGTCAGGTCCATCTTGATCCGCGCGCCGTCGTCCAGGTGCATCAGCACCAGGTCGGGGTTCAGAACCTCGATGTCGTGGCCGGCGTCGATCTGGCCGGCGGTGACCGGGCCCGGACCGTCGGCCTTCAGCGTCACCCGCTTCGGACCTTCGCCGTGCATCTTCAGCGCCAGCTGCTTGATGTTCAGCACGATGTCGGTGACGTCCTCGCGCACGCCCTCGATCGAGGAGAACTCGTGCAGCACGTTGTCGATGTGAATGGCCGTCACGGCGGCGCCCTGCAGGCTGGACAGCAGCACGCGGCGAAGCGCGTTGCCCAGCGTCAGACCGAAACCACGCTCCAGCGGCTCCGCAACCACGGTGGCGCGGCGGCTGAGGTCATCGCCCTTGTATTCGATCTTGTTCGGCTTGATCAGCTCTTTCCAGTTCCGCTGGATCACTTGGCAAACCTCATGTCGTTCATGGCAGACGCGCCGGGGTCAGAATGACCGCCGCCGCCTGCAGAAAAATAAGTTCCGGCGGCCTGTAGCCGCCTGTTCCGCAATGTCAGACGCGGCGGCGCTTGCGCGGCCGGCAGCCATTGTGGGCGATCGGCGTGACGTCGCGGATCGAGGTGACCTCGAAACCGGTCGCCTGCAGGGCGCGCAGCGCGGACTCGCGTCCCGAACCCGGCCCCTTCACGCGGACTTCCAGGGTACGCACACCATGCTCCTGCGCCTTGCGGCCCGCATCCTCGGCAGCCATCTGGGCGGCATACGGGGTCGACTTGCGCGAACCCTTGAAGCCCATCATGCCGGCCGACGACCAGGAGATCGCGTTGCCCTGCACGTCGGTGATGGCAATCAGCGTGTTGTTGAAGGACGCCTGCACATGGGCGACGCCGTTCGTGATGTTCTTGCGCTCGCGGCGGCGAACGCGCGTCTCTTTCTTCGCCATGGTGGTCCTACTTCTTCTTGCCGGCGATCGGCTTGGCCGGACCCTTGCGGGTGCGGGCGTTGGTATGGGTACGCTGACCGCGCACCGGCAGGTTCCGACGATGGCGAAGGCCGCGATAGCACTTCAGATCCATCAGCCGCTTGATGTTCATGGCGGTCTCGCGGCGAAGGTCACCCTCGACCAGGTACTCCGACTCGATCGTCTCGCGGATCTGGATGACCTCGGCGTCGGTCAGCTCGTTGACCCGGCGCTCGCGCGGGATCCCGATCTTGCCGCAGATCTCCTTCGACTTCGCCGGCCCGATGCCGTGAATGTAGGTCAACCCGATTTCCACGCGCTTCGCGCTCGGAATATTGACACCAGCTATACGCGCCACGCTCTTCTCCTTAGCAAAACGCAGCAGGCAGGGGCCGGCCGGAGCCGCCTCAGAACCCGATGATCGATGAAGGCGCGCGATTATACGAATGCGCGCCCTGTCGTCAACCGCCCCTGTCTACCTCTTTCCGTCCAGAATTGTCACGATGTTGGCCGTCACCTGATCGATGGCCTGCAGGCCGTCGACGGTATCGACCATGTTCTTCTTCTCGTAGTAGGCCAGAACCGGCGCGGTCTGGTCGTGATACACCTTCAGCCGGTTCTTCAGCGTCTCCGCATTATCGTCCGCGCGGCTGCCGCCGGTCTCGGCGGCCCGCTTCTCGATACGCTTGAACAGCTCCTCGTCGGGCACGCTGATGTTCACGACCGCGTCCAGGGTCAGGCCCTTCTCGTCCAGCATCCGGTCCAGGCCCTCGGCCTGGCCCAGCGTCCGCGGGAACCCGTCCAGGATGAAGCCGCCCTTGCAGTCCGGCTCGTCGATCCGGTCCCCGATGATGCCGATGATGATCTGGTCATCGACCAGATCGCCACGGTCCATCACCGCCTTGGCCATCTTGCCCAGCTCGGTGCCGGCGGCGACGGCCGCGCGCAGCATGTCGCCGGTCGACAGCTGGACCACCTTGTAGCGGTCGACGATGAATTCGGCCTGGGTGCCCTTTCCGGCGCCCGGCGGTCCGAACAGGATCAGATTCATCGGCGCATCCCCCTCGAAGAGCCGCGAAGCTTGGATTTCTTGATCAGCCCTTCGTACTGGTGCGCCAGCAGGTGGGACTGGATCTGTCCGACGGTGTCCATGGTCACCGAGACCACGATCAGCAGCGATGTGCCGCCAAAGTAGAACGGCACGTTCCACTGGCTGATCAGCAGCTCCGGCAGCAGGCAGACCGCGGCCAGGTAGGCTGCGCCGATCACGGTCACGCGCGTCAGCACGTAGTCGAGATACTCGGCGGTGCGCTGGCCCGGACGGATGCCCGGAATGAAGCCGCCGTTCTTGCGCAGGTTGTCGGCTGTGTCCTGCGGATTGAAGACGACGGTCGTGTAGAAGAAGCAGAAGAAGACGACGCCGCCGATATAGAGCGCCAGATAGAGCGGCTGGCCGCGGCCGAGCATGGCGACGACGGTCTGCAGCCACTCCGGACCGGACGACTGGCTGAACTGCGCAACCGTCACCGGCATCAGCAGCAGAGAGGAGGCGAAGATCGCCGGAATGACGCCGGCGGTGTTGACCTTGATCGGCAAGTGCGAGGTCTCGCCGCCGATCATGCGCTGGCCCATCTGCCGCTTCGGATACTGCACCAGCACCCGGCGCTGGGCGCGCTCGACGAAGACGATGAAGGCGATCACGGCGACGACCATGACCATCAGGAACAGGATGATCGCGGTCGACAGCGTGCCGAGACGGCCGAGCTCCAGCGTGCCGGCGAGGGCGCTGGGCAGTTCGGCGACGATGCCGGCGAAGATGATCAGCGAGATGCCGTTGCCGACGCCGCGGGCGGTGATCTGCTCGCCCAGCCACATCAGGAACAGCGTGCCGCCGGTCAGCGTCACCACGGTGGTGAAGCGGAAGAACATGCCCGGGTCGTGGACGGCGCTGCCCATGGAGCCGGTCAGGCCCTCGAGACCCACGGCAATGCCGTAGGCCTGGACGGCGGCAAGCAACACCGTGCCGTAGCGGGTGTACTGATTGATCTTCTTGCGGCCCTGCTCGCCTTCCTTCTTCCACTGCTCCAGCGTCGGGGAGACCGTGGTCATCAGCTGCATGATGATGGAGGCGGAGATGTAGGGCATGACGTTCAGCGCGAAGATCGTCATGCGTTCAAGCGCACCGCCGGCGAAGACATTGAACATGCCGAACACGCCGCCGGCCTGCTGCTCGAAGATGTCCTTCATGATCAGCGGGTCGACGCCGGGAACCGGGATGAAGGTGCCGAGGCGATAGATCACAAGCGCGCCCAGGGTGAACCACAGACGCTTCTGCAGCTCGGTCGCCTTGGCGAAGGCGCCCCAGTTGATGTTCGCGGCAAGTTGTTCGGCGGCTGACGCCATTCGATCACCTCTAAAGACGAGGGAGCGGCGCCTCGCGGACGCCGCCATATTTCACCCCGTCATCCAAAATCGGGTGCCGGACCGGTGTCCGCCACCCACGCATCGATCACTTCTTCTTCTTGTGCCCCTTGCCGATCACCTTGGTGCGGCGCGTCTCGGCCTTCTTGGCCTTGTGCGCCAGCTGCTCCTCGGTCAGTGCATCGGTCTGCACGATCGACCCACCCGCGGCCTCGACCTGGGCCACGGCGCTCGCCGAAGCACCCGCGACTTCCAGCTCGACCTTCGCGGTCAGCTCGCCCTTGGCCAGCAGCCGGACGCCGTCGCGCGTGCGGCGGAGCAGGCCGGCAGCGACCAGCGCCTCACCGTCGATCTTCTGGCCCACGTCCAGCTTGCCGGCGTCGATCGCCTGCTGCAGGCGGCCGGTGTTCAGCGGCACGTAGCTCTTGCGGAAGATGTTGTTGAAGCCCCGCTTCGGCAGCCGCATGTGGATCGGCATCTGGCCGCCTTCGAAGCCCTTGATGGCCACGCCGGAACGGCTCTTCTGACCCTTCTGGCCCTTGCCCGAGGTCTTGCCCAGACCCGAGCCGAGACCGCGGCCGACGCGCTTGCGTGCGTGACGGGCGCCCTTGTTGTCGTTCAGTTCGTTCAGCTGCATGGCTGATCGTCCTCTTCGTACCTTCGAGATGCCGGCGGCCGGATTCAGCCGCTGACTTCCTCCACCTTCACCAGGTGGGCGACCTTGGCGCACATGCCGCGAACCGAGGGAGTATCCTCCAGCACGCGGGTGCGGTTCATCTTGTTCAGACCCAGACCGACCAGCGTCGCGCGCTGGTCCTTCGGGCGGCCGATCGGGCTGCCGACCTGGGTGACCTTCAGCTTGCTATCAGACATCAGCGGCCTCCTGCGCCGCGGCGTCGTCGCGGCGGCTGACGATGTCGCCGACCTTGCGGCCGCGCTTGGCGGCGACCCGCTTCGGCGAGGTCATGTTCGCCAGCGCGTCGAAGGTGGCGCGAACCATGTTGTAGGGGTTCGAGGTGCCGACCGACTTGGTCACGACGTCCTGAACGCCCAGGGTCTCGAAGACCGCGCGCATCGGACCGCCAGCGATGATACCGGTACCCGGAGGCGCCGCGCGCAGCATCACGCGGCCCGCGCCATGACGGCCCGAGATGTCGTGATGCAGGGTACGGCCCTCGCGAAGCGGCACGCGGATCATGGTCTTCTTGGCGACCTCGGTGGCCTTGCGAATCGCCTCCGGCACTTCGCGGGCCTTGCCCTTGCCGAAGCCGACGCGGCCCTTCTGGTCGCCGACAACCACCAGCGCGGCAAAGCCGAACCGGCGGCCGCCCTTCACCACCTTGGCGACGCGGTTGATATGGACCAGCTTGTCGACGAATTCGCTGTCGCGGTCGCGGTCGTTGAAATCGGGACGTGCCATGCGTTCCGCTCCCCTAGAATTCCAGGCCGCCCTCACGGGCGGCATCGGCCAGCGCCTTCACGCGGCCATGATACTGCAGGGCGCCACGGTCGAAGATGACCGCCTTGACGCCGGCGGCGACAGCACGTTCGGCAACCATCTTGCCCACGATCGCCGCAGCCTCGACCGACATGGTCGACTTCAGCGGCTGCGCCAGATCTTTCTCCACGGTCGCCGCGGCGGCCAGGGTGCGGCCCTGGGCGTCGTCGATGACCTGGGCGTAGATATGCTTGCCGCTGCGGTGGATGGAGAGGCGCGGACGCCCCTGCGCCAGGCGGCGCAGCTTGGCGCGAACCCGCTCAGAACGGCGCTTTGCGCTCGTCTTGCGCTTGTAATAGGCCATGACCAGCGTTCCTTACTTCTTCTTGCCTTCCTTGCGGACGATGTACTCGTCCGCATAGCGCACACCCTTGCCCTTGTAGGGCTCCGGCGGGCGCCAGGCGCGGATCTCGGCGGCCACCTGGCCGACCTTCTGCTTGTCGATGCCCGAAACCTTGATCGACGTCGGCTTCTCGCACTGGATGTCGATACCTTCGGGGATCTGGTAGTTCACGTCGTGGCTGAAGCCCAGCGCCAGGCTGAGGGTCTTGCCCTGCACCTGCGCACGGTAACCGGTGCCCGTGATCTCCAGATCGCGGCTGAAGCCCTCGGAGACGCCGGTGACCAGGTTCTGGGCCAGCGTGCGCTGCATGCCCCAGGCCATCCTCGCCTTCTTGGTGCTGTTCACCGGACGCACCGTGATCTTGCCGTCCGCGAACTCGACGTTCACGTCGCTGACGAAACGCATGCTGAGCTGCCCCAGCTTGCCCTTCGCGGTCAGGTCACGGCCGTCCAGCTTGACCTCGACGCCGCTGGGGACAGTGACCGGGTTCTTGCCGATACGGGACATGATCAGAACACCTCGCAGAGTACTTCGCCGCCGACCTTCTGCTCGCGCGCCTCGGCGTCCGACAGCACGCCGCGCGGCGTGGACAGGACCGAGATGCCGAGGCCGTTGGCGACCTTGCCCAGGTCCGCGATCTTGGAATAGACGCGGCGGCCCGGCTTGGAGACGCGCTTGATGGTCGAGATGACCGGCGTGCCTTCATAGTACTTGAGCTCGATCACGATCTCGGGGTGACCGCGCTCGTTCACATCATCGTGGAAGTCGCGAATGTAACCTTCGCGCTTCAGAACCTCGAGCACGCTGGCGCGGAACTTCGAGGCCGGGGTGCGGATCGAATCCTTGCGGGCCATCTGGCCGTTGCGGATTCGGGTCAGCATGTCTCCGATGGGATCAGAAAACGACATGGCGCTCTTCTCCTTACCAGCTCGACTTCACCAGGCCGGGGATCTTGCCCTCGGAGCCCAGTTCGCGGAGCGCAATACGGGAAATACCCAGCTTGCGGTAATAGGCGTGCGGACGGCCGGTCACGTTGCAGCGGTTGTGCAGGCGGCTCGGCGCCGAATTGCGGGGCAGCTCGGCCAGCTTCAGGCGGGCGGCGAACCGCTCCTCCATCGACATCGATTCGTCCTTCGAGATCGCCCGCAGCGCGTCGCGCTTGGCGGCATACTTCTTCACAAGACGCTCGCGCTTCTTGTTCTTCTCGATCGCACTCTTCTTAGCCATCCGATCAGCTCCCCTGCTTCGTGAACGGCATGTTGAAACCGGCAAGCAGCTCGCGCGCTTCGTCGTCGGTCTTCGCCGTCGTGCAGATGATGATGTCCATGCCGCGGATCTCGTCGACCTGGTCGTAGTTGATTTCCGGGAACACGATCTGCTCCTTCAGGCCCATGGCGTAGTTGCCATTGCCGTCGAAGCTCTTCGGGTTCACACCGCGGAAGTCACGTACGCGCGGCAGCGCGATGGTGACCAGACGGTCCAGGAACTCGTACATGCGAGTGGCGCGCAGCGTGACCTTCACGCCGATCGGCATGCCGTCGCGCAGCTTGAACGTCGCGATGGACTTCCGCGCCTTTGTGATCACCGGCTTCTGGCCGGCGATTTTGGTCAGATCCTCGAACGCCGCCTGGACCTTCTTGGAATCGCCGACCGCCTCGCCGACGCCGATGTTCAGGACGATCTTCTCCAGCTTCGGCGTCTGCATCACGTTCGTGTAGCCGAAGCGCTCCTTCAGCTGGGGAACGATCGTGCTCTCGTAGTGCTCTTTCAGTCTGGGCTGAGCCATTTTCCGCTCCTCAGACGTCAATGATTTCGCCGGACCGCTTGGCGAAACGCACCTTGCGGCCATCCTCGAGGGTCTTGAAGCCGACGCGGGTGGGCGCGCCGTCCTTCGGGTCCTCATGGGCGACGTTGGAAATGTGGATCGCGGCCTCGCGCTCGATGATGCCGCCGGGATTGCCGGCGCCCGGGCGCTGATGCCGCTTGATCATGTTCACGCCGGCAACCACGACCCGGCGCTCGTCGCGAAGCACACGGAGCACCTCGCCCTTGCGGCCCTTGTCGCGGCCGGCCAGGACGACGACCTTGTCGCCCTTCTTGACCTTGAACTTCTCAGACATGCTCAAAGCACCTCCGGCGCCAGAGAGATGATCTTCATGTAGCCCTTGCCGCGAAGCTCGCGGGTGACGGGGCCGAAGATGCGGGTGCCGATCGGCTCGTTCTGCTTGTTGATCAGCACCGCGGCATTGCGGTCGAAACGGATCGAGGTGCCGTCGCCACGGGAAACTTCCTTCGCCGTGCGGACGATCACCGCGCGCATCACGTCGCCCTTCTTCACGCGGCCCCGCGGGATGGCTTCCTTGACGGAGACGACGATCACGTCGCCTACGCCGGCCACCTTGCGCTTCGAGCCGCCGAGCACCTTGATGCACTGCACCCGGCGCGCGCCCGAGTTGTCGGCTACGTCCAGGTTGGTTTGCATCTGAATCATCGGACTACTCCTGTCCTGCTACCCACGACCGATCCGGAGACGGATCAGCCGACTTCCTTCATGATTTCCCAACGCTTCAGCTTGGAGATCGGCGCGCATTCGATCACGCGGACCGTTTCGCCGGCCTTGCAGCTGTTCTCCGGATCGTGGGCATGAATCTTCTTCGAGAGGCGGATGAACTTCTTGTACAGCGGATGCCGCACGCGACGCTCCACCCGGACCACCACCGTCTTGTCGTTGGCGTCGCTGACGACGACGCCCTGCATGATGCGCTTCGGCATAGTGTCAGGCTCCCTTCGCCCGCTCGTTCAGCACCGTCTTGATACGCGCGATGTCGCGGCGCACCTCGCGGATGCGGGACGTGTTCTCGACCTGGCCCGTCGCCCGCTGAAAGCGCAGGTTGAACTGCTCCTTCTTCAGGTCGACCAGGCTCTCGCTCAGCTCGTCCTGGGACTTCGCCCGGAATTCCTCGACAGCGGCCATATCAGTTGTCCCCTGCATAACGGCTGACCATCTTCACCTTGATCGGCAGCTTCGCCGCCGCACGCTCGAACGCCTCGGCGGCCAGTTCGTTCGGCACACCGTCAAGCTCGAACATGATCCGGCCCGGCTTCACCCGGCAGACCCAGTATTCCGGCGAGCCCTTGCCCTTGCCCATGCGGACTTCGGTCGGCTTCTTGGAAACCGGGACGTCCGGGAAGACGCGGATCCACACGCGGCCGGCACGCTTGATGTGACGCGTGATGGCGCGGCGAGCGGCCTCGATCTGGCGCGCGGTCACGCGGCCCGGCTGCTGGGCCTTCATGCCGAAGGCGCCGAAGTTCAGCGTGGTGCCGCCCTTGGCGTTGCCGTGGATGCGGCCCTTGTGCGCCTTGCGGAATTTCGTCCGTTTCGGTTGCAGCATCGTTCTGCCTCAGCTTCTGTCGTGTCAGCCGCGGCCGCCGGAGCTCTGCTGCTCCTGCGCCCGCTTGTCCTGGGCCAGCGGATCGTGGGCCATGATTTCGCCCTTGAAGACCCAGACCTTGATTCCGATCGCGCCATAGGCGGTCTTCGCCGTGGCGGTGCCGTAGTCGATGTCCGCGCGCAGCGTGTGCAGCGGCACGCGGCCCTCGCGGTACCACTCGGTGCGGGCAATTTCCGCACCGCCCAGACGGCCGCCGCAGTTGATGCGGATGCCCTGGGCGCCGAGACGCATGGCGTTCTGCACCGCGCGCTTCATGGCGCGGCGGAAGGCGACGCGGCGCTCCAGCTGCTGGGCGATGTTCTCGGCCACCAGCTTGGCGTCGATCTCGGGCTTGCGGATCTCGACGATGTTCACCGCGACTTCCGACGTCGTCATCTTCGACAGGTCCTGGCGAAGCTTCTCGATGTCGGCGCCCTTGCTGGCCGATCACCACGCCCGGACGCGCCGAGTGGATGGTGATGCGGGCCTTCTTCGCCGGCCGCTCGATGACGATGCGCGACACGCCGGCGCCCGACAGCTTGTCGAACAGGTAGTCGCGGATCTTCAGATCCTCGTCCAGCAGACCCGCGTAGTTGCCCCTCTCGGCGTACCAGCGCGAATCCCAGGTCCGGTTGATGCCCAGACGCAGGCCGATCGGATTGACCTTCTGACCCATCAGTTCGCCTCCTCGACTTCAGCCACGACCACGGTCAGATGGCTGAAGGGTTTCATGATCCGGCCGATCCGGCCGCGGGCGCGGGCGCGCCAGCGCTTCATCACCAGGCCCTTGCCGACATAGGCTTCCTTGACCACCAGCAGATCAGGATCTAGCTGATGGTTGTTCTCGGCGTTGGCGATGGCGCTCTGCAGCACCTTCTTCACGTCGTGCGCGATGCGGCGGTTGTTGAAGCTCAGCTTCACCAGCGCATCCTCGACCTTGTGACCGCGGATGGTCTCTGCCACCAGATTCAGCTTCTGAGGGCTGACGCGCAGGTTGCGCGCGACGGCCTTCGCTTCGTTGTCGCCCAGGGCGCGTTCTCTCGCTTCCTTGCCCAACGGCTTACCTCCTCTTGGCCTTCTTGTCGGCGGCATGGCCGTAGTAGGTCCGGGACGGCGAGAACTCGCCGAACTTGTGGCCCACCATCTCTTCCGACACCAGCACGGGGACGTGCTTCTGGCCGTTGTAGACGCCAAACGTCAGCCCGACGAACTGCGGCAGGATGGTGGAGCGGCGCGACCAGATCTTGATCACGTCCTTGCGCCCCGACTCCCGCGCCGCCTCGGCCTTCTTCAGCAGATAGCCGTCGACGAACGGCCCTTTCCAAACTGAGCGTGCCACGGTTCGATCTTCCCTTCCCTATGCCGCAGGCCCCTGGCCCGCGGCGCGTTCAAAACTTCGCGCCCTACCGCTTGTGGCGGCTGCGCATGATCAGCTTGTCGCCGGACTTGTTGCGACGCGTCCGGGCGCCCTTGGTCGGCTTGCCCCACGGGGTCACCGGATGACGGCCGCCCGAGGTGCGGCCTTCGCCGCCGCCATGCGGATGATCGACCGGGTTCATCGCGACGCCGCGGACCGACGGGCGCTTGCCCTGCCAGCGCTTGCGGCCGGCCTTGCCCAGCTTGATGTTGGACTGGTCGGGGTTGCTGACGGCGCCGACGGTGGCCATGCACTCGCCACGCACCATGCGCTGCTCGCCCGAGGACAGACGAAGCTGCGCGTAGCCCGAGTCCTTGCCGATCAGCTGTGCGTAGGTACCGGCGGAGCGGGCGATCTGCCCGCCCTTGCCGATCTTCAGCTCGACATTGTGGACGATCGTGCCGACCGGCATGTTGCGCAGCGGCATGGCGTTGCCCGGCTTGATGTCGCAACGGTCGCCCGAAAGCACCTTGTCGCCGACGCCGAGACGCTGCGGCGCCAGGATATAGGCCAGTTCGCCGTCCTCGTACTCGATCAGCGCGATGAAGGCGGTCCGGTTCGGATCGTACTCCAGACGCTGGACGGTCGCGGCGACGTCCTGCTTGTTCCGCTTGAAGTCGACGACACGGTAGCGGCGCTTGTGGCCGCCGCCGATGCGACGGGCGGTGATCCGGCCGGTGTTGTTGCGGCCGCCGGACTTCGTCAGGCCCTCGGTCAGCGACTTGACCGGCCCGCCCTTGTGCAGCTGCGAGCGGTCGACGGTCACCAGATTGCGCCGCGACGGGGTCGTCGGTTTGTAGGTCTTCAGCGCCATGATCTTACAGTCCCGTAGTCACGTCGATGGTGTGGCCTTCGCCAAGGGTGACGATGGCCTTCTTCACGTCCGGACGGCGGCCGGGCCGGCCCCTGAACCGCTTCGTCTTGCCCTTCACGACCATGGTGTTCACCGCCGAAACCTCGACCTTGAACAGGGTCTCGACCGCCGCCTTGATCTCCGGCTTGGTCGCATCGGTGGCCACGCGGAAGACGACCTGGTTGTGCTCCGAAAGCAGGGTCGACTTCTCGGTGATCACCGGGCTCAGAATGACGTTGTAATGGCGTTCCAGGCTCATCCGAGGCGCGCCTCCAGCGCTTCTACAGCTGCGCGCGTCAGCACCAGGTGCTCGCGGCGCAGGATGTCATAGACGTTGGCGCCCTGGCAGGGCAGCACGTCGATCAGCGGAATGTTCCGGGCCGCACGGGCGAAGTTCTCGTTCAGCTCGGCGCCGTCCACGATCAGGGCGGAGCTCAGCCCCATGCCCTTCAGCTTCTTCGCCAGCGGGCCGGTCTTGGCCTCCTCGACGGAGGCCTGATCCAGCACGATCAGCTTGGAATCGGCCGCCTTGGACGACAGGGCGTGAAGCAGGGCCAGACGCCGCATCTTCTTCGGCAGATCATGGGCGTGGCTGCGCACCTGCGGACCATGGGCGACACCGCCGCCACGATGGTTCGGGGCCTTCCAGGAGCCCTGACGCGCACGGCCGGTGCCCTTCTGGTTGAAGGGCTTCGCGCCGGTGCGGTCGACTTCGTTCCGGTTCTTGACCTTGTGGGTCCCGGCACGGCGCTTGGCGAGCTGGTAGTTGACCATCCGGTGCAGGATGTCCGCGCGCGGCTCCAGACCGAAAATGGCGTCGTTCAGCTCGATATCGCCGGCCTCGGCATTGTCGAGATTGATGACCTTCGCCTGCATGGTCACTTGTCCTCCGTCTCGGCAGCCGGGGCCTCGGCCTCGGCTTCGGTCGCCTCGGCGGCTTCGACTTCCGGCTCGTCCGCCGGGGCTTCTTCCTCGGCCGGCGCCGGCGCAGCCGTCTCGCGGATGGAGGCCGGATACGGCGCATCCTTGACACTGGCCTTCTTCACCGCGTCGCGCAGCAGGACCCAGGCGCCCTTCGCGCCGGGCACACCGCCCTCAACCAGCACGATGCCCTTCTCGTCATCGGTGCGGACGATGGTCAGGTTCTGGACGGTCACGCGGACGTCGCCCAGGTGGCCGGCCATCTTCTTGCCCTTGAACACCTTGCCCGGATCCTGGCACTGGCCGGTGGAGCCGTGGGCGCGGTGCGAGATCGACACGCCGTGGCTGGCGCGCAGGCCGCCGAAGTTGTGCCGCTTCATGGCGCCCGCGAAGCCCTTGCCGATCGAGGTGCCGACCACGTCGATCCGCTGGCCCGCAATGAAATGCGAGGGCAGCAGCTCGGCGCCGACATCGACGAAGGCGTCGCCGGCCACGCGGAACTCGGCCAGCTTCATCTTCGGCTCGACCTCGGCCTTGGCGAAATGGCCGCGCATCGGCTTGTTCACGTTCTTCACCTTGGCCTGACCCGCGCCAAGCTGCAGCGCGTCATAGCCGTCCCTGTCGGCCGTGCGGTGGGCAACCACCTGGCAGCCGTCAATCTGCAGCACCGTCACCGGCACATGCTCGCCCGCGTCACCGAAGACGCGGGTCATGCCCAGCTTGCGTGCAATTAGACCGGTTCTCATCGACCTCTACCCCCGGCTCAGAGCTTGATCTCGACGTCGACGCCGGCGGCCAGATCGAGCTTCATCAGCGCGTCAACCGTCTGCGGCGTCGGCTCGACGATATCCAGCAGACGCTTGTGCGTGCGGATCTCGAACTGCTCGCGCGACTTCTTGTCGATGTGCGGCGAGCGCAGCACCGTGTACTTCTCGATGCGCGTCGGCAGCGGGATGGGCCCACGGACCTGGGCGCCCGTCCGCTTGGCGGTGTTGACGATCTCGCTCGTCGACTGGTCCAGCACCCGATGATCGAAGGCCTTCAGCCTGATCCGGATATTCTGACTGTCCATGTCGCCCTTCCCTTGAAATGAAAGGAAACGGCCGCCGCCGGTTCACCCGGCGGCAGCCGGTTCTTTGTCTGTTACTCGATGATGGATGCGACGACGCCGGCGCCGACGGTGCGGCCGCCTTCGCGGATGGCGAAGCGCAGGCCCTCGTCCATGGCGATCGGGTTGATCAGTTCCACCGTCATCGCGATGTTGTCGCCCGGCATCACCATCTCCGTGCCCTCGGGCAGTTCGATCACGCCGGTCACGTCCGTCGTCCGGAAATAGAACTGCGGACGGTAGTTCGCGAAGAACGGCGTGTGACGGCCGCCCTCTTCCTTCGTCAGGATGTAGGCCTCCGCCTTGAACTTCGTGTGCGGCGTGATCGAGCCCGGCTTCGCCAGGACCTGACCGCGCTCCACATCCTCACGGCCGACACCGCGCAGCAGCGCGCCGATGTTGTCGCCCGCCTCGCCCTGGTCCAGCAGCTTGCGGAACATCTCGACGCCCGTGCAGGTCGTCTTCTTGGTGTCGCGGATGCCGACAATCTCGACTTCCTCGCCAACCTTGATCACGCCACGCTCAACGCGGCCCGTCACAACCGTGCCGCGGCCCGAAATCGAGAACACGTCCTCGATCGGCATCAGGAACGCCTGGTCCTTCGGACGCTCCGGCTGCGGGATGTAGTCGTCGACCGCCGCCATCAGCTCCAGGATCGCCTTCTTGCCGATCTCCTCGTTCGTGCCCTCGACCGCAGCCAGTGCCGAACCCTTCACGATCGGAATGTCGTCGCCCGGGAACTCGTAGGACGACAGCAGCTCGCGAACCTCAAGCTCGACCAGCTCCAGCAGCTCCTCGTCGTCGACCTGGTCGACCTTGTTCATGAACACGACCAGCGCCGGAACGCCGACCTGACGCGCCAGCAGGATGTGCTCGCGGGTCTGCGGCATCGGGCCGTCGGCCGCCGACACAACCAGGATCGCGCCGTCCATCTGCGCCGCGCCCGTGATCATGTTCTTCACGTAGTCGGCATGGCCCGGGCAGTCGACGTGGGCGTAGTGACGGTTCTCCGTCTCGTACTCCACATGCGCCGTCGAGATCGTGATGCCGCGCGCCTTCTCCTCCGGCGCCGCATCAATCTCGGCATAGCCCTTCGCGGTCGCGCCGCCCGTCTCGGCAAGCACCATCGTGATCGCTGCCGTCAGCGTCGTCTTGCCATGGTCAACGTGGCCGATCGTGCCAACGTTGCAGTGCGGCTTCGTACGCTCAAACTTCTCCTTGGCCATCTTCTCTCTCCGGCTTCAGGCTTGTTGTTGTCTCTCTCGGCACCCGTCTCCGCGCGTCACGCCAGCTTGGCGATGACTTCGTCGGAGATGCTCTGGGGCACCTGCTCATAGTGGCTGAACTGCATGGTGAACTGCGCACGGCCCTGGGTCATGGACCGCAGCGTGTTCACGTAGCCGAACATGTTGGCCAGCGGCACCAGCGCGTCGATGACCGTGGCGTTGCCGCGGGGCTCGGAGCCCTGCACCTGGCCGCGGCGGCTGTTCAGGTCGCCCATGACGTCGCCCACGAACTCCTCGGGGGTGACGACCTCGACTTCCATCATCGGCTCCAGCAGCTTGGCGCCGGCCTTCGGCGCCGCCTCGCGGAACGCCGCACGGGCGGCAATCTCGAACGCCAGCACCGAGGAGTCGACGTCGTGGCTCGCGCCATCGATCAGCTCGGCCCGGACGTCGATCAGCGGGAAGCCCGCCAGGACGCCGGCGTCTATGACCGACCGCAGGCCCTTCTCGACGCCGGGGATGTATTCCTTCGGCACCGAGCCGCCGACGATCTTGCTCTCGAAGGTGAAGCCCGAACCGGGCTCGCCCGGACCGAGGATCATCTTCACGCGGGCGAACTGGCCCGAACCGCCGGTCTGCTTCTTGTGAGTGTAGTCGATCTCGGTGTCGCGGGTCAGGGTCTCGCGGTAGGCAACCTGCGGCGCACCGACATTGGCCTCGACCTTGAACTCGCGCTTCATGCGGTCGACGATGATGTCGAGGTGCAGTTCGCCCATGCCCTTGATGACCGTCTGGCCGGTCTCCTGGTCGGTATGGACGCGGAAGGACGGATCCTCCTGCGCCAGCCGGCCCAGGGCGATCGACATCTTCTCGTGGTCGGCCTTGGTCTTCGGCTCGACCGCGATCTCGATGACCGGATCCGGGAATTCCATGGCTTCCAGCACGACGGGCTTCAGCGGATCGCACAGCGTGTCGCCGGTCGTGGTGTCCTTCAGGCCCGCGATGGCGATGATGTCGCCGGCCATGGCGACCTTCACGTCCTCGCGGTCGTTGGCGTGCATCATCAGCATGCGGCCGATGCGCTCGCGCTTGCCCTTGACCGAGTTCAGGATCGACTGACCGCTTTCGACCTGGCCGGAATAGACGCGGCAGAAGGTCAGCGAGCCGACGAACGGGTCGGTCATGATCTTGAAGGCCAGGGCCGAGAAGGGCTCCTCGTCGGACGACTTCCGGATCATCTCGGTTTCCGGCTCGTCGACCTTGTGGCCGACGATGGACTCGACGTCCGTCGGGGCCGGCAGGTAATCGACGACGGCATCCAGCAGCGGCTGCACGCCCTTGTTCTTGAACGCGGTGCCCAGCAGGACCGGCACGAAGGTGCTGGCCAGGGTGGCGCGGCGGATCAGCTTGCGCAGCGTGTCGGCCGCCGGCTCCTCGCCCTCCAGGTACGCCATCATGGCGTCCTCGTCCTGCTCGACGGCAGCCTCGACCAACTTTTCGCGGTACTCGGCGGCCTGGTCGGCCAGGTCGGCGGGGATCTCACGGTACTCGAACTCGGCGCCCAGGCTCTCGTCCTTCCAGACGATGGCGCGCATCTCGATCAGGTCGATGACGCCGATGAAATCCAACTCGGCGCCGATCGGCAGCTGCAGCGGCATCGGCACGCAGCCCAGCCGGTCTTCCATCATCTGCACGCAGCGGAAGAAGTCGGCGCCCATGCGGTCCATCTTGTTAACGAAGCACATGCGCGGCACGCGGTACTTGTCGGCCTGGCGCCAGACGGTCTCCGTCTGCGGCTCGACGCCGGCGACGGCGTCATAGACGGCGACCGCGCCGTCGAGCACGCGCAGCGAACGCTCGACCTCGATGGTGAAGTCCACGTGGCCGGGGGTGTCGATGATGTTGATGCGGTGATCGCGCCAGAAGCAGGTCGTCGCCGCGGACGTGATGGTGATGCCGCGCTCCTGCTCCTGCTCCATCCAGTCCATGGTGGCCGCGCCGTCATGGACCTCGCCGATCTTGTGGGAACGGCCGGTGTAGAAAAGGATGCGCTCAGTCGTGGTCGTCTTGCCGGCATCGATGTGGGCCATGATGCCGATATTGCGGTAGCGATTGAGGGGCGTCTGGCGGGACATGTCCTGCTCTCCTGCTTCGGGCCGTTACCAGCGGTAATGGGAGAAGGCCTTGTTGGCCTCCGCCATCCGGTGGGTGTCTTCACGCTTCTTCACGGCGCCGCCGCGATTTGAAGCCGCATCCATCAGCTCGCCGGCAAGCCGGTCGGTCATGGTGTTCTCGGAGCGCTTGCGGGCCGAATCGATCAGCCAGCGGATGGCCAGCGCCTGGGCGCGCTCGGGACGGACATCCACGGGAACCTGGTAGGTCGCACCGCCGACGCGGCGGGACCGGACTTCCAGCGCCGGCCGCGCGTTGCCGAGCGCCTCGTGGAAGATGTCGACCGGGCTGCGGCCCACCTTCGCCTCGATCTGCTCGAAGGCGTTGTAGACGATGCGCTCGGCGGCCGACTTCTTGCCGTGATACATCAGGTTGTTCATGAACTTCGAGACGACCAGATCGCCATGGATCGGGTCGGGCAGGATCTCGCGCTTCTCGGCTGCGTGACGACGTGACATTTCCTAGGACTCCCCGATCACTTCGGCCGTTTGACGCCGTACTTCGAACGGCGCTGGCGACGGTCCTTGACGCCCTGGGTGTCCAGCACGCCGCGCAGGATGTGGTAGCGAACGCCCGGCAGGTCCTTCACGCGGCCGCCGCGGATCAGCACCACCGAGTGCTCCTGAAGGTTGTGGCCCTCGCCCGGGATGTAGCTCGTGACTTCGAAACCGTTGGTCAGCCGCACGCGCGCGACCTTGCGCAGCGCCGAGTTCGGCTTCTTCGGCGTCGTGGTGTAGACGCGCGTGCAAACGCCCCGCTTCTGCGGGCAGGCTTCCATCGCCGGCACCTTGTTGCGCTCTACGGGCGCCTTGCGCGGCTTCCGGATCAGCTGGTTGATCGTCGGCATCAGCTCCGAACCTTCCTCATACAAAACCGGCCGGCCAGGCCGGCATTCAGGTCAACTTTCAGCGATAGGCAGGGTGGCGTCCGTCCTGTCTCTCGGCACAACCAGAAACGAGCCGAAATCCGGCTCGCTTCCTGATGATCGTCCCGGCGGCCCGTCCCCGGCCACTGTCAGAGCTTGGACGAACGGTCACTGCGTCTTGGCGATTGCCAACTACCAGCGCCGTAAGTGGCGCGTCTTATAGGAAGCTGCCGGAAGGCCGTCAACACATAAAAGCCCGCGGAATCCGCCACTTCCCGGCACCTCGGAAATTAGTTGGAATCGAACGCGCCAGCCGGCCTGCACGCAAGATTGTTTCGGGGCGGAACGGCCGCAAAAGAAAAGGGCGGCCGCCGAAGCAGCCGCCCTGAACGATACGCCCGGATTCGGGCCGGCCGTCACTCGCCGGCCGGCAGCGCCTCCGGTTCGTCCGCCGGCTGCGCCGCAGCGGCCTCTTCGGCCAGCTTCCGGTCGCGTTCGGCGGCGATGCGCTTGAACTCGTTCATCATGTTGCCGGTGCCCGCCGGGATCAGGCGGCCGACGATCACGTTCTCCTTCAGCCCGTTCAGGTCGTCGGACTTGCCGTTGACCGAGGCCTCGGTGAGCACGCGCGTCGTCTCCTGGAAGGAGGCCGCCGAGATGAAGGACCGCGTCTGCAGGCTCGCCTTGGTGATGCCCAGCAGAACCGGCTCGCCCCGGGCGGGCTCACCGCCTTCGGCTTCGGTCTTGGCGTTCTCGGCCTCGTACTCGTAGCGGTCGATCTGCTCGCCCAGCAGCATGGTGGTGTCGCCCGAGCGCGTGATCTCGATCTTCTGCAGCATCTGGCGCGCAATGACCTCGATGTGCTTGTCGTTGATCTGCACGCCCTGCAGCCGATAGACCTCCTGGATCTCGTTCACGAGGAACTCGGCCAGCGCCTCGACGCCCATGATCTTCAGGATGTCATGCGGCGCCGGATTGCCGTCGACTATGTAGTCGCCGCGGCGGACCTGATCGCCCTCGTGCACCAGGATGTGGCGGCCCTTAGGGATGAGGTAATCGACCTTGTCCAGATCCTCGTCGTTCGGGATGATCGAGAGCTTGCGCTTGGCCTTGTAGTCGCGGCCGAACTCGATGCGGCCGTCGACCTCGGCCAGGATCGCGTGATCCTTCGGCCGCCGCGCCTCGAACAGCTCCGCCACACGCGGCAGACCGCCGGTGATGTCGCGGGTCTTCGAACCTTCGCGCGGGATACGCGCCAGCACGTCGCCGGCATGGACATTGTCGCCGTCCTGAACCGAGAGAATGCCGTCGACCGGCAGGAAGTAACGGGCTTCCTGGCCGTTCTCCAGCATCAGCACCTCGCCTTCCTCGTCACGCAGGGTGATTCGGGGACGCAGATCGTTGCCGCCCGGCTGGCTCTTCCAGTCCATGACGACCTTGCTGGCGATGCCGGTGTTCTCGTCGACCACATCGCGCAGGCTGACGCCATCGACCAGATCGCGGTAGGAAGCGAGGCCCGAACGCTCGGTGATGACCGGGATGGTGTACGGATCCCACTCGACGATCTTCTCGCCCTTCTCGACCGCGGCGCCGTCGTCCTTGGTCAGACGCGAACCGTAGGGCACGCGGTGACGGGCGCGCTCGCGGCCGTTCTGGTCCAGAAGCACCAGTTCGGTCGTGCGGTTCATGACCACCAGACGGCCCTGGGAGTCCTCGACCACGTTGCGGTCCTCGATCTTCAGGGAGCCGTCATACGCCGCCTCGACCGACGAGCTTTCACCCGCCTGTGCGGCGCCGCCGATGTGGAAGGTGCGCATGGTGAGCTGGGTGCCCGGCTCGCCGATCGACTGGGCCGCGATCACGCCGACCGCCTCACCCATGTTGACCGGGGTGCCGCGCGCCAGATCACGGCCGTAGCAGGCCGCGCAGACGCCCTGCCGGGTCTCGCAGGTCAGCGCGGAACGGATCCGCACGGCCTCGACACCGCTGGCGACGATCGCCTCGACCTCGGCCTCCTCGATCAGGGTGCCGGCCTTGATGACGACCTCGTTGGTCGACGGGCTGACGATGTCCTCGGCCGAGGTGCGGCCCAGGATGCGCTCGCCCAGCGGGGCGATGACATCGGCGCCGTCCACGACTTCGCGGACCAGCAGGCCACCGGTGGTGCCGCAGTCGGTCTCGTTGATCACCGCGTCCTGGGCGACGTCCACCAGGCGGCGGGTCAGGTAGCCCGAGTTCGCCGTCTTCAGGGCGGTGTCGGCCAGGCCCTTGCGGGCGCCGTGAGTGGAGATGAAGTACTCCGCCACGGTCAGGCCTTCCTTGAAGTTCGAGATGATCGGCGTCTCGATGATCTCGCCCGACGGCTTCGCCATCAGGCCGCGCATGCCGGCCAGCTGCTTCATCTGCGCCTGCGAACCGCGGGCACCGGAATGGGCCATCATGTAGATCGAGTTGTGCTGGCCGCTGTTCTGTTCGCGGCTCGACTCCATGCCCTTCATCATCTCGTCGGCGACCTTGTCCGAGCACTGCATCCAGGCGTCGACGACCTTGTTGTACTTCTCGCCAGTGGTGATCAGGCCGTCGAGATACTGCTGCTCGTACTGCTTGATCAGCTCGTTGGTCTCGTCGACCAGCTTCTTCTTCGCCTCCGGGATGATCATGTCATCCTTGCCGAAGGAGATGCCCGCCTTGAAGGCGTGCTTGAAGCCCAGGCCCATGATCCGGTCACAGAACATGACCGTCTCCTTCTGGCCGGTGTGGCGGTAGACGATGTCGATCAGATTGCCGATCTCTTTCTTGGTCAGCATCTTGTTGATCAGCGAGAAGGGCACGTTCCGGTCCTTGGGCAGCTCGTTGGCGAGCAGCATGCGGCCCGGCGTCGCCTCGACCCGCTGCACGACCTCGTTGCCGTCCTCGTCGATCGCGGTCCAGCGCGCCTGGATCTTCGCGTGCATGTCGACGATGCCGAGGTCCAGCGCATACTGGATCTCGTCGACATTGCCGAAGGCCATGCCTTCGCCCTTGGCGCCCTCGGTCTCCAGCGACAGGTAGTAGAGGCCGAGGACGATGTCCTGGCTGGGCACGATGATCGGCTTGCCGTTGGCGGGCGAGAGGATGTTGTTGGTCGACATCATCAGCACGCGGGCTTCCAGCTGCGCTTCCAGCGACAGCGGCACGTGCACGGCCATCTGGTCGCCGTCGAAGTCAGCGTTGAAGGCGGTGCAGACCAGCGGATGCAACTGGATCGCCTTGCCCTCGATCAGCACCGGCTCGAAGGCCTGGATGCCGAGACGGTGCAGCGTCGGCGCCCGGTTCAGCATGACCGGGTGCTCGCGGATGACCTCTTCCAGGATGTCCCAGACTTCCGGACGCTCCTTCTCGACCAGCTTCTTGGCCGACTTCACGGTCGGGGCCAGGCCCTGCAGCTCCAGCTTGGCGTAGATGAAGGGCTTGAACAGCTCCAGCGCCATCTTCTTCGGCAGGCCGCACTGGTGCAGCTTCAGTTCGGGACCGACAACGATCACCGAACGGCCGGAATAGTCGACGCGCTTGCCGAGCAGGTTCTGGCGGAAGCGGCCCTGCTTGCCCTTCAGCATGTCGGCCAGCGACTTCAGCGGCCGCTTGTTGGCGCCGGTGATGACGCGGCCGCGGCGGCCATTGTCGAACAGGGCATCGACGGCTTCCTGCAGCATGCGCTTTTCGTTGCGGACGATGATGTCCGGCGCGCGCAGCTCGATCAGCCGCTTCAGGCGGTTGTTGCGGTTGATGACCCGGCGATAGAGATCGTTCAGGTCCGACGTCGCGAAGCGGCCGCCGTCCAGCGGCACCAGCGGACGCAGCTCGGGCGGCAGCACCGGGATGACCTCCAGGATCATCCATTCGGGGCGGTTGCCCGATTCCATGAAGGCCTCGATCAGCTTCAGGCGCTTCACGATCTTCTTCGGCTTCAGCTCGGACTTGGTCTCGGCCAGTTCCCGGCGCAGGTCCTGACGGATCTCCTCCAGATCCAGACCGGCCAGGATGTCACGGACGGCCTCGGCGCCGATACCGGCGGTGAAGGCGTCCTCGCCATACTCGTCCTGGAAGTCGAAGAACTCGTCTTCCGTCAGCAGCTGGAACCGCTTCAGCGGAGTCAGACCCGGCTCGATGACGATGTACTGCTCGAAGTAGAGAACCCGCTCCAGATCCTTCAGCATCATGTCCAGCGCCAGACCGATGCGGCTCGGCAGGGACTTCAGGAACCAGATATGCGCGACCGGCGCGGCCAGTTCGATATGGCCCATCCGCTCGCGGCGCACCTTCTGGGTGGTGACCTCGACGCCGCACTTCTCGCAGATGATGCCGCGATACTTCATGCGCTTGTACTTGCCGCACAGGCACTCGTAGTCCTTGATCGGACCGAAGATGCGGGCGCAGAACAGGCCGTCCCGCTCCGGCTTGAAGGTCCGGTAATTGATGGTCTCCGGCTTCTTCACCTCACCGAACGACCAGGACCGGATCTGCTCCGGGCTCGCCAGGCCGATCTTGATGTGGTCGAAGCTCTGGGCGGTCTGCTGCTGGCCGAAGAGTTGCAGGGCGTCTTGCATGGTGTTCTACCTCCGAACGATTGGCTGAAACGGTTCGATCACGAACCGTCAGCCATCGGATTCCTTGAGTTCGACGTTCAGGCCGAGCGAGCGCATTTCCTTGACCAGGACGTTGAAGCTTTCGGGGATGCCGGCTTCGAACGTGTCGTCGCCGCGGACAATCGCCTCGTAGACCTTGTTTCGGCCTGCGACGTCGTCCGACTTCACCGTCAGCATCTCCTGCAGCGTGTACGCCGCACCGTAGGCTTCCAGGGCCCAGACCTCCATCTCGCCGAACCGCTGACCGCCGAACTGGGCCTTGCCGCCCAGCGGCTGCTGGGTGACCAGGCTGTACGGGCCGATCGAGCGCGCGTGGATCTTGTCGTCCACAAGGTGGTGCAGTTTGAGCATATAGATATAGCCGACGGTGACTTCACGGTCGAATTTCTCGCCCGAACGGCCGTCGAACAGGGTGACCTGTCCGCTCTTCTCCAGCCCCGCACGCTCCAGCATCTCGACGATATCCGGTTCGCGCGCGCCGTCGAAGACCGGCGTCGCCATCGGCACGCCGCGGCTGAGGTTCTCGCCCAGCTCGACCAGTTCGTGGTCGCCGAGCAGTTCGATGTCGGACATCTCCTGCTCGTTGTAGACGCGGGCGAACTCGTTCTTCAGGCCGGACATGTCCATGCCGTTCGACTTCGCCGCCTCCAGCGCTGCGCCGATACGCAGGCCGACGCCGCGCGCCGCCCAGCCCAGATGGGTCTCCAGGATCTGACCGACATTCATGCGGCTCGGCACGCCGAGCGGGTTGAGCACGACGTCGACCGGGGTACCGTCGTCCAGGAAGGGCATGTCCTCTTCCGGCACGATGCGGCTGATGACGCCCTTGTTGCCGTGACGGCCGGCCATCTTGTCGCCGGGCTGGAGCTTGCGCTTGATGGCCACGAAGACCTTGACCATCTTCATGACGCCCGGGGGCATCTCGTCGCCGCGCTGCAGCTTGTCGACCTTGTTGTTGAAGCGGGCCTGCAGGGCGCCGATGGCCTCGTCGAACTGGCGACGCAGCGCCTCGATATTGGCCACCGATTCACCGTCGGACAGCACGATCTGCCACCACTGGCCGTGGCTCAGTTCGGCCAGCGCCTCCTCGGTGATCGCGACGCCGGTGCGGAAGCCACGCGGGCCGCTCTCGGCTTCCTTGCCGAGCAGCAGGTTCTTCAGGCTGGCGTAGATGTTGCGCTCGTAGATCGACCGCTCGTCTTCCATGTCCTGGCGGAACTGCTCGATCTCGTCGCGCTCGATCTGCATCGCGCGCTCGTCCTTCTCGACGCCGTGGCGGTTGAAGACCCGCACCTCGACGACCGTGCCGGTCGAGCCCGGAGGCATCTTCAGCGAGGTGTCGCGCACGTCGGCCGCCTTCTCGCCGAAGATGGCGCGCAGCAGCTTCTCTTCCGGCGTCATCGGGCTCTCGCCCTTCGGCGTGATCTTGCCGACCAGGATGTCGCCTGCCTCGACCTCGGCGCCGATATAGACGATGCCGGCCTCGTCGAGATTGCGCAGCGATTCCTCGGAGACGTTCGGAATGTCCCGGGTGATCTCCTCCGGGCCCAGCTTGGTGTCGCGGGCCATGACCTCGAACTCCTCGATATGGATCGAGGTGAACACATCGTCCTTCACGATGCGCTCGGAGATCAGGATGGAGTCCTCGAAGTTGTAGCCCATCCACGGCATGAAGGCGACGAGCACGTTGCGGCCCAGCGCCAGTTCGCCGAGATCGGTCGACGGTCCGTCGGCGATGATGTCGCCGGCCTTCACCACGTCGCCCACCTTAACCAGCGGACGCTGGGTGATGCAGGTCGACTGGTTGGAGCGCTGGAACTTCATCATCTTGTAGATGTCGACGCCCGAACGGCTGAGGTCGGTGACCTCGGTGGCGCGGACCACGATACGCTCCGCATCCACCTGCTCGACAACGCCGTCACGCCTGGCAGACAGGGTGACGCCGGAATCGCGGGCCACGACGGCCTCCATGCCGGTGCCGACATAGGGCGCTTCCGGCTGCAGGAGCGGCACGGCCTGACGCTGCATGTTCGCGCCCATCAGCGCGCGGTTGGCGTCGTCGTTCTCCAGGAACGGCACGAGCGCCGCGGCGACCGAAACCAGCTGCTTCGGCGAGACGTCGATCATGTCGACGTCCTGCGGCCGGGCCAGCATGAACTCGCCCTGGTAGCGGCTGGCGATGAACTCTTCCTGGAAGGCGCCGGATTCCGGATCGAACGGGGCGTTCGCCTGGGCGATGGTGTAACGGCCCTCTTCCATGGCGGAGAGATAGACCGCCTCACCGGTGACCTTGCCTTCCTGCACCTTGCGGTACGGGCTTTCGATGAAGCCGTACTGGTTGATGCGGGCAAAGCTGGCCAGCGAGTTGATCAGACCGATATTCGGACCTTCCGGCGTCTCCACCGGGCAGATGCGGCCGTAATGGGTCGGGTGCACGTCGCGCACCTCGAAGCCCGCACGTTCGCGGGTCAGACCACCCGGACCAAGCGCCGACAGGCGGCGCTTGTGGGTCACTTCCGACAGCGGGTTGGTCTGGTCCATGAACTGGCTGAGCTGCGACGAGCCGAAAAACTCGCGCACCGCAGCAGCGGCCGGCTTGGCGTTGATCAGGTCCTGCGGCATGACAGTATCGATCTCGACCGAGCTCATGCGCTCGCGGATCGCACGCTCCATGCGCAGCAGGCCGATGCGGTACTGGTTCTCCATCAATTCGCCGACGGAGCGGACGCGGCGGTTGCCGAGATGGTCGATGTCGTCGATCTCGCCCCGACCGTCCTTCAGGCCGACCATGTAGGTCACGACGGCCAGGATATCTTCCTTGCGGAGCACGCGGACGGTGTCCTCGGCCTCAAGGTCCAGGCGCGCGTTCAACTTCACGCGGCCGACAGCCGACAGGTCGTAGCGCTCGGAATCGAAGAACAGGCCCTCGAACAGCGCCTCGGCGGTCTCCTCGGTCGGCGGCTCGCCCGGACGCATCACGCGGTAGATATCGACCAGCGCGGTGTCGCGGCTGTAGTTCTTGTCGACCGCCAGCGTGTTGCGGATGTGCGCGCCGTGGGAGACGTTGTCGATGTCCAGCGTCGGCAGGTCCTTGATCTTGTTGTTGAGCAGGACCTCCAGCATCGCTTCGTCGATGGCGTCGCCGCCCTCGGCGAAGACCTCGCCGGTCTTCTCGTTGATGATGTCGTGCGCGATGAAGCGGCCGAGCAGATCTTCCTGCGGGATCAGCATGTCGGTCATGCCGTCCTCGACCAGCTTCTTGCCGGCGCGCGGGGTCAGCTTGTCGCCGGCCTTGGCCACGACCTCGCCGGTATCAGCGTTGACGATGTCGTCCAGCAGACGCTGGCCGCGATAGCGCATCGGATCGAACGGCGCCCGCCAGCCCTTCTTGTCGTGCTTGTAGGTCACCGTGTTGTAGAAATTCGCCAGGATCTCGTCCGAGGACATGCCGAGCGCATAGAGCAGCGTGGTCGCCGGCAGCTTGCGGCGGCGGTCGATGCGGACGTGGACGATGTCCTTGTGGTCGAACTCGAAATCGAGCCACGAGCCACGGTAGGGGATCACGCGGGCGGCGTAGAGCAGCTTGCCCGAGGAATGGGTCTTGCCGCGGTCATGGTCGAAGAACACGCCGGGCGAACGGTGCATCTGGGAAACGATGACGCGCTCGGTGCCGTTGATGATGAAGGTGCCCTTGTCCGTCATCAGGGGCATGTCGCCCATGTAGACGTCCTGCTCCTTGATATCGAGAACGGACTTGGCGCCCGTGTCCTCATCCACCTCGAAGACGATCAGGCGGAGCGTCACCTTCAGCGGCGCCGCAAAGGTCAGGCCGCGCTGCATGCACTCGTCGACGTCGTATTTCGGCTCCTCGAACTCGTAGCGGACGAATTCCAGGCTGGAGGTCTCGGAGAAGTCCGAGATCGGGAAGACGGACTTGAAGACGCCTTCCAGGCCGTTGTCGCCCCGCTGCTCGGCCGGCGTGTCCGCCAGCAGAAAGGTTTCGTAGGAGGCGCGCTGAACCTCGATCAGGTTCGGCATGGGGACAACTTCGGCAATGCGGCCAAAAGTATGACGAACGCGCTTGCGGGCAGTGAAAGAAAGCGGCATTCCAATTCCTCGTCCGACCGGGGCCCTCGTGGACGGGCCCGTAATGTCCGCCGTCGTTTGCCCCGGCATCGTCATGCCGGAAGCGGGGCAACGGCAGCCCCGGAAAATCGTGGCCGTGGCGCCTGTCGCGCGGTCCGGAGGACCGCACCGGGCCAGAACGGCCTAAACCGGCAGGGACGGACCCACGCCGGTTCCGCCGGCGCCGGGCCTCGATGACCCGCCGCCGGAACGCTGTCGGCAAGTCCCGCCGGCCGCCGCACGGACGACCGGCGGAACCCGCACGAACATCACTTCAGCTCGACCTTGGCGCCAACTTCCTCGAGCTTCTTCTTCAGTTCCTCGGCCTCGTCCTTGGAGACGCCCTCCTTGACGGCCTTCGGCGCGCTCTCGACCATCTCCTTGGCCTCCTTCAGGCCCAGGCCGGTGATGGCGCGGACTTCCTTGATGACGTTGATCTTCTTGTCACCAACTTCAGCCAGGACGACGTCGAACTCGTCCTTCTCCTCGGCAGCGGCAGCATCGCCGGCGCCACCGGCGACGGCACCCGGCATGGCCACCGCGGCAGCCGCGGCGGAAACGCCCCACTTCTCTTCCAGCAGCTTGGCCAGTTCGGCCGCCTCGAGAACGGTCAGGTTCGAGAGGTCTTCTGCAATCTTTTCAAGATCAGCCATTGTCTTCAGTTCCTTGGTCAGTCTTTGCGTTGCGTATGTTCAGCCCGTGATCGGAAACGCGTCCGTCAGGCATCTTCCTTGGTGGCGTATGCGTTCAGGACCCGCGCCAGCTTGGACGCCGGAGCCTGGGTGACCTGCGCGAGCTTGGTCGCCGGGGCCTGGATGAGGCCCAGCAGCTTCGCCCGCAGCTCGTCGAGGGACGGCAGGTCGGCCAGGGCCTTCACACCGCTCTCGTCGAGGACCTGTTCGCCCATTGCGCCGCTGATGATGACGAGCTTGTCATTCTTCTTGGCGTAATCGACGGTCGCCTTCGCCGCCGCGACCGGATCATCCGAATAGGAGATGGCGGTCGGGCCGGTGAAGTAGTCGGTCAGTCCACTGTAGGAAGAGCCTTCCAGCGCGATCTTCGCGAGCCGGTTCTTGATCACCTTGTAGCTGGCGCCAGCCTCGCGGACCTGGTTGCGAAGATCGGTCATCTCCGCCACCGAAAGCCCCTTGTACTGGGTCACGACGACCGTCGAGGCGTTACCGAAAACGCCCCTGAGCTCGTCGATTGCCGCCGCTTTTTCTTCGCGGTTCACGCTTTCGCTCCTTTACTACGAAGCCCCGCGCCTTCCGGCTCGGGACTTCAACCCCGGGACGGGTAGATGGACCGCATGGTCCGCCGTCCCACTCGAAGTCCTGCCCCAGGGTCTTGACCAAGGACATCCGGGCGGGCATGCCGCCGTTCGATCCCTTGCCTCAACGCCTGTCTATTGCAGGCTGTCCATTAAGCCGCGCGGGCCGGAGCCGTTGCAGCGCCTGCAGTCTCGGACAGGTCGGACCGGCGCGCCGCCGAAGCGGTTGCCGGACCGGCAAACGCCGCCGGTATGGACCCGGCGGCGAAACTCTTGATCGCCTGCTTACTCGGCCGCGGACTGCGCGGCGGCGTTCAGCGTGGCGATATCGATCTTGACGCCCGGCCCCATGGTGGAGCTCACGGCGGCGCGCTTCAGATACTGGCCCTTGGCGCCCGAAGGCTTCGCCTTCAGCAGGGCGTCGGTCAGCGAACGCGCATTCTCGATCAGCTGGTCTTCGGTAAAGCTGGCCTTGCCGATTCCGGCGTGCACGATGCCCGCCTTCTCGACGCGGAACTCCACCTGGCCGCCCTTGGCGGCAGCAACAGCCTCGGCGACGTTCGGCGTCACCGTGCCCAGCTTCGGGTTCGGCATCAGGCCGCGCGGGCCCAGAACCTTGCCCAGACGCCCGACGACCGGCATCATGTCCGGCGTCGCGATCACGCGCTCGAACGGCATCTCGCCCGCCTGGATCTTCTCCGCCAGATCCTCGGCGCCGACGACATCAGCGCCGGCGGCCGTGGCTTCCTCGGCCTTGTCGCCGCGCGCGAAGACCGCAACGCGCACGGTCTTGCCCGTGCCGTTCGGCAGCTGCACCACGCCGCGGACCATCTGGTCGGCGTGACGCGGATCGACGCCCAGGTTCACGGACATCTCGACGGTCTCGTCGAACTTCGCCGTGGCCTTGGACTTCACAACCCTGATCGCCTCTTCCAGCGAAATCAGCGCGTCGCGGTCGATGCCCTCGGCCGCGGCCGCATATCTCTTGCCTCGCTTTGCCATCGTCCTACGCCACCACTTCCAGGCCCATCGAACGGGCCGATCCGGCGATGATCTTCTTCGCCTGGTCCACATCGTTGGCATTGAGATCGACCATCTTCGCCTCGGCGATCTCCTGCAGCTGCGCCTGGGTCACCTTGCCGATATAGCCCTTGCCCGGCGTCGAGGAACCCTTGTTCAGCTTCGCCGCCTTCTTCAGGTAGTAGGAGGCGGGCGGCGTCTTGGTGATGAAGCTGAAGGAGCGGTCGGTGAAGGCGGTGATGATCACCGGCACCGGCATGCCCTTCTCCATGTTCTGCGTCTCGGCGTTGAACGCCTTGCAGAACTCCATGATGTTCAGACCGCGCTGACCCAGCGCCGGCCCGATCGGCGGCGACGGGTTCGCAGCCCCCGCCGGCACCTGCAGCTTGATATAGCCTGCAATCTTCTTTGCCATTTCAGTCCCTTGCAGTTACCAGGGTGATGTGGTCCGGCCATGGCTGACCTCCCACACCGATGTTGTTCGACCCGATCCGCGGAAAACGCAAATGCCTGCGCTGCGTTACCGGTCCCTGCCGGCTGGCAGGACCCGCGCCACAGTCAGACGTTTCGGAAAGTTCCCTTGCGCATTCGGTCGAGCCGACGGCTTCTAACGGTTCATCGACCGTATTTCAAGTGTAAAGATTCCGAAAACGACTGAACCTGCGCGTGCAGATCAATCGAGTTTCTCGACCTGTGAATACTCCAGCTCGACCGGCGTGGCGCGGCCGAAGATCGAGACCGAGACCTTGACCCGGGCGCGCTCCTCGTCGACGTCCTCGACGGTGCCGTTGAACGAGGCGAACGGTCCGTCGGAGACCCGCACCTGCTCGCCGATGTCGAAGGTGATCGACGGCTTCGGCCGCTCGATGCCGTCCTGCATCTGCTGCAGGATGTGCATCGCCTCCCGCTCGGGGATCGGCTGCGGCTTGTTCGCGGCGCCCAGGAAGCCGGAGACCTTTCCGACATTCTTGACCAGGTGATAGCTCTCGTCGGTCATCTCCATCTTCACCAGCACATAGCCGGGGAAGAACTTGCGCTCCGCATTGACCTTCTGGCCGCGGCGCATCTCGACGACCTCCTCCATCGGGACCATGACCTCCTCGATCAGGTCAGTCATTTCCTTCTGGATGGCCTGTTCGCGGATCGCGGCGGCGACCTTCTTCTCGAAGCCGGAATAGGCGTGAACGATGTACCAGCGGGCGGTCATGATCAGCTCCCCAGTTCCAGGATGTACCCGACGCCGGTCTGGATGATCAGATCCACGACCAGGAAGAAGACCGAGGCCAGCGCGACCATGATGAACACCATCACGGTCGTGACGCCCGTCTCCTTGCGGCTCGGCCAGGTCACCTTCGCGCCCTCGGCGCGGACCTGCCGCATGAACTCCATCGGGTTGGTCTTCTTCTTCGGCTTCTCGGCCTTCGCTTCGGCGGCGGGCTCGGTCGGCGGCTTTCTGGTACCGCGACCGCGATTGCTGCCGGACTTTGACTTGGCCATACGGGTTGCCTTCACTCGTGTATCTGTCGACGGCGGCTGGCAGGAGTGGAGGGACTCGAACCCACAACCCCCGGTTTTGGAGACCGGTGCTCTGCCAGTTGAGCTACACTCCTTCGCCGCTCGCCTCCGGCCCCGTGGAGCCGGAATGGGCAACCGCCAAAGGCGGCCGCCCGGTTCCGTTGACCGACCGCGTTACTCGATGATGGATGCGACGACGCCGGCGCCGACGGTGCGGCCGCCTTCGCGGATGGCGAAGCGCAGGCCCTCGTCCATGGCGATCGGGTTGATCAGTTCCACCGTCATCGCGATGTTGTCGCCCGGCATCACCATCTCCGTGCCCTCGGGCAGTTCGATCACGCCGGTCACGTCCGTCGTCCGGAAATAGAACTGCGGACGGTAGTTCGCGAAGAACGGCGTGTGACGGCCGCCCTCTTCCTTCGTCAGGATGTAGGCCTCCGCCTTGAACTTCGTGTGCGGCGTGATCGAGCCCGGCTTCGCCAGAACCTGACCGCGCTCCACATCCTCACGGCCGACACCGCGCAGCAGCGCGCCGATGTTGTCGCCCGCCTCGCCCTGGTCCAGCAGCTTGCGGAACATCTCGACGCCCGTGCAGGTCGTCTTCTTGGTGTCGCGGATGCCGACGATCTCGACTTCCTCGCCAACCTTGATCACGCCACGCTCAACGCGGCCCGTCACAACCGTGCCGCGGCCCGAAATCGAGAACACGTCCTCGATCGGCATCAGGAACGCCTGGTCCTTCGGACGCTCCGGCTGCGGGATGTAGTCGTCGACCGCCGCCATCAGCTCCAGGATCGCCTTCTTGCCGATCTCCTCGTTCGTGCCCTCGACCGCAGCCAGTGCCGAACCCTTCACGATCGGAATGTCGTCGCCCGGGAACTCGTAGGACGACAGCAGCTCGCGAACCTCAAGCTCGACAAGCTCCAGCAACTCCTCGTCGTCGACCTGGTCGACCTTGTTCATGAACACGACCAGCGCCGGAACGCCGACCTGGCGCGCCAGCAGGATGTGCTCGCGGGTCTGCGGCATCGGGCCGTCGGCCGCCGACACAACCAGGATCGCGCCGTCCATCTGCGCCGCGCCCGTGATCATGTTCTTCACGTAGTCGGCATGGCCCGGGCAATCGACGTGGGCGTAGTGACGGTTCTCCGTCTCGTACTCCACATGCGCCGTCGAGATCGTGATGCCGCGCGCCTTCTCCTCCGGCGCCGCATCAATCTCGGCATAGCCCTTCGCGGTCGCGCCGCCCGTCTCGGCAAGCACCATCGTGATCGCTGCCGTCAGCGTCGTCTTGCCATGGTCAACGTGGCCGATCGTGCCAACGTTGCAGTGCGGCTTCGTACGCTCAAACTTCTCCTTGGCCATCCTTCTAGCGCCTCGTCTTTCCTGATCATCGCAGCCGGCGTCGCGCCGGCCCTTCGTTCCTGTCTGCCCCATCGCGGCCCGGCGTCAGGCTGGAGCGGGTGATGGGAATCGAACCCACGTAACCAGCTTGGAAGGCTGGGGCTCTACCATTGAGCTACACCCGCCCGTTTCCGCATCCCGGGGATGCACCGCCTGCCGCGCCGCAGCGCGCCCGCCGGACCGTTCATGAGCCGGGGATGGTGGAGGGGGTTGGATTCGAACCAACGTAGGCTAAGCCAACGGGTTTACAGCCCGTCCCCTTTAACCACTCGGGCACCCCTCCAAATCCGCTCATGTCGGGTGATCGTCGAGCGCGGCTGGACTATCGTCAAATGACCTGCCGTGTCAACAACAATGCCGACGTCCCGCAACCGCCGTCGATAGCGGTTGCCGGACGCCTTGCACACCCATATAAGCCCGCCGATGGACGAGCGCAACGACAAGGGCGGCGGAGGCCGCAACGGTTCCGGTGGCCGCGGTGAAGGCCGCGGTGGACGCGATGATCGTGGCCCGCGCCGGGACGGCGACCGGGGCCCGCGACGCGAAGGCGGCGGCTTTCGCAGCCGCGACGACCGCGGACCGCGCAGGGACGGCGATGGTGATCGGGGACCGCGCCGAGAAGGCGGCGGCGACCGGGGCGGCTTCCGTGGACGTGACGACAGAGGACCGCGCCGCGACGACGACCGGGGACCGCGCCGTGAAGGCGGTGGCGATCGTGGCGGCTTCCGTGGACGCGATGACAGAGGACCGCGCCGGGACGACGACCGGGGCCCGCGCCGAGAGGGTGGCGGCGACCGTGGGGGGTTCCGCGGACGCGACGACCGCGGACCACGCAGGGACGATGACCGGGGACCGCGCCAAGACGGTGGCGGCGACCGTGGCGGTTTCCGTGGACGCGATGACCGCGGACCGCGCAGGGATGACGACCGGGGGCCGCGCCGCGAGGGCGGCGGCGACCGGGGCGGCTTCCGTGGACGCGATGACAGAGGACCGCGCAGGGATGACGACCGGGGGCCGCGCCGCGAGGGCGGCGGCGACCGGGGCGGGTTCCGCGGACGCAATGACAGGGGACCGCGCCGGGACGATGACCGGGGACCGCGCCGCGAGGGCGGCGGCGACCGTGGCGGCTTTGGCGGCGACGGCGACAACCGTCCGCGCGACCGCCGCGAGGGCCGCACCCACTTCCGCAAGACCGAGGGCCGCGAGCCCGGGCGGCGCGACAAGGATCGTCCCGGGCCGCAGCGGCGTCCGGTGTCGGTCGAGGTCCGCTCGGGCCAGCGCAGTTCCGGCGGCCAGGACGCCCAGCACTGGATCTTCGGCCGGCACGCCGTACTGGCCGCGCTCGCCAACCCCAAGCGCGACATCCAGCGTCTGGTCGCGACCGAGCAGATGGCCGAACAGGCCGGGATCGCCGGTCACGCCCTGCTGGAGAAAGTCACCCGTCCGGACATGGACCACATGCTGTCGCGCTACGACGCCGACGGCACCACCCATGGCGGCATCGCGGCCTATGCGGCCACGCTCTCGCCGCCTTCGGTGGAAGGCCTGCTGAAACCGGAGGGCCGCTCGGTCGTCGTGCTGCTTGATCAGGTCAGCGACCCGCACAATGTCGGCGCGATCATGCGGACGGCGGCCGCCTTCGGCGCACGCGCCGTGATCGCCCCGGAACGCAATGCGGCGCCGGTGACCGGTTCGCTGGCCAAGGCGGCCTCGGGCGCACTGGAGACCGTACCGTATCTCAGGCCGACCAATCTCTCCCGCACGCTGGCGATGCTGAAGGAGTGGGGCTACTGGCGGATCGGCCTGGACGGCGGCAGCGACAAGAATCTGGACGAGGCGATGGGCTTCGAACGGGTGGCGCTGGTGCTCGGCTCCGAAGGCAAGGGACTGCGGCGCCTGACCGGCGAGAACTGCGACTTGCTGGTATCGATCCCGATGTCCGGGTCGGTGGAGAGCCTCAACGTCTCCAACGCCGCCGCCATCGCCATGTACCGGCTGTTCAGCCGCTGACGGGAACCGCCCCTGGCGGATGACAAGCCGGACGAATTCGGCTACCCAGACCGGGCGTTGCCGGCGTGGCTCAATTGGTAGAGCACCCGCCTTGTAAGCGGGTGGTTGGGGGTTCGAGTCCCTCCGCCGGCACCATTTCCTCCACAATTGCGCCCGGGACCGGACAGCAGTCACACAACCGGAGGCATTAGAAGTAGTCCGGACAGCGACTATCAACGTAGCATCTAGGTGACACCCCGTAGCGTGACGCGCGTTCCATGTCCCCTCTGGCCCGGCGGGCGCCAAGCGATGATGCAAACTGGAAACTGGATACCAGCGATATGCGCGGCCGTCCTGCTGTCGGCTTGGCCGGCGGCGGCGCAGGATGTGCGCGAACTGGCGCAGATGCGGGTCAACAAGCCCGACATACAGGACGGGCTGTCGCCGGAGAGCGACCGCGAGATGCGGCCGTACCCGAATGACGGGGCCCATCCGATCGAGAACCCGCCATCCTTCCGGTGGCGCCAGGGCAAGAGCGGAGACGTCTACGAGGTGCAGGTCCGGTTGCAGGACGGCACCGACATCGTCCGCTTCTCCTCGGCGAATCTCCTGACACTGCGCGATGCGCTGCCCGCCGGCACCCACAGCTGGCGGCTGCGGCGCTGGCCGGCTTTCTCCGGACCCCTGAACTGGACCAAACGAAGGGAATTCACGGTCACCGAGTTGGCGGAAGAGCGGGAGGTCTTCAATCCCGCGGACGCCTTCCGCGAAGCCGCGGAGGCGAAACGTCCGCGCCTGCTGCCTCGGGAGCCCGATCGCTCCCTGCTGATTGCGGACGCCTATATCGGCTGGAAACGGCAGTTCTTCGATCAGGTGGCGAAACGCGTCGCCGGTCAGCCCCTCAGACTGCCGCCATCCGAAGCGAACCTGGGGCCCGGCGGCGCCGAGGCCCTGAGCCGGGAAGAACTCGTCCGCTTCCGCCGTCAGATCCGGCGGTCGGTCAACAAGGTGATGCGCGAAACCTATGACGGGCTGATCGTCTGGACCGTGACCCGCCATCTCGGCGAGGGCCAGGAAGCGCTCGAACGGGCCATCGCGGCGGCGGGCTGGCTCGCCGAACTCGACCCCTACGGCGGAACGTCGGATGCGGTCGCCGACCTGCTGAACATGCGGATCGCCAAGGCGCTGGCGGTGGCCTACGACGTGGCGCATGACGAAATGCCGCCGCGTCTGCGGCAGCAGATCGTCCAGGCCATAGAGATCCGCGTGCAGGCGGCGTTCGATACCTATGTGCTGGACGAAAACCGGGCGCTGACCGCCTATCCGATGAATTCCCATGGATACCGCCACGCCATCGGCGTGCTCTCCATCGCCACCCTGCTGGCCGGCGACTTACCCCGTGCCAGGACATGGTTCGACGCGCTCTATCCGGTGTTTATCGGGCTGGGCAACCCCTGGGGCGGCGACGATGGCGGCTACGCAAATGGCGTCAACTACGCCACCTGGGAAATCCTGAACAACCTGCAGCACTGGGACACCATCCGCAGCGCCGCCGGGATCGACTATTTCGGCTCTGGCTGGGGGCGCTACGTGGCGCAGTTCCTTGCCTACGTCATTCCGCCCGGATCGCCGAACAGCGGCTTCGGCGACGGCGGCGAGGACCACAACCCGCTGGTCTGGACCGAGACCGCGCGGATGCTGTTCGAACGGACCGGCCAGCCGGTGGCGGGCATGCTCTACGCGCGCTGGCGCGACTTCATCGACGAAAGCGACATCAACCTGACCGAACTGGAAGCGGAGTTCGCCGGCTGGACCTTCCTTCTCGGTGCGGGCAACCCGCCGGCGGCGCTGGCCGGCATCACGGCGGAAGAGGTCGGGCTGCCCGACAGCGCGGTCTTTCCCTCGATCGGCTGGGCGGCGATGCACAGCGACCTCGACGATCCGGACCGCTACTCGATCCTGTTCAAGTCCAGCCCCTATGGCAGCTTCAGCCACAGTCACGCCGACCAAAACAGCTTCATCATCAACGGGCGGCAGCAGCCCCTCGCCATCGATTCCGGCTACTACGACACTCACAAGTCCCGCCATCATCAGGCCTGGACGACGCAGACCATGGCTCACAACGCCATCACCTTCGACGGAGGCAAGGGCCAGCCCTGGGACGATCTGAAGGCCACCGGCCGGCTGACGCGGTTCACGAGTTGCCCCGGCTGGGAGGCCGTGGCCGGCGACGCCAGCGGGGCCTACCGCAAGCATCTGACCTCGGCGAAGCGCAGCCTGCTGTATCTCCGGCCCGATCAGGTTCTTGTCTATGATCATCTGTTGTCGAACGAACCGCGCAGCTTCGAGTGGAACATCCACGCCAAGCGGAAGATGACAGAGACCGCGGATGGCGCCGTCAGGATCGGCATGGACGATGCGAGCCTCTGCATCCGCCAGATCGCCGGACCGGAAATGTCGTTTGCCCAGACCGACGTGTTTCCCGTCGAGCCGAACAAGCGGCTGCAGCCGGACTGGCGTCCGCAATGGCATGGGCGGTTCACGGCGTCCGAACCAGACTGGAGAATGGAGTCGCTTTTCCTGATCTCGCTCGACTGCGCGCCGGCCGATGTCGGCCCGGTGACGCCGATACGGGGCGGGGGCTTCAAGACCGTCATCGACGGCTACAACGTGGCGATTTCCGCATCGTCGGAAGCGGCAATTCCGGCAGACGGCTCCTTCCGGCCGGCCGCCTGCCGCACGCCGGTCGATCCGGCGCTGTTCGGCCAGGCCACCGCGTCCGGCTCCGATGACACCAGCGCCACCCAGGCGGCAAACCGGTTGAGGATCGGACGATGAGGGGCCTGGTGGCGTCTCTCGGGATTGCGCTCGCGCTCACCTTCGCGGCGGGCAGCGCGTCTGCCGAGCGCCTCGATGTCCGTATCGGAACGGCCAGCCTGACGGGTGTCTATTTTGCAGCGGGGAATGCCGTCTGCCGCGTCCTCGAGCGGCGCTTCGGGCGGGACATGAAGTGCGAGGTGCTGGAAACTGGCGGATCCGGCGCCAATGTCGAACTGCTGAGTTCGGGAAAGGTGAACTTCGCGATCATGCAGTCGGACGTGCTCGCCAGCAGCTTCATTGGCGACAAGGGGCCGCGGGGCGTGGCAGCGCTGTATCCGGAGATTTTCCAGGTCGTGTACCGCAAGAGCCTGAATATCGACGTCGCCGCCGAGTTGATGCAACACCCGTTCAATATCGGATTGCAGGGGTCGGGAACGCGCCGCACCCTCAACGCCCTGCTGGAGACGCTGAATTTCTCCACAGACGATTTCGCCGCGCCGGTCGAGATGCACGCCGGCAAGGAGGCAGCCGCCTTCTGCGATGGCGAAATCGACGGCTTCGCCTTCGTCTCCGGCGTGCCGAACTCGAAGATCGCCCAGGTCATTCGCGAATGCGGCGCCGGCATCGTCGGGTTCACGCGGCGCAACATGGCCACCTTCGTCGATGCCCGGCCCGGCTACAGCTATTTCCGGTTCCGCAAGAACGCCTATGACGGGATGGACCGGACCGTAGACACCTTCGCAGTCATGGCCATCCTGGTGGCCGGTCACGGCACGCCGGACGGTCTGGTCCGGATCGTCGCCGAGTCGCTGCTGGACGACATCGACTATTTCGAACGCCTGCACCCGGCCTGGAGCGAACTGCTCGGGCCGGACATGGCGACCAACATCGACCGCGCGTTGATGCACCCGGCGGCCGGCGCGGACTTATATCGAACGGGCCATCATCAGCGAGTGAATCCGGCAGCCCTCCCACGCGCCGATTGCAATGGCTGCCGGGGCGGGAATGCAGTAATGTGTCTGCATTAATCAAGAACCGGGAGGAAACGATGTTCGAGATCCAGGCGGCGCCGGGCGGCGTCGGCGCCTTCGTGCATGGCATCGACATCAGAAGCGACGTGAACGGCAACGTGGCCGGTGAACTCAAGCAGGCGCTGGGCGACTACGGCGTCCTGTTCTTCCGCGATCAGGAGATCTCCGAGCAGGATCACATCGCCTTCGCCGAGCAGTTCGGCCAGATCAACGTGAACCGCTTCTTCGCAGCCAACGACAGGTTTCCACAGATCGCCATGGTGGTGAAGGAGCCGGACCAGACCGGCAATATCGGCGGCGGCTGGCACACCGATCACTCCTACGATCAGGAGCCGGCGCTGGGCTCGATCCTGGTCGCGCGCGAGGTGCCGGAGCGGGGCGGCGACACGCTCTATGCCAACATGTACGCCGCCTATGACGCCTTGTCCGACGGCCTGAAGGAGACGCTGAACGGCCTCAGGGCGCTGCATTCCAGCCGCCGCGCCTTTGGCGCGAACACCGAATACGCCCCCCGCAAGGACGGCCGCATCGGCAACCCGGAACTGGCGACGCAGGACTCCATCCACCCGGTGGTCATCACCCACCCGATCAGCGGCCGGAAGGCGCTTTATGTGAATGGCGGCTTCACCATCCGTTTCGACGGCTGGACCGAGGACGAGAGCAAGCCGCTGCTGCAGTATCTCTACGCCCACGCCTCACGGCCGGAATTCACCTACCGCTTCAAGTGGGAAAAGGGCTCCATCGCGTTCTGGGACAACCGGGCGACCTGGCACTACGCGGTCAACGACTATCACGGCAGCCGCCGCGTCATGCACCGGATCACGGTCGAAGGCTGCGCGCTGAGCGCCTGAGCCGTCAGCGTTCCCGGAACCCTTCCTGCCTCACCCGCAGGAAGGGCTTCAGCAGATAGGTCATCACCGAGCGGTCGCCGGTATGGATGTCGACTGCGGCCTGCATGCCGGGCGTGATCGGCAGGACCGCACCCGACTTGTCCGTGAAGCTGGACGAGGTCTCGACCACCACATCGAAATAGGGTTCGCCTTCGGGCGTGCGGTTGGCGTCGGCCCCGATGCGGATGACGCGACCGTCGAGCGCGCCGTACTGGAAGAAGTCGTAGGCCGTGATCTTCACATTCGCCTTCTGCCCGACCTCGACATAACCGCGGTCGCCGGGGCTGAGACGCGCCTGCACGACCAGCGTCTCCTCCAGCGGCACGATCTCCATGATAGACTCGCCGGGCCGGACGACGCCGCCGATGGTGTTGGCCTGCAGGTTCTTCACCACGCCGGCGATCGGGCTGCGGACGGTGGTACGGAGCTGCTGGTCGGTCGCTTCGGTCAGCAGTTCGTTGAGCCGGCCGATTTCCTTCTCGTTCTTCGCCAGTTCCTCCGACGCCTCGGAGCGGAAGCGGAGCTCTTCCTCCCGGAGCCGTTCCCGCGCCTCGGCGATCGAGGCCTGGGCCCGCGGAATGGATTTCCGGGTGGTGTCGAGCTTGCCTTCGAGATCGCTGAGTTCGGATTCCAGTTCCAGATGCTCGATCCGCGGCGTCAGCTTGCGCTCCAGCAGGCCCTCGGAGATCTTCAGCTTCTCGCGCGTGACCGCGACATTGCCTTCCAGACCGCGGCGCTTGGACTGGAGTTCCGCCAGTTCGCCCTGCCGCTGGCGAAGCTGGCTGCCCAGAACGCTGAGCTGGGACTCATATTGCTTCACACGGGATTCATAGGCTTCGCGTTCCAGCGTCACCAGTTCGGGGTGCCGCTCGGCGGCCTCATCCGGGAAGATCAGTTCATCGCCGGTCGCCAGCGCCCGGTGGCGCGCGGCGGTCAGCGTCAGGCCGTCGACATTGTACTGGATCTCGGCACGGTTGGTCAGGTTGGGCGCCAGGCCGATCCGCAGCAGCGGCTGCTGTTCCTCGACGATATCGCCCTCGGCGACCAGCAGTTCCTCGACGATGCCGCCTTCCAGATGCTGGATCTTCTTGATGCGGCCCTGCGGCTTCACCTCGCCCGGCGCGATGGCGACCTCGTCCAGATGGGCCGTGGAGGCCCAGACGGCGAAGCCGCTGACCATGGCGATGATCAGCACGGCGAAGATGCGCCAGCCGCGGGCGCTGGCCTTCTTCTGCAGTCCGGCAATGCGTTCCTGTGTGGTCATTCGGCTGCCTCTCCGGAGGGCTCGCTCTGTCCGGCCGCCGCCACGGGCTGCGGTGCGGCCTGCCGGAACAGGGTCGGAAGTATATCGCGCGCCGGTCCACCGCGCACCACGACACCCTTGTCCATCACGATGATGTTGCTGCAGACCGACAGCAGCGTGGCGCTGTGGGAGACCAGAAGCACCGTCCGGGTTTCCGACAACGAGCGGAGCTGCGCCGCCAGCTGTTCCTCGGCGGCGCGGTCGAGACTTGCCGATGGCTCGTCCATCAGCAGCACGGCCGGATCGCCGACCAGCGCGCGGGCGATGGCCAGGCGCTGGCGCTGTCCACCCGACAGGGTACGGCCGCCCTCGCCGACGACGGTGCCGTAGCCGTCGGGCAGGTCGACAATGAACTCATGCGCACCGACGGCCTGGGCCGCCCGGAGGATATCCTCGTCGGTGACATCGTCACGGCCGCGGGCGAGATTCTCCCGGATCGTGCCGGCCAGAAGCACGTTCTCCTGCGGCACGTAGCCGATCCAGTTGGCCATCTGGGTGACCGAGAACTGGCTGATGTCGGCGCCATCGAGGAGCAGGCGGCCCTTGGCCGGCGCGTAGAGACCCTGGATCAGCTTCAGCAGCGTGGTCTTGCCCGACCCGTTCGGCCCGACGATGGCGTGGACGCCGCGCGCGGGCACGCGGATCCGGATGTCGCGCAGAACCGGCTCGGCATTGGGATCGAAGGAGAAGGTCGCGTTCTCGACCGTGACCGCGCCTTCCGGCCTGGGCAGCTCGAGCGCGGACTCGCGGTAGTCGTCCTGCATGTCGAGGACGGACACCAGCCGCTTCCCCGCCTGGCGGGCCATCACCAGCGCCCGCCACTGGCTGACCAGCTGCGCGAACGGGCCGACGATGCGGTTGGCGAGCATGTTGGTCGCCACAAGCGCACCGATGGAGATCTGCTGATCGATGATCGCCAGCGCACCGACCGTGGTGATGGCGATGGTGGTCGAGATCGTCAGCGTCATGCCGAGATTGCCGTAGGTATCGGTGACGCGCCCGCGGTCCATGGACCCTTCGATCGCATCCAGCTGGCGGTCTTCCCAAAGCGGCGTGACCGCGCGCTCCAGCGCCAGCGCCTTGATGGTGGTCCGGTTGGCGACGATGTCGGCCAGAAAGCCGTCCCGGTTCAGCGTGTGGTTGCGTTCCCGGTTGGAAACCGAGCCGATGGCGAAGCCGGAGCGCAGCGCGAACAGCACGAACACGGCCGCGGCGGCCACGATCACCCAGACCAGCGGCTCGGCAATGATGTAGATGATGCCGAGGAACAGCACCGCGAAGGGCAGGTCGACGATCATGATCACCGGCGGCCCGGCGACGGCGTTGCGCACCGTGTCGGCGTCGCGGAAAAGCCCCTGCCAGTAGGACGCCGGCCGGGATTCCAGCACCCGTAGCGGCAGCCGGTTCAACTTCTCGAACAGGCGCTTGCCGAAAATGAGGTCGAAGCGAAGCGAAGCGCGCTGGACCACGCGGCTGCGGGTCTGACGCAGCAGGAAATCGAACAGCACCACGACGCTGACGCCGATGGCCAGCCCCTGCAGCGTCGTCAGCCCCGCCTGGGCCACCACCCGGTCATAGACCTGCAGCACGAACACGGGCACGGCCAGCGCCATGGTGTTGACGAACAGGCTGAGGACAAGCAGTTCCCCTGTCGCCGGCCACACCGGCGCGATGAGGGATCGCAGGGACGTCTTCTTTGCCACGCGGCGATACTAACGCCAGTTGCAGGCAATAACAGTGATGTCGAAGCGGTTTCGCGTCATCCAGGCGGCAACTGACCGCCGCCGGCGATCGTCAGATCCGCCTCGGACACGGTGCCGCCATTGGTGTTGGCGACAACCTGGTAGCCGGCTGTCTGGACATCATTGTCAAAGATCAGATGCGTGCCGTCGAAGACGTAGGCCGCGCCCAGACCGACGCCCGAATTCGTACCGTCATAGTCCTGACCGATGGTGACAAAGGATGCCCCCAGCCCAAGTTCGGCGAATCCACCGGCCGCATCGAAATCGAAGGTGTCGCCTTCGCCGCCGACGATACCCGAGAAATCGCTGACCAGATCGACCGCGACACCGGCCGCAGCCACCGTCTGGTTTCCAGCCACCACGGCCAGCTCGCCAACCGAGTCATAGCCGAAGGCGTCTGCGCCAATGCCGCCGCTCATGCTGTCCGCGCCCGCCAGGCCGACGATGATGTCAGCGCCATCACCGCCCTCGAGTGTCTGCGCTCCCAGGGCGCCTATGATCTCGTCATTTCCGCCGCCGCCGAAGATCTGGTTGCTCTCGTTGTCCTGCGCGACGATGGAGTCGTTGTTGGCCGATCCAATGACGTGCTCGATGCTGGTCAGCGTATCGTTGCCCTCGCCAGTGGCGGTGTCATCGCCGAGATTGACCTGAACCGCCGTCGCCGAGCCGGAATAGTCGACGAAGTCGCCGTTCACGCTGCCGACCTCGCCATCCAGCGAGTCGTCGCCGAGCCCGCCGATCAGCGTGTCGTCGCCCGAGCCGCCGGTGATGGTGTCGTTGCCCGAGCCGCCATCCAGCACGTTGTCGTTGGCGTCGCCGGCGATGGTGTCGTTGTTGATCGAGCCCGTGACGTTCTCGATACCTGTCAGGGTATCGACAGCGGCAGCGATCGAATCGACGGCCGTTCCGCCGACGAGATCGACAGACACGGCATTTGAGTTCAGCGAGAAATCCGCCGTGTCGATACCTGTGCCGCCGTCGAGGCTGTCGCTGCCAGCCTGACCGTCGAGCGTATCGTCGTCCGCGCCGCCGATCAGGATATCGTCGCCGTCGTCACCGGTCAGGTTGTCATTGCCGTCGCCGCCGTCGATGGAATCGGCGCCCTCGTTGCCGTTCAGCGAGTCGTCGCCGCCAAGACCGTTGATCGTATCGGCGCCCGTACCGCCGATGAACAGGTTGGCGTTGGCGTCGCCGGTCAGTCCGTCATTGCCGGAGCCGCCCAGCACGTTTTCGATGCTGATCAGCGTGTCGCTGCCCGACAGGCCGTCATCGGCGGCCGTCCCCAGGGACAGATTGACCGTGACACCCAGAATGGCGCCCGCATAGCTGACCAGGTCGGTGCCGTCGCCGCCATCGATGGTGTCGCTGCCGGCATCGCCGAACAGCGTGTCGTCATCGTCGCCGCCCAGCAGGCTGTCACTGCCCGAACCGCCGTCCAGGCTGTCGAAGCCCTGTCCGCCGTCCAGCGTGTCCGCGCCCGACAGGCCGCTGAGCACGTCGTTGCCGATGCCGCCGAACAGCTGGTTGTCCTCGACATTCTGGCCGGAGAGCGTGTCCGCGAAGTCGGAGCCGATGGCGTGCTCGATGCCCGTCAGCGTGTCAAAACTTCCACCCCCATCGGTGGCCACATCGTTGGCCAGGTCGACCGAGACGCCAGCCAGCTGGTCCGCGTAGGAAACGAAGTCGCCATTCGTGTCGTCACCACCACTGACCAGATCGCTGCCTGTCCCCGGGGTGATCGTGTCGTCGCCGGCCGCTGTCGTCAGGCTGTCGTCACCGGCGCCACCGTCGATGATGTCAGCGCCGTCGGAGCCGCCGTTCAGCGTGTCGTTGCCGGCGCCGCCATTCAGCGTGTCGGCCAGCGCGCCGCCGCCGAAGGCGTCGTTGCCGTTGCCGCCGGTCAGATCGGCCTGTTCGAAGTTCGTGAAGGTCTTCGCATTGCCGGTGCCGGTGAAGCCCGTGGCCGCCGTGATGTCGGTCAGCGACCCCGTCATGGTGACAGCGAAGTTGAAGGTCGGGTTGCCCAGGCCGTTCGGCTCGCTGAAGTCGATCTGCAGCAGGTCGGTATCGGCACCGCCGTCCAGCACGTCACCATTGCCCGAACCGTTCGGGTTGATGGTGTCGTTGCCGATACCGCCGTCCAGCGTATTCGCGTTGTTGGAACCGCCAAGGATGGAATCGTCGCCGCTGGCGCCGTTGACGTTCATCGAGGTGCCACTGCCCAACACCGTGTCGTTACCGGCCGTCAGGACGAGGCCGGCGATGTTCGGCAAGCTCTGGACGAAGACGTTGCCGCCGCCGAAATCGACCGTGGCGTTGCTTGTCGTGGCGTCGAAGTCGACCGAAATTGCACCGCTTGTCAGGTAGTCGACTGTGTCGAAACCCGCATTGCCTTCCAGCGTATCCGCGCCCTGGGAGCCAACGAAGGAATCGTCGCCCGTGCCGCCAGCCAGCGAGTTGGCGTTCGCGTCACCCGTCAGCGTGTCATTGAACGTGGTACCGATGACATTCTCGACGCCGGTGAGCGTGTCGGTATCACCGCCGCCATCGGCCGCGAATCCGAACTCGAGATCGACAGCAACTGCAGCAGCATCCAGCGAGAAGTCTGCCGTGTCGGTGTCCGCACCGCCTTCAAGCAAGTCGCCGCCCGCGCCACCGACCAGCGTGTCGTTGCCGCCATCGCCCTGCAGCGTGTCGCCGGCGCCGCCGCCATCCAGGCTGTCATTGCCAGCGAGGCCCTGAAGCACGTTTCGGCCTGCATCGCCCGTCAGGGTATCGTCGCCCGCTGTGCCGGTCAGAGTCGTCGGCGGCGGGAAGGCAAAGTCGTCCTCGTCGAGTTCGGCCACGGTCACGCCCAGCAGGGTGATCGAGTCGGAATTGTCCAGCGTGATGGTGGTGTCGGTGCCGTCGTCGGCGGCCCTGGCGAGCACGGCCGAGAAGTCGATCAGCTCGGCAATGCCGGTCACGTCGATGACGTCCGCCAGACCGGCGCCCGCCGAGAAGTCGGTGATGACGTCGCTGCCGTCGCCGTCGGCGATGACGTAGATGTTGTCGTCGGCGCCGCCGGACATGGTGTCGTCGCCGAGACCGCCGGTGATCGAATCCACGCCCGCGCCGCCGAAGATGATGTCGTCGTTGTCGCCACCCAGGATGGTGTCGTCGCCGGCACCGGTGGTGATGGAGTCGAGACCGGCGCCGCCGTCGACGAAGTCGTTGCCGGCCGAACCCGAACTGATCGTGTCGTTGCCGCCGGCGCCGAGGATGGTGTCGGCCAGTGCACCGCCGACCAGTTCGTCGCCGCTGTTGGCGCCGGTCAGGCTGACCTGCTCGAAGCCCGAGATCGTCTTGGTGTCGCCGGTCTGGAAGAACTGCGTCACCAGGGTGATATCGGTCGTCGAACCAATGGCGGTGATGGCGCTGTTGTTGCCGGTGAAGTCGATGATCAGAAGGTCGGAACCTAGGCCGCCATCCAGCGTGTCGTCGTTGCGGCCGGCGTCCACCGTGTCGTCGCCGTCGCCCAGAGCGATGTTGTCGCTGCGGTCGATCCCCGACAGGTCGAAGCTGTCATTGCCCGACCCGGTGGTGATGATGAAGCTCTCGAACTCCTGGATCGTGGTGCCGTCCACGAAGGCCACCGCGCCGCCGCCGGCGACCAGGTTCACGTCCTCGCTGAAGCTCGACAGGTCGATCTGCAGCTGGTCCGTGCCGGTGTTGCCGTTGAAGATGCCGGTGACACTGCCGGAAATGACATCGTCGCCGGTACCGCCATCGACGACGTCGGCGCCGGCATTGGCGTTGAGCGTATCGTTGCCGCCGCCGCCGTTCAGCGTGTCGGCCAGCGCCCCGCCCACCAGCAGGTCATTGCCGTTGGCGCCGGTCAGGTCGACCTGTTCGAAACCGGCGATGTTCTTGTCGTCGCCGGTCTGGGTGAACTGGGTGACAGCCGTGATGTCGGTCGTGGAGCCGACCGCGGTGACGGCGCTGTTGTTGAGGTTCGCCGAGAAATCGACGATCAGCAGGTCGGTGCCGCCGCCGCCGAACAGGTTGTCCTGCCCGGTGCCGGCATTGATCGTGTCGTCGCCGTCGCCGGTCGAGATCGTGTCCGACTCGTCGATGCCGGACAGGTCGAAGCTGTCATTGCCGATGCCGGTCGTGATGTTGAACACCTCGAAGGCGGTGATGTCGGTGCCGTCGGACAGCGTGACCGTGGCCCCGCCAGCGACCAGAACGATGTCGTCGGTCAACGCCGAAAGATTGATCTCGAGCCGGTCGGTCTGGGCGCCGCCATCATAGTTGCCGGTCGCGTTGCCGATGATGACGTCATTGGAGCCGCCGCCATTGATGACATCCGCACCGCCGCCGCCGCCGTTGATGGTGTCGTTGCCGATACCGCCATTGATGGTGTCGTCGAGCACGCCACCGACCAGGAAGTCGGACCCGGCCGCGCCTGTCAGGCTGACCTGTTCGAAGCCGCTGATGGTCTTGTTGTCGCCGGTCTGGTCGAAGCCGGTGGCCTGGGTGATGTCGTTGGTGGTGCCCTGGACCGTGATCGCACCGTTGTTGGCGTTCGACGAGAAGTCGATGATCAGCAGGTCGATGCCCGCGCCGCCATCCAGGATATCCGCGCCCTGACCGGCATCAATCGTGTCGTCGCCGGCGCCGGTCGAGATCGTATCCAGCAAATCCGTGCCCGCCAGGTTGAAGCTGTCATTGCCGGTGCCGGTCTGGATGTTGAAGCTCTCGAAGGCGGTGATGTCGGTACCGTCCGACAGCGTCACCGTCGCGCCGCCGGCGCTGAGCACGATGTCGTCTGACAGGGCCGAGAGATCGATCTCCAGCCGGTCATTCCCGGTGCCGCCGTCGAAGGCGCCGCTCGCCACGCCGAGGATGGTGTCGTTGCCGCCCTCGCCATTGATGATGTCCGCGCCGCCCAGACCGCCGTTCAGCGTATCGTTGGCGCCACCGCCGTTTATGGTGTCGTCCAGCGCGCCGCCGATCAGGAAGTCGCTGCCGTTGCCGGCCGTGAAGTTCACCCGTTCGAAGCCGGCGATGGTCTTGTCGTCGCCGGACTGCGTGATCGAGCTTGCCTGGGAGATGTCATCGGTCGCGCCGACCACCGCGATCGGGGCGTTGTTGGCGTTCGACGTGAAATCGATGATCAGCAGGTCCGTACCCGCGCCGCCATCCAGGATGTCCGCGCCCTGACCGGCATCGATCGTGTCATCGCCCGCGCCGGTCGAGATCGTGTCGAGAAGGTCGGTGCCCGACAGGTCGAAGCTGTCATTGCCGCTGCCGGTGGTGATGTTGAAGCTCTCGAAGCCCGTGATGTCGGTGCCGTCGGAGAGCGTCACCGTAGCCCCGCCGGCGACGAGCACGATGTCGTCGGCCAGGGCCGACAGATCGGTCACCAGAAGGTCGTCTTCGGTGCCGCCGTCGAAATTGCCGCCGGCCACGCCGGAGATGGTGTCGTTGCCGCCATCGCCCTGGACAAAGTCGATGCCGCCGAGACCGGCAAACAGGTTGTCGTTGCCGCCGCCGCCAATCAGCGTGTCGTCCAGGACGCCACCAAGCAGGAAGTCGGAGCCGTTGCCGGCCGTCAGGAAGGCGCGCTCGAAGCCGCTGATGGTCTTGTTGTTGCCGCTCTGGGTGAAGCCGGTCAGGTCGGCGATATCGGTGACCGGGTCGTTGATGCTGACGGTGGCGTTGTTCGCGCCCTCGTTGAAGTCGATCACCAGCAGGTCGGTACCGTCGCCGCCGAAGGCCGCGTCGCCATCGCCGGTGCCTGTATTGATCGTGTCGTCGCCGGAGTTGCCGATCAGCGTGTCGAGGCCATCGCCGCCCGCGATGATGTCGTTGCCGCCCCGGCCGTCGAGCTGATTGTCGTTGGCGTCGCCGGTCAGCGTGTCGTCGCCGGTCCGGCTGCCGCGAACGGCTTCGATATTGAGAATCGTGTCCGTGAACACCGAGCCGTCGTCTGTCACCGTCGCAATGCCGGCGCTCAGATCGACGTTGACCACCTCGATCGGGGCACGGTCGTAGCGCAGCAGGTCGAAGCCGCCGGCGCCGTCCACGGTGTCGTTGCCCTGACGCAGGATGAAGCGGTCGTTGCCGGACGAACCCAGCAGGCTGTCGGCGAAATCGGAACCTCGCAGTTCATCAATGGCCGAGAAGGTATCTGTCCCGCCGTGGCCGTCTTCCGTCGTCAGACCCAGTTCGATATTGACGGTGACACCGCCTGTCTGGGCACCGAGGTAGTCCAGCCGGTCGAACCCGGCGCCACCGGTAAAGCTGTCATTGCCTGCACCGCCGCGGAACTGGAAGAACTCGTTGGCGTCGATCAGGTCGGCCGAAACCGTGTCGTCGCCCGAACCACCATTGAGTTGCAGCCCGCCGACAATGCCGTCGATCAGGTTGACGCCTTCGATCGTATCGGTGCCGCCCGCCTTGACCACCGTGCCGGACGTGTTTCCGAAGGTGGCGTCGATGCCGGTTACCTGGTCCGTGTAGTTCAACACGAAGAAGCCGCTGCCCGGGGCTTCGAAGACGATCAGGTTGTTGTCCGCGCCGGCCTGGATGACATCGCCCGAGCCGTCGTTGGAGCCCGGATTGAGGGTGTCGTCGCCAGAGCCGCCGATCAGCGTATCCTGGCCCGCGCCGCCGAACAGCAGGTCGGCGCCGTCGCCGCCGTCCAGGCTGTCATTGCCGACAGCACCCTTCAGCACGTCGTCGCCCGCATTGGCGTTCAGCGTGTCGTCGCCTTCGGCGCCGATCAGGATGTCGTCATTGCCGCCGCCGGTCAGCAGGTCCGCGCCGTTCGTGCCGACACTGGCCTGGTTGGAGACGTCGCGGCCGGTCACGACGAAGACCACGTCGTTGTAGCCGCCCTGCACGAAGTCGCTGGCCAGGGCGACATCGTCGAAGCCGTCGCCGTTGACGTCGCCGGCGAAGGCCACTTCGCGGCCCGCATTGGCGTCGACCGTGCCGGGCCCGACGATCTCGATCCCGTTGGATCCGTCCAGCTGAGACAGGTCGAAGGCCGTCTCGGCGACTGCCTCGCCCGGACCGAATATCACGTAGGCGCCGCCGGCATTCCCGTAGACGCCGTTGTCGAGACCGGACGCGCCGATCAGGATGTCGCCGATGCCATCGCCATTGAAGTCGCCACCCGCGTCGACCGAACCGCCGAGCGAGTCGCCGCCGGCCAAGCCTTCGATCACGACGGCCTGGCCCGCCTGGATGTTCGACAGGTCGACCTGTGCATTGGCCGCGTTGTTGTTGCCGAAGATGATGAAGGCGCGGCCGATGTCATAGGTGACACCGACATATGAGCCCTCGGCGCCGATGACGAAATCTGCGAAGCCGTCGCCGTTGAGATCGCCGGCGCCGGCGATGGCGGCGCCGAAGCGGTCGCCCGACTGTCCCTGCGTCAGGGTGAAGCCGTTACCGGCGGTGACTTCGTCGAGGATGTTGTAGTTGCCGCCAACGCCGGCGTTGCCGAACAGGACATGCACCCGCCCGGAACCGCCTTCGCCACCGACGCCGGCGCTCATGGCGATGTCGTCAAATCCGTCGCCGTTGAAGTCGCCGACCGAACTGACGGTATAGCCGTTGTATTCGTAGGCGGCGCCACCGCTGATCCGCTTGCCGCTGCCCACGGCCACCGCACTGTCGACGTCTGTCTTCGCGGCAAAGCCATTCGCCTTGCCGAAGACCACGAAGACATCGCCGGCCCGCAAATAGCCCGTATTCGAGGCCGTATCGCTGAGCAACAGGTCGTCGAAGCCATCGCCATTGACGTCCGCGGAATCCACCGATCGGCCAAAGCTCGAGCCGCCGCCTGCAACATTGGCGATCGTGAACCCGTTGGTACCGTCAAGTGCCGCCAGATCGATGTCGCCGCTCAGTCCGGCAGCCGAACCGAAGATCACCGAAACAGATCCGTTGCCGTAGCCGGCGCCGTTGTAGCTGTAGAGCTGCGTTACCGCGAAATCGGTGAACCCGTCGCCATTGATATCGCCGACTTCCGACACCTCGTAGCCGAGATAGGCCGCGCCGGCCTGGCCACTGTCGGAAATCACGAAGCCGCGGCCCTCTGCCACGAGATTGGCTTCGGTGTTGTAGGCGTTGAAGGTCGAGAAGACGAATGCCTGGCCGGTATCGGTCGATGCGTTGGGCGCGCCGACCAGCAGGTCTTCGAAGCCGTCGCCATCGATGTCGCCAATGCCGCTCAGCGCATCGCCGAAGCCTTCGTTGACCTGCGAATTGCCGATCAGGAAACCGCCCGAGTCGCCCAGCAGGTTGTCGAGGAGAATGGTCGGTTCGGGCGCGAAGACGAAATCGTCCGCGGCCAGGTCGTTGACCAAGACGTTCTGCAGGATCAGCGCATCGTCGCCGTCCAGCTGGATGGTGGTGTCGGTTCCGTCGTCGCTGGCCGCCGCCTGCACCTGGGCCAGGCTGAGGAAACCGAACGCGGAGACGTCCAGGCTGTCCGGGCTGCCGGTGCCGGCCGTGAAATCGGTCAGGATGTTGGCGGTGCCCACGCCCTGGCCGACGATGAAGCGGTCGTTGCCCGCACCGCCGGACAACGTCGTGCCCGCGCCAAAGGTCAGCGTGTCGTCGCCGGTCGTCCCGGACACGGCCTCGATCCCGGTGACCGTCTCGGTATTGCCGCTGCCGTCGTTTGAGACGATGCCGGTCGAGAGATCGACCACGGCGGGCTGCAGGCCCGGGGAGAAGTCCAGCGTATCGCTGCCCAGACCGCCATCGATGTTGTCGAGGCCCTCGCCGGAGAAGATCAGGTCGTCGCCGTCGCCGCCGAAGATCACGTCGTCGCCATTGTTGCCGAAGGCGCTGCCGCCGATGGTGTCGTTGCCCTGACCGCCGAAGACGGTGTCGTTGCCGTCATTGCCCAGGATCGAGTCGTTGCCGGCAAAGGCCTCGAACAGGTTGGCATTGGCGTCGCCGGTCAGCGTGTCGTCGAAGTCGGTCGCCTCGATGGCCTCGATACCGGCCAGCTGGTCGGTATCGCCAAAGCCGTCTGTCGCAGTGCCGAGGTCCAGATTCACGTCCACGCCCTGGATGATCAGGTCGTCGTCGAACTCGACGGTGTCGAAGCCGTCGCCGCCGAAGAAGCTGTCATTGCCGGCGCCGCCCAGGAACTCGTCATTGCCGCCGCGGCCTTCCAGCTGGTTGGCGTTCGAGTTGCCTTCCAGAAGGTCGTCCAGATTGGTGCCGCGGACATGTTCGATATTGCTGAAGCGGTCTACATCGCCGAAGGCGTCGCGGCCGATGCCGAACTCCAGGCTGATGGCCACGCCGTTCTGGGCTTCGGCGAAATTCGACTGCTCGGATGAGTAGTCCAGCGTGTCCTCGCCGGCGCCGCCGTCGATGCTGTCGAAGCCGCCCATGGCGCGGATGCGGTTGTCGTTCGCGTCACCGATGATGGTGTCGTCGAAGTTCGTGCCGCGGACCCGCTCGATGCCCGACAGCGTGTCGGTGCCGCCGGTGCCGTCGGTCGCGATGCCGGTCGAGAGGTCGACATTCACACCGGTCGATGCGCCGGCGTTCAGATAGTCGGCTTCGTCGAAGGCGCTGGAACCGCCGGTGATCAGGTCGTTGCCGCCACGGGCCCGGAAGACCTGCGCGTTCTCGTCGCCGGTCAGGGTGTCGTCGAACTCGGTGCCCTCGACACGCTCGATGCCGAACAGCGTGTCGGTGCCACCGTCGCCGCCGGTGACGGTGCCGATACCGCCAACGAAGGTGGCGTTGATCGCTGCCGCCGCATTCTGGTAGCTGACCGCGTCGAACCCGTTGTCGCCCGCGACCGCATCGCCGCCATCGATGGCGTCGCTGCCCGCGCCGCCGTCGAACTCCTCGAACTCCGCATTGCCGCCGCCGACAAGCGTGTCGTCGAAGGCCGAGCCGACGATGCGCTCGATGCCCGACAGCACGTCCGTGCCGCCGAAGCCGTCGAGGCCGATACCGGTGAACAGGTTGATGTTCACCGACGCGATGTCGAAGGAATAGTCCGCGGTGTCGAAGAACTGCCGGATGCCGTTGGTGTTGTCGTCGCCGCCGATCAGCGTGTCGTTGCCGCCGAGACCGATCAGCACGTCCACGCCGTCGCGGCCGTCCAGCGAGTCGTTGCCTGCCGAGCCGGAGAAGGTATCGTCCAGCGCCGAACCGAAGGCACCCTCGATATTCGCCAGCGTATCGGTGAAGCCGAACTGGTCGGTTGCGGTACCGGCCGCCAGATCCAGCACGATGCCCTGCAGCTCGACGAAGGAACCGTCGACCGTGCGGAAATCCATGATGTCGAAGCCGGCCCCGCCATCGACGGAGTCATTGCCCTCCAGCATGCGGAAGCGGTTGTCCTGGCTGTCGCCGAGGACCGTGTCGTCCTGTTCGGAGCCGCGCACCCGTTCGATGCCGGAGAAGATATCCGTACCGCCCAGGCCGTCATCCGCGACGCCGGTGCCGGCGCCGTCCTGACCGGAGAGGTCGACATTGATGCCGCCCACCACGCCGGTAAAGGCGTAGTCCAGTTCGTCGACACCGCCGCCGCCACTGATCGTGTCGTCGCCGCCCCGGCCGCGCCAGCGTTCGAACGCCGCCGCCGAACCGGTCAGGGTGTCGGAGAAGTTGGACCCGCGAACCGCCTCGATGCCCGACAGCGTATCGGTGCCGCCGAAGCCGTCCAGCGCGATGCCGGTCGACAGGTTGACGTTCACCGCGGCCGGATCGAGGCCGTAATCGACCTGGGTGAAGGCCCCGAGGTCGCCGACGATGGAATCATTGCCGGCCAGACCGAAGAAGGTCTCGTTGAGATCGTTGCCGCCGCCGATGATCGTGTCGTCTCCGGCAGAACCCAGAACTCGCTCGATGCCCGTGATGACGTAGGTGCTGCCCAGACCGTCCGAGCCCGTACCGGCCGACAGATCAACCGAGATGTTCAGCCCGTGATTCTGGAACGACAGCCGGTCATCGCCCTGCTCGAAGCCGTTCAGCAGGTCGGAGCCGCCATCGATGGTGTCGTTGCCGGCGCTGGCGAAGAAGACGTCGGAGCCGTCACCGCCCACCAGGTTGTTCGCGTTCGCATCGCCGGTGATGGTGTCGGCGAAATCGGTGCCGAAGACCACCTCGAAGCCCGAGACCGTGTCCGTGTCGCCGAAGCCGTCGGTCGCAACGCCGGTCGTCAGGTTGACGGTGACGCCGGACTGGCCTGCCGCGTCGAAGATGTCGTTCGAGTAGTCCAGCGTGTCGAACCCGGCGCCGCCATCAAGCGAGTCGCCGCCCGCCGCGCCCCGGACCAGGTTGTCGTTGGCGTCGCCGGTGATGGTGTCGGCGAGATCGGAGCCGCGCACCCGCTCGATATTGCTCAGCAGGTCAGTACCGCCGGTGCCGTCGCTCGCCGTGCCTGCGCCAAGATCGACATTCACGCCGACGGATGCGCCCGCGTTCTTGTAGTCGACCTCGTCGAAGCCGTCGCCGCCGTCGATCGTGTCGTCGCCGCCCCGGCCCCGGAACCGGTTGTTCCCGGCATTGCCCAGCAGCGAGTCGCCGAACTCGGAGCCCTCGACGCGGTCGATGCTTTCCAGCGTGTCCGTACCGCCGAACCCGTCGAGCACGATGCCGGTGTTCAGATTGGCCGTGATCCCGGCCGGGTCGTCCTGATAGCTGGCCTGGGTGAAGCCGGAGATGCCATCGAGACGGTCATTGCCGGCATTGCCAACCAGCTCCTCGAACTCCGGCTCGAAGCCGCCCTCCAGTTCGTCGTCGCCGGAGCCGCCGACCAGACGCTCGACCCGCGCCACGCGGTCGATCTCGCCCGCGTTGTTGACCGCGCCGCCGATCTCGAGCGAGGCGGTGATGCCGGCTGTGTCGTCGGAGAAGTCGGCCGTGTCGAAGAACTGGCGCACGCCGCCTTCGGTATCGCCGCCGCCGTCGAGGATGTCCTCGCCGGCGCCACCCTGCAGCACGTCCACGCCGTCGCCGCCGATCAGCGTATCCGCGCCGCCGCCGCCGACCAGGGTATCGGAACCGGCAGTGCCGCTGAGGCTGTCGGCGAAGGCCGAGCCGATGGCGCCTTCGATGGCTTCCAGAGTGTCGATGCTGCCCGAACCGTCCGTAGCGGTCCCATTTTCCAGATCGACACTGACAGCGGCTGTATCGTTCTCATAGCTGGTAAAATCGTCGCCTGCGCCACCGCGGATCAGGTCCGCGCCGGCATCACCGAACAGGGTGTCGTCACCGTCACCGCCATCCAGGGTGTCGCTGTCGTTGCCGCCGAGGACTGAATCATTGTCCGCGCCGCCATCCAGCTGGTCGTTGCCGTTGCCACCAATCAGAAGGTCGCTGCCGGCACCGCCGGTGACGGTATCATTGCCATCGACTGCGGTAACGGTGTCATCGCCGTCGCCTGCATCGACAAGATCGTCGCCGAAGCCACTGTTCACGAAGTCGCCACCGCCGGCCGCATCGATCACGTCGTCGTCCGCGCCACCGAAGATAAAGTCGAACGACGCGCCGCCCGTCAGGGTGTCGTTGCCGGCACCGCCGTTGAGGCTGTCGAAGCCCTCGTTGCCGATGATCAGGTTGGCGTTGTCGTCCCCGGTGATGGTGTCATTGAAGGTCGAACCGATGACATTCTCGACGCCGGTGATGCTGTCGTTGCCGACCGAGACATCGCCAGTGACCGTGCCCAGGGACAGACTGGCGGTGATGCCGGCCGTGGCGCTGGCGTAGCTGGCAAGGTCGATGCCCGCGCCGCCATCCAGCGTATCGTTGCCCGAGCCCGTGCCGCCGATCGCGCCGGCCAGCGTGTCGTCGCCCGCCCCGCCCGACAGCAGGTCGTTACCGTCATTGCCTTCCAGCGAGTCCGCGCCGGCATTGCCCGAGACCGTGTCGTCGTCATTGGTGCCGGTCAGCAGGTCGTTGAAGGCCGAACCCTGAACCACGTTGAACCCGAACAGCGTGTCCTGCCCGCCGTCGCCATCGTCGAACGCGGAATCCTGCGCCAGGTTGACGTCTACCCCGGCCGCTGCGTTGGAATAATCGGCCGTGTTGGTGCCGTCGCCGCCGTCCAGGAAGTCGTCGCCCGCGCCGCCCGACATCGTGTCGTCGCCGGCCCCGCCTTCCAGCGAGTCGTTGCCGGCGTCGCCGGCCACCACGTCATTGCCGCCGCCGCCATCGATGACGTCGTCCCCGTCGCCGCCGGAGATGGTGTCGCTGCCGGACGTGACGTCGTTGATGACCGCGGTGGAGGCCTGCACCACCGCACCGCCGAGCACGACGCCGGTATTGTGATTCGCGGTCTCGTCGACCAGGAAGCCGACATCGGTGTCGAAGCGGTAGTAGAGCTCGAGCCCGGCCTCGTCGCCGACCAGAATGTCGTCCAGGGCGGCCGCGATCTCGGCGTCCGAACGCGCGATGGACCACACCCGGGCCTCGTCGATGGTGCCGGCATAGTCGCCGAAGGCGTCTTCCAGGTTGGACTGGCCGAAGAACAGCGGTTCGTCGGAACCGATGTTCTGCGCGGCCAGGGACGAGACATCCACCGTTCCGTCCGGGCTGCCATCGACCAGGATGGTCATGTTGCCGGCGCGGTCCACGGTCACGGCGAAATGCTGCGCCGTCGCCGGCAGCGCCAGACTGGAGCTGTCGACGGTGATGACCGTGCCCTCGAAGGCAAGCCGGGCATGCGCGGTCACGCCGCCCGCACCGTCGGTCTGGAAGCCGAAGAAGAAGCCGGTCTCGCCCGCGCCATCGTCGAAGCGCAGATCGATCACCGCCATGTCCTGGCTCGCCTGCGGACGCAGCCAGGCTTCGAAAGTCAGGTCGGTCGTACCGTCGACGCCGCGCAGGCTGGGCAGGAACACGCCGTCATCGACGCCGTCGAACACCAGCTCGTCGACCGGATCGATACGGTCGTCGCCGGTGATGTCGTCATTGCCCGAGCCGCCGTCGATGCTGTCGTCGCCCGCGCCGCCCTCGATCTCGTCGGCGCCGGCCTCACCCAGCAGCGTGTCGTTGCCGCCGCCGCCGCCGATGAAGTCTGCACCGCCATTGCCGGTGATGCTGTCGTCGCCCAGCTGGCCCAGCAGCCCGTCGTCATTGGCGCCGCCGATGATGGTGTCGCCGCCCGCGCCGCCGACCGCGCCGCCGATGCCCGCGGCCGTCGAGATGTCGATGGTGTCGCCGAAGGTCGAGCCAATGACGAACTCGACCTCGCTGATCGTGTCGGTGCCCTCGCCGGTCGCGGTGCCCGCGCCCAGATCGACCGTCACACCGGTCGCCGCGCCGGAGAACTCGACGACGTCCGTGCCGTCGCCGCCGTTCAGTATGTCGTCGCCCGCGCCGCCGACCAGCAGGTCGTTGCCCAGGCCGCCGACGATGTTGTCGACGCCCGCGCCGCCATCCAGCAGGTCGTTGGAATCGTTGCCCGCAAGCGCGTCGTCGCCGTCGCCGCCGAACAGGGCGTCCTGTCCCGCGCCGCCGGTCAGCGTGTCCGCCACGCCGGTGCCGAGCGCAACATTGTCGCCGTCGCCGGCGGTGAGGTTGATGCCCGCATCCGTCTTCAGCGAGGCATCGAGGAACAGGAACGCCGTCGCCAGGGCCACGGCACTGATGGCGATGGTGCCAGTGTTGTTGATGTTGTTGTTGCGCAGCTCGAAATCGGTCTCGTTGTCGTTCGCGAGCACGACCTCTTCGAAACCGGTGGTGTTGGTCAGCTGGCCGGAGAAGATGTCGGCGCTGTTGATGATCTGCAGCGTGTCGTTGTCGGCGCCGCCATCCAGCGTGTCGCCCGCATCCAGATTGACGGCGTTGATGATGAAGGTGTCGTCGCCCGCATCGCCCGTAGCGTTCTGGTCGCCCGCGCCGAGGCTGATCGTGTCCAGCCCGCCACCGCCGGAAATCGTGTCGACGCCGATGCTGATCAGGAACTGGTCGTTGCCGTCGCCGCCTTCCAGGCTCTGGTTGCCGGCCAGGCCGGTGATGGTGTCGTTGCCGCCGCCGCCGAAGATCGCGGCATCGACCGTGGCGGTCAGCGAATCCGAGAAATTCGAGCCGACGAACGCCTCGAAGTTGGCGAAGGCGTCGTTGCCGAGACCGGTCGCCGTGCCCGAAGCGACATCGACGGTCACACCGTTCGTGGCGTCGTCGAAGCTGAGCGTATCGATGCCGGCCGCGCCGTCCATGCTGTCGCTGTCCGCGCCGCCGCGGACAAGATCGTTGCCTTCGCCGCCATTGATCGAATCAGCGCCGGCGCCGCCCTGAACCGTATCGTCGCCGCCGAGACCGTCGATGATATCGCTGTTCTGGCCGCCGGTGATGTCGTCGCCGATATTGCCGCCGGAAATGGCGAAGGTGCCGTCGGCTTCCGCCGAACCGTCGAAGATCAGACCGCCCGCGTTCATCGCCGTGGCATCGACGGTCAGCCTGAATTCGCCGGGCGTGAAGTTGTCGCCGATCGTCAGACTGAGGCCGACATTCTCCAGAATGAAGATGTTCTCGAAACCGCTCGCATTGGCCAGATCGGCGGCTGCGATGGTGCCGAAGTCGGTGATGGTCAAAGTGTCGTCGCCGACACCGCCGTCCAGCGTGTCCTCGGCACCGATCTCGGCGGGCGTGATCAGAACATTGTCATTGTCCGCACCGGCATCGACGGAATCCGCGCCTGTGCCGATCGAGATGACGTCGGCCCCCGCATCGCCGAGCAGGGTGTCGTCGCCGGCCGCGCCCGACAGAACGTCGCCCCCCGTGCCGCCATTCAGCACGTTGGCGTTGCCGTCGCCGTTCAGCGTGTCGTCGAAGGCCGAGCCGGTCAGGTTCTCGATGCCGGTGAGGGTGTCGAATTCCTGGCCGTTGTCCTCGTTCGAGAAGCCGGTGTTAAGGTCGACGCCGACCGAGCCGGTCGCGTTCGAATAGTCCGCCGTATCGATGCCGTCGCCACCGTCCAGCGAATCGCTGCCCTGGCTGCCCGACAGCGTGTCGTCGCCGGCCCCGCCCTGAAGCGTGTCGGCGCCGTCGTCGCCGTCCAGGATATCGCCGCCGCCATTGCCGGCGATCAGGTTCGCGCCGGCGTCGCCGAGGATCGTGTCGGCGCTGTTGGAGCCGTTGACGTTCTCGATCGCGATCAGCGCATCGACGCCCGACCCGCTGTCCGTCGCGGTGCCCGCCAGCAGGTCGACATCGATCCCGCCGGCCTCCAGCGAATAGTCCGCGGTATCCGTACCCGCGCCGCCGTTCAGCGTGTCGTCGCCGGCCGCACCGATCAGATTGTCGTCGCCATCGCCGCCATCGACGGAATCGTTGCCGTCGCTGCCGTCCAGATGGTCGTTGTCGGCGCCGCCGAACATGCTGTCCGCGCCCGCCTCGCCGAACAGCGAGTCGTCGCCCGCATCGCCGAACAGCTGGTCGAGCCCGTCGCCGCCCAGCAGCGTATCGAGACCGTCGCCGCCGAGCAGCGTGTCATCGTTCACCAGGCCGTTGATCAGGTCGTTGCCGGCCGCGCCGTTCAGCAGATTGCCGGCCCCGCCGCCGGTGATGGTGTCGTCGAATCCCGTGCCGAGCACGTTCTCGATGTTGACCAGCGTGTCGGTGCCGCCCGCACCGTCGGTCGCCGTGTTGGCGCCGAGATTGACGTCCACCGCCGTCGCGTCGCCGGAATAGTCGGCAAGGTCAATGCCCGCGCCGCCGTCCATGCTGTCGTCGCCGGCGCTGCTGACCAGGGTATCGGCATCGTCGCCACCGCTGAGACTGTCGTTTCCGTCACGGCCGTCGATGATGTCCGCGCCGGCGCCGCCTTCCAGACTGTTGGCGTTGGCATCGCCCGCAATGGTGTCGTTCTCGGCGGAGCCGACGACGTTCTCGACATTGGTCAGGGTCGCGGTCGCGCCGCTGTCGGTCGTGGCGGTACCTGCTGCAAGATCGACATCGACGGCGCCCAGGCCGGAGTTGAAATTCTGCAGCAGCGCCGCCTCGTCGGTCGAAAGGTCGGTGAAGAACCGCGCTTCCAGGTTGTCGAGACCGGCGACCTTGGCCTGCGCGGCCGCCAGGTTGGCGTTCTGGGCCGCGAAGTGGAGGATGCCTGCGGTCTCACCGGCAGCCAGATCGAAGGTGAAGGAATAGGTGTAGTTGTCGCCCGAGATCGAGGCCGCGCTCGCCGTCGCCGTCGCGTTCACGGATTCGAAGTAGTGCAGCATGGTCGGATCCGACCCGCCATTGCCGTCCGCCGAATCGTCGGTGATCAGGAACCGGTCATTGGCATCGAAGGCCGTATCGCCCGAACTGGTGTCCAGAACGATGGTGCCGCCGTCGGAACCCAGATTGCCGAAGACCCGGAGCGTGACCGTCTGCTGCACGCCCGACGTGTTCGTCACCGAATTCGAGGAAACGGGCATAGCCCTCATCCGTCGGCACGAAGACCCGGCGGTTGATCGTGACGCCGGCAAGGCCCGTGTCCGGGGTGCCGTCGATGGTCCGGCCGTCGTCGCTGGCGAACAGGCTGCCCGCGGCCGGATACTGGCGCACGCCACCGCCCTGCAGCGCGACTTCCAGCCGCTGGCCGCCGTCATAGGCGTCGTTGGTGCCGTTGTTGATGTTCAGGTCGCTCTGGATATCCCAGAGGAAGCCTTCGCCGTCGGTCAGATCGACGTTGGTGCCAACATTGATCGCCGCCGGGACGGTCGCGCCGGAGCCGATCGCGCCGCCGCCGGAGAAATCGATCGTGTCGATCCCCGCGCCGCCGTCGATGGAATCGTCGCCCGCACTGCCGGCGATGGTATCGTCGCCGGCGCCGGCATCGATGGTGTCATTGCCGCCCGCACCGTCGACGATGTCGTTGCCGTCATTGCCGGTGAGCACGTTGGCGAGGCCGTCGCCCGCGATGCTGTCGTCATTGGCCGAGCCGATGACATTCTCGACCGCCGCAATGGCGTCGGTGCCGCTTTCGCCGTCATCGGCTGTCCCCGCCGCGAGATCCACGGCCACACCGCCTGACGAAGCCGAATAGTCGGCCGTGTCGATGCCGGCGCCGCCGTTCAGCGTGTCGTCGCCCGCGCCACCGATCAGGCTGTCGACGCCGTCGCCACCATCGAGGGAATCATTGCCGTCGCCGCCGTCGAGGCTGTCATTGTCGGCGCCGCCGGACAGGATATCCGCGCCTGCCTCGCCGGCCAGTGAATCGTCACCGGCCTCACCCGAGAGCTGATCGGCGCCGTCGCCGCCCAGCAGCGTATCGAGACCGTCGCCGCCGAGCAGCGTGTCATCGTTCACCAGGCCGTTGATCAGGTCGTTGCCGGCCGCGCCGTTCAGCAGATTGCCGGCCCCGCCGCCGGTGATGGTGTCGTCGAAGCCCGTGCCGAGCACGTTCTCGATGTTGACCAGCGTGTCGGTGCCGCCCGCACCGTCGGTCGCCGTGTTGGCGCCGAGATTGACGTCCACGGCCGCCGCGTCGCCGGAATAGTCGGCCAGGTCGGTGCCCGCACCGCCGTCCATGCTGTCGTCGCCGGCGCCGCCGGCCAGCGTGTCCGCACCGACATTGCCCGACAGGACGTCGTTTCCGCCGGCGCCGGAGATGGAATCGTCGCCATCGATACCGGTCAGCACGTTGGCGTTGGCGTCGCCCGTGATGGTGTCGTTGAACAGGGAGCCGTCGACATCCTCGATGCCGATCAGGCTGTCGGTGCCGCCGAAGCCGTCGGCGGCCGTGCCGGCAGCCAGATCGACGCTGACCGCCGCCGAATCTTCCTGATAATCCGCGACGTCGGTGCCCGCGCCGCCGTCCAGCGTGTCGTCGCCGGCATCGCCGATCAGGATGTCGTCGCCGTCGCCGCCTTCCAGCAGGTCGTCGCCCGCCTCGCCGGCGATGTCGTCATTGCCGGCCTCGCCCTGGATGGTGTCCGCGCCGTCGCCGCCATCGGCAAGGTCGGCGCCGTCGCCGAGCTGGAACAGGTTGGCGTTGGCGTCGCCATTGACCGTGTCGTCGAAGGCCGAGCCGATCACGTTCTCGATGAACAGCAGCAGATCGGTGTCGGAGACGCCGTCGGCCGCCGTGTTGGCGGCAAGATCGACCACGACTGCGCCGGCATCCGCGGCATAGCTGACGGCATCGATGCCCGCGCCGCCGTCGATGGTGTCGAAGCCGACGCCGCCGGTCAGGGTGTCATTGCCGTCGCCGCCGTTCAGCGTGTCGTCGTTGGACCGGCCGTCCATGACGTCATTGCCGCCACCGCCTTCCAGCAGGTTGCCCCGTTCGCCGCCGGTGATCGTGTCGTCGAAGGCGGAACCGCCGACATCCTCGAAGTTGACGAGCGTGTCGGTACCGCCGCTGCCGTCGGTTGCGAGACCCGCCACCAGGCTGACCGTGACGCCCGCCGCCTCGTTGGAATAGTCGGCCTGGTCGATGCCGTCGCCGCCGTCCATGGAATCGTCGCCGCTGTCACCGCGCAGGGTGTCGTCGCCCAGGCCGCCCAGCAGGGTGTCGTCATTGTTGCCGCCGCGGACCCGGTCCGCGCCGTCGCCACCGTCCAGCGAGTCGTTCTGGCTGCCGCCCTCCAGGCTGTCGTCGCCAGCGCCGCCCAGTATGGTGTCGTCGCCGGCCTGGCCGAAGAAGTTGTCGTTGCCGCCGCCGCCCGCGAGTTCGTTGGCGGCGCTGTCGCCGAAAATGGTGTCGTTGAATTCGGAACCGAGAATGTTCTCGATGCCGTCGAGACTGTCGGTGTCACCATTGCCGTCGGTGACCGTCAGTGCGCCCATGTTGGCGAAGATTCCGGCGGCATCGCCGGAGTAGTCGGCCTTGTCGGTACCCGCGCCACCGACCAGCGTGTCGGCGCCGATCCCGCCGATCAGCGTGTCGTCGTCAGTGCCGCCCTGCAGGGAGTCGTCGCCCGCGCCGCCGTCCAGCGTGTTCAGGCCCGACACGCCGGACAGCGTGTCGTTGCCGCCCGCGCCAGCCAGCGCGTCGTTGCCGGCATTGCCGATCAGCAGGTTGGCGTTCGCATCGCCGGTAATGGTGTCGTTGGCGGTCGAACCGAGGACGTTCTCGATCGCGGTCAGCGTGTCGATGCCGGAATTGCCGTCGGTCGCCGTGCCGCCGGCCAGATCGACGGAAACCGCCGAACCGTCATTGGAATAGTCTGCGGTATCGATTCCGGCGCCGCCATCGAGGGAATCATTGCCCGCGCCGCCTTCGAGCAGGTCGTTGCCGGTCTCGCCCAGAAGGAAGTCGTTGTCGTCGCCGCCGCGCACCGTGTCGTCGCCGGCGCCGCCGAGCGCCGTATCCGCGCCCGCCTCGCCGGAGATGCTGTCATTGCCGTTGCGGCCTTCGATCAGGTTGCCGGCCGCATCGCCCGCAATGGTGTCGTCAAAGGCGCTGGCTGCAACGTTCTCGATCTCCACGAGGGTGTCGGTACCGCCCTCGCCGTCCTGGGCCGTGCCGGCGGCCAGATCGACGCTGACCGCGGCTGCCGCGGCGACGTAGTTCGCCCGGTCGAGGCCGTCGCCGCCGACAAGGGAGTTGTCGCCCGCGCCGCCATCGAAATTGTCGTTGCCGTCGCCACCCGACAGGGTGTCGTCGCCCGCACCGCCGAAGGCGACGTCGATACCCGCGCCCAGATCGACGGAATCGTTGCCGTCGCCGCCGAAGACCGTGTCGCTGTCGGCGCCCGCCAGAACCGTGTCGTTGCCTGCACCGCCGGTGATGTTGTCGTCTTCGGTGCCGCCGTCCAGCACGTCGTCACCGTCGCCGCCAAACAGCACGTCGAAGCCGGCCCCGCCATCCAGCGTGTCATTGCCGCCTGCGCCGGTCAGCGTGTCGTTGTCATCGCCGCCCGCCAGCAGGTTGGCGTTGCCGTCGCCGGTGATGGCGTCGTTGTTGACGGTGCCGATGACATTCTCGATGCCCTGCAGCGTATCCGTGTCGCCAAACTCGTCGGTCGCGATACCGATGCCGAGATCGACGCTGACGCTGCCGGCGACAATGCCGCCATAGGTGAAGTCGGCCGTGTCGATGCCGTCGCCGCCGTCCAGGAAGTCGTTGCCGGCAGCGCCGTCCAGGAAATCGTCGCCGTCGCCGCCGAGCAGCGTGTCCTCGCCGTCCCCGCCGATCAGCGAGTCGAAGCCCGATCCGCCATCGATGGTGTCATTGCCGGCCGCGCCGTTGATCTCGTCGTTCTCGCCGCCGCCTTCCAGCGAATTGGCCCCGGCGTCGCCCAGGATCGAATCGGCGCCTGCGGTGCCGATAACGTTCTCGATACCGTTCAGCGTGTCGACACTGCTGTCCGCATCGGTCGCGAGGCCCGTCGTCAGATTGACGCCGACGCCAAGCGGAATCTCAACGCCGGTCGCAAGGAAGACCGCGGTGTCGATACCGAGGCCGCCGATCAGGCTGTCGCTGCCTGCGCCGCCGGTCAGAATGTCGTCGCCCGAGTTGCCGCTCAGGACATTGTTGCCGGCATCGCCTTCGATGGTGTCGTTGCCCAGACCGCCGACGACATTCTCGATCCCGGTCAGGCTGTCTGTGCCGCTGTTGCCGTCCGTCGCCGTGTTCAGGAACAGCCGGACATCGATGCCGTTCGTCTCGGTCGAGTAGTTGGCCGTGTCGATGCCGTTGCCGCCGATCAGCGTGTCGTCGCCCGCGCCGCCGTTCAGGAGGTCGTTGCCGTCGCCGCCGTCGAGGACGTTGGCATTGGCGTCGCCGGTGATGGTGTCGCCGAAGATCGAACCCTGGACGTTCTCGATGCCGATCAGGCTGTCATTGCCGCGCGTCGCGCCGTCGATGGCGGTGCCGAGCGCGAGGTTGAGATCGATGCCGCTGCTGGTGCCGGTATAGCTGGCGGTGTCGACGCCGTCGCCGCCGTCCAGCGTGTCGTCGCCGACCAGGCCGCTCAGCGTGTCGTCGCCGGAGCCGCCGACCAGGCTGTCGGAACCGCTGCCGCCGATGATCTGATCGTTGCCGAAGCCACCGTCCAGGGTCACGGCGAGCACGTCGCCGCGCATGGTGTCGTTGCCCGAGCCGCCCAGAACGATCTCGATCCCGGTGATCTGGTCGGTGCCGACGGTGGCGATGTTGCCGGAAACCGTGCCTTCGACCAGATTGACGTCGATGCCGTTGCCGTCGAGCGTGTAGTCGGCAGTGTCTTCGCCCGCGCCGCCGTCCAGCGTGTCGTTGCCTGTACCGCCGATCAACGTGTCGTTGTCGTCGCCGCCCAGCAGGCTGTCGGCGCCGACGCCGCCATCGACGCGGTCGTTACCGGCGCCACCATCGGCGCTGTCGTCGCCCGCACCGCCGAGAATCGTGTCGACGCCCGCTTCGCCGTCGATGGCGTCGTTGCCGTCATTACCCTCAATGGAATCGTCGCCGGATCCGCCGTCGAGAGCGTCCGCGCCATTGCCGCCGGTGATACGGTCGTCGCCGGAATCGCCAAGGACGGTATCGTCACCGTCGCCGCCGGTCAGCGTGTCAGCATCTGCGCCGCCGCCCAGGGCGTCATTGCCCGCGCCGCCATCGACGATGTCGAGGCCATCCTGACCTTCGATGGAATCGTTGCCGTCGCCGCCGAAAATGCTGTCATTGCCGGCGCGCGCCAGGATCGTGTCGTTGCCTGCACCGCCTGTCAGCGTGTTGCTGCCAGAGGAACCGATCAGACCGTCGGCAAAGGCGCCGCCGGTCAGCGCTTCGATCCCGACCAGACGGTCAAGCCCGATGCCGGCATCGCCCGAGAGCGTGTCCAGCGCCTGCGCCTGTTCGGCAAGTTCGTCAGTGTCGTCGATGATGGCGAAGATACCGGCCGTGGCGGCCGAGTAGTCGGCCAGATCGTTGCCCGCGCCGCCGACGAGGCAGTCATTGCCGCCAAGACCGATCAGGGTGTCGTTGCCCGTCCCGCCTTCCAGCGTGTTGGCGACGGCCGAGCCGGTGATGCGGTCGGCCTCGTTGCTGCCGATGACGTTCTCGATCGCAGTCAGCGTGTCCGTGCCGGACTGGCCGTCGGTCGAAGCGCCGCCACCGAGATTGACGTCGATGCCGCCGGCCGTGCCCGAATAGTCGGCCGTGTCGGTGCCGGCGCCGCCATTCAGCGAATCATTGCCCAGACCGCCGGTCAGACGGTCATTGCCCGCGTCGCCGTTCAGCGTGTCGTTGCCGATACCGCCATCCAGCGTGTCGTTGCCGCCGCCGCCATTGATGATGTCGTTCCCGGCGCCGCCGTTCACATTGTTGTCGCCAGCACCGAAGGTCAGCGTGTCATTGCCCCCGGTCGGCGTCGTGTTGGTGGGGGGCGCAACGACCACCACGTCGTCATTTCCACCATCGTCGTCGCCGCTCCCGGCCGCCGGGCCACCGCCCGTTCCGGTACCGCCTGTGCCGCCGCCAGCCGGCGCACTCGGCCCCGTGACGCCCCCGAGAAGATCGCTGGCGCTGGTGCCGCCCGATCCGGTTCCGGACGTTGCGCCGCCGCCGGTGTCGGAACCTGCGCCGCCGCCGCCGAAGCCGCTGCCTGCGCCACCGCCGAACGTACCGCCGCCGGATGTAGATCCGCCGGTCGGCGCGCCGCCGGTTCCTGCATCGCCTGCTCCGCCTTCAGCGCCGCCGCCATCGCCGGCGCCGCCATCGCCGTCTCCGCCACCCGGTCCGGATCCGCCATCGGCTGTACCGCCATCCGCGGCACCGCCGTCGCCGCCACCGCCATCGCCGGGGCCGCCGTCGCCGGCTCCACCTTCGGCGGCGCCCTGCGGGCCAGCAGCGGCTTCGCCATCGCCGCCGTCACCACCGTCGGAATCGCCGCCGTCGCCGTCGCCGCTGTCGGCATCGCCGCCATCGGAATCGCCCGCATCGCCGTCCGAATCGCCACCGTCGGAACCGCCATCGCCCTGGCTCTCGGCCGCGTCGCCGTCGCCCGAACCGTCACCTTCTGCGCCGCCGTCGCCATCCGCGCTGCCGTCGGCGTCAGAGGCGGTCTCCTCGGAATCGCCGTCGCCCTCATCGGCGGCGTCTTCTTCCTCGGCGCCTTCTTCCTCGTCGGTGGCCTCTTCCTCGGCGTCCTCTGCGTCTTCCTCGCCCTCGCCGTCCCCTTCGCCCTCGCCTTCGCCGTCACCCTCGCCTTCGGTTTCGGTCTCGGCAGCCGGGCCGCCGCCGCTGCGGCCGTCGTCGCCGCCGCCATTGTCGTCGTCATTGCCGCCGGAACGGTCCAGATCCGGCGCGCCGGGCAGGTTGTTCAGCGCGCTGGAGAACTTGCTGTCGATTTCCTCCCGGCTGTAGAGCCGGGGCGGGCTGGGCGCCGAGAACTGGCTGGTCGCCGTGGTGCCCTCATAGGGCTGGTCCAGCAGCACGCCGCCAGCCTGGTTGGAAACATAGACCGAGCCCGATTCGCCGTCGCCCTGCGGCAGGTTGACGACTTCGGATTCCTCGCCTTCCTGGGCACCGCGGCCCGAGACGAAGGTGCCGCGGATACCGATGGTCAGGACAGGCGTCTTGACGGTCAGCGCGTCGTCGCCGGTCTTGGCCACCGCGCCGGATACGAAGGAGAAGGAGCCCTGCAGGACATTGACGACGGCATTGCCGGTGTTGGCGGACGGGTCGTAGACGAAGTCGTCTAGAACCAGCCGCGCGCTCTCGCCGACAGAGAAGGTGGTGTCGTCGTTGAAGACCAGGCCGACCGCGCCGTCGCTGGAGGTCTCGATCACGTCGTCCTGGTAGATCGGGTCGCCGATCTCCAGCTGCACCCGGTTGCCGTCGGTGCGGCTGGCGAAGACCGTACCACTGGCCGAGGTGACCAGACCGATCGGCTCACCGAGGTCGCCGCCGGTCTGCGCCAAGCCTTCGGCGCTGGGTCCGGCCAGCACGCTGGCCAGCCCGCCGTCCACCATGGCGCCATTCAGGGTATAGAGGTCCGGAGGCGTTTCGGAGGCGAAGTAATTGACGAGAAGAACCTTCTCACCATCGGGGCCGACCAGGATGAGGTCAGGACCCGAGCGGACATAGTCCGCCGTGAGGAGGAAAGCTCCCTTGTCGACTACCAGACTGACCTTGCCGGTGGCGTCGATGACAGCAGAAAAATCCTGCTGGCCCTGGATGCCATCAGCAAGACGCGGCGGTAGTTGGTCTTTCGTCATGTAACCGGCACTCCCTCAAGCGCCGGCAAGCGTCACGCCCTTAACACTATTCCGCGCGGTAGCTCCCGTCCCCCGCTGCCGAGAACCCGCACTGGCCGACGACTGCCGACTCCTCGACCGGCTGGGATTGCGCAACCGTCTGCGCGTCCAGCTGGCCGAGTGTATTCAAAACCCGGAACGCTGCGATCTGTGAATCGTAGAATGCGTTCACGAAGTTAATGCATGCCGAATAAAGCTCGTTTTCTGCGTCCAGAACATTGATGGCCGTCTCTTTTCCGGCTTCTCTCAGTTCGACGCGGGACTGGAATACCTCACCGGCAATATTCATGGCGTTCCGGAGCAGGTTCGCCCGCTCGCGCGCGACTTCCATTTCGTGCCAGGAGATTTCCATCAACTCGATGGTCCGGCGCGTGACGTCGCGGCCGCTCTGGATGGCTTCCTGATAGCGCGCGCCGGCTTCGGCCGTGTTGGCCGGGGTCAGCAGGCCGTCGAACAATGCCCAGGTGGCTTCCAGCTTGATGGAGAAGTCACGGCGCACATCCTCGACGCCGGCCAGGTTGTTCTCGATGTTCGCGGAACCGACCAGATCCAGCACCGGATAGTAGCCGGACTGGGCGCGGCGGCGCTCGGCCTTGGCCGAATCGGCCTGGGCGTAGGCGATCCGGATGATCGGGTTGTCCTTCTCGATCTTCTTTGCGGCCGCTTCCTGCGATTCCGGAAGCATGGCCGGCGTCGGCGCCAGCGCCGTCATCTGGTCGAGCTCGGGAGGGCCGCCGAAGACCTGACGGTAGGTCGAAAGCGAATCCTTGAACGCGCCATCGAAGGCCAGGCTCTGTTCCCTGGCGATCTGCAGCCGGGACTTGGCCAGCAGCACGTCGACGCTGATGCCGGAGCCGCGGGACACGCGCTCGTCTTCCAGTTCCAGCTGCTCGCGGATCGCCCGCTCGTTGCCGGTGTTCAGCCGGACCAGTTCGCGGTTGCGCAGCACGTTCAGATAGGCGGTGACACCTTCCAGGACGATGTTCTGGCTGACGGCCGTGAGGGTCTCGTCGGAGGCGCGGATCAGCGCCTTGGCGCTGTTCATCCCGGCATAGGTGGCGAAGCCGTTGAAGAGGTTCTGGCGGACTTCGAGGGTGGCGTTGGTGGCGAAGAGCTGTTCGTTCTCCAGGCCCGCCTGCCGAGTGGCCAGCGAATTGGTGTGTTCGAAGCCCGCGCCTGCAGTGACATTCACCTGCGGCAACAAGGGAGCCCGCTCCCGCTTCAGGTTCTGCCGTGCCGCCTCGAGCGCCTGACGCGCCGCAAGAATCTGCGGATGCTGATCCACAAGCGCCTGCACCGCCTCATCCATCGGCTCGGCGTGAACCGCGTTGGACGCCATTACCGACGCACAGACCGCGGCCGTCAGGCCCAGCCCTCTAGCGACTTTCAGCATACCAATCACCCCGTCAATCCGCCCGGACGGTCCACGCCACCCCTCAACCACCGGGGCGCAAATCATCCTGATTAATCCGCAACATACTGTAGCCGCGAAGACAACGACAAGCGCCACTGCATGCAATTTCGCGGCGGACGCGCCTCGTGTTACAAATGCACCACACCTCTGAACGCCCCTGGCGAGCAAAGGGCGGAAGTCTACGCTACTCCTGCGCGACCTGGGCCCGCGCCTCTTCCAGAAACTCCTGCATGTGCCGGCGCAGCCGGTGTTCGGAGATGTCCAGCTTGTACTCCTGGACGTCGGCCCAGACCTTGCGGAACACGTCCTCGTCGCCCGGCTCCTCGAAGTCGGAGGCAATGACCTGCTTGGCGTAGGCGTCGGCGTCGGCGCCGCTCATGCCCATCTGTTCGGCCAGCCACAGGCCCAGCAACTTGTTGCGGCGGGCCTGAGCCTTGAATTCCTTTTCCCCGTCGAGCGCGAACTTGGTCTCTGCCGCCTTCTTGCGATCGTCGAATCCAGCCATGGAGAAACTCCCGTTTGAAGCTGCCGCAGGCGCTCCGCGCCCGCCCAAATCTGACCTGCCGGTGTCATACCCCTACGCTGCGGTAGAGGCAATCGGAGATGGCCGTGAGCGTGACATCCGCGGCAAATTGGGCCCTCGTGCCCGCATTGCCCTCGGGGCCCTTGCGCTGTATGTTCCGCGCCTCACGCGGGGGTCGTGCCTGACCGTCCCCGCCTTCCCGCACTTCAGCGCCATCTGTAAAGGCGCTCAGGATGAGGCAACTCCGATGGCCCGCCGCAGACAGCTTTACGAAGGCAAGGCGAAGATCCTCTTCGAGGGTCCCGAGCCGGGCACCCTGGTGCAGTACTTCAAGGACGACGCCACCGCCTTCAACAATCAGAAGAAGGGCACGATCACCGGCAAGGGCGTGCTGAACAACCGCATCAGCGAATACATCATGACGCGGCTGAACCAGATCGGCGTGCAGACCCACTTCATCCGCCGCCTGAACATGCGCGAGCAGCTGGTGCGCCAGGCGGAGATCGTCCCGCTGGAGGTCATCGTCCGCAATCTCGCCGCCGGCAGCTTCGCGCAGCGCTTCAAGATGGAGGAAGGGACGCCCCTGCCGCGCTCGATCATCGAGTTCTGCTACAAGAACGACGAGCTGGGCGATCCGCTGGTGACCGAGGAACACATCACCGCCTTCGGCTGGGCCACCCCGCCGGAGCTGGACGACATCGTGCAGCAGACCATCCGCATCAACGACTTCATGTGCGGCCTGTTCCTGGGCATCGGCATCAAGCTGGTCGACTTCAAGATCGAGTTCGGCCGGGTCTGGGACAATGACGTCATGCGCATCATCCTGGCCGACGAGATCAGCCCCGATTCCTGCCGCCTCTGGGACGTCGACACCAACGAGAAGATGGACAAGGACCGCTTCCGCAGGGACATGGGCGACGTCGAGGAGGCCTACCGCGAGGTCGCGCGCCGGCTGGGCGTGCTGTCCGAGAGCAGCGGCGAATTCACCGGACCCAAGCTGGTCCACTGACAAGACACCAACGCGAAGGAGAACCGGCTCCGATGCAGGCGCGCATATTCGTGACGCTGAAGAACGGCGTTCTGGACCCGCAGGGCAAGGCGATCGAGACCGCCCTTCACAGCCTGGGCCATGACGGCGTCGAGGGGGTCCGCCAGGGCAAGCTCTTCGAGATCGAACTGAAGGGCGCCGATGCCGGCGCCGCCGAGGCGGAGCTGAAGAGCATGTGCGAACGGCTGCTCGCCAATACGGTGATCGAGAACTACCAGATCGAAATTGTCGGGTAGCGCCATGAAGGCTGCGGTCATCGTCTTCCCCGGATCCAACTGCGACCGGGACGTTCAGGTCGCTCTGCGCCAGACCACGGGCCGTGAGCCGGCCATGATCTGGCACGGCGACAGCGACATGCCGAAGCAGGACCTGGTCGTCCTGCCCGGCGGCTTTTCCTATGGCGACTACCTCCGCTGCGGCGCGATCAGCGCGCTCAGCCCGATCATGAAGGCCGTCGTGCGCCACGCCGAGGCCGGCGGCGCCGTGCTGGCCATCTGCAACGGCTTCCAGGTCGCCTGCGAGGCCGGGCTGCTGCCGGGCGTGCTGATGAACAACGCCTCCGGCAAGTTTGTCTGCCGCCCCGTCGCCATGACGGTCGAGGCGACGGACACAGTCTTCACCGGCAAGTACGCCGCCGGCCAGCAGGTCTCCATTCCGGTGGCCCATCACGACGGCAACTACTTCGCCGACGAGGCCACGCTGGAACGGCTGGAGGGGGAGAACCGCGTCGTCTTCCGCTACGCCAACGACAACCCGAACGGTTCGATCCGCGACATCGCGGGCATCGTTTCCGAAAACCGCCGTGTCCTTGGCCTGATGCCGCACCCCGAGCGCGCCGCCGATCCGGCGCTGGGCGGCACCGACGGCAAGGCGATGTTCCAGTCCGCGCTGGAGGCGCTGGCATGACCGCGCGCCCGAACGAGATCGAGATCACTCCGGAAATCGTCGCCGAGCACGGCCTGACGCCGGAGGAATACGACCGCGTCGTCTCGGCCATGGGCCGCGAGCCCAACATTACCGAACTGGGCATTTTCTCGGTGATGTGGTCGGAGCACTGTTCCTACAAGTCGTCCAAGGTCTGGCTGAAAACGCTGCCGACCGAGGCGCCCTGGGTCATCTGCGGCCCGGGCGAGAATGCCGGCATCATCGATATCGGCGACGGCGACGCCGCCATCTTCAAGATGGAGAGCCACAACCATCCGTCCTTCATCGAGCCCTACCAGGGCGCGGCGACCGGCGTCGGCGGCATCATGCGCGACATCTTCACCATGGGCGCGCGGCCGGTGGCGAACATGAACGCGCTGCGCTTCGGCAGCCCGGATCATCCGAAGACCCGCCGTCTGGTGTCGGGCGTGGTCGCAGGCATCGGCGGCTATGGCAACTGCATGGGCGTGCCGACGGTCGGCGGCGAGGTGAACTTCCACCCGGCCTACAACGGCAACATCCTGGTCAACGCCATGTGCGTGGGCACGGCGAAGGCGGACCGGATCTTCTATTCCGCGGCCGCCGGCGTCGGAAACCCCGTCGTCTATGTCGGCAGCCGCACCGGCCGCGACGGCATCCACGGCGCGACCATGGCCTCGGCCGAGTTCGACGACGACAGCCACGAGAAGCGCCCGACCGTCCAGGTCGGCGATCCGTTCACCGAAAAGCTGCTGCTGGAAGCCTGTCTGGAGCTTATGGCGACCGACGCCATCGTCGCCATTCAGGACATGGGCGCGGCGGGACTGACCTGTTCGTCCGTCGAGATGGCCGACAAGGGCGGCGTCGGGCTGGAACTCGACCTCGATGCCGTGCCGCAGCGGGAAGACGGCATGAACGCCTACGAGATCATGCTGTCCGAAAGCCAGGAACGGATGCTGATGGTGCTGAAGCCGGGCCGCGAGGACCAGGCCCGCGCCATCTTCGAGAAGTGGGGCGTCGAATTCGCTGTCGTCGGAAAGCTTACCGACACCGGCCGCTTCACGCTGACCCAGGGCGGCGAGACGGTCGGCGACATCCCGGTCCGTCCGCTGGTGGACGATGCGCCGTCCTACGACCGGCCCTGGACCGAGACCCCGGCGCCGGTGGCGCTGGACCCGGCAGACGCGCCGCCACCGAACGACTATGGCGACGCCGTGCTGAAGCTGGTCGGCGGATTCGACACCGCCAGCCGGCGCTGGATCTTCGAGCAGTACGACCATTCGGTCATGGCCGACACCATCCAGAAGCCGGGCGGCGACGCCGCCGTGGTCCGCGTCCACGGCACCGGGAAGGCGCTGGCGATCTCGACCGACGTCACGCCGCGCTACTGCTTCGCCGATCCGGTCGAAGGCGGCAAGCAGGCGGTGGCCGAGACCTGGCGCAATATCACCGCCGTCGGCGCGACGCCGCTGGCGATCACCGACTGCCTGAACTTCGGCAATCCCGAACGCCCCGAGATCATGGGTCAGTTCGCCGGCTGCATCCAGGGCATGGGCATGGCCTGCCGCGCCCTCGACTATCCGGTCATCTCGGGCAATGTCTCGCTTTACAACGAGACCAACGGCAAGGGCATCCTGCCGACGCCGGCGATCGGCGGCGTCGGACTGCTGAAGGACTGGTCGAAGATGGTGAAGGTCGCCCTGCCCGGCGACGGGCTCAGCCTGATCCTGATCGGCGACACGGCGGGACATCTGGGACAGAGCCTCTATCTGCGCGAAATTCTTGGCCGCGAAGAGGGTGCGCCGCCGGCGGTCGACCTCACGGCCGAGCGCCGCAACGGCGACTTCGTCCGTGGCCTGATCCAGGACGGCACCGTCGCCGCCTGCCACGATCTCTCGGATGGCGGACTGGCCCTGGCGCTGGCCGACATGTGCATCGCCGGGGACCGCGGCGCCACCGTGACGCTGCCGGAACCGACCGCCGAGGCGCACGCTTTTCTCTTCGGTGAGGATCAGGCACGATACGTGATTGCGGCAGCCGATGCGGTCGGCGTTCTCGATCGCGCGGCCGCAGCTGGCGTCCCTGCCACGGAGATCGGCGAGAGCGGTGGGGCCGAGTTGACAGTCACAGGGCTCTTCACCATATCCGTCGCCGATTTGCGGAGGGCTCACGAGACCACGCTTCCCGCCTGGATGGCCAACAGCGCCGCCTCGGCGGCCGTGGCCTGAAGGGAGAGACGAGATGGCAATGGACCCGGGCGACATCGAAAGCCTCATCCGGGAGGCCCTGCCGGACGCGCAGGTAACGATCACGGACCTTGCGGGGGACGGCGATCACTACTCCGCGCACGTCATCTCCTCGGCCTTCGAAGGCAAGTCGCGGGTGCAGCAGCACCAGATGGTCTACAAGGCGCTGCGCGGGCGCATGGGCGGCGAACTGCACGCCCTGGCCCTGCAGACATCGGCCCCGGCCTGACCGGCGCCGCAACAGGAGATTGAATATGGATCAGGTGACCCAGGATCGTATCGACGAAGCCGTGAAGGCCAACGACGTGATGCTCTTCATGAAAGGCACGCCCGTCTTTCCGCAGTGCGGCTTCTCCGCGGCGACGGTCCAGATCCTCAGCTATTTCGGGGTCAAGTTCGGCTCGATGAATGTTCTGGAGGACATGGAAATCCGCCAGGGCATCAAGGAATACTCCGACTGGCCGACGATCCCGCAGCTCTATGTGAAGGGCGAGTTCGTCGGTGGCTGCGACATCGTCCGCGAGATGGCCGAGAGCGGTGAGCTGGAAGAGCTCTTCCGCCAGAACGGCATCGAGGTCAACGCCGCGGCCTGACGGCCGCGGGACGTCCCCTAGCAGCGCAGGTCCGGGAAATCGACGATGGTGCCAGATTTCTGCTGGTCGCCCTCGCCGGCGACGGGCATCGACAGGCTTACCGTCGTGCCCTTTCCGGGTTCGCTGACGAGTTCCAGCGATCCACCGTTCATTTCCATCAATTGAACGGAGATCGGCAGGCCAAGGCCTGTCCCGCCGTTGTCCGCTTCGTAGATTCCGCCAAGACGTTCGAACGCGGACAGCGCCCTGGAAATGTCCTCGGGCGGAATGCCCGGACCGTCATCGGAAATCTGGATCACTGCGATCTCGTCGCCCAATGTATCCAGCGAGAGCTCAACGGTTCCGCCCGGATTCGAGTACTTGATCGCGTTGCCGGTCACATTGATCAGGACCTGCAGCAGGTGCCGCCTGTCGACACACACCTCGGTGCCGCGGACGGCCAGGTCAACGACCCTGATGTCCCGGCGCTGTGCGAGGCCGCCGACCATTGTGATGCAATCGTCGATTGCCTCGGCAACGTCGAATACCGAGAGGTCCACGGCTTCCTTGCCCGCTTCGATGCGCGAGAGATCGAGCACGTTCGATATGAGCGACTTCAGGTGGCCAGCAGCAGAATGGATGTCATCGACATATTCCTGATTCTTGTCGCTGCCCACCGGGCCGAACATGTTCACCTTCAGGGCTTCCGAGAAGCCGAGGATGGCGTTCAGTGGGGTGCGGAGTTCGTGGCTCATGTTGGCGAGGAAGGCCGACTTGGCGCGGCTGGCCCGCTCGGCCGCCTCGCGGGCCTGCCGAATCTCCTCGTTCGCCCGCCGATGCTCGCTCATGTCGATGATCGAGGCGATGACATAATCGCCATCGTCGGCGACGACCGGGTTGAGGCCGATCTCGACCGGAATTTCGCGCCCGCTGTGGTGACGGCAGGTGAGTTCGGAGTTCAGCCCCATGGAGCGTTGCTCGGGTTTGGCCATGTATTGTGACATCAGACGCCGATGCTTCTCCCGAAGTCGTTCGGGCAGGAGCATGTGGACGGAGTTGCCGAGCATTTCCTCCCTGACGTAGCCGAACATGAGCTCCGCCTGCCGGTTGACCATGGCGATCCGACCAAGGCTGTCGACCATGATCATGGCATTCGGCGCCGCTTCGATGCTGAGCCGGAACCGTTCGTTGAGGCGCGCAATCCGTTGCTGCGATTCCTCGCGCTCCGTCGTGTCGGCCCCGACGCCCCTGTAGCCCTTGAACGCGCCGTCAATGGCGTATACTGGCTCGCCGCTGATTGTGAAGTGGCGCCTTCCGGTCGGGAAGTCCGCCCAGATGCCGAAGCCACGGAACTGCTCCCGCCTGGACACAAGACCCTTGAACGCAAGGGTTGTCTCGGGATCAGAAAGCTTCGAGAGGACCGAGATCGGATTGCTCGAAATCCACTCTTCCTGGGGAATGCCTGTCAGCTCGCCGAGTTTCTCGCTGACATGAGTGACGAGACCGTCAGCATCGGTCTCCCAGAACCAGTCGGCCGAGACCGCGGCGAAGGCCCTGAACCGGGCCTCGGATATCGCCAGATCGGCCGTGCGCCGGCGGATTTCGTTCTCGCGTTCATCCAGCGCGACCCGCAACTGTTCTTCCGCATGACGCCGCTGTTCGATCTCGGTGCGCAGGCTGGCGTTGACAGTCTCGAGTTCCGAGGGCGCCGGAATGGCGAGAAGCTTCGGCAGCAGCGGCCAGACGACGATTGCCGTGCCCAGGGAGACCACGGCGGTCACCGCCTTGACGGCGCCCTGAAGACCGTAGACCGGGTACCAGAGGGTTATCACGGCGACCAGATGTGTGAGGCCGCAGAACAGGATGAAGGTGAAGAAGAGCGCCAGCGCGGGCTTGAACTGCCCCAGATCCGTGCGCTTCCGCCAGAAGACCAGCATCGCTACGGGGATCGCCGTGTAGGAGGCAAAGATCAGCAGGTCGGAAACGATGTGGGTATACAGAACAGGCGGATTCCAGGCGAGGCAGTACCCGTGTGGCGTGTAGCCCCCGACCGACAGAAGGAATTCCGATATCCGTTCCAACATGGGCGATTCTTACGGCCCGTTCCCTTAAGGAAAGCTGAACCGGAACTCATTCCGGCAACAAAAGTATATTCAATTCCCAACAAAGTTGAACCGGATACAGAGATGCCGTTTCGGCAACCCTGTATCCGGTTCGTGGGCCGGCTCATCAGTACGAGACCGCCGGCGCCTGGTTCATGTATTCCGCGTCCGCAACCTGACGCACGAGGAAATCTGCAACGTCCGCGTGTGAAATGCCCGCCTTGCCCGGGTTCCGCAGCACCGCTTCGCCATGGCGGTAGTAGCCGGTCAGTCCGCCGTCCAGAAAATGGCCGGGCCGCACGATGGTCCAGTCCAGCCCGCTTTCCCGGACCGCGGCCTCCTGAACCGTGTGGTCCGCCAGCACCCGCCGGAGCACCAGCGGGAACACCACCATGCGGTGAAAGAGGGGCATCCGGCGCCGGCTGTCGCCCACGCCGAGCGAGGACAGGCAGATCAGGCGCTTCACCCCGGCCGACTGCATGGCGGCAATGATGGTCCGGGTGCCGCGGGCCCTGAGACCGCTGGCGTTCATGAGCGGCACGCCCAGGGCGCAGATCACCGCATCGGCCCCTTCGACCGCCGCACGGACCGCTGCCGGATCCAGCACATCGCCTTCGACGACGCGGAATCCCTTCTCTTCGCGATGAAACTTGCGGCCGTCGCGGGTAAAGGCGGTCACCGCATGTCCCTCGGCCAGCGCCTGCGCGATGACCTGCCGTCCGACCTGACCCGTGGCTCCGAAAACCGTCACTTTCATATCTGTCTCCCTTGACTTGACACTGTGTCAATTGACACGCTGTCAAATATGGGCATCTTGACACCATGTCAAGCGATACTTCCCCGACCCGAGAGAGAATCCTGCAGGCGGCGCTCAGCCTGCTCGAAGCCGGCGGCGCGCTGCGCATGTCCGACATCGCCCGGAAGGCCGGCGTCAGCCGCCAGGCCCTCTATCTGCATTTCGCCTCAAGAGCCGAGTTGTTGATCGAGACCACACGGCACCTGGACCGGATCACCGGCTCCGAGGCGAAACTGGCGCCCAGCCGGGCCGCGAAGACCGGCCGGGAGCGCCTCGACGCCTTCGTCACGGCCTGGAGCCATTATCTGCCGCGGATCGACAATTCCGCCCGCACGCTGATCGCCCTGGCCGAGACAGATGCGGAGGCGCGGGAGGCCTGGAGCAAACGGATGCAGGACATGCGGGAAGGCTGCGAGGCGGCGATCGTGGCGCTGGCGCGCGACGGCGATCTCGCCCCCGATTGGCCCCCGGAGCGGGCGACGGACCTGCTCTGGACGCTGTTGAGCTACCAGAACTGGCGGCAGATGACAGGCGACTGCGGCATGTCCGACGAGGCCTACCGGGCCGAAATGCTGACGATGGTGCGGAAGCTGTTCGTGAAGACGGGTTAGCCCAGCGCAGCCGGCTTCGGGCCGCCCGTGGCCCAGTCGAGCAGTTCGACGGTGTGCACGACCGGCGCCGGGCCGCCATCGGCGATCTGGGTCATGCAGCCGATATTGCCGGCGGCGATCACGTCGGGCTTCGTGCGCTCGATGTTGGCCAGCTTGCGGGCCTTCAGTTGCGCCGCGATCTCCGGCTGCATGAGGTTGTATGTGCCGGCCGAACCGCAGCAGAGATGCGGCTCCGCCGGTTCGGAAACACGGAAACCGGCCTGTCGCAGCAGGGCCTTGGGCGGCTCGACGATCTTCTGGCCGTGGCGCAGCGAACAGGCCGAGTGATAGGTCACGGCCAGATCCTCAGGCGCCCGAGCGTCTTCGGGCAGTTCCAGGTCGGTCAGGAACTCGGTCACGTCCTTCGTCAGGGCCGACACCTTCGCCGCCCGTTCGGCCCATGCCGGGTCGTTGCGCAGCATGAAGCCGTAGTCCTTGACCGTCGTGCCGCAGCCGGAGGCGTTGATGATGATGGCGTCCAGACCCTCGCCATCGGCCTCGCGCGACCATGCGGCGACATTCGCCTTCACGCTGGCGAAGGCCTGATCCTCCATCCCCATGTGATGGGTCAGCGCCCCGCAGCAGCCGGCGCCCTTCGCCACGACGACGTCGCAGCCGAGCCGGGTCAGCAGCCGCACCGTCGCCTCGTTGATCGCCGGGTTCAGTACCTGCTGCGCGCAGCCGGTCAGCAGCGCCACGCGCTTCCGCCGCGCGCCCTGCGACTTGTGGGTCTGCGGCCGGTCGACGGCGGATGGCGACGGCAGTCCCTTTGGCGCCAGTTCCAGCATGGCCTTCAGCCGCCCGGAGAACAGACCGGCGAAAGGTTTGCCCGCCATCGCAGCGATCATCGCCAGGCGGAACCGGTTCGGATAGGGCAGCAGCATCGCCAGCAGGCGGCGCAGCGCCCGGTCCATGATCGGGCGGCGGTGATGCTCCTGGATATGGGCCCGGGCGTGATCGACCAGATGCATGTAGTGCACGCTGGCCGGACACGTGGTCATGCAGCTGAGGCACGAGAGACAGCGGTCGATATGGGTGACCACGTTCGGGTCCGGCGCGCCGCCGTCCTGCAGCATCTCCCGGATCATGTAAATGCGGCCGCGCGGACTGTCGCGCTCGTCGCCGAGCGTCACATAGGTCGGACAGGTGGCGGTGCAGAAGCCGCAATGCACGCAGGACCGTAGGATCTCGTTGGAGCGTTCGATGGCCGGATCGGCCAGCTGCGCGAGACTGAAGGAGGTCTGCATCAGACGCCCTCCACCATGCGGCCGGGATTGAGAATGCCCTTCGGGTCGAAGCCCTCCTTGATCCGCCGGGTGAGCGCCGCGACCGGGTCCGGCTGCGGCTGGAAAACCGGCACCGATGCGCGAAGCGCGTCACTGCCGCGGTAGAGCGTGGCGTGTCCTTCGCCCAGCGCGGCGCGAATGACGGCAGCGCCGCCGTCGTCCGCCTTGTCGACAGCCAGCCAGGCGAGCCCGCCGGCCCAGTCCAGAAAGGCGCTGACCGGCAGGACCGCCGATACCGCCCCGATGAAACGTCCGCTGTCGGACGGCGGCAACGACACCCGCCAGACCGGCCGGTCGCGTCTCAGCAGCGGCTGGACGTCGCGCACTTCCCGCCAGAAGGCTCCCGAGCGATGGCTGTGCAGTTCCTCGACCGCGCCGCGGTCCCTCATGGCGGCCTTCAACGCCCCGGCGCGGTGCTCCACCGACGGCCCGGGACCTTCGACCCGGAACGCCGTGACCGATGTCTCCGGATCGCGGACCAGATCGACTTCCAACTCCACGGCGACGTCGCCGGGCAGATGACAGACGCCGGAAACCTCGTGCGGCGAACCTGCGGCCTCGGACATGGCGGCAACAGCCGCTTCCAGCGACAGGCCGAAGACCAGCACCGTCCAGGTCTTTTCCGGCGCCGGCAACACCTTGAAGGTGACCTCCGACAGGGCCGCCAGCGTCCCGTGGCTGCCGCAGACCAGTTTCGACAGGTCGTAGCCGGTCACATTCTTCACCACACGGCCGCCGGACTTGAAGATCTCGGCTCGCCCGGAAACGCCGCGGAAGCCCAGCAGATGGTCGCGTGCCGCGCCGGCCTTGAAACGCCGAGGCCCACCCAGATTGCAGGCGAAGGCCGAACCGATGGAGCCGCCACCCGGCTCGGCGCCGTAGAGCCGGCCCAGATGCGGCGGCTCGAACATCAGGCACTGGTTCTTCGCGGCCAGCGCCGCCTCGATCTCCTCCAGCGGCGTCGCCACGCCTGCCGTCATCACCAGTTCCTCGGGCTCGTAGAGGCGGATGCCCGCGAATGCGGACAGGTCCAGGACCTTCGCGGACCCGGAGGGCCGCCCCAGCCCGCGCTTGCTACCCAGCCCGGTGACATCCAGCGCCTCCCCGCCCGCAGCCGCAAAGGCCACGCACTCGCGCAGGTGTTCCTCGTTCAACGGCTTGAAGGCCCCAGTCATAGGCGCAACGCTCCAGCTCCCTCCCCCTTGAGGGGGGAGGGCCGGGGTGGGGGTGAATCGGCGAAGCCGAAATGGCCTTCGGCCTCACCCCCCTCCCGGTGCTGCGCACCGACCTCCCCCTCAAGGGGGGAGGTGAATCTCGCGGCAAGCATCAAGGTTCGGCTCCGTCCAATGCGGAATCGATCTCAGAAATGACGCCTTCGAGATTCTCGTTCACCTGATTGTTCCAGAACCGGATGACACGATACCCGACTGAGGCAAGCCAGCGTGTACGGGCCTCGTCTCGCACCGCCTGGGCAGCATGTTGACCACCGTCCAGCTCAATCACCAGCTTCGCTTCGAGACAGCAGAAATCGGCAATGTAGGGCCCGATCGGGTGCTGACGGCGGAACCGCACCCCGGAACGCTGGCGATTGCGCAGTTGCCGCCAAAGCCGCCTTTCTGCATCCGTTGCATTCCCGCGCAGCTTGCGTGCGCGGCCTATGGCGCCAGAGATCGCTGGCATCAGAACCGCGGGAGGTCGGGGAAGGGCATCTTGCCGCCGTGGATGTGCATGCGGCCGAGTTCGGCGCAGCGGTGCAGCGTCGGAAAGACCTTGCCGGGGTTGAGCAGACCGTCGGGGTCGAAGGCGCATTTCAGCCGCTGTTGCTGCTTCAGGTCGATCTCGGTGAACATCTCCCCCATCAGGTCGCGCTTCTCGACCCCCACGCCGTGCTCCCCGGTCAGTACGCCGCCAACCTCGACGCAAAGTTTGAGAATGTCGTTGCCGAAATCTTCCGCCCGCTCCAGTTCGCCCGGCACGTTGGCGTCGTAGAGGATCAGCGGATGCAGATTGCCGTCGCCTGCATGGAAGACATTGGCGACCCGCAGCCCGTATTTCTCGCTCATCTCGTTCATGCGGACCAGCACCTCGGGCAGCCGGTTTCGCGGAATCGTGCCGTCCATGCAGTAGTAGTCCGGCGAAATGCGCCCGACCGCCGGGAAGGCGGCCTTGCGGCCGGCCCAGAAATTCAGCCGCTCTTCCTCGGATTCGCTGACCTTGACCGACACCGAATTGCAGCCGGCGCAGATCTCGCGGACGATCTCGGTCAGGTGTTCGACCTCGGCCGCCGGGCCGTCCAGCTCGATGATCAGCAGCGATTCGACATCCAGCGGATAACCGGCGTTGCAGAAGGCCTCCGCCGCATGGATGGCGGGCTTGTCCATCATCTCCATGCCGGCGGGAATGATCCCGGCGCCGATGATCTTCGCCACGCATTCGCCGCCCTCCGCGACGGTGTTGAAGCCCACCAGCAGACCCCTTGCGACTTCCGGCTGCCGGAGAATCCGCACCGTCACCTCGGTCACGACGCCGAGCAGCCCCTCCGAACCGGTCAGCACGCCGATCAGGTCGTAGCCGTCCGCGTCCAGATGCCTGCCGCCGAGGCGAATCACCTCCCCGTCGATGGTGACGATCTCCAGGCCAAGGATGTTGTTGGTCGTCAGGCCGTATTTCAGGCAATGCACGCCGCCGGAATTCTCCGCCACATTGCCGCCGATGGAACAGGCGATCTGGCTGGATGGATCGGGCGCGTAGTAGAAGCCTTCCGCCTCCACCGCCTGGCTGATGGCGAGGTTGGTGACGCCTGGCTGCACCACGGCGGCGCGGTTGGCGTAGTCCAGATCCAGCACGCGGTTGAACTTGCCCATCGCCAGCAGCACGCCGTCCGCCAGCGGCAATGCGCCGCCGGACAGCGAAGTGCCGGAGCCGCGAGGCACAACCTTGATGTTGTTCGCCTTGCAGAGCTTCAGGATACGGGCGACTTGTTCCGTCGTCTCCGGCAGCACGGCGATCATGGGCGGCTGGCGGTAGGCCGTCAGGCCGTCACATTCAAAGGCCTTCAGCGCCGCCTCGTCGACCACGACGCTGTCGGCGGGCAGGAAGGACCGGAATTCGGCGATCAGATCGCTGCGCTTCTCGAAAGCGGCCTTGTCAGGTTCCGGCATCTTCATGGATCGGCTCCCATGTTCCCCGTCGCCGAGCCTACAACAGACCGTGCCCTTTCAGGCAATCCTCCAGTCCGCCCGGACCCTGGAAGTGATGCGCGTGGAAACCGAGATCAGTCGCCGCGGCGATGTTGCGCGCCGAATCGTCGACGAACAGGGTCCGCGACGGCTCCAGCGGGCAGGTTTCGGCGGCATGGTGGAAGATCGCGGGATCCGGCTTCTTGATCCCGATGCGGCCCGAGACGACGACATGACCGAAGCGGTCCAGCCACGGGAAAGCATTCTCGGCGTGGGGAAAGGTCTCGGCGGACCAGTTCGTCAGAGCGTGGACGGCGACGCCTGCGTCGGATAGCCGCTCCAGCAGACCGACGGAACCGGCGATCTCGCCCTTCATGGTCTCCGGCCAGCGGGTCCAGAAGGCTTCGATCTCGGTCCGGTACCAGGGGTGGCGGGCGGCCAGTTCGGCGACATTCTCATCGAAGGGCACGCCGGCATCGTGGCGTTCGTTCCACGCCGCATTGCAGACATGGGTCAGGAAGTGCTCCATCTCGCGCGGACGTCCGGCGAAGAGCTTCCTGTAGAGGTGTCGGGGATTCCAGTCGACCAGGACGTTGCCGAGGTCGAACAGCACGGTATCCGGCGCGCCCACGGCGGCCGCCGGACGCAACGTCAGCCCTGACGCGCCTTCATGCGCGGGTTGCGCTTGTTGATCACGTAGACGCGTCCCTTGCGACGGATGACACGGCAGTTGCGGTCGCGCGTCTTGGCGGATTTCAGCGAGCTGAGGACCTTCATTTCAATCGTCTCCGTCGGCGCACGAGCAATAAGACCCTGCGGCCTGTTCTGACATTCCGAGCGGCGGCTTGTAGTCGGGCCCGGGTGCGCTGTCAACCGGCGCACGGGCCCGATCGGCCCCTATTCGGGCATGAAGTGCTGGGCGAGGAAGGCGTAGATGTCGGAGATGTTCTTCCGCATCGTCTTCGGCTTGCCGAAGGGCGGGTCCTTCCACTCTTCCTCGATGTCCTTCCACCAGAGCGTATCGCGGTGGAGGTCGTCTCGGGTATCGCGGATGAAATCGATCGTCGCCGGCAGGTTCCGCAGCACCGAACGCGGCTCGTCGAGCTGCGCGTCGAAGGCGTCGAAACGCTTGTGGTAGTCCTTCACCGTGATGGCGGCCAGCTGATAGACGCGCACGGCGACTTCCAGGCTGTGCCGGTCTTCGCGGAAGATGGCCTGGGCCCGCTTCAGGTTGTTCGGCAGCGCCAGGATCCACTGGTAGTATTCGCGCAGGCTGACGACATAGGCGCGTTCCCGCGCCACCTGGTCGACCAGCGCCATCACTGCCTCGCGGCCGCCTTCGAGCTTCAGTTCCGTCGCCGCACGCTCGAAGCCCTGCTGCAGGTTGGTCTTCACTTCCGGCGACTCCAGCATCTCGCAGATCTTCACCGGATCCTTCGACTTCAGCGACTGGCCCGATGCCCAGGCGGCGAGCGACAGCAGCAGACGGTTCTTCGCGTATTCCAGATGGTGGTCTTCCAGCGCCCAGGACGCGGTCCCGTTCAGGATCTCGTTCGGGATCTGGTCGCCCGGCGAGATGTACTTGACGTAGTTCAGCGCCTTGGCCGCCAGTTCCAGCAGCTTGTGGTCGGGCGTGCCCTGTTCGATTCCGAACTCGCGGCAGACGCCGGGAATGGGCAGCGCGGCCTTCAGGTCGCCCATCTGGACGCTCAGCATCGGCTCACGGTCATGGCCGTTGCCGAATATGAACGCACCCGGAATCGAGAAGATCTTGTTGTCGAAGTTGAACCTGGTGAATTCCATCTGGCGTGTCCTCGCCGGCCAGAACGCCGGACAGCATTGCTGATAGTTTGGCCGGTATGGTCGGCCCGGGCGGTTAAACTTCAGTAAATGCGAAGGACTTCGCGGAAACGCCACGATGCGGGGCCTCGTTCCGTATACGGTTCTTTAAGGCAAATCCGACAAAAAGGTATCAGCACGCGAGTTCGCGAATACCACAGACTGTCGGAAGGCCTGCTATGTCCAACATGAATTTCGTGCCGTCCGTTCTTGTCGTCGACGACTTCAAGACCATGCGGCGGATCATCCGGAGCCAGCTGGAAGAGATCGGCTTCCGTGACATCGAGGAAGCCGAGGATGGCGAATCGGCACTGCGCACGCTGCGCCGCAAGGAAGTCCACCTGATCATCTCGGACTGGAACATGCAGCCGATGACCGGCCTGGAGTTCCTGAAGGAAGTGCGGTCGGACCGTCGCCTGAAGTCCCTGCCCTTCATCATGGTCACCGCCGAATCGAAGGTGGAGAACGTGCGCGAGGCGCGCGAGGCCGGCGTCACCAACTACGTGATCAAGCCGTTCACCGCCCAGACCCTGCAGCAGAAGATCGCTGCCTCCTTCGGCGTCAGCTCCTGAGCCGACAGCCGCAACGCGCGATCAACCAGAACAAGGAAACGCCCCGATGGACGATCTGATTGTCGACTTCATCGAAGAGACCATGGAGTCGCTGGCCGAGGTCGAGCTCGATCTCGTGGGTCTCGAACAGAACCCCGACCAGCCCGGCACCATCGATCAGCTCTTCCGGATCGTCCACACGATCAAGGGCACCTGCAGCTTCATCAATCTCGAGCGTCTGGGCCAGGTCGCCCATGCCGCCGAAAACCTTCTGGGCCTCGTCCGCGACGGCACCATCCGCCCCGACCCTGCGGTGATCACCGCCGTTCTGGAGGCGATGGACCAGATCCGCATCTTCCTCGACGCGATCCAGGCCGACGGCAAGGAGCCCGAGGTCGATGTGTCCAACCTGATCGCGCGGCTGGACAAGGTCGCCGAGGACGCCCAGGGCGGCGGCTCCGCCGATGCGGAAGCTGAAGCCGAGGCCGAAACCGACGACGACGGCGCGGAAGCCGACGAAATGGAAGAGACCGCTGCAGAGGACGAGGCCGAAGAGGCACCCGCCCGCGGTCTCGAGGTGGTCGAGACCGCCGAAGGCGACGGCCCCGAGACCGTCGAGGAGGCATCCAACCCCCTGGTGGCCACGCTCGCCGACATCCTGGCCAGCGGCAAGACCGCCAGCGAGGCGCTGGATTCGCTCCGGGGCGATGACGAACCCGTGGCGCCGAAGGCGGCGCCCGCTCCGGCGCCGGCCACGAAGCCGGTGGAAGCCGCCGCCGATTCCGAGCCCGCACAGGATGCGGCCGAGACCGCCTCGGCCAGCACGCCCGCGCGCGGCGGCGTTCAGGGCCTGCGCGTCAGCGTCGATCTGATCGAACAGCTGATGACCCTGGTCAGCGAACTGGTGCTGACCCGCAACCAGCTGATGCAGCTGGTCCGCAACGAATCCGACAGCGTCTTCAACATCCCCTTCCAGCGCCTCAGCCAGGTCACCAGCGAGCTGCAGGAAGGCGTCATGAAGACCCGGATGCAGCCGATCGGCAACGCCTGGAACAAGCTGCCGCGCATCGTGCGCGACCTGGGCATCGAGCTCGGCAAGAAGATCGAGCTGGAGATGGACGGCGCCGACACCGAACTCGACCGTCAGGTCCTGGACATGATCAAGGACCCGCTGACCCACATGGTCCGCAATTCCGCCGATCACGGCATCGAGACGCCGGCGATCCGCAGCTCGAAGGGCAAGAACGAGACCGGCACCATCCGCCTGTCCGCCCGCCACGAGGGCGGTCACATCGTCATCGAGCTGAGCGACGACGGCGCCGGGCTGAACGCCGACGCCATCCGCAAGCGCATTGTCGAGCGCAACCTGGTCGGCGCCGCCGAGGCCGAGGCCATGGATGACCGGCAGTTGCACCGCTACATCTTCGAACCCGGCTTCTCGACGGCCGAAGCCGTCAGCAAGGTCTCTGGCCGCGGCGTGGGCATGGATGTCGTGCGCACCAACATCGAGAAGATCGGCGGTTCGATCGACCTCGAGTTCGGCCCGCGGTCTCGGCACCAAGCTGAAGATCAAGATCCCGCTGACGCTGGCCATCGTCTCCGCGCTGATCGTCGAATGCGGCGGCGAGAAGTTCGCCATCCCGCAGATCTCGATCCGTGAGCTGGTGCGCATCAACGAGAGCAGCCAGCACAGCATCGAGAAGATCGAGGGTTCCAGCATCCTGCGCCTGCGCCAGCGTCTGCTGCCGCTGATCCATCTGGACGGCACCCTGGCCCTGACAGAGGGCGAAGTCCGCGACAATGGCTTCGTCGTGGTCTGCCAGGTCGGGTCGCAGCATTTCGGCGTCATCGTCGACGAGGTCTTCGACACCGAGGAAATCGTGGTCAAGCCGGTGGCCCCGCTGCTGCGCGACATCCGCATGTTCTCGGGCAATACCATCCTTGGCGACGGGAAGGTCATCATGATCCTGGATCCCAACGGTCTGGCCACCACGATGCGCCTGGCGAACGCTGACCGGCAGGAAGCCGAGGAGCACGAAGGCCCGCGCAAGGAGCGCACGACCACGCTGCTGGCCTTCCGCGCCGAGGGCGCCGCACCGAAGGCGGTGCCGCTGTCGCTGGTCGACAGGCTGGAGCGGGTCGAACCCGACAAGATCGAGGTGCTGAACGACAAGTGCATGATCCAGTATCTCGGCAAGCTGATGCCGCTGGTCACCACCAGCTGCGGCATGCCGCCGAGGGACCGGAGCCTGGAGGTCATCGTCTTCTCCGATCACGAAAATTATCTGGGCCTGGTCGTCGAGAGCATTCTGGACATCGAGGATTGCGAGATCCGCGTCGCGTCCGACTCGCACCACGAGAGCTGCATCGGCACCGCCATCGTCAACGGCAAGGCCACCGAGGTGCTCGACATCGCCTACTTCCTGCGGGCGGTCTATCCGGACCTCTTCAGCGAGGATCAGGATCCCTACGCCGCCGCCCCGACCGAGGAGAAGGAACGCCGCATGCAGTTGCTGCTGGTCGACGACTCCGCCTTCTTCCGCAATCTGGTCGGTCCGCTGCTGGCCAGCCACGGCTACGCGATGACGGTGGTCGGTTCGGCGGATGATGTGCTCAAGCACTTCGACGCCGGCAACAGGGTCGACGTCGTCGTCAGCGACATCGAGATGCCCGGCATGGACGGCTACCAGCTGCTGGCGCAGCTCAAGAAGCACGAAAACGCCCACGCGGTTCCGGTGATTGCGCTGACCTCGCACTGCACCGACGCCGACCGTGAGCGCGGCAAGGCGGCAGGGTTCTCCGGCTACGTGGCCAAGCTGGACAAGGAACGCCTGCTTTCGACGATCAACAGTGTCCTGCGCGACGACGAGGAGATGGCGGCGTGAAAAAGGAAGTCAGCGAAATCGATCAGAAGATGGCCGGCTGCGAAAGCATCATCACCAGCCATCTTGGAAACCAGGTCTTCGGCCTGCCGATCCTGACCGTCAACGACGTCATTGCCCAGGGCGCGATGACCCGGGTCCCGCTGGGCCCGCCGGAAGTCGCCGGCCTGATCAACCTGCGCGGCCGCATCGTCACCGCCATCGACATGCACCGCCGCTTCGGCCGCGCCGTCGGCAAGCCGGCCGAAGGCAGCCGCGGCATCGGCACGGTGATCGTGGTCGATGGCGAGTGGTACAGCCTGATGTTCGACCGGATCGGCGAGGTCGTGCCGGTTTCCGACGTCGTCATGATGCCGCTGCCGCCGACCGTCCGGCCCGAGGTCGCCGCCCTGTCCTTCGGCGTCGCCAAGCGGCCCGACGAACTGGTGATCATGCTGGACGTGAAGAAGATCCTGGAAATCCCGTCGCTTCAGGCAACGAAGCTCGACCTGGCCTCCTGACAGAAACGGAAACACCCGCATGGCGGATACCGACGGGCGGCTCAAGGTTCTGGTCGTGGACGACGCGGTCGTACCGCGCGGCATGATCCGGCAATGGCTGGAAGAAGATGCCGACGCAGCGGTCCAGACCGCGGCCAACGGGCGTCAGGCGCTGGACAAGCTGAAGACCTTCGCGGCGGATGTCATCACGCTTGATCTCGAGATGCCCGTGCTGTCGGGCTACGAGGCCCTGCCGCTGATCCGGCAGACCAGCCCCAACTCCCAGATCGTAGTGGTCTCGGGCGCAAGCCGGCGCGCCGGATCGGTGACCTTCGACGCGCTGCGGCGCGGGGCGGCCGATTTCGTCGCCAAGCAGGACCGTGAAAACCGCAGCGCCTTCCGGCGCGAGATCGTCGAGAAGGTGAAGACGCTCGGATCCCTGAAGCGGAAGCCCGTTGCCGCGGCCCCCGTGGCCGACGCGCCGGCGCCCCGCCCGCGGCGGACCGCCGACATCACCCTGAAGCGCAGCGTCGTCGCCATCGGCTCGTCCACGGGCGGCCCGCAGGCGCTGGCGGATCTGCTGGCCGGACTCGGCGGGCGGCTCACCGTCCCTGTGCTGATTTCGCAGCACCTGCCGGTGAACTTTTCCAAGGTCTTCGCGCAGAACCTGTCGCGCAAGACCGGACTTGACTGCGTCGAGGCCACGGACGGCGAACCGCTGATCAGCGGCAGGGTCTACATCGCGCCGGGCGACCGGCACATGATGGTCGCCCAGAGCGGCGCCGGCGCAACGATCCGCCTCTGGGACGGCCCGCGCGAGCATCACTGCCGGCCCGCGGTCAATCCGCTCTTCCGCTCCGTCGCCGAGGTCTATGGCCGCCGGGCCATGGCCATCGTGCTGACCGGAATGGGCAGCGACGGCGCCGAGGGCGCCGAGACCATCGCGGCAGCCGGCGGCATCGTCGCCGTTCAGGACCAGGCCACCAGCATCGTCTGGGGCATGCCCGGCGCAACATTCAACAGGGGTGTAGCGGACGCCGTTCTGCCGGTGCCCGATATCGCCAAACTGATCCGGGAACATTGCAAGTGAGCAACAGTACACTCGCCAGCCTGCAGGTCTTCGCCGACATCCTGCGTCAGGAATCGGGCAATACGCTCTCGACCGAGAAGCATTATCTCATCCAGGGGCGCCTGATGCCGCTGGCCCGCCAGTACGGCATGCCCAATCTGGAAAGCCTCGCCGACCGCCTGAAGCGGCCCGGTTCGGAAAACCTGCGCACCGAGGTGATCGACCGTCTGACGACGCACGAGACCTCGTTCTTCCGCGACCGCCGCCCGTTCGAGAGCCTGAAATCGACCATCGTGCCGGCGGTGCTGAAGGCGGCTGCGCCGGGCACCTGCCTCCGCGTATGGAGCGCCGCGTGCTCGACCGGTCAGGAAGCCTTCAGCATCGCGATCGTGCTGTCGGAGATGGCCGCGCGCCAGCCCGGCCTGCGTTTCGAGATCCTGGCGACCGACATCTCCAAGGAAACCATCAAGCGCGCCTCGGAGGGCGTCTACAACGAGTTCGAGATGGGGCGCGGCCTGCGCCCGGGCGACGCCGAACGGTATTTCCGCCCCTGCGGCCCGCGCGAGTGGCGGATCGTCGACGAGCTGCGCCGGATGGTGCGCTTCCGGACCGACAATCTGCTGAAGCCCTCCGTCCCGGCCCAGAGCCAGGACATCATCTTCTGCCGCTATGCCCTGATCTACATGGAGCGCGCGCAGAAGGCCCAGGCCCTGTCCCACATGGCCAAGCGGATCCGCTCCCGCGAGGGACGGCTGATCCTTGGCGCCTCGGAAACCACTGCCGGTCTGCCGCCGGAGTTCGAATGGTGCCGCGGCGAGGGTTCGGGAATCTTTGCCCTGACCGGCACGCAGTCCTGAACGGCCAGGCCGCCGCCGGCGGCCTGCCGTCTTCCTCTGCCTTCCCCACAGAACGAAAAACGCGCCCGCCAGAGGCGGACGCGCGTGGCCGTCCTGTCGATGAAGGCCCGGATCAGCCGTTGAGCAGGGCGTCGATCGCGGCCTGATCCATTGCCTTGTTGCCGCTGGCAGGACCGTTGAGAAGATGGTCGTCCTTGTGGACTTCCTCCCGGCGCGACTTGTTGATGCCGGTGCTGATGCCGCGCTTGCTGTCGTGTCCGCCGCTCAGATGCTGACGCACGATCAACAGACGCTGGCTGACGATGTCCTGGAACGAGCAGGCCTCCAGCGCCGCCAGCAGTGCGGCGCGCTGGTCCGGCTTGATGTTCGGCGCATCCATGACCGTGTCGATGTGGTCCATGATGTCGACTGCCGACTGCGCCATCTGCTTCAGGCAGTCGTCGACCTGGGCCACGCATTCCTCGATGCTTTCCTTGCCGATTCCGCCGCCGCCGCCCGAACCGCTGGGGTTGTGACGCTTGACGATCTCGACGACCGCATTGATGTAGCCGATCAGTTCCATCGGCGGGACGGGGGCCTTGCGTTCGCGCAATGCGTCGACGTACGGACCCAGTTCCGATTCCATGCTCACCGGCGGTCTCCTATTCCTGGACCGGTTCCCGAGGCGCCTGCCCGGCTGCAACGCAGGCAGGCAGCCCGCGTCAATTGCCAGCCAGAAAGGCAATCTCCTCCCGTACTCTATCGGACGTTTCGTTAACCGATCGTATGACTTCCGAAATTGATGTGATTTCAGTGTCAGTTTGCGAGACGGCGGTGGCGTGGCCATGGTTCCGCATGAACATGGCAATTGTCCTGGTTCCCGCGCCAGCACTTGCCCGCCTTTCGCACGGTTGGCTCGATATCGGCGCGAAGCCGGGCATGCCTCTCTCTGGTCGGGAATTCCCGAAACAGAGCAAAGCCCGCTGCCGAAAATCCCAACCGGCGCAATGGTGAGGCCGCCCTCCGGCGGCGCCTGATGGCCACGCAGGTCAGCGGGCGGATTGGGGCTTGCAGGGCGCAGCGCCCCCGGCTATAGAACGCCCCTCGCAGCGCCGGGCTCGCCCCGGCCTCGACCCTTGGGGGCGCGTAGCTCAGCGGGAGAGCACTACGTTGACATCGTAGGGGTCGCTGGTTCAATCCCAGCCGCGCCCACCATTCATCGCATCGCATTCATGCCGTCCCTGTCCCGGACACGTCCCTGGCCGGTGTCATGCCGCCATTGCCAGCGCCGGCCCGCCCGGCCTTCAATGCATCGGCGTTCAATGGCGGAGACAGATCGATGCGGAGACTTGCGGTCATCACCGGCGACCATGGGGAGAGCGATCCGACGAAGCTCGGGGCGGCCTATGGCGAGGAGGACCTGAAGGCGCACCGCACGATGGTCGAGGCGCTGGAGGGGCTGGAGCGCTTCGACATCACCGTCTTCAACGACCATGACGGCCTGTTCGAGCGGCTGGCCGCCGACCCGCCCGATCTGGTGGTGAATTTCTGCGACACCGGCGTCTTCAACCGGCCGACCCGCGAACTGAACCTGCCGGCCTGGCTGGAACTGCACGACATCCCCTATACCGGCGCGACGCCGCAGGCGATGGTGCTCTGTTTCGACAAGCAGATCGTGCGGCTGGTCGCCGAGTCTCTGGGCGTCGAGGTGCCCGGCGAACACTTCCTTGCCTCCGCCGCGCCCGGCGTGGCCCTGCCCGATCTCTATCCGGCGCTGCTGAAGCCCAACGCCGCCGACGGCAGCGTCGGCATCACCAAGGACGCCGTGGTCCGCAGCCCGCAGGAGGCGCGCGCCTATCTCGACTTCCTGCACGAAACGCTCCCGGGCCGCGCGGTACTCTGGCAGGAATACCTGCCCGGTCCGGAATACGGCGTCGGGCTGATCGGAAACCCGGCATCGGGCCTGACGGTCCTGCCGCCGCTGGAAGTGGATTTCTCGAAGCTGCCGGCCGGGCTGAACCCGATCCTGTCCTTCGAATCCAAGGCCGATCCGGACTCCCCCTACTGGACCGAGATCGCCTTCCGCGAAGCCCGCATCGAAACCGAAACCCGAGAGCGCATCGCCGGCTGGGCGAAGCTGCTCTTCGCGCGCTTCGGGCTGCAGGATTACGGCCGCTTCGATTTCCGCTGCGCCGCGGACGGTCGCCCGAAGATGATGGAAACAAACCCCAATCCGGCCTGGGCGTATGACGGCAAGCTCGCCTTCATGGCCGGTTTTGCGGGCATCGCCTATCCGAAGATGCTGGAGCGGATCGTCGACGCCGCCATCGCGCGGGTAACGGCAGGCGGCTAGGTTCTGAACCCATAAAGGGGATTCTGTTTCGGTTCTTTGGGTGATTCACTCTGGTGGGTGAATCGCAGGAGGTCCGGAATGGCGCGCTTTGATCTGACCGATTTCGAATGGGAGCTGATCGAGCCGCTGCTCCCGAACAAGCCGCGGGGCGTTCCCCGGGTGGATGACCGCAGGGTTCTCAACGGCATTTTCTGGGTGCTGCGCACCGGCTCGCCCTGGCGCGACCTGCCGGAGCGCTATGGCCCGCACACCACGGTCTACAACCGCTTCAACCGCTGGGCGAAGGCGGGCGTCTGGGTGCGGGTCTTCGAAGCGCTGGCCAGGAAATCGCCGGATTCGATGCAGTTCATCGACAGCTCCATCATCCGCGCCCACCAGCACGCCGCCTCCGGCAAAAAGGGGGCGCGGATCACGCCATTGGCCGTTCTCGTGGAGGACTGAGCACCAAGATCAACGCCATGGTCGACGAGCGCGGCCTGCCGGTCGCGCTGGTGCTCAGCCCGGGCCAGGCCTCCGACAAGGCGGCTGTTGCGGAACTCCTTGCCGCCCATCCGGCGACGGGCGACGTGGTGGCCGACCGGGGCTATGACGCCCGGGCCGTGCTGGACCTGATCGCGGCGCAGGGCGGTCGCGGCCACATTCCCACCCAGCGCGACCGCAAGGTCCAGCGCAGCGTCGATCCGGCGCTCTACCGCCGGCGCAATGTCGTCGAGCGCTTCTTCAACAAACTCAAACACTTCCGGAAGATCGCAACACGCTACGAGAAATCCGCCCGAAACTACCTCGCAGCCGTCCTCATCGCTTCAACCCGAACATGGCTGCGCGCTTATGAGTCCGCGTCCTAGAGCATTCCAGTATTCGCCCTGTCCGTTCGCCTTGAATACGGTCGTCACGCCCGCCCTGCGCGGGCATCCGGTCAATCCATGGAAGTTGCGGCGAAGCCGCTCCGGACCCCCGCGCGGCCCTTCGGGCCGACGGGGGTGGCCCATTTGGCGGGACTTTAGAGCAACTTCCGCGGCACGGCGCGGGTCCAGTGACGGGCGCCCACCGGCACGTCGTTCTCGAAGGCTTCCAGATCGCCGGTGAACTGGAACGCGTCGACCGTCGCCGTCAGCCGTGTCCGGCATTCCAGCCGCACCGTCCAGCCGTCGCGCTTCAGGATCGCGGTCTGCGACAGCTCCGTCTGCGCCGAAAGGGGGTCATCCTCGAGGATGCGGTACCGCTTCAGCATCTGATAGCCGAGGTCGAGGTCGATCTCCTCGATCCGGGCCAGCGAGGCGCCGCCGAACTCGCCGCCGTCGCCCTTCAGCGTGTAGATCATCTCGTTGGTCGTCAGGTCGATCTCGACGGTCCGCCGCATCGGGAGGTGATAGAGCTTCCTGGTCTTCGATCCGGGCGCGGCCAGCGGCGGTTCGAACGGGCGGATGGCGGCATCCGCATCCGAGGGCGGGCGGACCGGCAGATCGAGATGGCCCGTGCCCAGCCTGACCGACAGCGACACCGGCTCCGGCGCCGGCCAGATCATCGGCCAGTAGCCCGTCGACAGCCCCAGACGCAGCCGGTGCCCGACCGGGATCGCCTGTCCCAGATCATCCAGCTTCAGCTTCACGCGGTACCATGCGCCAGGTTCCAGCGGCGCAGGCGTCTCGTGGCTGTCGCGGTGGCAGAGGTTGAGGATCGCGTAGGAGATCCGGGACGACGCGCCGTCCGGCCCGACGTCGCAGAGGCGTGCCACAAGGAAGGCAACCGGCTTGTCCGCGGCGACCTCGAGTTCCAGTTCCGGCGCGCCGAGCAGCTCCAGACGCTCGGTCAGGATGTCGGTGTCGAAGACCAGTGATCCGCCGTCGTCGGCGCGCTGATCACGGGGCGCCTCGCCGTCTGCGCCGAAGCCGCACCATTCGCCCGCGCGCACGCCCAGCGTATGCGGGGAGGAAAACGCGATTTCGTCGATCTCGCCCGGTTCCTCGGCCAGATGCCCCCAGTTGAGCCAGAGCCGCTGGCGCTCTATCCGCGGGCTCGGCCAGGCGCTCTCCGCCACCCAGCGGCCGGGGCGGGTCTCGTATTGCGGTGCCGGCGGCAGGCTTTCCTGTATCCAGGCGCGCAGCATGGGTTCGTCCATGATCCCGGTGTCATGGCCCTTCAGCCAGTGATCCCACCAGCGGACGGCCTCCTGCAGGTAGCCGATGGAGGGACCCGGCACGCCGTCATGCGGGAAGGTGTGGGCCCAGGGGCCGATCAACCCGAGCCGGGGCGCCGACAGGCCTTCGAGCAGCCGCGGGATTGCGTTGGAATAGCCGTCGGCCCAGCCGCCAACGGCGAAGACCGGGCACTCGATTGCGCTGTAGTCCTCGCAGACAGATCCGTGCTGCCAGTATTCGTCGCGGTGCGGGTGCTCCATCCAGACCGCCGGCGAGGGTTCGGCCGCCTCGATGCGCGCCAGCCAGGCGTCGCGCCAGCTCTCGCCATGGACCTGAGGGTCCGGCGGAAGGGCATTGTAGAGGCTCAGGATCGAGCCCCACTGCATGTTCTCGTTCAGCAGGCAGCCGCCCTTGTAATGGGCATCGTCGGCATAGCGGTCATCCGCGGCGCAGAGCGTCAGGATGGCCTTCAGCGCCGGCGGCCGCATCGCCGCGACCTGCAGCGCGTTGAACCCGCCCCAGGAGATGCCGGTCATGCCCACCGCGCCGCTGCACCAGTCCTGCGCCGCCGCCCAGGCGATGACATCCATCGCGTCTTCCAGTTCCTGCAGCGTGTACTCGTCGCTCATCACGCCTTCGGAATCGCCTGACCCACGCAGGTCGGCGCGGATGCTGACATAGCCCGACAGCGCATAGAAGCGATGCATCGGCTCGTCGCGGGAGCGCATGAAGTCGCGCTTGCGGTAGGGAATGAACTCGAAGATCGCCGGAACCGGATTGGTTCGGGCATCGCGCGGCAGCCACAGACGTGCGGCCAGCCGGACGCCGTCGCGCATCGGAATCCAGACGTTCTCGATTTCCTCGATCGAGGCGAGATCCATCGCGGCGCGGCTCAGGCCGGTTCGGCAGTGCGACGGCGGCGCGACGGCGTCAGCTGCTGGGTCGACCAGAAACTCAGCGCCAGCTTCTCCCGCGCCCTGATGCCGGTCTCGAGATCCCAGCAATTGACGATGGCCAGCCGGAAGCCGCCGGGCGGCATGGCGTGCCACGATGGCGGCCGGTCCTGATGGAAGGTGACCTGCACGCTGGTCACCCCGTCCATGGCGCGCACTTCATCGACCAGATCTTCGGACGGGTGCGTGTATTGCAGCCCGTGGCCGCCGAAGAGCACGACGCTGTAGCCGGTCCGGCGGTCGCTGTCATCATAGTCCCAGACGCCCTCGGCATAGAGCTTCACCAGCGCCTCGACCCAGGGCCTGCCGCCGTAGAGATCCGGCCACTGGTCCGCAAAGCGCAGATGCACCTCGATGATCCGCGCGCCGATGGTCTCGAAATTGACCATGCCGGTATAGCCGCGGAGATTCTCGCGCAGCCAGTCGCCGCAATAGGCCTCGACCTCCGGATTGGCCTCGCCGAGCACCGTCCAGTAGTCGAACATGCCGCCGTCCAGCGGCTTGCCGAAGGTGTGACGCCACCATTTCGCCTCGCCGTCGACGACGGCGACATCGGTCGAGATGTGCTCGCCGGTCAGCACCGGGGTCCAGATATGGCCGGGGCGCTGGTTGGCCTTGTATTCACGCTCGGTGCGGAGGATGCGGCTGCCGATGCCCATGCCGCGCATGTTGAAGACCGGCTTGGAGAAGACCGGGAAGGCGGGCGGCATCAGGCCGTGCGGCCCGCAGACGAAATGCTGGCTCTCGGCGACGTCCAGCTTGTTGTAGACCCACTTGAACTCGGGGTACCAGGCCCAGGCGTCGCCGTCCTCGGTCGGAACGTTGACGTCCGCCGGGCAGTCCACGCCCTCGAAATACTGCATGCGCCAGGGATCGGCTTCACATATCGGCATGGATGAGACTATGCCGCCGGAAGCTGCGGTCCGCAAAGGCCTTGTCGTTCCGTCAGCTCAGGCCAGCTTCAGCGCGTCCGCAATGATCCGCGCATGGTCGAAGGCGAGCGGCGGCAGATCGTCCGCCGGAAACCAGTGGAGTTCGGCCGCATCGTCGGCCGCCTCCGCCGGCGGCTGTTCGTCGAAGCGGGCCAGGAAGGCGACGGAGACGGTCCGGCCCCGCGGATCGCGGTCGGGTTCGCTGTAGACGCCGACCAGCTGCAGATCGTGCGCCGTCACGCCGGTCTCCTCGGCCAGTTCGCGGGCGGCGCAGGTCTCGATGGTCTCGTCCGGATCGAGAAAGCCGCCCGGCAGAGCCCAGTGATCCCGATAGGGCGGGTTCTTCCGCCGGATCAGCAGGATCCCTGAGCCGGCCAGGGCGACGATGTCGGCGGTGACCGCCGGGAAATGATAATCGGACGACGCCAAGACCCCGGCTACAGCCCCAGCACCAGCTTGGCGACGATGTTGCGCTGGATCTCGTTGGAACCGGCATAGATCGACGCGGCGCGGTGGTTCAGGTGCCGCGGCAGGGCCGTCAGCGCGTGGTCCGGGCCGATGGGCTGGACGTTGCTGCCCACGGTCCGCGCCTGCTTCTGATGCGGCGCGCCGTAATAGGCGACGGCCTCGGCGGTGAGTTCAGCCGTCTTCTGAAGCGATTCCGAGCCGCAGACCTTCATGATCGAGCCCGCGGCGCCCGGCGTCTTGCCTTCGGCGACCTCGCACATGACCTTCTTCTCTGTGACTTCGAGCGCCATGATCTCGGCCTCCGCCTCGGCCACGCGCCTGGCGAAGACCGGATCCTGGATCAGTGGCTCCCCGCCGCCGCCGGGCTCCGAAGCCGCCACCGCCTTCAGGTGCCGGATCGAGGCATGCAGGCCGGGCGAGTAGGTGTCGCCGCCGCGCTCGAACTCCAGCAGGTACTTGGCCACCGTCCAGCCCTTGTTCTCCTCGCCGACGAGGTTCTCGACCGGTACCCGCAAGTCCTCGAAGAAGACCTGATTGACCTCGTGATCGCCGGCCATGGTGATGATCGGATCGACGGTGATCCCCGGGGCCTTGAAGTCGTCGATCAGGATGAAGCTGATGCCCTCCTGCGCCTTGCCCTCGGTCGAGGTGCGGACGAGGCAGAACATGCGGTTGGCGTGCTGGGCGAAGGTGGTCCAGATCTTCGAGCCGTTGACGACATAGTGGTCGCCGTCGCGCACCGCGCGGGTCTTCAGGCTGGCGAGATCCGAGCCCGAACCCGGTTCCGAATAGCCCTGACACCAGACATCCTCGCCCGAGAGGATGCGTGGCAGGTATTTCTGCTTCTGCTCCGGCGTGCCGAAATGCATCAGCACCGGTCCGACCATGCGCGTGCCCATGACCAGCGGCACCGGGGCGCCGGCCGCGGCGCATTCGATATCGAAGATGTAGCGCTGGATCGCGGTCCAGCCCGGCCCGCCATATTCGGCCGGCCAGAGCGGCGCCGACCAGCCCTTAGACGCCAGCTTCTCGTACCAGCGCTGGCCGTACTGGAACTCGGCGAAGGGGCCCGTGGTCAGCCGCGAGGCCTCCTGCAGGTCGTCGCTCAGGTTCTCGTCCAGAAACGCGCGAACCTCATCGCGGAACGCCAGATCGTCTTCGGTCAGCGCCAGATCCATGGTGCACTCCTCCCCGTTGTCCGCCCCATTGTACGCGTGCGAACTATCGGGGAAAGAGCGGATGGCGGTCAGGCGACGCGGAGCTGTTCGAAGAAGCCGTCCACTTCCTTCCGGAGCACGCCGGCATTGCCCGACAGCCGGTCGGCGGTACTGCTGACCTGGCCGGCGGCCGCGCCGGTCTCGCCGACATAGGTCGTGACCTCGACGATGTTCTCGGAAACATCCCGGGTGCCGGAAGCGACCTGGTCGATGTTCTGTGCGATCTCGTTGGTGACCTGGTTCTGCTCCTCGATGGCCGCGGCGATGGACGCCGTGACATCGTTCAGCCGAGCCATCGCGGCCCCGATCTCGCGCACCGCCTCGACCGCGATCCTGGCCCCCGATTGCAGGTTGCCGATCTGTGTGGTGATCGTGACCGTCGCCTGCTGGGTCTGGTTCGCCAGGCCCTTCACTTCCTGAGCGACGACAGCGAAGCCCTTGCCCGCTTCGCCGGCCCGCGCCGATTCGATTGTGGCGTTCAGGGCCAGCAGGTTAGTCTTCTCGGCGATCTCCTCAATCAGGCTGACCACCTGGCTGATGTCGTCGGTCGCAACGGACAGCTTCTCGATCTCGGCGCTGCTGCGGTCGACCTTGTCATTGGCCTGCTGCACGGCGCCTGAAGACTGTTCGGTCTGCGCCGCGATCTCCTTGATGGCGGCGGACATCTGCTCCATGGCGGCCGCGACGGCCTGGATGCTGACCGAGGACTGCTCGGCGGCGGCGGCGACAGTGGTCGCGCGCGTACCGGACTGTTCGGCGACAATGGTCATCGTGCCGGACGCGCTGGTCAGCTGGCTCACGCCATCTGAAAGGTCGCTGACAATGCCGTTGATCGTGGCGCTGAAGCTCTGGATCGCCCGGTCGCGGCTCTGTGCCTGTTCCAGTTTCCGCCGTTCCTCCAGCCGCTGCACCTCGGCGAGGCGCTCGCCCTCGACGAGTTGCTTCTGGAACTGCTCGAGGGCGCGGGCCATGCCGCCGACCTCGTCGCGCCGCGACTGCGCGGGCACATCGATGCCCCGCTCGCCGCCGGTCATCCGCTCCATCACCGACATCATCTGCGTCAGGGGGCGGGCGACGCTGCGTCCGATCAGGGTCCCGACCACGACGCCGAGCCCGATGCCCAGCACGGCGATTGCCAGCATCAGCCGGATGCCGCTGGTTTCGTCTTCCAGTGCCGTAAGGGCGGACTGTTCGGTGAACTTGCCAAGCTCGAACAGCATGCCCGCAAGCCGGGAATCGAGATCCTTCTGTTCCTTTTCCAGCACGACGGCCCTGTCACCAATGGCGGCGGCGTCGCCCCCGGCGGCGGCGGTCATGACCTCGGCGGCCATGTCGTCGTAGCGGCGGTGCTGTGTCGCGATCGCCTCCAGCCGGGCGAGGATGTCGCCGAACTTCTGGCGGGCGGCATCCGACTTCGCGTAATCCAGCGCGTGCCGGGCCTGCTCCAGGCCTTCCTCGATCTCGGCATCGACCTTCTTGGCGAGCATCAGAAACGCCTGACGGTCATGATCGAAATCGGTGCCTGCGGATATCTGCGCACCCCGCATGGCCCGTTCGAGCAGAATGGCCTGCTCGAGTTGATGCACGGTGATCGCGGCGACCTTCTCCATCAGGGGAACGTCCTCGCGGGCGATCTCGGTCAATTCGTCGCCGACCTGCATCATCTTCCAGGTGCCGACGGACGCGATCGAAACCCCGGTCAGAACGACCAGGCCGACGATCAGATAGATACGCTTGGTAACAGACATGACAGCCTCCTGCAGCGTTTCGGGGGAACTCCTGCACGTTACTGAATTGACCTAGCGTCACCTGAGAAAGTAAAAACTTCCTCACCCGAAACGAATACTGAAGAGTAGATTTTGTTTCGCCTCCGTATTCACGGAACTGGGGGCTGTCTGTCGTCTGGTGAAGGCGCTTGCGCCCGGAAGGAATTGCAGAACCGGCGGCACGATAACGACCAGGTCGAGAGGTCACCGGAATTCCGGAATGAATGACTCGCATCGGTATGAAGCCGGAGGGCGGGGCGACGAACATCATGGTCCCGCCGGCCCATCCCGCATTATCCTCCGGTGAGATTCGAGAGGGGGGCCACAGATGATCGATCGCGGGCTGAAGGCGCTGGCCGGGGCGCTGGCATCGGGCGAGACCAGTTCGGCGGCGCTGACCGATGCGGCGCTGGCGGCGGCGGCCGAGGGCGAGGGCCCGACCGCCTACATGACCCTGCATGCCGACCGGGCGCGGGCCGAGGCGGCAGCCGTCGACGGGTTACGCACGGCCGGCCGCGAGGCGCGGCCATTCGCCGGCATCCCGATCTCGATCAAGGATCTGTTCGACGAGGAAGGCTTCACCACCACCGCCGGATCGAAGGCGCTGGCCGGCGCCTCGCCGGCGACGGCGGATGCGCCCATCGTCGACCGGCTGCGGCGCGCCGGCTTCGTCATCCTGGGCCGCACGGTCATGACCGAGTTCGCCTATTCGGGCGTCGGCCTGAATCCGCATTACGGCACCCCGGCCTCGCCCTGGGACAGGGAGACCCGGCGCATCCCGGGTGGCTCGACATCGGGCGGCGCCGTCAGCGTCGCCGACGGCATGGCCGCCGCGACCATCGGCACGGATACCGGCGGGTCCTGCCGCATTCCGGCGGCCTTCTGCGGCATCGCCGGCTTCAAGCCGACCATCGAACGGGTGCCGCGCGAAGGGGCGACGCCGCTGGCCTTCTCGCTCGACAGCATCGGGCCGCTGGCGAACAGCGCCGACTGCTGCGCCATCCTGGACGACGTGATGGCGGGCGGACCGGGCGCGGGCGCGGCGCCGGCCTTTGTCGGCGGCCTGCGCATCGGCGTGCTGCGCAATTATGTGCTCGACGACATGGACCAGACCGTCGCCCGGACCTTCGGCGCCGCGCTGACCGCGCTGTCGGAGGCGGGCGCGCAACTGGAAGACCTGTCGCTGCCCGAGATCGACGAACTGCCGGCGCTCTACGCCAATGGCGGCTATGCCGCCGCCGAGAGCTGGGCCTGGCACCGCGACCTTATCGAACGGAAGGGCGATCTCTACGATCCGCGGGTGATTGGCCGCATCCGGCGCGGCGCCGACATCTCCGCTGCCGACTACATCGATCTGCTGGAAGCGCATGCCGCGATGAAGGCCGCCACCGACGCGGCCACGGCGCATTTCGACGCCGTGGTCATGCCGACGGTGCCGATCGTCGCGCCGGCCATCTCGGAACTGGACGCGGACGAGGATTACACGCGTATCAACCTGCTCTGCCTCCGGAACTGCTCGGCCGGCAATTTCCTGAACCGGCCGAACATCAGCCTGCCCTGCCACAAGCCGGGCGAGGCGCCGGTCGGGCTGATGCTGATGGGCCACCGCAACCGCGACCGGGAACTGCTGAACATCGCCGCCGGCGTGGAGGGCGCGCTTGCGGCCTGACCTCTGACTGTCACCCCCGCTTCATGCGGGGGTCCGGTGCGGCTTCGCCGCAAGTATCTGACTGACCGGATGCCCGCATGAAGCGGGCATGACAGCTTTGGAAATCGGGGCCGGTTCCGGAAAAGACCGCTCAGCTGACCCCGCGATCGCGGCCTTCCCAGTAGGGCTTGCGCAGTTCGCGCTTCAGGATCTTGCCAGTGGCGTTGCGCGGCAGTTCGGCGATGAAGTCGACCGATTTCGGGCACTTGTAGTGGGCGATGCGGCTGCGGGCGTAGTCGATCACCTCGCCTTCGGAGAGGTCCGCGTCCTTCGCCTTCACGATGACGGCCTTCACCGCCTCGCCCCAGCGGTCGTCCGGCACGCCGATCACGGCGACGTCGGCAATGGCGGGATGGCCATAGAGGGCGCTCTCGATCTCGGCCGGGTAGATGTTCTCGCCGCCGGAGATGATCATGTCCTTCACCCGGTCATGGATGTAGAGGAAGCCCTCCGCATCGAAGAAGCCCGCATCGCCCGACCAGAGCCAACCGTCCTTCAGGGTCTTCGCCGTCGCCTCCGGCAGGTTCCAGTAGCCGGCCATCAGCGTGTTGGAGCGCAGGATGATCTCGCCGACCTCGCCGGCCGGCAGTTCGTTGGCGTCGTCGTCGACCACCTTGACGTCATAGCCCGGCGCCGGCTTGCCGCAGGACTTCAGCCGGTCCGGCTTCGACAGGTCATGATCCTCCTTCGGCATGTAGACGCCGCCGCCGTTTGATTCCGTCATGCCATAGGCCTGTCCGAAGACCGGACCGAAGATCTCGATGGCCTGCTTCAGCAGCTCGACCGGGATCGGCGCGGCGCCGTACCAGATCTCGTCCATCGAGGAGAAATCGACCTCCCGCACGCCCGGAGACTGCACCAGGAACAGGATCAGCGCCGGCACCAGGAAGGTCTTGGTGACCCGGTGCTCGGGAATGGTGCGCAGGATGTCGGCAGGGATCGCGTCGGCCAGGATGACCGTCTTGGCGCCGACATACATGCCGGCCAGCGCATTGTTCAGACCGCCGACATGATAGAGCGGCATGCAGACCAGATTGACGTCGTCCTCCGACCAGCGGCCATAGGCGCTCTCGTTGGGGTCCGCCAGCAGCGGCCAGAGGTTGAGACCGCTCTGGTGGCTGAGCTGCACGCCCTTCGGGTGACCCGTCGTGCCCGAGGAATAGAGCTGGGAAGCGATGCTCTCGGGATCGACGGCGATCATCGGGTCGGTATCGTCCTGACTGTCGCGCCACGCGAAGTAGGCCGGGTAGCCGCCCTCCCCGGTCAGGGAGAAGACCTCACGCACCTTCGGCATCGCGCCCATCTGTTCGGCTGCCAGATCGGCATAGCCCTCGCCGACGAAGAAAACCTCGGCGCCGGCGTCGTTGACGATGTAGGCGATCTCCGGGCCGGCGAGGCGGAAGTTGACCGGCACGATCACCGCGCCCGCCTTGGCGCAGCCGTAGTAGAGCTCCATGAACTGGTCGCAGTTCTTGGTCAGCAGCGCCACCCGCTGGCCCGGCTTCACGCCCAGCGCGATCAGACCGTTGGCGACCCGGTTGCTGTAGCGGTCGAGGTCGGCATAGGTGGAGGAGCGGTCGCGGAACACGGTGGCGACGTCGTCGGGCCTCGTCTTCGCATGGCCGCGCAGGACATCGGCGACATTGGTCATGGGCATTCGGGCATCCTCCCCAGGATCGCGTTTCCCGACCTATGCCAGAGGCAAGGCGGTTGCGCCAGATGCGTCGGGACGGCGGCGGCTGCATTCACATCTGCAGCCGCGGGAAACAAAACGGTTGCGCCGGCCTTCGGAAAATGAAATGTAATAACATAACGTGTTATAGAGTAACGGAAGGGAGATCGCGATGTTCCGGACCATCCTGCTTGCGGGCGCCGCACTGTCGCTGTCATTCACGGCAGCGAAATCCGAGACGCCAAAGGTGGTCGCCTCGATCCAGCCCGTGCACTCGATCGTGGCCTCCGTCATGGCCGGGGTTGGCGAGCCCCACCTTCTGCTCAAGCCGGGCACGTCGCCCCACAGCTATGCCATGAAGCCGTCCGATGCGGCGGCCCTGAACGGTGCGGACCTGGTCGTATGGGTCGGTCCGGCCATCGAGACCTTTCTGGAACGGCCGCTCGAGACCCTGTCCGGCAATGCCGAAGTCCTGACGATAATGAAGGCGCACGGCATGAACCTGCTCCCGCTGCGGGAAGGTGGCGAGTTCGAGGCGCACGACCACGATCATGGCCATGGCGAACACGGGCACAAGGAACACGCCGACAAGGATCATGACGACCACGGGCACAAAGAACATGGCCACAAGGATCATGATCACGGCCATAAGGAACCCGCGCACAAGGATCATGACGATCACGGCCACAAGGGCGAAGCGCCGGAACATGTCGAAGCGCATATCTGGCTGGAGACCGGAAACGCCGCAGTCATCGCCGCCGAGGTCGCGGAGCATCTGTCGGAAATCGACCCGCAGAACGCGGCCCGCTATCAGGCCAATGCGGAGCGGCTGACACAGGAACTGAAGGCGCTTGGAGAAGAACTGCACGAGATGCTGGAACCGGTCGAGGGACGCGGGTTCATCGTCTTCCATGATGCCTGGCAGCATTTTGAGCGCCAGTTCCACCTGAGCGCCGCCGGCTCCATCACCATCACCCCGGATGTCGCGCCGGGCGCGCGCCGTCTCAGCGAGCTGAAATCGAAGATCACCGGCGGCAACGTCGCCTGCCTGTTCAGCGAGCCGCAGTACGACAACCGCATCGTCAACCAACTGGCTTCGGATACCGGCGCAAGGGTCGGTGTCGCCGATCCGTTGGGATCAGACATCCCGCCCGGCCCCGGCCACTATGCCGCCATGATGCGGGCCGCCGCCAAGGCCCTCCGCGACTGTCTCGCCGGCTGACGGCGGACCCGTCCAAGTTTCATCAGGGACCCGATCCCGAACCGGGTCCTAAACTCGAACGGGCACCGATCCCCCCGGGACGGGGCCCGCTCTTTTTGTCCCACCGCGGCGGCTGATCAGGCCGCCAGCTGTCCGGAATCGTCGACCGGAATGGCGCTGCCGCCGGAAGCCGCAGATGACAGCGAATAGCCTGCGCCGTCGGACGAATCCGGGTTGGCCGGTGCCTCGCCGATGATCGCGGACGAGGACGGCTCCGCGGAACCTTCGACGAGTTCGATCCGGGGCGCGTCGGAGACGACGCCGCTCAGGTCCACGGCGACGCCAGTCGCCGCCGCCAGCAGCGCCTCGGGCGACCCGGCCTCGACGGCCTCGCCGCCTCGCGGATCCTCGGCCTCGCCGGCAGGCGTGGCCGGCGGCGCCTCGCCTGCCGCCACCTGGACCGGGCTGGTGCCGTCGGGAAGCTGCGCGACCCTGGTCACCGTCACCGTTCCCGAGCCCACTTCGAAGATGACGCTGACATCACCTGTCCTGTCGTTGACGTTGGCGCCATCGACGCTTTCCTGCTGGCTGAGCGAAAAGTCGCTGACGGCCAGCACATAATTGCCGGCCGGCAGATTGCCGATCTCGTCACCCGTATTGATCTGGGAGTTGCTGAAGGCACCCGCGGCCGGACCGTCATCATCATCGGTTGCGAGGAAGTCCGCATTGTCCAGACTGCCATCGTCGTTGAACAGGAAGATCTGCGGGTCGATGGTCGGCCCGTCTGTCGTCATGGTGATGCTGGTCGTCTGGCTCAGCGTGAAGAAGAAATAGGCGATCGAACCCGCCCCGCTCGCCAGAATGGTGCCGGTTGCGACTGCGGGCGTGCCGGGCGAGCCGACCGAGACCTCGCCGTCCTGACCGCCCGTGTTGCCGCCCGTGTTCTGTTGCTGTTGCTGCTCGTTTTCCTGCTGTTGCTGCTGGGTCTGCTGCTGCGTCTGTTGCTGTTGCTGCTGTGCCTGCTGGGACTGCTGCTGTTGCTGCTGGGTCTGCTGCTGCGCCTGATTGACCAGATTGGCGACCTGCTGGTTGCCGCCCTGCGCAGGCTGCTGGGTCTGCGGCTGGGTGGTCTGCGTCGTCTGGGCCGGGGCTGTCTCCGCAGCAGGTTCGCCATCCCCGGCATCAGCGTCCCCGGCCTCGCCGCCATCGCCTTCTTCACCTTCGCCCTCGGCTCCCTCGCCACCCTCATCCTCGGCGCCATCCTCGGCATCGCCGCCGCCATCGCCGTCGCCGTCGTTCGCCCCGTCGCGGCGCTGGGTCTCAACGTCCTGCTGGGCTTCGCCGCGGCGCACTTCCGGGGTCGGCGGCAGGAAATCCAGCGCGTTCTGGAACTTCTGGTTCACTTCCTGCGGATCGTAGATCCGCGGCGCGCCGGGCGCAGTGAACTGGCTGTTGGTTTCCGTGCCCTCATAGGCGTCGTTCAACAGCACGCCGCCCGCCTGGTTGAAGGCGAAGATGGAGCCGACATTGCCCTGATCGTCGGGGAGGTTGACCACTTCGGTGGTCTCCCCTTCCTGACCGCCCTGTCCGGTGACGTAGGTGCCGCGGATGCCGATGGTCAGCACGGGGGTCGAGACGGTCAGCGCGTCGTCGCCGGTCTTCGCCACCGCGCCGGAGACGAAGGAGAACGAGCCCTGCAGCACGTTGACGACCGCATTGCCGGTATTGGCCGAGGGATCGTAGACGAAGTCGTCGATCACCATGCGCGCGCTCTCGCCTATGGCGAAGGTGGTGCCATCGGCGAAACGCAGGCCCAGATTGCCGTCGCCCGAGGTTTCGATGACGTCGTCCTGATAGACAGGATCGCCGGCGTTCAGCTGCACGCGGCTGCCGTCGGTCCGGGTCGCGAAGACCGTGCCCTCGATGGATTCGACCGCGCCCACGGCCTCGCCGAGCGAACCGCCGGCCTGTGCGAGGCCGTCCGCGGCCGCACCCGCCAGCAGGGACGCCACATGGCCGGACACCTGCGCGCCGCCAAGGGTGTAGATGTCGGGGGGCGTCTCGCTGTCGAAGAAGCCGGTCAGCAGCACCTTCGCGCCGTCGACGCCGGTGAGTACGAGGTCGGGGCCCGAACGGGCATAGTCAGCGGTCAGAATGAACGCACCGCGGTTGACCACCACGGCGGACTGTCCCGACGCATCGACGATCTGGTCGAACGACTCAACGGAAGCGCCGGACTCGGCACTTCGGAAATCAATACTCCGGCTCATCTTTCACGCCCTCTCTGTCGGCAATCCCAGAGGAACCGCCGAACATCGACCCCGACATCTGTTTATCACAGTCGAGGTAAATGAAACATTCCCACGCCCCGATTCAGGACGAAAAACGCAACGAACATGGAGGTTTGGGGATCCGGAACGCCTTCCGGTAGAACAGGCGCGGCCGGGTTGCGCGTGACGCGGTCATTCCTGAGGGAAACGTCGTCAGCCGCCTGCGAAGGACGAGCCCCGGTCGCGCAGATAGAGACGGAGATTGTAGGCATCCATCGCCAGGCTGGCAGTCATCGTCGCGGCGGTATAGGCAATCCACCAGTGGAAGGCCTGCCAGCTTTCCGCACTGGCCAGCGCCGCGCTCAGATACGGGCAGAGTGCCAGCCAGGGGAGGTGAACGATGCTGGTGAGCCGGCTGAAGGGGTTTCGCCTGTGGATCTGCCCGGCCACCATCAGGGCCAGCAGATTGGTGGCCGCAACGATCCATCCGGCCGGCTGGTCGAAAAAGATCGCGGCGCCCACGAACTGCGGGATGTTGAGCGCCGCGCCCCACGGTCCCACCCAGCCGGCCTGGCGGGTGATGTCGCGGATCATCCGGAAGATGTCCGCGAACAGGAACATGCGCGGCGCTCTGTCGGGCTCAGCCGCCGGCGATCAGTTCGGCCTGCTTCACCAGCGCCTCGGCCTGCTTGATCGAGGCGATGTCGATCAGGCGGCCATCCAGGGCGACCGCGCCGCGGCCTTCCTTCTGGGCCTGCTCCATGGCCTCCAGGATGCGCTTCGCCTTGTTCACTTCCTTCTCGGAGGGCGTGAAGACCTCGTTGGCGCCGCCAATCTGGCTCGGATGGATGGCCCACTTGCCTTCGCAGCCGAGAATCGCCGACCGACGCGCCTGCGCCTTGTAGCCGTCCGGATCGGAGAAATCGCCGAACGGACCGTCGATCGGCCGCAGGCCGTTGGCGCGGGCGGCGACGACCATGCGGGCCACGGCGTAGTGCCACATGTCGCCCCAGTGATAGTCGCGGCTGCCGTCCTCGGCCGGATCGGTCAGCACGCCGTAATCCGGATTCGGGCCGCCGATCACGGTCGTGCGGGCCTTGGTCGAGGCGGCGTAGTCGGCAACGCCGAAATGCAGCGACTCGTTGCGCGGGCTGGCGGCCGCGATCTCGTCGACATTGGCCATGCCCAGCGCGGTCTCGATGATCATCTCGAAGCCGATGCGCTTCTTGCGGCCGACGGCGGTCTCGATCTGGGTGACCAGCATGTCGAGGGCGTAGATGTCGGAAGCGGTGCCGGCCTTCGGGATCATGATCAGATCCAGCCGCTCGCCGCCCTGCTCCATCACGTCAACAACATCGCGGTACATGTAGTGGGTGTCGAGGCCGTTGATCCGGAGCGACATGGTCTTGTTGCCCCAGTCGATGTCGTTCAGCGCCTCGATGATGTTCTTGCGGGCCTGCGGCTTGTCGTCGGGCGCCACGGCGTCTTCGAGATCCAGAAAGATGACGTCGGCGTCGGACTTCGCCGCCTTCTCGAACATCTTCGGCGACGAGCCGGGTACGGCCAGTTCGCAACGGTTGAGGCGCGGCGTGGTCTGTTCGACGATCTTGAAGCTCATGGCATTCCCCCTGTCATTCAGTTGATCCGGCTATAGCCGCTGGCTCACCGGCGGGCAAGCGGGTGCACGTCCTCCACCAGCCGCGTCAGCGTCTCGTCCTGGACGTGGGTGTAGATCTGCGTCGTTGCGATGTCGGCATGGCCCAGCAGCTTCTGCAGCGCGCGCAGATCGGCGCCGCCGGCCAGCAGATGGGTGGCGAAGGCGTGCCGCAGCACGTGCGGCGAGACCCGTCCGGGCGGGATACCGGCGGCCACGGCGAGCTTCTTCAGCTCGAGCGCGAAATGCTGGCGTGTCAGATATCCTGCCTTCCCGCGCGACGGAAACAGATGCGGCGACGGCGCCCCTTTCGTCAGGAATCGGCCGCGAACGGCCAGATAGTCCTCCATCGCCGCCAGCGCCTCGGGACTGAGCGGGGCCAGGCGCTCCCTGCCCCCCTTGCCGCGGACCATCAGAAACCGCTGATCCCCGCGCACCGGCGGAAACGGCAGGGTCAGCAGTTCGCTGACGCGGAGCCCGGCGGCGTAGAGCATCTCGATCAGGCAGAGCATTCTCAGGCCGCGCGCGCTGCCATCCTCGCGCGCCGCGTCGAGCAACGCGCCGATCTCGTCGATGCCCAGCACCTTCGGCAGGGGCCGTCCCCGTTTCGGCGCGTCGAGCGCAGCCGCCGGATCGTCTGCACGCAGGCGCTCGTTGAACAGGAAGCGATAGAAGCGGCGCACGGCTGAAAGCTTGCGCGCCTGGGTCGATGCGGCGAGCCCGTCGCGCGACAGCGACGCGAGCCAGGCGCGGAGCTTGTCGCTGTCCGCGTCCCCGAGGCCGGTGCCCTTGCCGGCCAGCCAGCCGGCGGCGTCCTGCAGGTCGCGGCGATACGCGGCAACGGTGTTCGCCGCCGCGTTCCGCTCGGCGGTCATCATGTCGAGAAAGAGCGCGATCAGTCGGGCGTCTGACCCGCTGCCGGTCGGTCCCTGCTCAGCCACCGTTGCCGATGAAGGCTTCGACCGCCAGACGGCGGGCGGCGTCCTCCAGTCCCATCCGGCGCAGCGCGCCGACGACGGTGGAAACCGTTGAGACATCCAGCCCGGCCGGGCCGTCCGTTCCGGTCAGCGCCAGCGCCGCCTGCACGCCTTCGCCCAGCTGTCCGCCGCCCGAAGCCATGACCAGTTGCCGCCAGAGCGCCGGATCGCGCGCCGGTGTTTCGGAGGGAACAGGCGCGGCGAGCAGGTTCCGCCAGACATCTGGGCCGGCCGGCGTACCCAGTGCGTCCAGAAGCATGAGGGCGAGAAGCGCCCGCTGCCGGTCCGCCGGCTCGGCCGCCGCGGCCGCCATGGCTTCCAGTGCCGCATCGTCGACGGCCTCGAAGCCTGCGATCTGTGCGAGCGGTGCGGTTGCGGCGGCTGCGGCGCGCAGTTCCGGATCGCCGGCCGCGGCAGCCCGGTTCATGGCCGTCAGCCAGCTTCGCGCACCGCGTTCGTCGTCCAGCAGCAGGTGCATGCGGAAGGCTTCGGGCGCGAGGAAGGTGGTGCCGGATTGCGGCTCGAGCTGCCTGAGAAGTCCGGATGCGAAGGCGGCGGCAAGCTGGTGGTCGCCCGATTCCGACGCCCGGGCCCAAAGCGTCCGCAGCGCCTCGGCGCGCGTCACCGTGCTGTCCGCGGACATGGCGGCGACGACCGGGTCGCGGAACTCGCCGCCGGCCGGGCCGGCCTTTCCGCCGAACAGGAACATCACCACGGAAGGTGACAGACCGGCCTGCCGCGCAGCGCGGACGCCGGCGGCGATGCGGCCGTCGGCGTCGATCCCCGGCGCCGTGGCCAGCATGCGGGCGACATGCGGCGGCAGCTGTTCGGCGTTCTTCAGGACCGCGGATTCCAGCGCCGACAGCATGGCGGCGTGCAGCACGCCGGTCTCGGGCGAGGCGGTGAATGTCAGCGGACGCTTGTCGGTCAGCGCATCGGCCAGCCGGGCGAACGCGTCATCGCTCTGCCCGGTCTCCGCCAGCACGGCCCGCATCACCTCCGCCGATTCCCGCTGACCTGACAGCAGGTCGCAGAAGACAGAGGCCCGCTGCCAGAACCCCCGAGCGCCCTGGACGATCTGCCCCTGCACAGTGTCGCAGGCGCGTTCGGTCTCGTTCTGGGCGAACAGGGCCCGGGCGAGCGGCTCGGCCACCGCCTGCGAATCGATGCCGCCACCGGCCGCTTCGGCCAGCGCGATCGCACCCTCGGCGTCGCCAAGCCGGACCAGCGCGTCCATGCGGGCGGCAAGAAGGACGTTGTCATCGACGGCGCCCGGCGCAATCTCGCCGGTCGACAGCAACAGACGGCGGGCCAGATCGCGCGCAGCTGCGGACCGGTAGTGGCCGGGCATCCGCTGGAGAAGCAGCGCCACCGTCTCCCGGTCGGATCCCGACCAGAGGCTCGCAGGCAGGCCGCCGTCGCGTTCGGTCAGAACGCCCGCAGCGACCCGGCCGGGCGCCTCGAGGCGGTTGACCTCGATGTCGCCGAAGCGGCGCGGCTGCTCGGGTTGCGGCTCCTGCACCTGGGGCCGGAGAATGCGCGGTCCCTGATTCTGTGCGCCCGCCACTACCGGCAGGGCGCACAGCAGCGCCGCCAGGGCCGCCGCGAGGCGGCTATTTCTCGAAATTTTCATCCGGCAGGACCTTGCGGACTTCATGTGTCGGAGCGGGGATGTCCGTCACGGCGACGAAGGCGACGCCACCGGCGACCAGCAGGACGATGATGGCGATCATGACGAGGAGTATGCGACGCATTTTGTGCTAGATGTTTCCCTTGGGCCGTCATCGGTCTAGACGTTATGGCCCTTGGCTGTTCGCCGACCGGCTACCGGGCCGGGCGTAAGGACCAGTTTTTGTTGTTTGCCAGGCCGTCAGCATATCGACGCCGGCCGCGCGCCGCAATTGCAGCGGCGCCAATAGAGTGGAGGAAACGGTACCGGTCATGCCGGTTCAAGCCGCGCAGAACAGCCGGGACGCTGATCCGGAACGGTCGATCGTGCTGGTCGGACTGATGGGGGCGGGCAAGAGCACCGTTGGACGTCGGCTGGCGCAGCGCCTCGGCCGGCGGTTCGTGGACGCCGACGACGAGATCGAACGCGCCGCGGGCATGACCATACCCGAGATTTTCGAAACCTATGGCGAGCAGCATTTCCGCGACGGCGAGCGCCGAGTGATCTCCCGGCTGATGGCCGACAGCGGCATCGTGATCGCCACCGGCGGCGGCGCCTTCATGAACGAGGCCACGCGCGCGCTGATCCGCGGCCACGCCCTGTCGGTCTGGCTGAAGGCGGATCTGGACACGCTGGTCCGCCGATGCGCCAAGCGCACAGACCGTCCGCTGCTGAAGGGCGGCGACGCGGCAACGACACTGCAACAACTGATGGACGCACGTTATCCGGTCTACGCCGAGGCGGACTACACCGTGGAGAGCGGCGTCGATTCGCACGATCAGGTCGTCGACCGGATCATGGAAGTCCTGGGAGTGACGGACAAATGAACCGGACGGTTCGTGTCGGGCTGGGCGAGCGCAGCTACGACATCCTCATCGGCGCCGATCTGCTGGCGGCGGCCGGCAGGCACATGCGGACGGTGCTGACGCGGCCCCGCGTGGCCGTCGTGACCGACGAGAACGTCGCGGCCAAGCATCTGGAACTGTTCCGGAGCGGGTGCGCCACCGCGAATATCCAGTGTTCGGAGATCGTCCTGCCGCCCGGCGAAGCGACGAAGAGCTTCGTCCAACTGGAGAGGCTCACCGGCGCGCTGATCGACGCGAAGGTCGGGCGTGACGACATGGTGGTGGCGCTGGGCGGCGGGGTGATCGGCGACCTCGCGGGCTTCGCCGCATCCGTCCTGCGCCGGGGCGTCGATTTCATCCAGGTGCCGACCACGCTGCTGTCCCAGGTGGACAGCTCGGTCGGCGGCAAGACGGCGATCAACGTGCCCCAGGGCAAGAACCTGATCGGCGCCTTCCATCAGCCCCGGCTGGTGCTGGCCGACGTCGCCGCGCTGGACACGCTGCCGCCGCGCGAGGTGCTGGCCGGCTATGCCGAGGTGGTCAAGTACGGCCTGCTGGGCGACCAGCCCTTCTTCGAGTGGCTGGAGGCCAATGGCCGGGCCGTGATCGACGGCGACCGCGCGGCGCGCATCGAGGCGGTGGCGCGAAGCTGCGAGGCCAAGGCCCGGATCGTTGCCGCCGACGAGCATGAGAACGGCGTCCGGGCACTGCTCAATCTCGGCCACACCTTCGGCCATGCGCTGGAGGCGGAGGCCGGCTATGACGGTTCGCTGTTGCATGGCGAAGCCGTCGCCATCGGCATGATGCAGGCCTTCGAGATGTCCGTCCGGCTGGGCCTCTGCCCCGGACAGGATGCGGAGCGCGTCCGGCGGCATTTCCGCGCCGTCGGCCTGCCGACCGTACCCGCCGACCGCGGTCTCGCCGGCGTCCCGGCGGAGCGGCTGCTGGATCACATGGCCCAGGACAAGAAAGTCCGCGACGGCCGGCTCACCTTCATAATGGCGCGGCGGATCGGGGAAGCGTTCGTTACCCGGGACATCGCCGCCGCCGACGTACTCGACTATCTATCCGGCAAGGCTGCCTGACCCATGGAATGGACCCTCATCATCTCCCTCGGCGCGATTCTGCTTCTGCTCGTGCTGTCGGCGTTCTTCTCCGGCTCCGAGACCGCACTGACCGCGGCATCGCGGGCCCGGATGCATCATCTGGAGCGGCTCGGCAACAAGCGGGCGGCGAAAGTCAGCCAGCTGGTCGAGCAACAGGAGCGGCTGATCGGCTCGATCCTGCTCGGCAACAACCTGGTCAACATCCTGGCGTCCTCGCTGGCTACGACGGTGCTGATCGCCCTGGTCGGCGACGCCGCCGTCGCCATCGCCACCCTGGTGATGACGCTGCTGGTGCTGATCTTCGCCGAGGTGCTGCCCAAGACTTTCGCCATCCGCAATCCCGACCGTATGGCGCTGGCCGTCGCGCCGATCATCGGCTTTCTGGTTCCGGTGCTGTCGCCTGCGGTGAACGCCATCCAGGCCGTCGTCCGCACGACGCTGAAGATCTTCGGCGCCTACGACACGCCGGCCAACGACATCTCGGTCGAGGACGAACTGAAGGGCACGATCGAGCTGCATGCCCGCGACGGGACCGTGCGCAAGACCGCGAAGGACATGCTCGGCTCGATCCTGGAACTGGACGATGTCGACCTGTCCGAGGTGATGCAGCACCGCCGCCGTGTGGTCATGCTGAATGCCGACGATCCGCCCGAGCAGATCGTCGCCAGCGCGCTCGCCAGCAGCCACACCCGCATCCCGCTTTTCCGCGGCGAACGCGAGGAGGTGATCGGCATCCTGCACGCCAAGGATCTGGCCCGCGAACTGGCCCGAAACGGCGGCGATGCGGCCCGCATCGACGTCGAGGAGGTCGCCCGCGAGCCCTGGTTCGTGCCGGAGACGACGACCTTGCGCGAACAGCTCAACGCCTTCCGCCGCCGCCAGGCCCATTTCGCGCTGGTCATCGACGAGTATGGCGACCTGCAGGGCATCGTCACGCTCGAGGACATCCTGGAGGAAATCGTCGGCGACATCTCCGACGAGTTCGACACGGCGACGCCGGGCATCAAGGCGCTGCCGGACGGCTCCTTCGAGGTCGAGGGGTCGGTCACGATCCGCGACCTGAACCGGCGCTTCGACTGGCACCTGCCGGACGAGGAAGCCGCGACCGTTGCCGGCCTGGTCGTCTACGAGGCCCAGACCCTGCCCGATCCGGGACAGATCTTCCGCTTCCACAGCTTCACTTTCGAGGTGCTGGAGCGGCGGCGGAACCGGATCAACCGGCTGAAGATCACGCCGCCGGAACCGCAGAAATAGCCATCGGCGCATGACCGCCGAACTGTTCGCGATCATCGCGCCCGTCTTCCTGATCGCCGGGATCGGGCTGGCATGGGGACGGCTGAAGCTGCCCTTCGATACCGCGACGGTGACCGCCATCGCGACCAATGTCGGCACGCCGGCGCTGATCCTGTCGACCCTGGCGCAACTGGAGGTGACGCCCGGCGCCTTCGTCGAGATGCTGGGCGCGACCGCGTTGACGCTCGCCGGATTCGCGGGTGTCGGCCTGCTGGTGCTGAAGGCCCTCGGCATGTCGGCCCGCGCCTTCCTGACCCCGGTGATGATGGCGAATGCGGGCAATATGGGTTTGCCGCTCTGCCTGTTCGCCTTCGGACAGGAAGGCCTGTCGCTGGCCATCGCCGCCTTCGCGGTCATCGCCGGCTATCACTTCACCATCGGCATCGCGACCGTGTCCGGCCGCTCTCGCTCAGGGCGATCGCACGCACACCCGTCATTCATGCGAGCATTGCCGGCGGCCTGCTGCTGGTTGCCGGGATCGAGTTGCCCGGGTGGATCGGGAACACGCTGAACGTGCTGGGCGGCATCGCCATCCCGCTGATGCTGATTGCACTCGGGGTTTCACTGGCTTCGCTGGAAGCCCGCAGCCTGCGCGAAGGAGCCATCGTTGCGGCGCTGAGACTGTTCGGCGGCGTCGGGGTCGGGCTGGCCGTGGCAGAACTGCTGGGGTTGGAAGGTGCGGCCCGCGGCGTGGTCATCATCCAGTCGGCGATGCCGGTCGCTGTCTTCAACTACCTGTTCGCGGCGACCTACGAACAGCGTCCCGGCGCCGTCGCCGGTTCGGTGCTCATCTCGACCGCGGTGTCGTTCCTAAGCCTGCCGCTTCTGCTTCTCGTCGCGCTCGGCCGGCTCTGAACCGACGGCGGCGATGGCGCCCGGCAAGCGGCGTGCCGACCCGACGGCATCGGCCACCGCCGCGCTTTCCGGCACGACCGGCGTCGCGCCGCCGGTGTTGTTCAGCACCTCGTCCAGCTTGACGCCGAAGATGTGCCGCTCGGAATCGATGGCATTGTCGATGACGTCCTCCAGCCCCGGCACCGGCCCGCCGCGGATCAGCGGCTGCCGGATCTGCAGGTTGAGCGCCAGCATCAGGTCGTAGAGCGTGAGGTCCCGGGTCTCCCGCGCGATCACCCAGCGGTGGCGGCGGGTTTCCTTGACGAAGCCGGCGTCCTCCAGCAGCGCCATGATGTCTTCCAGAACCGAAGGGGATGCCTTGATACGGTGCATCAGTGCCGTGGGACGCACGTCCTCGCCCTTCGGATGCGCCTGCTTCAGCAGTCTCAGCGCTTCGATGGCCAGCGCCAGCCGGCCCGCGCGCGGTGCCCGGGTCACCATGACGCCCGCATTGCCGCGCCATTCCGGCAGCGCCGCAACGATGCCGGCCCCGCCCAGGGTGATGATCCAGGAGAGGTAGATCCAGAGCAGCAGGATCGGCAGCACCGAAATGGCGCCATAGATCGCCTGGTAGGTCGGGAACATCGTGATGTAGAGCCCGAAGAGCGACTTCAGCGCCTCGAACAGGAAGGCTGCGATGCCGGCGCCGATCAGCGCGTCCTGCAGGCGCACGCGGCGGTAGGGCATCACCGTGTAGAGCACGCAGTAGCCGGCCAGCCCGAGCAGGAAGGGCACCACCCGCCCCACGAATTTGAGCGCGGCGCTGATTTCCTGCCCGCCGGTCTGAGCCATGGCGAAGACGGTGCTGGTGATGGAGATGCTGACCAGGAACAGCACAGGACCGAGGGTCAGCAGGGCCCAGAACGCCAGCAGGCGCATGGCGATCGGCCGCTGCCGCCTGACCAGGAAGATCCGGTTCAGCGCCCGTTCGATGGTCAGCAGCAGCATGACGGACGTGACGCCGAGGAAGATCGTGCCGATGGCCGAGAGTTGCCCCGCATTGCCTCGGAAGGTGCCGAGATACTCGCGCAGGGTCTCCCCGGCATGGGGCACGAAATTGCCGAAGATGAAACTTTCCAGCTCGCCTTCCATGGCGCTGAACTGCGGCACGGCCGAGATGATCAGGAAGCTGATCGTCATCAGCGGCACCAGCGCCAGCAGCGAGGTGAAGGTCAGCGACGCGGCGACCTCCGTCAGACGATGCTCGACGAAACTCTTGCCCACGAAGCGGCCGAGCGACGCCAGATCGCGCAGCCTCGCGCGGGCCAATCGCATGGCCTTTTCACGGTCCACCGCTTATAACCTCCTGCAAAAGCGCCGGGCGCGGGTACGAGACTTGCGCAGTCCATACGCCTTTGGCAAAGCGTTAGTTCTGCAATATAGGACGAAACGGTCCGGACGCAGCGTCCAACCGGGGGAGTACGCATGAGTGACACGAGCGGGCTGATGGCCGGCAAGAAGGGCCTGATCATGGGCGTCGCCAATGACCGGTCGATCGCCTGGGGCATCGCGAAGGCCGCTTCCGACGCCGGCGCCGAACTGGGCTTCACCTTCCAGGGCGACGCGCTGAAGAAGCGTGTGGTGCCGCTGGCGGAGTCCATCGGCAGCGACATCATCCTGCCGTGCGACGTGACCGACCACGATTCCATGAAGGCGGTGTTCGACGAGGTCGGCAGCCGCTGGGGCAAGCTCGACTTCCTGGTTCATGCCATCGCCTATGCCGACAAGGAGCAACTGAAGGGCCGCTATGTCGACACCACGGTCGACAATTTCCGCCACTCGATGAACATCTCCTGCTTCTCCTTCACGGCCCTGTCGAAGCTGGCCGAACCGCTGATGAGCGACGGCGGCAGCCTGCTGACCCTGACCTACTACGGCGCCGAGCGGGTGATGCCGCACTACAACGTCATGGGCGTCGCCAAGGCCGCGCTGGAAGCGAGCGTGCGCTATCTGGCCGTCGATCTCGGTCAGAAGGGGATTCGCGTCAACGCGCTGTCCGCCGGCCCGATCAAGACGCTGGCCGCCTCCGGGATCGGCGATTTCCGCTACATCCTGAAGTGGAACGAGTTGAACTCGCCGCTGCGCCGGAACGTGACCATCCAGCAGGTCGGCAATTCCGCACTCTATCTGCTCAGCGATCTCGGCGAGGGTGTTACCGGCGAGGTGCTGCATGTCGATTCCGGCTACCACGTGATCGGCATGAAGGCGGCCGACGCACCGGACATCGGCGCGATCTAGACCGGTTCACGGGCCGTGTCGCACAACAGTTTCGGTCATCTGTTTCGGGTCACGACCTGGGGCGAGAGTCACGGCCCCGCCATCGGCTGCACGGTGGACGGCTGCCCGTCGCTGATCCCGCTCGACGAAGCCGCGATCCAGACCTTCCTGGACCGCCGCAAACCCGGCCAGAGCCGGTTCACCACCCAGCGCAAGGAACCGGATCAGGTCCGGATCATGTCGGGCGTGTTCGAGGGGAAGACGACCGGCACGCCGATCCAGCTGATGATCGAGAACGTCGATCAGCGCTCGAAGGACTATTCCGACATCAAGGACAAGTTCCGGCCCGGCCACGCCGACTATGTCTACGAGAAGAAATACGGCATCCGCGACTATCGCGGCGGCGGGCGATCGTCGGCGCGGGAGACCGCCAGCCGGGTGGCCGCGGGCGCCGTGGCGCGCGGGATTCTCGGCGACGGCATCAGAATCCGCGGCGCGCTGGTTCAGGTCGGCGAGATCGCCATCGACCGCGCCGCCTGGGACTGGGACGTGGTCGACCGCAACCCCTTCTGGTGTCCCGATCCGCAGACGGCCAGCCGCTGGGAAGATTATCTCGACGGCATCCGCAAGAAGGGCAGTTCCGTCGGCGCGGTCATCGAGGTTGTCGCCGAAGGCGTGCCCGCGGGTCTGGGTGCGCCGATCTATGGCAAGCTGGATTCTGACCTGGCCCAGGCGATGATGACCATCAATGCGGTCAAGGGCGTCGAGATCGGCGAGGGCTTCAACGCCGCCGCTCTGACCGGCGAGGCCAATGCCGACGAGATGCGCATGGGCGCGGACGGCCCCGAGTTCCTGTCGAACCATGCCGGCGGCATTCTGGGCGGCATCACGACCGGGCAGAACATCGTCTGCCGCTTCGCGGTCAAGCCCACCTCGTCCATTCTGCAGCCACGCGCCACGGTTGACCGCCATGGCAACGATACCGAAATCGTCACCAAGGGGCGCCACGATCCCTGCGTCGGTATCCGTGCGGTGCCGGTCGGGGAGGCCATGATGGCCTGCGTCCTGGCCGATCACCTGCTGCGCGCCCGCGCGGTGAGACACGAGGACCGGACACCATTCTGAGAGCCCTGCGCATCATCTGGTTCGCGCTGAAGTACTTCGCGCTGCTGGTCGGTTTCGGCTTCATCGCCCTGGTGCTTCTGCTGATCTTCGCCGCGCCCTGGGACCGCGATCCCGACGTGCCGTCGACGGCGGCGCTGGACCTCAGCTTCGAGGAGCGGCTGGAGGAAAAGCCGGCGAGCGGACGTTTGCTCAGCCTGGTCCGCGGCAAGGGCCTGTCGCTCTATCGGATGAGCGAAGTGATCCGGCGCGCCGCGGGCGACGAACGCATCCAGGCCCTGATGATCGATCTGTCGGCAGCCGAGATTCCCCATGCCCATGCCGAGCAACTGGCCCAGGCCATGCGGGTCTGGCGGGCCGCGGGCAAGGCGTCCTACGCCTTCTCGACAAACTGGGACCTGAGCCGGTACCGGCTCGCGGCGGCCTTCGACGAGATCTGGATGCCGGCCGCGGGTGATTTCTCGGTCGGCGGCGTGGCGATGCAGATGCCCTACGCCGGCGAGCTGGCCGAAGATCTGGGCATCGAACCGCAACTGGAGCGCCGCAAGCGCTTCAAGTCCGCCGCCGACGTCATCGCGGAAGAGGAGATGTCGCCCGAGCTGCGCGTGGCGCTGACACAGTTCGTCGACGATGTCCGCCGCGCCGCGCTGGAGGAGATCGTCGATCTCCGCCCGGCGCTCGGATCGCCCGAGGCGCTCGAGGCCGCGTTGCAGAAGGCCTTCTGGTCTCCCGAAATCGCGCTGGAGCTGGGACTGATCGACCGGCTGGCCCACCGGGCGGTGCTCACCGAACTGCTCGACATGGCCCATGTGAGCGCCGCCGAATACCTGCCCGTGGCGCTGGACAGGGCCGACGCCGGCGGCCGGCGGGTGGCGCTGATCGCCGCCAGCGGCGAGATCGGCGACGGCTACGCCAGTCCGCTCGAGACCGGCCGGATCGCCGCGGTCTCGCTTGTCGAAACGCTGCGCTTTGCCGCCGAGGATGACGAGATCGACGCCATCCTGCTGCGGGTCGACAGCCCCGGCGGCGGCTATGCGCCCTCCGACGCCATCGCCCAGACCATCGCTGCCATCGAGAAGCCCGTGGTCGTCTCCATGGGATCGGTCGCCGGCTCGGGCGGCTACATGATCGCCATGACCGCGGACCGCATCGTGGCCCACCCCTCGACCATCACCGGGTCGATCGGCGTCATCGGCGGCAAGGTGGTCGTCGAGGAGCTGCTGGCCGACAACGGCATCCGCATCGAGACAGTGCAGAGCGGCCGCAATGCGACCATCAACTCGCCGCTCACGGGCTACAGCGAGGAACAGCGCGCCCTTCTCGCACGCCGGATCGACGCGATCTACGACGCCTTCACGGGGGCCGTGGCCGAGAACCGCAAGCTGACCGCGGCGCAGGTGGAAGCGGCGGCGCAGGGCCGGATCTGGACCGGCCGCCAGGCGCTCGGTCTCGGTCTCGTCGACCGGACCGGCGGCATCGATGCGGCGCTCGCGGAACTGGCGCTGCTGCTGGACGAACCATCGGCCGACAGGTTGTCAGTCGTCGAATACCCGAGAACTCTCGACCGCGCAGCGCCTGCTGCATGCCGCCGATTTCGGCGTGCTGCAGGCCGAGACGCTGCTGGGCTGGTCGGACCCGCTGGGCAGGGCCATCGAACGCCTCGAGGCGCAGCGCGGGATTCGCGCCCGGATGCCCGCGTTCCGCCTCGACTAGGAGCCGCGCCGCCGGATTCGGGCCTTAACCCGATCTTCAGCCCTGCCGCCTACCCTTGCGGCATGTCCAGTGCCCCGAATCTCGAAGTCCTGATCGCGAACAGCCCCGAGGAGCGGGAGGAGATCTACCGCTTCCGCTATCGCGTGCTCGCGTCCGGTGGCCAGCGAAGCTTCGCCAGCGCCGACGCCGCGGCAGGCACACTCACGGACCCCGCCGACAAGGTCGGCATGGCGGTCTATCTGAAGTCCGGCGGCAAGATCGCCGCCGCGCTGCGCGTCATCGTCGCCCCGCTGTCGAAGCTGCCTGCCTATATCCGCGAACGCTACGGCCTCGATCCCTTCTTCGAGTTGCCGGATCTGACGGTCTCGCTCACCGACTATCTGGTGGTCGACACGAAGCTGGTCGACGCGAAGGCCGCCAGCCTGCTGATGACGGCGGCCTACAAGATCGCCTGCGCCAAGGGCAGCGCCTTCGACTTCACCAATGCCGGCACCGGCGAGGTGGCCGTGTTCGAACGGCTGGGCTACCGACGCTACGCTTCCAATTTCCAGGATGCTGACTTCGGCTTCCGCGTGCCGATGGTGCTGCCGACCGGCGATGTCGAGCATCTGGCACGGGTGAGTTCACCCTTCCATCGGGTTCGCGGCAACGCGCAGCCGGATTCCGAACGGGTCAACTGGTTCCGCCGCACCTTCGCCGATGCCTGTGACGCCGTTCAGCCCGCGGCGATGGATGAGGAGGCGCTGTGGAGCTTCCTCACACGGCGTCTCGACCAGACCCCGCACCACAGCATCCCGCTGCTGTTCGCGCTGGACCACAAGGACGCCATGCGCTTCCTGAAGCTGGCGACCGTGATCAACTGCGATGCGGGCGAGCACATCGTCAACAAGGGCGATATCGGCAACGAGATGTTCGTCATCCTGCGCGGCTCGGTCGAGGTTTCCGACAACGGGCTCGTGCTCTCGCGTTTCGGCAAGGGCGGCATCTTCGGCGAGATGGCCTACCTGAACCAGGAACCCCGCGCCGCCGACGTCATCGCACGGGAGCCAACCGAGGTGCTGGTCGTGACCCAGGACACGATGAAAGCCTCCATGGCGAAGATGCCCGAGGTCGCCTGCCGGGTGCTGTTCAACCTGTCGCTGATCCTCACCGAACGGCTGAAGATGACCTCCGGCAAGCTGGTCGCCGCCCGGAACGCCGACGCGGCCTGATCCACGACCCGTTCAGAACCCGTGAAACAGCATGTCGAGCGCGTTCGAGATGTCGGCAAAATGATCTGTCAGATCCGCGATCTCTTCGCCGAGTTCCGATTTGCGGACAGGTGATAGCATCTGGACCGCGAGGACGAACTCCCGAGCTCCGACAACGAATCGCGGATGGAGACGGCCGACGGGAAACACCTGCTCCGAACTTGCGATCAATGGCGCAACCACGACCGTGTCCATGCGCCGAATATGGTCGGATTGAAGAACGAGAACAGGCCATGGACTTCCGGACAGCCGGTAGACAGCGTATTGCCGCATCAGAACGGGCGGTGCTTTTCCAGTGGCAGTCCGTTCTTCTCGACCCAGTCGTTCCAGGAGTCGATCGCCGCCGCATTCTCCTCCCGCCATTGACGGGCAAGCGGGATCGCGGCGCGGATCTCGTCCGCGGACCGGCCGATGACGCGAACGCCGGCGGCGCGCGCCTCCCGGATCAGATCGGGATCCAGATCGGGATCGACACCGCGCCGCTTGTCGTCGGGCATGCTTCCTACTTCCCGCCGTGCAGGCCGACGATGGCGATGGACGACACGTTCTGGTGCGGGAAGCCGCCCAGGTTGTGGGTCAGGCCGACGGTGGGGTTGTCCAGCTGCCGGGCGCCGGCACGGCCGAGCATCTGGTTGTACATCTCGTAGAGCATCCTGAGCCCTGACGCGCCGATCGGGTGGCCGAAGCACTTCAGCCCGCCGTCGATCTGCGCCGGCACGCCGCCATCCGCATCGAAGAAGCCGTCCAGGAAGTCCTTCCAGGCTTCGCCTTCCTTCGAGATGTAGAGGTCTTCCGCCGTCACCAGCTCGGTGATCGAGAAGCAGTCATGGCATTCGAACATCGAGACCTGCTCGCGCGGGTTGGTGATGCCGGCTTCCTCGTAGGCGCGTTTCGCCGCGTGGCGGGTGGTCATGAAGTAGCTGCCATCCCAGCTGTTGTGGGTAGCTTCCAGACCGTTCGAGACCGCAAGCTGGAGCGCCTTCACCGTCACCATGTCCTTGCTGGCCGAGCTTCTTCGCGATCTCGGTGGTGCAGACGATGGCGGCCGCGGAGCCGTCCGAGACGCCGCAGCAGTCATAGAGGCCCAGCGGCTCGGCGATCATCGGGGCATTGAGAACGGTGTCGGTGTCGACGGCCTTCTGCAGGTGGGCCTTCGGGTTCTTGGCGCCGTTGGCGTGGCTCTTCACCGACACCTGGGCCATGGCGCGCTTCAGATCGTCGTCGGAGACGCCGTGCTTCTTCTTGTAGGCGGTGGCGAGCTGCGCGAAGGAGCCCGGCGCCGAGGCGTTGGCCCAGGTCATCGCAGAGACCGCGCCGGCCATGTTCTGCGGCAGGCCGCCATAGCCGGTGTCCTTCAGCTTCTCGACGCCGACGGCCAGCGCGATGTCGGCCGCGCCGGAGGCGACGGCGTAGACCGCGCCGCGGAAGGCTTCGGTGCCGGAGGCGCAGTAGTTCTCCACGCGGGTGACCGGGATGTAGGGCAGTCGCAGCGCCACCGCGAGCGGGACCGCGGACTTGCCGACATGGATCTCCTCGATGGCGGTGGAGAACCACGCGGCGTCGATCTGGTTGGTCTCGATGCCCGCATCAGCGAGACACTCTTCATATGCCTCGATCATCAGATCCTCGGCGTCGCAGTCCCAGCGCTCGCCGAACTTCGAACAGCCCATGCCCAGAATGGCGACCTTGTCCCGGATACCCGTCGGCATGTTCTCTCTCCCCGATGCCAGATGGACCTGAATGCGAAAATTGGTTCGCATGTGTACCATATCAAGCGGCCTCTCCGGAAGATGCCGCCACGCGGGACCGTCCCCGTTAGCCCGGCAATTCGCCCGCCAGCAGCCAGCGACGGGCAATCCCGATGTCTGTGAACCCACGGATACGTCCGTCGGCAATACGTTGCAGGGCCTGGTTCGCGGACCCGAACACGTCATAGCCCTCGGGAAGACTGTCCAGTTCGGCGGTGACGACCGCCTCGCGCTGCAGGCCCCCGGCCAGGATGCGGGGCACCACATCGTCGGTGAGATAGGCTTCGGCCTCGAAGAAGCTCTGCGAGAGATAGCGGAGATCGGCCAGCCAGAGCGTGTAGCCGTCATGCTCGATGGCCGCAGCCATGGTCTCGAGTACCGCCTTGAAGTTCCCGATCGGGCCATAGGCGCCGAACCACGAGTCCGACACCAACCCCATCTGCTTGTTGTGAGCGACGATGGCGTAAATCAGACCGTCGGCATTCCGGAAAGTCTTCAGTTCCGTCAGTTCGAACCTGTCGACGATATCCGTCTGGATCTTCCTGATCGCAACCATTTTCCGGTCTGCCCCCCCATTTCCGGCCTTCCGCGTCAGCGTAATGCCCCGGGGCTCGGGCAACTAGCCTGCCCTGACGATCTCTTCTTCGACATCGGTCAGCTTGTCCTTGCCGAAGAACATCTCGTCGCCGACGAAAAAGGTCGGGCTGCCGAAGTTGCCGCGGTCGACCGAGGCCTGGGTGTTGTCCATCAGCTTCTGCTTGATCGCCGGATCCTGGACGCCCTGCACGATGGCCTCGCCGTCCAGGCCGGCCGCATTCAGTTCGCCGGCGACGACCTCTGGGTCGTCCATCTTCAGGGACTTCTCCCACATGCCGCGGAAGACGGCTTCGACATAGCCGGCCATGACGCCGGCGCGATCGGCGACCAGCGCGCCGCGCATGATCAGCACGGTGTTGACGGGGAAATTCTCGTTCCAGCGGAAGCCCACGATGCGGTGCTTCTCGATGAAGCGGCGCATCTCGATCTGGCCGTATTCGGACTTGTTGAGGACGCCCTTGTTCCACTCCATGGGCGACTTGTTGTTGGTCAGCTTGAAGACACCGCCCAGCAGAACCGGAACGTAATCGAAGACCGCACCTGTGCGCTTCTCGATCTCCGGGATCACCCGGTGGCTGAGATAGGCGTTCGGACTTCCGAAATCGAAGTGAAACTCGACCTTCGCCATGATATGCCTCCCCTGCTGGCCCCGCCCGATCTTGCGCGGCTGTCCGGCACTTTCAACCGCGGGAGGCGGCGATGCAACTCATCGACACGATGGACAAGCTGGAAGCGATCTACGGCGAGATCGAGCTTCGCTCGAAGGCCAAGGAAGCCGATCACCTGATCCCCGAATACGCCGCCTTCATCGATCGCTCGCCCTTCTGCATGCTGGCGACGGTCGGGCCGGAGGGCGTTGACGTCTCGCCGCGCGGCGACCCGCCGGGCGAGTTCGTCCGTATCGCCGACCCGAAGACGCTGCACCTGCCGGACCGGCGCGGCAACAACCGGGCGGATTCGCTGCGGAACATTGTCCGCGACCCGCGCGCCTCGATGATCTTCATGATCCCCGGCATCGGCGAGACGCTCCGGATCAACGGCACCGCCGATCTGGTGGTGGACCCGGAACTGCTGGAGCGCTACGCGATCCACGGCAAGCTGCCGCGCTGCGTCGTCCGGCTGCATGTCGAGACGGTCTATTTCCAGTGCCAGAAGGCGCTGGCGCGTTCGAAGCTCTGGGACCCGGCCAGCCGGGTGCCGCGCGACGAGGTGCCGACGGCGGGGCAGATGCTGCAGGCGCTGATCAAGTCCGCGCCGTTCGACGGCGCCGAGTACGACCGGAACTATCCGGACCACATGGCGAAGACGATTTACTGATCGACGTCAGCCAACCACGTCACCCCGGCCTTGAGCCGGGGTCCGGAGCGGCTTCGCCGCCAGGCCTTTTTTTGACCGGATGCCGGCTCGGGAGCCGGCATGACGCAGGAGTGAACCCTCAAGCTACCCCCTCAGTTGCAGACCCAGGATCTTCTCCAGATCGGTGAGCGCCTGATCGGCGGACACGACCTTGATGGTCTGCATGCCGAGCGCTTTCGCCGGCTTCAGGTTGATGCCGAGATCGTCGAGATAGACCGCATCCGACGGCGCGATGCCGAGTTCGTCGCAGGCATGCTGGTAGATCTTCGGATCCGGCTTGCGCAGCTTCAGCTTCGAGCTTTCGACCACCAGTTCCATCCGCGCCATCACCTTCGCGACCTCGTCCGCGGTCTTGCTGTCGGCGGAGATGCCGGGGCCATGGCCCGCACGGACATTGTTGGTGATAACGGCGCAGCGGAATCCGGCGGCGAGTATCCGGTCCAGCGCTTCCACCATCTCGGGCCGTACGGTACCGCCCAGCAGCGCGACGATGTCCTTGCCGCGGACCTCATGCCCCTTGGCTGAGGACTCGGCGGCGAAGGCCCCGTCGAACTCGTCGATGGAAATCTCGGAACGCTCGAAACGCGCCCAGGCGTTGGTGTCCGGGTTGGTGGCGTTGATGCCGCGGATGAAGTCCTTCGGCAGGCCCCGCGACGCCTCGAACTCGGTGAAGCGGTCGAAGGGGCTGGTCGTGAACACGCCCCCGAAGTCCCAGATCACGGCCTTGACGCTCAATTCTCGCTCTCCCCTTCGACGGGCTCGGCGAGAAAATGCCGGCCCTGCTGATCCTCCACCTCGACCACCCAGAGATCCGGGTCGGTCGACACGCGGCGGCGAATATAGTCATCCGCCGCCGTCTCCGATACCGGCTCCGGGCCGGTCGCGCGCATCCACATCCGCTCGCCGTCCATGCCGTAGCCGGGCGACAGAACCATCGTCATCCGGCCCGGCCGCTCGACCTTCAGCAGCACGCTGCCGGCCTCTTCCGACCCGCGCCGGGCCAGATAGGCGAAACCGCCCTGCAGCCTGACCGTCCTCATGTAGGCGGAGACCCAGATCTCGGCTTTCAGTCGGTGCGTCATGCTTCTCCCTCGCATGGACAGGGCGGCGGACGGGCGTCATGCTTGGCGGACACAAGGGTTTAACCGTGTCCTGCGGGGGAGGAAAGCATGGCCGATACAGCGTGGAAGAGCGCGGTCGATCTCGTATCGGAGATCGCCAGCGGCAAGACCAGTTCCGAAGCGGTGCTCGACACCTGCCTGGAGCGGATCGAGGCCCACAACGGCGCCATCAATGCCGTCGTTGCGCTGGACGCAGACGCGGCACGGGCGAGGGCGAGGGCGGCCGACGAGGCGGCGGCGCGCGGCGAGAGCTGGGGCCCGCTGCACGGCCTGCCGATGACGGTGAAGGACACGTTCGAAGTGGTCGGCATGGCCTGCACTGCCGGCGCACCGGAACTGGCCGAGCACCGGCCGAACCGGCACGCCACGTCCGTCGAGCGGCTGATCGAGGCCGGCGCCATCGTCTACGGAAAGACCAACACGCCGATCTGGGCCGGCGACCTGCAGACCTACAACGACGTCTTCGGCACGACCAACAACCCCTGGGACACATCCCGTGCGCCTGGCGGATCGTCGGGCGGATCGGCGGCGGCCGTGGCGAGCGGCTTCAGTGCGCTGGAGCTCGGTTCCGACATCGGCGGCTCGATCCGCAACCCGGCCCATTTCTGCGGCGTCGCGGGTCACAAGCCGAGCTTCGGCATCGTGCCGATCCGGGGCCACATTCCCGGACCGCCCGGCCATCTGACCGGCGCGGATATCGGCGTCGCCGGGCCGCTGGCGCGCACGGTCGCCGATCTGGAACTGGCGCTGGACGTGATGGCAGGCCCGGACGAATTCGACGGCCCCGGCTGGCGGCTGGATCTGGCCGGCCCCCGCCACGAGGCGCTGAAGGACTACCGCGTCGCGGTCTGGGCAGATGATCCCGCCTGCGAGACCGACACCGAGATCGCCGATCTGATCACCGCAGCGGGACAGCGGCTGGCCGAACAGGGCGCACGGGTGAGCGACACCGCAAGGCCGGTCATCGACATGACCGAAAGCCACGAGATCTACTACATGCTGCTGGCCGCAGAACTCGGCGGCGGCCTGCCTGAAGGATTGCGCGAACGGCTGCGGAAGGCGCCGCCTGCCGAGGACGACAGGAGCCATCACGCGATCTTCTCCCGCGGCGCGGTGATCGACCATGCCGGCTGGCAGGTCTGGAACGAGAAGCGGGCACAGCTTCGCGAGGCCTGGCGGCAGTTCTTCGGCGACTGGGACGTGCTGCTCTGCCCGGTCATGCCCCGCGCCGCGATCCCGCACGATCAGTCCCGGGACTTCCAGGGCCGCACCGTCGAGATCAACGGCAAGACGCGCGACTATGTCGACATGATCATCTGGTGCGGCATGACCTGCGGCGTCTACCTGCCCGCGACCGTCATCCCCATCGGCCAGACCAGCGAGGGCCTGCCGGTCGGCATGCAGATCGTCGCCAATTTCCTGGAGGACCGGACCGCGCTGCACGTCGCCAGGCAACTGGAACAGCTGCTGGGCGGTTTCACGCCGCCGCCCATGTTCCGTTGAGGATCGCCGTCCTCGGCGGCGGGCACGGCGCCTACGCCGCCGCCGCGGACCTGGCCGAGAAAGGCCACGAGACCGTGCTGTGGCGGCGCGACGCCGCGGCGCTGAAGCCGGTCCTCGACGCCGGCTCGATCCAACTGACCGACGCGGAGGGCACACGGGACGTGGCCGTGGCCGCAACCGCGGAAATCGGTAAGGCGGTTTCCGGCGCCGGGATGATCCTGATGCCGGGACCGGCGCAGGCGCAGGCCGACATCGCCGCCGCGATGGCGCCGCACCTGTCCGACGGCCAGGCGATCCTCTTGCCGCCCGGCAGTTTCGGGACGTTTCTGGTCTCGGAGACAGTCAGGTCCCGCGGTTGCCGCGCCGCGCTGGTGCTGGGGGAGAGCGGCACCCTGCCCTATCTGACCCGGAAGCAGGGCGAACGGCAGGTCGCCATCGTCACCCGGGCGACCCGACTGCCGACCGGGGTCTACCCCTATGACCGGGCCAATGACGGCTTCGGGATCTTCGAGGCCGCCTATCCGGCCATAGAGCGGCTGACCGACGGGTTGGACGGCGCTCTGATGAATGCGGGACCGATCATCCATCCACCGCTGATCCTGATGAATGCGGGGCCGATCCAGCATTTCGACCACTGGGACATCCACAACGAGGGCACCCAGCCGGCCATCCGGTCCGTTACCGACGCGCTGGACGCCGAACGCATCGCCGTGCGCGAGGCCTTCGGATACGGCGCGCCGCATTTCCCGCTGACCGATCACTACGATCCCGAGCGTGAGGAATGGATGTACGGTCAGGCCGCCCATGACCGGCTGGTGGTCAGCAACAAGTGGCGGGAGCGGCTGGACCTGCACCGTCACCGCTACATGCGCGAGGATGTGCAGATCGGTCTCAGCCTGATCGTCTCGGCCGCGCCGCCGGCGTTGCCACGCCGGTCGCCGTCGGGCTGCTGTCCATCGCCGGCGCGATCCTTGGCGAGGACCTGTATGCGACCGGCCGGACCTTCGAGAGCCTCGGGCTTTCGGGCCTGAGCGTCGCCGAGATCCGCCGTCTGATGCAGGAAGGCCGGGCGTGAACCGCGTCGCGCTCTACGGGGCCGGCCGCATGGGCCGCGGGCTGGCGCACGTCTTCGCCTGGGCGGGCTGGCAGGTCACTCTGATCGACGGAAAGGACCGTCCGGCCGCAGAAGCGGAGGCGCTGCTGGGCGATGCGGCAACGTCGGTCCGGGAGACGCTGTCGCTGATGCTGGAACTGGGCGGCCATGACGCAGCTCTGCTGGAAGCCATGGCCGGCCGTATTCGGACCTGCGCCAGAAGCGGAATGGCTGAACCGCTCGCCGTGGCCGATCTTGTCATGGAAGGCGCGCCCGAGACCGCCGGAGCCAAGGCGGATGCACTGGCCGAGATCGCCCGGGCCGCGCCCGATGCGATCGTCGCCTCCACCACATCGACCATGCTGTCGAGCGAACTGGCCGGCCATGTCCGCCGGCCGGAGCGCTTTCTGAACGCCCACTGGCTCAATCCGGCCTATCTGATCCCGCTCGTCGAGGTCAGCCCGCATGACGGCACCGACGAGGCCGTGACGGCGACGGTGATGGGCTGGCTCGAGGAGATGGGCAAGCAACCGGTGCGCTGCGCCCCGTCGCCCGGCTTCATCGTCCCCCGGATACAGGCGCTGGCCATGAACGAGGCCGCCCGGATGGTCGAGGAGGGCGTCGCCTCGGCCGAGGACATCGACCGGGCCATCCGTACCGGTTTCGGCGTCCGCTTCGCCGTTCTGGGGCTTCTCGAGTTCATCGACTGGGGCGGCGGCGACATTCTCTATCACGCCAGCCGCTACATGGCCGGCGCCACGGGCGAGGACCGCTTCAGGGCGCCGGAGATCGTCGACCGGATGATGGCCGAAGGCCGGATCGGCATGGATGCGGGCGAGGGATTCTACGACTTCCGGAACCGGGACGTCGGCGCCTACCGGCGCGAGCGGCTGGAGGCCTTCCACGGTCTGCTCCGGCACAGGGGTCTGATCGCGCCCCCGAAGGCCTGAGTTTACGGTTTCTGAACCAAATCCGGGTGAAACTGGCGTCTCCGCACGGGCGTCTGGACGGCGTCCTCCGATTGTCGACGCCGAGGAACGTCACGTTGAAGTATGTCGATCTGAGCGTGCTGAAGATCCTGGTCGTCGACGACAATCGGCACATGCGGGCGCTGCTGATGCAGATCCTGCGCTCGATCGGCGTGCGTGACGTGGCGGCGGCCGAGGACGGCGCCTCGGCCTTCCAGCAACTCAAGGGATCGCGTTTCGACATCGTGCTGATCGATCATCAAATGGCGCCGATTACAGGAACGGAGTTCACCAAGCTGGTGCGGACCAGCGACGACAGCCCGAACCCGTTCGTGCCGATCCTGATGATCACCGGCTACGCGGACAAGCGCACCATCGTCAACGCGACCAATGCCGGCGTGAACGACATCATCGTCAAGCCGGTATCCGCGCGCATCGTGCTGAACAGGATCGCCGAGGTGATCCTGCACCCGAAGAATTTCGTCCGGCTCGAGAACTATTTCGGGCCGGACCGCCGCGACAGCGGCGGCATCGTCCCCGGCGGCGGCATCGGCATCGACCTGATGGCGAACCTGCGCTTCGACACCGGCGAACGCCGCCGGATCGGGGACCGCGAAGAGGCCGAGTCCTTCCCGCCTGCCTCGCCCGACGCGGACGGCCAGCGGGATGAGAACGACAATCCGCCAGAACTGGAGCAGGCGGTATGAGAGAAGACGTTTTCAACCTTCACGGTCTTTGCGCCCTGATCGTCGACGACAACGCCGCCATGCGGAACCTGATGCTGCGGATACTGCGGAGCCTCGGCGCCGACCGCATCCTGCAGGCCGGCAGCGGCCGCGAGGCCATGCTCCTGATCCGGGACGAAAGCCCTGACTTCATCACGCTGGATCACCGCATGGAAGGCATGGACGGTGTCAGCGTCGCCAAGATGATCCGGACCTCGGAGGACTCGCCCAATCCCTACCTGCCGATCCTGATGGTCACCGGCTATGCCGAGCCGCATGTGGTCACCGGCGCAAGGGATGCCGGGGTGAACGAGTTCATCGCCAAACCGGTATCTGTCGAGATGGTGGCGGGGCGCCTGGCGAACATGATCTCCAGTGCGCGGCCCTATGTGAAATCGGGCGACTATTTCGGTCCCGACCGGCGCAGGCGCAAGAATCCGCCCGCCGACTGCCCGCGCCGCCGCGCCTCCGACCCGGCCGCAAACGCGGACAGCCGGGACGAAGGCCTCGCGATGGTCGACTGAAGCCCGGGGCATTTGCCCCCTGCGGAAATTGCCGCGATCTGCTAGGTTCTGCCGATGGAGCAGATCACCAACCGACGTGAAATCATCGACCGCCGCAGCCTCGGCGCGGCCATCCGCAAGCTGGCGGAGGACAAGACCGGCGACGACCTGAGAGCCGGCGTCTTCGATATCCTTCGCAGCGCGATGGAGCATGGCCGTCAGATCGTCGAGCACCGCTTCCTGGAGAACGATCCCGGCGACAAGGCCGCCCGTTCCATGTGCTACCTCGTCGACCAGATCATCGTCCTGCTCTACGAGCACGCCGTCCGCGATGTCTTCGCGACAGCCAACCCCACCGACAGCGAGCAACTGTCGCTGATCGCGGTGGGCGGCTATGGCCGCGGGCAGATGGCGCCCTTCTCCGACGTCGATCTGCTGTTCCTGATGCCCTACAAGCAGACCGCGTGGTCGGAGAGCGTGATCGAGTACATGCTCTACATGCTCTGGGACCTGAAGCTGAAGGTCGGGCATTCCAGCCGCACGGTCGACGACTGCGTCCGGATGGCGAAGCAGGACACGACAATCCGCACCGCCCTGCTGGAGAGCCGCTACATCTTCGGCGACCAGGCGCTGTTCGTCGAACTCAAGCGCCGCTACCAGAAGGATGTCGTGCAGGGCAACGGCGAGGACTATGTCCGCCAGAAGCTGGCCGAACGCGACGAACGGCACCAGCGCTACGGCGATTCCCGCTATGTCAACGAGCCCAACCTGAAAGAGGGCAAAGGCGGGATGCGCGACCTGCACACGCTCTTCTGGATCGCCAAGTTCGTCTATCAGGTGGAAAACATCGCGGATCTCGTGGAACGCGGCGTGCTGAGCGCCGGCGAGCTCAGGAAGTTCGTGAAGGCCGAGCGGTTCCTGTGGACGGTGCGCTTCCACCTGCATCTGATGACCGGACGGCCAGAGGAGCGCCTGACCTTCGATCTCCAGCCGCAACTGGCGAAGCGGCTCGGCTATACCGACCATGCCGGCGCACAGGCCATCGAGCGCTTCATGAAGCACTACTACCTGGTGGCGCGCGACGTCGGCGACCTGACCCGGATCATCTGCACCGCCATCGAGACGGAGAACCAGAAACAGCCGCTGATCCGGCTGCCGCGCTTCGGGCTGCGGTCCCGCAACGTCGAGGGATTTCTGGCTGAAGCGGGCCGGCTGTCGGTCGCGGACGAGGCGCATTTCGAGAAGACGCCGATCGACATGATCCGGATCTTCCGCGTCGCCCAGCGGGAAGATCTGGATATCCATCCCAACGCCCTGCGACTGATCCGCCGCCACAAGAAGAAGATCAAGGCCGACGTCCGCAAGGACCCGGACGCCAACAAGGCCTTCATGGAGATCCTGACTTCGGACAAGGAGCCGGAGATCCATCTCCGCCGCATGAACGAGGCCGGCGTGCTGGGTCAGTTCATCACCGATTTCGGCCGCGTCGTCGCCCAGACCCAGCATGACATGTATCACCACTACACCGTGGACGAGCACACCATCCGCGCCGTCGGCCTGCTGTGGCAGATCGAGCAGGGACGGCTGAAGGAGGATCACCCGCTCAGCCACGACATCGTCCACAAGGTGATCTCGCGGGAGGCGCTGTACGTCTCCGTCTTCCTGCACGACATCGCCAAGGGCCGCGGCGGCGACCATTCGGTGCTGGGCGAACGCGTGGCCAAGAAGCTCTGCCCCCGGCTGGGCCTGTCGAGCGCCGAGACCGAAACCGTCGCCTGGCTGGTGCGGTGGCACCTGCTGATGTCAGCGACGGCCTTCAAGCGCGACCTCGCCGACCAGAAGACCATCGCCGACTTCGTCGGTGCGGTGCAGAGCCCGGAACGGCTCCGCCTGCTGCTGATCCTGACCGTGGCGGACATCCGCGCGGTCGGCCCCGGCGTCTGGAACGGCTGGAAGGGCCAGCTGCTGCGCGACCTCTACTACCGCGCCGAGGACGCCATGTCCGGCGACATGATCGGCAAGGCCTCCCGCCAGCGCGTCGCGAATGCGCGCGAGGAACTCGCTGCCCGACTGAAGGGCTGGCCCAAGGCCGACGTCGAGGCCCATCTGCAGCGGTTCTACGACGGCTACTGGCTGGGCCTGGATGTCGATACCCAGGTCTGGCACGCCGAGATCATGCGTGCGGCCGACAAGTCGCCAGCCGAAATCCGCATCGAGGCCCGCTCCGACGCCTTCAAGGCCATGACCGAGATCGCGATTTACGCCCAGGACCATCCGGGTCTGTTCGCGCGCATCGCCGGCGCCATGGCAGTGGCCAATGTCAGTATCGTCGACGCCCGCATCTTCACCACCCATGACGGTATGGCCATCGACAGCTTCATCGTCCAGGACACCAGCGACAGCGCGCTGGACGAACCGCGCCGGCTGGAGCGGATGAAGCAGGCCATCCTGAAAACGCTCGCCGGCGAGATGCGTCCGCGCCGCGTCTTTGCCGAGAAGAAGCCGAACTACGCCCAGCGGACCGAGGTCTTCACCGTCGAGCCCGCGGTGTTCATCGACAACACGGCGTCCAACACCTGGACGGTGATCGAGGTGAACGGCCGCGACCGGCTGGGCTTCGTCCACGACGTGGCCTGGGCGCTCTACGACCTGTCGCTGAATGTCGGTCGGGCGCGGATCGCGACCTATGGCGAGCGCGCGGTCGACGTCTTCTATGTCCGCGACATGTTCGGCCTGAAGATCGAGGACAAGAACAAGCAGCAGCGCATCCGCGACCGGCTGATCGAGGCGATCCGGCCGTCGAAGAAGAAGAAGGAAAAGGTTGCGTGAAGGCCCACGCGCGGACCGCGTGAGCGAGAGCCTGCCGCCGGACCTGCGCGTCCTGCGTCATCCCAGGGCGCGGCGGATGAAGCTGCGCCTCGACCGTGCCGACGGCGCGCCGGTGCTTGTCCTGCCGCCCCGTGCCTCGCTGGCGGCGGGCGAGGCCTTCGTCCTCGATCATCTCGACTGGATCGCGGAGCGCCGCGACGCGCGGCCGAAGCGCCGGCCCTTCGGCGACGGCGTCAGCCTGCCCGTTCTGGACGACACGCTGACCGTCGCGCACCGGCCCGGCGAGCGGTCGGGCGTACGCCGCGACGGCGCCCTGCTGCTGGTCTCCGGGGAAGCGGCGCACATCAACCGCCGCGTCACCGACTGGCTGAAGGCGGAGGCCCGCCGGGAACTGGGCCACTGCGCCCGCGGCCACGCCGCCGATGTCGGCGTGAAGATCGCGCGCATCCGGATCGCCGACCAGAAAAGCCGCTGGGGCAGTTGCTCCTCCAGCGGCGCGCTGTCCTTCAACTGGCGCCTGATCCTGGCCCCCGCCTTCGTGCTGGATTTCGTCGCCGCCCACGAAGTCGCGCACATGCGGGAGATGAATCACGGCCCCGCCTTCCACCGTCTGGTCGCCCGTCTGCACCCGCAGGTGCGGCAGGCCGAGGTCTGGCTGCGCGACAACGGACCGGACCTGCGCGCCTGGGGTTGATGTCGCGTAAACGCCGCAAATGCGCGTCGTTGTCGGAACAGATTTGCGTCGCTTCCAGACAATACATTTTAAATCAGTAACTTAGCCGCCATCACTTGATGTCGCTTTGTCGCGGAAGCGACTTCGCTGCGTCGTCCCCAAGGCATCCGCCGGCCCTGCGAATCTTCATATAGGGAGCAAGGCAGAGGACAGGTGATGGCGCAGAAGATCGTCGTTTACTGGCGGGATATCCCGGCGCAGGTGATCGTGAAGGCGGGCCGCAAGCGCGCTTCGATCGAACTGCCGGAACGTTTCATCAAGGCGATCGACCGCACGGCCATGAAGCTGGGGGCGAAGGACAGCGACGCCTATCTGGCCGAATGGCGGCAGGGCGAACCCGAATCCGTCGACGGCAATCTTGAAGAGCTGGCCGCGATTTTCGCAGCCGAACTGGAAGCGGCGTATCCCCCCGAGCGGGTCAGTGCGCTGGTGGCGAACGGAGGCAGGGCAGATGGATAACGTCTTCCGGCTGGGCGGCAGCCCGCGTATCGGTGCTTCGATCGAAGCGACGCCGACCCAGATCCTGGACAAGGTCGACCTGACCGGCCTGTTCCCGGTCAACACCCGCGTCTACATCACCGATCTCGGCAGCGACGACAACGCCCGCATGGTCGCGTCGGCCCGCAAGCTCTGGGACCATGGCTATGTCGCGGTGCCGCATCTGGCCGCGCGGCGGTTCCCGAGCCGCGACGCCTTCGAGAACCGCATCCGCGCGCTGGCCGAGGAAGCCGGCGTCAACGAGGCGCTGGTCATCGCCGGCAGCCCGGATCGTCAGATGGGGCCGATCGGCTCCTCCATCGAGTTGCTGCAGAGCGGCTGGTTCGACCGGCTGGGCTTCAGCCGCATCGGCGTCGCGGGTCATCCCGAGGGCAGCCCCGACATTCCGACCGCAGCGCTGGATCTCGCCATCCGCGAGAAAAACGCCTTCGCGAAGCAGACCGACGCGGAGCTCTATCTGGTCACCCAGTTCGGTTTCGATGCCGACAGCTTCATCGCCTGGGCCGAGCGCATCACGCAGGCGGGCAACGAACTGCCGATCCATATCGGCGTCTCGGGTCCCGCCAAGATCATGACGTTGCTGAAGTATGCCGCAGCTTGCGGCGTCGGCGAGTCGCTGAACTTCCTGAAGAAGCGCGCCTCGGCGGTTACCGCGCTGGCCACCGGGCATTCACCGGAAGCGATCGTGGGGCCGCTGGAGGCCTACTGGGCGCTCAATCCCGGCGGCGCCATCCGCCAGATGCATGTCTTCCCCTTCGGCGGTCTGAAGAAGACCTCCGAATGGCTCCATCAGCGGGGCAGCTGGGTCAGCGGCGTCGAGGCGACCGCCGACACCCAGCCGATCCGCGTCACCGCCCGCTACTGAGGCACCGCCATGACCCGCACCGTTCTCTCCTCCGCCAGCCGCGAGATCGTCATCGGTTTCGACCAGCCGTTCTGCGTCATCGGCGAGCGCATCAATCCGACCGGGCGCAAGCTGCTGGCCGCCGAGATGAAGGTCGGCGACTACAGCCGCGTCGAGAAAGACGCCCTGGCGCAGGCTGCGGCGGGCGCGACGATGCTGGACGTCAATGCCGGCATTCCGCTGGCCGACGAGCCGCGCATCCTGGCCGAGGCGATCCAGCTGGTGCAGTCGCTGACCGATCTGCCGCTCTCCATCGACAGCTCGATCATCGAGGCGCTGGAATCCGGCCTGTCGGTCTATCAGGGCAAGGCGCTGGTCAATTCGGTCACCGGCGAGGACGAGAGCCTGGAGCGCGTGCTGCCGCTGGTGAAGAAGCACGGCGCCGCCGTGGTCGCGATATCGAACGACGAGACCGGTATCTCGACCGATCCCGACGTGCGTTTTGCGGTGGCGAAGAAGATCGTCGAGCGCGCGCAGGACCACGGCATCCCGGCCGCCGACGTTGTCGTCGATCCGCTGGTGATGCCGGTGGGCGCAATGAACGACGCCGGCCGCCAGGTGTTCTCGCTGCTCCGCCGCCTGCGCGAGGAGCTGAAGGTCAACACCACCTGCGGCGCGTCCAACATCAGCTTCGGCCTGCCGAGCCGGCGGGTGATGAACGGCCACTTCCTGTCCATGGCCGCCGCCGCAGGCATGACCTCGGCGATCATGAACCCGCTGCACGACGAGGACATGAACGCCGTCCGCGCCGCCAACGTGCTGCTGGGCCACGATCCGGACTGCCGGACCTGGCTGAAGACCAACCGCGAGCCGGCGCCGGAAGGCGCTGCGGCTGAGGGTGGCGAAGGGCGCCGTGGCCGCGGCGAGCGCCGCCGCCGCCGTGCCACCGCCGCCTGACAACAACACGAGCCCCAAAGAAAAACGGCGGCCCGGCTTTCGCCGGACCGCCGTCCCCGTCCGGTTTCCGGTGAGCGAAGCCGTCAGGCGGCTTCGACGTCCCGGATGAAAGTATCGATTTCGGTGCTGATGCCGCCGGTCTCGTCATTGGCGGCCTTCGCGACCTGCGTCATCCGCTCGACGGTGGTGACCGTGCGGTCGCTGGCCTCGTCGACCTGGGCGATGTTGCCCGACAGCCTGTCGGTGCCCTCGGCCGCTTCGGACATGTTGCGGGCGATTTCCGCGGCCACCGACTTCTGCTCCTCGACCGCAGCCGAGATCATGGTCGAGATGTCGTCGACCGAGCTGATGCTTTCGACGATGGACTGCACCGCCTGCACCGATTCGGCGCAGTTCTGCTGCACCTGAAGGATCTTCTTCGAGATCTCCTCGGTCGCCTTGTTGGTGCTGTTGGCCAGGTTCTTCACCTCGGACGCCACAACCGCGAAGCCCTTGCCGGCATCGCCGGCGCGGGCCGCCTCGATGGTGGCGTTCAGAGCCAGCAGGTTGGTCTGCTCGGAGATGTCGCTGATCAGCGAGACGACTTCCGCGATGGAATTCGACTGCTCCTGCAGGTCCGCCATGGCGGCCTGAGCCGACTTCGCCTGGCCGGAGGTCACCTGGACCGACTGCGAGGCCTTCAGGACCTGCTCGGCGATTTCGGTGAAGGAGGCGTTCATCTCCTCGATCGCGGCCGAGATGCTCTGGACGTTGGACGCAGTCTGCATGGAGATGCCGGCAGCGTCCGTGCTCTGCGACTTGGTCTGCTGCGCGACGCCGGCCAGCTGCACCGCCGCCTCGTCGAGCTCGCCGGAGACACCCTTCATGGCCCGGATCCGGTCGGCGATGGCCAGACGGAACCGGTTCACGGTCTCTTCCATCTTCTTCGCGCGGCGCTCGCGCTCGGCCATGGCGGCCCTTTCCTGGGCCTCCAGGTCGCGCGCCTTGACCATGTTGTCGCGGAAGACCTCGACGGCGCGGGCCATGTCGCCGATCTCGTCGCCGGCATCGACCGACGGGATCTCGGTTTCAAGCTTGCCGTCGGAGACCTCGCCCATGACGCCGGTCAGGCGGGTGACGGGCCGGACGATGGAGCGCGAGATCAGCCATGCGACGGCGATGCCGAGAACCAGAGCCGCCAGAGCGACCGCTTCGGTCACCAGGATCGCATTCTCGCTGCGGGCCTGCATGGCCGGACCCAGACGATCCTGGGTCGCCTTGTAGGCCAGCTTCAACTCCTCGACCGAGGCGGCGACCTCGGGACCGATGCGGTCCAGCGTGCCGGTGACCAAGCCGTTCCGCGCGGTGATGATTTCCCGGACCTTGTCCATGCCTTCACCGTAGCGGTTCACGCCTTCCTTGAGAGTGGCGAACTGGCCGGAGACCGCGATGACCTCCAGGGTCTCGATCTCCTCGATGGTCCGCGCCTTGAACTGCTGCGCCTCTTGCATCGCGGCGTCTTCGTTGTTCAGCAGATACTTGCTCGCATAGAGACGCATCATCTCCACGTCCTCGAGGATCCTGGCCGCGGTCTTCGTGCCTTCGAGATTGCCCGCCTGGGCCATCTCCTCGAGCAGTGCCTGCGACACGATCGCCAGCTCCGGACCCAGCGTGTCGAGTCCGCCGACGACCTCATTGCGCTGTCCCTGCATCACGACAATCTGGTCGAAGGTCGTGCCGTATTCGGTCATCTTGGCCCGCATCCCGGCCAGCGCCGCGGCTTCCTCGTCATTGCTGACGGTCGCCGTTGCCTCGTCGAACAGGGCGAGTGACGCGGCAAGACGTTCACGCACAAGCCCCACGCTCTCTTCCGAACCGGTCTTCAGGAAATCCTTCATCCCGAGACGCGTCATCAGGACATTGGCCTGGATGCGTCCGATCTGGTTGGTGTTGACCGCGGTGGCGCGATACTCGACGACGTCATCGCTGGTCGAGCTCATCGTGTACATGACGAAGGCGGCCAGCAGGGCCATGGGAACGAGAATGGCGGCGAAGCCCCCGTACATGCGGGTGCCGACCTTGAAGTTGGAGAGCATTTCTTTTTGGATCCTCGGGAGAGCGGTCATTCAATGACTGATCAAGTACCCCCATCCGATTACGCAACAGTTAATGCAGATCCTCCCCTGCCAAGTCTCCAGTGCCCGGCGACCTGCGTCTGGATTGCAGTTGACTGAAGACTTCACCGAAACCCGCCTGTTCGAGAGCGGCGGCCAAGAAAATACATGTTTCAGGTTCGAAATGGACAACCGGCACAAGGCCCGGTTGCGGCCGTCCGGGCGGTAACTCAGTACAGCCGCATCGTCTCCACGAGCCGCAGCAGCCAGCGGTCGCTGCCATGCGGTCCCATCAGCGACAGCCCGACGGGCGCACCGCCGGAGAGGCCCGCAGGTACCGTCACCTGCGGCAGGCCGGCATGACCGGCGATGCAGGTCAACGCAATGATGCGGTAGCGGAAGTCGTCCAGCAGCTTCGGGTCCCAGTCCCTGATCGGCGCCGGACCCGGCGCGGTCGGCAGCAGCAGCACGCCGTCCGACCCCAGCAATCCGGACATGATCTGCCGCACCCGGTCGCGGACCGGCCGCATCGCGGCGACCTCGTCCTCGCCGATTCCGCCGCCATCTCGAAGCGGTCCTTCACCCCCGGTCCGAAGGCGGGACGGGCCTCCTTTACCCAGTCCCCGTGCACATCCCGGATCTCCGCGGCCTGCAGGATGCGGAACGCCTCCTTCCAGGCTTCCGGCTCGAAGCCGATATCCACGGGCGACGGCACGAGGCCGGCGCCGCTGATCGCGGTTTCCAGCACAGTCCGGGACTCCGGATCGCAGAGATCGAACAGCGCCGGGTCGATCAGCCAGCGCGGCGTGGTGGCGACATCGCCCGGCGGCAGCAGCACGTCGCCGACACGGGCCAGCATTGCCGGTTCGCGCGCGAACCACCCGCAGGTGTCGTAGCTCGGCGCCAGCGGCATGCAGCCCGCCAGCGATACCGCGCCATGACTGGTGCGGATGCCGGCGAGCCCGCAATAGGCGGCCGGTACGCGGACCGATCCGCCGGTGTCGGAGCCGATGGCGAAATCCACCGCGCCGGCCGCGGTCACGCTGGCGGAGCCCGACGACGATCCGCCCGGAATGCGGTCGGGCGCCGCCGGGTTGACCGGCGTGCCGTAGTGATGGTTCTCGCCGTTCAGGCTGTAGGCCAGTTCGTCGGTATGGGTCATCCCGGCCAGCGCCGCGCCCGCGCCCAGCAGCTTCGCCAGCACCGGGCAGTCGTCCGCCGCCGCCTCGTGGGTGCGCAGCCAGTCGGGATTGCCGCAGCCTGCTACCCGGCCAGCGACGTCATAGAGGTCCTTCAGCCCGAAGCTCAGCCCGTCCAGCAGCCCCCTGCCGGTCGCGGGCCGCGCCAGCCGCTCGATGAAGCCGTCGATCCCGCCGCTCACTCCGCCGCCACGGCCTTCCGGGCCAGTTCCTTCAGGCAGTCGTCATTGGCGATGTCGATCGGCGTGAAGTCGCGGTGCGCGATCCATTCGGCGCGCTTGTGGCGAGTGATGTGATTGTCGACGTGGCAGAGGCTCAGATAGACGATGGTCCGGCCCCAGGGGCCGATATTCGGGCTGCTGGCGTGGACGATGTTGGAATGGAACATCAGCACCGATCCGGCCCGGCCCTTGGCCGAGAAGATGCCGTGCTCGTTGGCCAGCTCGGCGATCTTGCCGTTGTCGAGCGTCCAGAGCGGATAGGAGGTGGTCTTCAGATCGTGGCCGGCCTCCAGCACGCCTTCCTTGTGGCTGCCCGGAATGATCCAGAGCGGGCCGTTGAACTCGGTCACGTCGTCCAGAAACAGCGCGATGTTCATGGCCCGCGGCTCGGGCATGCCGTCGTCGCGGTGCCAGGTGCCGAAGTCCTGGTGCCACTGCCAGACATCCCCGTCGAAGGCGGCCTTGGCGTTGATCTTGTACTGGTGGATGTAGACCTTGCCGCCGAGCAGTTGCTGCACCGGCTCGACCAGGCGCGGGTGACGGCCGATCAGGTCGAAGGGTTCGGAATAGGTATGGGCGGCGAAGGCCGTGCGCACCGCACCCGAACTCTCCCGCCAGACCTCGTCGCGCTGCATGTCGTAGATCCGCGGCAGGTCGCCATTGACGACGGCCATCTCGTCGAGGCTGAAGATGTCGGGCAGCATGACGTAGCCGAGCTCGTCGAACTGCTGCAGCTGTTCGTCGGACAGTTTCATGGTGGCGTCTCCTCCGGGCGTTGCCGCGCGCCGTCACTATAGCACCACCGCGCCCCGCGCAAATTGGACCCTGCGATTCCGGGGCGGTTTGGCTATAGTCCCGGCCCACGCGCCCTTAGCTCAGCTGGATAGAGCACGAGCCTTCTAAGCTTGGGGTCGCAGGTTCGAGTCCTGCAGGGCGCGCCAAATTCCGGTCGGTCACAACCCGGCGATATGATTGTCCCAGGCGGCGGCGTGTTCAGCCGTGACACGGCCCCCGCGCCAGATGCGGCCGAGGCCGTCGGTGAAGACGAAGCCCGTGCCGCAGGCCGCCACGCCGCAGACATCCGGGATGCGCCATGTCTCGAGCGGCCGGCGCGTTTCTGCGGACCAGACAGTGGCGACGCCCCCACGCGGTGAGGTGGTGGCAATACGGCGGCCGTCATGGCTGGCGGCGACCGAGCCGATATAGGCGCGGAAGGCCGGATCGGCGGAGGTCTCGATCAGTTCCGCGCCGGCGCCGGGGCGGTACACGCCGACCAGCGGGCGCGGATCCGGACCGGGCGCCTCGTCCTGACAGCCGAACCAGACCTCGCCGCCGGCCAGCGCAATGTGGCGGATCGAAAGCGCGTGCAGCCGGGGTCCGAGTTCAGCGCTGTCGGCGAGCGCGCCCGTCTTCAGATCGATCAGCGCCAGCGAGGGGCGCATCGCGGGCAGGTTCAGCTTGCGCCGGGGCCAGTCCGGATGGGTCTCGATGCCGCCATTGGCCACCACGGCGTGACGGCCGCCATGCATCGGCAGCACCTGATGCGGACCGGTCCCGTAAGTGTCGAGTTCGCCGATGCGCGCATGCCCCGCCGATGCATCGTAGACGCCGAGCACGCCCCGGGCGTTCCCGAAATCGTTCTCGGTGGCGTAGAGCCGGCCGCCGTCGGCGGAGAAGAAGCCGTGCCCGTAGAAGTGACGGTCCGCCGGCGCCTCGATGCGGGCCAGCTCACGGCCGGTTTCCATCGACAGCACGAGGGCGAAACGGCCGGGCCGCCGCGCGAAGATCACGGCCCGTCCGTCCTCCGACACGGCGGCGCCATGCCCCCGGTCCGGCAGGCGGTGGCTGGCGAGGATCGAGCCGTCGGCGCCGAAGACCGTGGCGAGATCGCCTCCGGGCGTCCGGCGGGAAGCGATGAAGCGCGCGCCGGACGGTCTGCCCTGCGCCCCGTGCGGCAGCAGCAATGTGGCCGCTGCCATGCCTTTCAGCAGGTTCCGGCGGTCAATCGCCATCGAGCGCATTGAACCCGCTGACCAGTCCGAGCGCCTGCGGCAGACGCTCGCCGAGGATGCTGGCCACGCCCCCCAGCGGCGCCGTCGCATAGAGCAGCAGACCGTGCCCCTCGTCCCCGGCGAAGACATCACCGCCGGCGTTCCGCAAAGCCTTCGCCTCGCGGACCGCGTCGAGCGCGTTCTGCAGTTCCCGCTGCAGTTCCTCCAGCAGCAAGGGGTCGGCGGCCAGCACCAGCCGGTCCAGCCGGCTTTCGGCAAACAGGGCGATGACGGAACGGATGTTGGCCTCGACGAGGTCGAGGGTCGCGCCCGACCGCCAGAGCGGCGCCAGCCGGGGCCGGGCCTCGTCCGGTGCGCCGCCGATGACGGCGGCCAGCTTGTGGTCGCGAACGAACCCGATCTGTTCGCGGGCTGCGTCGATCAGCGTCTGGGCGGTTTCGGCGGGGCTGCGGAATCTCGGATTCCCCGGACCGGGTGCGGCCATCACCTGCCGGAATCCGCCGTCCCCTTGCCAGCCTTCCCGGATCTCGCGGGCCACAGCAGCCATGTTGCGGGCGACAGCCGCGGCGTAGCGGCAGCGGTAGCTGTCCGGCTGTATCAGGTCCGCATCGGCGTCGGTTCCGAACAGCGCGAACTCCAGCGCGCCGAGCCCCTGCAGCGCGACGCTCTTCTGCGCCAGCGCGCCGGCAGCCAGCGCCGATGGATCCGCCCCGGTCAGCAGCGCCTGCACCTGCTGCAGGCCACGGCCGCGCCGGTCGGGCCAGTAGTAGAGCCGGCTGTGGCGGAACTCGTCGCGCGCGGGGCCGAAGCGAACGAACTCGATCCCGCCATATGCGGCGACAAGCGGGGCGAAGCCGGCACGCGCTTCATCCAGCGCCGCGGCGTCCGGCTCGGCGCAGAGACCTTCCACGGCCGCCGCCTGCCTGTCGGCGCTTCCGGCCAGGCGTTCATAGGCGGGCAGCACGGCTTCATCGATGGTCTTCAGCACGGCCGCGCCGAAGTCCTGCGCCATGGCAGGCCAGGACACGAGGCCGGCGAGCAGTATCAGCCAGCGCATCAGAGCGACTCCAGGAAACGGATCAGCGCCGCCCGCTCGGCCGGCGGCATGTCGATCACCGCCTGACGCGCCGCCCCGGCCTCGCCGCCATGCCAGAGCACGGCCTCCAGCAGACTGCGCGCGCGGCCGTCATGCAGGAACTGCGTATGGCCATTGACGGTCTCCGTCAGGCCGATGCCCCAGAGCGGTGGCGTCCGCCACTCCCGCCCGTCCGCCACACCGTCCGGCCGGCCATCGGCAAGACCCTCGCCCATGTCGTGCAGCAGCAGGTCGGTGTAGGGCCAGATCAGCTGCCCGGCGAGCGACTCGTCCGGCCAGTCGCGGCGGGTGGCGTGCTTCGGCGTATGACAGGCGATGCAGCCGATCCCGTAGAACACCCGCTTGCCCATCAGCACCTCGGGGTCGCCCGCATCGCGCCGGGCCGGCACCGCCAGATGACGGCTGTAGAAGAACACCAGATCCATCAGTTCGCCCGGAGCCTCGTGTTCGCCAGCCGCGCTATCGGCGCCATGGGGCGCATTGCGACAGACCGGCTGGTTCTCGGTGCAGTCGCCCCAGGCCGCCGGCATCAGCGGGTTGGAGACGCCGATGTCTCCGGCCATGGCGCCGGAGGACTGATCGTCGATGGTCGGCTTGCCCGCCTTCCAGCCGAAGCGGCCCAGCATGACCTTCTGCCCGGCCTCGCTCCAGGCCCGCTGCGGGCGGCCGGAGATGCCGTCGCCATCCCTGTCGTCGGGATCGGCGGCGGCCAGAATGTCAGCTTCGGCGATGGCCTCCAGCAGACCAAGCCCGATCATCGGCGGGGCGACACGGATGCTGGTCATGGTCTCCGGATGCATTGCGCCGTAGCCGGGATCGGCGATCTGCAGAACCGGCCGCCGGAGGCTGGCGCTCTCGCCGCCGGAGAGCGCAACGGTCTCTTCCCGCCAGTCGATCACGATCCGGCCTTCTGGCGGCACGCCCGGCACGCCAATGTCCTGAAGCTGCTCGCCATAGATCGGTTCGGGTACGAAACCGATGCGCCCTTCGGCCAGATAATGGCGCTGGGCGTCCGTCTGCGGGGGCACCGAGAGCTTTACCAGGACGGAAACCGCGCCGTCGTCGGGACCCGCCGGCGGGTGCCCGCGGCCGTCCTTCAGGTGACAGCGCTGGCAGGCGCGGGCGTTGTAGACCGGCCCCAGCCCGTCGGCGGACCGTGTCGAGCTCGGAGAGCTGACCCAGAGCCGTTTGAAGATGCCGTTGCCGACAAAGAAGTCCGCGCGCTTCGTGAAGGACAGGCTTCCGCTCGGTTGCGAGAAGGCTTCCCCGTCCAGGCGGGTCCTGTTGGTGGCGCTGCCACCTGGCAGGTCCTCCCACCTCTCGACCGTATCGAACGCCGTCGCCGGGGCCAGAATGCGGGCCCGGCGCTCGGCGGCGGTTTCGGCAGGCCGCCGCGCCCGCGAGCATCAGGACGCCCAGAAATATCGCTGCCGCTGCCTTCATTCCGTTCCTGCAAAAACAGGCTGAGCCGGCCCTTCCACTTCGGAGAGGCCGGCCCGCCGGATTGCCGTTGCCGGCCAGAGCGGCCGGGCCGCCGCGCACTACTGGAACACGGCGGTGGGATTGTCGAGACTGTCGGAACCCTCGAACTCGATCCTGTCGAGGCCGAGCGCCGCGACCAGGCGTTCGATCGAGCGGGTCTGCTTCACCAGCCCGTCGATGGCGTCCTGCACCAGCTTGTTGCCGCGCTCGTTGCCCTCGGCGATCATCTGGTCGTAGGACATGCGGCGACGGTCGGCGGCCTGCTTGATCTTCGCCATGGCGGCGACCGTCGCCTGGATATCGGCCCGCGCTTCCTTCGCGAGGGCAGCGTCCTTGGCAGCAGCCAGAGCTTCGATCGACGCGCCCTTCATGACAGTCCCGTCGATGCGGACATACCGGCCCTCGAAGACATTCATGATGCCAACCGCGTCGTAGTAGTGGGAGTTGTGGGTGTTGTCGGAGAAGCAGTCATGCTCTTCCTCCGGGTCGTGCAGCATCAGACCGAGCTTCATCCGCTCGCCCGCCAGCTCGCCATAGGACAGGCTGCCCAGCCCGGTCAGGATCATGCCCAGCCCGGCCATCTCGCCATTTGCAGCCAGGGCCGCGCGGGCGGCACCGCCTTCGGCCCAGTTCGCCGCCATCTCTTCCAGATCAGAGACCAGCAGAGCCGTGGCCGCCTTCAGATAGGCCCCGCGGCGGGCGCACTTGCCGCCCGTGCAGGCCTCGCCCTTCGCGTAATCGGTCCAGGGCCGGTTGCCGGCGCCCGGCTGCGTGCCGTTCAGATCCTGCCCCCAGAGCAGGAACTCGATGGCGTGATAGCCGGTCGCGACATTGGCCTCGACCTCGTCGATCTCGTGCAGGCTGCGGATCAGCGCCGCATCGATCTTCGTTGCTTCGATGGTCTTGCCGCCGGCGGTGAGCGACGGGTTGGCGATGACGTTGACGGCGTAGAACGGGTTCTGATCGTTCTCGGTGCCGTAGGCCGCATCGACATAGTCGATCAGCCCCTCATCGAGCGGCCACGCGTTCACCTTGCCCTCCCAGTCGTCGACGATCGGGTTGCCGAAACGGTAAGCCTCGGTCTGCTGATAGGGCGCGCGGGCAGAGAGCCAGGCGGCACGGGCCGCCCGCAGCGATCCTTCGGAGGGCTGCGAAACCAGCCGGTCAACGGCCATCGACAGCGTCCGCGCCGTCGCCAGCGAGTCCGAATAGGTGGCGTGGGCAATATCGGCGTAGGTCGTCAGCACCGCGCCCGGCGTGACGTCCTGCGACTGCACGGGCGCTGCGAGCACCGCCATGCCGGCAGCGGCGAGCAGGCCCTTCAGGCGTAGATGTTTCATGGTGTTTCCCTTCTGCTTCTGCGTTGGGATCAGAATTCGAAGCCGTAGGTCAGCAATGCGCCGACCGTGCTGGTGCCGATGCCGCCGGAGCGGTTGTGCTTGTAGCCGACATCCAGGCCGAGGCCGTTGTCGAAGGCGTAGCCGACCGAGAGGCTGACCTGATCGTCGTAGGTATCGCCATTGCCGCCACCGGAGACGGTGACGTCCTTTCCGGTGTAGGCGAGAGCGGCGAACCACTTCTCCTGCAGGCTGAGGCCCAGCGAGGCGGTGAAGTAGTTGCGGCTCTCGTTGCCGTTACCGCCCGCATTCTCGAAGCGGACATACTCGGCCAGTGGGGTCAACGTCACGCCTTCCTGCACTTCGAAGGACCACTCGCCGGCGACGGCGATGCGGTGCTCGTTCGGTGCGGCGTCGGCGCCGAGATGCGCGTAGGCCACGTGGTAGCGGAAGCCCTCGACGCCCGGCACGGCCTCACCGTCCAGCGCGATCGCGAAGGATTCCGGCGATTCCGTGTTGCCGGGCTCGCCCGCCGCCTGCCGGGTCCGGCCGCGGTTGGTGATGAAGCTCTCGCTGAGAATGGTCGTGTCTGCGGTGAAGACGCTCGCCGACAGCACGGTGGAACCGAAGGCGCTGTCGCCCAGATTGATCGCACCGCCGGCGCCCAGGAACTCGGCCAGTTCGACATCGTCGCCCAGAATGTCGGTGCCGTAGAGGCCCGCCGCGGCGTCATAGCCGAGGGAGAAGTTGGGGCCGAACTTGCCGGCATAGACGCCGAAGGTGTCGTTCTCCCAGTTGATCGTCAGAACCTCGACGAACAGGCCGTGGTCCTGGAAGACGCGATCTTCCTGCGGTCCCGGATCGCGCACGGCTTCCAGCAGCAGCCCGGCATTGATGTAGAAATTCTCGGAGAAATGCAGATACAGGTCCACACCGGTCGACGTCCCCAGTTCGTTCTGCTCGGCTGCCGGATCGTCGGAGTCGAACGTGAAGTCGTTCTGGAGCTCGATGCCGATCTCGCCGGAGAACTTCGGCCAGGATTCTTCCGCCGAAACCGCGTTGCCGCCCGCTGCCAACAACGCTGCCGCACCCAGCGCCGTGATGCCCCCTCGCGCCTTGATCATGTCTTGTCACCTTGTCTGATACTGAAAATCACTCGCACTCGTTACGGAGAATGCGAGTGAATTGCAATAGCACCTTTCGGGATGGGGGCATGCACCGCAACACCATGCGAATTTTGCCACGCCAGAACCTGCGGGCCTTGTCCGACGCCCAGTTCTGCCGGTCTGTGATAGGTTGGGATCGGCCGGCGGCGCGCCGCGACAGGGAACCGTGAGCGGGGAACGAACGATGCAGCTTCGAAGGACCGTCTTCATCCGCGACATCGTCACAGCGGACAATTTCGGCCAGCCTTGCGCCCCGGTCACGCGGGTCGCCGGGGCGGCGGTTCTGAAAAACCCGCATGCCGGCCGCTTCGTCGAGGATCTGTCGGATCTGTTCGATATCGGCGGGACGCTGGGAGAACGGTTGATGACCGATCTGGTTGCGATGCTGGACCGGCGCCGTCAGCTACGGCAAGGGCGCGCTGGTCGGCACGGCAGGCGAGATGGAGCACGGCGGCGCGCTGGTGCACCCGAAACTGGGCAAGCCGATGCGCGCGGCGCTGGGCGGGGGCGCGGCGCTGATCCCCTCGAACGTCAAGCTGGCCGCGCCGGGGACCGCGCTCGATCTGCCGCTCGGCCACAAGGATGAGGCCTGGTCCTTCGACCATTTCGACACGATGACCATCATCGTGCCCGATGCGCCGCTGCCCGACGAGCTGGTCCTGATCATCGGCCTGGCCGATGGCGGCCGGATCAATCCCCGCGTCGGCAAGGGGCCGATCACGGACTGACCGTATCCCACGCCCCTTGGCAAGAGCGGCCCTCCGCTCGCAAACTCCGGCAGGGGAGGACCGCACCATGACCGACAGACCGATTGCCGTGATCGTCGGCGCCACGACCAAATGGCGCTCCGACGGGCACATGACGAAGCTGATTCACGGCGGCGAGGTGGACGACGCCGATGTGCCGGAGGGCATCCGCTACGGCGTCGGCGGCGCCATCGCGCAGAAATTCGCCGCCGAGGGCTTCGAGACCGTGATCACCACCCGCAATGCCGACAATGCGACAGGGCTGATCGAGGTCATAAGGGGCCAGGGCGGCCGGTGTTCGGTGGTCGAGATGGACCTGTCCGACGACGCCTCGATCGCGGGGCCTTCGCGAAGATCCGCGCCGATTTCGGCGATGCCGAGGCGCTGGTCTACAACGCCGGCTATCCCGACGGGCGGGAACTGCCGAAGGAGATGGAGCTGCTGGAGAACATGCCGGTGGAGATCTTCAACACCGCCATGGCCGTCTCCTGCCGTGGTCCGTTCCTGGTGGCGAAGGAAGCCCTGCCGGCCATGCGCAAGCGCGGGCACGGATCCTTCCTGTTCTCCAACAACAACCACTCGCTGCGCGGCCGCAAGCGCAACACCGGCGAGTCGCTCTACTATCCGCGGACGATGATGCGGACGCTGGCCCAGGTGCTGACCGAGGAATATTCCGAGTTCGGCGTCCACGTCGCCAATGTCGTGATCGACGGGCTGATCGACAGCCCCGGCACCCGCAACCTGCCCAAGGCGAAGGAGAAGCCGGAGATCATCATCAACCCGGTGAAGATCGCCGAGGCCTTCTGGTACCTGCACTCGCAGGACCGGTCCTGCTGGACGCACGAGCTGCAGCTGACGCCGTTCCCGACGAAGCCGAGCTTCTGAGCCGATGGCCATCGTCGACGCGCAGATCCATCTCTGGGGCAGCGGCCTGCCCGTGAACGACGCCCACCGCCAGGTCACCCGCTTCGACGCCGAGGAAGCCGTCGGGATGATGGACGAGGGCGGCGTGGACGCGGCGGTGATCCACCCGCCGGGCTGGGACCCGGGGTCCTGCGACATGGCGGAAAAGGCCATCGCCGACTATCCGGGCCGTTTTGCCATGATGACCTCGCCGAAGCTGGACGACCCGGCGACGCCCGGGCGGATCGCCACGGTCCGCGACGAGCCCGGCGTGCTCGGCCTGCGCTACGTCTTCATGGGCGAAGAAGGCATGGCGGCGATGCGGGACGGCCGCCATGACTGGCTCTGGACGGCGGCAGAGGCGCACGGCGTCCCCGTGGCCGTGCTGGCGACCGACACGCTGCCGGATTTCGCCGAGGTCGCGGCCCGGCATCCGGGGCTGAAACTGACCATCGACCACCTGGGCGGCCGCGGCGGCTTCACCAGGCTGAAGGACCACGCCGCGATGACCCACCTGCCCGAACTGATCAAGCTGGCGCGGCTGCCGAATGTGGCCGTCAAGGCGACCGGCCTGCCCGGCTACTCGGGCCAGGAATGGCCGTTCCCGATCATGCAGGACTATCTGAAGACCGTGCTCGACGCCTTCGGGCCGGAGCGCGTTTTCTGGGGCACCGATATCACCAAGATGCCCTGTCCCTGGGCCGACTGCATCAGCATGTTCACCTCCATGCTGGACGGCGAGGCGGAACGGCTGGTCATGGGCGACGCCTTCTGCCGCTGGTGGGGCTGGGCGCGCTGATCGGACGGTCCTTCGCCGCCAGCAACTCATCCAGCAGGGCGCGTGCCGCGCCGTTCAGGTAGCCGGTCCGTCGGCACACGGCGGCCACGGTCTGGGTCAGCCGAAGGCCCGGCCCGTCGATGGCGGCGAGACTGCCGCGGGCCAGCTCGTCCCGCACGGCGCTCTCCGGCATCAGGGCAATGCCGAAGCCGGCCTCGACGAGGCGTTTCTGAGCATTGAGGCTGTCCACGACCATCCGCTCGATGTCGTGCAGGCCCGCCTTCGCCAGGGTCCGCTCGGCGTGCTGCAGGGCGGTGTTCGGACGGCTGCGAGTGGTCGGGAACACGAGCCAGCGCTCGCCGGCCAGCGGATCGAGCCTGCGCAGACGACGCCCGGCGAGCCGGTGATCGGCAGCGCAAACCAGTTGCAGCGGCTCCCGTCCGACCTCGTGTGCGGTCAGGTCGCCGGTCGGCGGCGGGTCGTAACGCAGCCCCAGCGCCACCTCGCCACGTCGGACAAGCTCACTGACTTCTGCGCTGGTCGCTGTCCTGAGATCGAGTTCCACGTCCGGACGCCGGCGCAGGAAGTCCTGCAGCACGGCGATCACCAGCGAATCGGCCAGCGTGCCCACGATCGCCAGCCCGATGCCACCGCCCGTCTCGTCCTCCAGCCCCGCCACGGCCGCCGCACCGTCCTTCAGCGCCGCCAGCGCCGCCTCGGCATGCGGCAGGAAGACCCGTCCGGCCTCGGTCAACGTCGGCGAACCCGCGCCACGGTCGAGCAGCGGCGCACCCAGCGCGGCTTCCAGTTGGCCGATACGGCGGCTGATGGCCGGCTGTGACCGGTGCAGCAGTTCGGCGGCGCGGGTGACGCCGCCATGGCGGGCGGCGGCGACAAAGGCCTCGATCTCGGCGCGAGATGGCATCTGTATTCCTGATATGATTCTCAGAACTATGCATTGGCCAGATGCATCCGCCAAGCCGATGATCGCGCCAACGGATACGGAGGACCGACATGACACAGACCGACGACCATCGGGAAAAGGCCGAACGCTTTCGCGCCATGCACCATGACGGCGGTATGCTGGTGCTGCCCAACGCCTGGGATCATGCAAGCGCGGCCCTGATCGCGGATGCGGGCCATCGCGCCATCGCGACGACCAGCGTCGGTTACGCCCTGACCCGGGGCCGTCCTGACGGACAGAACCTCAGCCGCGCCGAGAACATCGCCTTCGCGTCCGAGCTCGCGGCCTGCGCGCCGGTGCCGGTGACCGCCGATCTGGAGGCCGGTTACGGCGACACGCCGGAGGCCGTCGCAGCGACGGTCAAAGCGGCAATCGCGGGCGGGCTTTCCGGCTGCAATATCGAGGACGTGTCGCCGGGCAGCGGCGCGCTGATGGACTACGATCTGGCCGTGACGCGTATTCAGGCCGGGGCTCAGGCCGCCCGGCGGGCGGACATGCCGTTCGTTCTGAATGCCCGCACCGATCCGTTTCTGGTCGGCTTCAGCGATCCGGAAGCCTGTTTCGCCGAGGCCGTGCGCCGGGCCAATGCGTTCCTGGAGGCCGGCGCCGGTTGCGTCTATGTCCCCGGCGTGGTCGATCCCGGCCTGCTGGGCCGGCTGGTGAAGGCCATCGACGGGCCGTTCAACGCCCACGCCATCGGCGGCGTCGGCGCACTGAGCCTGGACGAGTACCGGGACCTCGGCGTGCGCCGTCTCAGCCTCGGCGGCAGCCTGATGATGTCGGCGCTGGCCCATGTCCGCGACACGCTCGCCGCCATTGGCCGTGGCGACCTCGGCTACGCCGCCGGCGCCATGCGCAACGGTGAGATGAACGCGCTGATGGAGCCCTGGCAGAAGGGACTCGACTAGACGCCCTTGCGGCTGGCGAAGGCGGTGATCAGCGTGCCGTCGTCCAAATAGTCGAGTTCGCCGCCGACCGGCACGCCGCGCGCCAGCCGGGTGATCGTCACCCCGCAGCCCTCCAGCCGCTCGGTCAGGTAATGGGCCGTGGTCTGGCCGTCGACGGTGGCGTTGGTCGCCAGGATGATCTCGGTGACATCGGCTTCCGCCGCGCGCGGAATCAGGGTCTCGATATTGAGGTCTTCGGGCGTGACGCCATCCAGCGCCGACAGCACGCCGCCAAGCACGTGGTAGCGGCCGCGGAAGGCAGATGCCCGCTCCAGCGCCCAGAGGTCGCCGACCTGCTCGACCACGCAGATCGAGGCCGGGTCGCGGCGCGGGTCGGCGCAGATCTCGCAGGGGTCGGCGGTGTCGATGTTGCCGCAACGGCTGCAGACGCCGACAGCTTCCGCTGCGTCGGCCAGCGCTTCCGCCAGCGGCCGCATCACCGTCTCCTTCTGCTGGATCAGATGCAACGCCACGCGCCGCGCGGATCGCGGCCCCAGCCCCGGCAGCTTCGCCAGCAGCCGGATCAGACGTTCGACATCAGCCGCGGCCAAGCTGAACGGTCCTTTCGCCATCAAGGGCGTAGCCGCCTGCTCTTGTTGTCATACCCGCTTCATGCGGGCATCCGACCGAATCAAGAGACTTGCGGCGAAGCCGCACCGGCCCCCGGCACAAGGCGGGGGTGACAGCCCTTGCGACTCCTGAACGTCCAAGCATGCCCGGCGAACTGGTCAGGATCAGAACGGCAGCTTCATGCCGGGCGGCAGGTCGAGACCGCCGGTGACCTCGCTCATCTTCTCCTTCATCGTCTCGTCGGCACGGCGCTTGGCATCGTTGTGCGCGGCGACGATCAGGTCCTCCAGCATCTCCGGGTCCGCCGGATCGACGATGGAGGGATCGATCTTGACCTTCTGCAGCACGCCCTTGGCGGTCATGGTCACCCGAACCATGCCGGCGCCGGACTCGCCGGTAACCTCGAGCGATTCCAGCTCGGCCTGCATGGTCTCCATCTTCTCCTGCATGGCCTTGGCCTGCTTCATCAGGTTGCCGAGATTCTTCATGGCTCGTCGATCTCCTCGTCGTCGGACGCCGGCGCCTCGGGCAGCGTCTCAAGCTTGTCATCGCGCAGCACGCGGGCATTGGGAAAGAACTTCTTCACTTCCAGCAGCAGCGGGTCGTTCTCGCGCGCCTTGCGTTCGGCTTCCAGCGCGGCGCGGCGGGCCGATGCGACCGTCGGCGCGCCCTCCGCGTTGGATATGATGATGCCCCAGCGGGCTCCGGTGTGGCTGTTGAGCCAGCCGACCAGACGCTGGCTGAAATCCTTCGGCGGGTCACCTTCCAGCCCGATCTCCAGGCGGCCTGGCTGGTAGTCGACCAGCCGGACATGCTCCTCGATCAGGCCGAGCAGGCGGATCTCGTTACGGTCCTCGACGAACTGCAGCAGGGCCTGGAAATCCTGCGGCAGGGTCTGGAGCTGCGCCTCCGTGGCCTGCTGCGGACGGGGGTCGGCCGCGGGGGCGCTGCGGGCCGCAGCGCGCGCGCCGCCGCCATTGGATGGCGGCGGTGCTGCCGGACGGGATGGCGCAGCGGATGCGCCGCTCTCGGCGCCCTGCTGCACACGCCGGACGAGATCGGCCGGGTCGGGCAGGTCGGCGGCATAGGCCAGCCGGATCAGCGTCATCTCGGCGGCGGCGATGGGCGACGGCGCCGAGCGCGTCTCCGACAGTCCCTTCAACAGCAGCGACCAGGCGCGGCTCAGTACTGGCATGGACAATTGTTCGGCCAGTTTCTGTCCGGCCTCCCGCTCCTCCTCGGCGCGGGCTTCGGCCGGCTCGTGACCGGGCGCAAGCCGCTCGGCGGACAGCCAGTGCGCGATCGACAGCAGGTCTTCCAGAATCGACTGCGGCTCGGCGCCGGCATCATAGAGCTGGCGAAGGATCACCATGGCCTCGCCGGCCTCGCCTTTCATCGCCGCCTCGAAAAGGTTGAGCGACTGCATGCGGTCGACCAGGCCCAGCATCTCGCGGACGGTCGCCGTGTCAGCTCTGCCCCCGCCATGGCCGATGGCCTGATCCAGCAGACTGAGCGAGTCGCGGACCGAGCCTTCCGCCGCGCGGGCGACGATCTGCAGCGCGCCCTCGTCGATCTCGGCACCCTCGGCCTTCGCCACGCGGTCCAGATGGGCGATCAGCTTGTCAGCAGGCACGCGTTTCAGATCGAAGCGCTGACAGCGCGACAGAACCGTGACGGGCACCTTGCGGATCTCGGTGGTGGCGAAGATGAAGATGACGTGCTCCGGCGGCTCCTCCAGCGTCTTCAGCAGCGCGTTGAAGGAGCTCTTCGAGAGCATGTGCACTTCGTCGATGATGTATATCTTCCGGCGCCCCTGCACGGGCAGATACGGCACGCCCTCCAGCAGTTCGCGCATGTCGTCGACGCCGGTGCGGCTGGCGGCGTCCAGTTCCTGCACGTCGATGTGGCGCCCCTCGGCAATCTGGCGGCAGTCGATGCAGGTCCCGCAGGGGGTCATGGTCGGCTTGTCCGCGCTCGAGCAGTTCAAAGCCTTGGCAATGATCCGGGCCGTGGTGGTCTTGCCGACGCCACGCACGCCCGTGAGCATGTAGCCGTGATGGATGCGGTCATGCTCGATGGCGTTCGAGAGCGTGCGGACCAGCCCGTCCTGGCCGATCAGTTCGTCGAAATTCTGGGGACGGTATTTGCGGGCGAGGACCTGATAGGGCGCTGGTTCGGCCTCGGTCATGGTCCCCGCTTCACTCCCGGTCGTTCGGAAATTGGAAGGTGGAAGGCTGCCAGTGCGACCCGGACCGGATTCGTTACGGCTGCTTCCTTCCGGACCTGACCGGGTTGGCGAGCGGTCCGTCCGCCGGCAACCTTCCGCCCCCTATATCGCGCGGATGCCCCCCGATTTCAAGGCCGGATCGGACCGCGCCGGTTCAGCCCGTCACCAGCCGCCCGATCTGGCGGTTCGCCAGCACCAGACGTCCGAGATCCACTGCACCGGCGGCGCGGATTTCGGTCATGGTCTGGTCGGCCCGCGCCAGTTCCCGGCCCTGTCCGGCGGAGAACATCTCCAGCGCCGCCGCCGGACCGTCCGCCCCGTCGGCGAAGGCCTGCACGACCAGTTGCCGCTGCTGGGCATAGCTGTCGTCCAGCAGCATCTGGATCGCCTGCCGCTCCCAGCCGTTCTCGGCCGACAGGCTGCTGGCCTGCGCCCTGAGCCAGTCGAGGCCGAGCCGGCTGCCAATGGCGAAATATGTCTCGGCGACCGTGGCAACCTCGCGGCCTGCGCTCTGTGCGGCGTGAACCACGTCCAGCGTGGAGGCCAGCGGCTGCAGCCCGGCGACGCGGGCGGCCAGATCACGGTCCACGCCCTGGGCGGTCAGCCCGTCGGCGCGCGTGGTCCAGGCGGCTGCATCCATCTCGCTCAGATAGCCCCGCAGATTGCCGCTGAGTTCCGCGATCGCCGGCTGGAATCGGGCGACCAGCGCCGGCCGGTCGACATCCGGCGCCTCGGCGCGGAGGAACCACATCGACGCCCGCGACATCAGCTGCTGCACCATGACCAGCATCCGCGTCTGCACGGCGGCGTCGGCACGGTTGTCCAGCGCGTCGATGCCATCCCAGACAGGCCCCAGATCGAAGATCTCGGCCACCGCCAGGGCGACACGGCCGACATCGGAGGCATCGACGCCGAGCTCGTCCTGGGCCAGCCGGGCAAAGGTCGGGCCGCAGCGGTTGACGATGAAGTTCGCGGCAATGGTGGCGATGATTTCCCGCCGTAGACGATGTTCTGCGATCTCCGCCGGGAATCGCTCCTGAAGCGCCTTCGGGAAGTAGCCACGCAGCGTCGCTTCCTGGCCCGGATCGTCGGGCAGGCCACCGGCCATCAACTCGGTCTTCAGTGTCATCTTGGCGTAGGAGAGCAGCACCGATATCTCGGGCCGCGTCAGGCCGCCCGTGCGCTCGGCGATCTCCTCGTCATCGGGCAGGAACTCGACCTGCCGGTTGAGCAGTCCTTCCTGTCCGAAGGACCGCATGAGGCGCTGCATCGGCCCCATCCCGTCGGCGCCGGACGCTTCGGCCAGGGTGATCGCCTGGCCCTGGATGTAGTTGTCCTCCAGCACCAGTTCCGCGACCTCGTCCGTCATCTCGGCCAGCAGCGTGTCGCGCTGCTTGCGGGTCATGTCGCCGGCGCTCTCGACCGCGCCGAGCAGGATCTTAAGGTTGACCTCGTGGTCGGAGCAGTCGACGCCCGCCGAGTTGTCGACGAAGTCAGTGTTGCTGCGGCCGCCGCGCTGCGCGAACTCGACGCGGCCGAGCTGGGTGATGCCGAGATTGGCGCCCTCGCCCACCACCTTGACCCTGAGGTCCTCGCCATTGATGCGGATGGCGTCGTTGGCGCGGTCGCCGGCGTCGGCATTGGATTCGTGATGCGCCTTCACATAGGTGCCGATCCCGCCGAACCAGAGCAGGTCGGCCGGCGCGCGCAGGATGGCCTGCAGCACCTGCTGCGGGGACATCTCGCCGGGCGGCACATCCAGCGCCGCCGCGGCCTCGGGCGTCAGTTCGACCTTCTTCGCGGAGCGCGGCACGATCATCGCGCCCTTGGACAGGACGCTCCGGTCGTAGTCCTCCCAGCTAGACCGGCCCAGCTCGAAGACGCGCTTGCGTTCGGCGAAGCTGGAGGCGGGGTCCGGATCCGGGTCGATGAAGATGTGACGGTGATCGAAGGCCCCGACCAGCCGGATCTGCTCGGACAGCAGCATGCCGTTGCCGAAGACGTCGCCGGACATGTCGCCGACGCCGACCACGGTGAAGGGCTCCGTCTGGATATCGGTGCCCATCTCGCGGAAATGGCGCTTCACGCATTCCCAGGCGCCGCGGGCGGTGATGCCCATGCCCTTGTGGTCGTAGCCGGCCGCGCCGCCGGAGGCGAAGGCGTCGCCCAGCCAGAAGCCGTAGTCGATGGCGACCTGGTTGGCATAGTCGGAGAAGGTCGCCGTGCCCTTGTCGGCGGCCACGACGAGATACGGATCGTCGCCATCGCGCCGCACCACGTTCGTCGGCGGCACGATATCGCCCTCGACGATGTTGTCGGTAACGTCGAGCAGACCGGAGATGAAGCCGCGATAACAGGCGATGCCTTCGGCCATCACCGCCTCGCGCCCGCCATCTGCCGGCGGCCGCTTCGGCACGAAGCCGCCCTTCGACCCGACCGGCACGATGACGGAGTTCTTCACCATCTGCGCCTTCACAAGGCCCAGCACCTCGGTACGGAAGTCCTCACGCCGGTCCGACCAGCGCAGGCCGCCGCGGGCCACCGGGCCGCCGCGCAGATGCACGCCCTCGAAGCGCGGCGAATAGACGAAGATCTCCTTGTGCGGCCGCGGCAGCGGCAGATCGGTCAGCGCCTGCGAATCGAACTTCAGCGAGACATAGGGATTGCCGTCCGCATCCGTGCGGTTCTGGAAATAGTTGGTCCGGAGCGTCGACTGCACCGCGTTGAGGTAACGCCGCAGAATGCGGTCCTCGTCCAGACTGCTGACCTCTTCCAGCATCACCTTCACGGACTCGACCAGCGTCTCGGCGGTCTCCTCGCCGCCGCCGTTCTCCGGGTCCAGCAGGCAGAAGAACAGCTCCAGGATAAGGCTCGTGATCTCGCTGTTCCGGGCCAGGGTCTCTTCGATGTATTCCTGACTGAAGCCGATCCCGGCCTGACGCAGATACTTGCAGTAGGCCCGCAGCAGCACGACCTCGCCCGGCTTCAGCCCCTCGGCGACGATCAGACCGTTGAAGCCGTCATTCTCCATCTCGCCGGCGAAGATCTTCACGAAGCCGGTTTCGAAGGCCGGCTTCACCTCGGCCATGTCGAGCACGCGCCCGTCGCGGGTCTCCATCTCGAAATCGTGGATCCAGCACATCGGCTCGACCGGATCGCCGACCGGATAGGTCTGCTCGGCCAGCACGCGCAGGCCCATGTTCTCCAGCATCGGCAGCACGTCGGACAGCGCCAGTGCCGGGCCCTTGCGGAACAGCTTCAGCCGCAGGACCGTCTCCTCGTCCTCCAGCATGCGGTAGATGTTCAGCCCCGGCAGAGCGCCCCTGTCGGCCTCGATGTGATCGATGTCGATCGCGCCCATGGCAGCCGGAAAGGTCTCGCGATAGGCGGCCGAGAAGGCCCGGCCATAGCGGCGGAACAGGGCCGCGCCCTTTTCCTCGCCATGCGCGCCTTCCAGCGTCTCGCCGAGTTCGTCTTCCCAGGACCGTGCGGCGGCGACCAGCCGGGCTTCCAGCTCGCCGACATCGACGTCTCGGGCCGTGGGCGAACCGCCGACGATGATGTGCAGCCGCGCCAGCGCGAGGTCGCCGATCTGGGTGTAGAAGGCGGAGATGCGGCCGCCCAGTTCCTCGGCGAGTATCTTCTCGAAGATCCGGCGCAGTTCGGAATCGTATCGCTCCCGCGGCACGAAGACGAGGCAGGAGAAGAACCGCTCGAAGCGGTCGCGGCGGACGAACAGCTTGATCCGCGGCCGGTCGAACAGGCCGAGAATGCCCATCGCCGTGCGGTAGAGTTCGTCTTCGGGAATCTGGAACAGTTCGTCGCGCGGGAAGGTCTCCAGCACGTTGACCAGCGCCTTGCCGGCATGGCCGCGCGGATCGAAGCCCGACCGCTCGAGGACCTTGGTCGCCTTCCGCCGCAGATAGGGGATGTCCCGCGGCGTGCGGTTGTACGCGGCCGAGGTGAACAGGCCGACGAAGCGCCGCTCCCCGATGACCTCGCCCTTCTCGTTGAAGCGCTTGATGCCGATATAGTCGAGATGCACCGGACGGTGGACGGTCGAGCGCTTGTTGGCCTTGGTGACGATGATCAGTTCCGGCTTGCTGAGGAACTCCCGCACTTCGGGAGACAGGGCAGGTTCCCCGCTGGACCGCTCCATCACCCGGCGGGCGGGGCTGCGCAGCAGGCCGAGGCCCGAATCCGGCACGATCTCCAGACGCTCGCTGTCGACGCTGGCGAGATAGTCGTATTCGCGGTAGCCGAGGAAGGTGAAGTGGTTGTCGATCATCCACTCCAGCAGGGCCCGGCCTTCGGCGACGTCCTCGACCGGCAGCGGCGGCGGATCGGAATCGAGATCGGCGACCAGTTGTTTCGCGGTCTCCAGCATCTGCGGCCAGTCCTCGACCGCGCTTCGGACGTCGCGCATGACCGCGTTGATGGCGTGCTCCATGGCCGCCAGGTCCTCGGCGCCGGTATGGGTCGAGAACTCGATCTGGATCACCGACTCGCGCGCGCCCTCCTCGCCGGTATCGAGGCAATCAAGCAGCTCACCCCCTTCGCCGCGGCGCAGCCGCACCACGGGATGCAGCAACTGGTAGATCTGGCCGTCGAAAGGGTTCAGGGCGGCGACGACGGAATCGACGATGAACGGCATGTCGTCGGTCACCGTCTCGATCACCGTGTGCGGCGTCGTCCAGCCATGCGTGTCCAGCTTGGGATTGTAGACCCGGACCCGATGTTCCCCGGGTTTGCGGGTCCTGGCCAGCTTCCACAGCGAGAGCAGCGCGCCGTAGGTCTGTTCGGGCGTCCGGTCGATGGCGTCGTCGGCCGACACATCACGCAACACCTGCGCGGCAAATCGGGCGAGCGCCTTCTCCTCGTCGGCGCCGAGACGTTCGTGACAGATTTCCTGCACGTCCCGGATCAGGTGTTCGCTGGGTTCGGTTCGGGCATCCATGTGGCCACTCCCGTCGTGTTCGATTCCGGGCGCGGCGCAACACGCCCGACCCGATTATGCACGTAATTACTTCGGTTTGGCGAACCATTCCCGAGACGCGTTTCTGCAGCGCTTGTAAGTAAAAACTGGCAACCGTCACACGAAGATAGGTTGACCCCGGGGTCACCTGAGGGAACACTCTGAAACGGGTGAACGTGCAGACGAGGGGGGAGCCGGGACTGTCATGGTCCTGACGCACGACCTCAATAATGCACGACATCGTCGATTAATCTGAGGAGGGGGCCTGGAACAATGGCGTCGGCGAACGAGCAACTGAATCAATTCATGGAAGGCCTGGAGAAGCGGAATCCGGGCGAACCCGAGTTTCACCAGGCGGTGATGGAGGTCGCTGCGACCATCATCCCGTTCCTGGACAACAACCCGAAGTACCGGGAAATGCAGATCCTGGAGCGCATGGCCGAGCCGGACCGTGTCGTCTCCTTCCGCGTCTGCTGGCAGGATGACGAGGGCAACATCCGCGTCAACCGCGGTCACCGCGTGCAGATGAACAACGCGATCGGCCCCTACAAGGGCGGTCTGCGGTTCCATCCGTCGGTGAACACGTCGGTCCTGAAGTTCCTGGCCTTCGAGCAGACCTTCAAGAACAGCCTGACCGGTCTGCCGATGGGCGCGGGCAAGGGTGGCGCGAACTTCAACCCGAAGGGCAAGTCCACCAACGAGATCATGCGCTTCTGCCAGTCGTTCATGACCGAGCTCTACCGCCACATCGGCGCGGACGTTGACGTCCCGGCCGGTGATATCGGCGTGGGCGGCCGCGAGATCGGCTACATGTTCGGCCAGTTCAAGCGCATCACCAACTCCTTCGAGGGCGTGCTGACCGGCAAGGGCCTGGAGTTCGGCGGTTCGCTGGTCCGCACCGAGGCCACCGGCTACGGCGCTGTCTACTTCCTGCAGAACATGATGAAGGCGGCCGGCAAGGACGTCGAGGGCATGACTGCGGTCGTTTCCGGTTCCGGCAACGTTGCCACCCATGCCGCCGAGAAGCTGATGCAGCTCGGTGCGCGGCCGGTGACGCTGTCCGACTCCGGCGGCTTCATCCATGATCCGGAAGGCTTCACTCAGGAGAAGCTGAACTGGATCAAGGATCTGAAGAACAACCGCCGCGGCCGTATCAGCGAGTATTGCGATCACTTCACTGGCGCAACCTTCCATGAGGGCAAGCAGCCCTGGAATGTCCCCTGCCAGATCGCGATGCCCTGCGCGACCCAGAACGAGATCGACATCAACGATGCCAAGGCCCTGATCGCCAACGGGATCGTGGCCGTCTCCGAAGGCGCGAACATGCCGACCTCGAATGAAGGCGTCGACGCCTTCCTGGACGCGAAGGTCATCTTCGGCCCGGCCAAGGCGGCGAATGCCGGCGGCGTCGCGGTCTCGGGCCTGGAAATGAGCCAGAACTCGGCCCGTATCTCCTGGGGCGTGGAACAGCTGCAGGAGCAGCTGCGCCAGATCATGGAAGACATCCATGGCCGCTGCGAGCGCTACGGCAAGGACTATGGCCGCGAGGGCATGACCGACTACGTGGCTGGCGCCAACATCGCCGGCTTCGCCAAGGTCGCCGACGGCATGATGGCTTTCGGCGTGGTCTGATCCACACCGTTACCACCTCTAACGCGAGGCGCCCGGTCTTCCTCTGGAAGGCCGGGCGTTTGCGTTCATATTGAACCGATGCGCCCGTTTACACGTTACGCCCTGACGCTGTCGGTTCCCGCCGGAATCGACATGTTCGGCAATGCGGTGTTCTCGATCCTGACGCGGGAGCCGGGCTACTTCTTCTGGACCCAGGCCTATGACGGGATCTTCCTGATCGGCCTGAACATCGCCCTGGCGCGGCACTTCGTCTGGCGGCCCGTCGGGGCGTTGCTGGACGGTGACGACAGCGAGGCGAACCGCGCCGCCCTGAACCGGCTGGCCAGCCGCAGCGCCATCTGGATCGGGCTCTTCTTCATCCTGCTGCATCCGATCGGCTTCTTTCTCAGCCCGATCGCCGGCACCTATGGCGGCGACTTCGCCCTGCCGCTGGACTATGTCTATTTCATCTCGACGGTGATTTCGGCAACCTCGGCCTATCTCGTCTTCTATTTGACCAGCGGGCAGGTCACCCAGATCAAGCTGGACCTGTTCCGGCGGAACGGCGTCATCATTCCCGCCGCCGGCGCCCGTATCCGCAACCGTATCGTCATGGCCGTCGGGCTGATCGCGATCATGCCGCTGCTGATCCTGGCCATGGAGCTGTTCTGGTTCACCCGCTATCGCGACCAGGGGCTGGATCTGCCGCTGGAGGACGCGTTGCTGATCGATTTCATCGTCTCCGGCGTGCTGATCGTACTGACCCTGACCTTCCTGCCGCGCACCATCACCCGGCCGATCGAGTTGCTGAACACCGCCGTCGAACGGGTCGCGGCGGGCGATCTCTCGACCCGTTCGCCGGTCACCTCCGACGACGAGATCGGCCTGGTGACCACCCGCTTCAACGCCATGGTGGAAGGGCTGGCAGAACGTCAGGCCATCCGCGAGACCTTCGGCAAGTATGTGCCCGAGGCGGTGGCCGAGCGTCTGATCCGGGACCCGTCGGTGACCGAGGGGGAGGAGCGGACCGCGACGATCCTGTTCACCGACATCTCGGGTTTCACAGGCATTTCCGAGCGCCTGACCCCGGCCCAGACCATTGCCATGCTGAACGACTATTTCGAGGTCGTGCTGGAGCCCATCCAGTCGCGCCACGGCACGGTCAACGCCTTCATCGGCGATGCCGTCTTCGCCAGCTTCAATGTTCCGGTACCGGACACCGACCATGCCGCGACGGCCATCGCGGCAGCGCTGGAAATCCAGGAGCGTCTGAAGGACCGGCTGTTCGGCCCCGACCGCGACATCCGGCTGGAAACCCGCATCGGCATCAACACCGGTCCCGTCGCAGCGGGTGCGGTCGGCGCGGGCGGACGGCTCGGCTACACCATCCTGGGCGACGCGGTGAACATCGCCGCGCGGCTGGAGGCGCTGGTGAAGGAACGCGGCGGACCGGTGCTTGTCAGCGGCGAGACCATGCGCGCGGCGGGCGGCCGCTTCCGTTTCGAGAAGGTCGGCGACGAGACCATGCGCGGCCGCGCCCACACGACCGAGGTCTGGCGGGTCGGCGGCGCGTCAGGCTGAGGTTTGCATCCGCCGCTCGACGCCCCTGAGCGCCAGCGCGAACATCGCGCCAGCGATGCCTGCCCCCAGCGTCAGCCAGCGCGCCGCGGTGAAGTCGCCGCCCGCCGCCGCTGCCACGGCCGCCACTGCCGGCGGCCCGAGCAGCGATCCGAAATTCGTGCACTGGACGATGACGCCGTTGGTGATGCCGACCTGTTTCGGTGTCGGACTGTGCACGGCGGCCCCCGACAGGGCTGCGCCCGGGATCAGCCCGCCGACGGTCGAGAAGACGCCGGCCAGCACCAGCCTGAGCACCGGCGGCAGGCTCTGGTCGTAGATCCAGACCGTCAGCAGCCCCAGCGTCAGGCTGCAGGCCGCGATCACGAGCCAGCGCGGCGCGCCCGCGCGCAGCACCGGTCCCGCGCCCATGCAGCCGATGGCGTTGATGCCGACGACCAGCGCCACGCCGAGGCCCGCATCGTCGATATCGACGCCGGCGGCGAGCAGCATCGACGGCAGCCAGTTCAGCACGCCGAACCACTGCACCGTATACATGCCAAAACAGAAGCCGAGCAGCCACGGCCCCGGCCGGGAGAGCACGGCCTTCAGCCCGTCCAGCCGCCGCGCCTGCGGCGGCGGCGCGCCGACGCCGCGCGCGATCCAGAGGAAGAGCGCCAGATAGCCGGCGGCGATGGCGGCGTTCAGCCACCAGATTGCGCGCCAGTCCTCGGGCGCGGTGGTCCAGACCGTCAGCGCCATCATCAGCCCGAAGCCGGTCGGCATGTAGGTCGACCAGAGCGTCAGCGAGGTGTTGACGTCGCGCGGCCGCGACGCCTCCACGATCAGGCCGGGCGCCGAGACCACGGCGCCGACGAAGCCGAAGGCCTCCAGGAAGCGCGAGGCGAACATTACCGGCACGCTTTCCGCGACCGCACCCAGTACATTGCCGGCGATCAGCGACAGCGCCGCAAGGATCATCACCCGCCGCCGCCCGGCATTATCGGCCACGACCCCGGCGACGATACCGGTCAGCACCGCGAAGCCGTTGATGAGCGACATGTAGAAGCCGGCCTGCACCAGGCTGAAGCCCAGTTCCTCGCTGATCGCGCCGATCAGCGGCGGCGCCTTTCCGACCTGGAATCCAAGCAGCACCCCCGCGCCGATGGCGGTCAGAACGACGGCCCAGCGCGTCGGATTGTCTTCGGTGGCCTGCATCGCCCGGAGATATGCCAAGCTTTCTCGCGACTGTCGCATGGTTCTTGCTAACCTGTTGCCGCACCTGCCCATCCGTCCCGGAGTGGAACGACCCCATGCAGATCGAAGAGACCGCCATCCCGGACGTGAAGACCGTCCGGCCGGCCCGCCACGGCGACGCCCGCGGCTTCTTCTCCGAGGTCTGGAACGCCCGCGCCTTCGCCGCCGCCGGGCTCGATCCCGCATTCGTGCAGGACAATCATGTGCTGAACGGCAGCGCCGGCATGCTGCGCGGCCTGCATCTCCAGGTCTCGCCGAACCCGCAGGGCAAGCTTGTCCGCTGCTGCCGCGGCGCGATCTTCGATGTGGCCGTTGACGTCCGCCGCGGATCGCCCACCTACGGGCAACATGTCGGCGTGGAACTGTCGGCGGAGAACTGGACCCAGCTCTGGGTGCCCGAGGGCTTCGCCCATGGCTATGTAACCCTGACGGACGGGGCCGAGGTGATCTACAAGGTGACCGGCTTCTACGATCCGGACGCCGAGCGGGGCATCCGCTACGACGATCCGGATCTCGCAATCGACTGGCCGGTGCCGCCGGGAGGCCCGGTCCTTTCCGACAAGGACCGGCACTGGCCGGGCCTGAAGGACTTCGGAGGCGTCTGAGCGCATGCGTATCCTTGTCACCGGCGGCTGCGGCTTCATCGGTTCGGCGCTGGTCCGGCGGCTGGTCGGCGACGGACACCGGGTGCTGAACCTGGATTGCCTGACCTATGCCGGCCTGCCGGAGAACGTGGCCGCGGTGGCGGCCAGCCCGCACTACAGCTTCGTCCGGGCCGACATCTGCGACACGTCGGCGGTCTCGGCAACGCTGTCGGATTTCGCCCCCGACGCGGTGATGCACCTCGCCGCCGAGAGCCATGTCGACCGCTCGATCGATGGCCCCGCCGCCTTCATCCGCACCAATGTCGGCGGCACTGGTTCGATGCTGGAAGCCGCGCTGGCCCATTGGCGGACGTTGCCCGAGGATGCGCGCGCCGGCTTCCGCTTCCTGCATGTCTCCACCGACGAGGTCTATGGCAGCCTGGGCGAGGACGGCTTCTTCACCGAGGGCGACGCCTACCGCCCGAACTCGCCCTACGCCGCCTCCAAGGCCGGGTCCGATCACCTGGTCCGCGCCTTCGGGGAGACCTACGGACTGCCGGTGCTGATCACCAATTGCGGCAACAATTACGGCCCATACCAGTTCCCCGAGAAGCTGATCCCGGTGATGATCATGAACGCGCTCGCGGGCAAGCCGCTGCCGGTCTATGGCGACGGCGCGAATGTCCGCGACTGGATCCATGTCGACGATCATGTGACGGCGCTGATCCGCGTGCTGGAGGCCGGACGGCCCGGCGAGACCTATCTGGTCGGCGCGCGCGGCGAACGGCGCAACCTCGACCTGGTGAAGACGATCTGTTCGGAAATGGACCGTGTCGAGGGCGCCCGCTTCGCACCGCACGAGAAGCTGATCACCTTCGTCGCCGACCGCCCCGGCCATGATCACCGCTACGCCATCGATCCGACGAAGGTCGAGAACGAGCTCGGCTGGAAGCCGGCCATCCCCTTCGCGGACGGCATCGCGCAGACCATCCGCTGGTATCTCGACAACCGCGACTGGATCGACGCCGTGCACGACCGCCGGCGGCTGGGCGAGGGAGGCGGCTGATGGTTCTGCTGGTCGTCGGCTCCGACGGGCAGGTCGGATCGTCCCTGCGCTGGCGCGCCATGGCGCGGCGGCAGAGCGTGATCGGGCTGAACCGCGGCCAGCTGGACATCACCGAGCGGAGCGCGGTGATCGACACGGTCGCCCATATCCGGCCCGACGCGGTGATCAACTGCGCCGCATTTACCGATGTCGACGGCGCCGAGAAGAACGAGACGGCGGCGATGCAGGTCAACGCGCTCGGCGCGGCCCATCTGGCGCAGGCCTGCCAGCGGACAGGCGCGCCCCTGATCCACCTGTCCACGGACTACGTCTTCGACGGCAACAAGGTCGCGCCCTGGCGCGAGGACGATCCGGTCAATCCGGTCAGCGCATACGGCCGTTCGAAGGAAGCCGGCGAGCGCGCCATCCGCGACGCCTGGGGCAAGCATGTCATCCTGCGCACGGCCTGGGTCTTCGGCGCCATCGGTCCGAACTTCGTGAAGACCATGCTGCGGCTGGCCGGTCAGGGGCAGAAGACCGTCCGCGTGGTGAACGACCAGCGCGGCAGCCCGACGCCGGCGGACGCCATCGCCGAGGCCTGCCTCGACATCGTCGAACGGGCCAGCCGGGCCGACATCACGCCCTGGGGCACCTATCATTACTGCGGGTCGCCGACCGTCACCTGGCATGAATTCGCCAGCGCCATCCTGAAGGACCGGCCGATCGAGGTTCAGGCCTGCACCAGCGCGGAGTTCGAGCGGCCCGCACAACGTCCGGCCAATTCGGTGCTGGACTGCACCCGCATCCGCAAGGCATTCGGCATCGAACAGCCCGACTGGCAGGACTACCTGCCGGAACTGATCGAGGCGTTCGGCAAGACAGTCGAAGACGGAAAGGAGAAGGCATGAAAGGCATCGTGCTCGCGGGCGGCGCCGGAACGCGCCTGCATCCGATGACGCGGGTGGTCTCCAAACAGCTGCTGCCCGTCTACGACAAGCCTATGGTCTACTATCCGGTGGCGACGCTGATGCTGGCCGGCATCCGCGAGATCCTGCTGATCTCGACCCCGTCCGACCTGCCAAGGTTCCGTGAACTGCTGGGCGACGGCAGCGACTGGGGCCTGTCGATCTCCTATGCCGAGCAGGCCGAGCCGAGGGGCATCGCGCAGGCCCTGATCATCGCCGAGGACTTCGTCGGCGGCGAGAACTGCGCCCTGGTGCTGGGCGACAACATCTTCTACGGGCGCGGCTTCTCCGGGATGCTGAAGGAAGCGGCCGCGTTCGACAGCGGTGCGGTCGTCTTCGCCTACTGGGTCCGCGATCCCGAGCGCTACGGCGTCGTCGTCTTCGACAATGAAGGGCGCGCCACCGACATCATCGAGAAGCCGGACCCGGCGCCGTCCTCATTCGCGGTGACCGGCCTCTACTTCTATGATGGCCGGGCCGCCGAGATCGCCCGCTCGATCGAGCCGTCGGCCCGCGGCGAGCTGGAGATCACCGACGTCAACCGGCGCTACCTTGAGGAAGGCAGCCTGAAGGTCGAGACCCTGGGCCGAGGCTTTGCCTGGCTGGATACCGGCACGCCGGTCAGCCTGCTCGAGGCGTCGGAGTTCATCCACGCCGTCGAGAAACGGCAGGGCCTCAAGATCTCCGCGCCCGAGGAAATCGCCTGGCGGCAGGGCTGGATCTCCGACCGCGACCTCGCGGAACTGGCGCACCGGATGGGCGGCAACGACTACGGCCGCTACCTGGAAAGCCTGCTGACGGTGCGCTGAACCGGGCCGGCGCTACTCGCGCCAGCTGGTGTCATGACGGTCGAGACGGCGGATCAGCGCCGTGAACTCGCGCTGGCCCATGCCTGCGCCGAAGCCGCCGGAGACGGCGTCGTGCACATACTGCTGCACCTCTCTGGACGGCACGGTCAGCTTGCCGCCGGCCTGCGCCGCGATCTGCATCTTGCAGGCGCTTTCCAGGAAGTACATCAGCGTGAAGGCCTCGGCGACGGTGCGGCCCGCCGTCAGCAGACCGTGATTGCGCAGGATCATGACCTGCTTGTCGCCCATGTCCTCGAGCATCCGGGCCTGTTCTTCCTCGCGCAGCGCCACGCCCTCATAGTCGTGATAGGCGACGTTGCCGGTGAACAGCATCGCGGTCTGGCTGATCGGCAGCAGCCCTTCTTCCTGCGCCGAGACGGCGGTGCCGGCGACGGTGTGGGTGTGCAGCACGCAGGCGATTTCCGGATTTTCCCGGTGGACGCAGCTGTGAATGACATAGCCCGCCGGATTGATGCCGTAGTCGCTGTCGGAAAGGATGTTCCCCTCGATGTCGACCTTGACCAGGTTCGACGCCGTGATCTCCTCGTAGAGCAGGCCGAACCCGTTGATCAGGAAGTGCTCTTCCGGACCGGGCACCCGCGCCGAGATGTGGGTGTAGATCAGGTCGTCCATGCCATACATGTGGATCAGCCGGTAGCAGGCGGCGAGGTCGAGCCGGGCCTGCCACTCCTCGGCGGTGATGCCGTCGGGACGGGCGCTGGGATGACAGGCGACATTGGCGGTCATGGGCTTCCTCCGGTCTTCATTCCGATTGTTGCCGACAGACTAGGGCGGACCAGCATTTGATTGAAACATCAAATGCTGGTCCAGGAATGGCAACCATCTGCGCGAGTTGCGGAACACTGTTTGATTGAGATTCAATCAAACAGTGTTCCGCTCCAGCACCCTTCCTCACAGGCGGCGACGATGCTCACTGCGTGTCTGCCGCCGCAGCCTCAGCATTGCCCTGCCCCGCCGCCGTCTTCGCGAGACCAAGCTGGATCTCGAGCGAACGCAGCAGCGTTTCCTGCTGGTCGATGGTCCGCTGCAACGTGCCGATCCGGTCGCGGGCGAAGTTCTTCAGTTCCGGCGAGGACCCCGACGCGGTCAGCGTCGTGTTCGCCTCGGCGATTTCACCTTTCGCATGCTTGATCGCCGCCTTCGACGCCGCGATCTGCGCTTCCAGATTGGCCGCCACCGGCCGGATCCGCGCCGCGTCGTCGGTCAGTTCGACCAGCCCGGCATAGTAGGAACACAGCAGGTGATACTCGTTCACGTCCAGCAGCGCCCGCTGCATGTTGCCGGCTGTGTCATAGGCGCCGCCATCCAGCCGAGCGAGAAGCGCGGCCTTCTTGGTTTCGCGCAAACGGTTGATTTCCTTGACGATCGCCGTCGCCAGAAGATTCTGGTAGAAGGATTCATTGTAGGTCGAGCGCAGTCCGGTGAGGCCGCCGGCCGTGCCGCTGAGAATGCGGGCCGCCGTGGCGCCGGCCACCAGCGCGCCGGCCCCGCCGGCGATGGTCGCGGCCGAGGCGAGAATGGCGTTGGTGGTGGCGTGGTTGGCGATGGTGCCCGCCTTGTGCTCCTCGCACTGCAGGTCGGACCGGCGGATCAGGAAGGCGATCCATTCCCGCCGTTCTTCCTTGTTGCTCGCCTGATCGAACCTGATCTCCTTGGTGTCCGAGACCTTCAGTTCAAACACGTCAAGGTTGATCGGCTTCAGGTCCCCGGATGCCGATCCGGTCGCCTCGCCTTCGCTGCCGCTGGCGAGGTCGGACGACTGAACCGCGATGGGATCGACCGAATGCTGATCCTCGGCAAAATCGTACAGTCCGCATCCGTTGAGACCCAGCAGCGCAGCCGCGGCAATCCAGTGTCCACGCATTTCCCCCCTCCACGCAGAACATGACGTTGCGGAAAGACTATCGCGTCGCGGGTATCCGGTCACCCCGGATCGAATTTCACCAGGTCATGGCCGCAATTCCCTTTGGCGTCATATCGATTTCGCGCGTAACTTTGAGGAATCGACGATGACGCTGGATGCAACCGGCGCGACGTCACCACAGGGAGGATAAGACATGCTTCGCAAGCTGACCCTTGCCGCCGCCGCGCTGTGCGTCGCCGGCATCGCCCATGCCGAACCGCGCGAGATGCGCTACGCCACTGCCGCTCCGGAGGCCACGCCCTGGGGCAAGTTCCTCAACGAGACCATCGCCGACATCCACTCGCGGACCGACCAGCTGAAGGTCGTGCCGTATTTCTCGTCGGCGCTGGGCGACGAGCAGACCGCACTGCGCCAGACCGTGCGCGGCCGCATCGACATGTCCGGCCAGTCCGGCGTGGCCACCTCGCTGGTGGCGCCCAGCTTCGAACTGCTGAGCACGGCCTATCTGTTCGAAAACCCGGAACAGTCGGACTGCATGTTCGACAACCACATCGGCCCGATCTTCGCCGAACAGATGGAAGGCTCCGGCCTGGTGCTGTTGTCCTGGGTGGAGGTCGGCCACAGCTACACCTCCTCGAAGGAAGCGATCCAGAAGATCGAGGACATCCAGGGCTACAAGCTGCGCATTCCGCCGACCACGGCGACCAAGTTCTTCTATGACGAACTCGGCGCCAACGGCGTGCCGATGGGCGTCGTCGACATGGTCCCGGCGCTGAAGACCGGCCAGGTCAACGGCATCACCACCTCCACTGTCTACGGCATCGCCATCGGCCTGCCGAAGCTGGCGCCGTTCACGCTGGTGCACCACGCCACCCATGACGTCGGCACCGTGACCGTCTCCAAGAAGATCTGGGATCAGCTCGGCGACGAGGAGAAGAGCGCGCTGGGCGTGATCGACGAGCGCGTTCAGGAGTTGCGCGTGGCCATCCGCGGTGCGGAAACCGCCCTGCTGGGCCAGGTCGCCGCTGCCGGCGCACCGGTCTACGAACTGCCGGCCGAGGAGAAGGCGCGGTGGAAGGCCGCCGGCGAGCGGGCTGCCGCGCGTCTGGTCGAGGAGATCGGCGGCGACGCGCCGGAGATCTGGGAGAAGATCCAGAAGGCCAAGGCCTCCTGCTCCTGACCGAAGGCGACTGACCGGACAGACCCGGAATGGCGGCATTTCTGAAATGGCTCCTGCGCGCCGAGAGCCTCGTGGCGGCGATTGCCTACATCATCGTGGCAAGCCTGCTGCTCGGGGAGATCGTCGCGCGGGAGATATTCGCCACCACCATCTGGGGCTCGCAGCGGATGGCGATCTACGCCGCCATCTATGCGGGCTTTCTGGGTCTCTGTCTGGCCACCGCCGCGAACAGCCACCTGCGTCCCCAGTTCGCAGACAAGTGGTGGCCGTCGCGCTGGACCCACGGCATCGACCGGCTGGGCGACGTCATCTCGGCGGCGCTGTTCATCTGGCTCGGCGTGGTCGGCCTGGAATACGTCCATGCCAGCTACGAAGTGAACGAGACGGCCCCCGTGATCCGCTGGGAGCTCTGGTGGATCCAGTCGGTCATCGTCTACGCCTTCTTCTCGTCGGCGGTGCGCCACATCGTGTTCGCGATCCGGCCTGACCTGAAGCCCATTCCAGATTTCGTCGAGGGCTAGGCGCCGATGGAAGTCCTGATTCTCATCGGCATCATGCTGCTGCTGCTGTCGCTCAGGCAGAGCGTGATCCTGATCCTGTTCGTCGCCGGCTTCTACGTGCACTACGTCTTCGGCGACGGCGAACTCAGCTACCTGATCGAGGATCTGTGGACCAGCGTCGACCGCGGCGTGCTGCTGGCGATCCCGATGTTCGTGCTCGCGGGCAACATCATGACCCGCGGCTCGATCGCCGAGCGGCTGATCAACATCATGCGGGCGCTGACGCAATGGCTGCCCGGCGGCCTGGCGGTCTGCACCATCCTGTCCTGCGCGGTCTTCGCGGCGCTGTCGGGCTCCTCGCCGGTGACCCTGCTCGCCGTGGGTTCGATCATGTATCCGGCGCTGATCCAGCAGGGCTATCCGAAGAGCTTCTCGCTCGGCGCGCTGGCCTCGGCGGGCACGCTCGGCATCGTCATCCCGCCCTCGATCCCGCTGATCCTCTACGGCATCGTCACCGAGAAATCGATCGTCGACCTCTTCCTGGCCGGCATCATACCGGGCCTGCTGCTCGCGGCGGTGCTCACGGCCTATTCGCTGTTCAGCAACCGCAAGATCGAGGCCGTCCCCTTCAATTTCGGGCAGCTGACCGACGCCCTGAAGAACGGCGTCTTCGCGCTGATGACCCCCGTGATCCTGCTGGGCGGCATCTATTCGGGCTTCTTCTCGGCGACCGAAGCGGCCGCGGTGGCCGTCGGCTACGCCCTGCTGGTCGAGATCTTCATCCACCGCGAACTGAAGGTCCGGGACTTCTACGGCATCGCGGTCGAGACCTCGCGCCTGCTCGGCACACTGCTGCCCATCGTCGCCATCGCGCTGTCCATCAACCTGCTGCTGACCGCCGAACGCATCCCGCAGGACCTGGCGCAATGGATGACGACGCTGGTGGACAGCCAGTTCACCTTCCTGGTGATCCTGAACATCTTCCTGCTGATCGTCGGCTGCCTGGTCGATATCGGCGCGGCGATCCTGATCCTCGCCCCGATCCTGATGCCCATCGCCCAGGCCTACGGCATCCACCCGATCCATTTCGGCATCATCATGGTGGTCAATCTGGAGATCGGCTACATCACGCCGCCCGTCGGGCTGAACCTGATCGTGGCCATGACGGCGTTCAAGGAAGACTTCCTGCTGATCTGCAAGTCGGTGATCCCGTTCATCGGGCTGATGCTGCTGGTCCTGATCGCGGTGACCTGGATCCCGGAGCTCTCGCTCTACCTGATCGAGTAGGGGCAATTCACAGACGCGGCGAAACCGGGTAGTCAGGCTGTGCCCGACCGTCCCCGCCGGAGGCCCCGATGCCGACCATCCACCACAAGCCGCGCCGCGTGCTGTTCATCGTCGAGAACCTGCCCAGCCCGTTCGACCGGCGCGTCTGGCAGGAGGCGACGACGCTGCAGCAGCACGGCTACGAGGTCTCGATCATCTGCCCGACCGGCAAGGGCTACGAGAAGAAGCACGAGGTCATCGACGGCATCCACATCTGGCGCCACAACCTGCCGCTCGACGCCAAGGGGGCGAAGGGATACCTGCTTGAATACTCGGCGGCCCTGTTCTGGGAGTTCGTGCTGGCCTGGCGGGTCCTGCTGACGCGCGGCTTCGACGCCATCCACGCCTGCAACCCGCCGGACAACATCTTCCTGATCGGCGGCTTCTTCAAGCTGCTGATGGGCAAGCGGTTCCTGTTCGACCACCACGACATCAACCCCGAGCTCTACGAGGCCAAATTCGGCAAGCGCGACTTCTTCTACAAGGTCATGCTGGCGTGGGAGCGCTGGACCTTCCGCACCGCCGACGTCTCCATCGCCACCAACGAGAGCTACCGCAAGATCGCCATCGAGCGCGGGAGGATGAACCCCGGCAAGGTCTACGTGGTGCGCTCCGGGCCCAGCCTGGAGCGGTTGAAGATCATGCCCCCGGTGCCGGAGAAGAAGAACGGCCGCGAGTTTCTGGTCGGCTATGTCGGCGTCATGGGCGCGCAGGAGGGTCTCGACCTGCTGCTGCAGGCGGTCCGCCACATCGTCCACGAGAAGGGCCGAACCGACATCCAGTTCGGTCTCGTAGGCGGCGGGCCGGAACTCGACGACCTCAAGCGGATGGCGGCGGACATGGAAATCGCCGACCACGTGACCTTCACCGGGCGGGCACCGGACCAGGAACTGCTTGAAATGCTGAACACCGCCGATGTCTGTGTGAACCCGGACACCTTCAACGAGATGAACGACAAGTCCACGATGAACAAGATCGTGGAGTACATGGCGCTCGGCAAACCGATCGTGCAGTTCGACCTGACCGAGGGCCGCTTCTCGGCTCAGGACGCATCGGTCTACGCGAAGCGCAACGATCCCGAGGACATGGCGGAGAAGATCCTGGAGCTGCTGGCCGATCCGGACCGGCGGGCCCGGATGGGCGCCTACGGGCGCAAGCGCGTCGAGGACGTGCTCGCCTGGGATCACGAGGTGCCCCGCCTGCTCGCCGCCTACGACGCCCTGTTCAAGGCGCGCTAGACGGGTGACGGCCGCGCCGAAGCCCGACATTCTCGGCCCGGTCAGCATCGCCGCGGCGGTGCTGATGACCCTGCTGACGGCGCTGAACTTCTTCGCGCTGGACCGCTACGTGTCCGCCGGCGATCCGGTCGCCGTCCTGCCGTCCGGCGGACTGTCGGTGGTCAACGACGACCCGGCAGCGGTCGTGCGCCACGACCTTCCGGCGGATCTCGGCTCTGGCGCCGCCTTCATCGGGTTGACCGCCGTGGCCGAGGGCTTCGACATCGCACCGGGGGAACGCCGCTGGCAGCGCGGACGCATCGTTCTGCTGCGTCAGCTGGCGGACGGCCAGGTCGACTGGGAACAGCCGCACGTGCTGGCGCTGCTGGAAGGCAATCCGGCCCGCTTCACCTTCGGGAACGTCTTCAGGCGGGGCGAGGACACGGCGAACCTCGCCGTGCGCATCGAACTGCTGCGCGCCACCGGCCGGCTGGAGGTCTACAGCGTCACCGCCACGCCCTTGAAGGAAGCGCCCGGCTTCCGGTCCGCCGCCGGCGCCCTGATGATCGGCTGGGCGGCGCTGGCGCTGGCCGTATCGGTCTGGGCATGGCGGCGGGTCCGCGACCGGCGCTGGCTGATCGGTTTCGCCTGGCTGGTCGCAGCCGTCGCGCTCGGCCTCAGCGTGTTGCCCGGATCCGTGACCGCCCCGGCGGCGTCGCTCACCGCCGAGAATGTCGATCTTGTCGCCAGCGGCACCGCGACCGAAACCGAACGGGCCGCGGCCGAGTACGCCAACGGGTTCTCCGTCGCCAAGACGGGCCATGTCCTGGTCTTCGTCTTCGTCGGCGCCGCCTTTGGCCTCGCGCGCGGCGCCTCGCCGATGATCGCCGTCTGGCTGCTCGCCGCCATGTTCGCCGGACTCTGCGAGACGCTGCAGATCTTCAGCCCCGACCGGACGCCCGCGCTCTTCGACCTGTCGATCAACCTGTTCAGCGCCAGCGCAGGCTGCTGGCTCGCCATGCTCGCACTCGCCGCGGCGCGGCGGCGGCTGTTCCCGAATACCCGGGCCGAGGCGAGAATACGCTAGAACAGCCGTCCACCGTTCGGCACGGCCTTGTCCGGCCCGATCAGGATCACCTCGCCCTCGCCGTTCGGGAAACCGAGCGTCAGGCATTCAGACATGAACTTGCCGATCTGCTTCTTCGGGAAATTCACCACCGCCGCGACCTGCCGTCCCATCAGTTCCTCTCGCGCATAGTTGGTGATCTGAGCCGAAGTCTTGCGGGTGCCGATCTCCTCGCCGAAATCGATCCAGAGCTTCCAGGCCGGCCGCCGCGCCTCCGGGAACGCCTCGACATCCACTATGGTGCCGACGCGGATCTCGACGCGCTGGAATTCCTCGTAGGTCAGATCGCTCATCAGTCGAACCGCCGGAACTGCACCAGCCCGTCCCGTTCGACCTGCGCCACCAGCCCGACTTCCCAGGTCAGATAGTCTTCCATGGCTTTCCGGACCTTCTCGTCATTGTCGTAGGGCTTCCACCAGACATCGTCGATCGCCGTGAGCGTGTTGCCGGTGATGCCGCTCTCCAGCGGCTTGCCGGCCGCCTGCCAGCGGCGGGTGCCGCCGTCCAGCACCCGGATCACCAGATCCGGACGCAGCCGCCGGAGGTCGTGCGCGGCGTAATGCGCCAGCAGGCCGTCGGGCGAGGTCAGCATCACCATGCCGACGCCCGGAAGCGCGCGGATGCATTCCTTCATGCGGGCGCGGATGGCCCAGCGGGCGCCGGGCACATGACCGCGCCGGAAGGTCAGGCTGTCGGCCACGTCGATGACGACGACCGGTTCGCCGGAATCCTGCACCGCCTGCATCTCGTCCGGCGTCAGCGTATCGAAGGGCTGGAAAAGAGCGCGCATCGAAGGCGACGGTCCGGTCTCCGGCTCCGGCGGTTCCGTCGCCAGCACGTGAACGTCGTCATGTCCGAGCTGTATCAGCCAGCTGGCGGTCATCGTCGCGCGGACGCCGTCGGCGCCGTCGCAGAGCACGATCCGCCCGCCCTTGACCCCGACAAACTCGTCGGTCGCCTGCACCAGCTGCCCGCCCGGCGCGTGCCGGGCGCCCGGCCAGTGGCCTTCCTCGAACTCCTCGACCGTCCGCACGTCCAGCAGGAAGAGGCTGCGGCTGTCGTCCTCGCGCCAGGCCGCAACCGTCTCGGCAGTTGTCCGCTGCACGCCGAAGCGCGCCGCCACTGCAACCGCGCGCGCCTTCGCCTGCGCCAGCGCCTCGCCTTCCGGCGCCGGGGCGTGCTCGCTTTCGCCACGGGCGCAGGTCAGCCCCGCCAGCTCCCAGCCCATGGTGCCGTCCTTCAGCGCCATGACCCTGTTGGGAATGCCGGCATTGATCAGCGACTGCGAACCGATGATCGAACGCGTTCGGCCGGCGCAATTCACGACGACGGTCGTCGAGGGATCCGGCGCCATCATGCCGACGCGGTACGCCAGTTCGGCGCCCGGACAGTCGACACCGCCCGGAATCGACATGCGGTTGAACTCCGCCATCGGACGGCTGTCCAGGATGACGATGTCCTCGCCCCGGTCCTTCATCGCCTGCAGTTCCCCGGCCGGAATGCGGGGCGTGTCGTAGTAATGCTCGACGAACTCACCGAAGGCCTTGGACGGCACGTTGACGCCGGAAAAGACCTCGTAGCCCTCGGCGCGCCATCCGGCGACGCCGCCGGTCAGCACGGCAATGTCGGTGTAGCCCATCTCCTCCAGCCGCGACGCGGCGCGGGCGGCCAGTCCGTCATCCTTCGGTCCGCCGTCGGTGACCACCACAGGCACGTCGCGCCGGGGGATCAGCGCCGGCGCGCGCAGTTCCAGATGGCTCAGCGGAATGCAGGAGCCCAGGAAGATGTGCTCCTTCGAGAAGGCGCCTTCTTCGCGGGCGTCCATCAGGGCGACCTCGCCGCCCGCCTTCAGCAGGCGGCGAAGTTCTCCGGAACCGATCTCCTTCATGCCGGTTCCGGCAGGTCCTGAATGCCGGCGGAAGCCGGGTAGTGTTTCCAGTCGTGGGTGTCGGGCCGGTAGTAGCGGCGGCCGTGCAGCTGCTCCAGACCCAGGCCGTACATGTGGAAGTTCAGCACCGGTTCCTTCGCATCCATGTGGATCGAGTGCAGATCCTCCGGCATCAGCGCCACGCCGGCGCCATCCTCGACCATGACCTCGCCCTTCTGCGCGACGCCGCCGTCCTCGTGGTCGTAGAGCTTGTTCAGTTCTTCGCCATACATGCCGACGACCACGGCCCAGACAGTGTGGTCGTGGGGCGGGGACTGACGCGGCTCGGTCGACATCTGGCCGTAGAGCGCGAAACGGTGATCGTCATCCTCGTGCAGACGATAGAGCGCGTTGGCCTTGCGCTCGCCGCCGCCGGGATTGGTGAAGTCCTCCAGCGGGAAGAGCTCCTTCTTCTGCGCCAGCTCGATCAGGACCTGCTTGATATCCTCCAGAGAGCGCCGGGTAACGCCCTGCGCTGTTTCGATGGCGCGAATGCGCATGACGGCTTCGTTGACCGCCTGCTTGCGCGCTGCCGACCGTTCTTTCGCGTCCATGACATCCTCCTAGAGCCGGGCCACCGCCTCCACGAAGCGGTCCACCTCGTTTTCCGTATTGTAGTAGTGTACCGACGCCCGGACGAGATCGGGGAGTCCCCTTTTTTCCATGTCGATCCGCGTCGAGTAGACGGTGCTGGTCGAGACGTTGATTCCCTGTCCGCCAAGCGCCGTCTTCACTGCTGTGGCGTCCAGCCGCGGGTGGGTGAAGGTGCAGATGCCCGAGCGGGTCCTGCCGATGTCGTGCACGGCCACGCCGGCCTCGGCCTCGAGCCGTTCGCGCAGGCTCCCGGCCAGGGCTTCGACGCGCTTCTCGATCCGCGCGGCGCCGATTTCCAGCACCAGATCGACGGCGACGCCGAGGCCGATCTTGCCGGCCTCGTAGTTCTCCCAGTTCTCGTAGCGCGCCGCACCCTCGGCCCAGTTGTAATGATCGCGCCCGTCCCATCGCGCGGCATGAAGGTCGATCACCGGTGGCGGAAATCTCTCGGCTGCCGCCTTGCCTGCATAGAGGAAGCCCGTGCCGCGGGGGCCGCGCAGATATTTCCGTCCGGTCGCCGAAAGGAAATCGCAGCCGATCTTCCGCACGTCCAGTTCACGCTGACCCGCCGACTGACAGGCGTCGAGCAGGTAGGCGATCCCGTGCCTGCGGGCGATACGGCCGATCTCCTCGGCCGGATTCACCAGACCGCCATTGGTCGGAATGTGCGTGACCGCGATCAGACGAACGCTGCCGTCGATCAGGCGTTCCAGCGCGTCGAGGTCCAACTCCCCGTCCCCGTCGCTCGGCACCACCTCGATCTCGATGCCATAGCGCTCCCGAGCCATCAGGTAGGAGAGATAGTTGGAGGCGTATTCCGCCTCGGCGGTCAGGATCGTCTCGCCGGCCTTCATCGTGCCGAGAACGGCGAAGAAGGCCTGGTTCCAGGCCGCCGTCGCATTCTCCATCACCGCGACTTCCGAGGGGTCGCAGTTGAGGTAGCCGGCGATGGCCGAATAGGCCCGCTCCAGTTTCGGCCGGGCGGTTGCGGCGGCCTCGTAGCCGCCGGTTTCCGCCTCCAGATCCAGATGCGCCTTCACCGCATCCAGCACGCGACGCGGCATCAGCCCGGCGCCGGCATTGTTGAAATGCAATACCTTGCCCGCGCCGGGCGTCTCGCGTCGGAAGCGATCGACTTCCTGATCGGTGATGGTGAGCAGATCAGGCACGCGCCCGCCCGCTCAGATCGGATCCCAACTGAAGTATTCGGCGGTGCCGTCGAGATCGAGCAGTTCCTTCCGCAGCGACGGCTCGAACTGGGCCGCCAGCGCCTCGTGGCTCCAGCCGTCCGACTTGTGGATGGTCTTGATCGGCCGCGGCTGGCTGAAGAGGTAGATCTCGTTGCCGCGGACGCCGAAGACGTTCGCGGTCACGTCCTTCGCGGCATCCGAGGAGAGATAGCTGACCACCGGCGCGATATGGGCCGCGGTGGCGTTCTCCTTGAACTTGCGGAAGCTCTCGGCCATTTCCTCCGACGTGATCGGGATGCTCTCGATCATGCGGGTCCAGGCGAAGGGCGCCATGCAGTTGGAGCGGACACCATAGCGCGCGCCTTCCATGGCGATGATCTTCGACATGCCGACAATGCCCATCTTGGCGGCGCCGTAGTTGATCTGCCCAACCGAGCCGTGCAGGCCCGAGGTCGAGGTGAAGTGCACGAAGGCGCCCGAGCCCTGCGCCTTCATGTGATCCACCGCGGCGCGGCTGACCAGCCATGAGCCCGTCAGATGCACGTCGATGACGGCCCGCCAGTCGGCCTCGTCCATCTTGTGGAACATGCGGTCGCGCAGGATGCCGGCGACATTCACCACGCTGTCGATCCGGCCGAACGTATCCATGGCGCAGTCGATCATTGCCTTAGCGCCGGAGGCGTCGGAGACCGAATCGCCATTGGCGACGGCTTCGCCGCCCGCGGCCTTGATCTCCTTCACTACCGATTCGGCCGGGCTCTCGCCGGTCTGCTCGCCCTCGACGCCACCGCCGAGATCGTTCACGACGACCTTCGCGCCGCCCCGCGCCATGTCCAGCGCCACCTCGCGCCCGATGCCGCGCCCCGCGCCCGTGACCAGAGCCACCTTTCCGTCCAGAATGCCCATCCGTTCCTCCCCTTCTCGCCGGCAGACAAATTTCCGGGCGCAACGCTATCATCGGGCCGAAGAGACGGTCCAGCGGGGAGGAGCATGGCCGCCATGAGCGAATTGTCCGACGAGGCCGGCCGCTTCGTCCGGGCCCACTGGGGCGCGGATTGCGGCGTGGCCGATTTCGGTCCGATGGAGGACGGCCATGCCGGCCTCAGCTTCGGCTTCAGCGTCACACGCGGCACGGAGACTATCGAACGCGTGGTGCTGCGGCTGGCGCCCAAGGGCGTCCGGCGCAGCGGCAACACCGATGTCTACCGGCAGGCGCCGTTGTTGCGCGCGCTGGGCAGGGCGGAGGTGCCGGTGCCGCCGGTGCTGCATGCACAGTCCACCGAGGACTGGTTCGGCACGCCCTTCGTGATGACCCGGCTGCTGCCCGGCCGCACCATGATCATCTGGGAACCCGCGCCGGAGTTCGACGGGATCGTCGGCGAATGCTGGCTGAAGTCCGCCCGTGCGCTGGCCCAGATCCACCGCTTCGACTGGCGCGCGGACCTTGCGGACTGGGAAGCGCCGCGCGACATGCGCGCCGAGATCGATCGCTGGTCCGGTATCCTGGAACGGACCGACGACGAGGACTGGAAGGCGCTCGGACGCCGTGTCGCGGCGATGCTGGCGGAACGGCCGATGGCCGAATCGCCGGTCGGCCTGTTCCACGGCGACTTCCAGCCCGGCAACGTGCTGTTCGAGAATGGCGAGATCCGGGCGATCCTGGACTGGGAACTGTCCGGCATCGGCCCGCAGCTTCTGGACATCGGCTGGCTGATGATGATGGGCGACCCTGAAGCCTGGGATCCGGTCTGGGGCGCGAAAGGCGTGCCGCCGGTCGGTGAACTGGCCGACGCCTATCAGGACGCGATGGGCGCGCGGTTCGACGGCATCCCCTACTGGGAGGCGCTGTCCTGCTTCATCTTCGGCGTGATTTCGTGCCTGAACGTGAAGCTGCACCGCACAGGCCGCCGCCCCGACCCGATGTGGGACGAAATCGCCAGCTCGGTGCCGTATCTTTTCGGCCGGGCGGAGCGGCTGTTGTCGAATTGATGCCATTCACCATCGATTAACGGTACAGTCTTACCCTGCATATTCTGCCGACATGACAGCGTGGCCCCGAAATTGGCGCTCAGGATTGCCCAGCCGCTGGAGAATTCCGATGACGGTGCGCCGCTGCGCCCGCCGGCAGACGATGTGCAGCGCTTCCAGGATTTCGCCGAGGCGGCCTCCGAATGGTTCTGGGAGATGGATGCAGAGCTCCGGTTCTGCTGGTTCTCGGAGCGCTTCGAGCAGATCGCCGGCGTTCCGCCCCATTACCTGCTGGGCAAGTCACGGCGGGAACTGATCACCAGCGGCGACCCGGTCACCGACGAGATCGTCTCGCTGGAAGACTGGTGGAACCACGTCGCCGATCTGGAAGCGCACAGGGCCTTCAAGTCCTTCATCCACCCGCGCGTCCATCCCGACGGGCACAAGGTCTATCTCTCGATCAGCGGCAAGCCGATCCATGACGAGGCCGGCCGGTTCCTCGGCTATCGCGGCATCGGTGCCGACATCACCGAGCGGATCGAGATCGAGCGCACGCTGCGCGAAGCCAAGACCCAGGCCGAGGCGGCCAACCGCGCCAAGTCCGAATTCCTGGCGACGATGAGCCACGAACTGCGTACGCCGCTCAACGCCATCATCGGCTTCTCCGACATGATCCAGAACGAGCTCGCCGGCCCTGTCGGGCAGGACTGCTACCGGGACTATGCCGGCGACATCAACAGCAGCGGACGGCGTCTGCTTGCGGTGATCAACGATGTGCTGGACATGGCGCGCACCGAAGCCGACATGATGCCGATCGACGCGGACTGGTATCCGGTGCACGAACTGCTCGACGATGTGCGGCGCAAGATGGCGCGGATGGCCGAGGAGGCCGGCATCGGCATCGAGATCCACAACGGCCCGGACGGGCTGGAGGTTCTGGCCGACCGGCGCCGGACCGGTCAGATCCTTGCCAATCTGGTGTCGAACGCGATCAAGTTCTCCGAGCGGGGACAGCAGGTCTGCCTGACCTGGAAACGCTACGGCACCGGCAAGCTGCTGGTGCAGGTGCAGGACCGCGGCATCGGGATGACCGCCGAGGAGGTCCGCCTCGCCTTCCAGCCCTTCGTTCAGATCGGGGATCACAAGACCCGTCAGGCCGAAGGCACGGGGCTTGGCCTGCCGCTCAGCCGGCGTCTCTGTGAAATTCAGGGCATGACGCTGTCACTGGACAGCCGTCCCGCCGAGGGCGCGACCGCCACGGTCTCGTTCCCGCAGGACCGGTTCCGCCACGCCGAAGACTGACCGGCGCGGCCCGCCGGGCCTCAGAACAGACCCAGGAAACCCCGTTTCCGGCGCGGCGCGTTCCCGCCATCGCCCTGGATCGCCGCCGGGCCGCCATCGACGCGGTCCATGCGTTCCGCCAGTCGCTGCAGCGCGCGTTCGACCGCGCCGAGGCCCTTCGGCGAGCCGCCGCCGTTCTGCTGAAGTTCGGCGACATCGCGCTTGATGTTCGCGACCTCCGACCGGAGCGCCGTTATGGCCTTCGCCAGCGTCTCGATCTCGTCGTCGCGCGGTTCGGCGCGGGTAGCGTAGGGTTCGGCTTCGCCGCGGTAGCGGCGGCCGGCACGCGCGGCTCCTGCGGCTCGTCGCGGCGGCGTGCCGACTGGCGCATCGGCGCCGACGGCGCCCGCTGTGGTTCTTCGTGATTCTCCCGGCGCGCCGGGGTGAAGGCATAGGCCGCCTCCGGCGGTTCGGCGCGTACGGGTTCCGCGCGGACGGGTTCGGGCGCCGGCGCGGGACGCGGCTCGGCCGGCGCAGGACGCGCCGCAACCTGCTCGACCTCGGGCTTGCGGGAGAACCGCTGCAGCCGCTCGCGAAGCGTCAGGTCGATATTGTCGGGCACCGGGTCCGGCTCGGTGCGGGCCGGCGCGGGTTCGGGACGGCGCGGCTCGGGTTCGGGCCGCCACCTGCGGGCATCCGTCATCGACAGCCGGCTGCCCGGCCTTGCCATGTTCGCTATCGCCATATTGGTCACCTCACGTCGCCGATTCAGAATCTGAACACGGGTTGCACACATGTAAAAGCAATTCGCGCGCCAACAAGGTTCATGCGGCGTTTGCGCTCTCCCGCCAGTCGACCAGCGCTGCCGCCTGGCGGAGCAGGCCGGCGCCGGCGTCCGGGTCCCGCGCTTCCTCGCCCAGCAGGCGGCGGAAGCGGCGCGCGCCGGGGCGGCCCGCCGCCAGCCCCAGCATGTGGCGCGTGATCCAGGACAGCCGGGTGCCCGCGGCGATCTCGCGCTCGGCATAGGGGATCATGGCCTCGACCACGGCGGCCCCGTCGGCGAGCGGCGGCGTCCGGCCGAAGATCGCCTCTTCCGCCTCGGCCAGCAGCATCGGGCGGTGATAGGCCTCGCGCCCAACCATGACGCCGTCGACATGCGCCAGTTCGTCCAGGCATGTGCCGATATCGGTCAGGCCGCCATTGAGAATGATTGGCAGATCGCGAAAACGCTCTTTCATTCTGCGGACGAGCGGATAGTCGAGCGGCGGCACGTCGCGGTTCTGTTTCGGGCTGAGACCCTGCAGCCAGGCCTTGCGGGCGTGCACGATCACCGCGTCCGCGCCCGCGTCCCGAACCTTCGCGATGAAGTCCGGCAGCACGGTCTCCGGGTCCTGATCGTCGACGCCGATGCGGCATTTGACGGTGACCGGCACGGCCACGGCCGCCTTCATCGCCGCGACGCCCTGCGCGACCAGATCCGGCTCCCGCATCAGGCAGGCGCCGAAGCGGCCCGACTGCACCCGGTCCGAGGGGCAGCCGCAGTTCAGGTTGATCTCGTCGTAGCCGGCGGCCTCGCCCATGCGCGCGGCCTCGGCCAGCTCGTCCGGCTCGCTGCCGCCGATCTGCAGCGCCACCGGGTGTTCGCCATTGTGGCGCAGCAGTTCCTCGCGCGGCCCGTGGTTCAGCGCCCCGGTTGTGACCATCTCGGTATAGAGCAGCACCGACGGCGAGATCAGCCGGTGCAGCATCCGGCAATGCCGGTCCGTCCAGTCCATCATCGGTGCGACGGAAAAGCGGTACGGCGCTGTGGCGGTCGCGTTCATGGGTCCCAGATAGTCGATACCGAGCCTGCGGACCACCCGCCTTGACTTGCCCTGTTCGCGGGCGAAGATCGGGGAAACACCTTGGGAGGCCTGCCATGAACGCGCCCGCAACCGCTGCCGATCACGATCTGACGCCCCGCGACGGCAAGGCGCATGTCGTCGGCGACACCGGCCCCGAGCTCTGGCGCAAGACCATTCCGGGACTGCTTGCCGAGACGGTGGCGGCGCATGGCGACCGGGAGGCTGCGGTCTTCCGCGAGCAGGGCGTGCGCTGGACCTGGCGCGAACTGGCCGCCGAGGTCGAAGCCTTCGCCACGGCGCTGCTGGATCTGGGCCTGAAGAAGGGCGACCGCATCGGCATCTGGTCGCCGAACCGCTACGAATGGGTGCTGACCCAGTTCGCCACGGCGCGGATCGGCCTGATCCTGGTCAACATCAACCCGGCCTACCGCCTGTCGGAGCTGGAGTACGCGCTGAACAAGGTTGGTTGCCGGGCGCTGGTGACTGCGGCGGCGTTCAAGACCAGCGACTATCTTGGCATGATCCGCACGCTGGCGCCGGAGATCGACGGCGCGCTGCCGGGTTCGCTGATCGCGGCGAAGCTGCCGAAACTGAAGATGGTCATCCGCATGGGCGCCGAGCGCTCGCCCGGCATGTACAATTTCGACGAGTTGCTGGCCGCGGGCCGCGGCGGCGACACGGCCCGGCTGGACGCCATCACGAAGACGCTGGATCCCGAGGACGCCATCAACATCCAGTTCACCTCCGGCACCACGGGCAATCCGAAGGGCGCGACGCTGACCCACGTCAACATCGTCAACAACGGCCGTTTCGTCGCCGGCGCGCAGAAGCTGACCGAGCAGGACCGGCTCTGCATTCCGGTGCCGCTCTATCACTGCTTCGGCATGGTGATGGGCGTGCTGGGCTGCACCTCGACCGGCGCCTGCATGGTCTTCCCGGCCGAGGCCTTCGAGCCCGGATCGACGCTGGCGGCGGTGTCGGAGGAGAAATGCACCGCGCTCTACGGCGTGCCGACCATGTTCGTTGCCGAACTGCAGCATCCGGACCTGAAGAGCTTCAACGTCTCCCATCTCAGGACCGGCATCATGGCCGGGGCGCCCTGCCCGGTCGAGGTCATGCGCCGCTGCGTGAAGGACCTGAATCTCCGCGAGGTCACCATCGCCTACGGCATGACCGAGACCAGCCCGGTGAGCTTCCAGAGCGCCACCGACGACCCGGAGGAGAAAGTCGTCTCCACCGTCGGCCGCATTCAGCCGCATGTGGAGTGCAAGGTGGTCGACGAGGACGGCAACACGGTTGCGCCGGGCGTGCAGGGCGAACTCTGCACCCGCGGCTATTCGGTGATGAAGGGCTACTGGGACGATCCCGAGCGCACGGCGGAAGCCATCGACGCTGACGGCTGGATGCACACCGGCGACCTGGCGACCATCGACGCCGAGGGTTACGGCAACATCACCGGCCGGGTGAAGGACATGCTGATCCGCGGCGGCGAGAACGTCTATCCGCGCGAGATCGAGGAATATCTCTACCGCCACCCGGCGATTCAGGACGTGCAGGTCTTCGGCGTGCCCGACCGGAAATACGGCGAGGAGATCGCCACCTGGATCGTGCTGAAGCCGGGCGAGAACCTGACCGAGGACGACGTGAAGGGCTTCTGCAAGGGCCAGATCGCCCATTACAAGGTGCCGCGCTATGTGAAGTTCGTCACCGAACTGCCGATGACCGTCACCGGCAAGCCGCAGAAGTTCATCATGCGCGAACAGTTCGCGCAGGAACTGGGCCTGGAGGAAGAGGAGACCGCGTAGTGGGACAGCTTCGCTTCATCTATTTCGCCGATCCGATGTGTTCGTGGTGCTGGGGCTTCTCCCCCAACATGAAGAACCTGCAGGAACGGCACCCCGACATACCTGTCCGCCTCGGCGTGGGCGGGCTCTATCCGGGCGTGACGAAGCCGATGACGGAGAAGGCCAAGGCCGAGGTCGCAAAGCACTGGCACCATGTCGAGGAAGCCTCCGGCCAGCCTTTCGACTACAGCTTCTTCGAGCGCGGCGAGTTCGTCTACGACACCCTGCCCGCCAGCCAGGCGCTGGTCGCCGAGAAGCGCATGACCGGCAGCAACGGGATGGACTTCCTGAACCGCCTGCACGCCGCCTTCTACCGTGACAGCCGCGACGTCACCGACCGCGAGGTGCTGGCCGATGTCGCCGCCGAACACGGTCTCGACCGCGACGAGTTCATGGCGACGATGACCAACGACACGGTCCGCCAGCTGACCGAACGCGACATTCACTTCGCGCGCAGCCTGGGCGTCCAGGGCTTCCCCTGCCTGCTCGGCTACAACGAGGAGCGCTACCGCCTGATCTCGATGGGTTTCCAGACCTGGGACTGGCTGGAAAAGGTCGTCGACCGCTGGATCGGCAAGGCCCGCACGGTGAACTAGACGCGTTCCCACCTGCTGTCCCCGGGCTTGACCCGAGGGCGGCAAAGGGGATGGCGTTTCACATTTCAGCCCACTGGCCGGCCAGTTCCCTGTGTCCCGGACTTGATCCGGGACCCATGCCTTAGCGCCGATGGCTGATCAGCGGCGGCGGCAAGGCTCCGGAATGGGCCCCGGATCAAGTCCGGGGCACGGTTGGCGACAGCCAGAGACTACTCCGCCGCCACGGCCATCTGGCCGGCGCCGCGGCGGTCGACATACGTCCTGCCGTTCTTGATGACCATCAGGTGGTTGGCGCGCTGTGCGGCCTTCGAGATGTCCTTCGACGGATCGCCGGCGACCAGCAGCATGTCCGCGACCATGCCCTTGCGGATCCAGCCGCGCTCGCCCGGCTCGATCAGTTCGGCGGCGTTCGAGGTGCCGGCGATCAGGGCGTCGATCGGGTCCATGCCGGCCTCGACCATCCAGGCGAGTTCCTGCGCGTTCTCGCCATGCTTGTTGAAGGGCGTGCCGGCGTCGGTGCCCATGGCGACCTTGCCGCCGGCGTCGTGGTAGGCCTTGAAGGAGGCCAGATGCACGTCATAGACGCGCAGCGACTTCTCGACCGCCCAGGCGGGAATGCCGTTGTCCTTGTTGGCGATGATGTTCTTCACCGCCGCCAGGGTCGGCACCAGGAAGACGCCACGCTCGATCATCTCGTTGATGCACTGCTCGTTCATGAAGATGCCGTGCTCGATCGAATGGATGCCGCCGCGTACCGCGTTCAGGATGCCGTCGGCGCCCTGGGCGTGGCTGGCGGTGCGCTTGTGGAAGCGGCGCGCCTCGGCGATGCCGGCGCTGATCTCCTCGAAGGAGTAATGCGCGTCCTCGGGATTCACGCCCGGCGTCATGACGCCGCCGGTGGCCATGATCTTGATGACGTCGACGCCCTTGTGGACGTTGGTGCGGACGGCCTTCACGACCTCGTCGCAGCCGTCGGCGACGATGCCGTTCTTGTTGCCGTGTCCGCCTGTCATGCAGATCATCCGGCCCGAAGCCCGCATCACCGGGCCGGGGAATCGGCCGGCGTTCAGCGCGTCGCGCACGTCCAGATCGATGTAATCCTTGCCACCGCAGTCGCGCACCGCGACGACGCCGCCTTCCAGCGTGATGCGGGCATTGTCCATCGCCTTCAGCGTCAGGGCCGACGGCGTCAGCTTCTCGGCCGCATCGCTCGGATTGCCTTCCGCGCCGTAGCAGATGTGGATGTGGCAATCCATCAAACCCGGCATCAGCGTCGCGCCGGAGGTGTCGACCGTCTCGCCGTCGAAGCCGTCGAACTGGCCGGCGTCCGCGACATCGGCGATGCGCCCGTCCTCGACCACCACGCCCAGACCCGGCTTCGGGGCTGCGCCGCCGTCGAATACCAGACCGCCCGTGTACAGTGTCCGCGCCGAAGCCATGCTCGTCTCCTCCGTCAGTCGTATCCGGGCGCGTTCCGCCCGAGCCCGTCATACAGGTCCAGCATGCGGTTGCGCCAGTCAATGATGGGGTCGCCCTCCTCCAGCAGTCGGTAGTCGGAGACGCCGCGCGCCCACATGAAGGCCGACATGACGATGTGGTCGGCATGCGCCGGCGCATCGCCGGAGATCCAGGGCTGGGCGTCGAGCGTCAGCCGGAGCGGGTTGAGCGATACGCGGAAGCCCTTCAGGCGGCCGTCGCGGCCCTCGTGCAGTTCCTCCAGCTTCATCCCGACGCGCGCTTCCCGGCTCTCGCGGAAATAGGCTTCGTCCTCGGGCGCAACGTGGCGGTAGATGTCGTACATCATCATCGGGCCGAGCCCCATGTGGACCACCGATTCCGTCCAGGACTTGATGAAGCGCACCTCACCCTTGCCGTGCGGGAACAGCGCCGGCCGGTCGCCATAGGTCTCTTCCAGATACTCGGCGATGGCCCAGGAGTCGGAGATCTCGGTCTCGCCGTCGACGATCACCGGCACTGTCTTGGCGCCGTGCTGCGCGATGCGGTCCTTCTCGGTGAACTTCCAGGGCAGCGCCTCGAAGTCGAGGCCCTTGTGCGCGAGCGCGAACTTCACCCGCCAGCAGAAAGGGCTGAACCGCCGGTCCGGTTCCGCGCCGCAGAGATCGTACATCTGGATGGTCATCTTCCCGCTCTCCCTGATTATGATGCGGCCAAGGTAGGGGAGCCGGGGAGGAAGGCAAAACATGTCCGATGAGCTGATCGTCGAACGCGAGGGGGCGGTCGCCGTCTTCACCATCAACCGCCCGCAAGCGCGGAACGCGCTGGACGACCCCACTGCGCGGGCGCTCGGCGCAGCGCTGAAGGCGTTCGACGAGGACGACGACCTGCTGGCCGGCGTTCTGACCGGGACCGGGGGCGCCTTCTGCGCCGGGGCCGATCTGAAGGCGCTCGCGCCGGGCTATGTCGCCTGGGCCGGCGATGCCGACGGGCCGTGCGCGCGGGAACTGTCGAAACCACTGATCGCAGCCGTCGAGGGACATGCGGTTGCCGGCGGCCTGGGCGTGGCGCTCCGCTGCGACATCCGCATCGCCAGCGAAACGGCCGTCTTCGGCGTCTTCTGCCGCCGCTTCGGAGTGCCGATGAGCGACGGCACCACGGTGCGCCTGCCGCGGATCGTCGGCCAGGGCCGGGCGCTGCACATGCTGCTGACGGGCGAGGCGGTGGACGCGCGGAAGGCGCTGGACTGGGGGCTGGTCACATCGGTGGTGCCCGCCGGCGAGGCGCGCGCCGCCGCCGTCGGGACGGCCCAACGGCTGGCGAAATTTCCCCAGATCGCCATGCGTTCGGATGTCCGCTCGGCGCTGGAGCAGTGGAACTTCGACAGTCTCTGGGACGCCTTCGCCAACGAGAAGCGGCTGGCCGAGGAAGCGAAACGCGCTGAAGCCGTCTCGGGCGCTGCCCGCTTCGCCGGCGGCGAAGGCCGGCACGGGCAGCGCGACTGACGGTTCAGGCCGCCGCGTTGGCGTGGCGGATCTTCCAGGGTTCGGCAAAGCCGTAGGGCTGCGGCGAGGCCGACAGCACCCGCTTGAACAGGTCGTCATACTTCTTCTGGCGCGTCGGGCCGAAGAGCGGGTCCTCATTGCCGCTGAACGCCGCCTGCAGATCGGCCATCTGCGCCTCGGTCAGCGCGCCGGCCGCCTCGGACAGGATTTCCTTCTCCTCGCGGCGCATGTGCGCGCCCTCGAAGTCGACATATTCATTCACCGTCCAGAGCAGCGCCTCGGCCTTGCCTGCCGGATCCTGACGCGCGGCCTCGACCGCGCGTTCGAGCTTCAGCAGGCGGGCCTCGCCCTCCTCGTGCTCCTTGCGCAGGACTGCGAGAGCATAGGTGAAGCGGTCCGAATTCGCCTGCAGGGCCCGGAAGAGGTGCGTCTCCTCCTTGGGGTGGTGATAGTGCGCCGGGAAAGATGTCATGTAATCGATGATCGCGTCGAACGCAGCGAAGTCCGGAACTTCGTCAACGCGCGTCAGATCCTGAGCGATATGACGGAGACAATCGAGAACGGCACCCATTCGGCGGTGTTCGTCCCGAATGATCGAAATTGCGTCCATTTCCACCCTCCTGCGTTTGGTGCGCCGTCATATCGGCGCATCCGGACGATAGCGGGTGGCGCTGCGGCACCCTTGACCTGTATCAAAACCGCCGGGGAAACTTCATGGCGGCCAGCGGGAGTAAAAGCATGACGGCACCGATCGTTATCGCCGGCGGCGGCATCGGCGGGCTGACTGCGGCGCTGGGGCTGGCGCAGAAAGGCTATCGCTCTCTGGTGCTGGAGAAGGCCCCTGAGCTGGGCGAGATCGGCGCCGGCATCCAGCTCGGCCCCAACGCCTTTCATGCCTTCGACTGGCTCGGCGTCGGCGACGCGGCGCGGAAGATGGCCGTCTACATCGACAGCCTCCGCCTGATGGACGCCATGGATGCGACCGAGATCGTGCAGATCCCGCTGGGCAACGATTTCCGCAAGCGCTTCGGCAACCCCTATGCCGTCGTCCACCGCGGCGACCTGCACGGCGTCTTCCTCAAGGCCTGCCGCGACCACGAGCTGATCGAGCTTCGCACCGATGCCGAGGTCGTGGACTACGACCAGGACGGATCGTCGGTTTCGGCCATCCTCGCCAATGGCGAACGCATTGCCGGATCGATGCTGATCGGCGCCGACGGGCTCTGGTCGAACATTCGCAAGCGAGTCATCGGCGACGGCGCGCCGCGCGTCTCCGGTCACACCACATACCGTTCGGTGATCCCGGTCGAACAGATGCCCGAGGACCTTCGCTGGAACGCGGCGACGCTCTGGGCCGGACCGAAATGCCACATCGTTCACTACCCGCTGTCGGGCTGGAAGCTGTTCAATCTGGTCGTGACCTACCACAACGACGCGCCGGAACCGGTGGCCGGCAAACCCGTGGAGAAGGACGAAGTGCGGCGCGGCTTCGAGCACATCGCCGATCTGCCGCGTTCGATCATCGACATGGGCGAGAACTGGAAGCTCTGGGTGCTGTGCGACCGTGAGCCTGCCGCCAACTGGATCGACGGGCGCGTAGCGCTGCTGGGCGATGCGGCGCATCCGATGCTGCAATACATGGCCCAGGGCGCGTGCATGGCGATGGAGGATTCGGTGGCGCTGGCGCACGAGATGGCGGCGCATGACGGCGATGCTGGCCGCGCGCTGCCGGCCTATCAGGAGCGGCGCCGGCTCAGGACCGCCCGGGTGCAGTTGCAGTCCCGCTTCCTCGGCGATCACGTCTATCACCCGGCCGGCGCCCACGCAGAACTCCGCAACGCCTACATGCGTGCCCGGACGGCGGACGACTGGTACGACGCGATCCAGTGGATCTATGGCGGCACGGGGCTGAAGGACGGCGCGGAAGCGATCGGGTAGAGGAAACCGCGCTGCGTGGGATGGTGCGGCTGGAGACATCTCCGGCCACACCCCTTTGCCGCCTTCGGACTTGATCCGAAGGCCTCCGGCGCAGGCGGATCGACAAGGTCCCCGGGTCAAGCCCGAGGACAGCAAAAAGCCTTGGCCTCCGCCTAGGCCTCTTCCAGCTTCTCGGCGGCTTCCATCCAGCGCAGCTCCGCGGCCTCGATGGCCTGTTCGGCCAGCGCCTTCAGCTTGCCGAGTTCGGCCAGTTTCTCCGGCGGACCGTCATAGACCTTCGGATCCTGCAGCTTCACCTCGATTCGCCTGATCTGGGCATTGAGCCGTTCGATCTGGGTCTCGGCTTCCTGCATGGCCTTGCGAACGGGCGCGAGTTCCGCGCGGGCCTCTGCCTTCTTCTTGCGCTCGTCGCGTCTGTTCGGCTTCGCCGCGACATCACCGTCCGGCGTCGGCTTGCGGGCCGCCTCGGCGGCATCGGCCAGCGCAAGTCGCTTGTAGTCGTCCATGTCACCGTCGAAATTCCGCACCGTCCGGTCGCTGACCAGCCAGAGACGATCGGCCACGCTCTCGACCAGATGGCTGTCATGGCTGACCAGAATGACGGCGCCGGGATAGTCGTTCAGCGACTGGACCAGCGCCTCGCGGCTGTCGATGTCGAGGTGGTTGGTCGGTTCGTCCAGGATGATCATGTGCGGCTCGCCCTGCGCCATCAGGCAGAGCGCAAGCCGCGATTTTTCGCCGCCCGAGAGCTCGGCCGCCGGCGTCTCGACACGCTTGTGGTCCAGCCCGAACCCGTCCAGCTTCGAGCGGAGATCGGCTTCCTTGTCGTAGGGGCGCAGTTGGCGCAGATGCTGGATCGCGTTCTCGCGTGGGTTCAGATCCTCGATCTGGTGCTGGGCGAAGAAGCCGATCTTCAGCTTCGAGGAGCGCCGCACCTGCCCGCTCTCGGCCTGCAGCCGCCCGGCGATCAGCTTGGCCAGCGTCGACTTGCCGTTGCCGTTCGCGCCCAGCAGCGCGATGCGGTCATCCTCGTCGATCCTGAGACTGATCTTGCGCAGGACCGGATTGCCCGGATCGTAGCCGACATCGACCTCGTCCAGCGTGATGACAGGCGGCGAAAGTTTCGAAGGCTCGGTGAAAGGAAAGCGTGGCGCACGGGCGTCCACGACAGCTGCAACCGGTTCCATCTTCGCCAGCATCTTCAGCCGGCTCTGCGCCTGCCTGGCCTTGGAAGCCTTGTAGCGGAAGCGGTCGACGAAGGACTGGATACGGGCGCGTTCGGCGGACTGCTTCGCCGCCAGTTCGACCTGGTGACGCTGCGCCGTCCGGCGACGCTCCTCGAAATTGTCGTAGCCGCCCGGATAGAGCGTCAGCTTCATCTGGTCGAGATGCAGGATATCGGTGACCGCGCGGTTGAGCAGGTCGCGGTCATGGCTGACGATGACGACCGTGTGCGGATACTTCTGCAGGAAGGTCTCGAGCCAGAGCGTCGCTTCGAGATCGAGATGGTTGGTCGGTTCGTCCAGCAGCAGGATCTCGGGCTCGGCGAACAATGCCGCCGCCAGCGCGATGCGCATGCGCCAGCCGCCGGAGAAGTCATTGCAGGGCGCCGTCTGACGGTCCGAGTGAATGCCCAGGCCGTCCAGGATCGCGGCGGCGCGCGACGGCGCGGCGTGAGCATCGATGTCGGTCAGGCGGGTCTGGATTTCCGCAATGCGGTGCGGATCGGTCGCCGTCTCTGCCTCGGCCAGCAGGCTGGCGCGTTCCCGGTCCGCGTCGAGCACGGCCTCGATCGCCGGCTTGGAGCCGGCCGGAGCCTCCTGCGCCACCGTGCCGATCTTTGCGCCGCGCGGAATCTCGACTTCGCCGGACTCCATCGCCACCTCGCCCAGGATCGCGCGCAGCAGCGTCGTCTTGCCGGTACCGTTCGGGCCGACAAGGCCGACGCGGTGCCCTGTCGGAATGCGCGCGCCAGCGCCCTCCAGCAGCAGGCGGCCGGCGATGCGGACGGTGATGTCATCCAGGATCAGCATGGCCCGGGCTTATAGGACGGATGAGGCGGGAGTGAAATGCATCGCGGACAGGCCCGCCGCGATATCCGGCAGATCACGGTTGGCGGCGCGCGCCGCCGCCGCTATACACGCCGCGTCTTCATTGTGCGCTGCGGCGAAGGGCCGGGCGCGTCCCCAGAATCGCCGGAGGAAACTGACATGGCAACCGAACGTACGCTCTCCATCATCAAGCCCGATGCGACCCGCCGGAACCTGACCGGCAAGGTCAACGCCATGATCGAGGATGCCGGCCTGCGCATCATCGCCCAGCGCCGCATCAAGCTGAGCCGCGAGGCCGCCGAGGGCTTCTACGCCGTGCACAAGGAGCGTCCCTTCTTCGGTTCGCTGTGCGATTTCATGACCTCGGGTCCGGTCGTCGTGCAGGCGCTGGAGGGCGACAACGCCATTGCCAGGTACCGCGAAGTGATGGGCAAGACCAATCCGGCCGAGGCCGACGAGGGCACCATCCGCAAGGCCTTCGCCGAGTCCATCGAAGCCAATTCGGTGCACGGTTCCGACAGCCCCGAGAACGCCGCCATCGAGATCGCCTACTTCTTCTCGTCGCTCGACATCACCGGCTGACGCGCCCGGCATCGCCGTCACTCAACCAGCCCTTGCGCCATCGGCGCAGGGGCTTTTTGATGGGCGCATGTCAGCCGACGGCACCACATTCGCGTATGGCTATGGCGCCGACCGGGACTGGCGCAACGCTGCGGCTGCATGCCTGGACATGCTGGACGAGAACCTGCCACCCGAGGGCGTCGGCTTCATCTACCTGTCGGATTACTTCGCGCCGGTCGCCCGGGACATTCTGACCGTCCTGCGCGGCCGCACCGGTATCGACCACTGGGTCGGCGCCGCCGGCATCGGCATCTCGGCCGGGCGGCAGCAGATCTTCGACACGCCGGCGCTGGCCGCCATGGTGGCCGGTTGGCCCCGCGACCGGTTCGCGGTTCTGGACGGCCCCGACGCCGCACCGCCGGCCTTCGATCCCTGGTTCGGAATCCTGCACGGCAATCCGCAGACGCCGGACCTGCCCGAGGCGATCGCCGACTTCGCCGACCGGATCGGCGGCTACTGGGTCGGCGGTCTGGCGGCGTCGCGCGGGCCGCATCCGATGATCGCCCGCGGCATTTCCGATGCCGCCGTCTCCGGCGTCGTGCTGTCGCCTGAGATCGAGGTGGCGACATCGCTCTCCCAGGGCTGCACGCCCATCGGGCCCGAGCACGAAATCACGAAGGCGGAAGACAACGTCATCATCGAACTCGACGGCCGCAACGCCTTCGAGGTCTTCGCCGAGGAGATCGGCGACATCCTGGCCCGCAACCTGAACCGCGTGCCCGGCTTCATCTTCGCCGGCCTGCCGGTCGCCGGGGCGGACACCGCCGACTACCTCGTCCGCGACATCGTCGGGCTGGACCCGCAATACGGCGCGGTCGGCATCGGCGCCGAGGCGGTGGTCGGCAGCCGGATCATGTTCTGCCGCCGCGACGGCGCCACCGCCACCGAGGACATGGGGGCGATGCTGGAACGGCTGGAGAAGCGGCTCGGCGGCAAGACGCCGAAGGCCGGCCTCTACTATTCCTGCCTGGGGCGCGGGCCGAACATGTTCGAGGACAGCCGCACCGAACTCGACATGATCGCCGAGCGCTTCGGCGACCTGCCGCTGACCGGGTTCTTCTGCAACGGCGAGATCTCCAACGCGCGGCTCTATACCTATACCGGCGTGCTCTCCCTTTTCCTCTGACCGCGTCCGGGCGACACTGCCTCCTGACAACCGCAAGGGAGGCGGACATGGCGGAACAGGCGACCGCGAAAGAACGGAAGATCGGCCCCACCATCAACGGATCGACCTATGTCGATCCGGCAGCGATGGACTGGCGGCCCAGCCAGTTCGAAGGCATCCAGATCAAGGTGCTCTACGAGAACAGGGAAGCGGGCGAGATGACCTGCCTGCTGAGATGGGAACCCGGCGCGACCCTGCCCTTCCACAAGCATCCGGAGATCGAGCAGTCCTTCGTGCTCGAGGGCTCCTTCTACGACCATGACGGTATCGCGCGGGCCGGGGAGTATGTCTGGCGCAAGCCGGGCTCGTTCCACGAGACCCGTTCGGACGAGGGCTGCGTGATCCTGGCGATCTACCGCAAGCCGAACATCTTCAGGAACACCGCCGGTTTCCACGACGATCCGGCGCAGAAGGGTTTCGAGGACTAACTGACGACAGCGAACCGCCCATGCGGTCATGCCCGATCGAGCGGAGCGAGACTCGGGCATCCGGTTGAAACATCGGACTCGCGGCGAAGCCGCTCCGGACCCCCGCGCGCCGCTCTGCGGCGACGGGGGTGACCCGTTTGGCGAAAGCGACGAACCGATGACGGCGGGCGGGCGATCAGCCCCGCGGGCCCCAGTCCGGCTTGCGCTTCTCGGCGAAGGCGGCGAGGCCTTCCTCGAAATCGTCGGTTTCGGCCAGGGCGCACATCATCTCGACCTGCGCGGCGACGCTGCGCCGGTAGTCGAGATCCTGCGCCCGCCAGAAGGCGAGACGCCCGATCCGCATGGCCGTCGGTGACTTGGCGGCGAAGGTGCGGCCCAGTTCCAGCGCCTTCTCCATCAACTGCTCATGCGGCACGACGTGGTTGACCAGTCCCATTTCCTTCGCGCGCTCGGGCCCGAAACTCTCGCCAGTCAGCAGCAGTTCGAAGGCGCGGTGCCGGCCGATCACAGCCGGCAGATGCGCGAAATGGATGGCCGGCAGCACGCCGACATTGATCTCGGGATAACCGAGATCCGCGCGCTCCGAGGCGACGATCACGTCGCAGGTGATCGACAGCGACATGCCGGCGCCGCGGGCGACGCCGTTGACCGCGGCGATGGTCGGCTTGGTCAGCTTCGCCTGAACGTCCAGCGTGTCGAGGTAGAAGCGGTTCAGGAACTTCCGCATTCCCTCGGCGCCCGAACCGCGGATCATCTTCAGGTCCATGCCGGCGCAGTACATGCCGTCGAGGCCGCTGGTCAGCACGATGGCGCCGACATCCGGGTCGGCGTCGGCGCGGCGGAAGGCATCGTGGATGGCGTCGATCATCTCGAAATCGACGGCGTTCACCGGCGCGCGGTGCATCTCGATGACCGCAACCGGTCCCTCAAGGCGATAGGTGATGCGCTCGCTCACAGCCCGAGCACCGCCTTTGCCAGCACCCCGCGCTGCACCTCTGAGGTGCCGCCGGCAATGGTGTAGCCGCGGTGGTGCTGCTGGCCGGAGGTGATGCCGACCGCGTAGCCCGGCCCGACGGGCATCTGGTTCTCACCGCCGAACAGGTAGCCCTTGTGGTCCGGTGCGCCGTAATAGCCGATGGCGCGGTAAAGCAGTTCGTCGAAATCCTGGACCATGTGGCTGCCCAGCAGCTTGGTCATCGACGGTTCCGCCCCGACCCGCCCGCCGGCATCGGCCTCGGCGAGGATGCGCAGCGACGTCATTTCCAGCGCCTTCAGCCGCGTTTCCAGGCTGGCGACCTGCATGGAGACCTCGGGATCCTCGATCAGCGGACGGCCGTCGGCGACTTCCTCGCCGCAGACTTCCTTGACGATGGAGAGGATGCGCGTGTTCTCGGACACGCGGGAGACGAACAGCCGCTCGTCGCCCAACAGCTTCTTCGCCACCGTCCAGCCCTGGTTTTCCTTGCCCAGGATGCCGGTGACCGGGACGCGGACGTCGTCGAAGGTGACGATGTTCCAGAGCCGCCGGCCGTTGAGCGCGATCAGCGGTTTCACCTCGACGCCGGGGCTGTCCATCTCGATCAGCAGGAAGCTGATGCCTTCCTGCTTCTTCACATCCGGGTCGGTCCGGACCAGGCAGAAGATGTGGGTGGCGATGTCGGCGGCGCTGGTCCAGATCTTGGAGCCGTTGACGACATAGTGGTCGCCGTCGCGCACCGCCCGCGTCTTCACCCCGGCCAGATCGGAGCCCGCCTCGGGCTCGGAATAGCCCTGGCACCACCAGTGTTCGTCCGAGAGGATCTTCGGCAGGTAGTATTCCTTCTGCTCCGGCCGGCCGAAAGCGATCATCGCCGGGCCGAGCATCTGGAAGTTGAAGGCCATCGCAGCGGGTGCATGGGCGAGCCGGCATTCCATGTCGAAGATGTGCCGCTGCATGATCGAGAATCCGGCGCCGCCGACCTCCTTCGGCCAGTTGGGCGCCAGCCAGCCCTTCTCCCGCAGGATCGCATGCCAGCGGAGCTGGTCCGGCTTCTTCACCACCAGCCCCAGCTTCACCTTCTCGGCGATGTCGGCGGGCAGTTCGGACGCCAGCCATTCGCGCACCTCGTCGCGGAAGGCCTCGTCCTTCCGGCTCAGGGACAGGTCCATCGGTCAGCCTCCGGTGAAACGCGGCGCGCGCTTTTCCTGCCAGGCGGCGATGCCCTCCTTGAAGTCGTCGGACTTCAGGGCGGTCTGCATCTCGGCCAGCGAGTCGTCCTGCGCCTCGTCCATGGACTGGATCAGCGAGCGCCAGACCAGTCCCTTGATCACGCGGGTGGAGCGCGGCGAGACCTCTTCGGCCAGCATCTTCGCATAGGCCTGCGCCTCCCCGAGCACGTCGCCGGCGGGCACCGCGCGGTCGACCAGCCCCATGCGCTCGGCCTCGTCGCCCTTCACCAGCCGCGCGGAATAGAGCAGATCCAGCGCCTTGGACGGGCCGACAATGCGCGGCAGCAGCCAGGCGAGGCCGTACTCCGCGACAAGGCCCCGCCTGGCGAAGGCCGTCCCCAGCTTCGCCTCGGCCGCGCAGATCCGGTAGTCGCTGTAGAGCGCCATCACCAGCCCGACACCCACCGCCGCACCGTTCACGGCGGCGATGACCGGCTTCGGCACCGTGGTCATCCAGGCGTATTTGGCCGCGTAACCTGCCGGGAGATCGATACCGCCCTCGATGGCTCCGTCGACCGGCAGCGGCTCGGCCTCGCGCGCCCCGCCGGCCGCCGTGTTCGACAGCCGCGCGACGTCCGCGCCGGCGCAGAAGCCGCGGCCTGCGCCGGTCAGCACGATGGCCTTCACCGCCGTGTCGTCGCTGGCGGCCTGCATCGCCGCCCGGATCTCGCCGTTCATCACCGGCGTCATGGCGTTCATCCTGTCGGGCCGGTTCATGGTGACCGTCGCGACGCCGTCCGCCACATCATAGAGAATCTGCTCGTAAGCCATCCGGCCCTCCCCAGACCAATGCACTTGAATTAATTGCGGCGACTATAGGGGGGAAGGATGGACGGGGGAAGGGGTGTGCAACGCGTCAAATTCTGACCTAACCTGGTCTCATGGCCGAGGGAGATTGGAGCGACGAGGAGAACGATGCCATTGTGGCGGACTACTTCGACATGCTCTCCGACGATCTGGCAGGGCGCCGCTACAATAAAGCTGAGCACAATCGTAGACTGCAAGGCGCTATCGACAGACGCCGAGCGTCCATCGAATTCAAGCATCGCAACATCAGCGCCGTCATGGACGGTTTCGGACAGCCCTTTCTGACCGGGTATCTACCGGCAGACAATTATCAGAGTTCGTTAGAAGATGCCGTCGCTCGCTGGTTCGAAGTAAATCCCAGCTGGGACGCATTGGCGCTCTCATCTGCTTCGCCAAACACCTCCACGCTGTACGAAGACCCAATAATGTTCATTGGAACGCCTCCGACGAAGCGCAACAGCGGGCCAACAAAGGCGGACCTTTTGAAGATGGCCACGGCGCAGAAATACGATGTGGCTGAACGTGATGAGCGCAACCGATCTCTTGGCAGAGCGGGAGAGGAAAGGGTGCTCCATCACGAGCGTGCGCTCTTGAAGCAAAGCGGACGGCCCGATCTGGCGGATATCGTTCGTTGGGTGTCGGAAGTCGACGGTGACGGCGCTGGGTACGATATCGCCAGTTTCGAACCGGATGGGCGAGACCGCTTGATCGAGGTGAAGACGACCAATGGCTGGGACCGAACGCCGTTCTACATAAGCCGAAACGAATACAGCGTTGCAGATGAGAACAGGGAATCGTGGTGTCTCGTCCGCGTCTGGAACTTCGCCCGGTCCCCAAGAGCCTTCGAAATCCGCCCGCCACTGGAAGCTCATGTCGAACTCACCCCAACCAGCTTCCGGGCCGCACTTCTCTGATTGCTGGCTGACCGGATCCCCGAGTGACGCTTCGCGCCATCGGGGATGACCGCCTCCGACTGTCACCCCCCCCCCCCCGCCGAGCAACGCGAGCGCGGGGGTCCGGAATCTCGCACCCAGCTCAACGGAAACGCCGTGTTTCCAGTCCGGTTCGCGACGGCGCGGCGTTGGCGCGCTATAGTCACTGGCAGCAAACGAACACTGGGAGCGAAGCCATGATCCGGGGCCTGCACCACAATGCCTACCGCTGCCGCGACTCCGAGGAGACGCGCCGGTTCTACGAGGATTTCCTCGGCCTGCCTCTGGTCGGCTCGCTGAAGATCGGGGAGACCAAGTCCGGCCGGGCCGCCAACGCGCTGCACACTTTCTTCCAGATGGATGACGGCTCCTGCCTCGCCTTCTTCGAGGAGCCCGGCGAGCCGTTCGAATTCAAGGACCAGCGCGATTTCGACCTGCACATTGCGCTCGAGATCCCGCATGACCAGCTGGAGCCCTGGATGCAGAAGGGCAAGGACGCCGGTATCGAGACACGCGGCGTCTCCGACCACGGCTTCATCGACAGCATCTATTTCCGCGACCCCAACGGCTATGTCATCGAGCTGACGGGCAAGCGGCCCGGCCACGACGCGGCGCTGGATCCGGCGCAGAACGGGGCGCGGACCATTCTGGACGACTGGCAGCAGAGCAAGGCGTCGTAGGGTTTCGATTCGCCGTTGCGCTCGTGCTGTCACCCCCGCCTCGTGCGGGGGTCCGGAGCGGCTTCGCCGCACGATGAACGACCGACCGGATGCCCGCATGAAGCGGGCATGACAACCACAGGACTGGATGCCCGATCGCATGCAAGCCCCCGGGCCTGACCCGGGGGCCCATGCCGGAGTCCTGCCGCCGCCGCTGACCGGCCAGTGCCGCTCAGGCATGGGTCCCGGGTCAAGCCCGGGACGACATCATCGTCAGAGCATCAACCGCATTGGCAGCATGTCCGAGGCCTGGAACCCGGCACGGGCGTAGAAGCGCTGCGCCGCGGCATTGTCGCCATCGGTCAGCAGGGTGATGCGGCGGCAACCGTCGGACTTCGCACGGGCGATGGCGGCGTCGAGCAGCGCCCGGCCGACCTGTGAACCCCGCGCCGTCGGCTCGACCACCATGTCCTCCAGCATCGCTACGCGACCGCCCAGCGCCGTGCTGATACTGTAGAGCAGCCCGACCATGCCGATCACAGCCCCGTCGCGCTCGGCCACCAGCAGCGCACCCGCTGCCGGATCGCCGAGGATCATTCGCAGCCCGGCGCGCTGACGGTCCGGGTCGGGCTTGAACTCGGCCTCCTGCGCGAAGAGATGCGCGAGCAGCGCGGTCATGGCGTCGATGTCGTCGGGGGTGGCGTCGCGGATGGCGACGGCGCTCATGCGCCTTCGATCCCGTCCCAATCGATGGCGGCGAGATCGAGGCTGCGAGTGACGGCGGGCATCGGGTATTTCAGCGGCGTGCCGCAATTGAACAGCACCGCCTTCTCGTCCTTCCGCACGCGGCCGCCGGCAAGGGCCTGCTCGTAAGCCGCCAGCGTCGCTGCGCCTTCCGGCCCCAGCAGCACGCCGTCATCGGCGGCGCAGCGCGCCTGCGCCTCCAGGATCGCTTCGTCCTCCACGGCGACGGCGAAACCGCCTGAAGTCGCGCACCGCCTGCAGGATCAGGAAATCGCCGACCGCCTGGGGCACGCGGATACCGCTGGCGACGGTGGCGGCGTTTTCCCAGCGCTCGGCATGGGTCCAGCCGTTCTCGTAGGCGCGGACCATCGGCGCGCAGCCCGTTGCCTGTACCGCAACCATGCGGGGCCGCTCCGCCCCGATCCAGCCCAGCGCCTCCAGCTCGGCGAAGGCCTTCCACATGCCGATGAGACCGGTGCCGCCGCCGGTCGGATAGAAGATCACGTCCGGCAGGGTCCAGCCCATCTGGTCGGCCAGTTCCAGGCCCATCGTCTTCTTGCCCTCGATCCGGTAGGGCTCCTTCAGGGTCGAGACGTCGAACCAGCCCATGCGGTCCTTGCCGTCGCGCACGATGCCGCCGCACTGGTCGATCTGCCCGTTCACCCGCCAGACCTTCGCCCCCTGCAGCGCGATCTCGCGGACATTCACATCCGGCGTCTCCGCGGGACAGAAGACATAGACCTCCATGCCGGCCGCGCGGCCATAGGCGGCCATCGCCGCGCCGGCATTGCCGTTGGTGGGGATCGCCAGCCGTTTCAGGCCGAAACTCTTCGCCATGGAGACGGCCAGCGCCATGCCGCGGGCCTTGAAGGAGCCGGTCGGCAGGCGGCTCTCGTCCTTGGTCTGGAGCCAGTCCGCGCCGAGCCGGGCCGCCGTCCGCACCAGCGGCAGCAACGGGGTCTCGACCTCGCCCAGGCTGACCACGTCGTCGTCGCGCTCGACCGGCAGCAGGCCGCGGTAGCGCCACAGGCCCGGTTTCAATGCGGCGAGGCGGTCGCGGTCCAGTTCGGCCCGCATCTTCCCCAGATCATAGCGGACCAGAAGGGGCTTGCCGGCCTTCGAGAGATTGTGCGGTGCGCCCGCCGGGTAGCGATCGCCCTCGGCGCTGCATTCCAGATGCGTGACGTAACTCACGCGGCTACTCGACGACCTTCCAGCGGCGGCGGTCGAAATAGCTGAGTACCGAAGCGACCTCGTGGCCGCGCTTCAGCACCCGCCCGTCGCGGCCGAGCACCTGGAACATGCCCTGCTTGCGCGCCAGCTTGGGACGCTTGACGATGCGGTAGAGCGGGGCCTCGGAGGCGCGCTGGTAGATGGCGAAGACGCAGACGTCCTTGTCGTGGCCGATGGCGTAATCGCGCCAGTCACCCTTCGCCACCATCTGTCCGTACAGGTCGAGGATCTGGGAGAGTTCCCGCCGCTCGAAGAAGACATCCATGACCGGTTTTTTTCCGCCCGGCGAAGCCGCTGGCCTCTGCCGGGCGCCGGAACTGTAGTCTTCGAGACTGACCACCTCGCCCATCTGCATTCCCCCGATTGCGCCTAGCGTGACGAAATGATGACATCCGCAGCCGCAAGATGCCAGCGCGGGATGGCGAAAATCGGACCGGTCAGTTGGTCAGGCCGTCGCCCTTGCCCTGCAAGACCACCTCGACCCGGCGGTTCCGCGGTTCGTAGGCGCCGTCGGCGGTCGGGACCTCCGGCTGCGTCTCGCCAAAGGCCTTCACCTGGATCTTGGACTGGACGCCGTTGCGCCGGATCTCGGCGGCGGTGTTCTCGGCGCGCTTGCGCGACAGATCGAGATTGTAGGCTTCGGGACCGGAGCGGTCGGCATGGCCGGCCAGTTCGATGACCGCCGTGCCGTCGGTCTTCGCCCGTTCGCTCGCCTCGGCGACGGTCTGGCGCGCCTCGGGCGTCAGCGTGGCGACATCCAGCGGGAAGTAGACCACGTAGGTGCGGCGCAGACTCGCCGCGGCTCTGGCCTGCGCGACCGGCAGCGGCGCCGGCTTCGGCACGGTCTCCGCGATGCGGCGCGGCGGGCGGGTGCGCTCGACCGCGGCCAGCGCCGCAGATCCTTCGGTGGACTGCCTTGCCGCCATCGGCCCGGCGCCGAAGCGGTAGCGCAGGCCCAGCATGGCCGTATGGCTCGTGAAGTCCGTCGTCACCGTGGCGCCGGCGGCATTGCTGAAGTCGGCCTCGCTGGTGCGGAAATAGCGGTACTCGCCAATCAGCGAGAGATTGGGGCTCAGCGCAAAGGCGATGCCGGCGAGGCCCTGATAGGCCAGCACCACGTCACGGTCGTCGAGCACGACCACGTTGTTGGCATTGCCGTCGTTGATGTTCAGGATCGCGCCGCCGATGCCGCCGCCGAAATAGGGGTAGATGCCCATGTCGTTGTCGAGTTCGAACAGGACGTTGGCCATCAGGCTGCCCGCGCCCAGATAGCCGCTGGCGTTGACGCCGCCGATCTCGTTCAGCCCGTTGTGGCGGTAGGCGGCCTCGCCCTCCAGGCGGATGCCGCTCGGGAACTGGTAGCCGACAGCGGCGCTGCCGCCGTACCCGGCCTTGAAATCCATGGGGCTCAGCGCCGAGTTTCTCAGCGTCTGATCCGGGGCGAAGCTGCCCAGGACGCCGCCGCTGACATAGGGCCCCCAGAGTTCGGCTTGCGCCGGAAGGGCAGCGACCATGAGGGCCGCGCCCAGCCATAAGCTCCGACCGAGCATGTTCAATTCCCGCCTCTTCATCGACCCCGGGGCCGAAGGATAGTCGAACAGCACGCCATGTCGAGTGCGTTTGCCGTGCGATTACAAGGCGGTGGACCGCGCGACCGTCACTTCTCCTGAAGGCGGGGCATCAACTCGACGAAGTTGCAGGGCCGGAAGCGGATATCCAGCTGGGTGGCCAGGATCATGTCCCAGCCATCCTTGCAGGCGCCCGGCGAACCCGGCAGGGCGAACAGATAGGTACCGCCCGCGACACCGGCCGTGCAGCGCGACTGGATCGTCGAGGTCCCGATCTTCTCGTAGGACAGCATGCGGAACAGTTCGCCGAAACCGGCGATTTCCTTTTCCCAGACATCGCCGAAGGCTTCCGGCGTCACATCGCGTCCGGTCACACCGGTGCCGCCGGTGGAGATGACCACGTCGATCTCGGGATCCCCGATCCACTGCCTCAGCTTGTCTGCGATCGCCTGACGGTCGTCGCGCACGATCTCGCGGCGCGCCAGTTCGTGCCCGGCATCGGTCAGCCGCTGCACCAGCGCGTCGCCGGAGCGGTCGTCATCGAATGTGCGGGTATCGGAGACCGTCAGGACCGCGATGCGGACCGGGACGAAGGCCCGGGCTTCATCAATAGGCATCGCTGCCGCTGCCGAGCGCGAGTTCTTCCTCGCTCAGGTTCTCCGGCGGCACGTAGATGGGCCAGCGGCCGGCGGCAACGTCGCGCAGGCTGGGCGTCGGCAGGCCGAGCCGGTGCCGGTAGATCCAGTAGGCGGACAGCACGTCCTTGACGAAGGCGCGGGTCTCGCGGGAGCCCATCAGCTCGATGAAGAGCAGCGGATCGGTCCGCTCGCCGAAGCGCTTCGACCAGGACGCCAGATTGCCCGGACCGGCATTGTAGGCGGCCAGGATCTGGATCAGGCCGCCATTCGGCTGCACCAGATCGGCGAGATAGCCGAGATAGGCCTGGCCGTATTTCAGGCTGATTTCCGGATCGTGCAGCAGCGCCGGCTTCACCGGCTCCAGGTTCGCCTTCTCGGCGACATAGGCCGCCGTCGACGGCATCAGCTGCATCACGCCGCGCGCGCCGACGCGGCTGCGCGCATCCGGATCGAAGCGCGATTCGCGCCGCGCCACGGCCAGCAGCAGCGCCTTGCCGATGCGGCCATCCGATTCGACTTCCCAGTCCGGCACCGGATAGAGGGCGGTGTCGTGCTGCTCGCCGAAGCTGCGCTGGCGCACGCGCGCCATGCGGTAAGCGGTCGCCGGCGCGTCGATGGCCACAGCCACCGCGATCACCAACGCGTTTCCGGCGGAATCGGTGTAGCGCGCCAGACGGTCCAGTTCGGCATCGGCCAGCTCGACCTGCCCGGCCTCGGCCAGCGCCAGGGCGCGGCGGACACCGGCATTCCCCATCAGCGTCTTCATGACCGCGTCGGACAGCTTCGGGCCTTCCCATTCGAAGGGCCGGAGCCGGGCCAGCTGCGCGATGGCGACGAGGCCGTAGATGTCGCGTGGATAGGAGGCCGCCTTCTGCAGCGCCACCATGGCTTCCTGATAACGGCCGGCAGCCAGCGCCGCACGTGCGTGCCAGTAGTCGATGGCGCCGCCGAGATTGCCGATACGGTCGGCCGGGGTCTCCGCGGCGGTCCGGAAGCGGAGCAGGGCATCGTCCCAGCGGTCCATCGCCCAGAGCGCGATGCCGGCATAGTAGGCGCCGAGCCGCTTGCCGCCGCCCTTGCCCTTCATCGCCAGATCGCCCTGTTCCAGCGCCCGGTCGTGGCGTCCGCCGGACAGGTGGCCGCGGGCCAGCTGCGCCCGCGCTTCGGCCATGGCGTGTGCCGACAGCTTCGCGCCATCGCCGCCGGCCAACATCTCCTCGGTGACCGTCATGCGGTCCTTCAGGACGTTGCGCTTGACCTGGGTCAGTACGGTGCGGTCGTGGCCGCTGAGCTTCGGCGCCTCGGCCCGGTCGTGCTTCTCGCCCTCATACTGGCCGGACAGCGCCTTCGGGTAGGTCAGCCGGATGTATTTCGGACGCGTCAGTTCGTTCCAGCCGCTTTCGGGCCGGCGCTTTTCCGCGAGTTCATGCAGGCGCGCCGAACCCGGATGGTCGGCGTAGCTCTTCATCCAGTTGTGCAGTTTCGCGTAGCTGGTGCGACCGCCGCGGGGGTGCATGTAGCGTTGGTAGAGCACATGCCCCATCAGAATACGGTCATCGATGGTGCGGATCAGCCGGTCGGCGCGGCGCCACTGGGCGCGCTGCTGCAACTCGAAGATCTCGGCATAGCGATCGGCGTCAGCGCTGGACAGCACGCGCGGCAGGTCGGCCGCAATAGCGGGCACGGCAGCAATCGCGGCAAGGGCCACGGCGAAAATTTTCACCAAATTGAGCATGGCGCGGACCAAAAGCACTTATCGGCGGTAACCGCAAGCTTGTCGGATCGTCGCAGGTCGGCAAACATGGGATGATTCGGTCAGTCCAGCTTGCTCATGTCCCTGCCCCCCGAAATCGCCTCGCGGCTGAAATTGCCATTGATTGCAGCACCCATGTTTCTGGTCTCGGGACCGGAGCTGGTCATCGCGTGCTGCCGGGCCGGGGTAATAGGCTCCTTCCCGACGGCGAATTGTCGCACTGTTGAGCAGCTCGACGAGTGGATGCAGCGGATCGGCAGGGAGGCCGGAACGGACTGTGCGCCCGTGGCGCCCAATCTGATCGTCCACCGCACCAACACACGCCTGCCGCAGGATCTGGAGGTGCTGACTGCGCACAGGCCGCCGATCGTGATCGCCAGCGTCGGCAGCCCCGCGGGCATCGTCGACGACATACATGGCTATGGCGGCCTGGTGTTCGCGGATATCGCCTCGATGCGGCATGCCGAGAAGGCGATCGCCGCCGGTGCGGACGGGCTGATCCTGCTGACCGGTGGCGCCGGCGGGCAGACCGGCTGGGCCAATCCCTTCGCCTTCGTGCGCGGCGTGCGCCGGATCTTCGACGGCCCGGTTGTGCTGGCCGGCGGCGTCGCGGACGGGGCCGGACTCCGAGCCGGCCGAGGTTCTGGGCTGCGATCTCGCCTATATGGGCACCCGCTTCATCGCCACGGCCGAGAGCATGGCCGATCAGCGCTACAAGGACATGCTGGTCGATGCCGGCCTGGACGACATCAAGCTGACCGACGCCATGACCGGGCTGAACACCAACATCCTGATTCCCAGCCTGAAGGCGGCGGGACTGGACCCCGACAACCTGCCCGGCCGCGGGTCGATCGAGATCGACAAGGACATCAACCCGGATGCGCCGCGGCGCTGGAAGGACATCTGGTCGGCCGGCCATTCCGTCGAACTGGTGCGCGACGTCCAGAGCGTCGCCAGCCTGGTCGAGGGGATCTCGGCGGAATACCGGCAGGCCGGCGGCGATTGAGAATCAGTCTGAGAGTGATTTTCTTCACTTTCGATCAATCAATTCGATATATGATCAGGCAACGAGTTGGTGCGCCCGGCGGCGCTCTTTCAGTCCGGAGTTTTCATGCCTGCAGATTCGGATCGCGCGGTTCAGAACCGCCTCGAATGGGGCGCGGACGACACGCTGAATTTCCAGATCGTGCTGCTGAGCAACCGGCTCTCGCTGACGGTGGCGCGCCGTGCACTGGCCGATGACGGGCTGACCCTTCGCGAATGGCGGATCCTGGCCGTGGTCTACCTCTTCGGCCCCGGCATCGCGCGGAAGATTTCCGAGACGGCGCTGCTCGACCCTGCGCATGTCAGCCGCACCGTGCATGCGATGCGCCGGCGGGGTCTGGTCGAGTTCCGCGAAAACAAGGACGACCGGCGGCAGATCATCGTGGCGCTGACCGATGAGGGCGACCGCGTGGCGCGCGACGTGCTGCCGAAGGTGATCGGCGTGAACAATGCCTTCCGCGGGATCTATACCGAGGAGGAGTTCGAGACCCTGATCGAGTTGCTGGCCCGGGCGAACGGATTCGCCGAGAAGCTTCTCGAATCGGATGAACTCCCCGTGGCCGAGTCGGCGCCGGATCCGCACCCGCTCGCTACCTGAAGTTCCGCCCCTTCGGCATCGCCGCATTCGCCGGATCGCCATCCGCCCGCCGCCAGGCCGGCAGCGGGTCCCTGCGCCGGCTCCGCTCCTGACTGTGACGCATCATGTCCGCACGGGCGGTAGCCTCCACCTCGATCCCCGTCTCGCCGAGGCGCTTGCGCGGCCCCTGCGGGCGCACGACCTCGTCGGCATTGGCGATGGCGCCGGCGGCGAAATCCTCCGGCGCCTCACCGTCGGTCAGCAAGGCCAGTTCGGCGCTGAGATCGAAGACCCGGTCGGCGACGATGTGGATCACCTTGCCCTCCCGCTGCAGCTTGCCGCGGACGCCGAGCAGACGTGACGTCAGGACCGTGCGCCGGAAGCGTTCGAAGACATGCGGCCAGACGATGACGTTGGCGACGCCGGTCTCGTCTTCCAGGGTGGTGAAGATGACGCCCTTGGCGCTGCCCGGGCGCTGACGCACCAGCACCAGGCCAGCAACGACGATGCGGCGGTTGTTGGGGATATCCGGCAGCACCTCCGACAGCACCGCGCCATGCGCCGACAGCCGTTCTCTCAACAGCGCGCAGGGATGCGATCTCAGGGTCAGCTTCAGCCGCTGGTAGTCGGCGACCACTTCCTCGCCGACCCCCATCTCCGGCAACTCCACTTCAGGTTCGGCGATCAGGTCGAAAGGCCGGTTGTGGCCGGCAGCATCGGCGCGGGCCTCGGCGGCGGCGAACAGCGGCAGCGGCTCCGGCTCCACCGCCCGCGCCGCCCAGAGCGCCTGGCGCCGTGTCAGACCCAGCGTGCCGAAGGCGTCGGCGTCGGCCAGCACCTTCAGCGTCGCCGTATCCAGTTCCGCCCGCCGCGCCAGCTCCTGCACCGTGCGGTAGCCGCCCGCCGGCCGGGCCAGCGCGATCCGCGCCGCGGCGTCCGCCTTCAGCCCCTTCACGATGCGGAAACCGAGCCGGACCGCCGTCTTCAGCCCGGTCTTCGGATCGGGCGCGAGAAGCGGTTCCAGCAGATGGTCGGGGTCGGAATGATTGACGTCGACGGGCCGCACCTCGACGCCGTGGTCGCGCGCGTCGCGCACCAGCTGCGCCGGGGCGTAGAAGCCCATCGGCTGGCTGTTCAGGATCGCGGCGCAGAAGACGTCCGGATAGTGCTTCTTCAGCCAGGCCGAGACATAGACCAGCAGCGCGAAGCTGGCGGCGTGACTCTCGGGGAAGCCGTACTCGCCGAAGCCCTCGATCTGCTTGAAGCAGCGCTCGGCGAACTCGCGGTCATAGCCGCGCTCGACCATGCCCTCGACCAGCTTGACGTTGAAGCTGTGGATGGTGCCGACCTTGCGGAAGGTCGCCATGGCGCGGCGCAGCTTGTCGGATTCGGCCGGGGTGAAGCCGGCAGCGACGATGGCGATCTTCATCGCCTGCTCCTGGAACAGCGGCACGCCCATGGTCTTGCCCAGTACGCCGCGCAGTTCCTCGGACGGGAACTCGACCGGCTCCTCGCCGTTCCGGCGGCGCAGATAGGGATGCACCATGTCGCCCTGGATCGGGCCGGGGCGGACGATCGCCACCTCGATGACCAGATCATAGAACTCGCGCGGCTTCAGGCGCGGCAGCATGGTCATCTGCGCCCGGCTCTCGACCTGGAAGACGCCGACCGAATCCGCCTCGCACAGCATGTCGTAGACCGCCGGGTCCTCGGGCGGCACCGAGGCCAGTTCCATCGGGCGGTCGTAGCGCTCCTCCAGCAGGCGGAAGGCCTTGGCGATGCAGCTCAGCATCCCCAGCCCCAGCACATCGACCTTCATCAGGCCGAGCGCCTGCAGATCGTCCTTGTCCCACTGGATGACGGTGCGGTCGGCCATGGCCGCGTTCTCGATCGGCACCAGTTCCGACAGCGGCCCGCGGCTGATGACGAAGCCGCCGACATGCTGCGACAGATGCCGCGGGAAGCCGTGAAGCTCGCGCGCAAGGCGGAGCGCCTCGGCCACGGTGGGGTCGTCCGGATCGAGGCCCGCCTCGGCGATGCGGTTCTCCTGCAGCCCCTCCCGCCAGATCGTCTTCGTCATCGCATCGACCGCGTCCAGCGACAGGCCGAGCGCCTTGCCGACCTCGCGGATCGCGCTCTTGGAGCGGTAGGAGATCACCGTCGCGGCCAGCCCGGCCCGGTCGCGGCCGTATTTCCCGTAGATGTACTGGATCACCTCCTCGCGCCGCTCGTGCTCGAAATCGACGTCGATATCCGGCGGCTCGTTGCGCTCGGCGCTGACGAACCGCTCGAACAGCAGGTCCATGGTCGAGGGATCGACCGAGGTGACGCCCAGGCAGTAGCAGACCGCCGAGTTCGCCGCCGAGCCCCGCCCCTGGCAGAGAATGCCCTTCATGCGGGCGAAGCGGACAATGTCGTGGACGGTCAGGAAGTAGGGCGCGTAGTTCAGCTCCGCGATCAGCGCCAGCTCGTGCTCGATCAGACCGCGGACCTTGTCCGGCAGTACCTTGCCGTAGCGGGTCTCGGCCCCGGCCCAGGTCAGCCGCTCCAGCGTCTTCTGGGTGGTCTCCCCGGGGATGGCGATCTCGTCCGGGTACTCATAGGCCAGTTCGTCCAGCGAGAAGGTGACCCGTTCCAGGATCTCCAGCGTCCGCGCCACCGCATCGGGCGCTTCGGCAAACAGCCGCGCCATCTCGTCCGGCGTCTTCAGGTGCCGCTCGGCATTGGCCAGCAGACGCCGCCCCGCCGCCTGCACCGTGCAGCCTTCCCGGATCGCCGTCAGCACGTCCTGCAGCCGCCGCCGCTCCGGCACGTGGTAGCGCACGTCGTTGGTCGCGATCAGCCCGAGGCCGGTTTCCGCCGACAGCGCCTGCAGCCGCCCCAGCCGGCGGCGGTCGTCGCCACGCCCCAGCATCTGCGCGGCCAGGTAGGCGCGGTCGCCGTAGATGTCGCGGATCTTGCGGAGGAAGTCCGCATCCTCACCGAGCGCGATGACGATCTGACCGTCGGCCTCCGCCGCCGCGTCTCCGAGGTCGAGGTAACAGTCGCCCTTCTCGGCCCGCCGCCGGCCCAGCGTCAGCAGCCGGCTGAGACGGCCATAGGCGGCGCGGTCGGACGGATAGCAGAGCAGTTCCTTCCCGTCGCGGAAGACAAGGCGGCAGCCGGTGCGGAACGGCATCTGCAGATTCTTCGCCGTCAGATGGGCGCGGACCACCCCGGCCAGCGTGTTGCGGTCGGCCACGCCGATGCCGGCCAGCCCCAGCGCCGACGCCTGGGCCGCAAGTTCCTCGGCGTGGGAACCGCCTTCGAGGAAGCTGAAATTGCTGGTGACGTGCCATTCGGCATAGGCGGCCATGTCCGCATTCCCTCGCATCCGGGAATGAGAACATAAATAGAACATTCAGCTGTTTCAAGTTCGCTTTGCCGCCCTTGGACTTAATCCGAGGGCCTCGGCGCGGATCCAGCCAGAGGTCTTCGGGTCAAGCCCGAAGACAAAAAAGGCTGCCGTCAGCCCTCGTCGACCACCTCGATCTCCAGCCGTTCCGGCTCGTCGTCCGGCGCCAGCCGCCAGGCCGCCAGACCCTGCGGCCCGCCCCAGCGCATACCCATGATCAGCCAGACCAGTTCCGGCTCGTGCGCCTCGGCGCGGTCGCGTTCCGACGGCACCGGATCGCCAAAGGGATGGCTGTGGAAATGGCCGACGACCTCGACGCCCCTGGCGCGCGACTCCCGCTGCGTGCGCAGCCGGAGACCCGGATCGATCTCGAAATGCGTCGCGGCATCTTCGGCCAGGTTCGGGCTCGGCACGATCGCGCCGATCTCGATCAGGTCCCCGGCGCGCCGCCCGAGCAGCAGGCCGCAGCCCTCGTTGGGCATCGCCTCGCCCAATTGGCGGAAGATCTCTCCGGCGCAGTCTGCCGGCAGCCGGACGCGCCCGGTCAATTGCCGCCCGTCCGCCCGACAGTCCGGCCGGTCGCGGGGTCCAGCACCACCGCACGGATCACGCCGCCCGGCTCCTCCACCAGCAGCAGAATAAGCCCGTCGGACACCTGCGCATCGATCAGACGGCCCTCGCCGATGTCGTATTCCCAGGCCGGACCGTCAGGCAATTGCACCTGCCGCACGACCGGCGCGGCGCCGGCAGCTGCGGCACGTTCGGGCGCAGGATCGCCTGAGGCGACGCCGCCGAACAGTTCGGTTGCCTTGTAGATAATGATGCCCGTCATCGCCAGAATGGCTATACCCAGCACCACGACAATGATCTTGAGCACGCGGAAATTGGGCTGTTCGTCGTCTGACATCACTGTATCCGGCGTGCTGGAAGCCACGGTTGAAGACGCGGACGCCGGCGAGCGGCTGGACCGGTTTCTCAGCCGGTCCTTCGGCGACCTGTCGCGCTCCCGGCTCAAGGCCCTGATCGGACAGGGCAAGGTGCAGGCAGCGGGGCGGACGATACTGGACCCCTCATACCGGGTCAAACCGGGGGAGACGCTGTCGGTCAGGGTGCCGCCCGCCGAACCCGCGGAACCGGTGGCGCAGGACATCGCTCTGGAAATCCTGTTCGAGGACCCGCACCTGATCGTCGTGAACAAGCCGGCCGGTCTGGTCGTGCACCCCGCGGCCGGCAATCCCGACGGCACACTGGTCAACGCGCTGATTGCTCATTGCGGCGAGAGCCTGTCCGGCATCGGCGGCGTGAAACGGCCGGGAATCGTCCACCGCCTCGACAAGGATACGTCCGGCGTCATGGTCGCGGCGAAGACCGACGCCGCCCATCAGGGCCTGTCGGAGTTGTTCCAGCGCCACGACATCGAGCGCATGTATCTCGCCCTTGTCCGCGGCGTGCCGAGCCATCCGAAAAGCACGGTCGAAGGCCCCATCGGCCGCGATCCGAAGAACCGCAAACGCATGACGGTCCGCGAGGGCGGCAAGCCCGCCGTCACCCATTACCGGGTGGCCGAACGGGCAGGCGACGCCGCGGCGCTGGTCGAATGCACCCTGGAGACCGGGCGTACGCATCAGATCCGCGTGCACATGGCGCATATCGGCCATCCGGTTATCGGCGACCCGCTCTACGGCCGGCTGCGGGGCGGTTCCCTGAAAGGGCTAGACGAAGCGGCGCGCCAGGCGGCACGGGCCTTTCCGCGCCAGGCGCTGCATGCGGCGGTGCTGGGGTTCATCCACCCCGTCACGGGCGAGGATCTGAGCTTCCGGGCGCAATTGCCGCAGGACATGTCGGAACTGATCCGCACCCTGTTACGTTCGGTAAAATGAACGCAACTTGCGCGAATTTGCGCGGGTTCCCAGATAAACACCGTTCAGGATGCAGTCAGGCAGGGGCGTGACAGTGTCCTGGACCCAATAAAAAGAGGGGTTCCGACTATGGCTGGACGCAACACGATCCCGGCGCTCTCACCCGACGGCAGCCTGAGCCGCTACATGGAAGAAATCCGCAAGTTCCCGATGCTGGAGCCTGAGGAAGAGTACATGCTGGGCAAGAGCTTCAAGGAACATGGCGACTACGAGGCGGCCCACAAGATGGTGACCTCCCACCTCCGCCTGGTCGCCAAGATCGCCATGGGCTACCGCGGCTACGGCCTGCCGGTGCAGGAACTGATCTCCGAAGGCAATGTCGGCATGATGCAGGCGGTGAAGCGCTTCGATCCCGACAAGGGCTTCCGTCTCGCCACCTATGCCATGTGGTGGATCCGCGCCTCGATCCAGGAATACATCCTGCGCTCTTGGTCGCTGGTGAAGATGGGCACCACCGCGGCGCAGAAGAAGCTGTTCTTCAACCTGCGCAAGCTGAAGGGCCAGTTGCAGGCGATCGACGAAGGCGACCTGCACCCCGACACCGTCACCACCATCGCCACCAAGCTGCAGGTCTCCGAGCAGGAGGTCATCGACATGAACCGCCGTCTGGCGGCCCCCGATCACTCGCTGAACGCGCCGCTGCGCATGGATGGCGACGAGGAGTGGATGGACTGGCTGACCGACGACAGCGAGACCCAGGAAGACACGCTGGGCGAGTCGGAGGAGCTGACCCAGCGCCGCGCGATGCTGGAAGGCGCCATGGACGTGCTCAACGAACGTGAGCGCCACATCCTGACCGAGCGCCGGCTGAAGGAGAATCCCTCCACGCTGGAAGAGCTGAGCCAGGAGTACGGCGTCAGCCGCGAGCGTGTCCGCCAGATCGAGGTCCGCGCCTTCGAGAAGCTGCAGAAGGCGGTCAAGAACGCCGCCCTGGAGCAGCGCAACCGCGCCGAGAAGAAACGGCTCGCCTTCGCCCGGTAGCACCCCGCGCCCCGTCGGGCGCGGCTTGCGCCCATAGTCGCAATCACGGCACATTTCCCCGTAACGATAAACGGGGAGGACGGGCATGAGCGACGCGGCGCCTTTCGAGGTCTATGCGATCAAATATGCCGAGCGCGAGGCGCGCCGCGGCGATCATTTCATCGGCGGCGATCCGCACGACGCGCCGATGGACATGGACTATTTCGTCTGGGCGCTGGTCCGCGAGGACAAGGTCTGGGTGGTCGATACCGGCTTCGACGTGCTGGACGCCGAGCGCCGCAACCGCCGGCTGGTGCGGACCGTGCGCGAGGGGCTGGGCCTGATCGGCATCGACAGCCACGCCGTCGAGGACGTCATCGTCACGCACCTGCACTACGACCATATCGGCGGCTACGAGCATTTCCCGAATGCGCAGTTCCACCTGCAGGACCGCGAGATGGCCTACGCCACCGGACGGCACATGACGCGGCCCGCCATCAGCCACGCCTACACGCCCGAGCACATCGCCGATCTGGTTCACCGGGTCTTCGCCGGCCGCGTGGTCTTCCATGACGGCGAGGCCGGGCTGGACGCAGGGCTGAGCGTCCACTGGGTCGGCGGTCATACGGCGGGGCTGCAGATCGTGCGCATATGGACGCGGATCGGCTGGATTGTGCTCGCCTCCGACGCCAGCCACTACTACGAGAACATGGAGGCCGCCGGCCCTTCGTCATCGTCTGGAACCAGGGCGAGATGCTGGACGCCTTCGACACCATGCGCCGACTGGCCGACGATCCGGCCTGGATCGTGCCCGGCCATGACCCCCAGGTCTTCGACCGCTACGACGCGCCCTCGGCCGATCTGAAGGGCAAGGTCGTACGCCTGGACGCCGAGCCGAAGGCCGGGTGATGCGGGGCCTGGCGGCAGCACTGTTGCTGGCGCTGGTCCTGTTTCCGTCGGCCCGGGCCCAGCAGGCGACCGATGTCGCCATCGTGCTGGCCGTCGACGCCTCTTCCTCGGTCAATCTGGAAGAGTTCGGCCTGCAGATGCAGGGTATCGCCGCGGCGCTGCGCGACCCGCAGGTCCTCAGCACGATCGCCGAGGGCCCCTCGGGCAGCATCGCCATCGCGCTGGTGCAGTGGTCAGGACCGTTGCAGACAAGGGTGGCCGTGCCCTGGCGGCTGGTGGAGGGGGCGGACAGCGCCGAGGCGCTGGCGAAGGAGATCGAGGAGACTCCTCGGTACTTCTACGCCGGTTCCACCGCCATCGGCCGGGCACTGGTCTATTCGGCCGCCGTTTTCGACAAGCTGCCCTGGTCCGCGGGGCGTCGCGTGATCGACATCTCCGGCGACGGTTCCAACACGGACAATCCGCCGGTCGGGCCGGCACGCGCGGAGGTGCTCGACCGCGGCATCGTCATCAACGGCCTGCCCATCCTGGCGCAGGAGCCCGAGGTCGACCGCTACTACGCCGAGCAGGTGATCGGCGGCCATGGCGCCTTCATCGAGGTTGCGCGCGATTACAATGCCTTCACTGCGGCGATGACAAGAAAGCTGGTCCGTGAGATACGGACCCAACCTCTCATCTCGCGACTGGAACAAGACCCGCGACCATGACAGCGCTCAAGGTGATCCGGCACGGACGGCATTTCACCATCGCGATCCGCGCCGAGGACACGACAGTCGTCGTCGCCGCGTTCGGGCTTCCGATCGGCTGGGAGATGACCGATATCGACAAGTCGATCCGGACCGCTCTGCCCGAGAACTGGGAACGCATCGTCTTCGACCTGTCGAAGACCGATTTCGCCGATTCCAGCCTGCTGGGTCTCATCCGCAGGTACTGGCAGGAGGCGGCCGTGCCGGGACCGGACGGCCGGTCCCGCGACGTCTGCATCCTCGCGCTGCCCGGCACCAAGATGCACGAGAAGCTGAAGCTGACCCGGATCGACCGGCGGATCCGTGTGGTCGAGAGCCTGGATGCGGCCGAGATACATGGCGGCGCGGGCGAGTTCGGACAGGATTGACGCCCCGGCCTGCGCCGGGGCCGCGTTGACCGCCCGCCCGGCTTCTTCTATCTCGTTGAGGCCGGATGCCGGGGAGGAAATCATGGCGCTCACAGAGGACCAGCTGGCCTTTCAGGAGGCGGCGCGCAGCTTCGCCGAGGCGGAGATGGCGCCGCATGCCGCGGCGTGGGACGCCGAGAAGGTCTTTCCCGAAGACACGTTGCGCCAGGCAGCCGAACTCGGCTTCGCCGGCATCTATGTCGGCGAGGAGCATGGCGGCTCCGCACTCAGCCGTCTCGATGCGGCGATCATCTTCGAGGAGCTGGCCGCCGGCTGCACATCGACCGCGGCCTACATCTCGATCCACAACATGGCGAGCTGGATGATCGACAGCTTCGGCTCGGACGAGGTCCGCGCGAAGTTCCTGCCGAAGCTCACCTCCATGGAGCATTTCGCCAGCTACTGCCTGACCGAGCCGGGCGCCGGCTCCGACGCCGCCAGCCTGAAGACGAAGGCGGTGCGCGACGGCGACGACTACGTCATCAACGGCGCCAAGGCCTTCATTTCCGGCGGCGGCCGCTCGGATGTCTACGTCACCATGGTCCGCACCGGCGACGAGGGCCCGGGCGGCGTCACCTGCATCGCCATTCCGAAGGATGCGCCGGGCATCAGCTTCGGCGCGCAGGAACGGAAGATGGGCTGGAACAGCCAGCCGACGGCCATGGTGCTGTTCGACGACTGCCGCGTGCCGGTGGACAACCGTATCGGCGACGAAGGCCAGGGCTTCCGCATCGCCATGGCCGGACTGGACGGCGGCCGCATCAATATCGGCGCCTGCTCCATCGGCGCTGCGCGCGCCTGCCTGGAGCGGACCATCGACTACGTGAAGGACCGCAGGCAGTTCGGAAACCGGATTGCCGATTTCCAGAACACCCAGTTCAAGCTGGCCGACATGGCGACCGAACTGGAAGCCGCACGGATGATGATCCACGGCGCCGCGGCCAAGCTGGATGCGGGCGCGCCCGACAAGACCCAGGCCTGCGCCATGGCCAAGCGCTTCGCCACCGATACCGGCTTCGAGGTCTGCAACGACGCACTGCAGCTGCACGGCGGCTACGGCTATCTGATGGACCACCCCATCGAGCGCTATCTGCGCGACTGCCGCGTGCACCAGATCCTGGAAGGCACTAACGAGATCATGCGCGTCGTGATCAGCCGCAAGCTGCTGGCGGACTGACGGCCATGAACGCACTGCCCGGTTTCGATGTCGCCGCGGCCGCCGCCTCGATTGCGGGGACGCTCAGGGACCACTCAGCCGCCTGCGAGGCCAGGCGCAGGGCCGCACCGGAATCCGTGTCCGCGATGCGCGAGGCAGGGCTGGCGCGGCTGCTGACCCCGAAGGCGTTCGGCGGCCTGGAACTGCCGCCCTCGGCCCAGATCGACGCCTGTCTCGCCACCGGGCAGTCCTGTTCGGCGGCAAGCTGGGTGAACATGGTCTGCGCTGCGCATACCTTCGTCGTCGCACGCTATTCTCAGGCCTGCCGCGAGGAGGTCTTCGGTACCGACCCGGACGTCCTGATCCCCGGCACCCTGGCCCCGCAGGGCACGGCGCGCCCGGTCGATGGCGGCGTGATCCTGAACGGACGCTGGCAGTTCGGCAGCGGCATCAATCACGGGCCATGGGTACTGCTCGGCGCGGCCGGGGTGAAGACCGAGGACGGCAAGCGCACGCCGCCGGTTCATGTCGTCGCGCCGAAATCGGACATCCAGGTGCTCGACACCTGGTACACGCTGGGCATGCGGGGATCCGGGTCCAATGATCTGGCTGCCGAAGAGCTCTTCGTCCCGGCGCACCGTGTCATGCCGACCATGCCGCTGTTCGACGGCACCTTCGAAGGCGAGGCGGAACCGCTCTACCGACTGCCGGTCATGGGTACGCTTGCGTCCATGCTGGCCGGCACCGTCGTCGGCTTCACGGAAGCGGGCCTTCAGACCTTCATCGGGGCGACGAAGGTCCGCAAGGAAGTCTATGCCGGCAGTTCGAAGGCCGCGAAGGCGGGCGTCCAGATGCGCGTCGCCGAGGCCCTGTCCGAAGTGGCCGCCGCCCGGCACTTCATCGAGCAGAACGGCCGGGCGCTCGATACAGCACTGGCCAGCGGCCATCCGGTGATGGATACGGCCGAGAAGGTCGAACTGCGCTGGAATGCGGCCTATGCGGTCGAACTCTGCCGGCGCGCATCGGAGCGCGTCTTCGCCGTGGCCGGGGCACACGCCATCTATGACGACCATGCCCTCCAGCGGTTTCACCGCGACATCAACACCGCCAGCCATCATGCTATTGCAGACATCGACGCCGTCGCCGAAATGAAGGGCAAGCTGGAACTCGGCCTCGGCGACCAGCTCGGCTTCGTCTGAGCCGCCGTCCGCACGCTGAAGGAGGAAACAGATGATCGATCTCGGCAACCGCGTCTCGATCTACCAGCCCGACCAGGACGGCCTGATCTTCCCCGAGGAGCCGTCCTTCAATTCACCGGAGGCGCTCCGCCTGGACCGCAAGAAGCGGCTGGTCGCGGCCTGCCGCGCCTTCGCGAAGCACGGGCTCGACTTCGGCTTCGCCGGTCACCTGACCGTCCGCGACCCCGAGCATCCCGAGCTCTACTGGACCAATCCGATGGCGGTGCATTTCAGCCAGGTGAAGCTGTCGAACCTGATCCTGGTCGACCATGACGGCAGGGTGATCGAGGGCGACTACGCGGTGAACCGCGCCGGCTTCGTGCTGCACGCCGCGGTCCACGAGATGCATCCCGACATCGTCTCCATGTGCCACGCCCACACCGAGTACGGCGTCGCCTTCGCCTCGCTGGGCATTCCGCTGGCGCCCATCACCCAGGATGCTTCCTGCTTCTACGAGGATCACGTCGTCATCCGGGAAGACGCCGGTCATGTCGCGGTCGAGGAGGATGCGGGCACCCGCGTCGCGAAGGCCTTCACCGGCGTGAAGGCGGCGATCCACCAGAACCACGGTCTGCTGACCGCCAGCCGCCACAGCATCGACAGCTGCGCCTGGTGGTTCATCGCTCTGGAAAGGGCCTGCCGTCAGCAGCTGATGGTCGAGGCCACCGGCCGCAAGCCGGTCGAGGTGCCGCCCGAAAGCGCCCGCTACAGCCGCGAACATGTCGGCAGCGACTATATCGGCTGGCTGCATTTCCAGCCGATCTACACCGAACTTCAGGAATCCCAGCCCGACATGTTCGACTGACAGGCTGCGCCTGCCGCCGGCGCGGTCAGTGGATCGTCGACGGGCCGGGCAGTTCCTCTTCCTCGACGTCGATCTCGATGTCGCTCTCGTCGGAGGGCTCGAAGATCTGGCTGGCGTGGTGATGGACCATGCGCCATTCGTCGCCGTCCCACCGGAACAGGTTGGTGGCCGACAGACGCGCGCCGTCGATGAGTTCGGTGCAGACGACGATGCCGGCGCCGCCCTCGATCTGGCCCTGCGCCTCGCACATCGCCACGGGCGGCGGCGACGACAGGATGTCGAACCACGCGCTCAGCACGTCGCTGCGGCCCTGCAGCATTGCGTGGCCGGGATGAATGCATACGATGTCTTCATCTTCCGCCCACAAGGTGGACATGGCCGTCACGTCGCCCGTACGGAAGGCGCGGTAGAATTCGGCATTTGCCTCGAGAAGGGCCTTCATCTGCTCGCCGGAGACTGACATTGCAGAACCGCCTTTCCTTGCCGGAGAAAATCATCAGGCCGATCGCGGTGGGGATGGCCCTGGCGGCGCTGCTGGTGGCTGCCGCGTGCACCCAACAGTATCAGCCCGCGGGCCCGTCCGTACAGGATGCGTCTCTGGAAGGCGACCATTTCATCATGCCGGACGGCTACAGCCTGCGCGCCCGGATCACGCCTGCCGAGGGCGAGACGCGGCTGGTCGCGATCGCGCTGCACGGCATCAACGACTACGGCCATGCCTGGCGGGAAGCCGCGGCGCGCTGGGCCGGAGAGGGCATCGCCACCTATGCCTACGACCAGCGCGGCTTCGGCGCCAACGCCAATCCCGGCATCTGGCCGACCTCCCGGACGCTGAGCGACGATCTGGCGCACGTTCTGGACGTCGTCCGGACCCGGAATCCGGGCCTGCCGGTCTATCTGGTGGGCGAAAGCATGGGCGGCGCGGTGGTGATGAACCTGCTCGGCCGCCCGGATGCGCCCGACGTCGACGGCGCCGTGTTGAGCGCGCCGGCGGTCTGGGCGCGGCCGACGATGAGCGGCACCTACAGCAAGCTGCTGGCCGCCGTGAACAGCATGGTCCCGGGCATGGTGCTGCGGGGCAACGGCCTTGGCCGGCGAGCGTCGGACAATACCCCCATGCTGATCGAACTCGGCAAGGACCCCCTGGTCATCAAGGGCGCGCGGATCGACGCCATCGACGGGCTGGTCGATCTGATGGACAAGGCCTACGCCGCGGCGCCGGACATCGAAGCGCCGGTGCTGCTGCTCTACGGCGAGCGCGACGAGATCGTGCCGAAACACTCGGTTGCCCAGACGCTGCAGCGGTTCGGCAAGAGCCCGGCGGTCGGCGTCTACAAGCGCGGCTGGCACATGCTGTTCCGGGACTTCAACGGCCCGGTCGTGCAGAACGATGTCGGCTACTGGATGCTGAACGGCGGACGTCATCTGCCCAGCGGCGCCCACGACAACGCGGAGTTCCTGGCGCCGGAGGAGGACGGCAAGTCCGCCGAAAAGGCGCAGACGGCGTCAGCCTCGGCGTCTTGAGCGAAACCCATGTTTGATCGAACCCCGATCAAACATGGGTTTCGCAACTCGCGCAGGCCGCTGCCAGTCTTGGAACAGCATTTGATGTTTCAATCAAATGCTGTTCCGCTCCAGCTCGTCCTCGACGAAGTCCATCCGGTCCTTGCCCCAGAAGAGCTCGTTGCCCAACAGCATGGAGGGCGCGCCGAACACGCCGCGGTCGAGCGCGTCCTGCGTTTCGTCGATCAGCGCCTGACGCATCTCGTCGCTCTCGGCCGCCTCGGCGAAGGCCTCCGGATCGACGCCCAGCGAAGCCGCAAGCGGCTTCAGACCGCCGATCTCCGCAATCGAATGGTCGTCACGCTCCCAGTAGGCCTCCAGAACGGCATTGATGAAATCGCGTTCCCGGTCCCAGCGCCGCATGGCAATGGCGCCGCGCAGCGCCACGCTGGTCTTGATCGGAAAGACCCCGGGGAAGCGGAAGGGCAGGGCGTATTTCTCCGCCCATCGAGCCAGGTCGCGCTTGCGGTTCTCGATCTTCGGCGGCGGCTCCGCCATGACGGCGTAATTGTGATGTCGGAAGACATAACCGAGGTTGAACGCGCGCGGCACGATCCGCGCATCATGCCGTGCGGCGATGGCCGGAAGCAGCTTCCAGGCGAAATAGGTGTTGGTGCTGCCCGGGTCCCAGAAGAATTCGATGTCAATCTGCATTGGTCCATTATCACCCGACTTCACGGTCAAATGTCACCAGATTGTGCGCATCGCCCTTGCCTTCGGCGCGGATTTGCGTCACAGCCGGACCGCTACTTTCTTTCGACGTCGAACCTCTGTCTCCGCCTTCCGGCCCTCAGTTGATCGATCAGACTGATTTACGCCGCGCTGTCGCATCCCGCGGACAGCAAACAGAACAGGAGTACACGGACATGGCCAAAGGCACCGTGAAATGGTTCAACGCCACCAAGGGTTTCGGCTTCATCGAGCGCGAAGGCGGCGGCAAGGATGTGTTCGTTCACATCTCGGCTGTCGAGCGCGCGGGCCTCAGCGGCCTGAATGAAGGTCAGGCCATCACCTTCGACATCGAGCCGGGCCGCGACGGTCGCGAGTTCGCCGGCAACCTGTCGGTCGACTGAACCGACAACGTGACGGGGCGGCAGTTAACTGCCGCCCCCGATCCGTCCCCCTGGGCGGCGCCGCGCTTCAGGTGGATTCCGGCCGCTTCAACTTGAAGCGCCGCATGCCAGACAGCCAGCGGTCGACGTTGTCCGTCTTCCTGCGCATGTATTCCAGCACCTGCTTGTGCGGAATCATCAGAAACTCTTCCTTGTCCATCGTCTCGATCACGCAGTCGGCCAGTTCCTCCGGCTCGATCATGCCGTCGACCGAGGCGACCGAGACATCCCGGCCCGAGGTCATCGCCGTCCGGACTGCCTGAGGCGCCAGCACCGAGACGTGAACGCCGCGGTCGCCGTAGTTGATCGACAGCCATTCAGCGAACGACACGGCCGCGTGCTTGGTCACCGAATAGGTGGCGGAGTTGACGTGGGTCAGCAGACCGGCCGCCGACGCGGTGTTGATCAGGTAGCCCTCGCCCCGGACCGCCATCTTATCGGCGACAGCGCGGGCGGCGTAGACATGGGCCATCACATGGATATCCCAGTTCAGCTGCCAGTCGGCATCGGAACTCTCGGCGCCGCCCATACGGGCGATGCCGGCATTTGAGACGAAGACGTCGATGTGGCCGTACTTTTCCTCCGCCGCGGCGACCAGCGCCTGGATATCGGATTCCTTCGCCACGTTGGTGACGACGGCAAGGCCGTTCACGCTGTCGGCGACTTCCCGGAGCTTGTCTTCCTGCAGGTCGGCGACGACGATCCCCTTCGCCCCCTCCGCATGGAACCGCTCCGCCAGCGCCTTGCCGATGCCGGACGCGCCGCCGGTGATGACGCAGACTTTCCCTGTGACACGCATATGACGTTCCTCCCTCTTGCGTTCCGCCTTCTAGCATGGCCGCAAACGGGCGGCACCCCTTGACCTGCGCCGCCCTGACGCCCTTTATTCGGCAGGCAAGCGCGCCATATGCGGGGCGTTGGGGATCATTCCGCCGCCGGGGCGGCGATGACTGAAATCAGAACAACTTGGGAGACCACAACCATGGCTTTCGAACTTCCGGACCTGCCCTATGCGGACAATGCGCTGGAGCCGCACTACTCGGCCAATACCTTCAGCTTCCACCACAAGAAACACCACAACGCCTATGTGACCAAGGCCAACGAACTGGTCGCCGGCACCGATCTGGACAAGGCCTCGGTCGAGGAAGCCATCGCGGAAGCGCACAAGGCCGGCAATCAGGGCCTGTTCAACCAGGTGGCGCAGATCTGGAACCACACCTTCTTCTGGAATTCCATGTCGCCGAATGGCGGCGGTGAGGCGAAAGGCGACATCGCCGACGCGATCAAGGCCGATTTCGGCTCCACGGCGGAGCTGGCCGAGAAGTTCAAGGCCTCGGCGGTCGGCAATTTCGGCTCCGGCTGGACCTGGGTCGTGCTGAACGGCTCGAAGCTGGAGATCGTCAACACCTCCAATGCCGGCACCCCGCTGACCGACGGCCTGAAGCCGATCCTGACCGTCGACGTCTGGGAGCATGCCTACTACCTGGACTACCAGAACCGCCGCCCGGACTTCGTGCAGGCGTTCTGGGACCATCTGGTCAACTGGGACTTCGCCAACGCGAACATGAAGGGCTGACGGCCCGGCGGGCCAGCCCGCCGCCATCACGTCCACGGAAAAGGCCCGGGTCACCGCCCGGGCCTTTTTTTTCATTTCCCGAACCGTGCGCGCCGTCACTGCCTGGATTTAGCCTTGTCACCGTACGATCACAACACCACGTCTCAACCATGAGGCATCGTTTGCGCGGGTGGATCGATTCCCTCAATTGGTCCACCTGCGCCACGGTCCAGCGTTCCGGTTTCAAGGGGTCGGGGACAGTTTGGACCGTCGAAGGGCCGCCCGGATGTCACGCCCCCCGGGCGGCCCTTTGCCTGTTGCGACGTTCTGGCGCACACTGTATCCATCTCGAATGTTGTCTCCGGCCTCTTTCCGAAGCCGAACCGATAGATACAGGAGTTTGCAGCCTTGGCCGATCAGCCCTGGATCCGTTCCATGCCCCCCGGCGTCTCGTGGGATGCCCCGATCGAGACCTATCCGGTCCAGCAGATTCTGGACGATGCCGTCGCCGAATGGCCCGACCGCAATGCCCTCGACTTCATGGGCAAGAAAACGACCTACCGCGAGCTCTCGGAGATGGTCGACAAGGCCGCCAAGGGCTTCCAGGCGCTGGGCGTCGGTCCCGGCGTCCATGTCGGCCTGTTCCTGCCCAACACGCCCCATTACGTGATCAGCTTCTACGGCATCCTGAAGGCCGGCGGCACGGTGGTGAACTACTCGCCGCTGGATGCCGCCAAGGTGCTGGAGCACAAGATCGAGGACAGCCAGACCGACATCATGGTCACGCTGGATCTGAAGGCGCTCTATCCCCAGATGGCCGGCATGCTGGGCAAGACCCGGCTGAAGAAGATCGTCTACGGGAGCCTGACCGAGGTGCTGCCCTGGCCGAAGAGCTGGCTGTTCCCGCTGGCGAAAGGCAAGGAGATCGCCAAGGTTCCCGACGACGAACGCCATGTCAGCTTCAGGAAGCTGACCGGCAATGACGGCAAGTTCCAGAAGCATCCCATCGCCGATCTGAACGAGAGCATCGCGGTGCTGCAGTACACCGGCGGCACGACCGGACTGCCCAAGGGCGCCATGCTGACCCACGGTAACCTGACCTCGGCGACCAGCATGTATGTCGTCAACAACTCAGGCGACGAGGCGACGCTGGAAGGCGGTCAGGAGCGCATCCTGGCGGTGCTGCCGCTGTTCCACATCTACGCCCTGCAGATCAACATGCTGCTGGCCATGAGGTTCGGCGCCGAGATCATCCTGCATGCGCGCTTCGAGCTGGATGCGGTGATCAAGGATCTGGGCTCGAAGCAGCCGACCATGTTCCCGGGCGTCCCGACCATGTTCAACGCCATCGTGAACTATCCCGGCATCGACAAGATGGACCTCAGCTCGCTGAAGTTCTGCGCCTCCGGCGGCGCGCCGCTGCCGGTCGAGGTGGCGCAGAAGTTCGAGAAGCTGACGGGCTGCAAGCTGGCCGAGGGCTGGGGCATGACCGAGACCAGCCCCGCCGGCGTCTCGACTCCGCTCCACGGCAGCGCGAAGCCCGGCTCCTGCGGCGTGCCGATGCCCGGCATCAGCTTCAAGTTCGTCGACGTGGACGACGCGACAAAAACGCTGCCCATGGGCGAGCGCGGCGAGATCTGCATCAAGGGCGCGAACGTCATGAAGGGTTACTGGAACAAGCCCGAGGCGACCGCCGAGAGCTTCACCGAGGACGGCTACTTCCGCACCGGCGACGTCGGCTACATGGATGAGGACGGTTACCTCTACATCGTCGACCGGACCAAGGACATGATCCTCTGCGGCGGCTTCAACGTCTATCCGCGCAACATCGAGGAAGCGATCTACCAGCATCCCTCGGTCGAGGAAGTGTCGGTGATCGGCATCCACGACGAATACCGCGGCCAGGCGCCGAAGGCCTTCATCAAGCTGAAGGAGGGCGCATCCGGCTTCACCCTCGACGAGCTGAAGGAATTCCTGAAGGACAAGCTCGGCAAGCACGAGATGATCTCCGACATGGACATCCGGGCCGAACTGCCGAAGACCCTCGTCGGCAAGCTCTCCAAGAAGGAGCTCTACGAGGAAGAGGAAAAGAAGCGGCAGAAGACGGCGGCCTGATCCACCCATGACGGAACGCCAGGACATCAGTTTCGCCGCGGGCGGGGTACAGCTCGCCGGTTGGTTCTATCCGGCCGGCGACGGCGCGCCGGTGATCGTCATGAGCCACGGGCTCTCGGCCATCCGGCGGCTGAACCTCGACGAGATGGCGAAGGTCTTCCAGGCCGCAGGCCTGGCCGTGCTCTGCTACGACCACCGCAATTTCGGCGATTCCGGCGGCGAGCCGCGGCAGGAGGCCGATCCCTGGGCGCAGGTGCGCGACATGCGCGACGCCATCACATTCGCCCGCACCATTCCCGGCATCGATCCCGAGCGTCTCGGCATCTGGGGCACCAGCTATTCCGGCGGCCATGTGCTGACGGTGGCGGCGCTGGACCGCCGGGTGAAATGCGTGGTCAGCCAGGTGCCATTCACCCATGGCGCCCGAACCTTCGACACCTGGGTGCCGGAGCGGGCGCGGGAGAAGACGCTGCTCCGGATGCAGAAGGACCGCGAGGCGCGCTATGCCGGCGCGGCGCCCGAGACGGTCCCGGCCGCCATCGAAGGCACCGAGACCGAGGAGTGGGTGAAGAAGACCGACACCCATGGCGACTACGTCAACGCGCTGACGCTCCGCAGCCTCGAGATGCTGCGCGAATACGAGCCGCACAGCTTCGCCGCCCGCATCGCGCCGACGCCGCTGATGATGATCGTCGCCGACCGCGACACCCAGACGCCGACGGCGGGACAGCTCGAGACCTTCGAACTGGCCAATGAGCCGAAGAAGCTCGTCCGCCTCGACTGCCGCCACTACGACCCGTACATGAGCCATATCGGCGAGGCCTCGGCCGCCGCCCGCGACTGGTTCCTGACGCATCTGGGCTGACCGTCCGCCGCATTTCACCTCGCGGCTTCGATGGCGTAGGATCGCCCCATACATCCGGGGAGATTTGAGATGGATCTGGCATTCACCGACGAGGAACTCGCCTTTCGCGACGAGGTCCGCACGTTCCTGAAGGACAACATTCCCAACGACATCAAGGAGCGCGCCCGCGTCGGCTGGAACTATCTGCCCAAGGAGGACTATGTCCGCTGGCAGAAGGCGCTCTACGAGAAGGGCTGGATCGCGCCCAACTGGCCGGTCGAGTACGGCGGCACGGGCTGGTCCGCGGCCCAGCGCTTCATCTTCGAGGAAGAGTGCGCCCGCGCCAGCTGCCCGCGTGTGCAGCCCTTCGGCGTCACCATGGTCGGCCCGGTGATCTACTCCTTCGGCAACGACGCCCAGAAGGAACGCTTCCTGCCGCGGATCCTGTCGTCCGATGACTGGTGGTGTCAGGGCTATTCCGAGCGCGGCTCCGGCTCCGACCTCGCGGCGCTGGCCACCAAGGCGGTGCGCGACGGCGACGAATACGTCATCAACGGCCACAAGATCTGGACCTCGGGCGCGCACCGTTCGGACTGGATGTTCTGCCTGGTCCGCACCAACAGCGAGGGCAAGCGGCAGGAAGGCATCACCTTCCTGCTGATCGACATGACCAGCCCCGGCATCGAGGTGAAGCCGATCATCTCGATGGACGGCTACAACAATCTCAACGAGGTCTTCTTCGACGACGTCCGCGTGCCGGTCGAGAACCGCATCGGCGAGGAGAACAGGGGCTGGACCTACGCCAAGTTCCTGCTGGGCAACGAGCGCACCGGCATCGCCGGCATCGGCCGGTCCAAGGGTGAACTTGAACGGCTGAAGGGCATGGCCCAGGCCGAACGCATGGAAGGCGGCAAACTGATCGAGGACCCGGATTTCTCCAGCCAGCTGGCGCAGATCGAGAGCGATCTCGCGGCGCTGGAAATGTACAACCTGCGCTGCCTCGCCGACGCCGCAGCGGGCAGGCCGCCGGGCGCCGAAGCGTCGATGCTGAAGATCCGCGGCACCGAGATCGAGCAGGCGATCAACGCGACCATGGTCGACGCGCTGGCCTATTACGGCGCGCCCTACGTCCACACCGGCCTCGACTGGACCAACAATGAAGGTCCCGTCGGACCCGAATACGCCGACGGGGTGATGGCGCAGCATCTTCTGAAGCGGGCGGCCACCATCTATGGCGGCACGACCGAGGTGCAAAAGAACGTCATCGCGAAGGCCGTGCTGGGGCTTTGATTTCCCGCCTCGCCGGCGCCGTCTGTCTCTTGCTCGCCGCATCGGCGGCGCAGGCTGTCGACCTGCCGCCGAGCTATCAGGACGTCTGCAGGGCCGAGAACCATCCGGACTGGGCCTATGGCAAGGACGGCACGCCGGTCCAGTACCAGCCGCTGTTCGGTTGCGACGGCCGTTTCGGGCCGCGCCGCGACATCGACGAGCAGTTCGTCGAGAAGCTGCAGGCGACCGGGCTGGAAGGCCCGGCGCTGAGCTGGGAACTGGTCCGCCACGGCTGGGACTGGATGCGGCGTCAGAGCCTGTCGCACGCGCTGAACCGCTTCAACCTGGCCTTCGAGGCGGACCCGGCCAACGGCGACGTCTATCACGGCATCGCGGTGATCATGAACGAGACCGCACAGTCCGGGCGCGTCGTCGACTACTGGTTCCGTCAGGCGGTGGAAAAGGAACGCGGGCAGGCCGGCCGGTTCGCCGACTATGGCCGCTTCCTGACCATGCAGGAACGCGACGAGGACGCCCTGGCGATGCTGGAGAAATCCATCGAGCTGGAGCCCTTCAACGCCTGGACCATGGTCAACCTGGCGACCGTCTACTTCCGGCAGGGCGACATGCAGCGCGGCTGCGCCATGGTCGAGCGCATCGGCACCGCGTCACCGCCGCCCGGCTACCCGGAAGAGCGCTTCCGCGCCATCGTCGACCACTGGCTGACCCGCGGCAAGACCGAAGGCTGCGGCAGCTGACCGTCGATCAACCGGCGTTGCGGCGGCTGTCGAGATGCCGCGCCAGCCGGGGCGCGATGGCGCGCATCATCACGGCGAGGAATTCGGGGTCGCCCTTCTCGTCCCGCGCCAGAATCTCGGCCTGACCGCGCAGCTGCGCCAGGTCGGCCCTGTCGGTCGGGGTGAGATCGTCATCATCGACGAATGCCATCGACCAGTCCCCGAACCGCCGGCCGTCGACCGGTTCGAACTGGATCGTCTTGACGCCGTAGTGGCGGCCGTCCCGGAGTATGGAGCGGAAGATCGCCTCCAGCGGCTGCAGCTCACCCTCCAGGATCTGGATGAAGCAGCCGTCGCCATAGATCAGAATGCCGGACACGCCGGCGTCCGCGTTCCGGGCGCGGGCCACCTCGAGCAGCAGGTTCAGCGATTCCGTCCCCATCGGCTCGGACGCCGTGGAGAGGTAGACAATGGAATGCAAGGGAGACGCCCCTTCCTACGCAACCGATCGGACTGTCAGGCCAACACCATACCGATGTAACCATCGCGTGCAACTGCGTCGCATTTTTCCCGGAACGCCGGCATGCCGGCCGTGTAGAGCAGATAGACCCGTCGGGAGCGGCCCTCGACATTGCGGTTGATGCCGGTGAACCAGCTGTCGGCCTTCGACAGCAGCATCTTGTCCGACGAGCGGGCGACCTCGTCCAGCCAGTCCGCCTCGGCCTCCGGTGTGGCGCCGACATAGGTGAGGCCGTTCGCCAACATGTGGCGGACCAGACCGGCGACCCATTCGACGTTCTGCTCGATGCCGCGCGGGATATTGCCGAAGCCGGCGGCGTTCTGAGGCCCGACCAGGGTGAACATGTTCGGGAACCCGGCCACCTGCAGGCCGAGATAGGTCGTCGGCCCTTCGGCCCACTTGTCGCTGAGGCGCTGGCCGCCGAGGCCCCGGATATCGATCCTGTTGAAGCCGCCCAGCACCGCGTCGAAACCGGTGGCGAAGATGATCATGTCGAAGTCACGATGCCCCGACTCCAGCTCGATACCGGTCCTGTCGATGCGCCGGATCGGGTCGGCGACGATGTCGATCAGGTCGACATTGTCCTGATTGTAGACCTCGTAGTAGCGGGTCTCCATCGGGACCCGGCGCTGGCCGAAGCCGTGATCCTTCGGGATCAGCTTCTCCGCGGTCTCGGGGTCCTTCACGCGCTCGCGGATCTTTCTGGCCACGAAGTCCGAAAGGATCCGGTTGGCCTCCTCGCTGGTGAAGGTGTCGCGGAAATTGCCCATCCAGATGCCGAAGCCCGGTTCGGCGTATTTCTGTTCGAAGAAGGCGTTGCGCTCGTTCTCCGGCGTCTCCAGCAGACGCCGCGGGTCGGCGTCGTGGATGAAGCCCCCATGGGTGGTGCGGCAATGGGCGTAGATCTCGTCGTAGCGGCTGTGGATGTCCGCCTGCTCCTCCGGCGTGATCGGGCTGTTGTGCAACGGCGCGCACCAGTTCGGCCGCCGCTGCAGCACCGTCAGATGCCCGGCAGTCTTGGCCACTTCCTGGATCAGCTGCACGCCGGTCGCGCCGGTGCCGATGACGGCGACCCGCTTGCCCTCGAAGCTGACCGGCCGGTGCGGCCAGCGCGCCGTGTGCCAGGACTCGCCTTCGAAGTCGTCCACGCCCTCGATCACCGGCATCTGCGGCACCGAGAGCGGCCCGATGGCGGTGATGAACAGACGGGCGCGGACCTTGTAGCCGTCCTCGGCGGCGATGGCCCATTCGTTCGCCGCCTCGTCGAAGTGCGCCGAGACGACGTTCGTCTCAAAGCGGATGTCGCGCTTCAGGTCCAGCTTTTCGGCTGCAAATCGGCAATAGCGCAGGTTCTCCGGCTGCCCCGAGAAATGCTCCGACCAGTTCCACTCGTCCAGGATTTCCCGGCTGAAGGCGTAGCCGTATGACCAGCTCTCGGAATCGAAGCGCGCGCCGGGATAACGGTTCCAGTACCAGGTGCCGCCGACATCGTCGCCCGCCTCCAGAACCTGGACCTTCAGTCCCTGCTCCCGCAGCCGGTGCAGCATGTACATGCCGGAAATGCCGGCGCCCACGATGATCGCGTCGAAGCGTGCAGGCTGATCGTTCGCCACGGCCATGTTCCTCCCGTATCTCGTCTCCAGGCGAGTTTAGGCCAGAGAGACAGCGCGCGACAGGGTGCGGCGCGTCATGGCTGCCTTCAGGAGGCGCGGGACCGCGCAAGCAGCGCCGGCGCGGCCTGCATCACCTCGTCCGGCACCGTGTTCCAGTCGTCCCGCATCTCGATATCGGGCACGACCGGAACGATGGCGCTGCCGTCGGGTCCCTCGAACCTGCCGGTCTGCAGCGCCATGATCAGATCGCCCTTCAGCGGCATCACCGTGTGCACGAAGTCGTGCCCGGGCGTCGTCTCTCCGGCGACCAACGCGCCAGCCCCACGGCGGAGGGCCTGGACCAGCAGTTCCGCGCCGGACGCGGTGTAGCGGTCCGTCAGCACGAGCAGACGGCCAGCATATCGGCGCGTCGCCCCGGCCTTGCGCCGTTCGACGACCCCGTCACGTTCGCGGATATGGAAGACTACCGAGTTGCCGACGAACAAGGCGGCGGTGTCGACGACCGCGTCAAGCGTGCCGCCTGAATTGCCCCTGAGATCGAGAACCAGTTCGTCCGGCTCACAGTCGAGCAGGAAGCGCAGCAGTTCGCGGACCGTCAGACCGGTCAACCGCATGATCTGCACCACGGCCGGCGTGCCGCAGCGGTTGACCACCGCCTCCATCGCGCCCAGACGGACCCGGCGGACGTTGAACGCTGCCGGCTTGCCGAACGGATCGAGAAAGCCGAGCTGGACGGGGGTATCCATCTCGCCCTGAAGCCGCCGAATGGCGTCATCCTTGTCCATGGACTGGCGCGGCTGCCCGTCGATGCTCATCAGACGCCAGCCCGGCCTCACCGGAGTCCCTTCGAGGGCGCCCAACGGATGGACGCGGACAATGACCCATCCGCCCTGCCCGTCCGCCGCCTCGAAGATGCCGACGGATGCCGTCCCGGACCCGAACCGGCCCGAAAGCAGCTCGCGGTCGACGACCCGGCCATTGCCTTCGAGCGTCCCGACCATGGCCGTGACGGCGCCCTTCACCAGCGCTTCCTCGGACTCGCCGCGTTGCATGCCGTCGACGATGTAGGTCGCGGCGGTCCGCCTGAGTGCGTCCTCGTCGACCGGGTCGATATAGGTTGCGGCGATCCTGTCGATGGCGTCGGCGACAGCGACATTCACCCGTTCCGCCGTTTCCTCGGCAGCCGTCTGGCGGAAGGCGCCGGGGAAGGGCCCGCCGGATCCCGGCCCGGTCGCCGTCTGGCATGCCGCAAGGCCGGACAGCGCGAGCAGCACCGTCAGCGCCGCCAGCCGCCGAAGATGCGCGGCAATCGCCCGCCTCGCCCTGATTCCACCCGTTCCGGCCATCCTTCATCTGCCTTCATGCCCCGGTCCGGACATGATGACCCTGCCGGATGCCGGACGCCAGCGGATCGACGTTTGCCATACCAATTGCGGCAGTCCTGATATGGTCACCGCTCCGGAACAGGCCTGGAGGGACTCGGATGTCAGTGCTGCTTGTCGAGAAGGACGGCCACGTCGCCACGGTCACGCTGAACCGGCCCGAGGCGCGGAATGCGCTGAACCCGGAACTGGTCTGCCGGCTGGCGGAGTGCTGGGATGCGCTGAAGGCGGACGTGGCCGTCCGGGTCGTGGTGCTGACCGGCGCGCCGGGCTCCACCTTCTGCGCCGGATTCGATCTGGCGACCTCGATCCCTCTCATGACGGGAACACGCGGTCCGCAGGACGACTGGGAGAAGGCCTTCGCCGCCGATCCTGGGCTGGCCGCAAAGGCGACGCTGCGCGCCTTCGATCTGGGCAAGCCGCTGATCGTCGCCGCCAACGGTCACGCCATCGCCGGCGGCATGGAAATCCTGTTGTCCGCCGATCTGCGCATCGTCGCCGAGAAGGCCCTGCTGGGCCTGTCGGAAGTGAAGCTGGGGCTGATCCCTGCGATGGGCGGCACAGCGCTGCTGGCCCGGCGCGTGCCCCCGGCGCTGGCGACGGAACTGCTTCTGACCGGCAGCAACATCTCCGCCGCCCGCGCGGCTGAGGCCGGCTTCGTGAACCGTGTCGTTGCGGCCGATGGGGTCCTACCGGCCGCGATGGAACTGGCGCAGGCCATCGCGGCGAACGCCCCGCTGGCTGTGTCGGCGGCGCGCGACGTGATCCGCCGCTCCGGCGATCTCCCGGCTGCGGCCGCGCTGGCGCTGGAGGCCGACTATCTGACCCGGCTGGCCGCAACCGAAGACGCCCGCGAGGGACCGCGGGCGTTCATGGAGAAACGGCAGCCGGTGTTCAGGGGCAAGTAGGCCGCCCCCGGCACCGACTGCCGTTCGCAGTTCTCGGGCGTATCGCGCGGCGTTACTCGGCCGCGACAGCCTCCAGACGCTCCAGGCCGTCACCATGACGCAGCAGGCGGCCCGAATAGGTCTCGGTCTGCTCGTCGTCCTTGATGGTGACCTCGCCGTTGACCAGCACGTAGCGGTAGCCCTTCGCCTTCTGGATCCGGCGCCACTCGCCGCCCGGCAGATCGTGGGCGATCTCGTCGGGCAGCACTTCCAGGTTCTCGTAGTCGTAGACCACGATGTCCGCCGGCGCGCCGAGGGTCAGCGTGCCGCGGCCGGTGAAGCCCGCCACCTGGGCCGGCAGGGCCGACAGGCGCCAGTGCGCCTCTTCCAGGCTGATCATGCCGTTGTCGCGGACGATCTTGCAGATGGTCTCGGTCGGGTAGCGGCCTGCGGTCAGGAACTTGGTGTGCGCACCGCCGTCGGAGACGCCGAACAGGACATACGGGTCGTCGACGATCTCCTTCAGATACTCCAGGCTGCCGTTCGGCGGGGCGGCGAAGAACTCGGTCTCCAGATCCTCCTCGACCGCCATGTCCAGCATGACGTCGACCGGATGCTTGCCCATCTTCTGCCCGGCCAGCGCCAGGGTGTGGTCTTCCCACTGCTTGTTCTTCTCGAGCTGCGGGCCGACGATGACGATATCGACCAGCGGACCGGTCGCGGTCTGTGGCATCTGGTCCTTCATCGCCTGGCGGCGGGCCGGATCGGCGAGCTTCTGCTTGCGCTCCTCGAAGGTGCCGGTGGTCGCCTCGCGCCACGCCTCGGAATCGTCGAACAGGTTCCAGTTCTCGAAGGTGAAGGTGAAGCCGGCGTCGGTGGTGAGGCCCTGCCCGACCACGCGGATGCCCCGCTCCCGGCAGCTCTTCAGCCACTCAAGCACACGCCGGTGAATCTCGGGACGGTGATCGAACGCCTGGACCACGTTCATGATCATCGGGCGGCCCGAAATCTCGGCCATTTCCTCGTAGAACTTCTGGTCCTTGGCGTTGTCGCCGGAGACCAGCAGCATCTGCATGAAGCCCTCGTTGCGGTCCCGCAGCACGTTGGCGAGCACGCGGCAGGTCTCGTCATGCATGACGTCCGTCGGCATCGGCGTGCCGTCGAAGTCGCGCTGCACCGAGGCCGGGCCGTCGGGAATCATGCGCTGGGCCGACCAGCCGCAGCCGCCGGCATTCATGCTTTCATGCAGCAGGCGGGCGATCTCGCGATGCTCCTCCTCGGTCGGCATCTCGCCGGCCTTGGCGCGCTCGAAGCCCATGACCCAGATCAGCAGCGGGCCGATCGGCACGTAGGGCAGCAGGTTCATCGCCTTCGGCGTGCGGTCGACCGAGTCGAGGAATTCGGGGAAGGTCACCCAGTCCCAGGGCATGCCTTCCTTCATCGATTCCATCGGAATGGCCTCGACGCGGGTCATCGACATCATCGCGCGCTCGCGCATCTCCGGCGCGACCGGCGCGAAGCCGAAGCCGCAATTGCCGATCACCGCCGAGGTGATGCCGTGCCAGCCCGACAGCGTGCAGTACGGGTCCCAGAAGACCTGGGCGTCGTAGTGGGTGTGCAGATCGACGAAGCCCGGCGCGACGACCAGGCCGCTGGCGTCGATCACCTCGTCCGCATCCTTCGGATCGATGTGGCCGATCTCGGCGATGACGCCGTCCCTGATGCCGATGTCGCCGCGGAAGCGCGGCGTGCGCGTCCCGTCGACAACCATGCCGTTGCGGATAACGCGGTCGAAGCGTGCCATGTCTCAATCTCCCCATATGGCCCTGAACGATCGTTCAGTGGAAAATCGCACAAGGCCCCTGCGGTGGCAACCGCTAATCGTCCGGCAGAATGGGAATGGTGTCAGACGCCGAGCAGGGAAAGCACGAAACGGACGTATTCCTCGGCCAGTTCGTCGGGCGTCTTCGGGCCCTCGGCGCGGTACCAGCCGGCGACCGCCGTGCACATGTTCAGGATCGCCAGATTGGCCTCATGCGGCGCATCCGTCCTGAAGCTGCCGTCTGCGATTCCGGCTGCGATCACCCCATCGAACAGCCGGGAGATCGCGTCACGGCTCCGTACGACCTCGCGCCGGTTCTCCGGCCCCAGGGCGCGGAGTTCTGTGTTGGCGACGAAGCTCTCGGCCTGGCGTTCGGTATGGAAGCGGACATGCACCCGGACCATCGCCGCCAGCTGGTCCGCCGGCCGCCGCCGGCGCCGTCCCGCGCCCGGACCAGTTCGGTCTCCAGATCGTCGGTCACCCCCAGCATCAGGGTGCGCAGGATCTCTTCCTTGTTGGGGTAGTGATAGTAGATCAGCGCGATGCTGACCCCGGCCCGCTTTGCGATGGCGCGGATCGAGGTGCCGTGAAAGCCCGCTTCCTCGAAGGCGTCGAGCGCCGCCTTCAGGATCAGCGGCGCGCCGGCCTGGGCGTCCGCCGCAGCGGTCTTTTCCGGTTTCGCCAAGACGGTTCCTCTGTCGGGTCGGGTGTCAGGTCCGCTTAGCCCAGCGCAGCCCCAATGAAAAGGGGCCGCGCCAATGGCGCAGCCCCTCCTGTTTCCAGCCGGCGGGCAGGCGGGCCAGAACGGCCAGCCGCAATCCGCCGCCGTATCAGCGCTTCGAGAACTGGAAGCTGCGGCGCGCCTTGGCCCGGCCGTACTTCTTGCGCTCGACCACGCGCGGGTCGCGGGTCAGGAAGCCGGCCTTCTTCAGCACCGGACGCAGATCCGGCTCGTAGAGGGTCAGCGCCTTGGAGATGCCGTGACGGACAGCGCCCGCCTGCCCCGAAAGGCCGCCGCCGGCGACCGTGACGTAGACGTCGAACTGGTTCTCGCGGTTGGTCAGCCTGAACGGCTGCTGCACGATCTGGCGCAGCACCGGGCGCGCGAAGTAGATGTCCAGCTCGCGGCCATTGACCATGATGCGGCCGACGCCGGCCTTGACCCACACGCGGGCCACGGCGTCCTTGCGCTTGCCGGTCGCATAGGAACGGCCATGCTCGTCGATCTGCGGCTCGACCGGCTCCGGGGCATCCTCGACGCCCATCGCCTGGCCCAGGCCGGCGAGATCGGTGACGGTGCTCTCTTCGGCCGTCTGAAGTTCTTCAGCCATCCTGGCTCTACCTCGCGTTCTTCGTGTTCAGTGCCTTGAAGTCGATGACTTCCGGCTGCGCACCCTGGTGGGGATGCTCCGCGCCCGCATAGACGCGCAGGTTCTTGAACTGCTGGCGGCCCAGCGGACCCTTCGGCAGCATGCGCTCGATCGCCTTCTCGACGACACGCTCCGGGAACTCGCCTTCCAGGATGTCGCGGGCGGTGCGCTGCTTGATGCCGCCGGGATAGCCGGTGTGCCAGTAGTACAGCTTGTCGTCGCGCTTGAAGCCGGTCATCTTCACCTTGTCGGCGTTGATGATGATGACGTTGTCGCCATCGTCCATGTGCGGGGTGAAGGACGGCTTGTGCTTGCCGCGCAGGCGGCTGGCCGCGAAGGCCGCGAGCCGGCCCAGAACCACGTCTTCGGCGTCGATCAGAATCCACTTCTTCTCGATCGTCGCCGGCGTGGCGGAGAAGGTCTTCATGGGTCGTATCCTCTAGAGGCGTCGGCCGGAGACCCTCGCGGACCGCCGACATGATTGCGAAGCCGCGCTTCTACGCCCCGCAAATGAGGCCGTCAACCCCGTTAAATGACGGAAATGCATGTATTTTCATGCGTGGTATACAGGTATTACAGACCGATTTGCGATCCCGGACGGCCCGTTTCAGGCCCAGTAGCCGGGACGGTTCGCGGTCTTCTCTGCTGCGGCCGATTCCTGCTTCTGCATGACATATCTGAGCTTTTGCCGCGCGGCGCGGGACAGGGCCTCGCGGCCGGCGCTGGCGGGACCCACCAGAATGGCCTCGGTTCCGGTCTCGCCGTCAATGGCGGCAACACGGACCATGTCGTCGATGACGGTGTATTCAAGCAGCACGTCGCTCATCACGGATTCCTCGCAGACCGGCCGGGCAGTCTGGCAGGGAAAGGTGAAGCCGCTGTTAACCCTCAGGCCGCGCGGGCGTGCTCCGGAATCGGCACGCCGTCCAGCTCGGGCTGCACCTCGGCCACGAAGCGGCGCGTCTGCTCCATCAGGTCGGCGTCGTCGGCCCCGATCGGACGCAGGATGAACTTCGTCGCCCCCGCATCGGCATATTCGGCGAGGCGCTTCAGGATCGTTCCGCCGTCGCCAACGATGAAGTAGTCCGACGGATCGCGGCGCAGCCGCTTCTCGAAGCGTTCCATCTCCTGGGCCACGGGCGCGTCGTCCGGGCTGCCGAAGCGGAAGGGGAAGGCCGCGCCGAAATGATCCTCCGGCACGCGGCGGCCCTGATCCTGCGCGGTCTTGCGGATGGCCTGGATGACGGGACGCAACTGCTCGGGCGTCTCGAAGGCCGCCTGCCAGCCAGTGCCGTATTTCGCGGTGCGGTTCACAGCTGCCTTGGTCGAACCGCCGATCCACATCGGGATGTTCGGATTGACCGGCACCGGCGAGATGCGCGCGCCCTTCAGCTTGAAGAAGCGGCCCTCGTGATCGACGGTCTCGCCTTTCCAGAGCCGCATGATGATCTCCAGCGCCTCGTCGGATTTCGCACCGCGGCCCTCGGTCGGCGTCCCCGTCGCCTCCCAGTCCGGCGCCAGCTTGGAGCCGATGCCGAAGGCCGGCAGCATGCGACCGCCGCCCGAAAGGTAGTCGATGGTCGCGATCTGCTTGGCCAGCAGCACCGGTTCCCTGAGCGCCAGCGAGGCGACATTCATGCCGAACTTCAGTTTCTTGGTGCGGCCGGCGACGGCGGCCAGCGCCACCATCGGCTCCAGATGCACCCGTGAGGAGGCGATGCGATCCGACTGCCAGTAGCTGTTGACGCCGCCCGCCTCCAGCAGGTCGATCCAGTCCCAGAAGGCGTCCGCCCCGCTGAAGGGCAGTTCGCCGAACCCCATTCCGACCCGTACCGGCATGGCCTTATCTCCTCCCGTGGACTGGCGCCGAGCGCCGTTCGCTTCCACAATAGTGGCGCGGGAGGAGCCGCAAGCAAAGGGGAGGAACCAATGGCGCTGAGCTTGGCGGAGGGCATGAAATTCGGCTTCCAGGCCCACAACTGGACGCGCGAGGCCGCGATTGCCGCGGTGAAGCTGGCCGAAGAGAACGGCTATGACAGCATGTGGGCGGGCGATCACATCCTGTTCGCGGTGCCGATCATCGATCCGCTGCTGCAGCTGGCGCAGGTCGCGGCGCTCTCTGACAAGATCACGGTCGGCACCTGCGTCTACCTGCTGGCGCTGCGCCATCCGACGGCGACGGCCAAGCTGGCCTCGACGCTGGATCACCTCTCCGGCGGGCGTTTCATCCTGGGCACCGGCGTCGGCGGCGAGTTTCCCATCGAGTTCGAGGCCAACGCCATCCCGCACAACGAACGCGGCGCTCGGGTCTCGGAATCCATCGAGGTCATCCGCAAGTATTTCACCGGCGAGAAGATCGAGCATCACGGGAAGCATTTCGACATTCCGCCCTCGCAGATGCTGCCGGCGCCGGTGACGCCCGGCGGCCCGCCCATCTGGGTCGGCGGCCGCTCGAAGGCCGCGCTGAAGCGCGCCGGCACGCTGTGCGACGGCTGGGTCAGCTATGTCGTGACGCCGGAGATGTATGCGGAGTCGCTCGCCGAGATCGAAACCCACTACGACGCCGCAGGCCGCACCGATACCTATGGCAGCGCGCATCTGCTGTTCTTCCGCATCGACGACGATTACGACACCGCCTGGGACAAGGCGACGGCCCATCTCACCCGCCGCTACGCCATGGACTTCCGAAAGCCGGCGAAGCGCTATGCCGCGCTCGGCTCGCCGCAGGAGGTCGCGGACACGATCCGGCGGTTCCACGCCGCCGGCGTGCGGCACATCATCCTCGATCCGACCGGACCGGACGGCGAGGAGCACGCGCAGATCGCCCGTTTCGGGCAGGAGGTGCGGCCCCTTCTGAGCGATCTCGGCTGACAGCGGAACCAAAAGCGCCGTCTGAGCGTACCATCGGCGGATGAAAGCCTTCGCCGCCCTGCTGGACCGCCTCGCCCATGTCCGTTCGCGGAACATGAAGGTGACGCTGATCCGCGATTATCTGGCCGAGACGCCGGATCCCGACCGCGGCTATGCGCTGGCGGCGCTGGCGGGCGAACTGGATCTCAAGACCGCCAAGCCCGCCATGATCCGCGAGCTGGTTGCCGGCCGCACCGATCCCCAGCTGTTCCGGCTGTCCTACGACTATGTGGGCGATCTGGCCGAGACGGCGGCGCTGATCTGGCCGGATCCAGAAACGGAAACGCAGTCGCCGCCGCTCGCGCAGGTGGTCGATGCGCTCAACGCAGCGAAACGCAAGGACGTCCCCGCGCTGGTCGAATCCTGGCTGGACGGGCTCGGCGCGGACGGCCGCTGGGCTTTGCTGAAGCTTATCACCGGCGGGCTTCGCGTCGGCGTCTCCGCGCGGCTGGCGCGGACGGCGCTCGCGGAGATGGGCGAACCGGCGATCGACGAGATCGAGGAAGTCTGGCACGCGCTGTCGCCGCCCTATGGCCCGCTGTTCGACTGGATTGAGGGCCGGGCGGCGAAGCCGTCGCTGGAGGACGCGCTGGTCTTCCGCCCGCTGATGCTGGCGCATCCGTTGGAGGAACCGGACCGCCAGCGGCTGGAACCTGCGGACTTCCGAGCCGAATGGAAGTGGGACGGCATCCGGGTCCAGCTGGTGCTGAAGGACGGCGAAGCCCGCCTGTTCAGCCGCACCGGCGACGACATCTCCGGCGCCTTTCCCGATCTGCTGGACGGACTATCGGGCGATGCCGTCGCCGACGGCGAGCTTCTGGTCCTGCGCGACGGTGAGGCGGGCACGTTCAACGAACTGCAGCAGCGCCTGAACCGGAAGACGGTCACCGCGAAGATGATGCGGGAGAGCCCCGCCGGGATCCGCCTCTACGATATCCTGTTCGACGGTGCGGAAGACCTGCGCGGCCTGCCCTTCGACATGAGGCGCCAGCGGCTGGAACACTGGGCCGCCACCACCCGGGACTCCAGGCTCGACCTCTCACCGCTGGTGCCGTTCGACGGGCTGGATCATCTGGACCGCCTGCGCGCCGAGCCGCCGCATCCGGCGATCGAAGGGCTGATGCTGAAGCGCGGCGACAGCCCCTACCTGCCCGGACGGCCGAAGGGGCACTGGTACAAGTGGAAGCGCGATCCCTTCACCGCCGACTGCGTGATGATGTACGCCCAGCGCGGACACGGGAAACGCTCCTCGCTCTATTCCGATTTCACCTTCGGCGCCTGGCGGGACGGCGACGGCGGCGCGGAGATCGTGCCGGTCGGCAAGGCCTATTTCGGCTTCACAGACGCCGAGCTGGCGGAGCTGGACAGGTTCGTCCGCACCCACACCGTGGACCGCTACGGTCCGGTGCGTGCGGTCGAGCAGAAGCTTGTGCTGGAGGTCGCTTTCTACGGCATCCACCGGTCGACGCGCCACAAGTCCGGCGTCGCCATGCGCTTCCCGCGCATCAGCCGCATCCGCTGGGACAAGCCGGCGGACGAGGCCGACCGTCTGGAAACGCTGGAGAAGTTGATCGAGGGCACCGAAGCCGCGGCGGCGGCCGTGTAGCGTCGCGCCATGGCCCGCACCTACCGAAGACGCTTCACCTTCGAGTTCGCCCACCCGGTCGAGACCGTGTGGCCGGCGCTGGCCGACACCGCGCGTTTCAACGAGGCGGCGGGCTTTCCCAAGCACCGAATCGAGGAGGTCGAGCAGGAAGACGGCAGCGTCCGTCTGTTCGCCGAGGGAACGGTTTCCGGCACCGAACTGGCCTGGGAGGAATTTCCGGTCGAATGGGTCTATGGCCGCTGGTTCTGGCATTGGCGCGAGTTCTCGAAGGGCCCCTTCGCCACCATCGGCGCCATGGTCGAGTTCGAGAGGACGGATGCCGGTTGTCTCTGCCACTACGAGGTCAGCGCCACCGCGCGGACCGCGCTGGGCCACCTGATCCTGAACACCGGCTTCTTCCCGAGGGCGGAGAAGGACTTCCGGCGGCTCTGCGGTCAGGTCGGCGCCTGGGCCGACGGCGTCCAGCCCGTCCCCTACACGGTCGAGCCCTACAGACCGGGCGCTGTGGAGATGAGCCGCATCGAGGACATGATCCGCCGGCTGGACGAATCCGACTACGGCCACGGGCTGGGGCGGCGGCTTGTCGACTGGGTGCTGGCCGTGCAGGAAGTGGATCTGGTGCGCATCCGCCCCTACAGCCTGGCCCGTGAACTGGGCGTGGAGAAGCGGCAGATGGTCGAGACCATGCTGCAGGCCGTCCGCACCGGCCTGTTGCAGCAGCGCTGGGATCTGCTCTGTCCGCGCTGCCGGGGCGCCAAGGTTTCGGTCGACGGGCTGGACCAGTTGCCCGAAGAGGCGCACTGCACCTCCTGCGCGATCGACTACGCCCGCGACTTCGACCGCAACGTCGAGTTGACCTTCACACCGGCGGAGATGCTGCGTCCGGTCTATGACGGCGAATACTGTCTCGGCGGCCCGATGACGACGCCGCACGTAATGGCCCAGGTCCGGCTGGAGCCGAATGCGCGGACGGAATGGCCCGGGGACCTGCCGCCCGGCCCCTACCGCGTGCGCGATCTGCGCGGCGGCCCCTATGCCGAGATCGGCCATGACGGCGGCGCCTGGCCCGACGTGGTGCTGACCGAGGACGCCGTCCGGCTCGGCGGGCGCGGCGAACCCGGCGCGCTCGGATTCGACAACCGCGACCGCGCGCGCCGCTACGCCGTGATCGAACGCCGCGACTGGGCCGCCGATGCGCTGACCGCCGCCGAAGTGGCGACGCTGCAGGCCTTCCGCGATCTCTGCGCGGCCCAGGCGCTGCGGCCCGGCGACAGCGCCGGCGTCAGCCAGGTGGCGCTGATGTTCACCGACCTGAAGAACTCGACCGAGATGTTCGAACGGCAGGGTGACGGCCCCGCCTATGCCCTGGTCCGGGAGCACTTCGCGTGGATCGCCGGCATCGTCCGCCGGCACGACGGCGGCATCGTGAAGACCATGGGCGACGCGGTACTGGCCGCCTTCTCGGACCCGCGGCGCGCGCTCTACGCGGCGCTCGCCATCCAGGAGGAGATCGCCGCCTTCAACAGCCGCAACGGCTCGCACCTGACCATCCGGATCGGGCTGAACGCCGGGCCGGCGCTGGCGGTGACGTTGAACGGACGGCTGGACTATTTCGGCCACACGCCGAACCTCGCCGCACGTCTGGAAGGCCAGTCGCAGGGTGGCGACATCGCCTTCTCCGAGGGCATGTATGCGGACCCGACCATTCAGCCCATCGCGCAGGAGCGGGACGCCGTCCACGAGACCGCGCCGCTCCGCGGCATCGGTGCGGAGATCTCCTACTGGCGCATCGTCTGGCCGAAGGATCCGCCGAACGCGTTCTAGGGCGTCTTGCCGGTCTCTTCGAGCAGACAGGCGAGCGCCTGGTCCCGGTCGGTCGAACAGTCGATGGGCATGGTCGGATCTGCCTCCGCCCAGGCAATGAAGGCCTTCACGAGAAGCAGTTCCGCCTCGGTTGCGACAACAATCGAGGTGCGGGCCCGGTCTCCGCGAGCGGCATAGTGTAGACCGGTTTCGCGAGCGATTTCCCTGAAATCGGCCGCCGGGATGTTCACCAGCGTCCCCGGCGCGAAGCTCCAGAGGACCAGCGGCGTCGCGTGGACGCTGTAGTAGTCGTGGACATGACGGATGATCTCGGAACTGGCAACAGCGGTCGAGACCCTGAACTCGACGAAGTCGCCATGTTCCACGGTTTCAATCGGCATGATGGCACCTGTCGCGGCCAGCCGCTCCGCTATCAGAGCTTCCGCGCGATGATTTCCTTCATGATCTCGTTGGTGCCGGCATAGATCCGCTGCACGCGGGCGTCGGCATACATGCGACTGATCGGATACTCGGTCATGAAGCCGTAGCCGCCGAACAGCTGAAGGCATTCGTCGATCATCTTGTTCTGCATGTCGGAGGCCCACCACTTGGCCATCGACGCGGTTTCGGCGTCGAGTTCGTCACGCAGCAGCTTCGACATGCAGTCATCGACGAAGGACCGCGCGACCTGCGCAATGGTCTTCACCTCGGCCAGCTTGAAGCGGGTGTTCTGGAATTCGATCAGCGGCTGGCCGAAGGCGTTGCGCTCCTTGCAGTACTCGACTGTCAGGTCCAGTGCGGTCTCGATCGCCTGCGCCGCCGAGATCGCCACCTGCAGGCGCTCCCAGGCCAGTTCCTGCATCAGGTACTGGAAGCCCTTGCCTTCCTCGCCGAGGATTCGGTCGGCGGGGATGCGGACATTCTCGAAGAACAGCTCCGAGGTGTCCTGCGCCTTCAAGCCCAGCTTCTTCAGCCGGCGGCCCTTGTCGAAGCCCTGGTCGCCACGCTCGAGCATTACCAGCGAGGTACCCTTGGCGCCCTTGGTCGGGTCGGTCTTGGCGACCACGATGACAACGTCGGCGTGCCAGCCATTGGTGATGAAGGTCTTCTGGCCGTTGACGACGATCTCGTTGCCGTCCTTCAGCGCGGTGGTCTTGACCGCCTGCAGGTCCGATCCGGTGCCCGGCTCCGACATGGCGATGGCGCCGATCATCTCGCCGGTCGCCATCTTCGGCAGGTACTTCTGCTTCTGCTCTTCGGAGCCGTAGCGAAGGATGTAGGGGGCGACGATCTCGTTGTGCAGCCCGAAACCCAGGCCCGTGAGGTTCTGGCGCTGCACCTCCTCGAACAGGATCATGCTGTAGAGCCGGTCCGCTCCGGCCCCGCCATACTCCTCGGGCATCGAGATGCAGAGGAAGCCGAGCTCGCCGGCCTTGGTCCAGGCGGTGCGGTCGACATAGCCCTGCTCCTCCCACTTCTCGTGGTGAGGGGCGACCTCGTCGGCCAGAAACTTCCTGATGGAGTTGCGGAAGATCTCGTGATCTTCGGTGAACAGCTCGCGCTGCAGGCCCATCGTCTTTCTCCCCGGTCGGATGCGTCTTGCTGCCTGTCCTTATAGAGCAGCCCGGCGCATCACCGGAAGAGCCAGGACGCCTCAGACCCCCGCCGACCAGTCCTGCTTCATCAGCGGCAGTTCGCGCACCCGCCGGCCGGTCAGCCGGAACAGGGCATTGGCGACCGCCGGCGCGATGGGCGGCGTGCCCGGTTCGCCGGCGCCGCCCGGCGCCTCGGCCGAGGGCATGATGACCGTCTCGATCTCCGGCATGTTCGCCATCCGGATGACCTCGTAGTCGGGGAAGTTCGACTGCTGCGGCTCGCCGTTCTCGAAGGTGATCTCGCCCCAGAGCGCCGCGGACAGGCCATAGACGATGCCGCTTTCCATCTGGGCCACCAGGGTATCGGGATTGATGACGATGCCGCAGTCGATGGCGCAGGCCACGCGGTGCACGCGGGGGGCGCCATTCTCGATGGAGACCTCAGCCACCTGCGCGACGATCGCGCCGAAGCTCTCGTGCAGGGCGATACCGAGCGCCCGCCCCTCGGCGGCCGGCCTGTCCCAGCCCGCCTTCGCCGCGGCCTCGTCCAGCACCTTCAGATAGCGCGGATGGTCGCGCAGCAGATGGCGGCGGTACCGGTAGGGGTCCTGCCCGGCCTTGTGCGCCAGTTCGTCGATGACGCTCTCGGTGAAGAAGGCGTTGTGGGAGTGCCCGACCGACCGCCAGAACCCGATCCGCATCGGCACCCGGCTGAGGATATGTTCGACCCGGATATCCGGTGTCCGGTAGGGCAGCCATGCCGCGCCATCGACCGTGGTCCGGTCCGGACCGGCGTCGGAGCCGAAGGGCAGGTAGCGCTGCGTCGCCTGGCCGGAAACCGAGGGGCCGACCACCTTGTTCCGCCACGCCGCCGGATAGCCGTCGGGATCCAGCGTCACCCGGAAATGGGACAGGCCCGCCGGGCGGTAGGTGTCGTTCTTCATGTCCTCTTCACGGGACCAGATCAGCTTCACCGGACGGCCCGGCGCCTCCATCGCCAGCTTCACCGCCTGGCGCACGAAGTCCGGCTCCCCGCGACGGCCGAAACCGCCGCCCAGATAGGTGACATGGACGGTCACGTTTGCCTCGTCCAGATCCGCCTCGCCGGCGGCGATCCAGCGCATCACGCCCGGCGCCTGGGTCGGCGCCCAGACCTGAAGCGTCTCGTTCTGCATCAGCGCGGTACAGCTCATCGGCTCCATCGTCGCGTGGGCGAGGAAGGGTGCGCGGTAGGTCGCCTCGAACACGTCCGACGCCGTCTCCAGCCGCTCGACCGCATCGCCGTCGTCCTGATAGACGAAACCGTCTTCGCCCAGGGCAGCCTCGAACTGACGGAAGATGTCGTCGCTCGAACCCTGCCAGGCCTCGGCCATTTCCCAGTCGATGGCCAGCGAATCGACCGCCTTCTTCGCCCGCCAGTAGCTGTCGGCGATCACCGCGATGCCGCCCGGCACCGCCGTCGCCTTGTGCACGCCCGGCATCCGGGCGACATCGGCGGGGTTGAAGCGCTTCACGGTGGCGCCGACGACCGGCGTATGGCGCAGCGTCGCGTAGAGCATGCCCGGCAGCTTCACATCGGCGCCGAAAACGGCCGAACCATCGACCTTGGCGGGAACATCCAGACGGGCGACCGGCGTGCCGATCAGCCGGAACGCCGAAGGCTGCTTCAGGACCAGCGTCTCGGGCGGGCTCTTGGTCGCCGCCCGTTTCGATACCTCGCCATAACCGACCGAGCGGCCGCTCGCCGCATGGGTGACGATGCCATTCTCCGCCTTCAGTTCGCCCGCCGAGACATCCAGTTGCTCCGCCGCCGCGGCCAGCAGCATCGCCTTCGCCGCCGCACCGGCCTCCCGCATCGGGCCCCAGGCCGCCCGGACGCTGGTCGAACCGCCGGTCGCCTGAACGCCGATCAGCTTCGACAGCCAGCGGCCGGCATCCCTTGCGCTCTCCGCCATGAAGCTCTCGTCATGCGGGCCGAAGGGGAAGCCTTCGGGCAGCATCACCTCGTTGACATAGACCGGGTCGACTTCGGCATCGACGATGCGGACCTTCGACCAGTCCGCGTCGAGTTCCTCGGCCAGAATCATGGGCAGCGAGGTCTGCACTCCCTGCCCCATCTCGCTGCGCGGGACGGCAATCGTGGTGGTGCCGTCGGCGGCGATCTTCACCCAGGCGTTCAGCGCGGTCTCGCCGTCGCCCGGGTTCATCAGTTCGTCGGCGCTTGCGCCCTCGGACGGCGTTAGGAAGCGCCAGCCCACGACCAGGGCGCCGGCGGCGACGGCGCCGCCGATCAGGAAGGCGCGGCGGGAACGGCGTTTGGGCCTGGCCATGATCCAGCTCTCCCGGTTCAGGCGCCGGCGGCGCGATGGATCGCGCGGCGGATGCGGCTGTAGGTACCGCAACGGCAGATATTGGTGATGGCCTCGTCGATCTCGGCGTCGCTCGGCGCCGGATTGTCCGCCAGCAGCGAAGCCGCGGCCATGATCATGCCCGACTGGCAATAGCCGCACTGGGGCACCTGCTCGTCGATCCAGGCCTGTTGCAGACGGCCGTTGGCGTCGCCCTGGCCCAGCCCCTCGATGGTCGTGACCTCCGAACCCTCGACAGCCTCGACTGGCAGCACGCAGGTCCGCGTCGCGACGCCGTCCACATGGACGGTGCAGGCGCCGCAGGCGGCAACGCCGCAACCGAACTTGGTGCCGGTCAGGCCCACCGTGTCGCGCAGCACCCAGAGCAGCGGCGTGTCGCCCTCGACATCGACGCTGACGTCCTTGCCGTTGAGCCTGAACCGAGCCATCCGAACCTCCCGAACAATGGCCGGCAGGGCGCCTGCGCCCGCCTTCAGATGATCGTCAAGATAATAAGTGACCGCTGGTCAGTTATCAAGCGCAGCCTTCAGCAACGCGGCGATTCCCGGACGCACCGAGGATGCGAAATCCGGCCGGAACTTCGCGAACTCGGGCCGGGAAACAACGGCGCGCGCCGCCTTCGGCGGATCCGCCAGCTGCCAGAGGCCGATCACCAGCGCGTAGGTCTGCAGCAGCAGTGTCGGCCCTTCGCCGGGCTTCAGACCGGGGAAGCGGTCCTCGACCAGTTCACCCAGTTGCGAAAGTCCGCCCGAGGTCGCCTGCTTGAAGGCGACCACGGCGGCCTCGGGCACCTGCCGTTCCAGCGTACCGTGGCACTGCGCCGCCAGCCGCAGCATGACGGTGCGCTCCAGCAGGTCGCGGGTCATCCAGTCGGCGATCTTCTCGGCATCCAGCGCGCCGGTCTCCAGCGCCTCGGCGATGGAACCGATCCAGTCGCCCAGTTCCTGGGTCAACAGCGCAAGGAACATCTCTTCCTTGGCGCCGAAATAGAGATAGACCGTGCCCTTGGCGAGACCGGCCCGGCGCGCAACCTGATCGACGGACGGCACCTCGCCGCCGGATTCGGCGAACAGATCGCGGGCGGCCTCGAGGATCGCCTGCCGCCGGGCGGCCTTCTCTTCGTCGCCGCGGGCGCGCCGGGGACGGGCTGTGGATGTCGTGTCGGGCATAGCTGACCCAAAGTCAGCAAAGCCGGGGATAGTGTCAAGCCGCCTTGTCGGGCAAGCATGGCGCATATGCCGCTGCAGAGAGCGCAATGGAACTAGAACGGTTTGCGGCCTAGTTTGCGGCTCATGGCCGCACACGATCATCCCAAGCCGACACCGCATGTCGATGCGGAAGCGGCTGCTGCTGCCGAGAAGCGCCGCCGCGGCGTTCTCGTCGGCATGGGCTATCTGGTTCTGTCGGGCCTGATCTTCGCCGCCTTCACCGCCGTGATCCGCTGGCTCTCGAGCGACCTGCATCCGGCCGAGACCGCCTTCATCCGCTATCTGTTCGGCTTCCTGATCCTGCTTCCGATCTTCCTCGGGGGCCGGCGTCGCGAACTCCGGACCAAGCGCCCGGTCATGCATATCGTGCGCGGCATCATCCACGGCACGGGCGTGCTGCTCTGGTTCTACGCCATTTCCAAGATCACGCTGGCCGAGGTCACGGCGCTCGCCTTCACCTCGCCGGTCTGGGCGACGATCGGCGCCTTCCTGTTCCTCGGCGAGGATGTCCGCATGCGCCGCGTCATCGCGGTCCTGATCGGACTGCTGGGGGCGATGATCGTCCTGTTCGGCCTGCCGACCAGCATGGAGGAACTTTCCGCCAACCTGAGCGCGCTCGGCCTCGGCCAGGCCGCGATCCTGGTCTCGGCGCCCCTGTTCGCGTGTTCCAAGGTCATGACCAAGCGGCTGACGGAAACCGAAAGCACCACGGCCATCGTCGCCTGGCTGTCGATGACCGTCACCGTCGTGCTGTTCGTCCCCGCACTGGCCGTCTGGCGCTGGCCCAGCCCCGAGGAATGGTTCTGGCTCGCCGTCGTCGCCGGCATGGCGACTACCGCGCATATCTGCATGACCCGGGCCTGGCGCGCCGCCGACATCTCGGTGACTCAGCCGGCCGAGTTCCTGCAGCTGGTCTGGGCCTCGCTGATCGGTATCTACATGTTCGGCGAGACGCCGACGCTGGGCATCTGGATCGGCGGCGCCGTCATCGTCGGCTCCGCGACCTATATCGCCCAGCGCGAGGTCGCGACCCGGAAACGCGAGAAAGCGGCGGAAGCTGTTGCGGCCTGAGCCTCAGTGGCTATGGTTCGCCCCGGGGGACAGTCCAGGGAGCATTTGATGGCCGACCAGAACCAGCTTTTCGTCGACGGCGTCTTCAACGTCGCGATCCAGGACGGCGCCGTGCGCGTCGACTTCTTCCAGCTGTCGCCGACCCAGCGCGATGCAGAGGGCAAGCCGGCCCGGCAGTTCGCCCATCGGCTCGTGATGTCGCCGCAGGGTTTCCTGCAGACCTATTCCGCCATGGACCAGCTGGTGCGCCAGCTTGAGGAACGCGGTCTGGTGCAGCGCAAGGACGGCGCCGCCAGCACGACCGCGGACACACTGCCGGACACGGACGCCAAGACCAAGAAGTAGGCTCCGGCCGCCGGCTGGGGAGGGCCGGGCGCCATGCGGGATCTGATAGACGATCTGAACCGCCGGCGCGCGGCGCTGGCCGGGCACGGCGGCCCCGCCAAGGTCGAACGCCAGCGCGCGGCGGGCAAGAAGACAGCCCGCGAGCGCGTGGCCATGCTTCTCGATGACGGCAGTTTCGAGGAGATTGGCGGGCTTGCCGACCACGCGCACACGCCCGTCACCCCGGTCAAGAACAAGCTGACACCGGCGGACGGGGTCGTCACCGGCTTCGGCACCGTAGACGGCCGTCCGGTCGGCGTCGTGTCCGAGGACTTCACCGTCATCGGCGGCTCGCTGGGCCTGATCAACTTCGAGAAGAAGTGCCGGATGATGGATCTCGCCACCCGGGACCGGGTGCCGATGGTCTGGCTGTTCGACGGCGCGGGGGCGCGGACGGACGAGTATATCGGTCAGGGCCTGGCGCCAATGCATCACTTCATGGTGCAGGCGAAGCTATCCGGCATGTCACCGCAGATCTGTGCGGTGATGGGGCCGAGCGCCGGCGATTCCTCGCTGCTGGCCGCGATGATGGAATTCATCGTCATGGTCCGCGGCACCTCGATGCTGGCCGCAGGCGGTCCGCCGCTGGTCGCCTCCGGCACCGGCGAGACCGTCGACAAGGAAGAACTCGGCGGGGCCGATCTGCACTGCTCGATTTCCGGCGTCGGAGACAATGCCGTCGATACGGAAGAGGAAGCCGTGGCGGCCCTGAAGGCCTGGCTTTCCTATCTGCCGACCAATGCCTGGGCGTACCCTCCTTCGATCGTGCCGGACGACGATCCGCAACGCGGCGACGAGGAACTGCTGGACATCATCCCGGAGAACCGCCGCCGGCCCTACGACATGAAGAAGATCGTCCATGCGGTGGTCGACCGCGGCAGCTTCTTCGAGGTCAAGCCGGACTACGCGAAGATGATGATCACCGGCTTCGCACGGCTCAACGGCCATCCCGTCGGCATCTGCGCCAACCAGCCGAAGGTGCTGTCGGGTGCCATCACTGCGGCCGCCGGCACCAAGCTGCGGCACTTCATGGACATCTGCGGCGCCTATCACGTGCCACTGGTCTTCCTCACCGACACGCCCGGCGTGATGACCGGCCCGAAGTCCGAGAAGGAAGCGGCGCTGCGGGTCGGCATGCAGGTCGCCCACAGCTTCGCCTTCTGCGATGTGCCGATCCTGACCGTGGTGGTGCACAAGGGCTTCGGCTACGGCGCGGCGGCGATGGGCGGCTACGGGGCCGACCAGTCCGCGGTGCTCGCCTGGCCGACCGCGGATTTCAACGCCATTCCGCTGGAGAGCGGCATCACCGCCGCCTACCGCGCGGAACTGGCGGCGTCGGAAGATCCGAAGAAGCTGCACGCCGATCTGACCGCCGAATACCAGCGGCTCTGCGGCGCAATTCCGGCAGCGGCGATGATGAAGGTCGACGATGTGATCGACCCTCGGGAGACCCGGCCGCGACTGATCCGGGCGCTGGAGCGGGCGCTGAACCGCCGCGCCGAAGCACCGTCGCCGACGCTCCGTCACGGGGTTCTGCCCTAGGCCTACTCGATGGGCGACAGCAGTTCCGGCGCGGTGACCAGCTGACGGACGCCGTGGGAATGGTCTTCCTTGAAGACGTTCCCGTTCTCGGCCCAGCGGTGCAGCGATGCGATATCCAGCCTCGCGCATTGCGGACGAACGCTCCAGGTGACCTGCAGCGGCGAGCAGATCTTCTGGGTGTATTTCGGCCCGGTGGTCGAGCCGCCGAAGACCACCGGCTCGCCGGTGCCTGTCGGCAGCGATTTCGGCTGATGCCGTCCCTTCACCACGTTGCCCTGATAGGCGAAGTCGCCGAAGTCGAGCGCGTCGGGGTCGTTCACCACCAGGAAGACCTGGGTTTCGACCCGCAGGGTCGGGTTGGCGCAGGCGTCGCTGAGACAGGAGCCGAGTCCCGGCCCGGGCGAGATGGCGCAGGACGTGTGCACCCAGTGCACCTCGATCGTGTCGCCCGGCTTCACCCCGTGATAGGCGCCGTGACCGTCAGCCGGATCCTTGAGTTCGGCTTCGGTCAGGGTATCGCTGTTGTTGCACTTGTAGCCGCCATGATCCCCCGGCCCGGCGAAGACCGAGAAGCCCGGTCCCTTGTGCTCGGCGTTGGTGTGCGTGTGGATGTTGCACAGGTTCATCGACGACGCGGCGGGCGCCAGCGGGAAGACCTGTGTGTTGCTGCCCGCCGCCGCGGCGATGTCTCTCGGCGTCTGCGGCCCGAAGCCGACGCAGGTCTCGCTGGCCGCGACCGGCGCGGCGATGGCGAAGACAGCGGCAAACGCCGCCGAATATCCGGATAGTTTCATTCCCGACCCCCTCTGTCGGCGGCAATCACATGCCGCAGCGTCAATGATGCCATGAACTGTCGGCAGCGGCCATGATCCAGAAATCCGGTACCGGAACGACAGGAGATTGACCGGTCAGGAACGAGGGCGCCACGAGGCGAGACCGATAGCAGGAAGAACGATGTCCACCAGTATCCTTGTCGGAACCACCCACGCGTCGCACTGGTTGTAGTTGCCGCAAAGAACAGCGAGCGTGACGCCGCTGCGCAGGCCGACATGGAGCCGCTGCCCACCATTGCCGATACCCATTGCGGCGCCGGGCGGATCGCCTTCCACCGACAGCCACCAGAAATAGCCGTAGCGTTGCCCGCCCGGAATTTCGGACCGGGGCACCAGGCTCCGTTTCAACCAGTCTTCCGGAACCACCTGCCGGCCGGCGTGACGGCCGCCCTGGCGGACCATCTCGCCGATGACGACGAGATCCGGCATCCTGAGCCGCAGGCCGGACGCAGCGACAGGGTGCCCGTCCCTGCCCCGCACCCACTCCCATTCGTCGATGCCAAGGGGCTGGAACAGCACCTTCCGGGCATATTCGTCGATGGGCATGCCGGCGCCTCTGGCGATGATCCCGGCGACCAGTTCGGTGGCGCCGCCGCCATAGGTCCAGACCGTCCCCGGCCGGTGAACCATCCTGCGGTCGAGGGCGAAGCGGTATCTGTCGTCCGACCGTTCCATCTGCATGCCGGTATTGCGCGGATCGGTCGTGGGCATCTCCTCGTCCCACTCGGTGCCCATCCGCATCGACAGGGCGTGTTCGATGGTGATGGCGCAGCGCGCCGGATCCTCGGCGAGGTCGGCAAGTTCCGGAAACTGTCCGATGACCGGCGCATCGATCGGGGGAACGATGCCTTCCGACAGCGCGATGCCGTAGAGCATGCCGACGACGGACTTGGTAACGGAGCGGATGTCGTGCAGTTCGTCCGGCCCATGCGTCCGGACACCGAGGTCGCGGCCCCAGCGTTGGTCGGCCCCATCGAAATAGGCCTCCGCCAGCAGCGCCCCGTGACGGCGGACGACGACGCCATGCAACCCCTTCAGTTCGCCACTGGCGTACGCTTCCCGGATCTCTTTCTCCACTGGTGCTTCCATGTGTTTGGTGCCGTGGAGAGAGATCGTCGAGAGCCGGGTGACGATCCCCGTTTCCTATTGCAGCGCCGTTATTCTACGTTCACCACTACGTTAGCCGCTTTGGGGAGGAAAGCGCCATGACACTGAAAATCGACTGCCAGCTTCGCGATCTGGATTTCACCGAAGTCGGCACCCATGCGCAGAAGATGGAGGAGATGGGCTTCGACGCCGCCTGGACCTTCGAGGCCGGCCAGGACGCCTTCACGCCGCTGACGCTGGCCGCCGCGGCAACGAAGAACATTCATCTCGGCACCAACATCGCCGTCGCCTTCGGCCGCAGCCCCTTCGCCATGGCGCAGCAGGCCTGGGATATCCAGAAGCTGTCGCGCGGACGCATGCATCTCGGCCTCGGCACCCAGGTGCGGGCGCATATCGAGCGGCGCTTCTCCATGCCCTTCGATCATCCGGCGCGGCGCATCAGCGACTATGTGCGCTGCATGAAGGCGATCTTCGACAATTTCCAGAACGGCACCAAGCCCGACTACAAGGGCGAATTCTACCAGTTCACGCTGAACAACCCGCTGTTCAGCCCCGGCGCCATCGACCACCCGGACATTCCGGTCTATCTGGCCGGCGTGAACCCGCGCATGTGCCGCGCCGCGGGTGAGGTCGCCGACGGCTTCCACGCCCACCCGATCCACAACATGAGCTACCTCAAGGAAGTTGTGCTGCCGGCCATCGACGAGGGCGCAAAGACCCGCGGCAAGTCGGTGAAGGATCTGCATGTGCAGACCATGGTGCTGATCGCCGCCGGCGAGACCCAGGCCGAGATCGACAAGGCCGTCGAGGATGTCCGGATGCAGATCTCCTTCTACGGCTCGACGCCCAACTACCGCGGCGTGCTGGAACACATGGGTTACGGCGATCTCGGCAAGGAACTGAGCCAGATGATGCGCTCGGGCCAGATGGCCGAGATGCCGAAGAAGATCCCGGACGCCATCGTCGAGCAGGTCGCCGTCATCGGGAAGCTGTCCGAAGTCGGCCCCAAGGTGCGGGAGCGCTACGAGGGCGTGCTGGACCGTGTGGCCTATTACTACCCGATCCCGAAGGACGCCGAGATCGGCAACTGGAAGGCCTTCACGGACGCGGTCAAGCACACGGCCTGACCGCGCACCCGGCCCGTCCGGTCATTGTTCGCGACAAGCGCCACCCCACCTGAGACAATGATCCCAATCATTGTCCGGGAACGGGAGGAAGCCATGAACGAACAATCACCGATGGGCGTCGCCGCGCTGGGCATCAAGGACGCGAAGCTGTTCCGCGAGCAGTGCTACATCGACGGCGCCTGGTGCGACGCCGATGGCGGCGGCACGATCGACGTGACCAATCCGGCGTCCGGCCAGACGATCGGCACCGTGCCGAAGATGGGCGCCGCCGAAACAAAGCGCGCCATCGAGGCCGCCAACGCCGCCCTGCCGGCATGGCGGGCGAAGACCGCCAAGGAGCGCGCCGCCGTCCTGCGCAAGTGGTTCGACCTGATGATGGCGAACCAGGACGATCTGGCTCGGCTGATGACGGCCGAGCAAGGCAAGCCGCTGGCCGAATCCAAGGGCGAGATCGCCTATGCCGCCAGCTTCATCGAATGGTTCTCCGAAGAGGCCAAGCGCGTCTACGGCGACACCATCCCCAGCCACCGCGCCGACGCCCGCATCGTCGTCACCAAGGAGCCGGTCGGCGTCTGCGCCGCGATCACGCCGTGGAACTTCCCGGCCGCGATGATCACCCGGAAGGCCGGCCCGGCGCTGGCCGCCGGCTGCACCATGGTGATCAAGCCGGCCACCGCCACGCCCTATTCCGCCTTCGCCATGGCCGAACTGGCCGAACGGGCGGGCGTGCCGAAGGGCGTGATGTCGGTGCTGACCGGCTCGTCGTCGGAGATCGGCGGCGAACTGACCTCGAACCCGATCGTGCGCAAGCTGACCTTCACCGGCTCCACCGACATCGGCAAGAAGCTGATGGAACAGTGCGCCGGTACGATGAAGAAGCTGTCGATGGAACTGGGCGGTAACGCGCCCTTCATCGTCTTCGACGACGCCGATCTGGACGCCGCGGTCGAGGGCGCCATCCAGTCCAAGTTCCGCAACACCGGTCAGACCTGCGTCTGCGCCAACCGCATCTACGCCCAGGCCGGCATCCATGACGCCTTCGTCAAGAAGCTGGGCGAAGCGGTCGCGAAGCTGCGCGTCGGCGACGGGCTGCAAGGCGAGACCGACCAGGGTCCGCTGATCGACAAGGCCGGACTGGAGAAGCTGCGCGAGCACATCGAGGACGCCACGTCCAAGGGCGGCACCGTCGTCCAGGGCGGCGCCCCGCATGAGCTGGGCGGCCTGTTCCACCAGCCCACCGTGATCTCCGGCGTGACGCCGGCGATGAAGGTGGCGAAGGAGGAAACCTTCGGCCCGCTGGCGCCGGTCTTCCGCTTCGAGACCGAAGACGAGGTCCTGAAGATGGCCAACGACACCGAATTCGGGCTCGCCACCTATTACTATACCCGCGACATCGGCCGGATCTGGCGCATGTCGGAGGGGCTGGAGTACGGCATCGTCGGCATCAACACCGGCCTGATCTCGACCGAAGTCGCGCCGTTCGGCGGCATGAAGGAATCCGGCTTCGGCCGCGAGGGCTCCAAGTACGGCATCGACGACTACATGGAGATCAAGTACCTGCTGATGGCCGGCATCGACAAGTAGCCGGGGCCGCGTTGCCGCAGCCGTGAACCCGGCTGGACTTGGCCGGGCAGCTGGGGCGACTATTTCCGCTGGCAGGACAAACCAGCGGGGACCCCCATGAGCACCTACGACTACGACCTTTTCGTCATCGGCGTCGGATCCGGCGGCACGCGCGCAGCCCGGATGGCCGCATCGACCGGCGCCCGCGTGGCGGCGGCGGAATCGAGCTGGCTCGGCGGCACCTGCGTCAATGTCGGCTGCGTGCCGAAGAAGCTGCTGGTCTATGGCAGCCATTTCTCGGAAGACGTCGAGGACGCGAAGGCCTATGGCTGGGACCTGAAGATCGAGGGCTTCGACTGGTCGCGGCTGATCGAGAACAAGAACACCGAGATCGCACGGCTGAACGGCGTCTACCGCCGGCTGCTGGACAATGCGGGCGTGGAATTGTTCGAGACCCATGCCGAGATCATCGACCGCCACACCGTCCAGGTCGGCGACCGCACGATCACGACCGACAAGCTGCTGATCGCAACCGGCGGCTGGCCGACCATGCCGGACCTGCCCGGCATCGAGCACGCGGTCTCGTCGAACGAGGTGTTCTATCTGGAAAGCTTCCCGAAGCGCTTCGTCGTCGTCGGCGGCGGCTACATCGCGCTGGAATTCGCCGGCATCATGAAGGGCATGGGCGCCGAGGTGACCCAGATCTACCGCGGCGAACAGATCCTGCGCGGCTTCGACGGCGATGTCCGGGAGACGGTCGCCAGTGAAGTGCGCAAGAAGGGCATCGACCTCAGGACCGGCGTCAACATCTGGGAGATCGAGAAGCATGACGGCACCCTGCTCGCCAAGCTGACCGACGGGACCGAGATCGTCGCCGACTGCATCATGTACGCCACCGGCCGCCATCCCCGCATCGACGGTTTCGGGCTCGAGAAGCTGGGCCTGGAGATCACGAAGCAGGGCGCGATCAAGGTCGACGACTATTCCCGCACCAGCCTGGACAATGTCTGGGCCATCGGCGACGTCACCCACCGCATGGCGCTGACTCCGGTGGCCATCCACGAGGCCATGGCCTTCTATCGCACCGAGTTCCTGGGCGATCCGACGCCGGTCGACCACGCCGACATCCCCTCGGCCGTGTTCAGCCAGCCGCCGGTCGGCTCGGTCGGCCTGACCGAGGAACAGGCCCGCGAGGCCCACGGCGAACTGGACATCTACCGCTCCACCTTCACGCCGATGAAGCACACGCTGACCGGCCGGGACGAGAAGACGCTGATGAAGATCATCGTCGATCAGAAGAGCCAGAAGGTCGTCGGCGTGCACATGGTCGGTCCGGACGCGGGCGAGATCATCCAGGGCATCGCTATCGCGGTGAAGATGGGTGCAACCAAGCAGGACTTCGACCGCACCATCGGCATCCACCCCACCGCGGCGGAAGAATTCGTGACGATGCGGGAGACGGCGGCCTAGGCGTTCAGGCGCCCCTGCATCGTCTTCGGACGCGCGCCGTATCCATGGTCATGCCCGCCTTGCGCGGGCATCCGGTTGAACAGCTGACCTGGCGGCGAAGCCGCTCCGGACCCCCGTGTGGCCCAACGGGCCATCTGGGGTGACCGGCGGGACCGTCGGGAAAATCCGCAATCACGATGAACCCGGGCGTCGCATAATTTAACCACTTGATTACATACCAACCAGTCGGTATGGTCTCGGCATGTCGGCGCGAGAGAAGATCATGATGGCCGCCTTCGGCCTTGTCCGGCAGCAGGGTTACACCGCGACCTCGGTCGATCAGGTCTGCGCCGCCGCCGGCGTCTCCAAGGGCGCCTTCTTCCACCACTTCAAGGACAAGCAGGCGCTGGCCGTCGCCGCCGCAGCGCTGTGGGGGGAGAGCACGGGCCGGATGTTCGCCGAGCATGCCTATCACCGGCACGCGGATCCGCTGGACCGGGTGCTGGGCTATCTCGACCTGCGGCGGTCTCTCATCCAGGGCGAGCCGGCCGACTTCAGCTGCATGGCGGGCACCATGGTGCAGGAACTGCATCAGTCGCATCCCGCCATCCGGAAGGCCTGTGGCGGGGTCATCACCGGGCACGCGGAAACGCTTGTCGCCGACATCCAGGCCGCCATGGACCGGTACGGCGCGCCCGCCGGCTGGACTGCCGAAAGCCTGGCGCTGCACACCCAGGCGGTGCTTCAGGGCGCCTTCATCGTCGCCAAGGCGAGCGGCGACCCGCAGACCGCCATCGATTCCATCGACCACCTGAAACGCTACGTCGAACTGCTGTTCGGCCGGGTAACAGAAGAGGATTCAGTAGAATGACCGCACTTCCCGAATTCGACCCCGAACGCGACCTCGAACTGGAGCTGGTGCTCGACGCCCCGCGTGCGAAGGTCTGGCGATGCATGACCGAGGCGGCGCTGCTGGAGCAGTGGATGTGCCCCCGCCCCTGGACCGTGAAGAACGCCGTGGTGGAGCCCGAGGTCGGCGGCCGTCACGGCTTCACCATGGTCAGCCCGGACGGCGACGAGATGCCGGCGGACGGCGTCGTGCTGGATATCGACGAGGGCCGGAAGCTGGTCACGACCGACGCCTATACCAAGGGCTGGCGGCCCACGCCCGAACCCTTCTTCACCGCGGTCGTGACGCTGGCGGACGACGGGGACGGCCGGACCCTCTACCGCGCCGAGGCCCGGCACTGGAACGCCGAGACCCGCGCCCGTCATGCCGAGATGGGTTTCCACGAAGGCTGGAAGATCTGCGCCCTGCAGCTGCAGGACGTGGCGAAGGGGCTCTGAGGCGATGACGACCGGACCGAAGGCGAAGCTCCGCACCTGCCTGTTCTTCGAGAGCGGCGGCGAAGCCGCGGCGAGTTCTATGTCGGCCTGCTGCCCGGCAGCCGGATCGAGGAAGTCTACCGTCCCGATCCGAACGGCCCGCCGCTGGTGGTCGAGTTCACCCTGGCCGGCGCCCCCTACATGATCCTGAACGGCGGTATGGCCTTCGAACACACGCCCGCCGTCTCGATCTCGGTGCTGACCCGGGACCAGGACGAGACCGACCGGCTCTGGGACGCCCTGACCGAGGACGGCGAGGAAGGGGATTGTGGCTGGCTCAAGGACCGCTGGGGCATGCACTGGCAGATCGTGCCGGAGGCGCTGCCGATCATGATGGCCTCGGACGACAAGATCGCCGCCGGCCGCGCCCATGCGGCGATGATGCAGATGAACCGGATCGACATCGCGGCGCTGACCGCCGCGTTCGAAGGCAGGGAGGAGACCGGCCAATGAGCTATATCGACGGATTTCTGCTGGCGGTGCCGACCGCCAACAAGGACAGGTACCGGGAGATGGCGGAGTTCGCCTCCTCCATGTTCCGCGAGTGGGGCGCGATCCGGCAGGTCGAGACCTGGGGCGACGACGTCCCGGACGGCAAGGTCACGTCCTTCCCCATGGCGGTGAAGATGGAGGCCGACGAGACCGTGGTGTTCTCCTGGATCGAATGGCCGGACAAGGCGACGCGGGATGCGGCGCATGAGAAGATGATGAGCGATCCCCGCATGGAACAGTTCAAGGAAATGCCCTTCGACGGAATGCGCATGATCTTCGGCGGCTTCGTTCCCATCATGGACGTCGGCGCCGGCGGCTAGACGGCCCCACCTATGCAGCCCGCGCCGGTTGCGGGTACGATGCGGCGAGCGCAGATGTGACGGAGCCGCCGCCATGATGAGCCAGGAACAGAACGACGAACTGACCCGCGTCGGGCCGGGCAGCAGCGCCGGCGCTGTGCTGCGGCAATACTGGCAGCCTGCGGCGCTGGCCGTCGAGCTGGCGGGTGAGCGGCCGGTCGCGCCCGTGCGGCTGATGGGCGAGGATCTGGTGCTGTTCCGCGGCGAGGACGGCGAACTCGGCCTGATCGGCCGGCGCTGCCCGCATCGCGGCGTCGACCTCTGCTACGGCCGGCTGGAGGATGGCGGCCTGCGATGCCCCTTCCACGGCTGGCTCTACGACCGCACCGGCCAATGCCTGGAACAGCCCGCCGAGCCGGAGGGCAGCCGCCTGCACGAGAACATCCGCACCGCCGGCTATCCGGTGGTCGAGCGGAACGGCATCGTCTTCGCCTACATGGGCGAGGGCGAGCCGCCCGCCTTCCCGGAACTGGACTGCTTCGCGGCACCGGACAGCCACGTCTTCGCCTTCAAGGGCCTCTGGTCCTGCAACTGGCTGCAGGCGCTCGAGATCGGCATCGACCCGGCGCATGCCAGCTTCCTGCACCGCTTCCTGGAAGACGAGGACCCGGCGGACGGCTACGGCAAGCAGTTCCGCGACACCGCCACCAACACCGAACTGACCATGACCGAGCTGCTGCGCGACTATCCGCGGCCCGAACTGCAGGTCGAGGAGACGGATTTCGGCCTCCGGCTGGTGGCGCTGCGGCATCTCGGCGACGGCCGCACCCATGTCCGGGTGACCAACCAGATCTTCCCCGAGGCGATCTGCATTCCTATGTCGCGGGAGATGACCATCACCCAGTGGCACGTGCCGGTCGATGACACGACCTGCTACTGGTATTCCATGTTCACCAGCTTCGGGAATCCGGTGGACAGGGACAGGATGCGCGAACAGCGCCTGAAGGAGCACCGCCTGCCCGACTACGCGCCGCTGAAGAACGCGGCGAACAGTTACGGCTACGACCCGGCCGAGCAGCGGACGAAGACCTGGACCGGCATGGGCGAGGACATCAACGTCCACGACCAGTGGGCGGTCGAGAGCATGGGCGCGATCCAGGACCGGACGGCCGAAAACCTCGGCACCACCGATGTCGGCATCATGCGCTACCGCCGCATGCTGCGCCGCGCGATCCGGCAGCTGCAGGCTGGTCAGGCCGACCAGCTGCCCATGTACGGCAAGACCGACCCCAAGCGCATCTTCGGCCCCGTCTCGATCGACGCCATCGGCTCGGCCGAGGAAGGCTGGGAGGCCGTCTGGCGCCGCGGCGACCGCGAACGGCGCGCCGCCTGCCCCTGGGACGCCGCCCGCGAACCCGACGCGGCATGAACGCCGGCGGCATGAGCGGCTATCTGTCGGAAGCGGGCCTGACCGACGACGACGCCCGGCGCCAGGCTGCCGAGGTGCTGGCCCGCGTCGAGGCGGAGGGGCTGGAGAGCGTCCGCCTCGTCTTCCCCGATCCGCATGGCGTGCTGCGCGGCAAGACGCTGATGCCCGGCGCGCTGGCCGGCGCGCTGGCCGACGGCGTCACCGCGCCCTCGACGGTGATGCTGAAGGACACGTCCCAGCGCACCGCCTTCCCCGTCTGGCAGGCCGATGCCGGCTTCGGTGCGGGCGCGCTGACCGGTTCGGGCGACCTGCTGCTGGCGCCGGACCCGGCGACCTTCCGCACCCTGCCCTGGGCGGAGAAGACCGGCTGGATGCTCTGCGACGTGGCCCGCCGCGACGGCGCGCCCCTCGCCTTCGCGCCGCGCACGGTGCTGAAGGCGGCGCTGGCGCGGCTGGCGGCGCAGGGCCTCGCCATGCAGGTGGGGCTGGAGGTGGAGTTCCACGTCTTCCAGGTCACCGACCCGAAGCTGTCACCGGCGGACTCCGGCATGCCCGCCGCGCCGCCCGAGGTCGAATACCTGACGCGCGGCTACGGGCTGCTGGGCGAGGAGCGCACGAATGCGCTGGACGAGGTGATCCGGCTGCTGCGCGGGGCCTGCGACGGGCTCGGCCTGCCGCTCCGCGCCGTCGAGGCCGAGTTCGGGCCGAGCCAGCTCGAGTTCGTCTTCGATCCCGGCGCGCCGCTGGAGCAGGCCGACGCCATTGTGCTGTTCCGCTCCATGGCGAAGCAGGTCGCGGCGCGGCACGGCCTGCACGCCACCTTCATGTCGCGGCCCCGGCTGGACCACGCCGCCGCGGCGGGCTGGCACCTGCACCAGTCGGTGCTGGACGCGACGACAGGCCGGAACCTGTTCACGCCCGGCGGCGGCGCGGCGCTGTCGGACACCGCCGACTGCTGGATCGCCGGTCTGCTGCGCCACGCCCGCGAGACCTGCCTGATCACCACGCCGACGGTGAACGGCTACAAGCGCTACCAGGACTTCCAGCTCGCGCCGACGCGGATCCAGTGGGCCCACGACAACCGCGGGGCGATGATCCGCGCGCTGACCCGGCCGGGCGACGCCGCCAGCCGGATCGAGAACCGCGTCGCCGAGCCCGCGGCCAACCCCTACTACGTCTTCGCCAGCCAGATCGCAGGCGGCCTGAGCGGCCTCGCCGCCGGCGTCCCCGCCCCGCCCCCGGTCGAGGCCCCCTACGCGGACGCCGCCCCGCGCCTGCCCGCCAATCTCGGCGAGGCCATCCAGGCCTTCGAGACCGGCCACCTCTTCCGCAGCGCCTTCGGCGCCGAGTTCACCAGCTTCTACGCCCGCCTCAAACGCGCGGAGTGGGAGCGCTACCTGGCGGAGGTCTCGGAGTGGGAGCAGCGGGAGTATTTCGGGGGGTTGTAGCAGTAGTCAACTACGCGCATAGACCGACCAATAGCGCCAAAAAACCAATATTCCAAACGACACAGCTTTATTGTACTCACAAATCGCATATACTGCTTATAGTGGTAGCGTACGAAATTTACTGCCCTCGATCGACAGCACATTCTGAACTGAGACAATGCTCTTTCAGCTACTCCATCTCACTTATGGGAAAGACATTTTTGGCAGCGTTCACTTCGATGTGCGCCAAACCTTGCGCAAAATAATTCATCAAAAAGTGAAAGAAAGCGACGCAAAATATCAGGCTTCCGACAAATTTTTTCAAATACTTTTTCAATCCGATAGACCTTCTTTCTTTATTCTTTCTTTCTTTATTTTTTGGCTTTTTTCTTTTATTTTGAGTTTTGTCATAAATACAGGTCAAAATGACACGTTATTGAGAAATGTTCATCAATTGACCCTCGGAACTTCGATCGAAATTTACATACTGGCAACTCAGGCAGTATTGATTGGCATCATTTTTCCAATTGCCGTTTCCTTGACAACATCGACAATTAGACAAAATACTGGCGGAGTCGGTCGCTCACCCGAAATCAAAATTTACCATATTGAATCACATTCCTTCTCACTTGGCGCTAGCAGCCTAGCTCTTTGCGGAGTCAATGTCCTTTGGATCTCAGTTTACATTCTTCTTTCAGACAGAAGTCCGTTAGTATCTCACTGCCGTTTAGCCTCAATTTTTACACTATCGACTTGGTTGCTTATAAATATATTTGGATTGTGGAAGTTTTTTTCGACAAGTTTGAGATTTTTGGACGCTGACGAGAGGATGCGAATTCGAAAAGCTTATACAATGAACAAAGGAATGATCGAAAATCTTTTACCCTATTGGAAAAGCTTAGAATATCAAGGTCAATCAAATAGGCTTTCTCAAATATTAAATAATCGCTTTCCAGGAAACAACATTAATATTTTGTTCGGCCACAATTTGGGGCAGCCCGGAAATGTCGAGATATTGAAACAGTTCCCGACTTCCGGCTATGAACTCCATGACGTCTGGGCAACACCACTCAAAATCGTAATATGCGGCTGGATAAAGCGGTCGATTGATAATTCAGGCGCGGGCGCTCCAAAAACAATTTCATTGGAGTTTCCGGCGTCATTTGAAAGCAAACACAAGAAAGAATTCGTCTTATGCCAAAGAACGGGTGGAGGTAGCTTTTCATTATTTGAAAGATTAATTATTTCAAGATGTTTTCGGTTTCGGAAGACAAGATTATGACAAAATATCCTACATCAAGCGCGATACTGGAGGAGCTATCACAGATAGTTGTCGAATCAATTCGTGATAACTCGCCAAATAAATTTTCGGGCAACCTACGGGAGTTCATAGATTTTCACAGTTTCTTGATTCAATCACATCGCTTTGTAGACGAAGAAGGTGTTATCCGATCTCTTTCATTGCTCGGCGGCTGGTTCTCCGAGCATCAAGATTGGATAAGAGCATACAACGAAATGACAATTGAATCTGTGAAACGTGTTCCATATCAGAGTGAATATTTCAGCTCGATTTGTAGAGTTTTGCCAGTTCTTTTTAGAAACTACATCGGATCAGAACAGGACACTAGCTGGAAAAGCCTGTTTGATCTCGCAATAAGGCTGGGCTACCAGGCCACTGATTCAAACACAGACTACAGTGAACGGACTGGCTCTGTCCTCGATGCATCCGCGTCTAGGGATTTTATAGGCGCGTGGGAAAGCCTTGGAACAGAAATCGTATCCCCAATTCGACGGAGTGATAGGAATCAGGACAGCGCGCCCGCAAATTGGAAAGCAATCTACTCCACCTTTCCAATATTGAGAGGTTATTTCGAAACCTGGTGTTTCTTTCTTTGTTTGTCATTCTATAAGAACCAGCCGGCACTATATGATGCCCTTCAGGAACATATCAGTAATCTTGATGACAATTTTGAATACAATTTCAGTTCCCATAATTACTATCGAAATCCACACTTTTCGGTCGCTAACATATCGAGTGACTGGGACAAAACCATCGCGAAACTACAACCAATCTTGGACACGCTATACCACATACCCATGGATCCCAGACTATTGTCTGGGATAGTTTTCTCGAATCTATGGCGCGACTTTGTAATAGTTGCGTCAGTCGTGTGCGTTTCATGGACACTGCGAAGCAACAACACTGGCGAGAAGACATCTTTAGAACAAATAAATAATACGATCAGTGCGGTTGCGAAGTCGAATTTCTTTGCAAGAGACGGCTCCAGGTCAGCATTTTCCGAAATCTTGATTGGCGCCATTCGAGGTATGCTCAGAGGTGAGCAGCACGAACATCTCCAATCTCCCTGGGATAGCGTCGAAAAAATTGAGCGGATTAATGAACCTGACAGGATCACCGGTCGCATATACACGTCTATTTCTCGATCGGGCGTAAATGACTACACGGAAGAAATATTATTCTTACTTATTGCGAACTTCGATGAGCGCGAATGTGATAGGACATTTAGGCTGGTTGTAGGCATGCTTCCTGATGTTAGTGAACCGCATTACTTCCGAAGTGTTATCGCAAATTTTAAACGTAGCGCCGACGGAATCTTAAGTTCTACATCGCCCATTTCACAGAAAATTCATGGCGAGCTAATTCGTCAAGATTTGGTGACTAATGAGTATACAATCACCACTTCAGCAGAATATATTTCGCAGAAATTCGAAGAATTAGCTGATTCTGCTAGAGAATTCTTCGAACTGAATTCCAAATTTGATGGCTGACTACCCTTTCGCCATATCACGCAGCTTGAACTTCTGGATCTTGCCGGTGGAGGTTTTCGGGATCTCGCCGAAGACGACCTCGCGGGGGCACTTGTAGTGGGCGAGGTTGTCGCGGCAGTGGGTCTTGATCTCGTCCGCCGTCGCTTCCTTGCCGGGCTTCAGCTCGATGAAGGCGACGGGGGTTTCGCCCCATTTCTCGTCGGGCTTGCCGACCACGCCGCAGGCGGCGACCGCCGGGTGCTTGTAGAGCGTGTCCTCCACCTCGATCGAGGAGATGTTCTCGCCGCCGGAGATGATGATGTCCTTGGAGCGGTCCTTCAGCTCGATATAGCCATCCGGGTGCCAGACGCCGAGATCGCCCGAGTGGAACCAGCCGCCCTTGAAGGCGTCGCCCGAGGCCTTCGGGTTCTTCAGATAGCCGGCCATGACGATGTTGCCGCGCATGAAGACCTCGCCCATGGTCTCGCCGTCCTTCGGCACCGGCTGCAGGGTCTCGGCGTCGGCGACCATCAGGTCCTCCTGCATCGCCGAATGCACGCCCTGGCGCGCCTTCATCTTCGCCTTGGGCTGGACGTCGAGGCTGTCCCACTCCTCCTTCCAGGCGCAGACCACGCAGGGGCCGTAGGTCTCGGTCAGGCCGTAGACATGGGTGACCTCGAAGCCCTGCTCCGCCATCTCGGCCAGCACCGAGGCCGGCGGCGGCGCGGCGGCGGTCATCATGTTGACGGTCTGCTCGAAGGGCTTCTTCTGCGCGTCCGAGGCGCCGGTGATCATCTGCATGACGATGGGCGCGCCGCAGAGATGGGTGGCCCTGTGGGTGGCGATGGCGTCGTAGATCGTGGCCGCCTCGACGCGGCGCAGGCAGATGTTCACGCCGGCGATGGCGGCGACCGTCCAGGGGAAGCACCAGCCGTCGCAATGGAACATGGGCAGCGTCCAGAGATAGCGCGCGTGGTTGCCCATGCCCCAGGTGACGGCGTTGTTGATGGCGTTCAGATAGGCCCCGCGGTGGGTGTAGACGACGCCCTTCGGATTGCCCGTGGTGCCGGAAGTGTAGTTGAGCGAGATCTTGTCCCACTCGTTGTCCGGCAGCGACCACTGCATCGACGGATCGCCGGTCTTCAGCAGCGCCTCGTAGTCCATGGACCCCAGCGTCTCGCCGCCCGGGCCCTGCGGGTCGACCACGTCGATCACGGTGATCTCCCGCTCCACCGATTTCAGCGCCTCCTTCACGATGTCGGAGAACTCGGTGTCGGTGATCAGCACCTTGGCCTCGCCGTGGTTCAGGATGAAGGCGATCTCGCCGGCGCTGAGGCGGTAGTTCAGCGGGTTCAGCACCGCGCCGGCCATGGCGACGCCGAAATGGGCCTCGTACATCTCCGGGATGTTGGGGCACATGATGGCGACGGTGTCGTCCTTGGTGATGCCCAGCTTCGCCAGCGCCGAGCCGAGCAGGACGCAGCGGTCGTAGGTTTCCTTCCAGGTCCGGGTCAGGTCGCCATGGATGATGGCGGTGAACTCGGGATAGACCGTCGCCGTCCGGCGGATCAGGCTCAGCGGCGACAGCGCGGCGTAGTTGGCGGGCTGCATGTCCAGATCGCGGGCATAGGCATCGGCGCTCATGGGCGGTTTCCTCCGGGGCGGCGTCTCTCGTTTCGTGGCCGATGATTAACACCAGATGGCCGGGGGTTATCAACTGTCTAACTGCCGCGCATCCGCTCCTGTATCCGGCCGAGTATCGCCTTCAGTATCTGGAGGTATCCGATCCGGTCCTGATGGTGCCCGATCTCGTCTTCACGGATCGTGTGCGTCCGCTTCCCGTCATCGACATTCTTCCGGCCCCATGCCGCGATGCGGCGGACCTCCTCCGACGGACAACGGGCCTGAAGATGCTCTGCAGTGGAGGCGATCTCGAGGCCGAAGCCGGAGAGTCGATGGTTCAGCGGCAATTGCGCCTTGTAGACGCGGATATGGGTTCCGTGGATGCCGATCATCTCGCTCGCCCAGTCGATGGTGTCCTCGACAAGGTTCGGAGTGAGGCGGTGTCTGGGCTTGATCACGCCGTCGCCGTCGGACACCCATTGGCTGTCGAACCAGGCATGCAGCTTCTCGCGACGCCGCTCCGGCTCCTCCAGTTCGCCCTTGAGCGACAGCAACTCGCCACGCACCTCGGTGACATCCTCGCGGGCCAGGCGATAGTCCTGTTTCAACGCGGCAATGTCGATCTCGCAGTCAGCACGCGCCGGCGTTGCAGCGAGCATTGCAAGCGTCGAGAGAAGGATCAGCCATCGCAAGCTACTGCGCCGCCTGCGCCGACTGCAGCGCCCAGGTCTCCAGCAGGCGCAGCCACTCCATGCGCTTGTCGACCAGGTCGATCAGCCGCTCGGTCCGCTTGACGGCCCGGTTCGCGCTGTCGCCCTGCCGCCCGGTCCACTCCCAGGCTGTGCCCACGGCCATGCCGGGGCAGCTCTCCTTCCGGCCTTCCATCTGTTCCAGGAACAGGCGGACCATCTGCTGCATCCTGAGATGATGGGTCTGCTGCTGGTCGTAGAGCGCCAGTTGCTTGTAGTGGTGGACCACGATCTCCCGGTTGATCGGCCGGATCCGGATCAGGAACTGCGCCGTACCCTCGGGCGGGTCGAAGAACAGCGTGCCGCCGCGGGCCTGATACTCGCCGATCACCTCGCGCAGCTTGCCGTTCTCTTCCTCCAGCGCGGCGGTGCGCAGGATCAGCCTGGAATTCAGCTCGTTGACGGCGAGCCGCGATTCCCGAACCGCCCGCCGCGCCTCGGTGAAGGCGGCATCGTTGAGTTTTGCGGCGGTTTCGCAGTCCTCGACCGCCGCGGCTGGCGCGCACCAGAACAGGACCGCCCCGAGAAGAGCCGCTTTTGCCGCGAGCATGTGGGGCCCGGAACGTCGCATGACCTTCATCTCACACCGGGGGCTCCCGGTTGATCAAGCCGGAACGGCCCGGAACCGATCAATTGATTGTCGGGCGCTGGCGAAACCGATAAGTGATGTCGCCATGACTGCCGAAGCCGCCACCCGCGCCCGCACCACGGGCATCCTGCCGTCGCAGGCGCTGCGCCGCGCCGTGACCGACGGCATGATCCGGGCCGATGGCGGCGTGCCGGACGAGATCATCCAGCCCTCCAGCATCGACCTCCGCCTCGGCCGACGCGCCTGGCGGGTGCGCACCAGCTTCCTGCCGGGCAAGGGCGTGCGCGTCGCCGACAAGCTTGCCCGGCTGACCATGCACGAGCTCGACCTGGCCGAGGCCGCGGTGCTGGAGCGCGGCTGCGTCTACATCGTCGAACTGCAGGAGCGGCTCGACCTGCCGCGCGACATGTGGGCCAAGGCCAACCCGAAAAGCTCCACCGGGCGGCTGGACGTCTTCACCCGGCTGGTCACCGACGGCTGCGAGAGCTTCGAGACCGTCGAGGCCGGCTATGACGGCCCGCTCTATCTGGAGATCGCGCCCCGCACCTTCTCGGTGAAGGCGAAGGCAGGGCTGCGCCTGAACCAGCTCCGGCTCTGGCGCGGGCGGCCGGGCACCTCGGACAGCCTGCACCGCGAACTGCATCAGCGCGAGAGCCTGGTCGATCCGGCCAGCCTGGAGGGCAACGAACCCACCATCCGCGACGGGCTCTGGGTCTCGGTCGACCTCTCCGGCGACGCCTATGGCGGGCTGATCGGCTACCGCGCGCGACGGCATGCGCCGCTGATCGATCTCGATCTCGTCGGCCACTACCCGGTCGAGGACTTCTGGGAGCCGATCCACGCCAATGCCGAGAAGACGCTGATCCTGGACCCGAACCAGTTCTACATTCTGGTCAGCCGGGAACGGATCGCCGTGCCCCCGGATTCTGCCGCCGAGATGGTCGCCTACGACACCTCCTTCGGCGAGTTCCGCATCCATTATGCCGGCTTCTTCGATCCCGGCTTCGGCCACACCTCCGCCGGCGGCGGCAGCGGCACCCCGGCGGTGCTCGAGGTCCGCAGCCACGAGGTCCCCTTCGAGATCGCACACGGCCAGCGTGTCTGCCGGCTGGTCTACGAACGCCTGATCGAAACCCCCGAGACCCTCTACGGCGCCGGCATCGGCAGTCACTACCAGGGCCAGGGTCTGAAGCTCTCCAAGCACTTCATTCAGCCGCAGAGCTGACTACCTAGGTAGCACCCCCGCCGGATCATGCCCTTCCCCCTCGAGGGGGGAAGGTTAGGATGGGGATGAATCGGCGAAGCCGAATTCGGGCGCACCGGCCCCGCCCCTGCCCTTCGGTTTCACCCCCACCCCGGCCCTCCCCCCTCAAGGGGGAGGGAGCGAAGCGCCGGAGCCGTATTGACGACAGAACCCGACATCGCGACCGAAGCACCCGAACCCGACGGCTTCGCCATCCTGCAGGCGAAGCTGAGATCGGTGCCGGAGAGCCCCGGCGTCTACCGCATGCTCAACGCGAAGGGCGATGTGCTCTATGTCGGCAAGGCCCGGAACCTGAAGAACCGGGTGACCAGCTACACCCGCGCCCGGGGCCTCTCCATCCGCATCGCCCGCATGGTCCAGATGACCCGCGAGCTGGAGATCATCACGACCCATACCGAGGTCGAGGCGCTGCTGCTGGAAGCGAACCTGATCAAGAAGCTGAAGCCGCGCTTCAACATCATCCTGCGCGACGACAAGTCGTTCCCCTATATCGAGGTCAATCTGGACCACGACTATCCGATGCTGGCCAAGCACCGCGGTGCACGGGAAAAGGCGCGGGACTATTACGGCCCGTTCGCCTCGGCCACGGCGGTGAACCACACCCTGACCGCGCTGCAGAGGGCCTTTCCGCTGCGCAGCTGTTCCGACGGCGATTTCGCCACCCGGACCCGGCCCTGCCTGCAGTACCAGATCAAGCGCTGCGTCGCTCCCTGCGTCGGCTACGTCTCGAAGGACGGATACCGCGAACTGGTCGATCAGGCCCGCGACTTCCTGGCCGGCCGCAGCCAGGACGTGCGCGACGACCTGGGCCGGAAGATGCAGAAAGCCTCCGACGAACTCGCCTTCGAGGACGCCGCGATGTACCGCAACCGGCTCTGGGCCATGGCGCAGATCCAGCAGAAGCAGGGCGTCAATGTCGAGGGGCTGGAAGAGGCCGACGTGATGGCCGCGGCCGAGGCCGGCGGACAGACCTGCGTGCAGGTCTTCTTCTACCGGGCGGGCCAGAACTACGGCAACAAGGCCTACTACCCGACGCATTCCAAGGACGACGAGACCGCCGACGTGCTGGCGGCCTTCGTCGGCCAGTTCTACGACAGCCGCCCGGCGCCGCGGCAGGTGCTGCTGTCCCACGAGGTCCCGTCGCAGGACCTGATCGGCGAGGCGCTGGCCGTCCGCGCCGGCCGCAAGGTCGAGGTGTTGACCCCGAAGCGCGGCGCCAAGAAGGAGTTGGTCGAACAGGCCGTGCGCAATGCCGAGGAGGCGCTGGGCCGCAAGCAGGCCGAGACCCAGGCGCAGGCCAAACTGCTGAAGGGCGTCGCCGAGGCCTTCGGGCTGGCCGAGCCGCCGCAGCGGATCGAGGTCTACGACAACAGCCACATCCAGGGCAGCAACGCCGTCGGCGGCATGATCGTCGCCGGGCCCGAGGGCTTCCGGAAGGCCGCCTACCGCAAGTTCAACATCAAGGACACCGAGCTCACGCCGGGCGACGATTTCGCGATGATGCGGGAGGTGCTGACGCGGCGCTTCAAGCGGCTGAAGAAGGAGACCGCGCAGAAGGACGAGACGTGGCCCGACCTGATCGTCATCGACGGCGGGAAGGGCCAGCTCGGCATCGCCGAAGAGGTGCTGAAGGTGCTTGAGGTCGAGGGCGTGGCGCTGGTCTCCATCGCCAAGGGGCCGGACCGCAACGCCGGCCGGGAGGATTTCTACCTGCCCGGCAAGGCCCCCTTCATGCTGCCGGAGCGCGACCCCGTGCTCTATTATCTGCAGCGCCTGCGCGACGAGGCGCACCGCTTCGCCATCGGCACCCACCGCGCGCGGCGCTCGAAGGCCATCGGCCAGTCGCCGCTGGACGAGATCGAGGGCATCGGCCCGAAGCGGAAGAAGGCGTTGCTGCTGAAGTTCGGTTCGGCCAAGGGAGTCGCCCGCGCCGGACTGGCGGACCTGCAACGGGTCGACGGGATTTCAGAAGCGATGGCGCAGCAGATCTACGACCACTTCAACGCGGGAGAGCGCTAGCAGCCCTCTTTCTCGGCCCGCTCTTCCCAGTGGTCGACGACGATGCCGTAGCGCGTGGCGTCATAGCCTTCCGGCGGTTCGGACCTGCCGAGCAGCTTCACCGCGCCGCAGGCCTCCGGCTTCCGCTTGGTCGCGAAATAGCTCTGGGTCAGATTCATCAGCGTCCAGGTATCGTCGGGCAGCAGGCCGCGGGACTTCTCAAGCACCGGCACCGCCTTCTCGAACTGCCCGGTGGCGATCAGGAAACGGCCGTAATCGGCGAAGCGCTCGGGACGGCCCGCCTTCTGGTTCGCCGCCACGGCGTACCAGTAGCCGACCATGTCGTGCGGCAGGCCGCCCTGCGACATCGCCAGCGCGATGCCGTGATAGATGTCGCCGTTCCAGGGCGCGTATTCGAAGGCCAGGTTGAGGCGGCGCATGGCCAGCGCCGGCTCCTTCTTCTTCAGCCAGACCCAGCCCTGCTCCGCCAGCAGCGTGCCCAGATCGGCGTCGCTGTAGCCCAGCTTGCGCAGGCGGTTCACATAGGTGCGGTCGCGCTTGTGCCAGAAGCCGGGACGGTCGTCGCAGCCGAACAGCGGACGGTATTCGTAGGGCGTGGTCTTGGCGTCGCCGAAGGCCCAGTCGGGATGCCCGGCCGCGCCGCAGAGTTTCTCGTAGCGCGGATCGGCGTCGGCCAGCGCCGGCAAGGCGGCGAGGCAGGCGAATGCGGCGGCAACGGCGAGCAGTCTGCGGAGCATGGCGGTCCCCCTTTTCCCGAGCGGTATAGGCGCGCCAGCCAACTCGCTCAAGCCGCGGCGCGAAGATGTGATCGCTGCCGCACCGGACTCATTTCGCATCCGGGGTCCTGCAGGCTGGCACCAAATCTGCTAGCTTCCGTGCATGAGTCCAGTGAATCAGTCATCCGCAGCGCAGGTCATCCGACAGGATGACATTGTCCGGCCGTCAGGCGAGGCCGCAGGACGGCGATTCCAGCACATCACCGGAGCGTTGCCGGACTGGCGGCATGCGGACGAACTGGTGGCGCACTGGTGCGAAATGGCCGGCGACCTGCCGGCGCCGCGCCGGCGGGATCTGCGACCCGAAGCCCTGCGCCGCTCGCTGCCCTATCTCGTGATCTTCGATTACACGGATCGGGACACGATCACCTTCAGACTCGCCGGAACCTCGTTCTGGGAACACCATGAGGGCGAACTGACGGGCCGGAACTTCCTGGACCTTCAGGAAGACGGATCCAGGGAAGCGGCGTCGCGGCGGCTGTTCGGCATGCTGGAACACCCCTGCGGGATTGCATCGGTCAACTCGACCCTGTTCGAGTCCGGACAGTGCGGCCGCTATCTCATCGTCGCGCTGCCGCTGCTGGACGATGACGGACAGGTCGCGCATTCGATACATGTCACTCAGTATGACGGGCAGATACACCTGCCCTCTCACGGCCGCCTCCGGTCGATGGGCGTGGAACACGCGCGCTACATCGATATCGGCTTCGGCATACCCGCGGTATCTGCGCCTTACTAGACACACAGGACTCGCGTTTCTCGATACCAGTATCGGGCTGCGGCCCTGCACTTTTCGCATTCCCCGCGCCCGAATTCGTATTCATATTTTCTTCGGACTGACTGTATAGGGTGCAACGCATGTGCCCGAATACAGACGGTCCAATGACCACCGGCGATCCGGATCAGCGGCTGGAGGCCCTTCGCGCCGCCAATCCCGGCTCCAGTCATGCCGACGCCCTTGCGCGTCACTGGCTGGAAGCGGCGGGCGGACGCCTGCTGCCCCGCAAGCGCGACATCCGGCCGGAACGGCTGGGCCGGGCGCTCGCCCGCGTCATCATCTACGACTTCGAGCACCGGGACATGATCCGGTTCCGTCTGGCCGGCTCCTATTTCCGCAGCATCCACGGCCGCGATCTGACGGGCAGCAACTATCTCGACCTGATGCGCGGCGACGACCGCCGGAAGGCGGCGGAGCGCCTGTTCCGGATGGTCGAGCACCCGTGCGGCATCCTCACCACCAACACCAACCGCTTCGAGAAGGGGCGCGAGGGCGAGTTCCGCGCCTTCGGCCTGCCGCTGACGGACGACGAGGGCCGCGTCACCCACTCGATCCATGTCAGCGATTACATGAGCGGCCCGGCGATCCCCGCCTTCGGCAAGGTGGAGAGCATGGGCGCCGCCGCATCCACATGGATCGACATCGGCGCCGGCGTGCCCGCCCTGGCGCCGCCGGTCTGACACCCCCAGAACGAAAGAAGGCGCGCCGGACGATCCGACACGCCTTCCGACCGAACGAATACCGGCGGAGACGGCGGGATGGCCGGACCGGCCATCCCCGTGCCGTCAGCCGCGGCTAGTTCTTCGACTTGTCCACCAGGGCCTTCTCGCTGATCCAAGGCATCATGCCGCGCAGCTTCTCGCCGACTTCCTCGATCGGGTGAGACGCGTTGCGGGCGCGGGTCGCCTTGAAGCTGGTCTGGTTGACCTTGTTCTCCAGCATCCAGTTGCGGGTGAACTTGCCCGACTGGATGTCGTCGAGAACGCGCTTCATCTCGGCCTTGGTCTCGGACGTGATGATGCGCGGGCCGGTCACGTACTCGCCATACTCCGCCGTGTTGGAGATGGAGTAGTTCATGTTGGCGATGCCGCCTTCGTAGATCAGATCGACGATCAGCTTCACCTCGTGCAGGCACTCGAAATAGGCCATCTCCGGCGCGTAGCCGGCCTCGACCAGAGTCTCGTAGCCGGCGCGGATCAACTCCACCAGACCGCCGCAGAGGACGACCTGCTCGCCGAACAGGTCGGTCTCGCACTCTTCCTGGAAGGTGGTCTCGATGATGCCGGCGCGGCCGCCGCCGATGGCGGAGGCGTAGGACAGGCCGACATCCAGCGCGTTGCCGGACGCGTCCTGATGCACCGCAACCAGGCAGGGCACGCCGCCGCCGCGCTGATACTCGGAGCGCACGGTGTGGCCCGGGCCCTTCGGCGCGATCATGAAGACGTCCAGATCGGCGCGCGGCTCGATCAGGTTGAAGTGGATGTTCAGGCCGTGGGCAAAGATCATCGCCGAACCTTCCTTCAGGTTCGGCTCCAGCTCGTCACGGTAGAGATCGCCCTGCAGCTCGTCCGGCGTGGCGACCATGACGACGTCGGCCCAGGCCGCGCCCTCGGCGGCGGTCATCACCTTGAAGCCGGCTTCCTCGGCCTTCTTCCGGGTCGACGAACCCTCGCGCAGGCCGATGGCGACGTCCTTCACGCCGCTGTCGCGCATGTTCATCGCATGGGCGTGGCCCTGGCTGCCATAGCCGACCACCATCACCTTCTTCGACTTGATCAGGTTCAGGTCCGCATCGCGGTCGTAGTAAACGCGCATCTTCTTGTTCTCCCTCCGGGTAGCTTCCGGGCAGATCCGGCTCGCGCCGTTACGCCCCTGCATCTGGTTGTGGTGCGCGATTTACGCCGCACCGGAACCCGGCACAAGGCCGGGGTGTCATGTGGTGGCCGAATGGCTCCTACAGCTCGTCGGGACCGCGGCTGATCGCTGCGATGCCGGTGCGGCTGATATCGACCAGACCGAGCGGCGTCATCAGATCGGCGAAGGCGTCGATCTTGGCCGTCGAACCGGTGATCTCGAAGACGAAGCTGCGGTCGGTGGCATCCACGGCCTTGGCCTTGAAGATGTCCGCGATGCGCAGCGCCTCGACCCGCTTCTCGCCCGAGCATCGCACCTTCAGCAGCGCCAGCTCGCGCTCGATATGCTCGCCGTCCACGGTCAGGTCGGCGACGCGGTGCACCGGCACCAGCCGGTCCAGCTGCGCCTTGATCTGCTCGATCACCATGGGCGTGCCCGAGGTGACGATGTTGATGCGGGAGAGATTGTTGGCCTTGTCCACCGCGGACACGGTCAGGCTCTCGATATTGTAGCCGCGGCCGGAAAACAGGCCGATCACACGGGCCAGCACGCCGGCCTCGTTGTCGACCAGGACGGCCATCGTGTGGGTTTCGATAATGTCGCTCATGTTCCCAAAAGGACGCCCTGCGGAACCCGGCCGGGCGGTCCCCCTCAAAAAGTGCCCGGATCGGGTATCAGACCAGCGCGAAGCCGCTGTCGGTGACTTTCGGCGCGTCGTCGGGGTTGGCCTCGTTGCCGAGGATCATCTCGTTGTGGGCGGCGCCGGACGGCACCATCGGGAAGCAGTTCTCCTCCCGGTCCACGCGGCAATCGACGATCACCGGCTTGTCCACCTTCAGCATCTCGTCGATGACGCCGTCCAGATCGTCCGGCTTTTCGGCGATCAGGCCCACGCCGCCGAAGGCGTCGGCCAGCTTCACGAAGTCGGGCAGGCTGTCGACATAGCTCTCGGAGTAGCGCTTGCCGTGCAGCAGTTCCTGCCACTGGCGCACCATCCCCATCCACTGGTTGTTCAGGATGAAGACCTTCACCGGCAGACGGTACTGCGCCAGCGTCGACATCTCCTGGATGTTCATCAGGATCGACGCCTCGCCGGCGATGTCGATGCAGAGCCGGTCCGGATTGGCGATCTGCGCGCCCATGGCGGCCGGCAGGCCGTAACCCATGGTGCCCAGGCCGCCCGACGTCAGCCAGCGGTTCGGCCCCTCGAACTTGAAGAACTGGGCCGCCCACATCTGGTGCTGCCCGACCTCGGTCGCGATGATCGGATCGAGATGCCTGGTCTTCTCGTAGAGGCGCTCGATCGCCTTCTGCGGCTTGATCACATCGGCGCTCTCGCCATAGGCGAAGCCGTTGCGGGCGCGCCAGCGTTCGATCTCGGCCCACCACGGGGCGATCCGGCCCTTGTCGGCCTTGCGGGCGCCGGCCTTCCAGATGCGGATCATGTCCTCGAGGACATGCGCCACGTCGCCGATGATCGGGACGTCGACCCGGACATTCTTGTTGATCGAGCTGGGATCGATGTCGATGTGGATCTTCTTCGAATAGGGCGAGAAGGCGTCCAGCCGCCCGGTCACCCGGTCGTCGAAACGCGCACCGACGCAGATCATGACATCGCAGTCGTGCATCGCCATGTTGGCCTCGTAAGCCCCGTGCATGCCCAGCATGCCCAGGAACTGCGGATCCGAGGCCGCGAAGGCGCCGAGACCCATCAGCGTCGAGGTCACCGGATAGCCGGTCATGTGCGCGAACTGCGTCAGCAGCATTGCCGCCTTCGGCCCCGAATTGATGACGCCGCCGCCGGTGTAGAAGATCGGCCGCTCGGCATTGGCGATCAGTTCGACCGCCTCCCGGATGGCCTCCAGATCGCCCTTCACGCGCGGACGGTAGGTCTTGTGCCGGGTCTGCTCGGCGGTCTGGTACTTGCCCGCCGCGATCTGCACGTCCTTCGGAATGTCGATGACCACCGGGCCGGGACGGCCGTTGGTGGCGACATAGAAGGCCTGGTGGACAACGCGGCTGAGGTCATCGGACGACTTCACCAGGTAGTTGTGCTTGGTGCAGGGCCGGGTGATGCCGGTCGTGTCGCACTCCTGGAAGGCGTCGTTGCCGATCATGTGCGTCGCAACCTGCCCGGTGATGCAGACGACGGGGATGGAATCCATCAGCGCGTCGGTCAGGCCCGTGACGGCGTTTGTCGCGCCGGGTCCAGAGGTCACCAGAACGACGCCGGGCTTGCCGGTCGAGCGGGCATAGCCCTCGGCCGCGTGCACCGCGCCGCCTTCCTGACGGACGAGGATGTGGCGGATGGAGTTCTGCTGGAACAGCGCGTCGTAGATGGGTAGTACCGCGCCCCCCGGATAGCCGAATACGGTGTCCACGCCCTGATCAACGAGTGCTTTGATCAGTATTTCGGCGCCGGTCATTCCGTTCGTAGACATGGTCCTGTCTTTCTTCCGTGGGGTGGGTATCAAAAACGAAAGCGCCCCGCCGAAGCCGCACCGCTCCCGCCGGCGCTGCCGGAGAGTGCGGAACACGGCCCGTTACAGGGCGCGCGGACCATAGGGAAGGATCAGGACGCGGTCAACCGAAATTCCCTTATTTTTGGAAAGATATCTGCCTTCAATCTTTCCATATCTTGCGTGTCGCAAACATGGTCCGCAACAATCTGATGCCTCAACCAGGTCATCTGCCGTTTGGCATAGCGGCGGGTGGCCGTCTGCGCATCGGCGACTGCCTGTTCGAGCAGGATCTGCCCCCGGCCGGCGGCGATCAGCTGCTTCACGCCCAACGCCTTCATGGCCGGCAGGTCCGGGTCCAGCCCGCGCGCACCCAGCGCCATGGCTTCGTCCACCGCGCCCTCACGGACCATCTCCTCGAAGCGCCGGTCGCAGCGTTCGTAGAGCGTCGACCGCTCCGGCAGCAGCACCAGCCGGAAGGCCGGCAGCTTCAGCATCGGCGGTTCCGGCGGCAGGGCCTGCCACCAGCTCAGCGGCTTCTCCGTCGCGAGATACACCTCCATCGCCCGGATAAGCCGCTGGCTGTCGCCGGTCTCCAGCCGCGCCGCGATGTCCGGGTCGTGCTCTGCCAGACGGGCGTGGAACTTCTCGGCCCCCATCTTCTTCAGCATGCCCTGGGCGCGCTGGCGGTGCAGGGGCCCGACGTCGGGAATGGGGGAGAAGCCCTCGGTCAGCGCCCGCACGTAGAGGCCCGAGCCGCCGACCACGATCGGCAGCTTGCCGCGCCGCCGCGCCGCCTCGATCTCCTCGCCCGCCAGCTTGGCCCAGCGCGCAGCGGAACAGATCTCGGCGGCGTCCAGAAAGCCGAAGAGCCGGTGCGGTGCGCGGCTCATTTCCGCATCGGACGGCCGGGCGCTGATCAGCCGCAGATCGCGGTAGACCTGCATGGAATCGGCATTGACGATCACCCCGTTGAGGGCTTCGGCAATATCGATCGCCAGTCCCGACTTGCCGCTGGCCGTCGGTCCCAGTATCAGCAGGACGCCGTCACCGCCCGCCCCATCGATCGGAGTGTCCACCATGCCCACCGTTCTGACGCTCGTCGCGGGCGAAGGTCAACTGCGCGATGAAGCGCTGCTGGCGGAACTCGCCGGTCTCGCGCCCGTTCAGCGCCAGCGGGAGCTGGTCGCGAAAGGTGTTTTCGAGATCTTCTACAATGCCGATGACCCGGCGGTGCTGCGCCCGAAGGTGGCCAACATCATCGGCGAGCGGCCCATCGACTTCTGCATTCGCCGCGAGACGCCCGAAGGCCACTGGAAGCTGCTGATCGCCGACATGGACTCGACCATGATCACGGTCGAATGCATCGACGAGCTGGGCGATTTCGCCGGCGTCCGCGAGCAGGTCGTGGCCATCACCGAACGCGCCATGCGCGGCGAGATCGATTTCGAGGGCGCCCTTGCCGAACGCGTCGCGCTGATGAAGGGCCTGCCCGAAAGCGCCCTGGCCGAATGCTTCGACACACGGGTGAAGCTATCGCCCGGCGCGCGGGAGATGGTGCAGGGCTGCCGCGCCGCCGGCATGCACTGCGCCCTGGTCTCCGGCGGATTCACCTATTTCACCGAGCGCGTCGCCGGGCTCTGCGGCTTCCATGAGAACCGCGCCAACCGGCTGCTGTTCGAGGAAGGTGTTCTGACAGGCAAGGTCGCCGAGCCGATCCTGGGCCGGCAGGCGAAGATCGAGTCACTGGACGAACTCTGCACCCGGCTCGGGATCCGTCACGATCAGGCCGTCTGCATCGGCGACGGCGCCAACGACATCGGCATGATCGAGAAGGCCGGCCTCGGCGTCGCCTACCGCGCCAAACCGATCACGAAGAACGCCGCCGACTGTGCCATCGACCATGGCGGGCTGGACGTGCTGCTGAGGTTTCTGGGCGTCTAGAGCGGCAAGAGAGCACTGCGCAGCGCCAAAGCACCGACGTGTCCCGGACCCCGATCCGGGACACGACGAGACGTTGGCCACCCGTATCAGACCTGATCCGGGCGGGAATAAGGCGCTCCCCGTTCAGGAGAGCGCCCCGATCGTCTACGCGAAGGTGACGCCGTTGTCGGCCATCGGCAGCATGGTCACGCGATTGCCGGTGGCCGCGTGGATGGCATTGGCAAGCGCCGGTCCGGCGGGCGGCAGGCCGGGCTCGCCGACGCCCGTGGGCGCCGCCGACGACGGCACGATGTGCACGTCGATGGATCCGATGTCGGTGATCCGCAGCGGCTCGTAGTCCGGGAAGTTGGACTGATCCACCTCGCCGTCGGTGAAGCTGATCCTGTTCCGCATCACCGCGCCGAGCCCGTAGCCGATACCGCCTTCCATCTGGGCGCGGACGACATCGGGGTTCACGGCGACGCCGCAATCGACGGCGCAGGTGATCTTCTCGATCTTCACCGCACCATCATTGACGGAGACCTCCACGACCTCGGCGACATAGCTGTTGAAGGACTTGTGGACCGCGATGCCGCGGCCCTGATTGCCCTTCAGCGGCGTGCCCCAGCCAGCCTTCTCGGCGGCCAGTTTCAGCACGCCGGTCAGCCGCTGCCGGTCCGGATCGTCGCCTTCCAGCAGCGCCAGCCGGAAGTCGAGCGGATCCTGGCCAGCCGCTTCGGCGGCCATGTCCATCGCCACTTCCATGGCGTAACCGGTATGGCTGTGGCCGACGGACCGCCACCAGAGCACCTTCATCGGCGATGTCCAGTCCGACAGCCCGACCGAATAGCCGGGGATGGCGTAGTGGGTGTCGGCGATGCCCTCGACGGACGAATGATCGACGCCGTCATGCACCACGAAGCTTTCGAACGGCGTGCCCTTCATGATCGACTGCGTGGCGATGCGGTGATCCCATCCGGCGATCTTGCCGTCGGCGCCGATGCCGATGCGGACACGGTGCGCCGCCATCGGACGGTAGTAGCCGCCGGCCAGATCGTCCTCGCGGGTCCAGACCGTCTTCACCGGCGTCTTGCCGCCCATCAGCGCGAAGGCGATGGCCGCCTCGACATGATAGTCGCTGTCCGGGTTGGCGCGCCGGCCGAAGGAGCCGCCGGCATAGACCGTCTTCACTTCGACCTTCGACGGGTCGAGCTGCAGGACGCCGGCCACGTAGGGCTGGGTCAGGCCCGGGAACTGGCAACCATCGGTCACGAGAACGCCGGTCTCGGTCGGTTCGATCATGCAGACCAGCGGCTCCATCGGCGCGTGGGCCAGTTGCGGCATGACGAAGTCCGCCTCGACGACCTTCGCGGCGCCGTCGATCGCAGCTTTCGTCGCCTCGGCGCCCTTGACTGCTTCGTAGGCCGGCTTGTCGAGCAGGGCGAGATGCTCGGCCACCATCGTATCGGTCGAGCGGGTCTCGGCGTTCGAGAAGTCCCACTCGGCGGTGATGGCGTCGCGGGCCGAGATCGCGCTCCAGGTCGACGTGCCATAGACAACGACGCCGGCCTTGTTCGGCATGCCGGCTGCGCGGACGAAGCCGCTCATGCCCTCTGCGCCGGAGGCGTCGAAGCTCTTCAGCATGCCGCCGGGCTTGGGCGAGCGCAGGATCACCGCGACCACCATGCCCTCGGCCTTCGCGTCCATGGCGAACTGGGCCTGGCCATTGGTCTTGTCGAAGCTGTCGAGACGCGGCAGCCGGTTCTGGCCGATCAGCTTGAAGGCCGACGGGTCCTTCACCTTCGGTTCGGCAGGCGGGGTCATCTTCGCCGCAGCGGCCGCGAACTCGCCAAAGCCGCCATTGTGACTGCCGGCCGAAAGCTGCCCTTCATCCACCGTCATCTCGGAAGGCGAGACGCCCCACTGCTTCGCCGCCGCCTGGACCAGCATGTCGCGTGCGGCGGCGCCGGCCTGACGGTACTGCATGTAGGAATTTGCGATGGCAGTGGAGCCGCCGGTGCCCTGCATGCCGAAAGCGAGGTTCTTGTACTTCTCGTTGTCAGCCGGCGCGAATTCCAGCTTCACGTCTTCCCAGTTCGCGTCGAGCTCTTCGGCCACCAGCGTCGGCAGGCCGGTGGTCGTGCCCTGGCCCATCTCGAAATGCTTGACGATGACCGTCACCCGGCCCTCGTCGTCGATGCGGACAAAGGGGTTCAGGTCGGCGCCGCCCGCGGCGAGCGCGCCCTTAGAATTGAAACCGATGACCAGCGCCACGCCGGCGGTGGCCATCGCACCCTTCATGAACCCTCTGCGGGATGTCTGGACGGTCATGATCAGGCCTCCATGATTTCGCTGGCGCGGTGGATCGCGGCGCGGATCCGCTGGTAGGTCGCGCAGCGGCAGGCATTGCCGTACATGTAGCCGTCGATGTCGGCGTCGGTGGGCTTCGGCGTCTCGGTCAGCAGGCCGACCGCGGACATGATCTGCCCGGACTGGCAGTAGCCGCACTGGACCACGTCGAGTTCGCGCCAGGCCGACTGGACCGCCGCGGCGGCCTTGCCTTCCAGCCCTTCGATGGTGGTGACGCTCATGCCGGCGACATCGCCGGCCGCGGTCTGACAGGACCGCGTGGGGACGCCGTCCACGTGGACCGTGCAGGCGCCGCAGGCGGCGACGCCGCAGCCGAACTTGGTGCCGGTCAGCCCGACCCCGTCACGGATCGTCCAGAGCAGCGGCGTGTCGTCCGGGACGTCGACCGTCACCGGCTTGCCGTTGAGTGTGAAGTTGATGGCCATGAAACCTCTCCCGTCGGGGCGCTGCGCCGCCCGTCCGGAGGCGCCCGCCGATTACCCCATGCATACGGACCAAACACGCAGATGGATTTGTGCAATACGACAAAAAATGTCCGTTTGTCCAGATTGACAGTTGGACACGATATGTCAATAAGGATTCATGGACCCCCGCGAACAGAAGATCGTCGACGCCGCCATCGAGCAGTTCATGCGCTACGGCGTCCGGCGAACCACGATGAACGACATCGCGTCGTCGGCGGGGGTGGTGCGTCAGACGCTATACAATGTCTATGACAGCAAGGAGGCGGTGCTGCGCGCCGCGATGCGCCGGCTGACCGACATCGCCGTCGCTGCCGTCGAATGCGAAACGGCCGGCGCGGCGACGCTGGGCGACAAGCTGGATATCGCCTTCGAGCACTTCGCGCTCCGTCCCTACGATCAGATCAATGCGTCACCCGACGCCGAGGACGTGATCAGCGGCGTCATGAATGTGGCCATGGAGGAGATCGCCGAGGGCGACCGCCGGTACCGGGTGGCCTTGGAACAGATCCTCAAGCCCCGGGCCGACGCCATCAGGTCATCCGGCATGACGGTCGGGGCGCTGGCCGATCTGGTGCAGACCTCGGTCAAGGCCTTCAAGCACAAGGCGCACGACCGCAAACATCTGGAAAACCTGCTGGCCAGCCTGAAGACGATGGTGCTGCGCGTCGCCGGCGGCTAGCCCGCGAGCTTCGTCTTCAACCAGGTTGCCATCCAGGCGCCAGCCTCCCGGTTCCGCGGGCTCGTCGCAAGGGAGGCAAGCGCCTTTGACGCCACCGCCTCGGGGATTGTGACACCCGCACGCTCGCGCAGGATCGCCGCCGACAGCGCCGGATCGAACTCGGGATGGAACTGGCAGGTCAGCAGCGGCATCTCGTACTCGATCACGCCGAAGGGGCAATGGTCGGAACCGCCGATGGCCCGAGCGCCCGGCGGCACCTCGACGACCTGATCCTGGTGGCTGACCAGCATGGGCCAGGTCACGCTCTCACCGTTCGCCTGCAGCCGGTAGTCGTGGATGCCCGCACCCCAGCCCTTCGGCGACTTGACGGCCTTGCCGCCCATCGCCTCGGCCATGATCTGGTGCCCGAAGCAGATACCAAGCTGCGGCACGCCGGCCTCGGCGGCCTCGCGGATGAAGACCTTCAGCGACTCGATCCAGGGTTCGGGATCGTAGACGCCGAAGCGGGAGCCGGTAACCAGCCAGGCGTCGGCGTCCCCCACCCCTGCCGGCCAGTCGTCCTCGATCACCGTCCAGGTGCGGAACGTTGCCTCCGGCAGGTGCGGCGCCAGCCAGTTGCGGAACATGGACGGGAAATCGCCGTGGATGTCCTTCAGCCCCGGCGGCAGCAGCCCCGTTTCCAGAATGCCGATCTGCATGGTGCCTCGTTCTCCTACAACGGCCAGACGATCAACAACATGGGCACCGAAACGGCCAGGACCACGGCCTCGAGCGGCAGACCCATGCGCCAGTAGTCCGAGAAGCGGAATCCGCCCGGCCCCATGATCAGCGTGTTGTTCTTGTGCCCGATGGGTGTGAGGAAAGCGCAGGAGGCCGAGATCGCGACGCCCATCAGGAAGGTGTCGGGATTGGCGTCCAGCCGTTGCGCCAGGTCGATGGCGATCGGCCCGGTGATGACCATGGTGGCGACGTTGTTGAGCACGTCGGAGAGCGTCAGCGTCACGACCATGATCGCAACCAGCGCCACCACCGCGGAATGCTCCGCCGTCCATCCCGCGATGGAGTTGGCGATCAGCGCCGTGCCGCCGACCTGCTCGAAGGCGGCGCCGAGAGGCAGCAGGCAGGCGAGCATGACGACAACCGGCCATTCGATCCGGCTGTAGAACTCGCGCGCCGGCACCAGACCGAAGGCAGCGTAGCCGGCGACGGCGATGGCGATGGCGACGGTGAAGGACAGCAGTCCGGCCGTCGCCACGGCGATGGCCCCGGCAAAAAGGCCCACCGCCAGCGCGGCGTTGAACGGCTTGAACCCGGCAACGCTGATCCGGTTGACGGCGACCAGGCCGAGCTGGTCCAGGATGACGGTCCATCCGGCCGGGCGTCCGGTGATCAGCAACTCGTCGCCCGCCGATATGGTGCGCCGGCTGATTCCGGTCCGCGACACCGTGCCGGCGCGTGCGATGCCCAGCAGGGTGATCCCGTGGCGCTGGCGAAGCTGGAGGGACGCCGCGCTCTGCCCGACGAGACGCGAGTCGGCGCGGACCACCGCCTCGATCACCTCGGGACCCCGCGCGACGGGCCTGTCTTCCTTCTCCTCGTCAGCACCTTCGACCTCTTCCGTGTGCGGTGCGTCCTCCGGGTCTCCGTCCTCCTCTTCCTTCTCGGCCTTGTGCAGATCGGAAAGCTTGATGAAGGCGGCGATGGCGTCGGTCGAACCTTCGACCACCAGCCGGTCGCCCGCCCGGATCGTCATGGCGCGGACAACGCCGCGGTGCCTCGCGCCGTCGCGGATCAGACCGACGAGCCGGACATCGGCCTCCTCGGCCTCGCCGTCCAGTTCCACGCCAACGCGCCCTGCGAGCTTCGAATCCTCCGGCACCAGCAGCTCGGCCACGAAGGAGGACGGGTCGATGGCCGCCGCGCGATCCTCCCGCCTTGGCACCAGCCGCCAGCCGACCAGGGCGATGAACAGGATGCCCGCCACGGCCACCGTTGCGCCGACCGGGGCGAAGTCAAACATCGAATAGGGCTCGCCCAGCTGCCGTTCGCGGATCGACGAGGCGATGATGTTGGGCGGCGTGCCGATCAGCGTGACCATGCCGCCAAGGATCGTGGCGAAGGAGAGCGGCATCAGGGTCTGACCCGGCGGCCGGCCGGCCTTGCGCGCGGCCTGGACGTCCAGCGGCATCAGCATCGCCAGCGCGGCGACGTTGTTGATCACGGCCGACAGCGCCGCGGCAATGCCGCCGAAGATGGTGATATGCGTGCCGGCCGGACGGCTCTCCCGGATGGCGAGCCGCGCGATCAGGCCGAGCACACCGGAATTCTCGAACGCGCGGGAAGCGATCAGCACCAGCGCGACGATGATCACCGCCGGGTTGGAGAAGCCGCTGAAGGCCTCGTCCTGCGGCACGAGCCCCAGCGTGACGCCGATCAGAAGGCCGCCTGCCGCCACAAGATCATGGCGCAGCCGTCCCCAGAGCAGCATCCCCAGAATCACGGCGAAGAGCGAAAAAAGCAGGACCTGGTCGGTCGTCATGAAGGCTCCGCGGCGGGGAAATCCGGCACCACACTAGGCGACCCGGGGAACCGGCCGCAACAAGGGCGGCGATGGCCCGTTCCGGATCGTCCCACGGCCTGTTATACGAGCGGCGGACCGGTCCGGCAGAGGGGGAGAGGGGCATGGAGAAGACGAACAACGGTGCGGATCTGGGTTTCGACCCGGAACGTCTGGAGCGGCTGAACGCCTGGATGGCGCGCTATGTCGAGGGCGGCCGGCTGCCCGGCGCGGTGACACTGATCGCGCGCCATGGCGAGCTCGCCTTCTGCGACTGGACCGGACGGCGGGACGTCGCCCGCGACAAGCCGTGGGAAGGCGACACCATCGTCCGCGCATACTCCATGTCCAAGCCGATCACCTCGGTCGCGCTTATGATGCTCTACGAGCACGGCCTGTTTCACCTCGATGACCCGGTCGCCAGGTTCCTGCCGGAGCTTTCAGACCTGAAGGTGCTACGCCCTGGCGCCACCTCGATCTCGGATGTCGAGGACTGCCGCGAGACCATGACCGTCCGCCATCTGCTGACCCACATGTCGGGGCTGACCTACGGCTTCCAGGGCGGCGTGCTGGGCGAGGCCTATGAAGAGCGGAAGCTCGCTTTCGGTCCGAAGGGCGAAAGCCTCGAAGCCGGCGTGAAGCAGCTTGCCGACCTGCCGCTGAACTTCCAGCCCGGTTCGCGCTGGAACTACGGCGTCTCCACAGACGTGGTCGGCCGTCTGGTCGAGGTGATCTCGGGACAGGACCTGAAGAGCTATCTGGATGAGAAGATTCTCGGACCCCTGGGCATGGAAGACACCTTCTTCGGCATTCCCGACGCCAAGCTCGACCGCTATGCGGAGCTCTACACGCCCGACGAGACGACGCCGCTGAAGCTGGTCGACACGGCCGAGAAGTCCGTCTACCGCGAGGCCGGCGTGAAGACCTGGTCCGGCGGCGGCGGCCTGCAGTCGACCATCGGCGACTACTGGAAATTCGCCGAGATGCTCCGCCGCGGCGGCGAAACGGCCGACGGCAAGCGCCTGCTCGGTCCGCGAACAGTGGAATTCATGGCCAGCAACCACCTGGATGGCGACCTGGCCGCCAATGGCCAGCCGGTCTTCTCGGAAGTCTCCTATGCCGGTATCGGCTTCGGCCTCGGATTCGCGGTGATGCTCAATCCGGCGAAGTCGGAAACCATGGGCAGCCCGGGCGATTTCGGCTGGGGCGGCATGGCCAGCACCGTCTTCTGGGTCGATCCGGTCGAGGATATGGTGGTCATCTTCATGACCCAGCTGATGCCGTCGAGCTTCTACCCCATCCGCAAGGAACTGCGCGCACTGGTGCACCAGGCGCTGGTGGATTGATCGCAGCGACGACCTTTCTCTGGGTCCGGCACGGGCCCACCGGCGTCACCGGCCGCCATGTCGGCCGCACGGAAGTGTCGGCGAAACTGCCCGAACCGGCACGGCTCGGGCCGCTCTGGGACATGCTGGCGGAGGCCGGAACCTTCGTCAGCAGCCCGGCAGCCCGTGCGCGTCAGACGGCCGGTGCGCTGTTTCCGGGCGAGATGATCGCGGTCGAGGCCCGGCTGCAGGAGCAGGACTTCGGGGAATGGGAAGGCCGGCCCCATGGCGAGACGGCCATGCCGGAAGGCCTGGACGCGGCCGGCATCGCCCAGTTCCGCCCGCCGGGCGGCGAGAGCTTCGCCGAGGTCTGCGCCCGGACAGGACGCGCCATTGCCGCGCTCGCCGGCGATCATGCGGGCAACACCATCGCCATCGTCGCCCATGCCGGCCCCATACGGGCGGCGCTGGTGCACGCGCTTGCTTCGGCGCCGGCATCGGGGATCGCCTTCGAGGTCGCGCCGCTGTCGGTCACCCGTATCAGCCTTTTCGCCGGCGGCGGCGCGCGCATCGACTACGTCAACCGGCAGGTGGTCGACCTGCCGGTCTGACGCCGCTCAGCGGAAGACCGGCTTGCGCTTGTTCAGGAATGCGTCGACGGCTTCCTTGTGTTCCGGGCTCTTGTAGGCCTCGGCCAGCAGTTCCTGTTCCCGCTTCTGCACCAGCTTCAGATCAGTCTCGGAACCGTTCTGCGAGAAGAGCTGCTTGGCCCAGCGGAGCTGCCGGTCCGGATTGGCCGAGATGGCCGCCGCGATGCCGCGCGCGGTCTCCATCAGCGCCGCATCGTCCACCACCCGGTCGACCAGCCCGGTCGCCGCGGCCTCCTCGCCCTCCATGAAGCGTGCTGTCAGGGCGAACTCGCTGGCGCGGCCGAAGCCCATGCGCTGGATCAGGAAATGCGAACTGGCGAGTTCCGGCACCACGCCGACGCGGACGAAGGGCGCCGCCATCTTCGCCGAACGGGCGGCGACGATCACATCGAAGGAAAGAATCTGCGAGAGGCCGACGCCGACGGCGGCACCGTTCACGGCCGCGATCAACGGCTTCGATTCGCGCACGAAGGCGACCCAGTCGATGCCGCCGGCGACATCCTTGCTGCGCACGTTCTCGCCCTTGATCTGCGCGTTGAAGGTCGCGCCGATATCCGCACCGGCGCAGAAGCCGCGGCCCGCCCCGGTCACGATCACCGCGCCGATGGCCGGATCCTCGTTGGCGAGGGTGATGGCATCCACCATTTCGCGGCGCATGGTGTAGGTCCAGGCGTTCAGCTTTTCCGGGCGGTTCAGCGTCAGCGTCGCCACCGGTCCGTCGGTCTCGTAGGTGATCTGTTCGTAGCTCATCATGTCCTCCCCTGACGGCCGCATTGGAGCATCCGGCGGCGCGCCCGTTAAGTGCGGATTAACGCTGATCTGCCACCCTCCGGACAGGAGGCTGGGATGCAGAAGCAGATTTCCGATACCGATGTGAGCGACCTGGTCGCCGCCCTGTCAGACGGACACCGCGAGGCCGTCAGCGCACAGCTCGGCCAGTTGCTGAAGCGCACCGGGCTGCCGCCGGCCGAGCTCAAGGCCGCGCTGCAGATGATCGACACCATGATGGCGCAATCTGTCGAGACCGTCCGCAAGGGTCTCGCCGCTCACATTGCCGAATCGCCGATGCTGCCGCGCCCGATGATCGAGCGGTTGCTGGCGGACGTGGACGCGGTGGCCTTGCCCATCGTGCAGCTCTCGCCCCTGCTCGACGAAGCCGACCTTCTGCAGCAGATGGAGCGCGGCGCCGCCTTCCAGGAAGGCATCGCTGCCCGGACTGACGTCACGGCGAAGGTGTCGGAACAGCTTGCGGACACTGCCAGCGAAACGGCCGTCGCCATGCTGATGCGCAACGACCGTGCGGAAGTCAGCGGCAATGCGATGAACCGCGCCGTCGACCGCTTCCAGGACAGCACCGACGTGATGGGCGCCGTCGCCAGCCGGCCCGGCCTGCCGCTGGAGATTGCCGAACGACTGGTCTCGCTGACCGTCGCCGAGGAGTGCATCCAGACAGTCTCCGACCTGATGATGCAGACCCTGGTGCGCCGTCACGACCTGCCGCCCGTGCTGGCCGAGGACCTGATCGTGCACGGCCGCGAGCGTTCCGTCGTCGACATGGTTCGCCAGAGCGACGACTGGACCGAGATCGAGAAGCTCGCCGAACGCATGCACCGCATGGGACGGCTGTCGACCAGCCTGATGCTCCGCGTCCTCGCCGGCGGCGACTACCAGTTCTTCATCGCCGGGATGGCACAGTTGACCGGCTGGCAGCGCGACCGTGTCGTGCGCTCGGTCGAGGCGGCCGGCGTCGATCCGTTCCGGAAGCTCTACGAACAGAGCGGGCTGGAGCCGATGCTGTTCCACGCCTTCCGCGTGGCGCGCGACGAGATGATCGAGGCCCGCAAGGGCGAGCATGACGGCCGGGAAGCCTTCATCGACCGGGTTGTCGGACGTATCGCCGAGGAATACCGCTCCATCAGCCCCGCCGGGCTGGAACAGGTGCTGACGCGCCTGCGCGGCAAGGCCGCCGAACGGCTCTAGGTCAGCCCAGCCCCTTCATCGCAGCCTCGGTTTCCCTGACCAGATCCCTGACCACGTCGGCGACCGATTTCTGTTCGGTCGAATAGGCGACCGACTGGCCCGCCGGATGATGGATCAGCGCCTCGACGCCGTGTTCGTCGATGGCGCCGAGCAGGTCGCCTACCAGAATGTCCTGATACGGCATCTTCAACGGCGCCGGCGCGCCGGGCGCGGCCCACTCCTCTGACCAGGCCGTCCGGATCTGGCGCAGGGTCTTGCCGGAATCGGCGCGGCTGATGACCGTGTCCTCGCTCCCTGCGGCGAGCAGCTTGCGGACAAGGACCTCGTCCAGGGCGTGCTCGTGCGTGGTCAGCCAGGCCGTGCCCAGCCAGACGCCCTGCGCGCCCAGCGCGAATGAGGCTGCGATATGCCTGCCGGTCGCGACGCCGCCAGCCGCCAGAACCGGTACGTCGCCGCAGACGTCGACGACCTGGGGTACCAGGGAGAAGGTCCCGATCTGGCCGGTATGGGCGCCGGCGTCGTAACCCTGCGCCACGATGATCTCGGCGCCGTTGCGGATGGCAGCCTCCGCATGTCGTGCGCTGCCGACCAGCGCCAGCGTCACCTTCCCGTCGGACTTGGCATGAGCGACGGCGTCCGCCGGCGCGCCGATGCCGCAGGCGAAGAGATCGACATCGGAAGCGAGCACTGCCGCGACCTGCCGTTCGGCAACCTCGTCGGATCGCAGGAAACGCGAGCGCATGCCCGGCCGCGTCGCCGCCGGCACCTGATACTTCTCGTAGAGGCCCTTGACGAAGTCCTTGTGCTCTTCCGGCAGCTCGGCCTCGATGGCCGCTTTGTCGGCGGTCTTCGGCATGCCGCGTGGCAGCACGAGATCAATGCCGAAGGCCTTCGAACCGACGCGGCGGCGGATCTCCTTCAGGCCCGCCTCGATCTCTTCCGGGGTCTCGCGGGTCGCGCCCCAGACGCCCATGCAGCCGGCCTCGGCCAGGGCGCAGACGACGTCAATGGAATGGGCGAAACCGTAGATCGGGTACTTGAGACCGAAACGCTCGGTCAGGGCGTTGCGCATCATGTCAGTCGTCCTTCAGTTCGATCACCGCATCCAGCGCCATCGCACCCTGCCCCTTCGGCAGCACCACGAACGGATTGACGTCGACCGACAGCAGGCGGTCGCGGTGGGCCGCCGCGAATTGCGAGAGGCTGGCCAGCGCGTCGGCAAGAGCATCGACATCGGCCGCCGGCGCGCCGCGGACACCGTCCAGAATCGCACGGCCTCGGATCTCGTCGATCATGCGCCGCGCCTCCGCGGTGTCGAACGGCGCCAGACGGAAGCTGACATCCTTCAGCACTTCGACGAAGACACCGCCCAGGCCGAACATGATCGCCGGGCCAAAGACCGGGTCCGAATGCACGCCGATGATGGTCTCGACGCCGCCGGAGATCATCGGCGCCAGCAGGACCCCGTCCAGCTTGGCGTCAGGCGCCTTGGCGCGGACCGCCGTCATCATCTCGCCGAATGTCTGCTCGACGTCGGCCTTCGACGCGAGGTTCAGCTTCACGCCGCCAACATCCGACTTGTGGACGATGTCGGGCGACAGGATCTTCATGACCACGGGAAAGCCGAGTTCCTCGGCCGCCGCTGCCGCCTCGCCGGCCGAAGCCGCCGAACGCGTCGGCATCACCGGAACGCCGGCCGCGGACAGGGTCGCCAGCGCCGACTGCTCGGTGAAGGTGCCATTGCCCAGCGGTGCGTCGCTGCCGGCCGCCGGCTTCCAGTCGAAAGGCGTCGTGAAGCAGCGGGTGAAATAGGCGCCGGCGGCCATGGCGCGGGTGGCGTGGGTCGCCTCCCGGAAGGTGGGAATGCCGGCGGCCTCGAAGCGCTTCTGCCCCTCGGCGGAAATGAGGCTGGCCACTGCGAAGGTGCGGTCGGGATAATCGGTCTTCAGGGATTTCCACATCGTCAGACCGGATTCGACGTTCTCGGGCGCGTTGAGGCTCGCGCCCTGGAACCCGACGACGGCATCGTAGTCACCCTCGTCCAGCACCAGGCGCATCGCCTGCTCGAAGATCTCCGGCTGGTTGATGATCTGGCCGGTGACATCGAGCGGATTGTTCACGCCGGCATAGGGGACGATTTCCTTGAACTTCTTCTGCGTCGACTGCGGCAGTTCGGTCACCGTCATGCCGCGCGCCGCCGCATCGTCGGCCATCAGCACGCCGACGCCGCCGGAGACGGTGACCAGCGCAATGCTGTCGCCCTTCGGCATGCCGCCGACGGAAATCGCCGCGCCGGTGTCGAAGAACTCCTCGATGGAATTCACGCGGTGGACGCCGAACTGGCTGAAGACCGCGTCATAGATTGCGTCGGCGCCGGCCAGGGCGGAGGTGTGGGAGGCCGCGGCCTTGGCGCCGGCCTCCGTGCGGCCCAGCTTGACGCAGACCACAGGCTTCTTCGCTCGCCGCGCCTTGGCCAGCGCATCCAGGAAGGCCGGACCGTCGCGCACGCCCTCGATGTAGAGCAGGATCACTTCGGTGCCCGGATCGTCGACCAGGTAGTCGAGGCAATCGGCGACGCCGACATCGCCCTCGTTGCCGGTCGTGAGCACGTGGCGGAAACCGACGCCGCGGTCCATCGCCATCAGGCTCGACAGGCCGCCGAAGGCGCCCGACTGGCTGACCAGTCCGATATTGCCCTTCGGCATCGGCCGCGCGAAGGCCGGATGGAAACTTGCCGGCATGCTGTTGGCGAAGTTCGCGAAGCCCATGCAGTTGGGCCCGATCATGCGCATGTCCGCGCCGCGCGCGATGGCCGTCAGCCGCTTCTGCGCCTCGACGCCGTCGCCGCCGACCTCGGCGAAGCCGCCGGCGAAGACGATGACGCCGGCGACACCCTTGGCCGCGCACTGGCCCAGCATGTCCTCGACCAGAGCGCCCGGCACGGCGCAGATCACCAGATCGACCTCACCCGGCACATCTGCGATGGAGGGATAGGCCTTCAGGCCCTGGACCTCGTCGCGGTTCGGATTGATGGGGTAGAGCGCGCCTTCGTAGCCCATGTCCCGGATCATCGCGACCGGGCGGCCGCCGATGCGCAGCGGATCGCCGGAGGCGCCGATGACCGCAACGGACTTCGCCTCGAACATGCGTTTCAGGTTCTGTTTGGACTTGGACATCGGCGCGTACTCAATGGTTTGTGTGGAAAAGGCAAAAAAGGGGGGCGCGGCCTCGCCGCGCCCCCAACTGGAAATCAGGCGCTTACTTGGCCTCCGGCGGAATCTGGTCCTCCGGGACGTTGAAGCCCGCTTCCTTGTAGTAGCGGTAGGCGCCGATATGCAGCGGGATGTTGCTCTCGTAGAAGACGGTTTCCTTGTTGATGCCCTTCATCCATGCAGCGGTCGCATGCAGATCGGCGATGTTCTCCCAGAGCGTCTTGGTGATCTGGTAGACCGTTTCCTCGTCCATCCACTTGTTGGTGCCGAGACCGACCCAGGAGCCGATGGTCCTCACGTCCTCGCTGTTGACCTGGTTCTCATAGGTGCCGACGGGGATGTCCTGGATGGTCCGGCCCGGCAGACCCAGCGCGGCCTTCATCGACGGCTTGTCCCAGGCGTGCTCGGGGATGCCGAGGATCCGGATCGGCGAGACCAGCGCGAACTGCTGGACCGACGGGCTCGGCAGCGTGGTCGGGGCGATGTAGACGTCCATCTGTCGGTCGAGGAACGCCGTCTCGGCGGACTGCCAGTCATAGCGCATGACCTCGTAGTCCTCGCCCGGCACCAGGTCGGTCGCCGCTTCCATGATCTGGGTCGCGACCTTGGTCGCCGCACCCGCGGGCGGGCCCAGGAAGACCTTCTTGCCCTTGAAGTCGGCCAGCGTCTTGATGCCCGAGTCCTCGTAGACGACGATGTGATACGGGCCCAGGTTGTAGTTCATGATGTTGCGGAGATTGCTGTTCATCTCCGGTGCGTTGTCGACCTTGGCGAACATCGCCGTCCTGGTCTGCATGAACTGGTTGATCGTCGGCGCGGTCAGGAACAGATCGACCTTCTGCATCGCCGCATCGACGGCGGACTTCGTCGCCGGCTTGCCGACCGAGACCTGGATCTCGACGGGCAGATGCTTCTGGATGATCTGCGTGAAGGCGATGCCGAACTGGCCCGGGGTCGAGCCGGCCGGAAAGCTGTCCATCGTGATGAACTTCTTGTCCTGGGCATGCGCCCCGCCCACGGCGAGCGCCGTGGTGATGACCGCTGCAGCGGCCAGGAATGAGCGTCGTTTCATTGATGGTTCCTCCCTGAATTTGACGCTTGGACGTGCGGTGCGCATCAGGCCGTATCGTTGGCCAGCCGTCGGCGCGCCGCGACGGATTCGAACAGGATCATGGCGATGCCGGCGGCAACCCCCGCGACCTGCAGTTCCCAGATATTGATGATCATCGCGAAGCCCGCAGCCAGCCGAATCGCCCGCGACCACAGCGCGAGCCTGCCGACCTCGAAGCCGATGAACGACGTCCCGAGCAACCAGATCGCCAGCAGCAGCCGGAACATGATCCAGAGGAAGGCCATCAGGTCGAACTCTTCCACGACCAGCAGCACCTGCGGCTCGAAGATGAAAACGAACGGGATGATGAAGCCGACCAGCGACAGTTTCATGGCATTGATGCCCGTCTTCACGGGTTCGGCGTCCGCTATGGGCGCCGCCGCGACCGCGGCCAGCGCCACCGGTGGCGTCACCGCCGACAGCACGCCGAAGTAGAAGACGAACAGGTGGATCGACAGGTCCGGGACGCCCAGCTTCTTGAGCGCGAGGCCGAGCACCAGCACGATGATCAGGTAGGCCGGCAGGGTCGGCATGCCCATGCCCAGGATCAGGCAGGAACCGGCCGCCAGCAGCAGCGCGATGAACAGCGACTGGTCGCCCAGCAGGGCCACCTGGGTCGCGAACTTCAGGCCGAGGCCGGTCAGGTTGAAGACGCCGACCAGCACGCCGATGGTGCCGACCGCCATCATGATCCGCGCGCCCGCCACGCCGCCGGACGCCAGCCCCTTCAGGATCCGCTTCGGATCGCCGCGCAGGCCGGCATTCAGCGCGAAGCCGGTGACCAGGGTGGCGATCACGGCCCAGAATCCGGCCATGGAGGGCGAACGGCCGGCAACCAGCGTGCCGATGATCGCGCCTATGGGCACGAAGAACATCAGCGACTTGGTCCAGTCGCCCGGCTCGAGCTTCTGGCGCTGGTCCTTCGGCGTCGGCTTCAGGCCGAGACGGGCCGCCTCGAGTTCCACGGAGACGAAGAGGTTACCGTAGTAGAGCAGCGCCGGGATCAGGGCGGCGATGCAGATCAACTGATAGGGTACGCCGGCCAGGCTGACCATCAGGAAGGCGGCGGCGCCCATGACCGGCGGCATGATCTGGCCGCCGGTCGACGCCGCAGCCTCGACCGCACCGGCGAAGGCCCCCTTGAAGCCGCGCTTCTTGATCAGCGGAATGGTGACGACGCCGGTGCCGACCACATTGGCCACCACCGAACCCGAGGACATGCCGAAGATCGACGAGGCGATGATCGCCGCATGCCCCGGGCCACCGCGGGTGCCGGCCGTCGCCGCGATCGCCATACGGATCATGACGGCGCCAGCACCCGTCGCCTCCAGCAGCGCCCCGAATACGATGAAGATGAAGATCAGCAGCACCACGATACCGGCGGGATCGCCGAAGATGCCCTGTACGCCGAACCACAGGATCTCCATGGTCAGTTCCAGGCTGAACCCGGAATGACGGAAGATCCAGGGCAGGTTCTCACCGAACAGGCAGTAGAGCAGCGTGATGAGGCCCACGCTCGCCAGCACCAGACCGAAGGACCGCCGCGTCAGTTCCAGCAGCGTCAGCACCGCAATCAGCGCCGTCGCCTGATCGAAGGAAGAGAACTGGACCACCAGATTCTCGATGTCGTCGATCTTCTTGAGGAAGTTCCAGCACGAGAACCCGAGGTTGGCCAGCAATGCCAGATCGACGATCCAGCAGAGCGCGACCAGCAACGGCGCCTTCAGGCCAAGATTGGCGGCCAGCGGCGAGGTGCAGACCACGATCAGGGCGCAGGTGAACATGGCGCCGGCCCGGATCATCTCCGGGCTGACATACTGGCCGGCATAAGCCACGTAGATCGCGTGGGCGGCGATCAACGCGGCCGCGGCCAGGCCAACCATGCGCAGGCCCCGAGAGAAGGGGTCTGTCAGAAGCGGCGCCTTGCGGTCCTCTTCAGGCGTATCGGCAGGAATGCTCATCGGGGATTGTCGATCCTCAGAAGGGGCGGTCGCCGTTGACGGTCACGCGGTGCATCTCGCGGGTCGCATCGCCGTAGTCGGCCACCGCGTAGTGCTGGGTGCAGCGGTTGTCCCAGAAGGCCACCGAGCCCTTTTCCCAGCGGAAGCGGCAGGTGAATTCCGGCTTGTGCAGATGGTCGAACAGGTAGTCGAGGATCGCGCGGGACTCCCGCCGGGAGACGCCGACGATCTTCTGGGTGAAGATGCCGTTCACGTAGAGCGCCTTGCGGCCGGTCACCGGATGCGTGCGGACGATCGGATGCTCGACGCCCTCCTGCGCCTTCCGTTCGAACCGGATGCGTTCCTTCTCGTCGTCGGAAAGCGTGTCATAGGCCCGTTCGAAGCGCGCATGGCCGGAAGTGTTCAGCGCCTTCATGCCCTCCAGATACCGCTTCATGGCATCCGACAGGGTCTCATAGGCGTCGTACATGTTGGCCCACATCGTGTCGCCACCAGCCTCCGGGACCTCGCGGGCCAGCAGGATCGAACCGAGCGGCGGCTCTTCCTGGAAGGTGACGTCCGAATGCCAGATGTTGGCGGACGACCGGTTGGCCTTCGACGACTTCAGGATCAGAACTTCCGGATGATCCTCGTGGCTGGGCGCGTAGGGGTGCACATGCAGCGTGCCGAACTGGCGCGCGAAGGCGACGTGCTCGCCCGGCGTGATATCCTGATCGCGGAAGAAGATCACCTGATGCGCCATCAGCGCGTCATGAACTTCCTTGAAGGCCTGGTTGCCGAGCGGCTTCGACATGTCGATGCCCTCGATCTCCGCGCCGATGGATCCGGCGATCGGCCGGACGTTGATCAGATCGTATCCCATGGTCACGTCTCCTCCCCGAAAATGGCCCGCCGCAGCGGCGCCGCATCTTCAATCCCCGCCACGGCGAGGGGCCCGGTCTTCACGTCACTCCTCATGGTCGCGTCTCCTCCCCAGGTTCCGCGTGTGTCAGGCGGCAGCCCTGCCGCGCAGTCTGCCTGCCGTCTCCCGGCTGATCGGCGCCGTCATGGCGCCGACCCATGTGTCGATCAGGTTGTGGAGCGCCCGCTCCATGTCGAAGGGTTGGCCCTCCGCCTCGCGCCGGCGGCGTGCGGTGTCGATGTCGGCCAGCGAGAAGGTGCCCGCATGCATCACGATCAGGAAGCGCTGGCGACGGATGGCGGCCGGCATGTCCTGCAGGATCTGTTCGATCATCGAGAAGCAGCGCTTCATGCCCGGGTTCCAGCGCCCGCCGACGAAATCCTCGACGTCGAAATCGGAGGTCAGGAACATCTGGGTGAGGAAGCGGATATAGCTGGCGCCGTCGCCGTCATTCATCATCAGTTCGCCGATCGGCCAGGTCACGCATTCGGCGATCGCCCGGATGTCGCCGGTGCGGCCCTCTGCTTCCAGCGTGTCCAGCATCTCCATGCGCCGCTTGTCGATCGCCGACATGCGCTTTGCGAAGATGGCCTCGATCAGGCCTTCCCGGGATCCGAAATGGTAGTGCGCCGCCGAGGCGTTGCGCTGGCCAGCCTCGCGCACGATCTCCCTGAGCGAGACGCCGTTGATGCCGCGTTCGCCATAGAGCCGTTCTGCCGTGGTAAGCAGCGCTTCCCGGGTGTCCACCCGTCCCTCCCAAAATTCGTTCCGGCCCATTCATGCAGGCTGGATTAATGCGGACAATAATTCAGGTGTATTATGTGCGCAAGAACTAATTCACGTGAATTATGCGAATTGTCGGCGCGCGCATGCTGTCGGGGCATTTCGAAAAGGCCGGACCCTTGCATCGACGCTAATTCAAGCGAATTATCCGCACAACGACAAACGGGGGAGGAGCCGCCGATGGACTTCGGGATGGATGCGCAAGTGCGCGAGATCGCGGACCGCGTGGAGCAGATCTTTCAGAACGACATCCTGCCGCGGAACGGCGAGTACAACGACGCCGTCGAAGGCGGCGATCTGGAGCCCGACTTTCTGGGCGATCTGAAACGGCAGGCCTTCGACGAGGGACTCTGGAATCTTGCCCTGCCGCGGCTGGCCGATGACGAGCCGGGTACGCGGATGACGAATCTGGGCTTCGCCACCGTCGCCGAGATCCTGGGCCGGATCGGCTGGGCGTCGGAGGTCTTCAACTGCCACGCGCCCGACGTGCCGAACATGGAAATCCTGCAGATGTTCGCCACCCCTGCGCAGCGGGAGGAATATCTGCAGCCCCTGCTCCACGGCCGGACCCGCTCGTCCTTCGCCATGACCGAGCCGGACGTGGCCTCGTCGGACGCCAACAACATCGCCACCCGCATCGAGCGGCGGGGCGACACCTATGTGCTGAACGGCCGGAAGTGGTTCGCGACCGGCGCCGCCAATCCTAGATGCAGCTTCCTGATCGTCGTCGGCGTCACGGACCCCGACGCACCGCGCGGCAAGACGCACTCGATGGTTCTGGTGCCCAAGGACACGCCGGGCGTGGAAATCGTCCGCAAGATCCCGGTCATGAACCATGTCGAGCAGGTCACGCCGCACACCGAGCTGAAACTGACCGACGTCGAGGTGCCCGTGTCGAACCGGCTGGGCGAGGAGGGCGCGGGTTTCCTGATCGGCCAGGCGCGGCTCGGCCCGGCACGGGTGCATCACTGCATGCGGGCCATCGGCCGCTGCGAGATCCTGATCCGGCTGATGGTGGAACGGGCCGGCAAGCGCCGCACCTTCGGCACCGACCTGCGCGACTACAGCTCCGTGCAGGACGCCATCGCCGAGAGCCGCATGGCGCTGGAACAGGCGCGGCTGCTGGTGCAGCGGACCGCCTGGAGGCTGGACCGGGAGGGCAACAAGCTGGCCCGCAAGGACATCAGCCTGATCAAGGTCGCCGTCGCCCGCGCCTATCACGACATCTGCCAGCGCGGCATCCAGATCTACGGCGCCATGGGCCTGACCAACGACACGCCCTTCGCCGACGCCCTGGCCCAGGCGCGGGCCTTCCGGATCTATGACGGACCCGACGAGGTTCACCTCCGGACCATCTTCCGCCTTGAAGAGAAGGACGGGGATGGGCTGAACTACACGAAAGACTATCTGGGGAGGTGAAGGCCATGAAGGCGCAGCAGATCATCGAATGGGGCGAGCCGCTGCAGGAGCGGGAATACGACACGCCCGAACCGCAGGGCGGCGAGGTGCTGATCCGCATCACCTCCTGCGGCGTCTGCCACAGCGACCTGCACCTGCACGAGGGCGGCTTCAACATGGGCAACGGCAACTTCGCCCGCCTCGCCGACATGGGCGTTGGGCTGCCGATGACCATGGGCCACGAGATCGGCGGCGTGGTCGAAGCGGTCGGACCGGACGTCGAGGGTGTCGAGATCGGCAAATCCTATGTCGTCTACCCCTGGATCGGCTGCGGCGAGTGCGAGCATTGCGCCGAGGGGATGGACATCAACTGCCTGACCACGCGCCCGCTCGGCACGCGGCGCGACGGCGGCTACGCCACGCATGTCATCTGTCCGGACAAGCGCTACCTGTTCGAGCATGGCGATGTCGGCATCGACCTCGCCTGCACCTATGCGTGTTCGGGTCTGACCGCCTACAGCGCGCTGAAGAAGCACGAGCACCTGACCGAGAAGGATCATGTCGTCATCGTCGGCGCGGGCGGCGTCGGCCTGTCGGCGGTGATGCTGGCGAAGCATGTCACGAAGGCGAAGATCATCGTCGCCGATACCGATCCGGAAAAGCGCTCGGTGGCCCGTCAGGCCGGGGCGCATGACACCATCGACAACGGCCAGCCCGGCGCGGCCGATAAGCTGAAAGAGATGTGCGGCGGCGGCGTACGCGGCGTCATCGATTTCGTCGGCCGGCCCGAGACCGCCGCATTCGGCCTCGACTGCCTGGCCAAGTCGGGCAAGCTGGTGCTGGTGGGCCTCTACGGCGAGGCGCTGCCGCTGGCGCTGCCACGCATGCCGATCTTCCAGCTCTCGATCCAGGGTTCCTATGTCGGCTCGCTGCAGGACATGCAGGAATTGATGGAACTGGTGGTCGCCGGCAAGGTGCCGCCGATTCCGGTCACCACGCGCCCGCTGGACGAGGCAAACGACGCGCTGCAGGCGTTGGTCGACGGTGCGGTGTCCGGAAGGCAGGTGCTGAAACCGTGACCGCCCTACCCGTCATCGACCTTTCGCCGCTGCGGGAGACCGGTGACGGCGGCCAGGTGCCGGCGGCCATCCGCGCGGCGATGGAAGCGCACGGCTTCTTCTACGTCACCGGCCACGGGCTGTCCGGCGATCTGATCGCCCGGACCCGGGCCGCAGCGCTGGACTTCTTCCGCCGGCCTGTCGAGGAGAAGCGGAAGGTCGCGGTGACGAAGCATCATCGTGGCTGGAATGCGCTGGGCGACGCGCGGATGTACGGCGCCGAGAAGCCGGACTACAAGGAGTTCTTCCAGGTCGGGCTGGACCTGCCGCTGGACGATCCGGACGTCGCCGCCGGGCAGCCGCTGCGCGGCCCGAACGTCTTTCCAGATGAGCCCACCGCGTTCCGCCCGGCCTTCGAAGCCTGGTTCCGCGCCATTGCCGAGGCGGGCGACCTGCTGCTGCAGGGCGTCGCGCTGAGCCTGGAGACCGACCGGCACTTCTTCCGGCCCCACTACGGCAAGCCCCTGCAGCGGACCCAGGCGGTCTGGTATCCGCGCCAGCCGATGGAGCTTGGCGAGGATCAGTTCGGCGTCGCCCCGCATACCGATTTCGGGCTCATCACCCTGCTCTGGCAGGACGGCAGCGGCGGGCTGGAAGTGCTGCATCCGAACGACGGCTGGATCGCGGCGCCGCCGGCCGAGGGCACGCTGGTGGTGAACGCGGGCGACCTGATGCAGCGCTGGACCGGCGGCCGCTACCGCTCGACGCCGCACCGCGCCCGCAACCGCCATGTCGACGACCGGCTGTCCATCGCGACCTTCTACGACCCGGCCTTCACCGCGCCGGTCGATCCGGCGGATTTCGGCGCAGAGGGCGAGGCGACGACGGCAGGCGAACACATCCTGGGCCGGATCAACGAGAGCTTCGGCTACCGGAAGAAGGCGTCATGAGCGGCCATGCCTTCGACGGAACCCCGCTGAGCGGCGAGATCGATCCCGAGCAGCTGCCCATGATCCCCGATGTCTCGGGCAACACGATCAACGGGCTGGGAGAGACGGAACGCCGCCAGCCGAGCCCGATCTACTGGCACAATCCGCGCGAGCTTGCCTGGGGCGAGCTGCAGACATGGATGCTGAAGAAGACGGCGCACGAGGTGCCGGAGACCCGGGCGCTGGATCATCAGCTTGGCGGCCGCGGCTCGAAGGAGCGCGCGCCGGTCGCCAAAAGCCGGGCCGGGAAGTCAGCGGAGGAGTGGACAGAGGCGGCGAAGGCCTTCGCCCTGTCCCATGAGGCCGACCAGGCCGCGGTCGCCGAGATGCGCACCGAATGGTTCTTCGAGGGCATGGAAGAGGATCTGCCCCGGATCGTGATCATGGCGGTGCGGATGGACCATGCCGATCTGGCGGCCGCGCCGGAGCCGCCGTCGATCATCGAGGTGATGCGCCAGTACAATCGCGGCACCCGCGCCGCCCGCGCGCTGGCCGACTGGATCCGCAAGCAGGGCTACCGCGCCGAGCCGCATGGCGGCCCGACCGCCGGGCCGCTGACCCTGATCCCGCCGGCGTTGGCGGCAGGCCTCGGCGAACTGGGCAAGCACGGATCGATCATCAACCGGGAATTCGGCGCCTCGTTCCGGCTGGCCGGCGTGCTGACCGACATGCCGCTGGTCGCCGACCGGCCCGACGGTTTCGGCGTCGACGATTTCTGCATGAACTGCAGGGTCTGCGAGAAGGCCTGCCCGCCCGACGCCATCGCGCCGGCGAAACAGACCGTGCGCGGCGTCGAGAAGTGGTATGTCGACTTCGACAAGTGCGTGCCGTACTTCAACCAGACCTATGGCTGCGGCATCTGCATTGCGGTCTGTCCGTGGAGCCGCCCCGAGGTCGGCCCGAAACTGCTGCAGAAGATGCTGAGGCGGCTGGACCGCGCCTGACCGCCGTCAGGCGACCAGGCGGGGAGCTGTCCGCGCACCACCGGAGCTTCGGCGGATGCCGTCCAGGAACCCGGCGACAGCCTCATCGAGATCGCGGGCGCCGTCGGAGATGCTGCCGGTGGCGCCGACCACGCTGGCCGAGACATCGCCCGCATCGCGAATCGCGCCCTCGGCGCTGTCGATGGCGCCGGAGACGCGGTCGGTGACCGACGAGACTTCGCGGATGTCGGCCAGCACGACCTCGGTGCGGCGCGCATTCTCGACGGCGGTGTCGCGGATATCGTTCAGCAACTGGTCGATGGCCTCGATGGCCTCGGTCGATTCGACCGCCGAGCCGATGGCGCGCTCCGCCGTGGCCTTGACCCCGGCGATCTGGTTGAAGACCGCGTCGGTCATCTTCTGGGTCTGGTCGGCGAGCGTCTTCACCTCATGGGCGACGACCGCGAAGCCCTTGCCGGCCTCACCGGCCCGGGCGGATTCGATGGTGGCGTTCAGCGCCAGCAGATTGGTCTGGGAGGCGATCTCGCCGATCGAGCGGACGATGTCTCCGACGCCCTCGATACTGGTCTGGAGATCGGCCATGGCGCTGCGGACCGAGCCGGCGCGGTCGGCAGAGGCGCGGGCGCGTTCACTGGAATCCGTCGCCATGGAAGAGACGCGCCGAATGGCGGTCTGCAGCTCGTCGGCAGCAGTCTGCAGCAACGCGGCCTTGTCACGCGCCGAGAGCGCGCCCTGCCCGAACTCGTCAACGGCCGAGCCGGCGGTCTGCATCGACCGGGAGAGATTGCCGGCGTCCGAGTTCAGTCGGCCGACGGCGGAGCCGATCTGCCCGACAATGGCGCCGACGCGATTCTGCAGCTGGTCGGCCACCTCGCGCATCAGCGCTTCCTTCTGGGATTCGCTGTCCGCGGCCAGCGACTGCTGCTGACCCATCAGCGCCTCGATCTCGCGGTTGCGGTCGGCGCTGTCGGCAAGGGCGTCATGCGCCTGGAAGATCAGGGAACGCAGACGGACATTGATCACCAGCAGCGCGCCAACCTCGACCACGACGATCGCCGCATGGAAGAGCACACGGTAGATGTCGCCACCCGAAGGAAAGACTGCCCAGGGCAGCAGGAACGAGAAGCTGAGATGATGCACGGCGGTCACCGCCGCGGCGGTCATGATCATGCGCCAGTCGCAGAAGGCGACGAGCATGGCCAGAACCGCGAAATAGATCATGTGAAAGTCGATCTGCCACGGCCCCGCGGCGGCGAGGACCATGCAGGAGGTCTCCACGATCACGGCGACCGCGAGCACCTGGCGCGTGGCCACATGCCCGATACCCAGCAGGGCCGCCGAGCCGTGCGCCAGCAGCGCTGCTGCGCCCGCGACGAGCGTCGGCACCAGGACCGGATTGCCGTTCATGTAGGCGGTCGCCGCCGTCAGCGCCGCCATGATCCAAAGCACCGCCAGGAACGGTCCGCGCGCGAACCTGCGGAGATCGGCGATCGTGGGAACATTGAGATTGTTCGAGTGAGCGTCCATCAGATCCTATCCCTGGATTTTGCAGGTTCGTTGCCGCATCCCGGAAACGACGAGGCGTCGACCACCAGCCACGCGCCAGCGTTGCGGAGCCGGCCGGCGAAGCCGTCTTCCGGTCCCTCGACGAGCATCACGTTGTCGGCCAGGCCGCCGCGAAGCGGAATGCCGCCGGCGGTCACGACGGTGCGGTAGGCGGAAACCGGGTCGGTCCCCGGTTCGAAGATCACGACCACGCGTCCACCGCCGGATTCCGGCAGATCGGCGGCCAGCGCAACGGCGCCAGCACTGGCGACGGCAAGAACCGAAGCCAGAAAAAGGTGCCCTGTTGCTACAAGGCACGAAGAAAAGACCGGTCGCTGGCGAAGCATGGCGCGCATGCGATCACCAAAGCCGGATTTTTACTGACGTTGTCTTAACGCCAGCGGAAATGTCACGGCGTCGAGATGACCGAGCGCATCGCGCCGGACCGGTTCGAGGAATCTCACGCAGCGGATTAGCTTTGCCCGTTTGACAGCGGCGAGGTTCCGGGTCATTTGGCGTCAGTCGTCAGCCTTCGACGGATCCGAGCCATGCCCGACAGACCCGGCCGCCAGTTCCTTCAGGTTCCCGGTCCCACCAACATCCCCGACCGCATTCTCAGGGCGATGCACCGCCCGGCGCTGGATTTTTCCAGCCCCGGCTTCATGGACATCGGCGTGGAATGCCTGGAGCGCATCAAGCCGCTGTTCGGCACGAGCTCCGAGGTCTTCTTCTATACGGCGTCCGGGCACGGCGCCTGGGAAGCCGCCTTCGCCAACCTGTTCGAGGCCGGCGACACCATCCTGATGCCGGAGACGGGACGCTTCTCGAAGACCTGGGGCGAGATGGCGGCGGAACTCGGCCTGTCGGTCGAGACCATCCCCAACGACTGGCGCAGCGCCATCGACCCGGACCAGGTCGAGGAACTTCTGCGGCAGGACAAGGCGCACAACATCAAGGCGGTGCTGGCCGTGCATGTCGAGACCGCCACGGGCGTGCTCTCGCAGGTCGCGCCGATCCGCAAGGCGATCGACAATGCCGGCCATCCGGCGCTGCTGGTGGTCGACGCCATCGCCTCCTTCATGACCATGCCGCTGCCGATGGACGAGCTTGGCGTCGATGTCGTCATCGCGGCCTGCCAGAAGGGCCTGATGATGCCCCCGGGTCTGTCCTTCAACGCGGTCAGCGATAAGGCGATCGAGGCCTCACGCGCCTGCCGGACGCACCGCAACTACTGGTCCTGGATCGACCGCATGGGCCGGGAGCAGTATCACCGCTTCGCGGGCACGGCGCCGGAGCATCTGTTCTTCGCGCTGCAGGAATCGATCACCATGATCAACGAATGGGGCATGGAGGCGATCTTTGCCCGCCACGCCCGACTTGCGGATGCCGTCAGACTCTGCGTGAGCCGGTGGACCGAAGCCGGCGCGCTGGAGTTCAACGCGGTCCATCCGGAGCAGCGGGCCAACGCCCTGACCGTGATCCGCGCCGGCGACGGTGTCGATCCGGACGCGGTCCGCTTCACCGCACGGGAGATGTTCGACGTCGCGGTCGGCGGCGGTCTGGGACAGGTCGCAGGCAAGGTCTTCCGCATCGGCCACATGGGCGATCTGAACGACCCGATGATCCTCGGTGCGCTGGCCGGGATCGAGGCGACGCTTGCCCGTCTGGACATCCCTTATGAGAGCGGCCTGGCCGATGCGGTACAGTTCCTGTCCCGCACCGCAGCGGCGCCGGAGCGCCAGCCGGATGGCCGCCGCGTGGTCTGAGACGAAGGAGGCTGCCTTGCGCAACCGCATCGTCGTCATCCGCCATGGCGACGACCCGCCCGACGACCGGGTCTATGTCCATCTGACCTCGAAGGGCTTCGAGATCGATCTGCGGAAGCCGTTTGCCGGAGAGACGCTGGACGCGCCGGACGAGCGGCTTGCCGGGACGGTGCTTCATGGCGGCCCCTACACAACCGATGCCGCTTCCTTGGCGGAACACCCCTTCATGCGCGAGGAGGACCGCTGGATCGGGGCCTGCATGAAGGCGGACGTGCCCGTGCTGGGCATCTGCCAGGGCGCGCAGCAGATCGCCTGCCATCTGGGCGGCACCGCCGGGCCTGTCGACGGCAATCCCTACGAGTTCGGCTACTACCGCGTCGACCCCGTGCCCGGGGCGGAGACCTTTCTCGACCGGCCACGCTGGTTCACCCAGGCGCATTTCCACATGTTCTCGATCCCGCGGGGCGCCGAACGGCTGGCGACCAGCGAGGTCTTCGAGAACCAGGCGTTCCGCTACGGTGAGAAGGCCTACGGCGTGCAGTTTCACCCGGAGGTCACGATAGAGGGCTTCCGGCGCTGGCAGGACGCACCCTGGGCCACGTATGGCCAGCCGGGCGTGCAGACGCGCGAGGAGCAGGACCGGCTGATGCTCGCCCATGACCGCGATCAGGCCGGCTGGTTCCACGGATTTCTGGACAGGCTGTTCGGCGCGCCGGAACGGGCCTGACGCGGGTCGCTATTCGGCCGCCAGACCGTCGCTCTCCTGCGGCGGCGCGAAGCTTGCCGGCGATCTGAACGGCATCCGGATCGTCGCCTCGGTGCCCCGCCCCGGTTCGGATGTGAGTTCGAACTCGCCGCCAAGCAGCGCCACAAGCTCCTTCGTCAGCGGCAGGCCCAGACCGATGCCGCCGTGGCTGCGGTCGTAGGCGTTGGCCACCTGGCCGAAGGGCTCCAGCACCGTCGCCATGTCCGAGGCCGCGATGCCGATGCCGGTGTCCGCAACCGTGATGACCGCGCCCCAGCGCTGGTCCGCTCTTGCCGTGATACGGATCTCGCCGCCCGGATCGGTGAACTTGACCGAGTTCGTCACCAGATTGATCAGAACCTGACGCAGCTTGGCCTCGTCGGTCTGAAGCGACGGCACATCCGGCGCGATGTCCTTCTCCAGCCGGATCCGCTTCTCCTGCGCCTGGGACCGCACCATCGACATCGTGAAATCGACGCAGTCCCCGACATCGGTCGGCGCGGGATGGACCTCCAGCCGTCCGGCCTCGGAGCGGGTCAGCAACAGGATCTCCTCGACGATCTGCAACAGATGCTGACCGGCCTCGTTGATCGACAGCGCGTACTCGTCGTAGTGACCGTCCGGACCGAAATCGCCGAGAATCCGCTCGACCATGATGTCTGAATAGCCGATCACGGCGGTCAGAGGGGTCCGGAGCTCGTGGCTCATGTTGGCCAGGAAGCGGCTCTTCGCCTCGTTCGCCTCATCCGCCTCAGCCGCCTTCTTCCGCAATTCGGCGTTGGTCTTCTGAAGCTCGCCCAGCATCATGTTGAAGGCCTCGGCCAGGGCGGTGATCTCCCGTGGCGACGGTTCGGGCAGGGCGCCGACGCGGGCCGAGACGTCGCCGCCGCGGACCGAACGGGCGACAGCCGCCACATCCTCGATCGGACGGGCGAGGTATCGCGCCAGGACCCAGGCCAGCGCGAGCGCCACCAGCAGCCCCAGCAGACCGATCAGGACGGAAACCGCCTGCACCTCGTTGGCATGGCGGGACAGCTCCGCCAGCGGCTGCGGCACCATCACCCCCCACCCGGTCCGCTGGACGCTGGTGAAGCCGGCGATCATGTCGGCGTCCATCGCCGGAGAATAGAAGGTCTCGACACCGGTCTCACCGGCCATCATCCGCTGCACCGACGAGATCTTGGAGATGTCCTTCATCTCCAGCCGCCAGTTCTCGTTCGGGTGCGCCAGAACGCGGCCGAACTGGTCGACGATGGCCGAGTGGCCACGCTCGCCGAAGGCGATCGCCTTCTGCAGGCGGACCAGATAGTCGGTGTTCAGCGCCCCCAGCGCCACGTGCCCGTCGGCCAGTTGCTTGACCACAACCAGCTTCGGGACGCCGGCCCAGTTGCCGATCACCCCGCTGAAGGCGACCTTGCCCTTCGCCTGCTTCGCCAGTTCGACGAGCTTTCCCATCTCGTCGGGCGTGTAGTAGCCCTTACGCTCCTCGATATTGAGGATGATGCTCACCGGCAGGCCGTTGCTGTCGATAATGCAGTCGTGCTCGAACCCCATCTCGACGAGCAGCGGCCTGATTCCGCCCTCGATGTTCGTCCCCGCCTGCATGGCGACGATGGACAGTTCGAAAACGGCCTCGACGTCGCGGGCGTAGCGGTTCAGCGCATAGGAAAGATTGCGGGCGAGCAGCAGATGCCGCTCGCTCACCTCGTCGAGTTCCTTCTGATAGGCCTCGCGCTGGGTCCACAGCGCCAGCAGTCCGACCGGGATCAGGGCGATCAGCAGGAAGGCGACGAAAAGCGTGTGCCGCAGCGAGGCGCCGCGCCGTCTCCGCCTTTCCTCCCCTTCAACTGCCCTGTCCATGCCGCATGCCCTCTCTGTTGCAGCAGCGCTCGATTTCGTCAGCCTAAGACATCGGTGTGACCGCGGAAACCGGATTGCGGTCACGATCCGACGTCCACTCTAGAAAGCAGAGTATCCCGGCACTACCCAAACCTAATGGGTGGCCGAGCGGCGGCCCCGCGGGCTAGTCTGTTGGCGTCATCACCGCTGCACATGTCGTTCTGGGAACAGGCGGGCCCCGCCGGAGGGCCAGAATGTATGCATGCGGCGGGCCGGCCCCGAGGGAGGAAATCGGGTCCGGTCGTCGGGGAATGTAACAAGTGGCCGAAGGCCGCACCGAACAGAGGGCCAACAGGAGGCATTCATGAAGTTCTTCAAATCCGATCGCGGCGACGTACCCGCGCATATTCTCGAACAGGCCGCGCATGAGCGCGCGCACGGCACCGATGTCAGCCGCCGCGAGTTCGTCGCGCTGGCCAGCGCCTTCGGTGCAACGGCTGCCGGCGCCTACGGCATGCTCGGCCTCGCCGCGCCGAAGCAGGCGGCCGCGGCGGCCCACGCCAAGATGGGCGGCACGGTGCGCATCCAGATGGAAGTGCGCGCGCTGAAGGACCCGCGGACCTATGACTGGTCGCAGATCGCCAACTTCTCCCGCGGCTTCCTGGAATATCTGGTGAAGTACAACAACGACGCCACCTTCGAGGGCAAGCTTCTGGAAAGCTGGGAAGTCTCCGAGGACGCCAAGACCTACATCCTGAATGTCCGCAAGGGCGTGAAGTGGAACAACGGCGATGACTTCACCGCCGAGGACGTGGCCCGCAACATCGAGGGCTGGTGCGACAAGTCGGTCGAGGGCAACTCGATGGCCGGCCGCATGAACACACTGATCGATCCGGAGACCGAGAAGGCCCGCGCCGGCGCCATCGAGGTGGTGGACAGCCACACGGTCAAGCTGAACCTGCTGCAGTCCGACATCTCGATCATTCCGGGCATGGCCGACTACCCGGCCGCCATCGTCCACAAGGACTACGATCCGGCCAACGTGCTCGCCAACCCGCTGGGCACCGGCCCTTACCTTCCGGAATCGCTGGAAGTCGGCGTCAAGAGCGTGCTGGTCCGCAATCCGGACCACAAGTGGTGGGGCGAAGGCTCCGGCGCCTGGATGGACCGCATCGAATACATCGACTACGGCACCGAGCCGGCCGCCTGGGTGGCCGCGGCGGAGTCCGAGGAAGTCGATGCGACCTACTCGATTGAGGGTGAGTTCATCGACATCTTCGAGACCCTGGACGGCTGGCGCCGCGACGACATCGTCACCGCGGCGACCATCGTCATCCGGCCGAACCAGCAGGCCCTGGTGGACGGCAAGAAGCCCTATGCCGACGTCCGCGTCCGCAAGGCGATCCAGATGGCTGTCGACAACGCGGTCTGCCTGGAGCTCGGCATTGCCGGCCAGGGTATCACCGCCCAGAACCACCATGTCGGTCCGATGCATCCGGAATATGCCGACATCGGTGGCACCAAGTACGATCCGGACGGCGCCAGGGCGCTGATGGAAGAAGCCGGCATGGCCGACTACGAACACGAACTGATCTCGATCGATTCGGGCTACCGCAAGGACACCACCGACGCCGTGGCCGACATGATGCGGAACGCCGGCCTGAAGGTGAATCGCGTGGTGCTGCCGGGCTCGACCTTCTGGAACGACTGGGCGAAGTACCCGTTCTCCTCGACCAACTGGAACCACCGTCCGCTGGGCGTCCAGGTTCTGGCCCTCGCCTATCGCTCGGGTGAAGCGTGGAACGAGGCCGGCTTCGCGAGCGAGGAGTTCGACAAGACCCTGAACGAGGCCCTTGCCGTCGCCGACGCCGGCAAGCGCGCCAAGATCATGGCGAAGGTCGAGAAGATCATGCAGGACGAGGGCGTGATCATTCAGCCCTACTGGCGGACGCTGACCAACTTCTCGAAGACCGATCTGATGGGCACCGGCCATCACATCCAGTTCGAGTTCTGGCCCCAGGAAATGTACTGGAAGGCCTGACGCACGAGGCAGGTGAAGGGGCCGCCGCCCGGCGGCCCCTTTCTCCTCGCGCTGCCGTTCCGCAATCCGGCCGCACCACCTGCCGGATCCCGAAACGGCAACCGACAGAAAAAATGCCGGAAACAGGGACCGGCGCCTGAGACCGGGCGCATCGATGGGGCAGCCATTCGGGGAGTGGCATGGGAAGTTTCTTGCTGAGGCGAATCGGGGTCATGATTCTGACCGCGCTCTGCCTGACATTCGTGGTCTTCTTTCTGACCAACCTGGAACCGAACCTGGAGAAACTCACCAAGAGTGAGGGCAACCAGCGGATGACCGACGAGCAGGTCGATGCGTGGCTGACCCGCAATGGCTATCGTCAGCCGCTGCTGGTCCGCTATGGCGAATGGCTGGGCGTCGTACCGGGCTGGACCCGCGAGGATAACGGCGAGATGGTCGCCGGGCGCTGCGTCAAGCCGGGCATGGAGCCGGCCGATGCGCCCTCCTTCTGCGGCGTGCTGCAGGGCGACTGGGGCAGTTCGACGGTGTTCAAGGAGCCCGTCGCCGACATCCTGGGCAAGAAGCTGGCGCTGACCGGACAGCTGATGTTCTGGGTGATGATCGTGATGGTGCCGCTGGCGCTGCTGATCGGCGTGCTGGCCGGCATGCGGGAGGGCACACGGACCGACCGGACCCTTTCCACCTTCTCGATCCTGTCGACATCGACACCCGAATACGTCTCCGGCGTCATCCTGATCGTGGTCTTCGCCAGCCGGATGGGCGGCCTGCAATGGTTCAAGGGCACCTCGGCCTCGGCGATGGAGAGCCTGACCTTCGCCAACTTCACCCTGCCGGTCGCCACCATGGCGCTCTACGGCCTCGGCTACATCGCGCGCATGACCCGGGCCTCGATGGCCGAAGTGATGACGGCGCAGTACATCCGGACGGCGCGCCTCAAGGGCGTCACCTTCCGAAACGTGGTGCTCAAGCACGCGCTCAGGAACGCGCTGATCGCGCCCTTCACCGTCATCATGCTGCAGTTCCCGTGGCTGCTGACCGGCGTCGTCATCGTCGAGACCCTGTTCAACTACAAGGGCTTCGGCTGGACGCTGGTGCTGGCCGCCGGCAACAACGACATCGAATTGCTGATGGGCGCATCGGTCGTCGCCGTTCTGGTCGTTCTCGTGACGCAGCTGATTTCGGATATCGGCTACGTGTTCCTGAATCCCCGAGTCCGCGTGAACTGAGGAGGCCGGCATGGAACCGCTTTCCGGTCTCGAGATCTTCGGAACCATCATCTACCGCTTCTGGCCCGTCTGGCTCGGCCTCGCGGTCATCATGGGCCTGTCCTACGGCTTGAGGAGCAGGCTGGGTCTCTACGGCAAGCTGCTGGGCAGCCGCATCGGCACAGTCGGCCTGGTCATCTGCCTGTTCTGGCTGCTGACCGCGATCTTCGCCGACGTGATTGCCCCCTTCGACGCGCTGGATCAGGTCTCCGGCATGAAGAACAAGGTGCCGGGCACGCCCGTCCGCGGGCTGGAGGACGCCTGGTACCTGCTGGGCGGGGACAACCTGGCCCGCGACATCTTCAGCCGCCTGGTCCAGGGCAGCCGGACGGTGCTGTCGATTGCGCCCGCCGCGACCGTCTTCGCCTTCATGGTCGGCATCACCCTGGGCCTGCCCGCCGGCTATTACGGCGGCAAGCTGGACACGGCGCTGAGCTTCGTCGCCAACCTTGTACTCGCCTTCCCGGTGATCCTGCTGTTCTACCTGCTGGTGACGCCGGAGATCCGCTCGACCGGCGTGCCGCTCTGGCTGGCCGGGACACTGTTCCTGTTCCCGATCATCTTCTTCACCATGCTGTTCTGGTCGAAATTCTCCGAGCAGAAACAGAAGCTGGTGATCTATCTGGCCTTCACCTTCGTGCTCGGCTTCTGGGCCTATTCGGGCCTGGCCTTCAACGCCGATCCGCTGGGCGTGTTCTACATGGACCCGAACCTGCTGAACATCTTCGTCTCGGTGGTGTTCGTGAACTCGCCGACCGTGTTCCGCATTGTCCGGGGCCTGACCATCGACATCCAGACCCGCGACTATGTCGCCGCCGCGCAGACCCGCGGCGAGCGGCCCTGGTACATCATGCTCTGGGAGATCCTGCCCAATGCGCGCGGGCCGCTGATCGTCGATTTCTGCCTGCGCATCGGCTACACGACCATCCTGCTCGGCACCCTCGGCTTCTTCGGCCTGGGCGTCAGTCCGGAGAGCCCGGACTGGGGCCTGACCATCAACGAGGGCCGCAAGCTGCTCTCGATCTATCCGCACCTTGCCCTGCCGCCCGCGATCGCGCTGATGTCGCTGGTGCTGGGACTCAACCTGCTGGCCGACGGCCTGCGCGAAGAATCGCTGAAGGACTAGGAGGCCGCCATGACAGACGACGTGCAGCCCATCCTCGAGATCGAGGATCTCAACATCTCCTTCTTCGTGCGCGCGGGCGAGATCCCGGCGGTGATGGACTTCTCCTGCAAGGTGATGCCGGGGGAGGCCATGGGACTGGTCGGCGAATCCGGCTGCGGCAAATCCACCGTGGCGCTGGGGATCATGCGCGACATGGGCAACCGCGGGAAGATCACCGGGGGCACCATCAGGTTCAAGGGCCGCGACATGGGGGAGATGTCGGAGGAGGAACTTCGCGACATCCGAGGCTCCAAGATCGCCATGATCTATCAGGAGCCCATGGCGTCCCTGAACCCGGCCATGAAGATCGGGCAGCAACTGATGGAAGTGCCGCTGATCCATGAAAAGGTCTCGAAGCAGGAGGCCTACCAGCGCTCGCTGGAGATGCTGCAATCCGTGAAGCTGCCGGACCCGGCGCGCGTCATGGAGGCCTATCCGCACCAGATCTCGGGCGGCCAGCAGCAGCGCATCGTCATCGCAATGGCGCTGCTGTCGAAGCCGGACCTGCTTCTGCTGGACGAACCGACGACGGCGCTGGACGTGACGGTCGAGGCCGGCATCGTCGAGCTGATCAAGGAGCTGGCCGAGAACACCGGCACCTCGATGCTGTTCATCTCCCACAACCTCGGGCTGATCCTGGAGACCTGCGACCGGATCACGGTGATGTATTCGGGCGAGGCGGTGGAAACCGGCACGGTCGAAGAAGTCTTCGACCGCATGCGCCACCCCTACACCCAGGGGCTGTTCAACTCGATCCCGCTGCCGGGCGCCGACAAGAACACCCGGCCGCTGGTCGCCATTCCGGGCCAGCTGCCGCTGCCGATGGAGCGGCCGTTGGGCTGCAATTTCGGGCCGCGCTGCTACCACTATGTCGAGGAGATCTGCAACGCGGGAGCGATCTCGATGCGGGCGGTCGACGGCGAGCCGGATCACCGCTCCCGCTGCGCCCGCATCGGCGAAATCGACTGGGCGGCGGAGCCCGAGCGGCGGCTGGTCGAGGATCCGACCAAGCCCGGCGATGTGGTCCTCGATATTCGCGACCTGAAGAAATACTACGACGTCGCGGCCAACAAGATATTCGGCGGCGGCGACACACGGACGGTGAAGGCCAATGAATCCATCACCTTCCAGGCCCGAGAGTCGGAGACCGTCGCCATTGTCGGCGAGTCCGGCTGTGGCAAGTCCACCCTGGCCAAGGTGCTGCTCGGACTGGAGACCGCGACCGACGGCGAGGTGATGCTGGGCGAGGTCGCCATCCACAATACCGAGGTAAACGCGCGCAACGCCAAGACCGTCGCCAGCGTGCAGATGGTGTTCCAGAACCCCTTCGACACGCTGAACCCCAGCCATTCGGTCGGCTCGCAGATCATGCGGACGCTGGAGAAGTTCAAGGTCGGCAGCAACGACAACGAACGCCGCGAACGGATGCTGGAACTGCTCGATCTGGTGAAGCTGCCCCGCGCCTTCGCCGAGCGCATGCCGCGCCAGCTATCGGGCGGCCAGAAGCAGCGCATCGGCGTCGCCCGCGCCTTCGCCGGCCAGCCGCAGGTCGTCGTCGCCGACGAGCCCGTCTCCGCGCTGGACGTCTCGGTGCAGGCCGCGGTGACCGAACTGCTGATGGACATCCAGCGCGAGGCCAAGACCACGATGCTGTTCATCAGCCACGACCTGTCGGTGGTGCGCTACATCGCCGACCGCGTGGTGGTCATGTATCTCGGCCACATCGTCGAGCAGGGCACGACCGACCAGATCTTCGCGCCGCCCTATCACCCCTATACCGAGGCGCTGCTCTCGGCGATCCCGATCGCGGACACGTCGGTCGAGAAGAAGCACATCATCCTGGACGGCGACATCCCCTCGGCGATGAACCCGCCGCCCGGCTGCCCGTTCCAGACCCGCTGCCGTTACAAGGACCAGGTGCCGGGCAATCTCTGCGAAACCGAGGTGCCGCCAACCAAGGAAGTCGGACCGGGCCACTTTTCCAAGTGCCACCTCGCCGACGACATCCTCGCCCGCATGGAGCCGGTGATCAGCTTCGAGGCGAAGGAAAAGCAGGCGTCGTAGGCAGCCGCGCGGAACAGCGGGCTACAAGGCGGCAACATCCCGGCCTATCCTGACCGAGAAACCGTACACCGGAGCACTGGATGACCGACCGCCCCTTCATCATTGACGGGCTGCAATACAGCAACTGGTCGGAGGCGATGTTCCGGGACATGAACCGGACGGGGCTGGCGGCGGTGCATGTCACCATCGCCTATCACGAGGACTTCCGGGAGACGGTGGAGCAGGTCATCGCCTGGAACCGCCGTCTCGAGCGGCATGCCGATATGATCGTGCAGGCCTTCACCGCCGAGGATGTCCGGCGCGCCCATGCGAGCGGGCGGACGGCGATCATCTACGGCTTCCAGAACCCCTCCCCCATCGAGGACGACATCGGGCTGGTCGAGGTCGTGCACCGGCTCGGCGCGCGCTTCATGCAGCTCAGCTACAACAACCAGAGCCTGCTCGCGACCGGGTGCTACGAGGCCGAGGATCCGGGGGTCACGCGCATGGGCCGCCAGGTGATCCGGGAGATGAACCGGGTCGGACTGGTGGTCGACATGAGCCATTCGGCCGAGCGCTCCACCCTTGATGCCATCGAGCTGAGCGAGCGGCCCATCGCCATCACCCACGCCAACCCGGCGAGCTGGCATCCGGCGCTGCGCAACAAGTCCGACGATGTGCTCAAGGCGCTGGGCGACAGCGGCGGCATGCTGGGCTTCTCGATGTATCCGCATCACCTGAAGGGCGGCACGGACTGCGCGCTCGACGACTTCTGCGCCATGATCGCCCGCGCCGCCGAGCTGATGGGCGTCGACCATATCGGCTTCGGCAGCGACCTCTGCCTGGACCAGCCGGACAGCGTTGTCGAATGGATGCGCAACGGCACCTGGACCCGCGAGACCGACTATGGCGAAGGCTCGGCCGCCAATGCCGGCTTCCCCGACCAGCCGGACTGGTTCCGGGATTTCGACCGGCTTCGCCAACATCCTGCCCGCGCTCCGGAAGACCGGATTTTCGGAGGCGGAAGTGGCGAAGATCGCCGGCCGCAACTGGCTCGGCTTCTTCGAACGGTCCTTCGGGTCCGGCGGCTGACCATGGATCTGCGCCCGCCCTCGCGTGTGATGAACCTCGAGCGGATGGGCGCCGCCTTCCCGACACGGCTCAGCTTCATGCGCAGCCTCGTCCGCCGCATGGCGCGGGAGCGCTGGCGCTTCGAGATCGTCCGCTTCGATATCGACGAACGCGGCGTCGGCACCGCCGTGCTGGCCGCGCACACGCCGGAGCGCACCTACTCCGTGCTGGTCTTCGGCCACGACCTGCCGCCGGAGCAGCGCACCGACCGCGTCATCGCCGAGGCCTGGGACGCGACCTTCAACCTGATCGACGGCCTGCCCTCTGAAGCCGATATCGAGCGGCTGTCGCGGAACACTCCGACGCAGGAGGCCGGGCGCTACAGCCCGAAGGAACTCGTGCTGGCCCGCGCCAACCGCTCCGTGCGCCTGTTCGGCCATGTGGTCGACAGTCTGGCCGCGGGCCGGCAGCCCGAGATCGATCCGGTGGTCGAGGTCGGCTACCTGATGCGGACGACGGCGGTCTACGGCAACGGCAAGTTCGGCATCGCCGACCGCGGCCGGATCGCGGACCTGCCGGAGACCATGGGCGCCTTCCAGGCCGAGATGCTGGCGGTCTGGCTCTTCCGCTGGTTCACGCTGGAAATGGTGCAGCATCTGGCGCGGCTGAAGGGCGGCGCTTCGGCGGCAAGTCTCGACCCGGCCATCGCCCGCTATCTCGGAATTGGCAACGCCACCGGCCTCGGCATGGCGCCTTTTCTGGTCAGCCACCCGCAACTGATCGACCGCTGGGTCACCACGCGCGAGACAGCGTTGGCGCGCGTGCGGCACCAGCCGACCGCCGATCCCGAAGCGGCCCGCACCTTCATGCGCCTGCTCGACCGCGCCGAGCAGCATGTCGCGGACTGGAAGGTCGACGATCCCGGGCAGATGCGGCGGATCGAGGATCTGGCCGCGGATCTCCGCGCCCTGCGCCCGCTCGCGGGCCACATGCTGCCGGACGAGCCCGCGCCCTGGGACCGCATGTGCCGCCACGCCATGCTGGCGCTCTCGACCGAAGGCCAGGAACTGCTGGTGACCCTGCTGATCGAATGTCATGGCGATCTGGTCGACGATCTGGCCGACGCCATGTTCACTGCCGGCGACGAACCGCTGGATGCCGCGATGAACTGCGGACGGCTGCTGGATCTGGTGAAGACGAACTACGCTTGGGCGCTTGCCTTCGACTTCGACGATCCGGCCGAGTCCGCCCGCTACTGGTACTACTCCGAGGAGAAGCTGGAGCCCCGCCTGGGGCCGCGCGACGATTTCGCGACCCCGGCGCGGGAGATGCCGCTCGCCACCGCACGCGATGTCGCCGGGCTGGCGCACGATCTGGAACGGGCGGATCCGGACCGGCCCCTCGGGATGTTCCTGCTAGACCATCCGGCGCATCGCAGTGCGGCGCTGCGGGTGCAGCTGAACGCCCGCCACATGTATTCGGAGATCCGCGCCAACCTGATCGCCGAGGGTGTCCGGCCCATCGACATCCTGCGCTTCAAGCTGGCCTTCTTCGGCGCCTGCCGCTTCGACCCGAAGTCCGATCTCTGGACCCGGATCGGCATGTACAATGGCGCGCCCCTACCCGACGACTTCGCCGGAGACTGGGACGAGCACTGGTCGCTTCCGGTCCGGCCAGGCGTGGCGGCATGAGCGGCAGCACCGGTCCGCTCTCACTCGGCGAGATCCGCTTCCGTGTCACGCGGGCCATCGTCGGCGCCGGCGCACCCTTCGCCGTTGCCGAGCCGGTTGCACAGGCCGTCGCGTCGATGGCGGCCGGCGGCGAGGATCCCATCCCAGCGCTCGCCGCGGCGCTGGAACGGCTCCACCGCGCCGAGGCCGGAATGCGGCCCGCACTCGTCGACGATGGCCTGACCGATCTGGACGGCAAGCCCCTCTCCTGCCTGTTCGCCGGACCGGCGCTGGCCGACCTGAACCTGACCGCCGAAGCCGGATCGCTCGACGACCGCGGCCTGGCCGCCGCCATCGCCTCGGCCATCCGCACCGGCGTCTTGCCCGCGCCTCCGGAAGACGGCGTCCGGGTCGATGAGACCGCCTGGCGGACGGTCGGGCGCTTCTTCGACCGCTGTCTGGTCCCATCGACCGACGCCTCCCGTACAACAGGCGCCGGGGCCGGGTTGAGAGACGACGACTGAGACCGGAGTCGGGCGCGGCGAAGGCGCGCGCTTCCTTCCCTGACGGCGGCCCGCTACGCTTCCCGCCGGGAGGGACGGGCCATGCTTAAAGACCGCTACGACGAGGCGCTGTCGACGAGATCGCCGGAAGCGCGCGACGCCTATGTCGAAGGTGTCGACCGCATGCTCGCAGGCGCTGCGGACGCCGAGAAATTCCACCGGCAGGCCATCGAGGCCGATCCGGCGTTCGTGCTGGCGCATGTCGCGCTTGCTCGCGCGCATCAGTTCCTCGGCGACGGCCGCGCGGCGCGCGGCGCCATCGAGGCGGCGCGGCAGGCCGGCGGCGGCATGACCGCCCGCGAGGCGTCGCATCTCGAGGCCATGGCAATGTTGGTCTCGGGCGACATGCCCGGCGCCTATGCCGCCATCCGGGCACACCTGCTGGACCATCCGCGCGACGCGGTCATCGCGCAGACGTGCTGCGGCGTCTTCGGCCTGATCGGCTTCAGCGGGCAGCACGGACGAGAGGCCGAACAGCTGGCCTTCACCACCACCCTCGTGCCGCATTACGGCGACGACTGGTGGTTTCTGGGCCAGCACGCCTTCTCCCAGGTCGAGGCCGGACAGACCTCCCTGGCCGACCGCTCCATCGACAGGGCGCTGGAGGGCAACCGTGCCAGTGCCCACAACGTCCATATCCGCGCCCATGTCGACTACGAGGCCGGCGGCGCCGAAATCGGCCTGAAACGGCTGGAGGACTGGATTCCGGGGTTGGACCGGACCGCAATCATGCATTGCCACATCAGCTGGCATATCGCGCTCTGGCGGCTCGCCGCCGGCGATGTCGAAGGCATGTGGCAGGCCTACGACGAGGGCGTCTCGCCGGACGGGACATGGGGTCCGTCGATCAATGTCATCACGGATGCCGCCGCCCTGCTCTACCGCGCGCATCTCGCAGGCGTGGACGTGCCGCCGGACCGCTGGCGCCGGATCGCCGAGTACGGGTCGAAGACCTTCCCCAGAACCGGCATCGGCTTTGTCGACGCGCACGCGGCCCTGGCCTTCGCCATGGCCGGCGACACGGCGGAACTGTCCCGCATCGTCGAGAACGCGCGCGGGCCTGCCGGCGATCTCGTGAAGACCCTGGCCGAGGCCTTCGGCGACATGGCGACCGGACGCTGGGCGCCTGCCGCAGACAGGCTCGTTTCGGTCATGGCCGAGCACGAGCGCCTGGGCGGCAGCAGGGCGCAGCGGGACCTGGTCGAATTCGCCCTGGCGGAGACCCTGAAACAGCAGGACCGGGCCGGGGAAGCCCGCCGCACGATCCTGATGCGCCGGCCGATCCACACGCCGGGGGCGGTGATCGCCGGTCTCTGAAACCCGCCCTGCCGATCACGAAAGGCGGACCGGCGGCAAAGCCGTTTGTTCATGCTTCGCAAGCGCGTATAAGTACCTCATGCCGATGTGGAAAGCCGTCACACGAACCGTTCCGGTGCTATGCGCGCTGTTCGTTCTGGGCATGACCGCGTCCGCGCAGGACACCCGCTACTTCACGATCGCCACCGGCTCCACCGCCGGCACCTACTTCCCGGTCGGGTCCCTGATCGCCGCGGCGATATCACGGCCTGTCGGCAGTTCGCCCTGCGACCAGGGCGGCGCCTGCGGCGTCGACGGGCTGATCGCCACCGCGGTGACCACACTGGGATCCTTCGACAATATCGAGGGCATCGCCGAGGGACGCTTCGATTCGGGTCTCGCGCAGGCCGATATCGTCGCCTGGGCCTATCACGGCGAACAGGTCTTCACCGGCAAGTCCGCCTTCCCGAACCTCCGCGTCATCGCCAACCTCTATCCGGAGCATGTTCATCTGGTGGCGCGGAAGGAACTCGGCGTGAAGTCGGTCGCCGATCTGGACGGCCGCTGGGTCGCCATCGACCGCGAAGGGTCCGGGACGCGCATCAACGCGCTGTTGATCCTGCACGCCTATGGCGTCGACCGGAATTCGATCCTCGCGATCAGTGCCGGTCCGGAGGGCAGCATCACCGGTCTGCTGGACGGCGATATCGACGCGGCGTTCTTCGTCGTCGGCTATCCCTCGACCGCAGTGACGGAGCTGATGGAGACGGGGAAATTCGATCTGGTGCCGATCGGCGGCGTGCCCGCCGCGCAGCTCGAGATCGCCAACCCCTATTTCGAGACCGACGTCATTCCGGCCGCCGCCTACGGCACGGAGACGGATATCGAGACCGTGACGGTCGGCGCGCAGCTGGTCACCCATGCCGACATGTCCGTCGATCTGGTGCGCGACATCACCGAAGCGCTCTGGCGGGAGAACAACCGGTCCCTTCTGGGATCAGGTCATGTGCAGGCGCGGCGCATGTCGGCGGAACGCGCGGTCAAGGGCGTCACCATACCGTTCCATCCGGGCGCGCGCCTCTACTACGAGGAGAAGGGGCTCCTGAAATGAGCGATTTCGATCTGGTCGATGCGGCTGACGGCAGCCTTCCGGTGCATCTGGTGCCGGCGTCCGGACTGGCGGACTGGCTGGCGGAACAGCCGGAGACGGTCCGGAACTGGCTGGACGGCCGGACTTCCGCGATGACGGCCGGCGCCTGGGCCCGGCTGCCAGACGCGGCAGGCCGCAGCACCGGCACCCTGCACGTCGTCTCCGATACGCCCGACATGTGGTCGATCGCCGGTCTGCAGGCCAAGCTGAAGGATGGCGTCCATCACCTCGACCTGTCGGCTGTGAAGGATCCGGACCCGACCGCGCTGGCCACCGGCTGGGCGTTGGGCACCTACCGGTTCGACCGTTACCTGAAGCCGGACGACAAGATCCCGACGGCGAAGCTGGTCTGGCCTGAAGGCGCCGACCGCGACATGACCGGGGCGATGGCCGAGGGCATCATGCTGTCGCGCAACCTGATCAACACCCCGGCCGACGACATGGGGCCGTCCGAGCTGGAAGCCGCCGCGCTGGCGCTGGCCGAACGTTTCGGCGGAACCGCCCGCAGCGTCGTCGGCGACGAGCTGCTGACCGGCAATTTCCCGATGATCCACGCCGTCGGCCGCGCCTCCGACGATCCGCCGCGCCTGGTCGACCTGACCTTCGGCGACGAGGCGCTTCCCAAGGTGACACTGGTCGGCAAGGGCGTCTGCTTCGATACCGGCGGCCTGGATCTGAAGCCCGCATCGGGCATGGAACTGATGCGCAAGGACATGGGCGGGGCGGGCACGGCGCTGGGTCTGGCGCATGTGCTGCTGGCGACAGGCGCCCCGATCCGCCTGCGCGTGTTGCTGCCCATGGTCGAGAACGCCGTCTCGGGCAACGCCTACCGCCCCGGTGACATCCTCAAGACCCGCAAGGGCCTGACCGTCGAGATCGGCAACACCGACGCCGAAGGACGGCTGATCCTCGGCGACGCGCTGACACTGGCGTCGGAGGAAAACCCGGCCCTGCTGATCGATTTCGCAACCCTGACCGGTGCGGCGCGTGTCGCTGTCGGCACCGAAATCGCGGCCTATTTCACGGCCAGCGACGAACTGGGCGACGAGATGATGCACGCCGGCCGGTCCGCAGGGGAGGACGTCTGGCGGCTGCCCATGCATGACGGCTACCGGCATCTGCTCAACTCGCCCTTCGCCGACATCAACAATGCCGGCAGCGGCCGTTTCGCCGGCGCAACGACGGCGGCGTTGTTCCTGAAGGAATTCGTCGCCGAACCGAAGAACTGGCTGCATTTCGACATCATGGCCTGGAACAGCCGGGCGCGGCCGGGACGACCCAAGGGCGGCGAGGCGATGGGCCTGCGCGCCGTGCACCGCCTGATCATGGACAGATTCGGATGAGGACGGCCTTCGTCCTGCTGGCGTGGCTGGTCCTGACGGGCGGCGCGGCGGCGGACGAACTGCCGCCGGACGCCCTGCCCGACGCCGTGGTGGCGAGCGGCAACGGACCGATTGTGCGGGCCTGGCTGGCCGAACCGACGGACCGCTATCGTCACGGCATCCTGGGCGACGCCATCGAGGCCGGGGCGATCATGGCCGAACTGGAGGGCGGCCGCGTCCTCGGGCTGAGACTGCCGAAATCGTCCGTCTTCGAGGACCGGCAGGTCCGCCTCGCGGACCTGAGCGGCGACGGCGTCCCCGAGATGGTCGTGGTCGAGAGTGATCTGGAGCGGGGCGCGGCGCTGGCGGTCTACGGCATCCGCGAAGGCCGGCTGCAGCTGGTCGCCCGCGACGACTGGATCGGCCTGCCCGAACCGCTGGCTGAACCCCGCCGGCATCGCCGATTTCGACGGCGACGGCGTGCTGGAGATCGCCGTGGTCGTGACCCCGCATATCGGCGGTACGCTGCGCCTGCTGCGCCCTGCCGGTGGCACGCGAATGACCCGGGTCGCCGAGGCCCACGGCTTCTCCAATCACGCCATCGGCAGCCGCGATCAGGACCTGAGCGCGGTCCTCGACTGGGACGGCGACGGTCTTCCCGATCTGGCGCTGCCCGATGCGGCGCGGCGCGAAGTGGTTGTCGTCGGGTTTCCCGGCGGCATCATCCGCGAGTTGGCCCGGTTTCCGCTGACGGCTGCGGTGGACGGCAACTTCACTATGGCTTCGGGGCGCATCCGCGTGCCGCTGGCCGGCGGCGGCGGCGCCGAATTCGGGCCGGACCGTTGAGGGTCGCGTCCCGGCGCCTGCTGGACCTGATGATCGGTTTCATGCCGGTCGCCGGCATGGCCGGGATCGTCATCCTGGCCGGCTGGACCATGGCCGGCATGCTGGGCGGGCTGGCGACGGTTGCCGCGCTGGGCATGCTGGTTTCGACTGGCGGCGCCACGCCCTTTCACCATCCGCTTCGCCAGATCGCCCGGGAACCGCGCCGGAAGCGCCTGTCGGCGGGCTTCCGCGACCGGCTCTCGACTCTGGTCGAGAAGGCCGGCTTCAAGATCGACCCGCCGCTCGGCTTCGTCGAGGGTCCGCCCAACGCCTATGTCTGGCATCCCGGCCCGCCCGGCATGATCCATCTGGTGGTCTCGGAGAGCCTGCACGACCTGCTGACGGAGCGGCAGCTTCTGGCCGTGCTGGCGCACGAACTTGCGCATGTCCGCGCCGGCGACGGGCGGCGCATGGCGCTGGGGCAGACGCTGGGCCGGCTCAGTTTCGCGGCGGCGCTCGTGGCGCTGCTGGGTGGAACCGTCGCCTTCCTCTTCTTCGGCGCCAGCCTGGCCCCCGACTGGGCATGGTGGACCCTTGCGCTGGGTCCGACGGCGCTCTCGGCGCTGCATCACGCCACATCGCGCCGGGCGGAGTTCCGGGCCGACGCCGAAGCCGCGCGCCTGACCGGCGATGCAGCCGCGCTCAGCCAGGCGCTGGGGCGCATTCACTTCGTGACGTCGGTTCAGACCCTTCGGCACACCATCGAGGAATATGCAGGGATCCGTGGCCGCGGCTGGTGGCGGACGCATCCGGCGATGGAAGACCGCATCGACCGCCTGCAGCGCACCGCGGCGCGTCAGGCCTCGACCCCGGGCTGAAGTGTGTTCCCGGGCTTCTGATCTTCGAGGGGCCGTGACCGCCTGCGTCAATCGCCCAGGCTGACGGCGCGCACCTTCCTCGGGGCCGCCTGCCAGATGGCGAAGGTGCTGAAGAAGCAGCAGAAGATCGCGAAATACCAGGCCAGGTCATAGCTGCCGGTCATGTCGTGGATGATGCCGGCGAGCCACGGGCCGCCCGCGCCGCCACCGATGGATGCGACCGTGGAGGCGCCGACGATGGTGCCGAAATGCGGCCCGTCATACAGCTCCGCCAGTATCGGCCCCATCACCGTGGCATAGGCGTAGCCCAGGAACCCCTGGCTCACGACCATGGCGTAGAGCAGCCATTCGGTCGGCCAGACCTTAAGCCCCAGCAGTGCGGCATAGCTGATCACGAAACCCAGGCTGGCGAGCGCCCAGACCGCTTCCCGCCCGATCCGGTCCGACAGCGCACCCAGCAGGATCTGCCCCGGAATGGCGACCGCAGCGACGAAGCCCAGCGCCCAGGCGGCGTCGATGGCGCTGAAGCCGACTTCGATCAGGTATTGCGTCTGGTGAATCTGAACCGAATACCAGGCGACCATCGCCGTGAACAAGCCGGCGGCGATCCACCAGAACCGCCGCGTCCGCAGCGCCCGGCCCAGCGTCCATTCCACCGCCGCCCATTCCGGGTCCACCACACGATAACGGCGTCCGCCGGTCTCTTCGGGGGCGTCTGCGGGCCGCCCGTCCGGCTGCAGGCCGAGGTCGGACGGCCGTTTGCGCACCAGCAGGTTGAGCGGCGCCAGCAGCACCAGCGCCAGGATGCCGAGCATCAGGCAGGCGTCGCGCCATCCGTCGCGGACGATTACAAGCTGGAAGTAAGGCAGCAGGACGATGGCGCCCATGCCGACCCCGCTGAACGCGAGACTGATGGCCAGACCGCGCCGCCGCTGGAACCAGTTGGGCAGGTACATCGACTGGACGGTGTAGCTCATGAAATTCGCGCCGGCACCGACCAGCAGGCCCAGCGTGACATAGAGATGCCAGGGCTCGGCGACCAGGCTCGCGAGGATCATCCCCGAGCCCATCAGGACGACGCCGATCTCGATGACGAAGGCCGGGCCGCGCCGGTCCACCAGCTTGCCGGCGACGGGACCGAGCACGGCCGAAAGCAGGAAACCCGCGGAGAACGCCCCGGCCACGACACCGCGCTGCCAGCCATATTCGTCGATGATCGGCGGCAGCAGCAGCGAGAAGGACGTGCGGGCGCTCACCGATACCGCCATCGTCACGAAGGCGATGGCGACGATGACCCAGCCGTAGAAGAATGGCACGCGGCGCAGCATGGCGGCAGACTACGTTGGCGTCGGCCCTTTCAGGAGGCCGATCTCTGCAACCCCGCCATTTGGAGCGCCCGGATCCTTTCGGCGGTTACTCGCCGGCGGCCTTGAGGTCCTGCACCGCGACCGGCTTGGCCGCAGGCTCGTCCTCGCCGAAGACCTGGATCTCGCCGGAAATGCGGCCGCCGGCCTCGATCTCGACATCGCCATAACGCAGCGTGCCCTTCACCTTGCCGGAGCCGCGCACGATCAGCTTGCCGCGGCAGTTGAGCACGCCGTCGAACTGGCCGGCGATATCGGCATCCTGGACATTGCACTCGCCCGAGTAGACGCCGCTCTGCGAGATCTGGAACCGGGTCGCCTCGACCTTGGCGTCGACAGTGCCTTCGACGACGAGCTCGGCGCAGTTGGTGATCTCGCCCTTGAGCTTGATGCCGTCGCCGACCAGAAGCTTGCTGTCGTCGTCGCGCCTCTCCGGCTGCGACTGCCGCGGCTCGGAGGTTGGATAGCTCGTCGGCGTGCGCGGAATGTCGACCCGCGGCTTCTTCGCGATCAGGTCTTCGGTCGGCCGCGGCGTGCTGGTGCGCGGCTGGCGCACTTCGTTTTCCTCGGCGTTGGCGTTTTCACCGCCCTGCTGGCCGTCCTGCTTCCTGGTAAACATGTTGCTTTCCGCCCCCGTGTCTGGCGTTCGACTGATCTATCCATAGTCCCCGTCGAAGGCGGCGACAATTGGGCGACACCGTGAAAATGCGGTATATCCGGTGATAATTCTGTGGCGGAGACCGGGGCGCCCCGTCCCGGCGCAGCATGATCGGGGAGGATCGGATGCAGGACGTCTACATCATCGGGAGCTATTCCACGCGGTTCCAGAAATGGCCGGACAAGAGCTTCAAGGACCTGACGCGCGACGCCTATGAGGGCGTGCTGGCCGACGCCGGGATGGAGAATGGCGACGACATCGAGTTCGGCTGGTTCGGCAATTGCGGCATGTGGCTGCACAACGACCAGGGCTCGATCCGCGGGCAGGTCTGCTTCACCCCGCTGGTGAACGAGGGCCGCTTCCCGGCGCGCGTGCCGATGGTGAATGTCGAGGGCGCCTGCGCGACCGCGTCGATGGCGCTGCATGGCGCCTGGAAGGACATCCTGTCCGGCCAGACCGATGTCAGCCTGGCGATGGGCGTCGAGAAGATCTGGATTCCCGACGAGCCGGAGAAGATCCAGCGCAGCTTCTATGCCGGCATCGACAATTTCGATCCCGACGAGTGGAAGAACTACTACACCGCCGCGGGCGAGGAAGCCGGCAAGGAGTTCACCACCGGGCCGGACCGCACCGTCTTCATGGACACCTACTCCATGCAGGCCTGCTACCACATGAAGAAGCACGGCACGACGCAGCGCCAGATCGCGGCGGGCGCAGCCAAGAACCACAATTACGGGGCCAAGAACCCGAACGCGCAGTACCAGTTCGAGATGACCACCGACATGGTCATGGAAGACCGGCCGGTCAGCTTCCCGTTGACACGGGCCATGTGCGCGCCGATCGGCGACGGCGCCGCGGCAGCCATCGTCTGCTCCGAAGACTACTACCAGAGCCTGCCGCAGGCGGTGAGGGACCGGGCTGTGAAGATCCGCGCCAACGCGCTGTCGGGCGGCAAGTACAAACGCCTCGACGAGCCGTCGCTGTCCATGACCGCGGCGAAGAAGGCCTATGCCCAGGCCGGGCTGGAGCCGAAGGACGTGCAGGTGGCCGAGGTGCACGACGCCACCAGCTTCTGCGAGGTGCTGCAGGTCGAGATGATGGGCTTCTGCGACATCGGCGAGGGCGGCCGCTTCATCGAGGCCGGCGAGACCGGCCCGGGCGGCAAGGTGCCGGTCAACACCTCCGGCGGTCTCGTCTCCAAGGGCCATCCGGTTGGCGCAACGGGCCTGTCGATGATCTACGAACTGACCACGCAGCTCCGCGGCGAGGCCGGCGAACGGCAGGTCGACGACGCCCGCATCGCGCTGGCCGAGAATGGCGGCGGCGTGATGGGCTTCGAGGAGGCGGCCTGTTCGGTCACCATCCTGGAACGCGCCCGCGACTGAGGAGGCCGGTTTGAGCGCCGAATTCCTGCTGACCGCCCTGATCGTCTGCGTGGCGCCCGGCACGGGCGTGCTCTACACGCTCGCCGCCGGGCTGTCGCGCGGGGCCTGGGCCAGCATCGTCGCCGCCTTCGGCTGCACGCTGGGGACGATCCCGCACCTTGTTGCGGCGGTGACGGGTCTTGCGGCGCTGCTGCACACCAGCGTGCTGGCCTTCGTCATCTTCAAGTATCTGGGCGTCGCCTACCTGCTCTACATGGCCTGGAAGACGCTGAAGGAGCGCGGGAGCCTTGTCGTCGAGGCAGATGCGAAGAATGTCCCGGCGCGGGAAGTGATCGTCAACGCCATCCTGATCAACCTGCTGAACCCGAAGCTCTCGGTGTTCGCGCTGGCCTTCCTGCCGCAGTTCGTCAGCCCGGACGCAACATCCCCGGTCTGGCAGATGAGCGGGCTGGCCGCGGTCTTCATGGCCATGACCTTCATCGTCTTCATCGGGTACGGGATCTTCGCCAGCTTCGTGCGGCGCTACGTGATCTCCCGGCCCGCGATCATGGACTGGTTCCGCCGTATCTTCGCCGCCGCCTTCGCCTTTCTCGGCCTGAAGCTGGCGCTGTCGGAGCGGTAGCCCCGGGCTCAGGCGAGTCCCCAGATCTCGACCGGCTGCTCGCGGCCCCGGACCTGTTGCGGGCCGAGCGGCTCGAAACCCTCGGCCGGGTCCGCGCCGCCGCCGGTCTCGGCCCGAGCCTGCGTCACGGCTTCGCCGGTCGCGGCAATCGTCACCTCGAGCCCTCGGGTCAGGGCCTCGACGCGGCTGGCCGTGTTGACGGTGTCGCCGATCACCGCGAATTCGAGACGGTTGACGCCGATATTGCCGAGCACGGCCGGACCGTAGTGGACGCCAACGCCGATCCGGACCGGCGCCTCGCCCGAAGCGGTTCGCTCGGCGTTCCATTCGGCAACAGTTTCGGCCATTCCCCGCGCACAGGCGAGCGCGTTCGCCGCGTCGGACAGCCCGGCGGTGGGCGTCCCGAAAGTCGCCATCAGCCCGTCGCCCAGATACTTGTCGAGCGTGCCGCGATGGGCGAACACCTGCGTCTCCATCCGGGCGTGGAAGGCGCGCAGGGTCTCGATCACCTCGCCTGCCGGCCTTTCGGCGGCGAAGGTGGTGAAGCCGACGATATCGACGAACAGCACCGCGACATCCTGATTGCGGACCTGCTTGAGGGGCTCGTCGTTCTGTGACAGGTCCTCGACGACATTGGGGGAGAAGTAGCGCGCCAGATTGGTCCGCTCACGCTCCAGGCCCGCCTGCTGCAACAGCAGCCGCGAGTACCGCCGGACCGTGGTGGAAAGCACCCACGCGACCACCAGGAAGACCACGATTTCCTGCGCCCGGATCCAGAGCAGCAGGCTGTTGGGGTCGAGATGGTCGATCAGGTAATAGGAGTGGCCGAACGCCGCCGCAGCCGCCGCGCCCAGCTCGGCGTCCGGCGTCGAGAGCAGCCAGACGAGAGCGACCGTCGCCAGCCATACCGTGGCCGTGATGCTGCCGATGCCGCGCACGGTGCGCCATGAATAGGCCAGCGTGCCGAAGGCCAGGAAGATATAGAAATACTTGAAGCCTTCGGAGCGGAACTGCATCGCGGCCGGCCAGTCGGCGGGCGCCAGCGGGTTCGGCACGGCGATCGCCAGCGCCATGATCAGGATATCGGCGAAGATCAGCGCCATCTCGACCTGCGAGCGGCCGACCTGCGCCATGCGCCGCTGCAGCCAGCCAACGACCGCCAGCAAGGCCATCAGCGTCTCGTAATAGATGACGTCCTCAAGCCTTCCGCCCAGGAACGGCATCATCACCGCGAACACGGCAAGCGCCGTCATCCGCGCCCTGAACGCCAGCTCCATGCCTTCGCGCTTGTGCTGTTCGATGGCCTCCACGGCGAACCGCGCAGCCGGACCTTCCGGGATCGCGTCGGGCCGGGAATAGAGCAGTTCCCTGAGGTCGGCGAGGCGGAGGCGGATCGTCATGGGCGGTCTCCTTCGGCGGCTGCCCGCAGAATGCGGTGCTTCCGTCGCGGCGCAAAGACCTGCCGGCTTCCGGAAACGGTGGTCGCTTCAGACGTAGTTCGCAGTCACCGTGCCGAACGGTCCGAAGTCCGCAACGAACGTGTCGCCGGGCTTCGGCTGCAGCATGCCCGTCAGGGTGCCCGAGCTGACCATCTGCCCGGCCTTCATGCCGACGCCGGTCCGTGACAGCTCGTTCGCCAGCCAGGTCACGGGCACGACCGGGTGGTCGATATGCTCGGCTGCCGTGCCGCTGCGGCAGAGCTCGCCGTTCCGGAACAGCTTCACCTCCTGCCCTGCGATATCGGCGTCGCGCCAGTTCTCGATGGCCGGCCCGTAGGCGATGACGCCGCTGCCGGCGCCGTCGGCCAGGATGGCCGGCAGGGGCGGGAAATTGTCGTCATGGACAAAACGGCATTCGGCAAGCTCGAAACCCGGATGGATGCTCTCCACCGCGTCCATCACCTCGTCCGTCGAATAGGGCGCGTCGCGCGGCGGCAGATCCCGGCCCAGCTTCACCTCGAACTCGACCTCGGGGATCGGGCCGTGGCAGTCGGCGTGAACGCGCGTCACCGGCTCGGCCATGACCAGCGGCGCATAGACCCGGCCGTAGATCGGCGCGTCGGTGCGCAGCTGCCGCTGCATTTCCTGCTTGAAGGCGGCGATCTTCCAGCCCGCGACCTCCCAGCCCAACTCTTCCTCAACCATCGCCGCGATGCGGTAGGCCGTCGCCGGATCGGGCGGCACCAACGCGGGGTCGAGGCCGCTCTGAGCGGTGCCGTAGCGCCGGAATCCGGCCAGCAGCCGCGCCAGTTCCTTCTGCTTCGAGATGTCCATGTTCCGCCCTCCCCGCGCAAACGATCAGGATGATTCGCGGGCCATGATACTGGCGCCGAGCCGGCGGAGCGTTGCCTTCACGTCCGGATCGGCGACGCCAGCGACAAGGCGGTCGAGTTCGGCCTGTTCGGCCTCGGTCAACGGGCGCTGTTTCGGCAGCACTCGCTTGGGCCGCGCCCGGACCGGTCCCTGACGCAGCTTCAGCCGGGTCACAGCGCGCCAGCCGAAGAAACGGTTGATCCGCTCCACGATCACCGGCTCCAGATGCTGCACCTCGACCGCCCAGCCGGAGGCGACCAGCATGTGCAGCGTCGCGCCCTCGCCCGCGCTCTCGTCGCGCGGCCATTGCAGGCGTTCGGGGCGGCAGTTGTCGGCCAGCGTCGGGCCGACGATCTCGGGCCAGCGCTGGATCACCTCGACATGGGCGAAGCCGCGCTTGCGCATGATCGGCGAGAGGATACCCGCCGCCTCGGCCCCCGCCGCACGGAAGCCGCCGCCGCGTCTCTTGCCGTTGTCGTCCTTTGCCGCCACGGTGCCGCCCATGCCCACGATCGAAAGAGACCGGATCGTAGCCGATCTGCTGGCCCACTACGACATCCACCGGCGCGTGCTGCCCTGGCGCGCGCTGCCCGGCGAGACGCCCGATCCCTACCGCGTCTGGCTGAGCGAGATCATGCTGCAGCAGACAACGGTCGCCACGGTCGGGCCCTATTTCCGGGCCTTCACCGAGCGTTGGCCGACCGTCGAGGCGCTTGCCGCCGCCGACCAGGACGAGGTCATGCACGCCTGGCAGGGGCTGGGCTACTACAGCCGGGCGCGGAACCTGCTGAAATGCGCAAAGACGGTCGTCGCCGAGCATGGCGGCCGCTTCCCCGAGACCGAGGCCGGGCTGCTGGAGCTGCCGGGCATCGGCCCCTACACCGCCGCCGCCATCGCCGCCATCGCCTTCGACCGCCCCGCCATGCCCGTGGACGGCAATATCGAGCGGGTGACGGCGCGGCTGTTCGCGATCGAGGCCGAGATGCCGGGGTCGAAGCCGGAGCTTCGCCGCCTCGCCGCCACGCTGACGCCGGAGCGGCGGCCCGGCGACTTCGCGCAGGCGCTGATGGATCTGGGCGCAACCATCTGCACGCCCAAATCGCCCGCCTGCACGCGCTGCCCGCTTGGCCCCCATTGCGAGGCCGCGGCGAAGGGCATCGCCGCACAACTGCCCCGCCGGGCGCCGAAGAAGGCGAAGCCGACGCGTCACGCGGTCTTCTTCTGGCTGGTCCGCGACGACGGCGCCGTGCTGTTCCAGCGCCGCCCGGACGAGGGCCTGCTGGGCGGCATGGTGATGCCGCCCTCGACCCCCTGGCGCGAGGAAGGGCCCTGGGACGAGGGCGAGGCATTGTCCCATGTGCCGGCCCACACCGAATGGCGGGAGCTGAACGGCACCGTCCGTCATGGCTTCACCCATTTCCACTTCGACATGACGGTCTGGACGGGTCAGGCTGTCGGCGGCGGCCCGGACGGCGTCTGGGCGCGGCCGGATGAGTTCGGCGCGCTGGCGCTGCCGACGGTGGCCAAGAAGCTCTGCCGCCATGCGCTGGACGGCGGCACGCTGTTGTAGGTGTCGTCCGGGCGGTCGCCCGGAACTCAACCCGTCACCCCCGCTTCATGCGGGGGTCCCGTGCGGCTTCGCCGCGAGTATCCGAATGACCGGATGCCCGCATGAAGCGGGCATGACATGATGTGTCAGGCGGCACGCTGCTCTGAGAGGGGAGAGAAACCGATGACCGATCTGCTGGCGATGAGCGCGAGGATCATCGACGAGGGGGCGCCCGACGGCGCACCGGGGATGATGGACCGGCGGACCCGCGAACTCTCCGAACTTGGCGAAGGCGTGGCGCTGGTCGAGGCCTTCAGCCATGTCGTCGCCTTCGACACCGGCGACGGGCTGGTGCTGTTCGATACCTCGCTGGAAGGTCACGCGCGCCCGATCATCGAGAGCCTGCGCAAGTGGTCGACGGACCCCATCGACACCATCGCCTTCACCCACGGCCATGTCGATCACGTCGGCGGCGCGAAGGCCTTCGTCGATCATTCGGCGGACCGGGGCGACCGCCGCCCGCGCTTCGTCGCCCACAGCAACGTCACCCCGCGCATCGACCGCTACGAGATGACCTCGGGCTACAACAAGATCATCAACTGGCGGCAGTTCGCGCTGAGCCGGGGCAAGCGCATGTCCGACATGGACGACGCCCCCTTCGGTCCCAGCGAGTGGGTCCGCCCCGACACCACCTTCGACGAGCGCATGACCGTCCGCGTCGGCGACGACCGGATCGAGATGCGCCACGACAAGGGCGAGACCGACGACCACCTCTGGGCCTGGCTGCCCGAGCGCAAGGCGATCTGCGCCGGCGACTTCCTGATCTGGATGTTCCCCAATGCCGGCAACCCGCAGAAGGTGCAGCGCTATCCGCTGGAATGGGCGCACGCGCTGCGCCAGATGCAGGCGATGGGCGCGGAGCTGCTGATCCCCGCCCACGGTCTGCCCATCGGGGGCAAGCAGCGGATCTCGGAGGTGCTGGACAACATGGCCCGCGCGCTGGAAGGCCTTGTCGAGGAAACGCTGACCCTGATGAACCAGGGCGCGAAGCTGAACGACATCATCCATTCCGTCCGCGTGCCCGCCGACCTGCTGGAGAAGCCCTATCTGCGGCCCATGTACGACGAGCCGGAATTCGTCGTCCGCAACATCTGGCGGCTCTATGGCGGCTGGCATGACGGCAACCCGGCCAACCTGAAACCGGCGAAGGACGCCGAGCTGGCCGACGAGCTCTGCCGCCTGGCCGGCGGGGCCCCGGCGCTCAGCTTCCGGGCGCGGGAACTTTCCGAGGCCGGACAGCACCGCCTTGCCTGCCACCTGGCCGAGATCGCCGCCCAGGGCGCACCGGATTCGACCGCCGTCCACAAGGCCCGCGCGAAGGTCTATGCCGCCCGCCGCGACGCCGAACTCAGCCTGATGTCGAAGGGCATCTACGGCGCCGCCGCGGCGGAGAGCGTGCAGAAGCTGGAGGACATGACCGACAAGGCGGCGGAATGACCGACCGCCCCCTGCTCGACCCCGAAGGCCCGCGCCGGCTGCTGGCGCATTGCCCGGCCCATGAGGCGACGCCGCTGAGGCAGGCGGCGCTCGGCGGGCAGACGCTCTGGATCAAGGACGAGACCGGCCGCATGGGGCTCGGCGCGTTCAAGGCGCTCGGCGGGGTCTATGCCGTGGCGCAGCTGATCGCCGCCGAAATGGAGACGCCGCCCGCCCCTGCCGACATGACCGCCGACGCAGTGAAGGCCGTGGCCGCCGGCATGACCTTCGTCTGCGCCAGCGCGGGCAATCACGGCATGGCCGTCGCCGCCGGCGCGCGGCTGTTCGGCGCGAACTGCCGCATCCATCTGGCCGAGACGGTGCCGGAGGATTTCGCCCTGCGGTTGCGCGGGAAGGGGGCGGAGGTCGTGCGCTCGGGCGCGGATTACGAGGCCAGCGTGCAGGCCGCCATCGCCGATGCCGAGTTCGAGCGGCGCGATCCATCTCGCCGACGGCTCCTGGCCCGGCTACACCGAACCGCCCCGGCTGGTGATGGAGGGCTACACCGTGATGGCCGAGGAGATGCGGGCCGCGTTCGAGGCCTCGGGCGGCTGGCCCTCGCATGTCTTCCTGCAGGCCGGGGTCGGCGGGCTGGCCGCCGCCATCGCCGCCATGATCCGCCGCAACTGGGCGGTGCAGCCGGAGATCGTCGTGGTCGAACCCGACGCCGCGCCCTGCCTGAAGGCGAGCGTCGAGGCGGGCCGCATCGTCACCGTCGAGGGCCCGGTCTCGGAGATGGGCCGGCTGGACTGCAAGACGCCGTCCATGCTGGCGCTGGATATCCTGACCGACGCCGCCGACCGCTTCGTCACGGTCTCGGAGGCCGAGGCCGCCGCCGCGGTCGACGCCGCCGCAACGCTCGGCATCGCCACCACCCCCTCCGGCGCGGCGGGCCTCGCCGGCCTGATGCAGGAGACCGCCCCGCCGCCGAACCCGCTGGTGATTATTTCGGAGGGTCGGGTGGAGGGCGGGTGACCCGCGCATGACCTTCATCGATCCCGTGCCGGAACTGCAGACGGTTCATCCCCCTGCCACCATGCCGGAACCCGGCAAGCGCCCAGAAGCGCAGGTTATTCGGAACAATGCTTGGCCAGCATCATCCATTTGTCGCGAATAGCAAACATACCAATCTCGACCTACAATCCGGCGAGCTACCAATGGTAATAATGCGGACAAAACTGCCACTAGCGCGGTCTCTGTCAATGGCCGCTTCCCGCCCTGAAGCAACACTTGAACTTACTTGGATTGTCTTTTTGGGTCGGTTGAGGGATGTGAATTTGGCATTCTTCCCGCGAATAATGAAGGAGCTTCAAAAGCGATGACCCCCAATATTACTGCTCAAGAACGAATTTCTGGCGCGATTCGGGATTGGATACAAAAATTGCAAGAGTATCCTGGTTGGCGAGAATGGAAGCGTTCACAAATCGTCTACACGCTCTATTTTGACGACGAATTCATACCTCTCGAAAAAAACTCTGAAGAGTTCAAGTTTTCACCTGAAATTGAGATGGAGCACGCAGTTGTGACTTCGTACATGGAGCTTTTAAGCACTGTCAATGCGCTACGTGATGTCGAATGGTATTTTCGACGCTACCCATTTTCCCGCGCACCTGTTTCGCGCGAAAGTCATTTAAGATACTGCTGCGAAATGTATTTTGGACGGTTCTATCAATTTCGAGAGCGGCTAAAAAACCTCTCTAAGGCGGTCAATAGCGCAAATTCCGATCATGGATTGGATTTTGGCAAGTTTATCAAGATTTTCGACAAGGAATTCGATCAAGAAATTAGAGCAAGGCATGGCGTTCATCACCGTGAGGCGTTCGATGAAGTGGCAATTTCTAGAATCGCACTGCTCGAACTCACGGATACTTCCGACGACCGTGAACTGCGCAAGCGAGACTATCAATCTCACTATCGCAAATCAGCAAATGAATGGGCTTCAAGAACGAGGCACCGTTCCCATACTTTAGATAAGTTCGTCGAAGCCGTGGCGGACGCCTTGTTAAGTGCCTGTCCCTTCCTGAATGTTGCAAGAGATTAGCAGGCGTTAAGGCTCTTCAGAACGGGCGAACCTAACGGCAGCAACTTTGCTAAGTCAGCTTTCCACGCGCATAGCCGACGTTTGCGCAACGCTCAGCATCCGACACTTTGGGCTCATAGCTGCCATTCACATGTTCCGAGAAACCTTCATTTCTCGGATACGCGACCTAGCTACCTTGACCCCTTCGCCCGCCCTCCCCACCATCGACGGGGAACAGGGGGAGACGCATCAATGCCGACATACACGCGCGGGGACGCGAAGATTCATTACGAGGTGCATGGCGAGGGCTTTCCTGTGCTGGCGCTGGCGCCGGGCGGGATGCGGTCGGCTATCGATTTCTGGCCGCGCATGGTCTGGGACCCGATGGCGCGGCTGGCCGGGGACTTCCAGGTCGTGGTCATGGACCAGCGCAATGCGGGGCAGTCGGTCGCGCCGGTCAGCGCCTCGGACGGCTGGGCCGATTACTGCGCCGACCAGCTCGGCCTGATGGACCATCTGGGGCACGAGCGCTTCCACGTCGTCGGCATGTGCATCGGCGGCAGCTTCATCATGGAGATCGCGAAGACCGCGCCCGAGCGCATGGCCGCGGCCGTGGCGCTGCAGCCCATCGGCTATGACGGCGACCGGCAGCTCTTCCTCGACATGTTCGACAGCTGGGCCGCCGACGTGAAACCCGATCACCCGGAAGCGAGCGACGCCGATTTCGACGCCTTCAACCAGAACCTCTTCGGCAGCGGCGAGTTCACCTTCAATGTCGGCGAGGATTTCGCGGCGCAGTGCCAGACGCCGATCCTGGTGATGATGGGCAACGACGCCCACCACCCGCAGGCGACCTCACGGCGCATGGCCGAACTGGCGCCCAACGCCCGCCTGATCGAGAACTGGAAGGAGCCCGAACACATCGAGGCCGCCAGCGCCGAGATCGAGGCCTTCCTGAAGGGGCACAGCTGACAATGGCGGCGCCCTCCACCGTCATGCCCGACTCCGATCCGGCATCCGGACAATCATCAGCCTTGCGGCGAAGCCGCTCCGGACCCCGGCTCGGTGCCTGTCCCCGACTTGATCGGGACGCCGGGGTAACGTGATAGCGCCAGACCTTCCACCGCGGAGCCGCCGCAACGCAGCAAGAGTACTCGTCGCCGCTGGCCCTTCAGACGCCGCACCACACGCCGGGGAGAGAAATCATGCAGCACGTCCGGTTCATCCTTCACGCGGCCGCCATGGCCGCCGCGCTCCTCGCCGCCGCAGCCGCTTCGGCCGACGCGCCGCGGACCGCCGTCCTGACCGCCTTCGCGCCGGAATACGAAGCCATCCGGGCGCGGATGTCGGATGTCGAGGTGGTGACGGAACGCGGCGCGGAATACCTGACCGGCACTCTGGGCGGGCGGGCCGTGATCGTCGGGCAGACCGGCATCTCCATGGTCAACGCGGCGATGAACACGCAGCTGCTGATCGACCTGCACGCGCCGAAATCCATCGTCGTCTCCGGTATCGCGGGCGGCGTCGATCCGGCGCTCAAGGTCGGCGATGTGACGGTCCCCGCGCAGTGGAGCCAGTATCTGGACTCGGCCTTCGCGCGGAAGGGCGCCGACGGCGAATGGCACCTGCCGCCCTTCCTGAGCCGGGACGTGCCGAACTACGGCATGATCTTCCCGCAGGGGATCGCGGTCTGGCGCGGCGATCTGGGCGAGACGAAGACCTACTGGTTCGATGCCGACCCCGCGATGCTGGCCGCCGCGCGGTCGGCCGCCGCCTCGGTCGACCTGCGCCGCTGCGGCGATGACGGCAACTGCCTGGAGGCCGCGCCGTCGCTGAAGATCGGCGGGCGCGGGGTCTCGGGTTCCGTCTTCGTCGACAATGCGGACTTCCGGGATTACGTGCAGCAGACCTTCCAGGCCGACGCGCTGGACATGGAATCCGCGGCCGTCGCCATGGTCGCCATGGCCAACGGGACGCCCTTCGTCGCCGTCCGCAGCCTCTCCGATCTGGCGGGCGGGGAGCCGGACATGAACGCCATCGGCGTCTTCTTCGCCATCGCCGCCGAAAACGCTGCCCGCACCGTCGAGGCCCTGGTCCGCAACCTGCCGCCGGACCGTTGAAGGGCCGCTAGAGCAGCCCCTCTTCCGTCAGCCGGGCGGTCAGCGTGGCCAGCTGCAGCGTGATCTGCGGCACCGCCACCGATTCCCCGAAGCGTCCCTTGGTCATGGGTCCGATGGCGATCAGCGCCGGGTTGGCCGATCCGTCCGGAGCCAGCGTCTCGTAGCGGTCGTTCACCGCCAGCCCGACGCCGCTCGGGTCGCCCGCGAGCAGGCCGGACTGCATGGCTTCGCGCAGGAAACCGATCCCGGAACGGGCGGGATCGGGATTCGGCCCCGTGCAGTTGATGACCCGGTCATAGACTGCTTTCCGCACTTCGGCCTGTCCGCGGTCCTGTAGCGTCACCGTGAGGCCCTGTTCGCCGGCTGCGGCATCGACGATGCGCGCGGCGGAGACGGTCAGCGACCCGTCGTCGAGGCGGGTCCGGACAATGCGGTTGATCTGCGGCGCGACCCGGAAGCGGTGGCAGTCGTACCAGGGCTTCAGATGCCGGAAGAACCTCCGCTTCTCCTCGACCGGCAGGTGCGGCCAGATGTGCCGCGCGGCGTCGCGGATGGAATCGAAGCCCTCGCGCCAGCCGACGCCGCGGGCGGCGTCCTCGCGCATATCGGCACGAATCCAGCGCAGCACCTCCAGCACGCTCGACGGGCGGCCGTGCTTCTCGACAAGCGCCGGGACAGGCGCGGCGATGCGGCGGAGCAGTTCGGCGACGCCCGGAAACTCGCCCTGCTGACGCGGCAGAAGTCCGCGCCGGGAGACGGAGTCGATCCGGCCGGTGTGACCGCGCAGGGTCAGCGAGGCGATCATGTCGACGGCCGTCAGCCCGCTGCCGACCAGCAGCACCCGCTCACCCGGGCCGATGGCATCCAGAGTACCCGGCCCCCACGGGTCTGCGGCATAGCCCGAATGCCGGCGGAACGCCTCCGACAGCACCGGCAGGCTGGCCGGCCGCTCGTTGCCGCAGGCGAGAATGACCAGATCGGCCTCCATCGCGCCTCCCTTGCCGAGTTGGACGCGGTATCCGCTGCCCGCTGGCACCAGCGCCGAGACGCCGTCGCAGTAATGCCGGATCGCCGACAGCGACCTGTTCTCCTTCTGCGCCTCGGCGAAGGCCGCCGCCATGAAGCGGCCGAAGGCCTGGCGCTGCGCGAAGAACTCGCCCTCGTCGGTGACGCCGTCCGGGTCGGCGGCGCGGGTCCCGCTTTCGTCCAGCCAGCGGGCGAACTTCCCGATGTCCTCGCGGTCGACGACCATCAGGCTGTCCTCGACGTTCAGGCGGACCGCCGGGTCGCTCACGTCATAGGCCGTGCCGCAGCCGGCCCGCGCGCGCGGCTCGACCACCGTGATCTCGAGCGGCGCGGTGGCGCTGTTGGCGAGGCGGATGGCGGCCGCGGCGCCGGAATAGCCGCCGCCGGCGATGACGATGCGACGGGGCATCAGGGACTCCAGAATTTGGGCCGGGCGGCCCGGAAGGGAGCGCATCTTCCGACAGACACTCGCCCCAATGCAATGCGGGGCAGCCTTGCGCCGTCAATCCGGCAGTTCGCGCCAGTCGCCGGTCGGCACGGCTGGCGGATCGGCGGACCATATGCCGGCCCTGCCCACCGCGTCGCGCAGCCGGTTGCGGAACCAGAGGTTGACCGCGTCCTGATCGGCGCCCGCATGCCAGTAGAGACAGGTGTCGTGAGCCGGCGTCTCGATCGGGAACGGCAGCAGCACGTTACCGAAATGGACGTTCAGGGTCCGCGCATGGCTCTGCGGCATGGTCAGCATCAGGTCGGTCCGCCCCACCGCGGCGCAGGCGCCCCAGTAGTTCTGGCACCGCATCCGGACCCGCCGGCGCAGATTGCGGCGGGAGAGCTCGTACTCCTCGGCGCTGAGCCCGCGGCTGCGGGAGGAGACGACGATGTGTTCCTGCGCCAGATAGGTCTCGAGATCCAGAGGTGCGCCGGCGGCGGGATGCCCGGCCCGCACCACCACCGACATCCACTCCCGGCCCAGCCTTTCGCGCCGTACCGCGTCGGTCAGCGGCAGCGGCACGTCAACGGCGAGATCGATCCGGCCGGCACTCAGTTCGCGCTCGATGTCGCGCCGGTCGATGCGCACGACGATCAGGTCGATCCCTGGCGCATGCACCGCCAGATCCTCCATCAGTTCCGGCAGCACGGCGGCCTGCATCGCATCCCGCATCGCCAGGGTGATCCGCCGTGTGGCGGTGCCGGGGTCGAAGGCCTCGGGCACGCCCAGCGCCGCCTCGAACCCGTCCAGCGAGGCGCGCACCTGTTCGATGATGCGGCGCGCCAGCGGCGTCGGCGACATGACGTGACCGTTGCGCTGGAACAACGGGTCTCCGAACAGATCGCGGAGCCGCGCCAGCGCATGGGACACGGCCGGCTGCGACAGGTTCAGCCGCCGGCTGGCTGCCGTGACGCCGCCCTCGGCGTAGATCGCCTCCATGACGACGAACAGGTTGAGATCGATGCGGGATAAATTCATTAGATGAATACAATATCATCCTATCAATGCATTTGTCACATGGTCTTGGTGCCCGCATTTTTCGCGGCAGAACAGTCTGCTGCGAAAGGATGCGGATCATGGATTTCGAACACACGCTGAAAGTGGTGGCGCTGATGGAGCGGCTGCAGGGCTTCATGGCCGCCGAGGTGGAGCCCGCGAGCGAGCGCTACCGCGCCGAGGTCGAGACCGGCGAGCGGTTCAAGACGATCCCCGTGATGGAGGAACTGAAGGCGAAGGCCAAGGCCCAGGGTCTCTGGAACCTGTTCCTGCCGGGCGAGGCCGGGGCCGGCCTGACCAACATGGAATATGCGCCGCTCTGCGAGATCATGGGGCGCATCGGCTGGGCGCCGGAGGTCTTCAACTGCTCCGCGCCCGATACCGGCAACATGGAGACGCTGGAGAAATACGGCACCGAGGCCCAGAAGCGGGCATGGCTGGAACCGCTGCTTGCCGGCGACATCCGGTCCTGCTTCGCCATGACCGAACCCGCCGTCGCCTCGTCGGATGCGACCAATATCGAGTGCCGGATCGAGCGGCAGGGCGACAACTACGTGATCAACGGCCGCAAGTGGTGGTCGACCGGCGCGACGGACCCGCGCTGCAAGTTGTTCATCGTCATGGGCAAGACCGACCCGGATCACGCCGAGCGGCACCGTCAGCAGTCGATGATCCTGGTGCCGCGGGACACGCCCGGTGTCCGCATCGTCCGCTGGCTGCCGGTCTTCGGCTATGACGACGCCCCGCACGGCCATGCCGAGGTCGCGTTCGAGAACGTCACCGTGCCGGCCGACAACATCCTTCTGGGCGAGGGCCGCGGTTTCGAGATCGCCCAGGGCCGCCTCGGCCCGGGCCGCATCCATCATTGCATGCGGGCCATCGGCCAGGCGGAGGTCGCGCTGGAGAACATGTGCCGCCGCGTGAAGTCCCGCGTCGCCTTCGGCCGCCCGCTGGCCGAGCAGTCGGTGACGCTGGAGCGGATCGCGGAATCGCGCATCGCCATCGATCAGGCGCGCCTGCTGGTGCTGAAGGCGGCCGACCGCATGGACAAGGTCGGCAACAAGGCTGCTGCCGCCGAGATCGCCATGATCAAGGTCGCCGCGCCGAACATGCTGCAGCGGGTGATCGACTATTCGATCCAGGCCCATGGCGGCGCCGGCATGACCGACGATTTCGGCCATGGCCAGGCGGCGGCAAACGCGCGGGCGATGCGCATCTTCGACGGTCCCGACGAGGTGCACCGCAACCAGATCGGGCGGCTGGAACTGAGAAAGTACGGCTGAGCGGTCAGCCTTTCGGCGGACGGACGGCGAAGATGGAGAACTGGCCCTGCGCCGTGGCGGCCAGTTTCTCCCCGTTCCAGATCTCGGATTCCAGCGCCGCGATGGTGCGGCCCTTGTTTCTGACGAAAGTGCGGCAGGTAACCGTGCCGCCGCCGACCGGGCGGAAATAGTTGATGGCGCAGGTCACCGTGGCGCAGGCCTGCCCCTCTTCCAGCAGGCTGTAGAGCGCCGCACCCATGCCGGTATCCGCCAGCGCATAGAGCACTGCGCCATGGGCGACGCCATGCGGGTTCATGTGCTCCGGCCGGATCTTCAGCGTCAGCGTGCTCTCGCCGGCGTCACGCCCGGTGACCTCGAAGCCGATCAGTTCGGCGTAGGGATGCCGCACCTGTTTCCTCCCGCTCGCCCCTCATTGCCGCGGCAGCCTGCGTCAAATGCCGGAGAAGGCCAAGTCCGTCGCAACAGCGACGCCAGCGAACCGCTCAGGCGGCGCGGGCGTAGACAAGGCCATGACTGCGTTCAGCAACACCATCGTCATCGGCGCCACGGGCGGCATCGGGTCGGCCATGGCCGAAGTACTTGAGGATCGGGGCGCGGCCGTGACACGTCTCGCCCGCTCGACGGATCCAGCCATCGACGTGACCGACGAAGCCGCCATCGAGGCGGCGGCGGAGGCGGTGCGCGATGGCGGCCCCTACGACCTGATTTTCGTCGCGACCGGGGCACTCGCGCCGGACGACAGGGGGCCGGAGAAGGCGCTCAGCCAGCTCCATCCGCAACGGCTGTCCGATCTGATCGCGCTCAACGCCATCGGTCCGGCGCTGGTCGCCAAGCACTTCCACGGCCTGCTGCCTCGCGACGACAGAGGCGTCCTCGCCGCGCTGTCCGCACGTGTCGGGTCCATCGGCGACAACGGGCTGGGCGGCTGGTACGGCTACCGCGCATCGAAGGCGGCGCTGAACCAGTTCTGGCGCGGCGCGGCGATCGAGATCGGCCGCAAGCGGAAACAGACCGTGGTGCTCGCGCTGCATCCGGGCACGGTCGAGACCCGGCTCTCCGCCGGCTTCACGGACGGACGCGACACCTTCACGCCGGAACAGTGCACGTTGAAGCTGCTGGACGTCATGGAAGCCGCCACCCCGGAGATGAGCGGCGGCTTCTTCGACCATGCGGGGAAGACGATCCCCTGGTAGGCGCTACTGCCGCCCGAGCAGGCGCAGGCGCAGGGCGTTCAGCTTGATGAAGCCTTCCGCGTCGCGCTGATCGTAGGCGCCGGCGTCGTCCTCGAAGGTGACGATGGCCTCGTCGTAGAGGCTGTTGGGCGAGCGGCGGCCGGTGATCATGACATTGCCCTTGTAGAGCTTCAGCCGGACCTCGCCATTGACCCGCTCCGAGGCCTTGTCGATGGCGGCCTGCAGCATCTCCCGCTCCGGGCTGAACCAGAAGCCGTTGTAGAGCAGTTCCGCGTAGCGCGGCATCAACTCGTCCTTCTGGTGCATCGCACCGCGGTCAAGGGTGATCAACTCCATCGCCCGGCGGGCATGGAACAGCACCGTGCCGCCCGGCGTCTCGTAAACGCCGCGCGACTTCATGCCGATGAAGCGGTTCTCGACGATGTCGAGGATGCCGATGCCGTTCTCGCCGCCGAGGCGGTTCAGTTCGGTCAGCATCTCGGCGGCCTTCATGCGCTTGCCGTCGATGGCCACCGGGTCGCCCTTCTCGAAGGCGATGGTGATCTCGGTCGGCGTGTCGGGCGCGGCCTCCGGCTTCACGATCCGGGTCAGGATCAGGTCCAGATCGGCCTCCTGCCACGGGTCCTCGAGGATGTTTCCTTCCGAAGAGATGTGCAGCAGGTTGGCGTCCTGGCTGAACGGGGCCTCGCCGCGCTTGTCGCGGGGGATCGGAATCTGGTGCTGCTCGGCGAATTCGATCAGCCGGGTCCGGCTGGTCAGGTCCCACTCGCGCCAGGGGCTGATGACATGGATGTCCGGCTTCAGCGCGTAGTAGCCGAGCTCGAAGCGGACCTGATCGTTGCCCTTGCCGGTCGCGCCATGGGCGACGGCGTCGGCGCCCACTTCCTTCGCAATCTCGATCTGGCGCTTGGCGATCAGCGGCCGCGCGATCGAGGTGCCCAGCAGATAGGTGCCCTCGTAGATCGCGTTGGCGCGGAACATCGGGAAGACGTAGTCGCGGACGAATTCCTCGCGCAGGTCGTCGATGTAGATCTGCTTCACGCCCAGCAGTTCGGCCTTGGCGCGGGCCGGCTCCAGCTCCTCGCCCTGTCCCAGGTCGGCGGTGAAGGTGACGACCTCGCACTCATAGGTCGTCTGCAGCCATTTCAGGATGACGGACGTGTCCAGGCCGCCGGAAAAGGCCAGCACGACCTTGTTGATCTTGTCTTTCGCCATGTCGCGATCCCTTCGATAGGTTCGAGCCCGTCGCGTATCGCCGCCGGGCGGAGCCGTCAAGCGGCGCACGTTGCCGCGAGTCCCTTCCGTGCCGATTGATGGCGCCGCGGGGCGCGCCTATCGTCGGTCCATGAACCATGGGGATCGCGACGGGGCAGCGGCCGGCCTGGAGGTCCGCGGCCTCACGTCAGGCGTCGTGCGCGGCTGCTCCTTCTCGCTGCCGCCCGGCACGGGGATCGCGCTATCCGGCCCGTCCGGCAGCGGCAAGACCAGCCTGTTCCGGGCGCTGGCCGACCTCGACCCGAACGAGGGCGACGTGACCCTCGATGGACAGAGCCGCGAGAGCATGAAGCCCGGCGACTGGCGGCGGCGCGTCGCCTACGTCCCGGCCGAGCCTGCCTGGTGGCTGCCGCATGCGGGCGATCATCTGGACGAGGCCGGCCGCGCCGGGGCCGGCAGGCTGGGACTGGACGCGAAGCTGTTCCGCAAGCCCTCGAACACGCTGTCGACGGGTGAACGCCAGCGGCTGGCCATGGCGATGACCTTTGCCCGCGAACCGCAGGTGCTGCTGCTCGACGAACCGACCTCGGCGCTGGACGAGGAGAACCGCGACCGGGTCGAGGCCCTGATCCGCGAGCGGCTGGACCGGGGCGCCAGCGTGCTGATGACCAGCCACGATCCGAAGCAGATCGAACGGCTCGGCTTCCCGGTCATGCGGATCGCCGAAGGGCGCATAACGCCGCCGGATGCGACGCCATGACCATCGATCCCGCCAACTGGGAGGTCGCGCTTGCGGCGGTCTTCCTGATCGCCAACGCCGTGCTGTCGCTGCTGCTGGACCTCGGATTCGTGCGTCAGATGTCGATCGCCGCCATCCGCATGGTCATCCAGCTCTCGCTTGTCGGTCTTGTTCTGGAGGTGCTGATCACCAGCCAGTCGCCGGGCCTGACCGCGCTGGCCGCGACGGTGATGGTCGCGGTGGCGGGCTACGAGATCATGTCCCGCCAGGAACATGCGATCCGCGGCATCTGGGGCTATGGGCTGGGCGCAGGGACCATGCTTTTCGGCGCGGCGCTGGTGATGATGTTTGCGCTGAATGTCGTCATCCGGCAGGACCCCTGGTACGACCCGCGCTACGCCATCCCGATGTTCGGCATGATGCTGGGCAATGCGATGACCGGCATCGCCGTCGGCCTGAACGCGCTGTCGAACGACCTGCTGACCCGCCGTGCCGCCATCGAGGCGCATCTGCTGACCGGTGCGACCCGCTGGCAGGCGCTGGCCGCGACGCTGCGCCGGTCCGCCAATGCCGGGCTGATCCCGATCATCAACGCCATGGCCGCGACCGGCGTCGTTTCCCTGCCCGGCATGATGACGGGGCAGATCCTGGCCGGCGCCGACCCCTCGCAGGCCGTCCGCTACCAGTTGCTGGTCATGTTCCTGATCAGCGGCGCCACCGGCATCGGCCTCGTCATCGCACTGATGGGCGCGGCGCTTCGGCTGACGGACAGCCGCCACCGCATCCGCCTGGACCGATTGAAGCGCGGGGACTGAAGGTTTAAGCCTTTCGGCCAACGCCTGTTCAGGGAGACACAGCCATAGCCCCTCCGGACCGTCACGGCCGGCGCCTCAGACTGGGTGCCCTGTTCGGCCTGATCAACCGGGCATCGCTGGGGATTCTGAACATCGCCGTCGCCATGGTGCTGACGCGGCTGCTGAGCCCGGCGGATTTCGGCTTCTACACCGTCTTCGCCCAGATCGTCGCCGTCGGCGCCATGATCCAGAGCTTCGGGATGCAGACCGGCGTTACCAAGCTGGCCGGCATCGCCGGCGGTGCGGGGGCATGGGACCGGGCGCGCGCGATCCTGAAGGCGACGGCGCTGATCTTCGTCCTGGTCGCGCTGGTGATGGCGGCGGTCTTCTTCGGGCTCTGGTCCTGGATGGAAGCCGATCTGTTCCGCCGCGAACTGGGCTGGCTGATGGCGGGGCTGATCCTGCTGATCGTCTTCACCCGCTCGGCCGAGGAAATCGCCTCGGCCTTCCTGCGCGGCGTCGGACGCATCAGGGCCGGCGCGTTGCTGCTCAGCGCGCCGCGCGAGGGCCTCGCCTTCGCCGCGCTGTTCGGCGCCCTGCTCGCCGGGATCAATACGGGGCCCTGGGCGGTGGTCGAGATCTACGCCGCGGCCTCGGCCTTCATGGCGCTGGTCGCAATGGCGATCTGCCTGCGCTTCGTGCGGAACAATGCCGGCGGACCGCCGGACACCGAGGATTTCGGACCAAAGCATCTCGCCATCCTGTCTGCGCCGATGCTGCTGCATTCGTCCGGCGCGCTGGTGCTGAAGGCGACCGATGTCTGGGTCCTGTCGGCCTACCGCGAGGCCACGGAAGTCGCGCTCTACGGCGCGGCGATGCGGGTGACCAACCTGGTCATCTTTGCACTGTCGGTGATCAATCTGGCGCTGCCGCAGCTGCTCGCCGCACTGCACGCCGAGGGCCGGCTGGCCGATTTCGAACGCATGGCGCGCACCGCGGCGACCTGGTCGACCGTCGTCTCGGTGCCGGTCTTCATCCTGATCCTTCTGTTCGCCGAGCCGCTGCTGGACCTGCTGTTCGGCGCGCCCTATGGCGAGGCCGCGCTGATCCTGATCATCCTCGCCGCCGGGCAGACCGTCAGCGCCGTGGTCGGCAGTCCGGGCATGATGCTGCAGATGACCGGGCACCAGAACCTGATGAGCGCGCTGACCATCGGTGCCGTCGTGATCAATGTCGTCGCCAATATCCTGGTGGTGGAGGACCACGGGGCGACAGGCGTGGCGATGGTCACCGCGCTGACCATCACCGGCCGCATGGCGCTGCACACGCTGCTGGCCTGGCGCCTGACGGGCGCGTTGTCGCTGCCGGACCCGCGGACGCTGACGCCGCGCGCTTTGATGGCTATGCTCCGCCGCCGATGAGGGACCCCGTCACGAACGAGAAGATCGACAGCTTCCCGCTGCCGCTCGGCGAGCGGCAGATCGTGTTCCTGATGTACGAGAACCGCTCGGGCTCGACCTTCCTTGCCAGCCGGCTGGACCTGCACGAGGAAGTCGCCGTCACCATCGAGACCGAGGCCTTTGCCGATCTGCTGGAGACCGGGCCGGAAATCCGGGAGGAAGCCGATATCGACCGCGTGGTCGACACCTTCTTCGGCGACGACAAGTTCGCTCGGTGGAACATCGACCGGAAGACGCTGCGTTTCGGACTGGAGGTGCTCACCCGCCCGGCGAAGTTCGAGATGATCCTGCGCAAGGTCCTCGACCTGCATTTCGACGGGCTGGATGTGCCCTACTACCTGGTCAAGGGCACGCGGCTGACCCATCACATCGCGCGGCTGCGCCGGGAGATCCCCTCGGCGAAGTATCTCCACATCATCCGCGACCCGCGGGGCGTCTTCGGCAGCCAGAAGCAGTCGATCGGCAGCTACACCGCCCGCGCGATGAACGAGGACCCCTATGACGCCGCGAAGCGCTGGGCGGCGAATGCCGGGCGCGTCGACCGTGTGGCCGGTGACGATCTGATGGAAGTCCGCTACGAGGACCTGATTACCGACCACGACGCCACCATGCAGTCGATCCGGGACTTCGTCAGGCGCAAGGATCTGCCGCCGCTGACCGATCCGGGTGAACTCGACGGCGAAGCCTATCTCTCGAAGATCCCCGAGGATCAGCGCCACCTGCACCAGAACCTGCTGAAGAAGCCGCGAGCCGACCGTATCGAGGCGTGGCGCGAGGAACTCTCGGATATCGAGATCGCGCTGACCCAGCAGGGCGCCGGCGACATGCTGGAGAAGAAGGGATATGCCGCCGACCGTGAAGCGGTCCGCCGGGCCGGGCGGATGGCCGTCGCGATGGCGCGGGCCGGGCTGGCTTTGCGCACCGCCGGCCGCCGGCTGGGCAACGTGGTACGCTACGCACGCTCGGGCAAGCTGTTCTGGCGGATCCGCGTCGTGCTCTATCGATGGCGCGCCTAGGTTCTGAACCCATAAAGGGGATTCTGTTTCGGTTCTTTGGGTGATTCACTCTGGTGGGTGAATCGCAGGAGGTCCGGAATGGCGCGCTTTGATCTGACCGATTTCGAATGGGAGCTGATCGAGCCGCTGCTCCCGAACAAGCCGCGGGGCGTTCCCCGGGTGGATGACCGCAGGGTTCTCAACGGCATTTTCTGGGTGCTGCGCACCGGCTCGCCCTGGCGCGACCTGCCGGAGCGCTATGGCCCGCACACCACGGTCTACAACCGCTTCAACCGCTGGGCGAAGGCGGGCGTCTGGGTGCGGGTCTTCGAAGCGCTGGCCAGGAAATCGCCGGATTCGATGCAGTTCATCGACAGCTCCATCATCCGCGCCCACCAGCACGCCGCCTCCGGCAAAAAGGGGGCGCGGATCACGCCATTGGCCGTTCTCGTGGAGGACTGAGCACCAAGATCAACGCCATGGTCGACGAGCGCGGCCTGCCGGTCGCGCTGGTGCTCAGCCCGGGCCAGGCCTCCGACAAGGCGGCTGTTGCGGAACTCCTTGCCGCCCATCCGGCGACGGGCGACGTGGTGGCCGACCGGGGCTATGACGCCCGGGCCGTGCTGGACCTGATCGCGGCGCAGGGCGGTCGCGGCCACATTCCCACCCAGCGCGACCGCAAGGTCCAGCGCAGCGTCGATCCGGCGCTCTACCGCCGACGCAATGTCGTCGAGCGCTTCTTCAACAAACTCAAACACTTCCGGAAGATCGCAACACGCTACGAGAAATCCGCCCGAAACTACCTCGCAGCCGTCCTCATCGCTTCAACCCGAATATGGCTGCGCGCTTATGAGTCCGCGTCCTAGGCCGAAAGAGGCTTTGACAGGCAGGGGCGGCCTTGGCTATTCACCCGCCTTCGACGTTCTCCCGACCCGGGACACATTTTCTGCGGAGCCAGATGGTCATGGCCAAACCCGAATGGGGCACCAAGCACACCTGCACCAGTTGCGGGATCAAGTTCTACGACATGGGCAAGTCTGAGCTCATCTGCCCGAAATGCGGCGAGGAGAACGAGCCCGTTGTCGTCTTCAAGCAGCGCCGTCCGACGCCGGACGAGAAGGTGAAGAAGGCCGCGCCGAAGAAGAAGGAGGAGAAGGAGGACGAAGTCGACGACGATGACGACGACGTGCTCCTCGACGATGACGACGACGATGATGCGCTGCTCGCCGACGACGATGACGACGATGATGATGATGACGACGACACCGGCACGCCCGACGTCGACGAGGACGACGATGACGAGCCCATGGACCTCTCCGAGGGCGACGCCGAGATCCTCGACAAGCGGAAGGCCGGCGCGGAAGACGACGACGATGATGATGACGACAGCAACGACGATGATGACGAAGACGACGACGAGGACGACGACAAGTAGTTTCGCGGCGCTCTGAATTGCGGACTTGCAATCGTCCGGAGGCTTGAATACAAACCGCCTCCGCAGCCGGACGGGCGGCCCAACGCCCCGTTCAGAAGTCCGGCGTCATCGCACAAGGTGACGGGGCCATAGCTCAGTTGGGAGAGCGCTTGAATGGCATTCAAGAGGTCGGCGGTTCGATTCCGCCTGGCTCCACCACCTTCCCCGGACGTTCCGGAAATCCCCTAGAGCGGGTCCAGCATCGACAGGAAGTCGAGCTCCGTCTCGGCGACCCGGCGCCCGATCACGGCCTTCTCGACCGAGCGTTCGCGGCCTGACGTGAACTGCTGGCCGATGGTCATGCACATGATTCCCCAGCGCAGCGTGCCCAGAACCTCCCAGTAGTGCACGGCCGCGCGGTCGACCGGCGCACCGCCGGCTTCCTCGTAGGCGCGGTAGAAGTCCTCACGCTGGCCGACGCCCGCGAGCGGCGTGGCGTCGCGGCCGAAGCGCCAGGCCCGGACCGAAGGCCATGACAGATCGACATAGCGGTCGCCGCGGTGGCCGACCTCCCAGTCCAGAATGCCCACGAGGCCCCGCCCATCGACCATGATGTTGCCCATCCGGTAGTCGCCATGGGCGAAGACCGGCGGTTCGTCGGCCAGGCCGGCGCGCCTCCAGCCACCGCAGCCCGTATTCGAATCCGGGCTGCGGATGGCCGTATTCGTCCAGCACCTTGCGGAAGGCGTCCAGGTGATCGTCCAGCGTGAAGGTCCTGAGAAACGGGGCCTTCTCCAGCGGGATGGCATGCAGGCGCGCCAGGGCCGCGCCGAGATCCCGGGGCAGCGCCTCACGCCCCGCCTCCAGTTCCGGATCGCGGAGTATCTTCTGCGGCAGGGTCTCGCCGCTCAGGGCCTCCATAACGAAGGCCGCGCCGATACCGTCTTCTTCATCGGCCAGGAAGATCATTTCCGGCGCGGGCACGCCGGCGTGCCAGGCGATGTCGAGTATCGCCGCCTCGGTCGGCCGGTTCGCGCCGAACCGGTTGTCGTCAGGATCCTCCGGCACCTCGGCGCCCGGCGGGTCGCGCTTCAGGATCAGCGGCCGTCTACCGCCATCCTCGTCCACCGCATCGAACGCATAGGCCTCACGCGAGGCGCCGGCGGACAGCCGCGTCAGCCCCTCGACGGAAATATACGCGTTCCGGCGGCGCGACAGCGCCCGCGCCAGAGCCGCGGCCAGTTCTTCCTCCCCCATCATGGTTCCGAAAATACAGAAGGCCCCGCCATTGGGACAGGGCCTTCGCCGTTTCTTGTGCCGGGGCGCCTCCTGGACCTCCCGGCGTGATTTCACGCGTTACGCAGACAGACGGTCACGCAGCCTTACGCATCAATTCGGCCATCGCGTCCTTCAACAGCAGCTTTTCCTTCTTCAAACGGGTAATCAGTGCGTCGTCCGGCATGGGCCGCGTCTCTTCGCGATGCAGCCTGTCATCCAGGTCGGCGTGTTTCCGTTGCAGCTGTTCCAGTGAAGGTTGTGAACTCACGTCTTTCTCCCCTTGAGATAGGTTTCGGGTGACGTGGCAGCCATGAGAAGGCTGTCATCAAGTTGTAATCCTGCGCCTGTCGCAGGGTCACTTCAAGGGTGAAAGCGGAACGAGCCTTCAGCCGCCCAGAACGCCTGCATCTCCGGCGCCCAGACGGAAGGCCATGCCGGCCGCCGTGGTCTCGATCCGCTGCATCGATTCGTCCGGAAAGCCCGCCGCAAGGACTGCGGAGAGATCGGCAAGCACGTCGGCTTCCGGCTTGACGCCGACCAGGGTCAGATACCGCAGCAGATTGGCGACATTGTCTTCCAGCTGCTGGACGGGATCGAAGGTGCCCGTGCCCGAGCGCGCCATCGACTTGTGCAGCATCAGGACCTCGACATGCTCCGCATGCAGTTCGCACTCGACGACCACGCGGCGGAGATCGTCCGACAATGGCTTCGGCGCCGGCGGAACGCCGTCCTTCAGTTCATGACGCAGGTCGCGAAGGACCTGGATGACATGCCCGCGCCAGCGGTTCACGGCCTCCAGCGCCGCCTCCAGTTCGCCGCTTCTGAAGGTGCCGCGCCCGCTTGAGGCGACCCAGCAGCAGAACAGGACGACATTGACGTCGAGGCCGTTGCGATCCTGCAACGACAGGCAGGCGTCCTTGGCCCGCCCCCTGGCATAGAGCCGGGTCGCAAAGTCCCAGAGATCGTTCGGGGGAAACACGCCGGCGGAAAAGACGGCCATGGAACGGGATCAGCCCTTCGTCGGTCGTTCGATTTGATGCGCCCCCGCACCGTGCTACCATGACGGCCGGACGGGATTGCGTTGCGGGACTATGCCAGAAGGTCCGGATGACGCAAAGCGGGAGAGTGGGCATGACCGAGGTCTCGGGCGAGAGCCGGCACGCCGTTGAACAACGGGTGGCGGAACTCAAGCTGACGCACAACGATCTGGATGCCGCCATCGAAGCCCTCGGACAAAAGGGTTCCTATGACGATCTCCAGATGCAGCGCATGAAGCGGCGAAAACTGCAGTTGAAGGACGAGATCTGCCGCCTGGAAGCCATGCTGTCGCCGGACATCATCGCGTGAAGGGGCAGGTCAGTTCCGGCTTCGAGGCGGTCGAGAAGGCGTTCCGGGAGAATTTCGAGAGCCGCGGCGAGATCGGCGCCAGTTGCTGCGTCACGGTCGATGGAGAGGTGGTTGCCGATCTCTGGGGCGGCGTGGCCGACCAGAAGACGGGCCGGGACTGGGACGAGGACACGGTCTCCATCGTCTTCTCCGCCACCAAGGGCGCCACGGCGATCTGCGCCCATCACCTGATCGAGAAGGGCGCGTTCAGCCTCGCCACCCCGGTATCGGAGATCTGGCCGGAATTCGGCCGGGGCGCCAAGGCGTCAGCGACGGTGCGGATGATGCTGGATCACACCGTCGGCGTGCCGGTGATCCGCGAGAAGCTGAAGTCCGGCGGCATCTATGACTGGGACTACATGTGCCAGCGGCTGGCGGACGAGGAACCGTTCTGGCAGCCGGGCGAACGCGGCGGCTATCACGGCCTGACCTTCGGCTGGACCGTTGGCGAACTGGTTCGGCGGGCCTCCGGCAAGTCGCTCGGCGCGTATTTCCGCGACGAGATCGCGGGGCCGCTGGGTATCGATTTCTGGATCGGCCTGCCCGAGGAGATCGAGCCGCGTGTGGCGCCGATGATCTTCCGCCGCCATCAGCCGGGCGATCCGCAGCCGCTCTTTCTGGAAGTCGGCATGAACCAGCCGGGTTCGATCCCGCACCTCTTCCTGTTCAATTCCGGCGGTTTCCTGGCCCATGGCTGCAACACCCGGGAAGGCCATGCGGCCGAACTGGGCGGGGCGGGCGGCATCACCAATGGCCGGGGACTGGCGCTGATGTACCGGCCCTTCGCCAATGGCGGCGCCTGGAACGGCGTCGAACTGGTCGGCGCGGACACGCTGGCCACGATGTCCGAGGTCTCTGCCGCCAGCAACCGCGACGCCACCCTTCAGATCCCGGTCCGCTTCGGGCCGGGCTTCATGAAGTCGATGGACCATCGCGCGCTGAACGTGGAAGGCGCGATCATGGGCGCGGAGGCGTTCGGCCATGTCGGCGCCGGCGGCTCGCTCGGTTTCGCCGATCCCGCGAATCGAATCAGCTTCGGCTACACGATGAACCGGATGGGCGACGGCCTGCTGCTGAACGACCGCGGACAGGCGCTGGTCGATGCGGTCTACAAGAGCCTCGGCGGCATGGAAATCCGGGGCGGCGGCTGGCGTCCGGCGGCCTGATCCGGACCGCTTGCCGGGCGCGTCATTTACGCGCTTGCACTGCCGCCGCTGCTGCCTATTGTGCCGGCTTTAATGACCGAAGCCGCGCTGTCCAATGACCTGCCGTTCCCGCACCGGCATCTGCTGGGAATGCAGTCTCTTTCCCGTGGCGACATCGAGCGCATCCTCGATCTCTCCGAAGGCTATGTCGATTTCAACCGCAAGGGCGGGCCGCGCCGCGACGCGCTGTCCGGGCGGACGCAGATCAACCTCTTCTTCGAGAACTCGACCCGGACGCTGACCTCCTTCGAGCTGGCCGGCAAGCGCCTCGGCGCCGACGTGATCAACATGAACACCGAGGTCTCGTCGACCAAGAAGGGCGAGACCCTGATCGACACGGCGATGACCCTGAACGCCATGCACCCCGACATCCTGGTGGTGCGGCATCCGGACTCCGGCGCGGTGGCGCTGCTGTCGCAGAAGGTCGACTGCGCCGTGGTCAATGCCGGCGACGGCAAGCACGAACACCCGACCCAGGCACTGCTGGACGCGCTGACCATCCGCCGCCGCCTGAACCGGCTGGAGGGCCTGACCGTGGCGATCTGCGGCGATGTCGCCCACAGCCGCGTGGCCCGGTCGAATATCCATTTGCTGAACACGATGGGCGCCCGTGTGCGCGTGATCGCGCCGCCGACGCTGCTGCCGACCGCCGTCGCGCAGCTTGGCGTCGAGGCCTATACCGACATGCGGGCAGGGCTCGAGGACGTCGATGTCGTGATGATGCTCCGGCTGCAACGGGAGCGGATGTCCGGTGCCTTCCTGCCGTCGGTGCGCGAGTACTATCACTACTACGGCCTGGACCACGAGAAGCTGGCCTGCGCCAAGCCGGATGCGCTGATCATGCATCCCGGCCCCATGAACCGGGGCGTCGAGATCGACACCGATGTCGCCGACGACATCCACCGCAGCGTCATCCGCGAACAGGTCGAGATGGGCGTTGCCGTCCGCATGGCTGTGCTGCAGCTGCTGACGCCGCAACAGGGCAACGGGTAGCCGGAAGATGCCGCAACACCGCATCGCATACATGAACGGCCGCGTTCTGGACCCGCAGTCGGGCCGGGACGAGACCGGACACGTACTGATCGAGGACGACCGCATCGCCGCCGTCGGGCCGAACATCTTCCCCAAGGGCGCGCCGGACCGCACCGAGGTGGTCGACATCGCCGGTTTCTGCATTTCCCCCGGCCTTATCGACATGCACGCCGTGATCGGCGAGCCCGGGGCGGAGCACAAGGAAAGCTTCGAGAGTGCCGGCCGCCGCCGCGCGGGCCGGCGGCGTCACAACACTCTGCACCATGCCGAACACCGATCCGGTGATCGACAATGTCGCCCTGGTCGAATACGTGCTGCGCCGCGCCAATGAGGGCTCCGACGTTCATATCCGCCCCTTCGCGGCGGCGACGCAGGATATGGAAGGGCGGCAGATCACCGAGTTCGGCCTGCTGAAGGCCGCAGGCGCCGTCGCTTTCACCGATGGTGACCGTGCGATCGCCGACGCCAACGTCATGCGCCGCGCGCTCAGCTACGCCACGGCCTTCGACGCCCTGATCGTCCAGCATGCCGAGGAGCCGTCGCTGGCCGGCGGCGTCATGAATGCCGGCGCGCTGGCCACACGGCTGGGGCTGACCGGCATCCCGTCGGCGGCCGAGACCATCATGGTCGAGCGGGACATAAGGCTCGTCGAGCTGACCGGCGGGCGCTACCACGCCGCGCACCTGACCACCGCCGAATCGCTCAACGCCGTGCGGCGCGCCAAGCAGATGGGTCTGAAGGTCAGCTGCGGGACCGCCCCGCACTACTTCACCCTGAACGAGCACGAGGTGAACGGCTACCGGACCTTCGCCAAGGTCTCGCCGCCGCTTCGCTCCGAGGACGACCGCCGGGCCGTGGTCGAGGCGATCCGCGACGGCACCATCGACGTGATCTCGTCCCAGCACACACCGGAAGACCCGGAAGCCAAGCGCCAGACCTTCGAGCGCGCCGCCCATGGCGTGGTCGGCCTGGAGACCATGTTGGCGCTGGGCCTGCAGCTGCACATGAGCGAGGGCGTGCCGCTGCTGACCGTGCTCGCCTGCATGACCTGCAATCCGGCCCGCCTGCTGGGTCTGGAAAGCGGCGCGCTGGAGCCCGGACGGCCGGCGGATCTGGTGGTGTTCGATCCGGCGGCGCCGTGGATCGTCGATTCCAAGAAGTTCCGCTCCAAGTCGAAGAACTCGCCCTTCGACGAGCGCCCGCTGCAGGGCCACGCCGTCCGCACCGTCGTCGACGGCCACACCGTCTTCGTCCGCCGCGTCGAGAGCTGAACAACCCGTCCGTCCCGGGACTTGATCCCGGGACCCAGTCGGGCATCCCGGCGCGCCCATCACTTCAGGACTGGGCAGCGGGATCAAGTCCCGCTGCGGGTGGGAGCATGACGATGCTATATCGACATCGACTTCGCCTGTCGGCAGTCTGAGCCCATGTATTCGGACCTCTTCATCGTCATCCAGGAAGCCTTTGGCGTCCCCCAGCTGCTCGGCTGCCTCGTGGTCGGCTACCTGCTCGGCTCGATCCCGTTCGGGCTGCTGCTGACGAAGGCGGTCGGCCTCGGCGATGTGCGCAAGATCGGTTCGGGCAATATCGGCGCGACCAACGTGCTGCGCACCGGCCGCAAGGACATCGCGCTGGCAACGCTGATCCTGGACGGCGGCAAGGGCGCCGCGGCCGCGGCCATCGCCTGGCATCTCTATGGCCCCAGCGCCGAGGTGCTCGCCGCCATCGGCGCGTTCCTGGGCCATCTGTTTCCGGTCTATCTTGGATTCAGGGGCGGCAAGGGCGTCGCGACCTTTCTGGGCATCGCACTCGCGGTGAACTTCTTCGCCGGGCTGGCGGCCTGCGCCACCTGGCTGCTGGTCGCGGTGCTGACCCGCTACTCCTCGCTCGCCGCATTGATCGCGACCGCAGCGACGCCGGTCTACGCCTGGTACTTCTACGGTCACCTCTACATGGAGATGGCGGTCCTGCTGGCCGCCATCGTCTGGCTGCGCCACCGCGAAAACATCCAGCGGCTGGTGAAGGGCGAGGAATCGAAGATCGGCGCGAAGAAGAAGGACTAGCCTCCGCCCGGTCAGATCGGGAAACCGGCCTCCGCCAAAGGTCATGCCCGCCTTGCGCGGGCATCCGGTCGAGTCATGGGACAGGCGGCGAAGCCGCTCCGGACCCCCGAGTGGCCCATCGGGCCATCGGGGGTGACCACCCGGTCGACCGTCTTCGGCGCAGTCAGCCGCCCTTTTTCGACTTCAGGATGTCCGCCATGCGCCGCCAGCTGACGGTCTCGATTTCCGGATGCGCCAGCGCCGCATTCACACGGAGCGGTCCCATCAGGTCGAAATGTTCCTTGTAGGTGCCGAGACACTGCAGGAAGACCGGGTGGCAGCCGAGCGCCAGCGCCACCGGCAGCAGCTCCCGGTAGCCGTCCTCGCCCGGCCGGTCGGAAAGCAGATGCGCCGTCAGCCGGCCATCCGGCAGCCGGCGCGGCCGGTCCATGACAATCATCGCGGCTAGTTCAGGAACGCCGGCTCCTCGCGCTCGAGGATGCGGCGGAGCGCGGCGAAATGGCGTTCGGCGAGGATCGGCCGTTCCTCGGTCATCTGCGCCGAGGTCTTCGAGACGACGTCGCCGGAAAGCTCACGCAGCTCGCCGCCGGTCGATCGCGCCAGGACCTGGAAGGTCGCGGCCCGCTCCAGATAGTAAAGGTCGGTGAAGGTCTCGCGGACATTGGCGCCGGTCACGGTAACGCCGTGGCTCGCCATCATCAGCACCGCGCGGTTGCCCAGCTTCGAGGCGATGCGTTCTCCTTCGGCATTGTCCGTCGAGAGGCCGTTGTATTCCTCGTCATAGGCGATGCGGTCATGGAACATCAGCGCGTTCTGCTCGCACATCTTCAGCTCGCTGTCCTTCAGCAGGGTCAGCGCCGTGGTATGCGGCATGTGGGTATGCATCACACAGACGGCCTGGGGCGCCGCCAGATGCACACCGCGATGGATGGTGAAGGCCGAGGTCTCCACTTCCTCCTCGCCTTCCAGGACATCGCCGTCGGCATCGACCAGCAGCAGCGACGACGCGGTCATCTCCGACCAGTGCCGGCCATAGGGATTGATCAGGAAGCGGTTGCCGCGCATGACGCCGTCCTCGTCCGGCACGGCCAGCGAGAAATGATTGCAGACGCCTTCATGCAGGTTCAGCCTCACCGCCCAGCGGAAGGCGCAGGCGAGATCGATGCGCTGTTCTCTCAGGGCTTCGTCCATGGCGGCGTCCTTTCGATCCGGGCAAGGTTCTGCAGGAAGATAGCCGCCGTCGCCTCCCACGAAAAGCGCATGGCGTGTTTCCGGCAGACAGCGGGATCGATGGTCAACGCTTCCAGCGCCGCCTTGCCAAGGTCTTCATCCAGCACGCCCGGCCCGTCGCGCCCCACCACATCCAGCGGTCCGGGGACGGGCAGCGCCGCGACCGGCACGCCGCTGGCGAGCGATTCCAGCAGCACCAGGCCGAAGGTGTCGGTCCGGCTGGGGAAGACGAAGACGGAAGCGCTGCGATACCAGCTTGCCAGTTCCTCGCCGAACTTCGGACCGGGGAACAGGACGTCCGGGTGGTCGCGTCTCAGTTCGTCCAGCTGCGGGCCGCCGCCGACGACGGCCTTTGTCCCCGGCAGATCGAGATCGAGGAACTGGCCGATGTTCTTCTCCACTGCGACGCGGCCGACATAGAGGAAAAGCGGCCCCTCGCCTTCCCATGCCTTCGGGCCGTCGGGGCGGAACAGATCGGTGTCCACGCCACGGGTCCAGTCGGCGATGTTGGCGAAGCCTTCCGCCTCCAGTTCGCGACGGATCGTCGGGGTCGCGACCAGCACGGCGCTGGACGGCCTGTGGAAGCGGCGGACGGCGGCATAGCCCCAGCTGAGCGGCACCGGGAACCGGGCCGAGACATATTCGGGGAACTTGGTGTGATAACTGGTGGTGAACGGCCAGCCGAGCTTCAGGCAATGCCTGCGGGCGGCCAGCCCCAGCGGACCCTCGGTCGCGACATGCACGGCGTCGGGCGCGAATTCGTCCAGCATCCGGCGCACCTTGCGGCCCGCGCCGACGGCGATCCGGATTTCCGAATAGGTCGGCAGCGGCACGGTGCGGAAGTCGCGCGGCGCGATGACAAGCACCTCATGGCCCAGCCGCTCGCACTCCTCGACCACCCGTCCCCAGGTGCGCACGACGCCGTTGACCTGCGGCAGCCAGGCGTCGGTGACGAGAGCGATCTTCATCGCCCACATTTCCGCGCCGTTGCCCCGGACCTGATCCGGGGCCCATGCCTGAGCGATACCGGTTGCGCCATCGCTGGCGGAAAGACCCCGGAATGGGTCTCGGGTCAAGCCCGGGACGCGACCCGCCGGTATGTGCGAGATAGTCAGGCCGCGTGCGGCGCCTTGGCCTTGGCGGCGCGGCGCTTCTCGGCGAAGGATTCGGCAATGCGGTCGGTCCAGCGGACGATTTCCAGTTCGCCGTCGTGGCGCTCGATCACCGCGGTGCAGCTTTCCACCCAGTCGCCGTCATTCACATAGGTGATGCCGTCGATGTCGCGGATCTCGGCGTGATGGATATGGCCGCAGATCACGCCATCGACCTTGCGGCGGCGCGCCTCGTCAGCGACCGTCTTCTCGTAATTGTCGATGAACTGGACCGCGTTCTTCACCTTGGCCTTCAGATAGGCCGACAGCGACCAGTAGGGCATGCCGAGCCGCGCCCGGATGCGGGCGATGACCGTGTTGAGGCGGATGGCCATGTTGTAGGACCAGTCGCCCAGCAGCGCGAGCCACTTCGCATACAGCACGACGCCGTCGAAGGCGTCGCCGTGGGTGACGAGGAAGCGCTTGCCGTTCGCGGTCACGTGGACGTCGTCGAGCTTCACCTGGACGCCGCCGAAATGGGTGCCGACATAGTCGCGGAAGGCCTCGTCGTGATTGCCGGGGATATAGATGATCTTCACGCCCTTGCGCGCCTGGCGCAGCAGCTTCTGGACCACGTCATTGTGGCTCTGCGGCCAGTACCAGCCCCGCTTCAGGGCCCAGCAATCGACGATATCGCCGACCAGGTAGATCTTCTCGGCTTCGAAACTCTTGATGAAGGTCAGCAACAACTCGGCCTGGCAACCGCGGGTTCCGAGATGGATGTCGGAAATGAAGACCGTGCGGCAGTTTACGTTGCCCGTCGCACTCATGACTCACCTCTGAACTGCCCCTTTGGCGAGGCAATACATAGTGCGTGTTTCTGATTCGTGACATGTCCGGCAGAAACCGGACGCCCGTCAGTCCGACAGACGCGCCGCCAGAAGCTCGCGCAGATCGACATCCTCACGCTCGGTCAGCGAGACATAGGTCAGCCGGCAGTTGATCCGTTCGTCGATCATGCTGCCCGGGAACATCATGTGGTTGAGTTCGCCGCCGCCGAAGCCCGGCGAGGCCGCCGCCAGCTGCCAGGCCGATTCGATGCTGAGATCGACCAGCTTCAAAGGCTTCCCCCCGCTGGGGCTCGGCCATTCCAGCGGCACGCCGGACAGCCGGAGATAGCTCGCCTTGTCGGACGCCGCCTTGAAGCCCTCGATGAACTGCTCGGTCAGCGCCGCGAGTTCGGCCGCGCGGTCTTCCGGGTCCATGTGCGAATGCAGATGCATCGGCGCGGCATGGTCGTGGTTGTGGCCGGGACCGTGCGTGTGGTCGTCATGGCTGTGGTGATGATGGTCATGCGAATGCGAGTGGCCGTGATGATCGTGCGGCATTTTTCTTTCGTCCTCCCGGCGTCTGATCCGGTCTGAGTATGCCCTCCCCCTCCGAGGGGGGAGGGTTGGGTGGGGGGTGGGAGCAGAGCAGGCGCCTGCCATTCTTCCACCGGCGCAGCCAACCCCCACCCGTCGCTGCGCGCCGGCCTCCCCCTGCCAGGGGGAGGCTCTCGATCGAGACCTCCGACTAGTCCTTTGCGACGGCGCTGGTGCTCCAGCGCCGGCCGTCCCGGGCCTCGTCATAGTCGCCCTTCTCGAAGGTGACCGGCTTGTCGACCAGCTCCCTGTGAGCGCCCATCTTGCCTGCCGCGACCATGGAGCCCAGCGCATCCACGATCACGCGGGTCGCCATCAGCGCGGTGATGTCGGAGGTGTCGTAGGGCGGCGAGACCTCGACGATCTCCATGCCGCAGAGGCCCTCCGCGGCGATCTTGGAGACCAGCGACAGCGCCTCGCGGGGCAGGAAGCCGCCGGGCTCCGGCCAGCCGGTGCCGGGCACGAAGCCGCAGTCGATGCAGTCGATGTCGAAGGACATGTAGACCATGTCCGCGCCGTCCCAGGCCATCTCCAGCGCCATCTCGGCGACCTTGTCGAGACCGAACTTCTCGACATCCGACATGGTGATGATGTTGGTCTCCCGCTCGCGGGCGACGGCGACCGCCTCGCGCGGCACCTGCCAGCCGCCGATGCCGATCTGGACCAGGTTCTTGGCGGGCACGTTCGGCAAGTTGGTGGCGTGGAACCACGGCGTCGTGTGCATCCGCTCGTCCAGGTCCTTTTCCTGGATGTCGGCGTGGCGGTCGAAATGGACGATGCCGATCGTCTTCGAGGTGCATTCGGCCATTCCGCGCACCGTCGGAAAACCGATCGAATGGTCGCCGCCCAGGATGATCGGCATCGAACCCGACGAGAAGACATGGGCGCAGGCGCGGCTGATCTGGTCGAAGGTTTTCTCGATATTGCCCGGGATGGTGAAGATGTCGCCGGCGTCGCAGAGGCTCATCTGCTCGCGCAGGTCGACCGAAAGTTCGTAGTTGTAGGGCGTGTAGAGCGCCGAGATCTTGCGGATGCCCTGGGGTCCGAAACGGGTGCCGGGCCGGTAGGTGGTGCCGCCGTCGAAGGGCGCGCCGAGCACCGTCGCGTCGTAAAGGCCGCACTCGGTAACATCCTCGGAATACGGGGCCTTCAGGAAGGTGTTGATGCCGGCATAGTGGGGCAGCTCGCCGCGGGCGAAGGTGGGGATCGAGCGGTCCTCGATGGAATCGGCGGCGGTCAGGCCCATGCGCAGCGCCCAGCGCCGTTCCTTGTCCCACTCCGCGCCGGGGATGTCCGCCTCGGCGCGCATGGCCTTCCAGCCGAGCAGCTTGGTCAGGTCAGGATGGTGCTGGCGCCGGCTTTCCGTCGGGGCTGTCCGGCGCGAGGGCCGGTGGTTCCTGGTTTGGCGGTCCGTAGGCAGGGACATCGGGAGCCTTCCATTTCTTTTCGGTGAGCTTGAAATCGTAGGTGATGGTCGCGCCGTAGCGTGCCGGGTCCTGGGGGTCCCAGCGGCGCTTGTCGAAGACCAGAACCCGCGTTGCGAGTTCGAAGGCCTCCGAGAGGTCGTGGCTGACCATGAAGATGGTCATGCCGGTCTCCCGCCAAAGATCCAGCAGGAAGGCGTGCATGGACTTGCGCGTGCCCGGATCGAGCGCGCCGAACGGCTCGTCCAGCAGCAACACCTCGGGCCGCCGCGCCAGCGCCTGGCCGATGGCGAGCCGCTGCTGCATGCCGCCGGAGAGCTGGCTGGGCCAGGCATCGGCCATGTGCGACAATCCGATTCGTTCCAGCACCCGGTCGGCCTCGTCGGCCAGTTTCTTCTTCGCCGGACCGAACAGACGGCCGAAGAACTTCGAGCCCTGAAGCTCACCCGGGAACATAAGATTGTCCCGTACCGTCATGTGCGGAAAGACAGAATAGCGCTGGAAAACGACGCCACGGTCGGGCCCCGGCTCCCGCGCGGGCGCCTTGCCGCCGATCCGGATCTCACCCTGCGTGGGAAGTTCCTGCGCCAAGAGCATGCGCAGAAAGGTGGATTTCCCGCAGCCGGACGCGCCGACGATGGCGCAGAACTCACCCGACGGGATGTCCGCCTCCACATGCTCCAGCACAGGATTTCGGTCGTAGTCCTTGAAAACATTGATGATCTCAACCTGGCTCACAGGCTTTCCCCTTCCGCATGGGCCCAGGCGAAAGCGCGTTCCGACAGGCGCTTCAGGCTCCAGTCAATCGCGAAGGCCAGCAGCGTGATCCAGCAGACATAGGGGAGAATCACATCCATGGCGAGGTACCGGCGGACCAGGAAGATGCGGTAGCCGAGCCCTTCCTGCGCCGCGATGGCCTCGGCGGCGATCAGGAACAGCCAGGCCGGGCCGAGCGACAGCCGCACCGCCTGCACCAGCCGGGGCGCGATCTGCGGCAGCGCCACGCGGATCGCGATCTGCCAGGTGCTGGCCCCCAGTGTCTGCGCCTTCACCAGCTGCTCCTGCGGGATCTCCAGCACGCGTTGCGACAGGTCGCGGACCAGAAACGGTGTGATTCCAATGGCTATGAGGACGATCTTCGACGTCTCGCCGAGCCCGAAGACAATGAAGAGAATGGGCAACAACGCCAATGGTGGTATGAGCGACAGGAAGGCGACATAGGACGCCAGTCCCGCCCGCGCGATCGGCAGCAATCCGATGACCAGGCCGAGCACGAGAGCGAGCGCGGCGGCCGCGCCAACGCCGATGGCCAGACGCTGCAGGCTAGCCCAGGTGTCCGCCCAGAGCAGGATCGTCTGGCTGCGCCGGTCAGGCTCGGTCGCCATTTCCGCCGCCCGCTCGACCACGGCGGCGGGCGCAGGCAGCAGCTTGTCCCTGGGGTTATCCGCACGGCGGATATCGGACCCGACGACATAGGCCAGAACCGTCAGGACGAAGGGCAGCATCGCCAGAAGGACGAGCGTGCTGCGCGAGGGGCGGAGATTGATCAGGCGCATGGGTCTGGCAGACTCGGTTCGGGGAAACTCGGCGCGGCGCCGGGCAGGTCGGCGCCGCGCCGGTTTCTATGGCCTCAAAGCTTCCCTTCGGCAGCCATTTCCATGTAGCCGGGATCGAAGCGGAACTTGATGTTGCCCGTGTCGCCCAGCGTCTTCCCACCCGGGAAGGCCATGCCGATGTCGTCCACACTCTGCGCGCCTTCGCCCAGAATACCGTGGTCGAACAGGAACTTGCGGACGAAATCCATGGTCTGGATCAGCTGCGCGTCCTTGGTGAAGGCCACGGCGTCGGCCGGGTCGTAGAACATCTTGGTCGTCGCCAGCTGCGCGTCGTAGCCGGCGAGGTCCGTGCCCGAAGCCGCCGCCATCGCTGACCGTGCGGCCTTGGCCTCTTCGGTGTTGCCAGCCATCAGGGTCATGGTCTCGTACCAGGCGCCGACCAGCGCCTTGCCGAAGTCGGGATTGTCGGCCAGCGTCTCGGTGTTCACGACCATCAGGTCGATGATCTCGCCGGGAATATCGCTGCTGTCGTAGATCTTCTTCACGTCCGGCATTTCCATGATCGTGAAGACCAGCGGGTTCCAGGTCACCGCCGCGGTGACGTCGGGCGAGGCGAAGGCCGCGACCATGTCGGCGTCGGAGGTGTTGACCACCGAGATGTCCGCCTCGGCCATGCCGGCATTCTCCAGCCCGCGCGCGAGGAGGTAATGGGAGACCGACAGCTCGACCAGATTGATCGGCGTGCCCTTCAGGTCGGCGAAGGACTTGTCGCCCTTCACCAGCACTGCGTCATTGCCGTTGGAGAAGTCGCCGACGATCAGGGCCGTGGTGTCGATGCCGCCGCCCGCCGGGATGGACAGCGTGTCCATGTTGGTGGCCGAGACGCCGTCGAAGCCGCCGGCCGTGTACTGGTTGATGCTCTCGATGTAGTCGTTGATCTGCACGATCTCGACCGAGATGCCGTACTTGTCGGCCCATTTCTTCATGATGCCGCTGTCGGACATGTAGCCCCACGGCATCCAGCCGACATAGATCGACCAGGCGACCTTGAAGCTGTCCTTCTTTTCCGCCAGCGCCGGGCCGGTCAGCCCGATGGCGGCGATACCCGCCGCGGCGATCATGGTTGCGATACGTTTCATGTCTCTCTCCTGTTACGCCCCTCGGCCCGCCGGAGAATGAGACAGAGGCTCTTTCGTCCGGCATGCACGCCGTCGTTTGAGACCTCCCGGGATTTTGTCCCGCCGTGTGTCCCGGCCTGTCATGGGCCGGGATGGCGGCTCTCGGACCAGCGCCGGATGTCGTTCCGGCCGGAACCCTAGCCGCCCATTGCAGCCATGGTCGCAACCCCTGTGCCAGCAAATGCCTGTCGCCTTGAGACCGAAAATGGCTGTATTTCAAGCCGTTGCGCCGGCCACGGAAAAATGGACGCCAAATGCTGCACACAAATTCATCAGACTGGGCCATTATGCCCGATCTTCGGGCAGAACGATTGCGCTTCAGGGCTGCAACGCGACTGTCATATTTCCGGGACAGGTTCCGCCCATGTCCATCAGCCTGACCGATGTCTCCAAGTCCTTCGGCGCGGAAACCGCTGTGGACGGCCTCTCCGCCGAGGTTGCGCGCGGCGAGTTCTTCGTGGTTCTGGGGCCTTCGGGCTGCGGCAAGTCCACGCTGCTGCGCCTGATTGCGGGGCTGGAGACGCTGGACAACGGCAGCGTCGCCCTGGACGGCCACGCGGTCGCCGGTCCGGACCTGCACCTGGCGCCGGAAGACCGGCAGGTCGGCGTCGTCTTCCAGTCCTACGCCCTCTGGCCGCACATGACGGTGACCCGGAACGTCGCCTTCCCGATCGAATCGGCCAGCGGCCGCCGCGAGGCTGAACGCGACGCGCTGGAGCATCTGGGAACGGTCGAGCTCACGGCCTATGCCGCGCGGCGGCCGGCTGAACTGTCAGGCGGACAGCGGCAGCGTGTGGCGCTGGCGCGTTGCCTTGCCAGCGGCGCGCGCACGATCCTGATGGACGAACCGCTGGCCAATCTGGACCCGCATCTGCGCGGCGCGATGGAGCACGAACTGAAATCCTTTCACCGCCAGTCGGGGGCCACCACGCTCTACATCACTCACGACCAGCGCGAGGCGATGGCGCTGGCCGACCGGATCGCAGTCATGCGCGACGGCCGCTTCGAACAGGTGGCTGCCCCGCACGAGGTCTATGCCCGCCCCGCCAGCGCCTTCGTCGCGGGCTTCATCGGCTCGGGCGGAATCGTGCAGGGCGAGGTGACCGCTGCCGGAGACGGCCGCGCCAGTGCCCGGATCGCCGGGCTGGAGCTGGACCTCGATTGCATTGATGACGTTACTTCCGGCCCGGTTCAGGTGCTGATCCGGCCCGAATGGCTTTCTGAAGACCCTGATCGGGGTATCGAGTGCACCGTGACGGCCGTGAGCTATCGCGGAGGCGTCTGGGAGTGCCAGTCATCCTTGCCATCCGGGTCGGGTGCCTGGATCTACCGCTCGGGGCGGCCCGTCTCGGAGGGCGAGATCCTGAAGCTCCACCCCGGACAGGGCTGGGTGCTGCCCCGCTAGTCCCGCCAGGGCACGACGCCTGCCGGCGCGCGCCGGCCGGCGAAATCGAGCAGCAGCATCAGTCCTACGGTCGCGACCACGGTGACCGCCGCCATCGCCGCGGCCAGCGTCGTGTAGCCCCCGTCCTCATAGTTGAAGATGGTGGTGCCGATAGTCTCGCTACCCGTCGACCAGAGCAGCGCCGAGACCGTCACCTCGTTGTAGGCGGTCAGGAACACCAGGATCGCGCCCGAGGCCGCGGCCGGCGCGGACAGCGGCACGAAGATCCTCAGCATCCGCCGCCCGAACCGCGCCCCGCTGACCCGCGCGGCATCGTCCAGGCTGGCGTCCATCTGCCGGAACGCTGCCTGCACCGGCTTCAGGGCGATGGACATGAAGGCGACCAGATAGGCGAACAGGATGATCCAGAGCGTGTTGTAGAGGCTGACGCCGAGCAGCGGCAGCGGCCGGATGAAGGCGAGGATGCAGGCGATGGAGATCACCAGCCCGGGCACGGCGTAGGAAATATCGGCCAGCCCGCCGATCAGCCGTGCGCCCCGGGCCTGATACCGCCGTCCGCGCGCCATGAAATAGCCCAGGCCGACGGAGAGCGCGGCGAGGGCCAGCGCCGCCGCCCCGGCCGTCAGGGTCGAGTTGGCGAAGGCGCGCAGGGTGACCGTCTGGTTGATGAGGATCTCGGAGAAGTTCTTCAACGTCACCGTCTCCGCTGAGAGCCGGACACCGTAGGTCGGCGACAGCGCCGTCGCCAGCAGCGACAGCGCCGGCAGCACGAGCACCGCCGCGATCACCAGCCACATCACCGCCTCGACGGCGGGCCGCGCCCTGCCGAGGCGCAGGGCGAGCGGCCGCTGCGGCAGGCCGATCAGGGCAGTATCGGCGCGGCGCTGTAGAACGGTCTGGATGGCGACGGCCAGCACGGCGACAGCGCCGATGATCACGGCGATGATCGCGACGTTGGTCAGGATCTCCGGCCCGTAGCTGGCCAGACGACGCCAGATCAGCACCGGCATGGTCGTGTAGCGGGCCGGAATGCCCAGCAGCGCCGGGATGCCGAAATTCCCCATGGCCGACACGAAGGCGAGCGCAAAGGCGGCGATGAGGTTGGGCAGCATCAGCGGCAGCACCACCCTTGCCAGCATCCGCAGCGGACGCGCACCGAAGACCCGCGCGGCGTCGCTCAGTTCGCCGGGCAGGTTTCTCAGCGCCGCGCGCATCACAAGGAAGGCGATGGGCGCGTGCTGCAACGCCAGCAGCCCGATCACGCCCTCGCGCGAATAGAGCGGATGCGTGGTCCCGATCTCCGGCGCCAGCCCCATCCACTGCAGCAGGGGGCTCGCCGGACCCAGCGCCTGGATCCAGGCGATCGCCGTGACATGAGGCGGGATCATCATCGGCAGCAGGATCAGAAAGACGTAGGGCCCTTTGGCCCGGACGTCGGTCAGCCCGACCAGCACCGCCAGCCCGGCGCCGGCGACCGTCGCGAACAGCGCGGAAAAGAAACTGGAATCGAGGCTGTTGATCAGCGCCCGCTGGACCGACCGGCTCTCCAGGGCTTCGATCAGCGGCCCGAGCGAAAGCGCACCCTCCGGCGCGACGCCCACCAGGGCGAGCAGGCCGAGCGGCAGGCCGAGCAGCGCCAGCGCGGCGCAAAAAAGAACGGCGAAGGTGAGCCCTTCGCCGTTCCCTTTCAGTCTGAGCGACGCTGGCGTCAACCGCCGAAGATCTCCTCGAACTTCATCTTGTTCGCGGTGTCATCCTTCAGCGCCTTCGCCGGATCGAAGGCCATCAGCTTGATCTCGCTGCGGGCGGGGAAGCCGGCCGGCGGCGCGATGTCCGGATGGGCGGCGAGATAGCCCTGGGATGCGGCGAGCGTCTGGCCTTCCGGAGACAGCAGGAAGTCGACAAATGCCTTGGCGGCAGCCGGGTTCTGCGCGGTGGACAGGATCGCCACCGGCTCGGTCACGGCGGAGACGCCCTCGGCCGGGAACACGAACTCGACCGGCGCACCTTCCAGCTTGTTGCGGATCGGCAGGAAGTCGACGACGAAGCCATAGAGCTTCTCGCCGCCGGCGACGGCTTTGTAAGTGCCGCCATTGCCGCCCTTGGGGTTGGCGCCCTGATCGGCCAGGCCCTGGTAGAATTCCCAGCCGAGATCCGGGTTCGCGGTCAGCGCGGCCATGTGGATGGTCGCCGCGCCCGACGTCAGCGGCGATGGCATGGCGATCTTGTCCTTCGCTTCCGGCTTCAGCAGATCCTTGTAGGATGTCGGCTTCATCGGGGCGGCGGTGTTGTAGACGATGCCGGTGGTGATCAGCTTGGTGGAGAAGTAGTGCTTGCCGGGATCCATCAGGGACGGATCGTAGGCCGAGACGTCGGCGCCGGAATGCGCCATCAGCCGGCCTTCCTGCTTCAGGTCCTCCATGGTCACCGTATCGGCGATCAGCAGCACGTCAGGCTGCGGCGCGCCGGCCTCGAACTCCGCGCGGAGCTTGGCCATGATCTTGGTGGTGCCGTCGCGGACCCATTCGACCTCGACAGACGGGTACTTCGCCTTGAAGGCGTCGACGGTCTGCTGGGCGTCCTGGTTCGGCTGGGAGGTGTAGAGCACCAGCTTGCCGGACACGTCCTGGGCCTGGGCCGCCGTGGCCAGACCGGCCGCAGCGATGGCGGCGAAAATGAGTTTCTTCATCGTAATCTCCTGCTTTCTGCTGCGCGTTCGCAGCGCGCGGCAGACTTAGGTGTCCGATGTGACAATGCGGCTTCAGGACGATGACGGCAAGATGACACCCGCCGGTCGGGTCACCGGCTAAACCGGACTTTAAGGACTGACGTAGAATGATCCGAAATTGGCGCGGGAACCTGCCGGACGGCATGATCCTTCGCAGGACCGGAGGAACAGGGCAGCCGGTATCGATGATTCATCTCACCCACCCGGAATCCGACATGCCGATGCGCAGCGACGTGAACCGTCACCTGTGCGATCACTGGCTGTCGCTGAAACCCGACGGTGGATTGCCGGAATGGCGCAGCTTCAGCCCAGCTGACGTGCGCAAGCTGCTGCCGCACCTGATCGTGGTCGAGTGCCTGCCCGACCCGCTGCGCTTCCGGTTCCGGCTGATCGGCACCTTCGTCACCGGGATCGCCGGACGGGACGCCACCGGCCGGATGCTCGACGAGGACCTTTATGGCGACCGGCTGGAAGCCATGACCTGGCACTACCGGCGTTGCGCGGAATCCGCGGAACCGCTCGCGACGCTGGGGACGGTGCACTTCGTCGACCGCGACTGGATGGTCGCCGAGCACGTCTTCCTGCCCTTCGCGCCGCCGGGCGGGCCTGTGAACATCATCATGGCCGGCCTCGACACGCTGGACGGCAGCGCCTGGCTGAGCGGCTACAGCCACGAGATCGAACCGGTTCTGGACTGGCGGGCCTAGCGGGTCCCGCGGGCGATCTTTTCGGGGTCCAGCGGCTCCAGCTTCACCGTACAGCCCCGGAAGCCGATGATGGACACCCGGTTGTTGGTCTCGGGCATCTTCCAGACCGGATCGCCGTCCTCGTGGCGCAGGTCCCGGTAGCCCCAGCGCTGCATCGCCCGGTCGCGGATATCGATGCACCAGTAGAGGCCCTGCGGCACCAGCCGGATGGCGTAGAGCCCGTCATAGGGATCGATGTAGTACCAGGCCTCGAACTTGTGGCCCATCTCGTGGGCCTCGCTCTTTGCCGCCGGATACTCGCCCCAGCTTTCCCGGTTCTGCTCGTAGTGCGGACCGGCCTCGCCGTTCGAGGCGGCGATCAGTTCGTCCTTCGACATGCCCCATTCCGCAAAGCGCCAGCCGGCCTGCGCGGTGAGGGGCAAAAAGATCATGAGGAGCAAGGCCAGGGCAGACGCAGCCACACTCTTCCACCTTCGGACCTGATCCGAAGACCTTCGGCGCAGGCGGTTCTCACCCCCACCCTGACCCTCCCCCCTCAAGGGGGAGGGAAGTGAGGCCGGCGCATTTCTCATTCCGCCGCCTGCGGTGCGGTGAGGTGCGGGGCGGAGCCGTCCTCGCCGACGAGGTGACAGGCGACGCGGTGGCCGGGACGGATCTCGCGCAGCACGGGGTCGCTCTCGCTGCAGCGCGGTTCGGCGAAGGGGCAGCGGCCGGCGAAGCGGCAACCTTTCGGCGGGTCGATCGGGCTGGGCGGGTCGCCCTGCAGCCGGACCCGCTTCTTGCCCCGGGCGATGGCCGGATCGGCCGACGGCACCGCCGAAAGCAGCGCCCAGGAGTAGGGGTGCAGCGGGGTCCTGAACAGCGAGACCCGGTCGGCCAGCTCGACGATCTGGCCCAGATACATCACCGCGATCTCGTCGCACATGTGCTGCACGACTCCGAGGTCGTGGCTGATGAACAGGTAGGTGAGGCCGAACTCGGCCTGCAGCCGCCGCAGCAGGTTCAGGATCTGCGCCTGGATGGCGACGTCCAGTGCCGAAACCGGTTCGTCGCAGACCACCAGATCGGGCTGGGTCGCCAGCGCCCGCGCGATGCCGATGCGCTGGCGCTGTCCGCCGGAGAACTGGTGCGGGAACAGTGCCCGCTGCTCGGGCCTGAGGCCGACGAGGCGGAACAGCTCGGCCTCCCGGCGGTCGCGATCGCCCGGCTCGCCGACTTCCAGCAGATCCAGCGGTTCGCGCACGATGGCCCCGGCCCGGACCCTCGGGTTCAGCGACGAATACGGGTCCTGGAAGATGATCTGCATGCGCCGGCGCAGTTTCCGCAACGCCTCGCCCTGCATGCTCAGCACCTCGTCATCGCCCAGCGCGATGGTCCCGCCGGTCGCCTCGACAAGCCGCATCACGGCCAGCGCCGTCGTGGTCTTGCCCGAACCGCTCTCGCCGACCAGTCCGAAGGTGGTGCCGCGCTTCACGTCGAAGGAGACGCCGTCGACGGCGTGCACGGTCGAGTGCTCGCCGAACATGCCCTGCCGGCGGCCACGGAAATGAACCTTCAGATCACGGACCTGCAGCAGAAGCTCGCTCATGCGGCGGCTCCCGGCGCGGCCCAGCAGGAGACGCGATGCTCCGCGCCCCCGCTTTCGGCGGGCATGTCCGTGCAGGCGTCGAGGCGCTCGGCGCAGCGGGGCGCGAACGGGCAGCCGTCGCGGCCCAGCTGCGTCAGGCCCGGCACCACGCCCGGGATTTCCACCAGGTCGTGGCGTTCGGCCGACGGTTCGGCGGCCAGATGCGGGACGCAGCTGATCAGGCCCCGTGTGTAGGGATGCAGCGGCCGGCTGAGGATCTCGCCGACCGGCCCATCCTCGACCTTGCGGCCCGCATACATGACGATCACCCGCTCGGCCATCTCGGCGATCGCACCCATGTCGTGGGTGATCAGAATGATGGCGGTGCCGGTTTCCCGCTGCAGGTCCTGCAGCAGGTCGAAGATCTGCGCCTGAACCGTCACGTCCAGCGCCGTGGTCGGCTCGTCGGCGATCAGTACGCGCGGCCGGCAGGCCAGCGCCATCGCGATCATCACCCGCTGGCGCATGCCGCCGGAGAGCTGGTGAGGATATTCACCGGCGCGGCGCTCGGGCGCCGGAATGCCGACGGCGCGCAGCATCTCGATGGCCCGTCCGAACGCCTCGCGCTTGCTCAGCCCCTGATGCACCCGCACGGTCTCGCCGATCTGGTCGCCGACGGTGAACACCGGGTTCAGCGAGGTCATCGGCTCCTGGAAGATCATCGAGATGTCGTTGCCGCGGACCTGGCGCATGCGCCGCTCGCCGGCCTTCACCAGATCTTCCCCGGCCAGCCGGATGGCGCCGCCGGCGATGCGGCCCATCGGCCCCGGCACCAGCCCCATGACGGCCAGTGCGGTCATCGACTTGCCGCAGCCGGACTCGCCGACGATCCCCAGCGTCTCGCCGGCCTTCAGCTCGAAGGACAGGTTCTGGATCACCGGCGCGATGCCGTCGCGTGTGTCGAACTCCACGCGCAGGTTCTCGACCGACAGCAGGGTCTCGCTCATGAGCCGGTCTCCGCCGCTTCGGTCTCGGCGATGACCCAGTCGCGGTAGTCGCAATTCACCCGTGCGACGGGCAGGCCGATGATCGACGGCGTCTCATAGGGGTGCAGCCGCGCGATCTCGGCCGCGGCGGCGTCGAACAGGCTCTCCCGGGTTTTCACGACCAGCGGCACCTCGCCCTCCCGCTCGACTGCGCCCTTCCAGTAGTAGACGCTTTCGATAGGACCCAGGATGTTGGCGCAGGCGGCCAGACGCCGCGCGATCAGCCCTTCGGCGATGGCGCCGGCCGTTTCCCGGTCCGGGCAGTTGATCCAGATATCGAGTATCCCGCCGTTCATCACCGCCGCCTGAGCTTCGGATTGAGCGCGTCGTTCAGGCCGTCGCCGATCAGGCTGACAGCCAGCACCGTCAGGAAGATGGCAATGCCGGGGAAGGTCACCGGCCACCACGCCGCCAGGATGACGGGGCGGTTGTCGCCGATCAGCTTGCCCCAGCTCATCACGTTGGCGTCCGACAGACCGAGGAAGGACAGCCCGGCCTCGAACAAGATCGCGGTACCGACAGACAGCGCCGCAGAGACGATCAACGGCGGCGCGGCATTGGGCAGGATCACCCGCCAGATGATGCGCGCGTTCGAGGCGCTGATAGAGCGCGCGGCCTTGACGTATTCCAGCTCCCGGATGCGCAGGAACTCGGCCCGGGTCAGCCGCGCGGCGCTGGTCCAGGAGACGATGCCGATGGCGAAGGCGATGGTCGTCAGCGACGGCTGGAACAACATCACCAGCACCATGGCCAGCAGCAGCGGCGGGAGTACCTGGAAGAACTCGGTGATCCGCATCAGGGCCTCGTCGACCCAGCCGCGGTAGTAGCCGGCCAGCGCACCCACCGTGATGCCGATAGTGATGGTCAGCGCCGCGGCGGCTGCGCCAACCGCCAGCGTCGCTTGCCCGCCGATCAGCAGCCCGGCCAGCAGATCGCGGCCTAGATAGTCGGTGCCCAGCAGGAATCCCTCTTCGCCCGGCGCCGTCAGCGGCGCCCAGACCAGCTCGAACGGATCGACGGTGTAGACCAGCGGACCGATGAAGGTGGTCAGGATCACCAGTCCGAAGATGACCAGCCCGGCGATGGCGGAATTGTTGCCGATGAACATCCGCCAGGCCTCGCGGGCCGGGCTCTCCACCTTGATGATGTCGTCCTGCTCGACGCTCATCAGCCGCCTCCGGACCGGATGCGCGGATCGATCAGACGATAGGCCAGATCGGTCAGCAGGTTGGCGATGATGACCACCAGCGCCGAGAAGAAGAGAATGCCGAGCAGGGTCGGCGTATCGCGGCGGAGCAGGCTCTCGAAGGCCAGCGTGCCCAGACCCGGCCAGCTGTAGACGGCCTCCACCAGCACCGCGCCGGACATCAGCTGCGCGAACTGCAACCCGGCGAAGGTCACCACCGGCAGCACCGCGTTGCGCAGCGCGTGCTTGTAGACCACGACCACCTCGGCGAGGCCCTTGGCGCGGGCGGTCCGGATGTAGTCGGAACCCAGCACGTCCAGCATGCTCGCCCGGGCGAGACGGCTGTAGAAGGCGAGATAGATCGTCGACAGCGTCACCACCGGCAGCACCATGTGATGGGCGATGTCCAGCACGCGGCTGAGCGTGTCGTCGGGGCCGGTGATGTCGTACATCCCGCCCGAGGCCGGGAAGATCGGTATCACGCTGGCGAAGACGATCAGCAGGATGATCGCGGTCCAGAACACGGGCGCCGCATAGCCGATCAGCGCGATCACGGTGACGCAATGGCTGAGGATGCCATTCGGCTTCCGGGCGGCCACGACGCCCAGGAACGTGCCGACGAAGATGGCCAGCAGCAGCGCCGAGATCACCAGCAGCAGCGACGCGCCGAGCTTCTCCAGGATCAGGTCCGTGACCGGCCGGTCGAAATAGAAGGAGTGACCGAGATTGCCCTGCAGCACGTTGCCCAGATAGTCGATCAACTGGATATGGAAGGGCTGGTCGAGACCGTAGAGACGGCGGATCTCGGCCATCATCTCCTCGGTGGCGCCGCCCATCTCGCCCGCAATCACTTCGGCCGGGTCGCCCGGCGCGATGTGGATCAGCGTGAAGCAGAGGATCAGGACCGCCGCCAGCAGACCGACCGCGTTCAGGATGCGCCGTATCAGGATCGAGGCAAGCTGCATGGACTCACTTGTGAAGCAGGCCGGGACCGGGACGCCCGCAGGGCATCCCGGTTACGTTCCGGTCAGATCGCCCGGTCATGCGCCGGGGCTGTGTCGGTTGGCAGGCGCGCCGGCGCGTCACTCCCTGAAGCCGACATTGTCCAGCGGGTGCATGTCGCTCCAGATGCCCAGCGGCGGGTTCACCAGCTTCTTCGAGTAGACATTGGTGTAGGGCACCACGTTCAGCCAGTAGATCGGCAGTTCCTCGGCCACCACGCGCTGGAAGTCGGCATAGAGCTTCTTGCGCGCATCCAGATCGATCTCGCGCGCCGCGCGGGAGAGCAGGGAATCGACCCGTTCGTCGCAGAACTGCTGCGTGTTCGACCAGATTACACCCTGCACGATGTTGTCGCAGATATAGGTGCGGTGCACGCCGATCACCGGGTCGCCCCAGTTGAAGACGAGATCCATCGTCATGTCGAAGTCCCAGGAGGAGACGCGCTTGGCCCAGGTCGGGAAATCGGGCGCGTTCCGGACGGTGAGGTCGATGCCGATCTTCTTCAGCTGCGGCTTCAGATATTCGGCAATGTTCTTCTGCTGCTCGGGCAGGGCCGGCAGGTAGTCGATCGTCGCGGCGAAACGGATGCCGCCGTCGCCTGCCGCGAGGCCGGCTTCGTCCAGCAGCGCGTTGGCCTTGTCCAGATCGACGTCGTAGGTCTCGACATTCTCGGAATAGAACGGGCTGGAGGGCGCGATCGGCCCCGTCGCCGGCTTCGAGACGCCGCGCTGCAGCGCCTTGATGATGAAGTTGCGGTCGACGGCATAGGCGATGGCCTGCCGGACCTTCACATTGTCGAAAGGCGCCTTCTTGGTGTTGAAGGCAAGCCAGGTGATCGGGCCGATGGCCTCGCCGCCCGTGTCGGTCACGACAAGGTTCTCGGCCTCTTCCAGGCGTCGGATGTTGATCGATTCCACCTCGGTGTAGAAGTCGGCCTCGCCCTGCTCCATCGTGATCACGCGCTGGCTGGAATCTCGCACAATCTTGTAGACGATGCGGTCCAGATAGGGCTTGCCGGGCAGGAAGTAGTCCTCGTTCTTCTCCAGGATGATGTACTCGCCCTGCTTGTACTCCTTGAACTTGAACGGTCCGGAGCCCACCGGGGTGGCGTTCATCGGATGGTTCTTGGCGGTCTCACCCTCGCCCAGCTTCGAATAGACATGCTCGGGGATGATCGGCAGCAGGGCCGACGACATGGCCAGCTCCAGCGCCGGATGCGGCTGGGTCAGCTTGATCACCGCGGTCAGCTCGTCGGGCGTCTCGACCGTCTCGACGGCGCCGAACATGGTCTTGAAAGGGTGGTTCTCCTTCACCGTCTGGATGGAGAACTTCACATCCTCAGAGGTGATGGGTTCGCCGTCATGGAACTTCGCGCCGGCGCGCAGCTTGACCGTCATGACGAGCCCGTCTTCGGACCAGGACCAGCTTTCGGCCAGATAGGGCTGCGGCTCCCAGCCTTCGTCATAGCGGAGCAGCGTCGCGAAGATCTGCGTTCCGGGACGGCCGGTCGCGGTACCCGACTGCACCGCCGGGTTGAAGTGCCGGGGCACCTGGCTGGTCAGCAGCGTCAGCGTCCCGCCCTGTTTGGGCTCCTCCGCCTGCGCGCCGAAAATGGCCGCGGCCGACAGCGCCGCCGCTGCCGCGATTGTCCCGAAATGCTTCATGACCGACTCCCTTTGTGTCACGTTCGGCCCGAGCAGCCGGACGTTCCCTTCCCTTTGGGGGAAGTAAGCCACAGCGACAGTTGACTTGGCAATTGTTGAGGCGCGGGCTTCCGGACGGAGGAGATACGCATGCCCGTACAGTCCAACCCGCTGAAGCCGCGGCTCGCCGGCGGCGAGACGGCATTCGGCACCATGATGTTCGAATTCCTGTCGCCCGGCCTGCCGCAGATCGCGAGGAACGCCGGCGCCGACTTCCTGTTCTACGACATGGAGCATTCCGGCTTCGATTTCGTGCAGATGAAGACGCAGATCGCGCTCTGCCACGGCGCCGGCGTCGTGCCGCTGGTCCGCCCGCCGGCCAAGCAGTACCAGTTCGCCGCACGCCTGCTCGACTGCGGTGCGATGGGCCTGATGTACCAGATGGTGGAAAGCGCCGAGGAGGCCGAGGAACTGGTCAGCTGGAGCCGCTACCCGCCGCGCGGCGAGCGCGGCGCGTTGTTCGGCGGCGCCCATGACAGCTACCGGACGTTGGATGTGGCGGCGGGCATCGCCGCCGCCGAGGCGCGGACGCTCAACATCATGCTGATCGAGACCGCGAAGGGTCTGGAGAACGTGGACGCCATCGCCGCGGTGGAAGGCGTGGACATCCTGCACATCGGCCATCTCGACCTCTCGATCTCGCTCGGACGCCCGGGCGACATGTCCAATCCCGACCTGCAGGCCGGCATCGACGCCATCGCGGCCGCAGCGGCGAAGCACGGACGGACCGCCGCCACGGTCGCCGGCAGCCTGGACTGGGGCCGGGACCTGATGCGCCGCGGATACCGGATGATATCGTGGTCGTTCGATTCCATGATCATCCAGGACGGCTTGACGGCAGGCATCGCGGCGCTCAAGTCCGCGTAATCCCCCGGCCTGCGGCATCTATCCGGTTGGAACCGCCGGGCCGATGCGCTAGAGCACGCGCGGTAATGTTACGGAGGCTCGCAAAGGGCGTGATGAGACATCTACTGGCAGTGTTGGCGTTGGCGCTGGTCATGGCCGGCGCGGCTTCGGCGCAGCAGGTCCTCGGCATTGCGGCCGTCGTCGATGACGAGGTGATCTCGGCCTACGATCTGGAGGAGCGGCTGGATCTGGTCATCGCCAGCGCCCGGCTTCCGGCCACCGACGAAACGCGGCGACGCCTCCGGCCCCAGGTGTTGCGCCAGCTGGTCGACGAGGAATTGCAGAAGATCGCCGCGCGCGACGCAGGCGTGAAGGTCCTGAACAGCGACATCGACGACGAGATCGATTCCATCGCCGAGCGCAACGGCCTGTCCGGCGCGCAGCTGCTGAGCGAGTTGAAGCGCGCCGGTGTGGACGAACATGCGCTGCGGCAGCAGGTGCTCGCGGGCCTCGCCTGGCAGCGCTTCATGGCTGCCCGGCTTCTCCGGACCGTGCAGGTCACGGACGAAGAGGTCGACGAGGCCATCCGCCGCCGCCGGGAAGCCCAGGGCGAGAAGGTCTATCTCGTCAGCGAGATCCTGCTGACCGTCGACGATCCGTCGGCGGAGCGCACGGTAAACGATGCTGCCGAGCGGCTGGTCCGCCAGATCCGCGCGGGCGCCCGTTTCGACGCGCTGGCGCGCCAGTTCTCCTCCGGCGCCACCGCGGCGCAGGGCGGCGATGTCGGCTGGGTCCGCGCCGATGCCCTGGGACCGGAGATCGAGTCCGTGCTGCCGGAGATGCGCTCCGGCTCGGTCTCGGAACCGATCCGCACGGCGACCGGCTACACGATCATCGGTCTCCGGGAGACCCGCGTTCAGGGGGAGGAAAGCCTGGGCGCCGTGACCGTGCGCCTGTCCCAGTTGCTGATCCCGCTGGGACGCGACGCAGCACAGGACGACGTGAACCGCGCGGGCAGCGTCGCCGCCGACATGCGCGGCCTGATCAGCAGCTGCGACGACGTCAAGCCGCTGGCCGAGCGCCTGTCGATCGTGGAGGCCGCCGATCTGGGGCAGCTTCGTATCGGCGACCTGCCTCAGAGCTTCCGCAACGCCGTGGGCGCGCTGAAGGTCGGCGAGGTCAGCCCGCCGATCCGGACCGCTGCGGGTATGCACCTGCTGGTCGTCTGCGAACGCGACGATCCGCAGGAAGCGGCGCTGGACCGGGCGCGGATCGAGAACGAGATCGTCGGCCGCAAGCTGAACCAGCGGGCCCTGAGCTATCTCCGCGACCTGCGGCGCGACACCATCGTCGACTACAGGTAGGCGGGCCGGGCCGTTGAAACCGCTCGCCGTCACCATGGGCGAACCGGCGGGCATCGGCGGGGATATCACCCTGGCCGCCTGGGCTGCGCGGGAAACCGAGGCGCTGCCGCCCTTCTTCGCCATCGACGATCCGCACCGGCTCCGGCGCCTCGCCAGGACCCTGGGCATCGACACACCGGTGGAGCCGATTTCCGATCCGTCAGCCTGCGCGGGCGTTTTCGCACGGGCGCTGCCTGTGTTGCCCGTGGACGGCGCCATCGCCGGGACGCCCGGAACCCCTGATGCCGCTGACGCTCCCCTGGTCATCGCCGCCATCGAACGGGCGGTGGCGCTCTGCCTGGACGGCGCGGCCGCGGGCCTGGTCACCAATCCGATCAACAAACACCTGCTCTACGGCGCCGGGTTCAGCCATCCGGGCCATACCGAGTTCATCGGCGCGCTGTGCGGCGCCGAACGCCAGATCATGATGCTCGCGGGCCCGCGCCTCAGGGTGGTGCCGGCGACCATCCACGTGCCGCTCGCCGAGGCCATCCGGGGCCTTTCGACGCCGGAACTGATCGCCGTCGGACGCCTGACCGCCATGGCGCTCAAGCACGATTTCGGACTGGAGACGCCGCGCCTAGCCTTTTCCGGCCTCAACCCGCATGCCGGCGAGAGCGGCGCCATCGGGCGCGAGGAAATAGACATCATCTCCCCCGCCATCGAGGCGCTGCGGGCCGAGGAACTCAGCGTCGCCGGTCCCATACCGGCCGACAGCATGTTCCATGACACGGCGCGCGCCGCGTATGACGCAGCCATCTGCATGTATCACGACCAGGCGCTGATCCCGGTGAAGACGCTGGATTTCGAACGGACCGTCAACGTGACGCTGGGCCTGAACGTCGTGCGGACGTCGCCGGACCACGGCACCGCCTTCGACATTGCCGGCAAGGGCCTCGCCCGTCCGGACAGCCTGATCGAGGCAATCCGCCTGGCCGGGGCCATCGCCGGGAACCGTGCGCGTTGAGCGATCTGCCGCCGCTGCGCGAGGTCATCCGCACCTACGGCCTCGACGCCCGCAAGGGGCTCGGCCAGCACTTCCTGCTGGATCTCAACCTGACCGCCAAGATCGTCCGCGCCGCCGGCGACCTGTCCGGCCGGGATGTGCTGGAAGTCGGCCCCGGCCCCGGCGGACTGACGCGGCCGCTGCTGGAATCAGATGCCGACCGCGTGGTGGCGGTCGAGCGTGACGCCCGCTGCGTCGCCGCGCTTCAGGACGTGAAGGCCGCCTTTCCGGGTCGCCTGGAAATCGTCGAGGGTGATGCGCTGGAGGCCGACGAGACGGCGCTGGTGCGGCCCGGCGCGGCCGTTGTCGCCAATCTGCCCTACAATGTCGGTACGCCGTTGCTGTTCAAGTGGCTGGCCCAGCCGGAGCATGTCGGCTCGATGACGTTGATGTTCCAGAAGGAGGTCGCCGACCGGATCGTGGCGGCCCCGGGCAGCGGCCAGTACGGACGGCTGGCGGTGATGTCGAACTGGCGCTGGCAGAGCACGAAGCTGTTCGAGTTGCCAGCCCGCGCCTTCACACCGCCGCCGAAGGTCGCTTCCGCCGTGGTGCATCTGGTGCCCCGGCCTGAGCCGCTCGCCCCGGCGGACGGGGACGCGCTGTCGCGCGTGGTGGCGCAGGCCTTCAACCAGCGGCGCAAGATGCTGCGTCAGAGCCTGAAGGGACTCGGCGCCGACGCATCCGCCTTGCTGGATGCAGCCGGTATAGACCCGACCCGCCGGGCCGAGACGCTGTCGATCAAGGAATTCTGCGCCCTGGCGCGGGCCTTTCAGGCGTTGCGGTAGGGATCGACCAGTCCGGCGACGAACTCGACCAGCCACGGCATGCGCTTCCGCCGGTTCCGTTCCGCATGGAGGATGTTGCGGACCTCGTCCAGGCAGGCCTCGACCTCGTGATTGATCACGACATAGTCGTAGCCGTCATAATGGCTGATCTCCCCGGCGGCCTTGGACATGCGCCGCGCGATGACGTCCTCCGGGTCGCGGCCGCGTGTGCGGAGCCGCCGCTCCAGTTCCGCCATGCTGGGGGGCAGGATGAAGACGCTGACGATGTCGGTCTCCATCTTCCCGCGCATCTGCTGCGCGCCCTGCCAGTCGACGTCGAACAGCACGTCACGGCCTGCGGTCAGCGCCTTCTCGACCGGTCCGGCAGGGGTCCCGTAGCTGTTGTCGAAGACGGTTGCGTGCTCCAGCAGCTCGCCATGCGCCACCATCTCGTCGAACCGGGCGCGGTCGACAAAATAGTAATCGACGCCCTCTTCCTCACCCTTGCGCTGCGGCCGTGTGGTCACCGAAACGGACATCTGCAGGTCGGTTTCCTCGGCCAGCAGCCGCCGGGAAATCGTGGTCTTTCCCGCACCCGAGGGCGAGGACAGCACCAGCATCAGACCGCGCCGGCGGACCGCGCCAGCCGGGCTACTCAATGTTCTGCACCTGCTCGCGCAGGCGGTCGATGGCCACCTTCATGTCCATGCCGATGCGTGTGAGCTGCACATCCGATGACTTCGAGCAAAGCGTGTTGGCCTCCCGGTTGAACTCCTGCGCCAGGAAATCGAGCCGGCGGCCGACGGGCTCCTTCGAGGCAAGCAGTTCCCGGGCCTGCTGCACATGGGCGCGCAGGCGATCCAGCTCTTCGGTAACATCGCCGCGCGTCATCTGGAGCGCCAGTTCCTGCGCCAGACGGTCCTCGGTCAGCGGCGGATCCTGTTCCAGAAGGTCCTTCAGCAGCGTCTGAAGACGTTGCCGCCTGGCTGCCGGACGGGCCGCCTCGGCATCCGCCGCCGCCGCGATCAGCGCCTCGATATCGGAAACCACGCCCGACAGGATCTCCTGCAGCCGCGCGCCCTCTTCGGCCCGCGCCGCCGCCAGCGCTTCCACCGCCTCGGACAGGCTCTCGCCGATCGCTGCGTCGCGCGCCGCCAGGGTTTCCGGATCTTCGGCGGCCTGACCGGAATCGATGACGCCACGGACCTGCATCAGCGCGGCGACATCGACAGCCCCGTCGCCGCTGGCGTCGCGGGCCGCCTCGATCAGCGTGGCGAGCCAGTCGCGGTTGATGGCATAGCCCGCCGCCGTGTCGGCGAATTCCAGCTGCAGCGAGACCGAGACATTGCCGCGGCCCAGCCGCTTCTGGCAGAGGCTGCGCGCGGGTTGTTCGAGGGCGTCGGCGCCGGAGGGCAGCCTGAGGCGCACATCCAGGCCCTTGCCATTGACGCTGCGGAGTTCCCAGACCCAGCGCCATCCCTCTGCAGCGCCGTCGCGCCTGGCAAATCCGGTCATGCTCGAGAGACTCATGGGCGGTCCGTGCGAATCTTCGTGGGAAGGAGTACCGAGCCTACCGGCGCGCGCCGGGCGATCAAGCGTCGGGCAGGGTCAACGAGACGGCGGTGCCTTCACCGGGCCGGCTGTGGACCGAGACTTCGCCGTCATGCAGTTCGACCAGACCGCGAACGATGGAGAGGCCCAGCCCCGTGCCCTTCTGTTCGGCGACCATCTGGTTGTCGATCTGTCCGAAGGGCCGGAACAGGACGTCGAGATCCGCGTCGGCGATACCGATCCCGTCGTCACGCACGGTGATCCGGCAGCCGCCCGAAATCCGTTCCGCGGCGACTTCCACGGTACCGCCCCGTCGATTGAACTTGATGGCGTTGGACATCAGGTTGATCAGCACCTGCTTCATGCTGCGCCGGTCCGCCCGCATCACGAGACGGTCCTCGGGCATGACCGCCGCCAGCCGCACCTGACGGCCTTCCGCCAGCGGCGACATCAGATCGAAGCATTCCTCGATCATGCGTTGCAGATGAATGTCCGAGCGGTCCAGCTTCACCGCGCCGGCCTCGATCTTCGACAGGTCCAGCAGATCGTTGATCAGCTCCAGCAGATGCCGGCCGCTGTGGACGATATCCTGGGAGTAGGAGGCATATTTCGGCGAACCGACGGGGCCGAGCACCTCGTTCGAGATCATCTCGGAAAATCCGATGATGGCGTTGAGCGGCGTCCGAAGCTCGTGGCTCATCTTGGCCAGGAACTGCGACTTGGCGTCATTGGCGCGTTCAGCCGCTTCTGTCGCGTGGCGAAGCTCCTCGGTCATGCGCCGGCGGCTGTCGACGTCGACGGCGGCGCAGAGAAAAGCCTGCCGGTCCTCCCAGGCGATCAGCGCGACGAACTGCTCCGACCAGAAGATCGAGCCGTCCTTCCGGCGCATCCGGACTTCATAGCGGTCGGGCACGTCGAGCCCTTCCCGCCGGTCCTTCGCCAACTGCCGCAACCTGGGCAGTTCGTCAGGATGGTAGTGCGTTTCGATGGAGCCGGCGGCCTTCAGGTCGGCCTCGTCGTCAAAGCCGAGCATCTCGATCAGGGCGCGGTTGACGAACAGGGCGTCCTGACCGTCATGAACATAGAGGCCCGAGCTGATTCCTTCCGCGATAGCCCGGAACTTCTCTTCGCTCGCCCGCAACTGACGCTCGGCCGTGGCGCGCTGGCCGGCCTCCGCCTTCGCGCGGACCACCGCTTCGGCCAGTGAACGGGTCCGCTCCTCGACCCGCATCTCCAGCGAGGCCTTGATAGCCATCAGTTCCGCGTGCTGGTCCTTGAGCCGCGACACGTTCGACAGCAGCTGGATATAGCCGCCATCGGAAGTGGGCGCCTCGCGGATCTCGTACCATTCGCCACCGATCCTGCGTTCGATGGGAGCGGGAGACGGTCTCGGCAGGTTCAGCCGGCGGGCAATCCACTGGTCCGGATCGTCCGTCGCTTCTTCGACCAGCCCGCTGTGCGCAACCGCGACGACGAAGGATTCGAAGGTCATGCCGGCTTCGAAGATGATGCCGACCGGTTCGTAGACCGCCTGTTGCGCCTTGTTCCAGAGCACAAGCCTGTCATCGGAATCGAAGAGCAGAACGCCGTCGCCGAGACTGTCGATCGCATCCCTGAGCACCGTCTCGGCGCGGCCGGCGCGGCGGTCGGCCTCGGAGAGTGCAGTCTCGTCGATCCCGGTACCGCGGTAGCCGGTGAAGCGGCCCTTGTCGTCGAAGATGGGGACGCCGCTGATCCGGGAACTGCGCCATTTCCCGTCCGAGCCGACATAGCTGTAGCGGAAATCCCGGAACGGACGGTGCGCCTCCATGGACCGGACATGCGCCCGCCAATCGGGATCAGCCTCGATGTCGGCGCCGACGGCCTCCCAGCGGGTCTTTCCGAAGAAGTAGGGCAACTGGTTGGCATAGGGCAGCGAGGCCGATGTGGGCGTGACGAAACGGTGCTCCGAATCGGTCTGCCAGAACCAGTCGGCAAAGCTGAGGGCCAGATCGCGGAAGGCGTCGGCTTCGCGGGCGGCGTCGAGCTGGCGCTGCTTCTCGGCGGTCACGTCGCGGACGACGGTCAGCGTCGATCCGTCGGACAGCGCCCTGTTGACGAAGTTCAGCCAGCGGCCATCGGAAAGCTCGATCTCCTCGGAGCCGTCAAGCGCCGCATAGCGCTTCATCGAAGCCTCGATCCAGACGTCCCGCCGATTGCCGGCCCGGGCGAAGACATTCCGTTCCCACGCGGCCTCGAACAGTTCCTGCGCCGTCACGCCGGTCCGGATCATGTCGTGAAGCTGCGGCCAGGTCTCGACATAGCTGCGGTTGCATTCGGACAGGCGTCCGTCGGGACCGAAGACGACCGCGGCCTGGTTGAGGCCGTCGAGGGCGTCCAGCAGCGCAGGGTCGACGCCCCGCCCGCCATCGACGGGCCGGTCGGCGTTCATCCCCCCCGATCTTTTTGCAACCTGCGCCAGCGCCTTACGTTCCTGTTGTGCTCGTCCAGCGTCTCGGCAAACGCATGGCCCCCGGACCCGTCGGCGACAAAGTAGAGATCATTGGTTTGCATCGGATTAAGAACGGCTTCGATGGCCGCGCGGCCCGGATTGGCGATGGGGCCGGGCGGCAGTCCGCCGACCTTGTAGGTGTTGTAGGGCGAATCCGTCGCCAGATCGGTCCGCGTCAGCCGCCGCCTCAGTTCCGATTTGCCCTCTGTCAGTGCGTAGATGACGGTCGGATCCGACTGCAGCCGCATGCCCTTGCGCAGCCGGTTGAGAAACACCGACGCAACCCGCGGCCGTTCGCTGGCCACCCCGGTTTCCTTCTCCACGATCGAGGCGAGAATCACCGCTTCCTCGGGCGTCGAGATCGGCAGGTTCCCGGCGCGGCCAGACCAGAGTTCCCGAACAGTGGCGCGCATGGCCTGGCGCATCCGCCGGATTACCTCCGGGCGCTTGTCACCCAGACTGAAGTGATAGGTCTCCGGCAGCAGTTCGCCTTCGCCAGCTTCCTGCACATCGCCAGTGAGCGTCGGTGTCTGCTCGATCAGTTCCAGAACCGCGGCCGAGGTCATGCCTTCGGGCACCGTCAGGCGCCGCACCACCGTTTCGCCGGCAACCAGCTTCGCGATCGCCTGTTCCATGGAAATGCCGGGCTCGAAGCGGTACTCGCCGGCCTTCAGCCGGCTGCCGTCCTCGGTCAGTCTGAGCGCCGCCAGAAAGACGAACCTGTTGGAGATGACCTTCTCGGCGACCAGCAGGGCGGCGATGGTGCGCGGCCCCTCGCCCGGCTCGACGACAACGAGGGCCGGCTTCCCGAGCGGCCCTTCCTCGCGGTAGACCTCCAGCCCCCGCCAGACGGCGTAGCCCGCGCCGGCGCCGCCAAGCACGATGAGCACCAGAAGAAGGCGCAGGATCGCCTTCATCCGGCGCCCCTAATCGAGGCGGCGGAAGATCAGGCTGGCGTTGGTGCCGCCAAAGCCGAAGGAGTTCGAGAGCGCGATGTCGATCTTGCGCTCCTTCGCCTTGAGCGGCGCAAGGTCCAGACCGGCGGCTCCGTCGTCGGGATCTTCCAGGTTCAGCGTGGGCGGCACGATCTGGTCGCGCATCGCGAGCAGGCAGAAGATGGCTTCCACGCTGCCGGCGGCGCCGAGCAGATGGCCGATCGAGGACTTGGTCGACGACATGGTCGCGCGGACGTCCTCGTTGCCCATCAGCCTGCGGATGGCGCGCAGTTCGATCTCGTCGCCACGGGGCGTCGAGGTGCCGTGCGCATTGATGTAGTCGATGTCCTGCGCCGAGATGCCGGCCCGCTTCACGGCGGCCTGCATGCAGCGGTAGGCGCCCGAACCGTCCTCGGACGGCGCGGTGATGTGATAGGCGTCGCCGGACATGCCGTAGCCCACCACTTCAGCGTAGATCTTCGCGCCGCGGGCCTTCGCATGCTCCAGCTCTTCCAGCACGACGATGCCGGCGCCCTCGCCCATGACGAAGCCGTCGCGGCCCCGGTCCCAGGGCCTGCTCGCCTTCTCGGGCGCATCCTTGAAGCCGGTGGACAGCGCCTTGGCGGCCGCGAAGCCGGCAATGCCCAGACGGCCCATCGCGGCCTCGGCCCCGCCGGCGACCATGACGTCGGCGTCGTCCAGCGCGATGATGCGGGCGGCGTCGCCGATCGCATGCGCACCGGTCGAACACGCGGTCACGACCGCATGGTTCGGGCCCTTGAAGCCGTTGTTGATGGAAATGTGCCCCGAGAGCAGGTTGATCAGGCGTCCCGGAATGAAGAAGGGCGACAGACGGCGCGGCCCCCGGTTCTCCAGCGTCAGCGCCCCCTCGGCGATGCCGGACAGGCCACCGATGCCGGAGCCGACCAGCACGCCGCTGCGGAACTGCTGTTCCTCGGTCTCGGCCGCATAGCCCGAATCCGCCAGCGCCTGCTTCGCCGCGGCCAGGCCATAGACGATGAAATCGTCGATCCGGCGCTGTTCCTTCGGGTCGACCCAGTCGTCGGGATCGAAACCGTCGGGACGGTCATCGGTCTTCGGCTTGATCTCGCAGCCGTAATTGGTGGCCAGATCCGAGGTGTCGAACTTTGCCAGGGTGGCGGCCCCGGACTCGCCCTTCAACAGACGGGACCAGGTCTCCTCGGCCCCGCAGGCAAGGGGCGTGACGGCCCCCAGTCCGGTGACGACGACGCGGCGCATTTCCAATGGAGCGTGCCTCCGGCGGTCAGGTGTTGGACGAGATGTAGTCGATCGCGTCCTTGACGGTCTGGATCTTCTCAGCCGCGTCGTCCGGAATCTCGATGCCGAACTCTTCCTCGAAGGCCATGACCAGCTCGACGGTGTCCAGGCTGTCCGCGCCCAGATCGTCGATGAAGTGGGCCTGATCCTTCACCTTGTCCTCCTCCACGCCGAGATGCTCGACGACGATCTTCTTAACGCGGTCTGCAGTGTCGCTCATGGTCTGTTTCCCTGGTTCCCAAAGGTTGATGCTCGGCGGGGCGCGCCCCGCCAGAAATTCCGTAACCTGCGTCCCGAAAGCCCGGATTTCCGCCGATTTTCAGCGTCGAATCGGCTCCGGAACGCGAAATCCGGCGGTGATTAACACACTTTCCAGAACAGGGAAAGCGCGCGCGGACCCGCCGATTTCCGCGCATTTCCGCTCAGATCATCGCCATCCCGCCATTGATGTGCAGCGTCTGTCCGGTGACATAGGCCGCCTCGTCGGACGCCAGATACAGCACGCCCGCGGCGATGTCGCCGCCGGTGCCCATACGCCCTGCGGGAATCGCCTCATTCAGTTTCGCCTTCTGGTCGTCGCCCAGGGCATCCGTCATCGCCGTCGCGATGAAGCCCGGCGCCAGGCAGTTGACCGTGATTCCGCGGCTAGCCACCTCGGCGGCGAGCGACTTGGTCCAGCCGACCGTGCCTGCCTTCGCGGCGGCGTAGTTGGTCTGGCCGGGATTGCCCGTCGTGCCGACGATCGAGGTGATGGAGACGATGCGGCCATGGCGGCGCTTCATCATGCCCCTGAGCAATGCCTTCGCCAGCTGGAAACCGGCATTCAGATTGACGTTGATGACGGCATCCCAGTCCTCGTCCTTCAGCCGCATGGCGAGGTTGTCGCGGGTGATGCCGGCATTGTTGACCAGGATGTCCACCTGCCCCATCGCCGCCTCGGCGGCCTTGGCCAGTTCGGCCGCCGCGCCGGGCTCGCCCAGATTGGCGGGCAGCACATGGGTACGGTCGCCCAGCGATGCCGCAACCTCCTGAAGCACCGCCTCGCGCGTGCCGTGCAGCCCCACCGTCGCGCCGGCCGCGTGCAGCGTCTCGGCGACGGCGCGGCCGATGCCGCCGGAAGCGCCGGTCACCAGCGCGGTCTTTCCCGTCAGGTCGAACATGGATGATCCTCCGCCAGCTGTTGCCGGGGCGTCAGAGGGACGCCAGCAGCTTCTCGATGTCTTCGGGGGTGTTGACCGCGCTCGCCTCGATCTCGCGGTCGATGCGGCGGGTCATGGTGGCCAGGACCTTGCCCGAGCCGATCTCGTGCAGCGATCCGACGCCCTGATCCTTCATGTAGAGCACGCTCTCGCGCCAGCGCACCATCGCGGTCACCTGCATGACCAGCAGCTCGCGGATGCGTTCGGGATCGGAGACCGCACCGGCGGTCACGTTCGCGACCACCGGCACCACCGGGGCCTTGATGGTCACGCCTTCCAGGGCGTCGCGCATCTCGTCGGCGGCAGGCTGCATCAGGGCGCAGTGGAACGGGGCGGACACGTTCAGGCGCATCGATTTCTTGGCGCCCTTCTCCTTGGCGATCTCGACCGCACGGTCGATGGCGGCCGACGAGCCGGAAACCACGACCTGTCCGGTGGCGTTATCGTTGGCGGCGGCGCAGACCTCGCCCTGGGCGGCTTCCTCGGCCACGGCGCTCGCTTCTTCCAGGCTGAGGCCCAGCAGGGCCGCCATGGCGCCCTCGCCGACCGGGACGGCCCGCTGCATCGCCTTGCCGCGCCGCTTCAGCAGGCGCGCGGTGTCAGCCAGCCCGATGGCGCCGGCGGCGGCCAGCGCCGAATACTCGCCCAGCGAATGCCCCGCCACGAACTTCGCCGACTTCTTCAGATCGACATTGCCTTCCGCTTCCAGCACCCGCATCACCGCCATGGAGACGGCCATCAGCGCCGGCTGGGCGTTCTCGGTCAGCACCAGATCGCTCTCCGGGCCGTCCTGCATCAGGCGGAACAGGCGCTGCTCCAGCGCGTCGTCGATCTCCTCGAAGACCTGGCGCGCGGCGGGAAAGGCCTCGGCCAGTTCGCCGCCCATGCCGACCGCCTGCGATCCCTGTCCCGGAAAGATGAAGGCACGCGCCATGTTCCACCCCGTTGCGTCGTTGTGCTCTGCCCGGTCTTCGCGCCGGACCGGTTTCACATAAGGCCCCACTGCCCGGAGGCGCAACACCTATTCGGCGGAAAACGGGCGTTGTCGCGCTTGACTTTGGCCGTCGCGCCGACCTATATCGCGCGGCCTGAAGGTTGGGGCGATTAGCTCAGCTGGTAGAGCACTGTGTTCACATCGCAGGGGTCACTGGTTCAAGTCCAGTATCGCCCACCATCCGGTCTCCCGCGAACCAATGTCCACACCACGCCCCGGAGCAGACCCGCGGTTTGTGCGGCTTTGCGGGTGTTGAGCCGCTGAACAGCGTCCCGGGAGACGCTGAAGGGGAGACGAAGCCGCGCCGAAAACGGGAGCGTCTCTTGTGGCCGAATTCGACCTCCCCACCATCATTCGCGGATCAGGGCGGACTGCTCAGGCCTCGAAGCCGAGTACCCGGCGTTGCTCGGACCAGTTTTGCGGAAGCGATGACATGCGGCTGAGACCATAGGCCGTTAGCGCCGCAGGCTGCCGTCCATCCAGAATGGCTTCGACGATGTCCGGCGCCAGGAAGGCGAGGTTCAGGGTCCGTCCGATGTCGCTTCGGTCGAGCTGTTCCCGATTGGACAGTTCGCGGAGCGAGGCGACTTCGCCCTCGGCCAGCATCCGGTTCCAGCGATGCGCGTCCGCGATCAGTTGAACGAGCTTCGGGTCAGGCGCGCCGTTTTCCTGTTCGTGGTCGGCTAGGACGATGCGGCGGCCGTTGGCGCGTCGCGATAGCTGAACCGGCAACTCGACGGTCACGGTTTGGGTCCGTTCGTCATCGCCCGAGACCTCGGTTCTCGGACCATCAGGGCCAGACACGAAATCGACGGCGGAAGGTCGAATGCCGACGGCGATGCTGCTCTCCCGGAGTTCGACGCGTTCGAGCAGGGCATCGAGCATCCGCTGACGCTCATTACCTTTCGCGCCGACCAAGACATCGGCTGCGCGGTTGGCCGCATCGACTGTTTCCGTCACGTCGTTGCTGTCGTTCTTGTCATGCATCAATAGGTCCATAGCTTGGAGCGGGTCGCGCAGCAGCGCCGCGAGCTGATCGACGATGAGCTTGTCCAGCGTCGGCGCGGGGAGCCGCCAGCCGTTGCTGCTCTCTGCTTTGCGCATCACGAGATGTTTGGAGGTATAATAGAAGTAGCGCTGCCTTTGCTTGCTGGCCTGGGTGGCATAGAGCGGCTCGCCGGCCTCGTCGAACAGCCGGCCTTTCAGCAGGTGAGAGGGCGAGGAGAGACTGATCGGCGCCTGCCGGTGCTTCGCATGGCCGTCGAGCATCGCCTGGACGGCCTCCCATGTGGCCATGTCGATGATCGCCTCATGCTCGCCGCCGTAGGTCTGGCCGATGTGCTTCACACGTCCGATGTAGATCGGGTTGCGCAGCAGCCAGTATAGATGGCCGCGGCTGAATGGCTTGCCGCCCGAAGATCGGCCCGAACGGCTGGTCCGGAGGGAAGTAACGATGCCTAGCGCGTCGCAGGCCGCCCTGACCTCTCTCACCGAGCCGAGCTCGAGATAGAGTTGAAAGATGCGCTGTACGCTCGCCGCACCGTCTGGCTCGACCACCAGCTTGCGGTCCTCGACCCGGTAGCCGATCGGCACAGCCCCGCCCATCCACATGCCTTTCTTCTTGGAAGCGGCGATCTTGTCGCGGATGCGCTCGGCAGTGACCTCCCGCTCGAACTGGGCGAAGGAGAGCAGCACGTTAAGCGTCAATCGGCCCATGGAGGTGGTGGTGTTGAACTGCTGGGTCACCGAGACGAAGGAGACGCCCTGGCCTTCGAACAACTCGACGATCCTGGCGAAGTCGGCGAGCGAGCGGGTCAGCCGGTCAACCTTGTAGACGACAACCGTGTCGATGCGCCCGGCCCGGATGTCGTTCATCAGTGAGATCAGGGCCGGCCGCTCCATCGAACCCCCGGAGAAGCCACCGTCGTCGTAGCGCTCGACAAGTTCCTTCCAGCCCTCGTGCTGCTGGCTCCGGATATAGGCGGCGCAGGCCTCCCGCTGGGCATCGAGGGAGTTGAAGGCCTGTTCCAGCCCTTCCTCGGTCGACTTCCTTGTGTAGATGGCACAGTGAACAGGACGATTGCCGACAGGGGCGCGCGTCGTACCTTGCCCTCTGTGACGACCCGCACCCGCCCGATCGTCGGCTTGCCGGTTGTGCTCAGACATCACCGTGGTCCTCGCGCGCCATAGCGATCTCGGACTGTTGACCGTCCTGATGCCGGTTCTGACCATGCATGCTCCGACCGGTGCCTGTTGACGACGCGTTGAGACCGAAGAAGCGCGGGCCGGACCAGTGGGTTCCGGTGATCGTGCGGGCAATCGATGTAAGCGAGGTGTGCCTTTGACCCTCGTAGACGAATCCGCCCTCGATCACCTCGACCACATGGCTGCGGCCCTGCCACTGCCGGACCAGCCGGCTGCCCGGCCGGAGCTTGCGACGGCCGGCAGGCGGGACCGCTGTATTCGACGACCCGCCATTCACTGCTCCGCCACTTTCGCTCTCGCGCGACCGCGCCAGCGCATCGAGGAGGCGGCGGGTGGCGGCTGTCAGCCCGCCGGATGCTTCGGCTTGCAGCAGCCACGCTGCATTCCCTTCCAGCAGTCTTCGGCTCAGGCCCTTCGGTGGTGGTCGCCGCCAGCGGCGTTGCCAGAGTACGGCGAGTTCTGCCCGAGGCATGGCCCGGACTCGGGCGTCGATGGTTCCTGGGGTCGGTTCCGCGTCCGGCGATGAGACCGGTCCGGTCCCGACATCGGCAACGGCCGGCGCTGGAACCAGCTCGCAGGCGGCGACGTCGCCGTCGTCGCCTGCACGGGATGCCTTCTCCCTTCGCATCGGGCCTGCGCCGTTAGCGGGTTGCGACGTCCGCGGTGGCGGGTGCCACCGCGTGGTAGACGCTGACGCCGTTGACCTTCTTGGTCCGCGTCACCTCGATGCCCCGCTTGCGGAATCCTGTCAGCACCGCCCGGACGCTGTGCGGTTGCCAGCCAGTCAGTTGGACCATCTCGTCGATGTCGGCCCCATCGTCCCGCTGCAGCAGGTCGAAGAGTTGCGCCTGTCGCGTGCCCTGGCCGGAGCAACGTCGGCTGCTCAACGTCGGCACGGGTCGTTTCTTTGATTGACGTCTGTGCGGGCGGGGTCAGTGTCGCCGGAGCCGTATTCCCAGTGTCAGAGGCGCCGCTGGCGCCGGTTCCCGTGACTGCGTTGCGTCCTGCTTCGGTAATGACAAATTCATCGTCCACCGAGCGCCGGACAAGGCGGCGGCGCTCCAGGGCCCGCAGCACAGAATTAAGCGCACCGCCCTTCAGCTGAAGGTGCTCGGGCACCGGCAGCACGTTGTCGTCGGCACGGCTTGCGGCGTTAGCAAGGATCGAAATCTGCTTCTCGTTGAGCTTCATCATGGTTGATCTCCGTGGCTTCGGTCGACACCGGCCCAACGCCGGCGCTGTCACCAGGAGAAGCCCAGGCCGCGATGTGGCGGCCGGGCCGGGACCGCCTGCGCGCCTACCCGCGTCGCCGGCCCCAACGGCATGCATGCTTCCTTACAGGGCGAAGTCCAGCTGATTTCACTCGGCAGGCCAGTTCTCGAGGCAGGTCTATTTGCTCAATAATAAAGCTAACACACCTGTTCAAATTAAAGATCGGCTCGCGACGGAGCGCCTTGGGTGGGAGCGGGTTTTCACCCAATGACCACTGAAACACTGATCTATTTGGGTGCTGATTGCAACACTGAGTCCAGACTATTGCGTCCGGTACTAAGAGTTTGCAGCCCCAATAATAACGAAAACGACCAACATAATTCTGATGGTGCGGTCAGCGGTCAAGCTTCAAGTGGTCATTTGCATTTCACAACACAGCCCACTGTCGCGCTATTGCGCCATCCATCCCCCACCTAAGAGCTTTCCCGGTTGTGTAAATGCTGAAAAACCAATCCACGGATTGGCCTCAAGGACAAAGAGCTGCTGAGCGATACTGGTCGATAGGATATGTTATCGATATCCCTTGCCCAACAAAACTACAGCTATCGTCTTTACAAAAATAAGCGCATCCAGAGTTGGCGAAAAGTATTTTATGTAGAAAAAATCATAAGATAACTTCTGTTCCATTGTCTCAATTTCTGCAGCAAATCCTTGCTCGACTTGAGCCCAGCCTGTGATACCTGGCTTTACAACGTATCTGAATTTAAAAAATGAAATTCTATGCGCATAGTATCGCGCCAGCTTTACAGCCTCAGGCCGAGGGCCAACTAGACTCATGTGCCCCAATAAGACATTCATAAGCTGCGGAAGCTCGTCTAATCTATGGCGTCGCAGAAATCGCCCTGCTCGTGTAATCCTTGGATCGGCTTCGTCGGTGCTAGTTTTCCAACCAGGATCGCGAACATGAACCATCGTTCTAAATTTAAACATGACAAACGGACGCCCTCGGTATCCGATGCGTATTTGATTGAAAAATACAGGGCCGCTCGTATCTATCTTGATAATTAGACCAATTACAATGAAAATTGGGAAAAGCAAAACCAACAATAAAGCCGAAAGGACACGGTCAATAAGCCCTTTAACAACCAAATATATCGGTGATGGATTCAAAGAATGCATAAAATGCTCGTATAGATTTTCTATCTTTACACGATTTGATCTCATTTCTAATGTCGACCAATAATCGATCACTGGGATGTTATGGAGGACGCATCGAGCCAGAAAGCGTTCCCACTGATCAGGTATATCACTTCGTAAGTCAGCAACAATAACCGCACGTCTTTGATCGCGAATTTTCGGCTCCGATAGCACACGCCATAAGTCATTTCCCGCCTTGACCTCCACAACACAGTCACCGTACGGCAATAGATAATATTGATTGCGAGTAGATCGACGCATTTTTGATAATATATACGCACAAACTGCTGTAAATATGAAAGACAATATCATTATATAAATGACAAATTCAATCCTAGCAAACAAAAAAAGTAGATAGCAGGAGAAAAAAACAAATATACTATAAATCAATGATATTGTAAGTGAGTTGCTTATTATAGTTGACCGCGTCTGAATGACCATCCACATAACTACTGTTGAGCAGACAAACGTCGCAACTAGACTGTTGAATTGACCCACTGTTAGATGAGTGAAGACATCCCATCCCCACCTAAAAAAAGTCGGGATAAATGTGGAAGTGAGGACAAAAATGGCAGCCCAAAAAAGGTGACGAATTGTTCTGGTTTCAGGAAATGTCATATTTTTACTGTTCCAAATTCAGATACTTCTAAAGTTCTGCACAACAGCATCGACAATCTTGATGAAATCCGACACGAACTTGATCCAAACAGCGAATGCAAGCTGCCGCCCCACTCAGCGTAGCGGCAGGAGTACACCCGAAGCTTGAGCGCTTCAATACCATGTCGACGATGGGTATTGAGCCAATCTCAACTGCCTGGCGCCTAATGCCCCAAGGCAACAAGCAACCCATCATACCGACACCGCGCTTCAAGGTTGACTCTGACCTGCTCCCCTTTGAGTCCGCGTTTATAGGTTAGGGCTGTTCAGGTTCTGGTCTTCTCTCGATCGTTGATGATACTCCCGCGGGGTGAGCCCATCGAGGCTCGAGTGCGGGCGGTGATGATTGTAATCGTCGCGCCAGGCGGCGATCAGATGGCGCGCATTGAACAGGGTCGGGAACAGATGCTCGTTGAGGCACTCGTCCTGCAGCCGACCATTGAAGCTCTCCACGAGGCCATTCTGCATCGGCTTGCCCGGGGCGATGTAGTGCCATTCGACATGGCGCTCCTCCTGCCATTTCAGGATGGCGTTCGAGGTGAGCTCGGTGCCCCCGGATCAAGTCCGGGGCAAGCTGTTGTCGCTGACCACCATGCAGGGATAGCCGCGCATCTCGGCGATCCGGTCCAGTTCCCGGGCGACACGGATGCCCGAGATCGACGTGTCCACCACAGTCGCCAGGCATTCACGACTGAAGTCATCAATGACGCAGAGCACGCGGAACCGCCGGCCGTCTGACAGGGCATCCGACACGAAGTCGAGCGACCAGCGCTGGTTCGGTCCCTGCGGGATTGTCATGGCCGCCCTGGTTCCGATCGCGCGCTTCCGGCCGCCACGCCTGCGCACCGTGAGCCCCTCTTCCCGGTAAATGCGATAGAGCTTCTTCCAGTTGACCTCCCAGCCCTCTCGCTTCAGCAGGATATGCAGGCGCCGGCAGCCGAACCGCCGCCTCTCGGACGACAGTTCCTTGAGACGCATACGCAGTTCGGTGTCCTCCGGGCGCTTCGAGCGGCGCCGGTACACTCGCGGATCGATCCCGGCCAGCGCACAAGCCCGCCGCTGCGAGTAGCTCTTCTCTTTCATGGCCCAGTCCACCGCTTTCCTCCTCGAACCGGGCCTCAGAAGTTTTTTCCGAGCATCTCTTTCAGCGTCGCGACGTCCATCATCTGCTAAGCCAGCATCTTCTTCAGCTTCGCGTTCTCCACCTCAAGTGCCTCGAGACGCTTCGCGTCAGCGACCTCCATCCCGCCATACTTCCATCGCCAGTTGTAGAACGTCGCGTCGCTGATTCCGTGCTTGCGGCACAGATCCGCAGCCGACAGTCCGGCCTGGCGCTCCTTCAGGATCCCAATGATCTGCGCTTCCGTGAACCGACTGCGCTTCATAAATCCGTCTCCTCTGCATGCTCTGCCCCCCGAAAACTGGATCGTTTTAAGTTAGAGTTTTCCGCCTGAACCCTGGCTGGGGAGAAGGAGCGGATGAGCATGAAAGCATCGAAATTTTCGGACGCCCAGAAGGCGTATATCTTGAGGCAGGGCGAAGCGGGCTTGCCGGTTGCTGAGATATGCCGGAAGGCTGGAATCAGTCAGGCGACGTATTTCAACTGGAAGAAGAAGTACGCAGGGCTTTTGCCGGACGAGATGCGCCGGCTGAAGCAGCTGGAGGACGAGAACAGCCGGTTGAAGAAGCTGGTTGCTGATCTGAGTCTTGATCGTGAGATGCTGCAGGACGTTATCCGCCGAAAGCTCTGAGGCCTGCTCGGAAGCGACAGCTGGTCGATGGGATGTTGGTCGATTGGGGCGTGTCGATCCGAAGGGCCTGCCGGGCTCTCCGCTTCGATACATCGACGTACCACTACAAATCCCGCCGAACCGATCAGGCCGGACTTGAGCGTCGGATCAAGGAGATTGCTGAGACGCGTGTCCGCTACGGATATCGGCGCGTGCACATTCTGCTGCGCCGAGAGGGCTGGATGATAAATATGAAGAAGACTCGGAGGATTTACAGCGAGTTAGGGCTGCAGCTGAGAAACAAGCATCCCAAACGCCGTGTGAAGGCGAAGCTGCGTGACGATCGCCAGGAGGCGGCTGGACCGAACGAAGTCTGGGCTCTCGGCGAATGCTTGCATTCGCCTGCCGCCTGGCAGGCAATGGACTTCGTTCATGATCAGCTGGCTACTGGCAGGAAACTGCGCATCCTGACCATCGTCGATACGCATTCACGCTTCTGCCCCGCCACTGATCCGCGCTTCTCCTATCGCGGCGAGGATGTCGTCCAGACGCTTGAACAAGTGTGTGGACAGGTCGGGTATCCGAAGACAATCCGTGTCGACAATGGCAGCGAGTTCATCTCCCGAGATGTGGATCTCTGGGCCTATGCGAACGGCGTGACACTGGACTTCTCTCGCCCAGGCAAGCCGACGGACAATGGGTTCATAGAAGCGTTCAACAGCAAGTTCCGGACGGAATGCCTGAACGCGCACTGGTTCATGACGCTTGCCGATGCCCGCGAAAAGCTGGAGACTTGGCGTAGAGACTACAATGAGGTTCGGCCTCACAGCGCGATCGGATACAACGTCCTGATCGCCGTACATAATCCCGGTGACGCAACCAGCCCGTCATCGTGATCAGGCCGGAAAAATCTAACCTCCGGCGGTCCAAACAATGGGCTCAGCGCATGCAGTGACGGGCTCTATCCAAATCTGGAGGAGAAATCGGGTCTCAGGTCAGTTCTGTTCGAGGACCCGATGTACGGTGACGCCTTCCGCATCTATGTCGAGCAGGGGATCACCCGGGAGCCTCGGCTTGGCGACGTCGTTATCATGGACAAACTTTCCGCGCAAAACGGTGCAGCGTTTGTGACGCCTTCAAGCAGGTCCGCGCAAGGTGGGCACACAAATCATCAACGAACCGTGAGACACCAATTGCGACTGCATCGTGGCCATCACGCTGGGCGGGCACAACGACTTCCATGCCGTCGTATATGAACCCCTCAGATTGAACACGTCCTAATTCCTATAGTATTTATCGTAACGTCGATAATTTTCATGATAGTAGCCAGGTACATCACCGCCCCTCGCCATATCAAATCGGGTCATAACGACGCCAGCGACTCGGCATCCAGTGCTTCTCAAATTCTTGATTCCAGAGCGCACCGCACCTTTCTCGGTTCTGCGCCAAGCCACCGCATAAATAAATGCGTCGCACACCTTTCCGATCGCGAACGCATCTGACGTTGCCAGGATCGGCGGTGCATCTATGATTATCATGTCATATGCTTGTCTGGCCTCCTCAACGAGACGACCAAAAGCTTCAGAACTCCAGCAACTTCAGAGAGTCGCCAGTCGTAGTCGATGCATAAAGAATTGAAAGCTCGGCCCCTGGCACATTAACCACTGCGTCACTGAGCGATACCTTGCCCGCAAGCACGTCTATCACGCCAACTGATCCGTTCCCGATCACCACTTGATTCGAAAAAGATGGCCTGCGCAAGTCACCTTCAATCAGGAGACAACGACTAGTTTTCGAAATTTCGTGCGCGAGTCCACTAGCAAATGTCGTCTTGCCCTCGCCCGGTATCGACGAAGTTATACACACGACGGAGTTTCTCGAGGCTACACTTCTCAGAGCAAGCACCGACTTCGCAGCGCGGAAAGACTCTGCGAACCCGGTCTCCGGTTCGTTTTGAAGATACTCAACTACTCCACGTTCAAGTTTTCTCGATTTAACTTCGGGAACCACTGCCAGTACGGTTTCACCGAGCGTGTCTTCGATCTCGTCGCGGTGATTGAAACCTTGGCGCAGAAGCCCAACCGCAAATCCGAGACAAAGCCATAGTGCACCCCCACCAAGACCACCGGCAACAGCTATATAGAGGGCAGGAATACCGACAGGGTTTGTAGATACCGTCGCGCGCCTTAGTATGCGGACGTCGGCTGTCTGGACATCCTCCTTAGCGGTCGATTCGCGTAGACGCGCTAAGTACGTTTCGTAGAGATTACGGTCAGCCTCCGCCTCTCTGTCCAACTGTCGAATTTCCACGTCTGCCTGACGGTAAGCTTGGAACTGCCTCTCCAACCGCCTCAGTTCGTTTGAGAGATTCTGGACAGTGATTTCGGCCGCCCTCAATTCAGCCCGCGCATCACCGACCGCGCTATCAACAGCCTGTCCTAGGCGCCGTTCTGTTTCACGAAGGTCTTCTCTGACCGCAATCAGCTTCGGATGCTTTTCAAGATAGCGGGCAGACAGTTCAGCCTCTCGACGACGGAGTTCAGTCCGCAGTTGAAGCAATCGATCCGTCGCATCTGAGTTTTGAATACCAGCAGAATTTATCGCTTCACCTTGGTTACGACGAGAGTTAGCTATTTCATAGCGCGACCTCGCCGCCGTCAAATTGGATTGCGCTGTGACTAATTGTGCGCTAACTTGCGCGATCTGTTGTGAAATAGTTGATGCATCTCGACCAGTAACTTCGGCAAACTCAGCACGCTTCTGGGCCGCGGCAGTTTCAGATTCACGAACACGCCCCTCCAACTCTGCAATTCGATCCGACAGCCACTTAGTAGCCCGACGCGTTTCTGAGAATTTAGCTTCTAATTGGTCATCAATATATGCATCTGCCACCGTATTGGCTAGAAGCGCGGCTTTTTCCGGGACATTAGATTTTGCTTGTAGTGTGAACGCGTAAGAAAAGCGCTCACTCTCAGCTTCGATGCGCCCCCTTAAGGTCGCAGCAACATCAGAGCGATCAACGCGAGGTAGACGATGTTGCGAACTCTCATCGGTGTCTTGCGCCACGTTCCAACCAAGAGCGGCCGCAACCCAACCAAGCACACCTGTGCGGAACTGACTGTCAACTACCGTGCTGAGCAAATTGAAGTCGAATGATTTTGCTGGAGTTATGAACTCGGGATCCTGATCCAATCCCGCACGTTCTACAACACGGGAAAGAAGGGCGGTTGACCGAATTATCTCAATCTCGTTGTTGATAGTTGCCTGACTCACATCCACGCCGGAAGCCAAAAGATTAACGTTTGCGAAATCAGTTTGATTTGGTCGGTACAATAATGATGTTTGCGCCGCGTAAATTGGGATCCTAAAACTCATAATAAAGTAGACTACGCTAAAGGATAAAACAATGGCGACTGCTATACTAAGATAATTTCTCTTTATATAATGGATAAAATCCACCAAAGTAACTTCGCGGGTCGAAGCTTCGGGGCGCGGCGTATCTGTCATGAGATCAGTCACATTCCACCTGTCAGGATCAAGGCGTCTCGTACACCGGGCGGCCGCCTAAGGCAAGCCAATGCGTCATTCGTGGAGATTGTTGAATTTCAGCCTATTTGGCCTGGATGGGCGACCCCGTCCAGGCGGTCCGTGCTGATTGTTAGCACATTGTCATGTCTTGCGTTTTGGCTCAATGGACGTGGAGCGGATTGGAACGGAAGAGCGGCAGTGGCAAGGCCACAGCTTCCTTCGCCGGCGGTCGAAACCCATCGAACTATGCGGCCTGGCGGTGTTGGCTTGGGGCCCCAAATCGTCGATCACAATTCCTGCTTCCTTCATGGGTTCTGGGGCTCACTGTTCATCAAATCGTCGATCAGCGAGTCAGCGAATGTTCCCCGGAAGCCGTATTCCCATGGCGCCATAGGCGCAGTATCGGGACCCTGAATGACGTGCTCCCCTTTGGTCCCTCAGGGATAATGAGAGTCCACGGTTGCTGATACTGCCTGTTTTGCCGGCTCGATCGTAGCGGGCGTCCGGCGAAGCGGGTCGGGGTTGCGCAGCCGGTCGCCCGCGGACCGGCGTGCCACGGCCTCTGGCGTGAAGCCGCCGTGGGCCGAGTGAGGCCGCACCTGGTTGTAGTCCTGCCGCCAGCGCTCGATGACGCTGCGGGCCTCGGCGAGGGTCGCGAACACCTCTTCGTTCAGGCGTTCGTCGCGGAAGCGACCGTTGAAGGACTCCACGAACGCGTTCTGGGTAGGCTTGCCGTGGGCGATGTAACGCCACTCGATGCCAGCCTGGTTGGTCCATTCGAGCACCGCCCGCGAGGTTAGCTCGGTCCCGTTGTCGCTCACGATCATCAGGGGCCGTCCCCGGCGGGCGATCAGCGTATCCAGCTCGCGCACCACGCGGGCGCCGCCGATCGAGGTGTCGACGACGAGCGCCAGTGCCTCGCGTGTGAAGTCGTCGACCACCGCCAGCACCCGGAACCGCCGGCCCCAGTTGAGGGCATCGGCGACGAAGTCGAGCGACCAGCGCTGGTTCGGCCCTTGCGGAACCGTCATCGGCGACCGCGTGCCCGTCGCCCGCTTGCTGCCGCGCCGACGACGAACCGCAAGCCCTTCCTCGCGATACAGTCGCAGAAGCTTCTTGTGGTTCATGATTATGCCCTCCCGCTCCAGCAGGATGCCCAGACGTCAATAGCCGAAGCGACGGCGGACCGCCGCCAGATCCCGCAGCCGTTGCCGTATCTCTGGCGCATCCGCCGTCACCTTCCGTCTGACTGTCTTCGGATCGATCTCGATCAGCCTGCAGGCGCGACGCTGGGAGAAGCCGTGTACCGCCATCAGACGGAGCGCTGCTTCCCGCCGCGCAGCAGTCGTTCTCAGTTTTTTGACAGAAGGTCCTTGAGCGCCGCGTTATCCAGTACGGACTCCGCCAGCAGCTTCTTCAGCCGTCGGTTCTCGTCTTCCAGGCTCTTCAATCGCGCGGCGTCCGACGGACCCATCCCGCCGAACTTCGACTTCCAGCGATAAAATCTCTGTTCGCTGATCCCGTGACGACGACACACCTCAGCCGTCGCCCGACCCGCCTCCTGCTCGCGCAGAACGCCGATGATCTGCTCCTCGGTAAACCTGCTCTTCTTCATGGTCCGTCTCCTGATGACGGACTTTCATATCAACTGCGGGAACCTGCGGGGAGCACGTCACGATTTCTGATCCTCGTCTTACCAAAATATCAGAATGAGCCAATTCCATTGGGGAAGTACGCTATCACTAGTCTCGTTCAACTTCTCCGGATCACTCAAATGAACACCGTCGATCGGCCAACTGAACGATAACCGATCCGCGAAAACCAGACTTCAACTCGTACGGCGATGAAAATGTCTACTAGCCGTAACTTGGCTCTGTACAGTGGCGAACAATCGATAGGCTCCTCCTGTGAGAAAACAGAGAAACATTGATATCGATGGAATAGATAAGGCAAAATCGGTCAATGCTGTGAGCAGAAAAATTAGCCAAATAAACCAAATTAGCAATTCAATTGACGGCCGCTCGTTACCGTATATACGTGAGCGAAAGAATAAATAAATCGGTAGAATAAATACACCCACAAACGCGATCACGAATCCGATAATTCCATACTGTATTATGAAATCAATATAGTAGCTGTGTGAACTTAAAAATACAAGGTCTGGAACCGCCGTTATCGATCGACCCTGTAGAAGAAGATAGACACTACCAGTCCCAAAACCGAAAATCGGGCTATCGGCCATGAGGTATATGGCTTCGTAGCCTATGATTTTTCGATAAAATAGCCCTGATAACGGCACTGCTGTGTGATCGACGAAAATTATCATCGAGATATAAGAAATGAATACAGATACTATAAGAGCGGCAGAGATTGCGAAGGCCACCCCTTTTGATCGCCTAAAGATCATTAATAAACACGATGTTGCAAATACTATTAATAGAGTTAGATATATCATTAACGAGTCCGCAATCAAACTAAAATACAAAAATAGTCCCGCCTGAATAAGATGACGAATGAAAAGGCTTACACTTACACCTGATTTTCTATGGTTTTTGAAATCATAGAGATGCTGCCAACATAAAAAGGAATAATATGCAAATCCGAGAAGCGTAATTACGCCAGAATGATTAGCGTTGATAAGCGGTCCCGAAAAAATCGAACGAGCCCATTCACTGTAATAAAATAGTGCGGAGTTCGGATTAAAAGTCCAAATTAGATATGCCGCCAGCCATACTATAGTAAGAAAATTAAAATAGTACTTAAAGAACGTATTTAACGATGCTCTGCTATGCAATATCTTATAACCGCAATAAATTAGAATTAAGTTTGAGATTGCGGCAAAAATATCAAGGTTCAAATTAAAGATTGCAAACCTACCTATATTAATGGAAGTTTGTCCTGGAAAATTGTTGGCGAAAAGATAAATTTGAAAAAACAACAACATGCAAAATGAAAGATAACAAATAAATGCGAGATTACGTATTTTTATGGTTCGCAAATGGATGCCATTAGTTATCATGTTTGAGGAAGGGCGTCTATCCTCTGAGCGATACATCAATGCAGCCAATGCTAGAAAAATAATAACAATAAAAAAAGTTGCCGCATAAAAGGGCCGTGCCAAGCCCAAAATGATAAATCCGCTTGCGAGAAGTAAGGCTGATAGGGACGCCAGCAAAGTAGTAAGCCTAACGATCCTGGGGAGCGACAAGCTCGCTCCAGATCCAGCCTTCCAGCGGCTGATTTTGGTCAGTGGTCGTTACTTTTAACCAGTTGTCGGATTGCTCAATGATTACGAGTGTCACAGATGGTGATATCACATCTACGATCCCATATTCGGTCCCTGGCCCGGACCTCAAGTTTACGCTGGGCGCCGTAACCTGAAAGGTCTCAACGTCGCGCGCTTGCGAAGAGTCTTGGTTCGGCGCCGCGACGTCCCTTGGCTCATTCGTGGCTGCCGGTTCTTCCGGCCGGCCTTCTGCCACCGTCCCTGTGCTTTCATTGACCTCGAACGAGGTCGCCGACTGAGGTCGTTCTTCACTTGAGTTGACGCCGGTCCGGAGGCGCCGGCTAGCGCCTTCGTCCCCCAAGCTTTCATTGTGGTTGTCCAGAGGAGGATCTGCCAATTCCCTTTGAGCGTCTATCGGGTTGGGACTACTCAGGACATTGATGCACCCATCTCTCTTGCTAGTGTTGCAGTCAATCGGACGTATCCACCCATAATGCAGTACCTGCGCATTTTCATCTAGTGTGGCCACTTGGAAGAAGTACTCACTTGATGATCGGCCTGGCGTAAGCGAAATGTTAGTGTCACCCGCTTTTAGCGCAAAAAATGAAACTATCAGCTTCCTTGCACCGTCGTCTTCCTCGACATCGGTAAGCGCAGTCTGCGCACGGAAGCCTAGGAAAATCAGCACGAGGGCGATGATAATGATTACACTATAAATGAATGGCCTCATACTCATGTGGATACCCTGATTGCATTTGAGATTTGTACGTTTTCGGGCCGGAGATTAGTGGCGCAAGCTTGGTTTGAAAACGCATTTCCGGATGGCGATGTCGCGCCTGTCATTGACCTTTTCCCTGCTTTCTCCTGGGACCGGCCCCCAGCGATTGGACCGGTTGGAATGGTAATACTCGGGTGGCTTTCCCGCCACGCTGGCCGGCAGGCGAAGCGGAGCGGAGCATGCAGGGATTGCCCAAGTAAGCCTTTGCATATCCCGTTCGGCGGCGAATGCATCTGCCCTGTGGCGTAGCCAGAGTTTGAGCCCGCCGTCAAGCGGTTGTCATCCTCGACCCAATCTCTGATCACGACACGTGTATGGGCGAGGCAGAGCAATAACCTTTGGTTCAACAATTCCTTCCCTTGAAGCTTTTTGCATCGCCTCGCTGCATCGACCTATGCGACGCGATGCCCTGCTACTCAACGCTGATCCAACCACCCCATGGCAGTACGGCATTGGAGATCTGCTCGGTCAGCTCGCGCGCAACACTGCGGCCTGAATGCGATGGGTCTGGCGGGCAGACCACTTTGAGTGGCGTCAGACCCCCGCCAGAAGGTATCTGATTGTTCACGGATTTGAACCTCCACTGCAGGTTCGGTTGTAGTCACACCCAAGCATGCGCCCGGGTGCCGACAGTTCGCGTGCGGTTGTGTTGTCGCCTTGGCGCCATGCCATCCTCACGATAGAATTGCGAGACTTGTGATTGATCATGACACCTTCCCGACGCAGCCGGGCATACAGACAGCGATAGCCGGTGTGCCAACATACGTGCGCCGGCTCGCACAACCTCTGATCGAGTTTGATAACATCATCCCATGTAAAGTGAGAACTAACTCTCTTGCGATTGGCGCTGACGACACCGGACACCGGCGGTTCAGACAACCCCTGGCAGGCTCGGAGATGGGTCACAGCCTTTCTACCTGGTAACGGGCTTTCGAACTTTCGTTCAAGTGGGCCCTTCAGCTTGACGTGGTCGAAGTCCACATCAGCGAGGAGCCCTTTGAGCTTGGCTTTAGCGCTCTCGATTACCCTCATGCGCCGCGCGTCCGAGACATACAGCACATCAGCTTCGACTTCCGAAAATAGATCCTGCCTTTTGGTGCCTCTTGCCAACCGGCCAGAACGGCGCCCTTTCCGTATGTCTTCGCCGCGTTCAACTCGCCGATGATCTGTCTTTTCAAAAATCTCGTTCTCCGGATCTCGTCCGCCCTTCTGTAAGTGCAGGACCCTTACTGAGACTGGCGGAAAATTCGGGCTCTCGTTAATCTCCAAATGCACGTACTGCGTCATATATTTCCGGCGCCGCCTTCTTCAGGGACGCCTGGCAAGACCAACAGCTCTTTATCGTCTGAGCAAGTTCGGCGCGAGCTGGCGGACTCGCGGACCAAAATTGAACGAATTTCTGATCCAGCGTTGCCGCGAGGTCGGGACTTCTGAACCCGAGGAATCGCCGAAACCTGTAACTTCTGGCGACAATGCTGACATCTGACCGACCGAGCGCAAGGGCGCGCCGGACCAGCGGAACGATCAGACTGCTTCGACCGCATTCTTGAGCCAGCGTCGCCAATTCCAGGAGTATGATCGGGTGATTTGGCATCAGGGAATAATAGTCGGCGATAGGCTGAGGGATTGATTCGGCAGTGTCGGTAGCCTGGACCTCACAAGAGGTACCGAGGGCGACATCACGTCGGATCGCTCGCTGCACGATGTCAGCTTCGGGAAATCGACTTGACCAAGTTTCGGGTCTATTTAGCTCAAGCTGAAGACTTTCCGATAACGTGTATGCGCCAAACCACAGACTTGCGCCAGCCGCAGCCAAGAGACACGCCACGAGGGCAAACAAGCGTTCCACCATCGCTTGCCTCAGGACCCGCGGACCGGTGTCGCCACTGGCCGATCGATCATGACGGGCATAACTTCGACCCTGATGTCGCGCTGGTCAATCCGATGGCGGTTTCCGGTGTACCCATGAATGCCCTGGCTGGCCGTGTCGGTACCGATGAATCTAAGTCGGCGATGCCGCGGGGCACCCCGAACGGCGTCCGATCTGCTGGTGTCGCTTTCATAGTAACAGTGACCCCATAGGTGCGCACTCTGTGGAACACACCAAAAGCAACACCATAGATGAGGCTCCGGCTGTCGGGGTTCAGCTTTCCACGTTGAGTCAATGGGATCGTTCGAAGTGGCTCTGAGAGCAAGCCAGCACTGTGATTAACGACATGATTGTCTTGAATAAATTCTGATTCTGCGACGCGGCTGCGTAAGAGGGCTGGCTCCTGGCGTTGGAAAACAGGCCGTGGACGCCATTATTCCGATAGCCAGCCAAAGAATTTCCGTTACGACGACGGCCTCTTCGGTTGCCGGCATTCTCAGAAGAGGCGCTCATCTACCCGGATAACGTCGCCCGGTAGCACTTTTGTCGTGCTTCTGGCGCGGATTTCATTTTCCGGGTCGCTTGCACGTTTGATAATGATGTCGTCTTCGTCCGCTCGGAACGTGAAACCACCGCCCATGGCGACAGCGGTTAGCACGTCGAGTCCACTTCTGTAAGGGTAGCTACCAGGTTCGTTGACTTCGCCAATCACGTAGAAGGGCCGATAGTTCATCACTTCGACACTGACGCGAGGATTTCTCAGGTAGCCATCAAGGAATGCCGCCTCGATTGAATCCTGCAACTCCTGGATGGACCTTCCGGCCGCATCGACGCCGCCAATGAGGGGCATCGACACTTCGCCAGTGTCGGAGACCTCGAATTCGCCGGACAGGTCTTCTTCCTGATAGACCGTGATCTTCAGCCGGTCACCGGCGCCCAATCGGTATGTCTGATCACCTTGAGCCAGTGAGACACTTACCACGCCCAGCCACAGTGAGATGGTTACAAGGGTAGCGACCAGAATACGCGGCAAGGTTACACCTTATTGAAGGGAAACTCAGTCCAGGAAGCCTATGCGAAGACGGACGCCGAAAACATTCTGAGAGTAGTCTTCGCCCGCATCTGACGAACTCCGGTGCTTGTAGTCATAGGTGGCGCCGAGTTTGACCCGCGGATGAAACACGTAGTCGATGCTGGCGCCCGCGGAATAGTCGTCGTCATCGGTAGCACCGGCGCCACCCTCATCCTGAAGGTTTGCGTAACGCGCACGGCCTTCGAGTTCCCAGGTCCGCGCCAGATCATGCGTCACCTTTGCAGAGAACGAGGTCACAAGGCGTGCGGAGGCGTCCGCGTCCTGTGACTCGCTCACGCTCCGCCCCGCGGTCAGGTTGATATTGGTGAGACGGTTGGGAAGCTCCCAGTTGACGGATCCGCTGAAGTCGATGCCGTCGACATCACCCAGGCCCGGGTCGTCAAACGTGCGCATCAGGTAACCGGCCGCGGCGCTGACCCGCAACTGCGCCGATGGAAAATAAGCCAGGCCGGCGCGGACAGCATACCCGGTCGAGTCGCGGTCAAATCCAGCATCATCGACCGCATCGACGTAATCGAACCGGTCCACGCGCCCCGTAACGAAGGCATCGATGTGTCGCTGCACGCCATAGGCGACGCGAGCACGGCCATGGTAGTTGATCACGTCGCGGTCATCATCATTGTTGACGGCATCCGCATCATGGAAATTGGCATAGAGGACACCGCCACCGCCACTCACCGACAGCCTGTTCGGCCGGCTCCTGACGATAACTTCGCCACGGTACCGATCGAACTTGGTGGGCTCCGCCTGCACGCCGGTATTGTCGTCTCCGCGATTGTCGTGCCCCCGCCGATAGCTGACGATGGTGTCGATTTTGGTCGCTCGGGTGACATCGATACGGCCATTGGTCACGAAGCGGGCGTCCAGGGAGTTGTCCGCGGTATTGTCCAGGTAACGATCCGCCGTGATACCGGAATCGATCTTGAGGCTATGACGGCGCCAGGTCGATTCCGCTTTCAGTGTCGGCGCGACAGACATGATGATGTCCGTCTCTTCCTGGCCCCGATCTTCCTGCGCGATGTTGTCATCGTAACGCGCCCCAACTTCAAGGCTGGGCTTCAGCAGGAACGAGCCTGCCAGAATACCGTCATCACGCCCGGATGACTGCGACCAAGCCGGATTTGCGGAGACCATGGCCAGACCGGCCGCCGTCAAAACTGCCCAAGGAGTCTTCATTTCCCACCTCTAACGTTCCGCTCAACATAAAACCGTTGTGCGGTCCAAAATCCATAGCTCGCAACCGTGCGCAAGCTTTGCGCGCCGAATGCCAGGCTCAGCCGCCGCTCGCCAAATCCGAATCGCTCTCGTCGGTCGTGTCTTCGTCAGCGAGCTGCTGCTCCGCCTCGGCAGCTTCTGTCAGCTCGGTCTCGTCCACACCGATCGCGGTCGCCACCGCCGGTGCAATGGCCGCGACCTCAACCTGGGCCGCAGTCGAGACGGCCGCCACGATCTCGGCGGCCGCATCCGGATTATCCTGAGCCACCGCGACAGCAATGTTACTGGCTTCCGCCGGCACTACGGCAGCCGCCGCGCCGGCAACCTGTGCTGCATTTTCCGGAGACTGGGACGCGATGGTCCGCGCGACCTGCGCCGCGCTGTCGGGGAAGGCGGTGACCATCTGGGTTGTCAGGGCCACAGCCGCATCCGGGAACTGCGCGATCACTGCCGCCACCGCAGCGGCGAAGGATTCGGGATCTGCCTGCACCACCTGAACAGCCAGCGCCACCGCACCAGCCTGATCCCCGGTGAACGAGTTCAGATCGCCCACGGTTTGGGCCTGCGCGCTTGAAACATTGAGCACGGCTGCAACGGATGCGGCGATGCAAAAACTGCGTAGCGGATTGAACATACGACTTCCTCTTGGCACGTTGCTTCGTTCTCTTATCAGCGCTCGTCCGACCGGTCAATCGAGCGCCTGCCGCGTCGGAAATATACCCACAGGTGTTGCAATTCCGTCAACATCCATCAACGGGCATTTGTCCGGGGTCGGAAACCGGCATCAACGAAATGCCGATCCGGGACTGGGCGGGATGAATCGGGACATGGCGGGACCGCGACGGTGCGATTGAGGCGGCCGTGTTGCGAATTCGGACCCTGGCTTTGTTTCGGTAAATCAGGGTTTCAGGCGGCTTGGCTCACTTTCTCCGCGGCGATCTACGCGCAAAATGCGGCGAAGGCGCGGCGGTGGCGCGCCCGCGCCTCACGAAGATACCGAATCAGAAGCCGGTGCTGGCGGCCACCCGGCAACAGGTCCTTGGCAGTCATCCGCTCGATCCGTCGAAGGAGGACGTTGGCCGAGCGCAGTTCTTTCGGCGACGAACCGTGGATCTCGATCTCCTCGCGGATTTTGAAGCCCGCATTGATGACATTTTGGACATCGTCGCCAATTTCCGGGCGCCCCGCCTCGAAATCGACTAGGGCCTGCTCGCAGCGGGCCACGCGCACTTCCGCCTCCGCGAGCGCCAACGCTCGAAAGTCCACCTCATCGCCGGGCAACAAGTCACTGGCGGAAATGTCAGGCTTGTCCAGGATGAGAGCGAGCCAGGTGTCAACAGCTTCTGGATCGGGACGAGCCGTCGCCCCATGGCGGCGGGCGTTACCCGCCACGACCGCCTCGCCGGCTGCGGTTCTCGGACCCGTGCTCTTTTGCGCGTTGTTAACCTTGCGCACCCTGATGGCGTCGGAACTCACCCTGAGCTTCCCCCAATGAATTTGTCCATCCTGATGTTTTGGAACAAGAAGGATCAGAGATGGCGAGTAAGCGTCACAAGCCGGAGGAGATCGTGGGCAAGCTTCGTCGGGCGGACGTCCTACACAGCCAGGGCATGCCAATGGCGGATGCGATCCGGCAGCTGGGGATCAGCGAGGTCACCTTCTACCGCTGGCGCAAGGAATATGGCGGCATGAGCGGCGATCAGCTGCGGCGGCTGAAGGAGCTCGAGCGGTTGCGCCGGGCGGTGTCCGACCTGACCCTGGACAAGCAAATCCTGTCGGAGGCGGTCAGGGGAAACTTCTGAGCCCCTCTCGCCGCCGGCGTTGCATCGATCATGTCCGCAAGCGTCTTCGGGTCTCGGAGCGCCGAGCCTGTCAGACCCTCGGCCAACACCGCTCCACGCAGCGTCATGTCCCGCGCGGACGTGATGACGAGGACCTGCTGGTCGCGGACATAATCGAGCTGGCCCGTCAGTATGGCCGTTACGGCTATCGCCGTGGCCTGCCCCGGAAAACCGGTCCAGGCTGATTGAGAGAGTCCGGACGGTTTGAGGGTACGTTGATCTGATCGCTGGCGGCAAGATCGTGGCAGGTGCTGGCGGTCGATAGCCCAGTGAGCTGTGCGGCCTGATGGTGTTGTAGTGCTGTCGCCATCGTTCGATGAGCACCTTTGCCTCCTGTAGCGTGTAGAAGATCTCGCCGTTGAGCAGTTCGTCGCGCAGCTTGCCGTTGAAGCTCTCGTTGTAGCCGTTCTCCCAGGGCGATCCGGGTTCGATATAGAGCGTCTTCACGCCGAGCCGCGGCAGCCATTCTCTGACGGCGATGGCGGTGAACTCGGCACCATTGTCAGAGCGGATGTGGTCCGGTGGTCCATGTCGTGTGAACAGCTCGGCCAGCACGCCCAACACGTCGTCGTGGCGCAGGCGGCGGGCGACCTCGATCGCCAGGCACTCGCGGGTAAACTCGTCGATCACCGTCAGCATGCGGATGGCGCGGCCGTCATGCGTACGGTCCTGCACGAAGTCATAGGCCCAGACATGGTTCGGCCAGCTTGGTCGCAGGCGGATGCATGAGCCGTCGTTGAGCCACAGCCGTCCGCGTTTTGGCTGCTTGCTCGGTACCTTCAGCCCCTCACGCCGCCAGATCCGCCACACGCGCTTGACGTTGACGTGCCATCCCTGGGCACGCAGCAGCGCCGCGATCCGACGATAGCCATAACGGCCATACTCGGACGCCAGCTCAATGATCGCTGCGGTCAGGGCATTCTCATCGTCGCGCACGGCAGAATGCCGACGCTGCGTCGAGCGGTGCTGGCCGACCACGTGACACGCCCGTCGTTCCGATACGTCGAAGCGGGCCTGTACGTGATCGACCGCATCCCGGCGGCGTGCGGGGCTTAGCAGTTTCCCTCGGCAACTTCCTTGAGAATCAGCTTGTCGAGCGTCAGGTCCGATACTGCACGCCTGAGCCGGGCATTCTCCTTCTCCAGCTCCTTCAGGCGTTTCGCCTGGTCGACCCGCAGCCCGCCATACTCACGACGCCAGCGGTAGTAGCTCTGCTCCGAGATGCCCAAGCCACGGCAGATCGTGCCAACCGTCTCGCCCTGCGACAGCCGAACCTCGGCTTCGCGCAGCATCCCGATAATCTGTTCTGGTGTGTATCGCTTCCGGCTCATCTTCTCCTCCTTCTCGAGGTTCAGGTTAGCCGGACTCTCTCAATCAGCCTGGACCGGTTCTCCGGGTGCAGGTCAACGCTACCAATAGCCGGAGGAAAGTTGGATCTTATGTCATCAAGATTGGAGGAAAATATGGGGGTCACGTCAACTTCGCACAAGCAATCTTGCAGCCCGTTCCGATGTCGATGCCGAGCCTATCTAGTCGATAGCGCCAGCCGAAACCCTATGTCGTCCGTCTCCGAAAACGCACGATAAGCGCCAAAAAGATCGACTTCTTTATTTACGATCCTGCGCCAAGACGCACCAACCAATACCAATTTTTTACAATTCGCCATCTCGGCAACAGAAACATCTTTAACACCATTCTGACCTTCGCATGTCGAGGTAACCTCAGCAACATTTCCGATCAGGTCGTGCATGCCGATGTCATTGGACTCAAATGAGCCGACAGGCGCCGTTTCAAGAAAGCCGTCATCACATTCAAGCGCCGCTGAAATTCGATACTTCCAAAAAGCCGTATCATCATGAAGGTTCTCGAAATCACATAGTTCTTCTGATCTCTCCCAATATGCTTTGATACTGGGACGCGAATAGGTCGATGCAGAAATCCATTCGGCCTTCGTCGGCAGCCTCAAATAGTCCTGGCCCTGCCCAAAGCCGAGCGCACGATTTGCCCAAATCAGAAAACCAACTAAATCTCTAGTTTTTACAAAGGAGACTGGATGATCCGAAGTCAAAGAGGAATGTGATGGGTGGAGTCTACGACACTCACCGGCATCAATGCACATTCGCCAAATCCTCAAAGAGACTTCATATTTCCCTAATAGGACGTCCCCCCCGCAAGGCGAACAAACGGGCCAAAAAGCTGGGTCGCCCTCTCGATCACAACCGACGGATCTGGCCCTGCCTTCGGTTTGGGCGCACTCGGCGGCCTGGAAAGGAACGCGAGCTTCTCAAGGGCCCCTGTTTCACTATCGGCTTCTGCTTTTGCTTCCGCCTGCCGTCGCTCCTCTGCTTCCGCCTGCCGTCGCTCCTCTGCTTCCGCCTGCCGCCGCTCCTCTGCTTCCGCCTGCCGCCGGGCTTCTGCTTCCGCCTGCCGCCGCTCCTCTGCTTCCGCCTGCCGCCGGGCTTCTGCTTCCGCCTGCCGCCGCTCCTCTGCTTCCGCCTGCCGCCGGGCTTCTGCTTCCGCCTGCCGCCGCTCCTCTGCTTCCGCCTGCCGCCGGGCTTCTGCTTCCGCCTGCCGCCGCTCCTCTGCTTCCGCCTGCCGCCGGGCTTCTGCTTCCGCCTGCCGCCGCTCCTCTGCTTCCGCCTGGCGCCGGGCTTCTGCTTCCGCCTGCCGCCGCTCCTCTGCTTCCGCCTGGCGCCGGGCTTCTGCTTCCGCCTGCCGCCGCTCCTCTGCTTCCGCCTGCCGCCGGGCTTCTGCTTCCGCCTGCCGCCGCTCCTCTGCTTCCGCCTGGCGCCGGGCTTCTGCTTCCGCCTGGCGCCGGGCTTCTGCTTCCGCCTGCCGCCGCTCCTCTGCTTCCGCCTGGCGCCGGGCTTCTGCTTCCGCCTGGCGCCGGGCTTCTGCTTCCGCCTGGCGCCGGGCTTCTGCTTCCGCCTGGCGCCGGGCTTCTGCTTCCGCCTGGCGCCGGGCTTCTGCTTCCGCCTGCCGTCGCTCCTCTAGCTCAGCCCGAATTTCCGCATCAGCTTCCGCCTGTATACGCTCCCCAAATCCCGAAGCGTTGCTATTCCGACTTTCGACGTTGTTTTGCAATTGAGAAATCCGCAGCCTCGCAATATCTTCGAACCATCCGTTCGGAAACTTCTTTAGATAGAGTTCATAGTCAACAATGCTTCCACCGCTCTCAATTGACTTCCAAAAAACAAGTTCGATTTCATTGACACTGACGCCTGCCCCACGACTACCTTTTTCTGACTGTGGCAGCGACGGTTTTTGAGTTTGAAAGGCAAAATCGACCTTAAAATTCGACGAAAACCAGGGATTCTGCTTACCATTTGTAGAATCATTTACATTCCGCGCCACTTGGGTAAATGTGCCTTCAATGCTGACGCTATCGGTGTCGAGTGCGTCCAGCAACGCACCCGTAAAAATTCCGTTCCGCCCTCTTTCCCCATCCAAAGCCACCTGACCCGGGCCGGCCGAATACATCACCACCATCCCTTTGTCACCGTCAATAACCTCTTCCGTATTGAGCCCTCGGCCAATATTTCGACTCCTCGACTGCAGTGGGTTGTCACGGCAAGCATCAAAGATAAAGATATTTAAATCAGCGCCCGAAGATATGACCTTTTTCATCAAATGATTCTGCGATATTGCTTCATATGGTAAGTCATCTGCGAACTCCAAGCGCGCGTCCGACGGTATGAACCAATTCCGGCCACCCACACTGACACCATGGCCGGCAAAAAATACGAGAACTGTGTCAAATGCTGCGGCCTTAATTGAAAAATCGGTTATTGCCCGACCAAAATCACGCAAATCTGGATCTATAATTTTTGTTACTTGGAAACCTAATGTTTCCAGTTTCGCAGCGACGTCGTCTGCGTCACGACCTGCATTTTCGAGATTTCCAACATGTGGATAATCATCAATACCAATTACCAGCGCCGCAAGCCTAGCCTGCGCATATGCGTTGCCTAAGCCCAAACACATCGTGCATATTATCAATACGCACATGAACCTCATATCACAGGGTCTTCTTGAATAGCTGAATATCAAACATGATGTTTGCCCTTCAGCAGCAGTTCAAACTCGAAATCATCAACCCGTTGATGTCGCGGCTGTCTTTTATTTTGCCCATCGATCGACAAACTGCATTGTGAAGATGGTGTGGTCACCAACAGACAGCCCACCCTTCCCGCTCGCAGTGGAAATGCGAGAATCCTTTCGACACCCGAGACTGAACGCTCAGGATGAATACGCCGCACCCGGTGATCCGCGACATCGACGGCGCAACTTGGACATCACTACTGCGGATAGAACTCGACACGCCTGTTTCGACTGTCTGTGCCAGGCGTAAACGCCGGTCGCGTCTCCCCCAGACCGGTCGCCGACACACGATCCTCCGCGATCGAGTGGACGTAGATTAGGTAGTTTCGAACACTGATGGCGCGGCTCACCGATAGACGCTGGTTGTATTCAGCATTTCCTGAGGCATCGGCATGCCCAACGATCTTGATTCCTAGTTCCGGATTTCTCTGGAGCGCCAGCCCCAGGTTATCAAGGTGCTGCTCGTACTTTGGCTCTACCTGCGCGCTGTTCAGCGAGAACTCAATATTCATGGCGAGGCCACTAGAGCCAGAGTTAGCCAAACTATCTGGTGTTTCTTTTTCGACGACGTTTCTGGGCCGAATTCCCCTCGTCAGCATCTTCGGCTCAACCGGCTTCCCCATCAAGACAGTTTCGATCTCATCGACGCTGGGCGCGCGATCAAAAAATACGTAGAGCCTCTCTTCCGCATGCGCCTCATTCTGAAAGATCACAACGGTTAGCAGCATTGCCGCGCACACAAGCCAAAATCTATTCATAACACCGCCCTTTCTCGTATTTCCCCTCGAATTTTAGCTAGTCCACCCGATGGCGCTTATCTGTGTATAGATAACACATTGCGCCCCATAGATCGTATCTCGGAGGACAACGCCCTTTGTCACTCGGGACAACATTCTGCGTACACCAGCCACGATGAAACATGATGCAACACTTGCCATCGCGGTGCCCGACACACCCTTCCGCACCGACCCTAAGGCTACCCCGAGGATTAATCACGTCACCACCAACAAAGGCGTTGCTGTCTGATCCCACCTTGGTCTCGGCGCTGCCCCCTTGACGCGCGCTGGTGATTACGTTTCCGCCCACATAGGCGCTCGTATTCCCACCATTACTCACGCCGACTTCAGTGTTGGCATCACCTTGCGTCACAACATCACCCCGAACATAGGCAGAAGCTCTTCCGCCACCGGAGACCTTTCCGACTGTCGTCGATGCCGACTCGCCTGAACGCGCTGTTGTTACGATGTTACCGCCCACAGACGCATCGACACGTCCCGCACCGTCAGCCACCCCGGCTTCGGTTGTTGCAGAGGCATTTGAACCTCTCGCGATCGTGGAGACGTTGTTGGTTCGTACGGTGATTGTTACATCCCCACCATCGTTTCCTCTAGCCGTTCCGATATCCGTCTGTGCTGAAGCATTGTTTCCCCGGGCAATGTTATTCACATCATCCGTCGATGCCTGGATCCGTACATTGCCAACCCGAACACCATTGCCAGCTCCGGGACCTGCCGGACCGCTTTTGCCTATGGTTTGGATTGTTGGACGTGGTTGCCCGCCAGTGAGTTTCCCTTCGACCCAATTCGATAGTCGATCGATTCCCTTCGACGCCCCGTAACTGCAGGCGAGATATACCACAAAAAACGTTGCGCCCCCCCCTATTGGAGTCGTCAAAGCGCCCGCTGCAAACCCGCTCTTGGCCGCAATTGGTGCACATGCGTACTTTCCCACGACGAACTTCGAGGCGGCCGCGGTCGCCTCGACTGCAGCGCCAGTCTTGCCGCTTCTCTCGAAACCTTCCCTGATTGCAAGCCCACCATTCAAGACTGTCAGGACGTTACCAGCCTTACCAAGCAACTTGCTTGCCTGCTGCAATTGACCAGCGCTTTCGACTAGCCGGAACTTTGCCCCTGCCCGTGCTCCCTTTTGCATTTCTTCGAGATAGAATTGATAATTGGCGAGCTTACCGCCTTCCACTGCGGCCTTAGCGACCTTGTTAAGTTCAGAAAGTACCTTCGTTGCATCTTTCGACCATTCCACCACAACATCCGGCCGCTCAGCCTTCGACTGGGCAAGTGCGGTCGAGTTTGCGGACACTATCGAAGCGATGAACAGACAAAATACGCCAACGCTGCGTAAAAATAATGCCGATCGGTTTTTGTAGATCCTACTCATCGATGGCGTCAAACGGTGCCAGAAGCTGAAGCTCCTGCGTGCCGCCTCCATTCTTTGCCTCGATCACAACAAAAATTCGCGGCGTCGCGACAGAGGTGGCAATTACAGCGAATCCCTGATCTGAGATTAAAGCAGCTGCCGGCAGTAGCGAGACGCGTGTCAACTCGGGTAGTGCGATAGTCTCCTGCGCAAGAAGCAACGCGTCTTTTCCAACTGGCAAACCTGCAAGGATATCAGACTTACCGTCTGCGATCCTTGCCAGAAGCGTATCAACCAATTGAGCCCGTTCTGGCTCAATGGCGGCTTCTGCCAAGGACGACGCCATCAGGGCAGTGCGCACATGCAACAGTCGAAACGCAACGCGCTGCCTGACCCGAGAAGGCGACAAGGCCTGATCCTGCCCTGGGTTCTTCAGAAACCGGCTCTCGAACTTAGCGACAGCTGCTCGGCTTTGGGACTGTATGGATTCGACCAAACCCAGCGATTGCCAACTCGATACCCAACGCGGGTGTGGATCAATCTCCGAAAGACCTGTCTGTCCGGATTCCAAAATTTGGGAGAATGTGACGTCCACCGCTGTGATCTGCGGCACCCGTGCTGTCTTGTCCCATTGGGTCAGAAGCCAGATATCCAATAACGGGCTATAGAACCCAACAACCGGACGACGGCTTTCAATATTTCCCGGCACAATAACCGCCGTCTCAAAAAAGGATTGCCAGATCGCTACATCCAATTCGGGACCTTCACCGGAAATATTGTTGGGCCACACGCTATTGTCCGCGCCAAACAGGTCAGAAATCCGCTCCGAATCGCTACGCCCCACGGCTTGCATCATAGAAGCCACAGTTACGACCCGACCCTCTGGCTCCAACTCAACCAGCATTTGTGCAAGGCCCTCCGGGGAAAGGGCCGAGGCCCCGCTGCTCTCCTCCCCCGTCTGTGCAGCCACCACAGTCGTTGTCCCAATACCAATTGGAATGGCGACAGCCAGACCCTGAATAAAGAGCCAAACAGCCATTGCGACATGAGCTCGATGTTTGGCCATGACTTGAAAAAAGGCGATCACAGCAGCACTCACCGAAATATCAGTACATTTGGGACGAAATGCGCCCGATCCACGGCTCTCAATGCCGTCTCTCTTAGGCGTACAAGATCCGCGCTAGTGTGCTCATCACCACCGCCCGACACTACAACAATTGTCCGGTCACCACGGTCGAGCGCCCGGATAAGTGCTTCATTGGCTCGCTTCGCGAACGCCCGGTCGATCGCCTCACGCCCCCTCATTCTCCGCCGTTCCTGAAATGCCGGCGAGCCCGTGAAGGCCACAACACTGTTCAGAACAAACACCCCGCTCTCGGCTGTATCAATCTGAGCCTCAAGCAATCTCTTGCGGTCCGCTGAATTTGAGGACGTTCCCACTTGCTGAGCCGGTTGAATATTTGTCTGCCCGCCGACAATTATTGTTGCCTGACCTTTACCAACTGCTTCGATGGAACTCTCGCGGAGCCGCGCCTCATCCGCACGATTTATCCCCTGATTGCCGCCATCAGCGGCTGTCGAACTCCCCACAACAATCCGTGCAGTGCTCCCCACTCCGGCATCGATGATCGCCTCTGATCTACGTTTTGAAGCAGCTTGGTTGATGGCACGTTGGGCAGAAGGACCGGGACGATCGTGCAGAGGCACTGTTGCTGATGGCCCTGCCGTCCCACCCGACCGAGGCACGATACCTGTTGGACATCCCGCATCGCCGTCACAGATCACCTTGCCCTCGCCGCCCTGGCTCTGTGCAATTGCCTTTGATACTGGAAGCGCTCCAGCTACAAGAAACGATCCGGACAGAGCGAGCGCGACACGCCGGAGATTTGAACCGGTTCGTATCACGTTCGGCAGAAATCCGTCAGATTCATTGCACGACATAGCGGAGCACTTTCACCGAAGATCGGAGCTGATCTGCCAAAAGGTGTTGATCGACAACTTCCGCCAACCCACTTGCACTCGCCAGCGGTGTCAAATCCGGCTCTTTAAGAACTCGCGGCCTCTTGTTTTCCGGGTATTCGCCTTGAACTGCGATGCAGCCGACCGCTTCTTCAGAACCTGCATGGCCCAAGACGATGTCGAAGCCATCCTCTGAAGACGGAAATTTTACAGGATTGCTGAATGAGATCTTGCTCTCATCCCGGAACCGGTTCGGCAGGACCCGAACCACTTGCTTGCGCCCGCTCTCCTGAAACTCGTAGTAGCAATAAAGCTGAGCCGGCTGACGCGAAATGACATCAAATACCACCTTATCGCCGGGCCTGAGCGCCCCCTTGGGATGCAACAATTCCAAACCAATTGGGTCACGACCACCATCGGCATCAATTGGAGTCGGTTCAATTTTCGGGGCCGCCACATCAATATTTGGAACCACGGGCGGCGGAGCCGAAATATCAACATAACCTTGATTGGCCAGAATGTTGAACAGCTCGAAATCGATCCGACCATTCGGGATCAGGTTGCGCACCGACTTCGCATAGTTCAAGCGGTCCCGAAATGTCCGGCTCAATACGCCTGTCGCTTCACCCCTGTACTCACCTGAGGCTATCAGCGCTCTCTGAATGAGCAGAATCTGCTGCGCTTCTGTTAGACGATCAAATGCGGCACGGTTTTCTGCCATTGCTGTCGGACGTGTAGACCGCAGCTCCAGACAACGGCTGTATGGGACTTTGGTGAACTTGCCCATCAATTCAATCAACGAATAGTCAATCAGCGTCCTGAGCGCCTGATGCGTGCCCTCTGTCGTCGTGGAATCGAGGTTAATGGAGATTGCGCCCTGATTGATCAAACCATCAGCGCTGGCCCCATCGCCTCGACTCACAACTGTGATAGTGTTTGTTGTGGTGACACCGCGCAAAACCTGTCTTGTTGTCAGGTCACCCACCTGGAGATCAACAGTTACGACAGAAGTAACCTGGTCTTCCGCAACACCAACGGAGAGAAAGGGAAGGCTGATCGAAGCTGAATTGGAATCTGCCGTGACGTTCCTGTCCACCTGACTAATCGAGCCGCGAATGTAGTAACGAGGCGGCACAAAACCGGAGCCTGGTGTATTGGTCGCGATCCAATGAACGGTGCTCTGGAGATCAATATCAACAAAGGTAAAGGCGCCGCTTCGCTCAGACATCTCGCCGAGAGCCGCAATCATCATGTCTCGCGTGCCCGCTGCCACCGTACCGGTCCGATCCGGAACGCCATCGCTCGTCAAACGAATATCACGCTTGCCATATTGGGCAAGAAGGCGATCCATGCAGGCTTTCGCTTGTGAAAAGCTCGTCAGTGTCTTCGAAATAGGCGTCTTTGGCTGCGCGACAACGACAGCCGTCTCAGGGTTCGATACACAGCCCGCGGCCAACAACCCAAGCGATACAGCCCAAACAGCCCACGCTTTCACCACGCCCTCCTGCATCATTTAGGCCGAAGTGCCCGAGACCTCTCAGCCTCCAGCCACTTTCTACCGGCAATCAATCACGACATCGCCGGTGATGACAGTGTTTTGCTCCTGTCCTGCACGACTGTTCCGATTGACCCTGCTGCGCGCCTGCGAAAGCGGGTCGGGCGTTCTGGAAGTACCAATCTCCCCTGCGCAAGGTTGGCGTTTGGCACTAGGTAACAGACCGTCACCGCCCTGCCTACGTCCCTCAAGACGCGCCTTGCCGATCAGCTTGTCACGCTTTGCGGCAGAACCTGCCGGCACGGTCTCGCGAGTGGTGATGTTCTGAGCGTCCGCATTCTGGATCGAAGTCGCCTCCAGAACAAACAGAACCGCGAATACCACCGAAACGACAAGAGCACTTTTTTTAACTACCATCCACCAAACTCCCATTTGGTTCAGACGGTTAGTCTGCAATCAACGCGGCCAATCGACCCCGTCTTCAAGAACTAGCGGAATTAGTTACATGATGCAGAGGTGATAGAACCGACATTGGTATTGCCGCAGGCACCCTTGCCATCGACAACGTTGGTGACGTTGCCTGTTTCGACATCCTGCTTCACGTCACCGCCAACAGTAACATCACCAGAAATCGAGCCCACATTAACCTCGCCACGGGCGTCCTGACCAGTTACCGAGTTGGTCACATCCCCCGTTCGAACGCGCTGCTCAACATCACCACCGACAACCACGCCGCCTTGCTGCTGCGCAGTCGCAGCTGTGGAAACTGCTGCCACAACCAAAAAAGCACCCACAAGTATCGCTTTCATATCACGCCCACCTCTCGGATTAAGCATTCCCTCCGTCAAGCCTACACACCCAACAAGGCGTGCCCCTCAAGCCTGACTATCACAGATTGTACTAATCTTCCTTCCGGAGTCCATCCAGTCCCTCAACTTGGTCACAGTTTTCGTCATCGGACCGCGTCCTGCCGCCCACGTTTCGGGGCCCTTTACCGCCAGTTTGGCCTTTCGCATCCTCGTTGATGCTGATGCAGGTGATCGCAACGGCACCGTTACGAGCTTCGGTTCGGACGACACCGTGATCAACTGATTGCTTGACCTTGCCGCCGATCTTCACTTCGGCAAGAGAGCTCGAAGCGATCACTGAAACTAATGATGCCAAGCCAATCGTCAAAAAAGCCATAGACCGCATCGTTGCATCCTGATCTTAGTGTCCAACGGGCAGGATGATGGTGACAGACACATGTCGCGCCCACAATGGCATTGTCAGATCAGACCGAAAGCGCATCCGGTTCGCTCACCGCAGCCCGGCCAAGTATGCAGTCTATTCCGTACGTCAACGGCTCGACCGCGAGGCTGGCCTGCCCCGGATCAGTGGTCCAGCCTCTATGAGAGAGTCCGGACGGTTTGAGGGTACGTTGATCTGATCGCTGGCGGCAAGATCGTGGCAGGTGCTGGCGGTCGATAGCCCAGTGAGCTGTGCGGCCTGATGGTGTTGTAGTGCTGTCGCCATCGTTCGATGAGCACCTTTGCCTCCTGTAGCGTGTAGAAGATCTCGCCGTTGAGCAGTTCGTCGCGCAGCTTGCCGTTGAAGCTCTCGTTGTAGCCGTTCTCCCAGGGCGATCCGGGTTCGATATAGAGCGTCTTCACGCCGAGCCGCGGCAGCCATTCTCTGACGGCGATGGCGGTGAACTCGGCACCATTGTCAGAGCGGATGTGGTCCGGTGGTCCATGTCGTGTGAACAGCTCGGCCAGCACGCCCAACACGTCGTCGTGGCGCAGGCGGCGGGCGACCTCGATCGCCAGGCACTCGCGGGTAAACTCGTCGATCACCGTCAGCATGCGGATGGCGCGGCCGTCATGCGTACGGTCCTGCACGAAGTCATAGGCCCAGACATGGTTCGGCCAGCTTGGTCGCAGGCGGATGCATGAGCCGTCGTTGAGCCACAGCCGTCCGCGTTTTGGCTGCTTGCTCGGTACCTTCAGCCCCTCACGCCGCCAGATCCGCCACACGCGCTTGACGTTGACGTGCCATCCCTGGGCACGCAGCAGCGCCGCGATCCGACGATAACCATAACGGCCATACTCGGACGCCAGCTCAATGATCGCTGCGGTCAGGGCATTCTCATCGGCGCGCACGGCAGGATGCCGACGCTGCGTCGAGCGGTGCTGGCCGACCACGTGACACGCCCGTCGTTCCGATACGTCGAAGCGGGGCTATTACGCCGATGTCGAGGCCTTCGAGACCTGGTGCCACGCGAGTGGAATTGCCGAACCATTTCCATCCAGCGTCGAGGCCATCTGCAGGTTCTTGGAGGACCAGGCTGAAACAAGAGCGCCGGCGACGGTCCGCCGTCGGCTCTATGCCATCCGCAAAGCGTATCTGCTGCTCGGATTGGCCGATCCGACGCACGATGAGGAGATCAACCTTGCGTTCAGGCGTATTCGTCGTCGCAAGGCCGTTCGCCCAAAACAGGCGAAGGGACTAACGCGCGACTATCTCGATCGCTTTCTCGAAACGGAGCCCGACACGCCCTGGGGATGGCGCAACCGCGCCATGCTCTCACTCGGCTATGAACTCCTGGCCCGCCGTTCGGAGCTGGTCGCGCTACGATCAGACGATCTTGAACCCCGCACGGACGGCACACTCCGGGTCCTTATCCGGCGGAGCAAATCTGATCCCTTTGGCCAGGGTCGACTTGCATTCACTTCCGAGCAGACGGCGCAACTGGTGCGACACTGGCTGGACTGGCGTGGTCCGGAGATCGGGTGGCTCTTCTGTCCGATCTACCGGGGCAAGGCCGTGAACCGTGATCTCGGCACCACTACGGTCAAGCGGCTCGTCAAGAACGCGGCCCGGCGAGTCGGTCTCGATCCGGCGGACATTGACGCCTTTAGCGGACATTCGATGCGCGTTGGCGCCGCCCAGGACCTGCTGGCAAAAGGTCTCGATACGGCAGCCATTATGCGCGCCGGTGGCTGGAAATCGGTCGATGTCCTGGCGCGATATCTCGAAAACGCCAATCATAACGTCTGGCGATAGTGTTTTGGATAAATGGGAACGTCCTTCGATCGCCTTTCCGCTCCGATAAATATAATGCCGCTAACAATTATAAGTGACACGCGTCACGTGCTACAGCTTTTGCAGTCGTCGCGCGGATGGTTTCGGATTGGGTGTTCAGTGCCCGTTCACATATCTACGGATAGGATCAGGGATCGGCAGCCGAAAGCGGTGGCAGATTGGGTAGCGGCAGAACAGGGTCGGAGACGACGGCGACGGAACCGCTGGTTCCGCTCAGTTTCGCTTTGCCTTCAGACCCCCTGCTCGGCAGCCAGTTCAACCTCAACAACACCGGCCAGACCGGCGGGATCGCCGGGATCGACATCAACGTCTTTCCGGTCTGGGAAGACTATCGCGGCGAAGGCGTTACCGTCGGCATCATCGACGACGGCGTGGAGCATACCCACCCGGATCTGATCGCCAACTACGACACCACGATCGACAATGATTCCCGCGACGGCGATGCGGACGCCATGGCCGTCGGCGACGACCGCCACGGCACGGCAGTGGCCGGCATCATCGCCGCCGACGACAATGCGCTGGGCGGCAGCGGCGTCGCGCCGGACGCCACGATCGCCGGTTTCCGCATGGGCTTCGGCGCCAACGGCACGCTGCAGCAGATCACCGAGAACATCGCGCTGCAGGTCAATGTCGACGTCTCCAACAACAGCTGGGGCTTCGGCGGATTTTTCGGGGACAACTTCAAGTCCAGCATCTTCCGCCCGCACGCCAATGCGCTGGAGGACACGGTCGAGTTCGGCCGCGAGGGCCTGGGCACCGTCTGGGTCTTCGCCGCCGGCAACAGCCGCACCTCGGGCGACGACGTCAACTATCACAACTTTCAGAACTCCCGGTACACCATCGCCGTGGCCGCGGCGGAAGACGATGGCGACGTCACCTTCTACTCCACGCCCGGCGCGGCGCTGATCACTACGGCCCCGGTCGCGGCGGGCGGCGGCCTGGGGGGCGTGATCTCGACGGACCGGACCGGTTCGGCCGGCTATGCCGGCGGCGACTTCACGTCGGGCTTCAACGGCACCTCGGCGGCGACGCCCATGGTCTCCGGCGTAACGGCGCTGATCCTCGAGGCCAACCCGGACCTCGGCTATCGCGACGTCCAGGAGATCCTGGCCTACAGCTCCCGCCAGATCGACGCGGCGGACAGTGGCTGGGCCGTCAACGCGGCCGGCGACTGGAACGGCGGCGGCCTGCACGTCAGTCACGATTTCGGCTACGGCCTGATCGACGCCCACGCCGCGGTGCGGCTCGCCGAGAGCTGGACGACGCAATCGACCTTCGCCAACGAACAGGTCGTCACCGCCTCGAGGACCCCTGTCCTCACCATCATCGACAATGCCACGGTGACCGACCAGATCACGATCACCGACCCGATCGACCTGCAATGGGTCGAGGTCGATATCCTGATCGACCACAGCTGGATCGGCGATCTGGTGATCACCCTGACCTCGCCCGACGGCACGGTCTCGACGCTGGTCAACCGCCCCGGCGTCTCCGCCAGCAGCCAGTGGGGCACGGACCAGGACGATATCAACTTCGTGCTGACCAGCGCCCGGCACTGGGGCGAGGACGGCACCGGCGTCTGGACGCTGGCGATCGAGGATCACTACCAGGAAGACGACGGCACGCTGCTGACCTGGAGCCTGAGCCTCTACGGCGACGCGCTCACGGCCGATGACGACTACGTCTACACCGACGAGTACGGGGTCTTCGCCGCGCAGGACGCGTCGCGCCGCACGCTGAGCGATGCCGGCGGCATCGACCGGATCAATGCCGCTGCGCTGACCGCCGGCGCGCTGATCGACCTCAATGCCGGTCAGACCGGTTCGATCGCGGGCGAGAGTTTCACCGTTGCCGAGGGCACGCTGATCGAGGACGCCTTCGGCGGCGACGGCAATGACACGCTGATCGGCAACCTGGCCGCCAACGACCTGACCGGCGCGCGCGGCGACGACCTGCTGGACGGCGGCGCGGGCGACGACACGCTGACCGGCGGCGCGGGCGCCGACACCTTCCGCATCTTGATCGGCGACGGCAGCGACGTCATCGCAGATTTCGATGTTTCCCAAGACGCGCTGGAACTCAACGGCTCCGCTGCCATCCGCAGCGCAGCAGATTTCGTCTTTGCCGGCGTGGACGGTGCCCAGGGTTTCGAAGTCATTCTGGACGACGGTGCCATCCTCAGTTTCCTAGATGTTTTTGCGTCCGAACTCACCGACCTCTCGATCAGCTTCGTGAATGCACCGGAGGAGAATCAGGCGCCGCTGGCGTCAGCCGACACGGCCTCGGTGCTGGAGGACAGTTCGGTCGTCATCGACGTGCTGGCCAATGACAGCGACCCGGACGGCGACGGCCTGGCGGTGGCCGCGGCCTCCGCCCTCAACGGCACGGTCTCGATCGCCGCCGACGGCAGCCTCGCCTACACGCCCGACGCCGACTTCAACGGCAGTGACACCATCACCTACACCGTCAGCGACGGGGTATTCACTGACGAGGGCACCGTCTCCGTCACGGTGACGGCCGTGAACGATGCGCCGCTGGCGTCAGCCGACACGGCCTCGGTGCTGGAGGACAGTTCGGTCGTCATCGACGTGCTGGCCAATGACAGCGACCCGGACGGCGACGGCCTGGCGGTGGCCGCGGCCTCCGCCCTCAACGGCACGGTCTCGATCGCCGCCGACGGCAGCCTCGCCTACACGCCCGACGCCGACTTCAACGGCAGTGACACCATCACCTACACCGTCAGCGACGGGGTATTCACTGACGAGGGCACCGTCTCCGTCACGGTGACGGCCGTGAACGATGCGCCGCTGGCGTCAGCCGACACGGCCTCGGTGCTGGAGGACAGTTCGGTCGTCATCGACGTGCTGGCCAATGACAGCGACCCGGACGGCGACGGCCTGGCGGTGGCCGCGGCCTCCGCCCTCAACGGCACGGTCTCGATCGCCGCCGACGGCAGCCTCGCCTACACGCCCGACGCCGACTTCAACGGCAGTGACACCATCACCTACACCGTCAGCGACGGGGTATTCACTGACGAGGGCACCGTCTCCGTCACGGTGACGGCCGTGAACGATGCGCCGCTGGCGTCAGCCGACACGGCCTCGGTGCTGGAGGACAGTTCGGTCGTCATCGACGTGCTGGCCAATGACAGCGACCCGGACGGCGACGGCCTGGCGGTGGCCGCGGCCTCCGCCCTCAACGGCACGGTCTCGATCGCCGCCGACGGCAGCCTCGCCTACACGCCCGACGCCGACTTCAACGGCAGTGACACCATCACCTACACCGTCAGCGACGGGGTATTCACTGACGAGGGCACCGTCTCCGTCACGGTGACGGCCGTGAACGATGCGCCGCTGGCGTCAGCCGACACGGCCTCGGTGCTGGAGGACAGTTCGGTCGTCATCGACGTGCTGGCCAATGACAGCGACCCGGACGGCGACGGCCTGGCGGTGGCCGCGGCCTCCGCCCTCAACGGCACGGTCTCGATCGCCGCCGACGGCAGCCTCGCCTACACGCCCGACGCCGACTTCAACGGCAGTGACACCATCACCTACACCGTCAGCGACGGGGTATTCACTGACGAGGGCACCGTCTCCGTCACGGTGACGGCCGTGAACGATGCGCCGCTGGCGTCAGCCGACACGGCCTCGGTGCTGGAGGACAGTTCGGTCGTCATCGACGTGCTGGCCAATGACAGCGACCCGGACGGCGACGGCCTGGCGGTGGCCGCGGCCTCCGCCCTCAACGGCACGGTCTCGATCGCCGCCGACGGCAGCCTCGCCTACACGCCCGACGCCGACTTCAACGGCAGCGACACCATCACCTACACCGTCAGCGACGGGACTATGGCCATCGTTGGTACCGCGTGGGTATTTTTGGCGTTTCAGCTGTTCGGAACACATGTGAGCGATACGCTTGTTGGGGGTCTTGGCGCCGATTCTCTTTATGGCGGTGACGGGAGCGACGCGCTTTATGGCGGCGACGGCGACGATCTTGTTGACGACCGCGGGACGGATCTCGGCGCGGACACCCTGATGGGCGGCAATGGCCGCGATACCCTCTATGCCCGTGCCGGGGACGATATTGTCTATGGCGGCAACGGCGATGACCTGGTGCGTGGCTATGAGGGTGCAGATGCTCTTTTCGGCGATTCAGGCGCCGATACGCTCGACGGGGCCGTTGGCAACGACCGGCTTTACGGCGGTGACGGGAGTGACGCGCTCTACGGTGGCGACGGCGACGATCTTGTCGACGACCGCGGGACGGATCTCGGCGCGGACACCCTGATGGGCGGCAATGGCCGCGATACCCTCTATGCCCGTGCCGGGGACGATATTGTCTATGGCGGCAACGGCGATGACCTTGTGCGTGGCTATGAGGGCGCAGATTCGCTTATCGGGGATTCGGGCGCCGATACGCTCGACGGCTCCAATGGCGACGACCTGCTTTATGGCGGCGACGGTACTGACGCGCTCTACGGCGGCGACGGGAATGACTTCGTCGACGACCGCGGGACGGATCTCGGCGCGGACACCCTGATGGGCGGCAATGGCCGCGATACCCTCTATGCCCGTGCCGGGGACGATATTGTCTATGGCGGCAACGGCGATGACCTTGTGCGTGGCTATGAGGGCGCAGATTCGCTTATCGGGGATTCGGGCGCCGATACGCTCGACGGCGCCAATGGCGACGACCTGCTTTATGGCGGCAACGGCAGCGACGCGCTCTATGGCGGCGACGGCAATGACTTTATCGACGACCGGGGATTGGATTCCGGATCCGACTTGTTATTTGGCGGAGAGGGTCAAGATACGCTCGAAGGTGATGCGGGTGCCGATACGCTTGTTGGGGGTCTTGGCGCCGATTCTCTTTATGGCGGTGACGGGAGCGACGCGCTTTATGGCGGCGACGGCGACGATCTTGTTGACGACCGCGGGACGGATCTCGGCGCGGACACCCTGATGGGCGGCAATGGCCGCGATACCCTCTATGCCCGTGCCGGGGACGATATTGTCTATGGCGGCAACGGCGATGACCTGGTGCGTGGCTATGAGGGTGCAGATGCTCTTTTCGGCGATTCAGGCGCCGATACGCTCGACGGGGCCGTTGGCAACGACCGGCTTTACGGCGGTGACGGGAGTGACGCGCTCTACGGTGGCGACGGCGACGATCTTGTCGACGACCGCGGGACGGATCTCGGCGCGGACACCCTGATGGGCGGCAATGGCCGCGATACCCTCTATGCCCGTGCCGGGGACGATATTGTCTATGGCGGCAACGGCGATGACCTTGTGCGTGGCTATGAGGGCGCAGATTCGCTTATCGGGGATTCGGGCGCCGATACGCTCGACGGCTCCAATGGCGACGACCTGCTTTATGGCGGCGACGGTACTGACGCGCTCTACGGCGGCGACGGGAATGACTTCGTCGACGACCGGGGAACGGATTCCGCATCCGATTCTCTGTTTGGCGGAGAGGGCAACGATACGCTCTATGCCCATGCTGGGGACGATTGGATCTATGGGGGCAGCGGAAATGATGTACTTCAAGGATTCGGAGGAGCAGACTACCTAGTAGGTGGTCTTGGCGCTGATCAGTTCCGGTTCGACCACCAGGATGGGTTAACGAGTGCGGACATCATCTCAGATTTCCAACTAGGCATAAACTCGTTATCTCTTAGCGGCCTCAGACTCTCGAAAATAGAAACTATTGATCGGGATGGTGACGGCTTGACTGTTGATAGTGTAATTTTCTTCGATAGTGGAGCATCAGTTATACTTCTCGGTATTCCTGATGTTGGCGCAGGAGATTTGTTTGCCTGACTAGTACCTGAATATTGCAAGAGGCCAATCAGGTGTCGGGCAAAGATGTAGTTCGGAGGCTGCGCGCCTCCACCACACAGCGGCTGAAGTAGCGCACGAGGGCTCAAGCTTCAAACGAGGTGAAGACTATCTAGGCTAATTGCGATGCGACAAGCTGCGTAGAAAGTCGGCAGCCGAGAGCATTCCATTGCACTTTCGGATGTAGGGAGCGGACGCTGCAACGATATCTTGTCGCGAAATTCGGCCAGTATCCAAGGCGTAATCGATCAGATCTGCGATCTCCACATGCGGCGCGTTGCGAAAAAAAGGGAAGTCGTCCGGCACGGTTGGATAACGGTGAGTCGCATAGACCGGAATTCCATTGCCCAACAACTCGGCCGTCTTCAGGCTAGAGCCTTCCACCATGTTCTGTCGATCGAGCGCAAGTGAGCCAATGCCGACATGAACCTGCTCGAGAAGTACGCGATAGATGTCACGCTCCAGATAGCCGTGGATCTTAAAAACCTGGGCAAGAAGGGGGTCCTCGGCAATCTCCGTCTTTTGCGCTTCTGATAGTCTGCCGACGAGATGAACTTGCAATCGTGAAGCGTGATCCGGGTCCTTCCGAACCGCGTCTACGAGCCTGTCTAGCCCATTCCAATCAGTGAAGGTAGTACACATAAACACCGCTGAAATTTGTGCCGGATCGCGCCGGTCGGGCAGGGCGCGAATGGCGTCATCGCCTACCAAGTTTGGATAGACCGAAATTGGCTGCTGAGGATCATATGTGTCCCGTTCATATTCGGCCATATCCCAAGTCACCGCCAGCGATGCGACCGCATTCCGCACCGAGACCCTCATTAGCCTGCGATCGAGCCATGCCGCCAGTCGACGGATGGGTCCATCGGAAATCAGGGTGTGTTCCTCAACCTCCTTGGCATGATGAACGGCAACGCGGTTTCGCACAAAAGGTGCAAATATGGGCGCGAAAATGTCTACCGGCATTTGGCGAACCAAGACGTAGTCAAAACGCCGCGAAAGGCGCAAGATTTCCAGCCAGCCCTGTAGGTTCCGTAAAGGGCTTCCTCGCAATGGGCGCACGACCCGTTTGGCGAAAGGAACGTGCGGCTCGGCATCCTGCAGGGCAATAGTCGACCAAATTACCCCTGGAATTATTCCCGCGGCCGCACGCTCGGCTTCAAGCTGGGCTGTTTGACCATCGGTCAACCGGCGCACGACTGAGAGATGTGCAATTCGCAAACGAATCCTCTCAGAGTTGTCCGGTCGCGCTGGACCACCATTGCCTGACATACCACTGCCCTAAACCAACTTCACAAGACGCAAACTGAGTGCATCAGGCTCCAAATCTTTTGATGATGGAAGATGCAGCACGAAGCCCAGCCTCCCCGTCCCAACCCTCGGGTGCACGCGCCTCCTTGTATCGACCGTCCAATATCTCACAAACATGGGGCAAAATCTCACGCGGGTCTTCCCCGAGCAGCGTGTTGGTTCCGTGCGAAATAGTCACCGGCCTCTCGGTGTTGGGTCTAAGTGTTAGACAAGGAGTATTCAGCCAAGTGGCTTCCTCCTGAACACCCCCGGAGTCGGTCACTACGACAGTGGCTCGATCTTGGAGTGCTATGAAAGACGTGTAGCCCTGTGGCTCTAAAAGCTGAACCCCTGGCAACGTGAGCTTAAGGTCCGACAACCTTGCACGAGTACGGGGGTGCACGGGAAAGACCAAGGGGAGCCGCTTAGCCGTCTCAACCAAAGCGTCTGCTATCGAACTGATACGTTTTGCTTCATCCACGTTGGATGGGCGGTGTAGCGTCACCAGCCCGAACGGCCCATCCGGAATCCCCAACCCGGACAGATCTTGTACTCGAGCTTGGGGAAGCATCCGGCTGAGGGTGTCAATCATTGTGTTGCCCACAAAATTGATCTTCGTCTCGGATACACCTTCAAGTCGTAAATTTTCGCCAGCATCCCGTGAATAAGTCAACAACAGAGCTGAAAGCCGATCCACGACTATACGATTAATCTCCTCCGGCATTGTGTTGTCGTATGAACGCAGGCCGGATTCCACATGTATTACTGGAATACCGATCTTGCTGGCTGCCAAGGCTGCCGCTAACGTCGAGTTAACGTCGCCATAAACGATAACAGCTCGAGGGGACGAACTCTCAAATATCGCGCCCAACTCGATCAGGATACGCCCGGTTTGTTCAGCATGGCTCCCCGCCCCTACAGCAAGGTTTAACATCGGATCGGGAATATCGAGCACTTGGAAAAAATTTTCCGACATCTGCGCATCATAATGTTGACCAGTATGAACAATACTTTGCGCTGCTCTGCCCTCCAAAGCGCGGTATACAGGTGCCATTTTCATAAAATTAGGCCGGGCACCCACAATATGGATGTAATCATTGTTGCGGATACTGTCAGTCAATCTAAGTTAATCCCGTCTTTTCGCCTGCGGAGAAAGTAGGTCAAAGTGCATTTCGAATGCTAAACACACAGCGACAACCCCATATACCATGCCGTCGACGAACTGCCCAACGAGCTGCGATCGAGCCCTAGTACGAAGCCATCAAGGCGGCGCTGACGGACGCGCACGCCTTCAAGGTCTTCCAAGCAATAATGAAATCAAGCAACCCGGTCCGGATAGTCACGAAGCAAAAAGGCATGGCGTCCGGGCTACCTGTCACACGTTGCGCACTGGTGGCACCAGCACTCCCCACATGCCGGCCTGGATCGTCCAGACAAACCCGACGGGATCAATCCGAACCCCTCGGTCCCCCGCGACCGCCCTCGGGTCAAGCCGGCTAGAAAGTGCACGCGCTGCGATGCAGCATCCGGCCTTCCTGCGGATGCCAAGCGACCACAATCCTCGGCCGAGCATTAAGACTTGTCCGACAGATCGAAGACAGCACCTACCCGGCAGACGCCGCAAAAACGTTTATCCAAAAACCTATCACCCTACGATGCAATCAATGATTGCCGCAATCTAATCACACAAAATTACGTCTACTTTTTAAAATAATACCTCGAATTAACGATCAGATGTTTAATGTCGGAATTCTCCATCACGTAAATGGCGTCTCGTTCCCCCATAACAATGGGGAGACCATGGAGGTTAAACGATGTGTTTAAAAGTACAGACCGTCCAGTATTTGACCGAAAGCCTTTAAGAATTTGGTGAAGTTCTGCATTATTATGGCTCGTCACGATCTGAGCGCGCGCGCTGAGATCGTAAGGATGCACGGCAGCCGCCATTTCATGGGCAGCATTGGTTGTATCAAAACTGTGCATCATATAAGGCGAAATCCGATCTCGCTTAAGGCTATGAGGAATGTAAAGATACTTATTTGCGTCTTCGTCAAGAACGATCGGCGCAAACGGCATCCAGAAATCCCTCTTCTTAATCATCTTGTTGATAGTCGATATAATATTCGGCTGCATTGGATCGGCGAGCAGGGAACGATTTCCCAATGCTCGCGCCCCGAATTCCATGTTTCCAGAGCACCTGGCCACGATTTCGCCCTGGCTGATTAATTGAATTGTCCGCTCCACCGGATTGGATATTGTCTCACAGTGGATATCCTCTCGCGTTACCACGCGCTCCCCGTCGGCAGCACAATCTGGGTCAGGGCCTAAATACAACGTTTCAAGTGCGAGCGGAGGCACATCTTCAATTTCATTTCCAGCCAACCAAGCCGCGCCAAAGGGCAAAGTCTCATCGCCGCAGGATGGGAAAACATCAAAGCTATCGACGCAATCAAGTTGGGAGAGTAATTTATTCGCCTTGACATTCATGAAAACGCCGCCGGCACACAGTATACGGCGAATGCCGGTTGATTGAACACAATTTCGAATCCATTCCAACAACATGTTCTCTGTGAAGATCTGAACGCCACCGGCAATTGAATCAAAACGCACACGGCGCAAATCCCGCTCCATACGAGCGTATATATAGTCCGTTGATTCCGAAATCTTTCTCCGAAAACGCATGGGCTCACGAGGATGGAACCCCAGATATGTTCCGAGAACGTCAACCACCGGTTGGGCATAATTCTGATCCGCATAGGGTGCCATCCCCATGAGTTTATATTCATGCTCATGAGGCTTCATACCCAACAAGTAGGTTATTCGAGAGTAGATGTTTCCCAACGAATGACCGCCTTCGGTGCGCGCAATTCGTCTTAGCCGCCCCTTCTCGCCGATATAAACGTGGGAGCAATCACCATCACCACCGCCGTCAAGGGTGAGAACCAAATGAGGTTCATCATTCTCCCGCAATCCAAAGTAAGCTGAGGCGGCGTGATTGAGGTGGTGGTGTGAACGGACAACGCGTGCCTGGCCGAAACCAATCTCTTTGACCTTACTCTCAACGAGATTATTCGAAACTACTGACGCAGATTGTATGCGCATTCTCCGAAGGCAGCCAGAGTAGTGATATACTCGACGAATTGCATCCTTAATTTCGCCGCTTCCCAGCGCCTGCACTATTGTTTTTTCTTTATTAAGATAAGATCTTATAAAATCCTTATAGCTAAAATTGGGGCTCCGCTCGTTAGACAGACAAACAATTTGAAAATCTCCTGGATTCAAGCCTAGGTAGTCCAATGCAAATCTTATCGATTCTTTCGGAAAGCCAATAAATTCCTTTTCCTTAACAATGCGCTCCTCCTGAATGGCAAATAATGGCTTGCTGCCATTCATAATTACAACAGAAGCGTTGATGCCTTCATTTATACCGATGATAAGCAAAGCTTTCTCCAACACATTGTATCATTCTAACCAGCGAATCAAACTTCGCAACTCCTGACCGAATGTCACTCCCGAATATCGAATTGCCTTAGGGTCAAACTGATGTTGTTTGAACTACTCTTGACAAACCATTTAACTACGCGGATATAGACCTCAACGTTTTGTGAGGCTTTTTCCTCAAGGACGGCATACATCGCATTGTTTCCTTAGCAACTCGCAAGATTGTCGATTTCTAGAGGTAATATTAGAACGATCATTTCCCCTAAAACTCAGTTAACGCACCCAGATTTTCAACTTAGTCGATCGGCTATTGCGATCAGGTCTCTGTAGGATATTCTCGGTACCGTCGAAGACATAGAGCTTACGATTCTTCTCTCTGCCATTCTGATCTGATAACACACCAGCGCTTATGCGCATCGAAAATTTCAAACCCCACTCCGCTCTGTGCTCCTTTGCGTCAAGCCATTTGATCCGGATGATTTGCGGGCGACAAATTTGGAAAAGGCTAACCGTTGGACAAGGCGGCACGGCGCGCCCAACGGCGCTTGCTAACGCGTTGTGATGTTCCAACGCGGGCCCCGGCCGATGACAACGTGTTTTTATGGTCGACCAGCACCAACTTCCCGTACCAATCTCCGCTCTACGACCCCTGTCATGGTGAGGTTGCCAGGGTGTCACAACCTCGCCTCCGCCGGAACACATCCGAGAGCAGCTACGCTGCATAGACGGATTCGGACGACCCGCCGAAAATGTAATTCAGCTTTATGGCTTGAACGATCTTTCCTGGCTAGTGCAGGTCCGTAACCTCAACCAAAATTATATTGATAGGGCACGTAGCATTCATTGAAGTGCCACGAAAATATTGTCCAAATGACAAATACGAGCGTCAGGGCGGCGTAAGGTAGTAAAGAATAAAACCTCCGGTTCTCGCCGAGAGGCAGGAAAGGGATGCGCGCAAAGATCATGGCCTGCACCGGGATCAGGTAATAGCCGAATCGGTCCCCAATAACGGTGGAGACGGAAATAAGAGCAATGGTCACGATCATCATCCAGGAGCCAATCGACGCCAGCTTGTGATCCTCGGCAAACTCCTCCCGCCAAGCGGGCGAAAGGAAGCGAAGAAAGAAAATTCCGCTGGCAGTCAACAATGCGAGCCTGAACGCAGCGCCGGCCGCGACCAGATCGGAATCGATATAACGCTCTTCCGCCAAGGCGGCCGCGTCTGTTTGCATCAAAAAGTACAGACCTGGTAGCGAGATTACAACAGCAGCAAGGATATTTAGACTACGAAGACGTCCGGCGACAAAGGGTGCCAGAAAAAGAAAGACCAATATACTTGAATGGAAGGTTGAACCGAGAATGATCCATGACAGGTAGGAAATGAGCTTTCTATCCATAAAAGCGGCGAAGGCAAGACACATGAAGCCGATCGCAGCCCCTTGCCGGATGCCCGACATCGGCATGTTGATAATAAGAATGGGAAAACAGAGAGCGAGAAAGGCCATTGGATCGGGTTGTCGCCTGGCAAGAACATGCAGGCCGATAAAAAAGATTGTTGCAGTTGCCACATTCAGATACTCATACGGCGCTCCGATTCTTCGAAGCGTTACAACGAGCGCCCAATACCCCGGATCCAGTGTTCTTAGTGCATCTCCATATGTTGTTATATCTGCAATGTAATAGTTTTTAAAATAGCCACTCCAGTCACAGCCGACATTATATCTAAATCCAACAAATAATAAAAGGGAAAATAAACTTGCCCAATAGGCTGCGTTTCTGAAATCTTTCGACGACCTTCCGATTAATGTCGCAGAAAGTAATGCTGCATAGGTAAAATAGTAAATCATATCTTCAATATATTCCTGTATTTGACGCAGTTTTTTCTTTGGTGTAGAGGAGTGCGAAGTATTCTTCTCAAATTCGTGAAGGCGTCAAGCGGGTTGTTTGCTTGGTTTGGCTGTGCACTGCCTGCTCTTAGCATGGATAACCACTCCCAATTTTTCTCGATCCTAGTCCTTTCCGAGAACACGAAATCGTTTTGGCAAGGGACTCTGTGTTGAGCAAGAATTTCCGGAACTGGGCACCTATGAACTTCGCTTAGCAAACTCACCGACTTTTGCGAAATAAAATGGAAATCATTTTCTCAATATATACATTCTCCGCATTTATGATTGAGAATCGAGAACGTCGATGGTCAGGCATTTCAACAGGATTGATTGTCCGAATTCCGCCTTCGTGTTTCATCCGACGTATTCGTGATCTCGCCGGTCTTGTGGTTAGCTTGCAAGGGAATTACGCGAGTAGGGTGGCAGGCGATCGCACTCCTCTGTGGAGGTATCATCCAAGGTGTTTATTGGGTATTAACCTTCTGCCCCCGGGTGAACTTTTGCATGACGTTTCAGGACGTAGCCCGAGAGCCGCCACCCGGCGGCGGCGATATCCCGGGTCAATCCGATGAGTGATGCGCCTAGAATGATAGGGGTCAGAAGAGGCGCCTTTTGGGCGGTCTTGCCGATAAAGATCGCGTATACGTTGATCCTCCTAATCAGTGTCTTCAATCTGTCGCCGACACCACGGGCGAGCGCGCGCTCGTAACTTTTTTCGCCATGATTGTGGCAGATCCAGGTGGCGTTCTTTGTATATAAAATGTGACCCTGGAGAAGCAAATCATACAGAAAGACAAAACACCAGTTTGTTAAGACCCCCCTGTTTGGAGGGAAGTAGCCACCGAATTGGCATCGACGAAGGCAATCAGTTCGATGTAACCCGTAGAACGCACTGTCGTCAGCTCTACCCGCAACAAAATGGGCGAGGCGATGCATTCGGTTGTGCGATTCCGGGCGTAGTTGGGGCATGATTTTCCAATTGCTCGGACTGGACATGTGCAGCCATTGGCCCATTGCGGTTACCGATGCGGGATCACTGTCGAGAAGCCTCACCAACTCTGAGAGATACTCTTGTGTGATCTCGTCATCGTCAGCTAGCCACATGAAATACTCGGTCTCGGCGACAGCGAGGAGAAAATTGAGATTGGATAGCGCCCCCAGGTTCTTCTCCTGTGCGACCAGGATCACCTCCGGCAAATCTGAAGCTATGTCCCGCACTGCCCCGATCGTTTCAGGATCCTCCCCGGCGTTGTCGGAGACAATCAATACGAACTGACGGTAGTTTTGCCTAGCAATTGAGGCCAGCGCCCGGCGGATGGTATGGGCACGCTGGTAGGTCGGCATGCCGATCGTCACGCGAGGCCTCGCATCACCGACCCTCTCGTGCAGAACGACCTTCTGACCCCGAAGATCGGCGCTTCTGCTCCAATCAGAATTCATCGCAACCTTCCTTGTGCAGGCCTGTCGCCGAAGCCCCGTGGGTCAGCTGGGAGAAAACCGCGTCCGGTAGGTCCTGCAGAGAACTGACGCGCGCGGAAGTCATGCCGTCATTGATCGTGGTTTTCCTGACGCCTCCAAAATCGACCACAATCAATCGTGCGCCGTTTTCCACCGCCTCGAAGGTGGTGGTGGATGTCGGATTGGCCGGTACATAGATCCTCGCGCGACGTGCGAGGGTGCAGAAATCCTCGTGCCCTTCGTGGATTGCGATCTCGTCCACGGAAAATTGCTGGCGAAGACCAGACCTATCCGCGGTCTGCGCCGGATGCAGTTTTACAGCCAGGCTCAATCCCTGCTTAACGAGCGCGCTGACGATGCCCACAGTCTCCTTCCACAAAGTCGGACTCGCGCCGATCAGCACGTCGATATCGCGGCGACCGCCATTCGCTGAAACCGTAACTGTCTTCGCCATCACGACCTGCTCCACCGGGTAGACGATGTCACCTGTATCGCGGCTTATTATAACCTTGTCAGGCAAGGTCTCAGGCAAATTTGCCAGTCGTGGATAGCTGAAAGCCACGTGAGATCGGCCCATGTAGCCATGCTGGAGTTCCTCAGTCGCGATGCGCCTACGGCGTGCCAGAAACACGAGAGTCTTGAGCGTATCGTCGTTGATATAGATAACGCGGTCGAGCGCCCTGGCGCGATCCAGGACAAAGGACCAGGCCCTACGCGCGGCGAGATGTTCGCGGTACTTTCTAGCAATAAGATCAAAGAGGTCAGTTTCACTCTCGAAGCGGTCTCGCAGACGCTCGGCCAACTGACAGGCCTCGCTGGCCACCTCCGACGGAAGCCGTTCGCCGTAAGCCGCCACTCTGACGTAGAAATCCACGCTTCGTTTGGCGATGGCCAGATGGGGGGCAGGCACCTCTCCCGAATGATTGACGACCAGTGCCACACGCCCCCTGCTCTCTTCGGAACAAAGTACCTCTGTTAGATGGGCAGAATGACGGGTTGAAACCAAAATGCTCCCGACATTTCTGTTACCCAGTACGCTGATCTTACCGATATCCCGAAGAAGTCGTCTGCCCTGTCGAAAGAGATTTCGGGCACGATCTGACCTGCGCAACGGTGGAACGCTCTGATAACCGTAAATCCCGCGCTCTACACAAAGTGCAAATTGTACGCGGTAGCGCACCAAATCCCACCACGGACACCCCATAGAGTCGTGGAGGTCGAACAAGCCGGCCTGGACCTCATAATTGTTGAATGCAGCGATGAATTCTTCGATTTCGCCAGAATCCGCACTTCCGAATACCGTGCCTTCAGTCACCGCGCATCCCGGTCTTTCGCAGCGGATTGCCCGAATTGACCGAGTAGGCCTCCACTTCGCCTCTAACCAAGGAGCCTGCGCCGATCACACAACCTTTGCGCAGCAATGATCCATCAAGAACCGTGCAGTTCGCACCGATCCAACAGTCGTCCTCAATGACAATGCCACCTTTCGAGGGCAGAAACCCCTGATGACGGATGGTCCTCTCGCGCGAGGCATAGGCGTGGTTGGTCGGAGCCAATGTGCAGTTGGGCGCAATCAGCACCCATTGCCCGATATCAACCCCATTGCCCGAGAAGATCACAGTACCGGCATTGATAAAACTGTCCTTTCCGATTCGCACATCACCGCGACCACCTACTGGACGAATGCGAACAAAGGAATCGATATAAACTCGATCCTCTATGAGGATCGAAGTACCAAATTTCGAATCTTCAATATCAGCAAGACGCGAAACCTGCGCTGATTTCGAGATACTAATCATAGAATCACTTCACCCGCTTGAGATATCCGTCAATAGTTTCTGTAATCATCGCTTTACTAGTACGGGCTTTATCGATCTCGAACATATCGGTCTCCTCCAAGTATTCCATCATGGCCGTGTGCGGATTATCACCAACGTCCCATGGTCGACTTTTCGAATAGTATCCCTTAGGGAAAAATTCAATAAACGTATCGGGTAGAATGCAATAGCTTCCGCGCGTTGTCATTGGCGCATAGGCAATTAGTTCTTGATAGACATGCTTATGACTGTGTAAAGAATCTAGAATAACCATCACACACGACTTACCAGTGGCATGTTTCTTGACTTTTTCAACAATCTCTTCGGCAACAGAATTGCCCTCGTACATCGTAACCCGCTCTATCATTGGATGCGCCTCTAATTCAGCGCGGTTGTGCGGACGTATATCTACATCAATACCGACAACTTCACCGTCGATTCCCATCATTTGCATCATTGATGCAGTGAAAATAATTGAGCCCCCGTGGGCAATGCCCGTTTCAATCACCAAATCAGGCCTCAACTCCCACATCAACTCTTGCTGAATGACCATATCATTCGGAAATTTTATAATAGGCCGCCCCATCCAAGTATAATTATATGTGTATTTATATTTATCAGCATGAAGCATCCAATCAAGCGACTTTTGGCGTAATTCATCATCCAACCCCATTCTATCGATATCGGCCTGACGTTCCTCAAAAAAAGCCCTTATGGGATCCTCACTCATCTTCTGCCTCTCGCTTGGATTGGAAGTTTTCAATCAGACCACGAAGCACGTCACGCATACGCGCTTGCGACTGCTCTCTCGTGAGACGCGGCGCGATAACATTTGAGGTCACGTTGAATTCGTTGGCGTATGGAGGTGTGTTTGAACGGATATGGATGTCGAGCTTCTCGCCCCGAACTTCTTGCCACACTTCTTCAAGCATAAGCGCTATTTCGGCGATACTGGCGTGCCAATGAGATATCGCGTTGACGCGGCTGAATCCGCTTGGGAAGTCGTTAACGAGTGTATGAATGACATCGGCAACCTCGCCCGTAGATATGAAATTGCGCCGCTGTCGGCCGGATGATTGAAGTTCAACGGCGCCGGTGGCGAGCGCGTCATTGACAAAACACATTGGCACCAGCGTGGAGCGTTCCACGGTCGGAACCGAAGGCAGCCCATAGACATTCGACGGACGCAACGCGACGGCATCGATCCCGTGGCGACGCGCGGCAAAATGGCAGACCTCCTCACCGAGGTAGTGGTTGAGACCGTATGGGCTTTCGCAGCGAACCGGCGTGTTCTCGTCCACCGCGCCCTGAAGTTCAGTCCCGTATACCTGAAGCGTCGAGAGGTAAATCACCTTGGTAATACCCCGGCGTACAGCCTCCTCGATCAGGCGAAACGTGCCTGTCACCGCCAGGGTCATGCCGCCGTCCTCGGCGCGCGACTGGATATCATTGGGGGTCGCACAATGGACCAGCGTGTCGATACCGTCGAAGGCGGCGCCCTGAGCCTGAAGGTCTCCCGTGATATCAAGAGGCAAGACCCGAGTTCCCAGTACTTCCGTCAGCAATTCCGTCGATCGTCGTGCGGATGCCGTAACCGGCTTTCCGGCGGCGAGGAGATTGCGCACCACGGCACTTCCGATGAAGCCCGACGCACCGGTGACGTGAACACCCGCCCCGTTCATTCTCGTCGCTCCAGAAGGGGCCAGGCCCGATCCTTTTCCGATAGATCAGTGACTGGGCGCGGCCAATCTATTCCGATCATGGGGTCATCATGCCTTAGGCCACGCTCGGCATCGGGGGCGTAGAACGCGGACACCATATAATGGACCATCGTTCCTTCGGCAATCGACTGATAGCCGTGGGCAAAGCCTCGTGGCACGTACATCATCAGCCCGTTATCTTCTGAAAGTTCCGCTCCAAACCACTGCAGGTGTGTGGGGGACCCGGCGCGGATATCGACAATCGCATCAAAGATCGCACCGCGTACGCAACGCACCAGCTTCACCTCCGCATCGTCACCGGCCTGAAAATGCATTCCCCTGACCAATCCGGCCTGCGCATTCACGCTCAGATTTGCCTGAACAAACTCCGTTTCCAGCCCGCGATCGGCGAATTCACGCGCACAGAAGGCTCTGGCAAAATATCCGCGCGCGTCTTGCCGTCGCTCCAGCTCGATCGTGTACGCCCCATCAAGAGGTGTCGTTCGGAAGATCAAGAGAATTTTCCCGCCGCGGGTGTGGCCGCTTCGAAGGCCAAGATATCCTCAGAGCAGAGAATCTTTGCATCAGCACCGTGGGACAGACGACGGTACCAGTCCATGGTGCGGAAAACAGCGGTCTCCAGTCCCCATCGCGGCACGACCCCAAGAATTTGTCGCGCTTTACTTACTTCCAATGAAAGCCAACCGGCCTCCTCAAGCGCGCCTTTGCTATCGCCCCACTGGACCTCTCCCCCGCCATAAGCCTCTCGAGAGCGGTCAATCACCTCGTGGACAGGGGCGGCGTCATGTGATTCGGGGCCGAAGTTGAACGCTCCGGCCAAAGTCGGATCGGTCCAGAGTCTTTCAGCAAGGCACAGATAACCGCATAGCGGCTCAAGCACGTGCTGCCACGGTCGCCTTGCTTGCGGCCGGCGAACCAAAAGGGGCTCTCCGGCTTCCCAAGCGCGGACGGCATCTGGAATGAGTCGGTGCATTGACCAATCACCACCGCCAATCACATTGCCGGCGCGAGCGGAGGCGACAGTGACGCCTTCTTCGCGAAGGAAGCTATCCCGATAACTTGCAATAACGATCTCGGAAGCTGCCTTGCTTGCGCTGTACGGGTCCCGTCCGCCCAGACGATCAGTTTCCCTAAAGGGATATCCAATTTCGTGGTTCTCGTAGACCTTGTCCGTTGTGATCATGACAGCAAGGCGTGGCGGTTCCGGGATCCGCAGGGCGTCGAGCAGGTTTGCCGTACCCTGTATATTGGTCATGAAGGTGCAAAGTGGGTTCTCATAGCTCGGCAAGACCAGCGGCTGAGCGGCGAGATGCATTACAATCTCCGGCCGTGCTTCAGCCACCAAGCCTCGCACCTTCGCGGCATCACGTATGTCCTGGATATGGCTATCTTTGGTTAAACCCTCGATATTGGCCAGTTCAAAAAGGTTCGGGTTGCTGTTCGGGACAAGCCCTATGCCTGTCACTTCCGCGCCGAGCCTGGCGAGCCACAGGGTCAGCCAACCACCTTTGAAGCCCGTATGCCCCGTTATCAGCACCCTCTTTCCATGCCAGAACTCAGGATCTGGACGCTGAAATGTAGGGAAGGCTGACACTACCAGAGTTTCCAGGGCGCCCGCCCTTCATTCCAAAGTTTTTCCAGAAGGTTTTTTTCCCGAAGGGTATCCATGGGCTGCCAGAATCCAGAGTGATCGAAAGCGGCCAGTTGCCCCATTTCAGCGAGCTTGTTCATCGGCTCCGTTTCCCAGGGCATGTCATCGCCGGCAATCAGATCAAGGCAATCAGGCGATAGAACAAAAAAGCCGCCATTGATCTTTCCCCCGTCCCCGCGTGGCTTCTCGGCGAAACCTTTCACGTCGATTCCATCAAGCTTGAGTGCGCCATACCGCCCCGGCGGACTGACCGCTGTCACGGTGCCCCATTTCCCGTGCGACTGGTGGAAGCGGATCAAGGCGCCAATGTCCAGATCGCTCAACCCGTCCCCATAGGTAAAACAAAAGCTGTCTTCATCTTCGATATAGTCACGAACGCGTTTAAGCCGGCCGCCGGTCATGGTCAACTCGCCGGTATCCACGAGCGTAACCCGCCATGGCTCTGCCTTGCGGTTGTGCACCTCCATATGGTTCTCGGTCATGTCGAATGTGACATCAGACATATGCAAAAAATAATTCGCAAAATACTCCTTGATTATATACCCCCGATACCCGCAGCAGATGATGAAATCATTCAGTCCAAAAACCGAATATAATTTCATGATGTGCCACAAGATCGGCTTCCCGCCGATCTCAATCATCGGCTTGGGCTTCAGATGGGTCTCTTCTGAGATCCGCGTTCCCAAGCCGCCGGCAAGAATGACTGTCTTCACTGCAGCGTCCCCTGAATCAATTACTTCGCGGTTGAAGACACAAGAAAGGCATTCGGGTCCGTATTAAGCGCCTCCATGCAACAGGCGTCAAAGTCGCGCGCACGGAACACGCGAACAGCATCGTTTCCCAACGGCAAGACTGTCGCCAACGCTCTTTCTTCCAGCATTCTGCCCGCCACAGAGGGGTCTTTTCGAGTATTCAAATCCTTGCGTACAAAGTATCGTTGCGAGATCGGCCGTTCCGGCTTTCCCTCCTCTGCAAGTACGCCGCGGAATTCCTTGTAAAAATTTGTCGGGGAGCAATGTCGTTCTTCGGCGAGGTGATAGAGGGTGCATTTGCCATAGCCGATCCCGAGCAACATGATCTTCCCGTCCTCGGCAAGCAGACGCGTAAGCGTCGCCGTCTCATCGAGGTGGCTGTTGTAGGGTTCGGTATAGAATTCGGCCTTGGGGCCCTTGGCGCAATAGGACACCATCGGGACACAGGAACGCTTCACCCCTGGCGTCAACCTGAAACGCTCGGTCAGGAGGCCTGTTTCGCTTGGCTGCGCCATCGAGAAGCGCCCGGTTTCGGCGAATGAACGCGTGTCCGTCATCATGATCACGGTTCCGGAAGCCCCTACAGCACTGCACAACGCCTCAATAACACCATCGGGACCGGCCTCGAAGTGGCCAATCCTTCCAAGCGATGCGTGCACAAATACGTCGTCGCCGGGCTCCAGAGCCTCCTTGAACGCGGATAGGGTCGCCTGATGGCTGATTGTTGTCATGTCCTACAGGTCCGGCATCTTTGCGTGGTTGCGCGGATGCGCGCGCAGGTGACGACGCGCGGCTTCGAGGTCTTCCATCGTATCGATATCGAGTGATCGAGACGCGGGCATCTGCAAAAGCCCCGTTCGTCCGCCCCAAAGACGGCCGGTGTCTTCAAAGTATCGTCGCGTCACCATGAAAATTGCCCCATTGCGCCGATAAACCGGAGGAAGCTCCTGTCGCCGGCGCGCCTCGTAGTCCGGCGCAGCCGATTGCGCCCCCTCTTCCGTCAGGAAATAGAGCTTCGCCGGGTGAACGCCGGCATATTCACAGGCGCTTACCACGGAATCGTATGATCCGGTTTCAAAAAGCTCTACGGCACCATTAATGTCTTCAACGCACCGCAAGGGAGAGGTGACCTGCAATATCGTGATGGCGGTGTAGTATTTCGAAAGAGCATCAATCCTGTCGAGGAGATCCTCGACGACACTACCCGTCGTACTCTCGTCGCTGGCCAGGTGCGCGGGCCGCGGCACAACGCGAGCCCCACAGGCCGAGGCGATTTGCATAAGCACATCGTCCTCGGTCGAGACGACGGTCGTATCTGCGAGACAGCTGGCCTGGGCCTGACGGACCGTCCACTCCAGCAGGGACATGCCATCGACCAGTTCCGCCGCATTCTTGCGCGGCAGGCCCTTGCTTCCGCCGCGCACCGGTATCACACAGAGATTCGGCATATCCCGCGCCGCTTCATTGCCTTGATCTATGACAGCGGATCACGACACGTAGGAGAGTTGCTTCTGCAACTTGAACTGGAACGTCGCCAGGATATTGGCGATCTGGATGCCGGCGGTGCCGTCACCACAGAGCTTGGATTGACGATACCGGCCATGCGCCAGCTGTGTCCGGATCGCCTCCGCGATCTGCGCAGCGCGATAGGGTACATCGATGACATTCTCGGCGCGTTCCCGTCCCGACTGGCGCGTTCCGATGTTAACGCAGGGCGTACCCAGAAAGGCCCCCTCCCGAAGCCCCGAGGAGGAGTTGCCTATGATGCAACGCGCGTTGGCAAGCAGGCGCGCATAGTCCTCGGGGCCGAAGTTCCGGTAAAAGTGCATGTTCTCTGTCGCATTGTGCTCCCGAAAAGAGCGGATGCCTTTTGCGACATCATCGGATCCCGCGTCGACATTAGGCCAGAGCCAGACGACCTGCATTCCCTCCTTCGCAAATTCATGGACGGCGTTGAGCGTCTCACGGATCTGTTGCAGGCCACTGCCGAATTCCGTTGTGACCGGATGTTGCAGCACGAGAATATAGTCACGATCGGTAGTCAGGTGGTCACCGACCCCCTTGTAACGCTCGAAAAGATCGGCCGGCAGGGTCAGATCGGATTCGGCAAGGAGATCGATCGCGGGACATCCCGTAAGGAACACGGCTTCAGGCTCCTCGCCCATCCGGATCAGAAAGTCTTTCGCACGTGTCGTTGCGGGAAAATGAACATGGGCAAGTTTTGTGATGGCGTGACGAACTGACTCGTCGATCGAGCCTGTCACCTCGCCCCCCTGGGTGTGAGCCAGCGGAATGTTCATGTAACTTGCCGCAACCGCCGTCGCCAGAGTCTCGAATCGGTCGGCAACCGTCAGAACCACATCGGGTTTCAGGTTCTCAAAATGCGTAGCCAGCTCGATGATCGCGAGACCCGTCGATTTGGCCATGGTTGTCGGCGTCTCGCCCTCGAGGATCGAATGCACGACGGCCGTTTCCTCGAAACCGTCCCCCCGAATGACGTCGATAACCGAGCCGAAACGATACAGCAGCGCGGAAGATCCGACGAGGAGAACAAGCTCGAGTTCCTCATGGTCCCGAATTGCCCGCATGACCGTCTTGATCCGGCCATAGTTCGCGCGGCTGTGAACGACGACGCACACTTTTCTCACTGTTCGAGGTCTTCCAGTTTGAGGAGACGATTCCGGGAAACCTCACGGCGCAATCTTGAGCCGACGAACTGGCCGTGCTCGGCCCATGAGATGCCCCCGCCGGGCTTCTTTGCGACGAGGTCAGATTCTGCCAGAACATGGCCGGCCGGGAGATCGCGCGACGGCGCGACGCTACGATTGAAGAGGGCCTTGAGATTACCCAGGCGTGCTGCCATTTCGTCCTTGTCGACCGGTGAAGCGTCCATGAGCGCGACATCCGATGCGAACCGGGCCAGGGTACCGATCTCATCCACAGTCAGTGACGCCGGCACGTCTGGACCGAACATCCGCCGGTCGAATGTCACGTGAACCTCGATCAAGGGGAACCCGCGGGCAATGGCGACCATCGACGGTGACGTTGATCCCGAATGGTCCGACAGGCCAACCCGAACTCCATAGCGCTCCTTCATCAGCTCAAGATTGTTCAGGCCGACATCCTCGAGCCGTGTTGGATACTGCGTCGTGCACTGCAGCAGCGACAACGACGTGCCCGCCTCGTGCACGCGCGAGACCACACCATCAAGTTCCTGCCAGTCGCTCATCCCGCTGCTGACTATCAACGGTTTTCCGGTGGCGAGAATGGCATCTGACATTTCCCGAAACAGCGTATCACCCGAACCGATCTTCCAGGCATCAACGCCAATCCTGGACAGCAATTCGACCGCGGCGACGGAAAACGGCGTGCTGAGAAAGCCGATGCCGCGTTCATCCGCATGGCGCTTCAGCTCAAGCCACTGCTCTTCCGTAAACTCCATGCGCCGCCAATAGTCGTAGCGCGTACTGTCCTGGTAGGAAAACTTCACGCGGAACTGATCGTCCAGCGTCAACTCTTCATTGGCGATATGCGTCTGGAACTTGATCGCATCCGCGCCGACATCCGCGAGCGCATCGACATAGGCATGGGCCATGCCCAGGGAACCATCGTGGTTCTGGGAGACTTCGCCAACGATAACGGGGCGCGCCGGATCCGTAAGCTTCTCAATAAACGTCATACTCTGCGCCTTCTTGTTCTCGAAACAAATGTGCGCCCCCCGGATCGCTTAATCCTGAATAATAAGAGATCGAACTTCACGAAAGACGAAGACCTTCTGTCATATGTCCGGGGCCAAGGCCAGCGAAGTCGATTGGCCGCTACTGCTTGCATTTTCGACCATATGTCTGAAGGCATGATTTGAACATACGAGTTCGTCCCAGCTTCCAAATCCGGCGCACCGGCCATTCTGAAGATAGATCAGCCTGTCAGCGTACCTGACTGTGCTCAGCCGGTGGGCAATCAGGAGGATTGTCGTATCGCCCTGCAGTGCCTCGATTGCCGCCATGACCTCCCGCTCGGTCATATTGTCGAGCGCGCTCGTCGCCTCGTCGAAGACAATGAGCTCCGCATCGTGATAGAGGGCCCGCGCAATGCCGATCCGCTGCCGCTGCCCCCCGGAAAGGCGGACACCTCTCTCTCCAACAACGGTATCGTATCCGGCCGGGAGGTCAGTCGTGACGAACTGGTCGATCCGTGCCATTTGCGCGGCGCGTCGCAAGCGCGCCTCATCGATCTCGTCGCGCTTCAGACCGAGGGCAATATTCTCGGCAATGCTTGAATCGGTCAGGTAGATGTCCTGCGGCACGTAGCCGACGGTCTGCTGCCAGGCGCGGAGATTTTCATCCGTGATCTCGATACCATCCGCAATCAGATGCCCCTCCCCCGGACGAAGCAGGCCGAGGATGATGTCTGCGAGTGTTGTTTTTCCGGCGCCGGTGGTGCCGACGACACCGATCCTCTCACCGGCCCGGATCATCAGCGATACGTCGCGGAGGCCGGCGCGTTCGGCATCGGGGTAGCGATAGCTCAAATGATCCAGCCGAAGTTCCCGCTTCAAGCCGAGGGGCGCCGGGGGATCGCGGAGCAGTGCCTGACCGGAGGACATGCCCGTCAGATCGCGATGGACAGCATCGACAGCCGCGCCGCCGGCATTGAGAAGCGTGAGCCCCCTGTACAGTCGGGAAAGCTCGGGAAGGAGGCGCTGGCCGGCAAAAGCGAACACACCGATGAGTGGCAGGATACCGCCCAGGGCAGCGCCTGACGAAAGCGCCTGCGGGTCAAGCAGGAGGAGGCATAGCAGGATGACGCCGCCGAAGCCGACGGCCTGCATGACATATTGCGGCATCTCGCCGAGGACCTGGACCGAGACGATTGAGCGCGCCATGTGGTGAGCCGGCGCCCGGTAGCGATCGATATAGGCGACCTCGCGACCGAGAAGCTTGATGTCCTTGACCCCGGCGAGCGCTTCATTGGCGAGCCGAAAACGCTCCCTGTTGGCGGCCGCGCGGTCCTTGCCCATGCGTGCGATGAGACGGCGGCTCAGGAGGAATGTGCCGCCATAGAGCCCCCCCAGAATGACGAAAGCCAGAATGGCGACGACCGGATTGATCCAGAGGAGCAGTGTGACGACCGCCAGGATCGTCAGCATCGACGCCATCACTTCGCCGGCTGGCCGAAAGAACTGGTTCACGGCTTCCTGGCTTTCCGAGAGGATCTGTGTGCTCATCTCGCCGGTGTGATGGTTCAGGAAATACTCGTAGGGCTGCCTCAGATAGGCGGCAAGCAACCGGTGGCTGAGCGTATAGATCCGCATGAGCGTGAACCGCGCGACGGCCCAGGTCCGGAACATCTGCAGGACATTCGCCAGGACGATCACCGCGAGCGAGGCCAATCCCAGCGCGACAAGAAAGCCATAATCACTGGAGAATCCACCGGTCTCGTATGCCCACCCGAGCGCCGGCATCGACCGTATCCGCTCCGGATCCGCCAGCACAGAGAGGAAGGGGAGGACCGACCCCACCATCGCCGCGGAAGAGAGCGCCGCCAGAATCACGATACCCAGCACAATCCAGGCATTGCGCCGCTCTCGCGCGTCGAGGAGCGCCCATGCCTTTTTCCATGTCGCCAGGTCGATCAGCTGACGCCCCCGACGCCGATGCATCCAAAAGGCCGCGATCGCGATCGGCAGAACCATCGTCGCAAGTGTATCGCCCGCCGCCTCCACCCAGGAGACCGTGCCGGTCCACCGCCACCAGTCCCGCGCATCGAGTACCTCATTGAGCGCCTGCAGAAGGAAGAGCGGCAGGAGCGCCCAGGCGGGCCCCCACCGAAACCGTCGCAGGAAAAGCGCCGTGGCCAGGTAGAGGAGGAGGCCGACAGGCGCATGAAGCACATCTGTCGGAAAGCCGATCGACCTGTCGAGCAAGTCCTTGAAATCATACCACTTCACGGTCGTCCATCGAAACTCGACGAGAGAGCATCAACAATCAGCGGCTATCTCAGACGAACCGGCGATGCTGGTGTCGTTCAGGTGCTTCAGCAGTTTCGTCATGTCGGCTGAATGCCCGATAACGCCACAAATCGGACATGGGGGCGTGCATGGCTTCAATCCCGTCATCTGCCCACAAGCCACGCCCCGTCATCGAATGGCGCGCAGGTCCCGAACACACACCGCGCGGCGCCACCGCAAGCGCTTCACTCATGACCGTTTCACCCGCGGCATTGGCGTCTCGTCCCGGCCGGCCATTTCCGCCTGGAGCGCTTCGATCTCCGTCTTGAGTGCCTCGTATTCGGCCATCTTCCGCTTCAGGAACCGTCCGGTCAGAGCCGCCTTCTCGGCGATGCCCTTGCGTGTCAGGACATAGGCGTAGCGACGCTTGTCGCGCGAGGCGGAAAAATTGCCAAGCTTGACCAGGCCCTTGTCGAGCAACGCCTTTAGGCAATAATTGACGCCGCCCAGGCTGACGTTAAGGGCGTCCGCCAGTTCGCGCTGGCTGAGTTCCGGATTGTCTTCCAGCAGGCGAAGGATCCTGAACCGGACATCCTCCTGAAGCTCCTCCTGGCGTCCGGGCAATGCGTTTTTTCCGTCAGGCCCGGGCCGCAGAATTCGGGCAAGCTACCGCACCGGAGGTGACTTTGACCCACCTCCGAGGAAGAGATATTGTCGCGATGATTGTCATGAACGGCATGTTCAACTTTGAACATTAACGACATGCATCGATTCGGGCAAGGCCTGGAACGCGTCGGAACAACGTCACGGCGAGGAACACTGGATCGGGCCTGCCCTCTCCGCAAAGCGGCGCCCCCGCCGAACATCCGGGCCTTTCGACGCGGCATTCCGTTCAATTTTGAACAATTTGGTTCCACGACGCCCGCACGCCGTGTATGACATCCGGCATCGGGGCCGGGATCATTGATGCGAGGACAGCGACATGATCGAGCTCGAAGACGGCGCGCTCTGGTTTCTGGCCCAGGTGAAGCCCAACGGTCACCATATTGCCGAGCGCAACCTCAGCCGGCAGGGTTTTCCGTCGTTTCTCCCGATGGAAGAAGCCACGCGCCGCCGGCGAGGTCGATTCGTCAACGCCCTGCGCCCGTTGTTTCCCGGCTATATCTTTATCGCCTTTGATCCCGAGCATGGCCTTTGGCGGAAAGTGAATTCGACGCTCGGTATCGCCCGGCTGGTCAGCTTCGGCAAGAGCCCCGCGCCGGTACCGAACGCGCTCGTGGACGGGTTGCGCGCCCGCTGCACCGCGGACGGCACCTTCCGTCCGGCCGCGCCCTGGAGCCCGGGCGATTCGGTGAAAATCGCCAGGGGACCGTTCGCCGAGTTCGTCGGTACGGTCGAGAGACTGGCGCCGGACAATCGCGTCTTCGTCCTTTTGGATCTGATGGGGCGGAGGACACGCATGACCGTCGATGCGGACAAGCTTCGCACGGTGTGATCCTATCGTCCCAACAGACGGTAGGCGGCCAGCCCGACCCATGCCTTCACCGCCGTGTTGAGTGTCTGGATATGGCCCGCGGGGTCCCAACGGATCGCATCGGCAAGGGCGCGTGAACGGAAATCGACCGGAAATGGGATCAGCCCGCTCCACCCCGCGGCCTCGAAACTCTGCATCGCCCGCGACATATGGAAGGCGCTGGTGACAAGCACCCAGACCTCTTCGGAACCGGGGCCTCCCACGTGCTTGCTGAACCGCGCGTTCTCGGACGTGTTGTGCGCCTGACGGTCCTGGAGGATCCGCCCCGCCTCGATGCCATTGGCGAGGAGGATCCGGGCCGACACATCGGATTCCGTCAGCCGGGCCCGGCCATCGGTGTCAGCGCCCTGCCCGCCGCCGGTCAGAAGAATTTGTGCCCGGGGAAACTCCCTTGCGAGGGCGAGCGCGGCCAGGATGCGCTCGCCGCCCGCATTCAGTTGCGGCTGATTCCAATAGGATGAGGCGTCGATATCTTCCCCGCCGCCGAGGACAATAATGCCGTCCAACCGATCGAGATGCGGTGCCGGCGGATACGCCCTCTCCAGGGGCCGAAGCAGGAACTCGCCGACAGGGACAAAAGAAAGTGCCAGCAAGGTTGCAAGGGACATTATGGCCAGGGCCCGGGTCATCCGATGCCAATCCCTCAGCAGCGCCACGACCAGGCTGAGTTGCAGCAGAACAATAAAGGTATCGATCCGGATCAACACCCCGACCAGGTCCGACAGCAGACGAAGAACCGATTCCATTTGGAGCCCCTATGAAGCTGTCAATTCGGCGATCGCCTCCTGGTAGGCAGACACCACGACGGCCTCGTCGAACTCGGCTACCATTTTCGCCCGCCCGGCCTTGCCCATCGCGCGCCGCGCCTCATGAGGCAGGGCCATGAAAGTCGCAAAGGCTGCCGCCAGACCGGCAACATCGCGTGCCGGGCAAAGCAGGCCCAATTCGCCATGATCGACCACCGCGCGGCATCCCGGAACATCCGTCGCAATCAGCGGCCGCGACATGGCCGCCGCCTCAATCAGTGTCCGGGGCGCCCCCTCGCGGTATGAGGGGAGTACGATACAATGCGCCCTGGCAATGCAGGGGCGAACATCCGCTGTCGTGCCCAGATACTCGACCACCCCCTCGGCGACCCATGCCGATACCGTCTCGCGGCCAATCGCCGTCCGATTGTCCGATCCCACCGCCCCCAGTAATTGAAACCGAACGTCACGGTGACGCGCGCCGACCATCCGCGCCGCCTCAACGAACTCAATGACTCCCTTGTCCTTCAGCAGGCGCGCGATCATCAGGAAGACGATCCCATCATCGGCCTCCGGATAGTGGTCGTCGGAAAACCGCGCGAGATTGATACCCGAACCGGGCAACAGCCTGCCCTGGCCCTCGGCGACGAGACCCCGCGCGAGAAAGAGCGCTCGATCATCGACGTTCTGGAAGAAGATGATGGGCAGATTCCTGAAGGCGACGCGATAGAGCCGTTCGGCGATGGATTGAACCAGGCCGCCCGCCAGGAACGCCGTGCCCAACCCGGTTACATTGGGAAGGAACGGAATCCGGGAGATGCGCGCTGCCATCGCGCCGAAGATGTTGCTCTTGATGGTATAGCTCAGAATGATATCGGGACGCTGCGTTCGAAAAAGACGCCTGTATCGTATCGCCAGACCTATGCCGTCGAGGGGGTTGAGCCCGGCCGGTTTCATGTCGAAGGGAATGAACGTACAACCGAGAGCCTTGAGTTCCGCAACACTATCGTCCCGTGGTGCGGCGACGGTCACTTGATGGCCATCTGCCAGAAGCTGGATAATCAGCGGTCGGCGAAAATTCCAGATGTTCCAGGCCGCATTGACCGTCATCATCACATGCATTGAATCACCCGGGCCCGCCTGCCTGAACCGTTATCCTTCTACCGAGCCCGCACAGCGATTGGAATCCCGATACGTGAACGGATGTGACGGGCGCGCCGCCGGTCGCCATGATGCTCCATGCGATCCCGCAGATCCGGACAGCATGAAAGGCGATATCGAAGGGCTTGCGAGCCGGGCATAATGCCTCGGCGATCGCCCGTTCGGAGCGCAATGGCATGGCGACGGCTGCCCGGCACTCGCTTGTGGGCGGCAAAGGTCCATGGAACGCGCAGACACGCTCAGTTTGCTGATCCACGCCAGCCGCTGGCGGCACCATCGCCTCATTTGTCGACCTCTGAGCGCAGAGGTGGCCGGTTCCCCTGGCCAAACCGACGATCCGCTCCGACGCGCAACCATGCTTGTCCTAGCCTCGTTTGAGCGCTCACGGCAGAGCCAGCCGGCCGCGCGGTCTCCGGTGGCGGAAATCAGGTATGCCGCGGGACGGCATGCGCCCTCCCGGCAGATCGTGTATCGTCGAGCCGCACCCTTGCGCGCCGGACGCGTTGGACATGAGGTTGAACGACGCGCCAGGTCGGCCCGGATTGGGCGCTGGAAGCGTCATTGCGCGATTTTTTTGGGAGTTGCAGCCTGGTGGGCAGATCGACAATCAACTGGCCGCTGAGGCTGGCGGGATTCGATGTTGGGCAGACGGGACGCTTGTTGGAAATGACGCTGCCGAAATCGGCCTACTTACGCACGCGCCTTGCTTCATCGTTCTAGCAGCGTGCTGCAAAGTCGACAGGCAGGCCTTTCATCTCTGAGCGCCCGATCTTTCACACGCGCAGCGCCGGATCATCGATTGGTTCATTTTTGTCAGACCTTCAAGTGGCCACCACGGCGGACCTGCAGCGAATAAAACGATCAATCAGGCACACGAACCCGGAATCGACGCGCTGCATTCTTGTTTTTACATCAATATTGTGGACAGAAACGACAAATTCCGAGGAACATGCTGTGAAATTCCCGTATCACGACCTTCGCATGGCCATCAATATATGCAGGGCCGCGCCGCCACCAGATAGAGTGGGTATTTCGCTCGAGCAATTCGCAATCATGAGCGGTCATCGCAAAGTCGATGGCACCCTGAAGCTCAAGATTGCGAGTGCCAAACTGTTTGGCCTGGTCGACAGTGACAACGGGATCTTCAATCGTACCGACCTGGGCGAAGCCATCCATGAGGACATGGATAATATCGAATTGAAAAGAAAAGCTTTCTTTAACGTCGAACTCTATTGCAAGTTTGTACAGATATGCTCAAAGCAAGCCTACCCCAATACGATTCCCGAGCAGAACGAATTATTCACACGCCTCGGGTTGAGTGAAAAATCGGCGCATAAGGCGCGAATCGCTTTAATTCGCTCGGCACAGATCGCCAACATCTTCGTTCCACGTGGCGGTTACGTTCACATCCCAAAAACAGCAGCCGCCCCCTTGGTTCAGAACATCGAGGTTCAGAACATCGAGACGCCACCAGATCTCTCCTTTGAGAAGGCGACCATTGAGGTCTTTCAGAGTCATGGCCGTGATGCTGGAATTGCTGTCCTGATTTCCAAGATCCCGGCGGGTGACAATTGGGAGCTGGAAAAGAGACGCGCCTGGGAGAAAGCCTTGTTGTCGTATTTTGACTTGATCTATGAGACCTAGAATTCACACTCCATTGCCGGCAAATGATCGGAGAACACCTTGAGCGAGTACATTACCAAGAATGAACTGGATGCCATCATCAAAGAATGGATATCACTGTCGTCAGAAAAAGATGCCGTCATGGTTCGATTTCTTGGCAACATGGCGCTGCTGCTCCACGCCAAGGGCATTCTGGAAGACGATGAGGTCCACAGCCTGTTGGATGAACTGTCGGCGGATATCGAAAAGTCGCGCCCGAAGATCTAGGAAGACGGCGGTCCCGGGTGGTTCAGGCGCAGAACAACATGGCGGCCGAACGATATTTCATGGGAACCGGCCATAGAGACCCTGATTTGTCGCCTCCGGCCTCGGCCGCCGCGCGCGTGAGTTTGACCTTTGCAGGGCGATTGACAGGTTTGCGGCAGAAGCTGTGTCCCGACAGTTCGCAAAGCCCCGGAGGCGATGTGTTCTCGACGTGGCCTGAACGGATTGATGCCGGCCATTCCGCGTTGCCCCATCGTCCGATCAGCCTAGAACATCAAATCAAGCCGGACGAGAACAGGCGCCTTGGTCAAACCACCGCCTCGCCAACGGCGGCCCGGTATCAGTCGCCAATGCGTATCGGCTACCTGAAACGTCCCGGGTCCGCCGGGACGAACGACTACGTTCCAGGTGCGGACCCATCTTCGTGCGGACCGCAGTTCTGAGAGCGATCGGCCGGCGACACCTTTCCCGGCATTGAGGCGTGTATTGCTCATCCAGATGACGCCACGAATTGGCGAAAAAGATCGACGAGCCGCTCCGACAATCGCTTGCGGCAACCGTCGCTCGCACGATCAGCCCTGTCTACACAAGGTTGCATCTGGTTTCATCAATAATCGGCGAACCGGAACGAACGGGCAGAGCTATCCCGCTCAAAGTGAACAGCAATCAACCGCAGCCCGCTGTCAGGTGCGCGTCTGGCCCCGACATGGACCCGCGTGAAATGCACCACTGGACATTGAATCCGTTCTCTCGCACTCTAGCCATCGACGATGGATTTTCGATCTGTCCAGCCAAAGCACCGCGCCGCCCATGCCCTCCAGCAACCCGGGCGGCGCGGTGTCCGGATCGAGGCGAACGCATTGACTCCTCATTCCGTGGCTCAAGCCTGATGGCTCTCGTGCCATGCGGGCAAGGACATGGGAGATGTGGTTGAATTGGGCGCTCATTGTGGTGTTTCTGAATGCAAACACCATCTGGGATACGGGGCTGCGGGCCGAAACTCTCCAAGGCTGCGCCGAACTTCGCGCCGAGATCATCGAAGAATATCGCGCATCTGGCCAAGATGTCTCTGGCGCACTTCAATGTGTCCCATTCGCTTCTGAATAAATAGATTTCTGAATTTGGAAAAATTGAGTCGTTATTTAAAAAAATCCGTACGCTATTACAAATTTTTTGGATGACGTATAGAAAAGTGCGGACCTCAACGAAACTTCAATTTCGGTCGAAAGCTTGAACTCGGTTCGACCTCAAGGAATCGAGGGGCCATGCATTGGCATAAGGCAAGGGAGCAGTCGAAAACAGGAGCGCCATCGCCACCATCCGGGGCAAGAGCGGTCGCGGCGCGCCCATTCTGTCCGCACCCCCGTATCGCGAATTGCACCTTCTGGTCGGTGAACGAAGCATTGGCCTGGAACAAGGCGGGCGAGGCCGAGACCACACTTCCAGGGTTCCGGTCGTAGCCCCGGCAGCAGGGCAGGTGTTGGCCTCTTGACCGAAATGATGTGAGGCGGCGTTAGCGGGAAGGGGTGTCATGCATAGAGTCGCTATCGACAGCCGGATCGCGAGGTGACATGACAACCGCCGATGCCCGGTGACAATGCGATTCGCATCGCGCCCTTAGAGAGAATGAGCCCCAATGGACGAGAACGGCGCCCCCAAATTTGCAGCAGGGCCTCTGGATCTTAGAATGCTGACATCAGAGATCGTCGCGGCTTATGTCGGACACAACGCGCTCCCTGTGAAGGACCTGCCGGACCTGATACGCCGGGTGCACAACGCGTTGCAACAAGCCACCTCTCCCGGTGACGCCGTCGTCGACGAGTCACAGGAGCCGGCTGTCAGCATCAAGCGCTCGATCACACCGGACTATCTGATCTGCCTCGAGGACGGCAGGAAACTGAAGATGCTGAAGCGCTATCTACGAACTCATTTCGACCTGACGCCCGAGACGTACCGCGCGAAGTGGAATCTGCCCGCTGATTACCCCATGATCGCGCCCAACTATGCTAGGAAACGCGCCGAAATGGCGAAATCGATCGGTCTCGGGCGCAAGTCATCGAAGCCTCAAGGCACGCAATAGGTCCACTTCCAGTGCCGCTTGCGGACAGATTGCCCTGATATCTGACGACTGGTTTGTCCTAAAACTCAGCCACCACGGTAGCGCTGTTGCCGGTTGCGCAGCTCCAAACCGGAGACCGTAGCGCTGTTTGGTCAACAAGCACAGCAGATCAGCGTCCGAGGCTCGTTGTTTCCGAGGGGCAACTTGTTGAGAGACCGGTAACTTTCGGGCGCGCTACTTTCTCAGTTCGGCAGCTCGTTCAACGATCCGCCTTGATGCAGCCACGCGCGACCGACAAGCCCATTCATCGTCACGAACGACTTCTGGGGTCGCTTCCTGGTCGCCCGTCATGGCGCGAAGACTTAGAATACGGAACTCATACTCTTCGGCCAACGCATCCGCGGCCAGATCTGCCTCGGCCTCCGAGAGCCCCTTCGGATCGTTGAAGATGCCGGAACTGACAAAGTGCGCCGCGCTTATCAGATTTCGAACATCGTCCAAACGATCAGCCTGATCGCCGGATGACTCTCTGAGGCCAACCAAAGCTCGCAGAAGACCCGCACAGCGCACGAACTGGTCGGTCGGCGAGATCGTGCCTGCCAAATCCAATTGGGCAGCGTCTAGGGACCTTGAAAGTGTCTCTGCCCTTGCGGTCAAAGCCAGGCAAAAGGTCAGGATTGCCGCAATGGGCAGGCGGATCATTTCTTCCGCAGCCTCACGCCGGGTCCGCCGCCGTTCTCCGGCAAGAACTCGGCGCCGGCGGCCACTAGGGCATCGCGCAACCTGTTCGCGGAAGAAAGTCTGACATCGTTGCCGCGCTCGAATCGATTGATTGTGTTCACTCCAACGCCTGTGGCAGCCGCCAAGGCACGTGTGGTGATATCCAATCCTGCGCGCGCCATTCTGCATTGTTCAGGCGTCATAGAGGATCCAATACATACCTAAAAAAGAGACATCAACCCGTTTCGCACTTCACCATCCGAGGTGAAATTATTATCGAACGTGACCCTGACCCAACCTTCCGCCGGCCATTGGCAGGGTCCAAGGGTTGACTTGCACTGAGCCCATTGTCTGGACCGCCGGTGACTGGGTGTTAGTGAACGACAGAACCCGTCACCGCGGCCGATTGCTCTAACAGCACAAGCACTTTGTAGACCGACTGCCAGAATTCAGCCTGTTCCAAGTCCGGCAAATCCCAATACTCGAACTGAAGCATGCACGCCTCGTGACTTGCCATGCCACCGTAACGATGGTGCATGTCAAGCGCGGTCGCCAAAACATCTGCGTCAGCCACGATCATTGGCAATAACGGCCCGTCATTCTACAGCTCCCTCATCCTGATGGGCTGGTTCAGACACCTAGTTGATTGCAGCGTGTACATCAGCCTCCGACGTCTGCAGCTCGACCAGAGAAGCGAGCACCCGCCACCAGTGTGCAGCTCCGTCGCTGTCGCCATGACCGATCAACTCGATAGCCCGAGCGGACACTTCGTAGACAGCGCCATCATCGAACGTCTCAAGCATTTGCCACGCGATGCGCCTTGAATCAAAATCTGGAATCATTCTTCGATGTTGCACCAACCGACCGATCAATTCACCTGGTCATCTGAAGTCCGTTCCGTTCGCTGCAATTCCTCCACCGCCTCCAATATCCGCCGCCAGACTGCTGCGCCATCCAGATCACCAGCATCCATCAGCTTGTCGGCTCTCGCGGCGGTCACGAACCCGGCCTCGTCGCCATAGCGCTCAACCATGAGCCACGCAGCGCGCCTTATTTCAGGGTCTTCCATCATCGCCCGGTTTTGCCATGACACTGGATGCCTGCACCATGCCGGGGGTGTGAGGCAGGGCCGTTTGAACATCAGCCCGGTCGGGTTGCTTGCGTCAGAAGGTAGCATTCAAACCGGGCGAGAACTCCCAATGTCTCTTCCCGTTGCTCAAAAACAACCTCCCTGAAGGAGAAGTACAATGAAGATTGCAACTGGTATACTTACGTCCGCCCTCCTGATGATCGGTGCCTCTCAGGCCTTCGCCGATGCCGACAAGACCATCGTTGGCGGTGGCTGGATCGCGACGACCGGCACTGTCGTCGCAGAGACCGACGAGAGCCTCACCATGGTCCCTAAGGACCGCCTGCATACGGCCCTGACCGTTGACCGCTTCGGCGTCGAAGTCCCCCAGGACGTTGCTGTCGGCGATGAAGTGACCGTTGTCGGCGAGCTGAACGGCGCCGGCGAGGGTGCCGATGTGGAAGGCGTTCTGATTTCTCACACCGGCCCGAGCCAGTAGCCTTAAAATCCGTGCACCCTGTCGCGCAGCAATCACCGCGCGACAGGGTGACTTCCAAACACGTTCAAGAGCAAATTCAAGCTCTTATATTGGTTGCAACGTTTCTGGTTAAGCCACCCTTGCTTGGTGCAGCAACATTCAATCTAGCGAAAATCCCAGCCGCTCGACTGTTGCCATCAAGCGCTGAAGATTATCCGCAGCCTGCATCTGGACAATAGCACTTGCTGTCTCGGGAGAGATCGGCGTCTTCCCGCGATCAGACGCTAGGGTAAACAAGTCTAAATCCACGTCATAGGCTACCGTCAGCGTCTCGACACCCATTTTCTTTCTCCCAATTCTAGATTGATCTGCCAACGGACTTATCCTCCTTATTTCAGCCAAATTGAAGCGCCCCGCACACCTCGGCTGTAAAATTTGGAAAGAGCAGCCGGAACATGATCGCGCCGAAACGAGGTCAATGCCTCGGACCTGCAGCTTTTTCCTTGCGATGGCGCGCTATGTCGAAGATCCGGCGCTTCGCGAGTCCCATGGCCAGCGAGGGCGGGAACTCGCCGAAACCCGGTTCGATCAATCAGGCGGTTCTGGACGCGCTCGGTCTCTAGCGCCGGTCGGCCCAAGCGTTGAACATCATAACGCCCCACAGCCGGTACTGCCAGTTGCGCCGGCCCGACAGGTGTTCCTCCCAGCACGCCCTGATCGGCGCGGGATCGAACCAGCCATCGCGGCGCAGCCTCTCTTCCGACAGCAGGTCCTCGGCCCAGTCGCGCAACGGACCGCGCAGCCAGCTCTCGATGGGAATGCCGAAGCCCATCTTCGGCCGCTCGATCAGGTCGCGCGGCACATGGCGACAGAGCAGTTGCCGCAGGATCCACTTGCCTTCGCCGCCACGGATCTTGAGGTGCTGTGGCAGCGACCACGCGAATTCGACCACCCGGTGGTCGATCATGGGCACACGCGCCTCCAGTGAGACAGCCATGGAGGCGCGGTCGACCTTGGTCAGGATGTCGTCGGGCAGATAGGTCAGCGTATCGACGAACTGCATGCGCGCCGCAAAGCCTTCGAGGTCGCCGGCGGCCTCTTTCCATACCGGATCGACGGTCTCCCGGCCGCCGATGACCAGCCGGTCAGGGTCCTGCCACTGGCTTACCAGGGCGCGGAAGGCGTCTTCCGGCGACCGGCCCAGAATGTCGGCGATCTTGTGCAGCTTTTCGCCCAGCATCGGAATGCCGCCGATCCGCGGCACGCCGGCGAGCAGGCGCGACAGCCGCGCGGGCGGGACCGACCGGATCAGCCCGGCCCCGGCGCGCAGCGCAGGCCCCGGCAGCCGGCGCGTCCGGGACAGGATCGACGGGGCCTGGAAATAGCGGTTGTAGCCGCCGAACAGTTCGTCACCGCCGTCGCCGGAGAGCGCCACGGTGACGTGTTCGCGGGTCATGCGGGAGACGAGAAAGGTCGGGATCTGCGAGGCGTCGGCAAAGGGTTCGTCGTAGATCGACGGCAGATCGGGGATGACAGCCTGCGCCTCGGCAGCCGTGACGTAGAACTCCGTATGGTCGGTGCCGAGATGGGCCGCCACGGCTTTGGCGTGCTCGGCCTCGTTGTAGCCGGGCTCGTCGAAGCCGATGGTGAAGGTGCGGACCGGCGTTGAGGACCGCGCCTGCATCAGCGCCGCGACGGTCGAGGAATCCACGCCGCCGGACAGAAACGCCCCGAGCGGCACGTCGGCGATCATGCGTTTGCCGACCGCGTCGCCAAGGATCTCGTCCAGGGCATCGGTCGCCGTCTCGTCGCTGCCCTCGAAGGGATGAGCCAGCCCGCGGTCGCGGACATTGGCGAGCGACCACCACGCTTCGATCCGCGGCGCCCCGCCGGCTGAGATCGTCAATCTGTATCCCGGCATTAGCTTCTGAACGCCGCGATATATGCATTGTGGCGCGGGGACGTAGTTGAAGCGGAGGAAGCTCGTCAGCGCTGCGCGATCGATCTCGCCGGTGAAATCCGGATGCTGCTCCAACGCCGAAAGCTCCGAGCCGAACAGGAACGAGCTGCCAAAGAGAGCCCAGTAGAGCGGCTTGATGCCCAGGCGGTCGCGGACCAGCGTCAGTTCCCGCCGCTCCCGGTCCCAGAGCGCGAAGGCGAACATGCCGATCAGCTTCGGCAGCGTGGCGTCGAGGCCGTGGAGGGCGATGCTCTCCAGCAGGACCTCGGTGTCCGAATGCCCCCGGAAGACGGAACCGGCGGCTTCCAGTTCGCTCCGCATCTCCGGTGCGTTGTAGACCTCGCCGTTGTAGCAGATGACGAAGCGGCCGTTCGCCGACGCCATCGGCTGATGCCCGCTCCGGGACAGGTCGATGATCGAAAGCCTGCGGTGCCCGAACGCGGCGCCGGCCTCAGCGTCGGCCCAGCTTCCGGCGTCGTCCGGCCCGCGTCGGGTCATCGCGTCGGCCATCGCCCGGGCGGTCCGCTCCAGTGCCTCGGCGGAGCCGGGGCGGCCCAGGAATCCGGCTATGCCGCACATGGCGGGACCCTGTCCTGTGCGTCGTCAGCCGTCATCGAACTCGTAGACCTGATAGTCGCCGAAACGCGTCACAGTGGCTTGCGGCAGATCGGCGATGAAGCTCTCCGGCGGATATAAGATTTGCGGATCGACTGGCTCGAGATCGCCAAGGCGCTGCGTTCCTTCTGGGCTCGGTGAGCCCAAGCGCCAATTGATCGCTCATGTCTGCCAGGAAGGCAAGCCTGACTGCGGTATGCCGGGGCCAAGGTCGCCGGCGATCGCGGCTAGCAGGCAGTAACCTAGGCTCAAATGCAGCGTAGAGATGTCGTGGCGGTCCTGAGTGCCTGAGTTGAGGGCTACGACACTGTCAGGCAAGATTCGAGCCGGTTGGCCGGACACCAGCCGAGATCGCCGCACAAGCCCGTCCGGGGCACCACCGGCGCAGGCTTGTCATACCACCATCAATCAACCGTCGGGATCTACCAAGAGCCAGACGAGATTGGGATCTCAGGTCATCTTCTCCGGCGGGACCTTCGCGGACGGCCCGTGGTCGGGTCGGTGTTTCTCATGATCTCACCGTGGTTGCTACCGATCATCCGAAGTGCCTGTACGACGCTGTCGACCTGATCGTCATGATCTCCGTCCGGAAACGCTCGGAGTTCGCGCTCCAGTTCCTCAAGCCACGGTGCCTCGGCCGGGAGCGCAGCGGAACCATCGTAGAGCCGTCCTATGTTTGTTTCGAACCGGACCTCTTTCGGTTCGCGCGGCATGGTCTTCCAGATCCATTGGTGGCCGGCGCGGAGGCATTCATTTACCACGGAACGGCCCACGTCAGCAGCTTCGACGTAAACACGCATCGCGTCGCAGGAACGTTGCCGGTGAAGCACCATCTCCTTCAGGTCAACATAGTCGATCTGGCCACGCCAGAGGTCGATGAGAACCCAGTACCTGCTATTATCCGACCAGCCCCAGGTCGTGCAGACTGAATAGTCATTGCGAGGGCCCAGGCCTGAGGCCGTGTCCCAACTCTGGAACTTCAGTGGGTAGGCGTCTGGATCGAGTGAACCTTCGTGACGCCGGACCCGGGACATGTCTACCCGTGCCCCGCCGCGCGGCACTGGGTTCTGCTGGTATTGCGCCTCGAAGGCGGCGTCGCTGAGCTGTCTTCGAAGTCGATTGAGCTCTTCTTGGGAGAACCGTTCCGGAATGAGCAGATCTCCCTGCCTGCGGGACCAGGTCCGGCCACCTCCCAGCTCGAACTCGGTGTCCCGCTCTGCGATTGCAGGCAAGATCATGCTGTCGTAGCCGACATCGAGAAGATGAGCAGCAAGATCATCTACGTGCAGGCGTTGCTGTACAACGATAATTGCGCCGGCGCTCGGATTGTTGAGACGGGTCGAGATTGTCTCGCTGAACTGTCGCCGGACGGTTTCTCGAACCTGCGGGGAATGCACCTCGTCGGCCTTCATCAGGTCATCTGCGATGATCAGGTCGGCTCCATGTCCCGTGATCGAGCCTGCGCGGGAGACAGCGCGTCGATATCCTCCTGCCCTTGTACGCAGTTCAAGGTCAGTGTCTCGATCAATGCGGAAATCTGGAAAGATTTCGCCGAACCGGGGGTGAGCCAGCAGGCGCCGGAAGATGACACTGTGCTCACGGGCGAGATCCTCGCCATAGGAGACAATCATCATCTTCAGCGTCGGGTCCCGCCCCAGGCACCAGGCCGGATAAGCAACTGATACGATGAAGGATTTGAGATGGCGGGGTGGCAGCGCGATCAGGAGCCGCGCGGCTTCCCTCGACAAATTCGAAACCAGCCAGTGACAGATCGCGTCGACATAGGGAGCTTCCACCATCTGGCCGTCTTGATGAGTGACATCAAATGCCCAGAGCAGGAACGGTAGGAAGTCCTGGCGCAACATCGCGTGTACGATTTCTCGTTCGCTCATTGCTTGACCTCCCGCTCCGGACGGTGCCGGTTCCGTGTTCGCGTGCGTGACCTGGCCCCGGGCGAAGTCCCGTCTTCAGCATCATCGGAAAAGCGTTCGGGAGTAGCCGATTGCTCACTGACGGCAGTACTGGACCGGGGGGCCTCTACATCCCCTCCACCTGACGTTGAAGGATCCGTGGCGACCGCACCGTCTTCCAATGGTTCGACTGTCGCTTCTGATCGATCGTTCGGCGGTCCGTCTCTGACGAAGGACGTGTTCAGTCCGTTGCTGCGCAGATACGTCTCGATCAGTCGCCTGTCTGTATCGTTCCTCGCCTCTGTTCCTGCTGCTTTGATCTCCTCCTTGCGTTGCTGGCGGAGTTCGAGCTCTCGATCCATCTCGATGACAAGCTTCTGCGCAGGGTGTTTTCCCGACAATGCGTCACTGATCAGACGTGTGGCGATCGCCTCGGCGCGAGACATAGTTCGGCGTTCGCCCGCCTCGGTGATTGTGATGGGCTTACGGAGCGCGCGCTCGACAAGTGTGGAAATGTTGCGCGATCCCTTCGGGCGTCCTTTCGGATTGCCCGACTGTCCCTTTTGAAAGCGGGTGTGTCTCGGAGGTTTGCCGTAGCCGACGTCATCTTTGCGACCCCGATCAGTCATTTCGAGTTGTCTCCCTTCGATGAACGGCGAGAGCGGTGCCTGACCGGTTCCACACCGGTTTTTCGGAGGGCTGCGACTTCATTGAAGGAGAGGTCGGATTGCGCGTGGTGGGCAGTCCCGCCGGTTCGATCCTGCCAGCGCCGGATCGCAACCTCGACATAGGCTGGATCGATTTCCATCGCCCGGGCGCGTCGTCCGGTTCTGTCGGCGGCAAGGATCAGCGAACCACTTCCAGCGAAGGGGTCCGCGACGATGTCGCCGCGGTGCGTACAGTCGAGAAGAGCATCGGCGAGCAGGGCGACTGGTTTGACGGTCGGATGATCTTCGAGATCCTCCGCCCGGCCGCGCCGAAAGGTGTTAGCACCTGCGTAGTCCCATACATTGGTGCGGTAGCGACCGTGCTTACCAAGTTGAACGTTGTTGATCGGCGAACCGTCGCCGGTGATGAATACGCCGATCAACTCGTGCTTGGAACGATACAGCGACCCCATCCCGGCATTGGTCTTGTTCCAGACGCAAAGGTTGACCTGCCGGCCGAGGATCCTTCCGGCCTCGCCCAACTCTCCGAGATGACGCCAGTCCATGAAGACGTAGTGCAACCCGTTGCCCTGAATGATGCGCCGCATGTGCGCGAAGATGGTCTTCAGGAAATTCGTGTATTTGGCTGGCGTCATCTCGCCGGAAGCGAACGCGAACTCCCGGTGGGCAGCGCCGTCCCGCCTTGTCGTGACATGGCCGCGAATACGAACATTGTAGGGCGGGTCAGTGATCACCGCGGCAGCGCGTTCGCTCCACATCAGTCTTGCCCAGCTTTCGTCGAGCAGCGCGTTGGCGCACAGCAGGCGGTGCGGACCAAGTATCCAGATGTCGCCGGGGCGAACGGCGCAGTCCTCGGCCTCAGGACACTCGAGCACCGCGTCATCGGCATCCGAAGCGCCGGAGGCGGCGAGTTGAGCAGCACCGAGCGAGGCATCGATTTCGCTCATGGTGAACCCGGTCAGGTCCGGATCGAAGGTGATCTCGCCACCGAAGACGGTTTCAAACTCGAGGCGAAGGGCATCGGGTTCCCACCGGGTGTCTTCTGGCACCCGATTGAGAAACAATCGAAGGGCTTTAACTTCCTTCGGGGTCAGGTGCGCGATCTGAATGACCGGTACTTCACACAGTCCGATCTTCTGTGCTGCAGTCAGAACCGCGTGGCCGTCGAGCAAGGTACCTTCTGTATCGACCAGCAGCGGGACCACGAAACCGAAGCTGCGGAGTGCCTTCTCGAGCTTTGCAACCTGCTCCGGAGGATGCCGCCGTGCAGTCCCGGCATAAGACTTCACATCGTCGATCGGCCGCATCGCAACGTGGCGAGCAAGGAACGGGGTAAGGTTGGACCCGCGAGCCAAGTCTAGGTTATTAGCATTCGAACGCGGCATTGCTGCCTCCTCTTGTTGTGCAGGAGGCGGCTGGAAGCATGCAGACCGAAACAGTCGCACCTTTCCCGCCGCGGTTCCCGCGGTGGTCGTGGTTCGACTGCTTCCGGAACTCAGTCGGCTGAAGTGCCGGCTGACGGATGCTGCGATTCAGGGTGAAAACATAGCTTCACCCGATGCGGCGAATCAAAGACCGCTGGCTTGATACTCCTACAAACTGGTCATTTGGCGCAAGTCATTTGAGGTTAGGATCTACAATAAGAGAATATTGCCGCCCGCATTCAGTGCAACCGATTGTTTTATTTACTCTTTATGGCCACGGAACCAGGCGAGTTCATCTGATTGCAATCCGGCACCAATCAGCCCAGCTCGGCTCTTCGCAATTGAATTCGAGGACTGACCGAACAAGGACGAACAGGAGCCGATTTCAGCTACCATGACCGCGGCCGAACTGGCCGTTCTTGAAAAACTAGAGAATCTCGGAGTGTCGAAGATAGATCAGTGGTACGCGCAGATTTTTCGCACCTTGGTCAATTGAAAGTATACTAGGACTCATCATTTCCAACGCGAAAGCCATTGATACGCCTCACCGTATGACTGTTCATCGTATGTCCAAACGCGTCTTTCAATTATGCTAATGGTTTAATATTCTTGAGTCTCCCTGTCGCGATCAACGAAGTCACGATTGCCCGTCGGTCGACGCCGCCGTGAAACCCGGCCGATAGGTGCCTCTGCCTGCCGGGGCAACCGGCCGAATGGCGCGTCTGGCTGCAATGTTGTCGAGTTCGAACCAGTCGGCGTCAAAGAAGAGACAGAGTGCCGAACTACGGAGGAGCGCACTGAGGATCTCCTTCGCCATGCCGCAGCGCGAAGGGACCAGGGTTAGTCACGTCTCCAGCCAGGACTTGAGGCTATTCACCAGCTGACCGGAGCGGGTCTAACGGGCCTGTTCATTCTACGCGGCCCCGTCACCCCGCTTCGTTCCGAAGATGGTCCAGAGTTCATCGTAGAGGCCATGCAGCGCTGGATATCAACGGTGGGCGACAGAACGGCCCCATCGAGCCGGGGTCACCCGGGAAGAACGGCTTCAGCTACTGCCTGGAAGCGTATGCGTCGCATGCGCGAAAAGAGAGAGCTTCAATGACGGGCTCCGCGTTGAGTTGCTCGACGAGGAAACCTTCTACACTTTGAAAGAGGCGCAAGAGGTCAACGAACAATGGTATTGTCCCTACAACGCGAGACAGCCGCACAGCCGTCTCGGAAACCCTCCGCGGGCTCCAGGTGTCATTATGCCGTCAGGCTCCGCGCTGATTCGCCAGTCGGCCAGCGCCGCGGGAAAATCGTCATCGCCCCAATATTCCGTCCGGGCCAACACTTGGGGGCTGGTCAGTGCCCATGCGACCAGCTCATGGGCGCACTCGGTGCACGGTCGAAAAATTGAGAAGGCGGTCAATTATCGTGATGCGCAGAAGGCGCCTATCGCGATACTCAGCGAAGAGCACCGGGCCTCATTCCTGAGGTAGTGGCTCTTTAGGTGTCGGGGTCAGCAGGGCAGGCGTCCTTGCATCGTCAATCGTGACCCCCCTAAGCGCCGCTCGTTTGGAGCAATCCGTGCAAGCAGCACTGACAATGAAACCGCGCTCAATCGATACCATTCCAGACTGGAACCGCTCGCCGCAGAGATCGCATTTGCGGTCACGGCGGGCGATCTTGGTTTTCCCGAACAGCTGGTGACCCTTCCGAAGAGACATCTTTGACACTCACCTCTCATCGATTTGGTTCGCGTGGATGATGTAAGGTTTAGGGGCAGCGCTGACAATCGATGTCCGTCACACCGCCCAAGCCTTATAGCGGCCAGACGTTGACACACTTGCTGCCGCGCCACGCTGAACTCTTTCGCTCGGACCTGACCTGTTGCCCGCGGTCCTGAGCGATATCGAATGACGTGTGTCAGAAGATCCCACGAGGGCGTACGCTATGGCCTGCTCGACGCCGACATCCTGCTCCACATCTCAAAGCGATTTGGCGCTAGCGCTGATTGCGCAATCCGACCCTCTTGCAATCAGGTCTTGCATATGTCATCGGTCACATGGTCGAAAAGGAGCTGATTGATGTTGAGGAATTCCCTGTTGGCAGCTGGCACCGTCCTGTTCCTGGCGGGGTTATTTCAACCATCTGCTGCCGGTTTCGAAGAAGCAGAGAAAATGTACGCTGCCGGCGATCATACGGCCGCATTGTAAGAGTTTGTAAGTGCCGGAGGAGACGGAAACGTTGAGGCGAGCTTTCGGGCCGCTCAGATGTTCGAGCGCGGCGAAGGCACACCTGAGCCGCGATTGGAGAAAGCAGCCGACTGGTACCAAGTTGCTGCGCGCGCCGGTCATATGGCCGCGCTGACATCATTGGCGGAGCTGTTCGTTGATGGCCGTAGCGTCCCGGAAGATAAGATTCAGGCATGGGCACTTCTGGATATCGCCGCACGCAAGGGGCATGTTGATGCCGCCACGAAGCGGGACAAGTTGGCTCAGGACATGACTGAAGCCCAGTTCAAGGCCGGCCCGCGACGCGCAGAAAAATTGTCTCCGAAATATCTGAACTAGAGTGTGGGCTCCCGCAGCCCAACATCTGATGGCGAAGTTGTGGAGCATCGAGAAGAAGTTTCGGTTGAGCTTTTCGTAGCGGGTTGCTTTGCGGCGCATGTCTTTCCTGCCGCAACAGAAGCGTTAAAGGATGTTCCTTTGTGCACATGGGCGAGCGCCGAGCGGTAGCGGATTGTGTATCCGCGCTTGGCGTGAATTACCGGCAGTGCACCTTCGTCGCCAATGGCCTGCCCGGTTCGATCGCTGGCATACGCATTGTCCGCAACAATGGCGATCGGTGCATTCTCCCATTGCCGAAGTGCCGGCATCATCCGGCTTTCGGTACCTGGCCGGCAGAGACGATGGCCTCAGCGGCCGTCCGGCTGCTTCGACAGCTGCGTGATTCCAGATTGTGCAGTCCGCGTCGCCCAGCGGGTGAATAAGACCGTCCAGTGAGCATGGCGCGAGCGGTTCCCCCCCCCCCCGCCACTTCCCCCCTCTCTTTTTGAGCTGGCTGCTGCGCAATGGGCTCTGACGATGGAACTGTCGACGAAGACAAGAGCATCCGCCTGCTGCCGGGCCAATGCTTAAAAAAAAAGCCACGCCAGCCGCCCCGTTCTCCCCATCGTAGGTACCGACTACAGACCGATGTTCACGGTCCAATCCATTCGGGAAAATCACGCTTCGCGGGACCTGTTCGCAGGATGCAAAATCCCGTTCAGCACCTGCCGATCATCGCGCCACACTGCTGCGCCTGGACCCAAAACCCAAGAAAAATCCCACTCGTCATCTGTCAGATCGATTCGTTCCATACCACTAACCCATTCGCAGAGGAGAATGAGTGGGTTCCGGACAATTCAACCGGGAGGCCATCTTGGCTCAAACCCTAAAGCGATCCTCCATAGTACAGCGTCAGCCGGCCTGAACTGGCTGTTACTTGAGCACGACCGATTGAAATATTGAGCCGTCTGAAGGTCCTTCGCGTCGGAGGGGTTGGAGCGCACGCTGATTTCTCAGGCTATTTTGGTACTTGTGTATCGGTCTTGGATCGCAGCCGTCAAACGCGCCGAGCGACACTGGGACAAACGACGCAACCAATGATATGGGTGCGTGTGGTCGCTTGCCGTTAAGTTTACTTCAGGTATGCGGAGGAATTGATGGCTGGATGGTTTGGCCGGCTGTTTGGCGGACACCAATCGCCGCTCAGCAACGTTCCGTGGCCGGGCCCCGGCGATCAGTTCGTCTGTATCGATTTCGAGACAACCGGCTTGAAGCCGAGCGAGTCGCGCGTGATCGAAATCGGTGCAATACGGTTCAACCCGTCCAAGGAGCTTCAGACGACCTTCCAAACACTCGTCAATCCGGGCGTAGAGGTGCCAAAAAAGATTACCGAGATCACGGGCATCACAACGGCGCAGATCAGACGGCATGACCTGCCGCCCGAGCATGCTTTCGAGGACCTGTATCGGTTCATCGGCGATCTGCCGCTGATCGCCTACAATGCGCCCTTTGACGCCAAGTTCCTTTCCGCCGAGTGGCTGCGGCTTGGGATAAGGGGAAACAACGAATATCAGGACATCCTCGCGCTCGCGCGTGAGACCCTTTCGCTCCGGTCGTACAAGCTGGCCGATGTAGCGAAGCATTTGGGCGTTGAGGTTGAACCGGATCATCGGGCGTTGAGCGATGCTCATGCAGCACTACTCATCTACGACAACCTCCGGCAGTTGACGCGATGAGAAAGTCCGGCAGTTCTTTGCAGCAACACGCTGGTGTTCAACAGCCTTGAGTAAGCTGATCATGCTGCGTTAACGGTTCCTGTGGCACCAAAGAAGTCGAGTCGGGCCTATCAACATCACCGGTCGGCGCTCGATGCTGTTTGCATTGAGGCGCTGGCGACATGCTGCGTAGCTGTATCCCTTTGGAGGCCCTAGAAATTCAAGTGTTGCTTGTGTAGTCGAAATCTCCGATGCCAACATTCCTAGCGATCTCCAATCAGAAAGGTGGCGTCGGGAAGACGACGACCGCGGTGCATTTGTCCGTTGCGTTCGCGGCAGCTTCTAGGCGGGTTCTTCTGGTTGATCTGGACGCCCAGGGCAATGCAACCAATGCTCTTGGCCTGGAAGGCGCCGAAAACAACTATCCTCGCTCTTATGAGGCCGCGACGGGCGACACTCCGATCACGGAGCACTCCTGCCTACCGACAGTTTTCCCCAATCTCTTCGTCTTGCCTTCTTCGATTGAGCTGGCCGGCGTGAAATTGGAAATCGACGCCGACGAACCCAACCTGCTTCGTCTGGGAGCCAACATCGGTCAGCTTGCCGACGGCTTTGATTGGATTGTTTTCGATTGCCCGCCGTCGCTCGGCATCCTCAGCGTTAATGCGTTGGTCGTCGCAGATTTCATTCTGGCGCCCTTGCCGCCAGAGCGATTTGCCATGGATGGATTCGAGCGACTGGAAGAGACCGTGCGCCGACTGCGCAATGCGGAGCGATCGCACGCGGCCGATCCCCTGATCCTTTTTACCAGAGTGCCGCCATGGTCAACGAAGAGCCGAGAACGTATCAATGAGTTCCGCGCCCATCGTAACACGCGCACGCTTGTTGCAGAGATCCCATTTAGCGATCTTTTTGAGATTGGAGCTGAAACCAAACGAACCATATTCTTGGATTTTTGCAATTCACCGCCGGCGATAGCGTATTTATATGCAGCATCTAAACTTCTATCCACAGTCTCAAATGATAGTAGCATCCGAACCATCGAGGCTCAGGTTTTTGAAATGGAAAGAACGATACAAGAATGGCTCGACAACCAAATATCGAGGGCTGACCGATCAAAGAAGTCGAAGATCCGCTTCGACAGGTCCGAATACAGAAAGCAATTTACAGTTCGACAAATGCTCCAGCGGCTGCTTCATACGATTTGGAGATAATGAAGCATTAGGACTTCCGGGCATCTTTAGCCCAGTCTAGGGGGGTATTCGGTTTATCGAGATCACGCTTGGGGCTTCTTCATCCCGTTTCGGAGGCGATTCGCTGAACCTCGCACAAGATTCATCAAACTTTTGCGCTTCTCAAACAGATCGCCGCGCTGATAGGCGCTCTCAACCTTGTTGCGGATGGCATGCGCCAAGGCCAACTCCACAACTCTGACGGTGGCCTGCGACCAATCCTTCCTGTGACCATAGGCAGAGTCCGATGGTTGATGCGCTGAGCCCCAACGCTGGACCGCCGGATTGTGGAGTTTTCCGCCTCTTTGCGCTGAGACCAAACGCTGAACCACCTCAGTGAACGATTTCGCGGTAACGAAAGCTTGTCAGTGTCACGTTTCTAGAACTTCTGGACATATGGTATCGGCGCCCGCACGATCGCGCCTCGGATGGCTCACAAGAACCAACCGACCCCTGCGCCGCTCCGCCTGGCCCTCCGGTTTTCGGGCGGGGCGGCGTCTCAGGCGAGACGAATTTGGTCTGCGTGATCCGTGCAATCGCTAGACATCTCTCTTGAACTCGCACAGGCTTGTTTTGGGCTGGATGCGTTCGGCCCGCTCGCCGTCTCGCCCTTACCCCGCAGTTTGGGCGGGACGGCCCCTTCATCGGCTCAAGAGGCGACTGGCACTAGGGTCTACAACGCCCTGAAACGACAAACCGCCCTTCCGCAGAACAGAAGGACGGCTCGCCGCTACCTGAAATTTGGAAGCCGCAGCGTTGGTGACGCGACTCCGCGGAGTTGATACGCTAATGGTGGCACAACCTACCGAGCGAGCAACCTAGGCAACGCCTATTGAATAAGGGGTTAATGCCGTCAAGATTCCACGATGTAACGAACGCTAGCTACAGTTGAGGCCAAGATTAGAAAAATATCAGCGTTTCCCCAGCCAGGCACCCTAGAGCGCGCCCCAAGAACCAACCCCGCCAGATACCCAAACGGCTGCGACACCCGGCTTCCTCGACATTCGAACAATTGGTCGAGTTCCAGCGGTATGCCAAAGCCCAGCGGTTTCGGACCAGCCGGGCGTTCAGATACTCCGAGCCCCGGAAGCCCAAGATGGTCAGTCGCCAACAACGCTCTGAGCTTGGGACTTCGCATGAGACAGGCGTACGACCAATCTAGTCAGCCAGGGCAATGGACCTCTGTTTCCCGCATCCCAAACTGCCGTTCTCGGGGTGACAGAGTTGCTGGTTCTTCGAGGCATTGCCCTCGTTTAGACGGATCCCGCTACTCGTGGGTTTCGATGGCGTCCGCGTCGATGATGTAAGTCGTGCCGCTGATTCTGTCCGCTGAAGCCGCTGGCGACGCAGACGTGCATGCAACTGCAATGATCACGTTAGGTTCAAGGTGCCTTATTTCCTAGTTCACTGAATTCCATCGGCACACTTCGGAACGTTCAGACACTGCTTCGCCACACGCCTATCAGCAACTTCGACGCACGGCCTTGTTCACCGATTGGAAGCGCAAGCTGTTGCCATGTTGAGCCGCAATCGGGTTCAGATGCAGGTAGAGTGCTAAACGTCGGAACTCGATACAGGAGGCTTGCGTGATAGAGAGCATGGAGAAATCTGGAGAGGTGGGATCCTTCCGGCAGGTTGTCCAGATATTGGTCTGTCACCGTCAACCCTGACATTGCGGCGAGCGCTGGATTCAAGTGCGCAAACTTGATGCGAAATCCAGTACTAACGAACTCGGCGAGCGAGACCAATCCTGCGACCGCGCCGAGATCCGGAATGTGGACGCTCTTCGCGTCAGCGACTCCCTCGATCTGAAAGAGCCTGGACCAGTGTTCATACAGAAGACGGATTTGGCCGGCGGGCAGATCTTTCTCACGTGGATCTGGAATGACTTCAGAGTTGCCCATTGCATCCCCCAGCCATTCGCGAGTTGCGGCCGAATGGCGGCCCGTTGCGAACTCCTGTGATAGTCTTCGATCATATCGTTGGGCCATCCTCATCCGGCGCGCCAGACTATCTCATTCGATTGCCCAAACAACTCAGTTCGCTGGTGCGTGAAAACTGACACATCAGCCGAATGACGCTCCGCCCCGTTGGTGGAGTTCCCCCATCTTATATGTCTAATGAGATTTTCTTTCATTCTCGCACTTGTGCTGAGCAATGAGCCCTTCGAGCGAATACCAGAGAATTCCTCGCGTTAGGGGTGGTCATAGTGGTCCCAAAAAGCTCAACAATCCCTGAATTGCCGAGAGATACACTGACGGACAAGATCGGTCGACCTCTCAGCCTGTGCCGGGGTCATTGATTCGAGAACCTCCTCGAGCAGCTTCAAAGCCGTCGCTGATCCATTGTAGGCCGCAATCTCGATCCACATGGCGCCCCGGCCGACGTCGGCCTCTGGATGGAAGCCCTTCAAATGCAACAGGCCAAGCTGAATTTGGGCATCAACGTGCCGGTTCTCTGCAGATTTGAGAAACCAATGGGCTGCCATAGATGGGTCCTTGGCCAGTCCATCGCCATTCAGGTTCATGAGACCCAGATTGTACTGGGCGCGAGCGAAACCCTGTTCCGCAGCTTGGCGATACCAGTAGGCCGCAAGCACAAAATCTCTCGATACGCCATGACCTGTCCGCAAGAGTTGAGCCAGGTTGTATTGAGCCAGTGGGTCGCCTTCTTCCGCCAATGGTTGCCAGATCTCGAACGCCTTCGCATATTCGCCGCGTTCTAAGGCGGCCGCGCCGTCCTGGACGCCCGCAGCTGACTTCTGTAAAGGTGCAAACAGCGCAAGCGCCAAGAGCGTTCCTATCAATAGACTGTGCTTCAACGTTCTTCCAATCATTTGGCCAACGCGAGCATCCGTGATCTATTCCACCGCGCCTCGCAAGTGTACAAACTGTGATATGGAATTGGAGCACGTACTGGTGAGGTGGCCGCCCGCACGGGCAGGCCTGAGACTCCTGATGACAACGGACTCCCTTGGCCGGGAAGTAGGGGAACAAGAACAGGTCCTGATGTTCAACACGGCGCCCTAGGTTCCCATATTGATCGTACCGGTGATTGCGCGCGAAAGCCTTCTGGGATCAGCATGCAACCCGGACATTCTTGAGGAACTTGGGTCCGGAGCGAAACCAGCCAGCCTCCAGTTCCATCTGGTAGAATGCAGGTGTTCAGATCGCCGGCAACGCCGGCAGTATGGGATGGCCGCCACCATGGGTCGAGCTAGCCTGTCGTACCGCAATACCGGCACGACAGGCTGGCTCGTATTCGCCGTTACTGGCTCGGGCCGGTGTGAGAAATCAGAACGCCTTCGACATCGGCACCCTCGCCGGCGCCGTTCAGCTCGCCGACGACGGTCACTTCATCGCCGACAGCAACGTCCTGGGGGACTTCGACGCCGAATCGGTCGACGGTCAGGGCCGTATGCGGGCGGTCCTTCGGGACCATGGTGAGGCTCTCGTCGGTCTCTGCGACAACAGTGCCGGTCGATGCGATCCAGCCACCGCCAACAATGGTCTTGTCGGCACCGGCGAGGGCCTGAGAGGCACCGATCATCAGGAAGGCGGACGTGAGGATACCAGTTGCAATCTTCATTGTACTTCTCCTTCAGGGAGGTTGTTTTTGAGCAACGGGAAGAGACATTGGGAGTTCTCGCCCGGTTTGAATGCTACCTTCTGACGCAAGCAACCCGACCGGGCTGATGTTCACACGGCCCTGCCTCACACCCCCGGTATGGTAGAGGCATCCAGCGTGATGGCAGAATCGGGCGATGATGGAAGACCCCGATATAAGGCGCGCTGCGTGGCTCATGGTTGAGCGCTATGGCGACGAGGCCGGGTTCGTGACCGCCGCGAGAGCCGACAAGCTGATGGATGCTGGTGATCTGGATGGCGCAGCAGTCTGGCGGCGGATATTGGAGGCGGTGGAGGAATTGCAGCGAACGGAACGGACTTCAGATGACCAGGTGAATTGACCCTGGCCATCCGCGTGTGAGACAGGCCCTTCGCCAATCTACTCAGACCGGGCGTGGCGGAACTGGTAGACGCACTAGACTTAAAATCTGAGGGGCAGCAGCCCGTGCCGGTTCAAGTCCGGCCGCCCGGACCAGACCATCAGGACTTGCCGCCGCGCCCCTTCCGCCCGAGGCCGATCGACTTCGCCATCTCAGCCCTCTTCGCGACGTAGTTGGGGCTGGCCATTGGATAGTCCGCTGGCAGATTCCACTTCGCGCGGTACTCTTCCGGGGTCATGTCGTGGTCTGTTCTGAGATGACGCTTCAGCATCGTCATCTTTTTCCCGTCTTCCAGGCAAACCAGATGATCCGGCTTGATAGAACTGCGGATGGAAACGGCCGGGACAAGGGGCTCTGACTCAGGCTCTTCAGACCCAGATGCCGCCCCAACAAAAGCCTGGCTGACTTTGGCGATCAGGTCGGGAAGCTCGTCGGAAGGAACAACGTTGTTTGCGACATAGGCTGAAACAACGTCTACCGTCAGCCGTACAACTTCCTGAGTTTCGTCTTCCACGACATTCTCCCGAATCAGAACTGTTCGCACGAAACTACAGGCACGGACGGCACTCGCCAACGTTGTCTTATCCGACCAATTTGAACTTGGCGCGCCATAGGTCAAATTGGGATACTTCAGGCCGCCGCTTGGCACCTATCGGCGAGTGCTTTATCGCGTTGCTGTTTGAACTTGGTTCGACGAGCTGGATGGCGGTCGAGGTTGAAATGAATGTGGATGGCAGCGGGGGTGGACGCGAACTGACCTGAGATCCGATTTGTCCTCCAGATTTGGGCAGAGGCCGTCACCACAGAGGAGACGGATTTAGGAAGCGCAGTCGGTTCACCGAAGAGCAGATCATCGGGATCCTGAAGGAGCAGGAGGCTGGCCAGAGGGCGGCGGGTGTGTGCCGCCGTCATGGAGTCAACCCGGCGACCTTCCACAAGTGGGAGGCCCGGTACGCGGGCCTTTATGTCTCCGATGCGAAGCGGCTCAGGGCGTTGGAATGCGGGAACGTCCGACTGAAGAAGCTACTGGCTGACACGTTGCTCGACAACGCGATGCTGACGGACGTGGCATAAAAAAATTTGTGACGCTCGCCTCTCGGCGAGCGGCCGTTGCTCATCTGCGTGCGGAGCACTGTGTGAGCGAGCGGCGGACGTGCACTGTGCTGGACGGGCGCCAACAGGCCCAGGTTTGCCAGGCCCTTCGCGATCTGCCGTTCGGGCGTCGGCGCCTGGTGAGTCGTACCGCAGGCGCGGCAGCCATAGCGCGACCGGCGGATGCGCAGCACCCGGAAGCTCAATCGGCATCAAGGTCCTCGAGACCGAGCCGCAGTTGATCATCATCATCGAGTTGTTCGGAGCGGCGGCCGACGTGGTTGCGCTGCAAGCTCACCAGGATCCGGCGCAGCCGCTCGATTTCGGCCTGCGTTTCGGCACGCTCGCTCTCGCGTGCCGCCATCAGATCGCCGATCATCAGCCACAGCGCGTCGACGCCATCAGGCAAGGCGGCGAGATCGATGGACATGACGGGAGCCTTAGGCTGTCGGCCTGTCCCGCCGGGCGCAATCGTCGCCCTGAGTCAATCGGGCGCAGGGCCCAGTCAGCCTGCCGCGGCTGGTCGACGGCGTCGGTCTGGCGCCCGCTAGTCGATGCATCGATCAGGGCCGTGAGCTCCGCCGACGTCAGCGACAGGGTCTGTCCCTGCTCGATGCTCGACGTCCAGAGAAAGACACCGTGCTCGAGCCGCTTGGTCAACAGGCAAAGCCAGGTGCCATCCTAGAACACGATCCTGATGATTTTGGCCTTGCGTCCCCCGAAGACGAAGAGGTCACCCGAAAACGGGTCCTTTTGCAGCACCTCCTGCACCATGACGGCGAGGCCATCCACACCCTTGCGCATGTCGGCCAGGTGCACCTTCACATCGGCCGACAGCAGCGCCATGTCGCCACCTCCTTGTCATTGGCGGGCGCATCGACGATCGAGACGTCGACGTAGCCCGGCCCGGCCGTCACCAGTCCTGCCGCCAGCGGCACATCACCCGCCGGGCGATACCGTAGCGCCGGGCGATCTCGGACACGATGGCACCCGGCATCGACGCCTCGGCCAGGATCCGGTGCCGGTCGGCCTCGCCGAACCGGCGGCGGTGGCCCGCCCGCGGCGGCGGCTCGACGAGCTTCGGCAGCAACGCCGAGGGGGGATAAGTCCCGTGAGCATGGGAATGACTTATCCCGCCATGGCGGTAAAGCAGGCGAGGTCCTTGCGCCTCCGGCTCGGCATTGAACTTCGCCCGCCAGTTCCGGAGCGCCTTGAGCGGGATCCGATGCGCTTCGCAAAATTCCCGCTGATTTAGGTCGCTACGCTTCCACGCCTCGTGATGCGCCCGCCAGAACGCCTCGCCATGACGCCGCCGTGGCGCTCGATCATCGGCCATCTCGATCTCTGCTCATCCGATCAAACGAATGAGAACAGACCGCGCGGCCACCACCCGGAAAGTGTGTGTTCCCTGAACGCTTACCGGTTCGCTGCACTTCATTTTTCTTTCCCTGATCCGCGCCGGAAAATTCCCTGTTCCCACAGGCAGGGAATCTAACCCCGGACACCGTAGTATTACGGGCACGGTGCGCTGCCCCGACGCCCGGATGGCGCCCGAAACGTTCGGATTTCCCTGTAGATTCCCTGTAAATCAGGGAGCGCGATGCAAGAGACGGTTTCTCGGGAGACTGCGGACACCACCATCCGGCCTCCCAAGATCCCATGCCCGAACCAGGCTTCGGCGGAGACAGACCGCGCAGGGTTCGGCGAATTGACCTGACAGGCCGGAAACGCCGCTGCTAGCATGGCGGACAGGACCCCGTTTGACCTGACGTTTCCTGGAGGGCGCTTGTCCGACCGGAACATCGCGAGTGTTGGCGGCGCATGCCGCCCTGTGGACGGGGACGGCTTCCGGCGTCTCGTGGCTTCCATCGTCTTCGCGCTCGCCCTGCTCCTCGGCGGCGCGGCGGCTGCGGAGACGCGCGTGGCGCTGGTGATCGGCAATGCCGACTACGGCGCGATGGGGCGGCTGAAGAACCCGGTCAACGATGCGCGGCTGATGGCCCAGACGCTGCGCGACGTCGGCTTCCGCGTGATCGAACTGATCGACGCCGACCAGCAGGAGATGAAGCGCAGCGTGCGCGATTTCGGCCGCTGGTTGCGTCGCGCCGGCCCCGAGGGCGTGGCGCTGTTCTACTATGCCGGACACGGCGTTCAGGTCGCGGGCCGGAACTACCTGCTGCCGGTCGAGGCGCAGATCCTGGCCGAGGGCGACGTCGACATCGAATCCGTCGCCGCCGACAGCATCCTCGAGCAGATGGAGCACGCGAACACCGGCGTGAACATCGTCATCCTCGACGCCTGCCGGAACAACCCGTTCCAGCAGGGCTTCCGCTCGGCGAGCCGGGGGCTGGCGCGGATGGAGGCGCCGACGGGCAGCTACATCGCCTATTCGACGGCGCCGGGTCAGCTGGCGATGGACGGGGACGGCCCCAACAGCCCGTTCACGCTCTCGCTGGCCAACGCCATGCAGCGGCCCGGCCTGAGCATCGAGCGCGTCTTCAAGACGGTCCGGCGGGAGGTCGCGGGCCTGTCCGAAGAACGGCAGATCCCGTGGTCATCGTCGTCCCTGATCGGCGAGTTCTCCTTCCGCGGCGGCTCGGCTACGGCTACAGCGCCGCAGGGTTCCGGAGCAACCCCGAGCGGCGTCGCGTCTGCCGCAAGCGGGCAGACCCGCCCGGCTTCGCCACCTGTCACCGTTGTGGCGCCACCCGCCAGCAAGAAGGGCAGCCTGCCGCATCTCTCGCAGGTACCGCCGACCCGGCGCACGGCCATGGACGGGCTGTGGCTTCTGGCCGCGAACAACATCCCCTACCAGATCGAAGCCGGGCGGATCTTCGCCATGGCCGAGTACATGCACCTCCTGATCTTCCCCGTCGAAGCGTATGACGTGGTGGTCCGGGACGTGACGCAGACCGGTCCGGGCCAGCTTGCCGGGCAGGACCTCGCCCTGCTCGGCCCCTGGACCGGGCGGCTGCAAGCGGACGGGACGATGACGATTTCGGTTCAGGGCGCTCTGGGACCGTTCAACAGCATCCTGACGCCGATCAGGATAACCGATCCTCAATGGTTCGCAGAGGTGGTCTCGTCGCTGTCCGGCGGGTAGCGATTTCCTGCGACCAAGGGCAGGCCTGTGCGCGCGGGCGTCCGGAGGTTACCGCGAAGGCGGCTCCGGGTCCGGAATGCGCGGCACATGGGCCGACAGACCCGTGGCCTCCCGCACCAGATACCTGTCGCGGCCGGGCGCAGCGGCCAGCAGCAGCGCCAGCGGCATGCCGGCGCCATCGAGCGTTGCCGGGAAGGAGACGAGCGGGCCGCCAAGCGCAGTCCACGGGGTCAGATAGGACTGGTCCCCGGTCGTGGCGAAGCCGGCAGGCGCCGCGCCCGGTACCGGACAGGCGAGGATCAGGTCGACATCCCCAACGTCCGCCCAGAACCGGGTGCGGGCTTCGGCCAGCCAGCCTGCCGCCTCCTGCGCCCGCTCCGGCGCCTGCGCCGCGCCTTCGGACAGCCCCGCCCTGAAGCGGGGCTGCAGCCGCTCTTCCCTGCCGCGCAGCCGCGGCGCCAGATGCTCGTTCATTTCGTGGACCATGACGGCGCGGTGCTCGCGGATCAGCCTGCCGAAGGAAACCGGTGTTCCGATGTCGCGAACCTCGTGACCGCGCCCCGAGAAGACATGCCGGACAGTCTCCAGCGCCGCCAGCATCGCAGGCTCGGGCGATTGTTCGGGCGGCAGCAACACGCCGATCCGCAGGGATGCCCCCGGCGAAGGCCCGGCGGCGGACGGAATCTCGAACGCCTGCGCCAGCACCGAGAAGACCCGCGTCAGCCATGCAGCCGTCTTCGCTATCACACCGACCGCATCGAAGCTGGGGGACAGCGGCGCCACGCCGGTCCTCGGCAGGACGCCCAGACCGGGCTTGTAGGCATAAGCGCCGCAATAGGCCGCGGGCCGGCACAGCGAACCGGCGGTCTGGGTGCCCAGCGCGAACGGCACTTCGCCGGCGCCGACGGCGGCGCCCGAACCGCTGCTCGAACCGCCGGGACTGTGCGCCGGGTTGTAGGGATTGACCGTCGTGGTCGGGTCGACGAAGGCGAATTCCGTCGTCCGGGTCTTGCCGACCGGCACGGCCCCGGCGCCCCGCAACGCCGCGACGACGTCGGAATCCGATTCCGCGGGTGGCGCGTCGGCGAAGGCCGCGCTGCCGAACCGCGTCGGCTGTCCGCGCACGTCGATGATGTCCTTGACCCCGAAGGGCACGCCGCCCAGCGGCCCGTCCGCGACCGCCCCGGGGGCCCTGAGGACGTTCGGCCCCTCCAGATGCGCCCAGGCGTCCAGCCGCGGCTCCCAAAGCGCGCGGGCCGCAAGATGGTCGTCGATCGTGAACCGTTCCGCCCGGTCTGCCATACCGCCTCACCCCTTCATTCCGGCGCCACTGCCGCGCCTCCTGCCGGCCCCGGAAACTGGCACGCATATCGCAGTAAGTAAAAAGTTACTTACTAGTTGGCCACCCAGGCGCTCCTGTCGACCGATCTCTGCTCAGGAAACGCCCACACGGTCAGATCAGCGCCCAAAAATTGAGCGCGCAGGGAGACGAGGAGAACGCAATGATCAACACCTTTCATACCAGCACAGCAGCAGCCATCCGGCGCGGAAAATCAAGGGTCGTCGGCACGCTGGCCGCCGCAGCCGTGGCAGGCCTCGCGGCCTTCGCCCAGCCGGCTGTCGCGGACGCGGCCGAACTCAAGATCCTGTCCAGCTTCAATTCCACCCAGAAGCCGACCTTTGCGGTGCTCGAACGCTACATCGAGAATGTCGGCAAGATCGGCGGCGACACCGTGACCTTCGTCGTCAGCGGGCCCGAGGTGGTGCCGATCTTCGAACAGCTGCAGCCGGTATCGTCCGGCGTCTTCGACGCGCTCTACACCCATCCGGTATTCCATGCCGGCGAGGGCGGCCTCGCCCTGACCGTCGATGCCATCGCCGTCGATCCGATTGCCCGGCGCGCCTCGGGCGTCTGGGACTATGTCGACAACTTCTACCAGCAGAAGCATGGTCTTAAGATGGTCGCCATGATGTCGGTGAGCATGTACGGCTATCATCTGTTCACCAAGGAGCCACTCTCGGATGCGGGCGATCTGGCCGGCCGCAAGGTGCGCGGCACCCCCACCTATCACGGCGTCATCCGCGCCCTCGGCGCCGAACCCGTCGTCCTGCCGGGCTCGGAAATCTACTCGGCGCTGCAGAAGGGCATTGTCGATGGCGCGGGCTGGCCGGCTGCCGGCATGGTTTCGATGAAGCACTACGAGGTCGCGAACTACCGTCTGCGGCCGACCTTCGGCGCGGCGACGCAGCCGGTCTTCATCAACCTCGACAGCTGGAACGGCCTCACCAACGCCGAGAAGTCGGTGCTACTGGAGGCCGGCAAGCTGACCGAACTCGAGATGCCCTGGATCGGCAACCAGATCCAGGCCGAAGAGGACACCAGGCTGGACGAACTGGGCGTCGAGGTGCAGCAGCTTCCCGCAGATGTCGCGGCGAAGGTCCAGACCGCCTTCATCGAGAGCATCTGGGAGCTTGGCACCGGGTGTTGCGGCGAGGCGGCCGCGGAGTTGCGCGGCATCGCGCTGAAGGCCGGGCTGACGCAGTAGGGGATGCATCTGTGACGGTCGTTCAACACGCCGACGGCCGGTTCCGGTGACGGGCCCGCTTCGGCCATTCGGATCGGCGGTGCTCGGGCTTCTCTGGGGCCTGCGCACCGCCGGATTCGTTCTGGCCAGGCTGGCCCTGGCGGCCATCGCGGCGACATACAGTCTCGAGGTCGTCTGCCGCTACCTCTTCGACGCGCCGACATCCTGGTCGGCCGATCTGGTTTCCTACCTGCTCTGCGTTCTGGTCTTCACCATGATGCCACAGGTCACCGCCTCGGGGTCCCAGGTGGCGGTCACCGTCATCGTCGATGCCCTTTCCGAGCGGCGGCGCGAGATCCTCATGCGCGTGATCCACATCCTCGGCTTCCTCGCCTGCGCGGCAATGGGCTACTTCGCCTTCGGCGAGACGACCCGGCAGATACTCCGCGACATCCAGATTCTGGCCACCAACCCGGTTCCGAAGTGGTGGATCTCGATCTGGATCGGCATCGGCTTCGCGCTCTCGGCGCTCGAGTTCCTCAGGCTTGCAGTCACGGGCGGCGGCAGCCCGGACCGGCCCGGCGACGCCACACCGGCCGGAGGCTGACCGGTGGAATGGTGGGTGACATTGCTGATCGCAGGCGGGCTCCTGCTCGGCCTGTTCTTTTCGGGAATCCCGATCTTCCTGGCTTTCCTTCTCATCAATGTCGGCGGCGTGGTCGTGTTCCTGGGACCCAACGCCTTCGGCATGGTGGTGAACTCGGTATTCGACACGACGACCACGGCGACGCTGACGGCCATCCCGCTGTTCGTGCTGATGGGCGAGATCCTGTTCCGGTCCGGTTCCACCAACGTCCTGTTCGACGCGATTGACAGCCTGATCGGCCGTGTCCGTGGCCGCCAGTATGTGCTGGCCATGTCGCTCGCCACGGTGTTCGGTGCGCTGTCGGGATCGAACATGGCCGTCGCGGCGATGATGGGGCGGACGGTCTATCCGGTCATGCGCGACCGGGGCTACGATTCCAGGCTGTCCATCGGCGTCATCCTGGCCGGCGCCAGCCTGGCCCCGATCATCCCGCCCAGCGTGCTGGCGATCATCATCGCCACGCTCGCGAACGCATCGGTCGCGGGGCTGCTGGTGGCCGGGATCCTGCCCGGGCTGCTCATCTCGGTCCTGTGTCTGGGCTACGCGCTGATCCGGTGCACCATGAACCCGGCACTGGCGCCGAGCGTGGCAGCCGACACCGGTAACGGGATCCCGTCCGAATCCGCGCTGCGGCAGGTGCTGAAGTGCACGCCCTTCCTGACGATCATCGCGTCGGTGATGGGCTTCATCCTCACCGGCGTCGCGACACCATCCGAATCGGCGGCGACCGGCGTGGTCGGCGCGCTGGTCACCGCAGCCATCTTCCGCCGCCTGTCGCTGCGCATGATCTGGGAGAGCCTGGGGCAGGCGGCGATAATCGCCAGCATGATCCTTGTGATCATGGCGACCTCCACGATGTTCAGCCAGCTGCTCGCCTTCAGCGGCGCCACCCGTCAGCTGGCCTCGATCGTGCTGGAATCCGACATGGCGCCGGGCCTGATCCTGCTCATGATGATGGTCGTCGTGTTCGTGTTCTGCATGTTCATCGACCAGGTGGCGCTGATGCTGGTGATCATCCCCATCTACCTGCCGGTCGTGGAGGCGCTGCAGTTCGACCCGATGTGGTTCTGGCTGCTGATGCTGCTCAACGTCGTGATCGGCGGCATCACCCCTCCGTTCGGCTACGCGATGTTCGCTTTCAAGGGAGTCGTCCCGGACGTCGATCTGCGGGTCATATTCGGCGCGAGCCTGCCCATCGTCGCGATCTTCCTGATCGCGATGATCATCATCTACCTGATCCCGTCGATCGCGACCTTCCTGCCCGGCCTGCTCTGAGCCCGGGCAGCCGGCGCCGCGCGCCCGGTTATCCGGCCTTGCGGTCTTCCGTGACGAACTCGTCGAGCTTCGCCTCGCGGGTCATGCCGAACAGGTCCACGTTCCGGTAGGGGAAGTTGACGGTCACGCGCCCCTTGGAGTTTCGGTAGTAGGTCTGCATGCCCGGATGGGTCCAGACCATGTTCTCGTGGGCCTTCTCGACATCGGCGTTGTAGGCGTCGTGGACGTCCTTGCGGACCTCCGCCGCACCGATCCCCTTCCGGTTCATCTTCCGCAGCAGATCCATGATGTAGTTGATCTGCATCTCGATCACGAACAGCAGGCTGCCACCATGGCCGGGCTGCGTGTTCGGGCCGTAGAGGATGAAGTAGTTCGGGAAGCCGGGCACCAGCGTGCCCATGTAGGCCCGGGCGTCGTCATCGTCCCAGACCTGGCGCAGGGACTTGCCGTCGCGTCCGCGCGCCTCGTAGGTGTTGATGAAGCGCAGCACGTCGAAACCCGTGCCGATGATCAGCACGTCGGCGTCGCGCCGCTCGCCGTCCTCGGTGACCAGGCTGCTGCCCTCGACCTTCTCGATCCGCTCGGTGACCAGTTCGACCTTCGGGTTGCGCAGCATCCGGTACCAGCCATTGTCCATCAGCATGCGCTTGCCGAAGGGCGGATAGGGCGGCACGACCTTCTCGAACAGGTCCTGACGGTCGCCCAGCTGGTCGCGGATGTACTTGGTGAAGTACTTCCGGTGGCCGTCATTGATGGCATTGAGCGAGCGCTCCTTGTCCGGCCAGTCGGGGTCCTTCTGCAGCGCGGTGTGCACCCGGTCGTTGAAGGTCCAGCCCAGCCGGCAGCGGTACCAGGCCTGATAGAGCGGCACTTCCTGGATCAGGAAGCGCAGCGCGTCCGGCACCGGCTTCCGGAAATGCGGGAAGGGCGCGGCCCAGTGCAACGAGCGCTGGTAGATGGTCAGCGATTCGACGGTGTTCTGGATCTCCGGGCAGATCTGCATGGCGCTGGCGCCGTTGCCGATGATCGCCACGCGCTTGCCCTTCAGATCGAGATCCTCGGGCCAGCGGGAGGTGTGGAACGAGGTGCCCTCGAAATCGTCGATGCCCGGAATGTCAGGATAGACCGGCGGATTGAAGATGCCGGCGGCGCTGACCACGACATTGGCGTACTCGACCAACTCGCGGCCCGACGGATCGCGCGTCGTCACCTTCCAGAGCTGACGGTCCTCCTGCCACTCGGTGGAGACGACCTCGGTCTGGAAGCGGATGTGATCGCGCAGGCCGAAATGGTCGGCGACATGGTTCATGTAGGCCTTCAGCTCGTCGCGCAGCGCAAAGAACTTCGACCAGTCCCACATCACGAAGGAGAAGGAATAGAGGTGGTTCGGCGTGTCGACGCCGGCCCCCGGATAACGGTTCTCCAGCCAGACGCCCCCGACCTCGGCATTGCGCTCGATCATCTCGAAGGGGATGCCGGCGGCCTTCAGGTGGACCGCCATGCACATGCCAGATGCGCCGGCGCCGATGACCAGCGCGCGGAAGCCCTCGGGCACGTCGACAGGCTCTTCCTCGACCGGACGCAGACCGAGCTGCGCCTTCGTCATCTCGCCGTATTCCTCCGGCACCGGCTCGCCCATGGAGATCGACAGCATCTTCACCAGCAGATCCGGCTCCGGGTCGGGAATCGCGATCGGCTTGCCCGCACGCCAGTCCAGGATCGCCTTCAGCGAGGCGTCGCGGACCTCCTTCTGAAGTTCCTCGGGCAGACCGCCGCTGTCATTGTCGTCCAGGCCCTGACCGCGCGAGGGGCGATATCGCGGCTCCAGCCAGCCCAGATCGCCGGTGAGCTGCACCAGCACCATCAGAAGCGTCGGAATATTGGCGACCTCGACCGCCTCCTCGAACAGGCCCCGTTCGTCCGTTCCCGTTTTCGCCGTCGATGACATGTCACTACCTCCTGATACGTTCGTTCTGCGCTGCGCTAGCGGTCGGTGTTGCGGAAGCCGGACTTGAGTCCCGTCGAGCCGCGGTTCATGCCGGTCCGGCCGGCGAGCAGCATGCTGTTGTCGCCCAGGACATCCGAGCTCCGGGCCCTCAATCCCCCGTCGACCGTCACAGTCTCGCCGGTGACGAAGCGCGCGTCGTCCGAGGCGAGAAAGGCCAGCGCAGCGGCGATATCGGCCGGTTGACCCGTGTCGGGCCAAGGCTGACGGGCGCAAAGGGCTTCCAGGTTGCTTTCCTTGCCCCGGTGAGCCAGGGGCGTCGAGATGACCCCGGGGGCGATCGCGTTCACGCGGATACGCCGCGGGCCGAGTTCCATCGCGGCGGTGCGCGTCAGGCTGATGACCGCTGCCTTCGCCGCGCTGTAGCCATGGCTGCCGGCTCCGCCGCCAAGCCCGGCGATCGACGCCGTCGCGATGATGCTGCCGCCCTCACCCATGCGTTTCCCTGCGTGCTTGATGCCGAGGAAGACCGAGCGCGTGAGATAGGCAAAGGTCTGGTCCCAGTCCTCGACCGCCGTCTCAAGCAGGGAGCCGAACGCGCCGCCGACGCCCGCGTTCAGAAAGGCGATGTCGAGCCGGCCCCATCTGTCGATGGCGCGGTCCATCGCGTCGGCGACATGCGCCTCGTCGGCGACGTCGCCGCAGACCAGATCGACCGCCTCGGCGTGACCGGCATCGGCCATTCGCTGCACGGCTGCCTTGCCCGTGGCTTCGTTCAGATCGGTGATGACGACGCGGGCGCCTTCGGCGGCCAGCCGCTCGACCGACGCGAATCCGATACCGCTGGCGCCGCCGGTGACCACAGCGACCCGGCCCTCAAGTCGTTTCAACCCCAAATCTCCCTGGACTGTTCAGTCATCTCCGGCGCCTGCGTTCTCGGCCGAAGCGAACCTGTGGCGCCGGACCTTGATGCCGGCGGTCTCGCGGTCGAAAGTGTCTGACGTGATCCCCTGATCGCGGAGCTTCGCCTTCTGCACCTTCATGGTCGGGGTCCGCGGCAGTTCGTCGACGATGCGGACATAGCGGGGCACCATGAAGTGCGCCATCCGGGGCACGAGGAACGTCACCAGTTCGGCGGCGTCCAGGCTGCGCCCTTCTACGGGGATGACGACAACCATGACCTCGTCCTCGCCATGCTCGGAGGGCACGGCAATGGCCGCCGTCTCCGCGACGTCCGGATGCGCGCTGACTTCGGTTTCGACCTCGTAGGAAGAGATGTTCTCGCCGCGGCGGCGGATCGAATCCTTCACCCGGTCGATATAGAAATAGTCGCCGTCGGCATCGCGCATGACCGCGTCGCCCGAATGGAACCAGCCGTTCTGCCAGGCCTTCGCCGTCGCTTCCGCATTCTTGTGATAGCCCGAGTTGAGCGCCCATGGATGCTCGTCGCGCACGATCAGTTCGCCGACGGTGCCGTCCGGCAGCGGCTGGTCATGTTCGTCGACGATGCGGATCTCGGCGCCTTCGCGCAGGCGGCCGCAGGTGCCGACCTTCTCGGGATTGCGCTCCGAGATGAGCGGCGTCGCGATCTCCGACATGTTGAAGACGGTGTACCAGTCGAGCCCGACCCGCTTCGCGAAGGCCATGGCCTCGGTGGTCAGCGGCGCGATCAGAACCGATTTCAGGGTCGTTTCCCGCTCCTCGTCGGTGACCGGCCGCTTGGCCAGAAATGTCGCGATGGAGCCCATGAGCAGCGAGTAGGTGACGCCCAGACGGTTCACCAGGGCCCAGAATTCCTCGGTCCGGAAGGACTCGACGACGGCGATGGAACCGCCGGCCTGAATGGCGCGGGTGGTCAGCGACGTGCCGGAGATGTGGAACATCGGCAGGTTCAGCAGGATCCGGTCCGAGCTGTCCAGCCAGTAGTAGAGGACCGCAGAACTGATCGCGAGCTGCCGGTAGGACGACAGCACGCCCTTGGATGGCCCCGTGGTGCCCGATGTGAAGATCAGGCTCTGCGGGTCCCAGAGTTCGATGGGCTTGCCGGTCGCCGGCATGTCGGCGCCGGGTCCGGGCTCGTCGCCGGGTGTCAGGGCGCTGCTGTCCAGCACCTCCAGCCCGTCGACCGGACGGGCGGGCCCGCCCATGGCGATCACGGTGCGCAGTTCATGGCGATCCACTTCGCCGAGCCGGTCCAGAAGGTCGGCATGCACCACCGCCAACCGTGCGTCGGACAGCCAGACCACGTGTTCCAGTAGCCCGCCGCGATAGGCCGTGTTGAAGGGCACGTAGACCGCGCCGAGATAGTTGACGCCGAGCCAGGTGCGGATGGCGTCGCCGCCCGTGGGTTGCCACGAGACGACATGATCGCCCTGCTTGACGCCCTGCGCCGCGAGGCCGCGCGCTGCGTGGATCGCCTTGGCGTGGACATCGGCATAGGTCCAGACGCTGCCGTCCTCGAAAATGGCGAAGGTCCGGTCCGGATGTTCGGCCGCCCGGCGGGCGAGCAGAACCGGCAGAACCGTGTCTTCGCGGGTCTTCGGATACGGAATATCCAGCTTCAAGGCGATCCTCCCGTTACGCAACAACGCTTGAAAGGGTATCCGGGCCGCCCCCTACAGGGATGTTGGGGAAGGGGCGGCCCGGCCCGGAACTCACAACCCGTAGGATTTCGGGTCGATCTTGCTCCAGATCTCGTTCCAGAGAAGGTCGCCGAACGCCTGCGGACTGGTCCGGTCGATATTGGCGGTCAGCTTCTTCCACTTCTCGATCAGTGCGAGATAGCGGTCGACCTTGGCCTGGCCGTCATCGATACCGGTCGTCCGCTCGGCCTCTTCGAGACCCAGTTTGACGTCTGTGGCGATGTAGGCATCCGAAGCGGCCTTCAGCTCGGCCGACGGCTCGACCAGTTCGATGCCCCGCTCCTTTGCGACTTCCTTGGCGCGGTCCTCGTCACGGACATAGCCGGTGACGATGGTGGCGACGCCGTAGGGCGCGACCCTGAGGACGGCCGCCCGCTGGCTGTCGGTCAGTTCGGACCACTGCGGCGCACCGAAGCTGAACGGCGAATTGCCGTTGAACACGCCAACCGGCAGCATGTTCACATGGGTGTTCACCTCGGCGAGGTTGAGGTTGAAGAACTCGGCCAGCGCCGCCAGCGTCACGTCGATGGTGCCGGTGGAGATCGCCTCGAAGGCCTCGGTGCCCGAGATCGCGACGCGCACAGCGCCGAAATGCTCGGCCCAGCGGCCCTGCGCCGCGGTGGCGGTGCGGATCTTGGTGCCCTTCAGGTCATCGACGGTGCGGTAGGCCTTCCGGCCCTGCCCGTAATAGGCCGTGGCCGAATAGGAACCGAGATAGACATGTCCGTGACGCGCATGCTCGGTCAGGCAGGGCTCGCAGCTGGTGATGTATTCATGGATGGCGCCGGTCATCGCCAGGGCGTCGTCGCCGACGATGGCCATGTTGGCGACCAGGTTGAATTCGGGGAACTCCGCCGGGAAATAGGGCGGCAGCAGGAAGCCGACATCGCCGACACCGTCGGGCAGGCCCGACAGCATCTGCAGCGGCGTCAGCAGGACGCCGCCATGCAGCACCTGCACGGTGACCTCGCCGTTGGTCTCCTTTTCCACGTTCTCGGCGAAGTAGTTGTAGCCCTCAGCGCCCGCGCCCTGCGGCGCGAGGATACTGGAGACCTTGAGTTCCATGGCGTTGGCCGTTCCAGCGGCCAGGCCTGCGGTCAGTGCCGCCGAGGCCAGGATGCGTCCGAGTTTCATACCGTTTCCTCCCGGGATGGTTGAAGTTGAAGGGTTCGTCCGATTGTTCGGCTTCGCATTATTCGATGAGGCTGGGCAGGTAGAGGACGATCTCCGGAAAGCCCATCAGCAGCGCGACCACGATCAGGTCGGCCAGCAGGAACCAGAGAACGCCGTGGAATATCTTGGTGGTACTGACGAGGTCGCCCACCACGCCCTTGATGACGAAGACGTTCAGGCCGATCGGCGGCGTGATCATGCCGATCTCCAGGAACTTGGTGAGCACGACGCCGAACCAGACGAGGCTGAGCCCGGTCGAAATCCATGACCGGCAGCAGCACAGGAATGGTCAGCAGCATGGCGCCGATCGGCTCCAGGAACATGCCGAGGACCAGATACATCAGGGCGATGCCGAGCATGAGCATCAGCGGGTCCGCGCCCAGCGAGATCACGTAGGCGGACAGGAACTTGGAGGCGCCTGACAGCGTCAGGAAACGGGTCAGAAGGCTGGCGCCGATGGCGATCACGAAGATCGCCGCCGTGGTGCGCGCGGTCTCGCCGAGCGCCTCGCGGAAGGCGGTCCAGGTCAGCGTCCGCTTGAAGGCGGCGATGATGACCGAAAGCAGCGCGCCCGCCGCGCCCGCCTCGGTCGGGGTGAAGACGCCGCTGAACAGGCCGCCGAAGACGCCCGCGATCAGCAGCAGCACCGGCCAGACATCGGCCAGCGCGGCAATGCGCTCCGGCAGGCTGACGCGCTCCTCCACCGGCGGCGCCAGCTCCGGGCGCATCAGCGACACCAACGTCACCACGGCCACATAGCCGACCGCGGTCAGCAACCCGGCGACGATGCCGCCGAGAAAGAGCTGGGTGATCGGCACCTGCGCGAAGATGCCGTAGATGATCATGATGATCGACGGCGGTATCAGCGCGCCGATCGTGCCGGCTGCCGCGACCGTGCCGGTGGCAAGCCGCGGGTCGTACTTGTAGCGCAGCATCTCCGGCACGGCGATCTTGCCCATGGCCGCCGCGCAGGCCACGGACGAGCCGGTCACTGCCGCAAAGCCCGCAGAGCCGAAGATCGAGGCGATGGCCAGCCCGCCAGGCAGCACCGACAGCCATTTCCGCGCGGCGTCGAAAAGCCCGGTGGTGAGGCCCGCCTGGTAGCAGAAGAAGCCCATCAGCAGGAACATCGGCACCGATGTCAGCGCCCAGCTGGAGGCGAAGTCGTAGGGAATGGCGGTCACGATGCCCCATGCCGGACGCGCCCCGAGCAGCATCCAGATGCCGCCGAACGAGACCGTGATCAGCGAGATGCCGATCGGCACCCTGAGCAGGATGAGCGCCAGCAGGACCGCGATGCCGCCAAGGCCGATTTCCGTTCCGGACATTGATCCGCCAGCCTATCGGTTCTTCGGCACGGCGGTCTCCGCCGGCTCGTCGGACTGTTCGAACCCCAGATCGTCCGGTGCACGAAGCACGGTGATCAGGGCCCGGTAGAGCAACACAAGGGCCACGGCGGTGAACCCGATGGGCAGGATGTAATAGGACGGCCAGGTGATGAACTGGTAGCCGAAGTCCAGCTCGAAGGCGCCGAAGCGCGTCTTCTTCAGGGCGTCCAGCAGGGTCTGGTAGGCGAGAACGGCGAAGACGACGGCCGCCAGCAGCCAGGCGAAGATTTCCAGCCCCTTCTGCGCCGGGCGCGGCATGTACTGGGTCAGCACCTCGACGCTGATGTGGTTGTTCCGGCGCTCCGCAATGGCGAGCGGCAGGAAGACGACCGCGGGCAGATAGTACTTCGACACGAAGGTCAGCGTGCCCGGAACCGAGATGCCGAAGACGTACCGCATCGTCACCTCGAAGGCGATGTGCAGCATCATCAACGCCACGAAGATCTCGGCGGCAATGGCCAGCCCCGACGTCAGGTGACGAAGGCATCGTCCCGACCATCGCGTCATCGATTTCCCCGGGCCGTCGCTGTTCTGCCGGCCGGTTCCGGAGCGCATTTCCCGCATCTCGCTGACATCGCATCCTCCCCATGCCAAACGCAGCGGGACAATCTTATGCTGGCGCGATAAAATATCCAATGATTTAATATTAGTAAGATTTAGTAGCTTTTGGCCCGGACGGGATACCCGGGGCTTGCGGTTCAGCAGGCAACTGGGCGACATCTAGGAATCGCCGTCCCGCGGCGGGCATGCAGACGGAACCGGAACGAAGAGAAAGCCTTGGCGGATATCGGACGGATACAGGCGAAGAAGGGGTTCGAGACCCTGGCCGAGGAACTGCGCGAACAGATCCTCGACGGCCGGATCCCGCCGGGACAGGTGCTGAACGAACGCGAGATCGTGGAGAAGTCGGGCCTCAGCCGCGGTTCGGTGCGGGAGGCCTTCCGCGTCCTCGAGACCGAGGGGCTGATGTCGACACGGCGCGGCCGCAATGGCGGCAGGATCGCGCTTCAGCTGGACGGGGACGTGCTGAAGCGTTCGCTGGATCTCTTCATCCGCGGCCAGCAGGTGCCGGCGTCGGTGCTGGCGGAGACGATCGAGGTCTTCGCGCCGGCCCTGGCCGACCTGGCCGCGCGGCACCGCACCGACGAGGACATCGCCGAGATGCGGGACCTGCTCGACCGGCTGGAGCGCATCTCCGATTCGCCGCGTTTCGTGCGCGGCAACATCCAGTGGCACCTCGCCCTCGCCCGCGCCGGCCACAATCCCGTGCTCGCCTCGATCTATCAGGTGATCGGACCGGACCTGCTGACGCCCAGGCCGGAAGGCTTCGCCAACAAGCAGATCCGGCAGAACACCGTGAATGCGGAACGCCGGGTCCTCGACGCGATCGCCGACGGGGACGCTGCCCTGGCCCGGCGTCGGATGGAAAAGCACATCCTGGCCTACAACACCCAGATCGAGATGAAGTCGGGCTGACGGACCGGCGGCCGGGTGCCTGCAAGGGAACTGGTCAGCCGCGCGGACGCGGCGTAAACTCATTCAACACAAGAATCTGGGGAAACGCCGGCCGCCGGCTGCAGCAGGGACGTCGCGCCATGCAAGCGGAACACAGTCACGTCGAGAATTCACAACCGGTCCGGCTGGAGGTGGCGACGGCCACATTCGCCGATGTCAGGGCCGCCTTCGGTGCGGGGCTGCGCGACATGCTCAACCGGCCGATGCTCAGCCTGTTTTTCGGTCTGGTCTACGCGCTGTTCGGCGCCGGCCTGATCGCGGGGCTGACCGTCTTCGATCAGGTCTGGATGGTGATCGCCGTGGCGGTCGGCTTTCCGCTGGTCGCGCCGTTTCTCGCCGCCGGTCTCTACGACATGTCGCGGCGCATGGAGCGCGGCGAGAGCTTCCGCGCCGCCGACGTCTTCGGCGTGATCTTCAACCAGCAGCGCCGGCAGTTCGGCTGGATGTCCTTCGTCGTGCTGTTCGTCTTCTGGATGTGGGCCTATCAGGTCCGCATCGTGCTGGCGGTGACCATGCACTACAGCCGCTACGGCTCGCTGGAGCAGTTCCTGGAGGCGCTGTTCACCACCGGCTCCGGCGTCACCTTCCTGCTGATCGGCACGGTCATCGGGGCGGTGATCTCGACGGTCCTGTTCTCGATCACCGTGATCTCCATGCCTCTGCTGCTGGACAAGGAGATCGACATCGTCACGGCCATGATCAACAGCGTGAAGACCGTGCTGAAGAGCCCCGCGGTGATGCTCTGCTGGGGCGCCCTGATCGGCGCACTCTCGCTGATCGCCATCGCCCCGGCTTTCATCGGCGTGATCGTGGTCTTCCCCGTCCTCGGCCATGCAAGCTGGCATCTCTACCGACGGCTGATCACCGAGACGTAAGGCGGAGGGCGCCACCGTTCGACAAGCCCCCCACTCTCGCCTATCTGGAAGTGGACAACGCCGCCATCCAGAGTTCCCATGGCCCGCCCACCTTCATTGCCGCGAAAGCGGACCGTGCTTCCGACATGGCTCCGCCGCCTGGCGTTCACGCTCGTGGCGTTGTTGCTGTTGCCGGTGGTCCTGAGCGCGGTCTACGCCGTCGTGCCGCCGCCCGGGACGCCGTTGATGGTCATCCGCTGGATCGAGGGCGACGGGCTGACCCGGGACTGGGTGTCCATCGACGAGGTTCCGGATCACGTGCCGCTGTCGGTGCTCGCCGCCGAGGACAACCGCTTCTGCGAGCATGGCGGCTTCGACTGGGACGCCATCGGCGACGCCATCGACGATGCGCAGGCCGGCAAGGGCCTGCGCGGGGCCAGCACGGTCTCGATGCAGCTCACCCGCAACCTGTTCCTCTGGCCGGGCGGCGGTTTCGCGCGCAAGGGGCTGGAGGCGGTCTGGACCCCGGCGGTCGAGCTGTTCCTCGGCAAGCGGCGGATCATGGAGATCTATCTGAACGTCGCCGAGACCGGCATCGGCACATTCGGCTTCGAGGCCGCGGCTCAGCGCTATTACGGCAAGGGGGCGGCGGCGCTGTCCCGGCGGGAGGCCGCCGCGATCGCTGCGATCCTGCCCAATCCGCGGGGCTGGTCGCCCGGCCAGGGCTATGCGGGCAACAGGGTGCCGGTGCTGCTGCGCCGGATGGGCGACATCGCGCCGATCGCGGGGTGCGTCACCGAGGACGGCTGAAACCGGTCAGTGCAGACTGGCGCGCGGCGGCGTGCAGAAGGCCGGCGGTGACGCGCCGCCGAGCGAGGCGGCCAGCTGCGTGAACGGATCGAGCGAGAGCCGCGCCGAGGCCGGCTGCTGCCAGTCCCAGAGCAGGGCCGAACCGGGACTGGCCTCGCCCGCGCGGGCGGCGGCCAGACCGTCGAGCAGGCGCCGTTCATCCGCGCCGATGTCGCCGCAGCAGAGGCAGTTCACCTCGACCGGCCGGCGCGCGCCTTCGGTGGTCTGACGCAGCAGCGCATCCAGCGCGTCCCAGCGCACCGGACCCGCCAGCCCGCCGAGGGCATTGCGCATGCTGCGGCATTCGTCATGACCGCTGCGGTGCGCGGCGACCCAGACCCGCGAGCCGAACAGCAAGGCCGTGTCCAGCGCCGGCGACAGCGAGACGCCCTCCCCGGCATCGGCGAGACGGCCGCCGAATTCGCGCACATGGCGGCCGGCCTCCCGACGGTTCTCGTCGGCGAACAGGGCGGCGAGCCGCTGAAGGCCAGTGTCCAGACGGAACCGCCGTTCCCGGTCGCCGCCGGTCAGGTCGCCGACGATCTCTGCCGCTTCCTGACGGTCGCCGAGTCGCATCGACGCGTAGGCGCCGAGGACGATGTCTTCCAGATGCGAACGGCCCGGCGCGCCGGGGCTGCGGAAGTCCTGGCCGTAGCGGCCGAAGGCGTCCGCCACCTGCCGCACCGACCTTGCGGCCTCACCGGCCAGAAGCCCCGGAAACGCGGCCGCGGTCTCGGCGGCCAGCGACCCGTCGCCGGGCTGCGCCCTGAGCGCGCGGCGGATGCTCCAGAGCACCGTGCGGCACTCGGCGGGACCGGGCATGTCGAGGCTGTCGGGCGGCATGGGCGTTCGGGCGGCAATTGTTGCGACTGGTTATCAATCGCACCATGCGCTCCGAATTCACCCTTGCCAAGCGAAAATGCGAATTATTCGCAAATCACATGGCAGCTATCTGTTGGGCCAGTCCGGGCTGCGCTTCTGCTGGAAAGCGGCGAAGCCCTCCTTGCCATCCTCGGTGCCGGCCATGATCGGCAGCATCAGTTGGGTGTACTGCTGGGCTTCCTTGATGGTCATGTCCTGGATAGCGTGGAAGGCGGTCTTGCCGAGACGGATCGCGGTCGGCGAGCGCTTGACGATGTCCGCCAGCAGTTCATCCAGCACCGCGTCGAGGCCGGCGTGATCGTCGGCGACGGCGTTCAGCAGGCCCTCCTCGAAGGCGCGCTCCGCGCTCCAGGGCGTCCCGCGCATGCAGAGCTCCAGCACCTTCCGGCGCGGCAGCACCCGCAGCATGTAGGGCAGTATGGTCATGGGGAAGAGTCCGACGCCGACCTCGGGCGTGCCCAGCCGCGCGCCCTTCACACCGACGGCGAGGTCGGTGGCGCAGACCAGTCCGAAGCCGCCGCCCAGCGCGTGGCCGTTCACCCGCGCCACGATCGGCAGGGTGCAGGCCTCGAAGGCCTCGAACATGTCGGTCAGCTTCAGTTGCGGCCGCGAGGGTTCGGTCCTGAACGGGCTGCCGTCCGGCTGCGGCGAGAGATCGCCGCCGGCGCAGAAGGTCTTCTCCCCCGCCCCGGTCAGCACCACGGCACGGATGTCCCCATCGGCCTGGGCCGCCTTCAGCCCCGCCGCGATCCCGCCGGTGACGTGGTCGTTGATGGCGTTGTTCCGCGCCGGCCGGTTGATCGTGATCCAGAAGACCTGCCCGCGCTTTTCCGTCAGGACCGGCTGCTCGTCATTGGCGTCTGTCAAATTCCCCTCCCCGAGAATGTGAACTCCTTCGTCATGCCGGACCGCGATCCGGCATCCGGTGTGGCGTCAGGCGAGGACCACGGGCTGGCCGAGCCAGTCATCCCGGCCCGCCTGCTCACATGGCCTCAAGCTCGTCGATGAAGCCCTCGATCAGCGTCAGGCCGCGCTGCCAGAAGGCCGGGTCGGCCGCGTTAAGGCCGAAGGGCTTGAGCAGTTCCGAATGGTGCAGCGTGCCACCGGCCGCCAGCATCTCCAGATACTTCTCCGCGAAGCCGTCCGGCTGCTCCTGATAGGTCTGGTAGAGCGCGTTCACCAGGCAATCGCCGAAGGCGTAGGCATAGACGTAGAACGGCACGTGGACGAAGTGATTGATGTAGGACCAGTAGCAGCCGTAGTCGTCGCCGAACTCGAAGGCCGGACCCAGGCTCTCGCGCTGCACGTCCAGCCAGATCTGGCCGATCTCCTCCGGCGCGAGTTCGCCGTCGCGCCGCTTGCGGTGCAGGCGCAGCTCGAACTCGTAGAAGGCGGTCTGGCGGACGACGGTGTTGATCATGTCCTCGACTTTCGAGGCCAGCATGATCCGCCGCCGGTTCGGATTCTCCGCGCTGGCCAGCATGGACTGGAAGGTCAGCATCTCGCCGAACACGCTCGCCGTCTCGGCCAGGGTCAGCGGTGTCGAACTCATCAGCGCGCCCTGCTTCGCCGCCAGCATCTGGTGGCAGCCGTGCCCCAGTTCGTGCGCCAGGGTCATCACGTCCCGGACCTTGCCCTGATAGTTCATCAGCAGATACGGATGCGCCGAGGGCGTGACCGGGTGGGCGAAGGCGCCGGGCGACTTGCCGGCCTTCGGCGCGGCATCGATCCAGGGCTTGTCGAAGAAGTTCTTCGCCACGGTCTGCAACTCGCCGGAGAAGCTGCCATAGGCGTTCAGGACCGTGTCGACGGCGGTGTCCCAGGGGATCTGGGCGTCGTCATTGTCGGGCAGCGGGGCGTTGCGGTCGTGGTGCTGCATCTTCTCCAGCCCGAGCCACTTCGCCTTCATCTTGTAGTAACGGTGGGAGAGGCGCGGGAAGCTGTCGAAGACGGCGTCGCGCAGGGCGTTGACCACCTCGGGCTCGACCTGGTTCAGCAGGTGACGGCCGTATTCGGGCTTCTCGATCTTGCGCCACTCGTCCTCGGTCTGCTTGTCGCGGATCAGCGTGTTCATGATCAGCGAGAACAGCTTGATGTTGTCGCCCAGCACGCGGCTGATTTCCTTCGCCGCCGTTTCGCGAGTGGCGCGGTCGCGGTGCTGCAGCAGGTTCAGCGCGTCCTGGCTCGGCATCTCCTTGCCGTCGACGGTGAAGACCAGCCCGGAAATCGTCTGGTCGAACAGCCGGGTCCAGGCGCTGGCGCCGGTGATCGACTTCTCGTGGAACAGCCGCTCCAGCTCGTCCGAGAGGACATGGTCCTTCATGGTGCGCAGCTCGCGCAGCCAGGGGCCGTAGTGGCGCAGCTTCGCCGAGCCTTTCAGCTTCGCCTGCAACGCCGCCTCTTCCAGGTGATTGATCTCCAGAGTGAAGAACAGCAGCTTGGCGGTGATCCTGTTCACCCGCTCCTGCACCTTCTGGAAGAAGCGCGTCCGCTCGCCATCCGACATGTCGGTGGCGTAGTTGAGGAAGGAGAAGGCCATCAGCCGGTAGATCCGGTCCTGGATCGTCTCGTAGTCGGCGATGCCCTGCGCCAGCGCGTCGCCGTCCGCATCGGCGACCCGGTCCTTCAGCGCCGTCCGCAGCGTGTCGGCCTCAGCGTCGCAGCTCTTGAAATCGGCCTCGATCTTCGGGTCCGACGTCCCCTTGTAGAGGTCGGTCAGATCCCATGCAGGCAACTGACTCATGTCATTCATGACTGGGCGTTTCCTCTTTGAGCGTACTCTGCCTTTCCGGCAGCAGCATGTAGGTACAGGTGGCCAGCGCGATGGGGTCGTCGGGGTCGTGGTAGGCCCGGGAGGTGATGAAGGCGACCTGCCGGGTGATGCGGCGGAGCTCGGAGCGGGCGAAGACGTCGCGCTTCGGCGTCGCCGGCTTCAGATACTCCACGCGCAGATCGATGGTGGCGCAGGGCACGGCGTGGCCGATGCCCGAATGCATGGCGACGGCGCTCAGATTGTCGATCTGGGTGGTGATCGCGCCGCCATGCAGGATGCCGGTCGCCGGATCGCCGACCAGATGTTCGGCATAGGGCAGTCGCGAGATCGCGACGGGTCCATCGACCTCGATCAGCTCGATGCCGAGCGCATGGATATGGGGTATCGAATCCTCGAGGCGCTGCAGCGCGTCCAGATCGACAGCGGGAAACTGCGTCCATTCGGGGCGCGGCTTGACGGTCAGCCGCATCGGCTCAGCTCTCCTCGCCGGGCAGCAGGAAGTGCGCATGCGCGGCAGCGACCGGCTTGGCGCGGTCGGCCTGCCAGGCCTCGATGCGCATGTTGGCGATGCGCCGTCCGTGCTTGGTGATGGTCGCCTGGGCGTAGGTGTCCACCACACGCGCCGAACGCAGATACTCCACTGTCAGGTTGATGATCTTCGGCACCGAGCGGCTTTCATGCGCCCAGATCAGATGCACGATGGCCGCCGATTCCAGGAAGGCGCCGACCACGCCGCCATGGATCGCCGGCAACACCGGATTGCCGATGATGTGGTCGCTGCCAGGCATCATGACCAGCGGCCCGTTCTCGTCCGACGACACGGTCAGACCGAGGAACTTCATGTAGGGGATGCTGTCGATGACGCCCTGGTAGTCCCCGTCTGTCCGCGCCTGTGCGACGGCTTCGGTGATGTTCATCGCTGCGTGATCCCCCTCGCGGCGTATTTGGGTGCGTTGGCGCCCAGCATGAAGGTGCCGACGGCGTTGGCGATCGGATCGCCTTCGGTCTGATAGGCCTGCGCCCTCAGGAAGGCGATGGACGTCGTGGTCCGGTAGACCTGTCCGAAGGCCATCACGTCGATATCCGGCTGGGCCGGCTTCAGATAGTCGATACGCAGGTCCAGCGTGGCGATGTCCGGCAGCTGGCCGCTGTAGGCCATCAGCGCATAGCCGCAGGCGCTGTCGATCAGCGTGGTGATGCAGCCGCCATGCAGGATGCGCTGCACCGGATCGCCGACCAGCTTCTCCTGCCAGGGCAGCCGCAGCAGCACGCCCTCATCGCCGGCGCTTTCCACGGACAGGCCGAGCGCCCGGAACTGACCTTCTGCCGTGCTGCCCATCAGCCGGATCTTGTCGTACCAGCTGAGTTCCGACGGGTCGCGCCTGGCAAGCTCCTCGATGTCAGACGCCATGATAGTTCCTGTACCAGTCCACGAAACGGGGAATGCCGACATCGATCGGTGTGGTCGGCTCGAAGCCCACATCCCGGCGGATCGCCTCGATATCGGCATAGGTGGCGTGAACGTCGCCCGGCTGCATCGGTTCCATCTTCTTCTCGGCCTTCATGCCCAGCGCATCCTCGAGCACCTCGATCATGCGCAGCAGCGGTTCGGCCCGGTGATTGCCGATATTGTAGACCTTGTAGGGGGCCGCCGTCCCGTCGTCCTGCGCCGGATGATCCAGCGAGGCGACGACGCCGGTGACGATGTCGTCGACGAAGGTGAAGTCGCGGCTCATGTCGCCGTGGTTGAAGACGCTGATCGGCTCGCCCTTCAGGATCTGCTCGGTGAAGATCCACAACGCCATGTCCGGCCGGCCCCACGGACCGTAGACGGTGAAGAAGCGCAGGCCGGTGAGCGGCACCCGGAACAGATGCGCATAGGCGTGGCTCATCAGCTCGTCGGACTTCTTGGTCGCCGCGTAGAGCGAGACCGGGTTGTCCACCCGGTCCTCGACCGAGAACGGCAACTTGGTGTTGCCGCCATAGACCGAGCTGGAGGAGGCGTAGACCATGTTCTCCAGACCGTCCGCGTGGCGGGCGATCTCCAGCATGTTCAGATGCCCGGCCAGGTTGGCGTGCAGATAGGCGTGCGGGTTGGTCAGCGAGTAGCGGACGCCGGCCTGGGCCGCCAGGTGCACGATCCCGCGGACCGGTCCGGTCTCCGCGACCACCGTCTTCAGCGCCTCGAAGTCGGCGATATCGACCTGCCGGAAGGTGAATCCGTTGCGGCCTTCCAGCTCGGCCAGCCGGTCCTTCTTGAGCTGTACGCTGTAATAGTCGTTCAGGCTGTCGATACCGATCACCTGCTCGCCGCGGTCCAGCAGGCGGCGCGCGACGTGATAGCCGATGAAACCGGCGGCGCCGGTGACAAGGATGCTCATTCCGAACCCTATGGTGATCTTGTCGGTGGCCCTATGAAACACATTGCGGCCCGGCCCGCCAGACGGTTGGCCGCACGTCCGCGTGCATATCCTCCGGCGCTGTGACGCAGGCCTTGTGCAGCGCACAGAAATGTTTCATCTTGACACAACCGCGGGCAGTGACCGGCCGCCGCGCACAAGGGAATGCATGGCAAAGACCGTACTCATCGTCGATGACGACCCGACGCAGCTGCGCCTGCTCGAGACTGTCGTCTCCAGGGCCGATTTCCGTGTCGACAAGGCCGGCGGCGGCGAGGAAGCGATCGAGAAGATCAACGGCGCGCGCCGCGGCGGCGTCGATGTGGTGCTGCTTGACCTGGTGATGCCGGAGGTCGACGGCCTGCAGGTGCTGGAGCGGGTGCGCCCGCAGCATCCCGATCTGCCGATTGTCGTTCTGACCGCCCATGGCGGCGTCGATACCGTGGTCAAGGCGATGCGGGCCGGCGCCACGGACTTCATGGTCAAGCCGGCCTCGCCCGAACGTATCCGCGTCACGCTGGAGAACTCGCTCAAGCTCTCGACGCTGACCGGCGAGATCTCCCGCCTGACCCGGAAGATTTCCGGCGAACTCGGCTTCGACGACCTGATCGGCGAAAGCCCGGCCATGGCCTCGGTGGTCGATCTCTCGAAACGCGCCGCGGTCTCCAGCATCCCGATCCTGATCGAGGGCGAGAGCGGCGTCGGCAAGGAGCTGGTCGCCCGCGCCATCCAGGGCAGCAGCGAGCGCGCCGGCCGGCCCTTCGTCACCGTGAACTGCGGCGCGATCCCTGAAAATCTGGTCGAGAGCGTCCTGTTCGGCCACGAGAAGGGCGCCTTTACCGGCGCCACCCAGCGCAATGCCGGCAAGTTCCAGGAAGCCTCCGGCGGCACGCTCTTCCTCGACGAGATCGGCGAGCTGCGGCTGGACATGCAGGTGAAGCTGCTCCGGGCGCTGCAGGAGGGCGAGGTCGATCCGGTCGGCGCGACCCGGCCGGTGAAGGTCGATATCCGCCTGATCTCGGCGACCAACCGCGATCTGGCCGACATGGTACGCGAAGGCGCCTTCCGCGAGGATCTCTATTACCGGCTCAACGTCTATCCGATCCTGATCCCCTCGCTCAGGGAGCGGCGGGAGGATGTGCCGCTGCTGATCGAGCATTTCACCCGCGCCTTCGCCGCCAGCGAAAACAAGCCGATCCGGGGCCTGACGCCCGACGCGATGGCGCTGCTCAACAGCTATGGCTGGCCGGGCAATGTCCGACAGCTGGAAAACACCATCTTCCGCGCCATCGTGCTGGCCGAAGGCGACATGCTGACAGTCAACGACTTCCCGCAGATCACCGGCGCCGCACCCGCTCCCGTCTCGGCAGAGACCGCACAGCCGGCCGGCGTCGGCACGATGGGTCCGGGCATGCTGCCGCTGCTTGACGATCAGGGGCAGGTTCGCCCGCTGGCCGACGTCGAGCTGGACGTTATCAGGCACGCCATCGACCGCTATGACGGCCAGATGTCCGAGGTCGCGCGGCGGCTGGATATCGGCCGCTCAACGCTCTACCGGAAACTCAAGGAAATCGAGGACGCCGACGCCGAAGCGGCGGACTAGGTCAACTTGCTGGCCGATCCGAGCGTCTGAACTCCACGGTCACCCCCGATGGCCCATCGGGCCACTCGGGGGTCCGGAGCGGCTTCGCCGCAAGGCTGACAATCGCCCGGATGCCCGCGCAGGGCGGGCATGACGCTGTTGCTGGAGCTGATCCTGACCGGATACGGGGCCGTTCTAGAGGACGTCGGTTTCCACCTCGCGGCCCAGCGCCGCCACTTTCCAGACGCCGCCGCTCTTCTCCAGCCGCGTGATCGAGCAGTTGTCCGGCTGGAAGCTGGTGACCCGCTCGTCGCCGTTCAGGGCGCCGACGACAGTATTGATGGCGACGAAGTGGGACGAGATGACCGTGTCCTCGTCGATCTCCTCGATGGCGGCGATCAGGTCGGCGCGCCAGCCCTTCAGGTCGCCGGCGGCCGGATCCGACCAGGTGCCGCGCATGAACCCCCGCAGCCATTCGCGGCGCACCTTCAGGTCATCGGTCGGCGACGGCACTTCGGAGACGCGCGGATCGACCTTGGCCGGCGCGCCCCAGACATTCTCCAGCGCGCTCGCGGTCTCGCGGCAGCGCCGCATCGGGCTGGCGATCAGCGGCAGCGGCCCGAGCGGCCCCAGCGTGTCGGCCATCTCCAGGGCCTGCTTCGTGCCGTCCTTGTTCAGCGGCGGATCGAGATCCTCATCGAACGCTGCGGCGGCCTTGCCGTGGCGGACAAGATAGATGGTCGGCATCGGGGAACTCCGGATCGTCTATTCGGCGGCGGATACGGGCTGCGGCGGCTCGTCCGTTTCGGCGGCCTGACGGTCGCGCTTCACTTCCTCGCGCTGCGCCTGCAGACGGCGCTCGACGAAGCCGATGGGCTTGGTGAAACGCGCCAGGCCCAGATAGAGCAGCGGCACGATGAACAGCGACATGACGGTCGAGAAGGCGATGCCGCCGATGATGACGATGCCCAGGGTCGAGCGCGTCTCGGCCCCGGCGCCGGTCGCCATGGCCAGCGGCAGCGCGCCGAGCGCGGTCGAGATCGTCGTCATCAGGATCGGACGCAGGCGGATCTGCGCCGCCTCCAGCACCGCGGCCCGGATCTCCCGGCCCTCGTCGCGCAACTGGTTGGCGAATTCGACAATCAGGATCGCGTTCTTCGCCGTCAGCCCGATCAGCATGATCAGGGCGATCTGGCTGTAGACGTTCATCGAGATGCCGAAGACCAGCATGGTGGCCAGCGCGCCGGTCACCGCCAGCGGCACGCCGGCGATGATGGTCACCGGATGGATGAAGCTTTCGAACTGTGCCGCCAGCGCCAGGAAGACGATGGCCAGCGCCAGCGCGAAGGTGAAGTAGAGCGCGCCGGTGGAGGACTTGAACTCCTGCGACTCGCCGGAATAGGTGATGCGGGCGGCGCTCGGCAGTTCCTCCGCGGCCACCTGGTCCAGGAAGGCCAGCGCCTCGCCCTGGGTGTAGCCCGGCGCCAGCGACGCCTTCACCGTGATCGACCGCAGCCGGTCGGTCCGGGCCAGTTCGCGGGCCGTCGCGCCCTCGGTCAGACTGACGACGCTCTCCAGCGGGATCAGCCGACCGCCATCCTGGGAGCGGACGTAGATGTTGCGCAGATCCTGCGGCGTGGCGCGGTCGGATTTCTGCGCCCTGAGAATGACCTCGTACTGCTTGCCGCCCTGTTCGTAGGTGGTCACGCGGCGTTCGCCGAGCAGCGTCTCCAGCGTCTGGCCGATGTCGCTGACCCGCAGGCCCAGATCGGCGGCGCGGTCGCGGTCGATGAAGACGCGCAGTTCCGGCAGCGTCTGGTCGTAGTCCATCTCGGGGCTGAGCAGACCGGGATTCTCCCGGGCCTTCGCGAGCACAAGTTCGGCCCAGCGCTCGAGCGTGTCGTAGTCCGGCCCGCCGATGACGAACTGCACGGGCTTGTCGAAATTGCGGATGCCGAGCGGCGGCAGGCCGAAGGCGAAGGCCTGCAGGCCCGGCACCGAGTAGATCTGCGGGAACAGTTCGCCGATCACCTGGTGCTGGCTGACCTCGCGCTCCGACCAGTCCTTCAGGCGCAGGATGCCGAAGGCGCGGTTGACGTCGCCCGGCCGGCCGAAGCCCGGGGCGAGAATGACCAGCACCCGGGAGCCGTCGCCACGCTCGACGATCGGTATCAGCCGCTGCTCGACCTCCGTGACATAGCGGTCGGTGAACTCGAGGCTCGCGCCCTCGGGCGCCGTGGCGCTGACGAAGATCACGCCACGATCCTCGGTCGGCGCGAGTTCCTCCGGCAGTGCGGTGTAGAAGACATAGGCCAGACCCACCAGCACGCCGGCGATGGCCAGCATGACGATCCAGATGGCCAGCGTCTTCTCCAGCACCCAGCGATAGCCTGCGGCCAGCATGTCGAGCAGCCTGCCGGTCCAGCGGTTGAGCGGCCCGGACTCGCTGGCCGGTTTCAGGATCTTCGAGCACAGCATCGGCGTCAGGGTCAGGGCGACGAAGCTGGAGAACATCACGGCCGTGGCGACGGCGATGCCGAATTCGCGGAACAGGCGGCCGACATTGCCTTCCAGGAAGGAGATCGGCACGAAGACCGCGATCAGCACGATTGTCGTCGAGATGACGGCGAAGGCGATCTGGCGCGCGCCGTTGACCGCGGCCAGCAGCGGCGGCTCGCCCTCCTCGATGCGGCGGTGGATGTTCTCAAGCACCACGATGGCGTCGTCGACCACCAGGCCGATGGCGAGCACCAGCGCCAGCAGGGTGAGCACGTTGACCGAGTAGTCGAGCGCCCCCAGCACGATGAAGGCGGCCAGGATGGAAACCGGAATCGCCAGCGCCGGAATGACGGTCGCGCGGATCGACCGGAGGAAGATGAAGATCACCAGAACCACCAGCGCCAGCGCGATCGCCAGCGCGGTGTAGACTTCCTTGATGGAGACCTCGACGAAGACGGACTGGTCATAGGCCAGTTCCAGGGTCATGCCTTCCGGTAGTCCCGCCCGAACCTGTTCGAGTTCGGCCTTCACCCCGCGGGCGACTTCCAGCGTGTTGGCCTTGGATTGCCGGATGACGCCGATGCCCACGGCGGGCTTGCCGTCGGAGCGGAGTTCGGTCCGTTCGTCCTCGGCGCCCAGTTCGACATCGGCCACCTCGCCCAGGCGGACGGCGTATCCGCCCGATTCCGCCACGACGATGTTGCGGAACTCGTCGACCGACGACAGCGATGTCTGGGTGCGGACCGACAGCTCCCGCATGCTCGATTCGATGCGGCCCGATGGCACCTCGATGTTCTGCGCGCGGATCGCCGTCTCGACGTCATTGACCGTCAGATCGCGGGCGGCAAGCTCGTTCTTCTTGAGCCAGACGCGCATCGCGTAGCGCCGTTCGCCGCCCAGCCGGACGCGGCTGACGCCATCCACGACGCCGAAACGGTCGACGATCTGCCGTTCGGCGTAGTCGGAAAGCTGCAGCGCGTTCAGACGGTCTGACGACAGCACCATCCACATCATCGGCCGGGCGTCGGATTCGGTCTTGGCGACGGTCGGCGTCTCGGCTTCCGACGGTAATCTGTTGATGGCGCGGCTGACCCGGTCGCGGACGTCATTGGCGGCCGCGTCGATATCGCGGGTCAGATTGAACTCCACCGAGATCGAGGACGAGCCCTCGCGGCTGGTCGAGGTGATCCGCTTCACGCCGCCGATGCCGGCGAGTTCGTCCTCCAGCACCTGGGTGATCTGGGTCTCGACGATTCCCGCGCTGGCGCCGCGCCATGTGGTGTTGACCGAGACGATGGGCGGGTCGATGTCCGGGTACTCCCGGACCGTCATCCTGTCATAGGAGAAGAAGCCGAAGATCATCAGCACCAGCGACATGACCACCGCGAAGACGGGCCGCTTGATGGCGGTGTCGGACAGGACCATGGTCTAGCTCTCCGCGCCCTTCGGGGCGTTGCGGACCTGCACGGCGGCGCCGGGCCGGACCTTCTGCACGCCCGCGGTGATGACGGTCTGACCGGCCTCCAGACCGTCCAGGATCTCGACCTGTCCCGGCCGCCGGCGGCCGAGCGTGACCGGCGAGCGCACGGCCTTGCCGTCCTCGACGGCGAAGACGAAGGCGCCGCCATCGACCACCAGCACCAATTCCTCCGGCGCCAGCAGCGCGTTCTCGGTTCGCCCGTAGACCAGTTCGACCGTCAGATACATGCCGGGCCGGAGCAGCCCCTCGGCGTTGTCGATCTCGGCCCGGACGGTGACCGAGCGGGTATCCGGATCGACGCGGGTGTCGATGGTCGAGACGACGCCCTCGATCGGGGTGTCGGGATAGGCCGAAGAGCGCGCCAGCACGGTCTGGCCCGGATGCAGCGCCGCCAGCGCGGTTTCCGGGACATCGAAATCGAGCTTGATGACCGAGATGTCGTCCAGGGTGACGATGGGATCGCCCGGCTGCACCAGCGCGCCGAGGCTCGCCTGCTTGAAGCCGAGACGGCCCGAAAAAGGCGCCTGCAGCGTGAACTTGCCGATCCGGACTTCCAGCTGCCGCACCTCGGCCTCGGCGGTGGCGACCGCCTGGGCCAGTTCCTCGGTGCGCGCCTCGGTGGTCAGGCCCTTGCGCCGGGTCGCCTCGCCGCGCTCGTAGATCTGCTGCGCCAGCTTCAGCGCCGAACGCGCGCCGGCCAGGTCCGCCGCGATCTCGGCCGAACCAAAGCGCACCAGCACGTCGCCCTTCTGGACCTGCTGGCCCTCGGAGATGTTCATGTCGGCGATGCGGCCGGCGATCTCGCTGGTGATGGCAACCGACTGGTTGGACCGCGCGGTGCCGACCACGCGGACGCTGTCGACCAGCACACCCGGCTGCAAGATCACGGCGTCGACCGGTGTCGGGAAACCGCCGCCGCGCTGCGCCTGGGCCGGCGGCGCGAAGTACTTGCCGATCAGCGGCAGTTCCGCCCGGTTCTGAAAGGCGAAGATGCCCGCCACGGCCAGGATGGCGACGACCAGGATCTGGATGAGAATACGCACGTGCCTGCCGCTCTCCCTTGCTGCGCCCATCATGGCTTATATGCTGAAGCACCGGCGCGCAGCGCGGAAAGGTAGCGTCTGCTGTCCTTTCGGCAAACAGACATCTTTCCGTCGCGCCAACAATTGATTGCCGGACAGGGGTTTTCCGCCTTGGCGACGATGCTGATCACACATATGGACTGCCTGTGGCACGACACAGGGTCGTCCCATCCCGAGCGGCCGGACCGTCTTCGCGCGGTGCGCCACGCGCTCAACGAGACGGATTTTCCCGACCTGATCCGCGCGGAAGCGCCGCTGGCGAGCGACGAGGAAATCGCCCGGGCCCATCCGGCCGACCATGTCGCCGCCATGTTCGAGGCCATGCCCGCCGAAGGCCGGCGGCAGCTGGACGGCGACACAATTGTCTCTCCCGGCTCGGGCGACGCCGCGCGCCGCGCCGCGGGCGCCGTGATCGCGGCCATCGATGCGGTCTTCGCCGGGGCGGCCGACAATGCCTTCTGCGCCGTGCGACCGCCCGGACACCATGCCGAACCGACCCAGCCCATGGGCTTCTGCCTGTTCAACAATGTCGCCGTCGGCGCGCATCACGCGCGGGCGAAGCACGGCATCAGCCGGGTTGCGGTGATCGACTTCGACGTCCACCACGGCAACGGCACCGAGGCCATGTTCCGCCAGGACGGCGATCTGTTCTACGGCTCGACCCACCAGTGGCCGCTTTATCCCGGCACCGGGGAGCGCAGCGAACGCGGGGTGCGGAACAATATCTGCAACGTCCCGCTGCTGCCCGATGCCGGCTCGAAGGAGTTCCGCTTCGGCATGGAGGAGTCGCTGCTGCCGGCGCTGGCGGCCTTCAAGCCGGAACTGCTGATCATTTCCGCCGGTTTCGACGCCCATGAGCGCGATCCGCTGGCGCATCTGAACCTGACCGACGACGACTACGCCTGGATCACGCGCGAGCTGATGAAGATCGCCGATGAATGCTGCGCCGGCAGGGTGGTATCCGTGCTCGAAGGCGGTTATGACCTCGACGCGCTGCAAACGGCGAGCGCGGCGCATGTCAGGGAGCTTCAGCGGCAATGAGCGACATCCCCGAGGATATCCGGGAAATGAGTTTCGAGGCGGCTCTGGCCGAACTCGAACAGATCGTGGGCAAGCTGGAATCGGGCGATGTCGATCTCGAGAAGTCCATCGACATGTACGCCCGCGGCGCCCAGCTGAAACAGCATTGCGAGGCGAAGCTGAAGGCGGCCGAGGCCCGGGTGGAGAAGCTGGTGATCGGTCCCGACGGCGCGCCCCGTGGCTCCGAACCGTTCGGCGACGGCGACAGCTGATGACCCCGGAACTGAAGGACGCGCTGACCCGGTCGTCGGCCGAGGTCGAGGCGGCGATGGATGCGCTGGTCCCCCTGCCGCAGTCTCTGGAGGCCCGCGTCTACAATTCGATGCGCTATTCGCTGTTCGCCGGCGGCAAGCGGCTGCGGCCGTTCCTGGTGATGGCGTCGGGCGACCTGTTCCACGTGCCGCGGGAGAATTCGGTCCGCGCGGCCGCCGCGATCGAGATGATCCACACCTACTCGCTGATCCATGACGACCTGCCCTGCATGGACGACGACGACCTGCGCCGTGGCAAGCCGACCAATCACCGGCAGTTCGACGAGGCCACGGCCGTGCTGGCCGGCGACGCGCTGCAGCCCAAGGCCTTCCAGACACTGCTGGACCCGGCCACGGACCGGGACCCGCTGATCCGCCTGGAACTGGCGCGCACGCTGGCCGACGCCGCCGGCGCGGAGGGCATGGTCGGCGGTCAGATGATCGACCTGCAGGCCGAGACCACCTCCTACGGCCTGGATCAGATCACGCGTCTGCAGAACATGAAGACCGGCGCGCTGATCGCCTGGTCCTGTGAGGCCGGGGCCATCCTGGGCCACGCCACGGACACCGAGCGCGCAGCCCTGCGCGGCTACGGGCTGGAAGTCGGACTTGCCTTCCAGATCGCCGACGACATCCTGGATGTCGAGGGCAGCCCCGAAGAGATGGGCAAGGCCACCGCCAAGGACGCGGATGCAGGCAAGGAGACCTTCATCACGCTGATGGGACTCGATGGCGCGCGCAAAAGGGCCCGGGAACTGGTAGACAGCGCCGTCGCACGGCTTGATTTGTTCGGCCAAAGGGCCTTTCTATTGAAGGATGTAGCGGCCTACGTCATCGATCGCCGCTCGTAGCGTGACCCGCGGCGCAGAATTCTGAACGGACATGAGGTTGCCGGCTGTGGCCGAGACTTCCAACACACCCCTGCTGGACACGATCAACAGCCCCGCCGAGCTGCGCGGGCTGCAGCCCGACCAGCTGCGTCAGCTGGCGGACGAACTCCGCACCGAAACCATTGCCGCGGTCTCCGAGACCGGCGGCCATCTGGGCGCCGGGCTGGGCGTGGTCGAGCTGACGGCGGTGCTGCACTACGTCTTCAACACGCCCGACGACAAGCTGATCTTCGACGTCGGCCACCAGTGCTATCCGCACAAGATCCTGACCGAGCGCCGCGACCGCATCCGCACGCTGCGCCAGGGCGGTGGCCTGTCGGGCTTCACCAAGCGCGCCGAGAGCCGCTACGACCCGTTCGGTGCGGCGCATTCGTCGACCTCGATTTCCGCCGGCCTCGGCTTCGACGTCGCCCACCGGATGCTGGGCCAGCCGCACCGCGTGATCTCGGTCATCGGCGACGGCTCCATGTCGGCCGGCATGGCCTATGAGGCGATGAACAATGCCGGCTCCATGAAGAGCCGGATGATCGTCATCCTGAACGACAACGAGATGTCGATCGCCCCGCCGGTCGGCGCGATGAGCGCCTATCTCTCGCGGCTGATCTCGGGCAAGCCCTATCTCTCGATCCGGGAGGTCGGCAAGAAGCTGGCCGAGCGCTTCCCGAGGCAGCTCTCCAAGATGGCGCAGCGCGCCGAGGAGTTCGCCCGCGGCATGCTCACCGGCGGCACCATGTTCGAGGAGCTCGGCTTCTATTACGTCGGCCCGGTCGACGGCCACAACATCGAGCACCTGCTGCCGGTGCTGGAGAATGTCCGCGACGCCGAGAGCGGCCCGATCCTGGTCCATGTCGTCACCGAGAAGGGCAAGGGCTACCTGCCGGCCGAGCAGTCGGCGGACAAGTATCACGGCGTCGCCAAGTTCGATGTTGTCACCGGCACCCAGCAGAAGGGCAAGCCGAACGCGCCGGCCTATACCAAGGTCTTCGCCAACGCGCTGGTGAAGGAAGCCGAGAAGGACGACCGCATCGTCGCCGTCACCGCCGCCATGCCGTCGGGCACTGGCCTCGACGTCTTCGGCAAGGCCTTCCCGAGCCGCACCTTCGACACCGGCATCGCCGAACAGCACGCCGTGACCTTCTGCGCCGGCATGGCCGCGGGCGGGCTGAAGCCCTTCGCGACGATCTACTCGACCTTCCTGCAGCGCGGCTACGACCAGGTGGTGCACGATGTCGCCATCCAGCGCCTGCCCGTGCGCTTCGCCATCGACCGCGCCGGCCTTGTCGGCGCCGACGGCCCCACCCACGCGGGCTCCTTCGACGTGACCTATCTGGCGACCCTGCCGGGTTTCGTGGTCATGGCCTGCTCCGACGAGGCCGAACTGGTCCACATGGTCGCCACGGCGGCGGCCATCGACGACCGGCCCTCGGCCTTCCGCTATCCGCGCGGCGAGGGCATCGGCACCGAGATGCCCGAGGAGGGTGTGCCGCTGGAGATCGGCAAGGGCCGCATCGTCCGCGAGGGCAATGCGCTGGCGATCCTGAATTTCGGCGGCCGCATGGCCGAGGTGATGAAGGCGGCCGACGATCTGGCCAGCATGGGTCTCAGCGCCACCGTCGCCGACGCGCGCTTCGCCAAGCCGCTGGACACCGACCTGATCGCCCGGCTGGCCCGCGAACACCCGCTGCTGATCACCATCGAGGAAGGCGCCATCGGCGGTTTCGGCAGCCACGTGCTGCAGTTCCTGGCCGAGAACGACCTGACCGAGGGTCTGAAGGTCCGGCCGATGATCCTGCCCGACATCTTCATCGACCAGGACAAGCCGGAGAAGATGTACGACATCGCCGGCCTCAACGCCCCGCAGATCGTCACCACGGCGCTGTCGGCGCTCGGCATCGACAGCAAGGACGGCAAGGCCCAGCCCGCAAGGGCCTGAGGCCTTCCGAAAGCCACACCGTCATCCCGGCCCTGAGCCGGGTTCACTGATCGGAGTTCGCGCTTGCCTGCCCTCCCCCTGCGAGGGGGAGGGTTGGGTGGGGGTGGGAGCGGCACAGGCGCCCGCCATTCATCCATCAACGCCGCCGACCCCCACCCGTCGCTGCGCGCCGGCCTCCCCCTGCCAGGGGGGAGGCTCTGAATCGGCGTCCTGCTCTGCCGTCCCCGGGCTTGACCCCAGGACCCTGTCACACCGCTTGCGCCAAAGCCTTCGGGTCAGGTCCAAAGGCGGAAAAATGCCTCAGGTGAAATTCACCAGCGTCGTGATGCCGACGATGATCAGATAGGCCGCGACGATGTAGTTGAGCAAGCGCGGGACCAGCAGGATGGCGATGCCGCCGGCGAGCGCGACGATGCCCTGGATCATGCCTTCGGAAATATACATCGGGACTTTCCCCTTGTTGTTTTCGACCAACAAGAGGTGGGCGCGAACCGCCGATCCCCAACCGCCCTGCGACAGATCGGAACAACCGCAGCCAACCGGTTCCGGCGTCATCCCGGCCTTGAGCCGGGATCCGGGACGGCGGCTCGTCGCAGTTTCATTCGCCGGAAGGAAGCGCCGCAACCAGACCCAGGCTCGGTGCTTGTCCCCGACTTGCGCGGGGAGCCGGGGTGACGGCAGACAGGCGAAACCGCAAGGACCTGCCCTCCCCCTCCGAGGGGGAGGGTTGGGTGGGGGTGGGAGTAGTGCAGTTGTCTGCCATTGGTCCATCATCGCAGCCGACCCCCACCCGTCGCTGCGCGCCGGCCTCCCCCTGCCAGGGGGAGGCTACCCTCGAGCGGTTGCAGCCAATTGTCGTCCCCGTGGGCGGCAGGGACATTTCTGAAACCGCAGTGCCGCGCGTCTGGCAGACCAATTCGTCCCCGGACGCGCGGTTTCCCTAGGCCACCAGCAGATCGTCCTCGATCGCATACAGCGGCTCGGCGCCGGCGGTCGCCGCAGCGGCCAGCGAGGCGGCCTGGGGCATGATCTGGGTGGCGAAGAAATGCGTCGTGGCGATCTTGGCCTTCAGGAAGGGCGCGTCGTCGGCGCCGTCCGCCAGCAGCGCGGCCGCGGCGAGCGCGCCCTTGACCAGCAGGTAGCCGCCGGCGGTCAGGCCCATCAGCCGCAGGAACGGAGCCGCGCCTGCGCCGACGGCGTTCATGTCGCTCGCCAGCATACCGCCCAGCGTCTTCGCGGCGTCTTCCGCCGCGGCCAGTGCCGACTTCAGCGGCGCGGCCATGGCCTTCACAGACGCGTCGCCGGAGGCTGCGGCCTTCTCGGCCACGGCGGAGGCGTCGGTCAGCAGGGTGCGGACCGGCTCCCCGCCATTCATCGACAGCTTGCGGCCGACGAGGTCCATGGCCTGGATGCCGTTGGTGCCCTCGTAGATCGGCAGGATACGGCTGTCGCGGTAGTGCTGGCCGGCGCCGGTCTCCTCGACGAAGCCCATGCCGCCATGCACCTGCACGCCGACCGAGGACATCTCGACACCGATATCGGTGCCGAAGCCCTTGGAGATCGGGGTCAGCAGCTCGGCCAGCCCCTGCCGCACGCGGCGGACTTCCTCGTCGGGGTGCCGCCGCGCGAAGTCGAGGCATTCGGCGTTGTAGATGCAGATGGCCCGGGCCGCCTCGGTGCAGGCCTTCATGGTCATCAGCATGCGGCGGACATCGGCATGGTCGATGATCGCGCCCGAACCGCCAGCCTTCATCGGCTTGCCCTGCACGCGGTCCCTGGCGAAGCGGACGGCGCGCTGGAAGGCGCGGTCGGCGACGGCGACGCCCTGGGTGCCGACCGAGAGGCGCGCATTGTTCATCATCGTGAACATGGCGCGCATGCCCTTCATCTCCTCGCCGACCATCCAGCCGACGCATTCGTCATTGTCGCCATAGGACATGACGCAGGTCGGGCTGCCATGGATGCCGATCTTCTCCTCCAGCGAGGCGCAGCGGAGATCGTTGCGCTCGCCGAGCGAACCGTCGTCATTGACGAAGAACTTCGGCACCAGGAACAGGCTGATGCCCTTTGTGCCCGCCGGCGCATCCGGGGTGCGGGCCAGCACCAGATGGATGATGTTGTCGGTCATGTCGTGTTCGCCGAAGGTGATGAATATCTTCTGGCCCTTGATCAGCCAGGTTCCATCCCCGCGCGGCTCCGCCTTGGTGCGCAGCGCCCCGACATCCGAGCCGGCCTGCGGCTCGGTCAGGTTCATGGTCGCGGTCCACTCGCCGGTGATCAGCCGCTCCAGATACTTGTCCTTCAGCTCGTCGGAGCCGTGCGCCTCCAGCGCGTCGATCGCGCCTTGGGTCAGCAGCGGGCAAAGCGAGAAGGCGAGGTTCGCCGCGTTCCACATCTCGGTCAGCGGAATGGTCACGGCCCAGGGCAGGCCGCCGCCACCCTTCTCCATCTCGAAGGGCACGCCGTTCCAGCCGCCCTCGGCGAACTGCCTGTAGGCCTCGGCGAAGCCCGACGCGGTCCGCACGACGCCGTTCTCCAGCTTCGCGCCCTCCTGATCGCCGGTCCAGTTCAGCGGGGCCAGCACGCCGCCGGCGAACTTCGCGCCCTCTTCAAGGATGGCGTCGACCAGATCCGGTTCGGCATGGTCGTAGCCGGGCAGTTCGCTGAGCGCCTTCAGGTCGCAGACATGGTTCAGGACAAAGCGCATGTCGCGCACGGGTGCGGTGTAGTCGGACATGATTGCAGGCCTCGTTAGCGGGCGTTTCCGTTGGTCTTGTTTACGTCAGTTTCGCACATTTAGGTCAGGTGCGCGCCGGATGAAACCTTCAGTCGTCGCTCAGGACACGCAGCCCGCAGCGGGATACCGGATCGTGGTCCGGCACAGGCCTTGGCCCGCTGCCCAGTTCAGCGTTGCAGCGATACATGACAGCGTCCGACTGGGTCCCGGGATCAAGTCCCGGGACGGGTAGCTATTGTCAGGCTACCTCCTACCTGACGCCCCCGGGCCTGACCCGGGGGCCTGAGGTTCATGTTTTCTCGGCCTCGCCGGGTTCCGCCCTGAGTTCCGCGGGTCAGGCCCGCAGACAGCAGGTCTTCGAGCGGTTCCCCAGTCGGCCGCCTCGGCGGTTTCCTCCGGCGGCGTCCAGCGCAGGATCGGGTTCCGGGCGGCGCGGGTCTCGTCCAGCCGCCGCCTGGGCGTGAGCACCGGGGCCTCGTCGAACATCGCCGTCTCGCCGGCCTTCGCCTTCGCCACCAGACCGCGCATGACCTCGACGAACTGGTCCAGCGTGCCCTTGGTCTCGGTCTCCGTCGGCTCGATCAGCATCGCGCCGTGAACGACCAGCGGGAAATAGACCGTCATCGGGTGATAGCCCTCGTCGATCATCGCCTTGGCCAGCCCCATCGTGTCGACGCCGGTGCCGTCCAGCCCCTTGTCGGAGAACAGCGCCTCGTGCATGCAGTGGCCGTCGAAGGCCGGGGGCAGCACGTCCTTCAGCCCCGCCAGCACGTAGTTGGCGTTCAGCACCGAATCCTCGGCCACCTGCTTCAGCCCGTCCTTGCCATGGCTCATCATGTAGGCGAGCGCGCGGACGAACATGCCGAACTGGCCGTGGAAGCCCTTCATCCGCCCGACACGTTCCGGCCCGTCATTCTCGATCAGGTCGAAGCCGTCATCGGTCTTCACCACCGTCGGCAGAGGCGCATAGGGCGCCAGCGCCTCCGACAGGACCACCGGGCCGGAGCCCGGGCCGCCGCCGCCATGCGGCGTGGAGAAGGTCTTGTGCAGGTTGATGTGCATGGCGTCGATGCCGAGGTCGCCGGGGCGCACCTTGCCGACGATGGCGTTGAAGTTCGCGCCATCGCAGTAGAAGAACCCGCCCGCCGCATGCAGCTTCTCGGCGATCTCGACGATATCGCTCTCGAACAGGCCGCAGGTGTTGGGGTTGGTCAGCATCAGCCCGGCGACATCGTCGCCCAGCTTCGCTTCGAAGGCCTTCAGGTCGACGCGGCCTGTCTCGTCGGCCGGGATCGGGTCGACGGTGTAGCCGCACATGGCCGCAGTCGCCGGGTTGGTCCCGTGCGCCGATTCCGGCACCAGAACCCGGCGCCGCGTTTCGCCGCGGGCGTCGAGGGCCGCACGGATCGCCATCATGCCGCAAAGCTCGCCATGCGCGCCGGCGCCCGGCGTCAGCGCCACGGCGGGCATGTTGGTCAGCTTCATCAGCCAGTCCGACAGCTCGAACATCAGCCGCAACGCGCCCTGCACCGTCGAGACCGGCTGCATCGGATGCAGATCGCCCAGACCGGCCAGCCGCGCGACCTTCTCGTTCAGCCGCGGATTGTGCTTCATGGTGCACGAACCCAGCGGATAGAGGCCGTAGTCGATGGCGTAGTTCATCCGGCTGAGGCGCACGAAGTGGCGCATCACCTGCGGCTCCGACAGACCCGGCAGGCCGATGGCGCCGCGCCGCGCCAGCCCGCCCAGGCGGCTTTCCGCCTGCGGGCCTTCCGGCAGATCGACACCGCTGCGGCCGTCGGAGTTCTGCTCGAAGATCAGCGGCTCGTCCTTGTCGAGGCCCCTGGCACCGGAAATCGTCTGCTTCTCGCTCATGCCAGCGCCTCCCGGAGGCCGATGGCCAGCGCCTCGACATCCTCTTCGGTCACGGTTTCGGTTGCGGCAATCATCAGCACGTTCTCCAGCGCCGCCTCGCCCGGGAACAGACGGCTGGCCGGCACACCGCCCAGGATGCCCATCTGCGCCAGCTTCTCGACGACGGGCTCCGCCGGTTTCGGCAGCTTCAGCGCAAACTCGTTGAAGAAGGTCCCGGTCATCAGCTCCACGCCGTCCAGCTGGGTCAGCCGCCCGGCGGCATGCACCGCCGTCCGGTGGTTAAGATCGGCCAGCCCGGTCATGCCTTCCTCGCCCAGCAGGGTCAGGTGGATGCAGAAGGCCAGCGCGCAGAGCCCGGCATTGGTGCAGATGTTCGAGGTCGCCTTCTCGCGCCGGATATGCTGCTCGCGCGGGCTGAGCGTCAGCACGTAGGAGCGGCGGCCGTCGGCGTCGACGGTCTCGCCGGCCAGGCGGCCGGGCATCTGGCGCACGAATTTCTGACGGCAGGCGAACAGGCCGACATGCGGCCCGCCGAAGCTGAGTGGCACGCCCAGGCTCTGGCCCTCGGCCACGACGATGTCGGCGCCCATCTCGCCAGGCGGGGTCACCGCGCCCAGGCTCACGATCTCGGTGACGACGACGATCAGCAGCGCGCCCTTGGCATGCGCCGCTTCGGCCAGTTCGGACAGATCCTTCAGCTCACCGAAGACGTCCGGATTCTGAACCACGACCGCGGCGGTCCGGTCGTCGATGGCGTCGGCCAGATTGCCGTGACCGCCGACAGCCGGGTCGCGGACCTCGGTCTCGAAGTCGGTGAAGCGCGTCAGGTTCAGCGTCGCGTCGCGGTAGTGCGGGTGCAGGCGGCCCGACAGGATCGCCTTCGGCCGCCGGGTGACGCGATGCGCCATCAGCACGGCCTCGGCGCAGGCGGTCGCGCCGTCATACATGGAGGCGTTGGCGACCTCCATGCCGGTCAGCAGCGCCACCTGGGTCTGGAACTCGAAGAGATACTGCAGCGTGCCCTGGCTGATCTCGGGCTGATAGGGCGTGTAGCTGGTCAGGAACTCGGAGCGCTGGATCAGATGGTCGACCGTCGCCGGAATGTGGTGCCGGTAGGCGCCGGCGCCGACAAAGCACGGGGCCGTCGACGGCGACAGGTTCTCGCGCGCCATCTTCTGGAAGTGCCGCTCGACCGCGATCTCGCTCATGTGGTCGGGCAGGCCCTCGACGGGCCCGTTCAGCACCGCGGCCGGTACGTCGTCGAACAGCTCGTCCACAGAGCCGACGCCGATCGTCTTCAGCATCGCCGCCCGGTTTTCGGGTGTCTGGGGCAGATACCTCATTGGTCGAGCGCCTCCACGAAGTGCTCATAGGCCTCGCGGTCCATCAGACCGTCCAGCTCGGCGCGGTCGTCCAGCTTCATGCGGTAGAACCAGCCGTCACCCTCTGCGCTCTCGTTCACCAGCGCCGGATTGGCGTCCAGCTCGTCATTGCGCGCGGTGACCTCGCCACTGGCCGGGGCGTAGACCTCGCTGGCCGCCTTCACGCTTTCGACCACCGCGGCTTCCTTGCCCCTGGTCAGCTTCGCGCCGGGATCGGGAAGCTCGACATAGACGACGTCGCCCAACTGGTCCTGGGCATAATTGCTGATGCCCACGGTCGCCTCGTCGCCGTCCATGACGATCCATTCGTGGTCCTTGGTGAACTTGATATCGGCCATTCTCAGGGTCTCCTGCGGTTCAGCGCTTGTAGGTCTGTTGGACGAAGGGAAGCTCGGCGACGGTCATGGGCAGCGCCTTGCCGCGCTGCATCGCCTGGATGGCGGTGCCAGGGGTCTGGAAGCCGTCGGCGACATAGCCCATGGCGACCGGATGGCCCGCCGTGGGGCCGAAGCCGCCGGAGGTGACGACGCCGATCGGATTGCCGTCGGCATCGGCAAGCTCGGCGCCCTCGCGCACCGGCGCCCGGCCCTCGGGCATCAGGCCGACGCGGTACCGCGACGGTCCGTCCGACAGTTCCTTCAGAATGCGTTCCGCGCCGGGAAAGCCGCCATTCTCGCGGCGGCGCTTCTGCATCGCCCAGACGAGACCGGCCTCGACCGGCGATGTCGTGGTGTCGATGTCATGGCCGTAGAGACAGAGCCCGGCCTCCAGCCGGAGCGAGTCGCGCGCACCCAGACCGATTGGTTTGACCCGCTCGTCGGCAAGCAGCTTTCGCGCGAGGGCCTCGGCCCGGTCCGTGGGCACGGAGATCTCGAAGCCGTCCTCACCGGTATAGCCCGAGCGGGAGACCCAGAGGTCCGTGCCGTCCCAGTCGAAGCCGGCGGCGTCCATGAATTTCATCCCGGCGACCCCCGGCACGAGGGCGGCCAACGCTGTCTCGGCCTCCGGCCCCTGCAGGGCCAGCAGCGCGCGGTCGTCGAGGGTCGTCAGCCTGACGCCGGCCGGCAGGTTCGCGCGGATGTGGGCAATGTCGCCTTCCTTGCAGGCGGCGTTGACCACCAGCAGCAGGTCGTTCTCGCGCCGGGTCACCATCAGGTCGTCGATGATGCCGCCATCGGCGTTCAGCAGCATGGTGTAGCGCTGCCTTCCGGGCTTCAGTTCCCGCATGTTGGACGGCACCAGCGCTTCCAGCGCCTCGTCCGCCCCGTCACCTTCAAGCACCGCCTGGCCCATGTGGGACACGTCGAACAAGCCGGCCTTCGTCCGCGTGTGGGTGTGCTCGGCCATGATGCCCTCGAACTGGACGGGCATGTCGTAGCCGGCGAAATCGACCATGCGCGCGCCGAGTTCCCGGTGCAGCGCGTTCAAGGGGGTGGTCAGGCTGGATCCGGTCATCGGGCTCTCTGGTCCTCGGGCGTCGGCGACAGTCAAGAAGGGCGCCCGCAGCCCGGAACGGGATACGTTCGCGCCCCCTCTGTCGCGGGACCTGAGAGATTACGCCCGGCCCGCCATGCGGATCCGCGGCCTTACCCCTTCGGTGAGGCGGCGGTTTCCCGCCGGCCTGCTTTCCAGAGGTCCGTCCGTCAGCGGTCCTTCTGCCTGAGAGTTTCCGGGGCGGTTGCTCCTTCGGCGCCGGCGTGTCGGGTGCCGGTCTCTCCCACTGACGTCTTTCGGACGCCCGAAGCTTAGACCGATTCCACGGGGCCGGAAAGTGTCGCTGAGTGACAAAATCATGACGCATCGGCGATCCGGGGCTTGCGGAACGCCGCAAGGCTTGAAACGATTTTCTCCCGGAACCGCATCCGGAAGAGAAACGATAAGCAGGGGAGGAGCGGAACCATGGCAAACGGCAAGGCCGACGGCCCCAGAAACATCGCGCTGGTCGGACCCTATCTCAGCGGCAAGACGACGCTGCTGGAAAGCATCCTGTTCGCGACCGGCGCGATCGACCGCAAGGGCAGCGTTACCCAGGGCAACACGGTCGGCGACAGCAGCGCCGAGGCGCGCGAGCGGCAGATGTCGACCGAGATCAACGCGGCGACGACCGAGTTTCTGGGCGACGAGTTCACCTTTCTCGACTGCCCCGGCTCCATCGAGCTGATCCAGGAGACCGCCAATGCGCTGGCCGGCGTGGACGCCGCGGTGGTGGTGGCCGAGGCCGATCCGGCCAAGGCGACAGCGCTGCAGCCCTGGCTGAAGCTGCTGGACGATTTCGACCTGCCGCGCTTCATCTTCGTCAACAAGGTCGACCGCGCCGCCGGCGAGGTGCAGGCCGTGATCGACGCCCTGCAGGCGGTCTCCACGACGCCGCTGATCCTGCGCCAGTTGCCCATCGTCAAGGACGAGATCATCACCGGCTATGTCGATCTGGCCCAGGGCCGGAGCTACGTCTACCGGGAAACCGGGCCGTCGGAACGGATCGAGGCCGACGGCGATGTCGCCGACGCGCTGGGCGAGGCCCGCTTCGCCATGCTGGAGCAGCTTGCCGATTTCGACGATCACCTGATGGAAGAATTGCTGGAGGAGGTCGAGCCCGACCGCGAGGAGATCTTCAAGGACCTGACCGAGAACCTGCAGTCCGGCAACATCGTCTCGGTGCTGATGGGCGCGGCGGAACGCGACAACGGCGTGCAGCGGCTGTTGAAGGCGCTGCGCCACGAGACGCCCGGACATGACGCAGCCGCCGAACGGGCCGGCGCGGATGCAGGCTCCGGCGACACGGTCGCGCAGGTGCTGAAGACCTACCACACCCAGCATGGCGGCAAGCTCTCGCTGTCCCGGATCTGGTCCGGCTCGGTGAAGGAGGGCGACGTGCTGAACGGCGAGCGCGTCGGCTCGCTCTCGCGCATGCACGGCCACGACACGAAGAAGACGGCCAGCGCATCGGCCGGCCAGATCGCCGTCTTCGGCCGCATGGAAGGCGTGAACACCGGCGACGTCCTGTCGTCCGGCACTGCGGTCGAGTTGCGCAAGACGCCCGTCTTCCCGCCGGTCTTCGCGCAGGCCGTCAACGTGCCCAACCGCAATGACGAGGTGAAGCTGTCCGGCGCGCTGGCCAAGCTGCGCGAGGAAGACCCGTCGGTCACCGTCGAGCACGACCCCGTCACCCACCAGATGCTGCTCTGGGGACAGGGCGACCAGCATCTGAAGATCGCGGCGGCGCGGTTGAAGTCGAAATACGGCGTCGAGGTCACGCTGGAGAAGCCGCGCGTGCCCTACAAGGAGGCGATCCGCAAGGGCGTCACCCAGCATGCGCGTCACAAGAAGCAGTCCGGCGGCCACGGCCAGTTCGGCGACGTGACCATCGAGATCAAGCCGTTGCCGCGCGGATCGGGCTTCCAGTTCTCCGACACCATCACCGGCGGCGTCGTGCCGAAGAACTACATCCCGGCAGTCGAGTCGGGCGTGAAGGAGTTCCTCGACAAGGGACCGCTCGGCTTCCCCGTGGTCGACCTCGCGGTCGTCCTCACCGACGGCAAGTACCACAATGTCGACAGCTCGGAGCAGGCCTTCAAGACGGCGGGCCGCATGGCCATGGCCGAGGGTCTGCCGCAATGCGATCCGGTGCTGCTGGAGCCGATCCTGGACGTCCGGATCATGGCGCCCAGCGAATACACCGCCTCGATCAACAATCTGATCAGCGGCCGGCGCGGCCAGATCCTGGGCTTCGACGCCCGCGCGGGCTGGCCGGGCTGGGACCAGGTCTCCGCCCACCTGCCGCAGTCGGAAGCCGGCGACCTGATCGTCGAGCTCCGCTCGTTGACGCAGGGCGTCGGCACCTTCACCTTCGCCTTCGAACGGCTGCAGGAACTGACCGGCCGCGCCGCGGACCAGGCAATCGAGATGGCCGCCGCGGAATAGGCTGACACTACCTAGAATGCTCAGCAAAAACTACCAGACTGTAACGAGTGCCTTCCCGAACCATTTCCACGGAATGAAAGTTTTCAGAAATAAATACCACGACACCACCAACTCGAGGCACAAAAGGAGCGTCTAATCCCTCAAATCGTAGCTCTCCCCCATCAAAATTATCGTTCAAGAACACTACAGCAGTGAATATCCGCCTTGTATCATACATATTTGAATCTTTGTGCTTTGGCAGAATAGCCCCGCTTTCATATTTTGAAATCGCGCAATTTGACCAAAATAAGTTTCGAATTCCGGTATTTTCTGCGATACTAGAAAGCATGCTCTGAAATTTATTCAAAATTCCAAAATCTTCCAGTGAATACGAACGCGAAATAAAAATATCTTCCTTGTAACTGGCTGGTTCTGCCTCCATTAAACTATTGTTGTGGTATCTTCCTGCCTCTGACTTCTGCCAATTTTCAGACTGACCCACTTCGCTCAATATATGATCACACTCGTTTAGACTCAATAATTCATCGAAATACCAAATCCCTGGGCAAACAGCTTTCATATCAGTCAAATTTGCCTTCGTGAATTACATGAAGACGGTCATCACTTAATTCGCCGATCGATGCAATCGTAAGCCGCTCAACCGCAGATACAGATATAGGCAAATTATTCTGCTTTACGAAGTCCTTTATCATGCTTGAAAGTCTATCGCTGAGCTCGGGATTACAACGCAAATGCGCCCGAATTAATGTCGCCTCAAAACGTGAGTTATCTAGCATCTTGTAATCCTTCACTCCTTAGCAGCTTCGCGCAAACTACGATGTCGCTTTCGCATTTCAAACAGCGGATACCAAACCAATCCGAGTACCAACGCACAAATAGAAAAGAACGCTGAGACTAGACTCCAGGTTCCCCCATTTCCAGCCACCTGGCCAAGTGTCTCGGCGTTGTCGTCGCGGTAAATAAAATACAAACATCCAAACACTAAAGCACTAGCAAACATTTTGAGCATCGTATTTTGCATACCTTCAATCTTATCTTTTGATAAGGCCTTGCAATCGTTGGCAATCACCAAGGTCTTAACCAAGGGCTCCTTGGATACCACTCCAGCTGATACTCGTATACCGCAGGGCTGCGCGACTTGCCCCTCCTCCGCAGCCCGTACACCGCTCTCCTTAACCGCCCCCGCGTCAACGGTCATGCCGTACATAACAAGTATTTTGGTTTTTAGGCGGTCAACAAGATGCTCCAACTCATCAACTTCGACAATCTTTTCGAAAAAATACGACAGCAAATAAATAAAGATAATTGCTGAAAGAACGGCAGCAGCCACCTTTGCCTCAGCGCCTTCATTAAATTCCGCCATTATGATCCCAGCGACTGCTGGCGTTGCAATCGAAGCGAATATCCCCAAAATCATTAACAGATGGTTTCGCATTCTCACCCTCCCCAAGCTTAAGTTTCTACCGCTTTTTTTAGCAGGCCGACACCAAGGATAACACCTGAAGTCGCCACGGAAACAACCGGGGTCCACCCATATACCTCAACATCAGGGCCTGACGTTATCTGGTAGATAAATAAAAGGAGTCCCGCAAACACACCACCAAGTACTGCCCAAAATGCTACTTCCTTTAGTCTATTTATTGATTCAGGCGTATTGTCATCTTCCGAAAGTCCTTTTCCTGTCAAAATGGCCCAAATGAGCGGTGGCGCCATCGCCAACGCGATGGCAGCGATCACAAACTGAAACACAAACAAGGTTTGAACCGTATTGGGAAGATACAAAATAGCTATCACGTAGATTGCCACTCCAAATATCGCAAACGCATACTGACACCTTCGAATGCTAGACAAAACACTACGCTCACGATCCTCCTTTTGCTGGGCGCTTTCGTCCTTCGGCCTGGAATTAGGAACGTCGATCACATCAAGCGCTAGTGTATATCCCACTGCTGTAAGCGCGCTATCTGCCGTGGACAACATTGCGCATATTAATCCTCCTATTATCAATCCTAAGAAAATTCCCGCTACTGCGCCAACATGCTGAAAAATCTCCGATATGGCTTGCCCAATGATTATATTTGGATCTTCAACTGGCACTCCACTCCAAATAAAACCAATAGATGCGCCTATGAAGCCCGGCAAAATTAGCACCCACATCGCAGCCCGACGCATGCCCCACTGAGCGCTCTTCAATTCTTCGGAATTTAGTGCGCTATTGCCCGATATGACTTGCCAATTTGACATATCTACCAAATTAAAGAGCAAGGCAAATGTCACAACACCAATTATCAAGGGTGTCGGAAGATCTCCAACACTTAATAACGAACTCGTCCATTCATCGAAATTTGGGAACGCCCATAATACATCTCCTCGCCCTCCTGCCTCCAAGTGCGAGTTGCTAAGAATTAGCATTCCAAACAGAATCAACAAAAGAGCAAGTGACGCCAGTCGGTTCTGTATGCGGTCAGTCTTAGCTGCCGCAGCCAGCCCCCCAATATCACAATAGACCGCCACCAATAATGCTGAAAGCACAACCAACGGCCACCAAACGTCTTGTTGCCCGATAGCAGAAACTATTATTTGAAGAGATATCGATATTTCATAGCCAAATATAAGTATCATTCCCAAAATTGAGACCATTGAAGTCAATATCCGGACATTCTTTCCGAATACAAACCCCAAGTAACCGTGAAGCGTGCGCCCTTTTGCAGCTCTAGCTAATTTCGGCAAATACGAAGCTAATAATAAAATTGAAAGCACCCAAGGAATTTGAAACCAAACCACACTCAGTCCAAAATAATAACCAAGTACAGCAAAATATGCTATTCCGTTTGCAAATGAAAAACTAGTTCCCCAAAACGCATTTTCTGTCGTATCAGATGAAAGCCTTCCACCTGCTTCAAAATAGCCGACGTACGTCCATGAGAAACTTCTCGCCTTCCATCCGACGAAAAAAATCGCTGCGACTATGGAGAAAGTCGTGAGAGTGGCCAAGACTGCGCCAGCAGGAGAGAACTGCATGAAAACCATCGTCATTCAGTGTTACTACTAGTGCCGGTCGGATGACTTGATATATGAGCATCCGTTGAGTTTGTTAGCACAAGATGCAGCAGTCGAGAAGGCGATGCGTGTATGGACAATGCGGAAGGCGCGGCACGCGCCCTGATGGAGGCGCGGAGCAACGCCGCGCGCATTCCGAGGCTGCCCGAGGGGCTGGCCCCGGCGGACCCGGAGGGCGGCTACGCCATCCAGAAGGTGCACCGCAAGCTGCTGGGCGAGAAGCTGGGCCGCCAGATCGGCTGGAAGATCGGCTGCACCAACCCGACGGCGCAGGCCCATATCGGCATCGACGAGCCCTTCTATGGCGGCGTCTTCGAGAAGATGGCCCAGGCCTCGCCCGCGACGTTCGCCGCGTCCGGCCTGTTCATGACCGTGATCGAGGCCGAGATCGGTTTCCGCCTGAAGGACGACCTGCCGGCCGCGGCCGCGCCCTACGATCCGGACTCGGTCGCCGACGCCATCGACTACGCCATGCCCTGCATCGAGATCGTCGACAGCCGCTATGACGACTGGACCACCATCGGCGCGCCGCACATCATCGCCGACAATGGCAGCCATGGCGCCTGGGTCCACGGCGCCCCGGTCGCGGACTGGCGCGACCACGACCTCTCCGAGATCGAGGTGCTGCTGACCTGCAATGGCGAGACGGTGCGCGAGGGCAACGGCTTCGCGGTGATGGGCAACCCGATCAACCCCCTGACCTGGCTCGCCAATGTCCGCGCGGTCTATGCGCGCGAGGGGCTGAAGGCGGGCGACTACATCTCCACCGGCACCACCATCGACGTCTATCCGGCGAAGGCCGGCGACGTGCTGAAGGCCGATTTCGGCCCCCTGGGCGCGGTGGAACTGACGATCGTGTAGGCAGCCAGTTTTCCGCCTTCGGACTTGATCCGAAGGCCTCGGCGCAAGCGGATGGACAAGGTCCTCGGGTCAAGCCCGAGGACCTCAAAAGCTGGCCGGTGATGCGTGCCAGGAGCCTATCCCCGCCCGGTCGGCACGCAGCGCGGCTCAGACATATCAGAAGTGTTTCCACCCGCAGCGGGACTTGATCCCGCTGCCCAGTTCCGAGCGGATGTAGAGCCGTGGCCGCGCCGGTCTGGGTCCCGGGATCAAGTCCCGGGACGGGTGGGAGGTTCCCCTACGCCGCCGCGCTCTGCGCCTCGGCGATCCAGCCGCCGCCGAGCACACGGCCGCCGTCGTAGAAGACGCAGGCCTGGCCGGCCGAGACGCCGTATTCGGGCGCGTCGAACTGTACGTGGGCGAAGCCGGAGGCCGCCGGGTAGAGCGTTGCCGGAGCCGCGGGGGCGTTATTTCGGATCTTCGCCGTGACGCTCAGCCCGTCGGCAGGGATCGCGCCGGATCCGAGCCAGTTCAGTTCTTTCACCGTCAGGCTGGAGACGGCCAGCGCCTCGCGCGGGCCGACGACGACGCGGGCCCTGTCCGGCTCCAGCCGCACGACGAAGCGCGGCTGCGTGTCCTCGCCCCGGCCATCGATCCCACCGCCCAGGCCGAGGCCCTTGCGCTGGCCGATGGTGAAGCCGAGCACGCCGTCATGGATCCCGAGCACGCGGCCGTCCATGTCGACGATCTCGCCGGGGATGCGGGCGTCGGGGCGCAGCTTCTCGATCACGCGGCGGTAGTCGCCGTTGGGCACGAAGCAGATGTCCTGGCTGTCGGGCTTGGCCGCCACCGGCAGGCCGAGCCGCTCGGCATGCGCCCGCACTTCCGACTTCGGCAGATCGCCGAGGGGGAAGCGCAGGAAATCGAGCTGCTCGCGCGTGGTGGCGAACAGGAAATAGCTCTGGTCGCGGCTGTCATCGGCGGCGGCGTGCAGTTCCGCACCGTCCGGACCTGCCGCGCGCTTCACATAGTGCCCGGTCGCCAGCGCCACGGCGCTCAGATCCCTCGCCGTCGTCAGCAGGTCGCGGAACTTGACCGTCTGGTTGCAGCGGATGCAGGGCACCGGCGTCTCACCCCGCAGATAGGCGTCGGCGAAATCGTCGACGACCGAGTCCCGGAAGCGGCTTTCATAGTCGAGCACGTAATGGGGGATGCCGATCCGGTCGGCGACGTTGCGGGCGTCGAGAATGTCCTGCCCCGCACAGCAGGCGCCCTTGCGCTCGACGGCCGCACCATGGTCGTAGAGCTGCAGCGTGATCCCGACGACGTCGTAGCCGGCTTCCTTGCAGAGCGCGGCGGTGACTGACGAGTCCACGCCGCCCGACATGGCGACGACGACGCGCGCCGCGCTGCGCTCTCCCGGAATGTCCAGATCGATGCTCATGAGCGGCTGATATATCGCCCCGCCACGGCTGCGCAAGGATGCTTGACCTTCCCCGCCCCACCACGGATCGTGGCCGCCAACAACGAACGACAAGGGAGAGCGACATGCGCAACATCTTCATGCGCGCCACCATTGGCGCGGCCATCCTGGCGCTGGCGGGCGGTTTCGCCTCGGGCAGCCGGGCGGACGAAGAGCCGATCCAGTGCAAGGAAGTCACCTTCTCCGACGTCGGCTGGACCGACATCACCGCCACCACCGCAGCCACAAGTGCGGTGCTGCAGGCGCTGGGCTACGAGACCGACATCAAGGTGCTGTCCGTGCCGGTGACCTACGCCTCGCTCAAGAACGGCGACATCGACGTCTTCCTCGGCAACTGGATGCCGACCATGGAGGCCGACATCGCGCCCTACCGCGAGGACGGTTCGGTCGAGACCGTCGGCGTCAATCTGGAAGGCGCGAAATACACGCTGGCGGTGCCGAAATACACATACGCCGCCGGCCTGAAGAGCTTCGCCGACATCGCCAAGTTCCGCGATCAGCTGGACGGCAAGATCTACGGCATCGAGCCGGGCAATGACGGCAACCGCCTGATCCTGGAGATGATCGAGAAGGACGCCTTCGGCCTGAAGGGCTTCGACGTGGTCGAGAGCTCCGAGCAGGGCATGCTGGCGCAGGTCGGCCGCGCGGTGAAACGCGACGAGCACGTCGTCTTCCTCGGCTGGGCGCCGCATCCGATGAATGCCAATTACGAGATGGAATATCTCTCGGGCGGCGACGACTGGTTCGGCCCCGACTATGGCGGCGCGACCGTCTACACCAATGTCCGCGCGGGCTATCTCGACGAGTGCAAGAACCTCGGCGCGTTTCTGAAGAACCTGACCTTCACGCTGCCCATGGAGAACGAGATCATGGGCGCGATCCTGAACGACGGCGAGGAAGCCGACGACGCCGCGAAGACCTGGCTGAAGGGGCATCCGGAGATGCTCGACAAGTGGCTGAAGGGCGTGAAGACCTGGGACGGCAAGGACGGCCGCGCCGCAGTGAAGTCCGCCCTCGGCGCGTAGTCCCGAGACACGGGCGGCCGGCCGCTTCCTCCCGGGAAGGGCCGGCCTCTCGCGCACCGCCATCGTCCGTGGCTAGTTCCGGACGATCTCGATCAGTTCGATGGTGAAGTTCAGCACCTCGTTGGGTCCGATCACGTCACCGGCGCCCTGCGCGCCATAGGCCAGATCCGACGGGATCCAGACCTCCCACTTGCTGCCCGCGGGCATCATCTGCAGGGCTTCCTGCCAGCCGGGAATGACCTGGCCCACCCGGAACACGGCCGGCTCGCCGCGCTGGTAGGAACTGTCGAAGACGGTGCCGTCGAGCAACCGTCCCTCGTAGTGCACCCGAACCGTGTCGATGCCTCCGGGGACCGGCCCGCTGCCATTCGTGGTCACCAGATACTGGAGGCCCGACGCCTTTGTGGTCACGCCGGGCTGGCCGCGGTTCTGTTCCAGGAAGGCCTGCCCCCGGGCCCGCGCCTCCTCGCCTGCACGGCTCTTCTCATCGGCCATTCGTGCCTGGACCGCCGCGATCGTCGTCTGCATCTCCTCGCTGCTCAGACGCGGTTGCCGGCCTGCAAATGTATCCCTCATCGCCTGCGTGAACGCCTCGATGTCGAGCTTGTCGCTGAAGCCCTGCTGCTTCAGCTGATCGGCCAGCCGCAGGCCGATCATGTAGCTGTATCGCTTGTCCACGGTATCGAGCGGGACCGAGTCCTGAGCCATCGCGCCGCCTGTGACTGCAAGCGCCATCAGAGCGGCTATCGCTGTTGATCGGATCATCAATCAGGCTCCCTCGGCGAGTTCGGCCAGCGCATCCGCAAATTTCTCCTCTGCCTCGGCCTTCAGCCGGGGCAGGTGATAGCTCGGGAAGACCTCGTTGGTCGGCGCGTAGTCGCGAAGCAACTGCCGGGCGACGGTGATCTTGTGCACCTCCGACGGTCCGTCGGCGAGGCCCATGTGGAAGCTCTGCAGCACCTGATCGGCGAAGGGCATCTCCGACGAGATTCCGATGGAGCCGTGCAGGTAGAGCGCCGCGGAGGCGATGTCGTGCAGCACCTTCGGCATCTGCGCCTTCACCGCGGCGATGTCCTTCCGGACCTTCATGTAGTCCTGATAATGGTCGATCCGCCAGGCGGTGCGCAGCACGAACAGGCGGAACTGCTCCATCATGATCCAGGCGTCGGCGATCTTCTCCTGCGTCATCTGCTTGTCGGCCAGTTTCTCGCCCTTGGTCTCGCGGCTGAGGGCGCGTTCGCACATCATGTCGAAGATCATCCGCACGCGGCCCAGCGTGCGCATGGCGTGGTGGATGCGCCCGCCGCCGAGCCGCACCTGCGCCACCTTGAAGGCCTCGCCGCGCCGGCCGAGCAGATGATCCTTGGGCACCCGCACGTCGGTGTAGCGGACATAGGCGTGGCTGCCTTCCTTCTCGGTGGCGAAGCCGACATTGCGCACGATCTCCACGCCCGGCGTGTCGGTCGGCACGATGAACATCGACATGCGCGAGACCGTCGGTTTCTCGGGGTCGGTGACCGCCATGACGATCAGGAAGCTGGACCAGCGCGCGTTGGAGGAGAACCACTTCTCCCCGTTGATCACCCAGTCGTCCCCGTCCGGTTCGGCCCGTGTGACGAAGACGCCCGGATCGGCGCCGCCCTGCGGTTCGGTCATCGAAAAGCAGGAGACGATCTCGTTGGCCAGCAGCGGCTCCAGCCAGCGCTTCTTCTGCTCGGGCGTGCCGAAATGGGCGAGGATCTCGGAATTGCCGGTATCCGGGGCCTGACATCCGAAGGTGATCGGGCCGAAGCGGGTGCGGCCCAGGATCTCGTTCATCAGGGCGAGCTTGACCTGGCCGTAGCCGGGGCCGCCGAGATCGGGACCGAGATGGCAGGCCCAGAGCCCGCGTTCCCGCACCTGCACCTGCAGCGGCCAGGACCAGCTTGACGAACTTCGGATCGGCGATGTCGTAGGCGCTGCCGAGCACGTGATCCAGCGGCTCGACCTCGCGTTTCACGAAGTCGTCCATCCAGTCCAGCGCGTCCTGAAATTCGGGATCGGTCTCGAAATCCCAAGCCATCGCCATGTCCTCCCCTTGTTGCGACGGGCGGAGTGTAGCATCCGGCGCAAGGGCGTGAGTCATGCCGCGACTGCACTTCCGCCACCCGGCAATACCGGCTAAACCCGCGCCATGGCCACCGCGACCGACACCACCGCACGCGACCCCGTCTACGGCATCATCATGCCGGTGGTGTTCGTCTTCCTGTGGTCCACCGGCTTCATCGGCGCCAAGTTCGGCCTGCCCTATGTCGAGCCGCTGACCTTCCTGTCCATGCGCTTCTGGATGGTGGTCGCAGGGTTCCTGGCCTTCAGCCTGATCGTCCGCGCGCCCTGGCCGAAACGGGCCATCGACTGGATGCACATCGCCGTGGTCGGCGTGCTGCTGCACGGCGTCTATCTGGGCGGCGTCTTCACCTCGATCAGCCTGGGCGTCGAGGCCGGCACCTCCGCCCTGATCGTCGCCATCCAGCCCCTGCTGGTGGCGCTGCTGGCCGCGCCGGTGCTGAACGAGAAGGTGACCGCCCGGCAGTGGCTGGGACTGGCGCTCGGCATCGCCGGCGTGACGCTGGTGGTCTGGCGCAAGCTGGAGCTCGGGCTGGGCACGCCGCTCGGCATGGGCTTCTCGGTCATCGCGCTGATCGGCATCACCATCGGCACGCTCTACCAGAAGCGCTATTGCGGCACGCTCGATATCCGGACCGGCAATGTCATCCAGTTCACCGCGGCCGGCCTGATGCTGACCGTCCTGGCCTTCGCCTTCGAGACCCGCGAGGTCGACTGGACGGGCGAGTTCATCTTCGCCATCGGCTGGCTGGTGGTGGTGCTCTCCTTCGGCGCGACGACGCTGCTGCTGCTGCTGATCCGGAGGGGCGCGGCCTCGCAGGTCTCCAGCCTGTTCTTCCTCGTCCCCGCCGTCGCCGCCCTGATCGCCTGGCCGCTGTTCGGGGAGACCTTCGGGCCGCTGGCCGTGGCCGGCATGGCGCTGGTGACCGTCGGCGTCGCACTGGTTACCTTGGGCGGGGGTCGGCAGGCGAAACCGGCGGTGAGGTCGTGACATGACGGAGACGGAGGCCCGGGTCTTTCCGGTGCTGTTGTCGGGCGGCTCGGGCACGCGGCTCTGGCCGCTCTCGCGCAGCCTCTACCCCAAGCAGCTGCTGCCGCTGTCGGGCGAGGAGACCATGCTGCAGGCGACCGCGCTGCGCATGCCCGCCGATACCGCCTTCGCGCCGCCGCTGGTGATCTGCAACAACGACCACCGCTTCATCATCGCCGAGCAGCTTCGCGCCATCGGCCGGGACGCGCTGTCGATCATGCTGGAACCCGTGGGCCGCAACACTGCGCCGGCTGCCGCCGCGGCGGCGCTGTTCTGCCGCCGCCAGCGCGAGGACGCAGTCATCGTGCTGCTGCCGGCCGATCACGTCATCCGCGACGTACCCGAATTCCGCCGCCGGCTGGACCAGGCCATCGCGCTGGCCGACAAGGGCCACATCGTCACCTTCGGCATCCAGCCGACCGAACCGCATACCGGCTACGGCTACATCCTGCAGGGCGCCGAGATCGAGCCGGAAGCCTTCCACATCGACCAGTTCACCGAGAAACCCGACGCGGCAACCGCGACCGGCTACATCGCGGCGGGCGGCTACAGCTGGAACTCGGGCATGTTCGTCGCCCGCGCCGGCGTGCTGCTGGACGAGATGGCCGCCTTCCGCCCGGACATCGTCGAGTCGGTCACCGCCGCGCTGGACAGGGCCGAGCCGGATCTCGACTTCCTCCGGCTTGACGAGGAAGCCTTCGCCGCCTGCCCGGCGCAGTCCATCGACTTCGCGGTGATGGAGCGGACCGACCGTGCCGCGGTCATCCCGTGCGCTTTCGGCTGGTCCGATATCGGCTCGTGGAACGCGCTCTGGGAAATCGCGGACAAGGACGCCGACGGCAACGCCACGGCGGGCGACGTCATCCTGAAGGACGTGAAGAACAGCTACATCCACACCGAGAAGACGGTCGTCGCGGCCATCGGTGTCTCCGACCTGACGGTGGTCGAGACCTCCGACGCCGTGCTGATCGCGCATCGCGACCGGGCGCAGGACGTCAAGGACGTGGTGGAGGTGCTGAAGAGTTCGGGCCGCCAGGAACACGAGAGCCATGTCCGCCACTACCGGCCCTGGGGCTATTACGAGCCGCTGGACGGCGGCCCGCGCTTCCAGGTGAAGCGGCTGATGGTGAAGCCGGGCGCGAAGCTCTCCTTCCAGCTGCACCACCACCGGGCCGAGCACTGGGTGGTCGTCACCGGCACCGCCGAGGTCACCAACGGCAACGAGACCCGGTTGCTGTCGGAGAACGAGTCGACCTTCATTCCCATCGGCACGCCGCATCGCCTGGCAAATCCCGGCAAGGTCGATCTGGAAGTGATCGAGATCCAGTCCGGCACCTATCTGGGCGAGGACGACATCGTCCGCCTCGACGACCCCTACAACCGCGCCGACCACGAGACGAAATAGGCGCGGGGTTGTCGCTTTTCTGTCCTCGGGCTTGACCCTGGGGAAATGCTGGATCCGGGGCGTACGGGCGCCCGATCATGGTCGTTTCACAGTAGGCCCTCCCCCTCCGAGGGGGAGGGTTGGGTGGGGGTGGGAGCAGCTCAGGCGTCTGTCATTCTTCCATCAGCGCGGCCGACCCCCACCCGTCGCTGCGCGCCGGCCTCCCCCTGCCAGGGGGAGGCTTTGTATGATCAGGCCCGTTGCCACCGGATCGTCGTCAGGCGTAGGGCACGGCGACCTTGCCGATCTTCTCCCGGGCGATGATCATCTTCTGGATCTGGGCCGTGCCGTCGCCGATCTGCAGCCCCATGATGTCGCGCAGGCGCTGCTGGTGCGGGGTGCCCTTGTCGTAGCCCATGTGGCCATGCAGCAGCAGGCACTGGTGCACCGTCTCGAAGGCGGTCTGCGGGGCGAACCACTTGCACATCGCGGCCTCGGCCGTGTGCTTCATGCCCTGATCGCGCAGCCAGAGAGTCTGGAAGCAGAGCAGTTCCGCCGCCCGGATCTTGGTCTCGGCGACCGCCAGAGGCTCGGTCACGCCCTGATACTTGGCGATCGGGTTGCCGAAGGCGTGGCGTTCCTGCACCCACTCCCAGGTCTCTTCCAGCGAGGCCTTGGCGCAGCCCAGCACCTGCAGTCCGATCAGCGCCCTGGAATAGTCGAAACCGGCCATCACCTCGCGGAAGCCCGAGCCCTCGGCGCCGAGGCGCTGGTCGTCGGAGACCCGGACATTATCGAAGAAGACCGAACCGCGGCCGACCGCGGTCGAGCCGACATCGTCGAAGGTCGATGTGCTGACGCCCTCGGCGTTCATCGGCACCAGGAAGGCGGTGACGCCCCGGGCGCCGTCGGCCTCGGTCCCGGTGCGGGCGACGGCGATGATCCAGTCCGCCTGCGCGGCACAGGAGATCGAGGTCTTCTCGCCGTTCAGGACGTAGCCGGCATTGGTGCGCTCGGCCTTCGTGACCAGGTTGGCCGCATCGGAGCCGCCCCGCGGTTCGGTCAGGCCCAGCGCGATGATGTCGTCGCCCGAGGTCAGCCGCGGCACGCAGGCATTCTTCATTTCCGGCGTCGCGTGCTTGGCGACGATATCGCCCAGCAGGGAGGTCAGCAGCGGATAGTAGGAGACGGAAAGGTCGCCCCAGCCGATCTCCTCGATCAGCATGCCCGACGTCACGCCGTCGATCCCGGACCCGCCGAACTCCTCCGGCAGGTCGGCGCCGACCAGCCCGAGCGAACCCATCTCCTTCAGCAGGCCGTCCTCGACCCTGCCGTCCTTTTCGCGCTGCTGATAGCGCGGCTTCAGCTTGTCGGCGGCGAAGCGGTGCGCGGTGTCGCGAAACGCTTCCTGTTCCTCGGTAAATCCGAACTGCATGCTCTCGGTCCTCCCCGGCGGGAGACTAGATGAGCACGGGCGGCCTGCCTACCACGCGACGCCGTCGTAGCGGCCCTTCTCGCTCTTCTCGTTCATCACGCGGACGAAATCGACGAGGATCTGGCCCTCGCGCATCATTTCCGGGACACGGCGGAAGGCGGGATCGCCATTGCCGATCACCAGCACCTCGGCGTGATCGATGACCTCCTGCACCGAATCGACCATCAGGTTCGAGATGTGCGGGATGGTCTTCATGATGTAGTCGCGGTTGGCGCCGGTCAGCCGGGCGAGGCTGACGTTCTTGTCGTAGAGCTTCAGGTCGACGCCCTTGCCCAGCAGCCGCTCGATCACCTCCACCAGCGGGCTTTCGCGCAGGTCGTCGGTGTTCGCCTTGAAGGAGAAACCCAATACGCCGACCTTCCGCTTGCCCTTGGCCAGCACCATGTCGACGCCGGCCTGCACCTGCCAGACATTGGACGGCAGCACCGCGTTCAGCATGTGCACCGGCAGGTCGAGCTCGCGCGCCTTGTAGGTGATCGCGCGCAGGTCCTTGGGCAGGCAGGAGCCGCCGAAGGCGAAGCCGGGGCGCAGGTAATAGGGCGAGATGTTCAGCTTCGTATCCTGGCAGAAGATATCCATGACCTTGTGGCTGTCGATGCCCAGCTTCTTGGAGATCAGGCCGATCTCGTTGCCGAAGGTCACCTTCACCGCGTGCCAGGCGTTGTCGGCATATTTCACCATCTCCGCGACCTCGATCTCGGTGCGGATCAGCGGCGCGTCGAGATGGCCGTACAGGCTCGCCAGCGCGTCGCCGGATTTCGGGTCGCTCTCGCCGATCACCGTCTTGGGCGGTTCGCGGAAGTCGCGCACCGCCGAGCCCTCGCGCAGGAACTCCGGATTGTTGCAGACGCCGAAATCTACCCCGGCTCTCTTGCCCGAGGCCTTCTCCAGGATCGGGATCACGGTGCCGCGGATGGTGCCCGGCAGCATGGTCGAGCGGATGACGACAATGTGGAACTCGGCCTTGTTTTTCAGGACCGCGCCGATCTCCTCGCAGACCTTCTCGAGGTATTTCAGGTCCAGATTGCCATTCTGCTGGCTGGGCGTCCCGACGCAGACCAGAGAGAGCTGCGTCCGCTCGACGGCTTCCCGCGCGTCGGTGGTCGCCGACAGCCGCTTCGACGCGACCGCCTCCTCCATCAGTTCGGCCAGGCCCGGCTCCACGATCGGCGACTTGGCCTGGTTGATCAGATCAACCTTGGTCTGGTTCGGGTCCACGCCGATGACGATGTGGCCGTCCGAGGCGAAGCAGGCCGCGGACACATTGCCGACATAGCCCATGCCGAAGACGCTGAGACGCATGAATTTTTCCCCTCGTTAAAGGGCGCCTGCCGGCGCCGCGCTATCCTGTGACAGATTCCGTGCCGCCCACAACCAGACGGAAGACGCAGTCCTGATCGGTCGCGACCTGCCCGGAAAAGACGATCCGCGGTGCCGGTTCGCGCACGCCGAAGGACGGCGAATGCCAGCCGCGCTCCGGCCGCGTGCGGCCGGTCTCGACCCAGCCCGGCAGCCCGCCTTCGTGCAGGATCGCCAGCACCACACCCTCGTCACCGCGAACGGCAAAGCCGGTGCCCACAGCCTCGACCTCGAAGCGGGGCGATACCAGAAACCCGATTTCGACCCGGTGCACGCCGCGCGCGCCGGTCAGCCGGTCGGCGATGCGGAACGTGTTGGGCGAAATCCGTTCCACCCGGCGCTGGTGGCGGACGCCATGGGCCTCCAGATAGCCGTCATGGCTGGCCGTCAGCGCCCAGGCGTCGGCATCGCCCGACTGGGCATCGATCCGGGCCGCGGCCTTGCGGGCCCAGTTGAACGGCCCCGAGATTTCCGAACTGTTCTCGCCGGACAGCGTCAGCGTGTTGTGGGCGACGGTGCCGCGGAAGTGGTCCCGCCACTCATGGCCGGCATGATAGAGATAGGTGCCGGCGTCGATCAGCACCGGCTGCCCCCCGACATGCAGCCAGACCGCCAGCGTGTCGGCATGGCCGTGCGCCGCGATCGACAGATAGCCCAGATCGCCATGATCGAAGACCAGCAGGTGATCGGGCACGCCGCCGCGCGCCGGCCGGCGGTCGACCGTGTAGCCGCCGTCGGTGAAATGCCGGACCCCGGATGGCCACGCCGGATCGGGACGGGGCGCCGGGAACAGCGCATTGCGGAAATGCGGTACCGGCACGGGGGGCGCCATGGCAGCCTCGCCCGTGGCGCTGGCAATGCAGCTCATCACCGAGTTCACCGTGTCCTCGACACCCATGCCGTTGCCGAGGACGTGGCTGTCGTCATCGTCGCCGATGCGCGGCTGGTTGCCGGCGCTGTCGGTGATCCACTTCAGGAACTCGCCGGCCCGCGCAATCCGCTGCCAGTAGCCCTTGGCGAAGGGCTTCTCCAGCCGTTGTCCCAGATCGCCTGAGAGCAGCAGCCATTCCAGCGTCAGAGCCGCATAGGCCGGCGACTGTTCGCGGCCCACGCCGTCCGGCGCGATCTGCGCCTCGGCCAGCTGCTCCAGCGTCCGGCGGCCGTAGTTCCGCCAGCGTCCCGCGCCCGGCAGATCCGGCGCCAGGCTGCCGAGCAGGAACAGCGCCGCCGCTTCCGCGACCAGATGATTGTTGGCGGAGGAGTAGCGCGACGGGAAACGCTCGATCCACCAGCCATGCTGGTAGAGCGAGCGCAGGATCCTGCGCCGTTCCGCGTCGCCGATATGGTCCGCCAGCAGGCTGCAGACGACCAGGATGGAGACGATGCGCAGCGCGGCCTCGATCATCGACGGCCAGTTGACGCCGCAATAGGGCGGGTTCTCCTCGATCCAGTCGAGCAGGTGATCGAGGCAGAGCCGCGCCGCGGCGGCGTCCTCCGCAATCAGCGCGTAGGCGGCGAGCGGCTGGAGATACTGCAGCCGGGAAATCTCCCAGACATTCTTGACGTCGCCGAAGGCTTCGGCGTGGCGGTAGGGGATGTCGAAGCAGTAGGCGCTGGCCGGCCAGCGGTCGCCGGTCACCGGGTCCATGTGCCAGTCCGGCAGGCCGCGCCCGTCCGGCGGCGCGGGCCAGACGATGCCGAGAAACTCGAAGCGACAGGCCTCGACCGCCTCCCGGTGCCGCGCCCAGCGCTCCATAAGCGCCGGATCGGCGGCCAGCCGTCCGGCGCCCTCGGCCAGTCCCGGCCAGACCGGCAGCGTCATGGAACCGGGGTCGTAGTTGCGCACCGAACCAGGCACGCGGAGCTTGTAGGCCTGCCGGCGCGCCATCTCGCCGAAGCGGTGGGCGACTTCCCCCGACGACATCGCCGCCAACCGGTTTCGGTACCAGCGCACGCGCCGGATCAGCCGTGTCAGACCGTCCTGGGAGCGGGCCTCGGTCATGCGGCGCGCTTCCCGAGCAGGGTCTCGTAGCCCGCCTCCAGCCGTTCCAGAACCCGTTCCGCCGTGAACTGCCGCCGGAGCCGCTCTTGCGCGGCGGCAACCAGCCGGAGCCGCAGGTCGGCGTCTTCCGCCAGCCGCCGGATCATTTCAGCCAGCGCCGCATCGTCGCCGGGCTGCATGACCAGCGCCTCGACTTCATGCTCGACGATTTCCGGCACTGCGCCGACCGGGGTCGCGATGCAGGCGCAGCCCGCGGCCATCGCCTCCAGCAGGCTGTTGGGAAAGCCCTCGCCGAAGGACGGCATCAGGAAGATGTCGCCCTGACGCAGTTCGGCGAGGAACTGCGCATGATCCATGAAGCCCGTCAGCTCGATATCCTGCGGCAGACCTTCGGCCTCGATCTGCGACTTGAGTGGGTCGATCACCGCCACAAACCGGAGCGAAACAGCCAGATCAGCGATTTTTTCGTGCTTCAGAGCCGCAATCACGACCTGCGCACCTTTTCGGACCGACTCCGATCCGGCGAAGAAGACGACCCGCGGCGGCGTGTTGCGCGGCGCATCGACCGGCACGATGGTCGCTTCGGGGATGGAATTGTAGAGGACGATCACATCGCCGGACCGGCCGACGCCGGCCAGATAGCTGCGCCAGCTTTCCGACTGCACGATCAGGATATCAGGGGCTGCGACGCCGCGGCGGATCAGCGCCTGCACCCGGGGCGACGAGCCTTCGTAGAACTTGTCGAAGACGCCGCCGAGCCGGAGCATGGTCGGCCGCCGGAACAGCTTCGCCATCATCAGGTAGAGGCAGCTTTCCCAGAAGGTCTGGAAGTCCGAGGACTGGATCTGCACCAGATCGATACGGCGGAAGACCAGAACGAAGGGGAAGGTGACCAGATGCCAGAGCGTCACCCAGCCGGCCTTCAGCAGCCGCCCGATACCGCCCTTGAACATCGCCGCGTAACCGTAATTGTCGACGACGTTCTTCTTCGCGGGCCGCGATGTGGTGTGGGGCACGAAGTCGAAGCGGTCCGACAGCCCGGATCCGATGACGTTGAGCATGAAGGTGGTGACGCCGCCGCGGGTCGGCGGAAACGGACCGACCATCAGCACCCGAGGCTTTCTGCCCGCGTCACCCAACTGGACCGTACTCCCCTCCGGCACCGGATGCCCCGATAGGCACAAGCCGCAACACAAGATATACAGGGCGGCGGATGCAAGTTGTCTGCCGGTCTAGAGCCGGGTTCGACACAAAGTCAATCGGGGCCGGCGCATGCTGTGGAAACTGTTCAGGAAATTCTCCGGCCGTTCGCGCGCGAAGCGGGCCCAGATGTTCCGCGACAGTTTCCCGATCGGACCGGAGACCACCATCCTGGATCTGGGCGGCGGCACCGGCGGGCATATCGCATCGGTGCTCGGCGGTCCCGCGGCGGTGACCGTCGCCGACATCTCCGAAAGCGATCTGGCCGAGGCGGCGAAGCGGGGCTTCCGCACCGTCCAGTTGACCGGCGACGAGGACGTCCTGCCCTTCGACGATGGCGCCTTCGACATCGTCTTCTGTTCCTCGGTGATCGAACATGTCACCGGACCGAAGGAAGAGATGCGCTGGATGACCGACGACAGGCGCTTCAACGACATGGCTGACCGCTTTCAGGGACAGTTCGCGTCGGAGTTGCGGCGGGTCTCGAAGGGCTATTTCGTTCAGACGCCCTACAAGTACTTCCCCGTCGAGAGCCATTCCTGGCTGCCGGTGTTCATCGTCATGATGCCGCGCTGGATGATGGTGCCGACGATCCGCTTCACCAACCGGTTCTGGCCCAAGGGCACGCGGCCGGATTTCCGCCTGCTGACCCGGCGCGGGATGCAGGATCTGTTTCCCGATGCCTCGATCCTCGAAGAGCGCTCGGGCGGCTTCACGAAATCGTTGATCGCCGTCCGCAAGGGCTGACCCGCCTGCCCCGTTCTTGCATGGTGCGCCCCGTCACGTAACCGGAGTTCCCATGATGCGACGTATCACGCTCGGCCTGTTCCTGTTTTGCATGAGCGCCGCATTCTGGACGGGACATGCCGAGGACCGCCCCGACCCGTGGCTCTACTATATCGAGACCCTGCCGGAGACGAACGAGGTCAGCGACTGGCTGTCGCCCGAGACGGCGCTGGAGATGCCCGTCTACCCGTTCAACGAAGCCGTGGTGGTCCAGAACCCGCCGGTCTTCCGCTGGCGCTACGGCGGCGAGGACCTTAACTACGAAGTCGAGATCGAAGCGCTGGACGGTCAGACGGAGACCGTGCACCGGATCACCGAATACAATCACCTGCAGCTCAACGCGCCGCTGGCGCAGGGGCCGTGGCGCTGGCGCGCCCGCCGCTGGCACGACCGCAGCGGCGCGGAGGGCTGGAGCGGCTGGCGCAACTTCCGGATCCACGAGAAGGCGCATGTCTTCGTCGCGCCATCGGTGCAGGAGGCCTGGGAGCGCGCGACGGCGGCGCGGCACCCCCGCAGCTTCCCCGGCAAGGAGGGCTTCAACGAGCTTCGCCGCGACCTGCGCCAGGGCGAGCGGAAGCCGATCTTCGCTGATGTGCTGAAGAACGTCGGCGAGAACTTCATCAATGGCGAACTGGACCCGGAACCGCCGACCGCCACCTTCGAGGTCGAGGACTTCTACGAGCGCATCCGCGTCGCGAAGTTCATCGCCCAGGTCGTGAACAAGGCCACCGTTCAGCTCGGGACCACGGTCTACACCTATCACCTGACCCGCGATGAGGCGCAGATGAAGGAAGCCTGGCGCCGGGCGATGGTGCTGGCGTCGTGGGATCCCGACCATTCGACCGGCGTGCGCTCCTCGGATCTGTCGAACCTCCGGATCGCGCTGGCGCTGGCGCTGGTCTACGACATCACCCACAAGCACATGGACGAGGCGACCGAGGCCGAGCTGCGGCGTATGATCGAGTACCGCACCCAGGCGGCCTTCGACGAATATGTCGTGAATCCGCGCCGCGCGCTGGAGTTCAAGCCCTACAACAGCCACGGCTTCCGGCAGGCCGGCGCGGTGACCGCCATCGCCTCGCTGATGGCGAAGGACACACCCCGAGCGCGCAACTGGTTCTTCCGCACCTATCCGATCTATCTGGCCGTCAACAATCCCTGGGGCGGCGAGGACGGCGGCTTCGGCAACGGCGTGAACTACGGCATCTGGGACGCCGTCAACAACATGCACTACTGGGACATCATCCGGAACGCCATCGGCGTCGATCCAGCCCAGATGGGCTGGCCGAAGCAGGCCGGCGTCTTCTTCAGCTATCTGGTGCCGCCGGGCACGCCGAACTCCGCCTTCGGCGACGGCGGCGAGAACCACTTTCCCGACATCTGGGCCCTTGTGGCGATGATGTACCGCCAGCGGATCGACACACCGATCAGCCGGCGCTTCGCCAGCCAGTGGGAGCCGGAGCGGCAGGAGTTCTACCTGCATCTCTACGGCCCGCTCTACGAGCAGCCGGAACGCCCCTTCCTTGCCGCCTCGCATCCGGACCTGCCGGACACGGCGATCTTCCCGTCCATCGGCTGGGTGGTGATGCATTCGGAGCTGGACGATCCGGAACGCTATTCGATCCTGTTCAAGTCCAGCCCCTATGGCAGCTTCAGCCACAGCCACGCCGACCAGAACAGCTTCATCATCAACGGCCGCCGGGAATCGCTCGCCATCGACAGCGGCTACTACGACACATGGAAATCGAAGCACCATCTCGCCTGGACCATGCAGACGAAGGCGCACAACGCCATCACCTTCGACGGCGGGCAGGGTCAGCCGGAGCAGGAGCGCGCGGCGCAGGGGAAGATCACCAACTTCGCCCGCTGCAGCGGACATGACATGGCCACCGGCGACGCGACCGCGGCCTATATGGGCGCGCTGACGAAGGCGAAGCGCACCATCGCGCATATCCGGCCCGGCATGGCGCTGATCCATGACGATCTCGCCTCGGACGAGCCACGCACCTGGGAGTGGAACCTGCATGCCTGGGAAGCGATCATCGAGGAGGCCCCGGGCCGGCTGAAGATCACAAAGGGCGAGGGCCAGGCCTGTTTCCGCGTGCTCGCGGCGCCGGACTTCACCACCAGCCAGACCGACGCCTTCCCCGAGGACCCGGATCCCTTCTTCGTGCCGGACTGGAAGAACCAGTGGCACGTGACGCTGGCGACGACCGAGAAGTCCACCGAGGCGCAGTTCCTCGTCGCCGTCGATCTCGGTTGCACCGGCGCCGAGTTCGGCGAACCGGAACCCCTCGAGGGCGGCGGATTCCGCGTGCTGGCCGGCAACAACGCGGTCGAGATCACCGGCGACGGCGCCGTCGTCACGCCGCTCGGCCCGGTGGCTGCCGGCGCACAATGCCCGATCCCCGCGAAGAAGGTCGGCCAGCTGGCCGCGAACTGATTCGCCTCGGCGTCATCCCGGCCCTGAGCCGGGATCCGGGACAGCGGCAGTTGCATGGCATCAGCCAGGGGCACACTGCAAGACTCTGAAGCCCCCGGGCCTGACCCGGGGGCCTCGGGGTTCAACCGCCGCGGCGTTGCCGTCCCAGGTCCCCGGGTCAGGCCCGGGGACGGCAGGAGGAGAAGCTATGTCCCGCTGAACGCCGGCGCGCGTTTCTCGACGAAGTGGGCGACGCCCTCCCTGAAGTCGTCTGATTCGAAGCTGCCGGGCATCTCCGAATTCGCGGTCAGGATGGCGCTTTCCAGGTTCTGGTGCAGGGCGGTGTAGACCTGCGCCTTCATCACCCGCATCGATCGGGGCGAGACCATGGTCGCCAATTCCTCGGCATAGGCGCGGCATTCGTCCATGAACTTTTCAGTTTCAATGATGCGGCCGACCAGACCCATTTCCTTCGCCTCGTCCGCGCGGACCTTGCGGGCCGACATCAGCAGGTCCAGCGCATTGGCGTGGCCCACCAGCGCCGGAAGCATCCAGGAAATGCCATGCTCGGCGATCAGGCCGCGGCGCGAGAAGGCGGTGGTGAAGACCGCCGAATCCGATGCAAAGCGCATGTCGCAATAGAGCGCCATGACCATGCCGAGGCCTGCGCAGGGGCCGTTGATCGCGCCAAGGATCGGCTTCGGCACGGTCGGGAAATAGGTGTAGCGCATGCCGTAGTCGCGGCTGAGCTGCAGCCCGCCGGGAATGGAATTGTTCACCGGCATGACGGTCTGGATCCGGCTCTTCGCCTTCTCCGCCTCGTCCTGCAGGCCCCCGAGCAGGTTCATGTCCGCCCCGGCGCAGAAGCCGCGTCCCGCGCCGGTCAGGATGATGGCGCGCACGCTGTCATCCTTCGTCGCCTCGGTCATGGCCTCGTGGACCTCGCGCTCCATGACCCGCGTCCAGGCGTTGAGCTGCTCCGGCCGGTTCAGGCTGATGGTCAGTACCGGGCCGTCCTTTTCGTAGAGAATTTCCGAGAAACCCATATCATCCTCCCCTGATGGTTGCGTCGATGATGGCCCAGGGGGGAGGGCGATGAAAGCGTTCGAAATCCATGTCAGCGACGACGAAATCGCAGACCTGAAGGCCCGGCTGGCCGCCACGCGCTGGCCGCGTGAGGAGCCGGCCGCCGACCGCTGGGCCTATGGCGCCGACATGGCCTATGTGAAGGAACTCTGCGCGTACTGGGAGACGGCGTTCGACTGGCGCGCCGTGGAACGGCAGATCAACCGCTTCGACAACTTCACCACCGAGATCGAGGGCGTCGATATCCACTTCATGGTGGAGAAGGGCTCGGGCGCAAATCCGGTCCCGTTGCTGCTGACCCATGGCTGGCCCGGATCGGTCGTCGAGTTCCTGGAGATCATCGAGAAGCTGGCCCATCCCGGCCGCTTCGGCGGCGATCCGGAAGAGGGCTTCACCGTGATCGCGCCGAGCCTGCCGGGCTACGGCTTTTCCGGCGCACCGAAGCAGCCGATCGACTGCCGCGACGTCGCCCGCATGTGGCGGACGCTGATGGTCGACGTGCTGGGCCACGAACGCTTCATCGCCCAGGGCGGCGACTGGGGCTCGCTGGTCACGTCATGGCTGGCGGCCGATCACGGCGATGTCTGCATCGGCGCGCATCACAACATGTGGATCATGCGGCCGGCGAATGTCAGCGGCGAACGGGCGCCGGACGCGGAGGAACTGGCCTGGATCGAGAGCCGCAAGGCAGCCATGGCCACCGAAACCGCCTATCAGGCGATCCAGGGCACCAAGCCGCAGACCCTGGCCTACGGCCTCACCGATTCGCCCGCGGGCCTTGCCGGCTGGATCGCCGAGAAGTTCCGCACCTGGGGCGACACCCATGGCGATATCGAGAGCCGATTCCCGAAGGACCGGCTGCTGGCCAACATCGCGCTCTACTGGTTCACTGGCACGATCAACAGCTCGACCTGGATGTACTGCTCGATCCCGCTGGGCAGGAATTTCGGCCCCGACGAGGGCCAGCGAATCGAGACGCCGGTCGGCGTGGCCCGGTTTCCGGGCGACATCTTCGCCGTGCCGCCGCGGCAATGGGTCGAGCGCATGGCCAATGTCGTGCACTGGACGGACATGCCGAAGGGCGGGCACTTCGCGGCGATGGAGGAGCCGGACCTGCTGGCCGACGACATCCGCGACTTCGCCCGTCTGGTGCTCTGAGGCACGGCTTCGGCGGTTCAGATGCGGTTCAGTAACGCAACGCATTCTGGCGGCGAGCAGGAAGCCCCATATAGGCGTAGACCCGGGCGGCCGCCGCCCCAGACGGATGGATCGAGATGAACGAGCTGGCAGAAACAAGAACAACAACAAGGGCACTCGGCCTGGCCGTGGCGCTGGCAGCCGCCCTGTCGGCCTGCACACCGACGGTCGCGGTGCAGGCGCCGCAGGAACCGATTACCGTCAACCTGAACATCAAGCTTGACGCCGATGTGCGCGTGCGGCTTGAAGAAAAGGCGAAGACGGACGTGGCGAAGAATCCGGGGATTTTCTGATGTTCCGCACGATCATTCTTGCCCTGGCCCTGGTGCTGGGGCTGGCCGGCGCTGCCTCGGCGCAGTCGCTCGATGCGCTGCGCGCCAACGGCTCGGTCGGGGAGCGCTATGACGGCCTCGCCGTCGCGCGGGATCCCGCCGCCGCCGGCTTCGTCGACCAGGTCAACCAGCAGCGGCTGGACATCTACCGCCAGCGCGCGAAGGAACAGGGCGTCGGCGTGGAACAGGTCGGCCAGGTCTATGCCGAACAGATCCGCGGAACCTCGCCGCAGGGCACATGGTTTCTGGACAGGAACGGCCGCTGGCGGCAATAAGACTCTCCTTCGTTCCGGGAGGGGATCATGTTCGGACAGCTGAGACTCGATAACCGCATCGCGCTCGTCACCGGCGGCAGCAAGGGGCTCGGCCGCGCCATGGCGCTGGGGCTGGCCTCCGCCGGCGCGACCGTCTTCGTCGCCGCGCGCACGGAAGAGCCGCTGCAGGAACTCGTCACCGAGATCGAGGCCAAGGGCGGCAAGGCCGACTACCGCCTGCTGGACGTCACCGACGAGGCCGCCTGCATCGAGGTCGTGAATTCGGTGATCAGGGACCGCCGGCGTCTGGACATTCTGGTCAACAATGCCGGCGCCATCCACCGCGCGCCGCTGCTCGAGAGCAACACCGACGACTACCGCCATGTGGTCGAGACCAACCTGATCTCGCTCTACGTGCTGGCCCGAGAGGCCGCGCGGCACATGTCCGAGCGCGGCTACGGCCGGATCATCAATATCGGCTCGGTGATGAGCACCATCGCCCGGCCCAACATCTCCTCCTATGCGGCGACCAAGCATGCGGTCGCCGGCCTGACCAAGTCGCTGGCCGTGGAACTCGCGCCGATGGGCATCAACGTCAACGGCATCGGTCCGGGCTACTTCGGGACCGAGTTCAACGCGCCGCTGATGGCCGACGCGGAATTCACCGCCATGGTCGAGAGCCGGACGCCGGTCGGCCGCTGGGCGCGGCCCGAGGAAATCGCCGGCGCGGCCATCTTTCTGGCCTCCGAGGCGGCGTCCTACGTGACCGGGCACATGCTCTATGTCGACGGCGGAATGACCGTCAAGCTGTAAGCCCCTGCTACCTCTGACGATTTTCGCACTGGATCAGCACAATCGTTCCGGTTGCCAACCGTTCGCAGTTTCTTAAGGCCTTCGCGCAAAAATCCCCGCCTCGCCCAACCGCAGGTTGACGGGATTCGGTCCGGCACGCTGCCGGCGCCGGAACCTGACGAAGCGGTGAAGGAGACGGCACCGGACGGCCACCTGAACGGCCGCCCGGAAACGGGGAAACAGTCGAAAGCCGGTTTCGGACCGGCGGCGCAGCGAACAGGACAGTAGCAGAATGGGCAATGCGATCGGCCGCATCATCAAGCGCGGCGATGACCAGAAGCGTGACAAGGCAGCCAATGACGACGAGGCCGGCGGCAACAACAGCCGCGGCGGCGCTTTCGGATTTCTCCGGAGCGTCGGCGTCGGCCCGAAGCTCTATGTGGCGTTCGGCGCCATCGCTGCAGCAACCCTGGTGGCCGGCGGCATCGCCGTGCTGTCGTTCCGCGACGCGGGCAATGCCCTGACCCGGCTGACCGGCGAATCGATACCGGTCGTGGTCGAATCCCTGCTGTCCTCGCAGTCTGGCGCGCTGATCGTCGCCAACGCCCCTCGTCTCGCCGTCGTGAAGACCGACGCCGAGCGCAAGGGCATCCGCAGCGCGATCGACGAGGAATTCGACCGGCTCAAGAAGCATGTGACACTCATTTCCGGACGCGGCGTCGAAGGCGCGGATGACGCTGCCGGCCTGACCGACGATCTGGCAGGCAAGATCGACATCCTGGACCGGCAGGTTCAGGTCCGGCTGAAAGCCTACGACGCCCGCAAGAACGCGATGGCGGATGCCTATTATGCCTATCTCGATCTGATCGACCTGCTGAACCCGGCCGTCGATGCCGCTCGCACCGAGATGATCAACGCCATCGAGAAGGCGACCGAGGCCAACCGCGAAGGCGTGCGCGGCCTTATGGACAACGAGGTGCAGACCGTGTCTGCCAGCCTGAAGGTCCGGGCGCTGTCGGCGGAGCTCCGCCTGATCGCCGCCCAGACGCTGCAGGTTGACGAACTGGACGGCCTGCCGCCGCTGCGCGAACGCTTCGGCGCCGCCGCCGCGGAGCTGAAGAAGGCGCTGGCCTCGCTGCCCGAGGGCGGCCAGAATGACGAGCTTCGCCAGGCCGCCATGGCCATGGTCGAGATCGGCGGCCGCGAGGGCGGCGTGTTCGACGTCCGCAACAAGGAGCTCGATTTCTCATTCGCCGTCCGGCAGGACACCCGCGAGAAGCGCGCGCAGCTCGATCAGGACATGAACGCCGTCTCCGGACAGTTGATCGCGACGACCGCCGAGATCGTCGACGACGCGACTTTCGATCTGGAAGTCGGCGGCGACAACATCGCCTACAAGACCTCCGAAACGGTCTCCGATCTGGTGATCAACGACGTCAACCGCATCCGGGGGCTGCTGACAATGGTCGCGCAGGCCAACCTCTATGAAGGCCTGATGCTCAAGATTGCATCCGCCGACAGTGCCGCGAGCGTCGAGTATTCGCTGAAGGATGTGGAAGCCGCCGCAGAGGGCGTCATGGAAGGCGCCCGCGCGGCCCGCCTCGGCGAGGACAGCGAGATCGTGCAGGCCGCCGGCAAGCTGTTCGCCTACGGCAAGGGCGACACCGGTGTGCCCGCGCTGCGGATTGCCGAACTGTCGGCCGTCAACGAGGCCGAAACCGCCATGCTTCAGACGGCGACCATCGCCAATTTCCTGACCGGTGCGATGGAGCAGATGGTGACCCGCGCGACCGCCGCCGGCGACGCCACCGCCGCCGACGTGCAGCAGACGCTGGATCTGAACGTCATCGTGCTCAGCATCGTGGCCGGCGGTTCCCTGCTGATGGCGGTGCTGCTCGGCTGGCTGCTTGTCCGCAACGGCGTCGTGCGCCAGCTGAAGGCGCTGGAACAGGTCATGGGCCGGCTGACCGATGGCGACCTCGAGGCCCGGCTGCCGAAGTACCGCAACCGCGACGAGCTGGGCCGGATGGCCGACGCCGTCCGTGTCTTCCGCGCCAACGCCGTCGAGATGCGGCGCATGGAGCAGCAGCGGATCGAGGACGCCCGCCAGGCTGCGGAAGAGAAGCGCCTGGCCATGCACAACATGGCCGACGGATTCGAATCCGGTGTCCTGGGCGTCGTCGAGAGCGTCGCCAGCGCCGCGCAGTCGATGCGTTCGACCGCCGGCGACATGTCGGGCCTGGCCGAATCGGCCAGCGTCGAGGCCGAGAACGTCTCCGAAGCCGCCAAGCGCGCCACCGAGAACGTCCAGGCCGTCTCGGCGACCGCCACCGAACTGGCGTCCGCCGTCCAGGAAGTCGGCCAGAAGGTCATCGAAGCCGCCACCGCCGCCGATCAGGCGGTGCAGGAGGCCGGCAAGACCGACGAGGCCATGACGTCGCTGTCCTCGGCCGCCGAGAAAATCGGCAGCGTGGTCGACCTGATCAGCGACATTGCCGCCCAGACCAACCTGCTGGCGCTCAACGCGACCATCGAGGCCGCGCGCGCCGGCGAGGCGGGCAAGGGCTTCGCGGTCGTCGCCACCGAGGTCAAGGAACTGGCCGACCAGACCACCGCGGCGACCGGCGAGATCCGCGCCCAGGTGGAAGGCATCCGCAGCGCCAGCAGCCATTCGGCCGAGGCGATCCAGATGATCCGCCAGCGCATCGAGCAGCTGCACACCACCAACGTCATGGTGGCCGCGGCGGTCGAGGAGCAGGTGGCCGCGATCAGTGACATCTCCGGCTCCAGCCGCGATGCCGCCGAAGCGGTCCTGGCGGTCTCGCAGCGGATCGTCGAGCTGTCGCAGGCGTCGAAACAGACCGGCGTCGCCTCGTCGGGCGTGCTGCAGGGCACGGATGTGCTGAACAGCTCGTCCACCGACCTGCGCCGTGTGGTCGACGACTTCCTCGGCAAGGTCCGCGCAGCCTAGCGCATAACCCTTCCGCTCGAGCCTCCCCTGCCGAGGGGGAGGGTTGGGCAGCGTCCAACACCTGCAGCCCCCGGGCCTGACCCGGGGGCTGCAGGATTCAACCGCCTCGGCTGTGGCAAGGACAGGTCCCCGGGTCGAGCCCGGGGACGGCAAGTTTGGGGCCGCCTTCGCGCAGGACGGATGGTCTGACCGGATCCCCGAGTCTCGCTGACGCTCGATCGGGGATGACACCCTGAGTGGTCACCCCCGCTGGCGCGCAGCGACACGCGGGGGTCCGGGGGGTGCTGTTCCGCAAGGTGGTTGGCTTGCCGCGAACGCCGCGGCGGTTCAGCCCTCAGGTCCCCGGATCTGGCCCGGGGACGGCAGCGAAAACGGGCCAGGCGTCAGCCCAGGATCTTCGCCTTCAGGATCTCGTTGACGGCCTGGGGATTGGCCTTGCCACCGGAGGCCTTCATCACCTGGCCGGTGAACCAGCCGAGCAGCTTCTCCTTGCCGCCCTGGACCTGGGCCACCTTGTCCGGGTTCTCGGCGATCACCTGATCGACGACCGCCTCGATGGCGCCGGTATCGGTGACCTGTTTCAGGCCCTTCTCCTCGATGATGGCGTCCGGGTCCTGCCCGGTCTCGCACATGATCTCGAAGACCTCCTTGGCGATGCGGCCGGAGATGGTCTTGTCGGAGATGCGGTCGATCAGCTGACCCAGCTGCGCGGCCTTGATCGGGCTGTCCGTGATGTCATGGCCGGTCCTGTTGAGGAAGCCGAACAGGTCCGTCGTCACCCAGTTCGACGCCAGCTTTGCGTCACGGCCCTTCGCCACTGCCTCGTAATAGTCGGCCGACGGGCGCTCGGACGTCAGCGTCCGCGCGTCGTATTCCGACAGGCCGTACTCCGACATGAACCGCACCTTCTTGGCGTCCGGCAATTCTGGCAGGGCCGCGCGGACACGCTCCACCCACTCCGGATCCAGTTCCAGCGGCAGCAGGTCGGGATCCGGGAAGTAGCGGTAGTCATGCGCCTCTTCCTTGGACCGCATGGACCGGGTGACGCCCTTGTTCGGATCGAACAGGCGGGTTTCCTGATCGATCGAGCCGCCGTCTTCCAGAATGTCGATCTGGCGCCGCGCCTCGTATTCGATGGCCTGGCGGATGAAGCGCATGGAGTTCACGTTCTTGATCTCGCAGCGCGTGCCGTATCCGTCGCCCGGCTTGCGAACGGAGACGTTCACGTCGGCGCGCAGCGAGCCCTCGGCCATGACGCCGTCGCATGTGCCGAGATAGACCACGATCTGGCGAATCTTCTCGACATAGGCCGAGGCCTCTTCCGGCGAGCGCATGTCGGGATCGGAGACGATTTCCATCAGCGCGACGCCGGAGCGGTTCAGGTCGACATAGGACATGGACGGATGCTGGTCGTGCACCGACTTGCCGGCGTCCTGTTCCAGATGCAGCCGCTCGATGCCCACGTCCTTGGTCTCGCCGTCGCCGAGCTCGATGGTGATCTTGCCGCGGCCGACGACCGGCTGCTTGAACTGACTGATCTGATAGCCCTGCGGCAGGTCCGGGTAGAAATAGTTCTTCCGGTCGAACACCGAATGCAGGTTGATCTCGGCGTTCAGCCCCATGCCGGTCCTCACCGCCTGCTCGACGCAGTGGGCGTTGATGGTCGGCAGCATGCCCGGCAGGCCGGCATCGACGAAGCTGACCTGGCTGTTGGGCTCGGCGCCGAAGGCGGTCGGCGCGCCGGAGAACAGCTTGGCGTTCGAGGTCACCTGGGCGTGGATCTCCAGCCCGATGACGTATTCCCACTCGCCCGTGGCGCCCTGGATCGTGCTCATTTCACCCACCACTTCTTCGGCTTCGCGTCGAACCCGGCGGCGCTCTCCAGCACCCCGGCGACACGGAACAGCGTCGCCTCGTCGAAGGCCGGGCTGAGGATCTGCAGCCCCAGCGGCATGCCTTCCTTCGAGAGCCCCACCGGCACCGACGCGCCGGGCAGGCCGGCCATGGAAGCCGGCACCGTGAAGATGTCGTTCAGATACATCGCGATCGGATCGCCCGACTTCTCGCCCTGCGCGAAGGAGGCCGAGGGCGTGGTCGGCGTCAGGATGGCATCGACCTTCTCGAAGGCCTGCTCGAAGTCGCGCAGGATCAGCGTCCTGACCTTCTGCGCCTTCAGGTAATAGGCGTCGTAATAGCCCGCCGACAGCACGTAGGTGCCGATCAGGACGCGGCGCTGTACCTCGTCGCCGAAGCCCTCGGCGCGGGTCTTCTCGTAGGTGTCGGTCAGGTCGCTGCCGTCGATGCGCAGGCCGTAGCGCATGCCGTCATAGCGGGCCAGGTTCGACGAGGCCTCGGCCGGGGCGACGATGTAGTAGCAGGGCAGCGCGTATTTGGTGTGCGGCAGGCTGATCGGCACGATCTCCGCGCCGGCGTCCTTCAGCATCGCCTCGCCCTTGTGCCAGAGCGCCTCGATCTCCTCGGGCATGCCGTCCATGCGGTACTCGGCGGGAATACCGATCTTCAGGCCGCGGATGTCGCCGGTCAGCGCTGCCTCAAAATCCGGCACCGGCATGTCGACCGACGTCGAATCCTTCGCATCGAACCCGGCCATCGCGCCCAGCATGATGGCCGCGTCGCGCACGGTCCGCGTCATCGGCCCGGCCTGGTCCAGCGAGGAGGCGAAGGCGACGATGCCGAAGCGGGAGCAGCGGCCATAGGTCGGCTTCACGCCCACTATGCCGGTGAAGGCGGCGGGCTGGCGGATCGAGCCGCCGGTGTCGGTGCCGGTCGCCGCGATGGCGCAATGCGAGGACACGGACGCCGCCGAGCCGCCCGACGAGCCGCCGGGCACGTATTTGCGGTTGTCGCCGTCCGGCGCCCAGGGGTTCACGGCGGTGCCGTAGTAGCTGGTCTCGTTGGACGAGCCCATGGCGAACTCGTCGAGGTTCAGCTTGCCCAGCATGACCGCGCCGGCGTCCCAGAGGTTCTGGCTGACCGTGCTTTCATAGGGCGGGTGGAAGCCGTCCAGGATGTGGCTCGCGGCTGTGGTCAGGACGCCCTTCGTGCAGAACAGGTCCTTCATGCCGATCGGCAGGCCTTCCATCGCGCCGGCCTCGCCCTTCGCGCGCCGCGCGTCAGAGGCCTTCGCCATCTCGACGGCCATCTCCGGCGTCTCGGTGATGAAGGCGTTCAGCGGACGCGCCGCGGCGACGGCGGCGTTGTAGGCCTCGGTCAGCTCGACCGAGGTGAAGTCGCCCTTCGCCAGCCCGTCGCGGGCCTCGGCCAGCGTCAGTTCGGTCAGATCGCTCATTCCACCACCTTCGGCACGGCGAAGAAGTTCATGTCGGAGGCCGGGGCGTTGCCGGTCACTTCGGCGGCCCTGCCGCCATCGGTGATCTCGTCGGCGCGCCAGCGCAGCTTCTGCTTCGCGACCGAGGTCATGGGCTCGACGCCCTCGGTCTGTACCTCGTCCAGCTGCTCCACGAAGCCGATGATCTGGTTCAGCTCCGGAGCCAGTTCGTCGAGACGATGCTCGTCCACCCGGATCCGCGCGAGCTTGGCCACGCGCCTGACCGTTTCCCTGTCCAGTGACATGCCGTTTCCGCTGTTGGTCTGAGAAAGCCGCTACGTAGCAGCGGCCCGCGGGGGCGGCAAGGGGATCGGCGATCTCAGGCGACCGCCGCCTTCAACCGCGGGGCGACTTCGGTGGCGAAGCGTTCCAGGTGCGGGTTCATCTGGTCCGTGGTCATGCCCGGCGGCACGCCCCAGGTGACGATGTCGGTGATGCCGTGCTCGCGGACATAGGCGGCCAGTTCGGCGACACAGTGGTCGGCGTCGCCCACCACCCAGGTCTGGGGGATGCGTTCGTCGTCGCGCGTCGAAGACAGACCGTCGCCGGATTCGCGGTTGAAGCGGAGATAGACCTCCATCCGGTAGCGCTCGGCCTGTTTGATGGCGGGCCAGTCGCGGGCGGGATCGTCGGTCACCAGGCAGGAGCGGATGATGCCGACCCGCCGTTCGTCCGGGTTGCGCCCGGCGGCCTGCATGTCGGCGCGCCACGGGTCCAGCACCTGATCGCGCGGCCCCTGCGGCAGCAGGTTGGCGCCGAAGCGCGCCGCCCGGCGGGCGCCGGCTTCCGACATGGCGGCGATCCAGATCGGCGGGCCGCCCGGCTGCACATAGCCCGGCGTGATCTTCACGTCCTCGAAGGTGTAGCGCTTGCCGTGGAAGCTGAATGTCTCGCCGGTGAAGCAGCGCTGCAGCACCTCGATGCCTTCCTCGGTGCGCGAGAGCCGCTGTTTAAGCGGGATGCCGAAGCCGCGGAACTCGTGCGGCGCGTAGCCCATGCCGATGCCGATCTCCATGCGGCCGTTGGAGATGTTGTCGAGCACGGCGAGGTCCTCGGCCAGCCGGACCGGGTTCTGGAACGGCATCAGGCAGATGTCCGACGAGATGCGGATATGCTTCGTCCGCGCCGCCATCGCGCCGGCGACCGGAATCCAGGACGGCAGGTAGCCGTCTTCCAGAAAGTGATGCTCGGTGAACCAGACGAGATCGACGCCCAGCCCGTCCAGCCAGGCGACCTGCTCCATCACGGCGGCATAGAGATCGGTGTTGGCGATGCCCGAATCCGGCGGATTGCGGAAATCGTAAGCGACGCCCACACGCAGCGGCGGTCTGGCCATCATGGTCCTCCCCTTGTATCCCCGGAGCAAGGATAGGGAGGATCAAGGTCCTGCACCACCGTGACCGAGTCCCGGGATCAAGTCCCGGGACGGGTCGGTGTTTCTCGGGGCCCTCTCACGCGCAGCGGGATACCGGATCGGGGTCCGGCACAGGCCCGATCCCGCTGCCCAGAGCGGCGTTGCCTATTTCAGCTGCTGCAGCAGCCCGGCGACCTGGCGGCTGCCCTTCGAGCGGTCGGCGAGGGCCTTGCGCCCGCCGGCGGCGAAGACGGCGACGGCGCGGAGGAGTTCCTTCAGCGCTTCGGCGCTGGCGGCGTTGAAGGGGCAGTAGGCGCCGCCGGAGAGCTTGGCCATCTGGCGGAAGGTGCCCGCGGCCAGCGGTTCGCCGCCTTCGTGGAACATGAACAGCGGCGTCTTCAGCAGGCCAAGCTGTCCGGCCTTGTCGCAGAGCAGATCCGCCTCTTCCTCCATGCAGTCGCCGACGAAGACGACCGCCTGCACGGGCTTGTCCTTCGTTTCCTTCATCGCGCGGGAGAGGACCTTGCCGATCTGGGTGCCGGCCGCCCAGGCACTGCACGGTCAGCATGGCGCGGCGCAGTTCGGCCGGGTCCGCGTACCATTTGCTGGCCCGGCATTCGCCGAAGCCGCGATAGTAGATCAGCTGGATATCGAGCCCGCCGAGTTCCTCCGCCGCCTGGAACATCTCGGCCTGGATATGCAGCGCCCGGTCCCACTGCGCCTGACGGCTGGCGGTGGCGTCCATGGCGAAGATCAGCCGCCCGCGCACGCCCGAGCCGCGCTTCGGCGCCGCCTCGACCTTCTTCAGGAAGGCGTCGATCTCGGATCGACCGGAGGATTTGTCCAGATCACGTGCCATCGCACTAGTCTTCCTCGCCCACGGACATGGCGAGGGTGCGGCTGATATGGGCCATCGTCCGGCCGCTCTCGGCCTGCCAGGTGTTGAAGGCGGCCTGCACGGCGGCGAGGTCGCGCTTCGAGGTCGGGTTCTTCTCCACCGCACCCCACTTGATCAGCGCCTTCACCACGTCGCCGCCGAGCACGAAGCTGTCCTTGCGGGCGAAGCGCAGGAAATACTGCCCGGTGTTGCCGCCCAGGCGGCTGCCGCGCTTCTTCAGCACCTCCATCAGCCCGACCTGATCGGTTGCCGGCCAGTTGGCGAAGAAGGCGCCGGCGGAGCCGTGCTCGCGGATCAGGCCGGTGACGAAGACGGCGTTCTCCCGCGTCGCCGTGATCTTGCCCGCATGGCGGACGATGTCGGGGTTCTTCGTCAGCGCATCGATCCGGTCGTCGTCCATGAAGGCGACGCGCCCGGGATCGAAGCCGTGAAAGGCGGCCTCGAAGCCGTCCCACTTGGCCTCGATCACCTTCCAGTTGAAACCGGAATTGAAGACCGCCCGGGTCATCCCGGCCAGCCAGCGGTCGTCGGGGATGCCGGCCAGCTCCGCATCGGGAAGCGTGTCCGGCATCAGCCCTTCGATGACGTCCTCGCCGCCCTTGCGTTCGGCGGCGCGGGCGCGGATGGTGGCGAAGCTCTCCATGCGCCAAATGTGGCGCGGCGGCGGCTCAGCCGCAACAGGCGCCGGCGCTCTGCGTCTCCTTGCCGGCGACCTCGTCCAGCGGCTGGTGGTCGGAGCCGAAGATCGGGATGTCCTTCAGCGTGTGGAAGATCTCCCACGGCACCCCGGCCGGATCCTGCGACCACGACTTGTTGCCATAGGCGTAGCAGCAGTTGGCGTCCCGCTGCGGGGCGACGACCTGCTCGGCCTCGTGCAGCCGGGCCTCGATCTCCTCGACTTCGGCATCGGTATCGACCTGGAAGCCGAGATGGTCGATGCCGACCTTGCCCGAGCGGTTGGAGATGGCGAAGTTCACCGACGGATCGTCGAGCATCCACTTGGCGTAATCGTCCTTCAGGACGGTCGGCTGCTGCGCGAACAGGGTGGAGTAGAAGGCAACGTTCTTCGACAGGTCGTCGACGGAAACATGGACGTGAAGGCGGCGGCTCATGCGGCGGACTCCCGGGTTTGCCTGATGCAGCAGTTCTGCAGCAGGAAGGTGGAAAGCGATTTCACGGATTCGAAGCTGGCCGTGTGGACCACCCGGCGGCCCTGCTTCTCGGCGTTCACCAGGCCGGACCGTTTCAGGTGGTCCAGATGATGGCTGAGCGTGGTCCAGGGAATGCCGAGTTCCGCCGACAGGGTGGAAGCGTCCGCGCCTTCCGTGCCGCATTCCACGAGGAAGCGGAGGATGGCGAGGCGGCTTTCATGCCCCAGCGCGGCGAAGGCGTCCGATGCGGTCAGATTATCCATATCGCTAGATATATAGATACGACGGCCGGCGTCAAGACGGATTTCGTCTGAACAGCCGTCACTGGTTTGCAAAGGAGACGGCTGCCGGCATCCATGTCCCATGCGCGGGAGAAAGCCACCCGCTGCGGGCCATCGAATGAAACCTGTCCTCAATCCCGCGGCAACTGGTGCTTCAGGATCTTGCCGGTGGCGTTGTGGGGGAGTTCGTCGAGGAAGCGGACGGACTTCGGCACCTTGAAGCCCGCGAGGTTCTGCCGGCAGTGGCCGACGATGGCCTCCTCGGTCAGGTTTGAGCCGTCCTTCGTCACCACGAAGGCGCGCCCGACCTCGCCCCAGCGGTCGTCGCCGACGCCGATGACCGCGGTCTCGGCGATCCCGTCGAGCTGATAGATCACGTTCTCGACCTCGACCGGATAGACGTTCTCGCCGCCTGAGATGAACATGTCCTTGTAGCGGTCGACGATGGTGACGAAGCCTTCCTCGTCCATGCGCGCCGCGTCGCCGGTGTGGAACCAGCCGTCGGTGAAGGAGCTTTCATTGGCGTCGGGCCGGTTCCAGTAACCCGGCGTAATGGTCGGCCCCTTGATCCACAGTTCGCCGGTCTCGTCGGTGCCGACATCCCTGCCCTCCGGGTCGACGATGCGGAGCGAGGTGTGCATCACCGCCTGGCCCGACGAGCCGATCTTCTCCAGCGCCCGGTCCTTCGAGATGATCGTGCCGAGCGTGCAGGTCTCGGTCATGCCCCAGCCGTTCTGAACGATCACGCCGCGCTCGGCATAGGTCTCCAGCAGGGTCAATGGCGGCGACGCGCCACCGACGCCGACGCAGACCAGGCGGCTGAGATCGGTCTTCGCGAAGTCCTCGTGCTGGCTGGCGAAGAGGAAATTCGTGGGCACGCCGAAGGCGTGGGTGATGCCGAGATCCTCGTCGGCGAGATAGCCCAGGAAGTCGCCGGGATCGAAGGTGCGCATGACCAGAACCGCGCCGCCGAAATGGAAGACGCAGCAGCTGAACAGATGCAGCCCGCCGACATGGAACAGCGGCAGGACGGCAAGGTTCACCGTGTTGCGGGTGATCTCGACCGCCATGGACGAGTTCACGGCATGATAGACGGCCTGGCCATGGGTCAGCCGCGCGCCCTTGGGCCGGCCCGTGGTGCCCGAGGTGTAGACCAGCGCCCAGGTGTCGTCATGGGTCTGCGGCTCCACCGCCGCGCGGCCGACCGACTTCGCCAGTCCGCGCTCATAGCGGCTGTCCGCGCCGTCGCAACAGTCGAGCAGATGCGGCGTGCCGACGGACTTCTGGATGGCGCGCGCCACCTCCATGAAGCCGTCACCCGCAATCAGCACGCGCGGCTCGGCATCCCCGGCGATGAACTCCAGCTCCGGCAGGGCCAGCCGCCAGTTCAACGGCAGGAAGATCGCACCGATGCGGCGGCAGGCGAATTTCAGCTCGAAGTGGTCGGAGGAATTGTGGGCGAGGATGGCGACGCGGTCGCCGACACCGACGCCCAGCCCCTCGCGCAGGAAGTTCGCGCAGGCGTCCACCCGCCGGTCGAAGGCGCGGTAGTCCATGCGGCGGCCCGAGTGCAGATCGACCACGGCCAGCGCATCCGGCGTGTACGCCGCATGATGGCGGATCCAGTCATAGGCGGGCGCGACGGTCATGCCGGCGGTGCGGCGCCCAGCATGCTGAGGGCGAGCTGGACCATGTAGTCGCAGAGCTGCTCGTCGCTCAGACGGCCGCCGCTGCGGTACCAGGTGAACATCCATGAGACCATGCCGCCGATAGCCAGCGTGGCGATGTTGATGTCGGGCACCTTGAAGTCCCCGGCCTCCACGCCCTCCCGCACCAGCGCCGCCATCTTCCGGTCGATCTCGGCCCGCCAGGCGTTGATGCGCGCGGCGGAAGCCTCCGGCACATACTGTTCCTCGCGGAAATAGGTCGCGATGTTGGCCTGATGATCGATGACCACCTGGCAGAATTCGCGGATGCCCTGCGCCAGACGCTGGGCCGGATCGCCATCCGCCTCATGGGCGTGGGTGATCGCCTCCAGCGACTTCAGCGTGCCGCGCTCGGAAATCTCGCCGAGCAGCGCGGCCTTGTTGTCGAAATGCGAATAGATGAAGGGCTTGGTGACCTCCAGCTGCCGCGCGACAGCGTCCAGCGTGGTGCCCTGGTAGCCCTTCTCGAAAAAGAGTTGCCGTGCCTCTTCCAGAATCCGCTCGCGCTTGAGTTGCGCGATTTCTTCCCGCATCGCGGATCGCATCTTGTTCTCCCCTACTCAGACGGCCTCCTCCCGCCGTCCCCCTGCACCGCCGGGTCTGCTGCCCGTTAACAGCGCAAGGTAGAGGATCATACTAGCAGGTACGGCCCGAATACGAAGCGTAATGATCAATCCGCGTCATACAGGCCCTTCTCCCGCATGGCGCGGTAGACCGTGACCGTGGCGTCGGCCAGCCGCGCGACATCCGCGTCGGACGTGGAGGTCGAGAGACAACCGAGACCGTAGGTGGAGGTGAAGACGCCCTCGCCGATCAGGCCATGGGCCAGCGCATGGGTGCGTTCGGCTTCGGCCGCCGTCGGATAGGTATCCCGGTATGTCGTCATCTGCCGGCCATGCACGTGAATGCGGAACAGCGAGCCCGAACCGGTGACCTGACCGGGGACGTTGGCGATGCGGATCGCCTCGCGCAACGCCTCGCGGCACTGCTCCCCTTTCGCGTTCAGGTTGTCGACTGCCTCCGGCGTCCAGTCGGTCATGGCCGCCCGGCCCGCGACGATGGTCAGCGGGTTGGCGTTGAAGGTGCCGCCATGTGGCAGCCGGGCCTTGGCGCCGCTCACCTCGAAGACGCTCATCACCTCCCGCGAACCGGCCACCGCGCCGACCGGAAGGCCCCCGCCGATGATCTTGCCCAGCGCGGTCAGGTCCGGCGTCACGCCGAGCAGGGTCTGCGACCCGCCATGGCCCTGCCGGAAGGCGATGACCTCGTCGAAGATCAGCAGCGCGCCGCTCCGCTCCCGGAACCGCACCAGCATGTCCAGGAACTCCGGCGACGGCGGCAGCAGCCCGATCTGGGTCGAGACCGGATCGAACACCACGCCGGCGAGTTCGTCGGCATGGGCGTCCAGGATGGCTTCGGCCCGGGCGACGTCGTTGAACGGGATGACGATCACGTCCGACAGCACGCCGCCGGGCGTGCCGTGGCTGTAGGGCACGCTTTCGGGCCGGGTCTCGTCGCCCCAGTGATCCGGTCCACTGCCCAGGCTGACCTCGGCGAAATCGTAGGAGCCGTGATAGGCGCCCTCGCACTTGGCGATGCGCGGCCGACCGGTGAAGGCGCGGGCCGCCTTGATCGCGTTCATCACCGCTTCGGAGCCGGAATTGCAGAAGCGGATCATGTCGAAGCCCTCGACCCGCGCCGTCAGCATCTCGGCCAGTTCGATCTCGGCCTCGGTCGCGAAGGAGAAGGCTGTTCCCAGCGGCGCCTGCTTCTGGATCGCCTCGACGACGCGGGGATGGGCGTGGCCGTGGATCAGCGACGTGAAGTTGTTGTTGAAGTCCAGCAGCGTGTTGCCGTCGACGTCGGTCACCCGCCCGCCATGGCCTTCCTTCACGTAGATCGCATGCGGGGTCATGCGGATGGTCGAACGGCTGCCACCATCGGGCAGCACCTGCATGGCGCGCTGAGTCAGCTTGGCCGACCGCGATTTAGGATCCGGAAACATGACGATGGCTCTCCCCGTTGTGGCGACGGCAAGTCTGGCAGCAATACGGGCGTGAGCCAATCCGGGCGCTCTGCACTGCTGCGCCGCCGGCCGGGGATGACAACGCCCGACGGCTTGCGCAAGACTGCGCGCCGGGGAGAACGACACACATGACCAGACCTGAACCGCCCTGGCGCATCGGCGTCGATGTCGGCGGCACCTTCACCGACATGGCGCTCGCTGACGCGGCCGGCGCGCTGAGCGTGTTCAAGACGCCGTCGGTTCCCTCGGACCCCAGCGAGGGCGTGCTGAACGTGCTCCGCCTGGCGGCCGGCGAACTGGGCATGACGCCGGGCGATCTGCTGCGCCAGTGCCGGCTGTTCGTGCACGGCTCCACCATCGCCACCAACACCATTCTGGAGCGCAAGGGCGCCGTGACCGGGATGATCGTCACCGACGGCTTCCGCGATTCGCTGGAAATCCGCCGCGGTTTCCGCGCCGACCAGTGGGATCACCGTGCGCCGAATCCGCCGGTGCTCGCACCGCGCTACCTGCGCCTGCCCGTGAAGGGACGGCTGGACAAGGACGGGAACGAGATCGAGCCGCTGGATGTGGACGGCGTCCGCCGCGCCGCGGCGGTGTTCGACAGGGAAGGCGTCGAGTCGGTCGCGATCTGCCTGCACAACGCCTATGCCGGCCCGGCGCAGGAGGAACAGGCCGCCGCTGTTCTGAAAGAAGCCTGGGGCGGCAGCTGGATCTCGCAGTCGTCGGAGGTGAACCCTGTCGTCGGCGAATACGAGCGCGGCTCGACCACGGTGATGAACGCCTATGTCGCGCCGAAGGTGGTCGGCTACCTGACCCGTCTCGACGAGGCCCTGCGCGCCGAAGGCCTGCCGGGCTCGATCCTGCTGGTGCAGTCGAACGGCGGCGCGGTCTCGGTGGCCGAGGCTGCAGCACGTCCGGTGAATCTGACGCTGTCCGGCCCCGCCGCGGGCGTCGGCGCGCTGAAACTCTACCGCGAACTGACGGGGCTCGACGATCTGGTCGCCATGGAGATCGGCGGCACCAGCTGCGACGTGACCCTGATGGCGGACGGCGAGACACCGGTCTCGGACGCGCTGGAGATCGACGGCTATCACCTCGCGACCCCGGCAATCGATATCCACACCGTTGGCGCGGGCGGCGGCACGCTGGCCGGCGTCGATGGCGGCGGCATGCTGCGCGTCGGCCCCGAAGGTGCGGGCGCCGATCCCGGCCCCGCCGCCTATGGCCGGGGCAACGACCGCCCCACCGCCACGGACGCGCATCTGGTTCTGGGCAGGCTCCGGCCCGGCCCGATGGCCGGCGGGGCGGTATCGCTGGATGCGGACAAGGCACGGGCAGCGATCGAGACCCATGTGGCGAAGCCGCTCGGCATTTCCGTCGAGGACGCGGCGGCCGGCATACTCCGGCTGCTGGAGCAGAACCTGCTGCATGCCGTCGAGCGGCTGTCGGTCGAGCGCGGCTACGACCCCAAACGCTTAACCCTGGTCGCCGCCGGCGGCGCGGGGCCGATGCACGGCGCTGCGGTGGCGCGCGCGCTGGGCTGCGCGCGGGTCTTCGCGCCGGTCGAGGCCGGCGCCTTCTGCGCCCTGGGTATGCTCTGGTCGGACGTACGGCTGGATCTGCTGAAGGTCCTGGACGGCGATCTGGACGCGATTGCCGATGCGGAGCTGGAGGCCGGCTTCGCACCGCTGCTCACCGAGGGCCGCCGCGCCCTGGAAGCCGAGGGCTTCGCATCGGAGAAGCAGCATCTGCAGCGGGTTCTGGACCTGCGCTACAAGGGCCAGCAATGGTCGCTCCGGACGGATGTCTCGGGGCTTGACCGTGCCGCCATCCGCGCCGCCTTCGAGGCCGATCACCAGCGCCGCTTCGGCCACATCCAGCCCGGCGGCACCATCCTGATCACCGCGGTCCGCGTCGTGGCGACCGGCCTGATCGACCGCGATCCGCCAGCGGCGCCGGACGCCCGTGCAACCGGCACACCTGCGCCCGTCGGGCATCGCCGCTGCTTCATCGATGCCACGTCCGGCTGGGCGGAGACCCCGGTCTACCGCTCGGCCGATCTGAGCCCCGGCATGACGCTGGGCGGCCCGCTGATCGTCGAGGCGCCGACCACCACCGTGCTGGCCGGCGCGGGCGACCGGCTGACCGTCGACCGGCACGGCCACTACATGATCGAGATCGGAGGTGCGGCATGAGCGTGAACGCGCCCCGGCCCCCGAGCCGGGCCCCATTCCTGAGCGATCATGGCCCCGCCGCTCTTCCCGAAACCGCTCCGGAATGGGTCCCGGGTCAAGCCCGGGACACGGCAGAGGAGGTGGAACGATGAACATCGACCCCGTGACCCTGGCGCTGGTGCAGAACCGGCTGGACCACATCTCGCGGCAGATGGGGTTCGTGATGACCCGGACCGCGCGCAGCCCGATCTTCAACCAGAGCCACGACTTCTCCTGCTTCATCGCCGAGGCGGGCGGCACGCTGATCAGCCAGGCGGACGGAATCCCGATCCACACCGGCGGCGGCGGTTTCACTGTGCGGGCCGTGCTGAAGGCCTTCAAGGGCCGGATAGAGCCGGGCGACATCTTCATTTCCAACGACCCCTACGCGGCGGGCGGCAACCACCTGCCCGACTGGGTGATCTCAAGGCCCGTGTTCGTCGAGGGAGAGCTGGCCGGCTGGACCTGCAACCGCGCCCACCAGTCCGACATCGGCGGCGGCGCGGCGGGCACCTACAACCCCGAAGCCACCGAGATCTTCCACGAGGGGATCCGCCTGCCGGTTCTGAAGCTGTTCGAGAAGGGCGAGGTCCGCGACGATCTCTGGCAACTGCTGCTGCTCAACAGCCGTACGCCGGAACTGCTGGACGGCGATCTTCGCGCGATGATCGGCTCGACGAATATCGGCGCCGAGCGTCTGGAAGAGCTGCTGCTCGACCTGGGACGGGAGGCTGGCGCGGGCTATTTCGACGCCTTGCTGGCCTATGCCGACGGCCGCTTCCGGGAAGCCTGCCGGGAGATCCCGGACGGCCGCTACGAGGCGGTCGAGATCACCGACAATGACTGCTTCGAGAAGCGCGACATCCATATCCGCGTCGCCATCGAGAAGTCGGCCGACGGCCTGACCGTCGATTTCACCGGCTCCGACCCGCAGATGCGGGGCTTCAAGAACTCGTCCATCGCCAACACCCACTCCGCGGTCTACATGGCGCTGGCGAGCTTCTTCGACCCGGACATGCCACGCAACGAGGGCGCCTTCCGCTCCGTCGCGATCGTCGCGCCCGAGGGCACGGTGGTGAACCCGCGCCCGCCCGCGCCGATGACCATGTGCACCGTCTTCATCGCCCACGAGATCGTCCACGCCATCTGGCGCGCGCTGGGCGAGGCGGTGCCGGGCCGGGCCTGCGCCGGCTGGGGCAAGACCATCCACAACATCACCTCCGGCCGTTCGGCCGGGGCCAGCGAGCCCTTCGTCATGTACAACTGGGCCGCCAATGCCGGCGGCGGCGCTGTGCAGGGCCGGGACGGGCTGAACCAGATCGGGCTGCTGATCAGCCTGGGTGGGCTGCACCTGCCCAATGCCGAGGGCTATGAGCGCATCTATCCCGCCCGCATCCTGCGCCAGGAATTCCGCACCGACGGCGGCGGCGCCGGCGAGTTCCGGGGCGGCACCGGCATCGACTACGAGGTTGAGACGCTGGTGCCCGCCACCTACTCCTTCCGCGGCGAGGGCATCGGCCCGCCGTCCGGATTCGGGATCTCGGGCGGCGGCGCCGGTGAGGCCGGAGCCATGGAGCTCTACCCTGAAGGCGGCGGCACTTTCGACGCACCGCAATACGGTGTCCGCGACCTGCCGCCGGCGCGGCTGGAAGCGCATTCGCCGGGTGGCGGCGGCATTGGCGATCCGGCCCGGCGCGATCCTGCCGCAGTGCTGCGTGACGTCCGCGACGGCGTGGTCAGCGCCGAGGCCGCCCGCGACGTCTACCGTGTCGCCATCGCCGCGGACGGCCGGTCCGTGGATGCCGCGGCGACGGCGGCGCTGCGCGCCTAGCGCCGTCCCGCCGCTGCCGACAATCTGAGAATCAGGTGGCGGCAGACGAGATCGGCGATCTGGTAGTGCTGGCCGCGCATGTCGATCTGCGCCTCGACGGTGAGCCGCCGGGCGGCCGAGAGCCGCGCCGCGGGCCAGCGGCCCATCTGTGCCCGGAAGGCGGCCTGCATCTTCTTCTGCCTTAGGCCGGTGGCGGCGAAATTCTCCTCGGCCACGTCGAAGCGGTCGAGGTGGCGCAGAAGCGAGGCGACGATGGCGTTGGGGTCGGTGTTTTCGGCCACGCTCTTGTCGTAAAGCGCCAGCGCATCGGATGTGTTGCCGTCGAAGGCCGCGAAGGCGATCGCGTCGTAGCCGACCGCCGACTGATCGCCCAGAACGGACTCGACATCGTCGGCCGTCACCTGGCCGTCTGTGCCCAGCTTGTAGGTGACCAGGGTCTCCAGCATGCGCCGGTTGGCCTGCCGGTCCGGACCCATGCGCTCGACGATCATGGAACGCGCGTCGCGGTCGGCCTGCAGCCCGGCCTCGCGCAGGGCATCGCCCGCCAGCCGGTCGAGGTCCTGCTCATTGTCGGCGAAGCAGGCCAGCACCGCCGCCCGGTCCGATTTCGCCGCCCATTTGCGGATCGGGTTCGCCGGTTTCATGTCGGCGGCTTCGAAGATGACCACAGCGGCCGGTTCGGCGTCGTCCAGCAGCGCTGCCGCGGCACGGCCGACCGCGGCATGCCCGGCATCGGTCACGCGGATCACGCGCTCGCCGCCGAACATGCCGATCTGGGTGGTCTCGTCCATCAGCCGCGCGGGATCCTCGGCCAGCATCTCCGGCGTCAGCCGCACCAGCTGGAAGGGATCGAAATCCCTGCCCAGATGATGCGCGGCCAGACGGTCGGCGCGTTCCTTCACCAGCCCGGTATCGGGTCCGTGGATGACGAAGACGCGGTGTCCGGGATCAGGTTTTCTCAGATAGGCGTCGACTTCCCAGGGTTTCGGTTCCATCGCGCCGGATCATTGCCTGAGCTGGACAGACACCCGGCGGCGGATGGCCTCCCCGACCTGCCTGCCGGCCAGACGCTGGGCGTCGCGGCTCGCGGTCTGGGTCGAAAATTCGTCATCGACGACGTTGAACGGCGCGCTGCGCGTCACGCTGCCCCGGCCGATCACCGTGCGCTCGATATCGTTGAGCGTCAGCACGTAACTGGCGGTGATGATGACGTTGATCCGGGAGACGGTCTCGTCGGCCTGGATGCCAAGGCTCTCACGCACTTCGCTCACGGACAGCGTCAGGATGTAGTCGGCATCGGCATTGCGGTCCGGCGCGCCCAGCTCGTCCAGCAGCGCATTGCGCACGGCCTGGCCGGTGTGGGACTTGATCGGCACGACGTAGACGTTCTGCAGCCGCTCGGCCAACCCGCCGGACGGCTTGTGCACTGGCTCGAAGCCGCAGCCGGCGGCCAGCAGCGCCAGCGCCAGCCCGAGCGCGGCAAAGGGCCTAGACCACGACATTGACGATCCTGTTCGGCACGACCACCACCTTCTTCGGCGGCTTGCCGTCCATGGCGCGCTGCACGTTCGGCTCGGCCAGCGCGCGGGCCTCGACCTCGGCCTTGTCGGTGTCGCGGGGCAGGTTGATGACCGCCCGCTTCTTGCCCATCACCTGGATGGCGATGTCGACGCTGTCCTCGGTCACCAGCGCCGGATCGGCCTCGGGCCAGGGCGCGTCGACGGCCATGCCGTCCTTGCCCAGCATGGCCCACGCCTCTTCGGCAAAATGGGGCGTCATCGGCGTCATCAGCCGCACCATCGCCTCCACCGCGAAGCGCCGCGCCGCCGGATCCGCCGCGCCCGACTTCTCGATGGCGTTGGCCAGTTCATGCACACGGGCAACGCCGCGGTTGAAGTGGAACTTCTCCAGATCGCCGGTGAAGCCGTCGATGGCGCGGTGCGCCGTCCGCACCAGTTCGCCGTCGCCGGCGGGCGCGCCGGCAGGATCGTTCGCCGCCTGCCGCACCAGGCGCCAGGCGCGCTGCAGGAAGCGCCAGGCTCCGTTCGCGCCCTCGTCGGACCATTCCAGATCGCGGTCCGGCGGGCTGTCGGAGAGCATGAACCATCGCGCGGTGTCCGCGCCGTACTTGTCGATGATGAAGCCCGGATCGACAGTGTTGTTCTTCGACTTCGACATCTTCTCCAGGCTGCCCTCGATCACGCGCTTGCCGCTCTCGATCTGCCGCCAGTTGCCGTCGGGCCCCTTCTCCACATCGACCGGATAGAGCCACTCGCCGCTCTCCAGCCGGTAAGTCCGGTGGATCACCATGCCCTGGGTGAACATGCCCGCGAAGGGCTCGTTCAGGTCGCCATGGCCGGTCGCCCGCATGGCGCGGGTGAAGAAGCGCGAATAGAGCAGGTGCAGGATCGCGTGCTCGATGCCGCCGATATACTGGTCGACCGGCAGCCAGTAGTCGAAATCTCGGTCGCGCACCGGCTCGTCACCGGCGTCGGCGCTGGCGAAGCGGGCGAAGTACCAGGACGAATCGACGAAGGTGTCCATCGTGTCCGTCTCGCGCTCGGCATCCGCGCCGCAGGACGGGCACGCGACCTTCTTCCAGGTCGGGTGATGGTCCAGCGCGTTGCCCGGCTTGTCGAAGGTGACGTCCATCGGCAGTTCGACGGGCAGCTGGCTCTCGGGCACCGGCACCACGCCGCAGGACGGGCAGTGGATCACCGGGATCGGGCAGCCCCAGTAGCGCTGGCGGCTGAGCCCCCAGTCGCGGAGGCGGAAATTGACCGTCCGCGCGCCCTTGTCCGCCGTTTCCATGCGCTCCGCGATGGCGGTCTTGGCTTCCTCGATCCCGAGGCCGTCGAGGAAGTCAGAATTCACGATGCGGCCGTCGCCGACATAGGCCTCGGCGCCGACCTCGAAGGATGCCGGATCGACGTCCCGGGGGCAGACCACCGGGGTCACCGGCAGGCCGTACTTGCGGGCGAAGTCCAGGTCGCGCTGGTCGTGCGCCGGGCAGCCGAAGATCGCGCCGGTGCCGTAATCCATCAGGATGAAGTTGGCGATGTAGACCGGCAGGGTCTTGCCCTCGATAAAGGGGTGCTTCACCGAGAGGCCCGTGTCGTAGCCGCGCTTTTCGGCACGCTCCAGCTCCTCCTCCGAGGTGCCCATGCGGCGGCATTCCTCGATGAAGGCGGTGGCTTCCGGATTGCCCTCGGCCACGGCCTGGGCCAGCGGATGCTCGGCCGAGACGGCCATGAAGCTGGCGCCGAAGATGGTGTCGGGCCGCGTGGTGTAGACGGTGAGCCCTTCGGCCGGCCCCTCGCCCGCGAAATCGAAGGTCATGCGCAGACCGGTCGAGCGGCCGATCCACTGGGTCTGCATGGCCCGCACGCGGTCCGGCCAGCGCTCCATCGACGGCTTCGACAGCTCGGCGAGCAGGTCCTCGGCATAGGCGGTGATGCGGAAGAACCACTGGGTCAGCTTGCGCTTCTCGACCGTCGCGCCCGAGCGCCAGCCCTTGCCGTCGATCACCTGCTCGTTGGCCAGCACGGTATGGTCCACCGGGTCCCAGTTGACCCAGCTCTCCCGGCGGTACACCAGGTCCTTCGCCAGGAAGTCGAGGAACAGCTTCTGTTGATGGCGGTAGTAGCCGGCGTCGCAGGTCGCGAACTCTCGGGACCAGTCGAGGCTGAGGCCCATCGACTTCAGCTCGGCCTTCATGTTGGCGATGTTCTGGTAGGTCCAGTCGGCCGGATGCACCTTCTTGTCGCGCGCCGCGTTCTCGGCCGGCAGACCGAAGGCGTCCCAGCCCATCGGGTGCAGCACGTTGAAGCCGCGGGCCCGCTTGTAGCGCGCCACAACGTCGCCCAGCGTGTAGTTGCGGACATGGCCCATGTGGATGCGCCCCGACGGGTAGGGGAACATCTCCAGGACGTAGTATTTCTCCCGGCCCGGATCGGTTTCGGCCCGGAAACAGTCGGCCTCGTCCCAGGCCTTCTGCCATTTCGGCTCGGCCTCGGCGGGGTTGTAGCGTTCGTTCAGATCGGTCATGGCAGCTGCGGTCGGTAGGGGGTGTGCGGGATCAGGCGGAAGGGCCGGCGTCAGAGCGCGCCGGAGTCCTGACGTAGCACGAGCGCCCGGGCGATGATGGAATCGATCATGTTGCGGCTGACCTCGGGCGACGACGGCGCATCGAACCACTGACCGGCGCTGTTGAGCTCCTGGCGGAAGACATCGATGCTGATCGCCTCGGCCCGGAGGGCTCGTGATGAAAATGCCACGTCGAGCCGGAATCTCTCCAGCGGCGCGCCCGGCGGAATGTACCAGTCGGTGACGATGACGCCCTCCTGATCATCAACTTTCTGGAAGGGCATGAAGCCGACATGTTCCAGCGTCGCCTGCCACATGAACGGGTTGGCCGGCGCGCCGGACTGAGCCGCGACCTGGCCGGCTGTCGTCGCCGGAGGCGTAACCGATTGATTCGCAGACGTTTCCCCTTCGTCATCCGAAAAGGGATTGAGCGAGCTGCACCCGCCCAGCGCCGAGAGCGACAGGAATATGGTCAGAAGCCCGGCCAGCGATCGAAGAGAAAGTGTCAATCCAACGGTCCTCACATGGTGTGACGCGCCCGTTTCTATCCCTTCGACCCGGTGCACACAACCGCGTAACCGGCTCGATTCTCCCATTGATCTGACGAGCGACACGCACTTAATAACGCTTTGGTAGTGTCTGCGCGTGAAGCTTTGGGGGACGATGAACGTTCGCTGGCATATCCCTGCCGCCTTGATGGCTCTAACGGCTTTCCTTTCGCCAGTACAGGCGGATGAAGGAAAGCTGCGTCTGAACTTCGAGCAGGCGCCGGCGGCGACTCTGGATGGCCGGCAGGGCGGTCTGACCGTCGATGAACTGCTATCGGTCACCCCGCGCTCCAAGAGCCTGAACATCGATACCGACAATGTCGGGCCGTCGGGCCGCGACCTGCCGCAGGTGCGGCTGGGCTATGACGACGAGGCCTTCGGCGTCGAGTACCGGCTGTTCACGAATATCGGCGGCGACACGGACCGCACCGGCATTTCCGGCCTCGGATCGCGCGGCCTGGGCCGCGGCATCTCTCTGAACGACGATCTCTCGCTGTCGGACGCCGCGGGCGACGATGGCGGCCTTCTGCAGATCGGCGGCCGGCTCGGCTATGGAGGTTTCTCCGTGGGCGCGGATTTCGGGCGGGAAAGCCGTCTGCGCGACCAGGCCGAATACCGCGACTATCGCCTCGACCTGTCCTATGGCGGCCAAAACTGGCGCGTCGGCATGCAGTACATGCGCTCGCTGCAGTCCCGCGAGGAGAGCCTTCTGGGTGTGGCCGACGCGCTTGAATTCGGCGGCGTCTACAACCTGAACCGCTCGATCGACCTGGTCGGCGGCGTGCAGTTCTGGGACCAGCAGAACCTGTCGGATCTGGACGAGCAGTCCCGCGACGCGCTCATCTTCGTCGGCACCCGCATCCAGTTCTGATCCGGGTCAGACGAGTTTCCTGAGCTCGGTCTTCAGCACCTTCCCGTAATTGTTCTTCGGCAGCGCCTCGACGAAGCGGTAGTCCTTCGGCCGCTTGAAGCGCGCGATGTTGTCGAGGCAGAGCCGGTCGAGTTCGCCCGGCTCCGGCGACGCGTCCGCCGCCACGATGAAGGCCACGACCTCCTCGCCCCAGTCCGGGTGCGGGCGGCCGACGACCGAGGCCTCGGCGACCAGCGGATGACGCAGCAGCACTTCCTCGATCTCGCGCGGATAGATGTTCGTGCCCCCGGAAATGATCATGTCCTTGGAGCGGTCCTTCAGCGTCAGGAACCCGTCCTCATCGAAGCTGCCCATGTCGCCGGTGTGCAGCCAGCCGCCCTTCAGCGTCTCGGCGGTGGCGTCGGGGCGGTCGAGATAGCCCTGCATGACCACGGGGCCGCGCACCGCCACCTCTCCGATCTCGCCGGCCGGCAGGGGATTGTCCGTCTCGTCGACCACGCGGACCTCGACATCGGTGCGGGCGACGCCGACCGAGCCCAGCCGCTCGGCATAGCGCGGATGATCCGTCATCCGGTGCATCTCCCGGCTCAATCCGGTGATGGTCATCGGCGCCTCGCCCTGGCCGTAGATCTGCACGAACTTCTGGCCCATCAGCTCCATCGCGCGGGAGATGTCGGCGACATACATCGGCCCGCCGCCATAGACGATGGTCTTCAGGTTCGAGGTATCGGCGTCGCCGGTGCGCGGGTCGTTGATCAGCCGGTGCACCATGGTCGGCGCGAAGAAGAAGCTGGCGTCGCGCCAGCGCGCGATCAGCCGGAGCGTTTCCGCCGGATCGAAGCCGCCCGATTCGGGCGTCACGTTCACCGACGCCCGGGCGACATGCGGCAGGGCGTAGAGCCCCGAGCCATGGGACATCGGCGCGGCATGGATCAGCGCCTCACCCGTGCCCAGCGCATCGACGTCGGCGAAATAGTTGAGCGTCATCAGCAGCAGGTTGCGGTGGCTCAGCATCGCGCCCTTGGGCTGACCCGTCGTGCCGGAGGTGTAGAAGATCCAGCCCAGTCCCGATCCGTCGTCCGGAATCGGCGCCGCCATCCCCTCGCCACCGCGCAGGCGGCGGTGATCGGCGCTGCCGCAGACGATGACCGCCGGCGGGCTCTCCAGTCCGGCGCAGGCATCGGCCACCGCCTCGGCCAGATCGGGCGAGACCAGCGCGGCGCGGGCCTTCGAGTTGGCGAGGATGTATTCGAACTCGCGCGGGTGCAGCTTGGCGTTCACCGGCACCGCCGTCAGCCCGGCCCACCAGACACCGTAGAGGCCTTCCAGGTAGTCCGGCCCGTTCTTCTGGATCAGCGCCACGCGGTCACCGGGCGCGAGGCCGAGCGCATCCCGCAGACCGCGGGCCAGCCGCGACGCGCCGCCGGCCAGATCGCGGTAGCTGGCGGTCACGTTTTCGCCCACGGCGACCGCCGGCAGATCGCCATGCAGCTTCGCGGACCGGTACAGATGTTCGGCCATGTTCATGCGGCGCTCCTCCCCGCGCCGATTCTGGACGCTGCCGCATGCCGCAGGCAATGGGCTTGACCGGCGGCGGGCCGGACGGGACAAAGCGGCATGGAAGAAATCCGGACGCGCGTCCTCATCGTCGGTGGCGGCATGGTCGGCCAGAGCCTCGGGCTTGCGCTGGCCCATTACGGCATCGACAGCGTCGTGGTCGACCGGGAAAGCCCGGAGATCATGGTGGAGCCGCCTTTCGACGGGCGCGCCTCGGCCATCGCCGCGGCCAGTTGGCGGATGCTGCAGCGTCTCGGTGTGGCCGAGCATATCCGCGATGTGCAGCCGATCGAGGACATCCGCGTCTCCGACGGCGCATCGCCGCTGTTCCTGCATTACGACCACCGCGATCTGGGCGACGAGCCGCTCGGCCAGATGGTGGAGAACCGCTACACGCGCACCGCCCTGCTGGACGCCATCGCGGCGAACCCGCTGGTGCGGCTGGTCGCGCCGGCCAGCGTCGGCCGCGTCCGGCGCGGCGAGGCGGGGGTGGAGGCCAGCCTGAGCGACGGCACGGTGATCCGCGCCGAACTCTGCGCCGCGGCCGACGGACGCCAGTCACGGCTGCGCGCCGAGGCCGGCATCGATACGGTCGAGCACCGCTACGGACAGGACGGCATCGTCTGCACCATCGCCCACGAACTGCCGCATGACGCCATAGCCCATGAGCGTTTCCTGCCCGCGGGCCCCTTCGCCATCCTGCCCCTGACCGGCAACCGCTCGTCGCTGGTCTGGACCGAGCGCAGCGATCTGGCGCCGGCCTTCATGGAACTCGGCGACGCCGACTTCGTTGCCGAGATCCAGCGCCGTGTCGGCGGTTTTCTGGGCGGGCTCGAGGTCGTCGGACCGCGCTTCCGCTACCCGCTGACGCTGGTGCTGGCGAAGAGTTTCCGCGCGCGCCGCATGGTGCTGGTCGGCGACGCGGCGCACGGCATCCATCCCATCGCGGGCCAGGGCTTCAACCTGGGCCTCCGCGATGTGGCCGCGCTGGCCGAGGTGCTGGGCGAGGCCGCACCGCTGGGCCTCGATCCCGGCACGGACGCCGTGCTGGAGCGCTACGAGCAGTGGCGGCGGACGGACTCGCTGGTGCTGTCGGCGGTGACCGACGGCCTCAACCGGCTGTTCTCCAATGACGCCGTGCCGGTGAAGATCGCGCGCGACCTCGGGCTCGGCGCCGTCAACCGGGTGAAGCCGCTGAAGAAGTTCTTCATGCGCCACGCCATGGGCGACGTCGGCGACCGGCCCGAACTGCTCAGGCCCTGACGATCAGGGGAAGAGCGGCGCCTGCTCCAGGCCCGTGATCTCGGAGAGGCCGAACATGAGGTTCATGTTCTGGATCGCCTCGCCCGACGAGCCCTTCACCAGGTTGTCGATCACCGCGACCACGATGGCGCGGCCCGGGATACGGTCCCGGAAAAGCCCGACCAGGCAGTAGTTCGAGCCGCGCACATGCCGCGTCGCCGGATGCACGCCTTCCGGCACCAGGCTGACGAAGGGCTCCTGCGCGAACCGCGCCTCGAAGGTGTTGCGCAGGTCGGAGATCGTCGCGCCGCCGGTCATGCGGACATAGCAGGTGCAGAGCTCGCCCCGGTTCATCGGCATCAGGTGCGGGGTGAAGTTCACATAGGCCTCGGCCCCGCCGGCGTGCTTGGAGACCTCCTGTTCGATCTCCGGCGCGTGCCGGTGCGTGGCGACCGAATAGGGCGCGATGCCCTCGCCGGCCTCACAGAACAGCAGGTTCTCCTTCAGGCCGCGGCCCGCGCCGGACACGCCCGACTTGGCATCGACGATGATATCGGTGATGTCGATCTGACCGGCCTCGACCAGCGGCAGCAGGCCGAGCAGCGCCGCCGTCGGATAGCAGCCGGGATTGGCCACCAGCCGCGTGTTCACCACGCGGTCGCGGTAGTATTCCGGCAGGCCGTAGACCGCCATCGGCTGGATGTCGGTCGCATAGTGCTCGTGGCCGTACCATTCGGCGTAGGTGTCGACGTCGTCCAGCCGGAAATCGGCCGAGAGGTCCACCACCCGGATGGTGTCGTTCTCGGTCAGGATCTGCTTGACGATGTTCTGCGTGGTGCCGTGCGGCAGGCAGCAGAAGACGACGTCGACCTCGACCGCGCTCCAGGCGATCTCCTCGACCGAGATCAGCGGCGGCAGTTCCAGGCCGAACAGATGCGGGAAGACCTCGTCCATCTGCTTGCCCGAGTGGCGGTCGGCGGTCATGAACGCGATTTCGGTGCAGGGATGTCGGACCAGCAGTCGAACCAGATCGCCGCCGGTGTAACCGCTGGCGCCCAGAATGCCGACCCTGATCTTCTTCTCCACCGTCTCGTCCATCGTCCTCACTCCATTCGGGCGGACCATTCCGCCGCGGCGGACAAATAGTGCAATTCGGCGCGCGTGGAAACCGGCGGCGTGTGACGCCGATCCGGAATCGGTTGCTGCGAAACGCCGGCGGATGTGGTCTGCTATGGCCAGATCAGGGCCGCCGCGGACCGAAGTGGCGGGGGTGTCACGGGGAATTGGGGGATTTCATCATGGCCAATTATCAGCCGCTGTTTCCGCTCGGCGAAGACAAGACCACCTACCGCAAGCTCGACGTCGGCGGCGTCAAGCGCGAGAAGCTGGGCGGGCGCGACTTCACCGTCGTGCAGCCGGACGCCATTGCCGACCTGGCGGAAACCGCCTTCAGCGATATCAGTCACCTTTTCCGCAAGGCGCATCTGGAGCAACTCCGCTCGATCCTCGACGATCCGGACGCCTCGGCGAACGACAAGTTCGTGGCGCTGGAGCTGCTGAAGAACGCCAACATCTCGGCGGCGATGGAATATCCGTCCTGCCAGGACACCGGCACCGCCATCGTCTCCGGCAAGAAGGGCCAGTACGTGCTGGTCGAGGGCGATGACGGCGCGGCGCTGTCCGAGGGCGTGCAGCGCACCTGGACCAGCCGCAACCTGCGCTACAGCCAGATGGCCCCGATCTCGATGTTCGAGGAGAAGAACACCGGCACCAACCTGCCGGCGCAGATCGACATCGAGGCCGTGGGCGGCGACGCCTACAAGTTCCTGTTCATCGCCAAGGGCGGCGGTTCGGCCAACAAGACCTTCCTGTTCCAGCAGACCCGCCGGGTGCTGGATCCGGAGCGGCTGATGGTCTTCTTCCGCGACGAGTTGCCGAAGCTGGGCACCGCGGCCTGCCCGCCCTACCACCTCGCCGTGGTCATCGGCGGCATGTCGGCGGAGCAGAATCTGAAGACCGTGAAGATGGCGTCGACCAAGTATTACGACGACCTGCCGACCTCGGGCTCCGAGAGCGGCCACGCCTTCCGCGACATCGCGCTGGAGCAGGAGATCCACAAGCTGACCCAGAGTCTGGGTATCGGCGCGCAGTTCGGCGGCAAGTATTTCTGCCATGACGTCCGCGTCGTCCGTCTGCCGCGCCACGGCGCGTCCCTGCCCATCGGCATCGGCGTCTCCTGCTCGGCCGACCGGCAGGCCAAGGCCAAGATCACCGGCGACGGCGTCTTCATGGAAGAACTGGTCCGCGACCCGTCCGTCTACCTGCCGGAGACCGAGGTCAGCGCCGGCGACGCGGTGAATATCGACCTGAACCTGCCGATGCAGGAGATCCGCAACATCCTGACGAAGCTGCCGGTGGAAACCCCGGTGCTGCTGTCGGGCACCATGGTCGTGGCGCGCGACATCGTGCATGCCGAGCTGTCGAAGCGGCTCGCCAGCGGCCAGCCGCTGCCCGACTACTTCAAGAACCACCCGATCTACTACGCCGGCCCGGCCAAGACGCCGGAAGGCCGCGCCTCGGGCTCCTTCGGCCCGACCACGGCCGCCCGTATGGACCCCTACGTGCCCGAATTCCAGGCCGTCGGCGGCTCCATGGTCTCGATCGCCAAGGGCAACCGCTCCAAGCAGGTGGTCGAAAGCTGCAAGGCCAATGGCGGCTTCTATCTGGGCTCCATCGGCGGTGCGGCTGCCCGCGTCGGCCAGGACGAGATCACCAATGTCGAGGTCATGGACTTCGAGCATCTGGGCATGGAAGCGGTCTGGAAGATCGAGGTGCAGAACTTCCCGGCCTTCGTTGTCATCGACGACAAGGGCAACGACTTCTTCGACTTCAACCGCAAGCGCGAAGCCGACGCGTAGCTCATCTGCCGCCCCCGGGCCTGACCCGGGGGCCTCTGATCGCAACCCGCTGGCGTCCGGCCCGGTTTCACCCTGAGGTCCGCGGGTCGTGCCCGCGGACAGCAAGTGTGAGACAAGCGCACCCGAACCATCCGACCCGAATGAAGCATTCGCATCCCTTCGGGCTTGTGCGCCGGGCGGGCTGAGGATATCCGAACGCCCATGACGCCCGCCGCCTTCATCGACCGGATCGGCGCCTGGCCGGCGGCCCTCCGCTACGGCCTGCTGACGGTCATCGCGCTGCTGCTGTTCCTGCCGGGCTTTACCTCGATCCCGCCCGTGGACCGCGACGAAAGCCGCTTCGCCCAGGCGACCAAGCAGATGGTCCAGTCGGGCGACTATGTCGATATCCGCATGCAGGACGCGCCGCGGCACAAGAAGCCTGCGGGCATCTACTGGCTGCAGGCGGTCTCCGTCCACGTCACCGGCGCGGTCGACGCGATCTGGGCCTACCGCATCCCGTCGCTGATTGGCGCCATCGCCGCCGTGCTGCTGACGGCGGCCATCGGCGGCATGCTGTTCCATCCGGGCGTCGGGTTCGGCGCGGGCGTGATCATGGCGTCGTCAGTGCTGCTGAACGTCGAGGCGCGGACCGCGAAGACCGATGCCATGCTGCTCGCGGCGACGCTGGCGGCGCTGGCGCTGATGCTGCGGGTGATCCAGGACCGCCGGCACGGCCGCGCCAACGCCTGGGGCTTCTGGGCCGCGCTGGGCTTCGGCTTCCTGATCAAGGGACCGATCCCATTCCTGCCCGTCGCCGGGCTGGGCATCGCCGAGAGCTGGCGGCGGCGGAGCCTGGGCTGGCTGGCGGCGCTGAAGCCGCTGACCGGCGTGCTGGTCTTCATCGCCGTCGCCGCGCCCTGGTTCATCGCCATCACCATCGTCTCCGACGGCGGCTTCTTCGCCGAATCCGTCGGCAAGGACATGGTCGCCAAGGTCGCCAGCGGGCAGGAAAGCCATGGCGCGCCGCCGGGCCTCTACCTGGCGCTGGCCACGCTGACCTTCTGGCCGTTCTCGCTGCTCGGCCTGATCGCCCTGCCCTGGATCTGGCGCAGCCGCGCCGACGGACGGGTCCTGCTTCTGCTCGGCTGGGCGCTGCTGACCTGGATCGTCTTCGCGCTGACGCCGACCAAGCTGGCCCACTACGTCCTGCCGGCCTATCCGGCGCTGGCGATTCTGGCCGTGGCGGCGCTGAACGACGTCGATCCCGGCGGCGCGCGCTGGTGGCGCTGGATCGCCTTCACGCTCTGGGGGCTGGTGACGCTGGCGCTGGCAGCCGCCATGCCGGTGCTGGTCATCGGGCTGGGGCAGCACCTGTTCGATCCCTGGTGGTTCTCCGGCGTGATCCTGCTGCCCGCGATTTTCGCCGGCGCGAGGCTGGCGCTGGCCCGCCGCGCCGCCGCATGGCAGCTGGTGGCGATCCTGCTGTGCGCTGGCATCTTCTCGGGCATCGTCTTCGGGCGGTTCCTGCCGGGCCTGACGCCGGTCTTCGTCTCGCCGCGGATCGCCGAGTTCCTGCCCGAGCGGCCCGGCTGCGAGCGCCCCTTCCTGGCCAGCGCCGGGTTCAGCGAGCCGAGCCTTGTCTTCCTGACCGAGACCCGCACCGAACTCACCGGCGGGGCGGGCGCGGCGCAGCATCTGGCCGCACACCCCGATTGCGGCGTGGCCGCGGTGGAGCAGCGCCAGCTTCAGGCCTTCCTTGACCGGGTGGCGGCAAGCGGCCAGAAGGTGCTGGCCGTGGGAGCGGTCGAGGGATTCAACTATGCCAGAGGCAAGCGGGTGCTGATCACGCTCTACATCGCCAGGCCGGAGCCATGAGCCGCAATCCCCTTGCGGAGGCGGCGCAGCGGCGGCTTCAGGAGACCGGGGACCGCTACCTGACGCGCTGGCAGATCGCCGCCTACGAGGCGATCCTGATCTCGGCGGTCGTCGGCTCGGCCTGGTTCGATCTCTGGCTGTCCGAGACCATGGTGCAGTCCGGCAGTGCGCTGGTCGGTTTCTTCCGCGTCTTCGAGGACATGGGCGACAGCAAGTGGTTCCTGGTCACGGCGAGCTGCTGGATGCTGGCCTGCCTGATGGGGCTGCGTCTGGCCGCCTCGCCGGATGTCCGTCTGAAACTGCGCTGGCTGGTCCGCGGGCAGGCCTACCTGATCGCCTCGGTCGCCGTTTCGGGGATCATCTCGAACCTGTTCAAGTGGTTGTTCGGCAGGGCGCGCCCGGCCCATCTCGACGAAGGGCTGAGCGCCGACTGGCGGATGTTCCAGTCCGACTGGGGCATGCAGTCCTATCCGTCCGGCCACGCGACGACGCTGTTCGCGGCGGCCTTCGCGCTGTCGGTGCTGTTCCCGCGCTTCCGCCTCGTCTTCTTCGGCCTGGCCATCGCCGGGGCGATCGGGCGCGTGGCCTGGGGCGCGCATTTCCTTTCCGATGTCATCGCAGGCGCAGCCCTGGGCGCCTTCACAGCCTGGTGGCTGAAGGGCTATCTCGCCCGCCGCGATGCGGCCGTCGGCCCGTATCCGGCATGAGCGGTCCCGTGAACGGTCTGACGCGGATGCGCGACATCTGCATCACGGCGGCGCTGGCGCTGGCGCCGATCGCGATCTTCTTTCCCCTGGACGCCTGGGTCGCGGGCCTGTTCTACGAGGGCGGCGGCAGCTTCTGGCTGACCGAGAGCTGGGTCGGCGACGCCTTTCACGACGTGCTGCGGCCCGCCTTCTACTGGGTGCTGATCGCCCTGGTGCTGCTGCTGGCGTTCCGGTCGGCCCGCATGAAGGCGCATGTGCGGCTGACTGTCCGGCGGGTGATCTATGTCGCCGCCGTGCTCGGCATCGGCCTGGGTCTCGTGACCAACCTGATCCTGAAGGACCAGTTCGACCGGCCCCGGCCGCTGCACACGGTCGAGTATGGCGGGACGAAGGCCTACCAGCCGCCGATCCTGCCGGCGAAGGGCTGCGAGCGGAACTGCTCCTTCGTGTCGGGCGACGCCGCCGCCGGATTTGCCATGGTCGCATTGCCCATCGCTTTCGCCAGCGGCCGGCGACGCCGGAAGCTGATTCGCGCGGCGCTCTGGTTCGGCGTCGCCGTGGGCTCGCTCCGCATGCTCAACGGCTCGCACTACTTCTTCGACGTGATCTATGCCGGGCTGATCAATGTCGGCCTCGCCGCCGCGCTCTACGTGCCGATCCTGAAGCTGGACCGGCGGCGCCTGAAGGCCGCGGGCGAGACCGTCGGGAACTGGGGCCGGTCGCTGGGGCCGGCGCTGGGGCGGGTGTGGAACTGGCTCCGCTACCCGCGCTGATGCACTGCACAAAACCCGGTTGCTCTCTGGCGGTCTGCGCAATAATGTTGCGCCGGACACGGGTGGGGCTTTCCATAACATGCAGCGCGTAAAACTCGACGACATCGACCGGCGCATCCTCGACGACCTCCAGACGGACGGGCGGATGACCAATGTCGAACTGGCGCGGCGCGTCGGCATCTCTGCGCCGCCCTGCCTGCGCCGGGTCCGGGCGCTGGAAGACGCCGGCTACATCCGCGGCTATCACGCCGATCTGGCGCCCGAACTTCTTGGTTTCGGTGTCACCGTCTTCGCCATGGTCGGTCTGGAGAATCAGGCCGAGGGCGACCTGAAGGCCTTCGAGGAGCGGGTGCGGAACTGGCCGCTGGTGCGCGAGTGCACCATGCTGGCGGGCGAGATCGACTTCATCCTGAAGGTCGTCGCGAAGGACTGGGAAGCCTACCAGCACTTCCTGACAACCCAGCTGACCGCCGCGCCCAACGTCAGCCACGTGAAGACGTCGCTGGGTATCCGCCAGTCCAAGTATCAGCCCGGCGTGCCGGTTGAACTGGCCGAGGCCGAGCACGGCTGAGGCGTCAGCCGGCCCTCTCGAGCATCGCCCTGAGCAGAACGTTGCCGCCGGCGTGAATCCATTCGGGCTTCGCGTCCTCGACCTCGTTGTGGCTGATGCCGTCGATGCAGGGGATGAAGATCATCGAGGTCGGCGCCACGCGGGCGATGTTGCAGGCGTCGTGCCCCGCGCCGGAGACGATGCGCCGCGAAGAATAGCCGATGTCGTCGGCGCCCTTCTGCACCGAGGCCACGCAGGCCTCGTCGAAGGGCAGCGGCTCCAGATCCATGATCTGCTTCACGCCGATCTCGACGCGGGACCGCTCGGCAATCTCGGCGACGCCGGCGCGCATGGTCTGGTCCATGGTCGCCAGCGCGGTCGGGTCCGGATGGCGGAAGTCGATGGTCATGAAGACCCGGCCCGGGATCACGTTGCGGCTGTTGGGATGGACGTTCAGCATGCCGACTGTGGCGCAGGCGCCCGGCGCATGGGCCAGCCCGATCTGATTGACCAGTTCGACCACCCGCGAGGCCCCCAGCAGCGCGTCGCGGCGCACCGGCATCGGCGTCGGGCCGGCATGGCTCTCCTGTCCCTCGATCTCTAGCTCGTACCATTTCTGGCCCTGCGCGCCGGTGACGACGCCGATTGTGATGCCTTCGTCCTCCAGGATCGGGCCCTGTTCGATATGGGTCTCGAAGAAGGCGTGGATTTCCTGCCCGCCGCAGTCGCTGTCGCCGGCATAGCCGATGCGTTCCAGTTCCTCGCCGATGGTCTTGCCGTCCTCGTCGGCGCAGGCCAGGCCGAAGTCGAGATCGTAGACCCCGGCGAAGACGGCCGAGGCGATCATCGACGGCGCGAAACGGCTGCCTTCCTCGTTGGTCCAGACCGCGACCTCGACCGGGCGTTCGGTCTCGATGTTCATGTCGTTGAGGCTGCGCACCACTTCCAGCCCGGCCAGCACCCCGTAGACGCCGTCGAAGCGTCCGCCGGTCGGCTGGGTGTCGAGATGGCTGCCGGTCATCACCGGGGCGAGGCTGTCGTCGCGGCCCGGGCGGCGGGCGAAGATGTTGCCCATCCGGTCGATGCGGATCGAGCAGCCGGCCTCCTCGCACCAGCGGACGAACAGGTCGCGGCCCTCCCGGTCCAGATCGGTCAGCGCCAGCCGGCAATTGCCGCCCTTTTCGGTCGCGCCGATCTTCGCCATCTCCATCAGGCTGTCCCAGAGCCGGTCGCCATTGATGGTGAGATTGTGTCCTTCGGCCATGCCAGCCTCCTGTCGCTGTTCCGGTCCGAGCGTATCGCTGGTCGCGGGTGAAACAAGCCCTGCCGGTTTCCGGCGCACCGATTGCCGGGCCACGGCCCTAATCTCGGTGCATTCTGGGGTTCATGGGGTGGCTATCATGGACAGTGGTTTTCCGAATGCAGTGCTTTCCGACGAACTGACGGGCCAGCTCAGGCGGGTCGCCGAACGGCGCAACCTGACCGCGGCGCTGCCCAACGCGGCCTATGTCGACCCGGGATTCGACCGCGCCGAGCGCGACGCCATCTGGCGCGGCGGCTGGATCGCCATCGGCTTCGAGGCCGATGTGCCGCGCAAGGGGTCGATGATGCCGGTCGACGTTGCCGGACTCCCGCTGCTGATGGTCCGCGACAGGGCGGGCGGGCTGCGGGTCTTTCACAATGTCTGCCGTCATCGTGGGCTGAAACTCGTCGACAGGCCCGGACGTACCGGTTCGGTGATCCGCTGCCCCTATCACGCCTGGTGCTACAGGCTGGATGGCGCGCTGGACCGCACGCCCCACGCCGGCGGCGTCGGCATCGACCGCCACGAGGCCGTCGTGAACGACGATCTGGGTCTGGTCGAGATCCGCTCGGCGGTCTGGTTCGGCGTGGTCTTCGCCGATCTGAGCGGCGCGGCGCCCGAGATCGGCGACGCCTTTGCGGAGATGTCGGCGCGCTGGCGCGATTTCGGCGGCGCAGCCTTTCTGGGCGGCGGCGGCGACAGCACCTTCGAGCTGACGGTGAACTGCAACTGGAAGCTGGCGGTCGAGAACTATCTGGAGAGCTATCACCTGCCGTCGATCCATCCGGGCCTGAACAGCTATTCGCGGATCGAGGATCACGAACTGATTCATGGCGGCGCGGGCCATGCCGGCCAGATCAGCCTGGTCTACAGTCCGGCGCTGGACCCGGAGAACCGCGGCTTCCCCAAGGTGGAGGGGCTGTCCGACTACTGGCGGACCCGGGCCGAATACATCGCCGTCTACCCCAACCTGCTCTACGCCATCCATGCCGACCACTGGTACGGCATCCTGCTGATCCCGCAGGGGCAGGAACGGACGCTGGAGCGGGTGCGGATCGGCTACTTCACCGAGGAGGCGGCAGCGGGCGCGTCCTTCGCCGGCCTGCGCGAGGCCAACACGCGGCTCTGGCGCGGCGTCTTCGAGGAAGACATCGACCCGGTCCAGCGCATGCAGGCCGGGCGGCATTCGCCCGCCTTCGACGGCGGCGTGCTCACCCCGGTGCTGGAGGCCACCACCCGCGACTTCCACGCCTGGACTGCGGAGAAGCTGCTGGGGGCGTAACCGAAACCGCGCTGCGTGGTGTGATCCCGGGACACCCCGGGATCACGGGTCCGGCCGGCACGCATCGCGGCTGCGGCATATCCGGCAAGGGCTGAGCCGCCCGCCTGGCCGACCCAGCCCGCATTGCTCCGGTATCGGGCAACGCACCCAGGCGGGCGGTTTCCGAACCGCTCCCACCCCCACCCAACCCTCCCCCTCCGAGGGGGAGGGCCTTCCAAGTCAGCGGCAAGGGCTGTTCACGCCGCCGCGCGGCCGTCGGCGAGGCGTTCGAAGAGCGCCCACTTGTCGGCGGGGGTCATGTCCTGCGCCGCGGCGGCCATCAGGATCTCGCGCAGTTCCGCCTCCAGCGAGCGGCCCTGCAGCCGCGCCCGGCGCTTGAGCTGCGCCATTACCTGATCGTCCAGCCTGCGGATCGTCACCGTCGCCATCGTCTCTCTCCTTCGCTTTTGGGGCGGAACAGCATTTGATCGAATGATCAACTGCTGTTCCAAGAAACGCAGAAGCCTGCGCGAGCTGCGAAACCCCGTTTGATCGTGCTTCGATCAAACGGGGTTTCGCTCTAAAACAGTCCGTGCATGAACCAGCGGGGGGCCGCGCCATCGGCGCCGTAGAGCCCTTCCCGGTAGAGCCAGAAGCCGCGCCCCTCGGCGCATTCGACGCGGAAATAGTCGCGGGTCGCCGCCGCCTCGCGTTCGGGTGCAGCCATCTCCCGCCACCATTCCGGCGCGATCCGCTCCGGTCCCTCGGCGGCGGCGACGCGGTGTGTCATGCGCCGCCAGCGGAACTGCCGGGGCGGGTGGTCCGGGGTCTCGGCCACCGCCTCCACCGGTTCGGGCCGGGCCAGCAGCCGCGGCGGCCGCAGCGCGATCCGGGGCCAGCTTTCCACCCTGAGCGCCGCATCGGGCAGGGCGCGGGTCTCGGCGCGTTCGGGGATGTGGCTGTCGGCGGGTTTCAGCACCGCCACGCTGTCCGGGCCGAGACGGTTGCGCAGCCGGTCCACCAGCCGCGTGATCTGGTCGGGGCTGACGCGCTGGCGGTCCAGGCGGGGTTCGACGGCGGCCAGCGGCGCGGTGCGCGGCGCGGCCAGGATCAGGGCGTCGATGCCGAAGCCGGGGTCCAGCCCCTCCAGCTTCTCCGCGAACAGGCGTTCCCAGTGGGCGGCGTCGCGCATCGCACGGGCGCAGCGGACGCTGAGCACCGAGACCCCGCCATCGGCCAGATAGGCGGCGAGGTCGAGCCGGTCGGCGCCGCGCCGTTCCTGCGCCAGCCAGCGGGCCAGCCGCTCGATCAGCCGTCCGGCGGCCAGCGCGATATCTTCGGGCTTGCCGATGGGTTCGCCGAAATCGAGCCGCACGCGGAATTCCGGGCTGGGCAGCATGGGCGAGATCGGATCGCCGCTTCGCCCCAGCGCCTTGTCGAGACGCCTGAGCGCTTCGGTGCCGAAGCGGCGGCTCAAATTCTGCCGCGGCATGCGGTAGAGCTCGCCGATCCGCTTCACGCCCAGCCGCATCAGCCCCTCCACCGTTTCCGGTTCCAGGCGGAGCGCGGTCACGGGCAGCGGCGCCAGCTTCACCATGGCGCCGCCGGGCGGGGCGATGCGGCCGGCCGGATCGTCGCCGCCGAAGCGGGCCAGCGCCCAGGCCGCCGCCGGCGTGTCGGCCAGCCCGGCGCGGACCGTGATGCCGGCGCGGCCGAGACGGCTGCGGATGTCGTCCAGCAGCGCCACCTCGCCGCCGAAGAGATGGTCGCAGCCGCTGGATTCGACGATCACCCCGTCCGCGCCATCCACCGCGGTCCAGGGGCTGTAGCGGCCAGCACCAGCGGGTCAGGGTGGCGAGAGCCTCGGCGTCCGCCGCCGGGTCCGCGGGTTCGGTGATCAGCCCGGGCAGCAGCGCGCGGGCATCGGCCAGCGTCATACCCGGCTCGATCCCGGCGCGGCGTGCGGCGGCGGTGGCGGCCTGGATGCGCACCCCGCCCTGCACCGCATGGGTCAGCGCCAGCGCCGGATCGGCGGGGAGATCGCCCCGCCGGTCACGCCCGAGCCGGTCGGTCGGCCAGAGCGGGAGCCAGAGCGAGATGAAACGTTTCTGCATCCTGTTCCACCATCCAGTTGGCGGGACAGGCCGCCCCGCACGCGCCAGAGCGAGAGAGAAAGGGGAAACCGCGCTGCGCGGTTTCCGCAGGCTCCGCCCGCCACCGCGTCAGCGCTGCCGCCGGGGCGCGGTCGCCGACCGGGCCACGCAGCACCAGCGCCATCGCGCCGCCCTTCATCGCGGCCAGCTGCAGCCTGCGCGTCTCGGTCATGCCGAGCGCCTCGATCTCCCCGGCAACCCCGGCCACCGCGCCGGAAGTCAGCGCCTCCTCCATCGCCCAGAGCGCCTCCTTCTCCCGCCGTGCGGTGACGAAGAGGAACCGCGACGGGTCCAGCCCGCGCGCCGCCAGGCCTGGGCCATAAAGCCGCCCGCGCTCGTCCGCGCCCATGGCGCTCTGGCACCAGAGGAAGGGCCGGGTCTCGCCCTCCCGGGCCAGCAGCCGCGCGGCGAAGGCCAGCGCCAGATCCGTCTCCTTCCAGCCCGCGATCTCGTGCAGTCCGTGCACCGGCAGCCCGCCCCACGGCAGCGCCCGGTCAACCGCCTCGACACCGGTGGACATGACCTCCAGCGCCGCGTCCGCTGGGCCGGCCTCCAGCCCCGCGACCCGGCCGCGCAGACTGTCCAGCATCGCCGCCGCAGGGCCGTCCGCCGCCGGGGTCAGGCTGGATTTCTCGATACTCCGAAACGCGACCATGTCCGCCGCTCCATCCAATTCGTTCCATTTGTTCTGTTTTTGTTCTATCAGAACGGAACGCCCGAGTCAAAGCGACGCCGCATGCCGCCTCCAACATGGACAGGTCCGGCCATGGCCCATAGCATCCCCCCAGCACAGGTACCGGACGAGGGGAGCGGGATATGGAAACGAAGGCAGCCGTTGCAGTCGAGGCGGGCAAGCCGCTGGAGCTCACCACGGTCAATCTGGACGGGCCGAAGGCCGGCGAGGTGCTGGTCGAGATCAAGGCCACCGGCATCTGCCACACCGACGAATTCACGCTCTCGGGCGCCGACCCGGAAGGCATCTTTCCCGCCATTCTGGGCCATGAGGGCGCGGGCGTGGTGGTCGACACCGGCCCCGGCGTCACGACGCTGAAGAAGGGCGATCACGTCATCCCGCTCTACACGCCCGAATGCCGCCAGTGCGAATACTGCCTCTCGGGCAAGACCAATCTCTGCCAGGCGATCCGCGTCACCCAGGGCCAGGGCCTGATGCCCGACGGCACCAGCCGGTTCTCGAAAGGCGGCGACACCATCTTCCACTACATGGGCACGTCGACCTTCTCCAACTTCACCGTGGTGCCGGAGATCGCGCTGGCGAAGATCCGCGAGGACGCGCCGTTCGAGAAGGTCTGCTACATCGGCTGCGGCGTCACCACCGGCATCGGCGCGGTGATCAACACGGCCAAGGTCGAGCCCGGCACCAACTGCGCCGTCTTCGGCCTGGGCGGCATCGGCCTGAACGTGATCCAGGGCCTGCGCATGGTCGGCGCGGACCGCATCGTCGGCATCGACCTGAACCCGGAACGCGAGAAGATCGGCCGCCATTTCGGCATGACCCATTTCGTCAACCCGGACGAGGTCGGGCGCGACAAGGTGGTCGACGCCGTGGTCGAACTGACGAAGGGCGGCGCGGACTACAGCTTCGAATGCATCGGCAATGTCGAGGTCATGCGCCAGGCGCTGGAATGCTGCCACAAGGGCTGGGGCGAGAGCGTCATCATCGGCGTGGCCGGCGCGGGCCAGGAGATCTCGACGCGCCCGTTCCAGCTGGTCACCGGCCGGCTCTGGCGCGGCACCGCCTTCGGCGGCGCCAAGGGCCGCACCCAGGTGCCGCAGATCGTCGACTGGTACATGGACGGCAAGATCAACATCGACGATCTGATCACCCATGTCCTGCCCTTCGAGAAGATCAACGAGGGCTTCGACCTGATGCATGCCGGCGAATCGATCCGCAGCGTGGTGACGTTCTGAACACTGTCTGTCACCCCCGCCTTGTGCGGGGGTCCGGTGCGGCTTCGCCGCAAGTATCCGACTGACCGGATGCCCGCATGAAGCGGGCAAGACAGCTTGGGTGTGCGTCCTGATCCGGAGGCCTTCGGATCAAGACCCGCCCCCGGCGTGAACGGGGTTCCGAAAGCAGAAACAGCGGCGGCGTTCGTCTACCCCGTGTCCCGGGCCTGACCCGGGACCCATTCCGGAGCGCTTCGGCTGCCGCCGGCCATGTCCGTTCAGGCATGGGCCCTTGAATCAGGTCCAAGGCGCCACAGTAACAGTTGATCAGCCGGCGCGTTCCAGATCGTGGGCGAAGATCATGCGGTGCCCTTCCGGGCTGCGGACGTGCATCTCCCGCATGCCCCAGGGCTGGTCCTGCGGACCGAACAGGATGCCCTCGCAGCGATCGCGGATCTCGGCGTGGTAGGCGTCGACGTCGTCGAGCTCGAAATAGGCGAAATACTGATGGTCGCCGAGGTCCTTCACCGGAATGGCGTCCGGACACTCGCCCATCATGATGGCGCAGTTGCCGCGGCGGACGAACTTCCAGCCGTCAGGCGCCATCCAGAGCTCGAAGCCCATCACCTCGATCCACCAGCGCGCGGACTCGGCGACGTCCGCGACGGCCAGCACATGATGATGGCCGAGCACCTTCGCTCCGCTGCCGGTCATCCCAATTCCCCGTTTTCCCAGCGGGCCGTGGCATCGTCGTCGCTGTCGCGCGCCTCGACCCATTCGGCGCCGCTGTCGGTGTCCTCGACCTTCCAGAACGGCGCCTTCGTCTTCAGCCAGTCGATCAGGAACTCGCAGGCCCGGAAGGCCTCGCCCCGGTGCGCCGAGGCGGCCAGCACCAGCACGATCCGCTCGCCCGGCGCCATGCGGCCATAGCGATGGACGATTCGGGTCGCCTGCACGTCGAAACGGTCCCGGGCCTCGGCCTCGATCTTCTCCAGCATCCTCTCGGTCATGCCGGGATAATGCTCCAGGGTCAGCGCACCGACCCCGCGCCCGTCGGAAAAATCCCGCACCAGTCCGATGAAGCTGACGATGCCGCCGACGTCGACGCGGCCGTCCAGCATCGCCGCCTGTTCGGCGGCCGGATCGAAATCCTCGCGCTGGACGGAAACCGTCATCGGCTGATCCGAGCCAATCGCCGGACCGAAACCGGCACCCTGTTGTCACCCCCGCCTTGTGCGGGGGTCCGGTGCGGCTTCGCCGCAAGTATCTGACTGACCGGATGCCCGCATGAAGCGGGCATGACAGAATTTCGCTTTTCAATCATGTCCGCGCCCACCCGTCATCGGCGGAAAGAAGGCCACCTCGTCGCCGTCGGCGACCGCGTCCGACATGTGCGCCGTCTCCTGGTTCACCGCGGCGCGGATCTGCGCCGGATCGGCGAAGGCGCGGGCGTAACCGTCGCCGCGGGCCGCCAGATGCGCGATCAGCCCGGCGACCGTGCCGACGCCGTCGGGCAGGGCGTAATCTTCCTCGTGCACGCCGATGCGCTCGCGGACCCAGGCGAAGTAGAGCAGTTTCAAGCCAGCGCCTCCCGGAAGGAAATGAAGCCCAACCTATCGCCCTCGGCGATGGCCGTCATCTCCTCGGGGATCTCGATCAGCCCGTCGCTGTCGGTCAGGGAGTGAACGATGCCCGAACCCTGTTTCGGATAGCGGTTGGCGACGAGTTCGCCCCCCTTCACCGACAGCGTGCCGCGCAGCCATTCCAGCCGGTCCGGCTTGGACGTCGCGCTGAAGCCGGCGCGGACCGGCCAGCGCCGGAGCGGGACAGGCGCGGCGCCCTCCAGCCGGTCGATCAGCGGGCGGACGAACATCAGGAAGCAGGCCATCACGGCCACCGGATTGCCCGGCAGCCCGACGAAGGCCGTGCCGCGGACATGGCCGAAGGCGAGCGGCCGGCCGGGCTTCACCGCCAGCCGCCAGAGATGCACCGCCCCCAGCTCGGCCACGGCGGCGCGGACATGGTCCTCATCGCCGGTGGACGCGCCGCCGGAGGTGATGACCAGGTCGGCCTCGGCGGCCTCGGCGAGCGCCTCCAGCGTCGCCTTGCGGTCGTCGCGGACGATACCGAGATGGCGGGCCTCGACGCCAAGACGGCCCAGCATCGCCATCAGCATCGGCGCGTTGGCGTCATAGACGGAGCCGGGCGCCAGCGGCGATCCGGCCGCCGTGATCTCGTCGCCGGTGGAAACGACCGCAACCGAGGCACGCCGGTGCACCGGCAGCCGGTCCAGTCCGCCCGCAGCCGCGAGCGCCAGTTCGGCCGGTCCGATGCGCCGGCCCGCGGCCAGCAGCGTCCGGCCTGCCGTGATGTCCTCGCCGCGCTTCCGCCGGTTCGCCCCGGCCTTCAGCCCCGGCGGGACGATCAGCCGTTCGCCCTCCAGACGGATGTCTTCCTGCATGACCACCGTGTCGGCCCCGCGCGGCATCGGCGCGCCGGTAAAGATGCGGACGGCCTGCCCCCCGGCGACCGGCTCGACATGCGGATGACCGGCCGCGGCCCGTCCGGCGACGGTCAGCACCGTCTCGCTGTCAGCGGACAGATCCTCGCCGCGGAAGGCGTAGCCGTCGACGGCGGCGTTGTCGTGCGGCGGCGAGGGACTGCGCGCGCGGATATCGGAGGCCAGCGCGTGGCCAGCCGCCTCCGCCAGGGCGCGCAATTCCTGACCCGTCACCGCCGGGGTGCGCTCGGCAATGATCCGCAGCGCCTCGTCCGCCCGCAACAGCGGGCCGCCGAAGGCGAAGCAGTCGTCGGTGATCTGGCTCATGACCGCCTCGCGAAGTCCGCCGCAAAACCGGATATGGCTTCGACATCGTTCAGGTCCAGCCGCGGCAGGCAGCCGGTGTCGAGATCGATGTCCGTGGCGACGGCGATGATGCGGTCATCGTCGGGGTAGAGCGGCGGCTTGCCGTTGGCGCCGCGGTGGACCTCGATCTTGGCGTGGCCCTCGCGCTTGAAGCCTTCGACCAGCACCAGATCGACGGGCGAGAGCTTCTCCAGCAGGTCCGCCAGGTCCGGCTCGGGGGCGCCGCGCAGTTCCCGCATCAGGGCGAAGCGGTGGGCGGAGGCGACCAGCACCTCTTCGGCCCCGGCTTCCCGGTGACGGAAGGAATCCTTGCCCGGCGTATCCACGTCGAAGCGGTGGTGGGCATGCTTGACCGTGGACACCGTCAGCCCCCGCGCCTTCAGCGCCGGGATCAGCCGCACCATCAGGGTCGTCTTGCCGGACCCGCTCCAGCCGGCCAGACCGAGCACCTTCACTGCCCGTCCTCGCGGAGATGCGGCATGGCCGTGGCGAAATAGGCCCAGCCGGTCTGCAGCGCCAGCGCCGCCGCGATCCAGAACAGGATCAGGCCGGGCATTCCGGCCTCGGGGAACGGCAGCAGCAGAACCGTCAGCGCCGCCATCTGCGCTGCGGTCTTCCACTTGGCGAGCTTCGTCACCGGCAGTTCGACGCGCCGGAAGGCGAGAAACTCCCTCAGCCCCGAGACGAACATCTCCCGGCAGAGGATGGCGATGGCCGGAACCACATGGATGCCGGCAATGTCGCCGGTGACCGCCAGCATCAGGATGACGGCGACGACCAGCAGCTTGTCGGCGATGGGGTCCATGAACTGGCCCAGCTTCGATCCGGCGTTCCAGGCCCGGGCCAGCGCCCCGTCGAGGAAGTCGGTCACCGAGGCCAGCACGAACAGGATCAGCGGCAGCCAGTCCGACCATGGCGGATCCAGGTAGAAGGCCAGGATCAGCAGCGGGATAACGGCAATGCGGAAGCCCGTCAGCAGGTTGGGCACCTGCCCCTTCACGCCGGTGGCTCGTTCGGGAACGCTCATGCGCATAGTCGTAGCCGACGCGGCGATGGCGGAAAAGCGCCGCCGCTCAGCCGGGCAGCAGGAAGCGCGTCAGGCTGGCGCGGATCTCGTTCTCCAGCCGCAGGTCGAGGTCGCGGCCCATGCCCTCGACGAACTCGATCAGCAGCAGATCGCGCTCGTTCAGCGACAGTTCCTCGGTCGCGGTCTGGCTGCGGGTGACGATGCCCTCGGCGAAGCCGGTGCCGGCGTCGCTCTGCACGTCGATCCGGACCTGGATGCGACCGTCATAGCGGACGTCGTTCTGGTTCTTGAAGAACCCGCTCAGCGACTTGTCGGTCTCCAGCGTGTTGGCGACGATCGACGCGTCCAGAATGCTGTAGCGCACGAAACCGCTGCTGCCATCCGCCGCGACACGGTCGCGGGCCCAGCGCTCGGCCACCTGTGCCGGCGTGTTCGGCAACAGATGCTCGACATTGGGCGGGCGGCCCGGCGAGACGAAAGGCTGCTGGATGTCCACCAGCCCCACGCCGAACACCAGCTTCGGACGGTGCGCGAAGGTGATCTTCGGCGCCGAGGGCGGATCCGGCGGCGGCTTGCCGGCGCAGGCCGCGAGAACCAGGCTCGCGCCCGAAATCAGAAAACCGCGCCGCCCGATGATCATGCCATCCCTTCGCCGCCTCGCGTCAGTTCGTACGGCTCGAACCCGTAGGTGCGCGAGCAGAACTTGCAGGTCACGGACACCTTACCCGATTCGTCCACCAGGTCCTCGATCTCCTCGACGGGGAAGCGCTGGACGACCTCGACCACCCGTTCGGCCGAACAGGTGCAGCGGTCGTGCAGCGGTTCGGGATCGTGGACCCAGACGCCATCTTCGTGGAACAGCCGGTACAGCAAATCCTTCGCCGGCAGCGACAGGTCCAGCAGTTCCTGCGCCTTGACCGTGCGCGCCAGGGTTTCGGCGGTATTCCAGTCCTCGGCCGCCTTGTCCTCGTCGCGGTCCTTCGGCAGGGACTGAAGCATCAGCCCGCCGACCCGCCAGCGCCCGTCCGGGCCATGGCCGCAGACCGCGCGGAACAGGGTCGGGATCTGCTCGGACTGCCGGAAATAGTGCTCGACACAGCCCGACAGGTCGTCGCCCTGCAGTTCGACCACGCCCTGATAGCGCTGGCCGTCGCCTTCGCGGTCGATGGTCAGCGCCATGCTGCCGCGGCCGAGCAGCGTGCCGCCCGCGCCCTTGGGATCGTCGACTTCCTTCACCCGGACATAGCCGCGCAGATCGCCCCGGCTGCGGTAGTCGCAGACGATCAGCCCGGCCGGCCCGTCGCCGTCGGTCTGCATGGTGAAGACGCCGTCGAAATTCAGCGCCGAGCCGACCATCGACGCCAGCGCCAGCGCCTCGCCCAGCAGGGCGGCGGGCGCCGGTTCCAGCGCATGGCGGCTGATGATGTCGTGGGCCAGGCCGCCCATGCGGACAATGCGTCCGCGCACTTCGCGTCCGTTGAGGTGGAACGGCTGGATCAGATTGTCGGTTTCAGACAATGGTTCAGGATGCCTTTCTGGGCGTGGACCCTGTTCTCCGCCTGCTGGAACACCACCGACTGTGGCCCGTCGATGACGTCCGGCGTGACCTCCTCGCCCCGGTGCGCCGGCAGGCAATGCATGAAGATCGCATCCTTACCCGCGCAGCCCATCAGTTCGCTGTCAACCTGATAGGGCGCCAGCCGGTTGTGGCGGTCCGCCGCGTCGTCGCCCATCGACACCCAGGTGTCCGTGACGACGACATCGGCGCCTTCGACGGCCGCCCTGGGGTCCTGGGTGACGATGATATCGGCGCCCGCCGCCACCGCCGCCTTCAGCGTGCGGGGATCGGGCTCCAGCCCTTCCGGGCAGGCGAGGCGCAGGCGATAGCCGAACTTGGCCGCGCCCTCGATCCAGCTGTTGGCCATGTTGTTGCCGTCGCCGCACCAGGCGATCACCTGGCCGGTCAGGTCGCCGCGGTGCTCCTCGATGGTCAGCAGGTCGGCCATCAGCTGGCACGGGTGGCCGGAATCCGACAGCCCGTTGATCACCGGCACGGTGGCGTATGAGGCCAGTTCGTCCAGATTGGCCTGGTCGAAGGTGCGCAACATGATGGCGTCGCAATAGCCCGACAGGACCCGGGCCGTGTCGCCGATGGTCTCGCCGCGGCCGAGTTGCAGTTCGCCCGCATTCAGGATCGTTGTTTGACCGCCGAGCTGGCGCATCGCCGCGTCGAAGGAGACGCGGGTCCGGGTCGACGGCTTCTCGAAGATCATCGCCAGCAGCCGGCCGGCCATCGGCCCGTCCTCGTCGGGGCGCGCCTTGGGCCAGCCCGCCCGCGCCGCCTTGCGGGCGTGCGAGTCCTTCAGCATGGCCCTGAGCGCGGCCACCGGCTGATCCACGATGCTGAGGAAATGGATGCCCGAGGTCATGACGCCCCGGCCTTCTCCGCGAGATGGGCGCAGGCGGATTCGATGGCCTCGAGGCCCTTCTCCAGCTCCTCGTCGGTCACGGTCAACGGGGGCAGCAGACGCACCACATTGTCGCCGGCCGGCACGGTCAGCAGATGCTGCTCGCGCATGGCCGTGACGACCTCGCCATTGGGCACCACGCATTTCAGACCCAGCAGCAGGCCCTTGCCGCGGATGCCTTCCACAACGCCGGGATAGCGGTCGACGATGGCGGCCAGGCCCTGCTTGAAGCGGCTGGCGACCTCGTTCACCCGGTCCATGAAGCCGTCGGCCAGCACCACGTCGGCGACCGCATTGCCGGCGGCCATGGCCAGCAGGTTGCCGCCATAGGTGGTGCCGTGCGTACCGGCGGTCATGCCCTTCGCGGCCTCTTCGGTGGCCAGGAACGCGCCCAGCGGAAAACCGCCGCCGATACCCTTGGCCACGCCCATGACGTCAGGCGCGATGTCGGTCCACTGATGCGCGAACAGCTTGCCCGTACGGCCCATGCCGGTCTGGACCTCATCCATCAGCAGCAGCAGGCCGTGCTTGTCGCAGAGCTGCCGGAGCCCCGTCAGGAAGGCGCGGTCGGCCTCGCGGATGCCGCCCTCTCCCTGTACAGGCTCGATCAGGATCGCCGCGGTCTCCGGCCCGATCAGCGCCTCGGCGGCCTTCAGGTCGCCGAACGGCGCCTGATCGAAGCCGTCGGTCTTCGGCCCGAATCCGGCCAGGATCTTCTCCTGCCCGCCTGCGGCCATGGTGGCCAGCGTCCGGCCGTGGAAGGCGCCCTCGAAGGTGATGATCCGGTAGCGCTCGGGATGACCGTTGGCGCTGTGATACTTCCGGGCCGTCTTGATGCAGCCCTCCATCGCCTCGGCGCCCGAATTGCAGAAGAAGACCGTGTCCGCAAAGGTGTTGTCGGTCAGCTTCCGCGCCAGCTTCTTCTGACCCTCGATCTGGTAGAGGTTGGAGACGTGCCAGAGCTTGCCGGCCTGGTCCTGAACCGCCTTCACCAGCGCCGGATGGCTGTGGCCCAGCAGGGTCACGGCGATTCCGGAACCGAAATCGAGATAGCGTCGCCCGTCGGCCGTGTAGAGGGACGCACCCTCTCCCCGCTCGAAGTCGAGTTCAATCCGGGCATAGGTCGGCATTACGGGTTCGATCATCTTCGCCTCCAAAGGCGCAAGTTTCAGGTCAGGTGAAAAAGCTGTCTGACGGACTCCCCATTTCCCCAGCGGCATACGACCGGCGCGGGAAAAAGCGGGGGTTTAAGGGTGACTTGCCGTCCGGTCAAGCCCGGAAACCGGGCCGTCTCCGGCGTCAGTCCTTGAGGTTGTATCCTCGTCGGACAAGACGGTAGGTCCAGAATGCGAGCACGACATTGATCGCAGCCAGGACACCCGCGCCGAGCGACAGCGAGGTGTCGCCCTGCCCGATCAGGGCATGGCGGAAACCGTCGATGGCGTAGAAGAACGGGTTCACGAAAGCGATCGCCTGTGCAAATTCCGGCAGACGGTGGATCGAATAGAAGGTGCCCGAGAGAAAAGCAAGCGGCGTGATGACGAAGTTGGTGATGAACGCCATATGGTCGAACTTGTCGGCCCAGAGACCGGTCAGGATGCCGATCAGTCCCATCATCAACGACGCCAGGAAGACGAAGACCACCGCCCAGGCGATCGACCAGAACGGGATCTCGACGAAGAAGACCATCGCCACCACGACGCAGATCGCCACCGCGAAACCGCGGGTCACCGCCGCGCCCGCATAGGCGACCACCATCTCCGCCGGGCTGAGCGGCGGCATCAGCAGGTCGACGATATTGCCCTGGATCTTCGAGATCAGCAGTGCCGACGACGCGTTCTGGAAGGCGTTCTGCGTCACCGCCATCATCACGAGGCCGGGGGCGAGGAAGACCTCGAACGGCACGCCGCCGACCTCGCCGCGCTGCTCGCCAAGCGCCAGCTGGAAGATCGCAAGGAACAGCAGCGTCGTGATGATGGGCGCGAACACGGTCTGGCCGGCCACCTTGATGAAGCGCTGCACTTCCTTGGCGTAAAGGGTCCAGAGCCCGATCCAGTTGACCAGGCCGACCTTGATGGGGGTCGGATACATCTGTGCTGCCGGGCGTTTCCTGTGGGTCGGCTCAAGGGCGTTGCCGGAGAACTAGGCCCATTTCGATGACCCGGCAACCCTGTGCTACCGCTTTGCAATTTATGGGGCTACTCTGCGCAGATTGATTCACGAGGGGAATGATTCATGGCTGTCGTCGTTATCCTGGAATTCAAGGCCACAGACGAGGCCTTCGAAGCCCTGAAGACCGGCTTTTCCGAGATCTTGCCGGATACCGAGAAATACGCGGGCTGCATGGCGTTGCAGGCGGCCACAGACGAAAAGAACAAGAGCATCGTGCTCTATGAGGTCTGGGACGAGATCGCCAGCCAGCAGAAGTACATGGGCTGGCGCACGGAAACCGGCCTGATGGACAAGATGGGTCCGATGCTGCGGGAGCCGCCGGCGATCCGCACCCTGGCCCCGCTCCCCTACTGAGCATGCCCCCGGTCGGCCAGGACCGGGTAGACGCCTTCTGGCGCGATGGCGCCGTCCTGATCGAGGGCGCGGTGTCCCCGGACTGGCTGGACCGCGTCGCGGACGCCATTGAGCGCGATATCGAGACGCCGGGCCCCTTTCATCACGGCTACGTCCTGCCCAACGGCAAGCGCTTCCACGGCAATCTCCGGATCTGGGAGAACGATGCCGACTTCCGCGCCTACTGCTTCGACAGCCCGTTGCCGGCGATGGCGGCGGAAATCATGGGCGCCGAACGCGTGAAGCTGTTCTACGACCAGTTGTTCGTGAAGGAACCCGGCGCCGACCAGCCGACCCGCTGGCACAACGACCAGCCCTACTGGCCGGTGCGCGGCCGGCAGGTGATGAGCTTCTGGCTGGCGCTGGACGAGGTCACCGCCGACAGCGGCCGGCTGGAATTCGTCGCCGGGTCGCACGACTGGGACCGCTTGTTCCAGCCCGAACCCTTCGCGCCCGGCGGCGCGCCCTATGACCGGGGCGAGGATTTCGAGACCATGCCCGACATCGAGGCGAACCGCGGCGATTACGAGATCCTGGCCTGGGACATGAAGCCCGGCGATGTCATCGCCTTCCACGCCATGACCGTCCACTACGCCGGCGGCAACACGCGCGGCGACCGGCGGCGGCGCGGCTACACGGTGCGCTACTGCGGCGACGATGCGGTCTATTTCGACGGAGCCGGGCCGAATGCGGGGCTGAAGAACCCGGCCCTGAAGGGCGGCGATCCGATCGAGAGCGAGCAGTTTCCGCTGGTCTGGACAGCGGGCTGACGCGGATCAGCGGACCTCCGCGGAAACGGCCTTCGCGTCGTAGACCCGTCCGTCCCGGATCAGCTGCACGAGGCCCTGATACCGGCCCGGCGCCAGCGGCGCCCTGAGACGCTTTCCGGAGAAGCGGAAGGCCTGGGCCTGGTTCCTGGGATGGGGATCGACACGGTTGGCGAAGAGTTCGGCGCCGTCGGGTCCGGTGATGCGCAGCTGCAGCACGTCGTCCTTGCGGATGCCGTAGATCACCGTCCAGATCAGCAGCGCTGCGCTGTCGCGCTCCAGCGTTTCGGGCCGCGCCCGTCCTTCCTTTGCGTCGTCCCAGGTCAGATCGGCCCGGTTGAAGAGGCCGGCGTCGAGAATGCCGCCGGGCCTGTAGGCCAGTACCGGGGCCAGCGCGGGATCCCAGAAGGTGCTGCGGGTCTCGCCGCACTGCACCTCGGGCGGATGGCTGCGGAACGGATCGATGATCTCCCGGCCGGCATAGAGCGAGAAGTGGACGTGGGGAAACTCGGCCGCGCCGGACATGCCGACCTTGCCGATGACGTCCCCCTTGCGGACGCGGTCGCCCTTGCCCACGGCGACGGAGCCCTTGCGCAGGTGGCAGTAGTCGGTCAGCCAGCCGCCCTCGTGGCGGAGTCCGACCCGGTTGCCGCAGTCATTGCCCTGCAGCGACTCCCGACCGATGGTCGAGACGTCGACATCGTCCATCCCGTCCCGGGTCTGGACCACGACCCCGTCGGCGGCGGCAATGACGGGCACGCCGTCGCGCATCATCTGACGGTCGCGGACGCGGAAGTCGGTGCCGCGGTGGCCGTCATAGGACATCGGCCCGCAGGTGTAGTCGGCGGCGCCCGGTCCGGGATCGGTGTCGAAATACTGCTGGATGAAGCAGTCCCGCCCCATCTCGCACTGCACCGGCAGGCCGAGACGCGGCGCATCGGCGGCCATGGCCGGCGCGCCCGGGAAGAAGGTCAGGAAGAGGAGGAGGCCGGCAATCCAACGCATGGCGTTCTCCCTTGTCAGGATCAGGCCGCCTGCGAGGTGCCCCCGCTGGACAGCAGCGCGTAGAGGGCGTCGGCGGATTTCGCGCCCCGGAGTTTCTCGCAATTGTCACGGTCGCGCAGCAGGCGCGAGATCTTGGACAGCGCCTTCAGATGGTCCGCACCGGCCTGCGCCGGCGCCAGCAGCAGGAACAGCAGATCGACCGGCTTGCCGTCCACGGAATCGAAGTCGACCGGATCCTTCAGCCGCGCGAACAGGCCGCTGATCCTGTCGATTTCCCCGATCCGGCCGTGCGGGATCGCGACGCCGTCGCCGACGCCGGTCGTGCCCAGCCGCTCGCGTTCCAGCAGCGTGTCGAAGATCAGCCGCTCGTGCAGGCCCGTCGTTTCCGCCGCATGGCGGGCCAGGGCCTGCAGGACCTGCTTCTTGCTGCCCGCCTTCAGATTGAAGACGACCGATTCGGGCTCCAGGAGATCCGTGATATCCACGTCATTCACCTTGTGGGTTGTTGCCGCTCTACGCGGTGCGGAGCAGGCGCTGCGTCTCAGCCTTCGCTGGGGTCGATCCAGCCGATGTGTCCGTCTGGCCGCCGATAAACCACATTCAGGCGGTCATTGCCAATGTTGCGGAACATCAGCACCGGCTGGTCGGCCAGATCCATGCGCATCACAGCGTCGGAAACCGTGCAGAGCGGCACGTAATCCCGGGTCTCCGCGATCACCGTCGGATTGTCGCCCGAGGTCGCCGCCTCGCCCTCGTCGTCATCGCGGGCTTCGGACGCCAGAACATAGGCCTGGGCGGCCGCCGAGGCGCCACGGCGCTTCTGGTCGGCGTGATGGTCGCGCAGGCGGCGCTTGTAGCGGCGCAGCTGCTTCTCGATCTTCTCGGCCGCGTCGTCGAAGGCCGCGTGCGCGTCGCCCGCGCTGCCCCGGCTCTTCAGATAGATGTCGTGGCCGACATGGATCTGGCAGTCCACCTGCACGCCGCCGGCGTCCTTGGTGAAGGTCGCGCCGCCTTCGATGGCGTCGCCGAAATATTTCTCGACGGCAGCTTCCAGACGCTCGTTGACTCGCTGCGGCAGCGCGTCGCCGAGGTCGATGTGCTTGCCCTGTACGGTGATGTGCATGGTTCCCCTTCTTGGCCGGGTTGTTGAACGTAAATCGCGCCATCCGGCGACGCCGGCCCTCGAAGCGGCGCGGACCATAGGTAGGCGCCCCCGGCAAGTCAAGCCGGGTTCAGGACGCCATATCGACCTGCATCCGCTTCATGCGCCGGCGCTGCACCGACGACGGAATCCGCATGGCCTCGCGGTATTTGGCCACCGTCCGTCTGGCAATGTCGATGCCGTCCGCCTTCAGGATTTCCACGATCCGGTCGTCCGACAGCACCGCCTTGGGCGTCTCGTCGTCGATCAGATTCTTGATCCGGTGCCGCACCGCCTCGGCCGAGTGCGCCTCGCCGCTGCCGGTCGAGGGGATCGAGGCGGTGAAGAAGTACTTCATCTCGAAGATGCCGCGGGGCGTGCCGATATACTTGTTGGAGGTCACACGGCTGACCGTGCTCTCGTGCATGCCGATGGCGTCGGCGATGGTCTTCAGGTTCAGCGGCCGGAGATACTGCACGCCGTGGGCGAAGAAGCCGTCCTGCTGGCGCACCAGCTCGGTCGCCACCTTCATGATGGTGTTGGCCCGTTGCTCCAGCGACTTCACCAGCCAGTTGGCGTTGTTGTAGCACTCGGTCAGATAGGTCTTGTCCTGCGCCTTCTTCGTCACCGCGCTGATCTCGGTGTAGTAGCGGTTGTTGACCAGCACCTTGGGCAGGGTCTCGGGGTTGAGCTCGATGGCCCAGCCGCCGTCGGCCTGCTGGCGCAGCAGCACGTCGGGCACCGCGGTCTGTGTCGAATCGCTCTCGAACTGCAGGCCCGGGCGCGGATCAAGCCGCTTCAGCTCGCGCACCATGTCGATCAGGTCCTCCTGATCGACGCCGCATTCGCGCATCAGCGCCGGATAGTCCTGCTTGCCCAGCAGCTCCAGCCGCGCCACCAGGGCGGCCATGGCCGGGTCGAAGCGGTCGTTCTCCTTCAGTTGAAGCGCCAGGCATTCCGCGAGGTCGCGGGCGCCGATGCCGGTCGGCTCCAGCCCCTGCACCGCCTCCAGCGCCGCCTCCGCATCGTCGGGGGCACAGCCCAGACGCTCGGCCAGTTCTTCCAGCGGTTCGCGGAAATAGCCGTCGGGATCGATCGAATCGACGATGGCTGCCGCAACCGCCCGGACCGTGGGCGTCAGCACCGCAATGTTGAGCTGCGCCATCAGGTGATCGCGCAGCGAAAGCTCGTTGGAGAGCGTCTCTTCGAGGCTGCGGTCCATGTCGTCGAAGCTGGACGATCCGCCCGAGCCGATCGAGCCCGCGCCGCCGCCGACATCCGCGGCCGATGCGCCGCCGCTGTCGCCCGCCGCCCGGTCGGAAACGCCGTCCTCGCTGTGGATGTCGTCATAGGAGGCGTCCAGTGAGGATTCGGCGTCCGACGAGGAGGCGCCGTCCATCGACATCTCGCTCACCGGTTCGTCGCCGAACCCGTCCGAATTGTCCGATTTCGCCTCGGCCGCGCCGTCGGAGTCGGTTTCCGGCTGCTCCAGCAGCGGATTGCGCTCCAGTTCCTGCTCGACGAAGGCGCTGAGTTCGATGTTGTTGAGCTGCAGCAGCTTGATCGCCTGCTGCAGCTGTGGGGTCATGACCAGGCTCTGGCCTTGTCGGAGCTCCAGTCTGGGTGCAAGCGACATCGGGGCTACATCCTGAACCGGTCGCCGAGATAGACCCGGCGCACATCGTCATGATTGACGATCTCGTCCGAGGTGCCCTCGGTCAGCACCCTGCCGTCATGCAGGATGTAGGCGCGGTCGATCAGGTCCAGCGTCTCGCGGGCGTTGTGATCGGTGATCAGCACGCCCAGGCCGCGGTCCTTCAGGTGGAAGACCAGATCGCGGATCTCGCCGACCGCGATGGGATCGATACCGGCCAGCGGTTCGTCGAGCAGCATGAAGGACGGCCGCGTCGCCAGCGCGCGGGCGATCTCGACGCGCCGCCGCTCGCCGCCGGACAGCGCCACCGCGGGGGTGCGGCGCAGATGCGACAGGCTGAATTCGCCCAGCAGGTCTTCCAGCAACTGCTCGCGGACGTCGCGGCTCTTCTCCGAGACCTCCAGCACCGAGCGGATGTTCTGCTCGACGGTCAGGCCGCGGAAGATCGAGGCCTCCTGCGGCAGGTAGCCGATGCCGAGCCGCGCGCGGCGGTACATCGGCAGCGCCGTGATGTCGTGCCCGTCCAGGCTGATCTGGCCGTAATCGGCGCTGATCAGGCCGGTGATGATGTAGAAGCAGGTGGTCTTGCCGGCGCCGTTGGGTCCCAGCAGCCCGACCGCCTCACCGCGGTCGACATGCAGCGAGACGTCGCGCAGCACCGGGCGCTTCTTGTAGCGCTTGCCCAGGTTGGCGGCGACCAGACCGCTGTTGCGGTGGACCAGCCGGGGCCCCTCGGATTCGACGTGCAGCGCTTTGAATCCGCCTTCCGCCATCGCTCAGTTCGTCTTCTGCTCGGGCCGGAAGACGCCCTTCACGCGGCCGGTATTGCCGGCATCCAGGGTCGACACGCCGGAATTGAGGTTCATCACCAGCGTCTGGCCGGTCAGCACGTTGTCGTCGCGAAACAGCTGCACGCCGCCTTCCAGCCGCATGATCCCGGCATCCACGTCGTAGACGCCGCGCCGGCCGGTCGCGCGCTCGGCCGCTGTATTGATCACCACATTGCCGACCGCTTCCAGCTTCGAGATCGCGCCGCCGACATCGGCGCCGCCACCGCCCTTGCCGTCGGTGCGGTAGGTCACGCGCAACTCGTCGGTGGTCAGGGTCATCCGGCCCTGAACCGCATCCACATTGCCGGTGAAGATGGCCAGATTGTCGTCCTGGCGCACTTCCAGATTGTCGGCCTCGATCTCGATCGGCGCATCGGGGTCGCGCCCGAGATCCTGGGCAAGGGCGGGCAAGGCCAGCATCGCCGCCAGCACCGCCGCCAACAGCTTCCTCATCTGCTCACGCCTCCGGGTTCGATGACGAGTCTGACATTTCCCCTCAGAAAGAGCACGCGGCCATTGTCACGCAATGCGAAGCGATCGGCGCTGAAGCGGCCCAGCGGGCCGTGGCCGTGCACCGGATCGCCGCCCTCGACCTCGCCCTTCACCAGATTGAAGGTGGCGGTCGAACTGTGCATCTCCTCGCCGCGGTCCGAATGCAGCGAGACGCCGCCGTTCAGGGTCATCATGGAGGTCTCGCGGTCGAACTGCCCCCGGTCCGCCTGCAGATGCAGCCAGATGCCGTCGTCGGTGGTGGTGTCGCCCTCGGGATTGGTCAGGTGCACCAGCGACGGTTGATCGGAGTCCTGCACGACCTGGGTCGCGGTCACGTTCAGGTTCTGGTTGGCGCCGCCGACGAAGCGGGCGTTGGTCATGGTCGATTTCGGCGTCGAGCGGGCGACCTCGGCGAAGTCGATGGCCTGGCCGTTGCGCCGTTCGGTGACCTGCGGCCAGATCACGATGGCGGCGACCAGCGCCAGAGACGCCCCGAACAGGCCGTATTTCATCAGCGTCACATGATGGCGGCGGCGGGCGGTCGCGCCCTGCGTCCGCTCGTGCCGCGGCGCGATGGAGAAGCGGCGGCCTTCCCGGCCCATGTCCTCGCCGGCGCTCAAAGCACGCCCGTCCGGATGCAGTCATGCAGGTGCAGCAGCCCGGCCATGGCCGTCGCGCATGACGAAGAGGCTGGTGATCTTGCGCTGGGCCATCTGCCCGGCGGCCTCGGCGGCCATGCTGCCGCTGTCGACCGTCAGCGGCCGGGCGGTCATCACCTCGTCCACCGTCAGGGCCAGCAGGTCGCGGCTGTCCTTCATGCCGCGGCGCAGGTCGCCGTCGGTGATCAGGCCGATCAGCGTGCCGTCCGCGTCGGTGACGCCGGCGCAGCCAAGGCTCTTGGCGGTCATCACGATCAGCGCGTCCGACATCAGCGTGCCGCTCTTCACCAGGGGCATCTCGTCGCCCTCATGCATCAGGTCGTCGACCTTCAGCAGCTTGGCGCCCAGCTTGCCGCCCGGATGGAAGCGGCGGAAATCGTCGGCGGTGAACTGCCGGCGGTCGAGCAGCGCCACGGCGAGTGCATCGCCCAGCGCCAGCATCATGGTGGTCGAGGTCGTCGGCGCCAGCCCGTTGGGACAGGCCTCCTCCTCGTCCGGAACCACAAGCGTGACATCGGCGGCATCGCCCAGCGTGCTCGGCGCCCGGCCGACCATGGCGATGACCTTGATCCCGTTCAGGGCCGCGAAGCTCATGATGTCGGCGAGTTCGCTGGTCTCGCCGGAATTGGAGAGGCAGATGACCGTGTCATGGCGGGTGACCATGCCAAGGTCGCCGTGGCTCGCCTCGCCGGGGTGCACGTAGTAGGCGGGCGTGCCGGTCGAGGCCATGGTCGCGGCGATCTTGCGGGCGACGTGCCCGCTCTTGCCCATGCCGGTCAGGATGACCCGGCCCGGCGTCGCCAGCGCGATCTCGACAGCCTCGACGAAGCTCTGGTCCAGCGTCGCCGCCAGCGCGTTCAGCGCCGCCGCCTCGGTCTCGATCACGCGCCGTCCCGTCGCCAGCGTGGCGGCGTCGTCGGTTTCGGCGACTGTGCGGACCTGATCGGCCATGTGCGGCAGGACTCCATTGGCCTGGGCGCGCCGCGGACGGCGCATCAAGATTCGTGCCAATAATGGTGGCAGAACCGTATCAATGCAACGGCATGAAGGTTGCTAAACCGTTGAGACGGCTTTTTTGCTTCCTTGTCGCCGCCGCGCCTGAACGCCCTATGAATGGGCGAATATGTCGGTCTCCGGCCAGCCTGCAAGGTCCAGATCGGCGCGCGCCGGCAGGAAATCGAAACAGGCCTGCGCCATCGCCATCCGGCCTTCCCGTTCCAGCAGCGGCGCCAGCGTATCCACCAGCCTGTGCAGGTAGAGAACGTCGGAGGCGGCGTATTCCTTCTGCGCGTCGGTCAGCTCGTCCGCGCCCCAGTCCGACGACTGCTGCTGCTTGGAAATGTCCACGCCGAGCAGTTCCTGGCAGAGATTCCGCAGGCTGTGGCGGTCGGTGTAGGTGCGGCAGAGACGGCTGGCGATCTTGGTGCAGAAGACCGGACCGGTCTCGGCGCCGATGCCCCGCTTCAGCGCGGCGATGTCGAAGCGGCCGAAATGGAAAAGCTTCAGCACCGACCGGTCTTCCATCAGCGCCTTGAGACGGGTCGCCGGCGCGCCGCCGGGACGGATCTGGACCAGATGCGCCTCGCCGTCACCGGCCGACAGCTGCACCAGGCAGAGCCTGTCGCGGCCCGGGATCAGACCCATGGTCTCGGTATCGACGGCGACACGGTCGCCGAAGCTGAGGCCCGGCGGCAGGTCGTCTCGGTGAAAATGTATGGTCACGGCGGTTCTCTCTTCTACATCCGTTGGCGGCGCTGGCCGGCGGTGGAGACTGGCCCGGGAGTGGTAAACGCTTCGCAAGCCCGCGCAAAGGGACATTGCCGCGCAGGTCGAGAGGCGCAGGACGGGGGACACCGACATGGCCGAGATGGAGTTCTGGTTCGAGTTCGCCAGCACCTATTCCCACATCGCCGCCCAGACCATCGGGGTGCGGGCCACCGAGGCGGGGGTGAGCGTCCGGTGGCGGCCGTTCCTGCTCGGGCCCATCTTCGCCGCGCAGGGCTGGCGGGACTCGCCGTTCAACATCTACCCGGCCAAGGGCGCCTACATGTGGCGGGACATGGCGCGCGAATGCGAACGCCTCGGCGTGCCCTTCCGCCATCCCTCGGCCTTTCCGCGCAACGGCCTGACGGCAGCCCGCATCGTCACGGCTGCCGCGGACGAGACCTGGCAGCCGGAATTCGTCCGTCAGGTCTATCTGGCCAATTTCGCCGGGGACCGGGAGATATCGGAACCCGAGGTCGTGAGTGCCTGCCTGACCGCCGCCGGCGTGACCGACCCGGCGGCCTGGATCGCCCGTGCAGGCGACCCGGCGGTCAAGGATGCGCTCAAGCGCGCGACGGAAGAGGCGATCGCCGCCGGCATCTTCGGCGCGCCGACATTCCGGACGGGCGGCGAGATCTTCTGGGGCGCGGACCGGCTGGACCAGGCGCTGGCCTGGGCCGGGCGGAGCTGACCATCCGCCTGCCGCTCAGCAGTTGGCGAGCGTCAGGTCCAGATCGCTGATCCCGACCATGTTGCCCACGCGGCAGCGGAAGGTCTCCGCCGCGCCGTCCGCCGGCTCGGTGATGCGGACGCGGATCCAGGCGGTATCGCCGTCGCCGGTCTCGACCGCGGCGCGGTGGAGCGTGAACGAGGCGCGGCGGAGTTGGTCCAGCGCGCGCGGCAGGTGATCGAGCGGATCGTCGCTTCGGAAACTCAGGTCGTACACGGCTTCCCTCCCCGGGTTCAGGACGCCGCGCAGACTAACGCCGGACGCGCAGGCATGTTTCCCGAATTTCAGGAGATTTCGGAATTTCTCAGCAAAATCTCCCGTGAAATGATAGATTCTTGAAAGATCATCCCGGGAACCCAAAACATGCCTGAACGCGACCGCAAGCCGCCCGACGCCATCGACCGGCGCATCATGCGCGAACTGGCGAAGGAGGGCCGGCTGACCGCCGCCGAGCTGGGCGAGCGTGTCGGCCTGTCGAGCAGCCCGGTCTGGCAGCGGGTCAAGCGGCTGGAGGCCGACGGCTACATCGAGGGCTATGCCGCCATCCTGAACGCGCGGCAGCTCGGTCTGATGCAGACCATCATCATCGAGGTGACGCTGGAGCGGCATGACGACGAGATCGTCGAACGCTTCGGCACCGCGCTGGCCGAGTGCCCGGAGGTGATCGAGGCCTATCTGACGACCGGCGAATACGACTATTTCATCAAGGTCGCCGTCGACAGCACCGAGGGCTACGAGCGCTTCCTGCGCGAGAAGCTCTACCGCATCCCCGGCATCCGCCACACCCGCTCCTGCTTCGCGCTGCGCTGCCTGAAGCGGCTGGTATCGCCCGTGCCGGAGGTCTAGGGGCGGGAACGCAGACGCCATTTTCCCCTTCGGACCTGATCCGAAGGCCTCGGCGCAGGCGGGACGACGAGGTCCTCGGGTCAAGCCCGAGGACAACAAGGCGCAAGGGGTGCGCCGGACCTGCTTGCGACCTACACCGTCGCCCCGGACCCGAGGATCGCGGTGACCTGGCTGGAGAGGAACCCGCCATTGCCGTGGGCCAGCGCGACGTCGACGCCCTCAACCTGCCGTGCGCCGGCGGTGCCGGCGACCTGCTCGACCGCCTCGACCAAAGCGAACAGGCTGTACATGCCCGGATGGACGCAGGAGAGCCCGCCGCCATTGGTGTTCACCGGCATCTCCCCGCCGGGCGCCGTGCGGCCGCCCTCGAAGTAGCGACCGCCCTCGCCCTTGGGGCAGAAGCCCAGATCCTCCATGAACAGGATCGGGTTGATGGAGAATGCGTCGTAGAGCTCGCAGACGTCGATATCGGCATGGGTCACCCCGGCCTGCGCGAAGGCGGCGGGGCCGGACTCGCTGGCGGCGGTCACGGTCAGGTCCGGCATCATGGCGATGTTCATGTGGAAGGTCGCCGCCGCCGAGCCCAGCACGAAGGCCGGCTTGGCAGTGAGGTCCTTCGCCCGGTCGGCGCGGGTCACGACCACCGCCGCGCCGCCATCTGTGACCAGGCAGCAGTCGCGGACGCCGAGCGGCGTCGCCACCCGCCGCGCCGAAAGCACGTCGTCCACCGTCAGATCGCCCTGCATGAAGGCGTCGGGGTTCAGGTTGGCCCATTGCCGGGCCGAGACCGCGACCTCGGCCAGTTGCTCAGGCGTCGTGCCGTATTCATGCATGTGACGCGCGGCCGCCAGCGCATAGCCGCCGACCGGAAGGCGCGGCTTGTAGACCCCCTCGTAAGGATCCGGCGCCGCCGCCGAGACCAGCCGCCCGGCGGCCGTCCGCTGGTTGGAGCCATAGGCGATCAGGGCCGTGTCGCAGAGCCCGGCATCCAGCGCCAGCGCCGCCCAGGCGAGATGGGTCAGGAAGGCCGATCCGCCGGTGCGGTTGTTCTCGGTGATCTTCGGCTGGATGCCGAGATACTCGGCGAAGCTGAGGCCGGAGATGAAATCGCCGGGCAGGCAGATGAACAGCGCGTCGACATCCGCCGGCGTCAGGTTCGCCTGCCGGAGCGCCTTGATCGAGGCGTTGACGGCGATGTCCATGCTGGTGAAGCCGGGGGCCTCGCCGATGCCGAAGGTGGCGGCGCCGACGATGGCGCTCCTGCCGCGGGGAAATCCGTTCATGGCGTCCTCCCTCAGGCCGGGTCGAAAACGACGACGGGGGCCCCGTCCTCGTCAGCGATGCGGGCGGTGACGGCCATGCCGATGCGAACGTCTTCGGCGGGCACGCCCTCGACGCGGCTCATCATGCGCGGGCCTTCCTCCAGATCGATCAGGGCGACGCTGTAGGCTTCGGCGGGCGGGCGCTGGTTGATCGCGGTGGCCGAATAGACCGTGCCGCGGCCCGAGGCCTTGACCCATTCCAGATCGGTCGCGCCGGTGCGCGGCTCGGCCACGCGCGGATAGAACATGAACCGCCCGCTGGAACGGCTGCGCAGCAGCATGAACCGGCCCTCGGCCAGAAACGCCTTGTACTCGCTCTCGGGCTTCACGCCCGACAGACCCTCATCCGACATCGGATACCTCCCCGTCTCTCTCCCGCCGGCGAGCCTGCCCCGCGCCGCACGGACGCGCAAGCCGCGGGGCGATCTGGCGCAATTGCCAACCGGCGGCGCAGGGCGTAAACCGGGGCGCAGAGACGGAGTGGCTCCAGCAGAGGGAAGACGTCCATGCGTGGCAAGCGCGTCGTGGTTTTCGGCGGATCCGGGTTCATCGGGCGCTATCTGGTGCGCCGGCTGGCGCATGAGGGTGCGCTGGTCACCGTGGCGGTGCGCGACCCGGAAGGGGCGCAGTTCCTGAAGCCGATGGGCGATGTCGGGCAGATCACGCCGCTCTACGCCAATATCCGCAAGCCGAAGACGCTGGAGCGCGCGCTGCAGCATGCCGAAGCGGTGGTCAATCTGGTCGGCGTCCTGCATCAGGGCAATCAGGCCTTTGCCGGCGCCCACGCGCTGGGCGCGAAGAACATCGCCGAGAAGGCCGCCGAGCTCGGCATCGAGACCTTCGTGCAGGTGTCGGCGATCGGCGCGGACGCGGCCAGCGACTCGCTCTATGCCCGCACCAAGGCGGCCGGCGAGAAAGTGGTCATGGATGCGATCCCGACGGCCACGATCCTGCGCCCGTCGGTCGTGTTCGGGCCGGAAGACGATTTCCTGAACCGCTTCGGCGCCATGGCGCGGCTGGTGCCGGTGCTGCCGCTGGTCGGCGGCGGCGAGACCCGCTTCCAGCCGGTCTATGTCGGCGATGTGGCCGACGCCATCATGGCGGCGCTGTCCCGTGAGGACGCACGCGGCAAGACCTACGAGCTGGGCGGCCCGCGTGTGCTGAGCTTCAGGGAGGTCCTCGAGTTCATCCTGGCCGAGACCCGGCGCCGGGCGCTGCTGGTGCCGCTGCCTTTCGCCGCGGCCCTGCCGCTGGGCGCGGTCATGCAGTTCCTGCCGAACCCGCCGCTGACGCTGGATCAGGTCAAGCAGCTGGGCCACGACAATGTGGTCTCCGACGGCGCGCCGGGGCTGGCCGAGCTGGGCATCTCCGCGCCCACGCCGATGCAGGCGATTGCGCCGTCCTACCTCGCCCGCTACCGCAAGCCGGGCAGCCAGCGGACCGCCGACCAGGGCCAGAGCTAGCAACAATCCGAAAGTCATCGGCCGCAACGCCGCAAGATGCTTTCCAAACCATGTCAATATTGTTGACATACCTGCGGGCGCAGCGTATCACCGCCTCGGAGACAGGGTGCTTGCCTTAACGGAGCAAGCTGGCCATATTCCGCGCTCCGATCCCGCTCTTCCGGGCGGTACCGGAGACATGGGGGTGGTCGGGTAAAACCGCGCCGTATCGGCAGAAAGATGCCGTACGGACGGGCCTTGAAGCATCTCTGGAAAACTGCCGGGAGATACCACCCGGACGCGACAGGCAATATTGCCGCGACCGCCGTCTCAGTGACGACGGCCGTGATCGACACGCGGGCGACCGCGTGTACGACGGGGCCCCATCGGAACGGCGGTTGAGACTGTGACGATGGAGTTCTTGATGACGCGACAGACTGAGCGCCAGGGCGCCTATGGCCTGCCGCCCAAGCAGGGCCTGTACGATCCCGCGAACGAGCACGATGCCTGCGGCATCGGCTTCGTCGTCGACATCAAGGGCCGAAAATCGCACGACATCGTCAGCCAGGGTCTGCAGATCCTGGTCAACCTGACCCATCGCGGCGCGGTGGGTGCGGACCCGCTGGAAGGCGACGGCGCCGGAATCATCATCCAGATCCCGCACGACTTCTACACCGAGGTCTGCAACTTCGACCTGCCCGAACCGGGCCAGTACGGCATCATGAACGTGTTCCTGCCCAAGGAGCAGTCGGTCCGCGTGCTGTGCGAGAACATCATCGACCGCTACGTGGTCACCGAGGGCCAGAACATCATCGGCTGGCGCGACGTGCCGGTGAACCGCGAGGGCATCGGCGACAGCGTACTGGCCGTCGAGCCGACGATCCGCCAGCTGTTCGTGGGCCGCGGCGAGAACGTGGCCGATCAGGACGCCTTCGAGCGCAAGCTGTTCGTCATCCGCAAGCAGATCTCCAACGAGGTGCGCAAGGTCGATCACCCGTCGGCGGTGCAGTTCTACGTCACCTCCTCCTCGTCCAGGACGGTCTGCTACAAGGGCATGCTGCTGGCCAATCAGGTCGGCACCTATTACGACGACCTGCGCGACGAGCGCGTGGTCTCGGCGCTCGCCCTGGTGCACCAGCGCTTCTCCACCAACACCTTCCCGGCCTGGCCGCTGGCGCATCCGTTCCGGATGATCTGCCACAATGGCGAGATCAACACCGTCCGCGGCAACGTCAACTGGATGGCGGCGCGCACCCAGGCGCTGGAGTCCGAGCTGCTGGGCGAGGACCTGCGCAAGGTCTTCCCGCTGATCCCCTCGGGCCAGTCCGACTCGGCCTGTTTCGACAATGCGCTGGAACTGCTGGTCGCGGGCGGCTACTCGCTCAGCCACGCGATGATGATGCTGATCCCGGAAGCCTGGGACAACAACCCGCTGATGGATGACAAGCGGCGCGCCTTCTACGAGCACCACGCCGCGCTGATGGAACCGTGGGACGGCCCCGCCGCCGTGGCCTTCACCGACGGCCGCCAGATCGGCGCCACGCTGGACCGCAACGGCCTCCGCCCGGCGCGCTATATCGTGACCGCCGACGATCGCGTCATCCTGGCCTCCGAGGCCGGTACCCTGCCGGTCGAGGAGAAGGACATCGTCCACAAGTGGCGGCTGCAGCCCGGCAAGATGCTGCTGATCGACACCGAGGAAGGCCGCATCATCTCCGACGACGAGATCAAGGCCACCATCTGCCAGTCCAAGCCCTATGGCGACTGGGTGGCGGAGAGCCAGCTGAAGGTCGAGGACCTGCCGCCGGCCAGCGCCCCGATGCGTCCGAACCACGCCACCCTGCTGGATATGCAGCAGGTGTTCGGCTACACGCAGGAAGACCTGAAGTTCCTGATGCAGCCGATGGCGGAGACCGGCGCCGAGGCGATCGGATCGATGGGCAACGACGTGCCGATCCCGGCACTCTCCTCCCGCGGCAAGCCGCTCTACAACTACTTCAAGCAGCTGTTCGCGCAGGTGACCAACCCGCCGATCGACCCGATCCGCGAGGAGCTGGTCATGTCGCTGCTGTCCTTCATCGGACCGCGCCCGAACCTGCTGAACCTGGGCGGCGGCGCGCATGTCCGCCTGGAAATCCCGCAGCCGATCCTGACCAACGAGGATCTGGAGAAGATCCGCCACATCGAGGATGTCGCCTCGAACGATTTCCACGCCCAGACCCTGGACGCGATCTTCCCCGCCGAAGAAGGTCCTGAAGGCATGCGCACGCGCATTGCCGAGCTTCAGGCCGAGGCCGAGGAATGCGTCCGCCGCGGCGAGAACATCATCATTCTCTCCGACCGCCGCATCGACGCCGATCATGTGCCGGTGCCGGCGCTGCTGGCGACGGCGGCCGTGCATCATCACCTGGTGCGGACGGGCCTCAGGACCTCGGTCGGCCTGGTGGTGGAGACCGGCGAGGCCCGCGAGGTGCATCATTTCTGCGTGCTTGCCGGCTACGGCGCCGAGGCGATCAATCCCTGGCTCGCCTTCCAGACGCTGTCGGACATGCATCCGGGCATCTCGCCCGACGACGAGAAGCGCATCCACAAGAACTACATCAAGGCCATCGGCAAGGGCATCCTGAAGGTCATGTCCAAGATGGGCATCTCGACCTACCAGTCCTATTGCGGCGCGCAGATCTTCGACGCCGTGGGCCTGTCATCGGCCTTCGTCGCCGAGTACTTCCCCGGCACCCACACCCAGATCGAGGGCGTCGGGCTGGACGTCATCGCCACCGAGACCTGCGAACGGCACCGGCTGGCCTGGTCTGACGCGCCGATCTACCGCCATGCGCTCGACACCGGCGGCGACTACGCCTTCCGCCTGCGCGGCGAGGCCCATGCCTGGACGCCGGACACGGTGGCCAGCCTGCAGCACGCCGTGCGCGGCAAGGCGCAGGACCAGTACGACGCCTTCGCCAAGGCGCTGAACGACCAGAGCGAGAACCTGCTGACGCCGCGCGGGCTGTTCCGCATCAAGACCGAAGGCACCGGCATTCCGCTCGATCAGGTCGAACCGGCCGAGGAGATCGTGAAGCGCTTCTCCACCGGCGCCATGTCCTTCGGCTCGATCAGCCGCGAGGCGCATTCGACGCTGGCGGTCGCCATGAACCGGATCGGCGGCAAGTCGAACACCGGCGAGGGCGGCGAGGAGCCGGAGCGCTTCGTCGCCAAGCCGAACGGCGATTCCGAACGCTCCGCCATCAAGCAGGTCGCGTCCGGCCGCTTCGGGGTGACGACGGAATACCTCGTCAATTCGGACATGATGCAGATCAAGATGGCGCAGGGCGCGAAGCCCGGCGAGGGCGGGCAGCTGCCCGGCCACAAGGTCGACAAGACAATCGCCAGGGTGCGGCATTCGACGCCGGGCGTGGGTCTGATCTCGCCGCCGCCGCACCACGACATCTACTCGATCGAGGATCTGGCGCAGCTGATCTACGACCTGAAGAACGTCAATCCGGAAGGCGACGTGTCGGTCAAGCTGGTTTCGGAAGTCGGCGTCGGCGTCGTCGCCGCCGGCGTCTCCAAGGCAAAGGCCGACCACGTCACCATCGCCGGCTTCGAGGGCGGCACCGGCGCCTCGCCGCTGACCTCGATCAAGCATGCCGGCAGCCCCTGGGAGATCGGCCTGGCCGAGACCCAGCAGGCGCTGGTGATGAACCGTCTGCGCAGCCGCATCGCGGTGCAGGTCGATGGCGGCCTGCGCACCGGCCGCGACGTGGTCGTCGGCGCGCTGCTTGGCGCCGACGAGTTCGGCTTCGCGACCGCGCCGCTGATCGCCGCCGGCTGCATCATGATGCGCAAGTGCCACCTGAACACCTGCCCGGTCGGGATCGCCACCCAGGATCCGGACCTGCGCAAGAAGTTCACCGGCACGCCCGAGCATGTCATCAACTACTTCTTCTTCGTCGCCGAGGAAGTGCGTCAGCTGATGGCCGCCATGGGCATCGCGAAGTTCGACCAGATGATCGGGCGCACCGACCTGCTGGACAAGAAGCGGGCGATCGACCACTGGAAGGCGCAGGGGCTCGACTTCAGCCGCCTGTTCTTCAAGCCCGCCGTCGCCGCGAATACGCCGGTCCACAACAGCGAGCGTCAGGAACACGACGTCTACGAGATTACCGACCGCAAGCTGATCGAGCTGGCCGAACCGGCGCTGGAGCGCGGCGAGGCGGTGCAGTTCGACCGGCCGATCAAGAACACCGACCGCACCACCGGCGCCATGCTGTCGGGCCGCGTGGCCCGCAAGTACGGCCATGCCGGGCTGCCCGAGGACACGATCAACTTCCGCTTCACGGGCACCGCCGGACAGAGCTTCGGCGCCTTCCTGGCGAGGGGCGTCAGCTTCGAGCTGAAGGGCGACGCCAACGACTATGTCGGCAAGGGCCTGTCGGGCGGGCGGATCGCGATCTATCCAAACCCGGTGAGCCAAATCACGCCCGAGGACAGCATCATCGTCGGCAACACGGTGCTGTATGGCGCGATCGCGGGCGAATGCTACTTCCGCGGCGTCGCCGGCGAACGCTTCTGCGTCCGCAACTCCGGCGCGACGGCGGTGGTCGAGGGCGTGGGCGATCACGGCTGCGAATACATGACCGGCGGCATCGCCATGGTCATCGGCCCGACCGGGCGGAACTTCGCCGCCGGCATGTCGGGCGGCATCGCCTATGTGCTGGACGAGCTCGGCGACTTCGACAAGCGCTGCAACATGGAGATGGTCGACATCCGGCCGGTCGATCCGAAGGATGTCGCGCCCGACGGCGATGTCAGCGATCACCTGCAATACGACGCCAGCCGCATCCGCAAGCTGCTGGAGCGGCACATGCACTACACCGGCAGTGTCCGCGCGAAGGCCCTGCTGGACGATTTCGACAACGCCCTGAAGAAGTTCGTGAAGATCACCCCGCGCGACTATGCGCGGGCGCTGACCGAACTCAGGGCCGAAGAAGCAGCCGTGGCCGAGAAGGCCGCCATGGCGGGAGACGACTGATGGGCAAGGTAACGGGTTTCAAGGAGTACCAGCGCCAGGAGCGGATCTACCGTCCGGTCGAGGAACGGGTCACGCATTTTCGCGAGTTCGTTGTGCCGCTGTCGGAAGAGGAACTGAAGGTCCAGGGCGCGCGCTGCATGGATTGCGGCATTCCGTACTGTCACACCGGCTGCCCGGTGAACAACATCATCCCGGACTGGAACGATCTGGTCTATCGCGACGACTACCGCACCGCGGCGGAAGTGCTGCATTCGACCAACAACTTCCCGGAGTTCACCGGTCGCGTCTGCCCCGCCCCCTGCGAGGCGGCCTGCACGCTGAACATCGATGACGTGCCGGTCACCATCAAGTCGATCGAGTGCGCCATCGCCGACCGCGCCTGGTCCGAGGGCTGGATCGAGCCCCAGATCCCCGACCACAAGACCGGCATGGCGGTCGCGGTCGTCGGTTCCGGCCCGGCCGGTCTTGCGGCAGCGCAGCAGCTGGCCCGCGCCGGCCACGACGTCGATGTCTACGAGAAGCATTCCCGCATGGGCGGCCTGCTCCGCTACGGCATCCCCGACTTCAAGATGGAGAAGGATCTGATCGACCGGCGCATCTCCCAGATGCAGACCGAGGGCGTCAGCTTCTTCGGCGGCATGCATGTCGGCGTCAACAAGGCGGTCGACGAGTTGCTCGAGGACTACGACGCCGTTGTCCTCGCCGCCGGTTCCGAAGAGCCGCGCGACCTGCCGGTTCCCGGGCGTGAACTGGACGGCGTCCACTTCGCGATGGATTTCCTGCCGCAGCAGAACCGCCGCGTCAGCGGCGAGGCGCAGAAGGTGGAGAAGGAGATCCTCGCCACCGACTGCGATGTCGTCGTCATCGGTGGCGGCGATACCGGCTCCGACTGCATCGGCACCAGCTTCCGCCAGGGCGCCAAGTCGGTGACGCAGCTGGAGATCATGCCGGCGCCGCCCGAGAAGGAAAACAAGGGTCTGACCTGGCCGAACTGGCCGCTGAAGATGCGGACCTCATCCAGCCAGGCCGAGGGTGCGGCGCGCGATTTCTCCGTCGTCACCACCGCCATCAAGGGTGAGAACGGCCGTGTCACCGCGATCGAGTGCGCCCGCTGCGAAGGCCCTGAGAAGGGCTTTGCGGTGATCGAGGGCAGCAAGTTCGAGATCAAGGCGGACCTGGTGCTGCTGGCGATGGGCTTCACCAATCCGGTCCTGGACGGCATGGTCGAGACGCTGGGCGTCGAGCTGGACGAGCGCAAGAACGTGCGCGCGAACACCGACGACTACCAGACCTCGATGGGCAAGGTCTTCGCCTGCGGCGACATGCGCCGCGGCCAGTCGCTGATCGTCTGGGCGATCCGCGAGGGCCGGCAGTGCGCCAGGGCGGTCGACGAATATCTGATGGGCGAGACGCTGCTGCCGCGCTGACCGGCGGCGGCGCAGGCCGTCAGTCGAAGTCGAGCAGAAGCAGCAGCGTGTCGACGTCGCGGCCGTTGGCGGCCAGCGGCAGGTGCACCGATCTGAAGCTGCGGAACTCCCGGCCGACGAATTCCAGATCGCCGGCGAAGTAGGCTGGCGCCCGCGTGTCGACGGCGGTGGCGAACTTGGCGTCGTAGTCCTCGCGGATTCCATCGTCGTAGATGTCGTGGAACCAGAAACCGCTGACGTCGCGGCCCATCTGGCGTGCAATGCTGGTCCCGATCAGGCGCCAGCGGAAGCGGGGCGGACGGCCTTCGACGTCCACCAAGCTGACATGGCCGAGCCAGGGACGGAAATCCTCGGGCAGGAAATCGCGCCGGGCCGGCAGCAGGCCGTCGCGGAGGCGGCTCTGCCAGAGATCGTGGATGCCGGTGATCGCCGCGCTCTCGGGAAATCCCTCGGGACGGGCAGAGAGGTTGAGTCGCTTGAGAGTTCCGGACGGCTGTGCGGCGTTCATGCTTCTTCCCGGTTCGCCGGCGCAAATGTGACGCCGCCAGTATCCTGACTAAACCGAACCGGTAAATGAATCCACAATTTCAGAGCCGAAATTGCCCCGACGTCAGTTGGTGCGGGTGGCGGGGAAGCTGACCCGGACGTCCTTCTCAAGCTCCAGATCGCGATAGAGGTCGTCCAGCGGCGGCGGGGCGCCGTTGCGGATCTCGTGTTCGCGGTTCTGGTAGTAGAGCGTGCGGACGGACGCGTAGAGATCGATCGCCGTCGCCTCCAGCGCCTCGAACTCCTCGATCCGCTCGGAGCGGTTGTCCACCAGCCGGGTGCCGGTGCGGGCCATCGAAGGCACGAACCCGAAGACCAGGCTGAACGGATCGGTGACGGTGTCGACCACGAAGCCGGCAGTGTCGCGGCCCGTGGACGGACCCAGCAGCGGCAGCATCAGATACGGGCCGCTCTCATAGCCCCAGACCGCCAGCGTCTGGCCGAAGTCTTCCTTGCGGCGCTCGAAATTGCCCGCGGTGGTGACATCGAACAGGCCGCCCAGGCCGATCGTGGAATTGATGGTGAAGCGCAGGAAGGTGTGCCACGCCGCCTCGGCGTCGCCCTGCAGGATGTTGTTGAACAGCGTCCGCGGCTCGGAAAGGTTTTCCAGCGCATTCGAGACGCCCATGCGGGCCGGCTCGGGCACCACGAAGCGATAGCCGCGCGACACCGGCTCCATCACCGCCTGGTCCAGCCCCATGTTGAACTGGAAGATTTCACGGTTGGTTTCCTCGTACGGATCGTTCGGCGCATCCGCCATCACGACCGTAGACGAAACGAGAAGTGCAGCGCCGCCCAGCAATGCCCCACGCAAGAACTTCATGACCCCAACACCTCCATAACCGGACCTCCAGAATATCATCTGGATCAGCCCCGTCATCCTTGCAACGTACAAGTTTCCAAAGTGTGATGACCGTATGGCACGCCCGCCACAATGTACAATTTGTCGGCATTCGGGCGATTCGCACAAGGGGAGGTTGTTGCATGAGCTACCGGTCGATTTACCGGCAGGATCTGTTTGCGGGCATGGTTGTCCTGGTGACCGGCGGGGGATCCGGCATCGGGCGGTGCGTCGCGCATGAGCTTGCGTCCCTGGGGGCGACGGTCGCGCTGGCGGGGCGCCGAATGGAGCGTCTGGAGGCCACGGCCGCGGAAATCGCCGAGGATGGCGGCAAGGCGATCTGCCATGCCTGCGACCTGCGGGTCGAAGACGCGGTGAAGGAGATGATCGCAGACATCGTCGCCCGCGCGGGCCGGCTGGACGGGGTCGTGAACAATGCCGGCGGGCAATTCACCTCGCCCGCCGCGGACATGTCGACCAAGGGCTACGAGACCGTGCTGCGCAACAACCAGGTGGCGCAGTTCACCGTGGCACGGGAGGCCTTCAACCAGTGGATGAAGGATCATGGCGGCGCCATCGTGAACATCTCCGCCGACCCGATCGGCGGCATGCCGGCCATGGTCCACAGCGCCGGCGCCCGCGCCGGGCTGATCGCGGTCTCGGACACGCTGGCCTATGAATGGGCCGCCAACGGCGTCCGCGTGAACACGGTCGTCCCGGGCTATATCGCCTCGTCGGGCATGAACGCCTACACGCCCGAGATGCAGGCGAAGTTCGCGGCCGGGGTGAAGAAGATGCCGCTGAAGCGCATGGGCACCGAGGCCGAGGTCTCGTCGGTGATCTGCTTCCTGCTGTCGGAGGGCGCGTCCTATGTCACCGGCGCCTGCTACTACGTCCACGGCGCCAGCAGCTCGATCCGCCAGGACTGGGACATACCCGACCATACCAACGCGAAACCCTACCAGGGTTTCCACCGCTATAATGGGCCATCCGCCTTTCTGGGCGATTATGGCAAGGACGGGTCCGGGGAGGATCAGGCATGAAATTCGGCATCTTCTACGAACACCAGATCCCGCGGCCCTGGGACGACCGCTCCGAGCAGCGGACCCTGGACGAGTCGCTGGAGCAGATCGAACTGGCCGACAGCCTCGGCTTCGACAACGCCTGGGTGGTGGAGCATCATTTCCTGGAGGAGTATTCCCACGCCTCGGCGCCGGAAGTCTTCCTCGGCGCCGCCAGCCAGCGGACGAAGAATATCCGCCTGGGCCACGGCATCGTCCAGATCACCACGAACCAGCCGCACCGCGTCGCCGAGAAGGTCTCGACGCTGGACCTGCTGTCCAACGGCCGGGTCGAGCTGGGCCTGGGCGAGGGCGCGGGGCCGGCGGAACTGCACCCCTTCGGCGTTCAGGTCCGCTCCAAGCGTGACCGCTGGGAGGAAGCGGTGAAGGCCATCGTCCCGATGTTCACGAAGACCGACTGGGAGTTCCACGGCGAGTATTTCGACTTCCCCGCGCGCAACGTGGTGCCGAAGCCGCTGCAGAAGCCGCATCCGCCGCTCTGGGTCGCGTGCTCCAACATCAAGACCATCGCCAAGGCGGGCGAGTGGGGCATGGGCGCGCTGGGCTTCAGCTTCATCTCCGCGGAGGCGGCGAAGGCCTGGGTCCACCGCTACTACAACACCATGCTGAAGCATCCGGGCAAGCTGACCGACTACCCGTCGAACCCGAACATCGCCATCGCCAACGGCTTCTTCTGCGCCGAGACCGACGAGGAGGCGATCGAGAAGGCCCATGGCTGGACCTTCTTCATCTTCGCCCTGTCCTATTACGGTCGCATGGGTGTCGACGCGCCGGGCAAGAGCGACCTCTGGTCCGCCTATCAGGAATGGCGCTATTCCGAAAAGGCCGAGAAGGCGGTCGAGAACGCGCTGATCGGCAGCCCCGAGACGCTCAGGCGGAAGATCCGCACCTTCCAGGACGCGCATGTCGACCAGTGCATCCTGGTCGCCCAGGCGGGCCGGACCAGCCACGAGGACATCTGCAAGAGCTACCGCCTGTTCGCCGAGGAGGTCATGCCCGAGTTCCATGCCGAGCAGCCGGCGCATGAAGCCTGGAAGGCGGAGGTGCTGTCGGGCGCGATCGAGCTGGAGGAGCTGACAACCGAGGGCTTCGACCTCTACAGCCATCAGAACGAGGATATCGTCCGGCTGACGCCCGAAGAGCTGAAGGCCCAGATGGCGGCGAAGGAGAAGCAGGCCGCGGCCGGCGACTGACCGGTCGAACCGCCTGCTGCTGCGGAATGCGTTAATCGTTTCGCAACCGTGGCTCATTAACTTGATCTATCAACGTTGGCCGGATACCGGCAGGTCGTGGAGCGGACAGATCAAGTGTTCGATAGCCTGAAAATGAACTTCCGGGCGCAGATCCCGGCCGCTTCCGCGGCGGTGGGATCGTTGGCAGCTTCAGCCGTTGCGGGCCTGCTTCTGTTCCGCAGCGGCATGCCGCTCGCCGGCACGGGCTGCCTTGCCGCCGCGCTGCCCCTGGCGGCCGCGGTCTGGGCGTTCTTCCGTCTGCACGCGGCGCACGCCTGCATCCGCCATCATAACCAGCGCTTCGACGCCTATGCCGAGGCCTCCGGCCAGTGGTTCTGGGAGACCGACGCCGACAACCGCTATGTCTGGTTCTCGAAGAGCGTCCAGAAGTTCATCGATTTCCCGCGCGAGTGGCACTACGGCCGTTCCCGGCTGGAACTCGGCCAGGACGAGCCCTCGGCAGAGTGGGATGCGCATCTGGACGATCTGGCCAACCACCGCCCTTTCAGCGGCTTCACACTGGTCCGCAAGGCGCCAGATGGCACCCGATTCCTCCGGTCCAGCGGCGTCCCGAAGTTCGACGAGAACGGCCAGTTCCAGGGCTATTACGGCGCCGGCTCCAACATCACATCGGAAATCCATACACACGACATGCTGCGGGACGCCTTCGACGCCCTGTCCGAGGGAATCGCCGTCTTCGACAACAGGGACCGGCTGCTGTTCTGCAACCGGACCTATATCGCCAGCAACCAGCCGATCGCCGACCGGCTGAAGCCGGGACTGGATTACGCCGAGATGATCGGACTGTTCGTCGAGAACACCCTGCCAGAGGACTGGACGCCGGAACGGCGGCAGGACTGGGGCCGGACGCGGCTCGCGCTCAGGGATTCCGACGAACCGGTGTTCGAGACGCCGACCTATGGCAACCGTTGGTGCCGGGTCGCCGATCACCGCACCCGCAACGGCGGCACCGTCGTGGTCCGGACCGACATCACCTCGCTGATGGAGCGCCAGCAGGAGCTGAAATGCGAGCGCGACCGGGCCGAGCGGGCGAACCGCGCCAAGACCGAATTCCTGACCAACATGAGCCATGAGCTCCGCACGCCATTGAACGCCATCATCGGCTTCTCGGAAGCGATGCATGAGGAAATTCTCGGCCCGCTCTCCGACCGCTACCGCCGCTATGCCGGCGACATCACCGACAGCGGACGGCATCTGCTGGCCCTGATCAACGACCTTCTGGACAGCGCGAAGCTGGAATCCGGCCAGTATGAGATCCGGCACGAAACCTTCGACGCCGCCGCCTGCTGCCAGACGGTGCTGACGCTGATGCAGGTCGAATTCGAGCGACGGCGGCAGCGGCTGGAGACCCGGATCGGTCTGCCCGAAGGCACGATGCTTCATGCCGACGAACGCGCGGTGAAACAGGTGCTGCTGAACCTGCTGTCGAACGCCGCGAAGTTCTCGCCGGCCGGCGGGGAGATCCTGCTGTCGGCGGGCTGCGAGGGCGCCGATCTCGAAATCCGGGTCACGGACCGCGGCCAGGGCATCGACCCGGCGGACATGGAGCGCGTCTTCGAACGCTTCGTGCAGGTTCAGTCTGCCATGAGCCGGTCCCACAGCGGCACCGGCATCGGACTGCCGCTCAGCCGGGCGCTGGCCGAGATGCATGGCGGGACGCTGGACCTCGAAAGCCAACCCGGCAAGGGCACCACGGCCATACTGCGGCTGCCGGACGTGCTGCGTTTCCAGCAGTCGGCCGCCGCGATCTGAGGCCCCTCAGGCCGACTTGCCCTGCGCGTGGAATATGAAGCCGAGCAGGTTCATCAGCAGCTGGGCCGCCAGGAACGCCGTTGTCCCGTCGCGGTCGTAATCCGGCGCAACCTCGACCAGATCGATGCCGGCGACCTCGCCGCGCGTGACCAGACCCTGCAGGAACTCCAGTATCTCGTAGTAGAGAAACCCGCCATGACTGGGCGTCCCCGTCCCCGGCGCGATGGAGGGGTCGAAACCGTCGATGTCGATGGTGAGGTAATAGCGCTTGCCCGCAGGCACGCGGGCCAGCACGCCCTCGGGACCCAGCTTCCTGAACTGCCGGACCGAGAGAATGTCCGATCCCGCGGCGCGCGCGGCGGCGTAGTCGTCCCGGTTCGATGAGGAGACGTTGCGGATACCGAGTTGGGTGAAGCCGGTGACGTGATCCATCTCCGAGGCGCGGCGCAGCGGATTGCCGTGGCCGTAGCGGACGCCGTGCCGCTCGTCGACGAAATCGAGATGCGCATCGACATGGACGATGTGGACCGGTTCCCGGTCCGAGAACGCCCGGATACAGGGGATGTGGACGCTGTGATCGCCGCCCAGAACCACGGGAAGGGCGCCTGCATCCAGTATCTTCCGGACACCCCATTCTATGTTGTCGTGGCTTTTGACGGTATCGGTGTGGATGATGTCCGCATCGCCCACATCCACGAGACGCACCTTTTCCACCGGGAGATAGGTCACATCGTCTTCATGATCGTATGCCCCGCCATGTCCGAAGCTGAACAGCGTCGACGCCTCGCGGATGGCGCGCGGGCCGAAGCGGGCCCCGGCGCGGTACTGGGTCCCCATGTCGAAGGGCGCGCCCAGGATCGCGGCGTCGGCGTCGATATTGTCCCAGTCCAGACAGACCGGCTGCTTGCCGAAGGTGCAGTGGCCGACGAAGGGCAGATTCAGCCGTCCGCTATCATAGGCGTTGCCGGTCATGCGATCCGCTCCCTGCTGCTGGCGCTCGCCGCCATGCTCCTTCCGATCCTGTCCGCGGCGCAAGCCCCGGCAGCCGCGCAGGCGGTCGACGTCGCCATCGTGCTGGCCGTCGACGCCTCCGCCAGCGTCGATGCGGGCGAGTTCCGGCTGCAGATGGAAGGGACGGCCGACGCCCTGGAGAACCCGGATGTCCTCGCGGCCATCGCGCGCGGCAACCGGGGCGCGATCGCCGTCAGCACGATGCAGTGGTCCACCCTGGATCAGCAGGCGGTGACGCTGGGCTGGACCGTGATCCGCGATGCGTCGGACGCGGCGGCGGCGGCATCCGTCATCCGCAACGCCCCCCGCATGGTGATCCCGTCCGGCACGGCGCTGGGCGACGCCGTCTCCTTCGCCATGGGCATGCTGGGCCGCCTGCCCTACAGCGCCGACCGGCTGGTGGTGGACGTCTCCGGCGACGGCAAGAACGTGCATCCGCCGCTGCTGCTGCGGGTGAAGGAGCGCGCGGTCTGGGCGGGAATCACCATCAACGGCCTGCCGATCATCTCGGCCGACCCCAACATCCACTACTATTATCAGGACACGGTGATTGCAGGACCCGGCGCCTTCATCGAAATTGCCGACAGCTACGAGGTGTTCGGCGAGGCGATGCGGCGCAAGCTGATCCGGGAGATCAAGGGACCGCCGCCGGTATCCATGCTGGCCGACTGACGGGGAGGACGCGATGCAGATTCAGCTCTCGAACGAGGAACGGGCGCTGCAGGAGAAGGCGCGCTATCTGGCGGAGAACGTCATCGCCTCCCGCGCCGTCGAGATCGACCGCACCGAGGAATACCCCTGGGACAATGTGAAGGCGCTGAACGACGCCGGGCTGATGGGCCTGACCGTGCCGAAGGAACTCGGCGGTCCGGGCCGCTCTTTCCTGGACGCCGTGCTGGTGATCGAGGAGATGGCGAAGGTCTGCGGCGTCACCGGCCGCATCGCGGTCGAGAGCAACATGGGCGCGATTTCCGCCATCCTGCAATACGGCACCGACGAGCAACGGAAGATGGCCGCGAGCTTCGTCCTCGGCGGCGACAAGCCGGCGATCTGCATCACCGAACCGGACGCCGGCTCCGCCGCGACCGAGATGACCACCCGCGCCGAGAAGCACGGTGACACCTGGGTGCTGAACGGCAAGAAGCACTGGATCACCGGTGGCGGTGTCTCGCGGCTGCATCTGATCTTCGCCCGCGCCTTCGACGAGAGCGGCGAGGAACTGGGCATCGGCGGGTTCATCGCCGTGCGCGACGAGGATGCGGGGCTGAAGATCGGCAAGCGCGAGCCGACCATGGGTCTGCGCGGGATCCCCGAGGCCGAGGTGATCTTCGAGGATCTGGAACTCCCGGAGAGCCGCGTCCTGATGGCGCCGGGCGGCTTCCGGCGCGGCTTTGCCAGCCTGATGAACGCCTACAACTCCCAGCGCGTCGGGGCCGGCACCATGGCGCTCGGCATCGCCGCGGGCGCGCTGGAGCACGCGAAGGCCTACGCGCTGGAACGGGTGCAGTTCGGCCGCCCCATCGCCGAATTCCAGGGCCTGCAATGGATGCTGGCCGACATGGCAATCCAGGTGGATGCGGCGCGGCTTATGCTGCAGGGCGCGGCGCGCTCCAGGGGCGCCAATGACAGCCCCTTCCCCGATCCCTATTCGGCGGCGCAGGCCAAGGTCTTCGCCTCCGAGATGGCGATCAAGGTGACCAACGACGCGCTGCAGATCTTCGGGGCCAAGGGCTACTCCCGCGACACGCCGATGGAACGCATGGTCCGCGACGCGCGCATGTTCACCATCGGCGGCGGCACGGCGCAGGTCCTCCGCACCACCGTCGCCTCGCACCTGCTCGGCATGAAACTGCCGCAGACGCGGGATGGTTATGCGGGCCGGAACTCGCCGCCGCCGAAGCAGGCGGCGGAGTAGGAGGCCTTCGGATCAAGTCCGAAGGCAGCAAAGTGGTTCCGGCGCATGTTTTCCGTCCTCGGGCTTGACCCGAGGACCTTGGCTGGACCGATCAATCCAGCGGAATCTGATCCGAAAGATCGCGCCAGTCCGGGTTCACATCCGAGACCAGCTTGTCCTTCCACTCGCGGTTCCAGTGCTTCAGCGTCCGTTCCCGCTGTCGCGCGTTCAGGACATACTGGTGCTCTTCGAAATAGACGAGCTTTGTCAGCCGGTACTTCGACGAGAATTCCGACAGCTTTTCGCGATGCTCGGTGAGCCGGCGGCGCAGGTCGTTGGTGAAGCCGATGTAGAGCGTCGTGTCGTACTTGTTGGACAGGATGTAGACGAAGTATCGGTGACGCCGCATGTGCGGCAGCCTCGGTGCCGGAGGCCTTCGGATCAAGTCCGAAGGCGACAAAGGTGTATGCGAAGCCCACTTTTCCGTCCTCGGGCTTGACCCGAGGACCTTGGCTCACTGCAGGCGGCGCGCCGGATTGTTCAGATAGAAGTGATCGTTTGCGGCAAAGCGCAAATTCGATTCCAGCCGGTGCCGGAGGCCTTCGGATCAAGTCCGAAGGCGAAAAAGGCGCTACCCCACGCAGATATCCACGAACCGATCCACTTCCTCGTCGGTGGTCGCGAACGATGTCACCAGCCGGACGCCGGTCGGTCCGACGGCGGCCATGTCGTAGAAGGCGGCGCCTTCGGCCCGCAGCTTGTCGCCCGCGCCGTCCGGCAGGTTGACGAACAGTTCGTTGGCCTCGACCGGATGCGCGAAGCTGACGGAGTTGATCCGGGCGAGCCCGTCATGCAGCCGAGTGGCTGCGCGGTTGGCGTGGCGCGCGTTCTCCAGCCAGAGATCGTCGGTCACAAAGGCCAGCAGCTGCGCCGACAGGAACCGCATCTTGGAAAACAGGTGTCCCGCCCGCTTGCGGCGATAGATGAAGTCCTTCGCCAGATCGGTGTCGAAGAAGATCACCGCCTCGGCGGCCATCGCCCCGTTCTTGGTCGCGCCGAAGGAAAGCGCGTCGACGCCCGCCTTCCAGGTCAGTTCTGCGGGGCTGCAGCCGGCGCTGACCAGCGCGTTGGCGAAGCGCGCGCCGTCCATGTGCACCTTGCAGTTCATGTCATGGGCCAGACCCGACAGCTCGGCGATCCGGTCCGGCGTGTAGACCGTGCCCCATTCGGTGCATTGCGTCAGCGTCACCGCTGCGGGCTGCGGATTGTGGTCGAAGCCGACGGTGAAGCGGCCCAGCCCTTCCTTCAACCCTTCCGGCGTGATCCGGCCGGATTCATGCGCCACCGTATAGAGCTTCGCCCCGCCGGTGAAGAATTCGGGGCCGCAGCATTCGTCGTCGAAACAGTGAGAATGCTCGTAGCAGAAGATCGCGCCCCAGGGCGGCGCCATGGCCGACAGCGCGAGGCAGTTGGCCGCCGAGCCGGTGGCGACGGGAAAAACCGCCAGATCGGTCTCGAAGATGTCCCTCAGCTTCGCTTCGAGCGCCTTCGTGATCTCGTCGGCGCCATAGGACGGGACGTTGCCGCCATTGGCGTCGGCCAGCGCCTGCAGGATCGCCGGATGAACCCCGGCGGTATTGTCGGAGGCGAATTGCATGGAAACTCCTGTTTCTGGCCGGTCCCCGCGTCCCGGGTCGAGGACCCGCCGATTATCCCGCGATCGAAGTGCTGGGAACCTCAGCTGTCACCCCCGCTTCATGCGGGGGTCCGGAGCGGCTGCGCCGCAAGTCTCATGGCTTGACCGGATGCCCGCATGAAGCGGGCATGACATCAGGGACCGATGGCAGCCTGCCTACTTCAGTTCGATCTCGACGAAGACGAACTCGAAATCATTGTCGTTGATGACGTCGTGCTCGACGCCTTCCTGGCGGGTGTAGGACACACCGGCGGTCAGCGGCGCCTTCGACAGACCGTCCTTCGTCTCGATGGTCAGGTCGCCCGTGGTGCCGGGCACGACGACGTAGTCCATCTCGTGGCGGTGCCAGCCCGTATGGGCCCCGGGTGCGAAGCGCCACTCGGTCACCACCACGCGGTCGTTGTCGATCTGCTTCGTCGGCACCGCCATCGGCCGTTCGCTCATGACGCCTGCTCCTTCAGCCAGTCCCTGAGTTCGAATTTCAGCACCTTGCCCAGCGCGTTGCGCGGCAACGCGTCAATCCCGATCACCGCCCTGGGCTGCTTGAAGCGTGCGACACGGCCCTCGAACAGGCCGAGCAGCGCCGCCTCGTCCAGCGCCTGCCCCTCGCGCGGCACGGCAACGATCACCGGCACCTCGTCCCAGCGCGGATCGGGACGGCCGACCACGGCGAACTCGGCCAGATCGGCCTCGGCCGCGAGGATCTGCTCCAGCTCCGCCGGATAGACATTCTCTCCGCCCGAGATGATCACGTCCTTGGCCCGGTCCTCGATGTAGTGGAAACCGTCGGCGTCGCGCCGCGCGACATCGCCCATGCGGAACCAGCCTTCGGCGAAGGCCGCCTCGGTGGCTTCCGGGTTGCGCCAGTAACCGGAGAAGACATTGGGCCCGCGCACCAGCAACTCGCCGGTCTCGCCGTTGCCCAGTTCGTTGCCGTCGCGGCCGACGATCTTTGCGGACACGTGTATAGCCGGCTTGCCGCAGGACCCGGCATGGTCCAGCGCATCGGGACGGCGCAGCACAACGGCCAGCGGCGCGGTCTCGGTGGAACCGTAGATCTGTCCGACCGGGACGCCGCGGTCGTGGAATCGCTGGATCAGCGCCACCGGCACCGTAGTCGAGCCCGCCATGACGAAGCGCAGCGAGGAGATGTCGGTGGTCGGCCAGTCCGGATGCTCGGTCAGCGCCTGCATCATGGCCGGGACCGCCAGCGCCAGCGTGGGCCGGTCGCGCTGGATCGCCGCCAGCGTGACGCCCGGCTCGAAGCGCCGGTGCAGCAGCACGGTCGCGCCGCAATGCAGCGCCGGGGTGAGCTGGTTGTTGAGGCCGCCGACATGAAAGAGCGGGAGGTTGCCCAGAATGACGTCGTCGGAGGTCATGTCATGGGCGTGCTGGGAATTGACCGCATTCCAGAAGACGTTGCCCTGGGTCAGCACCGCGCCCTTCGGCTTGCCCGTCGTGCCGGAGGTGTAGACCAGCAGCACCGGCGCATCGTAGCCGGGGCTCGGCAGGGTGCAGGCCGGACCGCCCTCGGGCCATGCCTCCCAGCCCTCGCCTTCGGCGTCCACGCCGATGAATCCCATGCCGCTCAGATCGCCGCGGATCTGCGCCACGTGATCGAAGAACATGCCGTCCGCGAACAGCAGCTTCGGCTCGGCATCCTGCAGCTGATACAGATGCTCGGGCGGGGCCAGCCGCCAGTTGAGCGTCACCAGCATCGCGCCGATGCGGGCGCAGGCGAAGAAGAGCGTCAGCTCCTTCACCGTGTTCTCGCCCAGATGCGCGACGCGGTCGCCGGTTCCGATGCCGCGCGCCTGCAGCGCCCCGGCCAACGCCTCGATCCGGGTGGCGAAATCGCGGTAGCTCAGATCGCCCTGCTCGTCGCGGATCGCGGTCTTCGCGGGCGTCTGATCGGCCCAGCCCGCAATCCAGCCGGAGAGGTCCATGTCGGTCGGCATCGTCATGGCGGTGAGTGTGCCGATGGGGCGGCGCTTGGCAAGGGGATCGCGCCCACGGCCGCCTGGCGATGCAATCCGGATTTGTCATTCCCGTCGAAGGCGGGGAAGATCGCCGCTGCAAGGGGAGGACGGCCATGACTTTCGAGAACCCGCACGACACCGATCTGCCGCTGCTGGAAGAGGTGAAGCTTCAGGCGCGCGTCCTGCTGCCGGTCGTCCGCGCCATCCGGGAGAGGCTGGGCAAGGAGGAAGCCGACCGGCTGATCGAAGCCGCCCTGCGGGACTGGTCGCGTGAGCTGCACCGCCGCATCGGCGCCGAGAAATCCCGCGACGCCCGCGAGCAGTGGGACGGCATCTGGGCCGATCTGCGCCCCCGCATCGGCGACAGCATCGACAGGGAGATGCTGGAGGATACGGAGACGGTCCGGAACTACAACGTCACCCGCTGCGCCTACGCCGAATTCTTCAAGGCGCTGGGCGAGCCCGAGCTGGGCAAGTTCCTGCTCTGCGACATCGATTTCGACATTGCCGAGGTCGGCGCGCCCGACGTCGAGTTCAAACGCACCCAGACCATCATGTCCGGCGCGCCCTACTGCGATTTCCGCTACCGGTTCAACAAGGGCTAGCCCCGCATCCGCTCCCCGGCAGGGTCGAACAGCGGGTCGGTCAGCAGTTCCGCTTTCCGGCGCTCGCCGATGATCTCGACCTCGAAGGGCGCATCTGCGGCCCCGGCGAACTCGGCGGGGACGTAGCCCATCGCAACGGACGCGCCGGAGGCGTGCGCGAAACCGCCTGACGTGATCCAGCCCATCACCCTGCCGTCGATCCAGACCGGTTCGTCGCCGATCACGTCGGCGTCGCCGGCATCGACCTTCAGCGAGACCAGCTTCAGCTTCGGACCGTCGTCGCGCTCCTTCAGTGCCGCATCCCGGCCGATGAAGTCGTTCTTTCTTGCCCCGACGAAGCGCCCGAGATTGGCGGCATAGGGCCCGTAGATCGGCCGGTACTCGCGCGCCCAGGTGCCGAAATTCTTCTCCAACCGCAGCCCGTTCAGCGCCCGGCCGCCGAACAGGATCATGCCGTGATCCGCACCGGCCCTGCGTAACAGGTCGTAGAGCTGGGTCAGGTACTCGGCCTTCACCCAGATCTCGTAGCCGAGATCGCCGGTGAAGGTGATCTTGCCGACCTTTGCCGGGATCATGCCGAGATCCATCTCGCGGAAATCCATGAAGCGGAAGGCCGCCGCCGAAATATCCTCGCCGGTCACAGCCGCCAGCACCTCGCGCGCCTTCGGCCCGGCGATGGAGAGCCCGGTCAGTTCCAGCCCCAGAGGCCGCACGGTGACCCGCCCGTCATCCGGCAGATGCGAGAGGAACCAGCGCATGTGATAGGTCTCTGCGACGCCAGAACCGAAGACGTAGAAGCGGTCCTCGGCGGCCTTGGCGACGGTGAAGTCGCCGATCAGTCCGCCCGCCGGGTTCAGCATGGGCGACAGCACGATCCGGCCGGTGCGCGGCATCCGGTTGGCGAGCAGATGGCTCAGCCAGACCTCGGCGCCCGGCCCGGTGACCTCGTATTTGGCGAAGTTCGAGATCTCGATCATGCCGACGCCCTGACGCACGCCGGCGCATTCCTTCGCCACCTGCGCGTGGCTGTTGGAACGCATGAAGGTGACGTCCTCGACCGGGTCCTTGCCCTTCTCCTGGAACCACAGCGCGTGCTCCAGCCCGAAGGACGCGCCCATCACCGCGTTCTCCGCCTTCAGCCGGTCATGGAGCGGCGAGGTCCGCAGCGGACGGCCCGCCTTCAGTTCCTCGTTCGGGAAGGTGATCGAGAAGCGGCGGGAGTAGTTCTCCTGCACCTTGGCCGAGGTGTAGGCCATGGTCGCCCAGTCGCCGTAGCGGGCGACGTCCATCGCCCAGACATCGAAGGCTGGATCGCCGTTCACGATCCAGTTCGACAGCGCCAGCCCGACGCCGCCGCCCTGGCTGAATCCCGCCATCACGCCGCAGGCGCACCAGTAGTTCCTGAGCCCCCGGACCGGGCCGACCAGGGGGTTGCCGTCGGGCGCGAAGGTGAAGGGGCCGTTGATGATCTGCTTGATCCCGGCGCGTTCGAAGGCGGGGAAATGGGCGAAGCCCCGCTCCAGCGACGGCGTGATGCGGTCGATGTCGGGCTGCAGCAGTTCGTGGCCGAACTCCCAGGGCGTCTCCTTCGGCGACCAGGGCACGCAGGCGCGCTCATAGGTGCCCATCAGCATGCCCTTGCGCTCCTGGCGCATGTAGATCTCGCCGCCGAAATCGACCGCGTGCAGCACCTCCTTGCCGGTGCTTTCGTTGAACTCGATGACCTCGGGCATGTCCTCGGTCAGCAGGTACATGTGCTCCATGGCCAGTACCGGCAGTTCGAGCCCCGCCATGCGGCCGACCTCGCGCGCCCAGAGCCCGCCGGCATTGACGATGTGCTCGGCGTGGACCGTGCCCTGCTCGGTGACCACGTCCCAGGATCCGTCCGGGTGCTGGGCCAGTTCGACGACCCGGTTGCGCAGCACGATCTCGGCCCCGTTCATCCGCGCCGACTTCGCATAGGCATGGGTGACGCCGGAGGGGTCGAGATGGCCGTCCTCGTGGCTGAACATGGCGCCGACGAAGTACTTCTCCTCCAGCAGCGGGAAGAGCTCCTTCGCCTCCTTCACCGAGATCAGGTCGTATTCGATACCCAGATAGCGCCCGCGCGCCTGCGCCATCTTCAGCCACTGCATCCGCTCGGGCGTGTCGGCCAGCAGGACGCCGCCGGTGAGGTGCACGCCGCAATCCTGGCCGGACTTCTCCTCGATCTCCTTGTAGAGGTCGATGGTGTAGCGCTGCAGCTTGGCGACGTTGGGATCGCCGTTCAGCGTGTGCATGCCGCCCGCCGCGTGCCAGGTGGAGCCCGATGTCAGTTCGGAGCGTTCGATCAACATGACATCCGTCCAGCCGAGCTTCGTCAGGTGGTAGAGCACGCTGGCGCCGACGACGCCGCCGCCGATGACGACGACCTGGGCTGAATCTTTCATGTCAGAGCTTCCTGTTTCTCGGCGTTGACGACGGGTTCGGTCTTGTCACCCCCGCTTCATGCGGGGGTCCGGTGCGGCTTCGCCGCAATTCTGATGATCGACCGGATGCCCGCACAAGGCGGGCATGACAGGCTGCAGGGACAAGTTCGCCGGCCCTGTCACAGCCAGTGATCCTCGAAGGGGAAGCTGGAGAGCCGCCTCGCGCCGTCGGCGGTGATCAGCACCTGCTCCTCCAGCTTGATGCATTCGCGGCCGCCGACACGGCCGACCAGGCTCTCGACGCAGACCACCGCGTTTTCTTCCAGATGCCCGTCATAGCCCGAATGGGCGAAGTCCTGGATGTAGGGGACGGCCGGGTACTCGTCGCAGAGACCGACGCCGTGGACGACGACCGAGTAGCGGTTGCCGACGCAGTCCTCCGGCAGAGGCGAGCCGCGCTCCGAGATCTCCCGGAAACTGAGCCCCGGCTTCAGCATGGCGATGTTGTCCTCGATCTGCCGCCGCGCCGTCTCGTAGAGCCAGCGCTGTTCGTCGGAGGGCTTGCCGCCGCCGCAGAGCCAGCTCCGCGAGAGGTCCGAGCAATAGCCGCCCGGCCCGACCAGATCGGTGTCGAAGCTCATGATGTCGCCGGCCTCGATCACGCGGTGATTGCACTCGCGGAACCACGGGTTGGTCCGCGGGCCGGAGGTCAGCAGCCGCGTCTCGATCCATTCGCCGCCCAGCTCGGCGTTCACCTGGTTCAGGATCGACCAGAGATAGTTCTCGGTGATGCCGGGGCGGAAGACCTCCCGCATCCGCCACATCGCCGCCTCGCAGGCGTCGACCGCCTCCTGCATCGCGGCGATCTCGATGTCGTTCTTGATGAAGCGGGCGAGTTCCATCACCTCCTGCCCGTTCTCGACCAGCACGCCCCGCTTCAGCAGGGCCAGCAGGCCGTGGGGCTCGATCTTGTCGATCGCCAGCCGGCGGTTGTTGCCGCCATATGTGCGGACCAGATCGTCGATCTCGCGGGCGAACTGCTTCGCGCGGTCCTCCATCAGCGGCCCGTCGCCGAAATAGAAATACGACCGGGCGCCGCGGATCTCGTCCACGACCTCGATGCCTTCCGACAGGTGCTTCGTGGCGTGGAAATCGAACACGATCACCGGGCCGTCGGTGGCGATGAAGGCGTAGCGGACGGCGTTGTGCATCGTCCACACCTGCATGTTCGAGGTGTCGGTGGCGTAGCGAATGTTCACCGGGTCGTAGAGCAGGATGCCCGCCAGCTCGCGCTCCTGCAGCTTCTCCCGCACCCGGCCGAGCCGCCAGGCCCGCAACGCGCGGCGGTCGACCTTCGTATCGTGAAAGACGGTCATGGCGTTCCCACCGTCGAAGAAAGCCGATCAGGAACACCCACCCGTCCCGGGACTTGATCCCGGGACCCAGAGCGGCGGCCAGCTCGGAACTGGGCAGCGGGATCAAGTCCCGCTGCGGGCCGAATTTCCGGATCTCGCTTCGTCGCCATCGCTCAGAAATCCGTCGGGGCGCCGCCCTCTTCGGTGCGGCGACGGACGAAGGCGTCCAGTTCCTCCCGCGCCGCCGGGTCCATGGCGGGCGGTTCGTAGGCGGCGATCATGTCCCTGTAGATCCGGTTGGCGGTGCCGTAGGCCTCCGGCCGGCCCGCCTCCTCCCAGCTCTCGAAATTGCGCCAGTCGGAAATCATCGGATTGTAGAAGGCGGTCTTGTAGCGGCTCTGCGTGTGGGCGCAGCCGAAGAAGTGGCCGCCCGGCCCGACCTCCCGCATGGCGTCCAGGGCCAGATCGTCGGGCGTCACGCCGATCGGTGTCAGGAACTCGCTGACCATCTGCAGCAGGTCGGCGTCGAGCACGAACTTCTCGAAGGAGGTGTGCAGCCCGCCTTCCATCCAGCCGAGCCCATGCTTCAGCATGTTCACCCCGCCCATCACCGCGCCCCAGAGCGAGAAGACGCTTTCATAGGCCGCCTGCGCGTCCAGGGTATTGGCCGCGTTCACGTTCGACGAGCGATAGGGCAGCCGGTAGCGGCGGGCGAGCTGGCCGCCGATGATCGAGGTGCGCATGGCCTCAGGCGTGCCGAAGGCCGGGGCGCCGGACTTCATGTCCACATTGGAGGTGAAACCGCCATAGACGAAGGGCGCGCCGGGCTGGTTCACCTGCGCGAAGACGAGCCCAGCCAGCGCCTCGGCGTTCTGTTGCACCAGCGCGCCGGCCAGCGTCACCGGCGCCATCGCGCCCGCCAGCGTGAACGGCGTCAGCACGACCGGCTGGCCGCGCCGGCCCAGCTGGATCATGCCCTCCAGCATCGGCGTATCCAGCCTGAGCGGCGAGGACGAGTTGATGATCGAGATCACCGACGGTTCGCGGCTGAAGGTCTCGTCGTCGACCTGGCGCGCGATCCGGGCTAGCTCCATGCCGTCGCAGATCCGCTCCCGGCCCAGGCTGTAGGCGTGGATCGCCTTGTCCGACATGGTCAGCATGTCCGACAGCGCCTCCAGATGCCGGACCGACGGGTGGATATCGACCGGCTCGACGGGATAGCCGCCCCACATGTGGACCGCGTTGAACATGTGCCCGAGCTTCAGGAAGTTGCGATAGTCCTCGCGGTTGCCTGGCCGCCGCCCGCCCTCCAGGTCGGAGGCGTTCGGCGCGCTGGCCGCGGCGCAATAGACCAGATAGCCCTCGCCGAAGCGGACAGAGTGTTCCGGATTGCGGGCGTGCAGGGTGAAGGCTTCCGGGGCCTTGCCGATGGCGTCCTCGACCATCGCCGGATCGAAGCGGACGCGGTCGGAATTGGGATCCACATCGGCGCCGGCGGCCTTCAGCATCGCCTTCGCCTCGTCGTGGATGAAGTCGATGCCGATTTCCTTCAGCACCTCCAGCGAGGCGGCATGGATCGATTCCAGTTCGTCGGCGGACAGCAGTTCCGTGGGCGGAAACGGCAGTTTCGGCTGGCGGAAAGGCCGCTGTTCGACGACCGGTCTCACCTCGGATCCGGCGTCGCCGCCGCCGCGCCTGCGGCCTCTCCTGCGGCGTCCGCCGCCGTCCGAAGCCGCCTGATCCTCCTGCATCCGCCCCTCCCTGATGAACGGTCCGGAATGGACGCGTCCACCGCGCAAGTCTGACACCGCTTTTCGCCGCGTGCCATCGCCCGCCTGCGTCCATTGCTGTTCCAGATGCGGCGCATGGGTGTCGCATCGTGCGGCCGGACGCGAACTGCCGTCCCCGGCGCAAGCCGAAGAACGCCCCGGCAGTTCAAATGCCCTCCCCCTCCGAGGGGGAGGGTTGGGTGGGGGTGGGAGAAGCTCGGAAACCGCCCGTCTGGGGATGGCTGGGTCGGCCAGACGGGCGGCTCAGTCCTTGCCGGAAGAATCTGAGCCGCGCTGCGTGCCAGCCGGACCATCCCACGCAGCGCGGTTTCACTTACCCCCACCCGTCGCTGCGCGCCGGCCTCCCCCTGCCAGGGGGAGGCTCTCGCTTCTTCATATTGGTCAGTCCCCGGGTCGAGCCCGGGGGCTTCAGATTACCTGGAACCATCGGGTGCGCTTGAGCGCGGGTCCGCTTCGTTGCACTCTCGTCGCATGACAGCCTGGGGAGGATGAGATGTCAGACCGTTACGCCGAATTCACCACCTTCGAGATCGACTATCCGGCCGAGCGCGTGCTCCGCCTGACGCTGAACAATCCGAAGACGCTGAATTCGCTGGACCAGACCGGCCACAACCACATGACCTATGTCTGGAACGCCATCGACAAGGATCCGGACATCTCGGCCGTGATCCTGACCGGCAAGGGCAAGGCCTTCTCCGCCGGCGGCGACTTCAAGATGATCGGCCAGATGGTCGAGGACTATCACGCCCGCGTCCGCTCCTGGAAGGAAGCCAAGGACCTCGTCTACAACATCATCAACTGCGGCAAGCCCATCGTCAGCGCCATCAATGGCGTCGCCGTGGGCGCGGGTCTGGTGGCCGGGCTGTTGTCCGACATCTCCATCGCCGCCAAGTCGGCGAAGATCGTCGATGGGCACACCCGCCTCGGCGTCGCCGCGGGCGATCATGCGGTGATCAACTGGCCGCTGCTCTGCGGCATGGCCAAGGCGAAGTACCACCTGATGCTGTGCGAGCCGATGACCGGCGAGGAGGCCGAGCGCATGGGCCTCATCAGCCTGGCGGTCGAGGATGACGAGCTTCAGGCCAAGGCGCTGGAGATCGCGACGCGGCTGGCCAATGGCGCGCCCTCGGCGCTGCGCTTCACCAAGTATGCGCTGAACAACTGGTACCGCATGGCCGGCCCGTCCTTCGACGCCTCGGTGGCGCTGGAGATGCTGGGCTTCACCAGCCCCGAGGTGGTCGAGGGCCTGGCGAGCCACCTTGAAAAGCGGCAGCCGAAGTTCGACCCCGAAAGCGACGCCTGAGCGCAGTCCTGCACGGCTGAACAGGATCAAGAACACACTGGAAGTGGACAGTGCCGGGGGGGGGGGTGACACTCTCTGCCAGAGAAGAAGTGCGCACCAAGCGTACGACTCAGGGAGGATACCGTGAACCGCTACCGCAACCTGCTGCTGGCGGGCGTCGCCGCCGTGACGCTCTCCACCGCCGCCATGGCGAAGGACACCGGCCTTATCTTCGTCTCGTCGGAGAAGGACAACGCCGTCTACGTGCTGGACGGCAAGACCTACGCGCCGGTGAAGACGATCCCGACCGCCGCGCGGCCGAGACACCTGCAGTTCGACCCCGAGCGCAACCGCATCTTCGTCGCCTGCGGCCGCGGCAACGCCATCGACATCATCGATGTCGCGAAGCTGGAGCTGGTCGACCGGATCGCCAATGTCGAGGACCCGGAGCTGTTCGACTTCTCGAAGGACGGCCGCACGCTCTACATCTCGCTGGAGGAGGATGCCGCGCTCGGCATTCTCGACCTCGAGACCCACTTCGCCGAGCGGGAGGGCATGCCCGAACTCGCCACCGCCGAACCCGAAGCCGGGGATGGCGGCGATGAGGAAGAGGAAGGCGAAGAGGGCGAGGAAGAAGGCGAGGAGGAGGCCGTGCCCGGCCTCAGCACCGTCGAGACCGGCGAGGAGCCCGAAGGCGTTCTGGCGAACCCTGACGGCAAGACGGTCTATGTCACCTCGGAGGTCGCCAACATCGTCCATGTCGTCGATCTCGCCAGCCGGCAGATCCGCGCCAATGTCGTCGCCGGCAACCGCCCCCGCCGCTTCGCGCTGACGCCGGACGGCAAGCAGCTCTGGGTGACCAACGAGCTCAACGCCACGGTCACGGTGATCGACACGGCGACCGACAAGGTCACCGGCACCATCGAATTCCCGCCCCCGACCGGCGCGCGGTCCGAACAGGTCACGCCCGTCGGCATCGTCATGACCCGCGACGGCGCGACCGCCGTGGTCGCGCTCGGCCGCGCCAACCACATCGCCTTCGTCGACGCGAAGACGCTTGAGGTCGGCGACTACGTGCTGGTCGGCCAGCGGGCCTGGAACATGACCTTCAACCGCGACGAGTCGCTGCTCTTCGTCGCCAACGGGCTCTCCGACGACATGACGATCATCGACGCGGCCTCCCGCAAGCCGCTGAAATCCGTCCCCGTCGGCCGCGTCCCGCACACGGTGCTGATCGACGACTGAGCATCCGGACTGGCCCTTGAACCCCTGGGGTCATGTCCGCCCTGCGCGGGCATCCGGCCGATCGTCAGACTTGCGGCGCAGCCCCTCCGGACCCCCGAGCGGCCCGATGGGCCATCGGGGGTGACCAGTCATTGCCCTGCCGTGCCCGGGCCTGACCCGGGCGCGGCAGATGGTTCAAGTCCCCCTACCCTTGCGCGCCGAGATCCCAGTAGAGGCCGGTCATGATGCGGCTGGCGCTTTCCATGGTCGGCAGCAGGACATGCTCGTCGGGCGCGTGCTGGGAGCAGGCGGCGTAGGAATGCGGGATCCAGATCGCCGGCAGGCCGAGCAGGTCGGTGAAGAGGTCGTTGCAGATCGAGCCGCCGAGGCTGGGGATGATCGCCGGATCCTCGCCGATGGTGTGCGCCATCGAGGCCCGGACCGCCCCGACCCACTGGTTCTGCAGCGGCGTCTGGCTGGCGGCGAAGGCGCCCGAGTTCTTCTCGTCCGGCGGCAGCACCTGAACCTCCGGAAAGCCCTCGCGCTTCAGATGCCGCTTCAGCGCGGGGATGATGTCGTCATAGTCGATGCCGACCACGAAGCGCAGCTGGCAATGCGCCCAGGCGCGCGGCGGGATGGCGTTGACCGGCCGGTCCGGATTGCCGGTCCGGTAGGCCAGCACCTCGAAGCTGTTCCAGGCATAGACCCGCTCCGGCGGCGTCAGGCCCGGCTCGCCCCAGTCCACGTCGATCGCCGGGCCGCCCTCGCCGGCGTCGATCTCGATGGATTTCAGCGCCTCGCGTGATGCCGGGTCGATGCCTTTCGGCCGCCATTCCGGCACGCGGATCGCGCCGTTGCGGTCGGATATGCTGGCGATGGCGTGCGACAGGATCAGGCCCGGATTGGCAATCAGACCGCCCCAGTTGCCCGAATGATGCCCGCCCGCGCGGAGGTCGCAGAGCAGGTCGAAATTCACCGCCCCGCGCGCGCCGAGCGTCAGCGTCGGCCGGTCCGGCTTCACCCGCGGCCCGTCCGAGGCGATGAAGACGTCCGCCGCGAAGGCGTCCATGTTCTGCTCGATCACCTCCCGCAGGCCCTTGGAGCCGACCTCCTCGCCGGTCTCGACGATGAACTTCGCGTTGAAACCGAGCCGCCCGCGGGTCTCGATCACCGTGCGCAGCGCGTTCATGTTCAGCGTGTGCTGCGCCTTGTTGTCGGCGGTGCCGCGGCCGTAGAGCCGCACGCCGTCGCGCGCCAGCACCCAGGGGCCTTCCCCCTTCGTCCACTGGTCCTCCAGCCCGCGGATGACGTCGCCATGGCCGTAGCCGAGCACGGTGGGCAGGCCGTCGGCCTCGTGCCGCTCGGCCAGCAGCACGGGGCCGTGGCCGGTCGGGTTCTCGAACTTCCGCGTCGTGAAACCCATCGCCTCGAAGGCCGGGCCGATGACCGCGTCCAGATAGCGGTGCAGCTCCGGCGCGCTGTCCGGTTTCTGGCTCTCGGTCCGCACCGCCACCCGCTGGGCCAGCTCGTCGAAGAACGGCCCGCTGGTCACGTAGTCGGATGCGGCCTGAATGGCGGCGTCTCGGGTCATGGCACTGCAAACTCCCTCACGTCCTGAAACAGGACTGTCTCCATGACCATAATTCGTTCGACCCGACAGTTGAAAGAGACACACCTGTCCGTCCCGGGACTTGATCCCGGGACCCAGCCTGGAGCCTCGCCACCAACAGAGACCTATTCGGAAGGCCCGCATGCTGGACAGCGGGATCAAGTCCCGCTGCGGGCGAAGGGTTCCGGCGGATCTCCAGCCTTTCCCGGGACACGTCGCGTCCGGCCGGGCTGACACCGCCCCGTCTCCATGGCAACATCGGCGCACGAGACGGGAGGACGCGATGCCCCACGACGGCCATCATCACGATCACGACCATACCGAGCCGCCGCACGATCTGGCGCTGCGCACCAAGGCGCTGGAATCGCTGCTGGTGGAGAAGGGTCTGGTCGATCCGCAGGCACTGGACGAGATCATCGAGCGCTACGAGCACAAGGTCGGCCCGCGGAACGGCGCCAAGATCGTCGCCCGCGCCTGGACCGAGCCGGACTTCGCCGACTGGCTGAAGCGGGACGCGACCGAGGCCATCGCCTCGATGGGCTTCACCGGCCGTCAGGGCGAGCACATGCACGCGGTCTTCAACACGCCCGAGCGCCACAACCTCGTCGTCTGCACGCTGTGCAGCTGCTACCCGTGGACGACGCTGGGCCTGCCGCCCGGCTGGTACAAGTCCAATCCCTACCGCAGCCGGGCCGTGATCGACCCGCGCGGCGTGCTCGCGGAATTCGGCACGGAACTGCCGGAGAACGTCGAGATCGACGTCTGGGATTCGACGTCGGAGATGCGCTACATGGTGATCCCCGAGCGGCCCGCCGGCACCGAGGGCTGGAGCGCCGAACAGCTTGAGGAACTTGTCAGCCGCAATTCCATGATCGGGGTCGAGACCGCCCGCGAACCGGAAGGCGGCGGCGCATGAACGGCCCGCACGACATGGGCGGGATGCACGGCTTCGGCCCCATCGATCCCGACCCGGAAGAGAAGGAAGAACTGTTCCACGCCGAGTGGGAGCGCCGCGCCTTCGCGGTGACGCTGGCCGCCGGTTTCCTCGGCAAGTGGAGCATCGACGAGGCCCGCTTCGCCCGCGAGACCATGGATCCGGACCTCTATCTGGGCGCCGGCTACTACCACAAATGGCTGGACGCCTCGGAGCGACTGCTTGTGCAGAAGGGCCTGATCACGGAGGAGGAACTCGCCACGGCGAAGGCCGAGCGTCGCGTCGGCCCCGATGAGGTCCGCATCCTGAAGGGCGGCACGGTCGACCAGACCTTCCTGAAGGGCGGGCCGGCGAGCATGGAGATCGACGCCGCGCCAGCCTTCAGGGTCGGCGACAGGGTCCGCTCGAAACAGATGAACCCGAAAGGCCACACCCGCAACCCGCGCTACATCCGCGGCCATGTCGGCGAGGTGGTGCTGCATCACGGCGGCCATGTCTTCGCCGACGCCAGCGCCGAGGGCGAACGGCGGGGCGAGCATCTCTACACGGTCCGCTTCGACGCCCGGGAGATCTGGGGGCCGGACGCCTTCGGCGGTGCGGTCATGGTCGACCTCTGGGAACCCTATCTGGAGCGCCCGTGAACGGCCGGCTCGACGATCTGCCCGGAATCCCGAAGGACGCGGACGGACCCGTCTTCGCCGAACCGTGGGAGGCCGAGGCCTTCGCCCTGACGGTGAAGCTGCATGAGGCCGGGCATTTCACCTGGGACGAGTGGGCGTCGACCCTGTCGGCCGAGATCACCACCGCGCAGCAGGCCGGCGATCCCGATCTGGGCGACACCTACTACCGCCACTGGCTCCGGGCCCTGGAACGGCTCTGCGCCGAGAAGGGGCTGAGCAGCCGGGATGACATGGCCGACCGCAAGGCAGCCTGGCGCGACGCCTACCTCGCCACGCCGCACGGGCAGCCAGTGGAGTTGAAGTAGGCGCAGGCCAGATCGGGGCCGCTCAACTCATGCCCCTCCCAGGACCTGATCCCGGGACCCAGCGGGGCATCGCAACGTCCTTCCATCACCGCCGGACTGGACAGCCGGATCAAGTCCCGCTGCGGACATGAGAGCGTTTGCGAGGCCGCCGCCTCGCTCCCCCCGATCACATCTTCCCTCTCGGGCGCGGATCGGTGAAAGCGGTCACAGTCCCGCCACGAAGGCTCGCGCATACTCCGGCCCGGTAGTGTTTGTCCGGGTGAAGAGGGTGACCGTCCGATGCCGCGTGCGTTGCGCCGTCTGTTCCTTGTCTCGATCCTGATCGCCGCCGCAGCGGTCCCTGCCGCTGCGCAGGAGGCCGCGCCGGTGGCGGACCAGTCAGCCGCCGAAGCCGCCCCCTCGGCCCGCATCGTGCCGCCGCCCGACGCCGTCGCGATGCCCTTTATCCCGCCGGAATCGATCATCAACGCCTGGAAGCTGAGCATCGCCGACGCCGCGGCCCTGGCCGAGCTGGCGCTGAAGGACCACGTCGCCGACCTGCAGGTCGATCCGGTGCGCCAGACCCTTCGCTTCACCCAGTCGGTGGCCAATGGCGCCTTCATCCTGGGGCAGGTCGAGCCGCGACTGGTGCAGTCGGGCCTCGACAAGACCCGCGGCGTCATCTTCGACATCCGCATCCTGGGCGCGAGCGGCGTGGTGGAGCAGGCGCAGAAGGCCCACGCCCATGCCCTGCGCCGCCGGATCGAGGAAACCGCGCGGCTGAAGAATGTCCGCGTGAACGCCATCGTCTGGCCCGAAACCCTGCCCGACCGTTCGGAGATCGCCGTCGCCGAGGCCACGGTGCCGCGCGAGCGTGAGCCGTTCGAGAAGTTCATCCGCCGCCGAAAGCCCGACCCGGTCGAGGGCGTCTGGGAGCGCACCGACGGCAAGGTCCGCGTCGGCGTCTATCGCGAGTTGCTGGCGCCGGGCCGGGTCTACAGCGCCATGGTGCTGGACGCGCCCGACGACAGCGTCTGGGAGACCGGCGAGATCAAGTTCGAACTGGAGATGCTGGAGGAGAACCTCGGCAGCGGCCCGCTCTACCGCGACGACCGCGCCCGCGCCGAGACCGTGTGGCGCTTCGAGGAAGGGCACCTCGTGGCGCTGAACGCCCAGCCCGGCGGCCATGTCGTGCGCTATGACCGGGTGGGACCCAGCATCAATTTCGACAAGGAACCGCTGCACAACGGCACCGGCTGGGTCGTCAGCGACCGGGGGCATGTGGTCACCAACTATCACGTCGTCGAGGACGCGACCGAGATCCGCGTCGGCTTCCGCGAAGGGCCGTGGCGGCCGGCGACGGTGCTGCTTTCCGACGAGCGCATGGATATCGCCGTTCTCAAGGTCGAGGACCCGGCGGTGCTGGGGCCGGCGCTGAAACTGCGCGCCGGGGCGCTCTATCCCGACGGCGCCGACGCCACCGCGGTCGGCTTCCCGCTGGCGCAGCGCCTGGGCGAGCAGCTCAAGGTCACCGCCGGCGTGGTCAGCGGGCAGACCGGCGACAAGGGCGACCTGACCCGTATCCAGCACACCGCCGCGCTGCAGCCGGGCAGTTCCGGCGGCCCGCTGGTGGACCGGCACGGCAATGTCGCCGCCGTCGCGGTCTCGCTGCTGCGCGGCAATCAGGTCCAGGACGTCAACTTCGCGATCAAGATCGGCTATCTGAAGCTGCTGCTCGACGGCTTCGGCGTGCCCTACCAGATCGGCGGCTCCGAGCGCGATCTCTCTTCCGAGCTGATCGCCGACGAAGTGCGCGGCTCGGTCCTGCCCATCTGGGTCGACCGGCCCGACGACTAGCAACCTTCCCGAAGCGCGTTGAATGCGGGGGCTGCGGCAGCGACACTGGCCGGCGGGAGGACAGCATGAACCAGCCGCACACCGTCGAGACCCTGATGAACTATTCCGACGCCGGCGAGACGCCGATCGGCTACTGGTTCTACGAGCCTGATCCCGCGGACCGCATCGAGCTCCGCCCGGCCGGGCAGGACCGCCATGTCGTCCGCGTCGAGGATGCCTGGCCGATCGTCGACAGTGTCTCGGTCGACGCCGAGGGCTTCGAACTGCACGGGATCGACGACGGCTTCCGCGACTTCGAGAACGAGGCCTCGGTGGAGCGCGATTTCTATCCGGTCGCCGTGGATTTCGTGAAGCGGCACACCGGCGCGAACCGGGTCGTGGTCTTCGACCACACCCTGCGCCGGCGGCGCAGTTCGGACATCAGGACCCAGACCACGACCGAGCGCTCGATACCCTTTGCCGTCCACAGCGACTTCACGCCGAATTCGGGGCCGCAGCGGGTGCGCGATATCATGGGCGACGAGGCCGAGGCCCTGCTGGACCGCCGCGTCGCCTTCTTCAATGTCTGGAAGCCGCTCTACGACACAGTCGAGGAACTGCCCCTTGGCGTCTGCGACGCGCGCTCCGTGGCGCCGGAGGAGATGCTGATCATGCATCTGAAATATGCGGACCGGGACGGCGAGATCTACACCATGAGCCACGCGCCGGGGCACCGCTGGTACTACTTCCCGAAGATGCGGACCGATCAGGCGCTGCTGCTGAAGACCTATGACAGCGCCACCGATGGCCGCTCGCGCTTCAACGTCCATTCCGCCTTCGCCGACCCGGACACGCCGCCCGACGCAAAGCCGCGCCAGAGCATCGAAGTCCGCACGATGGCGTTCTTCTGATCGAGCGCATTCCTGCGTCTGTTCGGGGAGTGCTGAGATTGCGAAGAGGGTTTTGAGTTTTGTTTGTCCGGTTTCTGGGTTGGCCTGGCGGCGACCTACTTTTCCGCGGCTTGAGCCGGAGTATCATCGGCGCGGTGGGTCTTTACGGCCGAGTTCGGGATGGGATCGGGTGTTTTCCCCACGCTGTGACCACCAGGCCAACGCAGGAACCGGTTAGCAAGTCTTGTCCGGCTTGAGCCGGGCCTGGACTTGGCTTCCGCCCTCGGACTTGCTTGTCCCGGACATGATCCGGGAAGCCGAGGGCCTGTGTCGCAAGCTGTCTGTGCCAGGGTTTGGCATGAGTTTCGGCATGAGGTTTCGATGGTGCCGGGCGGCGGGTGATCTGGATCCCCGGATCAGGTCCGGGGTTCTGGATCCCCGGATCAAGTCCGGGGATGAAGCGCCGCCGCTGCTCGCCATCGGCTCGCAGGACTTTGCTATCACCGTCAATCGCTGGGCATGGGTGGAGATGATTTGTGTTGGATGTATTCGAGATCGATCGAACGATTAGTACGGCTAAGCTTCACGCATTGCTGCGCTTCCACATGCCGCCTATCGACGTGGTGGTCTTCCACGGTTCTCGAGGGAAGCCTGGTTTTGAGGCTGGTTTCCCGCTTAGATGCTTTCAGCGGTTATCCTTTCCGCACTTAGCTACCCGGCTGTGCCGCTGGCGCGACAACCGGTCCACCAGAGGTGCGTCCATTCCGGTCCTCTCGTACTAGGAACAGATCCTCTCAAGCTTCCTACACCCACGGCAGATAGGGACCGAACTGTCTCACGACGTTCTAAACCCAGCTCACGTACCACTTTAATCGGCGAACAGCCGAACCCTTGGGACCTGCTCCAGCCCCAGGATGTGATGAGCCGACATCGAGGTGCCAAACACTGCCGTCGATATGGACTCTTGGGCAGTATCAGCCTGTTATCCCCGGCGTACCTTTTATCCGTTGAGCGATGGCCCTTCCACACGGGACCACCGGATCACTATGGCCGACTTTCGTCTCTGCTCGACATGTCCGTCTTGCAGTCAGGCAGGCTTATGCCATTGCACTCGACGACCGATTTCCGACCGGCCTGAGCCCACCTTCGCACGCCTCCGTTACGCTTTGGGAGGCGACCGCCCCAGTCAAACTACCCACCATGCAGGGTCCCGGACCCGGATCACGGGCCGCGGTTAGACACCAAGAGCCAAAAGGGCGGTATTTCAAGGATGGCTCCCCGACGACTGGCGCCGCCGGTTCAAAGCCTCCCGCCTATCCTACACATTCAATTCCTGA
>NZ_CP180352.1:735000-3190000 GCF_048007105.1 Minwuia sp.
CCGCAGCCGGCGGTTGCGGATTCAGGCCGGGTCGACGAAGGCCGCCACGACCTTCTTCTGACCGGCCTTCTCGAAATCGATCAGCAGGTGATTGCCGTCGATGGCCTGCACCGCGCCGTAGCCGAACTTCTGGTGGAACACCCGTTCGCCCTTCGAGAAGCTGTTGGGACTTTCCAGCTGTTCAACCCGGCTGGCGGCGCCCTCGATGGTCTTGCCCCGCACATAGCCGCCGGCGCGGTAGCCCCGCTCCTTCAGGCGCTGCGTCGCGGCGACCCAGGGCGCGTCGTAGACGAAGCTGCCCGGGCTCTGGCCCATGCCGCCGCCCTGCCGGCCGTGGCCGGTGGCCTGCGAGCCGTAGAGCCCCGTCTCGGCCCGCACCTCGATCCCGTCTTCGGGCAGTTCCTCGATGAATCGGCTGGGGATCCCCGAGCGCCATTCGTTGAACACCCGCCGGTTGGCGGCGTGGCTGATGAAGCAGCGCTGCCGCGCCCTTGTGATGCCGACATAGGCGAGGCGGCGTTCCTCCTCCAGCCCCGTGTTGCCGGTCTCCTCCAGCGCCCGGCGGTTGGGGAAGACCTCCTCCTCCCAGCCCGGCAGGAAGACGGTGTCGAACTCCAGCCCCTTGGCCCCGTGCAGCGTCATGATCGAGACCTTTTCCGACGAATCGCTCTCGTCATTGGCCTGCACCAGCGCGATGTGCTCGAGAAAGGTGTCGAGGGTCTCGTGATCCTCCATGGCGAGGACCATTTCCTTCAGATTGTCCAGCCGGGCCGGGGCCTGGGGGGTCTTGTCGCGCTGCCACATGTCGGTGTAGCCGCTTTCCTCCAGCACGATCTCGGTCAGCTCGGCCGGGGGCACGTCCTTCGCCATCTGCCGCCAGCGGCGGAAGTCCTCCAGCAGCCCCTTCAGGGTGGACCGCGCCTTGGGTCCGAGTTCCTCGGTTTCCGCGATGTCTGCCGCGGCCTGATAGAGCGGCTTCCGCTCGATTCGAGCGATCTGGTGGAGTTTCTGGACGGTGGCGTTGCCGAGGCCGCGCTTCGGCGTGTTGACGATTCGCTCGAAGGCCAGATCGTTGTCGGGCTGGGCGATCACCTGCAGATAGCAGGTCGCGTCCTTGATCTCCTGGCGCTGGTAGAACCGCACGCCGCCGATCACCTGATAGGGCAGGCCGATCTCGATGAAACGGTCCTCGAAGGCCCGCATCTGGAAGGTCGCGCGCACCAGAATCGCCATCTGGCGCAGCGATTCGCCCTTCCGCTGCAGCGATTCGATTTCCTCGCCGACCTGACGGGCCTCCTCCTCGCCGTCCCAGACGCCCATCACGGTGACCTTCTCGCCGCCCGGCACGTCGGTCCAGAGCGTCTTGCCGAGACGGCCTTCATTGTTGGCGATCACCGAGGAGGCGGCATCCAGGATGGCCTGGGTCGAGCGGTAATTCTGCTCCAGCCGGATCACCTTCGCGCCGGGGAAGTCCTTCTCGAAGCGCAGGATGTTGCCCACTTCCGCCCCGCGCCAGCCATAGATCGACTGGTCGTCGTCACCGACGCAGCAGATGTTGTTCCCGCCCTGCGCCAGCAGCCTGAGCCAAAGATACTGGGCCACATTCGTGTCCTGATACTCGTCGACCAGGATGTAGCGGAACTTGCGGTGATACTCGGCCAGCACGTCCGGATGGTTCTTGAACAGCTCGGTCGTCAGCAGCAGCAGATCGCCGAAGTCGCAGGCGTTCAGGGTCTGCAGCCGGTCCTGATACATCTGGTAGAGCGCCTTGGCCTTGCCGTCGGCGAAGCCCGAATCGCCGGGATCGACCTTGTCCGGCATCAGGCCGCGGTTCTTCCAGTTGTCGATGACGGCGGCGAAGGCGCGGGGCGGCCAGCGCTTGGCGTCGATGTTCTCTGCCTCCAGCAGCTGCTTGATCAGCCGCTGCTGGTCGTCATCGTCCAGGATGGTGAAGCTGGAGCTCCGCCCGACCAGCTCGGCATGGCGCCGCAGGATCCGTACCCCGATGGAGTGGAACGTGCCCAGCCAGACGCCCTCGACCGCGGCGCCGATGAGCTGGCCGACGCGGTCGTTCATCTCCCGCGCCGCCTTGTTGGTGAAGGTGACGGCCAGCACCTCCCATGGCCGCGCCTTGCCCAGATTGAGCAGGTGCGCCAGCCGCGTGGTCAGTACGCGGGTCTTGCCGGTGCCCGCGCCCGCCAGCACCAGAACCGGGCCGTCGAGACTTTCCACCGCCTCCCGCTGTGGCGGGTTGAGGCTGTCGAGATAGGGGAACTGCGGGGCCTGCCGGCGTGCCGGCTCGGCCGCGCCGAGATCGAACGCATCATCCATGCCCCCGTTATAGCAGGGACGTCGATTCTGTGCAGTCCGAACCGGCCGGAATTGGCGCTGACCCGTCGGCCGTGTTCGCGCTATGGTCCCGCGATGGATTCGCCCAGCCAACCGGCCATCGCCCTGCCCGACGTCCCGGCCTTCGCCCTGCATGGGCGGGGCGGCGTGCTGCTGACCCGGGACGGCGAGATCGAGACGCTGGACGGCCACGAGGCGGCGGCCCGGATCGTGCGCGACCTGCCGCTGCTGGTGTCCATGCCGACGGCGGCGCGGCGGCTGAAGGTCCGGCGTTTCGCCGCCCACGACCTGCTGGAGCTGTTCGCCTTCGTGCGCCCCGCCCGCTTCTGCCTGCCGACCCTCGACGGGCTGGCAGCGGCGCTGGACCTGCCGCCGGCGGGATCGCCGCCGGACCCGCTGCGTCTGTTGCAGATCGCCGAGATCCTGCTGGGCGAGCTGGGTCATCTGGACCGCCGCACAACAGAGCGGGCGGCGACACTGGCGCAGGCCATGGCCGATGGCGACTGGCCCTGGGCGGTACCGGTGCTGAAGGCGCTGGGTCAGGGCGGCTCGAAATCCCGGTTCCGGGGCCTCGACGCCTGGAGCGTGCTGCCCGAACCTGTCGATCCCGCCCCGCCGCCACCGCCCTCCAGCCTGCCGGTCGAGGCGGACGAGGCGGCGGACCGGCTGTCGGCCATGCTGGGGCCGGACGCCGAGCGCCGTCAGGGTCAGTACGACTATGCCGCCCGCGCCGCCCATGCCTTCCGCCCCCGCGAGCGCCAGGACGAACCGCAGGTGGTGCTGGCCGAAGCCGGCACCGGCACCGGCAAGACGCTGGGCTATGTCGCGCCCGCTTCCGTCTGGGCGCAGAAGAACGGCGGCGCGGTCTGGGTCTCGACCTACACCAAGAACCTGCAACGGCAGCTGGATCAGGAACTCGACCGGCTCTATCCGGACCCGCGCGTGAAGGCGGAGAAGGCCGTCATCCGCAAGGGCCGCGAGAACTATCTCTGCCTGCTGAACTTCCAGGAGGCGGTGCAGGGCGGCGCGGCGCGGCGGGCCGACATCGTGCCGCTGGCGCTGATGGCGCGCTGGATCGAGGCGACGCGCGACGGCGACCTGGGCGGCGGCGACTTCCCGTCATGGCTGGTGACGCTGTTCGGCAGCGACCGCACGGTGGCTCTGGCCGACCGGCGCGGCGAATGCGTCTTCTCGGCCTGCGAACACTACCGCAAATGCTTCATCGAGACCGCGCGGCGAAAGTCCACGCGCGCCGAGATCGTGGTCGCCAACCACGCGCTGGTGCTGTCCCGCGCGGTCCAGCTCTCGGCAGAGGAGAGCGCCGCCAAGCGCTACGTCTTCGACGAGGGCCACCATCTGTTCGACGCCGCCGACAGCGCCTTCTCGGCGGAGCTCTCGGGCATGGAGACGGCGGAACTGCGCCGCTGGATCCGGGGCGCCGAGGACGGACGCCGCGGCCGGGCGCGGGGCCTGACCCGCCGCGTCGAGGACCTGATCGCCGGCGACGAGACGGCGAAGGCAGCGCTGGATCGCGCCACCCATGCCGCCCGGAAGCTGCCCGGCTTCGACTGGCTGACGCGGCTGAAGGCGGAGAACCCGGCCGGCGTCGCCGAGGCCTTCCTGACCAAGCTGCGCCAGCAGGTGCTGGCCCGCACCGGCGAACCGGACAATCCCTACGGGCTGGAATGCGAGACCGCGCCGCCGGTCGACGGGCTGACCGCGGCGGCGGCCGAGCTGGCCTCGGCGCTGGGCGACATCAAGGCCCCGCTGACCGACCTGAAGATGGCGCTGGCGAAGCGGCTGGAGGACGAGACCGACGAGCTGTCCACCGGCGAACGCGTCCGCATCGAGGCGGCCATCAACGGTATCGAGTACCGCTGCGAGATGGTGCTGTCGGCCTGGATCTCGATGCTGCAGGGGATCGGCGCGGGACCGGCGGACGGATTCGTCGACTGGTTCTCGCTGCGCCGGGTCGGCGGGCGGGAGGCCGACGCCGCCTATCACCGGCACATGATCGACCCGACCGAGCCCTTCGCCGAAACCGTGCTGAAGCCGGCCCACGGCGCGCTGATCACCTCTGCCAGCCTGCGCGACCGCTCCGGCGAGGGCGACGACTGGTCCACGGCGGAAGCGCGCACGGGGCTCACGCATCTGGTCAATCCTGCCAGCCGCATCAGCGTGCCCTCGCCCTTCGACTACGGCGCGGCAACGCGGATCTTCGTGGTCGGCGATGTCCGCCGCGACCGGCCCGACGAAATCGCCGCTGCCTATCGCGAGCTGTTCCTGGCCGCCGGTGGCGGGGCGCTGGGCCTGTTCACCGCCATTCAGCGGCTGAGAAACGTGCACGAGCGGATCGTGGAGCCGCTGGAGACCGCCGGCCTGCCGCTCTACGCGCAGCATGTCGACCCGATCGACACGCCGACGCTGGTCGATATCTTCCGCGCCGAGGAGGATTCGTGCCTTCTGGGTACGGATGCGGTGCGCGACGGCGTCGACGTGCCCGGCCAGTCGCTCCGGCTGATCGTCTTCGACCGCGTGCCGTGGCCGCGCCCCGACATCCTGCACAAGGCGCGGCGCAAGGCCTTCGGCGGCCGGCAGTACGATGACATGCTGATCCGGCTGAAGCTGAAGCAGGCCTACGGCCGTCTGCTCAGGCGCGCGGGCGACCGCGGCGTCTTCGTGATGCTGGACCCAATGCTGCCGTCGCGTCTCTGCGACGCCTTCCCGACGGATGTGGAAATCCACCGCACAGGCATTGCCGAGGCCGTCAAAGCTGCTAAGTCATTCCTGTCCGACAACCAAGGAGAGCCCGCCAATGGCCGACAAGATGAGCGCGCATAGCGCCCTGGTTCACGTGATGGTCCTGACTGCCTGCGCCGACAAGGAGCTGGCGGAAGAGGAAATCCGCCTGATGGGCGAGATGATCAAGACCTGGCCGGTCTTCCGCTCCTACGACATCGACCGGCTCGCCTCGGATTCGGAGAACTGCCTCGCCTATCTGGAGAAGGAGGACGGCATCGACGAGATGATGGAGGACATCGTCTCGGTACTGCCCTCGCGGCTGGGCGAGACCGCCTATGCGCTGGCCTGCGACGTCGCGGCCGCCGACGGCGACCTGACCCAGACCGAGCTGGAAGTGCTGATGATCATCCGCCAGTCCCTCGGCGTCAGCCGCCTCCACGCCGCAGCGATCGAAGTCGGCGCCCGCGCCCGCGCGATGACCATCTGAGCGGACGGTTGCGCCGCCGGAGAGTCATCGACCGGCACACCGGACCTGCCATGCTCCACCCCTCTCCCCTTGAGGGGGAGGTGGCCGCGCAGCCGGGCGGTTTCCGGTGACGCACAACGCCGGACCGACGGAGACTTCCGAGCCCGGCGCGTGGAAGTCCCTGGCCCGCAGCGCGGAGTTGCCGCGCCTGCTGGTGCTCTGCGCCGGTGTCTGGCTGCATGCCGCCGACAGCCTGCTGGTCGCCACGCTGATGCCCGACGCCGCCCGCGAACTGGACGGCATCGCCTTCATGGGCTGGACGGTCGCGCTCTACATCGTCGGCTCCATCGTCGCCGGCGCGACCGGCGGCGTGCTGGCGATGCGCTTCGGCGTTCGCAATGCCATGGCCGGTTCGGCCCTGCTGTTCGCCGGCGGCTGCGTGATGAGCGGCGTCGCCCCTGAGATGTGGATCGTGCTGGCCGGGCGGCTGCTGCAGGGCCTGGGCGGCGGCGCCATGCTGGCGCTGACCTTTGTCGGCATCGAGGGCCTGTTTCCCGCCCGGCTGACCGGCGCGGTGATGGCCGTGATCTCGGCGGTCTGGGGCGCGTCGGCCTTCTGCGGGCCGCTGATCGGCGGCATCTTCGCCAATTACGGACTCTGGCGCTGGGGCTTCCACGCCTTCGCCATCCAGGCCGTCCTGCTCGCGGTTCTGACGCTCTGGCTGCTGCCGCAGGAACGGCGCGAACGGCCCGATCCCGGACCGACGCCCTGGAGCCGCCTGTCGATCCTGACCGCGGCCGTGGTCGCCATCGCCGCGGCCGGCAACTGGGCCAGCCCGGCCGCCGCCTCCTTCAGCATCGCCGCCGGGATCGCGCTGCTGGCGGTCTTCTTCCGCGCCGACGCGCGGGCGGCGAACGGCCTGATGCCGAAGAACGCGGCCAACCCGAAGACCATGACCGGCGCCGGCATCATGTTCATCCTGCTGTTCGCCTGCGGAACCATCGCCTTCACCGTCTACGGACCGCTGCTGCTGCAGCTCCGCTTCGGCGTCTCGCCGCTGGTGGGCGGGTACTTCGTGGCCATCGAATCGGTGTCCTGGACCATCGCGGCAGTGGCCGTCGCCGGACTGGACGAGCGCCGCGAACCGCTGGCGATCCGGCTCGGCGCGCTGGCCGGCACCGTCGGCGTCGTCGGCCTGATGTGGGCGATGCCCGAGGGTCCGATCTGGAGCGTGGGCTTCTTCATCATCGGTCTGGGCGCCGGCTTCGGCGCGCTCTGGGCCTTCGTGCTCAAAAGGGTCGTCGCGGCCACGCCCGAGCACGAGCGCGACAAGGCGGCCTCGTCCATGCCGACCGGGCAGCTGATCGGCTATGCCATCGGGGCGGCGCTGACCGGCTTCCTCGCCAACGCCGCCGGCCTGACCGACCGGCCCGAGCTCTCCCAGGTCGGCCCGGTGGGGTTCTGGGTCTTCGCTGGCTTCCTGCCGGTGCTGGCGGCCTGCTGGCTGCTGATCCCGCGCCTGACGGGCCAGCGGGCATGAAAAAGGCCCCGGGCGGAACCCGGGGCCTTCCTCGTGTCTTCAGCCGGGTCGGGTGTCAGCCGGCCAGCTTGGCCACGGCGGCGCCGGTGATCACCGTCGCGCCGTCCTGGTTCTTCGTCTCGACCTTGATCTCGGCCACGGTCTCGCCGTCTTCCTCACGGATGTCGGCAATGGTCGCGGTCGCGGTCAGCGTGTCGCCGGGCCAGACCTGATTGGTGAAGCGGACGCCGTACTTCTTCACGTTGGTGACGCCGACCCAGTCGGTCACCGCGCGGCCGGTCATGCCCATGGTCAGCATGCCGTGGGCGAAGACGCCCGGATAGCCGGCAGCTTCCTTGGTGTACTTGTCGTCGGAGTGCAGCGGGTTGTAGTCGCCCGAGGCGCCCGAATACATCACCAGCTGGGTGCGCTTCAGATCCTCGACCAGCTTGACCTCGCGGCTGTCGCCGACCTTCGCATCGCTTGCCTTCAGTGCCATCTGTCTCGCCTCCCTCAGCCCTGCTCGACCGGACGCTCGGTCCGCACGCCGACGGAGCGGGCGGTGACGACGAGCTCGCCGTTCTGGTCGCGGTATTCGGTGATCCGCTCGGAGAACATCAGCTTGCCGGCGCGCTTGCTTTCCTTCTCCCAGGTGTTGCCGTCCTTCACGGTCACGCTGAGCACGTCGCCGGGACGCAGCGGGCGGTGATACTCGAAATGCTGCTCGGCATGCAGGCCGCCGGACGAGGCCGGCTTGCCCTCGATGCCCGACGCGGTCTTGCCCGATCCGAACCACGGCTTTCCGGGCTGGAGACGCAGGTGATAGTCCGGATCGAACTGCGCGACCGACTGCGGGAAGGTCAGCGGCGCGACGATGCCGCCCGCTTCCGTGCCCTTGGCCGCCTCGGCGTCGTTGTATTCCGGCGAATAGTCCCCGATCGAGCGCGCGAACATCAGGATGTGCGTCGCCTCGACAGGGAAGGTAATGGTCTTGTCAGACATCCAGTTCCTCCTCCCAAATGAACCTGCGGCGCATTTGACAGGATTTCCCGGCCCCCCGCTACCCCCGCAGGGCGGACCCCGCCCACGCCTGACGCAGGGCGGTCAGGGCGGCGGCCCAGACCACCACGGCCATGGCCTGGTGCAGCGCGCCGAGCCAGACCGGCACCACCATCAGCAGCGTGGCGATGCCCAGCAGGACCTGCAGCACGGTGGCGTGGAAGACGGCGGTACCGGCGGTCTTCGGCGCGCCCGTGCCCTGGCGGGCCTTCAGGAACAGCCAGAGCACCACGCCGGCGATCAGGTAGCCGGTGATGCGGTGGGTGAACTGGATCGTCGTGATGTCCTCGAAGAAGGACAGCCACCACGGCGCCACGGCGAACAGGTAGGACGGCACCAATTCGCCATCCATGTCCGGCCAGGTGTTGAAGGCGAAGCCGGCATTGGTGCCGGCGACGAAGGCGCCGATGACGATCTGCAGAAAGACCAGCCCGGTGATCAGCACGGCCGGCAGGCGGTAGCCCCGCGGCGCGGGCGGCGCGGCAGGCCGGCCCTCGGCGCGGATCCGCAATGCCGTCAGCCAGAGCAGGGCGAAGATCAGGAAGGCCAGCCCCAGATGCGCCGCCAGCCGGTACTGGCTGACATCGGGCCGGTCGATCAGGCCGCTCTGCACCATGTACCATCCCATCAGCCCCTGTGACCCGCCGGCGGCCAGCAGGAACACGAACCAGGGGATTTCGCGGCCCCTGATCCGGCCGGTGACGATGAAGAAGACCATCGGCACGAAGAAGGCGAGGCCGATGATGCGGCCCAGCAGGCGGTGGCCGAACTCCCAGGCGTAGATGGTCTTGAAGTCGTCCAGGGACATGCCCCGGTTGACCTTCTGGTATTCGGGGAAGTTCTTGTACTTGTCGAACTCGGCCTGCCAGGCGGCATCGGACATCGGCGGCAACCAGCCGGTCACGGGATGCCACTCGACCATGGAGAGGCCGGATTCGGTCAGGCGGGTGATGCCGCCGACGACGACCATCAGGAAGACCAGGCCGGCGACGGCGAACAGCCAGATCGCGACGGCGCGGCGGCCGGACGCGGCGGCGGTGTGGGGAATGGTGGCAGCGCTCATGCGGCGGGACCTAGCGCCCGGCGGCGTCCGGGGACAGGCGCCGATTGCCGCATGTCCCGCCCGGAAAGAAAGAAGCCCCCGGACGGAATCCGGGGGCTTCGCTCTTCAACGCTTGCGCGGCGGTCAGCCCTGGTTGAGCCGAACCGCGATGAACAGGCGGTCGTCGCCACGCTGGACCAGCAGCAGCACCGAGCGCGCCTTCGTGTCGGACACGCTCTTGACCTGCTTGGCCACGTCGGACGGGGTGCTCACCGGCTCCTGGTTCACCTCGATGATGACGTCGCCGGCGCGCAGACCCTTCTCGGCGGCCGAGGACTCGGGGGCGACGTCGGTCACGACGGCCCCCTTCTCGGCGTCGATCCCGAACTGGTCGCGGAGCGCGTCAGTCACCGGGCTGAGCTTCAGACCCAGCGAATCGAGCGAGCTTTCGACCGGTTCGGTCGTCTGTTCCGGGTCGACTGCCGCCATTTCCTTCTCGGCGGCCTCGAGCTCGCCCAGGGTCACCTTGAACTCCTGCTCCTCGCCCTTGCGCCAGACCTTGACCGGGACTTCCTTGCCGACGCCGGTCTCGGCGACGATGCGGGGCAGTTCGCGCATCTCGTCGATGCTGCGGCCGTTGAAGGCGACGATGACGTCGCCCGACTTGATGCCGGCGTCGCCCGCGGGGCTGCTGTCGGTCACACCGGCAACCAGCGCGCCGCGCGGCTGATCCATGCCGAGGCCCTCGGCCAGTTCGGGGGTGACGGTCTGGATGCGGACGCCCAGCCAGCCGCGCTTGGTGCGGCCGAACTTGACCAGCTGGTCGACGACCGGACGGGCCAGATTGGCGGGCACGGCGAAGCCGATGCCGATGGAGCCGCCGGTCTGGGAGAAGATCGCGGTATTGATGCCGATCACCTCGCCGTCGACGTTGAACAGCGGACCGCCCGAATTGCCCTTGTTGATCGAGGCATCGGTCTGGATGAAGTCGTCATAGGGTCCGGAGCGGATGTCGCGGCCGCGGGCCGACACGATACCGGCGGTCACGGTGCCGCCGAGACCCAGCGGATTACCGATCGCAATCACCCAGTCGCCTTCCTCGGCGGCGTCCGAATTGCCCCAGGGCACGGCGGTCAAGGTGACACCGTCATTCGGCTTCACGCGCAGCACGGCGACGTCGGTCTTCGGATCGGTGCCGACCAGTTCGGCATCCAGGCTCTCGCCGTCGCTGAAGAAGACGCGGATCTCGTCGGCGCCGTCGATGACGTGGTTGTTGGTGACGATCAGGCCGCCGGCATCGATGACGAAGCCGGAGCCCACCGAGGTCAGCGAGCGGTTGCCCGGCGCCTGACGGCGGCGCTTGTCGAAGAAGTCCTTGAAGAACTCCTCGAAGGGCGAGCCCTCCGGCACCTGGGGCATCTCGAAGCCCTCATGCGGCCCGGCCTTGCCGGCCTGCTGGGTTACCTGGATGTTCACCACCGCGGGTTTCAGTTTCTTCACCAGCGGCGCAAAGCTTTCCGGGGCGGCGCGTGCAAAGCTGGCGGAAGCGGCGGCCATCACCGCCAGCACCATCAGAAACGCCACGCCGTAGCGGACCATCATGGCCCGGTCGTCCCGGGACGCTGCAACGGCGGCGCGTCCCCTTTCGGGTCGAATGAGTTTCACCGTGTTCGAGCTCCTTCGTTGAAGAACGGGTGGCCTTGGAAGTTCCTACGCATCTATGCCGCGCGCAGATGCCCTTCAAGCCTCTTCGCGTCCGTTCCGTGGCACGAGAATATGGCGTATTGGGCCGCCAATTTGGCAGAGATTGGGCAATCTGGAAAATTATCCGTGCTGATCGCGCGGATGTGAGCGTCCGTGTGGCCTCAGGCGGGCAGATCGACGCGGGGATTGTGAATCGCGCCGGCCGCGTAGGCATCGGCCGCCCGCGCCGAGGCGAGTTGCAGACGCGCACCCGGTGCTGCATGAGCCTCGCCGGGATCGAGCGCGTTCATGACATGCGCGCCAACATCCTCGCCGGTCGCCATCTCGATGCCGAGATTGGCCGCGGACGAAGCCAGCCCGATGAAACCGCCGAACAGGAAGCCGCCGGCCAGCCGCGCCGGCGCGCCGATCTCGTCGCCGCTGTAGTGGCGGTAGATCGAGGAAACGATGGGGATATGCTGCAGCGGGTTCACGACATCGACGAGATCCCAGAAGCCGAAGCCGTCATCTTCCTTCGGTCCGGGCCCCGGTCTCGACGCGCCCGCCGACGTCTCGTCGATCGACGGAGGCGCTTCGCCGCGCTGGGGCAGGAAATTGCCGAGAGCCAGTACCATGGCCCGGACGAAGCAAGCCGCAGGCCAGACCTAACTGTCTGATTTTCCTGAATCCCATGCGCCGCCCGGAGCCCATCCCCGGCAATTCTGGCCGGGTGCGGCTACAGATAATGCCCGGTCCGGTTCTTCTTGGTTTCCAGATAGTCGGCATTGTGCGGGTTGGACGGGAAGCTGTGCGGCACCCGTTCGGCGACCTCGATCCCCTCGCCTTCCAGGCCTTCGACCTTTGAGGGATTGTTGGTCATCAGCCGCACGGACGCGAAGCCGAGCTGTTTCAGCATTTCCGCCGCCGGCGCGAACAGCCGCTCGTCGGTCTCGAAGCCGACGCGCAGATTGGCGTCGACGGTATCGAAGCCCTGATCCTGCAGCGCATAGGCCCGGAGCTTGTTGATCAGGCCGATGCCGCGGCCCTCCTGCGCCATGTAGAGCAGGACGCCGTTGCCTTCCTTCGCAATGGCCTCCAGCGCGCCCTTCAGCTGCTCTCCGCAGTCGCATTTCATCGAGCCCAGCAGGTCGCCGGTGAAGCACTCCGAATGCAGCCGCGCCAGCACCGGCTTGTCACGTGGCGGGTCGCCGATCACCAGGGCGAGGTGCTCCAGCCCGCCATCGGCGGGGCGGAAGGAGAGAATGCGCGTGTTCTCGGCCGCCCAGAGCGGCAGCCGCGCCGAGGCGACCGGCGTCAGTTCGGCGGCCGCGTCGAGATTCCGGGCAATCACGTCCGCCGCGGGCACCGACATCAGCCCGCGCGCGGCGGCATCCGCATCGCCCAGTTCGGCCACCAGCACGGCGGGCAGCAGGCGGGCCAGCTTGGCCAGCGCGACCCCGGCCACGGCATAGTCGGGCGCGTCGCCCTTCACCTGCCGGAACGGCCCACGCAGCCCGCCATCGAGATCGTGCGCCGGATCGGAGATCTTCGAGGCCAGGTCGGCGGTCAGCCGCGCATCCAGCGGCACCAGCTGCACCGGCCCGCCCGAAGGCAGGATATGCAGCACGTTGGCCCGCTCCGGCGTCAGCGCCAGCCAGGCCTGACCGACTGCCAGAGCGAGGAATTCCTCGACATCGGCGGCGCTGGCGGTTTCCACCGACAGCGCCACGCCGGTCTGCCCCGCGCCCCGGATCACGACGGGCAGGCCGCGGCGGAGATCCGCTGCCGCGCGGTCGGCGTATCGGACGGCAGCAAGCCGGGTGCGGGAATCGGAAACCATGCCGTCCTATATCCCGGCGCCGGGCGGACTTGAAGCCGCTTCCGCCGGGCAGCCGTTCTGCGGCCATGCTCACGAAGCGGTGACAGACGCGCGAGCGTGACCGCGAAAGGTTGAATTGACGGCGTCGCGATCAAATCTTTTGCACGCGCACCAATCGTGAATTGACAGCGGGGGTTTTCGAGAATGCTGAGCGGCAAGCGCATCTTGCTGGTGGACGATGACGGCGCCCTGCGCCAGACGCTCGCCGAACAGCTGGAACTGCACGAGGAATTCGAGACCGTGCAGGTGAACAGCGGTCAGGCCGGCATCGAGGCCGCGAGGCACGACCATTTCGACCTGATCCTGCTGGATGTCGGACTGCCGGACACCGACGGCCGCGAGGTCTGCCGGGCGCTGCGCAAGCACGGCTTCAAGATGCCGATCATCATGCTGACGGGCGCCGATTCGGAAGCCGAGGAAATCCTCGGCCTGGAGAGCGGCGCCAACGACTACATCACCAAGCCCTTCAAGGTCGCGGTGCTGCTGGCGCGGATCCGAGGCCAGTTGCGCCAGCACGAACAGTCCGAGGACGCGGTCTTCACCATCGGGCCCTACAGCTTCCGCCCCGCCCAGAAGCTGATGGTCCACAAGGAGACCGAGAAGAAGATCCGGCTGACCGAGAAGGAAACCTCGATCCTGAAATATCTCTTCCGCGCCGGCGAGAAGGCCATCGGCCGCGACACGCTGCTGCACGAGGTCTGGGGCTACAATGCGGGCGTCACCACGCACACGCTGGAGACCCATGTCTACCGGCTGCGCCAGAAGATCGAACCCGTACCCTCGGAAGCCCAGCTGCTGGTGACCGAACCGGGCGGCTACAAGCTGGTGCCGTAACAGACCGCTTCAGACATCGGACAAGAAAAAAGCCCCCGGGGCGCAAACCCCGGGGGCTTCGTGTTTCAGGCCTCAGCCGCGGTCAGGCGGCGCGGCGCGGGGCGGCTTCGCGGATGTCGCGCTCCACATAGCCTTCGAACTGCTCGAAATTGTCGTTGAAGCGGCCCACAAGCTCGCCGGCCTTGGCGTCGTAGGCGCCGCCGTCCGTCCAGGTGCCGCGCGGGTTCAGCACCTCTTCCGGCACGCCCGGGCAGGCGGTCGGAACCTGAACGCCGAAGTTCGGGTCGGTCCGGGTCGGCACGCTGTCCAGCGAGCCGTCCAGGGCCGCGTTCAGCAGGGCGCGGGTGTAGTCGATCGGCATGCGGTGGCCGACGCCGAAGACGCCGCCGGTCCAGCCGGTGTTGACCAGCCAGCAGGTCGCACCGTGCTTCTCGATCTTGTCGCCCAGCAGGTTGGCGTAGACCGACGGGTGGCGCGGCATGAAGGGCGCGCCGAAGCAGGTGGAGAAGGTCGCCTGCGGCTCGTTGCCCAGCCCCTTCTCGGTGCCGGCGACCTTGGCGGTGTAGCCGGACAGGAAGTGATACATCGCCTGCTCGGGCGTCAGCTTGGAGATCGGCGGCAGCACGCCGAAGGCGTCCGCAGTCAGCATGACCACGTTCTTCGGATGGCCGGCGACGCCGGTCGGCGAGGCGTTGGGAATGAAGTCGATCGGGTAGGACGCCCGGGTGTTCTGGGTCAGCGAGCCGTCGAACAGGTCCAGTTCGCCCGTCATCGGGTTCATGACCACGTTTTCCAGCACGGTGCCGAACATCTTCGTGGTGGCGTAGATCTCGGGTTCGGCCTTCTCGGACAGGTCGATGACCTTGGCGTAGCAGCCGCCCTCGAAGTTGAAGACGCCGGCGTCGGACCAGCCATGCTCGTCGTCGCCGACCAGTTCGCGGCGCGGATCGGCCGACAGCGTCGTCTTGCCGGTGCCCGACAGGCCGAAGAAGATCGCCGCGTCGCCGGCCTGACCGACATTGATCGAGCAGTGCATCGGCATGACGCCGCGCGCCGGCAGCAGGTAGTTGAGCAGCGAGAAGACCGACTTCTTGATCTCGCCGGCATAATAGGTGCCGCCGATCAGGACGATCTTCTTCTCGAAGCTGACGATGATGAAGCAGTCGGAGCGGGTGCCGTCGCGGTCCGGGTCGGCCTTGAAGCTCGGCGCCTGGATGACGGAGAATTCGGGGGCGAAGGACGCCAGTTCATCCGAGGTCGGCTGGATGAACATGTTGCGCGCGAACAGATTGTGCCAGGCCTGCTCGGTCACCACGCGCACGCCCAGGCGGTAGTCGCGGGCCGCACCGGCCCAGCAGTCCTGCACGAAGACCTCGCGGCCTTTCAGATGATCCTGCACGCGTTTCAGCAGCACATCGAAGCGGTCGGCCTCGAAGGGCTTGTTGATGGCGCCCCATGAGATCTCGTTCTCCGAGGACGGCTCGCGGACGATGAACTTGTCCTGCGCGGAACGGCCGGTGTGGACACCGGTCTCGACGACGATCGAGCCGCCATTGGCCAGCCGGCCTTCGCCACGGGACAGGGCCGCCGTATAGAGCGCGGCGGTGCCGTAGTTCCAGTGCGCCCTGGCGACACCGGACAGTCCCTGGCCTTCCAGGCCGTTCTTGCTGATCGTCGGTCCCAGATTGTCCACGCTTTCCTCCCGATGGATGGGTCCCGTTCCGGCGCGTTTCGCATGGCCGGAAAATAGTACCGGGCGACGCCGCAATCCCTGCGCCATCCACCCGTGCCGCACACTGTCACGAAAACGTCGCCAACATATCCATGGGCGTCTCTTATTCAACCCGATTCGGACCGGAAAACTGTGCGAAAGTGCCGCATTTGTTGATAACCGATTGCAACAGGGGGGGGGCGGCCCGGCCAGGCGGCTTGCGCGGCGGCGCGCTGGCGGCCATATGCAGGGGTGAACGCAAGCTTCGGAGGCGGACATGCAGACCCGTAACCCCCTGTTCGACGACCTGTCCCGGGTAATGACCTCGGCCGCCGGCGCCTTCCAGGGCGCGCGCGACGAGGTCGAGGCGCGGGTGCGCACGCACCTCGAGCGGATCGTTGCCGACATGGACCTGGTGGACCGCGACGAGTTCGAGGCGGTGAAGGAAATGGCCGCCAATGCGCGGGCCGAAAACGAGCGTCTTGCGGCCGAAATCGAAATCGCTGAAGCAGGAACTGGCGAAGGCGAAGAAGACCCGCCGCGCGGCCCCCCGGAAAAAGGCTGCCGAACCAGACGCTTAAGTCGCCGCAAATCGGCGATTGACGGAGGAATCCTCCAACTCCTAGCCTAGATGTGGCGTCGCGATTCGCCGGCGCCAACCATATGTGCCGGCAACATCCTGTTCCCGGCCAGGCAGGGAGACCGATCGCCATGAGCATGATGATCGAACTCGCCGAGACCGCCGCCGTCAATCCGCTGGATGCCGTAGAGGACTTCGTCGACGCCAATGAATGGCCGGCGGACCGCTCTGCGTCCGACGAGATGACCGTGGGCGTGTCGGGCAAGTGGTGCGACTTTCACCTCTGGGTGTCCTGGCGCCCGGAAATCAGTTCGATGCACTTTGCCTGCGTCTTCGACCTGAAGGTGCCCGCGTCCCGCCAGCCGGACCTGCACGAACTGCTGGCTCTGGCCAACGAGCGCATGTCGATCGGCCATTTCGATGTCTGGCGCGACGAGGGGCTGCTGCTGTTCCGGCACGCGCTGCTGCTCGGCCGCGACGGCGAGGTGGAACCCGGCCAGATCGAGGCCCTGTTCGACATCGCCTTCACCGAATGCGAACGCTTCTTCCCCGCGGTCCAGTACGTCCTCTGGGGCGGCAAGTCCGCCGCCGAAGCCGCCGATACCGCCATGATGGAGTGCGTCGGAGAGGCGTAAGGAGACCGACAGACCCGCAGCGGTCACCCCCGAAGGCGCAGCCACTCGGGGTCCGGGGCTGCCTCGCAGCCACGCTCATCGTTAGACCGGATGCCCGCGCAAGGCGGGCATGACCAGCTTCCTTGGCCGCCTGTGCCTGTCTGGTCACCCCCGATGGCCCGAAGGGTCACTCGGGGGTCCGGAGCGGCTTCGCAGAAAGGTCATTGTGGCCGGATACCCGTGATAGTCCGGCATGACCGCTTCGGATCGAACGTGGAGGAGCCTCAGCTCAGCAGCATGGCCGAGAGCTTGCGGCGGGTCGGCTTGACCAGCGGGTCCTTCGGGCCCCAGGCCTCGAAGAGCTGCAGCAGCTTCTTGCGCGCGCCGTCCTCGTTCCACTCGCGGTCGTGCTCGACGATGTGCAGCAGATGCGCGGCGGCGTCTTCCTTCCGGTTCACCGCCAGCAACGCCTCGGCCAGCTGGAAGCGGACATCCGAACTCGACGGATCGGTCTCAAGTTCGCCCTCAAGCCGCGTGACGTCTTCCGACGCGCCCGGATCGGCCGCGTTCTTCGCCAGATCCAGCGCGGCGCGGGCGCCGCTGACCTCGGCATGGTTGGCGATCGAGGCCGGCGCCTGATCCAGCACCTGCTCCGCCGCCTCCAGTTCGCCCAGTTCGATATAGGCGCGCGCCAGTCCGCCGAAGCCCTCGGGGCTCTCCGGGTCTTCCTCCAGCAGCGCCGCCCAGGCCTGCGCCGCGCGGGCGTGATCGCCGGCCTCGACGGCCTGCCGGGCCGCCTCGATGATCTCGTCGGCCGGGCTGGGGCCGATGCCGCCGGCGACGCGGTCGATGAACTCGCGCACCTGGCTCTCGGGCAGCGCGCCCATGAAGCCGTCCACAGGCTGACCGTCCTTGAAGGCGAACACGGCCGGGATCGACTGGATGCGCATCTGCTGCGCGATCTGCTGGTTCTCGTCGATATTGACCTTCACCAGCTTCACCTTGCCGCCGGCCTGAGTGACGACCTTCTCCAGGATCGGCGTCAGCTGCTTGCACGGCCCGCACCACGGCGCCCAGAAATCCACCAGCACGGGCTGCTCGCGGGAGGCATCGACGACATCGGCCATGAAGGTCTGCATGTCGCTGTCCTTGATCAGGTCCGCGGGAGCGCCGCCCGCTTCCGCGCCGCCAATAATCGTTTCCATACCCGTCCGTCCCCTTCAGGATTGTTCGCGTCCGCGTCATGTAGAACGTCCGGGCGGCAAGGGCAACGGAGGGGCCACAGTTCCTGACATGCGCGAGGGCGAGGACAGACCGCTCAGGACCGGATGGACGACCGGCGCCTGCGCCACCGCAGCGTCGAAGGCGGCCTTCACCGCGCTGGTGACCGGACAGTGCCCGGAGTCGGTCACGATCACCCTGCCGCGCGGCCAGACGCCCGTCTTCAGTATCGCCTTTCAGGGGTTTGCCGAGGACAGTGTCTCGGCCGGCGTGGTCAAGGATGCGGGCGACGACCCGGACGTCACCCACGGCGCACTGATCGTCGCCACCGTCCGCCGCCTGCCGGAAGGCTCGGGCGTGCGGTTCCGCGCCGGGCCGGGCGTCGGGACGGTGACGAAACCCGGCCTGCCATTGCCGCCGGGCGAGCCGGCGATCAATCCCGTCCCCCGCGACATGATGCGGGCGGCGGTCTTCGAGACCGCCAGCGCGCTCGGCGTCCCGGGCGATCTGGAGATCGAGATCTCGGTGCCCGGCGGCGAGGAACTGGCCGAGAAGACCTGGAACGGGCGGCTGGGCATCGTCGGCGGCCTCTCGATTCTGGGGACGACCGGCATCGTGAAGCCCTTCTCCTGCTCGGCCTGGATCGCCTCGATCCATCGCGGGATCGACGTCGCCGTCGCGAATGGTTTCACGCATGTCGCCGCCGCCACCGGCTCCACCTCGGAGGCCGCGGTCCGGGCGAAGTACGGTCTCGCCGAGGAGCACGTGCTGGACATGGGCGACTTCATCGGCGGGACGCTGAAATATCTGAAGACGCATCCCGTGCCGCGTCTGACCATCGCCGGCGGCTTCGCCAAGATGACCAAGTTCGCGCAGGGCGCCAACGACCTGCATTCCGGCCGCAGCCAGGTGGATATCGCGGCATTGGCAAGACTCGCAGGGTCGGCAGAAATCGGCCGGGCCTCGACCGCCAAGCATGCGCTGGACCTCGCCACCGAGGCCGGCATCGATCTGGCCGGGATGGTCGCCGCCCGGGCGCAGGAACGGGCCGAAGCGCAGCTTGACGGCAGCGGCGTCGCCGTCGGGATCATGATCACCGACCGTCAGGGCCGGATCGTGGCGGAAGCCGGATGAAGGTGCTGCTGCTCGCCGGGACGGCGGAGGCGCGCGCCATCGCGACGGGGCTTTCGCAGGATGGCCGCTTCAAGGTCATCGCCTCGCTGGCCGGCGCGACGGAAACGCCTGCCGATCTGGGCGTCGAGACCCAAAGCGGTGGCTTCGGCGGTGCGGGCGGGCTGCGGGACTTCATCGCCGCCCGCGGGATCGACCTTCTGGTGGACGCCACCCATCCCTTCGCCGCGCAGATGAAGGCCCATGCATCGGCGCAGGCCATCCCCGTGCTGCATGTCATCCGGCCCGCATGGACGCCCCGGCCCGGCTGGACCGTCTGCGGCTCGCTCGCCGAGGCCGCGCGCGCCCTGCCCGCCGACGCCCGCGCCTTCCTGGCGCTCGGCCAGCGGCATCTGCAGGCGTTCGCCGATCATCCGGCGCAGATGCTGGTCCGGAGCGTGGATGCGCCATCACCGGCTGTCGCCCCCGGACTTGATCCGGGGGCCTCGGCGCAAACGGGACGACAAGGTCCTCGGGTCAAGCCCGAGGACAGCAGAAGGGTAGCGCGCTTCACCTTCATCAAGGGCCATCCCGGAACGGTCGCTGAAGAGACCGGACTAATGCGCCGCCATCGGATCACCCACCTCGTCTGCCGCAATTCCGGCGGTCGGAGCGGTCAGACGAAGCTGGACGCGGCGGCGCAGCTCGGCGTCCGGACCATCGTCATCGACCGGCCGCCCCCGCCGCCGGGCGAGATCGTCCCGACGGCAGAAGCGGCGCTCGACTGGTGCCTGCGTCGCCGGCGCGAGGGGTGAAGCTTCGTTGACACGGCGATGACGGGCGCTTCACTCTGCCGCCAAAACCGGGCGCTTCGGGGAGGATGCAAGGTGACCGACTACAGGCAGTTCTGCGCAGATTTCGATCCCGCGGTGCTGGCGCAGACCCTTCACGGGGACCTGGGGCAGGACATCAACGCCTGCATCGAGTGCTGCGACCGGCATGTCGGGGAGGACCGGGTCGCGCTGAACTGGGAAGGCGAGGACGGCAGCAGCCGCAGCCTGACCTTCGAGGACCTGCAGAAGCGGTCGGCGCAGGTGGCGAACCTGCTGGTCCGTTTCGGTGTCCAGCCCGGCGACCGGGTCTCCGGCCTGCTGCCGCGCATCCCCGAGCTTGTCGCCTTCATTCTGGGCGCCTGGCGCTGCGGGGCGGTCTACCAGCCGCTGTTCACGGCCTTCGGGCCGAAGGCGATCGAGCACCGGCTGACTTCGTCGGACGCAAAGGTGGTGATCACCGACATCGCCAACCGGCCGAAGCTCGACGGCCTGGACGTGACGACCATGATCACGACCGTCGGCGGACATGGCGACGAGATCGACTTCAACCTGCTGGCCGACAATGAGAGCGACACCTTCGCGCCGGTCATGCGGCAGGGCGATGACGGCATGCTGATGATGGCGACATCGGGCACGACCGGCCTGCCGAAGCTGCTGCAGATCCCGCTGCGCGCGCTGCTCGCCTTCGATATCTACATGCGCCACGTGCTGGAAGTCCGCGACGACGACGTTTTCTGGAACATCGCCGATCCGGGCTGGGCCTACGGCCTCTACTACGCCGTCACCGGGCCGTTGCTGATCGGGCACCAGACGACGCTCTACGACGGCGGCTTCACCGTGGAAAGCACGGCCCGCGTCGTGGAGAAGCTGAAGGTCACCAACTTCGCCGGCGCGCCGACCGCCTACCGCATGCTGATCGCAGCCGGACCGGCGGCGTCGAAGCCGCTTGCGGACAATCTCCGCGTCGCCTCCAGCGCCGGCGAACCGCTGAACCCGGAAGTGATGCGCTGGTTCCGCGACCATATCGGCTGCAATCTCTACGACCAGTACGGACAGACCGAATGCGGCATGGTGCTGGCCAATCATCACGGCCTGAAGCACCCGGTGCGGGAAGGCTCGGCCGGCCTGCCGATGCCCGGCTTCCGCCTCGGCGTGGTCACAGAACAGGGCGAGCCGGTGAAACAGGGCGATCAGGGCATCCTGGCCGTGCACCGGCCCGATTCGCCCATGTTCTTTTTCGACGGCTATCTCGGGCGCGAGGGGCAGGACTGGGTCGGCGACTGGTATCTGACCGGCGACACGGTCGAGGAGAACGCGGACGGCTCCATCAGCTTCGTCGGCCGGTCCGACGACGTGATCACCTCATCGGGCTACCGGATCGGGCCCTTCGATGTGGAAAGTGCGCTGCTGGAGCACGATGCCGTGGCCGAGAGCGCCGTCGTCGGCAAACCCGACCCGGAACGCGGCGAGATCGTGAAGGCCTTCGTGATCCTGCAGCCCGGTTACGACGGCAATGACGACCTGGCCGAGGAACTGCGCCAGCACGTCCGCACGCGGCTCGGGAAACATGCCTTCCCGCGGGAAGTCGCCTTTCCCGACGCCCTGCCGAAGACACCGAGCGGCAAGATCCAGCGGTTCATCCTGCGGAAGGAATAGGGCCGGTCAGCCCAGCGCGCCCATCCCGGCGGTGATCCCGCTGAGCGAGATCGGGACGGTCAGCGGCGTCTTGGGATTGGCGTAGAGCGTCAGCACCGCCCGCGCGCCCGCCTTGAGCGCCGTGACATGTTCCTCCGACAGCATCGCAATGGCTGCGCAGCGGTCGGGGTAGCAGGTCTGGTAAGGGATGGCGCCGAAGTCGCGCCCGTCGATATTCAGGCTCAGGCCGCCCGGCAGGTAGACGCCGATCGGCACCTCGAAGCGGGCGACGAACTGCTGGCCGCCCTCGCCGCCGCGGGCGACCGTCATGGCGGCGGAAACCTTGTCGTTCTCGGTCGCCGTCGCGACCTGCAGCAGGACGCATTTGCGGCCGGCATTGGCCGAACTCACGCAGCGCTGTTCCCAGGCCCCGTGCTTGGCGACGACCTCGACGGGAGATCCGGCGCCGCCCTGGGTCTGCGCCATGACCGGGAATGCGGCGAGACATGCGAGACCCGCCGCAAGGACGGCGGTTCGGACTGCGGAAACCATCGGCACACTCTCCATTCCCGTTGAGGCCCTGGCCGCCGCGCCCACAGGCCCCATATCGCCCGCCACGCGGATTTCTTCAACCGCCACCGGTCACAAACGCAACGCCCCGGCGCGATGGCCGGGGCGGTAACGGTTCGGAAGGTAAGTGCCGGGTCAGGAGACGGCGCGGCTGTCCTTCGAAGTGAAGAGGCCGGCGATGCGGCGAGCGGCGGCGCGCATCCAGGCGGCGAAAAGCCGGGCCTGCTCGCGGCGGGCCATGGCGATGCCGTGGTCGATCTCGCCGAAGGACAGCACGCGGTATTCCGGCATGCCGTGGGCGATGGAAGCGTAGTCAGCGGTATGACGTTCGCGAATGGGGTCGTAATGCATGATCAAGGTCCTCTGCCAAATCCGTTCAGGCTCTCAGACCTCCCGTCGGACGGCCTCTTCCGGGCCTGTTGTCTGACTGGGAAAATAGGAGTGTTTCGCAACGCGGCAATATAGTGTTCGCACGTGCAGCATTGCAAGGAATGCATAGCTTGGCGGTGATCCGGAAAGGACCGGAAGTGGGGGCTGGCCCATGGGGTCAAGCCAGCCCCCAACCGCAGCGCCGCTCCCTCGGGGTTGGGGATCTTCGGGAGGAGGATCGAACTCAGCCGCGGCCCGGTGAGTCCTGTGTAGTGTTATTGCGTATCATTCGCAAGAAAGAAATTGCGAACGGTTCGCATTTTTTAGCAGGCCGACTCTATCGCTGGCGGAAGGCCTCGTCGGAAGTGCCGATCACGCGGTCGGTCAGGAAGGACAGCACGGACCGGGAGCCGGCCTTCATCTCGGCATCGACCTGCATGCCCGGCCGGACCGGATTCTGCCCCGGCGCATCGCCGAGATAGCTTTTCGACGTCCGGATCTCGACCGTGAAGAAGACCTGCCCCGTCTCCTGGTCGCGGTTGGCGTCGCGGGCGACGCGCTCGACCGTCCCTTCCAGGCTGCCATACTTGATGAAGTCGTAGGCGCGGACCTTCACAGCTGCGGGCTGGCCGACCTCGACCGCGGCGATGTCGCGGTTGGCGACCCGCGCCTCGATGACCAGCTCATCCGATTCGGGCACCACCGACATCAGCGGCTCGTTCGGCCAGCACCGCCTGGCCGGGATTGTTGACCGCCAGATTCTGCACATAGCCACGCACGGGGCTGCGGATCACGGTGCTGTCCTGCCGCGTCTCAGCCTGCTCCAGCGCCGCAGCGGTGCGGTCGCGGGCGCCGCGGACCTCGGCCAGCCGCGCCAGCACCTCGGAGCGCGCCGTGTCGTCGATCTCGCGGCGGCGGGAGCGCGCGGCGGACAGCGCGGACCCCGCCGAGTTCCAGCGACTGCCGGGTTTCCTGCAGTTCGCCGCGGGTCTCGTTCAGCTGCCGCTGCACCGACTGGAAGCGCAGGAAGGGGAAATGGCCCTTGTCGGTCAGCCGCTGCAGCGATGTCACCTGCTCCTGCAGGACTTCGGCGCTGGAGGTCAGGGTACGCGTGCGGACCTGCAGCGAGTTGATCTCTGCCTGACGCTGCTCGATCTCCCGGTCGGCGCTCTCGCGCTGCGCAGTGAGCGCGTCGCGGCGCGCCTCGAACAGCCGGCTGTGAGTCGCCACCAGATCGGGCCGCTCCGAGATCACCGAGCCGGGAAACTGGACGGTCTGGTCGCCTGCGGCCTCGGACTCCAGCCGCGCCAGCTCCGCCTCCAGCGTCAGCAGGTCGCCGCGCAGCCGCCGCACCTCGGCGCCGATCAGCCGTTCGTCCAGGATCAGCAGCGCCTGGTCCTGATCGACCAGATCGCCGTCGCGGACGAGAATCTCCGAGACCGCGCCGCCTTCGGGGTGGTTGATGACCTTCACCCGCCCGCCCGGGCGCACCTCGCCCGGCGCGACCACGGCCTGATCGACCTCGGCCAGCGCGGCCCAGAGCAGGATCGCCAGGAAGAATCCGGCGATCACCATGATCAGGATCGACGCCATGGGCGAATGCCGGCGCTCGCTGATCGCCTGGGCTTCGGGCAGGAATTCCTGGTAGCCGGGCGAGCCGCCGCGCTCGCCGCTGTCGTCGCGGGCCATGCGGGCTCAGGCCCCCTTCGGACTGTCGCCGCCGGATGCGCCGCCGCCGGACTTGCCGCGCTGGGCCTGGCCCATCTCGCGCATGCGGCTGCGGGCGAAAGCGATGACCTCCTGCGGCGGGCCGATACGGTCGATGCGGCCTTCCTGCAGCAGCGCCACCTTGTCGGCGATCGCCATCGGCGCCATGCGGTGGCTGATCAGGATGATGGTGCTGGCCGCGGCGGGCGCGGTTGACGGCGCGGATAAGGCGCTCCTCAGACCCCGGATCGAGGGCGCTGGTGGCCTCGTCGAAGATCAGGATCTTCGGATTGCGGATCAGTGCGCGGGCCACGGCCAGCAGCTGCCGCTGGCCCGATGACAGGCCGCCGCCGCGTTCGGACAGGATGGTGTCGTAGCCCTTGGGCAGGCGCTGGATGAACTCGTGCGCACCGACGAACTTGGCCACCGATTCGACGCGCGCCGGGTCCTTGTCATCGACGCCCATGGCGATGTTCTCGCGCACCGTGCCGGCGAACAGCTGCACGTCCTGCGGCACCACGCCGATCTGGCGGCGCAGCGTGGCCGGCGAGATATGGGCGATGTCGGTGTCGTCGACCAGAACGCGGCCGTGGTCGGGCTGGTACAGGCCCTGGATCAGCTTCGACAGCGTCGTCTTGCCCTGCCCCGACGGGCCGATGATGCCGAAGACCGTGCCGGATTCGATCTCCAGGCTGATGCCGTTGAGGACGAAGGGCAGATCCTCGGCGTAGCGATAAGAGACGTTCTCGAAGGTGACCTTGCCTTCCAGCGGGGAACCGGGGCTGAGTTCGCCCGGCTCGCTTTCGGCCTTCTCGTTCATGATCTCGTCGATGCGCTGGAAGGCCGAACGGACTTCCTGCACCTGATGCCAGGCCGAAACCACCTGACGCATCGGCGCGACGGCGCGGGTGGCGAGGATGTTGGTCGCGATCAGCGCGCCGATCGACATGTCGCCGGACATGATCAGCAGCGCGCCGGTGACGATGACAACCAGGCTGAGGATCTGCTGCAGGTTCTGGCCGATGGCCGCGAGGATGCCGGCCAGGCTGTGGCTGCGGTAACCGGTCCAGGCCGAGAGGCCGAGGCGGTGATCCCAGCGGCGCTCGATCTCCGATTCCAGGCCCAGCGCCTTCACCGTCAGCGCGTTGGCCATGGTCTCGTGCAGCGCCGAGGCCTTGGCGGCCTGACCCATGAAGTTCTGTTCGGTCAGCTGCTTCTGGCGCTTGTGGGACGCCACGGAGAGCAGCACGAAGATCGGGATGGCGACCGCCACGATCAGTGCGATCAGCGGCTCGATCAGCAACAACGCGAACAGGAACACGCCGACGAACAGCAGATCCGCGATCACCAGCGGCATCTGGCCGGTGAAGAAGGAGCGGATGGTGTCCAGTTGGCGCATGCGTTCGGAAATCACGCCGGAGGCCGTGCTCTCGAAATGCTTGTAGGGCAGACGCAGCAGGTGATGCACCAGCTCGCCGCCGATCAGGCTTTCAACGCGCGCGCCCGTATGGCTGGAGACGTAGACGCGGACGATGCGCAGGATCAGGTCGAAGATGTAGATCACGACCATGCCGATGGTGAGCGCGAACAGCGTCCCCTCGGCCCCGCCGCCGGTGCCGACGACCTTGTTGAACACGGTCATGATGAACAGCGGCGCGGCCAGCGCGAAGATGTTGATCAGCAGCGAGGCGACCGCCAGTTCCAGCAGCACACCGCGCATCTTGGCGATGACCAGCGAGCGCCAGCCCTTCTCCTTCACCGAGGCGGCGCCGGGCTCCTTCAGCTTCAGCGTCAGGGTCCCGAGCTTCAAGACTTCCTCGGCCGTCATCGGCGAGGCGGCGTCGGTCTCGGGGTCGTAGACCAGATAGCCCGAGCCTTCCCGCCGCACGACGGAGCGCGCCGACATCGGGTTGGCCGGGTCCATGACGGCATAGGGCGGCTTCAGCCGCTCCAGCGCGCGGGCGTCGAAGCGCTGTTCGGCGGCCGGAAAGCCCAGCCTCTCGGCCGCCAGCCGGAAGCCGTCCAGGGTCATCGGGCTGCCGGCGCCGGGCGCCGCGGCCTGGATGTCGGCGGCGCCGATGGGACGGCCGAGATCGCGGGTGGTGCGGATCAGCAGCCGCCGGAGGGTGTCGACGCGGCGCTGCGGCGCCGGTTGCGCCGGCGTCTCCTCGCCGGATGCCGGCGCAGCGGCAGGCCGTTCGGGCGCCCCATCCTCGCGGAACGAGCCAAGGCCGCCGCTCGTCGGGTCGGCAGCCTGCTCGCCCCGGCGCCAGTCGTCCTCGGAGAAATCGACGATCTCGGCGGATTTCGACGCCGCGACACGCGAGGCCACGACATGCAGGTGCGAGCGCGGCTGACCGTCGCCGCCATCGGGATGCTTGCGGCGCTCCGCCTCGATCCCGGCGCGTTCGCTGTCGCTGGCGGGGCGCTGCGCGACGGGGATGCGGCCGATCTGCGACCAGCCCTCGCCGTCGTCGCGGCCGTCGCCGCCCTCGCCCTCACGGGCCATCAGGCCGTCACCTTCTTCTGCAGCAGCTTCGGCGGGCGGCGCTGCTCGGCCACCTGGAAGAGCGAGAAAGTCCGGTTCACGTAATTGGTGACGCTGTTCAGCCCGGTCATGTAGTCGGTCAGCGTCTGGGTCTTCTCGGCCTGCACCATACGGATCGGGCGGCGCGGATCGTCGGTCTCGAAGCGGCAGTAGAACCAGGGCTCGCCGCGCTTGATGATCAGGTCCTTCTGCGGCTCGTACCATTCGAAGGCCCACATCATCGGCCGCGGCCAGATGTGGATGGGCAGCCGGCCGCCGATCATGGTGCCGGGCATCTGCTCGGCCCGGTAATGGTTGAAGGCCGGCATCTGGTTCATCCAGCAGACGTCGTCGGCGACGAAGATGTAGGGCGTGATGAACTGGATGATCGGCCGGTTCTGATGCCGCCATTCCTTGCGCGGCATCACCGCCACCATCTGGCGGAGATGCTTGGACCGGATCGAACTGCGGTCACCGGCCATGTTGACCAGCTGCGGCTGTCCCTTCTCGTCCATCTTGAAGCGCAGATGCACGTCGATCGGGCAGAGCACCTCGAACAGCCGGGCCTCGTAGTCGAGCACCGCCGGGCAGACGCCGACGGACTTCGCGTGCTGGACCTGATTGTCATTGCGACGGCAGGGGCGCGGCGCCTCCCAGATGAAGCCCGCCTTCTCGGTATCGAGGATGTAGCCGACCTCGACCGTGCGCCGCTCCGGCGCGACACGGTTCTCGGGCAGGCCCTGCTCTTCGCCCTTCAGATACGCAAACATGACGGTGTCCTGGCAACAATCACTGGAAGCATCGTTAAAGATTCAGGCCTCTACAAGGCAATCCTCGTGCCAGACCTAGACGATCCCGTGTCCGTCCGGCCGTCCCTGGCGCGGGCGAATCATACCACTGATCCGCCGCCCGTTGCGCCACAGAAGCACGCGCGGCTCGGCGCAGATCAGGGCTTCCCGCCGCAACCGCCCGAACAGGCCCGGTTCGCCGGCCGCCGGAAACAGGGCGCGGTGCGCCGCCACAACGCGGCCGAGTTCGCCGCTCTCCGGGTCGGGCAGCCGGAAGCCCGCCGCCCGGACCGGGTCCAGTTCCGCCCCCAGCGCACCGAGCAGCGCCAGATAGTTTGCGACCGGCCTCGAGAGGTGGCCGCGTATTGCAAGCGCCCGCAGTGCGGCGAAGTCGACCATCTCCGGCCGCCGCAGCATCAGCAGCCCGTCGACGACGGACTTCACCGCATCCGCCGTAAAGAGATCGCCCGCCGCATGGCTGGCGGCGATCAGCAGCCGGTGGGCCGGGGCCGGCGCAAGCAGCCCCTCGGGGCCGGCCTCGACCGCAGATTCAAGCAGCTGCGCGGCTGTCAGCGCGGTCTCGAAAGGCCAGGCATCGCCCTGGACATGCAGATCGATATTGGCGCCGTCCTCCGGCCCGATCAGCGGCTGGAAACTGGCGTCGCCGACGAATCCCCAGGGTCCGCGCGTGGGCATCTCGGCGAAGCGGAAACCTTCGGCCATCAGGCAGTCCAGGGCGGCGGACAGGTCGTCGGGCCGGACCAGCAGGTCGGCGTCGGAGACCGCGCGGGCGTCGGGGTCCGGCCAGTCGGTGCGGGCCGTCGCCAGCCCCTTGATCGCCAGCACCGGAATGCCGGCCCCGGCAATCACGCCGGCCCACTTCTCCCCCTGCAGACGGCGGAAGCGGTTGAGCAGACGGCTCTGCCGCACCGCCGCGGGGTCCAGCGCGGCTTCCGCGCCGGGCACCAGCGCCGCCACCGCCGCCGCCCCGACCAGATCGGCGAATCGCGCGAGCGCGTCCGGATCCGGACTGCCGCCCCCCGGAGTCCCGGCCACGGCGGACCAGATCGGATCAGACGTGCCGATTCGGGACATGCGATTCGGGCCGGGCGCGGTTGAACATCCCCGCATCATCGGCCCGCCCGTGGCGCGGTCAACCGACGCGTTTCAGAAAGGTCCGGTCTTCGCGGAGCAGGAAGCGTTCGGTCTGGGCGAAGCGGTAGTTCTCCTTGCCCAGCGGGTCGCCGGCGAGGCGGGCGCGGTAGGCCTCGTAGGCCGCCAGACTGTCGATGTTGTAGATGCCGTAGGCCAGCGTCGACGAGCCCTCATGCGGGGCGAAATAGCCGATCAGATCGGCGCCGCAGCGCGGGATCGCCTCGTTCCAGTTCTTCGCGTAGAGCTCGAACTCGGCCTTCTTCACCGGGTCGATATGGTAGCGGATGACGCAGGTCAGCATGGGTTCCTCCTTGGCTGTCGGACGGAGGATCCCGCATTGCCGCACAACAATGCTTCGGTTAGCATCGAAGCATGAAGGAAGGTCCGGACATCGCCCGGCTGGGCGCCCTGATCGGCGATCCGGCGCGGGCCAACATGCTGACCGCACTGATGAGCGGCAAGGCGCTGACCGCGACCGAACTGGCCGCCGAGGCCGGCGTGACGCCGCAGACCGCCAGCAGCCACCTGTCGCGGCTGCAGGATGGCGGTCTGGTCGGACAGGTCCGTCAGGGCCGTCACCGCTACTTCTCGCTGGCCGGTGAGGATGTGGGCGACCTTCTGGAAAGCCTCATGGGCATCGCCGCGCGCCGCGGCCACACCCGCACGCGCACCGGCCCGAAGGATCCGGCGCTGCGCCGCGCCCGCGTCTGCTACGACCATCTGGCGGGCGAACTGGCGGTGCAGATGTTCGACAGCCTGGAACAGCGCAGGCTGATCCGGACGGCGGGCAACAGCGTCGACCTGACGCCGAAGGGCGCGGCCTTCGTGCGGGAGGCGGGGATCGATCTGGAGCCGCTCATGGCGGGTCGGCGGCCGGTCTGCCGCGCCTGCCTGGACTGGAGCGCCCGCCGCAGTCATCTGGCCGGCGCACTCGGGGCCGCATTCCTGACCACATTTCAGGACCGGGGCTGGGCAATGCGCGAAAAGGACAGCCGGGCGGTCCGGATCTCGAAGACCGGAGACGCGGCCATCCGGCAACTCTTCCCGCTCTGACGCGTCCTGCAACGTATCATTTCGGGACAGGACTGTCTCACATCTGTATGATCCGTCACGGTTTCGGCGAATCAGACCGTATCGGCCCGGCGGCAGGCACACTATTTGGTAACGGGTCGGGTCTAGAAGCGGACGAACGTCCGTCGCCCGATTCTTGCAAGTGGAACGACGTCATGAAACGTATGTCCCGGATATTCGCCCTGACCGCCGGTCTCGCCTGCGCCCCGCTGCTGGCCGGCGCACAGACCCTTCAGGAGCCTGAACGAGCCGACGCCCTGGCCGGCGCGATCGCCGGCAGCGACGAGGGCGTGCAGGCCATCGAACGCTTTCTCGACGCCGGCGGCGTCCCCGGCGCCGCGGCCCAGCGCGCGGTCGGCCTGATCCGCGAGCTGCAGCGCAGCGACCTGGTCGCCGATCCGAAGGTGCTGCAGCAGGCCGCCGACCGCATCTCGCGCGCGGCCAGCCGCTCCTTCGTCGCCGCCAAGATCTTCAAGACCCGCGTCACCAGCACCTTCGAGCTGGGCGAGAAGCGCATCGGCTTCGACTTCGGCCCGCCCGACGCCGCGACGCGCGACGGCTTCACCAAGGTCACCGCCAAGAGCGACATGATCAAGGGCCCGAACCCGGCGGCCATGCGGCGTCCGGAAGGCGAAGCGCTGCTGCGCGACGGCATCCGCAACATCCGCAAGGTCAACCTGCCGGTCGAGAACGGCAAATACCGGGTGATGATCACCACCGACGATATCGGCGTGCCGGAAGCGACCGAACGCCCTTACGGCGCCGGCCTGAAGATCAATGGCGAGCGCGTCCGCGTCGCCGCCCAGACCCCGAAGAACTGGGTCGACGAGACCTATCTGGCCGAGCCCAACCGCTATTATGGCGAGAACGGCGCCGAGGCTGCCGACGAGGTCGCGGGCCGCGGCAACGCCCAGGGCCGCACCACCGGCGGCGTCATGGTCGTCGAGGCCGAGGTGAAGGACGGCAAGCTGGATCTGGTCTTCGATCTGGTCGAGGGCCGCGAGACCTATCTGACCGGCGTGATCCTGGAGCCGGCGACCGAGGAGAGCGTCTTCGCCGGGTCGCCGCAGGCGCGGCAGGTGCTGTTCACCCGCCCCGAGGATATCGTCAACGCCACCGTCGAGGTGGAATCGGCGCGCCAGACCCTGCTGTCCGACACCGTCGTCGAGTCCGAGCCGCAGCAGCTTGCGCAGCTGCTCGACCTGCCTGATCCTGTCGTCGAACCGTTGAACGACGTCAGTCCCAACTGACCGGCGCGAGCGGTAGCGGAGGGAGCGTGTTTGTGAGGGGCCTGATCGGAGCCGGATTCTGCCTTGCGCTGATCGGCGCGGGCGCGGGGACGGCATGGGCGCAGGGCGCCACCGACAGCTCATCCGAAGGTCAGGCGAAACCGCAGGTCGTTCAGAACCCGATCATTCCCGGACAGGCCGATCCCGATCCGCCCTTCACCACCGCCAAGCAGGACGCGGTCCTGACCCGCCAGCGGCGCGAATACGATCCCATCGGCATCGAGGCCGGCGGTTTCTTGGGCGATATCAAGTATCTCGGCCGTGGCCAGATCCTGGAAAGCTTCCTGCTGTTCCCGAAGGTCGAGACCTCCATCGTCTTCGACAACAACATCTTCGCCGACAAGAACGGCAAGGTGGCGGACTTCATCGGCACCGTGAAACCCGAGCTGGAGCTGCATTCGAACTGGGACAATCACGAACTGTTCGTGCGCGGTTTCGGCGAGTTCGGCCGCAACCTCAGGAACAACCGCGAGAGCTTCCGCCGCCACGGCGTCGAGATCGGCGGCCGCGTCGATGTACGTGAGTATCTGAGCGTCAATCTGGGCGCCGGCTGGCAGCGCAAGACCGCGGCCCGCAGCGACATCGACGCCGACACGGGCGGCGACGAACCGACGGTCTTCTACGAGAGCTTCGGCGAGATCAGCGCCCGCTACAAACGCGACAAGCTGGATCTGCGTGGCGAAACCAAGATGACGGTCAAGGATTTCGTCGACACGCCGGCCGGCAACAGCGAGACGGAGAACGACCAGAACGACAACTGGCTCTGGGAAAACACGGTCCGGATCGGATGGGAGCAATGGCGCGGCACGACGCTGTTCGCTGAGCCGTTCTTCACCATGAGCCGGAATTTCATCCGGCTGGACAATTCGAACATCTCGCGCGGCTTCAACACGCAGGGCATCACCTTCGGCCTGACCTACGATGCTTCGGCGGTGACCTTCCTCGAAGCCGGGATGGGTTTCGGATACGCCGTTCCCATGGACGGCAATTCCGACAGTTTCTTCTTCTTCGAACCCAAACTCGATCTGGTCTGGAACCCGCATGACAGCTGGACATTCAAGGCCGGCTGGAGCCGCGACATTTCCTCGACGAACAGTGCGACACCGGTGAACAACCAGCTGGTGCCCGACGTCGCCTTCAACACCAACAGCTTCAAGCTGGCGACCGAGCTGGAGATCACCTACGAACTGCTCGCCAGTGCCGAATTCGGTATCGCGCTTGCCGACACCATCCAGAACGACACCACCCAGACCAGCGTCGATACCGAACTGGCCCTGCTCTGGCTGATGAACGAATATTCCCGGCTGCGGGGCTTCTGGGAGTTCTCCCGGCTGGTCTCCAACGACAACAACCGCGAGTTCGCCAAGCACCGTGTCGGGCTGGCGTTAACCTTGCAATACTGACCGCCTGAGTTACCGATTCGCGGCGGCCGCTTGCAGTTTCGGGCCGCAGGGAAGGAGCACAGGCATGTTCGACATCAGATTTTCAGGCAAGCTGGCGCTCGCGGTCACGCTGCTGGTCGCCATTGCTGCCGTACAGGGCTGCGCCGACCGGCGCTATGGCCGCGCGCCGGTCCAGGCCGCATCCGCCACCCCGACGCCCACACCGCCTCCGGCCCAGCCCGTCGCCCCCACACCGCCTCCGGCCCAGCCCGTCGCCCCCGCCCCGCCGCCGGCCGTCGCCCGCACACCGGTCCAGGCCGAGCCGCTGCCCGCCGCGCAGCCTCCACGGCCCGCGCCCGCCGCGCCGCAGCCGGTGACCCCCGCCCCTGCGGCGGCGCCCGTTGTGACCCAGTCCGCCACCGTGAAGACGCCCGTGCCCGCCGCGCCCGATACCTCATCCGCTACCTCCGCCACCTCCGGCACGCCGACACCCCTGACCGACGAGGCCGTCGCGCAGCTGACCCAGGGCCAGGGCGATGCGAGAAATGCCGCGGTCGAGCAGGCCCGGCGCGACGCCCAGGGCCAGCGTATCGTCGCCGCCACCAATACCGCCTCCAACGATCCGACGCCGGTCGGCACCGTGGTCCGCGGCCGGCCCGAATTCGCCGTCGACGACGTCCCGAACGACGTCGCGCAGAAGCTCGAGGAATACCGGATGGGGCCGGGCGACCGCGTCCAGATCAAGGTCTTTGGCCAGGACGATATCTCCGGCGAGTTCGAGATCAGCGCCGCCGGCGAACTGTCCTATCCGCTGATCGGGCAGATCACCGCCGAGAACATGACGCCGGGCGAGTTCAACGAGGTGCTGCGGCTCGCGCTGGAGGAATACTTCGTCAACCCGCAGGTCACCGTCGAGATCACCAACTACCGGCCCTTCTTCATCCTGGGCCAGGTCGGCAGCCCTGGCACCTACAAGTACCAGCCCGGCCTGAACGCTCGCATGGCGATCGCAACCGGCGGCGGCTACACCAGGCGCGCGAAGGAAGAGCCGATCACGATCTTCCGCACCGATTCTGCCGGCAACCTGATCAAGTTCGACGCCGACCAGGACGCCACCATCCTGCCCGGCGACACCATCGAGGTGCACCGCCGCCTGTTCTGAGCGGCCGGGCGCCGCCCGCCCCGTCATCGACGAGCCGGCACCGCCCCGGACAGACGTCCGGGGCGGTGCCGTTCGGGCAGGCCGCCGCGGCGGTGTGACCTGCGACACGTTCGCTAAGTCGCTGTGGCCCCGTCACAAAAGCTGGCACACCGGTTGCAACATCCCATGTGTATCAGGAAGCGGCCTCGACATTTCGTCACTGCCATTCCGCGATACACAAGATGTTGGAGTTGCCCCACCTTCTCGCCGCAAAAAGCGATTGGTGGGGCGGAAAAGTAACAAGGAACGTGAAAAACCGCGCCCAATAGACTGACAAACTTAATGGTTTTGTTCCATTGGTCTAGAGTGACAGGCGCGGCGTACGGGTTCAGGCAGTGAAGCGATGGCGAATGTGAGTTACCTGCATACGGCGAGTTCGGGAGAGTTGGCGGATACACCGTCCTTCATCTCCCAGAACGATTCCACGTCGCCGATGATGAACTTCCGGCAGGTCTTCTCGATCATCTGGCGGCGGAAGTGGATCGTCGCCGCGGTGATGATGCTTGTCGTCGCCATGGCCTATTTCTGGCTGCAGTCCCAGACCCCCCTCTATTCCGCCAGCTCCGAGGTCGTGATCGGCATCCGCGACGAGAACGTCACCGGCATCGAGGGCGTGCAGGCCCGCCAGGAGCACGATTTCTACTTCAACGAGACCCAGGCCAAGATCATCTCCTCCTCGCAGATCGCAGAGGAAGTCGCGAACCGGCTGGGCCTGTTCGATAATCCGGAGCGCCTCTACTGGGAAACCGGCGGGCCGTCCGCCGGCCAGAGCCTGAAGTCCACCATCAAGAGCATTCTCCCCGACCCCGTGGTCGAGGGCGCCCGCGGCCTGCTGAACCTGGCCCGCGGCGGCAGCCAGCAGGCCGAGGACCGCTCGGTGCTGAAGCGCATGACGCCCGAGGAGCGTGAGGCCTTCGAGCGCCAGAACCTGATCCGCACCCTGCTGGACGCCATCAGCGTCGACCCGTCCGACCGGTCGCGCACCATCCAGATCCGCGCGATCTCCGACAAGCCCGAGCTGGCCCGGCAGATCGCCAACAGCTTCGCCGAGGCCTATGTCGAACTCGACCCAGAGCGAGAAGTCGGACGCCACCACCCAGGCGTCGGGCTTCCTGCGCGACGAGGTCGAGCGGCTGAAGGCCCAGTACCAGGCCGCCGAGCAGGCGCTGGAGGAGTTCAGCCGCCAGACCGGTTTCGTCAGCGTCGGCGACCGCCTGACCCTGATCGAGGAGCAGCTGGCCGAGCTGAACCGCAAGCTGGTCGTCGCCCGCGAGGAACTGGCCGAATCCGAGGCCCGCAACAATCAGGTCCGCCGCCTGCTGCAGGAAGAGGGCGGCATCGAGACCGTCGCTTCCGTGCTCGACTCGCCGCTGATCGGCCGCCTGCGCGAGCAGGAAGCCGAGGTCGTCCGCGAGATCGCCGAGCTGCGCACCCAGCTGCGCGACCGTCATCCGCGTCTGCTGCTGAAGCGGGCCGAGCTGGAAGACCTGCAGCTGAAGATCCGCGGCGAGATCGACAAGATCGTCATCGGACAGGACAACGCGCTGGAGCTGGCGCGCGTGAAGGTCGCGAACCTGGAGAACGAGGTCGCGGTCGTCGAGGCCCAGATCGACCGCCAGACCGACGCCGAGGTGACGCTGCAGGGCCTGCGCTCCGAGCGCGACGCCGACAAGCGCCTCTACGAGACCGTGCTGGCCCGCTTCAACGAGATCAACCTGCAGGAGCGCGCGCCCCAGAAGGCCGACGCCCGCGTCATCTCCCGCGCCGCCACGCCCCTGGATCCCAGCTTCCCGCGCAAGAGCCTGACCATGGCCGCCGCAATCGTCGGCGCGGCCATGCTGGCGATCATGCTGGTCTTCCTGATGGAATACATGGACGCCGGCTTCCGCTCGCTGCAGCAACTGCAGCAGCAGGCCTACGTGCCCGCGCTGGGTATCGTGCCGCGCCTGTCGGTGCTGGAAGGCCGCCGCACCACGCCGGAGGACTTCGTGCTCGACGAGCCGAATTCGCTCTACTCGGAAGCCATACGGACCATACGGACGTCGCTGATGCTCTCCAGCATCGACCGGCAGCCGAAATCCGTGCTCTTCACCTCCTCGGTGCCGGCCGAGGGCAAGACCTCGACCGCGGTCTCCGTCGCCCGCGCCGCCGCCAAGGCCGGCCAGCGGACGATCCTGATCGACTGCGACCTGCGCAAGCCCTCGGTCCACGAATCGCTGCGGGTCCCGAACGGGCGGGGCGTGGTCGAGGTGCTGACCGGCGCCATCGACCTGGAAGACGCCATCGAGATCGATCTGAAGTCCGGGCTGCACTACATCACCGCCGGCGCCAAGGCGCCGAACCCGCCGGATGCGCTGGGTTCGGAAGCCATGCGCCAGCTGATCCGCGAACTGGAAGACCGCTACGACTTCGTCGTCCTGGACACCCCGCCGGTGCTGCCGGTCTCGGACTCGCTGGTGCTGCTGCGCCATGTCGACAAGGCGGTGTTCCTGGTGCGCTGGGGCTCGACCCGCCGCGAGGCGGTGCTGGCCGGCATCCGTCAGGTGCAGGAAGCCAATGGCGACCTGGCCGGCGTCGCGATGACCCGCGTCGACATCCGCAAGCACCAGAAGTACAACTACAGCGACAGCTACTACTACTACCGCGGATACGGCAAATATTATGGCACCTAAACGCCGGGGTCGGTCCGGCTTCAGTGTCGGATCATCCTTCGGCGGACTGGCGATGCTCGCGATCGGCGTGCTGCTGGTCTATCTCTCGCTGCCCCGTGTCGTTTCCACCCTGCTGGCCGCGCCCGGCGAAGTCGTACTGGAGCGCCTGAAAACGGGTCAGTCGGTCGGCGAGCACGGCATCGCCGACGCCCGCGCCTCCTTCCTCGCCGCCGGCGCCGCGCTGCCCTCCGACTACCGGACACCGCGCGATCTGGCGCTGGTCGAACTCGTCGCCGCGCAGCGCACTCCGGCCGAGGACACCGTCGAGCGCGGCAAGCGGCTCGAGGCCGCCATCGAGGCCAGCCACCGCTCCCTCGCCGCCAACCCGGCCCAGCCCTATGTCTGGCTCCGCCTGGCCCAGGCCGAACTGCAGCATTCCGGCGTCGGCGTGAAGGCCGCGCTCGCCTTCACCATGTCGCTGGAGACGGGACCGCAGGTGATCGACCTGATGCAGCCGCGCGTGGTGCTCGGGCTGGTGCTCTGGCCGGTGCTGGACGAGACCCAGCAGGCGCGGGTGCTGGCCCAGATCCGCGGGCTCGCCCGCTACAATGCGCGCATCCTGGCCGAGACCGTGCTGGACCGCCCGGGCCTGCCGCAGGTCCGCACTGCGCTGGCCGACGAGCCGGAACTGATGGCGGCCTTCCTGCGCTGGTATCTGCAGCGCCGCACGCCGGGTCTGCGCCAGCCGGTACAGTGACCGCCGTCACAGCCTGAAACGGCTTGTTTTCCAGCCGGTTACGATGGTCACCTCAGCCTGTGACCGATGCGTGACCAGCCGGTCACAGTGGTTGTTGGCAGCAAGTACCTCCCCATATCCCGGTTCATCGGCGGTTCAGCCAGCCGCGCGAAACAATGACGGATCAGCCTAATGATCCGCGTAACAGGACGAACGGAGCCCGCAAGATGACGACGTTCAGGAACACCATTGCCGCCACCCTGGCCGTTCTGGCCATCGGTGGCATCTCCGCCGGCAGCTCGGCCGACGCCAAGGGTCCGGGGGGTTGCCCGCCGGGCCTGGCCAAGAAGAACAATGGCTGCCTGCCGCCGGGTATCGCCAAGAAGCGCTACCAGATCGGCCAGCCGGTCCCGGACGATGTGATCATCCGCTACATCCCGCGGGACGACTATCGCCACTATCCGCCGGTCGAGGACGGCTACGTCTATGGCCGGGTCGATGGCGACCTGCTGCTGATCGCAGAGGCCACGCGCCGGGTCGTCGATGCCGTGATCGCGGTCGACGCCGCGACCAACGCCGTCAACGACTGACGACGACACACGGCCGGGCACCGACCCGGCCCGCACACCCCGACCCCGACACCAGGTCATCCGGCCGCCGGCCTGACGCCGCGACCCCCAACGCGGCAGCGGGGCGAGGTGCGCTCGGATAACAACAAGAAGAAACGACCCCTTGAAGGCGCGAACGAGTATCCGTACCGCGTAGCGTAAGACGAGTAGCGCTGAACCTCATTGGCCCGGAAGCCCTGCTTCCGGGCCTTTTATTGCTAGTATCAACAACATTCAAGTGCGTATATGCTGGCTTGCGGCGCTGTTCTATCTTGTTCCGGTCGGGAATAGGGAAAGCTGCCGCACTAGCTGTTTGAACGATCCGCTGTCGGGCGGTGACGTGCGGACTAATTTGATCCCGCGCTCCCAAGACAAATAGTGAGAACTTTGATCCGATGGGTCAAAAACCACAACACCACTCTGGGATCGTAGAATGATCGGACGATCTTCAAAAATCTTGTGCTCAGCTTCATATATATCAAACATTGATGTACGCTGAGTCCACTCAGCTCTCTCAACACCTAAAAAGAACGAGCCAAATGTTAACAGCAATGCCAGACTCGCCCTAGTACCATTTTGAATTACGCCTGATAACCAGAAATTAGAATCCGGCCTAGAACCTTTTGTCAGCGGCAGAAATTCCAGCATCCTTATTATTGAGCCACGGAGTGAATAAATTGAAAGCAATATAACAAATACTATCAAAATTTTTACTGCGAAATCAATAGTATTCACACCCCCAACATATATGAGTGAGAATATCACTAACGAATTAGTATAGAAAAAAATTGATTCTAATCTATCTAGTTTTTGCTCTCGGCTCCTAGAAAAACCAATAATCTTTTCCTTTTCCAAGTCTGATAAATCTAACTTAACCCTATTGCGATCCCTATCCACAAAACTGAGCTTCCGAATTGAGTATCTTATTTCATAACGCTCCAAGATAAGCATTCTTGCAAATTCTATCGTCCTTAGTGCAATAATTGTGTGCCCGAAATAATTAAAAAAGAGAAATGTAGTAAGTCGTCCCAACCCCAGAGAGGCTACAATAAGAAGGGATACTCCCCAGAAAAAACTCGAAATTGCAGAAAAATCCAAAATTCCAATAATCTCATGGTCGAAAAATACCAAATATGAGAAAAAATGAATGAATCCTATTGATGTATAAACCGAGAAAACTTGGAATCCATTCTTCGCCAATTCACGATAATCAATTTCCAAAAGCCGTTCGACCAGCCCGCTCAAACGCTCGAACGTTTGACTACGGGCTGGAGCAATCAAAGAAGAGCGCTTTTCACGCCGCCTATATTGCGACTTATTTATCATCCATAAAAAGTATCAGCTCCCACCCAAAAGAAAAAGGGGCGGCCCGAAGACCGCCCCTTCCCGGTTCTGTCCCTGATGGACCGGATCAGGCGCCGTGCAGGCCCACGATCGCGATCGACGACACGTTCTGGTGCGGCGCGCCGCCCAGATTGTGGGTCATGCCGATCTTCGGATCCTTCAGCTGACGCTTGTCGGCGCGGCCGAGCAGCTGGCTGTACATTTCGTACAGCATGCGCAGGCCGGAGGCGCCGATCGGGTGGCCGAAGCACTTCAGGCCGCCGTCGATCTGCGCCGGCACCTTGCCGTCGGCGTCGTAGAAACCGTCCAGGAAATCCTTCCAGGCTTCGCCTTCCTTCGAGATGTAGAGGTCCTCGGTGGTGACCAGCTCGGTGATCGAGAAGCAGTCATGGCACTCGAACATCGACACTTCTTCGCGCGGATCCTTGATGCCGGCTTCCTGGTAGGCGCGCTTCGCGGCCTGCCGGGTGGTCATGAAGTAGGAACCGTCCCAGGAGCTGTGCTGGGCTTCCAGACCGTTGGACACGGCCAGCTGCAGCGCCTTCACCGTGACCATCTCGGCGCGCTTGCGGCCCAGCTTCTCGGCGATCTCGGGGGTGGTGACGATGGCGGCGGCGGAACCGTCGGAGACGCCGCAGCAGTCGAACAGGCCCAGCGGCTCGGCGATCATCGGCGCATTCAGCACCGTGTCCATCGAGACTTCCTTCTGCAGGTGGGCCTTCGGGTTCTTGGCGCCGTTGGCGTGGCTCTTCACCGACACCTGGCCGATGGCCCGCTTCAGGTCCTCGGCCTTCACGCCATGCTTCTGACGGTAGGCGGTGGCCAGCTGCGCGAAGTTGCCCGGCGCCGAGGCGTTCGGGTTCATCATGTCGTTCAGCGGGCCGCGGCCACGCTGCGGCAGGCCGCCATAGCCGGTGTCCTTCAGCTTCTCGACGCCGACGGCCAGAGCGATATCGGCCGCGCCTGAGGCGACGGCGTAGACCGCGCCGCGGAAGGCTTCGGTGCCGGAGGCGCACATGTTCTCGACCCGGGTCACCGGGATGTAGGGCAGGCGCAGCGCGGTCGCGAGCGGCAGGGCCGACTTGCCGACATGCACTTCCTCGATGGCGGTGGAGAACCAGGCCGCATCGATCTGGCTGGTCTCGATGCCGGCGTCCTTGAGGGCTTCCTCATAGGCTTCCAGCATCAGGTCTTCGGCGTCGCAGTCCCAGCGCTCGCCGAACTTCGAACAGCCCATGCCAAGAATGGCTACCTTGTCGCGAATTCCGGACGGCATTCTTCAAATCCTCCCACGTGGATCGGTTGCTGGTCGTGAACCTATCATGAAATGGCGCGAGTCTGCATAAGTCAAATGCATCACCGGTCTGCGCCAGCCTCAGGACGCGGCGGCGGCGCGGCGTTCCCCAAGCGCCTGCTGCACGATCTGCACGGACGACCAGAGGAACAGAGCCGCCATCACCGCGGCGACGATGAGATCGGGCCAGCCGGTGGAACTGCCCCAGACCCCGGCGGCCGCCAGCATCACCGCGACATTGCCGATGGCGTCGTTGCGGCTGCACAGCCAGACAGAGCGGACATTGGCGTCGCCCTCGCGGTAACTCATCAGCAGAGCCACGCTGATCAGGTTTGCCGTCAGCGCCATGAAACCGACCGCGCCCATGGTCGCCGCTTCCGGCACGCCCTGGACAAGGACGCCATGCGCCGTGCTGCCCAGCACCCAGAGGCCCATCAGCGCCAGGCTGATCCCCTTCGCCAGCGCCGCGGTGGCCCGCACGCGCAGCGACATGCCGATCACGGCGAGCGAAAGTCCGTAGGTCAGCGCGTCGCCGAGGAAATCCAGCGCATCCGCCTGCAGGGCGTGCGATCCGGACAGCGCGCCGGCGACGATCTCCACGCCGAACATCGCCGCGTTGATGGCGATGACGATCCACAGCCGGCGCCGGTAGCCGGCGGAAACGCCATCGAAAGTCTGATCCTGACCGCAACAGCCGCTCATCGGGGCCTCCTTTTCCTCAAGAGGCCCCCTATCTAGGATCTATAGCGACTAGAGGTTCAAGGGATATTCCGCATGTTGTCCATCGGCGAGATGTCGAGGCGGACCGGCGTCAAGGTGCCGACCATCCGCTACTACGAACTGACGGGCCTGCTGGCCGCGCCGGACCGCACCGACGGCAACCAGCGCCGGTACGAACCGGCAGCCCTGGAGCGGCTGCACTTCATCCGCCACTGCCGCGATCTCGGCTTCGCGCTGGAGGCGGTGCGGGATCTGCTGGATCTGGGGCAGGACCCCGACCAGCCCTGCCATGAGGCCGACGCCATCGCCCGCGCCCACCTGGCCGATGTCCGCGCCCGCATCGCCCGGCTGCAGCGGCTGGAGGCCGAACTGCAACGCATCTCGACCGCCTGCGCGCACGGCGCCGTCGGCGACTGCGCGGTCATCCAGAGCCTGTCGGATCACGACCTCTGCGAGACGGAGCACTGGGTCTGACGCGATACTTCATTCTGCTGTCCCCGGGCCTGACCCGGGGACCTGTCCTTGCAACCATCCGGACGGCCGAACCTCGAGGCCCCCGGGTCAGGCCCGGGGGCGGCAGAGAATCTCGAGAAGTCCGGGCCGGGCCCGTCTGGCGAGGAGGATCAGAGCACCGCAGCGGCGATCGGCCCGGCCGGTCGGGCGACAGCGGAGCCCCCACCTATCATCCCCGGACGCGCGGTTTCCCCTAGTTCCGGACTGGCAGGTCCGCTTCGGGGTTGGCGCGGATCTGGTGGATCGACAGGTCGGCGCCGTTGAACTCTTCCTCTTCCGACAACCGGATGCCCATGATGGCCTTCAGCCCGCCATAGACGATGAAGCCGCAGACCAGGGCGAAGACGGCGCCGATCACGGAGCCGACCAGCTGCGACATGAAGGTCACGCCGCCCAGGCCGCCCAGCGATTCCGAACCGAAGATGCCGGCGGCGATGCCACCCCACAGGCCGCAGAGCCCGTGCAGCGGCCAGACGCCCAGCACGTCGTCGATCTTCCAGCGGTTGTGGCAGAGCTGGAAGAAGACCACGAAGATGACGCCGGCGACCGCGCCGACGACCAGGCTGCCCAGCGGGTGCATCACGTTGGAGCCGGCGCAGACCGCGACCAGTCCGGCCAGCGCGCCGTTGTGCACGAAGCCCGGGTCGTTGCGCCCGGCGACCAGCGCCGCGAGGATGCCGCCGCCCATCGCAAGCAGCGAGTTCATGGCGACCAGACCGTTGATGCCCTCGACCGACTGCGCGCTCATCACGTTGAAGCCGAACCAGCCGATGCAGAGCAGCCAGGTGCCCAGCGCCAGGAAGGGGATGTTCGACGGCGGAATGCCGACCGGCGTGCCGTCCTTGCGGTAGCGGCCCTTGCGCACGCCCAGCATGACCACGGCGCCGAGCGCGATCCAGCCGCCCACGGCGTGGACCACGATGGAGCCGGCGAAATCGTTCATCGGGGCACCGAAGGCGCTTTCCAGCCAGCCCTGGAAGCCGTAATTGCCGTTCCAGACCAGCCCCTCGAAGAAGGGATAGACGAGGCCGACGATGATCGCGGTCGCCATCGCCTGCGGCCAGAACTTGGCGCGCTCGGCGATGCCGCCGGAGATGATCGCCGGGATCGCCGCGGCGAAGGTCAGCAGGAAGAAGAACTTCACCAGACCGAAGCCGGACATGCCGTAGTCCAGCCCCTCGACCGTCTCGGCGCCGGACAGCACCGCGGCGCTGACCAGGAAGCCGGTGCCGTAGGCGACCAGGTAGCCGACGAAGAAATAGGCCACCGTGGAGATCGAGAAGTCGACCAGGATCTTCACCAGGGCGTTGACCTGGTTCTTGTGGCGGACCGTGCCGACCTCGAGAAACGCGAAGCCCGAATGCATCGCGAAAACGAGAATCGCGCCGATCAGCACGAAAAAGACGTCGAGTCCCGAAACCACCTGTTCCATTGAATTGTCCCCTCCAGACACCCTCGCCGGCCGGCGCTGCAAGGGCGTCCGGCTCGTGAATTGCGCCAGAGTGTATCAATGTGATCCGGAAATGGGCAGGCCCGGAATCGCGGGCGTTCTCAGGGGGATAGACCGGGACGGACGGCGCGGTTCAGGAAGCGGCGCCTGCGCAAAGAAAAATGGCCCGGCGCTGAACGCCGGGCCATGGGGAGGAGGGCGGCCCCGGAGAGGAAGGGCCGCCCCGTCTTGCGGTTTCGGTCAGAGCCGCTGGGAGCCGCCCGAACCGAACTCGGGATAGGCCTCCATGCCGAGCTCCGCCCGGTCGAGACCCATGACCTCGTCCTCCTCGTCGGCGCGGACGCCGATGGTGAACTTCAGCACCGTCCAGACGATGGCGCTGGCGATCGAGACGAACAGGCCGATGGCGATGATGCCGACCAGCTGGCCGCCGAAGCTGGCGTCGCCGTTCGACAGCGGCACGGCGAGCGTGCCCCAGATGCCGCAGACCAGGTGGGCCGGGATCGCGCCGACAACGTCGTCGATCTTCAGCTTGTCCAGCAGCGGGACCGAGACCACGACCAGCACGCCGCCGATGGCGCCGATGATGACCGAGAGACCCATCGTCGGAGCCAGCGGCTCGGCGGTGATGGACACCAGACCACCGATCGCGCCGTTCAGCGCCATGGTCAGGTCGACCTTCTTGAACATGATCTGGCTGGCGATCATCGCCGCAACCACGCCGGACGCGGCCGCCGTGTTGGTGTTGGCGAAGATGTTCGCGACGGCGACGGCGTCAGCGCCGGAACCCAGCGCCAGCTGCGAGCCGCCATTGAAGCCGAACCAGCCCAGCCACAGGATGAACGTGCCAAGCGTGGCCAGCGGCATGGACGAACCCGGCATCGGGTTGATCTTGCCGTCCGAGGTGTACTTGCCCTTGCGCGCGCCGATGATGATGGCGCCGACCAGGGCCGCCCAGCCGCCCGTGGAGTGCACCAGGGTCGAACCGGCGAAGTCGGAGAAGCCGAACTGCGCGTCGAGCCAGCCCGCGCCCCACTCCCAGGAACCCTGGATCGGGTAGATGATCGCGGTCAGGAAGCAGACGAAGATCAGGAACGGCCAGAGCTTCACGCGCTCGGCGACCGTGCCCGACACGATCGAGGCGGCGGTGGCGACGAACACCATCTGGAAGAACCAGTCGGAGGTCGCGGCATAGCCGGCATCGAAGTTCGCGCCTTCCTCGGCCAGCGCCGCGGCGTCGTCGGGCGACCAGAACAGGCTGAAGGAGCCGATGTAGCCGCCCTCGTCGATGCCGTACATCAGGTCATAGCCGATGAGGTAGTACATCAGGCCCGCCAGCGAGTAGAGGGCGATGTTCTTGACGCAGATCGTGGCCACGTTCTTGGAACGGACCATACCGCTTTCCAGCATGGCGAAGCCCGCAGCCATGAACATGACCATGAAGCCGCACATCAGGAAGAGGAGCGTGTTGAGGACGTAGGCGGTTTCGCCGGACACTTCGGCGAAGGCCGGCGCACTGAGGCCGACGACCGCGAGCAGCGCGGCAATCAGGCCCGTGATGAGTTGTTTGTGGTTCATCTGTCTTGAATCTCCCTGAAACTCAGAGCGCGTCTGCGTCGGTTTCGCCGGTGCGGATCCGCATCGCGCTGACCACATCCAGAACGAAGATCTTGCCGTCGCCGATCTGGCCGGTGCCGGCCGCCTGGCGGATCGCCTCGACCGCCTGCTCGACCATGTCGGCCTTCACGACGATCTCGATCTTCACCTTCGGCAGAAAGCTGACGGCGTATTCGGCGCCGCGGTAGATTTCGGTATGGCCCTTCTGACGGCCGTACCCCTTGACTTCCGTGGCCGTCAGCCCGTCGATCCCGAGCGCGGTAAGCGCCTCGCGGACCTCGTCCAGCTTGAACGGCTTGATCACGGCCATGATGAGTTTCATGCGCCACTCCCTCGCGTAGTTCACAGGGCCAACAGCGGCCCCGACTGGCGCAGGGATTACAAGCAGCGTGCCGGAATGCAATTTCCCATGAAATTCAACGACTTGAGCAAATTGTGCTCAAAAAATGCCCTTCACGGCCTGTTCATACTGATCAAAAAACATGCAAAATCCAGATTTTGCCTATCTGCTGAACAATTCCGTGCAGACGGCCTCGATTGCCTTGCCCGTACGCAGCAGGCCGCCTTCGCCATTCGCCCCGGCGGTGGCCATCAGTCCGACCGGCAGACCCTCGCTCCAGCCGCAGGGCAGCGACAGCGCGCAGAGACCCAGGAAGTTGATGCGCCGGGTGTTGAAGGACGACAGCAGGGCGAATCTGCTGTGCCGGGCCTCGTCGGCGGACACCTCCGCGATCGAGGGTGCAACAACTGGCGTCGTCGACTGGATCACGGCGTCGTAGCCCGCCGCCTCCCGCCGCCAGACCCGGGCAAGGTCGGGAAAGCGCCGGCGCATGATCTCGGCGTCCACGGCGCTGGCGTCCCGGCCCGCGGAAATCCGGTCGCGGATTGGTTTGTAGAGCTTGCCCGGGTTAGCCTCGACGGTCTCGCCCCAGAGCGCCCAGCCTTCCAGCGTGATCGGGTTGCCGTGCTGGATCACCAGATCGTCCACCGCCTCGTAGGAATCCAGCCGCGCCTCGTCGACCGTGGCCCCGGTGCGCCGCAGCGCCTCGACCGCGGCCTCGATCGCATCGGCGACCCCCGGTTCCAGCTCGTTCTCGTCATGGCCCCGCGCCCAGAGCAGGCGGAGGTGCGACGGGTTGACGCCGCCCAGGTCGGCCATCGGCCGTCCGGACATGATCGAAAAGAGGGCATTCGCGTCGGCGACGTCCCTGGTCAGCGGCCCCACGGTGTCCAGCGACGGAGCCAGCGGAATGGCGCCCTCCAGCGAGATCGCGCCCCAGGTGGTCTTCAGCCCGGTGATGCCGTTGAAGGCCGCCGGAATGCGCACCGATCCGCCCGTGTCGGAGCCGATGCCTGCCGGCGCAAGCCCTGCCGCGACCGAGGTGCCGGCCCCGGCGGAGCTGCCGCCCGGCACGCGCGGATCGCCCTGCGGGCTGTGCGGATTGGCCGGCGTGCCCGTGTGCGGGTTCACGCCCAGGCCCGAATACGCGAGGTCGGGCAGGTTGGTCTTGCCCAGGCAGACCGCGCCGGCGGCGGTCGCGCGGCGCAGCGGCTCGGCATCCCGGTCCGGCACGCGGCCCGCGAACAGCGCCGAAGCGCCTTCAGTGGGATGGTTGGCGGTGTCGAACAGGTCCTTCCAGCCGATCGGCACGCCGTCCAGCGGGGACAGCACCATGCCGGCGGCGGCGCGGCGGCGGGCGGCGATGGCCTCCCCATAGGCACGCTCGCGGGTCAGCGAGACGAAGGTCCGGCGGTCGGGATCGGCGGCCTCGATCCGGTCGAGGAAATGATCCGCCAGTGCGACAGGATCGATCTCCCCCGCCTTGACCCCGCGCCCCAGTTCCAGCGCCGTCATCTCGTGCCACTCGGTCATCGAATCCCTCCGCCCTTCGCCTCCGGCATCTAACCGGAAGGAGGGAGCGGACGGAAGCGCGCGTCGGTCAGCGGCGGATCCATCGCAGCAGGTTCAGGACCGAAATCAGCGATCCGGCGACATAGGTCAGGGCGCAGGCCCGGAGGATATTCCGGGCCGCCGGCATGTGTTCCGGCGGCAGGTACCCGCCCTGCTCCAGAATCGGCAGCGCCTTGCGGAACGAGGCATCGAGCTCGACCGGCAGGGTCAGCCCATGCACGATCACCCGTACCAGAGACAGCCCGATGCCGGCCAGCAGAACCGTGATGCCCATGGCGCGGCTCGGTCCGAAGGCGATCAGGAACGGCGACAGCATCAGGATGCCACTGCCGATCCGGTCGATCCAGAATGCCTGCTTCACCAGAACCGTCCGGCGTCTGAGTCCCGGATCGCCCTGATGGTCCTGCAGGGCATGCCCGAACTCGTGCGTGGCAACGGTGACGGCGGTGATCGACCGGCCGTCGAAACTCCGCGGGGAGAGACGGATGGCCCTGGCATCCGGGTCGTAGTGGTCGCCGTCATGATCGATGCGTTCGACCCGGACGCCCTCCATCCCGTGGGTCCTGACCAGATGTTCGGCCAGTTCGCCGCCGGTGCCACGACAATCTGGACGGTCATCGGCGTGGCGGCTCAGGGTGTGACGAGCCCAGAGCTGCGGTCCGACGAACAGCAGAAGCCCGAGCACCAGACCCAGAAAGCCCAGCACCAGCACGGGGCCTACTCCGCCGCCTCGCCGAGAAGGAAGCCGCCGGACTGGCGCGACCAGAGGTCGGCGTAGAGACCGCCCTTCTGGATCAGGATGTCATGGGTGCCTTCCTCGACGATCTTCCCGCCATCCATCACCACCAGGCGGTCCATCGCCGCGATGGTCGACAGCCGGTGCGCGATCGCGATGACGGTCTTGCCCTCCATCAGGCGGTAGAGGTTCTGCTGGATCGCCGCCTCGACCTCCGAATCGAGGGCGCTGGTCGCCTCGTCGAGCACCAGGATCGGGGCGTTCTTCAGCAGCACGCGTGCGATGGCGATGCGCTGGCGCTGGCCACCCGACAGCTTCACGCCGCGCTCGCCGACATGGGCGTCGTAGCCAGTGCGGCCGTGCGGATCCGACAGGCCGCGGATGAAATCATGCGCTTCGGCCCGGGTGGCGGCGGCGACGACATCTTCCATCTTCGCATCCGGGCTGCCGTAGCTGATGTTGTCGGCAACCGAGCGGTGCAGCAGCGAGGTGTCCTGGGTGACCATGCCGATGGCCGAGCGCAGGCTGTCCTGTGAGACGCCGGCAATGTCCTGGCCGTCGATGGTGATGCGCCCGCCCTCCAGGTCGTAGAAGCGCAGCAGCAGGTTCACCAGCGTCGATTTGCCGGCGCCGGAGCGGCCGACAACACCGATCTTCTCGCCCGGCTTCACGTCCAGATCGAGCTTCTCGATCACCCGGTCCCCGTCCAGCCCGATGGACTTGCCGTAGTTGAAGCGGATGCCCTCGAAGCGGACATGGCCGTCGCTCACCTTCAGCGGCGCGGCGCCGGGCCGGTCGGTCACCGCCCGGTCGCGGGAGATGGTGCCGATGCCATCCTGCACGATGCCGATATTCTCGAACAGCGACGAGACCTCCCACAGGATCCAGTGCGCCATGCCGTGAATGCGCAGCACCAGGCCGGTGGCGAAGGCCAGCGCGCCGAGGCTGACGAGATTGAACTGCCAGAGCCAGATGGCGATGCCGCAGACGGCGAAGAACAGCGCCGCGTTGATCGCCGTCATCAGGAACATCATCCAGGTGGCCAGCCGCATCGAGCGGTAGACTGCGCCCAGCATCTGCGACATGCCCTCGCGGACGAAGCCGTCCTCGGCGTCGGCATGGGCGAACATCTTCACGGTGGTGATGTTGGTATAGCCATCGACCACCCGGCCGGTGACCATGGAGCGCGCCTCGGCCTGGGCCTCCGACAGCGCGGCCATCTTCGGCACCAGGAACCGCAGGATCACCGCATAGGCCGCCAGCCAGGCCAGCATCGGCATCGCCAGCCGCCAGTCGGCGGCCGCGAACAGCGCCACCGCGGCCAGGAAGTAGATGCCGACATAAAGCAGGATCTCGGTGGTCTTCAGCACCGCGTCGCGGACCCCCAGCGAGGTCTGCATCATTTTCGCCGCCACCCGGCCCGCATAGTCGTTCTGGAAGAAGCCGACGGACTGCCGGAGCAGGTAGCGGTGCGCCTGCCAGCGCGTGCGCATGGCGAAGTTGCCCAGCACGCCCTGATTCGAGATCACCTCCGAAACCAGATGCGACAGCGGATAGAGGATCAGCACCACGGCCGACATGCCGAGCAGTTCCGGCCAGTAGGTCTGCAGGAAACTCTCTCGCTCGGCGCCCGACAGCCAGTCGACCAGATTGCCGACGAAGGAAAAGATCCAGACCTCGATCAGCGCGACACAGGCCGCAGCCGCGGCATTGGCGGCAATAATGCCGCGGAACGGCCGCGCATAGTGCCACACGAACGGGAAGAATCCCTGAGGCGGCCTGTCCGGTAACGCTTCCGGAAAGACCGTCTGGCTGCTCTCCATCCATCTGAACAGGCGGTTCAGCACGTCGGGCTCCCGGGGGTTCAAGGCGATGCCGGGTCATATAGGGCGCAGGCCGGAAAATCACCTTCCCGCAGGCCCGGCTCCGGCCGCGGGCGTGGCACTGTGGCCGCAGGGGCACAGGAAGTCACACCGTGGATGTTCCATTTTCATTGCAGGCTGGATTAGTCTTGCGGTTGAGATACCGGTTGAGGCGAGCGGAGGGTCGCCATGATTCTGTTGCGCACATTCCTGAAGCGGCTGGTGAAGCGGGGGCAGCTTACCGTCATCGACCACACCGGCGAGGAACACGTCTTCGCAGGCGACCTGGACGGGCCGACTGCCGCGATCCAGTTCACCGACGCCCGCGTGGCCGGGGAGATCGCCCGGAACCCGCGGCTGAAGGTCGGCGAATGCTACATGGACGGGCGGCTTGTGATCCCCGATGGCCACTCGCTCTACGATTTCCTGCAGGTCGCGGTGCAGAACCTGGCCTATTTCAACCGGCAGCGATCCCGTCCGGCCGTCGCCCTGCAGCGCCTGTCGACCGTGGCGGCGCACTACAATCCGGTTGGCAAGGCGCAGGAGAACGTCGCCCACCACTACGACCTCTCCGGCGAACTGTTCGACCTGTTCCTCGATCCGGACCGCCAGTATTCCTGCGCCTACTACGCCGATCCCTCAGACACGCTGGAGATGGCGCAGGCGCAGAAGAAGCGCCACATCGCCGCCAAGCTGCTGCTGAAGCCGGGCCAGAAGGTGCTCGATATCGGCTGCGGCTGGGGCGGTCTGGCGCTCTATCTGGCGAAGCAGGCGGACATCGAGGTCACCGGCCTGACGCTGAGCGTCGAACAGCACGCCGTGGCCGAGCGCCGCGCGAAGGAAGCCGGGCTGGACGACCGCGTGAAATTCAAGCTGCTCGACTACCGGCTGGAAGAGGGGCAGTACGACCGGGTCGTGTCGGTCGGCATGTTCGAGCATGTCGGCAACCTGCATTACCGCGAATACTTCACCAAGGTCCGCGACCTGCTGACCGATGACGGGGTGGCGATGATCCACACCATCGGCTCGGCCGACGTGCCGGGCCCGGTCGCCGGCTGGATCCGGAAATACATCTTCCCCGGCGGCTACCTGCCGTCGCTCAGCGAGATCGCCCCGCATCTTGAGCAGCTCGGCGTCTGGATGACCGACTTCGAGAGCCTGCGGCTGCACTACGCCGAGACGCTGAAGGCCTGGAACGAGCGGTTCCAGCGCCACCGCGACCATATCCGCGACAATCTCTACGACGAGCGCTTCTGCCGGATGTGGGAGTTCTACCTGCAGTCCTGCGAGGCGAACTTCCGCGAGAGCTTCCTGACCGTGTTCCAGATGCAGCTGGCCAAGAACATCAACACGGTGCCGATGACCCGCGACTATATCTACGAATGGGAGCAGGCGCACCCGATCGAGGCCGGCGGACTGCCCCAATCCATGATCGCGGCCGGCGAATAGGTCTTCCCCGGCGGTTGCCAGTTCGCTCTATGCGCGAACCTGCGGCGGCGTGGATTGCCGCAGGGGAAAGGCGCGCTCTTTTTGAACAGAACGGTTCATGCACGGCAATGGGGGCGGCTGGGGGCTCAAACCCTTGCAAACTGTGCTTTTTCGTATGTTCTGCTCTTGCTTCTGCGACAGATTTTCAGAAAAGCGCCGAAGAACTCGAAGTTGTATTTCGACTCGAAACCATGTTTCGATTCAGAAACAACCCATACGTTAACCAGTTATTTGCTCTTCCGTGACGATTATCGCAGGGTCAATCGACCAGAGGAATCGTCATCATGACTAGCAATAACGAGTTCGATAGCGCGACGCGTCTCGAGTTTTCCGGGATCACGGCTGAGGTTCGCGAACTGATGCAGGCCGCGTGGCCGATCATCGAACCGCAGCTCGATGACCTGCTGGACGCCTTCTACGCCCACGTGACCGGGATCAGGGGGCTGGCCGACATGGTCGGCAGCGCCGACAAGATCGCCCGGCTGAAGAAGGCCCAGTCCTCGCACTGGAGCGTGCTGCTGAGCGGCCGCTTCGACAACGACTATTTCGAGCGGGTCAACCGGATCGGCCTGGCCCACAAGAAGATCGGCCTGGAACCGCGCTGGTACATTTCCGCCTACGGTTTCGTGCTGGCCCGCCTGAGCCAGATCCTGATCGCGCGCACCAGCCGCTTCAGCAACCGCAAGAACGGCCCGGCCATGCTCGACGCGGTCACCCGCGCGCTGTTCATGGACATGGATCTCGCGATCACCGTCTACTACGAAACGATGCAGAAAGACGCCCGCGAGTCCCGCGAGCGGCACGCCAACGACTTCGAGCGCGACGTCCGCAGCCTGGTGGACGAAGTGGCCGCCGCCGCCGCGCAGCTGAGCCAGACCTCCGAGATCCTGCGTCTCGGCGTCGAGCAGACCAGCGACAACAGCACCGCCGTGGCCTCCGCCTCCGAGCAGGCGACCGCCAACGTGCAGAATGTCGCCGCCGCGGCCGAGGAACTCTCCTCGACCCTGGCCGAGGTCTCCAAGCAGGTGATGGAATCCAGCCGCATCGCGCAGGAAGCCGTGACCAAGGTGAACTCGGTCAACGAGCGCGTTCAGGGCCTGGCCGTCGCTGCGGACAAGATCGGCAACGTGGTCGGCATAATCAACGAGATCGCCAGCCAGACCAACCTGCTGGCGCTGAACGCCACCATCGAGGCGGCCCGCGCCGGCGAGATGGGCAAGGGCTTCGCTGTCGTCTCCGCCGAGGTCAAGGGCCTGGCAAACCAGACCGCGAAGGCGACCGAGGAGATCACCCAGCAGGTGAAGGACATCCAGGACGCCACCGGCGGTTCGGTGCAGGCCATGGCCGAGATCAAGGCGATCATCGACCAGGTCAGCGAGATCACCGACATGATCGCCGCCGCGGTCGAGGAGCAGAACACCGCGACCAGCGAGATCTCCGACAACGTCCAGCAGGCCGCGATCGGCACCCAGGACGTTTCGGCCCGGATCCTCGAGGTCTCCAACGCCGCCAACCAGACCGGCGAGGCCGCCGAACAGCTGGACGGCGCGGCCGGCAACCTGTCGCAGCAGTCGACCACGCTGCGCCAGTCGGTGGACGCCTTCCTGGTCAACATCCGCAACGCGGCCTGACTTCAGGGGGCTTGAGGGCTCCCGCCCGATGGCCCCTTGAGCAAGGCGGGCGGCGGCGCGAACATGCGCCGCCGCCCGCCGGCTTTTCGGGGATGAGGAAACGGGATGAATCAGGACGAGGCCTTCGACGCGCTGTCGGCGCTGCCGCCGCGGCATCTGTCGCCGCAACTGGCCTGGGAAGCGGCCGTCGATGTCGGCCCGCGCGAGGATCTGGGCGAGAGCCCGCTCGGCCACCGCTTCATCGTTCCCATACTGGGCGGGCACTTCCGCGGCGGGCCGGGTCTGCCGGAGTTCCACGGCACGATCGAGCCCGGCGGCGCCGACCGGCAACTGCTCCGCCGCGACGGCATCCGCGAGCTGGATGCGCTCTACGAGATGCGGATCCATGACGGCACGGCCATCACCATCCGCAACCGGGTGCTGCTGGACGCCGAAGCCCCGCAGGGCCGCTACGCCGTCTCCCGCATCGAACCGGTGGCGCCCGAGGGCAGATGGGCCTGGCTCAACCGCCGCTTCTTCGCGGGTACGGTGCAGGCCACCTCGCCCGAGCCCGACTTCGTCATCGTCCGGGCCTTCCAGATCGGTCTGGAGACGTAGGGCTCCGGGAACGAGGCGGCGCGCTCCCTGAAACCTCCCCCCTGGAGGGGGAGGTCGGCGCGCAGCGCCGGGTGGGGGGCGGACTCACCGAGGCCGGCGGTTCTCACCCCCACCCTGACCCCCCCTCAAGGGGGAGGGAAGCGAACGACGATCTACTCCGCCGCTTCCTCAGACGCCTGGCTGCGCAGGAAGCGGGAGAGCTGGCGGTCGTGGCGGTACATCGCCGAGCCGCGGCCGCCGTCGGGCCAGGGCGCCCAGCGCGGACGGTTCCCCACCGGCCGGTCGCCCATCACCGTCACCCGCTCGATCACCCGCTCGCCGACGAAGTCGTTGACGACATAGTGCTGGGTGTAGCGGTTGTCCCACATGCAGATCGTGCCCTCGGTCCAGTTGTAGCGGACGGTGAAGGCCGGCTGCTGCACCCACTTCGTCAGATAGCCGAGCAGCAGATCGCTTTCCTGCGCCCGCATCTCGACGATGCGGCGGGTGAAGTGTTCGTTGACGTAGAGCGCCTTGCGGCCGCTTTCCGGGTCGATGCGAACCAGCGGATGGATCGCCATCCGGTCGGACCGGTCGTGCGGATGCGCGTCGTGCAGCGCGCTTAGGCCATCGCACATTTCCTTCAGCGGCGGCGACAGCCCCTCATAGGCGGCGAACAGGCTGGTCCACATGGTGTCGCCGCCGACATCGGGGCACTTCTTCATGTTCAGGATCGACATCAGCGCCGGCTGCGCCTGGAAGGTCAGATCGGTGTGCCATTCGTCGGCGATGCCGCCCGAGCTCGCCTCCAGGCGGAACAGCTCCGGATGCTCCGCGGCGTTGCGGTCCTTCAGGTTCGGGTGCCCTTCCAGCGGACCGAAGAAACGGCCGAATTCCACATGATCGCCGGCGGCCATGTGCTGGCCCGGAAAGAAGATCACCTTATGCTCGTGCAGCAGGTCGCGGATCGCCGCCTTCTCGGAATCGTCCGTATCGGCCAGCGTGACGCCGGTGATTTCCGCGCCCAGCGCGGCCGCCAGCCGCCGGACCTGCCAGTTTTTCTGCGCCATCCGATCCTCCCCATCGCGAAAGCCTGAGCGCGGAGAATACCACCGCAGCGGCGGCCGGGCATAAAAAACCCCCGGCGCCGCAGCGAGACCGAGGGGTCAGTGCCGATTGGCCTTGTCTTGTTCGCGGGCGGCCGCCGCCCGGTCAGCCTACCAGTAGCGGACCCTGCCGGTGTCCATGTGGACGAAGTTGGAGCGCTGGTAGAGGCCGACGCCGCCGGCCTTGGCCGCGCGGGCCGCCTTGTGCAGCTTCAGAAGGTCGCGGCCCGGCAGGTTGCAGTCGATCGCCATGCCTCTCATGTGAAAGCTCTTCTTGGCGACACCGCCGCTCTTGGCCGCCAGCGCCGCGTTGGTCCTGGGCGAGCGGTAGCCGGAGATGATGTTGAAGCTGGCGTTGCTGTCCATGCGGGTGCGCAGGTCGGTCAGCAGCACCAGAAGCGCCGGGTCGATGGCCTCGACGTCGCCGGTGCGGTGATCGCGGAGGACGTGATTGATCTCGTCCAGCGCGCGCGGGTCGAAATGCCCGTGCTCCTGGAAGGTCACGTCGATCGATTCGCCGGTGTGGATGCTCTTGAGCCCGATTCGACGGGCGACGGGTGTCCGGGCGTGCGCCTCGCCGGGAGCGATGCCCATGCCGGCGACCAGCGCAGTGGCGCCGAAGCCGGCCAGAAGCGCGCGCCTGCCCAGCAGGGGCGCGCCGAAACGTGCTTGCCGATCCGCAGGATCGTGTGAGTCGTTCATGCGTCAAGACCTCGTCCTAGATATGCTACTGCGACCGCGGCAGAAAGCCGATGAAACCGCCCGCCGTCAACCCGTTGCAGTGCAACACGAGGTAACAAATTTATCGTTAACATCGGCCGGTGGAGCTTCGCGGACCGCTCAGCTACTGCACCGGCAGCGTCAGCTGGACCTGCGGAATCTGGCCGCCACTGGCCTGGGCCTGCAAGTTGAACAGGACCCGCAACAGATAAAGCGCATTCAGGGACTTCAGATCATCCGCGGCGACGTAGAACCAGTGCCCCCGCTGCCGGACCGCGACGGCCGCCCCCGCCGGGCGCGCTGTGTTCACGCGGACCCGCATCGGCGGATCGGGATCGCCCGGACTGGGCCAGACCTGCGACGCATGGGCAGCGGGCGCTTCGACCGAGTTGGACAGATAGCTCATGATGGCCAGCAGCGACCGGGTCCGCACCGACAGGACGCTGGCGCCGCCGCCCAGACCGCGTTCCACCCGGATCTGACCGGCCGACAGGTCGAGCCCCCAGGCCCGAGCGACAAGATCGCCGTCCGCCGTTCCGGCGGCGCCCGCCAGATCGATGGCGATCTCCAGTTCGCCACCGCTTTCGACCGTTCCGCTCTGGACCAGGCCGGCGGCTATGAGGCGGGTGAACGCTGTGGCAGCCTGCCTGAACATGGCCCGTTCGGCGGCCGGCGCATCCCTGGCATTGGACAGACCATTGATCGAGACCAGCATCAGATCGGCGATGACATCGAAGGCGAAACCGTTCTCCAGCATCAGATAGACCGACGGGAGACCCATGGGCGTCAGGATTTCAGTGGCGAATTCGGTGCCCGACAACGGCGCGTAGACGATGGTCGGCGCGTCCTTGTAGACGATGTTCGGTTTCGCCACGACCGAGGGCGGCGGCACGTTGTTGCCGAGATTGACCTCACCTTCGACGCCCAGTTCGAGAGAGGGGCTCGCCGTGATGCTGCCGACCTGCAGGAATACTGGGGGCTCGCTGTATTTCAGGCGAACGAGATTGCCCAGCAGTTCCTCGCGGTCGGTCTGGGCAAGCACATCGATGTAGGACCCGCGCTCTGTGGAAATCGAAGCCGGGCCGAGAAAGCCGCAGGCCGAAAGAGCACACAGGATGATCAGCGTCGCGACAAGCTGAAAAGGACGCCGGAACGGCCTGTCCACGTGCTGCAATCCGCGCATCATCTCGCTCCGATCCGAACCCCTCCGTTGCGCCGGAGTCTAGCGCAGCCAGCCGGTTCCGGGCAGCCGAAAAGGCCGATGGCGTCCTTCCGGCACGTCTGCCAGACTGGCTGCGGGCGACAAACAGACCGGAATCAGGGGGCTCCGTCATGGCTCGATCGCTTCTCTATCTGCTTGTTCTCCTGTTGCCGCTGGGTGGCGCTGCGGCCCAGACCGCCGAGGCGCCGCCCGATCCCTATGTCAATGCCATTGATGGCGCCGAGGCGATCGGCGATGGCGCGATCCGGGCCTTCCGGAAGGGGCCACAGCTCTTGCTTGAACTGCCCGAGGACACGCCGGACCGGCTGTTTCTCTGGTATGTCGAGGGCGTCGGCCTGCCGCTGAAGGCCGAAGCGAGCGGCATCGGACTGCGCGGCGTCCTCGTACGATTCGAGGAGATCGACGGCAGCCTGATTGCCCGTGACATGAGCGGCCCGATCACACGGCGCCGCGGCCATCCCGAGCCCTACGAACCGCGGGAAACAGATGCCGGAACAGCCGACGATCCGGTCGCCGTTTCGGTCGGCAACACGGCCGTCGGCCCGGTCATCGCGGCGTTTCCGGTAATCGGCCGGAGCCCGGCGGGACGGTTGCTGATCGACGGTACGGCCGTTTTCTCGGCGGACCTTCCGCAGATGTCGGCGCGGGAACTGGTTCTGCGCACCGGAATGTTGCCCCAGGCGCCGGATCCACGCGGGTCCTGGATCAGCCGCGTGGTCGCCCATGACATCGATATCGACATCCGGACACATCTGACCTTCCTTGCCGCCAACCCGGCGAATCCGGCCGCAGGGCCCGCGCCGGTCTCGGTCACCGTCGGGCATTCGCTGGTGCTGCTGCGCAGGACGCCGGTCCGCTCGCGCGCCTTCGATCCGCGCGTCGGGTTCTTCGCAACCCGCTACACCGCCTTCGAGACAGCAGATGGCGGGTTGCTGGAAAGCGGGGCGCTGATCGAACGCTACCCCCTGGTCAAGAGGAACCCGGATCAGGCGGTCAGCGATCCGGTCGAACCGATTGTCTTCTATATCGGCCAGGATGTCCCCGCCCGATGGCGGCCCTGGATCAGGCGGGCCGTGGAGTCCTGGCTACCCGTTTTCGAGGCCGCGGGCTTCTCCAACGCCATCATCGCCCGCGATGCGCCCACCGCGACGGAGGATCCGACCTGGTCCGACGAGAACGTCAATCACAGCGTCATCCGATGGCTGTCGCAGCCGCGGGCCAATGCCATGGGACCACACACGGTGGATCCGCGCTCGGGTGAGATCCTTTCGGCGCACATTCTCGTCTGGCCGCAGGTGATCGAATATGTGGAGCGCTACTATTTCGCACTGTTCGGGGCAATGGACCCGCGGGCGGCCCGGCTGCCCCTGCCCGAGGATCTGCGCGGCGAGATCCTTCAGTACGTCGTTGCGCATGAAGTCGGCCACACCATCGGATTGCGCCACAACCATCTTGCTTCGACCGCCTGGTCCTGCGCCCATCTGCGCGACCCGGGCCGGGTGGATACGACCGGCCCGAACAGCTCGATCATGGCCTATGGCCGCATGAACCAGGCAGCCCAGCCCGGCGACGGCGTCTCGGGCCTGCTGGGGCGCATCGGCCCCTACGACTACGCCGCAATCAGTTGGGGTTACGGCGATTTCGGCGCCACGGCGGCCGAGGAACAGAGAGGGCTGGACGACTTCGCCGCCGCCATGGCCGCCGACCGGACCACCATGTGGGGCGTCGCCGAGTTCCCGGACGAGATCGAGCATTTCGGCGGCGATCCGCGCGTCCAGCGCGAGAATGTCGGCGTCGAGCGCGTCGAGGCGACACGGCTGGGCATCGCCAACCTGATGCGGTCGCTCGCCCGCCTGGACGAGGCGACGGGGGGCGATGCCCGGGCGTTTCGCGCAGCGCTGGACGTGTTTCTGCTGACCCACAGCCGGTTTCTGAAATCGGCCGGAGACCTGGTCGGAGGAGTTTACCGTGGGCCGTTGCGCAGCGCCGGCGAGACCATCACGGTCGTTCCCCGCGGGCTTCAGGCCGAAGCCGTGGCCTACCTGCTGGGCGAAGGCGCGGCCAGTCTCGATCGCTACAGGGACAGGACCTATGCGGGGCGGGCCTATCCGTTGTCCGGCGAACTGGTGATCGACGATCTGCAGGCTCAGTTGATCACCGGACTTCTGGCCGGACCGACGCTGAAGTTGCTCGCCCTGCAGGGCCGAAGGTCTTCCGAGGCCTATTGGATCGAGGACTTTGCCGAGGACGTTCACGAGGCGGTCTGGGGCGACCTGTCGGACTCGCCGCCGTGGAAACAGGCGTTGCAACGCGCCTATCTCGACCGGGCGGGCGCGTTGCTGGACACATCGCAGACGGACGGCCCCGGCGAAGCCGAAGTCGCGGCGGCGGCCACGGCGCAGGGCTTTTCGCCCGCCTTCGCCAGGCTGGTGGCCGAAACCGGCGACGACACGCCTTGGCCGGCCTGGGTCCGCCGAAGCCTGCCGGAGCTGGCCTCCCGTCTCGACCGCGCTTCGACCGCGGCAACCGACGGAACTGCGGGACTGCACTTTGCGGCGATGGCGCACAAGGCGAAGTCTCTGATCGACTAGATCGGGCCGCCCGTCGCGGCCTGCACGCCGCGCATGTGCGCCGCCCGCGCCCGTGACGTCAGCGCCCATTGATCCCGCGGCCGCGACCGCCTTTCATGGGGGTGAGGGAGCGGGAGCACGCGACGGGGAGCGGGCAGAGGCGGTCATGGGCCACGAAACGCTGGACCTGCACGAGGTCGTCATCTTTCTGTTCGCCGCGGGCGTCGTCGTCCCGCTGGCCCGCCGCGTGAAGATCAGCCCGGTCTTCGGCTTCCTGCTGGTCGGCATCGTCATCGGCCCCTTCGGCCTCGCCCGCTTCACCGGCGAGATGCCCTGGCTCAGCCATCTGGTGATCGAGGATCTGGAGGGCGTGCGGCTGCTGGCCGAGCTGGGCGTCGTCTTCCTGCTGTTCATGATCGGCCTCGAGCTCTCGCTGGAGCGGCTCTGGGCGATGCGGCGGCTGGTCTTCGGCCTCGGCGGGGCGCAGATCCTGATCTCCGGCGCGGCCATCGCCGCCGTCGCCGCGGCCTTCGACAACACGCTGGCCGTCGCCATCGTGCTCGGCGGCAGCTTCGCGCTCTCGTCCACCGCCATCGTCATGCAGCTGCTTTCGGAGAACAGCCGCCTGGGCACCGAGACCGGCCGCGTCAGCTTCTCGATCCTGCTCTGCCAGGACCTCGCCGTGCTGCCGGTGTTGTTCCTGGTCGGCGTCTTCGCCGTGCAGAGCGACGCGCCGGTCGTCCTTTCCTTCGCGCAGGCGATGGGAGAGGCAGCGGTCGCCGTGGCGGTCATCCTGGTGCTGGGCCGGCTGGTGCTGCGCCCGGTCTTCCGCTTCGTCGGCACCGCAGCCAGCGAGGAGATGTTCCTGGCGCTGGTGCTGCTGGTGATCATCGGCACCGCGCTGCTCACCGGCGCCTTCGGCCTCTCCATGGCGCTGGGCGCCTTCCTGGCCGGGCTGATGTTCGCCGAGACCGAGTACCGCCACGCCATCGAGGTCGATATCGAGCCCTTCAAGGGCCTGCTGCTGGGCCTGTTCTTCGTCTCCATCGGCATGGGCATCGACATCGTGCAGGTGCTGGCCGAGCCGGTCTGGCTGATCGCCTCGGTGATCGGCCTCTACATGATCAAGACCCCGATCATCTACGTACTGGCGCGGCTGTTCGGGGAGCGGCGGCACGTGTCGCTGGAAGCCTCGCTGCTGCTGGGACAGAGCGGCGAGTTCGCCTTCGTCGTCGTCGGCATGGCTTACGGGCTGGGCCTGATGCCCAACGAGACCGCGCAGTTCATGCTGATCGTGGCCAGCCTGACCATGATGGCGACCCCGCCCATCGCCTGGGGCGCGCGCCGTCTGGCCGCCGCGCTGGAGAAGCGGGAGGCGGCGAAGGGGCAGACGGACGGCGACGTCGCCACGGGGCTGGAAGGCCATGTCGTCATCGTCGGCTACGGGCGCGTTGGCCAGATGCTGGGCTCCCTGCTGGACGGACAGGAGGTGCCGCATGTCGGCCTCGACATGGATGCGCGGCTGGTCGGGCGGTTCCGCGCCGCCGGCGGCTCGATCTTCTTCGGCAACGCCAACCGGCCCGACATCCTGAAGCGGTTCCACACAGGCCGCGCCGCCGCGCTGGTGGTGACCATGGACGACGCCGCCGCCGCCGAGCATGTGGTCGACACCGCCCGCGATCTCTGGCCCGACCTGCCGATCTACGCCCGCGCCCGCGACAGCGCCCACGCCCTGCGGCTGATGGAGCACGGCGCGACCCAGGTGATCCCGGAAACGGTGGAAGCCAGCCTGCAGCTCGGCGAGATCGTGCTGACCGGCGCCGGCCTGCCCTCGGCCGCCGCCCGCCGCATCGTCGACGCCCGCCGCAAGATCGAGGAAGACCGCTTCAACGCCCGGGCGCCGGAGTGAGGGTGATAAGAGGACGCCGCCAGTCTCCCGCAGGGTTCCCGCAAACCGGTGAACCAGCGGCAATCGAAGATCTGTCATGCCCGCCCTACGCGGGCATCGGGTCGATTACCAGTCTTGCGCCCAAGCCGTTCCAGACCCCCGAGTGGCCCGATGGGCCATCGGGGGTGACCCGTTCGGCAGCGGCCCGGCTCTTCTCGGGCTGGCGGATGGCGAGGCGGCATTCGAACCCGTCGCGGCGGGCACTGTGCGTTGCCGTCATTCTTCTTGGCTGGCTCTGCGGTGCCGCGCACGCTGCGGAAGCGGAGCGTGAAGTGCCTCTGCAGCTCATCGCGATCTATCGCGGCTTCAAGACGACCTGCCTTGCCGTGATCGAGGGCGCGAAGGACCAGCCGTTCGTGCCGGCGAGCGATTCCATCGCCTATCATGTCGATGCGGACACCCGCCGGATGTCACTCGCAAACAAATTCATCCTCGACTACGAAGATCGTCACGCCCTCTATCGCGTCTATCCCAGGTTCGATTTCGATCAGCCGCCGGCCGAGGTCGCCGGCGCCGTATCGGCCTTTCTGGAGGGCCCGGTCACCGGCATCTTCCTGCTGAACGGCCGCGGCGCGCTTTTTGACGACCTCGCCGAACGGCTGGGGCCGGAAGTGGGTTACCGGCCGCTCGTTGGCGCAGACAGTGTCTATGAAGGCTTCCTCGTCGCCCGCGAGGGCGTGATGCAGGTTCTGGTCGTCAACGCGCTCGACCAGCAGCAGCGTTTCGGTCTCTACGTTGTCAACGTGTTCCACACCGCCCTCATCGGTGCGGAAATCTACTCAACCGACCTCCGGTACGGCCTTGGCGAGTTCCGCTTCGGTCAACTTCGTCGGTACCAAGCTCGAACACTGGAAACCTACTATTTCGCACGTTCGCTCCGGGACCGCCTGGTTCCCTATGGCAAACGGGGTGATCTCTACAGCCCGGAGGCGCAGGTGAAGATCGAGGACGACCGGATGCATCTAAGCGAATTCCGCAACCCGCGCCTGCCGCCCTACCGGCAGGACATCCCGGAGAGCTGCGCCGACGAGTTCGATTGGGTCAGCGACTACGTGAAGGATCGGTAGGGTTCCGGAGCGCCTTCCCGGTCCATCAATGACATTGCAGCAAAGCCGCTCCGGACCCCCGAGTGGCCCGATGGGCCATCGGGGGTGACCCGTTCGGCGGCCGTCCTACGCCCCTTCCATCTGCCGGATGGCGGCCAGGATGGCGAGGCGGTATTCGATCTCGTCGCGGCGGACGCCGTCGATCACCAGGATCTCGCCGCCCTCGCCGAACATGATGGCCAGGACCCGGTCCGGATCGAGCGCGCCGAAGGCACCGCCCCAGGGCGTGTCCCGGAAGCAGCCGGCAAGCAGGTCCAGCCGCGCCTGCGTTTCCGCACGGCTGCCGGGCGGTATCAGCACGATCAGCCGGTCGAGCCCCGACCGCTCGATCAGCGTCCGCAGCTCCCACTGGATCCACTCGGTCAGGCCGGCGACCAGCACCACGAAGCGGCTGACCCCGATCCAGTGCAGGATCGCGTCCTGCCAGCTGTCGTCGTCGAAATAGGCGCGCCGGGCGCCGAGCGGGGGCAGCCGCTCACCCGGTGAGCCGATGGCGGTGAAGGCGCCGAGGCGGCGGATCACCATGGCGACGATCTCCTCCAGCCGCCGCTTGCGGAACTGCAGCCGCATGTAGAGCGCATCCGGGCGCACCCGCGCGGCGTCGTCGGCGAAGGAGCGCAGCAGCAGGATCGGCTGTTCCACGGCGTTGGCGGCGCCGGTCTCGGCCCGCGCCCGCAGCCAGCGCTGGGCCAGCCGCGCAAGGAAGATCAGGGAGGCCGCCACGGCGAGGACGAGGACGACGACGAGCAGGCTCGCACCGGCGAAATACTGGAAGATCTCGTTCATCGCCGGCGCGGCCATCGGCTCGCGCCCCTGCCCCAGCCTTTCGTTCGCGCTGTCGTAATAGGCGCGGTACTGCGCCGGCGCGGACAGCACGCCGACCAGCAGCACCATCCAGAGATGGGCGGCGGCGAAGAAGAGGATCAGCTTGCCGATGCGCCACCAGTAGGGCATCCGGTTGATGTGGCGTTCGAACTTCGCCAGCGCCAGCGGCCCGAACGGGTTCCGGCGCACCTGGGCGAACAGGACCGGGACCGCGGTGATCAGACCCCAGAGCGCACCGGCCGCCAGCACGCCCACCGCCGCGACCACGCCGGCATGCCGGTCGTGGATGCCGCCGAAGCCCGCCAGAAAGCACATCCACAGCAGGGTCAGGCAGACGAACACACCTACCCCGGCGGCGAAGCGGGAGCGCGCGCCGGAGACGTAGACCAGGTAGGGCAGCCAGACCAGCGCCGCCAGATTGAAGGTGTTGAAGATGTCGACGGCTTCCGAGGCCTGCGGGTCGAAAAAGCTCCCCAGCGGCCCGCGGACGGCGATCAGCACCGCCAGCGGCAGGAAGGCGTTCAGGCGCGCACCGTTCCACATGCGGCGCAGGCGCTTCGCCGGCCGCCCGATATCGATCCGCTGCAGCGTCTCGCCCGTCACATGCAGGTCCGGTCGTCTTCGAGGGTTCAGCGGGAAAGCGTCCGCCAAACCGCGCCCGAAGTCCACCGCGCGGGCGCCTGCAGCGCCGGGGCAGCCCCCTCAGTCGATCTCCAGGCCCCAGGCCTCGACGACTTCCTGCGCGACGATGCCGGCGTGCAGGGCGAGCAGGATCAGACGGGCGTCGGGACCGTCGCCGGCGGCCACTGCGCCCGCGATGCGGTCCTCGGCCTCCGCGGCGGCGGCCGCGCCATTGTCGCCCTCGAAGATCTCGCGGCCATGCATCAGATAAGCGAGCAGCGCGGCGGCACGGGCGCAGGCCGCCTCGTCGGCGCCGCCCTGCCGCTCCTTCTCCTCCATCTGGCGAATGGCGGTGAGCTTCACCGCCCCCGGCACCAGACGCGGATGCACACCGGCTTCGCGGAGCGCCGCATCCAGCCGCTTCTGGGGCCGCGACGGCCCGAACAGTTCGAGGAAGCCAAACATGCCCGATCTCTTACCCGACCCGGCGGCGGGACGACAGGCCTCAGGCCGCGGCGGCGGCCCGGACCTGCGATTCCAGATGCGCGACCAGGTCGGGCGGCAGCGAAAGACGGCTCGCCAGCGCCTCCAGATAGGCCTTCTCCGCGAACTCGTCGGGATCGATCGCCAGGCGCGAGGCCAGATAGATCTCCGCGGCCTGTTCGGGACCCTGCGGCAGCGCGGCGATCTGCTTCAGGCCGGGCGGGTCGCTCAGGGCGTCGAAGACGAAGGCCTTGTCCTCGGCGTCCAGCGACATCTCGCCGGCCCGCTCGAAGATCAGCCGCTGCTCGTCGGCCCCGATGTGACCGTCCGCATTGGCCGCGGCGACCATCGCGAGGATCAGGGCAAGCTCGAACGGCCGCCCGTCGCCGGCCGGCGCGGTGGCGGGCAGGAACTTCGAGCCCTCGGGCGGCAGCTCGGGTTCGCCCCCGGCGGCCGGAACGCCGGACGGCGGCGGTGCGGATGCGGGTGCGGGCGCGGCCGCCTTGCCCGACTGCCAGTTCTGATAGGCCCGGTAGGCGAGCGCGCCCAGCGCCGCGGCGCCGCCATAGCCGACCACGCCGCCGGCCACCTTGCCGACGGTCTTGCGCGCCTTCTTCGATCCCAGCAGCACGCCGATCAGCCCGCCCGCGGCCACACCGCCGGCGACGCCGGCCCAGCCGCTGCCGGCGACCCGGTCGCGGGCGCCCTGCATGGCCTGGCCGGCCTTCGCGCCGGCATCGGCGCCGAGAAACTGCTCGAGGAGGTTCTGTGGGTTCATCGTCTTCCTGTCCGGTCAATGCCGCCCAGAGATAGGAATGGCCGTTGCGAATGACAATCAGTCACGACGCGGCCTCTGCAAGGCCTCAGTTTGCGTGAATCCTCGTGGCGCTCCTTCCGCCGCGGGTCTACCGTCTGCAACGGGAACAGGTCCGCTGGTGGAGGAGCAGGTCATGGGACTGGTGGATTTCGATGCGGCGGCCCTGGAGGCCATGTCGGGCGGCGACCCGGACCAGCCGGTGGTGATGCTCAACCTGCTTCGCTACCGGGACGTGGCGGAGCCGGGGCACGGGGTGGACGGCCTGAGCGGGCGCGAGGCGTTCGATGTCTACGGGCGTCGCCTGATGAAACTGAATGCGCGCTTCGGCGTCGAGCCGATCTGGATCGGGCAGAGCCACCGCACCGTGATCGGCGACGAGGAATGGAGCGCCGTCATGCTGGTCCGCTATCCCAGCCGGCGGCATTTCGTGGAGATGATGAAGGATCCGGACTACCTGGCCATCTCGCCGATCCGCGCGGCGGCGCTGGCCGACAGCCGGCTGGTCGAGACCACCCAGCTGGTGCCCCGCCCCTGAACGGCCCCGGCCGCCGTCCGGCTCAGTAGCCGATGGCCGCACCATCGCTTCGGGGATCGGAGCCACCCTGAAGATACCCGGTCTCCGGATCGATGAGGATGCCGTGGGCGTGTCCGGCCAGCTCGTTCCAGTCCGCCCAGCGGTCCAGCGTGTGGCCGCGCCGCGCCAGCTCGTCCATGGTGGCGTCCGGAAAGCGGCCTTCCATGTGCAGCGTGTCCCGCGATTCGCCCAGCCCGAAGCGGCCGGACAGGAAACGCGGCGCCTCCAGCGCCTGCTGGATGTCGAGGCCGTGGTCGAGCAGCCCGACATAGGCCTGCAACTGGATCTGCGGCTGGCCGTCCGCCCCCATGCAGCCGAGCACGCTCCACAGCTTGCCGTCCCGCTTGCCCATCGAGGCGATCAGCGTGTGCAGCGGCACCTTGCCCGGCTGCAGCGCATTCGGATGGTCCGGATCGAGCGTGAAATAGGCCCCGCGGTTCTGCAGCAGGATGCCCGTGTCGCCGGCCACGACGCCGGAGCCGAAGGCGCCGTAGATGCTCTGGATCAGGGAGACCGCGTTGCCGTCCCGGTCGACCGCGGCCATGTAGACCGTGTCGCCCGACAGCGAGCCGTAGGAGGGCACCTCGTCCCACGCCAGTGCCCGTGACGGATCGATCAGCCGCCGCCGTTCGTCGGCATGGGCCTTCGATATCAGCCGCCCGACCGGGACATCGCCGAAGCGCGGATCGCCCAGATAGCGGTCTCGGTCGTGATAGGCGAGCTGCTTGGCCTGGACCAGCAGATGCACATGATCGGGCCCGAACGCCGGCATGCCGCCCAGGTCGAACGGCTCCAGCAGGTTCAGCATCGACAGCACGGTGAAGCCCTGGGTCGGCGCGGGCGTGTTGTAGATCTCCAGACCGCGGTAGGTGCCGACAAGTGGGGCTTCCCACCGGGCCTGCTGGGCCGCGAAGTCGCCTTCCCGGAAGAAGCCGCCCTGCGCTTCGGCGAACCGCGACAGCGCCCGCGCCACCTCGCCCTCGTAGAAGCCGGCCCGGCCGTCGCGGGCGAAGGCCTCCATGGACCTGGCGAGGTTCGGGTTCGCCAGCCTGGCGCCGGCCCGGGGGACCTCGCCGCCCGGCAGGAAGATGGCGGACGTGTCGGGATGCGCGGCCAGCTTGCCGCGGAACAGTTCGATGAATCCGGCGACGCGTGCGCTGACCGGGGCGCCATCCCGCGCATAGGCGATGGCCTGTTCGAGGCAACGGGCGAGCGGCAGCCGTCCGTACCGCTCATGCGCCGCCGCCCAGCTGGCCAGTGCACCGGGCACCGTCAGCGTCGCCGGCAGCACGCCCTCCAGCGGAATCTCCGTGTGACCGCGGGTCCGGAACCACTCGATATCCGCCGTCGCCGCCGCCTGTCCCCCGCCGGACAGATAGTTGATGTCGCCGGTCGCACCTTCGTGGATCAGCCAGAAGGCGTCGCCGCCGATACTGGTCATGTGCGGATAGAGCACCGCCAGCACCGCGCTGGTGGCAATGGCGGCGTCGACCGCCGAACCGCCGGCCCTGAGCACGTCCACACCGGCCGAGGAGGCGAGCGAATGCGGCGAGGTCACGAGCCCGTTCACGGCCGGTGTCGGCGGTCTGCCGGTCTCGATGTTCATTGAATGGCGCTCCGGAAGGTTCAACTGGTGGACGCTATTGGAAGGCCGCCCGACCGGCAACCGCCGCACAGGCTGCACAGGCCTTCACGCGTCCGCTGCCTCCCGCAACACCGCGATGAAGCTGTCGGCGAACTTCTCGGCCTTGGCCTTGCCGACGCCGGGCAGGTCGAGGAAGGCGTCGGCGTCCAGCGGCTGCGTCTCGGCCATCGCGATCAGGGTCCGGTCGTGGAAGATGACGTAGGGCGGCACCGACTGCGCCCGCGCCAGTTCCAGCCGGTGCGCCTTCAGCCGGCCCAGCAGCCCCTCGTTCTCCGGTGCGAGCGCCGGCACGTCCGCCTTCGGCCGGCGCGCGGATTTTGGCGGGCGGGTCAGCACCTCGCGGCATTCGAAGCCGGCCTCCCCGGCCAGAATCCGGCGGCCTGACGCGGTCAGACGCAGGCCGCCGAAGCCCTGGATGTCGATCTCCAGATGTCCCGCGGACACGAGCTGGCGCAGGAACGCCTGCCACCACGGCGCCGGGCGGTCCTTGCCCGCGCCATGCTCGGCCAGCCGGTCGTGGCCCAGTTCGAGGACGCGGCGGTTCTCCGAGCCGCGGATGACGTCGATGACGTGCACCGCGCCGAAGCGCTCCCCCGTCGCCCGCACCACGGACAGGGCGAGCCGCGCCGGCGCGGTCGCCTCCATCATCTTCGGCGGATCGAGGCAGATGTCGCAGTTGCCGCAGGCCGCCGCCTCGTCGCCGAAATAGGCCAGCAGCATCGCCCGGCGGCAGGTCGAGGCCTCGGCATAGGCGACCAGCGCGTCGAGGCGCTTGTGCTCGCGGCGCCTGTTGTCCTCGCCCGAGCCGTCATCGTCGATGAAGCGGCGCCGCAGGCGGATGTCGTCCAGCCCGAACAGCATCATCGCCTCGGCCGGTTCGCCGTCGCGGCCGGCGCGGCCGATCTCCTGGTAGTAGGCCTCGATATTGGCCGGCAGGTGGGTGTGCAGCACGAAGCGGATGTCGGGCTTGTCGATGCCCATGCCGAAGGCGATGGTCGCGACCATGATCGCGGCATCCTCGGTCATGAAGCGGTCCTGGTTGGCCGAGCGCGCCGCGGCGTCCATGCCCGCGTGATAGGGCAGCGCGTTGTACCCCTGCCCGGACAGGAACCCGGCGATCTCGTCGACATTCTTCCGCGACAGGGCGTAGACGATGCCGGACCGGCCGGGCCGCGCCTCCAGGAAGGCGGTCATCTGTTCGCGCCAGTCGCCGCGCGGCTGCACCGTCAGCGTGATGTTGGGCCGGTCGAAGCCCGCCACCAGCACCTCCGGCTCGCGCCCGAACAGCTTGGCCGCGATGTCCTCGCGCGTCGCCGGATCGGCGGTGGCGGTAAAGGCGGAGAGCCGCGCCCCGGGGAAGGCGTGGCGCAGCTCGCCGAGCTGTTCGTATTCCGGCCGGAAGGCCGAGCCCCAGCGGGAAATGCAGTGCGCCTCGTCGATGGCGAACATGGCCGGAGAGAGCTTCTGCAGCGCGGCGATCATGCGCGCCGTCATCAGCCGTTCCGGCGACATGTAGAGCAGCTTGGTCTCGCCCGCCGCGACGCGCCGCCAGGCCGCGACATTGGTCTCCCGGTCGCGGCCGGAATTGATGGTCTCGGCGGCGACGCCGGACAGCTTCAGCGCCGCCACCTGGTCCTCCATCAGGGCGACCAGCGGCGAGACGACGACGGTCAGCCCGTCCATCACCAGCGCCGGCGCCTGATAGCAGAGCGACTTGCCCGCGCCGGTCGGCATCACCGCCAGCACGTCCCGCCCCGACAGCAGCGCCTCGACGGCATCGGCCTGCCCGGGCCGGAACCCCGCATGCCCGAACACCCGCTTCAGCGCCGCCTGCGCCGCTGCCAGCGGATCAGTCAAGGGTATGGATGGTGTCGGGGACGATCATCGGAGGCGGACCGTACACCGGAAACGGGCGGACGGGAATTGGGGGCTGCGGACTCGGACCGGTTGCGATGGTCCGGGACCTCCAGATTCGGCGGCAGGATTTGAGCGCCTCAGCGGACCCTGCATGTCCGGGATTGGCCGCCAATCACGCCATTCCCTGAACCGATGAGACCGCTCCGTTCCCATACGCCGGCACACCAGTCGCCATTCGGAAACCACATGGTGCCGTAGCCTTGGATACGGTCGTCGGCGAACGAACCCACAAAGCGGTGCCCCTCCGGCCAGGTGAAAACGCCTTGGCCGTGAAACACGCGGTCTTGAAAGTCGCCCTCATAGGGGCGACCATCCGCATACGTGTAAACGCCGTGGCCGTTGCGCTTGCCGTCCCGGAATTCGCCCTCGTAGCGATCGCCCGCCCAGCGGCTGCCGCTGCCCCAGATGTAGACGCCTGTGCCGTGCTTCTTGTTGTCCAGGAACCCGCCCTCGTAACGGTCGCCGTTCGGCCACGTGATTATGCCGTGGCCGTGAAACTTCCCATTCAGCCAACCACCATCGTAGGTGACGCCATCGTCATAGGTTACGGACCGGTGTCCGGTGAACTCGTCCTCCGCGCTCCCGGTTCCCGTGGCTGACGGAAGGGATTCCGAGCGGCTTCCGGCGGCAGCGAAACCGCTGTTCTCCGGTCCATCGACCACGCGGGGTGGTGCTGTCATGGCGGTCGAAGGCGCATTTCGCTGGACGACCTCGCCACGGGCCACCGGCATCGCATAGAGGTAATCGCCATTGGCGCGCCGGGCCAGAACCTCGCCATTCTCGTCGATGACGTCCGCGCGGGCGAGTAGGACGCCCTGTCCGGCCGGCAAGCCCGGTGCGCCATGCGTGTCCATCACATCCACGACGTCCGCCGGTTCGGCAAAATAGACCGGCTTCACCACCATCACGTAGCAGTCGAATTCACTGCCGCCATTCCCGGCTGTCCGCGCCTGTGTTGCGCCGATGGCCCCGGGCACGTCCGCCGTCGAATTCTGCGCCATGTAGTCGATCAGCGCGCGCGCATAGCGGACCGCCTCCTGCCGTCCGACACAGACAGGCCGGAGCTGCATCTCCGCGGCGTCCTGGTCGATGAGATAGTCGGAATCGGCGCGGCTGCTGGTCCCGATGGCCGCGAACAGCAGTGTCAACAACAACACCCGAGGGCCGATGGCAGTGAAACCGGCTGGCACTGAATAATCAGCCAAAGACCGAATCCACCTCACCTTCATTGCTGCCTTGCCTTGTTCACCGCCTGTCAAAGTGTAGCAGACGGCTTCACGAAGAGGAATTTTCTTCGACCGGATTGTTTCGCCGGCCCGGTTCGCTTCAAGCGGGCCGGCGCGATTTCTGTTGACGGTCAAGTCTCGACTGCCGACATCGCGGGCTGTTCCTGAAAGGCCGACAAGCCAACACCGATGAAGGCGGCGGGCTGAGCCAGGACGGCGTTGGTGATGTGCGGAAGCCGTTTCGCCCTGAAAGACAGTGCCGTCGTTGAGGAGCGAAGGTCCGGACCCGAGCGCTCTCGGGCGTTTGCTTCGCAAACCCCTGCCGCGCTGGAGATGCCGGGGCAGCTTCCACCGTTTCGCCGTGCGAAACGGTGCTGGCGGAGGGAGGGGGATTCGAACCCCCGAGGGCTTGCACCCAACACGCTTTCCAGGCGTGCGCCTTAAACCGCTCGGCCATCCCTCCGGAAGGCCGGGACTATAGTCAGCGAAGTTCGCAGATCAAGCGCGTTTCCGTGCCTTCCCGCCGCCGCGCGCGATGGCGGGGCGCGCGGTCTCGTAGGTGCGGTAGAGCGCCTCGGCGTCGACATCGGTATAGACCTGCGTCGTCGACAGCGAGGCGTGGCCGAGCAGCTCCTGGATCGCGCGCAGATCCGCGCCGCCGCCCAGCAGATGCGTCGCGAAGCTGTGGCGCAGCGCGTGCGGGGTCACGGTCTCCGGCAGGCCCAGCGCCCCGCGCAGCCGCCGGATCTCCGCCTGCACGATCTCGGGCCGGAGCGGGCCGCCGCGGGCGCCGAGGAACAGCGCCCGGTCCGGCCTCTCGTCGAAGGGACATGCGGCTCTGTAAGCCTCCACCGCCTCGGCGATGGCGGGCAGCACCGGCACGCGCCGGGTCTTGCCGCCCTTGCCGGTCACCGCCAGCGCGCGGCCGAGCGGGGCGTCCGCCACGGTCAGCGCCAACGCCTCGGAGATACGCAGGCCCGCGCCGTAGAGCAGCATCAGCACCGCCCGGTCGCGCAGGCCCTGCCAGCCGTCTCCGGCTTCCAGCGGCGCGTCGACGATGCCCAGCGCCATCTCCGGCGAGACCGGCTTCGGCGCGCGGCGCGGGGTCTTCGGCGGCGTGATCGAGAGCGCGGCGGCGTTGTCGAGACGGCCGAGCTGTTTCATGCGGCGGAAGAAGCTGCGGATCGCCGAGAGCGCCCGGGCGTTGGAGGCCGCGCTGACGCCGCGCGCGCGGCGGCTGGCGAGCCAGGCGCGGATGTCCGCCGGCATCAGCCCCGCCAGCGCCGCCGCATCGACCGTGCCGCCCAGATGGCCGGTCAGGAAGCCGGTGAAATCGTCGAAGTCGGCCTCGTAGGCGGTCCGCGTGTTCCCGGCCAGCCGGCGTTCATGGGCCAGCCAGTCGAGCCAACTGCGTCTCAGACCGCCGATGCCGGCCTCGCCCATGCCGTCCGCCTCAGGCCTCGGTGGCGGTGATCTTGATCTCGACGATGCCGGTCGGGATGGCCAGCGCCGTCGTGCCGATCGCCGTCCAGGCGGGGAAATCCGGCCCGGTCAGATATCGGTCCTTCACCGCCATGAAGGTCTGGATGCTGCCAGCCAGATCGGTGTGGTAGGAGACGATCTCGACCACGTGCTCCCAGCCGCTGCCCGATTCGGCAAGGGTGTTGCCGATGGTGGCGAAGGCCTTGTCGATGGCGGCGTCCATGGCTTCCTCGCCGGGCTCGCGCTGGTCGGCGACGACGCCCGACATCCAGATCAGGCCGTTGGCCTTCGCCGCCGGGGCCATGCGGAAGTGCTTGGGCGCGAAGCCCTGCCCCTTGGGGACGATCATCTCTCGCGGCATGTCAGCCTCCCTCCAACACCTTCGAATCGGTTTCGCTGCTGGAGAAAGAATAGGGCGGCAGGCGGGATCGAGAAAGTCAGGCCGGCGGCAGGTCCAGCCAGCGGCGCAGGCAGCGGGCCACCACTTCGGACATGAAGGACAGCAGTTCGGTGCCCTGGCCGGGGTGGAAACGCCCGATCTCGCGGCTGCCCAGCGCCAGCATCGCGGCGGGCGCGGTGCCGGTCAGCTCCAGCCGCACCAGCGCGTCCGAACGCACCAGCGCCGCGGCGGGGCCGAAGAAGGCGTCCGTGCCCTCGGCACGCTCCCTCAGCAGCACGCGGCGCTCGCCGCCCAGCGCGGCGTCGATGTCGCCGGGCAGCAGCACGAACATGCCGCCGACGCGCGATTCGCCCGGATGCTCGGTCTCGCGCTCGACGCAGATGGAGATGGCGTCGACGTCCAGCGCCAGCGGCAGGTCGCGGGTGACGATGTGGATCAGCTCCTCCAGATCGCGGGCGTCCAGCACGGCCAGCGCGGCCTCGTGGATCTGCTTCTGGCTGGAGAGATTGGAGCGAGCCGACTGGATCAGCTCGTCCTGGCTGTCGCGGATGCGGTCCAGATCGGCCTGCAGGCGGGTCACCATGAAGCCCTGCATGTCGACGACCTCGGCGCCCTCCGATTCGGCCTCGAAGCGCGACGGCGGCGTCAGGCGGCGCAGCAGCTCGGGATGCCGGTTGAGGAAGTCCGGATGCTGCAGCAGGAAGGCGACGATCTCCGCCTCGGTCAGCGAATCGCCGCCCCCGGTGGCCGCGCTGTCGCGTCCGGCCACGCCTCAGGCCTCGGCCATGTCGGTGTCGTCCAGAATCGACTGCCCGGTCTTGGCCCAGTCGTCCAGGAAGGCCTTCAGACCCTTGTCGGTCAGCGGATGGTTGGCCAGCGACGTCAGCACGTTCGGCGGCAGGGTGGCGACGTCCGCGCCCAGCTTGGCCGCGTCCAGCAGGTGCATCGGGTGGCGGATCGAGGCGACCAGCACCTCGGTGCCGAAGTCGTAATTGTCGTAGATCGAGACGATATCCGCGATCAGCTCCATGCCGTCCTGGCCGATATCGTCCAGCCGCCCGACGAAGGGCGAGATGAAGGTCGCGCCGGCCTTGGCCGCCAGCAGCGCCTGGTTGGCCGAGAAGCAGAGCGTGACATTGACCATGGTGCCGGCGTCGGTCAGCACCTTGCAGGTCTTCAGTCCGTCCATGGTCAGCGGCACCTTCACCGCGATGTTGGGCGCGATCTTGGCCAGCTTGCGGCCCTCGGCCAGCATGGTCGCGTGATCGGTGGCGGTGACCTCGGCGGAAACCGGGCCCTCGACCATCTCGGCGATCTCGGCGACCACCTTCAGGATATTGCCGCCGGACTTGGCGATCAGCGACGGATTCGTCGTCACGCCATCGACCAGGCCGGTCTCGTTCAGCTCTCGGATCGCCGCTGTGTCGGCGCTGTCGACGAAGAATTTCATAGACCTGGGGTCCCTTTTGGTTCTGGTCCTGACGCGGCTTGCCGCCGGGCGCTTCGGGCATAGACTGGACCGGACAATGCCCGCGCCTGCCTCACAACCCGATCTTCTCGCGACCGCACCGGTCCGCGTCAAGGTCCTGCTGCCGCTTCCCTTCGCGGAACCCTACGACTATCTGGCGCCGGCGGACCGCCTGCCGCCGCCGGGAACGCCCGTCCGCGTGCCGCTGGGCCCGCGCGAGACCATGGGCGTGGTCTGGGACGAGACCGAACCCGCCGGCGAACCTGTGGCCGAGGAAAAGCTGAAGCCGATCCTGGAGATCGGGCACGACCTGCCGGCGCTGGACGCCGACTTCCGTCAGTTCCTGACCCGGACCGCACGGTATTACCTCAGGCCGCTCGGCGACATTCTCTCCATGGTCATCCGGCGCTTCGGCGCGGCGCGGCCGCCGAGGCCGGTCACCGTCTACAGCCCGACCGGCGCGGAGCCGCAGCGCATGACCCCGGCCCGGAAGGCGGTGATGGAGGTCGCCGCCGAAGGCTTCCCGCGCACCGCCGCCGATCTGGCCGAGATCGCCGGCGTCGGCGCCTCCGTGGTGAAGGGCCTCGCCGAACAGGGCGTGCTGGCGGCGGAGGAACGCGCCGCCGACCCGGCGCTGCGCCAGCCGGACCCGGATCACGCAAGGCCGAAGCTGAACGCCGAGCAGAAGCACGCCGCCGGCGTGTTGTCGGGCGCCGTCGGTCAGGGCTTCTCGACGACGCTGCTGGAAGGCGTCACCGGCGCGGGCAAGACCGAGGTCTATTGCGAGGCCGTGGCCGAGGCGCTGCGGCAGGGGAAGCAGGTGCTGGTGCTGTTGCCGGAGATCGCGCTGACCCAGCAGATCGTGGAGCGTTTCACCGCCCGCTTCGGAGCCGCGCCGGTGCAATGGCATTCGGGGCTGAGCCAGAAGGACCGGCGGCTCAGCTACCGCCGCATCGTCTCCGGCGAGGCGCGGATCGTCACCGGCGCGCGCTCGGCGCTCTACCTTCCGTTCCCCGATCTCGGCCTGATCGTGGTCGACGAGGAGCACGACACCTCCTTCAAGCAGGAGGACGGGCTGCACTACCACGCCCGCGACATGGCGGTGCTGCGCGGCGCGGTGAGCCGTTTCCCCGTCGTGCTGGTCTCGGCCACGCCCTCGCTGGAGAGCCTGCGCAACGTCCGGGAAGGCCGCTACCGGCATCTCGAGCTGAGAAGCCGCTTCGGCTCGGCCGGCCTGCCCGATGTCAGCCTGGTCGACATGCGCACCGACCGCCCGCCCCCGGGGCGCTGGATCTCCCCGCTTCTGGAGACGGCGGTGAACGAGACGCTGGAGGCCGGCGAGCAGGCGCTGCTGTTCCTGAACCGCCGGGGCTATGCGCCGCTGACGCTCTGCGACGCCTGCGGCTTCCGCATCCAGTGCCCGCACTGCACCGCCTGGCTGGTGGAGCACCGCTATCTCGGGCGGCTGCAATGCCACCATTGCGGCTACTCGACGCCGAAGCCGCGCGAATGCCCCTCCTGCGGGGCGGAGGACCGGATGAAACCCTGCGGCCCCGGCGTGGAGCGGCTGGCCGAGGAGGCGCAGGCGCTGTTCCCCGAGGCGCGGCTGGCGCTGATGACCAGCGACCTGATCGCCGGGCCGGAACAGGCCGAGGCGCTGATCGCGTCGATGAACCGGGGCGAGATCGACCTGTTGATCGGCACCCAGATCGTCGCCAAGGGCCACAACTTCCCCAAACTCACCCTGGTGGGCGTGGTGGATGCCGATCTGGGGCTGGAGGGCGGCGATCTCCGCGCCGCCGAACGGACGCACCAGCTGCTGCACCAGGTGGCGGGCCGCGCGGGCCGCGCCGACCGGCCGGGCCGCGTGCTGCTTCAGACACACCAGCCCGAATCGCCGGTGCTCGAAGCGCTCGCCGCCGGGGACACAAACGCCTTCGTCGAGGCCGAACTGAAGGGCCGGGAAGCCGCGGGGATGCCGCCCTATGGCCGGCTGGCGGCGCTGGTGCTCTCCGCGCCGGAGCAGGCGCAGGCCCGCGACCTCGCCCGCGAGATGGCCCGCGCCATTCCCGGACCGGGCGACACCGACATCCGCGTCCTCGGCCCCGCCCCCGCACCGCTGGCCGTGGTCCGCGGCCGGCACCGCATGCGGTTCCTCGTCTCCAGCCGCTCCGGCCGGACGCTGCAGGGCTACATCGCCGCCTGGCTGCAGGCGGTGAAACTGCCCGCCGCCGCAAGACTGGTCATCGACATCGATCCGCAGAGTTTTCTCTGATCGCTCTGCCGTCCCCGGGCAATCTGGCGCAGCCCCGCTGGTTGCGCCGCCGACCGGACCCCGGCTCAAGGCCGGGGTGACGGAAGAGTGCCGGATCGATGCAAAGCAACATCGTCATGCCGGACCCGATCCGGCATCCGGTGCGGCGGATGCCCGTGATCAAGGGTATCCAGTTCAACCCGGAGGATAACACGGAACGAAAGGCCCGCTTGCGCCGCGCCGAATTTCCGCTATCTCCCGCCCCATGACCCAGCTTGAAACCGAAGCCGGCAGAAGGCGCACCTTCGCCATCATCTCCCACCCTGATGCGGGCAAGACCACGCTGACCGAGAAGCTGCTGCTGTTCGGCGGCGCGATCCAGGCGGCGGGCGCCGTGCGGGCGCGCGGCGAGCAGCGGCGGACGCGGTCGGACTGGATGAAGATGGAGCGCGAGCGCGGGATCTCGGTCTCCGCCTCGGTGATGACCTTCGACTACAATGGCTGCGCCTACAACCTGCTCGACACGCCGGGCCACGAGGACTTCTCGGAAGATACCTACCGCGTGCTGACGGCGGTCGATTCGGCGGTGATGGTGATCGACGCGGCGCGCGGCATCGAGCCCCAGACCCGCAAGCTGTTCGAGGTCTGCCGCCTGCGCGACGTCCCCATCATCACCTTCGTCAACAAGATGGACCGGGAGGCGCAGGACCCCTTCGCGCTGATGGACCTGATCGAGAACGATCTCGCCCTCGACGTGACGCCGGCCAACTGGCCGATCGGCATGGGCCGCGACTTCCAGGGCTGCTACGACCTGTTTGGCGACCGGCTGGTGCTGATGGAGCGGACCAAGGACAAGCAGGGCAGCACCATCGCCGAGGTGAAGGGCCTCGAGGATCCGAAGATGGAAGGCCTGATCGGGGAGGCCGCCGCCGCCGAGCTGCGGGAGAACGCCGAGATGGCGCGGGAGCTCTGCCCCGATTTCGACGTGCAGGCCTATCGGGACGGCACCATGACGCCGGTCTTCTTTGGCAGCGCGCTGAACGCCTTCGGCGTGCAGGACCTGCTGGACGCGCTGGGCAAGTTCGCCCCGCCGCCGCGGCCGCAGGCCGCCGATCTGCGCACCGTGGCGCCGATCGAGGACAAGGTCGCGGGCTTCGTCTTCAAGATCCAGGCGAACATGGACCCCAAGCACCGCGACCGCGTGGCCTTCCTGCGGCTGGCGTCGGGCCACTTCAAGCGCGGCATGCGGCTGAAGCATGTCCGCACCGGCAAGTCGCTGGCCGTGCACAACCCGGTGACCTTCCTCGCCGGCGACCGCACCACCACCGAGGAGGCCTGGGCCGGCGACATCATCGGCATCCCGAACCACGGCCAGCTCGCCATCGGCGACACGCTGACCGAGGGCGAGGACATCCGCTTCCGCGGCGTGCCGAGCTTCGCGCCCGAACTGCTGCAGCGGGTGCGGGCGACCGATCCCATGCGCGCCAAGCATCTGGGCGCGGCCCTGCAGCAGCTGGCCGAGGAAGGCGTGGCGCGCGTCTTCAAGCCGCGCTTCGGCTCCGACTGGGTGGTCGGCGTGCTGGGCGCGCTGCAGTTCGACGTGCTGCAGGAGCGGATCAGCAGCGAATACAACGTGCCCGTCCGCTTCGAACCGGCGGAGCTCTACACCGCCCGTTGGGTCTCCGCCGACAGCCACGACGCGCTGAAGAAGTTCTGCGACGCCAACAACACCGCCATCGCCGACGACCACGAGGGCGACCCGGTCTACCTCGCCCGCAACGCCTGGCACCTCGACCGCGGCCAGCAGGACTGGCCCGACATCCGCTTCACCGCCACCAAGGACCCCGGCGTGGGGGACATGGCGGCGTAGGAGAAACGGCCCGACCGGCCCTCGTCAACATCTCTGCCGCCCCCGGGCCTGACCCGGGGGCCTTGGGGACCGGCTTTCCCCGCCCAGCCCGGTTGCACCCTGAGGTCCGCGGGTCAGGCCCGCGGACGGCAGCAGGATGAGTCGATCCTGTCCGACGCCGTACCGGACCCCGGCTCAAGGCCGGGGTGACGTAAGAGCCAGGCGTCAATGCCGGAAAACATCGTCATGCCGGACCTGATCCGGCATCCGGGCGGGCGGAACTGGCGGGTCACAAGGCCCCCGGGTAAGGCCCGAGGGCGCCAGAGGCGAACTATCCCCGGCCCACGAACGGCATCTTGGTGGCCATGACGGTCATGTTGAGGACGTTCGCGTCCAGCGGCAGGTTGGCCATGTAGAGGATGGCGTCGGCGACGTGCTGGACGTCCATCACCGGCTCCTGCTTCACAGTCAGGTCCGCCTGCGGCACGCCCTGGGGCATGCGGGCGGTCATCGGGGTCGCGGCGTTGCCGATGTCGATCTGGCTGCAGGCGATGTCATAGGGCCGTCCGTCCAGCGCCGTGGTCTTGGTCAGGCCGGTGACCGCATGCTTGGTCGAGGTGTAGGCGATGGAATAGGGCCGCGGCGTGTGCGCCGAAATCGAGCCGTTGTTGATGATCCGCCCGCCCTGCGGCGACTGCTTCTTCATCACCCGGAAGGCCTCCCGCGTGCACCAGAAGACGCCGTTGAGGTTGGCGTTGACCACGGTCAGCCAGCTTTCGTCGGTGATCTCGTCCAGCTCGACCGGCGGCGCGCCGGTGCCGGCATTGTTGAATGTGACGTCGATGCGGCCGAACTTCGCCACCGCCGCGTCGAACATGGCCCGCACCGCCGCCGGATCGCCGACATCGCATTGCCGGATCAGGCTGTCGCCGCCCAGCATGCCCTGCGTTTCCTGAAGCGGTTCCAGCCGCCGGCCGGAAATCACCACGTCGTAGCCGTTCTGCGACAGCGTCACCGCCGCCGCCCGGCCCACGCCCGAGCCCGCGCCGGTGACCAGCGCGATCCTGCGTTGGGTCATGCCCTTACCCCTCCCTGCATTGCCGTCCCCGGGCCTGACCCGGGGACCTGAGATCTGCACCGCGCCGAGACCCCCGGATCAGGTCCGGGGGATACAGGACGGGTCAGGCCGCCGCGTCGAACACCTCGGGCCGGAAGGCCTCGAAGGTGCGCTGCACCTCGGCCGGGTCCTGGCTCAGCGGCGCGATGATGGCCGTGTGGATGCCGGTATCCAGCGCCCATTTCAGCTTCTCGCGGCATTCGTCGGCGGTGCCGATGATGCCGATATCGTCGATCAGCCCGTCCTCCAGCGCGCCGGTGGTCTTGGCGCGGTCGCGTTCGGCCCAGCCCTCGGCGATCTGCGCGGCCTCTTCCTCGTAGCCCGCCCAGGCGAGGAACTTGTTGTAGACCGGCGTCGCGTAGTAGGGCGCGAAGCTCTGGCGGAAGCGCTGCCGCGCCTCGGCCTTGTCGTCGGTGACCAGCACCATGAAGCGGTTCACGACCTCGACCTCGGCGCCGTCCTTGCCGGCCCGCGCGGCGCCCGCATGGACGTGCTCGATCATCTTCGGCAGCGCCTTCTTGGGCCAGAGATTGAAGATCACGCCGTCGCCGACCTCGGCCGCCATCTCGATCATCTTGGGCCGCAGCGCGGCCAGATAGACCGGCGGCGGGTTGTCCAGCGGCATCTGGCGGTAGCCGTGGCTGGACAGCACCTCACCGTCAAAGTCCGACTTCTCGCCGGCCAGCATGGAGCGGACCATGGTCGCGGTCTCCCGTACGCGGGTCAGCGGCTTCTCGTAGGGGATGCCGGCCCAGCCGGTCATCATGTTCTGGCTGGACGCACCCAGCCCCATGACGAAGCGGCCCGGCAGCACCTGTCCCAGCACGTTGGCGGTCGCGGCCAGCACGGTGGGCGAGCGGGTGAAAACCGGCGTCACCGCGACGCCGACCCTGAGCCGGTGGATCCGATGCGCCAGCGCCGCGATGGATGTCATCGTGTCCGGCGCGGTGCCATCGGAAAACCAGGCGTCGTCGTAGCCGTTCTCCTCGGCCCAGGCGAGCCGGTTCGCCGTCTGCTCCAGCTTCGGTCCGGCCGGCACGGTCACGGCAATGCGTCTCTTCGGCGGCATGGCGGTCTCCTCCCTTCCCCCTTGTCGTCGCGGTGCATTCTGCTGCGGTTGCGGGCCAAGGTCCATGGGCGGCGCGCCCTGCGCACAGACCGGGGTGACATATCGGCGAAGCCGCACGAGACTGCGCGCCCATGAGGGAGGAGAACGCATCCGGGCCGCTGCAGGCCCTGCTGCCGCATGCGGCGCTGTTCCTGTCCGTCACCTTTCTCGGCACCTCCTTCGTCGCCGCCCGCGCGATCATGGATCATTCCGACGGCCCGGCGACGCTGGGCATGTTGCGCTATGTCGGCGGCGCGCTCTGCCTGCTGCCCTTCGTGCTGGCCGCGCGCCACTGGCGCATGCAGCCGAAGAGCGTGGCCGCGGCGCTGGCCTTGGGCGTGCTGCAGTTCGGCGTCTTCCACCTTTCGATCAACACCGCCCTGCAGGAGATCCCGGCGGCCCGCGGCGCGGTGATCTTCGCCCTGATCCCGATCCTGACCATGCTGATCGCCGCCGCCTTCGGCCGCGACCGCATCACGGCGATGATGACCTTCGCCTCGATCCTGTCCTTCATCGGGGTCGGGCTCGCGGTGGGCGAGGCGGCGTTCCGCCCCGCGGCCACCGGCGGCGGCAGCCTGCGCGGCGAGGCGCTGTTCCTGTTCGCGGTCTGCTGCGGGGCGACCTACAACGCCCTCTCGGCCCGGCTCTACCAGAACCATTCGGTGCTGGCGGTCTCGATCCTGACCATGACCGGCGGCTTCCTGTTCCTGACCGCCTTCTCGATCCCCGAGGGGACGGTGGAGATGGTCTCGGCCTATGCCGGCGACGACTGGCTCTGGCTGGCCTGGCTGATCCTGCCCGGCGGCGCGATGAGCATGGCGCTGTTCAATTTCGGGCTGCGGCGGCTCGGCCCGTCGCGCGCGGCCATCTGGGTGCCGTTGAGCCCCATCGCCGCCACCGCGGCCGGCGCGGCGCTGCTGGGGGAGACCATCACGCCGCTGTTTCTCGTCGGCCTCGCCTGCGCCGTCTCCGGCCCGCTGCTGGTCTCGTGGAGCCGGGCGCGGGCGGCAAGGAAGGCGGCGATGACGCCGCCCGCCGCCTGATCCTGCGGCTACCACGTCACCCCGGCCCCCCGATCAAGTCGGGGGGCCAGGATGACGCCGAGGGGTTTGCCCTGCCGGCGTCCGGCACTCCAGAACCCTGAGGTCCGCGGGTCAGGCCCGCGGACGGCAGCAGGGGCGGTGCGGCGGTCAGTCCAGCGCGTCGAGGCGGTAGGCGTCGCCGTCGCGCTTCAGGTGGCCGGCGGTGGCGCCGGCGAAATGCGTGCCGATGATCAGGGTCGGCGTGTCGGCGAACTGCTCGAACACCCGCCGCCGCGTCTCCATGCCGGCCTTCTGGTCGTAGTCGGCGGAGCTGCACCAGTCGATGCGGCCCATCTGGCAGGGATGGTGGACGAAATCGCCCGTGATCATCGCCTGCTCGCCTTCCGATTCGATCAGCACGCTGCAATGGCCCGGCGTGTGGCCGTGGGTCGGCAGCAGCCGAACCTCGGGGCAGATCTGATGCGTGGTTGTGACGAAGTCGACCAGCCCGGCATCGAACACCGGCTTCACCGAATCGGCGAAGATGTCCTGCGCGTCCTCGTCATCGTCCTGGTCGCGCCAGTATTCGAACTCCGGCGACGCCATCAGGTAGCGGGCGTTCTCGAAGGTCGGCACCCACTTGCCGCCCTCCAGCCGCGTGTTCCAGCCGACGTGATCGACATGCAGATGCGTGCACATCACCGTGTCGATGGAATCGACCGGATAGCCCGCCTTCGCCATGTCCTCCAGAAACGGCAGCGACAGATCCGTCCAGGCCGGGATCCGGCGCTTCTTGTCGTTGCCGATGCAGGTGTCGACCACGATCTTCCGGTCTGGCGTCTCGATCACCAGGGCGTGGATCGACATGATCAGCCGGCCCTCCGGCGTCATGAAGTGGGGCATCATCCATTTCATCGGCAGGCACGCTTCCTTGGTCGCGTCCGGCAGAATGAAACGGGTGCCGCCCGGCACCTCCATCTCGACGATTTTGGTGACGGTGACCTTGCCGATCTTCCAGCTTTGCATGATGTCCTCCCCAAGACTGGCGGGGAGCATAGGAAGCCCGCGTCCGGCGTGCAATCGGCCCGGATCATGCTGTTGGACAAGATGCCGCAAGAGGGGGGATTGCCCGTCTGAAAGAGCGCGTGCTAGAAGCCGCGCGGTTGTCGAGGGGAGCGCTGACGACGGCGCGCCTCCCGTTCGACCTGTCTGAGCGTTTCAGGCCAGAGGGGACAGCCGGCACCGGCCGGAGGAAACCGCAGCACTGGCGAGATCATCTTCGGGGACGGAATTTGGCTGCCGATCATTCGACGATTTCCGGAATTTCCGGACGCTATGCGACGGCTCTGTTCGAACTCGCGAACGAGCAGGGCTCACTCGACGACGTGAAGTCGGATCTGGCGGCGATCTCCGCGATGCTGGACGAGAGCGCGGACCTGCAGAGCGTCGTGCGCTCGCCGGTCATCAGCCGCGACGACCAGGCGAAGGCCATGGCCGCGGTGCTCGACGCCGCCGGCACCGGCCAGACGGTGAAGAACTTCGTCGGCGTGGTCGCCCAGAACCGCCGCCTCTTCGCCCTGCGCGGCATGATCCGCGCCTACAATCAGCTGCTCTCGCAGCACCGCGGCGAGATCGCCGCCTCCGTCACCTCGGCCCAGCCCCTCAGCGACGAACAGCAGCAGAAGCTGGCCGACGCGCTCAAGCAGGCGATGGGCCGCGACGTGAACATTGAAACCAGCGTAGATGAAGGCCTGATCGGCGGCATGATTGTCCGTGTCGGATCGCGCATGGTCGACTTCTCGCTGTCCACGAAACTTGCAGGTCTCCGCTTGTCGATGAAGGGGGTTGGATAATGGACGTCCGTGCCGCAGAAATTTCGGACATTCTGAAGAACCAGATCGCGAACTTCGGCACTGAGGCCGATGTCTCCGAGGTCGGTCAGGTTCTCTCCGTCGGCGACGGTATCGCCCGCGTCTACGGTCTCGACAAGGTCCAGGCCGGCGAGATGGTCGAATTCCCGAACGGGATCAAGGGCATGGCCCTGAACCTGGAAACCGACAATGTCGGTATCGTGATCTTCGGTTCCGACCGCGAGATCAAGGAAGGCGACACCGTCAAGCGCCTCGGCACCATCGTTGACGTTCCGGTCGGCAAGGGCCTGCTGGGCCGCGTTGTCGACGGCCTCGGCAACCCCATCGACGGCAAGGGCCCGATCGAGGGCGCCGAGCGCAAGCGCGTGGAAGTGAAGGCCCCGGGCATCATCCCGCGCAAGTCGGTGCACGAGCCGATGCAGACCGGCCTGAAGGCCTGCGACGCCCTGGTCCCCGTCGGCCGCGGCCAGCGTGAGCTGATCATCGGCGACCGCCAGACCGGCAAGACCGCCGTCGCGATCGACACCTTCATCAATCAGAAGTCGGTCAACGACACCGACGACGAGTCGAAGAAGCTCTACTGCATCTACGTCGCGGTCGGCCAGAAGCGCTCGACCGTCGCGCAGGTGGTGAAGCAGCTGGAAGACAACGGCGCGCTGGAGTACTCCATCGTCGTCGCCGCCACCGCTTCCGAGCCGGCTCCGCTGCAGTTCCTGGCGCCCTACACCGGCTGCACCATGGGCGAGTTCTTCCGCGACAACGGCATGCACGCCGTGATCGTGTATGACGATCTGTCCAAGCAGGCCGTGTCCTATCGTCAGATGTCCCTGCTGCTCCGCCGCCCGCCGGGCCGCGAAGCCTATCCGGGCGACGTCTTCTACCTGCACAGCCGTCTGCTGGAGCGCGCCGCGAAGATGGGCGACGACGCCGGCAACGGTTCGCTGACCGCGCTGCCGATCATCGAGACCCAGGCCGGCGACGTGTCCGCGTTCATTCCGACCAACGTGATCTCGATTACCGACGGCCAGATCTTCCTGGAGACGGACCTGTTCTATCAGGGCATCCGTCCCGCGATTAACGTCGGCCTGTCGGTGTCCCGCGTGGGTTCCGCCGCGCAGACGAAGGCGATGAAGAAGGTCGCCGGCTCGATCAAGCTGGAACTGGCGCAGTACCGCGAGATGGCGGCCTTCGCACAGTTCGGTTCCGACCTCGACGCCTCGACCCAGCGCCTGCTGAACCGCGGCGCGCGCCTGACCGAGCTGCTGAAGCAGGACCAGTTCTCGCCGATGACGGTGGCCGAGCAGTCGGTCTCCATCTTCGCCGGCGTGAACGGCTACCTGGACGGCATCCCGGTCAACAAGGTGACCGACTTCGAGGCCGCGTTCCTGGACGAGATGAAGGCGAAGCACGGCGCCCTGATGGACACCATCCAGTCCTCGGGCGAGCTTTCCGACGACACCTCGGAGAAGCTGAAGTCCATCCTGGACGACTTCGTGAAGACCTTCGCGGCCTGAACGGACAGCTGACCGATGGCCAATCTGAAAGCACTGCGGGGACGGATCACTTCCGTCAAGTCGACGCAGAAGATCACCAAGGCGATGAACATGGTCGCCGCGGCGAAGCTGCGGCGCGCGCAGGAGGCCGTCGAGGCCTCCCGCCCCTATGCCGAGCGGATGGAGCGGGTCATCGGCACGCTGGCCGCCGGCATGGAAGGCCGCGATGACGCGCCGAAGCTGCTGGCGGGCACCGGTTCCGACCAGCGGCATCTGGTCGTCGTCGCGACCGCCGACCGCGGTCTCTGCGGCGGCTTCAACGCCAACATCGCCAAGCGGGCCCGCCGCCTGATCGAGGAGCTTCAGTCGTCCGGCAAGGACGTGAAGATCCTCTGCGTCGGCCGCAAGGGCCGCGACATGCTGCGACGCCAGTATGGCAGCCTGATCATCGACCTGATCGATTTCCAGGGCGTGCGCAATGTCGGCTTCGAGCATGCAGCGCCGATCGGCCAGCGTGTGCTGAAGATGTTCGACAATGAAGAGTTCGACGTCTGCCACCTGATCTATTCGAAGTTCGTGTCCGTGCTGACCCAGGAGCCCACGGCCCTGCGTCTGATCCCGGCCCAGGTGCCGGAAGTCGACGAGGCCGCCCAGCCGGATCTGGAAGGCGCCGCCTACGACTACGAGCCGGACGAGGAAGGCATTCTCCGCGAGCTGCTGCCGCGCAACATCTCGGTGCAGATCTTCCGCGGCATGCTGGAGAATGCGGCGTCCGAGCAGGGCGCGCGGATGAGCGCGATGGACAGCGCCACGCGGAACGCGGGCGACATGATCGACAGGCTCACGCTGGAATACAACCGCCAGCGCCAGGCCGCGATCACCAACGAACTGATTGAAATCATCTCGGGCGCCGAGGCGCTCTGAGGTCGTGACGGACGGGGGCGGTGGCCCCCAAGAGGAAGGGCGGGAGCAGAATATGGCTACCAACGTAGTAGGCAAGGTCACGCAGGTTCTGGGCGCGGTCGTCGACGTGCAGTTCGACGAGCATCTCCCGGCCATCCTGAACGCGCTGCACACGGAGCTGGAGGGCAAGACCCTGGTTCTGGAAGTGGCGCAGCACCTGGGCGAGCACACCGTCCGCACCATTGCCATGGACTCCACCGACGGCATGGTCCGCGGGGCCGAGGTCACCGACACCGGCGCGCCGATCTCGGTGCCGGTCGGACCGGAGACCCTGGGCCGCATCATCAACGTGATCGGCGAGGCGATCGACGAGCGCGGCCCCGTCAACGCCGCATCGACCGCCCCGATCCACGCCGAGGCGCCTTCCTTCGCCGATCAGTCGACGGAAGCCGAGGTCCTCGTCACGGGCATCAAGGTCGTCGACCTGCTGGCTCCGTACGCCAAGGGCGGCAAGATCGGCCTGTTCGGCGGCGCCGGCGTGGGCAAGACCGTGCTGATCATGGAGCTGATCAACAACGTCGCGAAGGGCCATGGCGGTTACTCGGTGTTCGCCGGCGTCGGCGAGCGTACCCGTGAGGGCAACGACCTCTATCACGAGATGATCGAGTCCGGCGTTATCGACCTGGAAGGCGGCGAATCCAAGGCCGCGCTGGTGTACGGCCAGATGAACGAGCCGCCGGGCGCCCGCGCCCGCGTCGCCCTGACCGGCCTGACCCTGGCCGAGTACTTCCGCGACCAGGAAGGCCAGGACGTGCTGTTCTTCGTGGACAACATCTTCCGCTTCACCCAGGCCGGCTCGGAAGTGTCAGCGCTGCTCGGCCGTATTCCTTCGGCGGTGGGCTATCAGCCAACGCTGGCGACCGACATGGGCGCCCTGCAGGAGCGCATCACCTCCACCAACAAGGGGTCGATCACCTCGGTGCAGGCCATCTACGTGCCGGCCGACGACCTGACCGACCCGGCCCCGGCCACGTCCTTCTCGCACCTTGACGCCACGACCGTGCTGTCGCGTCAGATCGCCGAGCTGGGCATCTACCCGGCCGTGGACCCGCTCGATTCGACCTCGCGCATTCTCGACCCGCGCGTCGTCGGCGAGGAGCACTACGAGATCGCCCGCCAGGTGCAGGAAGTCCTCCAGCGCTACAAGGCCCTGCAGGACATCATCGCGATCCTGGGCATGGACGAGCTGTCGGAAGAGGACAAGCTGGTCGTGGCCCGCGCCCGCAAGATGCAGCGCTTCCTGTCGCAGCCGTTCCACGTGGCCGAGGTCTTCACCGGCACGCCGGGCGTGTTCGTCGAGCTGGAAGAGACCGTCCGCGGCTTCAAGGAGATCCTCTCCGGCAAGCACGACGACCTGCCGGAAGCCGCCTTCTACATGGTCGGCACAATCGACGAGGCGCTGGAGAAGGCGAAGAAGCTGGCTGCCGAAGCCGCGTAAGCGTCTGACGCGAACAGGAGGCCATCACCTTGGCTGACAACATCCACTTCGAACTCGTCTCGCCGGAAGCCCTGCTGGTCTCGGGCGAGGCGTCGATGGTCACGGCGCCTGGCACCGAAGGCGATTTCGCCGTCCTGCCCGGCCATGCGCCGCTGGTCTCGACCCTGCGCCCTGGCGCGGTCGAGGTTTTCGAGAACGGCTCCGACCAGCCCGCGGCCCGCTATTTCGTGGCCGGCGGCTTCGCCGAGGTCGCCCTCGACAAGTTCACCGTGCTGGCCGAGACCGCCGTGCCGATGGATCAGGTCGACCGCGCGCATCTGGAACAGGAAATCCAGAACGCGAAGGAAGATCTGGAGGATGCGGGCGACGACGAGGAGAAGAAGACCGCGCTGGAAGAGAAGCTCTCCCAGCTGGAGGATCTGCTCGGCGTCCACGGCTGACCGCCGCACCATCGCTGAATTGCCGAAAGGCCCGGTTCACGCCGGGCCTTTCCTTTTGCGGACCGGCTCGGTCTGGCCGTCCTTCTCCTCATCCTTCTTGCCCGCCCAGTCGCCGAAGCTGAAGCCGGCATCGATGCGCTCCATTTCGGCGACGATGTGGGCGACAAGATCGCCCGGCCCGTCGAGGTAAACCGCCTGGCGCATCAGATTCTCGACCAGCATCTGGCGCTTCTTGTAGTGGGCATAGACGGCGAAGCAGAGTGCCGCCAGCGCGGTGACCGTCGTCTGCACGACCGCGCTCTCGAGAAACTTCAGCCCGCCACCGAAATCCGACGAGACGATCGCGATGCTGGGCCAGACGATCACCAGGATGCTGAACAGGATCGCGAGCAGGAAGGCGCACTTGTTGATGACCGCATAGCTGCGCGCCTTGATGTAGAGGTCATAGACCAGCAGATAGCGGCGCCGGTCCGTCTCCCGACCGCTTTCGCCGGAGGGTTCGGCCCAGGACGCGGCCGCGAAGTCCACCAGCAGGCGCGCACTGGTCTTGTTCGGCGAGAAGATCGGTTCATTCATGGCGAGAAGCGGGTCCCGGGCGGCTGTACCGCAATCTTAGCCGCGGCGCGGCCGCGGGCAAGCCTGCCGGAAGCGACGCGCCAGGTCAGAAAACTTCACCCGGTCCGGGGTGGCAACGGTTGCAGGAGTTGCCATAGACTGATGCGAAGGTTGAGGGCGTCCTGGATTCTGAAATGCGTTGGACTGGTATTCTCTGTGTCCTGACGGGCATGGCCATCACGGGCTGCGTGACCAATGAAGAGCTGATCGGCGAGGGCCCGCTGGTTCTGACGCCGGCGCTGCACGACCGGGTCGGGGAGTTCATCGACACGGGCCGCGCTGCGCAGCTGATCCTCGCCGTGGACCCGCAGCGCAACAGTTTCGGCGGCTCCACCTGTCCGGAGGCGCCGCTGAACTGCAGTGGCGGCACGACGCCCGAAGACGCCATAGACAAGTGCAATGGCAATCGGGGCAAGGGTTGCCGGATCATGGTCCTTCGCGACGACATCGTCTGGAATGGCCCGGTCTATCTGGCCGACCGGGCGTCGCGCCAGGCGATACCGTATCACGGCAGCTGGAACGTCGAGGTCGCGGAGTCTGGCCCGGGCCGGCTGACCGGAAACCGCTGCAAGCTGGCACTCAGCCTGCCGGGTGGATTGTCCTGCGACTTCGTGCTCAGGCCGACCGGCGGCGTTACGGGCTCATGGCGGCTGCATTGTCCCGAGCGGACCGATGGCGGATATGGCACCTATGTCGTCCGCAAGGTCAGCCGCGTCTTCGTGGCCGAAGGCGTCGTCGGCAGCAGCCCCGTTGGTTTCACCATCGGAGGCGGCGGGTCGGTGGCGTCGACACCGGTAGCGAAGGCTTCCAGCCAGACCAACGCCCGGTCTGCAGCAATCGCGAAGCCGCCAGAAGCCGCGCCTGTTCCGGTAGCGCCGGCCCGGCAGACGACGCCCCGGTCCGATGGCCCGCTTCAGTTCGCCCGCAGATGCGGGGACGCCGCGGCCACGACGACGCCCGGCCGCAACTGTCTCCGCATCGAGCAGGCCGGTCTCTACGAAATCTCGGAAAAATGCAGCTGGGTTGAAGTCATCAACACGCGCGGCGACCGGGGGAGGATCGCCCGCAAGGAGTTCGCGCAGGGAGACATGCTGGATGTCGAGAAGGTCGAGACGTTCTGGTTCGGCCTGGCCGAGACCACCTGCTACTGGCTTGTGCCCGCCGGGCAGCAGGCATCGGACAGCGCCGGGCTCCGTATCCTCAGCGTCTCGCAGAGCGATGCGCACACGCTGAGCCTGCTGAAATAGGCGGAATTCGGCTCGTCTGCTGCCGTCCGCGGGCGTGACCCGCGGACCTCAGGGTGCAGCTGGCAGGACCTCCGAAACAGGCCCGATGCGACGGCCTGCGTTTGAGCGGTCCAGGTCCGGTTACGCCTGAGCCGCCCCCTTGGCCGACCCGACCATCCCCAAGGGGGCGGTTTCGCTAGGCATTCATCGAATCGAAGAAGTCGGCGTTGTTCTTGCTGCCCTTCAGCTTGCCGAGCAGGAATTCCATGCCGTCTGTGACGCCCATCGGGGCGAGGATGCGGCGCAGGACCCACATCTTGGTGAGGTCTTCCTTCGAGACGAGCAGCTCTTCCTTCCGGGTGCCGGACTTGGTGATGTCGATGGCGGGGAAAGTGCGCTTGTCGGCCAGCTTGCGGTCCAGGATGATTTCCGAGTTACCGGTGCCCTTGAACTCTTCGAAGATGACTTCGTCCATGCGGCTGCCGGTATCGATCAGCGCGGTGGCGATGATGGTCAGGGAACCGCCTTCCTCGATGTTGCGCGCGGCGCCGAAGAAGCGCTTCGGCCGCTGCAGGGCGTTGGCGTCGACACCGCCGGTCAGCACCTTGCCCGACGAGGGAACGACGGTGTTGTAGGCGCGGGCGAGACGGGTGATCGAGTCCAGCAGGATGACCACGTCGCGCTTGTGCTCGACCAGGCGCTTGGCCTTCTCGATCACCATCTCGGCAACCTGCACGTGGCGGGTGGCCGGCTCGTCGAAGGTGGACGAGATCACCTCGCCCTGGACCGAGCGGGACATGTCGGTCACTTCTTCCGGCCGCTCGTCGATCAGCAGCACGATCAGGTAGCAGCCCGGATGGTTGCTCTCGATCGCATGGGCGATGTTCTGCAGCAGCACGGTCTTGCCGGTGCGCGGCGGCGCGACGATCAGGGCGCGCTGGCCCATGCCGATCGGGCTGACCAGGTCGATGACCCGGTTCGACAGGTCTTTCTTCGTCGGATCGGCAAACTCCATGTGCAGCTTGTCGTCCGGGTAGAGCGGGGTGAGGTTGTCGAAGGCGACCTTGTGGCGCGCGGCCTCGGGATCCTCGAAATTGATCTGGCTGACCTTCAGCAGCGCGAAGTAGCGTTCGCCGTCCTTGGGCGAGCGGATCTCGCCCTCGACCGTGTCGCCGGTACGCAGCGAGAAGCGCCGGATCTGGTTGGGGCTGACATAGATGTCGTCGGAGCCCGGCAGGTAGTTGCTCTCGGGCGAGCGCAGGAAGCCGAAACCGTCGGACAGGATTTCCAGGACACCGACGCCGGTGATGGTGTCGCCGTCCTCGGCCTTCTGCTTCAGGATCTCGAACAGCATGTCCTGCTTGCGCATGGTCGAGGCGTTCTCGATCTCGAGCTCCTCGGCCATTTCGAGCAGCTCTGCCGGGGTCTTGGCTTTCAGGTCGCGTAGATTCATGTCTGGGGGTCGTCCTCGGTGGAACCGTCTGGAAGATGAACTGGCTGGTCCGCAACGAACCGGTGCGGTCTGAGTGACAGTCGAGGCTCCCGGACACCGGATGCAGAACCGCCCTGACGGACATTCCGGACATCGGTTGGGGAGAACGGCCGCTCGCCGGCTGGGAACCGGACTTCGTGCGCTAAGCCGTTGCCGCGAGTAAATACACGGATTTCCGGCGTCCGCAAGCGGAACCTGTTGTCACGGCAATGAAGGCCGGCGCCGGCGTCAGGCGCGGGACCAGATCGCGTCCTTCACGAACTCGTCCAGAAAGGCCAGATGCGCGGCCTCCTCATCGGCTGGCGCCACGTGCGGCCGCGGCTCCCGGTAGCGCCGCTCGCCGCCATCCGCCCCGCCAGTACCGCCGCTGGTCAGCTCCAGACCGGCCTGTTTCACGCCGACCAGGTGGTAGTAGACATCGGCCAGCAGCTTGGAATCGATCAGCGCCCCGTGCAGCGTCCGGTCGGTATTGTCGACCTCGAAGCGGCGGCAGAGCGCGTCGAGGCTGTTCGCGGCGCCGGGAAAGCGCTTGCGCGCGATCGCCAGCGTGTCGACGACCTTGTCCATGGGCAGGGCCGGCGACCGCAGTTCTCCAGCTCCCAGTTCAGGAACTTCATGTCGAAGCTGGCGTTGTGGGCGACGACGGGCGCGCCATCGATGAAGTCGAGCAGTTCGCCCGCCACCGCGGAGAAGACCGGCTTGTCGGCCAGCATCTCGTCGGAAATGCCGTGGACGCGGTAGGCGTCGTCGGTCATGGCGCGTTCGGGGTTGATGTAGCGCTGCAGGCTCCGGCCGGTCCAGACGCGGTCGACCAGTTCCAGGCAGCCGACCTCGACGATGCGATGACCGTCGAACGGGTCCAGTCCGGTGGTTTCCGTATCCAGTACGACTTCCCGCACGCTTTCTACCTCATCTGGTGGTGATACCGAACACTACCGCGATATCTATCCCGTCGCAAGCAGCAAGACGGCAGGCGGTCAGCACCTGGCGGCCACCTTTTCACGCAACAGCCCTACCAGTTGTGCTACCGCCTTGCCGGTCTCTTCCAGAGTCGTACCGGTGTCGATCACATGGTCGGCGCGGGCGCGCTTCTCGGCGTCCGGCGTCTGGCGGGCGAGGATGTTCTCGAACTTGTCGGCGGTCATGCCCGGCCGGGCCAGGACACGTTCGCGCTGCTGGGCCGCCGGCGCGCTGACCACGACCACAGCGTCCATGCGCTTCTCCCCGCCGGTCTCGAACAGCAGGGGCACATCGACAACCACCATGTCGTGGCCGTCGGCAGCAGCGTCCGCGAAGAAGGCCTGCCGGTGCTCGCCCACCAAGGGGTGCACGATTTTCTCCAGGTCCTTGATCGCGCTGTCATTTCCGATCACTTCGCGGCTCAGGCGGTCCCTGTCCACACCGCCGTCGACGATGGCGTCGGGAAACCGCTCGGCGACCGGCCCCGCGGCCTTGCCGCCCGGCGCGTAGAGCTCGTGCACCGCGGCATCGGCATCCCAGACCGGCACGCCATTGTCGCGGAACATCTTCGAGACCGCCGATTTGCCCATTCCGATGGATCCCGTGAGACCGACGACAAAGACCATGTCAGAGCACCTCCAGAAGATGATTTCGCAAGCCGTCGTCCACATCCGGCCGGACGCCGTAGAACGCCTCGAAGGCCGGCGCCGCCTGATGCAGCAGCATGCCGAGCCCGTCGACCGTGGTCAGACCGCGTGCCCGCGCGGCGGCGAGGAAGGGCGTTTCCAGCGGCGTGTAGACGATATCGTGAACGATGGCATTCGACGGTAGGGCCGACAGATCGACCGCTGGAACGCCGTTTCCACCCATGCCAAGGGACGTCGCGTTGATGGCCAGCCTGACATCGCCAAGTCTTTGTGAAAGATCGAAAAAGCCAGCCATACCAAGCCGTCGATCCGCGAACTCGGCGACCAGTTGTTCCGCCTTCTCCGGCGTGCGGTTGACCAAGCGGATCTCGGGCGCGCCGGCCTCCAGCAGGGCATGCAGCACGCCCCGGGTCGCACCGCCGGCGCCGATCACCAGCACTGGCCCTACCGTCGGATCGACGCCCGCCTGCAGCAGGTTCTGCAGGAATCCGGGCGCGTCAGTGTTGCGGCCCTCGATGCTTCCGTCGGCCTGGAAGACCAGCGTGTTCACTGCGCCGATCCGCTGCGCCGCCAGGTCCAGCCGGTCCGCCAGGCGGAAGGCGGCCAGCTTGTGCGGTACGGTGACGTTGAGACCGCGCACCCCCGCATCTCCGAGGCCGCGCACCGCTTTCTCGAAGTACTCCGGAGCGATGGGGAAGGGCGCATAAATGCCGTCGGTGCCGTATTTCCGGAGCCAGTAGCCGTGCAGCCGCGGCGAGAGCGAGTGCTTCACCGGCCAGCCGGTGACGCCGGCGACCATGGCCGCGCCGGTAGGGCTGACGGTCATGCCGCCTGCTCCCGCCGGAGCCAGTTCAGCAGCGGCAGCAGCGGCAGACCTAGAATGTCGTGCCACGCGCCCTCGATCTTCTCGAAAAGCCGAATTCCGGGGCCTTCGACCTGGTAGCCGCCGACCGTGGCCCAGGCGGAATCGGGCGCTGCGGCCACGTAGTTGGCGATCTCGATCTCGGAAAGCGGCGCCATGGTGAGTTTCGGACTGGCCCGGTGTGCAAACTGCACCGCGCCGCCGCGGGCGACGACCATCGCCGTGTGCAATTCGTGCGTGCGGCCGGCGAGGCGGTTCAGATGGCGGGCCGCCTTGGTCCGGTCGCCGGGCTTGTTGAAGATCCAGCCCTCCAGTTCCAGCACCTGGTCGGCGCCGATGACCAGCGCATCCGGCACCCTTTCGCTGACCTCCAGCGCCTTCATCTCGGCCAGCACGCCGGCGAGATCGGCCGGCGTTCCGATCCAGTCCGCCTTCACGGCATCCTCGTCCACTTCGGACGGCACCACGTCGAAGTCCATGCCGGCGTCCTGGAGCAGTTGCCGCCGCGTCGCGCTGCCCGATCCCAGCACCAGCCTCACGCCTGCTTCTCCGCGCGGCGGCGCTGATAAAGGGAAAGGATCGCGGCCGCGGTTTCCTCGATCGATTTCCGGGTCACGTCGATGACCGGCCAGCGCTGCTTCGCGAAGAGGCGCTTGGCCTCGATCAGCTCCTCCTTCACCTGCTCCTCGTCGGCATAGTCGCTGGAATGGGTTTCCTTCAGCGACAGCAGGCGGTTGCGGCGGATCTGGCTGAGCCGGTCGGGGGCCGTGGTCAGGCCGATGACCATGGCGTATTTCAGCCCGAAGAGCTCGTCGGGCAGCGGCACGCCGGGGACGAAGGGCACGTTGGCGACCTTCAGCCCGCGATTGGCGAGATACATCGATGTCGGCGTCTTCGAGGAGCGCGAGACACCGACCAGCACGATATCGGCGCGGTCCAGATCGTCAGCCATCTGGCCGTCGTCATGGGCGAGCGTGTAGTGCATCGCCTCGATACGCTCGAAATACTCGGTGTTCATCTCGTGCTGGGTGCCGGGTCGGCCCGTGGTGGCCTGGCCCAGGAATTCGCGCAGCGCCATCATCACCGGATCCAGCGCCGATAGATGCTTGACCCCGAGCCGGCGGCAGCCCTCTTCCAGCGCGGCGCGGGTCTCCTCGTTCACGACGGTGTAGAGCACCAGCCCGGGCGCGCCCTCGATGCCGGCCAGCACCGTGTCGACCTGGGCGCGGCTGCGGATCATCGGCCAGAGATGCTTCTGCGGTTCGGCGCTTTCGAACTGGACCACCGCCGCATTGGCGATGGTGGTCAGGGTCTCCCCGGTCGCGTCGGAGACAAGATGCAGGTTGAAGCGGCTCATGGAAGTTCGGCGGCCCTGTGAACGAATGGCCCGGAACTGTGCATATCCGGGCGCGCTGGCGCAATGCTGTCAGCGTTCCACGACTTGTCAGACCGCTCATGCAGCAGTTTGCTTTCACCCGTCCGCCGAAGGGGACAAGCCGTCCTTGCGTGAGGCGATCCTTGCCCGTCCCGGCCCGGCTGTGCGAATCCATGGGCACAGCCGAGCGCTGCCGCCATGTTCGGAAACGGCGCACGGGCTGTGAACAGCGGGGACGTTTCCGGGAACCGGCGACGAATCTGTGGACAGACGGTGGACGGATTCGCTCCCCGATATCCACAGGAACAACATCATCATCAACCGATTCTATATATAAGAAAGAAAAGGGGAGACCGGAGGGGACAACGCCATGGCACTGACCGATATCGACGAGACACGCGATCTGCCGCCGCCGCCCAGCGGACCGTCGGTCTGGACCGGACGCGAGATGATGGGCCGAAGCGACTGGATCCAGCACCTCGACGCAGCAACGACCGATTGTCTGGGAAGGGTGACGGAGCGGTTTCTCAGCTCCGGGCGCGACCTGGCAGCCATGACGCGGGCGGACATGCAGGACGACCGGCTGGAAAAGCTGACAGCGTCCTGGAACGAGGAACTGCTGCATGGACGGGGCTTCCTGCTGATACGGGGCATGCCGGTCGGCGTCTGGCCCCATGAGCAGGTGGCGGCGGCCTATTACGGCCTGGGCCTGCTGATGGGCGTGCCACGCTCCCAGAACGCGAAGGGCCATCTGCTGGGCCATGTCCGCGATCTGGGGCTCTCCACCGACGATCCCCGGGTCAGGATCTACCAGACCACCGAGCGCCAGACCTTCCACACCGACAGCTGCGACGTGGTCGGGCTGCTCTGCCTTAAGACGGCGAAGGCGGGCGGCGAGTCGGCCATCGCCAGCTCGATGGCGATCTATGCCGAGATGTACCGCCGGCGGCCGGACCTGCTGGCGCAGCTGTTCCACGCCTTCCCGACGGATCGCCGCGGCGAGATCCCGCCTGGCAAGAAGGCATTCTTCGAGATTCCGGTCTTCAACCATCATGCCGGCCATCTCTCGGCGATCTACGCCCGGCGCTACATCGAATCGTCACAGAAGTTCGAGGATGCGCGGCGCCTGACATCGACCGAGGTCGAGGCCCTGGACCTGCTGGACGAGCTGGTCAACGACCCGGACATCCATCTGAAGATGGCGTTCCAGCCGGGCGACATGCAGTTCCTGCACAATCACACGATCTTCCACGACCGCCTGGCCTACCAGGACTGGCCGGAACCCGAGCGGAAACGGCATCTGCTCAGGCTCTGGCTGGCGATCCCGGGCGCGCCGCCGCTGCCCGAGGTCTACGCCGAACGATATGGCGCAGTGACCGTGGGCGACCGCGGCGGCATTGTCGTCGACGGAACTCAACTCACCGTGCCGCTGGAGCCCTAGACACCATGCTGTCATCCCCGCTGAAGCGGAGCGGAATGCGTGGATCCGGTTCCACGTCTTCAATCATCAATGGCGGTTGACCGCCCGACCGGACCCCCGCACAAGGCGGGGGTGACAGGAAGGAGAGGCTGACAGTTCGTGCCCCACAAGAATGACAAACTGCTGCTGCGGGCGCTCCGCGGCGAAACCCTCGAGCGGCCGCCCTTCTGGTTCATGCGCCAGGCGGGCCGGTATCTGCCGGAATACCGGGAGACGCGGGCCCAGGCCGGGGATTTCCTCGATCTCTGTTACCGCCCGGATCTGGCCGAGGAAGTGACGCTGCAGCCCATCCGGCGCTATGGCATGGATGCGGCGATCCTGTTCGCGGACATCCTGCTGGTGCCGCAGGGGCTGGGCCAGCATGTCGAGTTCCGCGCCGGCGAGGGGCCGGTGCTGGAGCCGATCACCCGCAATGCCGACATCCCGGTACTGGACGCCGAACGTTTGCACGAGACCCTGGGTCCGGTCTACGAGACCGTGGCGCGGCTCTCGAAATCGCTGCCCGAGAACGTGGCGCTGATCGGCTTTGCCGGCGCGCCCTGGACGGTGGCGACCTACATGGTCGAGGGCGGCGGTTCGAAGGACTATCCGACGATCAAGAACTGGGCCTTCGCCGATCCGGAGAACTTCCAGCGCCTGATCGACGTGGTGGCCGACGCGACCGCGCTCTATCTGAAGAAGCAGATCGAGGCCGGCGCCGAGGCGGTGCAGCTGTTCGATACCTGGGCGATGGCGCTGCCGCCGGCCTTCCACGAGCGGCTGGTCTTCGGCCCGCTGCGCCGCATCGCCGAAGCGATCCATGCCGATCATCCCGACATCCCGGTGATCGGCTTTCCGCGCGGCATCGGCGCGGCCTACGCCCAGGCGGCGCGGATCAGGGGTATTGCCGGCCTGTCGATCGACTGGAGCATGGATCCGTCCTGGGCGGCCGAACATGTGCAGCCGCATCTGACGGTCCAGGGCAATCTGGATCCGCGGCTGGTAGTCGCCGGCGGCGAGGTGATGACGCGCGCGGCCTCCGATATACTGGACACGCTGGGCGACGGGCCGTTCATCTTCAATCTGGGGCACGGCTTCGTGCCGGAAACGCCCCCGGAGCATGTGGCGGAACTCGCCGAGCTGGTGAAGGGCTGGAGGCGCGGCTGATGGAAGAATGGTACATCTGGTTCAAGGCGCTGCACGTCATGTCGGTGATCGCCTGGATGGCCGCGCTGCTCTACCTGCCGCGGCTCTACGTCTATCACTGCGCCGCCGAGGCGGGCTCGAAGCAGTCCGAGGATTTCAAGGTGATGGAGCGCAAGCTGCTGCGCGGCATCATGAATCCGTCGATGATCGCGGCCTGGATCTTCGGCGGGCTGATGCTGTGGATCGGCTTCAACTCCGGCTTCCTGACCATGGCCGACGGCTGGCTGCACCTGAAGCTGCTCTGCGTCATCGCCATGACCGTGATGCACCACCTCTATTCCCGCTGGCGCAAGGATTTCGAGATCGACCGCAACCAGCGTTCGGCGAAGTTCTACCGGATGTGGAACGAGGCGCCGGCGGTGCTGATGATCGTCATCGTCATCATGGTGATCGTGAAGCCGTTCTGACACCCGGTGCCGTGCGCCTCTCGTCATCCCGGCCTCGAGCCGGGATCCGGTACAGCGGTCATTGACGGGCCAATGCACCTGAGATCGATACAGCACCGGACCCCGGATCAAGTCCGGGGTGACGTCTGTGGTTACACAGCCACCCGGTCCGGCATCAGGAAATGCGACCGGGCTTCCGGGGAGTTGAGCCGCTCGGCCGAGTAGAGCCGGGTCACCGCATCCTTTGTCATCAGATCGGGATTGGCGGCGACGAAGGCCTCGAAATCCTCGCCGGGCTGCATCCGTTCCGCGATCAGGCTGAGAAAGACCACCGTGATCGTCGCGTTGTACTTCTCCGGCGCGCCGCCCGCAGCCGCCAGATGCCGGATCCCGGCGCCGAAATGCGCGACCGCGTCGGTGAAGTCGTGGCGGTTCAGCATCGCCCAGGCCACCGCGACATGCGCGGCGTGGCCGAAGTCGCAATTGTGCATGCGGCGGGTTTCGAAGTCGTCGAGCAGCGCCTCGGGATCGGTGGTCATGATCCGGTCTCCCTGTCGATCAGGTGATGGCAGTCGGCCGCCGTCAGATCCAGCTCGTAGACGTCCCGCAGCTTGCGGATGCGGGCCAGCGTGTCCTCGGCGAACGGCGCCTTGCCCTCGATACCGTGCAGGCAGATGCATTCGAGCAGGTCGCCGAGCGACATGTCGAGATACTCCGCCGTGCCCTTCAGCACCTTCAGGAGGCGCTTTTCCATGCGGACGCCGGTCTGTATGCGATCAACTGTTTTCATGTTTGGGATATTGGTACATTGGTACGTAGGTGTCAATCAGAAACCAAGGGGCCGGGCAGCACTGCTTGACCGGTCCGGTTTCGGGCTTACATGTCGGCCTCGTTCCGTTATGGAGACCCCATGAACCACGACAATCCGAACCTCTGGTACGGCACCACCATCCTGTCGGTCCGAAAGGGCGGCCGGGTCGTCATTGCCGGCGATGGCCAGGTCAGCGTCGGCCAGACGGTGATGAAGGCCAATGCGCGCAAGGTCCGCCGGCTGGGCAAGGGCGACATCATCGCGGGCTTCGCCGGCGCGACGGCCGACGCCTTCACCCTGTTCGAACGGCTGGAAGCCAAGCTGGAGCAGCATCCGGGGCAACTCACCCGCGCCGCGGTCGAACTGGCCAAGGACTGGCGCACCGACCGGTATCTGCGCCGCCTGGAGGCGATGATGGCCGTGGTCAACGCCGAGACCTCGCTGGTGCTGACCGGCACCGGCGACGTTCTGGAACCCGATGACGGGCTGATCGGCATCGGGTCCGGCGGCAACTACGCGCTGGCCGCGGCAAGGGCGCTGATCGACCGCGACGACATGGATGCCGAGGCCATCGCCCGCCGGGCCATGAAGATCGCCGCGGACATCTGCGTCTACACCAACGAGAACGTCACCATCGAGAGTGTCGATGAGTAATTTTTCCCCCCGCGAGATCGTCTCCGAACTGGACCGCTACATCATCGGCCAGGCGGACGCGAAGCGCGCCGTCGCCGTGGCGCTGCGCAACCGCTGGCGCCGCCAGCAGCTGCCGGACGAGCTGCGCGACGAGGTGCTGCCCAAGAACATCCTGATGATCGGCCCGACCGGTGTCGGCAAGACCGAGATCAGCCGCCGCCTGGCGAAGCTGGCCGAGGCGCCGTTCATCAAGGTCGAGGCGACCAAGTTCACGGAAGTCGGCTATGTCGGCCGCGACGTCGAGCAGATCGTCCGGGACCTGCTGGAGATGGCCATCACCATGGTCCGCGAGCGCAAGCGCCGCGAGGTCAAGGCGAAGGCCGAGATGGCCGCCGAGGAGCGGGTGCTGGACGCGCTGGTCGGCGAGAGCGCCAGCAAGGACACCCGCGAGAAGTTCCGCAAGAAGCTGCGCGAGGGCGAGCTGGACGACAAGGAAATCGAGCTGCAGCTGCAGGACAGCGGCGGCATGGGCATGCCGACCTTCGACATTCCGGGCCAGCCGGGCGCCCAGATGGGCATGCTCAACCTCAACGACATGCTGGGCAAGATGATGGGCGGCAAGACCAAGCCGCGCCGGGTCTCGGTCTCGGACTCCTACGAACTGCTGATCGCCGAGGAATCCGACAAGCTGCTGGACGAGGACAGCGTCGTTCAGGAGGCGATAGGGGCGGTCGAGGACAACGGCATCGTCTTCCTGGACGAGATCGACAAGATCACCGTCCGCTCCGACCGCCAGGGCGCCGATGTCAGCCGCGAGGGCGTGCAGCGGGACCTGCTGCCGCTGATCGAGGGCACCACGGTCTCGACCAAGCACGGCGCGGTGCAGACCGACCACATCCTGTTCATCGCCTCGGGCGCGTTCCACGTCGCCAAGCCGTCGGACCTGCTGCCCGAACTGCAGGGCCGGCTGCCGATCCGGGTCGAGCTGAAACCGCTGACCAAGTCCGACTTCGAACGCATCCTGACCGATACCGAGGCGAGCCTGATTCGCCAGTATACGGCGCTGATGGCGACCGAGGAGGTGACGCTCAACTTCGACCGCAGCGCCATCGAGGCGATCGCCGATCTGGCGGTGCGGGTGAATGACGGCGTCGAGAACATCGGCGCCCGGCGGCTGCACACGATCATGGAAAAGCTGCTGGAAGAGGTCAGCTTCACCGCCTCCGACTGCGCCGGCGAGACGGTCGACATCGACGCCGCCTATGTGAAGGACCGCGTCGAGGATCTGGCGACGGACACGGATCTGTCGAAGTTCATCCTGTGATTCTCGTGTAGCCCCCGGACGTCAGAACAAGCTTGCTGCCCCCGGGCCTGACCCGGGGGCCTGAGGTTGCCATTTGCTGGACGCGGCCGGGTTCCACCCTGAGGTCCGCGGGTCAAGCCCGCGGACGGTAGAGGGGTTGCAAGCTGTTGGCCGAGCCCCCCGTTCACATCCCTCTGTCAATGCGGGAAATCGATTGAATTTCCGCAACCTGTACCGGTAGGCTGCCCTTGCGAAAGGCCAGTCCGGGACCCGATCCGACCCCGATCCCACCCAGCCTGCCAGGCTGTCCTTACGGGCGTTGCACAACACTCGAGGGAAAAGACTGACATGATCGGATATCGAAGGCCGGGCGCAGGACGCGCCCTGGCGGCCATGGTTTCATGCGCCGCGGCGCTGGCGCTCGCCGCGGGCGCATCGGCCCAGACGGACCAGCCGGAATTCGCGGCATTCACCAGCGCGCCCGCCCTGACCGCGGAGGATGGCGTGTTCTTCCAGATCGTGGCGTCCAATGGCAGGCAGGTGCTGGGCGCCGAGCAGAACTATCCCGGCCTGCCTCAACAGGCGTTCGGCAGCTTCGCCCATGCCAGGGTCAAGCGGCTCGGCGCGCAGTCCTATGACACGGTGCCCGAGACCTATCTGCGGCTGGCGCACGGGGTCAATTGCCCGTCGACCTGTTACGAGATCCGGCGCCGGTCCGACGAGGGCGACGCCCTGCTGGCGCTGACACACGAGGCGATCACTTCCGATGAGACCCGCGATGCCAACAACCAGGTGACCCGGCTGACAGTGGATGCCGGTCTGCCGGCCTGGTACCGGATGACCGACGGGTCGACAAGGGGCGAGAGCGCGGTTTACAGCAACACTGCCGTACTGATGCTGGTCGCCCATCCTTCGAAGCCGGACCGCTATGTCATCCGCGCCTATCGGGATGGTGCGCTGACAGATCAGGCGCTGCGCTCCAACATGCCGGACAACCTGATCTTCAACTATCAGAAGGCGGCCAGATTCCGTTCGACGGAAACCCTGGTCATGTCCGAGTTCGATCCTGCGGACGCGAAGAATGATTTCGTGCTCAAGCGTTCCGTCGGCCTGCTTGGCGCCACCGGAATCACCCTGAAGCGCACGCCGGCCAGCGAACTGTCCTTCACGCTGACCAACAACAGGGACGAGGCGCTGGTCTTCGGCGGCGTCCGGATGCTGATGAACAGGCAGGCGCCGCAGAGCGCCTTCGAGGGGACGAAAGTCTTTCTGGGCTTCAGCACGCGGCTGTTCGAACGCGTCGGCTTCACCGACCGGATGGACCGCAACAAGGTCAACTGGGCGGCGTGGAACATCTTCCGGCCAGGGAATCGTCCTCGCCGTGCCGGAAGGGGCGACGGTGTCGGGCTGCGAGCAGCGGCCCATCTGGGGCTATCCGCTGCCGCCGGGGGCGCAGGGCGGCAAGTGGCGTGTCTGCCGCCTGCCGATGGCGACGGTCGAGGGTCTGGCCTATCACTACCGCTTCCGCAGCGACCCGTCCGACAAGGCGAAATGGGTGGCCGAGGTTCGCGCCGGGAACGAGGACGTCTGGCGCACCGTGGGCGAGGTCACCTTCACCGCTCCGATGGAGATCTACGGCACGCCTCTCGCCGTGGTGTCGACCACGAAGACGGCAACCTGCGACGACCTGCCGAAACCGTCCCTGTCCGTGTCGGCCGTGAGTTCCGACGGCGGCGCCGCGGTCTTCGAAGGCGCCAGCACCGATCTGGGCCCGTGCACCCTGTCCATCCAGATCGAGAACGAGAACGTCGCGAATCTGGGGTCGTAGGCAATCCTGAGGCCCCCGGGTCTGACCCGGGGGCCTGAGGTTGGGTTCTTCGCGGCCTCGCCAGGTTCCACCCTGAGGTCCGCGGGTCAAGCCCGCGGACAACAGCACTAACCTGTCGCCCCGGGCTTGACCCGGGGGCCTCACACTGCCGCTGACCGGGCCTTGTAGAAAAGACGCCGCGTCCGCTGGTCAGTCGAATGGAATCTCGTTTGATAGATCGCGCCATGCCGGGTTGACGCTGTTCACCAGATCGATCTTCCAGGCCCGGCTCCAGTGCTTGATGTTGCGTTCGCGCTGTCGGGCGTCGTTGACGTAGCGGTGTTTCTCGAACCAGACGAGCTTGTGCACGCGGTAGGCGGACGTGAAGTCGGAGAAGCCTTCGCGGTGTTCGGTCAGACGCCGTCTGAGGTCACGCGTGACGCCGGTGTAGAGCACCGTGTGCTGATTGTTGCTCAGGATGTAGACGAAGTAGCGATGCCGCATGGTCCGAGACGGTTGCGGCCTGAGGTCCGCGGGTCAAGCCCGCGGACGGCAGTATAAACCTGTCGCCCCCGGGCTTGACCCGGGGGCCTGAGGTTACGGATTTCCGGACCTCTCAAGGTCAATGAGGTCCTGGCGCAGCCCGCGTCAGGTGGCCGTGAAGGCCTCGGCGTCGAGCTTCATCAGGGTGGACGCGCCGGCGCCGGCCTTGGCGGCGTGGGCGTGCACGTCGGGCAGCATCCGCGCCATGTAGAACCGCGCCGTCTCCAGCTTGGTCTCGTAGAAGGCGGTGTTGCCGTTCGCGCCCTCGGCGAGCTTTTCCTGGGCCTTCTTCGCGATCTGCGCCCACATGAAGCCGATCGCGACCAGCGCAACGCAGCGCAGATAGTCCGTCGAGGCCGCACCGGCCTCATCCGGATTCGACATCATCTTCGGACCCAGTTCGGCGGTCAGCGACTGCAGCCGCGCGAAGGCCTTGGCCATGGGCATGACGAACTCGCTCATCTGCGGGTCGCCCATGTTGTCCTGGATGAAGGCGTCGACCGGGTGGAAGAAGCGGCGCATCAGCCGGCCCATGCCCTCGGGCAGCTTGCGGCCGACCAGATCCAGCGCCTGGATGCCGTTGGCGCCCTCGTAGATCTGGGTGATGCGGGCGTCGCGGACGAACTGCTCCATGCCCCATTCGCGGATGAAGCCGTGGCCGCCATAGATCTGCATCGCGTCGACGGTGCATTCGAAGCCCATGTCGGTCAGATAGGCCTTCACGACCGGGGTGATGAAGGCGGCGAAGTCGTCGGCCTTGGCCTTCTCCTCGGGATCCGGATGCTTCTCGGCGAAGTCGATCATCAGGCCGGTCCACAGCGCCAGCGCGCGGGCGCCCTCGATGAAGGCCTTCTGCTTCAGCAGCATGCGGCGGATATCCGGGTGCACGATGATCGGATCGGCGGCCTTGTCCTTGGCCTTCACGCCGGTCAGCGAGCGGCCCTGGATGCGGTCGTTGGCGTAGATCACGGCGTTCTGGTAGGCGGCCGAGGCCTGGCTGAGGCCCTGGATGCCGACGCCGAGACGGGCGGCGTTCATCATGGTGAACATGGCCCGCATGCCCTTGTGCGCGTCGCCGATCAGCCAGCCCTTCGCGTTGTCGTAGTTGAGCACGCAGGTCGAGTTGCCGTGGATTCCCATCTTCTCCTCGATGGAGCCGCAGACCACGCCGTTGCGCTCGCCGGGATCGCCGTTCTCGTCGAGGAGGAACTTGGGCACGATGAACAGGCTGACGCCCTTGATGCCGTCGGGGCCGCCGGGGATCTTGGCCAGCACCAGGTGGATGATGTTCTCCGACATGTCGTGTTCGCCGGCGGAGATGAAGATCTTCTGCCCGGAGATCGAATAGCTGCCGTCGTCCTGCGGCTCGGCTTTGGTGCGCATCAGGCCCAGATCGGTGCCGCAATGCGGCTCGGTCAGGTTCATGGTGCCGGTCCATTCGCCCGAGACCAGCTTCGGCAGGTAGGCCTGCTTCTGCTCGTCGGTGCCCCACTTGTGCAGCGCCTCGTAGGCGCCGTGGGTCAATCCAGGGTACATGGAAAAAGCCATATTTGCCGAGGACGCCATCTCGGAGACGGCGAAGCCCAGCACATGCGGCAGGCCCTGTCCGCCATAGTCCGGATCGGCGGTCAGGCCGCCCCAGCCGGCCTCGACATAGGCCTGATAGGCCTCCTTGAAGCCGGTCGGCGTGGTCACCGAGCCGTCCTCGTGGCGGGTGCAGCCCTCATGGTCGCCGACCGCGTTCAGCGGCACCAGCTGCTCCTCGAAGAACTTCGCGCCCTCTTCCAGGATCGCGTCGACCAGATCCGGGGTCGCGTCGGCGAAGCCCGGCAGGTTGGAATAGCGCTGCAGGTCGATGAACTCGTGCAGCAGGAACTTGAAGTCGTTCACGGGCGCCTGATACGTCGCCATCGGTGGTCTCCCTTGTTCGCTCCTTCGCCGGCGTGTCATGCCCGCCTTGTGCGGGCATCCGGCAGTCATACAGTCTTGCGGCGAAGCCGCTCCGGACCCCCGCACAAGGCGGGGGTGACACCGTGTGTCAGTTCCTGAGCGGGCGGCCCTTCGTCAGCATGTGCTCGATCCGCATCAGGGTCTTCTCGTTGCGGATCAGCTTCAGAAAGCCCTCGCGCTCCAGCTCCAGCAGTTTCTTCTCGGTCACTTCCTCGGTGATGTCGGTGTCGCCGCCGGAGAGCACGCGGCCCACCTGCTCGGCGATCTCGGCATCGTAGGGGGTGGCCATGCCCTGCAGCACGAAGCCCTCGACCGCCATGCGGAAGGCGGCCTGCGCGGTCGGGCCGGGCAGGTTGACGACGATGGGTTCGGGCTTCTCGTAGCCGTCGACCATCGCCAGCGCCTTCTTCTTGGCGTCGGGCAGGACACGGCGGCGGTTCATGGTGATGCCGTCGCCGTCGCGCAGGATCAGCATCTCCCGCGCCTCGGCCGCGCTGGTCGCGACCTTGGCCGTCGAGATCGCCTGGAAGGCGTTCGACAGCGCCGGCATCGGACCGCCGGGCCGCTTCCTGTTGGTCATGTTCCGGATGGTCAGCTCCTTGCAGCCGCCCCAGCCCGGGATCACGCCGACACCGACCTCGACCAGACCGATATAGGTTTCGGCATGGGCCTGGATGGCGTTGGAATGCAGGCAGACCTCGCAGCCGCCGCCCAGCGCCATGCCCGCAGGCGCGGCGACCACCGGAAACGGCGAGTTCTTCAGCTCCTGCATGGCCTTCTGGCCCTCGGCGATGCCGTTCTCGATCAGCGGCCACATGGCGGCGTTGGCGCCGAACAGGGCCAGACCGATATTGGCGCCGACGGAGAAGTTGTCGCCGTCATGACCGATGATCACCGCCTTGAAGCCCAGCTTGTCCGCCTTGGCGGCCTGCTTGATCATGGCGACCGAGTCCTCGTCCAGCGCGTCGCGCATGCCGTGGAACTCCAGGCAAAGCACGCCGTCGCCGACATCCCAGAGCGAGGCCGCCTTGTTCGACTTCACCGGCTCCTTGCCGCGCTTCTTGTCGGCCAGCATCCAGGCGTCCTCGGTGACCTCGACGGCCTGGTACTGGCCGTCGGTGCCGAGGATGTAGAGGCTCTCGCCTTCTTCCTTGTAGAAGGTCTTGCCGCGCGCGGTCTCCAGCAGGGCGGGAACCGGGCGGCCTTCCTCGGCCAGCTTGTCGGCCAGCCAGTCGGCGCCCAGCATGTCGATCATCTCGAACGGGCCCCACTTCCAGGCGTAGCCCGTCTTCATGGCCAGATCGACCGAGCGGACGTCGTCGGCGATTTCCGGCACCAGCGCGGCGGAGTAGCTCAGCACGTTGGACAGCACGGTCCAGGCGTACTGGCCGCCCTTGTCCTCATGCGTGACCAGCGCGCGCAGTCCCTTCTTCCCGGCCTTGGCGCTGGCGAGATTGGCGCGGATGGTGTCGCGGTATTCGCCGGTCTTCAGATCGATCGCCTGCTTGACCGATTTCCCGTCGACCTTGGTGCGGCGGTAGAAGCCGCCCTTGCCCTTGCGGCCGGTATAGCCTTCCGAGATCAGTTTCTGGATCAGCTTCGTCAGCGGGTGTTCGCTGTCGACCCAGTCGCGCAGCGGATCGTCGGCCGGGACGAGGTCGATCATGGACGCGATGACATGCGGGCCGAGATCGAGCCCGGTCAGGTCGCCGAGGCCAAAGATGCCGGTCTTCGGCACGCCGGTCGGACGGCCGACAATGCTGTCGGCCTCCTCGACGGTCAGGCCGAGATCGTAGGCCGAACGGGTCGCGACCGTGGACCAGAAGATGCCAATGCGGTTGCCGATGAAGCCCGGCGTGTCCTTGCAGTCGATGACTTCCTTGCCCAGACGCACGTCGCCGAAAGCCTTCAGTGCGTCATAGGCGTCCTGGCGGGTCTTCTCGCCCTTCACCACTTCCAGTAGCCGCATGTAGCGCGGCGGATTGAAGAAGTGGGTGATGGCGAAATCCTTCGCGAAGTCCTCGCCCAGGCCCTCGGTCAGCACGTTCAGCGGAATGGTCGAGGTGTTCGAGGTGACCACCGAGCCCGGTTTGCGCACGCCGTTCAGGCGGCCGTAGAGGTCGCGCTTGATCTTCGGGTTCTCGATGATCGCCTCGCAGATCCAGTCGCAGTCCGCGACCGCCTGCAGGTCGTCCTCCAGATTGCCGGTCTCGATCAGCCGCGCGTTCTTCTTGTGCATGAAGGGCGCGGGGTTGGTCTTCAGCATCTTCTGGACGGCCGTCTTGGCGATGACCGAGCGGTCATTGGCGCCTTCGGGCACGATGTCCAGCAGCACCACCGGAATGCCGGCATTGGCGACATGGGCGGCGATGCCGGCGCCCATGACGCCGGCGCCGATGACGGCGACCTTGTTGATCTCCGTCGTCATATCAGCAGGCCTCCAGAACCGTCGCGATGCCCTGACCGCCGCCGATGCACTGGGTGGCCAGCGCCAGGCCCTTGCCCTCGCGCTTCAGCAGCGCCGCGGCCTTGCCGGTGATCCGCGCGCCGGTGGCGCCCAGCGGATGGCCCAGCGCGATCGCGCCGCCGTCGATGTTGGTGTTGTCGAAGGTGATGCCGGTTTCCTTCATCACCGAGATGGCCTGGGCCGCGAAGGCCTCGTTCAGCTCGATGACGTCGATGTCCTTGATCTCGACGCCGGCGCGTTTCAGCGCCTTCTCGGTCGCGGGGACCGGGCCGATGCCCATGATCTCCGGCGCGCAGCCGGCCACGGCCATCGACTTGATGCGGGCCAGCTTCTCCAGCCCGTTGGCGTCGGCGTATTCCTCGGCGCAGACCAGCACCGCGGCGCAGCCGTCGGTCAGCGGCGAGGAGGTGCCGGCGGTGACCACGCCGTTCTGGTCGAAGGCGGGCTTCAGGCCGGACAGGTCGTCCTTCGTGGTGCCCGGACGGATGCAGCCGTCTTCCTCGACGCGGATGTTGCGGTCGGTGATGGCGACGATCTCGTCGGCCAGCTTGCCGGCCTTCTGGGCGTCGGCGGCGCGCTTGTGGCTCTCGACGGCCATCTCTTCCTGCTCGTCGCGGGAGATCGAGTACTTCCTGGCCAGGTTCTCGGCGGTGATGCCCATGCCGACATAGGCTTCCGGGTAGCTTTCATGCAGGCCCGGATGCGGCATCGGGTTGAACCCCGGCATCGGCACACGGGTCATGCTTTCCACGCCGGCGCAGATGAAGGCGTCGCCGGCGCCGGCTGCGATGGCGCCCGCGGCCATGTGGACCGAGGTCATGGAGGAGCCGCAGAAGCGGTTCAGCGTGGTCGCGCCGACCGTCTTCGGCAGGCCGGCCAGGAAGGAGACCATGCGGGCCACGTTCAGGCCCTGCTCGCCCTCGGGGAAGGCGCAGCCGAGGATCAGATCCTCGATATCGTCGGCGTTGACGCCGGTCTTCTCGACCAGGGACTTGATCACCTGGGCGGTCATCTCGTCGGGGCGGACCTTGGCCAGCGCGCCCTTGTTGGCGAAGGTGAACGGCGAGCGCTGATAGCCCGCAATGACGACATTCCTCATGTCAGTGTCTCTCCCTTGGGACAGGTTGTTCGCTTGCGTCGGCTCGTTTGCGGGGGGCGGCTCAGGCCGCCTCGTCCCGCTTGGCCGAGGTGTCGATGCCGCGCTTGGACAGCCAGTCGCGGACGAACTGCATCTGCTCTTCCAGCTCGGCGATGGTCGCCTCGATGTCCTCGCGCTGCTGCACCAGGCTGACCATGCGGCCCTGCGAGGCTTCCAGCAGCATTTCGGCCTGGGCGACCTCGCCGTCCTGCAGCTCGTAGAGATCGAGCCAGTCGCGGATCTCCGCCAGGCTGAAGCCGAGGCGCTTGCCGCGCAGGATCAGCGACAGGCGCGCCTTGTCGCGGCGGTCGTAGATCCGCTGCAGGCCCTTGCGCTCGGGCGAGATAAGGCCCTTGTCCTCGTAGAAGCGGAGCGCCCGCGGAGTCACGTCGAACTCGTCGGAGAGGTCGCGGATGCTGTATCTTTCGGTATCGGTCATTTTGAACTAGTCTCACGCACAGTTGGCTGCTCCATCACGGGAGCCCGTTGAGCAGCGATGTAGTTGACGTTTACGTCAACGTCAACCTCTCAGACCCCTCTTTTTGCGTTGCCGGAGAGAATCGTGAGCACCGGACCGACCACCTACCATCAGTTCTGGCCCTACTACCTCCGCGAACACGGCCGGGGTCTGACCCGGACGTTGCACTATGTGGGCTCGACCATCGCGATTTTGAGTGTCATCGCGGCAATCGTGACCCTGAACCCCTGGTTCCTGCTGGGCGCGGTGATCGGCGGCTATCTGTTCGCCTGGATCGGCCATTTCTTCGTCGAGAAGAACCGCCCGGCCACCTTCCGCTACCCGCTCTGGTCGCTGGTCAGTGACTTCCGCATGTACTTCATGTGGCTGGCCGGCCGGCTGGACGCCGAACTGAAGCGCTGCCATGCGGAGGAAAACGAGTCCGAAGCCGTCGCCGCCGAAGCCGCCTGAGGCACCGCGGTACCCTGGACTTGATCCAGGGTCCATTCCGGAGCGGTGATGGCGATTGAGCGGCGGCGGAAGCGCTCAGGAATGGGTCCCGGGTCAAGCCCGGGACGCGCCGTGGTTCCGGATCAGATCAGCCCCAGTTCCCCGCACTTCGTCCGGAACGCCCGAAGATCCGCCCAGGCCTCGCGCTTCAGCGACGGCTGCCGGAGCAGATAGGCCGGGTGATAGAGCGGCAGCAGCGGCACCGTGCCGAAGCTGGCCTCGTAGTCGCGCCAGCGTCCCCGCTCCCGCGTGATCCGCGCCTCCATGCCGTAGAGCGCCGAGAGTGCGGCGCCGCCGGCCAGCATCATCGCCTTCGGCTGCACCAGCTCGATATGGCGGATCAGGAAGGGCAGCATGGCCGCCGTTTCCGACGGGTTCGGCTTGCGGTTGCCGGGCGGCCGCCAGAGCACGGTGTTGGTGATGTAGACCGTGGTCCGGTCGAGCCCGATGGCCGCCAGCATGCGGTCCAGCAGCTTGCCGGACTCGCCGACGAAGGGCTTGCCGATGCGGTCTTCCTCACGGCCGGGCGCCTCCCCGACGATCATGATCTCGGCTTCGGGGTTGCCGTCGGCGAAGACCAGCTGCGTCGCCGTCTCGCGGATCGCCAGACCGTGGAAGCCTTCCAGCGCCGCCCGCAGCTCGTCCAGGCTGTTGCAGGCCGGCGCGATCTGCGCCGCGGTCTCGGCGGCCTGGCGGTCGCTGTCGGCGGGTTCCGGCCGCCGGGGTGGCTCGGTCACCAGCCGCTGCCGGGGGGCCTCCTCGCGCATTGCGGGCGCGGCGGGTGGCGGCGCAGGCTCCGGCGGAGCGAGGCGGTTCTGCGGCGTCGCCTCGATGATCACGTCCAGTCCGGCGTCGACCAGAAACTGCAATGCCGCTACGTCAGCCTTGAATGTGTCGCCCGCGTCGTCCATAGGCCGGAATGTAACCGTTTCCGGGCGGTTGCACAGCCGCGCCCTGAGCCCATTTGAATTGTTCGAATGTAGCTTTAGTGTGAGGCCCGGCGGCGCGATGGGGACCGGAAGACCGCCTGACAGACGAAGGAGTTGGGGATGGAACGCGAATCTATGGAATACGACGTCGTCGTTGTCGGCGGCGGACCTTCCGGGCTTTCGGCGGCCATCCGCCTGAAACAGCTGGCCGAGGAAAAGGGCCAGGAAATCAATGTCTGCGTGCTGGAGAAGGGCTCAGAGATCGGCGCTCACATCCTGTCCGGCGCGGTGGTCGACCCGCGCGCCATGTCCGAACTGTTCCCCGACTGGGAGGAACGCGGCGCGCCGCTGAACGTGCCGGTCACCGCCGAGAAGTTCCTGATGCTGACCGAACCGAGCAGCATCTCCGTGCCGCCGAAGCTGCTGCCCCCGCCGATGCAGAACCATGGCAACTACATCGTCAGCCTGGGCAATGTCTGCCGCTGGCTGGGCGAGCAGGCCGAGGCGCTGGGCGTGGAGATCTATCCGGGCTTCGCCGCCGCCGAAGTGCTCTACAACGAGGACGGCTCGGTGAAGGGCGTCGCCACCGGCGACATGGGCATCGGCCGCGACGGCGAGCCCAAGGAAGGCATGCACACGCCGGGCATCGAGCTGCACGCCAGCTACACCTTCTTCGCCGAGGGCTGCCGCGGCTCCCTGACCCGCCAGCTGATGACGAAGTTCGACCTGCAGGAAAGCTGCGAGATGCAGACCTACGGCATCGGCATCAAGGAGCTGTGGGAAGTACCGGCCGAGAACCATCAGGAAGGCCTGGTGGTGCACACCGCCGGCTGGCCGCTGGACCGCGGCACCTATGGCGGCTCGTTCCTCTACCACCTGGACAACAACCAGATCGCCGTCGGCTTCGTCGTGGGGCTGGACTACAAGAACCCCTACATGTCGCCGTTCGAGGAATTCCAGCGCTACAAGACGCATCCGGACATCGCCCCCTATTTCGAGGGCGGCAAGCGCGTCTCCTACGGCGCCCGCGCCCTGAACGAGGGCGGGCTGCAGTGCGTGCCGGACCTCGCCTTCCCGGGCGGCGCGCTGATCGGTTGCGCCGCGGGCTTCATGAACGTGCCGAAGATCAAGGGCAGCCACAACGCCATGAAGACCGGCATGCTGGCCGCCGAGGCCGCGTTCGATGCCATCACCGCCGCCGGCGATGGTGGCGAGCGCGCCAAGGTGCTGGAGGCTTATCCGAAGGCCTATGAGGGCTCCTGGGTGCACAAGGAGCTCTACCAGGCGCGCAACGTCCGCCCGGCCTTCGCCAAGTGGGGTCTGATTGGCGGCACGCTCTATACCGGCATCGAGCAGATGATCTTCCGCGGCAATGTCCCCTGGACCTTCAAGCACGGCCACAAGGACAACGAGTCGCTGAAGAAGAAGACCGACGCGAAGCCGATCGAGTATCCGAAGCCCGACGGGGTGCTGACCTTCGACAAGCTGTCCTCGGTGTTCATCTCCAACACCAATCACGAGGAAGACCAGCCCGTCCACCTGACGCTGAAGGACGATTCGGTGCCGGTGAAGCACAATCTGGAGCTCTATGACGCGCCGGAGCAGCGCTTCTGCCCGGCTGGCGTCTACGAGATCGTGCGCGACGACGACGGCTCGAACCCGCGGCTGCAGATCAACGCGCAGAACTGCGTCCACTGCAAGACCTGCGACATCAAGGATCCGACCCAGAACATCGTCTGGGTGACGCCGGAAGGCGGCGGGGGACCCAACTACCCCAACATGTAACCGCCGCCGCTTGCCCGACGCCGGTCGATCCGGGAGACTGATGCCCTTTCGGCGCGCTCCCGCGCCGGGCGGAGGGCGTGGATGAAGGGCGTGGGGTTCGCCACCGGCGTGATTGTCCTGCTGCTGACCTTCTGCAGCATCGCGCTGGACGACGTCTGGTTCTTCGACGTGCTGGCCAGCCTGCGGCTGCAGATTGTCGTCGGTTCGGCGGTGCTGGCCGGCGTGGCGCTGATCTTCCGCAAGTGGTACGCGGCGGGACTTCTCACCGGTGCGGTGCTGGTCAACGCCGCCCTGATGGCGCCGCCCTTCCAGCATCCCGGCCCCGCCCCCGGCGCCCGCAGCGACCTGTCCATGGTCTTCTTCAACTCGGCGCAGAACACCCTGCAGCTGTTTCCGCTGCTGGAGTTCGTGAAGGAGCGGCAGCCCGACCTGCTGGTCTTCACCGAGGTTTTCCGCTGGGACATCGACAACCTGCGGCAGACCTTCTCCGGCTACCCCCATTCGGTTGGCGAGCCGGGTGTCTTCGGCGCCGTGGTGCTCAGCCGCGCGCCCATCGCCGATTTCCGCGTGCACCGGCACGCCGCGGGACCGAGCGGACGGACGCTGGAAGTCCGCCTTTGCGGCAATGGCGGCAACCGCTGTGCGGCGCTGCTGGTGCTGCATCCGACGCCACCGCTGAACGGCGACTTCCGCGACTGGCGCAACGACCACATCGCCAACGCCACGGCCTACGCGAAGATCGTGGCGTCGGAAGGGATGATCGATGGCCGGGTGATCATGGCCGGCGACTTCAACCTGACGCCCTGGAACCGGCTCTACATGGCGGCGCTGGAAGCCTCGGGTTTCGCCGACGCTTTCCAGTCCCGCCTGCCCCACAGCACCTGGTTTTCCAGCTTCGCCGTCATCGGCCTGCCCATCGACCACATCTGGACCGGGCCGGGCGTCGGCGTCGTCGACACCGCCATCGGGCCGCCGTCGGGCTCGGACCACCTGCCGATCCACGCGGCCTTCGAACTGGGTTTCGAGCCGGGCTCCGGCGGCTGAGACCGGGCCAATGAAAAGGGGCGGACCCGAAGGCCCGCCCCTCTCCTTTCAGGACTGTGCCCGTGTGTTACCTCGGTTCGGACCTGAGGCCCTTCACGATGGCGACGCAGCCGAGCAGCAGCACGATCGTGAACGGGAAGCCCGTCGAGATCGCCATGGCCTGCAGCGCGGCGAGACCGCCGCCCACCAGCAGGGCGATCGCCACCAGACCCTCGAAGGTGCACCAGAACACACGCTGGCTGACCGGGGCGTCGATCTTGCCGCCGGCCGTGATCGTGTCGATGACCAGCGAACCGGAGTCCGACGAGGTCACGAAGAACACGATCACCAGCACGATGCCGATGGTCGAGGTGATCGCCGTCAGCGGCAGGCCCTCGAGCATCGCGAACAGCGAGAGTTCGGGCTTGTAGGAGTCGATGACGTTGGCCTTCACGGCGCTGTTGACCGGGTCGCTGAGGACCTGATCGATGGCGACGCCGCCGAAGACGGCCATCCACAGCACGCAGACCAGCGAAGGGATGATCAGCACGCAGATGATGAACTCCCGAACCGTCCGGCCGCGGCTGACGCGGGCGATGAACATGCCCACGAACGGCGACCAGGAGATCCACCAGGCCCAGTAGAACGAGGTCCAGCCCTGGCTGTAGCCGGTGTCCTCGCGGCCGAACGGGTTCGACAGCGCGACCAGATCGGTGGCGTAGCCGGCAAGGCCGCTGAAGAAGTCCGAGAAGATCGTCATGGTCGGGCCGGCGATCAGCACGAACAGCAGCAGCAGCGCCGCGATGCCCATGTTGATCTCGGAGAGCACCTTCACGCCGCCGTCGAGACCGCGCAGCACCGAGATCAGGGCGATGGCGGTGATGCCGACGATCAGGACGACCTGCACCGTGGTGCCGATGGGCACGCCGAAGACGTAGCCGAGACCGGCATTCGCCTGCTGGGCGCCGAAGCCGAGCGAGGTGGCGAGGCCGAACAGGGTCGCCAGCACGGCCAGGATGTCGATGACATGGCCGGTCCAGCCCCAGACCTTCTCGCCGAAGATCGGGTAGAAGGCCGAGCGGATCGTCAGCGGCAGGCCCTTGTTGTAGGTGAACAGCGCCAGCGACAGGGCGACGATGGCGTAGATCGCCCAGGGGTGCAGCGCCCAGTGGAAGATCGTCGCGGTCAGGCCCATCTGCCGGGCCGCGTCGACGTTCTCGGGGATGAGCTGTCCGTCCTCGCCGATCGGCGACGGCACGCCCAGCGGCTGCGAAATGGCCATGTGATAGACCGGCTCCAGCACGCCGAAGAACATCAGGCCGATGCCCATGCCGGCGGCGAAGAGCATCGCGAACCAGCCGGTGTAGGTGAAGTCCGGCGTCGCATCGCGCCCGCCCAGCCGGACCGAGCCCCAGGGGCTGACGATCAGGAACAGGCAGAAGATGACGAAGATGTTGGCCGAAATCAGGAAGAACCAGTCCAGCGTCGAGGTCAGCCAGCTGCGCAGCTCTCCGAATGCCGGGCCCAGATCGTTCTGGAACGCCAGCGTCAGAATCACGAATGCGACCACCAGGATGCCAGAAATCAGGAAGACCGGATTGTGAATATCCAGCCCGAATGGCCGGATATTGTGCTGGCCGACCTCGAAATCGGTTTCGATGATGTCTGCGGGCCCCTCAGGGGGCGGCAGACTGCCTGTCGTATCTGTCATGGTCCCCTCCTTTTTATGTCTGACCATGTGCGTTTCAGGGTCGGCCGCGCTTCTGTGACACGTACCGATTCACCAGTGTCGTCGATTCGACCCTAGCATTGCCGTGTCCGATTGCGACAGGTCAGTGACGCGAACGAAGCGCCTGCCGTGTTTGTGCCCAACCCGGCCTGCTGGTCCGGACCCGCTTCTGTGAGGTGCGCCAAAACAGCTCTGTTGGGCTGAATTCCGGGGATGTGAAGGCCGAAAACAGCCCCTGTCCTGGGTCAGCGGACCAGAAACACGGACGCCTTCGAATGCGAGGCGATCGAACCGCCGTTCGAGGGCCAGACGTAGTCGGTGATGTTGGGCATGTGGGACTGCATCACCACCAGATCGGCGCCGACCTCGCCGATTGTCTTCAGCAGGGCGTCGTCCAGATCGGTCGCCGGGTCGTGGCTGACCACGACCTTGCTGTCAGTTCTGTGTCCGTGGGCGTCGCCTTGCGCGTCCGCGAAGGCGTCGAGCTTCTGGGCGTATTCCGTCGGGTTGTGGGCGACGCTGCCGGGCGCCGTCGATGTCACGCCGACATAACAGACCGGCGCGTCGTAGTGGCGGGCGAGATCCGCCGCCGTTTCCAGCGCCTTCTGCAGCGCGTCGGCGTGAGCGAGATCGACGGGCACCATGATCTTGCTGAACATTGTTGACCTCCTGCCTGTTTGGCTTTTCCGGTCGTGACTTTTCTTTGGTCCCGGATGGTTGCGGTCTGGCGAACCTCCTGCCGGCACGGTCGTGATCGGCCTGCAACGGCGGGATTCGTCCGAAACCTGCAACAGGGCAACGCCGGCGGGCTGAGCGATGTTCCGATGGTTGGCCGGAAAGATTGCCCGGAAGCGTCGTCAGGCGCCCAGATGCTCCGCCAGCCTGTCCATGAAATCCATGCAGAGGCCGATCTGTTCCACATCGACGAATTCATTGGGCTGGTGGGCGACCCCGATATCGCCCGGTCCGCACATGACGGTGGACATGCCGGCATCCTGGAAGAGGCCGGATTCCGCACCGTAGGCCACCGTCTCGGTGGCGTTCTGGCGGGCGAGGCGCTTGATCAACGCCTCCGCGGGGCCGTCATCCTCGGGCTTCAGGCCCGGAACATCGGCGAAATTCCGCGTGGTCACGTCCGCATCGGGATGGACCGCCCGCATCCGCGGCAGCAGCCGTTCCCGGATGAAGGCCTCGACGCGTTCGGGGATGTCGCGGCAGTCGTCGCCGGGCACGTTGCGGTATTCCCAGCGGATCTCGCAGTGCTGCGGCACGATGTTGACCGCGGTGCCGCCCTGCATCAGGCCGACATGGACGGTCGTGTAGGGCGGATCGAACAGCGGATTCGGCTGCTGGCGCCGTTCCTCGGCGATCTCCGCGATGAAGTTCACCAGCTCGGCGCCGTACATCACCGTGTTCACGCCCAGATGCGTCGCCGAGGAGTGCACTTCCTTGCCCTTCAGCGTGGTGATGAAGGTGGCGCAGCCCTTGTGGGCGTTGACGACCCGCATCATCGTCGGCTCACCGACGATGCAGATGGCGGGGCGGATGCCGTTCTCGGCGAAGCGGCCGATCATGCTGCCGACGCCGAGGCAGCCGACTTCCTCGTCATAGGAGAATGCGAAGTGCACCGGCTGCGAGAGATTGCCCTGCGCCAGCCGGGGCGCGGCCGCCAGCGCGCAGGCGATGAAGCCCTTCATGTCGGACGATCCGCGGCCGTAGAGCCGCCCGTCCCTGTGCGTCAGCCGGAAGGGATCGGTGTGCCAGTCCTGCCCGTCGACAGGCACCACATCGGTATGGCCCGACAGCACGATGCCGCCGTCGCCCTCGCCAATGGTACCCAGCAGATTGGCCTTCTTCCCCGTCTCGTCGCGGATGACCTCGACCGTGACGCCGCGGCTGTCGAGGTAGTCGGCGGTCCAGTCGATCAGCGGCAGGTTCGAATCCCGGCTGGTCGTGTCGAAGCCGACCAGCGTCTCCAGGATGCCGATGGCGGTGTCTGTCTGCTCGTTCATGCGGCGGAGCCTAGTGGTTCCTGAAGCGAGGCGACAGGGAAACTGTTACCTTCCGTTGCGCGGCATCGCATTGCGGTGACCGAGGGTCAGCTATATATGGCCGGAGCAGGTTGACCGGGACGGAAAGCGTGAACGAACTGATCGGACAGAACGCCGCGCCGCCCGCCGCATCGGATGGCGCGCCAGGATCCTCGGGTGGCGGGGACGATGCGGCCGTCGAGCGCGGCATCCGCCGGGTCCGCGCGCGCCGCCGCACCGTCACGCTGATCGCGGCGCTGTGCATCCTGGGCGTCGGCGTGGCCGGATTCATGCTGCTGGTCGCGACCAAGCCGAAACCGGCCCCCGTGGCCCGCCAGGAAACCGTCTACACCGTCGCCACCGACCTGATCGAGATCACCGACAACCGCCCCACCCTGACCGTCTTCGGCGAGATCGCCGCGGGCCGGGAAACCGACCTGCGCGCGCTGGTCGCCGGCGACGTGGTCGAGACCGCGCCGCAGTTCCGCAATGGCGGTGCGGTGCGCCAGGGCGACATGCTGCTCAGGATCGACCCGTTCGACTACGAGGCCGCGGCCCGCGAGAACAGGGCCCGGATCGCCGAGAGCCGCAGCCGCATCCGCTCTGAAAGCGACTCGCTCACCGAGGACCGGGAGATGCTGCGCCTGCGCGAGGCCGATGTCGCCCGCATCGAGCGCCTGCACGGCAAGGGCAACATTTCCGACAAGACCCGCGACCAGGCCCTGATCGAGCTGGCCCAGCAGAAGCAGAAGGTCGCCCAGCGGGAATCCGCCATTCAGACCGAGCGGGCGAAGCTGGATCAGCTTCAGGTCGCGCTGGACCGGGCGGAACGCGATCTCGGCCGAACCGACCTGACCGCGCCCTTCGACGGGTTCCTGTCCCAGGTGTCGGCGCAGCGCGGGACGGTCGTGGGCAGCAATGACCGCGTCGCCCATCTGACCGGCGCGGACGCGCTGGAGGCCCGCGGCCATCTCTCGGACGCGCAATATGGCCGCCTGCTGCAGGATGGCGGGCTGGAAGGCCGCCGGCCACGGTGTCGTGGACGGTCGGCGACGAGGAAATCGTCTATGACGCCGTGATTGCCCGCCTCACCGCCTCCATCGATGCCGACACGGGCGGGGTGACCTTCTACGCGCTGCTCGATGCGGAGGGATTGGACCTGCCGATCCGGCCGGGCGCCTTCGTCGAAATCTCCCTGCCGGACAAGTATTTCCCCGAATCGGTGCGGCTGCCTGCGCCGGCGGTACATGACGACAGCCGCGTCTTCGTCATCGAGGACGGCCGGCTGGTGGCCCGCGACATCGCCGTTCTGGGGCGGGAGGGCGATGACGTCATCGTCCGGGGCGATCTGAAGACCGGCGACCGGGTTGTTCTGACCCGCTTCACCGAGATGGCGCCGGGCGTCCGGGCGCTGGATCCGTCGCTGGAGCAGCGCGACGACGCGCCGCCCCTGGCCGACAGCTCGGCGACCGGCGAATGAACCCGGCCCAGCTGGTCTCGATCTTCGTCCGCCACCGCAACGCGGCGAACCTGTTGATGGCCCTGATGCTGATCGCGGGCAGCTTCGGCCTGCTGCGGTTGAACACGCAGTTCTTCCCCGATACCGGCCTGGACTTCATCACCGTCAGCGTCGTCTGGCCGGGCGCGAGCGCGGAGGATGTGGACAGCAACATCGTCGCCGCGGTCGAGCCGGAAGTGCGCTTCCTGGACGACGTTAAGGAAGTCAATTCCTACTCCAACGAGGGCGCAGCGACGGTCGTCATCGAGTTCAACGCCGGGACCGACATGCAGTCCGCCCTGTCCAACGTGGATGCGGCGGTGAGCGGGGTCACCACCTTGCCCGAGGACGCCGAGGACCCGCTGATCAAGCGCGTCGTGCGCTACGATCCGATCAGCCGGCTGGTGGTCAGCGGCGAGGTTTCCGAGGCGGAGCTGAAGGTCGTCGCCAAGCGCATCCGCGACGACCTGCTGGCCCGCGGCATCGACAAGATCGAATTCTTCGGACTGCGCGACGACGAGATCAAGGTCAGCCTGAGCCGCGCCGCGCTGCAGCGGCTGGACCTGACCATCGGCGAGATCGCCAACCGCATCGCGGACACCTCCGTCGACCTGCCGTCGGGCGAGGTCGAAGGCGCATCGCAGAAGCAGATCCGCTCCATCGGCGAACTGGAGACGGCGGACGGGATCGCCGGGATCGAGCTCCGGGCGCAGCCCAATGGCGAGATGCTGGAGATCCGCGACGTCGCCCGCGTGCGCGAGGGGCTGAACGACAACCAGCCGACCGGGCGTCTGCGCGGCAACCCGGCGATCGAGATCCTGGTGCAGCGCGCGGCCGCGACCGACGCGCTGTTCGCGGCGGAGGTGCTGGAGACCTACCTGGCCGAGGTGAAGCCGACCCTGCCGCCGAATATCCTGATGGAACAGTACGATGTGCAGGCCGACCTGATCGACGACCGCATCAGCCTGCTGGTCAACAATGGTGCGGGCGGTCTCATCCTGGTCCTGGTGGTGCTGTTCGTCTTCCTGTCGGCGCGCGTCGCCTTCTGGGTGGCGATGGGCATTCCGACGGCGATCCTGGCCACGGCCGGGGTCATGCTGGTGATGGACCAGTCGATCAACATGGTCAGCCTGTTCGCGATGATCATGACTCTGGGCATCATCGTCGACGACGCCATCGTGGTCGGCGAGCACGCGGCGACGCTGAAGTCCCGCGGGCTGGACGCGCTGGAGGCCGCGGAACAGGGCGCGCTGCGCATGCTGGCGCCGGTCACGGCGGCGGCGCTGACCACCATCGCCGCCTTCATGCCGCTGTTCATGATCGGCGACGTCATCGGCCAGATCATCATCGCCATCCCGCTGGTCGTGGTCTCGGTTCTGATCGCCAGCCTGATCGAATGCTTCTTCGTGCTGCCCGGCCATCTGCGCGAGGCCCTGCATGGCGACAGCCGCCGCTCGGGATGGTATGCGCGTTTCCGCGTACGCTTCGACACCGGGTTCTCCCGGCTGCGCGACGGGCCGTTCCGCCGGGCGGTGCAGAAGGCGGTGGATTTCCGCTACATCACCATCGCCGCCATCGTCGCGGTGCTGATCCTGTCGATGGGCGTGCTGGCCGGCGGGCGGGTCGGGTTCAATTTCTTCCCCAATCCCGAATCCGACACCATCGACGGCAATATCGAGATGGCTGCCGGCGTGCCGCGGGAACAGGCGCTGGCGGCCATGGACGAGTTGCTGGAATCGCTCTACCGCGCCGAGGCGAAGCTGACCGATGGCGAGGGCGGTCTGGTGCGCGTGGCTTTCCAGCGGGTCGGCCGCAGCCAGGGCCGTTCCTTCGAAAGCGTGCCGGGCGATCATCTGGGCGGCGTGCAGGTGGAGCTGGTCCCCGCCGACTACCGCGACTACCGCACCTCAGAGGTGATCCGGGCCTGGCGCGAGGAGTTCCGCCCCTATCCGGGCCTGAAACGCTTCTCCATGGTCGAACGCGCGGGCGGGCCGCCGGGCCGCGAGCTGGACGTGCGGCTTGTCGGTACCGACATCGCCGATCTGAAGAACGCCGCGACCGAAGTGAAGGAGGAGCTGGCGCGTTTCGCCGGCGTCAGCGAGATCGAGGACGATCTGCCTTACGGCAAGCAGGAACTGATCCTGGAACTGACCCGGCGCGGCAAGGCGCTGGGCTACACCACCGAGGATGTGGCCCGCCAGGTGCGCAACGCCTTCGAGGGCGCCATCGCGCAGCGCTTCGCCCGCGGCGACGAGGAGGTCACCGTGCGGGTGCAGCTCGACCGTGGCGAGGCGACCGAGGCCGCTGTCCGGTCGATGTATATCCGCAGTCCTTCCGGGGCGGAGACGCCGCTGGAGGAGGTTGTCCAGTTCCGCGAGAGCGCCGGTTTCGCCCGCATCCGCCGCCATGACGGGCAGCGCGAGACCGGGATCTTCGCCGAGATCGACGAGACCGTGACCAGCGCCAGCCAGGTGATCGAGGCGCTGTCCGCCGGGCCGCTGCAGCGGATCGCCGATGCGCACGGCATCCAGTACCGCTTCGCCGGCAAGGCCGAGGAACAGGCCCAGACCTTCGGCGACATGAAGACCGGCGCCATGATCGGGCTGGCGGCGATCTACATCATCCTGGCCTGGGTCTTCGCCAGCTACGGCCGGCCCCTGATCGTCATGTCCATCATCCCCTTCGGCCTGATCGGCGCTGTGGCGGGGCATCTGCTGCTGGGCTACGACCTTTCGATCCTGTCGCTGGTGGCGCTGATCGGGCTGGCGGGCATTCTGGTGAACAACTCCATCATCCTTGTCGCCGCGGTCGACGACCGGGTCGGCAAGGGCGAGGCGCCGCTGGACGCCATTGTCGGCGGGGCCTGCGACCGCCTGCGGGCGGTGACCCTGACCTCGATCACCACCATTGTCGGGCTGGCGCCGCTGATGTTCGAGACCAGCCTGCAGGCGCAGTTCCTGATACCGATGGCGATCACCATCGTCTTCGGTCTCGCGACGGCGTCGGTGCTGGTGCTGTTCGTGGTCCCGGCGCTGATGGGGATGCTGGTCGATCTGGGCGAGCGGTGGCGCGCCCTCGTCCGCTGGTGGCGCGGCGAGGACGTGCGCGAACGGCTGGAAGCCCGCCGCTCCACCGCCCTGACGCTGCACCGGGACACCCCGACCGACATCGCGCCGGGCGAGTGAGCCAACCTGACGCCCCCGGGCCTGACCCAGGGGCCTGAGACCGCCGCGTCACGGCGTCGGACCAGGTCGCACAAGCCTCGCCCGGCCCCACCCAGAGGTCCGCGGGTCAAGCCCGCGGACAACAGATAACACCCTCTGACGCCCCCGGGCCCGACCCGGGGGCCTGAGACTGCCGCGTCACTGAGGTGGACAAGCTTGCACAGGCAACACCCGGCCCGGCGGATCCAGCTCAGACCGGATCGTAGGGGAACACCACCCGCGCATTGCCGAGATCGGTCATCGCCGGGCGGAAGACCGGCATGGCGTGATCCAGCACCGTATCTACCGTCCAGCCTTCCAGCCGCGTCATGTTGCGGATCGGGCGCGGCTGCGACCACAGGAAGATCTCGTTGCCGCGGACCGAAAAGATCTGCCCGTTCACGTCCTTCGCATCGTCGGCCAGCAGCGCCACCGAGGGCGGCGCGATCTGATCCGGCCGCATCTTCTTCTGCATCATCTCGAGGCGGTGGCGCGTCGCTTCGTCCTTGATCGGGATGGTGCCGATCATCCGCGTCCAGGCCGACGGCGTGATGACGTTGCAGCGGACATTCTTCCGTTCGCCTTCCATCGCCACGATGTGCGACAGGCCGGCGATGCCCATCTTTGCCGCGCCGTAATTGGCCTGGCCGATATTGCCGATCAGCCCGGAGGTCGAGGAGAACAGCACGATCGAGCCGTCTTCCTGATTGCGGAAATGATTGATCGAGGCGCGGCAGACGTTGAACGAGCCCTTCAGGTGGACCTCGATGACCTGGTCCCAGTCCTCTTCGGACATCTTGTGCAGCATGGTGTCGCGCAGGATGCCGGCCGGGCTGATGATGCCGTGCAGGCCGCCGAAGGTGTCCAGGGCCTGCTCGACCATGGCCTCGCAGTCGCGGAGCGACGCGACGCTGCCGCCATTGGCCGTCGCCTCGCCGCCCGCCGCCTTGATCTCCTTAACCACTTGATCTGCAACGGTTTCATCGCCGTGATCGCCGCCCTCGATCGAGCCGCCGAGATCGTTGACCACGACCTTCGCGCCCTCCTTCGCCGCCAGCAGCGCGCATTCGCGGCCGATGCCGCGGCCCGCACCGGTGACGATGACGGTCTTTCCGCCCAGCTTTCCCATCGGTTCCTCCCCTGATCCTGGAAAGGCCGCAGTTTCGGCCGATGTGCCGGCGGCGTCCACGAAAAGGGGTCAGCCGGCGGCGGTGTCCCGGATCGCGCTGATGTCGCCGCCGGCCGCGATCAGGGCGTCGATCTTCTCGTGGTCGAAATGGGCGGCGTCGACTTCGGGGTTGTCGTTCAGGAACTCGTTGGCGTGCACGACGATCTGCTCGTCATCCACCAGCACGACGGTGCTGTAGGCCGGGCTGACGAAGCGGCGGAGATGGCCGGCAGGCCCTACCAGAGGCAGACCGTTGTTGTAGTGGGTTGCACCGAACGTGGCGAAGGGGATGCCGCGCCATGTGCCGGAGGCAATACGATGGGTATGGCCGGCGAAGATGTGGCGGACATGGTCGTGCGCGCTGAGCACCTCACCCACCGCGGCATGATCGGTCAGGCGCAGGGCGTCGATCCGTCCGCCGGTGCGATAGGGCGGATGGTGGAAGAAGACGCAGGCGCCGACGCCGGCCCGTCCCGCGTCGGTCAGGCGGTCGTCCAGCCAGGCAAGCCGTCTTTCGCACATGCGGCCGTCGACCCGCCCGGCCTCGTAGCTGTCGCAGAAGATGAAATGGCCATGCTCGCTGACATGGACCGACTGGACGAAACCGTTCCCGTCGACCGGCATGCGGGGGAAGGCCGTCCGGAAATTCTCCCGGTGATCGTGATTGCCGATCATGATCTTCAGGGGGATCGGAAAGCCGTCGATGATCTCGGCGAAATGGTCGTAGGCCGCAGGATCCCCGTGGTCCGCGAGATCGCCGCACATCACGCAGAACTCGGCGTCAGAATGGTTCTCCGCCAGGTCTGCCAATGCGAGGCGCAGGCGCTCTGCGGTGTCGAGGCCGCGTGAGGGCTGGCCCTTCGGCACGATGTGGGTATCGGAAACGGCAACGAATTTCATCAAGGTTCTCCCCGTGCTGACCACGCCTTGGTCGCCGGGGATTGTGGCAGGCGGATGGACGCCGCGGCTAGTGCCGTGTGAGCCGGCGGCAGATCTCGTCGAGCTGCTCCAGGGATCCGTAGGAGATCCGGACTTCGCCGCCCTTCGCGCCCTTGTGGCGGACATCGACCTTCAGGCCGAGCGCGTCCTGGAGGCTCCGCTCCAGCGCCGCCGTATCGGCGTCCTTGGCGGTACTACCGGTACGGCTGGCGGGTTGACCGCCCTCCCCTTCCGCCGCCTTCTCGACGCCGCGCCGGATCGCTTCGGCCTGGCGGACATTCAGTCCCTCGTCGACGATGCGGCGGGCAAGCCCTACCGGATCGGGATCGTTCAGCACCGCCCGCGCGGCGCCGGCGGTGAGCCGGCCGGACCGCACCATCTCGGACACCTCTTCCGGAAGGGTCAACAGGCGCAGGGTGTTGGCGACATGGCTGCGGCTCTTGCCGACAGCCTCGGCGATCTCGTTCTGGGAGTGGCCGAACTCCTCGGCCAGGCGGCGATAGCCTTCCGCCTCTTCCAGCGGATTCAGATCCTGACGCTGGATGTTCTCGATCAGCGCGATCTGCAGCGCGTCGTCGTCGGAGAGATCGCGGACGACGACCGGCACCTCGTGCAGCTGCACCGACTGGGCCGCGCGCCAGCGCCGCTCGCCGGCGATGATCTCGTACATGTCCGGCTGGTCCTTGACGGGCCGGACCAGGATCGGTTGCAGGATGCCCTGATGACGGACGGATTCGACCAGCGAGCGCATCTCGTCATCGTTGAAATTCCGCCGCGGCTGGTACTTGCCGGGCCGCATCCGTTCGATCGAGAGCTGCCGCTGGTTGCGCGCCCGGCCGAGGGTTTCCTCGTCGGACTGCTGCGTCTCGCCGAGCAGGGCGGAGAGACCGCGGCCCAGACCGCGCTGCGGGCGGGATGTGTTGTCGGGATCGTAGGGGTCGGACATGGCGTCAGGCCGCGGCGGCGCGGCTGCGTTCGCGGCGGAGCAGTTCGCCGGCCAGACGGATATAGGCCTGGCTGCCGGCGCAGCGGTGATCGTAGAGCAGCGCCGGCTTGCCGTAGGATGGCGCCTCGGAGATGCGGACATTGCGCGGGATCACGGTCTCGTAGACCTTGGCGCCCATATGTGTGCGGACATCGTCGGCGACCTGTTCCGACAGCCGGTTGCGGCGGTCGAACATGGTGAGCACGATGCCCTGGATTTCCAGATGCGGATTGAGCGCCGCCCTGACCCGCTCGATGGTCTTGAGGAGCTGCGACAGACCCTCGAGGGCGAAGAACTCGCATTGCAGCGGGACCAGCACGGCGTCGGCCGCGGCCATCGCATTGACGGTCACGAGGTTCAGCGAGGGCGGGCAGTCGATCAGCACGTAGTCGTATTTCGCCGGTAGGGCTGCCAGCGCCTTGCGGAGCCGGAGCTGCGGCGTCGGTAGTTCTATGAGCTCGAGTTCCGATCCGCTCAGTTCGACCGAGGACGGCAGGATGTCGAGGCGCGGGATGTGCGTCGGCACCGTCGCGGCCGCCGCGTCGCAGGCGCCGACGAGCACGTGATAGGCCGACCGCTTGCGCTGGTGATGGTCGATGCCGAGACCGGTCGAGGCGTTGCCCTGGGGATCGAGATCGATGACCAGAACGGATCGTCCGACGGCCGCCAGCGCGGTGCCGAGATTGATCGCGGTGGTGGTCTTGCCGACGCCGCCCTTCTGGTTGGCGACAGCGAGGATGCGGGGACGGAAGGCGGTGGTCGGCTCAGTCATGGCGTTCCAGCTTTCGAAGAGTGAGGACGACGCCGCGCGGGTCGCTCAGGCTCTGGGTGCGCGTCAGCTCAAATTTCCAATATTTCGTGGCTTCCGTCAACTCGCGATCTACATCTTGCCCTTTCGGGAACAGAAGAACGCCGCCTTCCATGGCGAAAGGCGCGGCGAGTTCGCACAGCCGGTTCAGAGGCGCGAGCGCCCGGGCGGAGATGGTCCGGGCCGGCGTCAGGCTGGCTGTCTCGATTCGCTCGGTTCGGACATCGACCGTCACCTCCATCCGGCGCGCGGTTTCGCGAAGGAAGACCGACTTGCGCTGATCGGATTCGACGAGCGTCAGATCTCTGACGCCACAGGCGGCGAGAACCAGTCCGGGGAAGCCGCCACCGCTGCCGAGATCGGTCCAGGGTGTGGGCCCCGGCCCGGCCAGATCGAGCAGCTGCCAGGAGTCGAGAAAGTGGCGCCGCCAGAGATCGTCGAGGCTCTTCGGGGCCACGAGGTTGATGGCCCGGTTCCAGCGGCGGAGCTCTGCGGCATAGATGTCGAGCCGCTCGAGTGTTTCACGTGAAACACCGGTCGCCTCGGCGAAGGCGGACCGGTCCATGTCAGGCCGTTGCGCGCCGGGTCTGCTGACGGATCGACGCCAGAACCAGCGACAGCGCCGCCGGCGTGACGCCGGGAATGCGGCTGGCCTGGCCGAGCGTTGCCGGCCGCGCCGCGGTCAGCTTCTCCCGCATCTCGTTCGACAGGCCGGCGATGGCGCCATAGTCGAGACTGGCGGGCAGCTTCACGGCGTCGTCCTTGCGGAAGGCGACGATGTCGGCCTGTTGCCGGTCGAGATAGCCGGCATAGACGGCATCGATCTCGATCTGCTCGACGATCGAGGATGCGAGCTCGCCCAGATCGGGCCAGACCCGCTTCAGGTCCTCGAAGCCGATGGACGGGTAGCGCAGCAGATCCATCGCGGTCCGCCGGACGCCGTCGCCGTTGACCTTGAGGCCATGACGCTGGGCCTCGTTCGGCGTCAGGCTGCGGTCCTCCATCAGGCCCCGGGCGCGGTCGAGTTCGGCCATCCTGTTCTCGAAGAAGGCCGCCCGCCCGCCACCGACCACCCCACCCTCGATGCCGAGCGCCGTGAGGCGCTGGTCGGCATTGTCGGCGCGGAGGGTCAGCCGGTACTCGGCGCGGGAGGTGAACATGCGGTAGGGTTCGGTGACGCCGCGGGTGACCAGATCGTCGATCAGCACGCCGGTATAGGCGTCGGCCCGGCCGAGGATGACGGGCGCCTGCCCCGCCGCCGACCTCGCGGCGTTCCAGCCGGCCATCAGGCCCTGCGCCGCCGCCTCCTCATAGCCGGTCGTGCCGTTGATCTGGCCGGCCAGATAGAGGCCTGACAGCCGCCGGGTTTCCAGGCTCGGCTGCAGCTCGCGCGGGTCGACATAGTCGTATTCGATGGCGTAGCCCGGCCGGACCATCGCCGCCTTCGCCAGGCCGGACATGGTCGCGAGAAGGGCCAGCTGCACGTCCTCCGGCAATGAGGTCGAGATCCCGTTGGGATAGACCAGATGCGTGTCGAGCCCTTCCGGCTCGAGGAAGATCTGGTGCCGCGCCTTGTCGGCGAAGCGGACGATCTTGTCCTCGATGGAGGGACAGTAGCGCGGGCCGACGGATTCGATCTGGCCGGAATACATCGGCGAGCGATCGAGATTGGCGCGGATGATGTCGTGCGTCGCCGCATTGGTCTCGGAGATGTGGCAGGCGATCTGCGGCGTGGTGATCCCGGTCGTCATCCAGGAAAACGGCACCGGCGGTTCGTCGCCCGGCTGGGCTTCCAGCGCGTCCCAGTCGATGGTGCGCCCGTCGAGCCGCGGCGGCGTCCCGGTCTTAAGCCGGCCGAGCGCGAAGCCGGCCCGTTCCAGCGTGAGGGCCATCCCCACGGCCGGCTCGTCGTCCATGCGGCCGGCCGGCCAGTTCTTCTCGCCGAGATGGATCAGACCGCGGAGGAAGGTGCCGGTGGTCAGGACCACGCGGCCGGCGTTCAGCGTCTCGCCTCGATCGGTGATGACGCCGGAAACGGCGCCTTGCTCGACGATCAGATCCTCGGCCCCGGCCTCGTGGAGCGTGAGGTTCGGCTGCGCCGCCAGCGCGTCCTGCATGGCCGCCTTGTAGAGGGCGCGGTCGGCCTGGGCGCGCGGGCCGCGGACGGCCGGTCCCTTGGAACGGTTCAGCAGGCGGAACTGGATCCCGGCCCGGTCGGCGACGCGGCCCATGACGCCGTCCAGCGCATCGATCTCCCGGACGAGGTGCCCCTTGCCCACCCCGCCGATGGCGGGGTTGCAGGACATTTCGCCGACGGTCGCGATCTTGTGGGTCAGCAGTAGCGTGCGTGCGCCGAACCGGGCAGACGCGGCCGCGGCCTCGCAGCCGGCATGACCGCCGCCGATGACGATGACATCCCAGGTGATCTTGTCCACAGGCTCCATGGGCCGGGATATACGCCTCTCTGTGGGGCGGCTCAAGCGTGGGTTCGTGACACAGTATATATAGGGGGTGCGAGATATATAGGGGGTGCGAGCGGCGCGGCGCCGGGTGGCGGAGCGTGGCCGGCGCATCTCCTGGAACGCCAGAGCCGCCCGCCCGGCCGATCCATCCCACACCCAGGCGATTTCGGCGAGTCCCCTGTTGCGCGGCGCGCCGACCGGTCCATTCCACGCCGCGCGATTTTGAGCTGTTTCACGTGAAACACTGGGACCGCTATTTTTTGAAGAGGCACCTTAGGAGAAGGATCGTCACTGAGACGAGGATCAAGATCAGATACCCTACAATGAACCAATCTACGATAGTATCTGGTAGCGAGTTCCAAAGTGTTTCAAGCGCCCACGGAATTGACATCATTGCCCCGAGAATTGTGCCGCCAAGCAGAACAGCCGCCAAGTTTTTGATCCATCGGCTCGCGTACTTACGAACGACACTCAGGGGTGGAAGCTTCAAACAATTATTTCCCAATGCAGAAATCCCGGAAGATGACATCGAGGAGGTCCTCGACATCCACCGTGCCGGCGATCCGGCCCAGGGCGCGGAGGGCGAGTCTCGAGATCCTCGGCCAGCAGCTCCAGCGGCAGATCGCCGATGCCGTCGATCCCCCGTTCGAGGTGGTGGAGCGTCGTCTCCAGGCTCTCGCGGTGCCGCGCCCGGGTCGGCAGGACGCGCCCGCCCTGGTCGGTGAGCGCCTCGGCGCGGGCGGTCAGCAGGGCCAGCAGATCGTCCATGCCGGCGCCGGTCTGCGCGGAGATCCGGAGCGCTGATTCTGACCCGTTTCGGGACGGTAGGTCTTGAGTCAGCCTGTCGGCCTTACTCACTACCATGATGCGTTCCGGACCGACTTTCGGCGCTTCCATTCTGTCAGGCGGTATGTCCGGCCTGGAATCGCCTTCCCCGGCCGGAATGAGATTCAGGACGATGTCCGCCCTCTCCGAGCGTTCCAGGGCGCGCCGGACGCCTTCCCGCTCCACCGCGTCGTCGGTCTCCCGCAGCCCCGCGGTATCGATCAGGACGACCGGATAGCCGCCAAGATCCAGATGCGCCTCCAGCACGTCGCGCGTGGTGCCGGGGATCTCCGAGACGATGGCGATGTCGCGCCGGGCGAGCGCGTTCAGCAGCGTGGATTTCCCGGCATTCGGCGGACCGATGATGGCTACGGTGAGCCCGTCCCGCAGCCGTTCCCCGCGCCGGGCGTCGTCCAGATGGCCGCGGACGGCGGTTCCGAGGGTTTTCAGCCGCTCCGCCATGCCGTCGAGCATGCCGTCGGGCAGGTCCTCGTCGGGGAAATCGAGCCAGGCCTCCAGATGCGCGAGTTCCCGGATCAGGCGGCTGCGCCAGCCGTCATGCAGCCGCGTCAGCGCCCCGCCCGCCTGGGCCAGCGCGGCGCGCCGCTGCGCCGTGGTTTCCGCGGCGACCAGATCGGCCACGCCCTCGGCCTGGGTCAGGTCCATGCGGCCGTTGACGAAGGCGCGGCGGCTGAACTCGCCGGGTTCCGCCATCCGCAGACCGTCGCGCGCGCTCAAGATCCGGAACAGGTCGTCGAGCACGGCGCGGCCGCCATGTATATGGAATTCCACGATATTTTCGCCGGTGAAGCTGGCTGGTCCGGGAAAGCGCAGCACCAGCCCGGTGTCGATCGCCTCCCCCGTCGCCGGATCGCGCAGGGTCCGGAGCGCCGCCCGGCGCGGGTCCGGCAGGTCGCCCGCGAGGTCCCGGCAGGTGACGTCGGCGTCCGCACCCGACAGGCGGATCACCGCGACGCCCGCGGGTCCCGGCGCACTGGCCAGCGCATAGATCGTCCGGCCGTCCATGACCGCCCGGCAGGGCTAGTCCTTCTTGTTGCTGGAGGCGCCGGACATGGCGGCCCACATGGCCTTCTGCATCTGCTCCATGCCCTGCAGGCCGAGCGGCAGCCACTTGTTGATCAGGGCCTCGGGCTCCAGATCCTGGATGTTCTGATGCATGCGCTCTTCCAGCTCCGCCATCAGCCGCTTCTGCATCGGCTGCACGTCCGGCAGGCCGAAGAAGGTCCGCGCCTCCTCGGGGGTGCAGTCAATATCGATGGTGACTTTCATGGCTGCCGTCCTATTGTCCGGGGCACTGTCTGACCCGCGATCATATCGCCGTCCGGCCCGGCGCACACTCCCCCGATATCCGAAAGGTTTTTCATGGCGCCCGACATCGACCGCAACAATCTCGCCCTGAGCACAAGCCCCTATCTGCTGCAGCACGCCGACAACCCCGTGCACTGGCAGATGTGGTCCGCCGAGGCCCTTGCCGCGGCCCAGGCCGCCGACAAGCCGATCCTGCTGTCGGTGGGCTACGCCGCCTGCCACTGGTGCCACGTGATGGCGCATGAGAGCTTCGAGGACGACGCCACCGCGGCGGTGATGAACGAGCTGTTCGTCAACATCAAGGTCGACCGCGAGGAGCGGCCCGACATCGACACCATCTACATGACCGCGCTGCACATGCTGGGCGAACAGGGCGGCTGGCCGCTGACCATGTTCCTGACGCCGGAGGGGCGGCCCTTCTGGGGCGGCACCTACTTTCCGCCGGAAAGCCGCTATGGCCGCCCCGGCTTCACCGACGTGCTGAAACGGGTGCGCGAGGTCTATGACGACGACCGCGAGGCGATCCTGACCAATGCCGGCAAGATCGCCGACGCGCTGGCGGGCCATGCGCAGCTGAAACCCTCGGAATCCCGGCCGCAGATCACGCCGAACCTGCTGGATCAGGTCGGCGAGCGGCTGCTGCAGGAGGTCGATCCGGACCAGGGCGGCATCGGCGGCGCACCGAAATTCCCGCAGATTCCGGCCTTCGAGCTGATCTGGCGGCGGCATCTGCGGACCGGCGACGTCAACGCCCGCCACGCCGTGCTGAACACGCTGGTCCGCATGAGCCAGGGCGGCATCTACGACCATCTGGGCGGCGGATTCGCCCGCTATTCGGTCGATGCCGAGTGGCTGGTGCCGCATTTCGAGAAGATGCTCTACGACAATTCCGCGCTGATGATGCTGATGAGCCAGGTCTGGCGCCGCGAGCGGCTGCCGATCCTGGAGCAGCGGGTGCGCGAGACCGCGGAATGGCTGCTGCGGGAGATGATCGCCGAGAACGGCGCCTTCGCCTCCACGCTCGACGCCGATTCGGAGGGCGAGGAAGGCAAGTTCTACGTCTGGTCGAAGGCGGAGGTCGAGGAGGTGCTGGACGCGGACGAGGCCGCCCTGTTCTGCCGCCACTACGACATCACCGAGGGCGGCAATTTCGAGGGCATGAACATCCCCAACCGCCGCCTGGAGCCGGATCTGAAGGATCCGGAGACCGAGGCGCGGCTGGATGCGGCCCGCGCGAAACTGCTGGCCCGCCGGGCCGGGCGCATCCGGCCGGGCTGGGACGACAAGGTGCTGGCCGACTGGAACGGCATGATGATCGCCGCGATGACCGAGGCGGGCATGACCTTCGGCGAACCGGGCTGGATCGAGGCCGCGGCCCGCGCCTTCGACGCCGTGCGCCGCGATCTCGACGCCGGGAACGGGCGGCTCTGGCACGCCTGGCGGCGCGGCAGCGCGCAGAACACCGGCATGCTGGACGACTATGCCGGCATGATCCGCGGCGCGCTGGCGCTGTTCGAGGCCACCGGCGACAACGCCTGTGTCGGTCAGGCCGTGACCTGGGCGGAAACGCTGGACGCGCATTTCCGCGACCCCGCCTCGGGCGCGTGGTTCATGACCGCTGACGACGCCGAGGCCTTGATCGTCCGCACGCTCAGCCTGGCCGACAACGCCACGCCCAACGGCAACGGCGTGATGATCGAGAATCTGAGCCGGCTCTGGCGGCTCACCGGCGATGCGGGCTGGCGCGAACGGCTGGACGCGGTGGCCGGCGCGGTCGCCGACCAGATCACGCGCAACTTCTTCCCCGTCGCCAGCGCGCTGAACGGCATCGCCTTCGACATGGCGGCGCAGGACGTGGTGGTGATGGGCGAACCCGGCGCCGAAGACACGGTGGCCCTGCTCGCCGCGGTGACCGAGGCCGGCCCCGACCGCCTGCTGATCCAGGTCGCCCCCGGCGGCGCCCTGCCCGACGGCCACCCGGCGCACGGCCGCAGCCTTCAGGACGGCAGGGCCACAGCCTGGGTCTGCCGCGAGATGGTCTGCGGCCTGCCGATCACCGACCCGAAGGCGCTCGCGACCGAACTCCGGGGTGGCTGAGGGCACCCTTTTCGGCCCTCCCCCTGGCAGGGGGAGGCTCCTGCTGAGCATCGCACGCCCTTTGCTGTCCTCGGGCTTGACCCGAGGACCTTGTCCATCCGCCCGCGCCGAGGCCTTCGGATCAAGTCCGAAGGCGAAAAATGCAGATGATTTCCCGTACAGCACCTCCCGATTCTGCTAATGTTCTTGTCATGGAACAGGCGATCGTCGACAGCCCGCTGGGGCGCATCCGCATCGAGGCCGAGAACGGCGCGATCACCGCGCTGCGCTGGACGAAACAAGCCGGCGGCACCGCCCCGCCCGCGCCCGGCTCGCTGCTGGCGGAGGCCGCCGCACAGCTGGCCGACTATTTCGCCGGGCGCCGCGACGATTTCGATCTGCCGGTGCCGGCCGAAGGGCACGGATTTCCAGCAGGCCGTCTGGCGCGCCATGCAGGCGATTCCGAAGGGCGGCTACCGTACCTATGGCGATGTGGCCGGAGAACTCGGCGCCTCGGCCCGTTCGGTCGGCACCGCCTGCGGCTCCAACCCGATCCCGGTGATCATTCCCTGCCACCGCATCCTCGCGGCGGGCGGGAAACTCGGCGGTTTCTCCGCCGCCGGCGGCGTCGAGGACAAGGTCTGGCTGCTCCGCCACGAGGGCGCGTTGCTCTGACCTTGCCGCCCGGTGCGGGCCACCCTACCATCCCGCGTTCGTCCAGCCGCCGGACCCCGGCGGCGGAAGGGTTAATCAAGTGTTTCACGTGAAACACGCTCGGGCGCCAGGGGAGGATTTTTCGATGGGACAGGACATCACCATCCAGACGAAGGACGGCAACCAGATGGGCGGCTATCTCGCCCTGCCGGCCACGGGCTCCGGCCCGGCCGTGGTCGCCATCCAGGAGATCTTCGGCGTCAACAAGGTCATGCGCGACATCTGCGACTGGCTCGCCGGCGAGGGCTTCGTCGCCATCTCGCCCGACCTGTTCTGGCGCATCGAGCCGGGCATCCAGCTGACCGACCAGTCCGAGGCCGAATGGGCCCGGGCCTTCGAGTTGTTCCAGGCCTTCGACGCCGACAAGGGCGTCGAGGACATCCAGGCCACCATCGACCATGTCCGTGGTCTGGAGGCCTGCACCGGCAAGGTCGGCGCCACGGGCTACTGCCTGGGCGGGCTGCTGGCCTATCTGACCGCGGCCCGCACCGATGCGGACTGCGCCGTCGGCTATTACGGCGTTGGCATCGAGGGCAAGCTGGCCGAGAAGGGCGACATCAAGAAGCCCCTGATCCTGCACATCGCCAAGGAAGACGGCTTCTGCAACGCCGAGGCCCAGGCAGCGATCCATGCCGGGCTGGACGACCACCCGCATGTCACCATCCACGACTACGAGGGCCAGGATCACGCCTTCGCCCGTGTCGGCGGCGAGCACTACAATGCCGAGGCGGCGGCGAAGGCCAACGGGCGCACGCTCGAACTGTTCCGCTCGGCGCTGAAATAGGAGCCGCAGTCATGGTCAAGGCGATCCGCGTCCACAAGCCCGGCGGTCCGGAGGCGATGGTGCTGGAAGACGTCGAGGTCGGCGAGCCCGGCCCCGGCGAGGCCCGCATCCGCCACACCGCCATCGGCCTGAACTACATCGACGTCTATCACCGCTCGGGCCTCTATCCGGTCGAGCCGCCCTATGGCGTTGGCATGGAAGGCGCTGCGGTCGTCGAGGCCATCGGCGACGGCGTCACCAACATCGCCGTGGGCGACCGGGTGGCCTATGCCGACCCGCCGCCCGGTTCCTATTGCGAGGCGCGGCTGTTCCGGGCCGAGCGGCTGGTCAAGGTGCCGGACAATGTCGCCGACGAGACCGCGGCGGCGATGATGCTGAAGGGCATGACGGTCGAGTATCTGGTGCACCGGACCTACGCGGTCTCCGCCGGCGAGACGGTGCTGTTCCACGCCGCGGCCGGTGGCGTCGGCCTGATCGCGGGCCAGTGGCTGAAGGCGCTCGGCGTCCGCGCCATCGGCACCGCCGGCGGGCCGGAGAAGGTCGCGCTGGCGAAGGCGCATGGCTATGCCGAGGTCATCGACTACGATTCCGAGGACTTCCAGGCCCGGCTGATGGAGCTGACCGACGGCAAGGGTGTGCCGGTGGTCTATGATTCGGTCGGCAAGGCCACCTTCGAGAAGTCGCTGGACTGCCTGCAGCCGCGAGGCCTCTACGTCAATTTCGGCAACGCCTCCGGCCCGGTCGACGCCTTCAATGCCGGCATGCTGGCGGCCAAGGGCTCGCTCTACATGACCCGGCCGACGCTGATGACCTACAACGCGAAGCCCGACGATCTGGCGACCTCGGCCGGGCGGCTGATGGAGATGGTCGGCTCCGGCAAGGTGAAGATCGAGATCAACCAGCGCTACGCCCTCGCCGACGCCGTCCAGGCCCACAAGGACCTGGAAGCGCGGAAGACCACGGGCTCGACGGTGATTTTACCTTGACGTCGCGCCACAATTTTCCATTTTGAAATGGCGAATCGGGGACCCAAGCTCCAGCCAGACGGGAAGTTTATGCCCAATCCGACGGATTTCCTCTACAAGCGCGCACCGCTTGTCGAAGTAATTTATGAGCTGCATTGGGAGCTTAAAGCAGTTAAAGTAGCCCCTGATGCCCGAATAGATAACTATTTCGAACTTTTCGCTGAACAGTTCATTGATTGGGCTAAGAAAGAAGGGTTCGAACGCGTTGATCGCTTGATACCTGAAGACGTGCCGCTGGAGTTGGTGCCTAGTCGGCCGCTGTTTCGACTACGCAAGTCGCCGGACACTTGGCCATTATATCAGATTGGACCTGGCATTTTTACGGCAAATATTATTCCTCCGTATAATGGCTGGAATGATTTTAAGGCATTTATAAAACAAGGCATTTCGGGCGTCGTGCAATCATATCCGGTGTCAGAGAAAACCCTGCGATTTAGCAAGGCCCACTGCCGCTATCTCGACGCATTTGATTTAAGTTTTGGATATCAAGGTGATGTATTTGAATACATCTCGAATAACTTAAACCTCGGACTTCATCTCCCTCAATTTGTCCAAGATACTCATGCTGTTCAAGCTAAGGGAGCGCAGATTGCATTTGACGTACGAGTTCCAATTGATGACCCTACTGATAGTTTTGGCTTTATAAGAGTGCGAAGTGGCAAAAATAAATCAGATGATGCTGTGGTTGTCGAGCTTTTCTGTGAAACAAATGGCCATAAGTATCTCTCTAATATAGAAAGTATTTTAGAATGGAATGATATGGCGCACCAAGTTCTGCGCAATTGGTTCGATGGCCTCATCTCAGATGATTTGAGATCAAAAATGCTGCCAAAACTGCCCATAAAATCTCCTGAGGGGAACTGAAATGGATACAACAACCCAGCTCGAATTCGTTCCTCTGGCGGATTTCGGCGCAATCGATTTCAGTGAATCCACTACACGCCTTGTCGATGATCGGTCACTGCTGCCGGCTCCGCAAAAGGAAGATTGGCTTCAGAAATGGCGAGACAAGGCGGCAAATATTAAAAGCTTATATAAGCTGGTTATGTATAAAGATGTACCTTTGGAATTTGAGAAATTTGATACAGGAACCACTTCGTGCTCTGCCTATGATTTTGGCAATGTCTCTCCGGCAATAGAATTAAATAAATCAGGTGCGATCAGTGGCGGCATATTTATTGCGATGGCGCTGGCACGCGACACAGTTCACTCTTACTACTACAAGCAGTCGGCATTACTTGGACTCATAGCAAGTAGACTAGTAGATTTTGGGTTTGAGCAATGCCAAGCGTATAAAGATGTATATGGTGATTGGATTCATGATTTTTTCTCGTCGAATGACACTGTAACCCTCGTAGAAGGAGGTGACGGGTATCAACTTCTATTTTTTCTCGATGGAGAGTTTGGGCGGATTGAATCTGCACCTGGCTTGAATGATCAACTGGATCTTGTAAGACAGCTAGAATCTCGATTAAATAATAGAAAGTAAGATGTGGTCACCAAGCTCAGATATTTCGGAAAAGGAAGTTATAGGAAGACGTCTAATTGGTTCAAAGTTGTATGAGGGCCAAGGGAAACAAAGGCTTAGGATTGATTTTTTTCAAGATAATAGATTGGATCAGAACCTATCAGTTGATCGCTTGGGCGTACGTAAACCAGATTGCAAAGTATTGGAATACTTGGATCCAATATGTAAAGATCATGAGGCGCGATTAAACGCAGGGCTTGAAGGAAAGGCCCGCACCTTCCACGGTTGGGCTCAAATTAATGTTAGTGAACTCAGAAGGAATTCGATCGAGATACAGTCCTCGCCGGATGAAGAGAATAACAATCCCTACCACGCTGATATTGTTCGCGGTATTGAAAAGCGGTTTGCTCAGTGGTTAGCTTTTATACTTAGAGAATTAGCTCAACAGAATGAGTTGGTGTTGCGCCCCTCGCCTCGGCAAGACGTGTAAGCAAAATTGGTTGTCGGACAGGTTCTACCCTCAGTTCGACGTAGGCTTCCGGGCGCCGGTCCGGCGACGGCGGGCTGGCCGACCCGGCATTGACGATGAGCCAGACTCTGCACGCAGGGAGCCGCGCTGCGTGCCGACCGGCCCCGTGATCCCGGGATATCCCGGGATCACACCGCGCAGCGCGGTTTCCATTACCCAAACATCCTGTCCGCGAACTGCGCCGCGCGGTAGCCCTCGGGGACGCCCGCCACGAACGCCACCTCGCCTTCCGAGTTGCGGGTGCGGTGGCCGAGGATGGCCTGATAGCCGGGTGAGGCGTACCAGGCCTTCAGGCGCGCCATGTCGGGGAATTCGAGCAGGATCAGCACCCCGTGCCATTGGCCCTCGATCTCCTCGGCGGTCTGGCCGTGGACCAGAAACCGACCGCCGTGATCGTCCAGCGTGGCGTCGATCCTTCTCAGGTAATCCTCGATCTCGTGGTTCATGTCGAGGTTGCGCAGGGTCGCGACGGCATAGGCAGTCATCGGTCAACTCCTTGTAATCATTATTCTATCAGGCCGCAACGGGCGCCGCGGGAAGACGCTTGGCGCCCATGTATTCCAGCAGCACGATGGGCATGATGGCGACCGCCTGGGCGATGACGAAGGCGTAGCCGAGCCCGTTCGGCTCGACGAAGCCGAAGACCAGGATGGCGATGGAGCCGAGGATCCAGCCTTCGTTGCCCAGCAGCACCAGCCAGACGAGCGCCCGCTTCGGCGGCGTCTGCAGGGCCGTGACCGCCATGAAGGCGGCCGTCGGGAACAGCGCCAGGCCGGCCCAGAAGATCAGGTCCGCCGGCAGGGCGGTGGCGGCGGCGATGGACCCTGCGGCGGCCACGCAGATCAGGCCGAAGACGGTGCAGATGCCGGCGTCGAGCAGCAGCACGTTCCTGAGGCGGGCGGTGTCGGAATCGGTTCGCATGATCGTTCCTTTCGTTCAGCGATGGTCGACGGGGCGGAGGATGGGCGCGTCCCTGCGGCGCGTCGATTACGCGGCAGGTAATTGGAGCGCCGCGCAGGCCGGCCTACTCTGCGGCCCATGATGAACACGACCACGACCCATGCCGGCGAGATCCTGAAAACCTGGCGCCGCCGCCGCGGCCTCAGCCAGCTGGACCTTGCCGCCGATGCCGGGATCTCCCAGCGCCATCTCAGCTTCATGGAAACCTGCCGCTCGACGCCGAGCCGGGACATGGCCCTGCATCTGGCCGAGCAACTGGAGGTGCCCTTGCGTGACCGCAACGCCCTGCTCGCCGCGGCGGGCTTCGCCCCCGTCTACCGCGAGCGCCCCCTGGACGATCCGGCGCTGGCCGCGGCGCGGGAGGCGGTGGAGCTGATCCTGCAGGGCCACGAACCCTACCCCGCCATCGCCGTCGACCGGCGCTGGACCCTGATCCATTCCAACCGCACCGCCGCGGCCCTGATGGGTGGCGCCGATCCCAAGCTCACCCAGCCGCCGGTGAATGTCGTCCGCGTCAGCCTGCATCCCGACGGGCTGGCCTCCCGGATCGCCAACTTCTCCGAATGGCGCCATCACGTGCTGCAGCGGCTGGCCCGCGAGGCGGCGCAGTCCGGCGATCCGGAGATCGCGGCGCTGGCCGAGGAGGTCCGCGCCTATCCGACGCCGCCCCGCGCGCGCATCCAGCGCCCGCCCGCCACGCCGCGCTATGGCGGCATCGCCATTCCGCTGGAGCTGAAGACGCCGGATGGCGGCGTGCTGTCGTTTCTCTCGGCGACCACGATGTTCGGCTCGCCGGTGGAGATCAGCCTGGAAGAGCTGATGATCGAGAGCTTCTTCCCCGCCAATGCCGAAACGGCGGCGGCCATGCAGGCGATGGCGGGACTGCACTCTCCGCCGTCACCCCGGCCTTGAGCCGCGGATGAATGGCCTGCCAAACCTCCCCCCTTGAGGGGGAGGTCGGCGCGCAGCGACGGGTGGGGGGTGAGGCCGGAGGCCAATTCGGCTTCGCCAATTCACCCCCACCCCGACCCTCCCCCCTCAAGGGGGAGGGAATTTCGGCCCGAGGTTCCGTTCAGACGGGCAGCACCACGCCTCACCCGCAGCGGGACTTGATCCCGCCGCCCGGTCCTGAGCGGGTATGACGTGCTCGACTGCCGCCGCACCGGGTCCCGGGATCAAGTCCCGGGACGGGCGTGAGGGACCCTACCGGATCGTCTCGACGCCGCTTTCGATGACGCCGGAAGTGGCGCGGTAGATGGCGAGGATGGTCTCGACCAAGCGGTCGGCATTGCCGGTGACGTTGATGTTGAAGACGAAGGGATGGCCGTCGAGATGCGCGGGGTTGGCGCCTTCCAGCCGGATCTGCATCTCCGCCTCGCCGCCGAAGTCCTTCTCCAGCCCGATGTCCAGCTTCGTGAAGTGGAAATCTTCCAGCGCATTCAACAGGATATCGGCCTTGTCGCCAAGCTGGGCCGACAGCGATCCGCGCACGAATTCCACCGGCAGGCCCAACGTGCCCGGCGCGTCCGCGGTCAGCTTGCCGCCGCGCACGGCCACCCGCTCCTCGGCGTCGATGAAGACCGGCAGCGCCCCGGACATGGCGCCGGTCGCCGACAGCCCTTCGACGTCCAGCGCCGCGGCGACCGCGTCCAGTCCGACGCCATCGAGGCGCAGCACCAGATCCGTCGGTCCCGGCGCGGTGCTCACGGTGAACGGGTCCAGCCGCGCCTGACCGCCCATCAGCCCGGCGCGGAAACCGCTGACGGTGGCCGCCGGCCCCTCGCCGTCGCGGATGATCTCCAGCGCGGCCTCGATATCGGTGAGCGGCAGTGCGCCGTCGATCAGCGCGATCCTGAGCGGCTGCGGCCCGTCGGTCAGCGGCGGCGCCAGCGAGCGGAACCGCATGGTGGTCTCCACGCCCTCCAGCCGCACCGGATCGACCGTCCCCGCGGCATCGAGCAAAGTCACCTCCAGCTGCCCGTTGGCGTCGGCGGTGGACAGGTTCAGCTCCGCGCTCACCCGGCCGGCGGGCAGCTCGATCGCCGGGAAGGCCACGCCCGTGGCGCGCGCCAGCTCCAGCACATGCGGCAGGGCCTCCTCGGTCAGCCTGAGCCGGAGGCTGGCGGGGTCGGCATGGGTGTCCACCCTCAGGCCGCCCGGCCCGCGCTCCTCGATGAAGCCGGTGAAGACGGGCCGCGATCCCTGACCGGTCACCCGCCCTTCCAGAAACAGCAAAGGCAGGCCGGCGACCACCTCGTCGGCGATGTCGACGTCGTCTGCCCTCAGCGCATGATCCAGCGCCAGCGTGTCCAGCCGTCCCCGGCCGTCGAGCGTGACCGACGCGGCGCTGCCGATCTCTGGCGCGCTGATGCCGGTCAGCATGGCCCGGCTGTCGAAGACCGCGCCCAGCCGCCGCCGGGCGTCACGGGCGGTCAGCACCAACTCGGCCCGGTCGACGGCGACCCGCTGGCCTTCGGTGACCGTGAAGCGCAGCCCGTTCGACACGAAGCGCAGCGCCGCCGACTGCAGTTCCGGCGCGCACCCGGCCATCGTGCAGGGGCCCAGCGTGGCATCGAGGCCGACGCTTGCCGCCGCGCGGCCGGGTTCGAGCGCGAAGGATCCGGGCCAGTCGAGGCCGGCGAAGGACAGTGCGCTCTGCGGCGCCTGCAGCCGTGTGGCTTCGGCATCGCCACGCACGGCGAAGGGCACGTCCAGCTTCACCCCGGCAATGTCGCCCTGGGCCAGTTTGAGGTGATCGAGATCGGCCGAAAGCGTGCCGTCGAGCTCCAGGACCTCTCCGAACCGGCCCCTGGTATCGAAGGCGATGGCGCCGCGCGTCTCCAGCCCCGGGGCCTCCAGCCCGCTCAGGGCGAGATCGACGTGCGGGATGATGAAGCCGCCATCCGCGTCGCGTTCCGCCGCTGCCGTCAGCACCATTTCGCCCGCCGCGATCCGCCCCGGTCCGGCGACATCGGCGGTAATCCCCTCCCCGGCGATGCGGGCGCTGAGGCGGCGCGGCTGCAGATCGCAGCCCTGCAGGCCGCAGGGGCCGAGCGTGGCGGTGGCGTCGATCCGGATGCCGGGCGATCCCTCGCCGAGACGGAAGTCTGCGCCCTCGATCCGCGCCGCGTTGACCAGCGCGCCGTCAAGCGCGGCGACAGTGTTGTCCGGGCCGCCGCGGATGCTGAGCGGCATGTCGACCGTCAGGCCCTCCGCCGTGAGCCCGTCGGCGGTCACGCTGCCCGCCGCCGCTGTCAGGCGGCCCTCGAAGCCGATATCCGCGCCGGCATGGCCGCGTCCGGCCAGGCTGAAGCTGTCGATGGTCTGGCCGTCGAGCGGCAGACCGGCGCCGGTGATCTCGATCCTTGCGACTTCGGCGCGGCCTTCGGTGAGGACGGCATCCCGCACGGCCAGGCCGATCCGCCCGGCCGATTCGATCTGCGTGCTGCCGTTCAGGGTCAGCGGCAGGACCGCGCCCCGTGCCAGATCGGCCAGCGGCGGCAGGGCTGCGCGCGCACCCGGCTCGATCTCCAGCCGCAGCCGCTCGCCGAGCAGCGGCGCCGCCGGTCCGCTCGTGACGGATGGCGGCAAGAGGCCGGGCGCGAGGCCACGCAGCGCCGCATCGAGATGGTTCACGGTCAGCACCACGCCGTCAGGTGCGACGGCGGCCTCCAGATCCAGGCTGCCGGCCAGCTCGTCCGCCAGGCCCTCGACGTCATCCAGATTGGCGGCGATCAGCGCCGTCGCGGTCCCCTGAAGGCCGGCGGACCAGGTTTCGGGCGCGGCCGCGCCCTGCGGCAGCGACCCTGTGAAGCCCAGCGAGACCGACAACGATCCGATGGCTGCCGGCGCCATCGGCAGCAGGCGGCGCAGCGCGGCGGCGTCGCGGGCGTCGGCGAACAGCGTCAGGTCCAGCTGTTCGCCGCCATTGGCCAGTTCCCCGGCCGCGGCGAGGTTCAGCGACAGCTCGGGGATGCTGCCGGTCAGGCGCAGGCCTGTCAGGCCCGGCCGCACCTCCAGAACCAGCTCGATATCGGCGGCGTCGAGCGGCTCGGGGAGTTCGTCACGGCGGAGTTCGAGGCGGGCCACCGCGGCGCGGGTGGTCAGTTCGCCGTCCCGTGTCGCGCGGGTCTCGATGGTGCCTGCGGCGGTGATCTGCGGGTGGGTCAGGACGAAGGCGGAATCGCCCCTGATCGCCCCGCCGGCGGTCATGGCGATACGGCCGGGAAGGTCCAGTTCCAGCACGCCGCTGCCGGTTTCCAGGGTGAAGCGAATGTCCCCGGCCTCGACGGCGGGCGACGGCGCGCTGCCCCCGCCGGCGTCGAGCAGGGGATCCAGCGGGCCGAAATCGAGCGCGCCGTCCCGCCATGCGGCAGCGGCCTCGATGCCTTCCGCGTCCACATCGGTCACGGCGAGCGCAAACACATTGAAACCGATGGATGCCCGGCGGACGGCGTAGCCGGGTCCGGCGGTCAGGTTCTCGAGTTCGATACGGTCCGGCCCGAGCGCGGTGACATCGACCGATGCGGTCTCGAAACCCTGCGCTTTCAATTGCCAGACGATGACGCGTTCGGCGATCCACAACCGCCCAACGACGAGCGCGGCCAGAAGGACAAGGGTCCCGGCCGCTGCAATCGTCGTCGTTCGTCTCGGAAGGCGTCGGGCCAAGAGCCGCTCCGCTGAGGGGTTACAGCCTTCCTATATGTCCACGGTTTCGGGCGCTTTCAAAAGCCTGCGTCAGACAGAGCCATCCACGGCCAGGCCCTGCATGCGGGACAGACGCTCCAGCCGTTCCAGAACCTGGGCGGCGGGGAACTGCTTGATGACCTCACCGGTATCCGGGTCCACGGCCTTGTAGATGAAGCCGTCGGCCTGCTCGTTCACGTCGATCTCCAGAGAGGCGTTCGACGGAAACTCGGTGAACATCGCCTTGGCCAGCGTCTCTGCCGCGGCGCGCCGGTCGACCACGGGGTCCTCGCTGCGCTGGTACGGAGACGTCGGCTCCTCGGCCTTCGCGGCCTTGGGCTGCTGTTCGTTCTTTCTGTTGTCGCTGCGTTCGGAGGCGGTTACCGGCCTTGTCTTCTCAACGCCGGGCGACAGGCCGGCCGTTGCATCAATCATGGGTTTTTCCCTTCAGGAAGAGGGGCTCGTCGTGCCGTCCGGCGGGCGTGGAAAGCGAAGCGGCCATGCCGGTTGCGGCGGGGCGCGCACCGGGGATATGGGGCGCGGTGCCCCATATCCCTCTGGCGCGATCCCTTAGAAGAGACCGAGGATGGTCTGCGGCGCCTGGTTGGCGATCGACAGCGCCTGGGTGCCCAGCTGCTGCTTGATCTGCAGCGACTGGAGACGGGCGCTTTCCTTCGCCAGGTCGGCATCCACCAGGTTTCCGACGCCGGCCGTCAGGGTGTCCTGCAGCTGGCCGACGAAGTCCTTGTGGATCTCGAGGCTCTTGGCGTCGGTACCGAGAGCGGCCAAACGCGAGTTCGCCGTCGAGATGGCGGCGTCCACGGCCGAACGGGCCGCGGCGGCGTTGGTCGCGGTGGTCAGGTCGACCGAAGCCACGCCCAGGCCGGTGTTGGCCGAAAGCGACTGCGAGGAAACCGTGATGGTCGAGCCCTCGTCATTCGCCAGCACCGAGATGCTGGAGATGGAGCCGTCGATCAGGTTGACGCCGTCGAACTCGGCATTGCTGACGATGGTCGAGATCTGGGTACGCAGAGCGGCGAAGTCGGCGTTCAGCGCGTTCCGGGACGAGGTGTCCAGGCTGGCGTCGGTCGCCGCAACCGCCTTCTCCTTCATCTCGATCAGCAGGTCCGAGATGGACTGGCCCGCGGCGATGGCCGTGTCGGCAGCCGAGACGCCACGGTCCAGGCTGTTCTTCACGGCATCGAGGCCGGCAATGTTCGCACGGATGTTCTGGGCGATGGCGTAGGTGGAGCCGTCGTCCTTCGGTCCGGCGACCTTCAGGCCGGTGTTGATGCGGGACTGAACCTCGGACAGCTGCTTGTTGGTGCTGTTGAGGTTCTGCAGGGCGACCATCGCGCCCGAGTTGGTGTTGACGGAAATAGCCATGGTTTTTCTCCATTCTGGATCATGGTTTGACGCGGGCCTTATGCCCACAGCGTCGGATCAGCAAGCGGCGGACCAGACTCGTGGCAGGCGTCAAGCGATTGATTCGGAAGGAGAAAATTTTGCCGGGTCGAATGTGCCCGGCAATTTCTGACCGGCAATTATTGCCCGGTCGGCAATTCGTGCCTGCAGGTTTTGCCTACCTGCGGGGTGACGCGTGGGATACGGGGCGTTGCCACCCCGTATCCCGGAATGCGTCAGCCTCTATTAGAAGAGGCCGAGGATCGACTGCGGCGCCTGGTTGGCGATGGACAGGGCCTGCGTGCCCAGCTGCTGCTTGATCTGCAGCGACTGGAGACGTGCGCTTTCCTTCGCCAGGTCGGCGTCCACCAGATTTCCGACGCCCGCGGTCAGGGTATCCTGCAGCTGACCCACGAAATCCTTGTGGATCTCGAGGCTCTTCGCGTCGGTACCCAGCGCCGCCAGCCGCGAGTTCGCGGTGGAGATCGCCGCCTCGACCGCCGAACGGGCGGCAGAAGCATTGGTCGCGGTGGTCAGGTCGACCGAAGCCACGCCCAGGCCGGTGTTGGCCGAGAGCTGCTGGCTGGAGACCGTGATGGAAGATCCGGAGTTGTTGGCCAGCACAGCGATGCTGGAGACGGAGCCGTCGATCAGGTTGATGCCATCGAACTCGGCGTTGCTCACGATCGTCGAGATCTGATCGCGCAGCGCCGCGAAGTCGGCGTTCAGGGCATTGCGGCTGGACGTGTCCAGGCTGGCGTCGGTCGCGGCAACGGCCTTCTCCTTCATTTCGATGAGAAGGTCGGAGATCGACTGGCCGGCCGCAATCGCGGTATCGGCAGCCGAAACGCCACGGTCGAGGCTGCCCTTGACAGCGCCGAGGCCGGCAATTTCCGCACGGATGTTCTGGGCGATGGCGAAGGTGGAGCCATCATCCTTCGGTCCGGCGACCTTGAGGCCGGTGTTGATGCGCTGCTGAACCTCGCCCAGCTCCTTGTTGGTGCTGTTGAGATTCTGCAGGGCGATCATCGCGCCCGAGTTGGTGTTGACTGACAGCATGGTTCTTCTCCGTTCTGAGTTTTTCAGATGATGTAACGGGACGTTTTGTCCGCAGTCCGCAGTTGGCAAGCGGCGGGCCAGAACGGTCTCGATCTCAAGCCATTGAAAAAACGGAGAAAATTTTCGACGAATATTCCGGATCGGCAATTATTGCTTGGTCAATTTTTCCGCCCCGGCAAATTCGGCCTGCAGATCTTGCCGGTCGGGACGCTGTGACGGCGGCTCTATCGGCGGGCGGACCCGGCGGGGCATGCTCGCGCCGTGTGACGCCAACGGAGAGACCGCCATGCGCTGCCTGATCGTCCTGCTCGCCTGCCTTGCCGCCCTGCCGGCCCTCGCCTTCTCGCCGGAGCCGATCCACCCGTCGGCCAGCCAGATCGCGCGGGCGCTGTCGGAGATGCCGGCCTTCCGCGGCATGGGCATCCGGGAGAAGCAGCCGCCGGGGCTGGACGGCTACTCGCAGATGGTCATCGGCGACGACGAGGACCAGTCGACGCTCTCGGCGACCCTGCTGGTCCGGGACAAGGCCCTGGTGGGGCTCCGCTTCGACATCCCGCTGCTGCCCAAGGCCGATCCGGGCCTCTACGCCCTCACAGAGATCGCCGGTGAGATCGAGCCCGCGATGAAGGATCTGGCCCTGAGCGGCGACCTGGCGCGCCGGGACGCCCTGAAGGGCTGGGCCAGCGAGATCGGGATCGAGAGCTGGATGCGTCCGCGCTACGGCGCCTACCGGGTCGAACGCCGGGTCGGCGACACGCTGTTCGTCTTCGAGGGGCAGCCACTGCAGGCCTTCTGGGTCGGCATAAGCCATGCTGGCAACGCCCACCCGGTGCTCGACGACTACGCGCCCTTCATGACCGGCAAGGAGATGAAGGAGGCGAAGCCGGTGCTGGAAGCCGTGGAGCGTGGCGAGTATGCGCAGGTGCGCAGGCTGGTGACGCCGCTGGCGCAGGCCGCCGGCCCTGGGCCAAGCTGGTGCTGGCGGATTACGGCGAGCCGGTCGGACCGGGCCGCGCCATGTCGACCGAGATCAACCGCCTGCTGGAGGAATCGGCCGATGGCGGCTTCGCGCCCGCCCAGCACGTCCTCGGCCAGCCCGATTCGAACTTCGCCGAGCGGCGTCTGACGCAGGCGGCGCTGGCGGGCTACGCCCCGGCGCTGGCCCTGAAGGCGCGGCGGCTCTACAGCTCCGGCCGGGCCGACGATCCGGGCGCCCGCTGCGAGGAGCTGGTGGCGCTGCAGGGCGACCAGATGGCCCAGCTTCGTACCGTCTACCGCTACGCCGAGGGCGGCGGTTCGCCGGAGACGGCCTATTTCTGGGGGCGCGTGACGCTGGAGTCCTTCGGCGAGGCGTCATCGATCACCATCGACCGCTATATCCTGCACACGCTCGGCGTGCTCGCGCGCGACATCCCGGCGGACAAGCGGTCGGAGCTGGAGGCCGACGCCGCAGCCTGGTCGCCGAAGAGCTTCGAGGAACTGAAGCCGCGCTACGCCGAGATGGGCTGTCTGGACTGAGCGGGTTCCGCGGCACCGGCGCGGGCGACTGCCGCCGGCGCAGATCCGGATCCCCGAGTCTCGCTGACGCTCGATCGGGGATGACAGTCAGGCGCGGCCGCCCCCGCTGGCGCGCAGTGGCACGCGGGGGTCTGGTCATGAGGTGAAACCCTCACCGCCTGACGCCCCCGGGCTCGACCCGGGGGCCTGTGACCGCCACCGCCGCGACGGCTGGACCGTGAGGTCCCCGGGTCAAGCCCGGGGACAGCAGGAAGTGTGGGCCAGAGTCCCGACCATTCAGGGCCGCTCCCTGCAATACCTCACCCTTCAAGGGGGAGTGAAGCGACCGGGCGCCGGCCTCAGGGCCACTTCACCTCAGGCGGCAGCGACATCAGGATGGCTTCGGTGTTGCCGCCGGTCTTCAGCCCGAAGGTGGTGCCCCGGTCGTAGATCAGGTTGAACTCGACATAGCGGCCGCGGCGGACGAGCTGGTGCTCGCGCTGCTCGGGCGTCCAGCTGCGGTTCATGTGCTTGCGCACGATTGCCGGGTAGGTCTCCAGGAAGGCGCGGCCGACATCCTTCGTGAAGTCGAAGTCGGCCTGCCAGTCGCCGGTGTCGTGGTGATCGTAGAAGATGCCGCCGATGCCGCGCGGCTCCTCGCGGTGGGGCAGATAGAAATACTCGTCGCACCATTCCTTGAAGCGCGGATAGTAGCCGGGGTCGTGCCGGTCGCAGGCTCCTTTCAGGCCGGCATGGAAGGCGGCCTTGTCGTCCTCGTCGGGAAACATCGGCGTCAGGTCCGCGCCGCCGCCGAACCAGCCGACCGAGGTGCGGATGTGGCGGGTGTTCATGTGCACCGCCGGGACCAGCGGCGACTGCATGTGGGCGACCAGCGAGATGCCCGATGCCCAGAAGCGGCCACCCGATTCGGCGGCGCCCCGGATCTGGCCGGCGAATTCCTTCGAGAACTCGCCGTCCACGGTCGAGATGTTGACGCCGACCTTCTCGAAGACCCGCCCGCGCATCACCGACATGACGCCGCCGCCGCCGCCGGGCCGGTCCCAGGCCGAGCGCTCGAAGCGGCCGGGCGCGCGGTCCTTCAGCGGGCCGTCATAGTCGTCCTCGATCGCCTCGAAGGCGGCGCAGATGCCGTCCCTCAGGGATGCGAACCAGTCCTTCGCCGCCTGCTTGCGGTCCTCGTCGTTCATGATCCCCTCCCCGGATGGGTCCTGTAGCGTCTCGCCTTTCCGATGTGATGCGACGCCCGGCCCGGCAAAGTCAATCGCCGGTGCGGATGCGGGTCTGGCGCATGGCCTCGCCCAGGGCCATGGCCGCCGCATTGACCACGTTCAGCGACCGCGCGCCGCCGGCGATTCCGATCCTGAGCCGCCAGTTGGCGGCGCGGTGCACTTCCTCCGGCACGCCGGCGCCCTCGCGCCCGACCATCAGCACGTCGTCGCTGCGGAAGCTGAAATCGTAGAGGTCGGTCGCCGCCGAGGTGGTCAGCAAGAGCAGCCGCCGGCCTTCCAGCGCATGCAGGAAGGCGGCCCATGATTCGTGCAGGTTGATCTCGGCGAACTGCGCGTAATCCATGGCGGCGCGGCGGACGTCCTTGTTGCCGAGAGGGAAGGCGGCCGGGCGGATGATGTCGATCGGCGTGCCGAGACAGGCCCCCAGGCGAATGGCGGCGCCGAGATTCTGCGGGATGTCGGGCTGGAAGAGTGCGAGGCGCATGATCGGATCGTCCCTGTTCGCGGCTCATATGGCCATCGGTCCCGTCGCCCTGTCAGCGTGATGCGTCTCACTGTCGCAATTGTTCGGGCCAACTGGACTTGCTCAGCCAAACCTGATTGTTAGCGGCATCAAGGAGGGGCCGGTGCGGCGATTCGTGCGCGCGCGTTCTCCTGATATGAACATGGGTCTACATGAAGGTTTGAGCGCATGAGCGATGGACATGCCGAGGAGCCCCGCCGGGATTTCCTGATCATTGCTGCCGCCGCAGCCGGCGGCGTTGGCGCCGCGGCGATGGTTTGGCCGTTTGTCGATCAGATGAACCCGTCGGCGGACGTTCTCGCCCTCTCCACCACGGAAGTCGATCTTTCCGCGATGCAGCCGGGCCAGACGATCACGGTGACCTGGCAGAAGAAGCCGGTCTTCATCCGCCGCCGCACCGCCGAGGAGCTGGCGACGGAACAGGGCGTCGATCTGGGCAGCCTGCCCGATCCGGAAGCCGATTCGGACCGCGTCAAGGAAGGCCACGAGGAATTCCTGGTGGTGCTGGCCGCGTGCACGCATCTGGGCTGCATTCCGAAGTCCGACCAGGGTGACTACGACGGCTGGTTCTGCCCCTGCCACGGCTCGCATTACGATGCGTCCGGCCGGATCCGGCGCGGGCCGGCGCCGGCGAACCTGGTGGTGCCGCCGTACGAGTTCACCTCCGACACCCAGATCCTGATCGGCTGAGGACCCTTAGATCATGTCATTCCAGAGCAACAACGCTGTGATCAAGTGGGTCGACGACCGGCTGCCGATCTTCACCACGATGCACCACGCGTTCATCGAGCATCCCTATCCGCGCAACCTGAACTTCGCCTATCAGTTCGGTTCGATCCTCGGCATCGTGCTGGTGATCCAGATCCTGACCGGCGTCGTGCTGGCCATGCACTACACCGCGCATGTCGACCTGGCCTTCGCCTCGGTCGAGCACATCATGCGCGACGTGAACTTCGGCTGGCTGCTGCGCTACATGCACGCCAACGGCGCGTCGATGTTCTTCATCGCCGTCTATCTCCACATCTTCCGCGGTCTCTACTACGGCTCCTACAAGGCGCCCCGCGAGCTGATCTGGATGATCGGCGTCGTCATCCTGCTGATCATGATGGCCACCGCCTTCATGGGCTACGTGCTGCCCTGGGGTCAGATGTCCTTCTGGGGCGCCACCGTGATCACCAATCTGTTCAGCGCCATTCCGGTCGTGGGCGATCCGATCGTGACCTGGCTGTGGGGCGGCTTCGCGGTCGACAACGCGACGCTGAACCGCTTCTTCAGCCTGCACTACCTGCTGCCCTTCGTGCTGTTCGGCCTGGTCTTCCTGCACCTCGTCGCGCTGCACCAGAAGACCTCGACCAACCCGCTGGGCATCGACATCAAGAGCCCGGCCGACACCATCCCCTTCCATCCGTACTTCACGGTGAAGGACGGTCTGGGCTTCGCGCTGTTCGGCATCCTGTTCGCGTTCTTCATCTTCTTCGCGCCGAACTATCTGGGCCATCCGGACAACTACATCCCGGCCGACCGGCTCTCGACGCCGGCGCACATCGTGCCGGAATGGTACTTCCTGCCCTTCTACGCGATCCTGCGCTCGGTGCCGGACAAGCTGCTTGGCGTCATCGCCATGTTCGCGGCCATCGCGGTGCTGTTCATCCTGCCCTGGCTGGACCGCTCCAAGGTGCGTTCGGCCGCCTTCCGGCCGCAGTACAAGCTGTTCTTCTGGATCTTCGCGCTGGTCTGCATCGTGCTGGGCTATGTCGGCGCCAAGCCGGCAGAGGGCATCTATCTGGTGATCGCCCGTCTGGCGACCATCTACTACTTCGCACACTTCCTCATCATCGTGCCGTTGCTCGGCTGGTTCGAGCGGCCCAAGCCGCTGCCGACCTCCATCGCCGAGTCCGTGACCGGCGGTGGCGGCAGTGCGCAATCCGCTGCGGCGGCCCCGACCAAGGAGAAGGCGTGACCATGGCCTACCGTGTGATGAAGACGCTGGCGGCCGGTATCGCCGCTCTCTGCCTCGGTCTCGGCGCGGCGCAGGCCGCGGGCGAAGCCAAGCCGGCGAAGGACGTGTCCTTCGAGCATGCCGGCCCCTTCGGCGCCTATGACCGCGCTGCGGTCCAGCGCGGCCTGCAGGTCTACAAGCAGGTCTGCGCGGGCTGCCACGGGCTGAAATACGTCGCGTTCCGCACGCTGACGGGCGTTGGCTTCTCGGAGGATCAGGTGAAGGCGATCGCCGCCGAGTCCACCGTCACCGACGGTCCGGACAGCAGCGGCGAGATGTTCGACCGCCCGGCGCGGCCGGCCGACCGCTTCCCCTCGCCCTTCGCGAACGATCAGGCCGCCGCCGCCGCCTTCGGCGTGGCGCCCCCGGATCTGTCGCTGATGTCCAAGGCCCGCCCGCATGGCGACGCCTACATCTATTCGCTGCTGACCGGCTATGACGAGCCCGACGCAGAGGGTCACGAGATCACCTGCGGCGACGGCACCTACGTCAATCCGTACTTCCTCGCGGGCAACTGCATCGCCATGGCGCCGCCGCTGTTCGACGACGCGGTCGAGTACGCCGACGGCACGCCGGCGACCTCCGCCCAGATGGCCAAGGACGTGACGACGTTCCTGGCCTGGGCGGCCGAGCCGAAGATGGAAGAGCGCAAGCAGATGGGCGTGAAGGTCATCCTGTTCCTGATCTTCCTGTCGGTCCTGCTCTACCTGGCCAAGAAGCAGATCTGGGGCCGCCTGCACTGAGGCGGGGCGCCAGCCTGACAATGACGAGGGGCCGCGGCGCAAGCTGCGGCCCTTTTTCGTTGCCGGCCTTCGGACGGCCCCGCTTTTGCACTAACGTCGGGTCATGAGCGAGAAGAAGGAATCCGTCCGCCGGCCGCCGCGCAGGATGCAACTGGCCGCGCAGAACCGGTCCCCCGTCCTGCTGCCGGAAGCCGCGGACGATGCGGGCCCGCGCGTGCGGGTGGGCGTCCTCGCGCTCATCTGGCAGTCCTGGGCGATCTTCTTCTCCCATCTGGACATCTTCCTGATGCTGATGTGGCGGCCCTTCGCGCTGACCGCGGCTGTGGCCTTGGGTGTGGTCGAGGCGCTGCCCCATATCGGGCCGGGTCCCGCGGCGATGCTGTTCACCGTCGTCGGCATGTCCGCCATCGTGCCTGTCGTGACCGCCTGGCACCGGATGATCCTGCTGGGCGCGGACAATCCCGACGCCCGCGTCACGTACCGCATCGGCAAGCCCGAATGGACCTATTTCCGGGCTGCCGCCGCGCTTTACGGCCTCGGTTATGTCATCGGCCTGGCGGTGAACGAACTCTACGGCCCGCTGCTCGGCGGGCCTGTGCTCTGGCTGGTCCGGGAAGGTATCGATCCGGCGGGCCTGCTGTCGGCCTGGGGTCCGGCGGCGATCCAGTGGGGCTCTGTGGCCCTGATCCTGGGCTTCCTGGTCGCGCGCTTCTTCCTGGTGCTGCCGGCGGCGGCGGTGGGCGCGCCGATGAGCGTCTCCGAATCGGCCTCGGCCACGCGCGGCAACGGTTTGCGGCTGGTGGCGGCCTACATCCTGGCCAGCCTGCCGGCGGCGGCGCTGACCGCCGTCTTCGCCCAGCCCGCGGCGGTGCTGGCCAGCGCGGCGCCGGCCGAGGAGATGTTCCTCGACCTGATTCTCGCCATCCTGCCGCGCATCCTGCTCTACACCATCGCGGTGGGCATACTTTCGCTCGCCTTCGAGCGTCTGGTCGGTGTACCCAAACGGCTGCGGCGCTGAAGCGGCGGCGCGACCGGCAGACAGGAGGGCGGCATGGGCGAAACCGTGATCGGGGTCATCGGAGGCAGCGGCCTCTACGGCATGGAGGGGCTGACCGACACCGAATGGCGGCGCATCGAGAGCCCGTTCGGCGCACCCTCCGACGAGCTTCTGTTCGGCCGCCTCGACGGGGTGCAGATGGTCTTCCTGCCGCGCCATGGCCGCGGCCACCGCATCAGCCCCAGCGGCATCAACTACCGGGCCAATATCGACGCCATGAAGCGCGCCGGCGTGACCGACATCGTCTCGGTCTCCGCCTGCGGCTCCTTCCACGAGGCGCTGGCGCCGGGCACCTTCGTCATCGTGGACCAGTTCATCGACCGCACCTTCGCCCGCGAGAAGAGCTTCTTCGGCAACGGGCTGGTGGCGCATGTCTCGATGGCCGATCCGGTCTGCAGCCGCCTGGGCGACGCGCTGGAGGCGGCCGCGCGGGACACCCATATCGGCCATGTCCGCGGCGGCACCTACCTGACCATGGAAGGCCCGCAGTTCTCGACCCGGGCGGAAAGCTTCATGTACCGCGACTGGGGCTGTTCGGTGATCGGCATGACCAACATGCCCGAGGCCAAGCTCGCCCGCGAGGCGGAGATCTGCTACGCGACCGTCGCCATGGTCACCGACTACGACTGCTGGCACGAGGCGCATGACGCCGTCGACGTCGCCGCGGTGCTGGAGGTCCTGCAGGGCAATGCGGTGAAGGCGCAGAAGCTTGTGGCGGCGGTGGCGCCGAAGCTCGCCGGCGCCCGCAGCGTCTGCCATGCCGGCTGCGACCGGGCGCTGGAGGTGGCGCTGATCACCGCGCCCGACGCCCGCGACCCGAAGATGGCGGCGAAGCTGGACGCCGTCGCCGGCCGCGTGCTGCAAGGGGCCTGAGCCGATGGACGAGATCCGCGACAAGATCCGCACGATTCCCGACTATCCGAAGCCGGGCATCATGTTCCGGGACGTCACCACGCTCTGGGGTGACGCCCGCGGCTTCCGCACCGCCATCGACCGGCTGGTGCAGCCCTACGCCGGGGTCCGCATCGACAAGGTCGCCGGTATCGAGGCGCGCGGCTTCGTGCTCGGCGGCGCCGTGGCGCACCAGCTCTCCACCGGTTTCCTGCCGATCCGCAAGAAGGGCAAGCTTCCCGGCAGTACGCTCACCGAGGACTATCAGCTGGAATACGGCACCGACACGATCGAGATTCACGACGACGCCATAAAGGACGGCGACAATGTGCTGATCGTCGACGACCTGCTGGCGACCGGGGGGACGGCGGCGGCTGCGGCGAACCTGATCCGCAAGGCCGGCGGCACCGTGATAGGATGCTGCTTCATCGTCGATCTGCCCGATCTGGGCGGGAAGGAGAAACTGCTCGGCATGGGGCTCAGCGTGATCGCGCTCTGCGAGTTCGAGGGCGACTGAGGCCGGGCGAAGGGGGAGGCGTCATGAGCAACGGCATTCGCGGCATCGATCATCTGGTGGTGGCGGTCCAGGATCTGGAGCGCGCGCGGGAGACATGGACGGCGCTCGGTTTCACCTGCACGCCGCGGGGCCGGCACCGCAATCTCGCCACCGGCAACTACTGCATCATGTTCCCCGACGACTATGTCGAGCTGATCGGCATCGTCGATCCGTCCCTGCCCGACCGCGGGCTGATCGGCCGGATGAAGGACGGCGGCGAGGGGCTGGACCGGATCGCCTTCGCCGTCGCCGATATCGACGCGACCGCCGGGGCGCTGTCGGCGGCCGGCTTCGGCGTCCGCGGCCCGATCGATCTGCACCGGCCGCTGGAACTGCCCGAAGGCGATGTCGAGCCGCGCTTCCGCCTGCTGCATTTCGAGGATCCCGCCGTCTCGACGCCCGGTCTGCACGGCTTCTTCTGCTATCACGTGACGCCTGAGATCACGCGGGGCGAACCGGCCTGGCTGTCGCACGCCAATGGCGTCGAGCGGGTGCTGTCGGTCACGGCGGTGGCCGAGAACCCCGAGGCGCTGGCCGAGGACTGGCAGCGGCTGATGGGACCCGGCTCGACCGTGCTGACCGACAACACGCTGACGGTGCATTCGGGCAATCACGCCATCATCTTCGTCACGCCCGACCATCTGGCCGTCATGTTCCCGGCCCATGGCGAGGACGCCGACCGTCCGGCGCCCTACGTTGCGGCGGCGACCTTCCGCAGCGCCGACCTGGAGGCGACATCGCGCTGGCTGACCGACAACGGCGTGCCGCACGGCCGCGACCGGGAGGGCGGCGTGCAGGTCGGGCCGGCGCACGCGAACGGCTGCATCATCGCCTTCGAATAGGCGAAGCCGCGCTGGCGTTTACGCTTCCTTCAGCATGATCGGTTGTCATGCGGGCTGATACCAGGGCCGCGGGGCAGCTTCGGTGGCGAAGGCAGACAAGACACCCAACATCACGGTGATGGACGAGGCCAACGGGCTGCTGCTCGGTGGCCGGTTCACGCCCGATCTTTCGCGGCCGCTGCCGCACCTGTCGATGCAGGGCGCCCAGGCCTTCGCGGTCGAGGACGAGAACGGCAATGCCGAGGATTACTACTGCGTCCTCTGCGCGCCGGGCACCTATGTCCGCCACAGCGCGATCCAGACCCTGATCGAGAAGACCCCGCGCCATATGCGCCTGCCCCACGCCTGCGCCACGGTGCGCCTGAAGGACGGCAAGCACTTCTTCGCAATCGTCTTCGACCATGCCCGGGCCAGGCCCCTGCTGACCGCCTATGGCGGCAAGACCGTGCCGGAGCGCGATCTCAGCCTGAAGGTGCTGCCCGACATCATCACCTGCCTGCTGGACCTCAGCGGGCCGTCTCTGGCCCATCGCGGGCTGCGCGCCAGCAACGTGCTGCTGGCCGCGGATGGCGACGTCATCCTGGACCAGTGCGTCATCCACCTGCCCGGCGAGGGCCAGGACGCGGCGCACGAACCGCCGATCTCGGCGCAGGCGTCGCCGGGCGGCCGCGGCGAGGGCGCGCCGTCGGACGACTATTTCGCGCTGGGCGTGCTGACCATGGAACTGCTGACCGGCAAGGTGCCGGGCACAGGCGTCGCGCCGTCGACCTTCTGGGGTCACCGCATCCTGCGCGGTTCCTATTCGACGATGCTCGACCGGCGCAAGTTCACGACCGCGATCCAGGCGCTGCTGGCCGGCACGCTGGTCGACGAATCGCACCGGCGCTGGGCCGCGGGCGATCTGCGCGCCTGGGCGGGCGGTCACTGGGACATGCCGCGCAACACCGGCACCGGCCGCCGCGCCAACATGCCCTTCCTGTTCGAAGGCCGCGACTATCACTCGCCCGAGCTGCTCGCCTGGGCGTTCCACGGCAACATCACGGAAGCATCGCGCGCGATCGTGGCCGGGCGCGTCGAGAAGTGGGTCCGCAACGTGCTGGAAGACAGCCGCGCCTCGGACTTCATCGAGGCGTCGCGCCGTCCCTACCTGCCGGGCGACGAGCTGTCGGAATACGATGCCTGCGAACTGGTCTGCCGCATCTGCATGGCGCTGGACCCGAACGGACCGCTCCGCTTCCGCAACCTCGTCGTGCCGCCGACCGGCATTCCCGGCCTGATCTGGACCGCGCTGAACGCGCGGGATCAGGACCGGCTCGACAGCCTGGACCATCTGCTGGGCACCAACCTGCTGACCCAGTGGCAGGAAGTCGGCGGCCGCGCCGTGCGCGCCGCCCTGCCCAACTTCGTCACCTCCTCGATCACCTCGATCATGGCCGAGCGTTCGCGGCACGGCTTCGGTCTGGAGCGTGTGCTCTACGAGACCCTGCCGAAATCCGCCTGCATCGGCGCCCAGATCGCCGACGCGATGCCGCTGACCCTGGCGGACCTGCTGCTCGCGCTGGAGCGGAAGGCGCAGTCGGACCCCAACACCGTCGCCGAACTGGACCGCCATGTCGTCGCCTTCATCCTGACCAAGGACCGCAACACGGAGGCGACGATCCGCGCAGCCTACGCGCCGGGCCTGTCGGATATCGAGCAGCTCACGGCCATCGGCGATGTGCTGGGCATGGTCCAGCGGAACCATTGCAACGTCACCTGCACCGGCCTCACCCGCGCCGTGTCGGAGGCCATGAAGCCGGCCATGCACAACCTGCGCAGCAAGGTGCGCCGGATGGTGCTGCAGCAGAAGATCGACAAACTGGCCGAGGGCGGCGACCTGTCGGCGCTGGTCCGGGAACTGGACGTCAAGCACGAGCTGAAGAATGACGAGGACGAGTTCCACGCCGCCCGCGCCCGCATCAAGGCCATCGAGCAGCTGATCGAGGTGGCTTCCACCCACGGCTATGCCCGCACCGTGCTGGCGCAGAAGCGCGGCTACCGCTACGCGCGCCTGTTCAGCAATTCGATCGCCTTCGTGACCGTGTTCTATTTCTCGATGCTGGAGCTGTTGTGAGCGACGCGACCGCACAAACCCCGGCCGAGGCCCGCCAGCGCGCCCTGAAATCGGCCAACCGCACCACCTTCATGATCTTCACGGTCATGCTGCTGCTGCTGCCCATCGCGCCGTCGACCTTCACTGTGGTCGCGGTGTTCATGGCGCCGACCTGGATGGTCGCCTTCTACCGCAGCTTCCATGCGCCCGGCGCCATCCCGACGGTCGCGGGCATGAATGTCGCGGGGACGCTGCCCGCGCTGCATTACCTGTGGACCCACGGCAACGATTTCGACACGGCCTTCGGGCTGCTGTTCAACACCGACTATGTGATAATGGCCATCGGCGCCGCCGCGCTGGGCATCGCGCTGCTGTTCATCGCGCCCTTCGTGGCCCGGACCTGGGTCGACATGGCCGGACAGCGCCTGCTGCATCAGGCCCAGGCCGAGCGGGACCGGCTGCTCGACGAATGGGGCGAGGAACTGCTCGCCGAGCCGAAGAAGGAAGACAAGAAGAAGGGCGAGAAGGACGAGCGGAAGGGCAAGTCCCGCGACAAGGACCGCAAGTAGTGGTCCGGCCGGTCAGGTCCTGAACGGCCGCCGTGTCCGCGACGCCAGACGCTGGCCGATGCGGAACGGGTCCGGCAGCTTCGATCCCGCGCCGAGGAAGCGCGCCTTCGCCTTCTCGATCTGCATGACATTGCCGATGCGCCGGTCGAGGAAGGCCCAGGTGTCGGCATGGTCCTCGGAGCGGTCGTTCAGCCAGTAGAGCAGGGTCGAGGCGTAGACGCCGCCCAGCAGGGTCCGCTTGGTGTAGAAGTTGAAGTCCGTCGAGGTGTCGCCGATGGCGCGCCACATCAGGTCGACCGTGCGGTAGAGCGAACGCATCGCGGCCGGCGCGTGGTGCGGCAGCCCCAGATGGTTGAGCCCGCGGCGCACAGCCTCCTTGTGCGGCGCGGCGTTCTCGAGGCGGATGCGGATGCCGCTCGCGATCTTGTCGCGGATGCGCATGTTCTCGAGATCCAGGTCCAGCATGCCGCTGACCATCTGCCGATCGGCATCGTCCAGGAAGAAGTCCAGCAGATCGTCGGCGCCGCCGGGAAAGGCGCGGTAGGCGTCGATGGGCGCCAGCCCGGCATCGGCGACGGCGCGGCGCAGCGTCTGTTCGGTCCAGCCGTCGAAGGCGGCGTGCGGCAGCGCCGCTTCCAGCAGGCGCGCCCTGATCTCCTCGATATCCAGGTCGGTCTCGCTCATGTCCGGGCCTCCGTTGCGTGAAAGCGGAATTCGCTCTCGAAGATCAGACGGGTCAGGTCGTGCATCCGCTGCGGATAGAGCACGCCGTCCAGATGGTCGCATTCGTGCTGCACCACCCGGGCGTGGAAGCCGCCCGCCTCGCGCTCGATCTTCTGCCCGTCCAATCCGTATCCGTGATAGCGGATACGCGCCGGACGGCGGACCAGACCACGCAGGCCGGGCACCGACAGGCAGCCTTCCCAGTCCTCGGCGGTCTCCTCGCCCAGCGGCTCGATCACCGGGTTGGCCATCACGGTGAAGGGCACGGCCTCGCCATTGCCGCGCAGCGCCGGCACGTGGAACATGACCAGCCGCTTCGAGGCATGCACCTGCGGCGCGGCCAGACCGGCGCCGCCGATATCCTCCAGCGTTTCCATCATGTCGCCGGCAAGTTTCAGGATCTCCGGGCTGGTCGGATCCTCGACCGGTTCGGCCACGCGCCGCAGGACCGGATGGCCCATCTTCGCGATCTTCAGGATGGCCATGGGCTCTCCTTCCGCGCCGCCGCTCAGGCGACCAGCTTGTCTTCGGGCGCCGGGCCGCTCTCGGCCGGGGTCACATCCACCTCGACGTCCAGATTGTGCTCGCCGCCGCCGGCGATGACGCCGCGAACCGGAGCCACGTCGATATAGGTGCGGCCCCAGGCCAGGGTGATGTGGTTCTCCGCCGCGACGCAGTCGTTGGTCGGGTCCAGATCGGCCCAGCCGAACCCCGGAATGAAGACGCCGACCCAGGCGTGGCTCTGGTCCGCGCCGATCAGCTTTGGCTTGCCCGGCGGCGGATCGGTGCGCAGATAGCCCGAAACGTAACGCGCGGGCAGGCCCAGCGCGCGCATGCAGGCGATCATCAGGTGGGTGAAGTCCTGGCAGACGCCGCGCCGCTTCTCCAGCACGGTCGCAACCGACGTGGTCACGTCCGTCGCCTCCGGATCGTAGGCGAAATCCCGGTGCACGCGCCGGTTCAGGTCCAGCGCGGCTTCCAGCAGCGGCGGCCGGGGATGAAGCTGGGCGCGGCATACTCCCGAAGCTGTTCGACGATGGTCGAGATCTCGCGCCGGCCGATGAAGTCGGCGACGCGGTAGCTCCCCGGGTCGTGATTGCCGATGACCTGATCCGCCACCGCCTGCCAGGGCGGCGTCTCGCCGGGCTCGGGCAGCGGCTGCGGGTCGACCTTGACCAGGCTGGAGCTCTCGACGTTGAAGCGCTCGTGCGGCGTCGCCAGATCGAAGATGGCGATGTCGTTGCCGAAGAAGTCGGTCTGCCGTATCGGCGGCTCGTCGGGCGCGGGCTGGATGTCCAGACGCGTCTCCAGCCGGATCTGGCTCGGCGTGGCGCGCGGCGTCAGGTGCAGCAGGTGATGCGACAGCATCACCGGGCCCGCATACTTGTAGGCCGTCCTGTGTCTCACCCGGTAGATCACGTGACACCCTCGATGATCTCGCTGTGGCCGATGGCCCGCTGGCGGCCGCGGCCCTCGACATGGGTGAAATAGCGGCTCGAGACTGCGCCGTCCAATCGCGGCAGATGGCCCTGAAGGATCTCCAGCAGCTGTTCCAGCCGCGGCCGGGTGCCGTCGCCGTCCTCCACCGCCAGCTCGTGGGCGTCGGCAAGCTGGACCGCGGCCAGGGTGCGGATGGCGACGTGGCGGTCCTCTCCGGGCAGGGTCTCGCGCAGCTCCGACAGGTGGGTGATGTATTCGGTCAGCCGTTCCAGCTGATAGGCCAGCGAGCGCGGGTGCCGCTCGTCGGAAATCAGCAGGTCGAGGACGGTCGCCAGATCGGTGTCGTCACGGTAGCGCTCGTGATAGGCGGCGCTGCAGTCGGTGATGTCGAGCACCGTGCTCAGCACGACGGGCGAACGCGCCTCGGGCTGCAGCAGGGTCGCGGCGAGCAGGTCGACCATCTGCAGCGACAGCTCCAGCCGCCGCCCGACCTCGTGGAAGCGCCAGCCATGGCCGCGGGGCATGGTGTCCTGCAGCGAGCCGCTCAGCGCCTGCAGGGCGTAGACGACATCGTCGACCCGGTCGGCCAGCAGCAGCCCCGACGCGGCGGCCTGCCGGGCCGATTCCATCGCGTCCTGCACGCGGGTGACCGCAAGCCAGCTGTCGCCCGACATCATGTATCGCAGCCCGTCTGCCGACTGGCGCAGCCGGTTGAAGACATTGGCGAGGCCGTTCGGATGCTCGGTATCGCTGAACATGGCGCCGGCTCGGCTCATCAGTTCGCGCAGCGACATGTCGTCCGCCTCGCCCATGCGGAACACGCCCGAGCCGAGAAGGCCGTGGACGACATCCGATTCGGCGCCGGTGGCCAGCGGGAACAGGCGCTGGTCGACATTTCTGAGCGCCCCGCGGACGCGGCGGGTCAGGCCCAGCGCCCGCTCCAGATAGCGGCCGAACCAGTAGAGATTCTCGGCGGCGCGGGAGGTGATGTTGGTGCTCTCGCGGCGGATCGCGACCTGGCGGGCCTTCGGGCGGTCGCGGCGGGTCTCGCCGGGACCGGGCGCGCCGACCACCCAGACATCCTTCGCGCCGCCGCCGCGCTGCATGGAGACGACGCGTTCGCGGCGGTCGGGGGCGACGCGGACCATGCCGCCCGGCATCACGGTCCAGCCGGAGGGCGTCCAGCAGAGCAGCATGCGCAGCATGATCGACCGCGGCTCCAGCCCATGCTCGGACCATGTGGGCGCCGTCGACAGGCGGATCAGCTCCTGGCCGACATGGCTCTCGGGGCGCTCGGAGATCGATTTCAGCAGGTCCTGACGCTGGCTGTCGTCCAGGTAGGGGCCGAAGACGGGCTCGCCGGGTTCGGGCGGGAAGGCCGGCTTCACCACCATGTCTTCCAGCCGGTTGCAGACATGGGTGCGTTCGACCGGCTGGCCGCACCACCAGGTGTCGACCGAGGACAGCCGCAATTCCTCGCCCAGCATCTGGCGGCAGAGACCCGGCAGGAACGGCATCAGGCCGGGCTGCTCGACGATACCCGACCCCAGCGCGTTGACCAGGCCGACCGATCCCTGCCGCGCGGCCTGGGTCAGCCCCGGCACGCCCAGCGCCGAAATCGGCGCGCAGCTCCAGCGGATCGCAGAAACCGGTGTCGAGCCGGCGCAGGATCACGTCCACCTGCTGCAGGCCCTGCAGCGTCTTCAGGAACACCTCGCCCTGGCGCACGGTCAGGTCGTCGGCCTCGACCAGCGCGCAGCCCAGCTGGCGGGCCATGAAGGCGTGCTCGAAATAGGTCTCGTTGCGGCGGCCCGGCGTCATCACCACGATGCGCGGGTCGTCGCGGTCGCGCGGCGAGGCCGCCTGAAGCGCCTGCCGGATCGCCGAGAAGAACTTCCCGATCGGCCGCACCTCCGAGGCGCGCAGCAGCTCGGGGAAGACCTGGGACATGATCTGGCGGTTGGCCATGGCGTAGCCGAAGCCGGTTGGCGATTCGGTGCGGTCCATGATCACCCGCCACTTGCCGTCGGCGTCGCGGCCCAGATCGGCGGCGTAGAAGAACAGGCGCTGGCGGTTGGTCTGCTCGCCGGCGACGGTGGAGCGGAAGAAACCCGGATGCGCGAAGACCAGCGCCGGCGGGATGCGGCCGCTGGACAGCAGCTTCTGCGGTCCAAGCAGGTCGCGCAGGATCATGTCGAGCAATGTCGCCCGCTGGGTCAGCGCGTCGGCCAGGCTGGACCATTCGTCGGCGCGCAGCACCATCGGCACCGGGTCCAGCCGCCAGCTGGCGTTGTCGCCCGAATGCTCGTCCGTGTAGACGTTGTAGGAGACGCCGTGCTGGCGCAGGGCCCGCTGCCCCCGCTGCCAGCGCGCCTGCCAGTCCTCGACGCTCAGATCGGCCAGGAACCCGGCGATGTCATGCCACAACGGACGCAGCGCATGATCGCCGCCGCCCAGCATCTCGTCGAAGATGCCGACGGGCGGCGCGTAGCCGAGCCGGAAGTCGCTTTCGCCGAGCCTGAATCCGCTGCTGTCGCCCGGTGCGTTCAATACCGTCTCCGCGTCAGACGTGGGCCGGACGCACCGGCGCCCTCAGATCCAGCGTATGCGGGTAGGTGGCGTTGCGCTCCAGCACCGGCGATCCCGGATGGCCCGGCGTGTGGCCATGGGCGTCGAAGCGCGCCAGCCGCCGGCCCTCGGCCTCTTCCGCATTGACCGGCGCGGTGTCGTAATTGCGCCCGCCCGGATGGGAGACGTGATAGCGGCAGCCGCCGATGGAGCGCCCGTTCCAGGTGTCGATCAGGTCGAAGACCAGCGGCGAATGCACGCCGATCGTCGGGTGCAGGGCCGAGGCCGGCTGCCAGGCGCGGAAGCGCACGCCGGCGACATATTCCTCCGACGCGCCGGTCGGCTGCAGCGGCACGTGGCGACCGTTGCAGGTCAGCACGTAGCGGCCCGGATCGGCGAGGTTGCGGACCTTCGCCTGCAGCCGCTCGACCGAGCTGTCGACATAGCGGACCGTGCCGCCGCCGCCGGCTTCCTCGCCCATCACGTGCCAGGGCTCCAGCGCGGTGCGGATCTCGATATCCATGCCGCGGTAGCTGACCTCGCCGCAGCGCGGGAACTTGAACTCGAAATGCGGCGCGTACCACGCATCGTCGAAGGCGTAGCCGGCCTGCCGCATCTCCTCCAGCACGTCGGTGAAATCTTCCCAGAGGTAGTGAGGCAGCATGAAACGGTCGCGCAGCCGGTCGCCGTGGCGGATCAGGGGCCGGGCATAGGGCTGGTCCCAGAAGCGCGCGATCAGCGCCCTGAGCAGAAGCTGCTGCGCCAGGCTCATCTCCGCATGCGGCGGCATCTCGAAGGCGCGGAACTCCACCAGGCCCAGGCGGCCGGTCGGGCCGTCGGGCGAGTAGAGCTTGTCGATGCAGATCTCCGAACGGTGGGTGTTACCGGTCAGGTCCACCAGCAGGTTGCGGAGCGTCCGGTCGACCACCCAGAGCGGCACGTTGGTGCCCCGCTGCGGCAGCTGCGACAGCGCGATCTCCAGCTCGTAGAGCAGGTCGTCGCGGCCCTCGTCGGCGCGCGGCGCCTGGCTGGTCGGGCCGATGAAGAGCCCCGAGAACAGATAGGACAGGCTGGGGTGGTTCTGCCAGTAGCGCACCAGCGAGCCGAGCAGGTCGGGCCGGCGCAGGAACGGGCTGTCGGCCGGGCTGGCGCCGCCGCAGACGATGTGGTTGCCGCCGCCGGTGCCGATATGGCGGCCGTCGATCATGAACTTCTCGGTGCCCAGCCGGCTCTGCCGGGCTTCCTCGTAGAGCGCCGTGGTGATGCCGCGCAGCTGTTCCCAGTTGGCCGAGGGGTGGATGTTCACCTCGATCACGCCCGGATCCGGCGTCACCTTGATGACGTTCAGCCGGTGGTCGTGCGGCGGCTCGTAGCCCTCGATGTAGATCGGCATGTTCTGTTCGGCGGCCACGTCCTCGCAGGCCGCGACCAGCTCCAGATAGGCCTCTGCCGATTCGGTCGGCGGCATGAAGACGTTGATGTGCCCGTCGCGCGGCTCCACCGCCAGCGCGGTGCGGATGTCGGGGCTGACCAGCCCGCGGTTCGTCTTCTCCGGATCCTGCTGCCTGTCGGTATCGGGCAGTTCCTGCTCGTTGCGGTCCTGCGGCGTGGCGCCTTCGGCGCTCCGCTGCGACATCCAGGGCTGGCGTGACTTGTCGGGCGCGGGCAGCGGCCCGTCGATGCCGAACGGGTCCTGCGGCGAGTACCAGGGATAGCGCGCGGCCGGCAGCCAGGGCAGCGATTCGATGGGCAGGCGGAAGCCGACCGGGCTGTCGCCCGGCAGCAGGAACATGTGCTCGCCGCGGAACGGCCAGGGGCCGGTGATCCAGCTCCGCCCCGCCTTGGCCTGCCAGGCCTGCAGCGGCAGCACGTAGCCGGTCGGCGTGCCCAGACCCTTGCGCAGGATGCGGGCGAGCCGGGCTCGGTCCAGCTCCTTCTCGAAGTCCGGGTGGTCGGGGCTGAGATTGACCGGCAGCTGCTGTTCGGCGCCCAGCGTCTTCAGCGGATCCTCATAGGCCGGGATCACGTAGTTGCCGTCGACCTCCAGCCGCTCGCACAGGCCCAGCATGAACTTCTGCGCGTCCTTGTGGGTGGGCTGGTAGTTCTCGCCCTCCTTCGCGATGGCGCGGTCCTCGGTCCAGAGCGGCAGTCCGTCGCCGCGCCAGTACAGCCCGAAGGCCCAGCGCGGATAGGGCTCGCCCGGATAGAGCTTGCCCTGGCCGAAGGTCAGCAGGCCCTGCGGCGCGAACCGGCGCCGCAGCCGCTGGATCAGGTCATAGGCCAGCCGGCGCTTGTTCGGACCCATCGCGGCGGTGTTCCACTCGGCCCCGTCCGGATCGTCGATGGAGACGAAGGTCGGCTCGCCGCCCATGGTCAGCCGGACGTCGCCTTCCTGCAGCTTGTATTCGATCTTGCTGCCCAGCGTGTCGATCGCCTGCCACTGGCTGTCGGAATAGGGCTTGGTCACACGCGGCGATTCGTAGATGCGGTCGACCGACATCTCGTGGCCGAACTCGACCTCGCAGGGTCCCACCAGACCGGTGATCGGCGCAGCCGAAGTGGGCTGCGGGGCGCAGGCCAGCGGAATGTGGCCCTCGCCGGCCAACAGGCCGGAGGTGCCGTCCAGTCCGATCCAGCCGGCGCCGGGCAGATAGACCTCGGCCCAGGCGTGCAGGTCGGTGAAGTCGACATCGGTGCCCGACGGGCCGTCCAGCGCCTCCTGATCGTGCTTGAGCTGGATCAGGTAGCCGGAGGCGAAGCGCGCCGCGAGACCGAGGTGGCGCAGGATCTGGACGATCAGCCAGGCCGTGTCGCGGCAGGAGCCGCGGTTGATTTCCAGCGTCTCTTCCGGGCTCTGCACACCCGGTTCCATGCGCACGATGTAGTCGATTCGCTGCTCGATCTGCTGGTTCAGGGCGACGAGGAAATTGATCGTCTGCTGCGGCGTCCGGTCGATGCCGTCCAGCAGCTTCTGCAGGTGCGGCCCCGCCGGCTCGGCGTCAAGGAAGGGCTCCAGTTCGTCGGTCTCGTTCTCGTCATACGCGAACGGGAATTCGTCGGCATGTTCGGCGATGAAGAAGTCGAAGGGGTTCAGCACCGCCATCTCGGCGACCACATCGACCTCGACGTGGAAATGGTCGACCGGCTCCGGGAACACGACACGGGCCAGGAAATTGCCCAGCGGGTCCTGCTGCCAGTTGATGAAGTGGCCCTTCGGCTCGACGTTCAGCGAATAGGAAACGATGTTCGTCCGGGTATGCGCCGCCGGTCGCAGCCGGATGATCTGGGGCGACAGCGTCACCTTGCGGTCGTAATTGTAGATGGTCTTGTGGTTCAGAGCCGCATGAATCGGCATCAAATCACTCTATCGACTATTAATGGGATCGCATCGCGCAAGAAGATAGGCGGCGTGCCGCACCGGGGCAATGTGCAGAAGCCGCACAGGGCCTAGTTGGCGGCGGCCGACCGGTAGGCGTGGATGTTGTCGCCGAGAAAGCGGTTGTTGTCGTGGCGGATCTGCGCGGCCGCATCGTCATAGAGGAACGGCAGGAAGGCGTAGCGCTCGCCGGCGGTGACCTTCGTGACCATGTGCAGCATCGAGCAGGAGAACACGACTGCGCCGCCCGGCGGCGGGCGGTAGGTGCGCCGGCCGTATTCGGGGAAGCAGAGATCGCCGCCCTCGAAGCCGTCATTGAGATTGATCGTGACGGCGAATCGGCGATGCGCCGTGCCCTTGGTGGTGTTGTCGCGGTGCGGCTTGAAATGCCCGCCATCCTCGGCCGAGTAGCAGGCGACGATGTAGCGCTCCATGCGGTTGGCCTCGAACTGGTGCACCTTGCGCACCTCGGGCACCAGCCTGCGATGGATGCGGGCGCGGGTCTCGGCCACGACCGCCTGGTCGGTGATGACGTAGTCCCTGCGGCTCTTGTGGCCATGATCGACCACGCCGACGGTCTTGCCGCCCTCCTCCCGCACGAAACCGGAATCCTCGCCGCCATTGGAGCCGTAGAGGCCGATCAGCTTCTGGCAGAGTTCGGGCTCGAAGACGTTGGGCACCACCAGGACCGGCGCCGAGATCTCGAACCCGGCGAAGCGGTCCGGCGGCGGCAGGGTCTCGATGTAGTCCAGCATCTCGGCGATGTCGCCCCGGTCGCCGCGGAACGGGATCACCCGCATCACGCGCAGCGTCGGGTCCAGGACCACCCACATGCGGCGGATGACGACCTGGGTGCTTCCGGGCGTCTCCGCCTTCGGCATCGCGCCGTAGAGCCGCGAGACCTTGCCGTCGAAATCGAAGAAGTAGCGGTAGCCCGGATAGCGGTCGGCGACGCGGCGCTGCGTGTCGTCGGCGGGGTCTGAGCTGACGCCGAAGAAGGAGGCGACATCGTCGCAGAAGAAGCCCGGCCGTTCGCGCACCGCCGCGATCGCGGCCTTCGCATGCGGGTCGGCGGCGGAACCGAAGAAACAGAGCACGATGTAGCGGCCCGCAGCCGTGTCGAAGGCATAGCGCGGGTTGGCGTAGGACCGCTGCTGGAACCACGGCGCAGGATCGCCGGGGGTCAGAATGACATGGCCGCTCATGGCCGGGGCCGCCTCAAAGGGTCTGCCGGTATCGCCGGCTGCGAATTTCATTGCAGCGGTTTTGCCGCTTTCGCAACAGGAATCGATGCCGCCGCCAGGCCTATCGAGGGTTCCGGCGGAAGCGGGCGGCGTCGCGGCGGATCTCGTCGCGCCGCTCACCGTCCATGCGGTCCCAGGTGGCGTACATGTTCGAAAGGCGCCGGTTCCCGCCCAGCCTGTCGCGCTTGCGGTCCAGGAAGTCCCAGTAGAGATAGTTGAAGGGGCAGGCGTCCGGGCCGGTCTTCCGCGACACGCTGTAATGGCAGCCGCCGCAGTAGTCGCTCATCCGGTTGATGTAGTTGCCGCCCGCCGCATAGGGCTTGGAGCCGAGCAGCCCGCCATCGGCGAACTGGCTCATGCCCAGCGTGTTGGGCAGCTCCACCCATTCGAAGGCGTCGATGTAGACGGCGAGATACCATTCATGGATTTCGGCCGGCTTCGCGCCGAGCAGCATGGCCAGGTTGCCGGTGATCATCAGCCGCTGGATGTGGTGGGCATAGGCCTCGTCGCGGGTCTGTTCCACGACCTCGCGGACGCAGGCCATCCGCGTCTCCGCCGTCCAGTAGAAATCCGGCAGCCCGCTGCGCTGGTCCAGCGCGTTCATGTCCCTGTATTCGGGCATCTTCAGCCAGTAGACGCCGCGGACATATTCGCGCCAGCCGATGATCTGCCGGATGAAGCCCTCGACGGCGTTCAGCGGGGCGTCGCCGTCCGCATGGGCCTTCGCCGCCCGTTCGCAGACCGCCAGCGGGTCCAGAAGGCCCACATTGATGTACGGCGACAGCAGGCTGTGGAACATGAACCGCTCGCCCTTCACCATCGCGTCCTGGTAGTCGCCGAAGCGCGGCAGACAGTCGGCGATGAAGTGGTCGAGGGCCTTTTCCGCATCGGCGCGGGTCACGGCGAAGCGGAAATTCTCCAGGCTGCCGAAATTGTCGGGGAAGGCGCGGCCGACCAGATCGAGCACCTCTTCGGTGACCGCATCTGGTTCGAACCACGCCCGTTCCGGCAGACCGAGGCCCTCCTTCGGGGGCTTGCGGTTGTCGGCGTCATAGTTCCATTTGCCGCCCTCGGGCGCGTCGCCATCCATCAGCAGGCCGGTCTTCCGCCGCATCTCGCGGTAGAAGTATTCCATGGTCAGCGTCTTGCGGCCGTCCGCCCAGGCGGCGAAATCCTGCCGGCTGCAGAGGAACCGCTCGTCGCTCAGGATGCGGACGGGCAGGCCGAAGCGGTCTTCCCAGCCGGCCATCTCGTCCAGCAGCCGCCATTCGCCGGGTTCCGTCACGACGATCTCCTCCGGTTCCAGCGCAGCCGCGGCGCGCGCCACCTCGCCCGCCAGATCGCCGGCATTGTCCGGGTCGTCATAGGTCGTGTAGCGGACGGACCAGCCGGCCTCGCGCACTTCGTCGCGGAAGTGGCGCATGGCCGAGAAGATGAAGACGATCTTGCGCCGGTGATGCGGCGCATAGCCCGCCTCGGCCCGCACCTCCGCCATCAGCACCGTATCCGCCTCCGGGTCGGCGAAGGCCAGTGACGACAGACCGGGTGTCAGCTGATCGCCGAGAACCAGAACGAGCCGCGTCATCGCGCTCCCCCATGTCCCGGACTTGATCCGGGACCCATTCCTGAGCCGTTGTCCGGGATGACAGAGATTTTCGACAGCAGTCTCAGAGCATCCCGGCCCCCGCTCACCGACGGCCCGGTCAGATCCTGACGAAGGGCTGCATCAGGCGCGGGACGAGGCCGGTGAAGGCCAGCGGGGCGTCGGTGGCGATGATGCAGATGCAATCCTCGCCCGTGTCGGCCACCGGCTGGTGGGTGACGTCGGGATCCAGATCGGCGATGTCGCCGGCCTTGAAGCGGCCGATCTCGTCGAGATAGGAGCCGCTGACGATCAGCGTCATCTCGTGGCCGTTGTGGCTGTGCTGCGGCACGGCGCGGCCGGGCGCGATCCGGAGCAGCTTCACGCCCAGATCGGCGCCGTCCTCGCCGGGCAGCTTCGCCTGACGGATGCCGGGGCCGACGGTGCGCCAGCGGATCTCGGACAGGTCGGCCGGCAGCATTGCGCCCAGCGGCGCGGCGACGCCATGGCGGCCCTGCGCCGGCGGAGCCTCGGGTTCGGGCGCCGCATCGCCGATGCGGGCGAGAACCGAATCCAGCAGACGGTCGCTCAACGCCATCGGCGCGGCCGTGTCGACCAGTTCGCCGCCGATCTTCTCGCCGACCTCGGCCTGACGGCGGCAGCGCGGGCACATGGCAAGGTGCGAGGCCACGATCATCGAAAGGCCCTCGCCCAGGCCGCCGGCGGCATAGGCCAGCAGCGTGGTGTCGCTCGGATGATGCCGTATCGTCATCACATTTCGTCTCCAACCGCTGTCCGCACCCGCCGGAAGGCCAGCCGCAGACGGGATTTCACCGTTCCGAGCGGCAGGTCCAGCTTCTCCGCGATCGCCGAGTGCGGCAGGCCCTCGAAGAAGGAGAGCCTGATCACTTCATGTTGTTCGGGCGGCAGCTCCTTCATCGCCGACTGCACCCGCTCGCGGTCTTCCAGCCGCGTCACGCTCTCTTCCCCGTCCGGCGGCGGGTCCGGGTGGAACATCGGATCGTGGGGATCCGGCTCCGGCCGCTGACGCCGCCTGATCAGGTCGATGCGCTTGTTCCGGGCGATGGTGAAGATCCAGGTGCTCGCGCCGGCCTTTGACGGATCGTAGAGCCGGGCCTTGGTCCACAGCGTGACCATGGTCTCCTGCACCACTTCCTCGGCGAGGTCGTCGCTTGCGCCGGACTTCATCATGAAGCCCTTGATGCGGGGGCCGAAGTGACCGAACAGATCGGCAAAGGCTTCCCGGTCCTGTCGTTCCGCGACATGGCGGATCAACAGGCTATAGTCGGGCTCCGGCGAGGCATCGCCGGCCGGGATCGCTTCTCGTTCGACAGTCACTGACGCCAACATGCGCAGACTTACGTCCTGAGGCAATTCCCGGATCACAAGATTGTTCCGTAAATCGCGTTCTGTGATCCGCCTTTGAAATGACCCCGTAAGCGCCGCATGAACAACCGACCTCCATTTCTCCGCAAGCGCCTCGCCGTCATCGGCAGCGGCATTTCCGGTCTCTCGGCCGCCTGGCTTCTGGCCCGCGACCACGATGTCACCATCTATGACCGCGCGGAGTACGCCGGCGGACACACCAACACCGTCGATGCGGAGACGCCGGACGGCATCGTGCCGGTCGACACCGGCTTCATCGTCTACAACGAGCGCAACTACCCGAACCTCTGCGCGCTGTTCCGGCATCTGGAGGTCCGCACCGCCGCCTCGGACATGAGCTTCTCGGTCTCGGCCAATGGCGGGCGGTTCGAATATGCGGGCTCGCGCCCGTCGATGCTGTTCGCCCAGAAGCGCAACATCGCCAACCCGCATTTCCTGATCATGCTGCGCGATCTGCTGCGCTTCTACGCGCTGGGCCGCCGCGCGCTGGCCGAAGGTCTGGGCGACGAAACGCTGGGCGACTTCCTGAAGCGGCACCGGATCGGGCAGCGTCTGATCGACTATCACGTGCTGCCGCTCAGCGCGGCGATCTGGTCGTCTCCCACCGCGTCGATCCTGAACTTCCCGGCCGAGCCCTTCTTCCGCTTCATGGCCAATCACGGCCTTCTGGGACTGGGCGACCGGCCCCTCTGGCGCACGGTCGTCAATGGCGGGCGCAGCTATGTCGAGGCGCTGCTGGAGGACTACGAGGGCGCGCTGCGGCTGAACACCGGCGTCGAGGCCGTCACCCGCACGCCCGACGGCGTCCGCATCGAGGACCGGCAGGGCGGGGTCGAGTATTTCGATCAGGTGGTCATGGCCAGCCATGCCGACGAGAGCCTGCGCATGATCAAGGATCCGGACGAGGCCGAGCGCCGTGTCCTGGGCGCCTTCCGCTACCAGCGCAATCTGGCGGTGCTGCATACCGACCGCCGGCTGATGCCGTCGCGCCGCCGCGCCTGGGCGGCCTGGAACTACATGATCGCGGAGAACCGCGCCGAACGCGCGCCGCTGGTGACCTACTGGATGAACCGGCTGCAGCCGCTGAAGACGGCGACCAACCTGTTCGTCACCCTGAACCCGCCGGCCGATGACATGCCCGATGGCGTGCTCAGAAGCTTCCCCTATGATCATCCCATGTTCGACATGCAGACCGACGCGATGCAGCGCATGATCTGGGATCTGCAGGGCCGGCGCGGCCTGTGGTTCTGCGGCAGCTATCTGGGCCACGGCTTCCACGAGGACGGCATCCAGTCCGGTCTCGCCGTCGCCGAGGCGCTGGGCGGCGGCAGGCGGCCCTGGGCCGTCGAGGCGGAATCCGGGCGGCTGCAGCTGCCCGAGGACTGGCCGCCGGTGACTGTGCGGCGGGCCGGCCGGGCCGCATGACCCGAGCCTGGGGCGCCATCTACGAGGGGCGCGTCGTTCATGTCCGGCACCGTCCGAAGCGTCACCGGCTGGATTACCGCGTCTTCAGCCTGCTGCTGGACATCGACCGGCTGGCGGAGACCGCCGCAGGCCTCAGGCTGTTCGGCAACGAACGCCCGGCGCTGCTGAGCTTCCGGGCGAAGGATCACGGCGACGGCGTCACGCCGCTGCGGCCCTGGGCCGAGGCGCAACTCGCCGCTGCCGGCCTGCCGAAGCCCCACCGGATCGAGCTGCTCTGCTATCCGCGTCTGCTGGGCTTCGTCTTCAACCCGCTCAGCGTCTGGTTCTGCCGCGACGGGGATGACCGCCTGACCGCGACCATCTACGAGGTCCACAACACCTTCGGCGACCGCCACGCCTATGTGCTGCCCGCGGATGCCGGGAACGGGCTTGTGCGGCACCAGACCGAGAAGCAGTTCTTCGTCTCGCCCTTCCTGGAGGTCGAGGGCCGCTACCGTTTCCGCATCCGCCCGCCGGCGGAAAATGTGGCCGTCGTGATCCGCCATGACACCGGCCGCGGACCCTTGCTGGATGCCGCTTTTTCAGGCAATCGCCGCCCGTTGACCGACAGGGCCCTCGCCGCTGCGGTCTTGCGCCACCCGCTGATGACCCACAAGATCATTGCGGGGATCCACTGGGAGGCGTTGAAACTGTGGCTGAAGGGCGTGCCCTTTCTGGGGCGCAAGGGACCGGAAACGCCGGAACGCGGCGTCAGGGCAACTGACGGATGAACGATTCCGCTACTGACATCGGCCGCGTCGAGGCGCGGCTCTGGCTGGCGATCCTGAAGCCGGTGCTGGGCGAGCTGCGCCACGGCGCGCTGACGCTGACGCTGCCCGACGGGCGCACGCTCTCGGGCGGCAGTGGCACGCCTTCGGCCCGCATCGACATCCGCGACTGGAAGGCGCTGCGGCGGCTGGCGCTGGGCGGCGAGCTCGGTCTGGCGAAGGCCTATCTCGCCGGCGAATGGGAAACGCCGGACCTGCTGGCGGTCTTCCAGGTGGCGCAGGCGAACCGCGCCGACATCATCGCCGCCATCCGCGGCACCTGGGCCTCGCGGCTGCTGAACATGGCCGCGCACCGGCGGCGGTCGAACACCCGCAGCGGCAGCCGCCGCAACATCGCCGCCCATTACGATCTGGGCAACGGCTTCTACGCCGCGTGGCTGGACCCCACCATGACCTATTCGGCCGCCGATTATGACAGCGGGGCCAACGATCTGGAGACCGCCCAGCTCGCCAAGTACCGGGAAATCTGCCGCCAGGCGAACATCCGGCCCGGCGACCGGGTGCTGGAGATCGGCTGCGGCTGGGGCGGCTTCGCCGAGGTCGCGGCGACCGAGTTCGGCGCCACCGTCGAGGGCGTGACGCTGTCGACCGAGCAGCTCGCCTGGGCGCGGGAGCGGGCGGAGCGCGGCGGCTACGCCGACCGGGCCAGCTTCCACCTGACCGACTACCGCGACACCGCCGGCCACTACGACAAGATCGTTTCCATCGAGATGTTCGAGGCGGTCGGCGAGGAGCACTGGCCGGCCTGGTTTCACACCGTCTTCGAGCGGCTGAAGCCCGGCGGCAACGCGCTGGTGCAGGCGATCACCATCGACGACAGCATGTTCGAGAGCTACCGCCGCCGCGCCGACTTCATCCAGCGCTATATCTTTCCCGGCGGCATGCTGCCCAGCCCGGGCAAGTTCCGCGACCAGGCCCGCGACGCCGGCCTGAGCGTCGACGGCGAGCGCTTCTTCGGCCCGTCCTACGCTCGGACGCTGCTGGACTGGCACCAGCGCTTCAACGGCGCCTGGGAGAGGATCCAGGCCATGCCGGGCTTCGATCTCCGCTTCCGCCGCATGTGGAACTATTATCTGCTCTATTGCACCGCCGGATTTCAGTCCGGCTCGATCGACGTGGCGCATTTCCGGCTGACCAGACCCGGCTGATCCGCGCCGCGGGAGGGGAACGCGGATGACGGCATCACGGAAGGCTCGGCCATGGACTGGCTGACCGAGAACAAGCTGCCTGTCGGCAAGTGGGTCAGCAGCTTCGTCGACTGGATCACCGACAATCTGGGCTGGTTCTTCGACGGCATCGCCATCGGGCTGGAGACCATGATCGACGGCCTGCTGTGGCTGCTGCAGGCGCCGCATCCCTTCGTCACCATCGCCATCGTGGCAGGCCTCGCCTGGGTGCTGAAGCGGTCCGTCTGGTTCACCGGCTTCGTCGCTGCGGCGCTGCTGCTGATCGTCAACCAGGGCTACTGGGAGGAGACCACCGAGACGCTGGCGCTGGTGCTGTCCTCGGCCGTGGTCTGCATGGCGGTGGGCGTGCCGCTGGGCGTCGCCGCGGCCCACCGGCCATGGCTCTACAAGGCCATGCGGCCGGTCCTCGACCTGATGCAGACGATCCCGACCTTCGTCTATCTGATCCCGGCGCTGATCCTGTTCGGCCTCGGCATGGTTCCTGGCCTGATCGCGACCGTGATCTTCGCCCTGCCCGCGCCGATCCGGCTCACCCATCTGGGCGTCAGCTCGACGCCGAAGCCGCTGATCGAGGCCGGCGAGGCCTTCGGCGCCACGGGCTCGCAGCTGCTCTGGAAGGTCGAGCTGCCCTATGCCCTGCCCTCGATCCTGGCGGGTCTGACCCAGACCATCATGCTGTCGCTGTCCATGGTCGTGATCGCGGCGCTGGTTGGCGCCGACGGGCTGGGCGTGCCGACGCTCCGTGCGCTCAATCAGGTCAACATCGCCCGCGGTTTCGAGGTCGGCCTCGCCATCGTGCTGATCGCCATCATCCTCGACCGGCTCTGCCGCCGCGACGACGCCGGACCCGGGCGATGAGCGGGCCCGCCGTCCGCTTCCGCGACGTCGACATCGTCTTCGGCGAACGGCCGGACCGGGCGCTGCCGCTGATCGACGGCGGCAGCTCGCGCGCCGAGATCCAGGCCGAGACCGGCAATGTCGTCGGCGTCATGGGCGCCAGCCTGGACGTGAACGAGGGCGAGATCGTCGTGCTGATGGGCCTGTCCGGCTCCGGCAAGTCGACCCTGCTGCGCGCGGTCAACGGGCTGAACCGCGTCACCCGCGGCGCGGTGCAGGTGCATGACGGCGCGCGGGAGATCGACGTTGCGACCTGCGGCGCCGCCGAACTCCGCCGCCTGCGCACCGGGCGCATCGCCATGGTGTTCCAGCAGTTCGCGCTGCTGCCCTGGCGCACGGTCGCGGAGAATGTCGGCTTCGGGCTGGAGCTGGCCGGCGTGCCCGCCGCCGAACGGCGCGAGCGGGTGCAGCGGCAGCTCGAGCTGGTGCATCTGGAAGACCGCGCCGAGGCGAAGGTGCACGAGCTGTCGGGCGGCATGCAGCAGCGCGTCGGCCTTGCCCGCGCCTTCGCCACCGACGCGCCCGTGCTGCTGATGGACGAGCCCTTTTCGGCGCTGGACCCGCTTATCCGCTCACGGCTTCAGGATGAGTTGCTGGCCCTGCAGTCCCGGCTGAAAAAGACCATCATCTTCGTCAGTCACGACCTCGACGAGGCGATCAAGATCGGCAACCGCATCGCCATCATGGAGGGCGGTGTGATCGTCCAGACCGGCGCGCCGGAGGACATCGTGCTCAACCCGGCCAACGGCTACGTCGCCGACTTCGTCGCCCACATGAACCCGCTGCAGGTGCTCCGCGCGGCCACGATCATGCGGCCTGTCGAAGGATCGGGTGCGCGGACGCTGGAGCTGGAGGACGGCTGGACCGTGACGCTGGACGCGGCCGGCGCGGTCGAGGGCGCGGCCCGCAACGGCGCGCCGGCGGACCTGATCGCGCTCGACAGTGGCGGCGAGGTGCGGCCCGACTGCATGACCCTGGCCGGCCCGGAGATCGTCATCCAGACCGCCATCGAGCTTTGCGAAGCCTCGGAAGCGCCGCTGCTGATCGTCGACGACGGCCGCCTCGCCGGCATCGTCGGCCACCGGGAGATCTACAAGGGGCTATTGAGGAAGCGTTGAGCCTCCTTTGCCGCCCTCGGGCCTGACCCGAGGGCCTCAGCCATCCACCGCCGCGGCGGTTGAACCGTGAGGTCCCCGGGTCAGGCCCGGGGACGACAGGTGTGGGGCAGCCTTGGCGCAGGACTGTTTGTCCGCCGGATCCCCGAGTCTCGCTGACGCTCGATCGGGGATGACACCCTGAGAGGTCACCCCCACTGGCGCCAAGCGTCACGCGGGGGTCCGGCGTGACGTTCCGCAAGGTGATTGGCTTGCCGCAACCTTGATCGGACATCCTGAAGTCAGCAGTAGAGGGCCGGTCCCGCAAGTGGTCAGCGGTCGTCCCTTCAAGCCCTCCCCCTCCGAGGGGGAGGGTTGGGTGGGGGTGGGAGCAGCTCAGGCGTCTGTCATTATTCCATCATCGCAGCCGACCCCCACCCGTCGCTGCGCGCCGGCCTCCCCCTGCCAGGGGGAGGCTCCTGTTGACCAGTAGAACACTCTGCCGACCTCGGGCCTGACCCGAGGGCCTCAGCCATCCACCGCCGCGGCGGTTGAACCGAGAGGTCCCCGGGTCAGGCCCGGGGACGACAGGTGTGGGGGCGTAGCGGGTCCGGTCAGTGCACGCTGACGGGCATCAGTTCGTGCTGGCGGACGGTGATGAAGGCCAGTTCGCGCGACGGTGCCACGCCGAGGTGCTGGCCGTTGGCGGCGAAGATGCCGTAGGCGGTCTGGCCGCCTTCCAGCTCGACGGGGCGCACATAGGCCATGGCCTGCTGGCCGACGGCGGCGACCATTTCGGGGGTCATCTGCTTGATGTCGCGGGCGGTGTCACTCATCGGTCGCCTCCTTGGCCTTGCGGCCGTCGATCATGGGCTTCGCTTCTTCCTGCTTCGAGCGGATCGGAATGGTCTTCACCAGGGTCTCCGACGTCGGCCGGTTCAGGTCGATATGCAGCAGGCCGTTGTCCAGCCGGGCGTCGTCGACCTCAATCCCTTCGGCGAGGACGAAGGCGCGCTGGAACTGGCGCGTTGCGATGCCACGATGCAGGAAAATCCTTTCGGAATCCTCTTCGCCGCGGCGGCCGCGGATCACCAGCTGGTTCTCCTCCACCGTGACCGAGAGATCCCGGTCCTCGAACCCGGCGACCGCGAGGGTGATCCTCAACGACTGATCGCCGGTCTGTTCGATGTTGTAGGGCGGGTAGCCGTCATTGGCCGATTTGGCCACGCGGTCGAGCACGCGCTCCACGTGATCGAAGCCCAGCAGCAGCGGGCTGTTGAAAAGCGACATACGGGTCATGGACCGTCCACTCCTTCGGATAAGCGAGCTAGACTGGGCCGGCCTGTCGAGCCGGCCCGGACACGGACCCTGCCTGAGGCATCCGCATGCCTATATTTATGGCGTTTGCGAACCTGTTCAAGCCGCTGGCGCGCGCCGCCCCGCCCGTGCTATCGCCCGCTCATCAGGTTCTGACAGGACGATCCGATGACCACCATCGCCGCACGGCCGCTGGGGCAGGGAGGCCTCAACGGCGCCATCGACGCGCCCGGCGACAAGTCGATCTCCCACCGCTCGCTGATGTTCGGCGCGCTGGCGGTCGGCCGCACCGAGGTGAGCGGCCTGCTGGAGGGAGAGGACGTGCGCGCCACGGCGGGCGCGATGCGGGCGCTGGGCGCCACCATCGAGCGCCGGGCGGAAGGCCGCTGGTCGATCGACGGTGTCGGCGTGGGCGGGCTGGCCGAGCCGTCCGGCGTTCTCGACATGGGCAATTCCGGCACCGGCGCGCGCCTGCTGATGGGTCTGGTGGCGGGCCACGATATCACCGCGACCTTCACCGGCGACGCCTCGCTCTCGAAGCGGCCGATGCAGCGCGTGATCGAACCGCTGAGCCGCATGGGCGCGGTGTTCCAGTCGCGCGAGGGCGGCCGCCTGCCGCTGACCGTGACCGGACCGGAAACCGCCATGCCCATCGACTATGTCAGCCCGGTCGCCTCGGCCCAGGTGAAGTCGGCGGTGCTGCTGGCCGGCCTGAACGCCCCCGGCGTCACCACCGTGCGCGAGCCCAAGCCCAGCCGCGACCACACCGAGAACATGCTGCGCCAGTTCGGGGCCGAGGTCGAAAGCCGGGAGGAGGACGGGCTGTTCGTGGCCAAGGTCACCGGCCAGCCCGAGCTCCGGCCGCAGACCATCGAGGTGCCGGGCGACCCGTCGTCGGCCGCCTTCGCCACGGTCGCCGCGCTGATCCTGCCGGGCAGCGACGTCACCATCCGCAATGTCGGGCTGAACCCGCTCCGCGCCGGGCTGTTCGAGGTGCTGCGCGCCATGGGCGGCTCGATCGAGGTGCTGGGCGAGCGGGTGCAGGGCGGTGAGCCGGTCGGCGATCTGCGCGTGCGCGGCTCCGACCTGAAGGGCGTCGCCGCGCCGCCGGCGAACGCGGCCTCGATGATCGACGAGTATCCCATCCTCTGCGTCGCCGCGGCGCTGGCCGAGGGCCGGACCGAGATGCGCGGCATCGAGGAGCTGCGCGTGAAGGAAAGCGACCGCATCGCTGTCATGGTTCAGGGGCTCCGCGCCGCTGGCGTCGAGGTGGAGGAGCATGAGGACGGCATGACCGTGCATGGCGGCGCGGGCAAGTGTCCGGCCGGCGGCTGCAGCATCGACGCCAGCCACGATCACCGTATCGCCATGAGCTTTCTGGTGCTGGGCCTGGCGGCAGAGGCGGCCATCGAGGTCACCGGCGCCGAGACCATCGCCACCAGCTATCCGGCCTTCACCGGCCATTTCCGCGGCCTGGGCGCCGATATCGCAGAGATCTGAGGGAGGAACGCCAGCGCCATGACCGACGCCGACACGAGGGAACTGCTGGTCCGGATCGCCGATGCGCTGGAGCGGATCGCGCCGCCGCCGCTGGGCGAACTGGATATCGAGGCGGCTTCGGCCTTCGTCTGGAGCGCCGAGAGCGCCAGCCTGATTCCGGTGCCGCAGGTCAACCACGTCGAGATGGGCCTGCTGCAGGGCATCGACCATGTGCGCGCCATCCTGACCGACAACACGCGCCGCTTCGCCAGCGGCCACCCGGCCAACAACGCCCTGCTCTGGGGCGCGCGCGGCATGGGCAAGAGCTCGCTGGTCAAGGCGGCGCACGCCACGGTCAATGCCGAGACCGAGGGGCGGCTGGTGCTGATCGAGATCCACCGCGAGGACATCCACACCCTGCCACGCCTGCTCGGCCTGCTGAAGCGCCACGCCGACGCCCGCTTCATCCTGTTCTGCGACGACCTCTCCTTCGATCATGACGACACCGCCTACAAGTCGCTCAAGGCGGTGCTGGAGGGCGGCATCGAGGGCCGGCCGGCCAATGTCATCTTCTACGCCACCTCGAACCGGCGTCACCTGATGCCCCGCGACATGGTGGAGAACGAGCGCTCGACCGCGATCAACCCCTCCGAGGCCGTCGAGGAGAAGGTCTCGCTGTCGGACCGCTTCGGGCTCTGGCTCGGCTTCCATTCCTGCAGCCAGCAGGACTATCTCGCCATGGTCCGCGGCTATTGCGAGCGCTACGGGCTGACGATCTCCGAGGACGACATGAAGGCCGAATCGCTCGAATGGGCGACCACCCGCGGCTCCCGCTCCGGGCGCGTGGCCTGGCAGTACATCCAGGACCTCGCCGGCCGCCAGGGCAAGCCGCTGGACTGAGGTCCTGACATTGCTCATCCGTCATGCCGGGCTTGACCCGGCATCCGGTCGACCCATCAACTGGCGGCGAAGCCGCTCCGGACCCCGGCTCATGGCCGGGGTGACGTCTGTGCGGAGCGGATGCCATAGAGTGTTCTGCAAACGATGAAATGAACAAGGCCGACCGATGACCGATGCGCTGGAACTCGCCCGCGACCTGATCCGCTGCCCCTCGGTGACGCCCGAGGAGGGCGGCGCGCTGACCTGCCTGGAGGGCGCGCTGAAGCCGCTGGGCTTCACCTGTCACCGGCTGACCTTCTCCGACGATGACACGCCGGACGTGGAGAACCTCTACGCCCGCTACGGCACGGAAGGCCCCGTCTTCTGCTTCGCCGGCCACACCGACGTGGTCCCGGTGGGCGACGCCGATGCGTGGGCGTTCGATCCCTTCGGGGCCGAGATCCATGACGGCTATCTCTACGGACGCGGCGCGGTGGACATGAAGACCGCCATCGCCTGCATGGCCGAGGCCAGCGCGCGCGTGATCGCCGACGGCATCGACGGCTCCATCGCCTTCCTGATCACCGGCGACGAGGAAGGCCCGGCGATCAACGGCACCGTGAAGGTGCTGGACTGGATGGCTGAGAACGGCGAGCGCATCGACGCCTGCCTTGTCGGCGAGCCGACCAACCCGATGGTGCTGGGCGAGATGGCCAAGATCGGCCGCCGCGGCTCCTTCTCCGGCCATCTGGTCGTCACCGGCCAGCAGGGCCATGTCGCCTACCCGCATCTGGCCGACAACCCGCTGCCGCGGCTGGTGAAGATGCTCGACAACATCGCCGGGCTGCAGCTGGACGGGGGCACCGACCATTTCCAGCCGTCGAACCTGGAAATCACCACCATCGATGTCGGCAACGCGGCCTCCAACGTCATCCCGGCCCGCGGCGAGGCCCGTTTCAACGTCCGCTACAATACCGAGCAGGACGCGGCCGGCCTGGAGGCGAAGATCCGCGCGGCCTGCGACTCGGTCGGCGGGTACTACACGCTGACCGTGCGCAATTCGGGCGATCCGTTCCTGACCGCGCCGGGGGATCTGACCGCCATGCTGGAAGCCGCCATCGGCTCGGAACTGAAGGTCGATCCCGATCTCTCGACCACGGGCGGCACTTCGGACGCGCGCTTCATCAAGAATGCCTGCCCCGTGGTCGAGTTCGGCCTGATCAGCCAGACCATGCACAAGGTCGACGAGTGCTGCGCCGTCGAGAACATCCCGAAACTGACTGCGATCTACGAACGGGTGCTGAGAAGCTTCTTTTCCGGAACCTGACCGGGCGGCGCTGGCGAAGCCGGACGACGGCACCTATCTGTTGGCGCGTCCGTCCCCTGCATCTTCCCGGAGCGATCATGAACCCCATCAGCCAGACCGGTGAAGACACGAACTGGCTGACGCGCACGCGCGGGCGGGTTCGCACTCTGGTCGAGAACCCGACCTTCGAACGCGCGATCCTGGTGATCATCTGCCTGAACGCGGTCACGCTGGGGCTGGAGACCTCGCCCTCGGCGATGGCGGCTGCGGGACCGCTGATCCTGTTCCTGGACGGGGCGGCGCTGACGGTCTTCGTCGTCGAGATCGCCCTGAAGCTGTTCGCCTATGGCCGCGGCTTCTTCCGCAATGGCTGGAACCTTTTCGATCTGGCGGTCGTGGGCATTGCGCTGGTCCCGTCCGAGGGCGGCCTGTCGGTGCTGCGGGCGCTGCGCATCCTGCGCGCCCTGCGGCTGGTCTCGGGCATCCCCAGCATGCGCAAGGTGGTGCAGGGGCTGTTCAAGGCGATTCCGGGCATGGGCTCGATCATCGCCCTGCTGGTGCTCGTCTTCTACATCTGTGCGGTCATCGCGACGAAGCTGTTCAAGAACGACTTCCCGGAATGGTTCGGCGATCTCGGCGCGTCCGCCTACAGCCTGTTCCAGATCATGACGCTGGAAAGCTGGTCCATGGGCATCGTCCGCCCGGTGATGGAGCAGTATCCCTACGCCTGGATCTTCTTCGTCACCTTCATCCTGTTGACCAGCTTCACCGTTCTGAACCTGTTCATCGCCGTCATCGTCAACGCCATGCAGTCCCAGCACGAGGCCGAACTGCGCGAGGCGGAGAGCACCGCCCATGACGAGCGGGTCCGGATGCTGGAGGAGCTGGTGGCGCTGCGTCAGGACGTGGCGCGTCTGGCCGAGCGTCTGCCGGCGCCTGGCGGCGGCGAAGGTGAATCTGCAAAGCCGGGCTGAGCGCCGTCAGGTCCCCATCAGCGCGAACAGCGCCGAGACCGTGACCACCGAGAACCCAGTGCCGATCAGGATCGCGCTGGCCGACCGCTGGGTGTAGGTGCCGTAGTAGCGGGCCAGCAGGAAGGCGTTCACGCCGCAGGGCATGGCCGCGTTGATGGTCGCCACCGTGACCCAGAGCGGGTCGTTGTCGAAGACATGGGCGGTGAAGACCCAGACGAGGAAGGGCAGCCCGGCGAGCTTCAACGCCACCAGCGTCAGGCTTTCCTTGATGTCGCCGGCGATGGAGAAGCGGGTCAGCGACGCGCCGAGCGCGCAGAGCGCGGCCGGGGTCGCGGCGCTGGAGAGCATGTCGACGAGCCTGTCGAGCACCACCGGCAGGGTCCATCCGGTCATGCCGAAGACCAGCCCCGCCAGCATGCCCAGAATCACCGGGTGCACGGCCAGACTTTTCACAGAATTGAAGAGGATCAGGACCGGGCTGCGGCGCTGGCTGGCGTCGCCGCGCATCGATTCGGTGATGATGGTCGCCAGTGGAATCAGGATCATCGGGTGGAAGGTGACGATCATCAGCAGCGGCAGCATCCCGTCGTCGCCGAACGCTGTGTAGATCAGCGGGATGCCCATCAGCACCGTGTTGGAGAAGCTGGCGGTCATGCCCGCCAGCCCCAGTTCGACACTGGGGTTCCGGAAGACGAAGCGGCTGACCCCCATGGTCAGCCCGAAATGCAGCAGCGTCGCCGCGAAATAGCCGAGCACGATGGACCATTCGATCCCGCCCTCGGGCAGGCCGCGGCCGAAGAGACGGAACAGCAGGGCGGGAATGGCGGCGTAGAAGACGAAGCTCGTCAGCGCCTGGATGCCGGCCTCACCGGCCAGCAGCGGCGACTTGCCCAGCGCGTAGCCGATGGCGATCAGCGCAAAGACCGGAAAGACGACCTCGAAGACCGCGCCCATTCAGAAACCGCCCGTTTGGGGATGGATGGGTCGGCATGCAGCGCAGCATGTGGCGGCAACGCCTTCCTTCCCCCTTGAGGGGGGAAGGTCAGGATGGGGGTGGTTCGGCGAAGCCGAAATTGCGGCCTGGCAGCAGCCGGAAGCCTTTGGCTGCGCCCCCCATCGACCGCTTCGCGGCCACTTCCCCCTCAAGGGGGGAAGCAAGGGTGCTGCGAATGCTGCGATGGCGGCTCGCATATCGTGTCCGGACCCCTCTTATTTTCCGTCTTCGGGCTTGACCCGAGGACCTCCGGCACAGGCCTCGCCAGGGCCCTCGGGTCAAGCCCGAGGGCGAAAGAATGTCAGTCCTTGCGCAGGAATCTGGACAGGTAGGCCCGCGGCTCCGGCCCGGAATGGCTCTCCTCGAAGGCGTCGATGGCGGCGCGGATGGCGGCGTCGATGGGCAGGTTCTCCCACGACCGCAGCAGCCGCTTCTGGATGCGCACGGCCTGCGGGCCCGAGGACAGGATGGAGCCGAGCCAGGCGTCGACCTGCTCGTCGATCCCGCCCTTCGGCGTGACCTTCTGCACCAGGCCGCACGTCAGCGCCTCCTGCGCGTCGATCATGTCGCCGGTCAGCAGGATCTCGGCGGCCTTGCCCCAGCCCATGATCTTCGGCAGCAGCACCGCCTCGATGACGCTGGGCATGCCGACGCGGACCTCGGGCATGCCGAGTTTCGTGTCTTCCGTGCAGACGCGCATGTCGCAGGCCGCCACCAGCTCCAGCCCGGCGCCCAGGCAGTAGCCGTCGATCCGCGCGATCACCGGCACCGGCAGCATGCGCACCTGATTGATGGCGCGGTGCAGGTTGGTGATGAAGTCCCGTGCGGTCTGGGCGTCCATCTCGGCCATCTCGTTGATGTCCGCGCCACCGACGAAGGCCTTGCCGCCCGCTGCCGCCAGCACGACGGCGCGCAGGTCCTTGTCCTTCGACAGCGCATAGGCCGCCTTGCGCAGTTCCCGGTTCATCTCGCTGGACATGGCGTTCAGCTTGTCCGGCCGGTTCAGCGTGATGCGCGCGATCTCGCCGCCCGGCCGCACTTCGTGCTCAACCAGAATGGTCTTGTAGTCGGTCATGGCCGTTCTTCCCCTCATGCCGCACGCCATGGCGGCCCCGGACATGATCCGTGGCGCCGTGACGCGCGTTGTTCCAGGACCCCCGGGTCAGGCCCGGGGGCTGCAGATAGATGTCAGCCCGTGATGTCGGGCCAGAAATTGTCGGCACCGCGGCTGACCGTGCGTTCGCCCAGCTTCTTCCACCAGAACCGCTGACCGCCGAACTCCGACCGCCACGACCAGAGCCGCCGTGTCGCGAAGTGCAGGCTGTGTTCGTAGGTGAAGCCGATGGCGCCGTGGGTCTGGTGGCCGACCGAGGCGGCGATACCGGCGGCCTCCGAGGCGCGGGCCTTGGCGGCGGCGATCAGGTATTCGGCGGGCTGGCCCTCGTCCAGCGCCGCGAATGGCGCCTCGGCGATGACGGCGGAGGCCGCGGCCTCGCCGGCGCAGCGCGCCAGCTCCTGCTGGATCGCCTGGAACTTGCCGATGGGGCGGCCGAACTGGGTGCGTTCGTTGGCGTACTGCACCGCCTGCTGCAGCACCTTCTCCAGCGCGCCGGCAAGCTGCGCCGCCCGCACCATGGCGCCGTAAAGCATGATGCCGTCGGCGGGCACGTCGTTCGGCAGCGGCTTCATGTCGACCGCTGCGCCCGACAGGGTGACGTCGTTGCGGGGCTCCTTGGCGACGTTCTCGCCGGACGCGATCTCCGCCTGCGACAGGTCCAGCAGGCCGATCTTCGGCCCGGCCCCGTTTTCGGCGATGACGACCGCGTTCGCCGCCTTCGACGCCCAGGGCACGCGCGCCGCGGTGCCCGACAGCTTGCCGCCGTCCAGCGTCAGCGAACCGCGCCCGTCGATCACCGTGACCGCGCCGTCGGGCACGTCGAGGCCGGATTTCTCGGCCAGCCAGGTCGCCAGGATGGTCTCGCCCAGCGGCAGCGGGGCGCAGTGATAGCCCTGCGCGAACAGCAGCACATGGGCGTCGCGCCACTCGCCGCCGACGCCGCCCTTCTCCTCGGAGACCAGCGGCCGGGTCAGGCCCTGGGCCTCGACCTCGTCCCAGAGGCCGTCCGCGCCGCCCGAGGTGTCGAACTCGGTCAGCAGTTCCTTGGTCACGCGGTCGCCGAAGAGGCCGTTGACGCTGTCGGTCAGGATGTTCCGCAGTTCGCTCATCGGAGGCCGAGCCCCCGTGCGATGATGCCGCGCAGGATCTCGCGCGTGCCGCCGCGCAGGCTGAAGGACGGGGCTTCCTGCATCAGGAAGGCCAGGACCTCCTGGAAGTCGGTACCGTCCATCAGGGTCGGCTCGTCCTCGAACAGGCGCTGGGCGATCTCGGGCAGGGACTGCTCGAAGACGCCGCCGACATCCTTCACCACGCTGGCCTCCAGCGCCGGGTTCTCGCCGCGCTGCAGCTTGCCGGCGACGGCCAGCGACATGCGCCGCAGCGTCATGACATGCGCGGTCATGCGGCCGAGTTCCTCGTTCAGCGAAGGGTCGTCGCGGTCCTTGGCCAGCCGGATCATCTCGATGATCAGCTGGATGCAGGAGAGATAGCGCTCCGGTCCGCTGCGCTCGAAGGCGAGCTCGGACGTCACCTGCTTCCAGCCATTGCCGACCTTGCCGACGACGCGGGTGTCGGGGACGAAGACCTCGTCGAAGACGCATTCGTTGAAGTGGTGCTGGCCGGCCAGGTTGATGATCGGCCGGATGGTCAGCCCGTCCGACTTCATGTCGATCAGGAACTGGGTCAGACCCTCATGCTTCTTCTCGGGATTGGCCTCGTTGCGGAACAGGCCGATCATGTAGTCGGCCTCGTGCGCGCCAGAGGTCCAGACCTTGGTGCCCGACAGCTTCCAGCCGCCATCGACCTTTTCGGCCTTCGAACGGGTTGCGGCAAGGTCGGAGCCGCTGTCCGGCTCCGACATGCCGATGCAGAAGCTCATTTCGCCCGCGGCGATCTTCGGCAGGAAGAATTCGCGCTGCTCATCGGTGCCGACGGAGATGATCATCGGCCCGGACTGGCGGTCGGCGATCCAGTGCGCGGCGACCGGCGCGCCGGCGGCCAGCAGTTCCTCGCTCAGAACGTAGCGCTCCAGGAAGGTGCGCTCCTGCCCGCCAAACTGCTTCGGCCAGGTCATGCCGATCCAGCCCTTCCGGCCCAGCTTGCGCGAGAATTCGGCGTCACGGCCCATCCAGTTGAAGGCGCGGTCCACCGGCCGCATGTCCGCCATCGCCTCGTCGAGGAAGTCGCGCACTTCCTGGCGCAGCTGCTCCGCCTCGGGCGGCAGGGTCAGCGGCTCGAAATTGAAGAATCCCATCCGGTCGGTCCTTTCGTCTCCCCGGCCGCCAAACTACCAGCGGGCGGGCCGGAATCAATCACCCCCCGCTGCGGGTCTGCCTTGCCAGCGCGCGGGGATGCCCATAGCGTCGCGAGGCATACGACCGCGGGGGAGGGACGGATGAGCAAGAGCAATCGGCGCACGGGCGGGCAGCTGCTGGTCGACGCGCTGGCGCATCACGGCGCGGACCTGGCCTTCTGCGTGCCGGGCGAGAGCTATCTGGCGGCGCTGGACGCGCTGCACGACACGCCGCAGATCCGGCTGATCACCTGCCGTCAGGAAGGCGGTGTGACCATGATGGCCGACGCCTACGCCAAGCTGACCGGCAAGCCCGGCATCGCCTTCGTCACCCGCGGTCCCGGCGCCACCAACGCCACGCCGGGCCTGCACATCGCCCATCAGGACAGCTCGCCCATCATCCTGTTCATCGGCCAGGTCGCCCGCGACCAGTCGGAGCGGGAGGCATTCCAGGAGCTCGACTACCGCCGCTTCCTCAGCCAGCTGACCAAGTGGACCGGCGAGCTGGAGGATGCCGGCCGCGCGACGGAGTTCGTCAGCCACGCCTTCCACACCGCCGCGGGCGGGCGGCCCGGCCCGGTAGCGATCTCGCTGCCCGAGGACATGCTGCGCGACCGCGCCGAGGGTGCGCTGGGCACGCCCTATCACGCGCCGGAATACGGTCCGGTGGTCGAGGATCTGACGCGCTTCGAGATCATGGTCGCCGGCGCCGAGCGCCCGGTGATCATCGTCGGCGGCGGGCGCTGGTCGGAGGAGACGGGCAAGAAGATCTCGAAGTTCGCCGAGGCCAACGACATCCCGCTGATGACCTCCTTCCGCTGCCAGGATTTCGTCGACAATACCGGCCCGGCCTATGCCGGCGTCGCGGGCATCGCGCCGGACCCGAAGCTGGTGGAGCGCATCAAGACCGCCGATCTGGTGATCGTGGTGGGCGCGCGCATGGGCGAGATGACCAGCGGCCGCTATTCCTACCTCGCCATCCCGCGCCCGCAGCAGCGGCTGATCCACGTCCATTCGGACCCGGAGGAGATCGGCCGCGTCTATCAGGCGGATCTGGGGCTGGTGGCGACTCCGGCGGGCTTCGCCGGCGCGGTCGAGAACATCGTCGTGCGCAAGAACAAGGGCGTGGCGAAGGCCGCCCACAAGCGCTACCTCGAATTCACCGAGCCGACAAAGATGGACGGGCCGGTACAGCTGGCCGAGATCGTCCACCACATCACCGAGAAGCTGCCGCCCGACACCATCGTCACCAATGGCGGCGGCAACGCCACGCTCTGGGTCCACCGCTTCATGCGCCACAAGCGCTACCGCACGCAGCTCGCGCCGACTTCGGGCTCGATGGGCTATGGCGTGCCCTCGGCGGTCGCGGCCAAGCTGGTGCATCCGGAACGGCACGTGATCAGCTTCTCCGGCGATGGCTGTTTCATGATGAACGGCCAGGAATTCGCCACCGCGGCGCAGTACGACCTGCCCATCGTCTTCATTGTCGTGAACAACGCGATGTACGGCACCATCCGCATGCATCAGGAACGCGACTACACCGGCCGCAAGATCGCCACCGACCTGAAGAACCCGAACTTCGCGAAACTGGCCGAGGCCTATGACTGCTACGGCGCGGTGATCAAGAAGACGAAGGACTTCTATCCGGCGCTGGAGAAGGCGCTGGACCAGCCGGGGCCGAGCATCCTGGAGATCCGCATCGACCCGGAAGTCCTGACCCCCACCGCCACCATCGCCAGCCTCGCCGAGGCGGCGAAGAAGAAGAAGGGCTGAGGCAACTCACTGCCGTCCCCGGGTCGGGCCCGGGGGCGTCAGCAGGTGGAAGCCCTTCCGCATTTCCGGACCCCCGCGTGTCGCTGCGCGCCAGCAGGGGTGACCGTCTCGGCCTGTCATCCCCGATCGAGCGTCAGCGAGACTCGGGGATCCGGTCCGGCGCAGGCGGCCTTGAAAAGGGATGAAACCTGTCCTCGTGACTCTGCCGTCCCCGGGCTTGACCCGCGGACCTCACGGTCCAGCCGTCGCGGCGGTGGCGGGCACAGGCCCCCGGGCCTGACCCGGGGGCGTCAGAGTGTCCGTCCTCAGTTCGCGGTCATGCCGCCGTCGACGACCACTTCCGAGCCGGTCATGAAGTCGGACATGTCCGAGGCCAGGAACAGGATGGCGTTGGCGATGTCGGTGGGCTGGCCCAGCCGGCCGATGGGGTGGCGGGCGTGCATCTGGGCGATGCGGGCCTCCCGCTGGTCCTCGGGCACACCCATGATCAGGTCGTTCATCATCGGGGTCTCGATGATGCCTGGATGGACCGAGTTCACCCGCACCTTCCTGCCGGAACCGGCCAGTTCCAGCGCCGTCGCCTTGGTCATCAGCCGCACCGCGCCCTTCGACGCGCAATAGGCCGCCTGACGCGGCGCGCCGATCAGGCCGGCGACCGACGACAGGTTGATGATCGAACCGCCGCCCGATTCGTGCATCACGTCGGCGCAGGCCTGGATGCCCAGGAAGACACCCAGCACGTTGATGTCCATGACGCGCCGGAAATCGGCTGTGGAAATCTGGTCGATGGTCTTCACCAGCTCGATGCCGGCATTGTTGACCATGATGCGCAGATTGCCGAAGGCGTCGGTGGTGGCCTTCACCGCGGCGGCCCACTGCGCCTCGTCGACCACGTCATGGGCGACCGAGATGGCCTGCCCGCCGGCTTCCTGGATCGCGGTCGCGGTTTCCTGCGCGCTGGCGGCGTTGACGTCAGTGCAGGCCACGGAAGCGCCGGCCTCCGCCAGTACATGCGCCGTCCGGCGGCCGATGCCGCTGCCCGCGCCGGTGACCATCGCCGCGCGGCCCGAAAGATCGATTTCCTGGCTCATCGCCATCCTCCCCTCGTTTCTCGTTGCCCGCCAATCTGCCGTTCCGCCGCGCCGTGCGAAAGCGGTTTCGGGGCATGGCGGTCAGTCGGCGCCGGGGAAGCGGCGTTTCTCGCGCCAGATGAAGTAGAGGTTGCGGGAATAGATGAAGATGCCGGTGGACTGGCCCAGCATGATCACCGGGTCCTCCCGCAGCACCCCGTAGATGAACATCAGGATCCCGCCGGAGATGGAGAAGTACCAGAACATCTCCGGGACCACCGACCGGCGCGCCTTCTCGGAGACGATCCACTGTACCAGGAAGCGCATGAAGAACATCGACTGCGCGACCAGGCCGAAGATCACCAGCCAGGCTTCGATCCCGGTCATCCGGTTCCACCAGTCGACGATGGCCTCGATCATCGGGAGATCTCCGTCGCGGCAGGGTTCCGGGTCCGCTTGCGCAGCCAGACGAAGCCCAGCAGGTCGAACACGCCGTCCAGGGCGCGCTTCCAGTTGGTGTACTTGGACGTGCCGCTGTCGCGGGCGCGGTCGCCGATCTCGACCATCGCCGTGGTCCGCCCGTAGAGGCCGAAGGTGGCCGGCATGAATCGGTGCATGGTCGCGAAGAAGGGCAGCGCCAGATAGTTCTCCCGCCAGAACGCTTTCAGGCCGCAGCCCGAATCGGGGCAGTCGTCCTTCAGCGCCCATTGCCGGACCGCGTTTGCGAAGCGGCTGGCGAAGCGGCGGCTGCCGGTGGCCTTGCGCCCGGTGCGCCAGCCATTGACCAGGGCGGGTTCGCCCTGCGCATCGCCGGCCAGTTCGGCCAGCAGCTTCGGGATGTCGGCGGGCGGGTTCTGGCCGTCGCCGTCCATGGTCACGATCACCGGGGAGGCCGCTGCCCGCACGCCGGAGCGGACCGCCGCGCTCTGGCCGGAACGGATGTCGTGGCGCAGCACCCGCAGTTCCGGCACCTCGGCCATGAGGGCGCGCAGCTCCTCGGGCGTCGCGTCGTCGGAGCCGTCGTCGATCACGATGATCTCCCGCGGGGGGCGATCGGTCAGGGTGTCGTGGATCTCGCGCACCAGGCGGCCGATATTGCCGGCCTCGTTCATGGCGGGGATCACGACGGCGTAGTCATGCATGGCGTACCGTTTGGTCAGACGCGCCGCCTATGCCAGATTTGCGCGGCGGCGTCCAATAGAGGACGCGGCCTCAGGGGGAGCGTACGTGACAGCCCGCATCATCGAGGTCATTGCCGAGGACCGGCAGACAGAACGCATCCGCAGCCTGGCCGATTCGAGCGGCGCCGACGACGTGATCATCGGCGCCCGGACCGACGACGGCCGGCGCGTCATCCGCATCGCCTGCGGTACGCTGGACCGGCAGCGGCTGCTGGACGCGCTGCAGATGATGCTGTCCACATCGTCGAACTGGCGGATCATCATCCTGCCGGTCGAGGCGACCCTGCCGATCATCGAGGAAGAGAAGCACGACTCCGAGAAGGCGAAGCAGAAGCGCATGACCGGGGGCCTCTCGCGGGAGGAGCTGGCGACCCAGATCGGCCGCGGCGCCGAGCTGGACCAGAATTTCGCCCTGCTGGTGGCACTGTCGGCGGTCGTCGCCACCATCGGGCTGATGGAGGACAACATCGCCGTGGTCATCGGGGCCATGGTGATCGCGCCGTTGCTGGGGCCGAATCTGGCGCTGGCCTTCGCCACCGCGGTCGGCGACATGACCATGATCCGGAAGACCATCGTCACCAATGCGTTCGGCGTCGCGCTGACGCTGGTGCTGAGCGTCGGCGTCGGGCTGCTGTTCCAGGAGAATCTGGAGTCCGAGGAACTGCTGAGCCGCACCCGGGTGGATCTGGACAGCATCGCCGTGGCGCTGGCCTCCGGCGCGGCGGCGGCGCTGTCGCTGACCACCGGGCTGTCGGCGACGCTGGTGGGCGTCATGGTCGCGGTGGCGCTGCTGCCGCCGGCGGCCACGGTCGGCATCATGCTGGGCTGGAGCGAATGGAAGCTCGCCGCCGATGCGCTGCTGCTGCTGGCGGTCAATGTGGTCTGCGTGAACCTGTCGGCGCAGCTGATCTTCCGCACCAAGGGCATCCGCCCGCGCACCTGGTTCGAGGCCAAGAAGGCGAAATGGTCGATCCGCATCAACCTGGCCGTCTGGACGGTGCTGCTGATCGCGCTGGCGGCGATCATCGTCTTCAAGACCCGGCTGGGCGAGAATCTGACAATCGGATTGCAGTAGCGCCCCCTGTTCGGCCCCCGCGACAACTGGCACACTGGCGGCCTGCCATCACGCGCGTCTTGATGCGCGCCATCTCTATATCGGACCAACCAGGGGGACTTCATTTCATGGCCCGGAAGAAAATCGCACTGATCGGCGGCGGCAATATCGGCGGCACTCTGGCCCATCTCGCGGCCATGAAGGAACTGGGCGACGTGGTCGTCTTCGACATCGTCGAGGGTCTGCCCCAGGGCAAGACGCTGGACCTGGCCGAGAGCGCGCCCGTCGACGGCTTCAATGCCGCCATGTCCGGCACCCAGGACTATGCCGACATCGCCGGCGCGGACGTCATCATCGTGACCGCGGGCGTGGCCCGGAAGCCGGGCATGAGCCGCGACGACCTGCTGGGCATCAACATCAAGGTGATGGGCCAGGTCGGCGAGGGCATCAAGAAATATGCCCCCGACGCCTTCGTCATCTGCATCACCAACCCGCTCGACGCCATGGTCTGGGTGCTGCAGAAGGCCTGCGGCTTGCCGAAGAACAAGGTCGTCGGCATGGCCGGCGTGCTGGACTCGGCCCGTTTCCGCTTCTTCCTGGCCGAGGCGATGGGCGTTTCGGTTGAAGACGTCACCGCCTTCGTGCTGGGCGGCCACGGCGACACCATGGTCCCCTCGACCCGCTACACCACGGTGGCCGGCATTCCGATGCCCGACCTGGTTAAGATGGGCTGGATCACGCAGGAGAAGCTGGACCAGATCGTGCAGCGCACCCGCGATGGCGGCGCCGAGATCGTCGGCCTGCTGAAGACCGGCTCGGCCTTCTACGCCCCCGCGACCGCGGCGATCCAGATGGCCGAGGCCTATCTGGGCGACCAGAAGCGCGTGCTGCCCTGCGCCGCCTATCTGGACGGCGAGTTCGGCGTCGACGATCTCTATGTCGGCGTGCCGGTGGTGATCGGCGCGGACGGCGTCGAGCGCATCGTCGAGATCGAACTGAACGAGGCCGAGAAGGCCGGCTTCGACAAGTCCGTCGACGCCGTGAAGGGCCTGGTCGAGGCCTGCAAGGGCATCGATTCCAGCCTGGCGTAAGCCGCTTTCCGCCAATCCGACATGGCAGGGTTGGCCGGGACGCATTGATCCCGGCCCCCGCCCCCGTTAGGTTGGCCCCTCCCGACGCGCCGGACCCGTGGCGCGCCGGCTTCCTTTTGTCTCGGAAACCCGGAACATCATGAACATTCACGAATATCAGGCGAAGGCCCTGCTGCGGCAGTATGGCGTCGCAACGCCGAAGGGCCACCCGGCCTTCACGGTGGACGAAGCGGTCAAGGCCGCCGAGGAACTGGGCGGTCCGGTGTGGGTCGTCAAATCCCAGATTCACGCGGGCGGCCGCGGCGCCGGGCGCTTCAAGGGCAATCCGGACGGCAAGGGCGGCGTGCGCGTCTCCAAGTCGGTCGACGAGGTCCGCGAGAACGCCGGCGAGATGCTGAACCACGTGCTGGTGACCAAGCAGACCGGTGAGGCGGGCAAGGAAGTGAAGCGCCTCTACATCGAGGATGGCTGCGACATCGCCCGCGAGCTGTACCTGTCGGTGCTGCTGGACCGCGGCACCTCCTCGATCACCTTCATGGCCTCCGCCGAGGGCGGCATGGACATCGAGGACGTGGCGGAGAAGTCACCGGAGAAGATCATCCGGGTGAAGGTCGATCCGGCGACCGGCATCTCGGGCTTCCACGCGCGCAAGATCGCCTTCTTCCTGGGCCTTGAGGGCGACCAGGTGAAGTCGGCGACGAAGTTCATCATGGCGCTCTACACCGCCTTCGTCGAACTCGACGCCAGCCTGGTCGAGATCAATCCGCTGGTCGTCACCGGCGGCGGCGAGGTGATCGCGCTGGATGCGAAGATGAACTTCGACGACAACGCGCTGTTCCGCCACAAGAACGTCGCCGAGCTGCGCGACGTCGAGGAAGAGGATCCGATGGAGGTGAAGGCCTCCGAATACGACCTCAACTACGTCAAGCTGGACGGCGAGATCGGCTGCATGGTCAATGGCGCGGGCCTGGCCATGGCGACCATGGACATCATCAAGCTCTACGGCTCCGAGCCGGCGAACTTCCTGGACGTGGGCGGCGGCGCGACGAAGGAGAAGGTCACCGAGGCCTTCAAGATCATCCTGTCCGACCCGAACGTGAAGGGCATTCTGGTCAACATCTTCGGCGGTATCATGCGCTGCGACGTCATCGCCGAGGGCGTGGTCGCCGCGGCCCGCGAGGTCTCGCTGGACAAGCCGCTGGTCGTGCGCCTGGAGGGCACGAACGTCGAGAAGGGCAAGCAGATCATGGCCGATTCGGGGCTGACCATCGTCGCCGCCGACAATCTGGCCGACGCCGCGGACAAGGTCGTCAAGGCCGTGAAGGAGGCTGCATAATGGCTGTTCTGGTCAACAGGGACACCAAGGTGATCTGCCAGGGCTTCACCGGCAACCAGGGCACCTTCCATTCCGAGCAGGCGATCGCCTACGGCACGAAGATGGTCGGCGGCACCAGCCCGGGCAAGGGCGGCTCCGAGCATCTCGGCCTGCCCGTCTTCAACACCGTCGCCGAGGCGAAGGAGAAGACCGGCGCCAATGCGTCCGTGATCTACGTCCCGCCGCCGTTCGCGGCCGACGCGATCCTGGAGGCGATCGACGCCGGGATCGAGCTGATCACCTGCATCACCGAGGGCATTCCGGTGCTCGACATGGTGACGGTGAAGAACGCCCTGCAGCGCTCCTCCAGCCGGCTGATCGGCCCGAACTGCCCGGGCGTCATCACCCCTGACGAGTGCAAGATCGGCATCATGCCCGGCCACATCCATCGCCGCGGCACGGTCGGCATCGTCTCCCGCTCCGGCACGCTGACCTACGAGGCGGTGGCGCAGACCACGGCCGCGGGCCTGGGCCAGACCACCTGCATCGGCATCGGCGGCGATCCGGTCAACGGCACCAACTTCATCGACTGTCTTGACCTTTTCCTGGGCGACGATGAGACCGAAAGCATCATCATGATCGGCGAGATCGGCGGCACCGCCGAGGAAGAGGCGGCCGATTTCCTGAAGGCGTCGAAGGTGAAAAAGCCCGTCGTCGGCTTCATTGCGGGCGTCACGGCGCCTCCGGGCCGCCGCATGGGCCATGCCGGTGCGATTATTGCAGGCGGCAAGGGCGGCGCCGGCGACAAGATGGAGGCGATGCGCTCGGCCGGGATCTCGGTCGCGGACTCGCCTGCGGCTCTCGGCACCACGCTGGTGGAGAAACTGAAGGGTTAACCGGGCGGCAACATGACTATGCTACCCGCCCCTTTGACAACTGAATGAAAGGGACGCGGGGGAAAGCCCCGCGCCGGGGAACGGATGAGTTCTGAGAATTTGGCAGCCGCCTTCCTGAATGGCGGCAATTCGGGCTTCATCGAGGACCTCTACGCCAGGTATCTCAACGATCCCGGGTCGGTCGACCAGAGCTGGGCTGATTTCTTCAGCCAGCTCGGCGACGACCTGGAAACCGTCGAACGCGCCACGCACGGCGCCAGCTGGGGGCTGAAGAACGGGTCGCTGCAGGCCGACGACCCCTACGAGATCCTCGGGCCCGCGATCCGCGCCGGCGCGCAGCCGGGCAAGGCGGCCGATCCGGAGATGTCGCGCAAGGCGACGCTGGACAGCCTGCGCGCGCTGATGCTGATCCGCGCCTACCGCGTGCGCGGGCATCTGATGGCCAATCTGGATCCCCTCGGCCTCGACAAGCCGATGGAGCATCCGGAGCTGGATCCGAAGACCTACGGCTTCGAGGAAGCGGACATGGACCGTCCGATCTTCCTCGACAACGTGCTCGGCATGGAAACCGCGACCATGCGGGAGATTCTGGAGGTCGTGCAGAAGGTCTACTGCGGCACGATGGGCGTGGAATACATGCACATCCAGTCGCCGGAGCAGAAGGCCTGGATCCAGAACCGCATCGAGGGGCCGGACAAGGAAGTCACCTTCACCCTGATGGGCAAGAAGGCGATCCTGAACAAGATCGCCGAGGCCGAGGGCTTCGAGAGCTTCCTGAACGTCAAGTACACCGGCACCAAGCGCTTCGGCCTCGACGGCGGCGAGGCGCTGATGCCGGCGATGGAAGCCATCATCAAGCGCGGCGGCCAGCTGGGCGTGCAGGACATCGTCCTCGGCATGCCGCACCGCGGCCGCCTGAACGTGCTGACCAACGTCATGGGCAAGCCCTTCCGGGCCGTGTTCTCGGAGTTCCAGGGCAATGCCGCGAACCCCGAGGACGTGCAGGGTTCGGGCGACGTGAAGTACCATCTCGGCACCTCGTCGGACCGCGAGTTCGACGGCAACAAGGTGCACCTGTCGCTGACCGCCAACCCCTCCCATCTGGAGGCGGTCGATCCGGTCGTGATCGGCAAGGCGCGGGCGAAGATCCGCCAGCTCGGCCCCAACAGTTCGCACAAGGTGCTGCCGATCCTGCTGCACGGCGACGCGGCCTTCGCCGGTCAGGGCATGGTCGCCGAGTGCCTGGGTCTGTCGGGTCTGAAGGGCTACGCCGTCGGCGGCACGATCCACATCATCGTCAACAACCAGATCGGCTTCACCACCGCGCCGCGCTATTCGCGCTCCTCGCCGTATCCCTCGGATGTCGGCAAGATGGTGGCGGCCCCGATCATCCACGTGAACGGCGACGATCCGGAAGCGGTGACGCATGCCGCCAAGGTCGCGACCGAGTTCCGTCAGGAGTTCGGCGTCGACGTGGTGCTCGACATGTTCTGCTATCGCCGCCACGGCCACAACGAGGGCGACGAGCCGTCCTTCACCCAGCCGCAGATGTACCGGAAGATCGCCTCGCACCCGACCACGCGCCAGATCTACGCCAAGAAGCTGATCGAGGAGAAGGTGATCACGGAAGAAGAGGCCGACCAGATGGTCTCCGGCTTCCGCGAATACCTGGAAGGCGAGTTCGAGGCCGGCAATTCCTTCAAGCCGAACAAGGCCGACTGGCTGGAAGGCCGCTGGAGCGGCATGCAGGTCGCGCCGCTGGGCGCCCGCCGCGGCGACACCGCCGTGCCGATCGAGAAGCTGAAGGAGATCGGCGAGCGGCTGACCCACCTGCCCGATGACCTGAACGCCCACCGCACCATCAAGCGGCTGATGGCGGCGAAGAAGAAGATGTTCGAGACCGGCGAGGGCTTCGACTGGGCCACCGCGGAGGCGCTCGCCTTCGGCACCCTGGTGATGGAGAACGTGCCGGTCCGCCTGTCGGGTCAGGATTCGGGCCGCGGCACCTTCAGCCAGCGCCATTCGGTGCTGGTCGATCAGGTGAGCGAGGACCGCTACATCCCGCTGTCCAACATCACCGAGGATCAGGCCCCCTACGAGGTCATCGATTCGATGCTGTCGGAAGCGGCGGTGCTGGGCTTCGAATACGGCTTCAGCCTGGCCGAGCCGAACGCGCTGGTGCTCTGGGAGGCGCAGTTCGGCGACTTCGCCAACGGCGCGCAGGTGATCATCGACCAGTTCCTCTCCAACGGCGAGGCCAAGTGGCTGCGCATGAGCGGTCTGGTCATGCTGCTGCCGCACGGCATGGAAGGCCAGGGACCGGAGCACAGCTCGGCCCGGCTGGAGCGGTATCTGCAGCTCTGCGCCGAGGACAACCTGCAGGTCGCCAACTGTTCGACGCCGGCGCAGTACTTCCACATCCTGCGCCGCCAGGTCCACCGCGGCTTCCGCAAGCCGCTGATCCTGATGACGCCGAAGTCGCTGCTGCGCCACAAGGCCTGCGTCTCGGAACTGGCCGACATGGGACCGGGCTCGTCCTTCCACCGCGTGCTCTACGAAGAGAAGCTGCCGACGCCGAAGAAGAAGGCCAAGCGGGTCATCCTCTGCTCGGGCAAGGTCTATTTCGACCTGGTCGACAAGCGCGAGGAGCTCGGCGCCGACGACGTGCACATCCTGCGCATCGAGCAGCTCTACCCCTACCCGACCGAGGCGCTGGTCGAGGAGCTCAAGGGCTACGAGCATGTTGACGACATCGTCTGGTGCCAGGAAGAGCACAAGAACATGGGCGCCTGGACCTTCGTCAGCCACTGGCTGGAGCACTGCTTCGCCCAGGCCGGCATGAAGAAGGCGAAGCGGCCGCTCTATGCAGGGCGGAAACCGGCGGCCTCGCCGGCGACCGGCCTCAACAGCATCCACGTCAAGCAGCAGAACCTGCTCTGCGAGCAGGCGATCGCCGCGAAGGCCGACGATCTGTCGGTCGCCGAATACTGAACCGAACCCCCGGACACAAGGGCGAGACATGGCAGTCGAAATCAAGGTGCCCACCATGGGCGAATCCATCTCCGAAGCGACCGTGGGCCAGTGGTTCAAGGCAGTCGGAGACGCGGTGGCGGTCGACGATCCGCTGTGCGAACTGGAGACCGACAAGGTCACGCTGGAGGTGAACGCCACCTCTGCGGGCGCACTGGCCGAGATCATCGCCGAGGAAGGCGCCACGGTCGAGGTCGGCGCCCTGCTCTGCACCATCGACGAGAGCGCCGAAGGCAAGAAGGCCGAGGCGCCGGCGAAGAAGGAAGAGCCGGCCGCGGCCAAGGAAGAGAAGCCGGCCGAGAAGAAGGCCGAGGCGCCGAAGCCCGCGCCTGCGCCGTCGCAGCCGGCCCGCGACGTCACCGTGATGGACTCGGCGAAGAAGCTGGCCGAGGAGAAGGGCGTCAGCCTTCAGGGCATCGAAGGCACCGGCAAGGACGGCCGCATCACCCGCGCCGACGTCGCCGGGGCCATCGCCGCCGGCCGGCGCGAAGAAGGCCGATGCGCCGGTCCAGGGTTCGGGCGCGCCGGCGCTGGCTTCGGTCGATGTGCCGGGTTCGTCCGGGCCGCGGCCCGAGGCGGACCGCGAGGAACGCGTGCGCATGTCGCGCCTGCGCCGCACCATCGCTTCCCGCCTGAAGGAAGCCCAGAACACCGCGGCCATGCTGACCACCTTCAACGAGGTGGACATGACCGAGGTCATGGCGCTGCGCTCGTCCTACAAGGAGGCGTTCGAGAAGAAGCATGGCAGCCGTCTCGGCTTCATGGGCTTCTTCGTGAAGGCGGTGATCGCCGGTCTGCAGGAGCTGCCTGCGGTGAACGCCGAGATCGACGGCGGCGACATCATCTACAAGAACTACTACCACATCGGCGTGGCCGTCGGGACGCCGAACGGCCTGGTGGTGCCGGTTGTGCGCGACGCCGATCAGAAGTCGATCGCGGGGATCGAAAGCACGATCAACGATCTCGGCGTCCGCGCCCGCGACGGCAAGCTGGGCCTGGACGAGCTGCAGGGCGGCACCTTCACCATCTCCAATGGCGGCGTCTACGGCTCGCTGATGTCGACGCCGATCCTGAACCCGCCGCAGTCGGGCATCCTGGGCATGCACAAGATCCAGCAGCGCCCGATGGAGGTGAACGGCGAGATCAAGCTCCGGCCGATGATGTATCTGGCGCTGTCCTACGACCACCGCATCATCGACGGCCGCGAGGCGGTGCTGTTCCTGGTGAAGGTGAAGGAGACGCTCGAGGATCCGCGCCGGCTGATCCTCGACCTGTAGCGGACGTGAGTTGACCGGGCGCCGATCTGCCGCCCGCTCCGTGTCACCCCCGCTTCATGCGGGGGTCCGGTTGCGGCGGCAGGGGGCAGGACCCGGACCGGATCCCCGCACTAGGCGGGGATGACAGCATGGGTTTCCGGCGCCGCTCCGGCAGCGCCGGGCGAAAAACGGGATGCGAGCATGAGTGACGACAAGCGCTACGACCTGGTGATCATCGGCGGCGGCCCGGGCGGCTATGTCTGCGCCATCCGCGCGGCGCAGAACGGCCTGAAGGTCGCCTGCGTGGAGAAGCGCGGGCGGCTGGGCGGCACCTGCCTGAACATCGGCTGCATCCCGTCCAAGGCGCTGCTGCAGTCCAGCCACCTGTTCGAGGAGGCGGACAAGCACTTCGCCGAGCACGGCATCAAGGCGACGCCGAAACTGGACCTGAAGACCATGCTGGGCCGCAAGGACGAGGTGGTGACCAGCCTGACCGACGGCATCGAACTGCTCTTCAAGAAGAACGGCGTCGACTACATCACCGGCACCGGCACCATCATCGACACCGAGACCGTCGAGGTCGCGCCGGGCGGGCGGAAGAAGAAGCAGGAACTGAAGACCGACACCATCCTGATCGCCACCGGGTCCGACGTCGCCAACATTCCGAATGTGGAGATCGACGAGAAGCAGATCATCTCGTCCACCGGTGCGCTGGACCTGAAGAAGGTGCCGAAGAGCCTGATCGTCATCGGCGGCGGCTATATCGGACTGGAGCTGGGCTCGGTCTGGCGGCGGCTGGGCGCCGAGGTGACCGTGGTCGAGTTCCTTGACCGCATCATGCCGGGCATGGACAACGAGATCTCCAAGCGCAGCCGCGTGATCTTCGCCAAGCAGGGGATCGACTTCAAACTCTCGACCAAGGTGACGAAGGCCGAGAAGCAGAAGACCCAGGTCAAGCTGACCGTCGAGCCCGCCGATGGCGGTGACGCGGAGACTCTGACCGCCGAGGTCGTGCTCGTCTCCGTCGGCCGCCGTCCCTACACCGAGGGGCTGGGGCTGGAGAATATCGGCCTCGAGACCGAGCGCGGCTTCATCCCCGTCGACGAGCACTTCCAGACGTCCGTGCCGGGCGTCTTCGCCATCGGCGACGTCATTCCCGGCCCGATGCTCGCCCACAAGGCCGAGCATGAGGGCGTCGTGCTGGCCGACTACCTGGCCGGCGAGGCGGGGCACGTGAACTACGACGCCATTCCGGGCGTGGTCTACACCTGGCCGGAGGTCGCCTCCATCGGCAAGACCGAGGAGCAGCTGAAGGAAGCCGGCACGGCCTACAATGCCGGCAAGTTCCCCTTCTCCGCCAATTCCCGCGCCCGCTCGATCGGCGAGAAGGACGGGCTGGTGAAGATCCTGGCCGACAAGGAAAGCGACCGGGTGCTGGGCGTCCACATCATCGGGCCCGACGCGGGCAACATGATCCATGAGGCGCTGGCCGCCATCGAACTCGGCGCCACGGCGACCGAGATCAGCCACATGTGCCACGCCCACCCGACGCTGAACGAAGCCGTCAAGGAAGCCGCCCTCGCGGTCCACAAGCGCACGATCAACATGTGATCCGGCGGCCTGTCCCGGGACTTGATCCCGGGACCCGGACCGGCGGCCCCGCACATACCATCGCTTCAGAACTGGGCAACGGGATCAAGTCCCGCTGCGGGTGGTGGCAGACGCCCCTCTGTCGTCCCCGGGCCTGACCCGGGGACCTGACGGTTCAACCGCCCGGGCGGTGGAGAGCTGAGGCCCTCGGGTCAAGCCCGAGGGCGGCAGAGAGTGCGAACAGATACCGGGTTCCGCTTCGGGCAAGCAGGTGTGTCACACCTTTGATGTCCCGCCTGCACCGGAGGTCTTCGAATCAACTCCGAAGGCGGCAGAGCCAGCTACGCGCCCCGCTTCTGGATCTTCGGGCTGTACATGGACAGCAACGCCCTGTCCGCGGCCCAGCCCTCGACGCCTGCGCCGTCGAACGTCCCGGCGAGCGCCGTCAGTTCGCGGTCCAGCGCGGCGTATGTCTTCGGCGCGTAGACGCCGCCCGCCGCGTAGCCGGCCAGTCCCACCGTCAGCGCCGTCGCACGGTCCGGCTCGATGCCATGCGCCAGCAGGAACCCCGCCCCGGCGAGCATGATGTAGAGCGGCTCGGCGCGGGCGAAGTCGCGGCCCTCGACGCCGTCGACAATCTCCAGCGGTTCGGCGCTGCGGAACTCGGCGAAGCCCTGGCTCAGCCCGGCGAGAAATTTCGGCGCCTCGCGGTGGGTCATGCGGATGTCAGGCTGCGCGGCCTCGAAGCGCAGGATCCGGACCGTCTCCCCGTCCTTCGCCGTGACGAACAGCCGGGTCACATGACGCGACTGGCCCACCCAGGACTTGAAGCCGTTGACCCGGCCGCCGGTGAGCACGGTGCCGGGATGGTTCTCCGGATCGTGCCGGTCCTCGGCGGCAGCAAATGCGGCCCATTCGTCGTCCGCGATGCCGGAAAAGACAGAGCGCAGGGCGGCCTGATAGCCGGCGATGAAGACCTGCGACAGCGACCGCGCCATCAGTCCGCCGGCCAGCGCCATCGGCGCCGTCTCCTGCGCGCCGGTTTCCTGCGCGCGCCAGTGCGCGAAATAATCGGCCTCCGACGGTCCGGGCGCGGCCTCGATCCTGCCCGCCCGGAACCGTTCCAGAATCTCGATGACGCCGTTCATCCGCCGGTTCCGTTGCAGTCCTTGCAGAGCCCGTGCAGCTCCACGGTCAGGTGGTCCATGGCGAAACGCCGCTCGCCTGCACGTCCGGTCAGGCGCTCCAGCACCTCGCCGTCCTGGAACTCGTCGACGTCGCCGCAGTCGCGGCAGATGGCGAAGACGGCGACGCCGCCCGGCCGGTGGCGGTGGCTGCAGGCGACCCAGGCGTTCAGCGATTCGAGCCGGTGCGCCATGCCGCACTCCACCAGCTTCTCCAGCGCGCGGTAGATCTGCAGCGGGGCGCGCAGCCCGTCGCCCTTCAGCAGGTCCAGGATGGCATAGGCCGAAAGCGGGCCGTCGGCCTGCTCCAGCGCCTTGTGCACCAGTTCCTGATTGCGTGTCAGATCGGTCATCGGATCGCGCGCTCCCCGGGCGCGGCCAGGCTCAGAAGGAAGGCCAGCAGCGCGGCGACCACGATACTCGGTCCGGTCGGCGTATCCCAGACGAAGGATCCGCCGATGCCGCCCGCGACGGCCGCAGTGCCGATCCCGGCGGCGAGCAGCGCCATCTGCTCGGGGGTGGCGGCGAAGCGCCGGGCGGTGGCCGCGGGAATGATCAGCAGCGAGGTGATCAGCAGGATGCCGACCACCTTCATGGCAATGGCGATGGTCAGCGCCAGGGCGAGCATGAACAGCACCCGCGCCCGCTGCGGCTTCAGCCCTTCGGCTTCGGCCAGTTCCTCGCTGACCGTCGCGGCGAGCAGCGGCCGCCAGATGAAGGCCAGCAGCCCCAGCACCGCCGCACCGCCGACCCAGATGATCCAGATATCGGTCACGCCGACGGCCAGGATGTCGCCGAACAGATAGGACAGCAGGTCGACCCGGACCCAGTCCATCAGGGCGACCAGCACCAGGCCCAGCGCCAGCGTCGAATGCGCCAGGATGCCCAGCAGCGTGTCGATGGGCAGGGTCCGGCGCCGCTCCAGCGCGTAGAGCGCCAGCGACGACAGCGTCGCCACGACGAAGACGGTCAGGGCCAGGTTGACCGCCAGCAGCAGCGACAGCGCCACGCCCAGCAGGCTGGCATGGGCCATGGTGTCGCCGAAATAGGCCATGCGCCGCCAGACGACGAAGCAGCCGAGCGGGCCGGCGACCAGCGCCACGCCGATGCCGGCGGCCAGCGCTCGGATCAGGAAATCATCCATGATGGTGATGCTCGCCCTCGTGACCGTGTTCGTGGTCGTGATCGTGGCTGTCGGAAATGGTCCCGTCCGGGTGCTGGATGCGGCCGTCGGGCAGGTGGGTGTGGTCGTGATCGTGCTGGTAGATCGCCAGCGTCTCGGCGGCCCGCGCCCCGAACAGCTTCAGATATTCCGGATTGCGCGCGACCGAGGTCGGGCTGCCGGCGCAGCAGACATGGCCGTTCAGGCACAGCACCGTGTCGGTCGCGGCCATGACGATGTGCAGGTCGTGGCTGATCAGCAGCACGCCACAGCCGGTTTCCTCGCGCAGGTCCTGGATCAGGTCGTAGATCGCCACCTCGCCGGAGAAGTCGACGCCCTGCACCGGCTCGTCGAGCACCAGCAGGTCCGGTTCCCCGATCAGGGCGCGGGCCAGCAGCGCGCGCTGGAACTCCCCGCCCGACAGGTTCTGCACCTCCGACTTGGCCAGATGCGCGACACCGGTGCGCTCCATGGCGCGGGCGACGGTGGCGGCGTCATGGCGGCCCGTCAGCCGCATCAGCCGCTCCACCGACAGCGGCAGGGTCCTGTCGATGCTGAGATGCTGCGGCACATAGCCGATGCGCAGGCCCGCGCGGCGCTCGATCCGGCCCTCGGAAGGCCGCAGCACGCCGGTCGCCATCTTGGCCGTGGTGGTCTTGCCCGAGCCGTTCGGGCCGATCAGCGTGACGATCTCGCCGGGATGCACGGAAAGGTCGACGCCGCGCACGAGCCACCGCCCGCCATCGCTGACCCCAAGTCCTTCGCCCCTGACAAGCGCTTCCGGCACGCACTGCTCCCTGCTGGTGTGTAATACCATTACGTCTGCGGCGGCGGTTCTGGCAAGGCACTGCGTTGTCAGAGTTGCCGCCGTAACGCCTCGGCCCAGCATCGGACCGCGGCATCCAGCTCCGCTTCGCCAAACGCTGCGTAGCCCAGGATGAAGCCTTCGCGGTCCGGTGGCCCGGCGAAGAAGGCTGACAGCGGGCGGGCGGCGATGCCGGCGGACTCGGCGATGCGGACGGCCTCGCGGTCGCTCATGCGGCCGGCCAGTGCGGGGCCGGGGCGGACGACCAGATGCATGCCGCCGGGCTCGGCCTCGGCCTCGAACAGGTCCGGCGCGTGGCGGGCAATGGCCTCGGTCAGCGCCTTCTGACGGGTGGCGTAGAGCCGGCGCATGCGGCGGATATGGGTGGCGAAGCCGCCGGTCTCGATGAAGCGCGCCAGCACCGGCTGCGGCATCAGGGAGGCCTTCGGACCGGCGCTGCGGATGACAGCCTCCACCTGCGGCGCCAGCGGCTCCGGCAGCACGGCGAAGGCCAGCCGCAGCGCCGGGAACAGCACCTTGGAGAAGCTGCCGACATAGAGCACGCGGTCGCCGTCATCCAGGCTCATCACCGCCGGCAGCGGCTGGCCGCGGTAGCGGTACTCCCCGTCGAAATCGTCTTCCAGGATGGTGCCGCCCGTCTCCCGCGCCCAGGCCAGCAGCCGCAGCCGCCGGGCCAGCGGCAGGATCATGCCCAGCGGGAACTGGCGCGAGGGCGTGACCACGGCGGCGGCCGTGCCCGGCGGCGCGCGGTCGATGTCGAAGCCCTGCTCGTCCACCGGCACCGGCGCGACCTCCAGCCCGGCGCGGGTCAGCACGGTGCGCAACGGCCCGTGCCCCGGCTCCTCGACCGCGACCCGGCCGCCCGGCGGCAGGACGGCGCGCGCGATCAGCTCCAGCGTCTCGGCGAGGCCCGAGGTGATGACGATCTGGCCGGGCTTGCAGTCGAGGCCGCGCCAGTCGCGCAGATGCCCGGCGATGGCGGCGCGCAGCGGCGGCCAGCCCAGCGGATCGGGCCGGGTCAGCAGCGCCGGTTCCGGCGCCCGCCAGATCTGGTCCGACAGCCGCGCCCAGTCGCGGAAGGGGAACTCGCGCAGGTCCGGTACCGAAATCTGGAATGGCCGGTCCGGTTCGGGCAGGGCCAGATCGGGCGCTTCCGCGCCGCCGCTGTCCGGTGCGTCCGGCGCCGGCAGGTCGGGCAGATCGGCGGCGACATAGACGCCGGAGCCGCGCCGTCCCTCCAGATAGCCCTCTGCGATCAGCTGGTCGTATGCGGTGGTGACAGTGACGCGGGACACCGCCAGTTCCTCCGCCAACCCCCGGCTGGAGGGCAGCCGGTCGCCGGGCCGGAGGCGGCTTCCGTGTACGAGGTCGCGGAGCGTCTGCGCCAGCTGCGCCTGCAACGGCTGCCGCGCATTGCGCTCCAGCGCGACGGAGAGGATCGCGGCCTGTGAAGTGGACTTATTCATTTGGCCGATTTTGGCTATTTCGCCGGGCCACTCAAGCGCCTATCAGGGCGGCGTCATCCGAAGAGAGCGAGAAGGAGTGTGACATGACGGCCAAGGCCCCCAGCGAACGGACCCGCGTGAAGCGCGCCTTCGTCCGCGCCACCTACGAACGCGACGCCGTCTACGCCATCCTGGACGCGCAGCCGCTCTGCCATGTCGGCTATGTGAAGGACGGCCACCCCTTCGTCACGCCGACCTTCCAGTGGCGCGAGGGCGACCGGGTCTACTGGCACGGCTCGTCCGCCAGCCAGGCCCTGCGCGCGGCGAAATCCGCCCGCGTCTGCCTGACGGTCTCCTGCCTGGACGGCTTTGTCATGGCCCGCTCGGGATTCCACCACTCGGTCAACTACCGCTCGGCCATGATCCTGGGCGAGGCGGAGATCGTCGAGGACGAGGCCGCCAAGGTGAAGCATCTCGACACCTTCATCGACGGGCTGTTTCCGGGTCAGTCCGGGCTCATCCGCCCGATGAACACCCAGGAGAAGAAGGCGACGACGGTGCTGTCGATGCCGATCGAGGAATATTCGGCCAAGATCCGCGGCGAGGGCCCGATCGACGACGAGGAGGACTACGCCCTGCCGATCTGGGCCGGCGTCATTCCCGTCCACCAGACTGTCGGCGAACCGATTCCGGACCCGCGCAACCTGCCGGACGTCGAAATGCCGGACTGCATCCGCGATTTCCGCATGGCGCAGGCCCAACAGTGGGACCCTGCGAAGGACTGAACTTGACCGGTACCCGGGCGGGGGCTACGTCTCCGCGCGTCCCGTCCGGGTATCGTCCGAGAGGCTTCCATGTCCGCCGCACCCTCCTTCCAGGAGCTGATCCTGCGCCTGCACCAGTACTGGTCCGCGCAGGGCTGTCTGATTCTCCAGCCCTATGACATGGAAGTGGGCGCCGGTACCTTCCACCCGGCGACCACGCTCAGGGCGCTCGGTCCGGAGAGCTGGAACGCGGCCTATGTGCAGCCGTCCAGACGGCCGACAGACGGGCGCTACGGCGAGAACCCGAACCGGCTGCAGCACTATTACCAGTACCAGGTGATCATGAAGCCGTCCCCGGACGACTTCCAGGAGCTCTATCTGGGCAGCCTCTACGAGATCGGCATCGACCCGAAGAACCACGACATCCGCTTCGTCGAGGATGACTGGGAAAGCCCGACGCTGGGCGCCTGGGGGCTGGGCTGGGAAGTCTGGTGCGACGGCATGGAGGTGAGCCAGTTCACCTATTTCCAGCAGGTCGGCGGCTTCGACTGCAATCCGGTCTCGGGCGAGCTGACCTACGGGCTGGAGCGTCTGGCGATGTATGTGCAGGGCGTCGACAATGTCTACGACCTCGACTTCAACGGCCGCGGCGTCACCTATGGCGACGTCTTCCTGCAGGCCGAGCGCGAATACTCGGCGCACAATTTCGAGCACGCCAACACCGAGATGCTGTTCCGCCACTTCCAGGACGCCGAGGCCGAGTGCCACGCCATCGCCGGACAGGGCCTCGCGCTGCCGGCCTATGATCAGTGCATCAAGGCGAGCCACGTCTTCAACCTGCTGGACGCGCGCGGCGTGATCAGCGTGACCGAACGCGCTGCCTATATCGGCCGGGTCCGCGCGCTGGCCAAGCGCTGCGCCGAGGAATGGCTGATCAGCCGCGGCCACCTGACGGTGGAGGCGTAGGTCATGGCCGAACTGCTGCTCGAACTGTTCTCCGAGGAAATCCCGGCCCGCATGCAGGACCGCGCTGCTGCCGATCTGGCGGGGCTGATCGCGGCCGCCTGCGCGGAAGCCGGGCTGAAGATTGGCGACGTCGTCCACCATTCCACGCCGCGGCGGCTGACCGTGGTCGTCCGCGATGTGCCGGAGGCCACCGACGATGTCCGCGAGGAGCGCAAGGGCCCGAAGGCCGACGCGCCGGAAAAGGCCATCGAGGGCTTCCTGCGTTCGACCGGCCTGACCCGCGATCAAGTGGAGGAGCGCGACACGCCGAAGGGCAGGGTGCTGTTCGCCGTGATCGAGAAGCCCGGCCAGCCCGCCGCCGAGGTGCTGCCCGCGCTGATCGAGGGCGCGATCGCGAAGCTGCCCTGGCCGAAATCCATGCGCTGGGGCGCGCATCCGGTGCGCTGGGTGCGGCCGCTGCATTCGATCCTCTGCCTGTTCGGCGGCGCGGTGCTGCCGGTCCGCTTCGGCCCGGTGACGGCGTCGAACACGATACGTGGCCACCGGTTCCACGCGCCGGACGCCTTCGAAGTGACGGACTTTGCGGACTATCAGGCGAAGCTGCTGGATGCCGACGTCATCCTGGACCGGGAAGAGCGGAAGCAGGTGATCGACGCCGGGGCCCGCGCGCTGGCCGCCGACAAGGGCGTGCAGCTGATCGACGATGCCGGGCTGCTGGACGAGGTCGCCGGTCTGGTCGAATGGCCGGTGCCGCTGATGGGCCGGATCGACGACGCCTTCATGGACGTGCCGCCCGAGGTGCTTATCCTGTCCATGCGGACACACCAGAAATATTTCGCGACCCGCACGCCCGACGGTGCGCTGTCACCGTTTTTCGTCACCGTCTCCAATCTGACGGCGGAAGACGGGGGCGCGGCCATCACCGCCGGCAACGAGAAGGTGCTGCGCGCGCGGCTGTCCGATGCGCGCTTCTTCTGGGATCAGGACCGTGAGCGGACGCTTGAGAGCCGCCTGAAGGATCTCGATCCCATCGTCTTCCACGCCGCCATGGGTTCGGTCAGGCAGAAGGCCGAGCGCATCTCGATCCTCGCCGGATGGATCGCGGACCAGATCGACGCGGACGTCATGGATGCCCGCCGCGCCGGTCTGCTGGCCAAGGCCGACCTGACCACCGAGATGGTCGGCGAGTTCCCGGAACTGCAGGGCCTGATGGGCGCCTACTACGCACGCCACAACGGCGAGTCGGACGCGGTCGCCGCCGCCATCGCCAGCCACTACAGCCCGGCGGGTCCGAACGACGCCTGTCCGTCCGACAAGGTCGCCGTCGCCGTGGCGCTGGCCGACAAGCTGGACAGCCTCGCCGGCTTCTTCGGCATCGGCGAGAAGCCGACCGGGTCGAAGGACCCCTACGCGCTTCGCCGCGGGGCGCTCGGCATCATCCGGCTGGTGCTGGAGAACGGCATTCGCCTCGATCTCGCCGACGCGATCGCGCAGGCGCATGAGCTGGTCTCCGCCGACTTCGCCGAGGCGCCCCCGGTGCCGCGCGATCAGGTCGTCGCCGAACTGCTGGACTTCATCGCCGACCGCATGGTCGTCGCCCTGCGCGAGAAGGGCGTGCGCCACGATCTGGTCAGCGCCGTGATCTCGCTCGGCCGCGACGGGGACCTGATCCGGCTGACGGCGCGGGTGCAGGCGCTGATGGACCTGCTGGAGAGCGACGACGGCGCCAACCTGCTGATCGCCTACCGCCGCGCGGCCAACATCCTGCGCATCGAGGAGAAGAAGGACGGGCAGAGCTATGCCGGCCCGGCCGACCGCAGCCTGTTCAAGGGCTCGCCCGAAGCCTCGCTCGGCGCGGCGCTGGAGGCGGCGACCGAGAAGTCGGCCAGGGCCATCGCCCGCGAGGATCTGGCCACGGCCATGGGCCTGATGGCGGCGCTGCGCGGCCCGGTCGACGCCTTCTTCGATGCGGTCACCGTGAATGCCGACGATCCGGCGCTGCGCGCCAACCGCCTCAAGCTGCTGGCCGAGATCCGCGACACGCTGCATCAGGTAGCGGATTTCAGCAGGATCGAAGGATAGTATCCGGTCCGGATGTTGCGATGCCCCCGGCTGAAACCGGTGTGAGGAGCCGGGCACTGCAATCCGGCGCAGCCGCCGCTGCGGAATGCGCCACTCGTGAGGAAGACGAACAATGACGCAATGGGTCTACAGCTTCGGCGACGGTGCGGCGGAAGGCCGTGCGGACATGAAGAACCTGCTCGGCGGCAAGGGCGCGAACCTGGCCGAGATGAGCAATATCGGCCTGCCGGTGCCGCCGGGCTTCACCATCACCACCGAGGTCTGCACCCATTTCAACGAGAACGAGGGCGGCTATCCGGCCGATCTGGCGGCGCAGGTTTCGGCTGCGGTCGCCCGGGTCGGCGACTCGGTTGGCGCCACCTTCGGCGACAGCGCGAACCCGCTGCTGGTCTCGGTCCGCTCCGGCGCCCGCGCCTCCATGCCGGGCATGATGGACACGGTGCTGAACCTGGGCCTGAACGACGAGACGGTCGAGGGCCTGGCCGCCAGCGCCGGCGGCGACCGCCGCTTCGCCTTCGACAGCTACCGCCGCTTCATCCAGATGTACGGCGATGTCGTGCTGGGCGTCGATCACGCGGGCTTCGAGGACCTGATGCAGGGGGTGAAGGAAACCCGCGGCATCTGGATGGACAGCGAACTGACCGTCGCCGACCTGGAATCCATCGTCGGCCTGTTCAAGGACGAGGTGCAGCGGGTCACCGGCAAGCCCTTCCCGCAGGATCCGGAAGAGCAGCTCTGGGGCGCCATCGGCGCGGTGTTCCGGTCGTGGATGAACGACCGCGCCCGCACCTACCGCCGTCTGAACGACATCCCCGCCAGCTGGGGCACGGCGGTCAACGTGCAGGCCATGGTGTTCGGCAACATGGGCCAGGATTCGGCCACCGGCGTCGCCTTCACCCGCGATCCCTCGACCGGCGAGCAGATCTTCTTCGGCGAGTATCTGATCAATGCCCAGGGCGAGGACGTCGTCGCCGGCATCCGCACGCCGCAGCTGCTGACGAAGACAGCGCGCGAGCGCTCCGGCGAGACCGATCCGTCGCTGGAAGAGGCGATGCCGGAGGTCTTCGGCCAGCTTGTCCGCGTCTACCAGACGCTGGAGAAGCACTACCGCGACATGCAGGACATCGAGTTCACCGTGCAGCGCGGCAAGCTCTGGATGCTGCAGACCCGCTCGGGCAAGCGCACCACCAGGGCGGCGCTCAAGATTGCCGTCGACATGGTCGGCGAAGGCCTGATCACCGAGCGCGAGGCCGTCGCCCGCATCGATCCGGCGGCGCTGGACCAGCTGCTGCACCCGACGCTGGACCCGGAAGCCGAGCGCAAGGTCATCGCCAAGGGCCTGCCGGCCAGCCCGGGCGCCGCGTCGGGCAAGATCGTCTTCACCGCCGACGAGGCCGAGCACCTGTCGAAGATGGGCGAGAAGGTCATCCTGGTGCGCGAGGAAACCAGCCCCGAGGACATTCACGGCATGCACGCGGCCGAGGGCATCCTGACCAGCCGCGGCGGCATGACCAGCCACGCGGCCGTCGTCGCCCGCGGCATGGGCCGACCCTGCGTCTCCGGCGCCGGCCACATCCGCATCGACTACCGCAAGAAGGAGATGTCGGTGCTGGGCGAGAGCTTCGGCGAGGGCGACATCATCACCATCGACGGCGCCACGGGCGAGGTCATGGAAGGCGAGGTCGCGACCATACAGCCGGAACTGTCGGGCGACTTCGCGAAGCTGATGGAGTGGGCCGACGGCATCCGCCGCCTGAAGGTCCGCACCAATGCCGAGACCCCGGCCGACGCCGAGACCGCCCGCGGCTTCGGCGCCGAGGGCATCGGCCTCTGCCGCACCGAGCACATGTTCTTCGAGGACGAGCGCATCATCGCGGTGCGCGAGATGATCCTCTCCGACCGCGAGAGCGAGCGCCGCGCGGCGCTGAAGAAGATCCTGCCGATGCAGCGCGCCGACTTCGCCGAGCTGTTCCGCATCATGGCCGGCCTGCCGGTCACGATCCGCCTGCTCGACCCGCCGCTGCACGAGTTCCTGCCCAAGACCGATGAGGACATCCGCGCGGTCGCCGCGGCGATGGAGGCCGACCCCGAACGGATGCGCCGTCGGGCCTCGGAACTGCACGAGTTCAACCCCATGCTGGGCCACCGCGGCTGCCGCCTGGGCATCTCCTTCCCCGAGATCTACGAGATGCAGGCGCGCGCCATCTTCGAGGCCGTGGCCGAGATCGCCGCCGCCGGCGAGGATCCGGTGACGCCGGAGATCATGATCCCGCTGGCCGCGACCAAGCGGGAGATCGACATCCTGAAGGCGCTGATCGACCGCGTGGCCGAGGCCGTCCGCAACGAGAAGGGCGTCGCCATCGACTATCTGGTCGGCACCATGATCGAACTGCCGCGGGCCGCGCTGCGCGCCCACGAACTGGCCGAATCCGCGGCCTTCTTCTCCTTCGGCACCAACGACCTGACGCAGACCACCTTCGGCATCAGCCGCGACGATGCGGCCTCCTTCCTGGACGCCTATGTCGAGCAGGGCGTGTTCGAGAAGGATCCCTTCGTCAGCCTGGACCGCGATGGCGTCGGCGAACTGGTGCAGATCGCCGCCGAGCGCGGCCGCAAGACCCGCGAAGGCATCAAGCTGGGCATCTGCGGCGAGCACGGCGGCGACCCGGCCTCGATCCGCTTCTGCGAGGAGACCGGCCTGGACTACGTCTCCTGCTCCCCCTTCCGCGTTCCCATCGCACGGCTGGCCGCGGCTCAGGCCGCCATCGCCGCGGGCTGAGGCGCGGCTTTGCCGCCGGTGGACAGACTGCCGGATGCCGGCTCGGGGGCCGGCATGACGTGTTTGCTCTGCGGCGCTGCCACACACCTTCGTCACTCCGGCCTTGAGCCGGGGTCCGAGAAGGCCGTGGCGTGGGGTCTCATACATGCCCGCAGCGGGACTTGATCCCGCTGCCCAGTTCCGAGGGCGAACGCCTGATTGTGGGTCCCGGGATCAAGTCCCGGGACGGGTCGGAGGTTGCAATAGCACCTGCCGCCCTCGGGCCTGACCCGAGGGCCTCAGGTCGCCACCGCCTCAGCGGTTGAACCCACAGGTCCCCGGGTCGGGCCCGGGGACGTCAGAAGGCACGGCGGTTGAACCCTCAGGTCCCCGGGTCAGGCCCGGGGACGTCAAGGGACCGTCGCCCTACTCCACCGTCACGGATTTGGCGAGGTTGCGGGGCTGGTCGACGTCGGTGCCCTTGAGCACGGCGACGTGGTAGGCGAGCAGCTGCACCGGGATGGCGTAGAGCAGCGGGGCGACGAAGCTGTCGACGTCGGGCAGCTCGATGCTGGCGAAGGCTTCGGCGCCGACCTCGTCCAGGCCCTCCCGGTCGGAGAGGAAGATCACCTTGCCGCCGCGGGCCATGACCTCGCGCATGTTGGACACCGTCTTGTCGAACAGGGCGTCGGTCGGCGCGATGACGATGACGGGCACCTGGTCGTCGATCAGGGCGATGGGGCCGTGCTTCATCTCGCCGGCGGCATAGCCCTCGGCGTGGATGTAGCTGATTTCCTTGAGCTTGAGCGCGCCTTCGAGCGCCAGCGGGAAGCCGGTGCCGCGGCCCAGATAGAGCACGTCGCGGGCCTCGAAGATCGACCGGGCCAGCTGCAGGATCTCGCCGTCATGGTTCAGCACCTGCGCCGCCATGGCCGGCACGTGGGCCAGGGCGAGGGCGAGCCGGTCTTCCTCGGCGTCGTCGATGGCGTTGCGCTTGCGGGCAATCGCGATGGCCAGGCAGGCCAGCGTCGAGAGCTGGCAGGTGAAGGCCTTGGTCGAGGCGACGCCGATTTCCGGGCCGGCCAGGGTCTGCAGCACAACGTCGGATTCACGGGCGATGGAGCTCTCCGGCACGTTCACGATGGAGACGATCTTCTGGCCCTGCGACTTGCAGTAGCGCAGCGCCGCCAGCGTGTCGGCGGTCTCGCCGGACTGGGAAATGAAGATGGCGAGGCCGCCCTCGGGCACCGGCGCCTCGCGGTAGCGGAACTCGGAGGCGACATCGGCCTCGACGGAGACGCGGGCGACCTGTTCGAACCAGTACTTCGCGACCATGCCGGCATAGAAGGAGGTGCCGCAGGCGATGATGGTGATCTTCGGCACCTGCATCATGTCGAAATCCAGCCCCGGCAGGGTGATCTCGCCGGTCGACGGATTGAGATAGGAATGCAGCGTGTCGCCCATGACGGCCGGCTGCTCGTAGATCTCCTTCAGCATGAAATGGGCGTGGTTGCCCTTGCCGATCGCGGCGCCGGAGATCGCGGACTGCTTGACCTCGCGGCTGACCTCGTTGTCGTTCTCGTCGTAGAAGGTCGCGGTCTTGCGGGTCAGGACGGCGTAGTCGCCCTCTTCCAGATAGGCGATCCGGTTGGTCATGTGCGCCAGCGCCATGGCGTCGGAGCCCAGATACATCTCGCCGTCGCCGAAGCCGATGGCCAGCGGGCTGCCACGTCGGGCGCCGATCATCAGGTCATGTTCGCCGGTGAAGATGATGCCCAGCGCGAAGGCGCCCTCCAGCCGTTTCAGCGCGGCGGCGACGGCCTCCTTCGGGCTCATGCCGCGGTCCAGATTGACCGTGATCAGATGCGCGACGATCTCGGTGTCGGTCTCGGAGGCGAAGGTGCGGCCGGCGTCGGTCAGTTCCTTGGCCAGTTCGCGGTAGTTCTCGATGATGCCGTTGTGGACCAGCGCGACGCGCTCGGTCGCGTGCGGATGGGCGTTGGCCTCGTTGGGCACGCCATGGGTGGCCCAGCGCGTGTGGCCGATGCCGATATCGCCGTCCAGCGGCGTCTTCTCCAGCACCGCGTCCAGATTCCGCAGCTTGCCTTCGGCGCGGCGGCGGCCGATCTCGTCGCCGACCAGGGTGGCGACGCCCGCCGAATCGTAGCCGCGGTATTCGAGACGCTTCAGGCCCTCGACCAGTCGTGGCGTCACACCGTCCCTGCCGATCACTCCGACAATTCCACACATCTTCGTTCTTCCTTATTTCTTCGCGTTCTTCTTGGCGGTCTGGGTCTCGCGGAACCGCGCGGCCCATCCGTCATTGCCGGCCTGCTGCGCCCGGGTGAGGGCCAACTGGTCGGCGGGGACATCCCTCGCAATGGTGCTGCCGGCGCCGACGATGGCGCCGTCGCCGATCTTCACCGGGGCGACCAGCGCGGTGTTGGAGCCGATGAAGGCGCCCGCGCCGATGTCGGTGTGGTACTTGAAGAAGCCGTCGTAATTGCAGGTGATGGTGCCGGCGCCGATGTTGGCCTTCCGGCCGACGCGGGCGTCGCCGATATAGGTCAGGTGATTGACCTTGGCGCCTTCCTCGATCACCGCCTTCTTCACCTCGACGAAATTGCCGATCTTGCCGCCGGTGCGGATTTCCGCGCCCGGACGCAGACGGCCATAGGGGCCGATCTCGGCTTCGGGGTGGACCTCGCAGCCCTCCAGATGGCTGAAGGCCTTGATGTGGACATTGTCGTGGATCCGCACGCCGGGCCCGAAGACCACGTTGGGCTCCACGGTGACGTCCTGGCCGATGACGGTGTCATGGCTGAAATAGACGGTTTCAGGCATCACCAGCGTGGCGCCGCCTGCCATCGCCGCATCGCGCAGCCGGCGTTGGGCGACCGCCTCGGCCTGGGCCAGCTTGCCCCGGTGATCGACGCCCATGACCTCTTCCGGATCGCCCTCGACGGTGACGCAGGTGCGGCCCGCGGCCCGGGCGATGGCGACGATATCGGTCAGATAGTATTCGCCCTTGGAATTGTCGTTGCCGATGCGGTCGAGGAACTCGAGCGCGACGCGCCCGTCCAGACCCATGATCCCGGCGTTGCAGAAGCCGATCTTCAACTGCGCCTCATTGCAGTCGCGGTGCTCGACGATGGCTTCCAGATGGCCGTCGGCGTCGGTCACCAGCCGCCCGTAGAGCGTCGGGTCCTTGGGCCGGAAGCCCAGAACGGCCACGGCCGGGTCTTCCGGACCTTCCATGATCTCGGCCATGGCCTGAATGGTCTCGGTCCGCAGCAGCGGGGTGTCGCCGAACAGCACCAGAACCGTGCCGTCGAAGCCGTCCAGCTGCTCCCGCGCTGCCAGCACCGCATGGCCGGTGCCCAGCGCCTCGGTCTGGACCGCGGTGTCGGCCGGTGCGACGGCGGCGCGTACGTCGTCCTGGCCCGGAGAGGTCACGACGACCGTCCGCGCGGGATCCAGCGGCGCCAGCGCCTTCTGGATGTGGTTGATCATCGGCAGTCCGGCCACCGGATGCAGCACCTTCGGCAGCACGGATTTCATCCGTGTGCCCATTCCGGCCGCCAGGATGACAGCGGCTACGGCTCGTTCGCCCATATTCTGCTCCCCAGAGATGGCTGCGAAATGCTATGGCATGACCCATTCCGCAGCGCCAATTCAAACATCGTTTCAGTGATTTGCAGAAACCGCGCCAGCCGCTCCGTGGAGGATTCATGACGCGCCCCACCATTGTGTTCGATCTGGACGGCACCCTTGCCGACACCGCCCCCGACCTCTACGGCACGGTCTGCTACCTGCTGGCGAAGGAGGGGCGGCCAAGCGTGCCCTTCGCGCGGATGAAGGAATTCATCGGCGATGGCGCGGGTCCGATGATCATGGGCAGCTTCGGCGACACCGGCGGCGCGCCGGAAGGCGACGACTACAAGCGGCTGCTGAAGGATTTCCTCGACTACTACGTGGTGCATCTGGCCGACCGCAGTCAGCCCTTCCCCGAGGCGCTGGGGGCGATCCATCGCTGGAAGGCGCGCGGGGCGCTGATCGCGATCTGCACCAACAAGAAGATCGAGTTCGCGGAAAAGCAGTTGGCGGCCTGGCGCATCCGGCACCTGTTCGACGCCGTGAAGGGCGCGGACAGCTATCCCTTCCGCAAGCCCGACGGACGGCATCTGACCGAGACCATCAGGGCCGCCGGCGGCGATCCGGCCTGCGCCGTCATGATCGGCGATTCGGCCTCCGACACCGGCGCGGCCCGCAATGCCGGCGTGCCGGTGATCGCGGTCAGCTTCGGCTACGGCCGCACCCCGGCGCACGAACTCGACGCCGACCGGGTGATCGACAGCTTCATCCAGCTCGACCGCGCCGCGATGGAGCTGATGGGGCTGTAGTCGCTCGCGCCTCGCCACTCCTGTCGCCCCGGGCTTGACCCGGGGGCCTCACGGTTCCGACGCCCGGGCGGTGGCGGTCTCAGGTTCCTTGGTCGAGCCCGGGGACATCAGGTGTGTGAGGGACGGTCTGAACAGGTGCCTCCCCCCTGGCAGGGGGCGGCCGGCGCGCAGCGACGGGTGGGGGAAAGTGAAACCGCGCTGCGTGGGAAGGTCCGGCTGGCACGCAGCGCGGCTCAGATTCTTCCGGCAAGGACTGAGCCGCCCGTCTGTCCGACCCAGCCATCCCCAGACGGGCGGTTTCCGAGCTCCTCCCACCCCCACCCAACCCTCCCCCTCGGAGAGGGAGGGCTCTACCTGGGATGCCGGTTCAACGGTGCCCGTCCGCCCACGGCGGCTTTCGCCTTCTCGTGGTCGTTGACGGCGTAGCAGTAGAGGCAGCCATGGGCGCAGCTGTCATAGGCGCCGATGTCGCGTGATTCGGCGCAGTCGCAGCCCGGGCGGTTGCCCTTCTGCTTCGACCGGAAGGACGCGCTGCCGATCCGCTGCAGCCGGCCGGCATCGACGCATTTCGCAGCGGTCATCGGTTCCGAGAGCAGATGCGGCTGGCTGCAGAGCGTCGGCCTCAGCCCGCGTTCCGCCGCCGCCCCGGCCAGATCCGCCAGCAGCGCGCGCTTGGCGTCGTCGTCCGGGTCCGACACGTCCACTGCCGGCGCGTGGCGCTTCAGGTTCCGTTTCGACTTCGCGTAGAGCGTCGCCGCCGAGAAGGTGACCTCGTCGACCTGGCCGGCGAGCCGGTCCGCAAGCCGACGGAAGTTGTCGCGGTGGAAGTCCGCGCCGGTCAGCCCGGTCCAGATGACCGGGTCATAGCGCCAGACGACGCGGCCCGGCCCCTGTTCCGCCGCGATCCGTGCGATCTCGGCGATGGCGTGGTCCGCCGGCGGGACGCCGCGTTCCAGTGTCTCGGGGTAGCCGGTAACCGTGTACTGAATGACGAAGGGCGCGATCCGGCCGGCCTCGGTCAGGCCGTCCCGGAAGGGGCGTGCATTGCGGGTCCAGAAGATGAAGCCGTCGACATCCTCGGGCGCCAGCGAGACGCGGTAGTCCGGCCCGCCATAGGGGTTCTTCACCGTGGCGAAGCCCTGCGCCAGCTGACGGCGGAAGCGCGCGGCGTGGAAGGCGGGAATGTCCGAGCGGTAGCTCGCCGAGACGATCAAGCGCCGGTCAGTGACCGCCGCCCTGGGCGTCGAAAGCCTTCTTCTGCTCGGGCGAGGCCTCGGTCATGTACTTGTCCTTCCACTCGCCGTAGGGCATGCCGTAGACGATCTCGCGCGACTCGTCCTTGGACATGTCGATCCCCTTGTCCTCGGCGGCCTCGCGGTACCAGTTCGACAGACAGTTGCGGCAGAACCCGCCGAGATTCATCAGGTCGATGTTCTGCACGTCGGTGCGCTCGCGAAGATGGCCGACCAGGCGGCGGAACGCGGCGGCTTCCAGTTCGGTCTGCGTCTGCTTGTCCATGGCGTGATCCTCCGTTTCGTCTCCCCCAGATAAGGCGGGTGGCGCGCTCAATCCAGCCCCGCGCCGGTGCGCTCGACCAGATCGGCGACCACCGCCTTCAGCGCCGTGCGGTCGTCGTCGCCGGCCGCCTTGCGCTCCTCGAACAGCTTCAGCTGCCGGCTGGCCGAGGTGCCGCGCATCGCGATCGTGCGGGCGTGCCGGATCTCGTTCTGGCAGCCCAGCGCCTCCGCGTCCTCGGCCACCAGTTCGAAGATCTCCTCGATCAGGTCGGCATAGGGCACCTGCTGGCCCTTGCCGAAATCGACCAGCTTGCCGGTCGCGCCGTGACGCATGGCCAGCCAGCGGTTCTCCCGGATCAGGGCGGCCGGGTAGATGCGCCAGCGCTGGTTGTTGCGCTTCAGCCGGATCAGCATCCGGATCAGGCACAGATACAGCGCAGCGACCGCGATGGCGTCGTCGATCTCCGTGCAGACATCGGCGACGCGCATCTCCAGCGTCGGATACTTGGCGCTTGGCCGGATGTCCCACCAGAGCTTGGAGGCGTCCTCGATCACGCCGGCATTGATGAACTGCTGCACCAGGCGGTCGTATTCAGGCCAGGACGAGAAGGCTTCCGGCATGCCGGTGCGCGGCAGGGCGTCGAACACGGTCAGGCGGTAGGACTGCAGGCCCGAGATCCGGCCCTGCCAGAAGGGCGAGGAGGTGGTCAGCGCCAGCAGATGCGGCAGGAAGTACCGCACCTGGTTCATGATATCGATGCGCAGCTCGTCATCCTCGATGCAGACATGGACATGCATGCCGCAGATCAGCAGCCGGCGGACCACCGACTGCAGGTCCCGCGCGAGGGTCTCGTAGCGCTCCTTGCGCGTCGGGTGCTGCGCCGACCACTCGGCGAAGGGATGGGTCGAGGCCGCGGCGAAGGCGAGCCCGTGCTCGCCGACCGCGGTCCGGACCGCGCGGCGAAGCTCCACCAGGGCCGCGCGGACCTCGGCGACCGTGGCGCAGACCCGGGTCCCGACCTCGATCTGCGCGCGCAGGAATTCCGGCGTGACCAGCTGGTCCGGCGCCAGCGCCTGGGCCCGCTCCAGCAGGCTCTCCGGCGGGTCGGCCGCCAGGTCGAGTGTCTCAGGGTCGATGAGGAGGTATTCCTCCTCGATTCCCATGGTCAGGCTCGGGTCGTCCATCATGGGTTCAAGCCTCCCCGAAGAAGCCGCCCGGCGAGAGTGCCTCGCGGAAGGCGGTTGCGATGCGTTCGGCCCATGTCTCGGCATCGGGCAGGGTCTCGATCAGGTCCTGACGGATTTCCAGCGCGATATAGGGCCGTCCTGCATCGATGGCGTGGCGGAAGATCGAATGCGACTTCGGCTGGTCGACCGAATAGGGCTGATTGTCGCCGGTCACGATGGCCGTGTCCTGATGCAGCACCTTCAGCAGCGCGTCGCTTTCCGGGCTGCCGCCGTGATGCAGCACGCCCAGATGCCAGGGCCGTCCCTTGCCGCCGATCCGTGGCGTGAAGCTGTGGATGAACAGCAGCACCGGCGCGCCGTCGAAACCGGCGATCAGACGCTCGACCTCGGCGTGGTAGGTCGCGTGCCAGGCCAGCCGCTCGGTCCGCTCCGCCTCGCCGATCCCGTCATTGCCGGTGACATGGGTGCCGTCGGAGCGGGCGGGGATGGCGCTGGGATCCTCCGGATAGCGGTTGAGATCGACCAGCAGGCGCGATGCGCCGCCCATGATCGCCGGCGCATCCAGCAGATCCGACAGCGTCCGGGTGACGGCCGCCGCGCCGACGTCCCAGGCGATGTGTTCGAACATCTTGTCCGGATCGATCCCCAGCGTGCCGTAGCGCCGCGGCAGCGCATTGGAGGCGTGATCGCAGACCAGCAAGGCCCGTGCGGCGCCGTCCGTGTTCAGAAGGTGGAAGGGCGGCGGGTCTTCATCGCCCTGCGGCCGCAATGTCATGAGATCGAACATGACCGATGGATAGCGCGGCGGCGGCGATTTTCACAGCGGCCAGTTGGCCGCGCCGGCGGTCAGTCTTCCGGCGAAGCCGAGGCGACATCCGCGCCGCTGCTGTAGGGCAGGGCGGCGATGCGCGATTCCAGACCCTTCACATGACGCTCGAAGGATTTCAGGTCGGCGCCGGCCAGCTTGATGCCCGTGGGCAGCTTGATCGAGCGCGGGTTCACCTGACGGTCGTTCTTCAGCACTTCGTAGTGCAGGTGCGGACCGGTCGAACGCCCGGAGGTGCCGACATAGCCGATGATCTGGCCCTGCTTGACCTTGCTGCCGTTCTTCAGGCCCTTGCGGAAGCCCTTCATGTGCGCGTAGGCGGTCTTGTAGGTGCCGTTGTGGCGGATGCGGATGTAGCGGCCATAGCCGCCGTTCCAGCCGAGCGACTCGATGGTGCCGTCGCCGGCGGCCATGATCGGCGTGCCGCTGCGGGCCGCGAAGTCGGTGCCCTTGTGCATCTTGGTGTAGCCCAGGATCGGATGGCGGCGCTTGCCGAAGCCCGACGAGATGCGCGCGCCGTCGATCGGCGTCTGCATCAGGGTCTTCTTGGCGCTCTGGCCCTTCGCGTCGAAATAGTCGGCGCCGTTCCCGTCCTTGGGCTCGTAGAGATAGTAGGTCAGCGGGTTGCCCTGACGGACCAGCGTCGCCTTCAGGATGGCGCCGGTCTTGGCCACGTTGCCGGCGTCGTCGAGATACTGCTCGTAGGTCAGCTCGAAGGAGTCGCCGGTGTGGATGCCGCGCTGGAAATCGACATCGAAGCTGAACATGCGGATCAGCTCGGCAATCACCTCATGCTCCAGCCCGGCGCGGTCGGCGGCCAGGAACAGCGAATCGTCGATCACGCCGCGGGCCTTGACCAGCGAGCGTTCGAAGGTGGCCTTCTCCTCGCTGCCTTCGAAGACGCCTTCGGGATTGGCGCGGGCCAGGACCGTGCGCTCGACGCTTTCCTTCAGGCTCACGCCGCGCAGCGCGTCGGTCGAGGCATCGAACCACAGCGTCAGCTCCTGCCCCGGACGCAGCCGGCGGAGATCGGTGAGGGTCGCCAGCGTGACGGAGGCGTTGTGGGCGCTCAGCTTGTCGGCGCCGGCATCGGCCAGGGCGCGGGCCAGGGTGTCGCCGGACTTGATCACCGTCCTGACCAGCCGGTCCTCGACAGGCGATGTGCTCTCGGCATGACCCGATTCGTCGTCCTGCAGCGACGGGAACACCCGTTCGATGAAACCGTCGACGTCGCGGGCGCGCTGACTCACCAGCAGCTCCACGGTGCCGGAACGGTCCGCGCCGCCCACGGCGGCGGAGGCGCTGTTGTGCAGGTCGCGATCGACCACGCTGTAGGAAAGTCCCGCCGCGCCGGCCAGAAGGCCCAGCGCGATCGCGGCAACGGTCAGTCGTGGCTTCCGGCCCTTGCCGCCGGTCAGCGTCCGCTCGAACACCATTCTCAACTTGTCAGTCCCAGCCAATCGAACCGCCTGCACCATATTGACGGCGATCATACTGTCAATATCCCGCCTGATTCGCGAGCGTCGGCGTAATTTTTTTCATCGAGTGATGACGCAAGGAAAGCCGTCAATGAATTGACGCAACGCGATTTGTCGCTGCCAATGCGGCTGGCGTGTCCGGATCGGACGCTATACATTCGGTACGGGTCGAGGAAATTGCGGTCGCGTTCATGTCACGTCTCAGGACCGGTATTCTGATACTGTCCGTCGCCTTGCTGGCCGGTTGTGCGCAGCAAGAGGCGGGACCGGCCGGTGAGCCGGAACCGGTCGTCAGCCGGCCCGCGCAGGCGGCGGCCGCTGCGCCAGCAGACGTGGACGCCCCGCCGCCGCCGCCCAGCCGGCCCGCCGGCCCGGCGCCGGCGCAGCGCCGGACGCTGAAGCAGCAGGCCGACCGCACGGCCGCGGCGGACGCGAAGACGCCCGTCGCCTTCTCCAGCCTTGTCGGCATGACCGAAACCGAGCTGCGCCGCGAACTCGGCGCGCCCGACAGCATCGGCGACCAGCCGCCGGCCCGGGTCTGGCGCTATGGCATCAGCGGCTGCGATCTCAAGCTCTTCATCTTCCAGGACGTCTCCAGCGGTGAGGCCAAGGCGCTGGCCTTCGAGGCCGAGCCCGCCGCGCCGGCCGCCGGCGCGAAGACCGATCCCCGCTGCGCCGAAACGGGCGGCAAGCTGAGTGGCTGACGGCGCGCTCATCTTCATCGTCGACGACGACGACTTGTTCCGGGAATCGGTCAGCCAGAATCTCGGCGATGACGGATTCACGGTGGAGGAGTTTCCCGACGGGCCGGAGGTGCTGGAACGGCTGAAGCAGGACCCGAAGCCGTCGCTGATCCTGCTCGACTGGAAGATGCCCAGGATGAACGGCATCGAGGTGCTGAAGACCTATCGCGGCGATGGCGGCCAGGTGCCGGTGATCTTCCTCACCGTTCTTTCCGACCAGATCTACGAGGAGGCCGCCCTGATCGGCGGCGCCGTCGATTTCATCGAGAAGTCGCGCAGCTTCTCCATTCTCCGCCGCCGCATCGACCTGATCGTCGGCGGCAAGCGCGGCCAGTCCGAGGCGCCGGCGGAGGGGCTGCTGGAAATCGGCGGTCTGGCGCTGGACCCGGACTCCGCCCGCGCCCGCTGGCGCGGCAAGGAGGTCGACCTGACGGTCGCCGAGTTCTCCATCGTCCACCATCTCGCGGCGCGGCAGGGCAGGGATTGCCGCTATCGCGAGCTCTACGATCTTGTGAGAGGTGAGGGCTTCCACGCCGGGGCGGGCGAGGACGGCTTCCGCACCAATGTGCGCAGCATGATCAAGCGCGTGCGCCGCAAGTTCGAGAACCTGGACGCCGATTTCGCCGAAATCGAAAACTACCCCGGCTTCGGTTACCGGTGGCGACGGCCGGAAGACCGGTGATCGCCCGATACATGCGGTCCATGTGGACCCGCCTGGCGGTCATCGCGGCCGTGCTGCTGATCGCGCCGGTGATCATCTACAACCAGCTCCAGTCCGCCGACCAGGAACGCAGCCGGCTGCTGCGCCAGTCGGTTGCCGCACAGGGCCGGATCACCGCCGAGGCGCTGCGGACGTCGCTGGACCCGGCGCGCCTGCCCGACCTGAACGACGTGCTCGGCCGCTTCGAGACGCCGGGCACGCAACTCCGGCTGCTCTACCGACCGGCCGGCGAGGCTGCGAGCGCCTTCTATTTCGTGGCCGCTGCACCGGCGCTGCCGGCGGCCAAGTTCGAGGCCGAGCGCGCGGCGCTGCTGCAGACCGCCTCGGTGGCGGAGATCGGCCGGGACTGCGTCTACGGCTTCGACCGCGGTTCGGTCTACGACACGGTCAGCGGCGACCGGCGTGTGATCGCCTCCATCGTCACCGTGGTGCAGGAGAACGGCTGCTGGGCCGTGATCCTGACCCGGCAGGAAGTCGCCCGCTTCGGTCCGGACGGCACCCGCCCCTACTGGCAGTCGCCGGAAATGATCATCAGCGCGGTGGTCTATGTGGCGATGGTCGGTCTGGTCCTGCTGATCCTGCTGAGCCTGCGCCGCGACCTGAAGACCTTCGCGCGCACCGCCCGCCGCGCCGGCGAGGGCGAACAGGACGCGCGCTTCCAGGATCTGAACCGTCTGCCGGAACTGGACGGGGTCGCGGTCGAGTTCGACCGCATGGTCGCCAATCTCCGCCGCTCCGCGGAGATCCTGCTGCGGCTGTCGGAAGAGAACGCCCACGCCCTGAAGACCCCGGTCGGCGTGATCGCGCAGGCCCTCGAACCGCTCAGGAAGGCCGTGGAGGGCGATCAGCGCCGCACCCGGTCGGCGGAGCTGATCGAGAATTCCGTCGACCGACTGGATCATCTGATCACCGTGATCCGGCGCAGCGAGGAGGCCGCCGCGGCGCTGGTCTCGCCGCGGCTCCGACCGCTGGACGCCGGTGCGCTGGCGCGGGATGTGGTCGATGCATACCGGCCCATCGCCCGGGACCGCGGCATCGAACTCGGTACCGAGGGCCTCGAAGGCATCCTGTTCCGCGGCAATGCCGACCTGCTCCGCATCGCCATCGAAAACCCGATCGAGAACGCGCTGGAACTGACGCCGCGGGGCGGCAGGATCACCGTGACCGTGCTGAACGAGGAGCATCAGCAGGCGATCGAGATCCGCATCACCGACACCGGTCCCGGCGTCGACGACCATGCGCTGGAGCAGATCTTCGACCGCAAGTTCAGCGGCCGCAAGGAGGGCGACGAGGGCCATGACGGTCTCGGCCTCTGGATCGTGCGCCGGAACATGGAGGCGATGGGCGGCACCGCCCATGCCGAGAACGAGGACGATGGCGGCCTTTCCATCGTGCTCCGCGGACCCGCCGCCCGCTAGCTCAGAGCGTGGTCAGGAACCAGGCGGTCAGGCCCAGGGCGCCGAGGCCGAGCACGTTCGCGGCCAGCACCAGCGCGCCGTCGCGCGTCGCCAGCCCCAGCGCGTAGGCCGAAACCGATCCGGCGGGCAGCATCACGCCCCAGGGCACCAGCGCCAGCGGAAACATGGTCAGCGCCATCGCGACGCACATGGCCGAGCCGAGTCGGCCCGGCAGGCCTTCCGCGAACCAGGTCAGCCGCGGCTTCAGGAACCGGTCGATGAAGCGGGCGGGCCTGCGCGAATACCCGATCAGCTTCGAAAGCCTTCGAGAGGGAATCTGGAAGCCAAGCGCCTTCTCCGGCAGCCAAGGGTGGTTGCGGCCCAGCAGGATCTGGATCGAGACGAGGAAGATGATCGATCCGGTGAACAGCGACATGCCCGGAATGGCGCCGACCGGGCCCAGCGCGATCAGGCCCGGCACCAGCAGCAGCGGCGCGAAGCCCCGCGCCTGCAGCGCCTTCATCATGTCCTGCACCGTGATCCTGTCGGATTGCCGCGACCGTGCTTCGATCCGGTCCAGCAAATCCGTCAGCGACTGACGGCCGTCGTCGTCCCTGTCTTCCGCGACGCCGGCTGCGTCGGCGCAGGCGCTCTGGCTCATGGCGGTGTGTCCCGCTTCTTGTTGTCCGGTCTGCCTTCGGAACGGCAGATGGGGACGGAAGGCGGGGGATCAACGGCGGCGGGCGGCGCCGAATGCCGCAGCCGTCAGACCGCGCCGTCTTCCTTCAGCGCCGCGATCTGGCCCTGGTCCATGCCCAGCACATCGGCCAGCACCCCGGCGGTGTCCGCGCCCAGCGTCGGCGCGCCGGCGGTGACGCCGGCCTCGGCGTTGCGGAAGCGGAAGGGCGTGTTCACCACCTTGTGGCGGCCCATCTGGTCCTCGACCTCGACGATCGAGCCGCGTTCCAGCATGTGCGGGTTCTCCAGCGCCTGCGCCGGCGTCATGTAGCGCCGCGCCGGGCAGCCCGCCGCCTCGATGGCGCGGGCGGCGTCGACGGCCGTCTTGTCGGCGGCCCATTCCTCGACCAGCCCGAACAGTTCGTCCCAGTTGGCCATGCGGTCGGTGCTGGTGCGGAAGCGCGCGTCCTCCATCCATTCCGGCTTGCCGCAGGCCTCCGCCATGGCGTGGAAGTTCTTCTGCGTCACCGGCGCGACCACGAAGTAGCCGTCCTGCGCCCGGATCGGATCGAAGACCGGGACGTTCAGCTTCTCCAGCGGGAACTGCGCCTCCTGGATCTCGAAGGGGATCATGTTCATCAGCCCGGCCAGCAGCTCGACGTCGATATAGTCGCCGCGGCCGGTCTGCTCGCGCCGGTACAGCGCGGTCATGATGGCGATGGTTGCGTGGTTCGCGCCCAGCACGTCGGCGGCGATGGTCCGCGACCGCTCCGGCTTGTCCTGCGCCCGCTGGTAGCGGAATTCGGCCAGGGTGTAGCCGCTGGCGGCGTTGATGATCGGCGCGAAGGCGGGCCGTCCGGAATCCGGTCCGGTCTGGCCGTAGCCGGAAATCGAACAGTAGATCAGCCCGGGATGACCGGCCGACAGCCTGTCGTAGTCGAGCCCAAGCCGCTTCATCACGCCCGGGCGGAAGTTCTCCAGCAGGATGTCGGATTTCGCCGCGAGCCGGCGCGCGAGATCGAGGCCGGCCTCGGTCTTGAGGTTCAGCGTCACGCTCTTCTTGCCGACATTGAGCTGGGAGAAGAAGCCGCTCATGCCGTTCACCTGGGGCGGCGCGCCGCGCAGGGTCTCGCCCTCGGGCGGCTCCACCTTGATCACGGTCGCACCCATGTCGGCGAGCAGGCGGCTGGCATAAGGGCCGGCGACAAAGGCGGTGAAGTCGAGGACGGTGAGGCCCTGCATGGGCCGGGGACGGTCAGAGGCCACGAACGACCTCCTTCGCCAGAGCGGTGATCTCCTGCGCGGCGGTGCTGCGCGGGGCGAGTTCGGTAACGCCAAGCCCTTCCATGATGGCCGAGGCGAAATGCTGGCGGTTGCCCAGGGTCGCCTTCGCCGCCTTCAGCCCGTCGGCTGCGATCATCTCCCGGATCCTTCCGGCCAGCTTGCCGCGCGCGGGCAGGCGGTTCAGCACCAGCACGAAGTCGGTGCGTTCGCGCTCCGCCATCTCGATGGTCTGCTTCGCCGCCCAGTAGTCCAGCGGACCCGGCTGGATCGGCATCAGCACCCGGTCGGCGGCCCGGACCGCGGCGCGGGCGTCGGTTTCGCCGTGCGGCGGGCAATCGATCAGGATGACGTCGAAGTCGCGCTTCAGCCGCCCGACCTCGCTGCCGGTGCGCCAGCCCGAGATCTGGCGCAGCTCCAGCGGCGGCGCGTCGCCGCGGGCCGTCCGCACCGCATGCCAGGCGGTGAGCGACTGCTGCGGATCGATGTCGATCAGCGCTACGGAGCGTTTCAGCCCCGCCAGCGCGGCGCCCAGATGCGCCGTCAGCGTCGTCTTGCCGGCGCCGCCCTTCTGCTGCGCCACGGCGATGATGGACCCCGCCATACCCCTGCCCCCTTCTTGCTGGATACGGCCAAGACGGTAGAAGCGAAACGAAGGCGTTTCCAGCCCTTCGCGTGCGGAGGCGGGCATGCGCCGGAAGCCCGGCAATGAAAAATTAAGCCCTGACTGCAATGATTTAGCTCTGGTCCGGCACGGGAGGCACGATTTGAGCTACCGGAAGAGCGGTACCCGTGGCCGGCAGGGCCCCGGTGCGCGGTCGCTGTTCTCCGGCGAATTCCGCGATCCGGCGCTGGAGGTCCGTTACCGGGAAACCTCCGCCGACGCCTACCGCCGACAGGTCCAGCAACTCGGTGTGCTGATCCTGCTGGTCTCGGGGCCGCTGCTGCTGGCGGACTATTTCCGGGTCCGGCACGTGGACGACATCGAGATCATCACCGCGCTGCGGGGGCTGTCCAACATCCTGCCTGCCCTCTGGATCTTCGCCACGTCCCGGAAGTTCCGCTATCCGGTCATCGACGCCCTGGTCTTCGCCTACATCGTCTACATGATCGCCGACGCCGTGGTGATGATCCGCGTCTTCGGCGACGACGTGGTGCCCATGGCGGCGCGGCTGCCGCTCTACGTGATCATCGCCAACGTCATGCTGGCCCTGCCGATCCGGTACCGCCTGGCCATGAACGTGACCGCCTTTCCGGCCTTCGCGGGCGCCTTCTGGCTGCTGGCGCCCCTGCCCCCCGATACAGCGATGACCCTGACGCTGATCTTGGTCATCGCCTTCCTGTTCGGCTTCATGGCCGGAACCTGGATGGCCAATCTGCGCCGCTCGGATTTCTACCGCTCCGAGGAACTGCTGGCGGCCAACGCCGCGCTGGTGCGGTCCTACGAAGAGGTGCAGCGGGCGAACTCGGCCAAGAGCGCCTTTCTCTCCAATGTCAGCCACGAGCTCCGCACGCCGCTGAACGCCATCATCGGCTTCTCCGACGTGCTGGGCCGGCAGATGTTCGGTCCGGTCGGCAACCCTCGCTACCGCGAATATGTCGGCGATATCCAGACAAGCGGGCAGCAGTTGCTGGCGCTGATCAACGACCTGCTGGACCTGAACAAGCTGGAAGCCGGCAAGATGGAGATGCAGCCGGCCTGGATCGGCCTGCGGACGGCGATCGCCGACTGCGTCCGCCAGGTCCGCTCGGCCAACAGCCTGGACGAGACGGCCATCGCGGTCGGCGCGGTCGACGATATCGAGGTCTATGCCGACCCCGGCGCGTTGCGGCAGATCATGGTCAACCTGCTGTCCAACGCACTGAAATACGGTGGCAGCGGCGGGCCGGTCGGCTTCTCGGCGGAGCTGTCCGCTCCGGGGCGCGGGCTCCGCATCTGCATCGCCGACAGCGGCCCGGGCATTCCGCAGGACCAGATCGACAAGCTGCTGCGCCCCTTCGAGCAGGCCGACTCGGGCGTCGCCCGCAAGGCCGAGGGCTGGGGTCTGGGGCTGCCGCTGGCGGATGCGCTGGCCCGGGCCAACCAGTCGGAGCTTCGCATCGACAGCGCGCCGGGCAAGGGCACACGCGCCTCGCTGCTGGTGCCCCGCCAGCGCGTCCGGCGGGCGGCCGGACAATCCGGCGAGGCCGCCTGATCACGTTCGGCGTAACGGCCCTTTGATTGGTGCGGATCGTCCGGGGCGGCCAGTTTGGCGGCCTGACAACGACACAATGATAAGTGGAGCCCCGACATGCTGATCAGGAAACGACGCGGCTGGGAAATTCCGGAGAGCCAGGTCACCCCGGAGCATGTCTTCTTCAACCGGCGACGGTTCCTGCAGGCCGCGGGATTCGGTGCGGCCGGTATCGCCGCCTCGGCCATGGTCGGCCGCGGAGCGCACGCAGACGAGACGATCCCGACGGCGGATCTCTACCCGGCCGCGCGCAACGACCGCTACATGGTCGAGCGCGCCATCACGCCGGAGAAGGTCAACACCACCTACAACAATTTCTACGAGTTCGGCTCCCACAAGCGGATCTACGACAATGCGCAGGATCTGGTGGTGCGCCCCTGGACGGTGACCGTCGACGGCATGGTGGCCAAGCCGAAGGTCTGGGACATCGACGACCTGATCCGCACCGCCGGCGTCGAGGAGCGGGTCTACCGCCACCGCTGTGTCGAGGCCTGGTCGATGGTCGTGCCCTGGACCGGCTTCCCGCTGTCGAAGCTGGTCGAGATGGCCGAGCCCCAGGCCGGCGCGAAATACGTCCGCTTCGAGACCTTCCTGGATCCGGACATGGCCAGCGGCCAGCGGCAGGACTGGCAGCCCTGGCCGTATGTCGAGGGCGTGACTGTCGAGGAGGCGGCGAACGAGCTGCCGCTGCTGGTGACCGGCGCCTACGGCAAGCCGCTGCCCAAGCAGATGGGCGCGCCGATCCGCCTGCACCTGCCCTGGAAGTACGGCTTCAAGTCGATCAAGTCGATCGTGAAGGTCACCCTGACCGACCAGCGGCCGGTTAGCTTCTGGGAGACGCTGCAGGCGCGCGAATACGGATTCTGGGCCAATGTGAACCCGGAAGTCGACCACCCGCGCTGGAGTCAGGCGTCGGAGGAGGTGCTGGGCGCTGACCGGCGCATTCCGACCGTGATCTACAACGGCTATGGCGACTACGTCGCGCATCTCTACAAGGGCATGGAGGACCAGCGCTCGACCTTCATGTGAGGGCAGGGCGTCTGCGCCGTTGAGGCGGCGTTAATTCCGCGCGATCATAGTGTTCGGGCGTATGGGGCGGACCCCCTGCTGACCGGGACGCGATGAGCCAGAGAAACGACAAGGGTGGTGTTGCGCCAGGCGAGCTGCGAAACAGCTCCGCCGCCATGAACCGTTGGGGCGGCGAGTTCGCCGATCCGGCGATGGAATCGCGCTTCCGCGGCTGGCGCTACGACGCCGCCCTGCCCCAGTTCCGCATCGTCGGCTGGCTGATGGTGCTGGCCGCCATTCCGTATCTCTGGACCACCTGGCGCATTCACGGGCCGACGGAAACCTTTGCCTGGGTCGCCGCGATGCGTCTCGTGCAGGTCGTGATCACGCTATGGCTTCTGGACGCGGTCCGGCGCCGTGCGCCATTCGCCGAGCTGAACCGCGCTGTCTTCGCCGGCGCCGGATCCATGCTGGCGGTCAACGCGGTGAACCTGATCGTGTCTGACGCGACCAGCAGTCTGATGATCGTCCAGTCGCTGATGATCGTGACGGTCGCCTACGTGCTCTATCCGGGGCGGCTGGTGCCGATTTCGCTGGTTCTCGTCGCCTTCTCGGCGATGTTTGCCGTCATGCTGTTCGTGCATTTCGACCTGACCCGGATCGAGCGACCGGGCATGGTCATCTGGACGGTTCTGGCCAATTTCATCGGCTATCTGGCGGCACGGCAGCTCAACCTGTTCCGGCGCATGGAGTTCGAGGCCTTCGTCCGTTCCGGCGAGCAGCTGGAAGCGCTGGCGAAGGCGCACGAGGAAGCCAGCCGCGCCCGCGAGGAGGCCGAGGCGGCCAACCGGGCCAAGACGGTGATGCTGGCCAATACCAGTCACGAGCTGCGCACGCCGCTGAACGCCATTCTCGGTTTTTCCGAGATGATCTCGAGGGAGAAGCTCGGTCCGCTGCCCGACCCCCGCTACGTGCAGTACGCCGCCGACATATACGGCAGTGGTCGGCACCTGCTGTCGCTGATCGACGACCTGCTGGACCTGTCGAAGATCGAGGCCGGCAAGGCGGAACTCCATCTGGAGTGGCTGCACATCGAGGATATCTTCGACGCCGTCCGCCGCATGGCGCTGGGCCGGGCGGATGAGAACGGCCAGACCATCCATGTCTCCTGCGACCCCGCTCTGGACAGCATCCACGCCGACGAGCGGGCGCTGCGCCAGATCCTGCTCAACCTTCTGACCAACGCCATCAAGTTCTCGCCGCGCGACACCCGGATCGAGCTGGAGGCATCGCCGCTTCCGGGCGGTGGCGCGGTGCTGGCCGTGCACGACCGCGGACCCGGCATCGATCCGGCCGATGTGCCGCGGCTTCTGCAGCCCTTCCAGCAGGCAAGACGCGCCGGTTCAAGGAAGGTGGAGGGCTGGGGCCTGGGCCTGGCTCTGGTCGCGGCGCTGACCGGGCTGCACGGCGCCGAACTGAAGATCGATCCGCGCGAGGGCGGCGGCACCAGCGTCCGCGTCCTGTTCGGTCCGGACGACGTGACCGCCGCCGCCGTGCCCGATCCGATGCGCGCCGCGTGATGGCGCGAACGGGGGCTTGTGCCGCCCTGCGATTTGTGGTGTAAGCCGCGGCTTGGCGTCCCGCCCGCTGTCGCATGCCGTGGCCGCGGGCGTCCGAGTCCCGGGAACTTTCCGGATCCTGTGGGCGGGCGCCGGCCAACGGAAAGGACATCGATGGCTTACTACGAGACCGTGCTGATCGCGCGGCCGGACATCTCGACCCAGCAGGTCGACCAGATCAACGAGACGATCACCGAACTGCTGAAGGAGAATGGCGGCGAGATCAAGAAGACCGAATACTGGGGTCTTCGCAACCTGGCCTACAAGATCAAGAAGAACCGCAAGGGCCACTACGTCCTTCACAACATCGACGCGCCGGCCGACGCGCTGCAGGAGCTGGAGCGCGTCATGCGCCTGCACGACGACATCCTGCGCTACATGTCGATCCGCGTCGAAGAGCTGGAGGAAGGCCCGTCCGCGCAGATGCAGTCCCGCGGCGGTGGACGCGACGGCGGCCGTGGCGGCCGGCGTGACGGCGGCCGTCCGGGTGGCCGCGACCGCGATGACCGCAGGGAGCGCGGAGATCGTGGTGACCGCGGCGACCGTGGTGATCGCGGTGACCGTGGCGACCGCGAACCGCGCCGTGAAGGAGACCGCTCATGAGCATTGGTACCGAGCACAAGGGTATCGTCCGCGCCGCCGTCAAGGGCGGCCGCCGTCCCTTCTTCCGCCGCCGCAAGACCTGCCCCTTCAGCGGGGAAGGCGCGCCGAAGATCGACTACAAGGACGTCAAGCTGATGCAGCGCTACCTGTCGGAGCGCGGCAAGATCGTTCCGAGCCGCATCACTGCGGTGTCGGCGAAGAAGCAGCGTGAGCTGGCCCGTGCGATCAAGCGCGCGCGCTTCCTGGCTCTGCTGCCCTACGTCCAGGACTGACGGGAGAGCCGACATGAAAGTGATTCTGCTCGAACGCATCGAGAAGCTGGGCCAGATGGGCGACATCGTGAACGTCAAGAACGGTTACGCCCGCAACTACCTGCTGCCGCAGGGCAAGGCCCAGCGCGCCACCGACGCGACGCTGAAGGCCTTCGAAGCCCGCCGCGCGCAGCTGGAGGCCCGCAACCTGGAGCTCCGCAAGGAGGCCGAGGACATCGCGGCCCGCATGGACAAGCTGAAGGTCACCGTGATCCGCCAGTCGTCGGATTCCGGCCAGCTCTACGGCTCGGTCAACACCCGCGACATCACCGACGCGGTCTCGGCCGAGGGCTTCACCATCGAACGCCGCCAGGTCCAGCTGACCCGGCCGATCAAGACGCTGGGCATCCACGACGTCTCGGTCCGCCTGCATCCGGAAGTCATCGTCGAGGTGGGCATCAATGTCGCCCGCTCCGAGGATGAGGCCCGGGCGCAGCTGCGCGGCGAGAACGTGCTGCGGCGCGACGATGACGACGACTACGACTATGATGACGAGGTCATCGACGTCGAGGAAGTCGAGGAGCTGCTGGAGAAGGGCCCGCAGGGCGCCGAGGATCTCCTGGAGGCCATTTCCCGCGCCACCGGCGACGAGGACGAGGCCGAAGCGGACGACGACGAAAACCGGTCCTGACCGGGCGTCAGACCTGCGCAACCCGACGGTTGCCTGATCGTCCTCCCGCGGCCAAGAATGCGCCGCGGGAGGACGCATCTGCATGAATCAATTCGACAACTGGACGGTCGTTCATCTGGTCCGCGAACAGGCGGCGAAGCTGGGCGAACGGACCTACATGACTTTCGACAGCGGTCTGGAGCTCACCTATGCCGGGCTCGACCGCCGCTCGGATGCCCTTGCGGCTGCGCTGGCGAAGCTGGACGTCGGGCCGGACGACCGCGTCTTCTGCATGGTCAAGAACCGCGCCGAGTTCATGGTGGCGCTGTTCGGGGTGATGAAGACCGGGGCCGTCTTCGTGCCCATCAACACCGAACTGAAGGGCGACTTCCTGCAGCACCAGCTGCGCAACGCCGAGCCGAAGGCAGCGCTGGTCGATACCGATCTGGTGCATCACTTCGAGGGCGTGGACGCAGCCGGTGCGGAACCGGCGCACACCGTCATCGTCGCCGGCGATGTGCCCGAGACGCTGCCTGCCGCACTGGCGACGGGGGCGGCGCAGACCTTCGCGGCGCTGGAGGCCTCCGGCGAGGGGCTGGCCCCGCCGGACTTCACGCCGACCATCCACGACATGGCCGCGATCATGTACACCTCCGGCACCACCGGGCCGGCCAAGGGCGTGCTGCTGCCGCACGGGCATTTCTATGTCTGGATCACCCGCCAGATCGAGAAGGTCGGTCAGCGGGAGGACGACGTCTACTACATCTGCATGCCGCTGTTTCACGTCAACGCGCTGAACCTGCAGGCGCTGGGCACCTTCATGGCCGGCGGCCAGGGCGCATGTCGTGCAGCGCTTCAGCCCCAACCGCTGGCTGGACGACGTCATCGACAGCGGCGCAACGCTGACCAACCTGCTGGGCGTGATGCCGGAATTCGTCTTCAACACCCCCGCCGACCCGCGCGACCGCGACCACAAGCTGCGCCTGGTGCTGGCGGTGCCGATCTCGGCGGAATGGGGCTCGGCGATGGAGGAACGCTTCGGCTTCCAGATCATGCAGGGTTTCGGCATGACCGAGGTGGGCATGACCGCCTGGGGCGACCGCGCCGAATCCGGGCTGGAGCCGGGTTGCTGCGGCTATATCGACGACGAGTTCTACGAGGTCCGCATCGGCGATCCTGAGACCGACGCGCCGATGCCCCGGGGTGAGGTGGGCGAACTGCTGATCCGGCCGAAATATGCCGGCATCTTCTCGGCAGGCTACTACAGGATGCCGGAGAAGACAGTCGAGGCGTGGCGCAATCTCTGGTTCCACACCGGCGACGCCTGCCGCATGGATGAGAAGGGCCGGATGCACTATGTCGACCGCATCAAGGACTGCATCCGCCGCCGCGGCGAGAACATCTCCGCCTTCGAGGTCGAGCAGATCCTGAACGGCCACCCCGATATCGCCGAAAGCGCCGTGGTCGGCGTCAGGGTCGAGGGCGCAGGCGGCGAGGAGGAGGTCATGGCGGTGATCGTCGAGCAGCCCGGCAAGACGGTCGAGCCGAAAGCGCTGCTCGACTACTGCGTCCCCCGCATGCCCCGCTACGCCGTGCCCCGCTTCGTGCAGAAGATTGCGGAACTGGACAAGACCGCGTCGGGCAAGCTCCGCAAGGGCGACATCCGCGACGCCGGCGTCACCGCCGACACCTGGGACCGCGAAAGCATCGGCTACGAGGTGCCGAGGTGACCTCGCTCGACCGGGATCAGACGGCCGTGGATGAGATCGCGCCCTACCTCGATCCCGGCGAGAAGATACTGTGGGCGGCGAAGCCGAAACAGGGGTTCGTGCTTCGCCGTGAGGATCTGTTTATTGTCCCGTTCAGCCTGGTGTGGAGCGGGAGCGCGTTCGTCGGTTCCGGCGCAGTACTGGAGCGCGGGATAGATTCGTTATTCGATCTTATTCCGCTGTTGTTTGTGGCGATCGGCCTCTATCTGCTCGCCGGACGTTTCGTGCATGACATTCTGGACCGTTCTGCGACCTCTTACGCGTTGACCGACAAACGCGTGCTGATCCGGACCGGCTTTTTCAAACCGCATACCCGGTCGTTCCAACTGCGATCGCTGCCGGAGTTGGGTTTGTCGGAATGGTCGAGCGGGCGGGGAAGCATCACGATTGGCGACAGCGAACGGCAATTTGGCCGCTTGCCTGGCTCCGACGACAACGAACTGTTCGGCATCGAGAATGCGGTGGCGGTCAATCGCGCTATCAGGAATCAGGCCGATCGATGACCGGCGCTGAGAAAACCTGGCTCGAGAACCGGCCCGAGGGGCTCTACTGCGTGCCGGGCGGGTTTCATATCGATCCGCACCGGCCGGTGGACCGGGCGGTGCTGACGCATGGCCATGCCGATCACACGCGGCCCGGCAATGACGCCATCCTGGCGACGCCGGAGACGCTGGCCATTGCCGAGAGCCGCTACGAGGGCCGGGCGGCGAACCGGGTGCAGGCGCTCAGCTATGGCGAGACCATCCGGCTGGGCGAGGTCGATCTGCGGCTGGTCCCGGCGGGCCACATTCTAGGCAGCGCCCAGGTGGTGATGGAGCATCGCGGGCAGCGCATCACCGTATCGGGCGACTACAAGCGCCGCGCCGACCCGACCTGCGCGCCCTTCGAGGTGGTCGAGAGCGACATCTTCATCACCGAGGCGACCTTCGGCCTGCCGGTCTTCCGCCACCCGCCGGACGCCGAGGAGATCGGCAAGCTGCTCGACAGCATGGCCGCCTTTCCCGACCGGACGCACCTGCTGGGGGTCTACGCGCTGGGCAAGTGCCAGCGCATGATCCTGCTGCTGCGCGCCGCCGGCCATGACGAGACCATCTATCTGCACGGCGCGCTGGAGAAGCTCTGCAAGCTCTACCGGCGCTTCGGCGTCGATCTGGGGCCGACCGCGCCCGCGGCCGGGCTGCCGGGCTCGGCGCTGAAGGGCAAGCTGGTGATGTGCCCGCCCTCGGCCATCGCCGACCGCTGGTCGCGGAAGTTCGGCGATGCGGTGACCGCGGTCGCGTCGGGCTGGATGCGGGTCCGCGCCCGCGCCCGCCAGCGGGGCGCCGAACTTCCGCTGATCGTCTCCGACCACGCCGACTGGGACGAACTCTGCCAGACCATCGGCGACGTCAATGCGGGCGAGATCTGGGTCACCCACGGGCGCGAGGACGCGCTGGTGCATCAGGCCCGCGCCATGGGCCTGGAGGCGAAGGCGCTTCACATGATCGGGCGCGAGGAAGAGGGCGAATAGCAGCCGCGCCCTTATGCTGCGCTGCAAAATACTTGACGGCCTGCTAACCTCTCCTCTGTCGATAATCAGCAGGGAGTGAGAACGTGGTCCAGCCTGTTACCGAGGCCGAACAGATTTCCAACATCGCCTTCGGGTTCATGGCGTCGAAGGCGCTGTTCGTCGCGTTGCATGTCGACGTCTTCACCAAACTGTCGGACGGGGCGAAGACCGCCTCCGAGGTCGCCGAGGCCGCGGGCGTGCAGGAAAACCGCATGACCACCCTGATGACGGCGCTGAATTCCATCGGCCTGCTGGAGCGGGAGGGCAGCCGCTTCGTCAACTCGCCCGGCGCCCAGGCCTTTCTGGTGAAGGGCGCGCGCTACGATTTCGGCGACTATCTGCGCTTCCAGATCGACCGGCAGATGTTCCCCTTCATGCAGGGGCTGGAGGCCGTGATCCGCGACGACATGGAGCCGGACCAGATCGATTCCTACGCCAAGTGGATGGCCGATCCGGAGGAGGCGCGGCTCTATTCGGAATCGCAGCATTCCGGCTCGCTCGGCCCGGCGCGCTCGCTCGCCCGCATGGCGGACCTGTCGGATGTCGAGAACCTGCTGGACGTGGCGGGCGGCACCGGCGCCTTCGCCATCGAGCTCTGCCGCGCCTATCCGAAGCTGAACGTGACCATCCTCGACTTCCCGAACGTGATCTCGCTGGGCGAGAAGTTCGTCGCCGAGGCCGGGCTGTCGGACCGCATCCGCTTCATCGGCGGCAACGCGCTGGAAGCCGAATGGCCGGAGAAGCAGGACGCCATCATCATGTCGTACCTGTTCAACGGCGTGCCCGGCGAATCGATCCCCGACCTGGCGCGCAACGCCTTCCGCTGCCTCAATCCGGGCGGCCACTACATCGTGCACGACTTCATGGTGGAGGACGACCGCTCCGGCCCGACGCTCGCCGCGCTCTGGCAGCTGCAGCACATGGCCTTCACCCCGGCGGCCAAGTCGATCACGCCCATCTGGGTCAGCGGCGTCATGGAAGGCGCCGGCTTCACCGGCGCGCGAACCGAGGAACTGATCCCAGCCATGACCAAGGTCGTCATGGCGCGGAAGCCGGAGGAATAGGCCGGCCCCCCCGCCTCTGATGTCCCCGGGCTTGACCCGGGGACCTGAGCCCGCAACGCCGCGGCGGTTGAACCGCGAGGCCCCCGGGTCAAGCCCGGGGGCGGCAGTTGAGGGACTTGCCGCCAAGGATTTTCGACGTCCAACACCCACCCGTCCCGGGACTTGATCCCGGGACCCAGCGAGCGCCCGTCGAGCGCGCCGTCGCCGCCGGACTGGGCAGCGGGATCGAGTCCCGCTGCGGGTGACCCTTCTGATGTCCCCAGGCCCGACCCGGGGACCTGGGACTGCAACGCTGCGGCGGCCGAACCGTGAGGCCCCCGGGTCAGGCCCGGGGGCGGCAGTTGAGGGACTTGCCGCCAAGGATTTTCGACGTCCAACACCCACCCGTCCCGGGACTTGATCCCGGGACCCAGCGAGCGCCCGTCGAGCGCGCCGTCGCCGCCGGACTGGGCAGCGGGATCGAGTCCCGCTGCGGGTGCGAATAGGGATACTCCTCTGATGTCCCCGGGCCTGACCCGGGGACCTGGGACTGCAACGCTGCGGCGGCCGAACCGTGAGGCCCCCGGGTCAGGCCCGGGGGCGGCAGATTCGCTCAGCCGGTGTCGCGCTTGCGGTAGATGCCGATCAGATTGGCCGACAGCACAACCTCGTCCTTCTGGTTGACCACCTCGGTCTTCCAGACGGCCGAGCCGCGGTCCGCCTTGGAGCGCGACGGGGTCTTGTCGATGCAGGTCGAGCGCACGCGGATGCTGTCGCCGGGGAACAGCGGCTTCAGCCATTTCAGGTCGTCGAAGCCCGGCGAACCCATCGAATACGCCGATTTCCACGAATCCATCTGCAGCCGCATCATCAGCGAGGCCGTGTGCCAGCCGCTGGCGCAGAGGCCGCCGAAGACGGACTCCTTCGCCGCTTCCGGGTCGAGATGGAAGACCTGCGGATCGAACTCGCGGGAAAAGGCGAGCATCTCGTCCTCGGTGACGGTGCGCGACGGCGTCTCCCGGCTCAGCCCGATCTCGATGTCCTCGAAGGCGCCGTTCATGGGCTTCAGTACTTCCGCCCGACGACGAATTTCAGGCCGTCTGCGCCGACATCCTCGGTGTGCTCGCAACCCTTGGCCATGGTGAGCACGTCGCCGGGGCGGCAGGTTTCGGTCTTGCCGTCGTAGGTCAGCGTGATCTCGCCCTCGATGACCATGGCGCGGACCTCGAAGTCATGCGCGTGGGCGTCGTTGTGGCAGTGGGGCTCCAGCGTCTTCACCCCGGCGGCCTCGAAACCGTCGCGGGCGAGTTCCGCCTCGAACGTGGCCCTGTCCATGTCGGTCACTCCTGTCTCTCGCAGGCGCTCTCGCGCGCGTCGATGCCCAATGTATCAAGATTGTCGGTCTCGTGCAGGAAGCCTTCGATGGGCGCACGCTCGACCACCCAGTTGTGGGTGGCCAGCAGCACCGGCTGGCGCAACTGCCCGTTCCAGGGACGGAAGTTCAGCCGGTTGCCCTTGAAGCCGTCCAGCACGAGGTCCGGGCCCTTGATGTAGCCGCTCAGCGTGGCGAAGTCGGCGCTGGCCGTGCGCTGCACCGCCTCGGCCACGGTCTTGACCGCCATCCAGGCCGCCCAGTCGACATCGCGCATCGGGCTGGCCGGCTTCCTCCTGGAAGCGGCTTTCCAGCTGCGGCGCGCCGTGCCGTTCCCAAGCCCAGTGCCAGGCCAGCGGGGCGAGGCCCTCGGCGCCGATCACGGGCCGCGGATCGCGGACGCGGTAGTTCAGGTTGCGCGCGAACTCGCCGTCGGTATCGGCGACGAAGACCACGTCGTAGTCGGCATCCGAGGTCAGCAGCACGGGATTGTTCTCTTCCCGCAGGCGCGGATCGTTGGAGAGGACGAAGGCGCGGTCCTCGTCGATCTCGATGTTGTAGCGCTTCGCCGTGCGGCGGAAGGCGTCGGCCCAGGCCCTGTCGGCGTCCGACGGCCCGGTCAGCATCAGCACCTCGGTCCAGCGCTTGAAGGCGAGATACTGGCCCAGCGCGTCGGCCAGCATGGCGTGACTGGGCATGACATGCAGCAGGTTGGGCTGGCAGGCCGCGCCGCGCAGCACGTCGTCCCGGGCCGAGGCGTTGAACAGCAGGACGTCTTCGCCCTTCAGGGCCGCCGCGGCCTCGGCCATCACGTCGCCCGGCAGGTCGAGCACGAAGAAGCGGACGCCCTGCCCGGCCATCTCCCGCACCGTGGCGGCGATGCTGTCGGGATCCGTCCGCGCGCGCTCCAGCGCGAAGCTCACCCCAGCCGCCGCGCCGTGCCATTTCACCTCGCCCAGCGCCACCTGCGCCCCGTCCCAGGGCCGTCCCAGCGGCTGCATCAGATACTGCGCGAAGCTCCGCGACTTGCCGTAGCTCCGGTCCTTCTTCAGCTGGACATGGCCGATGGTGAGCACCGTCTCCGCCAGCGCGATGGCCGGGAGGAGCATGCCAAGGACGATCGCCAGAAACACAAGCGTCATCCCCGACCTGATCGGGGATCCGGTTGCGGGTTTGCCGCCTGCGGCGGCATGGCCGGACCCCGGCTCGGTGCCTGTCCCCGACCGGATCGGGGAGCCGGGGTGACGGATGAGAGAGACGAGGCGCCGCGTCAGTTCTGAGAACATGGAAGCGGCCTCGTTGTGAGCGCCGAGTTCCGGGGTGCGCACCGGCAACGGCGCGCCGCCGCCGCAGCCGATTCGGGCGGAGGGCAGGTCGGTATGCGGGCGGCGTCTCACCGGCTTTCCGGCGTCCAGGGGATGATCACCGGATCGGGCTCGATCTCGACCAGGAAGTCGGGCGAGGCGAGACAGGGGACGCCGACCCAGGTGCTGGCCGGCGGCGCGTCGCCGAACACCGCCTTCAGTCCGCGCGTGACCGCCTGGTGCTCGCCGATCCGGCTCTCGACGATGTAGATGCGCATGCCCATGACGTCGGCCAGCCGCGCGCCCGCATGGCGCAGCGCCCGTTCGATGTTGCGCAGGCTGGCGATCACCTGGCTCTCCACCCCGCCGTCGCCCGCCACCTTGCGGTCCGGTCCCCAGGCGACCTGGCCCGACAGGTGGATGCGCCGCCAGGGGCCTTCGTCGCGCCAGACGACCTGGGAAAAGCCGGTCGGGCCGCTGTCGAACAGGTCCGGCGGATTGAGGCGCGTGGTCCTCACGGCGTCTCCACCAGCGAGAACACCATGTCCGCGCCCTGTTCCCTGACCGGGATCAGCGCCTGGTATTCCGGGCTGTTGTACCAGCGCCGCGCCGTCGCGGCGTCAGGGAACTCCAGCATGGCGACGACGTCGAGATCGGCATTGGCCGACAGCACCTCGGTGACATTGCCCCGGACGATGAAGCGCCCGCCATGCGCGGCCACGGTCGCCGGCGCCTGCTTGCCGTATTCCTTCAGCTTCTCGCGGTCCTTGACCTTGATCTGCACGCTGACATGAGCGGTCATGCGGGCCTCCTAGTGGCTTTCGCGCGGCACCGGCGCGCCGGAGCCGCCGGAGAGGAAGTTGAGGTCCGCGCCCTCATGCGCCTGGGTGACCGTGTCGTAGTAGAGCCTGACCCAGCCGCGCTCGGACGGCGGCGGCGGCGGGGTCCAGGCGGCCTTCCGCTTCGCCATCTCCTCGTCGGTGATGTCGAGATGCAGGCGGCGGTTCTCGACGTCCAGCTCGATCATGTCGCCGGTCTGCACCAGCGCCAGCGGTCCGCCGGCGGCGCTTTCGGGGCTGACATGCAGCACCACCGCGCCATAGGCCGTGCCCGACATGCGCGCGTCCGAGATGCGGACCATGTCGGTGATGCCCTTCTTCAGGATCTTGGCCGGCAGCGGGAAGTTGCCGACCTCCGGCATGCCCGGATAGCCCTTCGGCCCGGCGCCCTTCAGCACCATGACGCAGGTTTCGTCGATATCCAGATCGTCGTTCTCGACCTCGCGGCGCAGCTCCTCGATGTTCTCGAACACCACGGCCCGGCCCTTGTGCTTCAGCAGCGCCGGGGTCGCGGCCGACGGCTTGATCACCGCGCCGTCGGGGCAGAGATTGCCCTTCAGCACGGCCAGGCCGACATCCTTGTTCAGCGGGTTGTCGAAGGTGCGGATGACCTCCTCGTTGTAGTTCCGCGCGTCCTTCGAGTTCTCGGTCAGCGAGGCGCCGTTCACGGTGACCACGTCGTCGTGCAGCAGGCCCTTCTCGGCCAGCGCGCGGACCACCACCGGCAGTCCGCCGGCATAGTAGTAGTCCTCCATCAGATACTGGCCGTTGGGGCGCAGGTTCACCAGCAGCGGCACACCGCGGGCCAGTTCGTCGAAATCCTCCACCGACAGTTTCACGCCCAGCCGCCCGGCCATGGCGATCAGATGGATGATGGCATTGGTCGAACCGCCGATGGCGGCGTTGATGCGGATGGCGTTCTCGAAGGCCTTCCGGGTCATGATCTTCGACATCTTCAGGTCCTCGCGGACCATCTCGACGATGCGGCGGCCGGCCAGATGGCTGACGCGGTAGCGGTTCGCGTCGACCGCCGGGATCGCCGAGGCGCCCGGAAGCGTCATGCCGAGCGATTCGGTCATCGAGGCCATGGTGGAGGCGGTGCCCATGGTCATGCAGTGCCCGTTGGAGCGGGACATGCAGTTCTCCGCCTCCATGAAGTCCTCCAGCGTCATCTTGCCGGCGCGCACGTCCTCCGAGAACCGCCAGACGTCGGTGCCGGAGCCGATGTCCTGACCCTGGAACTTGCCGTTCAGCATCGGGCCGGAAGTGATCACCAGCGTCGGCAGATCGCACGACGCCGCACCCATCAGCATGGCCGGCTGGGTCTTGTCGCAGCCCGACAGCAGCACGATGCCGTCCAGCGGATAGGCGCGGATGCTCTCTTCCACGTCCATCGACATCAGGTTCCGGAACAGCATGGTCGTGGGCCGCATCAGGGTCTCGCCCAGCGACATGACCGGGAATTCCAGCGGAAAGCCGCCGGCCTCGTAGACGCCGCGCTTCACCCGCTCGGCGACGTCGCGCAGATGCGCGTTGCAGGGTGTCAGCTCCGACCAGGAATTGCAGATGCCGATGACCGGGCGGCCATCGAACTGATCGTGCGGCCGGCCCTGGTTCTTCATCCATGACCGGTGGTTGAAGCCGTCCTTGGAACCGGCCCCGAACCACTCCGCGCTGCGGTATTTCTTGTCGTCGTCGCTCATGGCGCGATCCCTCCCCCGTGTGCTTTTGGCCGAGACTACGGCGCGGCGCGTAGGGCGGCAATGTCAGACGTGATTGGCCGCCCGCGGCGGGACACCCATATGGAGGCGATGCGCATGCCTCTACTCATCGCCGCGATGGCGGTTTCGCTCGCGCCCGCCGCGGCCGGCGCCAACGATCTGCTGAACCTGCTGCCGGGCCGCGGGGCGTCGGGCGTCCATGGCGCGAAGCCGTCATACGACCGCGCCGACCAGCGCCGCGTGCCGAGCTACCGGCATCAGAGCCAGATGAGCCGCCATCAGGCGCAGCGGGATTTCCAGCGTGCGCAGGCCGAACGCGCCTGGTCGCAGACCACCGTGACCGCGCCGGCTGCGGACAACCTGCCGGTGCTGATCCGGCCGACCATGTTCACCTACGAGGCCGCGCTGCAGGGCGTGCTCCGCATCGCCCAGGGCGACCGGGTGAACTTCCACACGGCCTCCCGGTCGGGCTTCATCGAACTGCTGGAGATCGCGCAGTCCGGTGACACCACCTGCCGCCGCTTCCGCCAGACCGTGCGCACGCCCGCCGGCACCGAGATCGGCTATGGCGACGCCTGCCGCCTCCGCGACGGCGCCTGGCGCTTCGAAATGAAATGACGCTGCTGCTTGCCGTCCCTGGGCCTGACCGAATGCTCAGCCGTCACCCCGGCCCCCGAGCCGGGGTCCGGAGCGGCTTCGCCGCAAGGCTGACAGATCGACCAGATGCCGGATCAGGTCCGGCATGACGCCGGAGGGGTCTTCGAGGTTTGTTACAGCCGCTTCGCGACTTCCTCCAGCATCACTTCCGACGCGCCGCCGCCGATCGACATGACGCGGGCGTCGCGGTACATGCGTTCGACCGGGTTCTCGCGCATGAAGCCCATGCCGCCGAAGAACTGGGTGCATTCGTAGAGCACCTTGTTGACCATCTCGCCGGTCAGCGCCTTCACCATCGAGACCTCTCGCACGCAGTCCTGCTTGTTGGCGTCCAGCCAGGCGGCGTGCCAGAGCAGGTGCCGCGCGGCCTCGACCTGCGAGGCGGCCATGGCCATGCGCTGGCGGATGGCGCCCTTGTCCCAGAGCGGCGCGCCGAAGGCGTTGCGCTGCTTGACCCAGTCCAGGGTCCGTTCGATGCCTTCCATGGCCATGCCGACCGAGGCGGCGCCCAGCGTCAGCCGCTCGTTCTGGAAATTGTCCATGATGGCGTAGAAGCCCTTGTTCTCGGTGCCCAGCAGGGCGTCGCCGGGCAGCTTCGCGTCCTCGAACACCAGCTCGGCGGTGTCCGACGAGCGCCAGCCGGTCTTGTCCAGCTTGCGGGCGACCTCGAAGCCGGGCGTGTCGCGCTCGACGATGAAGATGGAGATGCCGCGGCTGCCCTTGACCGACGTGTCGGTCTTGGCGCCGACGAACAGAACGTCGGCCTGGGCGCCGTTGGTGATGAAGATCTTGCGCCCGTTCAGCCGCCACCCATTGCCGTCCTTCACCGCCTTGGTCGACATCCCCGCAACGTCGGATCCGGCGCCGGGCTCGGAGACCGCGACGGCGGTGAGGATGTCGCCGGCGACGATGGCCGGCATGTACTTGTCCTTCTGCTCCGGCGTGCCGTAGCGCTCCAGATGCGGCGAGGCCATGTCGGTGTGCACCGAGATCATGGCGTGGAAGCCGCCGAAGGTGGAGCTGGCCGAGTTCCTCGTGCAGCGCGACCGTGGCGAGCGTGTCCATCTCGGAGCCGCCGTATTTCTCCTCGTAGCGGATGCCGAGCATGCCCAGATCGCCGAGTTTCTTGAGCACCGATTTCGGACTCTGGCCTTCCTCTTCCCATTTCTCGCCGTGGGGCATCACCTCGTCGGCGACGAAGCGGCGGACGGTGTCGCGCAGCATGCCGACTTCCTCGGTCATCTGGATGGGATCGCGAAAGATCATGGTCGGTTTCCTTCGTTCATGGCTGCGGTGCGAATTGGGGGCGAATCGCTTCCCCCGTCAACGACCGTCTACCGGCTTCGTTCGCTTCTGTTCCGGTAAAGAGATTCAAATCTGTTCTCATCCGGCCGGTCCGGACAGGGCGGACATCCACGTTTCGTTTCAATCCGCGTGACCCCGCCGGCGGCTTCTGGCCTACTTATGGTCCGCAACAGGGGAGGAAACAAGGGATGCTCGATTTCGAATCGGTGCTGAAGCGCTTCACCGGCGCGGTCGAGGCGAATGACGGTGCGGCCCTGGGGGCGCTGTTCGCCGAGGATGGCGTCTATCACGACTATATCTACGGCGCCTTCACCGGACGGGCCGAGATCGGCCGCATGCTGAACAGCCATTTCTGGGGCGACGCCACGAATTTCCGCTGGCAGATGCTGGATCCGGTCTGCGACGGCAGGGTCGGCTATGCGCGCTACTATTTCAGCTTCACCTCGACCATGCCGGCCTACAGCGGCAACCAGGTGCTGCTGGAGGGCACGTCGATCTTCCACTTCGACCCTGACGGGCTGATTCGCAGCTACCGGGAGACCGCCAACGGCTCGGCGGCGATGGTGCAACTGGGCGTGAAGCCCGACCTGATGCATTCGAAGTCGGTGAAGTGGGCCCGGGAACTGCGCGGGCGCTCCGACGCGGCGTCCCACGTGACCGGCCGGACCGCCCTGGACGGCGATGGTTAGGCCGGGCCGAAACTACAAGCGAACCGCGACATTATTGCCCCTGTGGCCGCCAGACGTTGGCCGATAGGTTCCGGCCCGGTTATAAGTCATGGGGCCGGAAGCCGGATTGGGGGCTTCCGAACCGCAAATCTGCAAGGGATCGGAACGGAAATCATGCGGCTGTTTCTCGCTTTTCTGGCGCTGGTGACGAGTTCGGCGCCCGCTTTCGCCGAACTGGGCCACGCGGCGCCCGGCCAGCTGGGCATGCAGGAGGCGGCGTCGCCGCTGATGGAAGAGATGCTGACCTTCCACAATCTGCTGCTGGTGGTCATCACGCTGATCACGCTGTTCGTCCTGGGCCTGCTGATCTGGGTCATGGTGCGCTTCAACGAGCGCTCGAATCCGGTCGCCTCCAAGACCTCTCACAACACGCTGATCGAGGTCGTGTGGACCGTTGTCCCGATCCTGATCCTGCTGGTCATCGCCATCCCGTCCTTCAAGCTGCTGATCAACACGCACGAGGTCGAGGACGCCGAGATGACCCTGAAGGCCACCGGCTATCAGTGGTACTGGGGCTATGAATATCCCGATCATGGCGGCTTCAGCTTCGACGCCATCATGAAGGAAGACGACCAGCTGGCCGAAGGCGAGCTGCGGCTGCTGACCACCGACAACCTTGTCGTGCTGCCCGTGCAGACCAAGATCCGCGTGCTGGTCACCGCCGCCGATGTCGGCCACAGCTGGGCCATGCCGGCCACCGGCGGCAAGGTCGACGGCTGGCCGGGTCACCTGAACGAACTGCCGATCTACTTCGAGAAGGAAGGCATGTATTACGGCCAGTGCTCGGAGCTGTGCGGCCGCAATCACGGCTTCATGCCGATCCAGGTCAAGGTCGTCAGCAAGGAAGAATTCGCCGCCTGGGTCGAAGAGGCCAAGGTGCAGTTCGGCGCCGCGGAGAGCGACGTGAAGGTCGCCGCCGCCGAGCGCCGCTAAGAGATTCTGCAGGAGCAAGCCAGATGAGCTATCTCGGTAAGTCCGTCGATTCCCACGGCAACCCGACCGGCTGGAAGCGTTTCGTCTATTCGACGAACCACAAGGACATCGGCACGATGTACCTGATCTTCGCCGTGATCGCCGGCATCATCGGCGGCGTCATGTCCATGCTGATGCGCATGGAGCTGCAGGATCCGGGCAACGGCATCCTGGGCGGCGACCATCACCTGTTCAACGTGCTGATCACCGGCCACGGCCTGATCATGATCTTCTTCATGGTCATGCCCGCGCTGATCGGCGGCTTCGGCAACTGGTTCGTGCCGCTGATGATCGGCGCGCCGGACATGGCCTTCCCGCGCATGAACAACATCTCCTTCTGGCTGCTGCCGCCGGCGCTGGGCCTGCTGGTGATCTCGATGTTCGTGCCGGGTCCCGCGGGCGGCGACGGCGTGGGTGCAGGCTGGGTGATCTATCCGCCATTGTCGGGCAGTCTGGGGCATCCGGGCATGGCGATGGACTTCGCGATCCTGTCGCTGCACATCGCCGGCGCCTCGTCGATCCTGGGCGCGATCAACTTCATCACCACCATCTTCAACATGCGCGCGCCGGGCATGACCCTGCACCGCATGCCGCTGTTCGCGTGGTCGGTGCTGATCACGGCCTTCCTGCTGCTGCTGTCGCTGCCCGTCCTGGCCGGCGCCATCACCATGCTGCTGACGGACCGCAACTTCGGCACCAACTTCTTCGTGGCCTCCGGCGGCGGTGACCCGATCCTGTTCCAGCACCTGTTCTGGTTCTTCGGTCACCCCGAGGTGTACATCCTGATCCTGCCGGCCTTCGGCATCATCAGCCACATCGTCTCGACCTTCTCGAAGAAGCCCGTCTTCGGCTATCTCGGCATGGCCTACGCCATGGTCGCGATCGGCGTCGTCGGCTTCATCGTCTGGGCCCACCACATGTACACCGTCGGCCTGAGCCTGGACGCCCGCGCCTACTTCACCGCGGCGACCATGGTCATCGCGGTGCCGACCGGCGTGAAGATCTTCTCCTGGATCGCCACCATGTGGGGCGGCTCGATGAGCTTCCGCACGCCGATGGTCTGGGCGATCGGGTTCATCTTCCTGTTCACCCTGGGCGGCGTCACCGGCGTGGTGCTCGCCAATGCCGGCCTCGACAACTACCTGCACGACACCTACTACGTGGTCGCGCACTTCCACTACGTGCTGTCGATGGGCGCCGTCTTCGCGATCTTCGGCGCCTGGTACTACTGGTTCCCGAAGATGTCGGGCTACATGTACTCGGAGTTCGTGGGCAAGCTGCACTTCTGGGTCACCTTCATCGGCGTGAACCTGCTGTTCTTCCCGCAGCACTTCCTGGGCCTGGCCGGCATGCCGCGCCGTATTCCGGACTATCCGGACGCCTATGCCCTGTGGAACGAGGTTTCTTCCTACGGCGCCTACATCTCGGGCTTCGCGGTTCTGATCTTCCTCTACGGCGTGGTCGAGGCCTTCATGGCCAAGCGCCGGGTCGGCGACAATCCGTGGGGCGAAGGCGCCACGACGCTGGAATGGAAGCTGCCCTCGCCGCCGCCGTTCCACCAGTACGAGGACCTGCCGACCGTCACCGAGCGGCAGCAGGGCTGACCGGAGACGTCTGACCTGCCATGAACAGCGTCGCCTCAAGGACCGCAGACACCCCGGTCCCGGCCTCCGCATCCGCGGTGGCCGGGCCGGGCGATTTTCTCGCCCTGCTGAAGCCCAGGGTGATGTCGCTGGTGGTGTTCACCAGCCTGGTGGGCCTGCTGGCCGCACCGGGCGCGATCCATCCGGTAACCGCGGTGATCGCCATCATCTGCATCGCCGTCGGCGCCGGGGCGTCGGGTGCGATCAACATGTGGTACGACGCCGACATCGACGCGCGCATGGCCCGGACGGCCAGGCGCCCGGTGCCGGCGGGGCAGGTCAGCGCCGGCGACGCGCTCGGCTTCGGCCTGTTCCTCTCCGCCGCCTCGGTCGGGACCATGGGGCTGCTGGTCAACCTGGCCTCGGCGGCTCTGCTGGCCTTCACGATCTTCTTCTATGCCGTCATCTACACGATGTGGCTGAAGCGGCTGACCCCGCACAACATCGTCATCGGCGGCGCCGCCGGCGCGTTTCCGCCGGTCATCGGCTGGGCCGCCGTCACCGGCGATCTGACATCGCTGCCGGCCTGGAGCCTGTTCCTGATCATCTTCATGTGGACGCCGCCGCACTTCTGGGCGCTGGCGCTGTTCCGCAACCAGGACTACCGCAATGCGGGCGTGCCGATGCTGCCGGTGGTCGCCGGCGAGCGCGCGACGCGCCGCCAGATCGTCGCCTATTCGGTGCTGATGGTGGCCTGCAGCCTGGCGCCCGCCGCGCTGGGCATCGCGGGCGTGCTCTATGTCGCCGGCGCCATGGCCACGGGCCTCGCCTTCATTGTGCTGGCCGTCGGCGTCCTGCGTGAGGCCGAGGGCGTCTACCGCCAGGCGGGCCGCCTGTTCGGCTTCTCGATCCTCTATCTCTTCCTGCTCTTCGCCTTGCTGGGCGTCGAACATGCGGCCGGGCTGGTCTGATGGAACATCCGTCGCCGCTCACCCATGAAGAGGCCCGCCGCCGCCGCAGCCGCAATGTCGTGCTGGCGCTGGCGCTGGTCGCCTTCGTGGCGCTGGTCTTCGCCGGATCGCTGGTGAAGATGAGCGGCGGCGACATTCCCGTGCTGAACAACACGGTCGGAGGCTGAGGCATGGCCAGCCCCCGCCGCATCGTCATCACCTGCGTCGGCGTCGTCGCGCTGATGACCGGCATGAGCTTCGCCGCCGTGCCGCTCTATGACCTGTTCTGCCGCGTCACCGGTTTCGGCGGCACCACCCAGCAGGCCGAGGGCGCGTCGGAGACGACAGGCAGCACCCTGATGAAGGTCACCTTCGACGCCTCGCTGGCGCGCGGGATGCCGTGGAAGTTCGAACCGGCCGCACCCGTGACGCTCAGGACCGGCGAGACCGGGCTGATCTTCTACCGGGCCACCAATCTGAGCGACCGGCCGGTCACCGGGACGGCCTCGTTCAACGTCACGCCGCAGAAGGCGGGCGAGTATTTCATGAAGATCGACTGCTTCTGCTTCACCGAGCAGACGCTGCAGCCGGGTCAGAGCGTGGACATGCCGGTCCAGTTCTATGTCGATCCGGCGATCGAGAAGGATCAGAACGCGGACGAGGTGCGCACGATCACGCTCTCGTACACGTTCTTCGAGACGCAATCCGAGGGTGGAGAGCGCGAAACGGAAGCCGACGCCGCCACGGGCGGCGCGGGATTGAGGGAGTGAGAGGATGGCGGACGGTCACGCGAAGAATCATGACTACCATCTGGTAGATCCAAGCCCCTGGCCGGCGGTCGGGGCGATCTCGGCCTTCACTATGGCGATCGGCGCCGTCACGTCGATGCATGCCGAGGAAGGCGAAGGCCTGATTCCGAATCTGGTGCTCGCCGTCGGTCTGCTGGGCGTCCTCTACACCATGTTCGTCTGGTGGCGGGATGTCGTCGACGAGGCGCAGAACAAGGGCTATCACACGCCGGTCGTTCAGCTGCACCACCGCTACGGCATGATCCTGTTCATCGCCTCCGAGGTGATGTTCTTTGTCGCCTGGTTCTGGGCCTTTTTCGGCGCCGCGCTGTATCCCAACGAAGGTATCGGCAACCAGTGGCCGCCGCAGGGCATCGAGGTCTTCGATCCGTGGGATCTGCCCTTCGTGAACACGGTCATCCTGCTGCTGTCGGGCACCACCGTCACCTGGGCGCACCACGCGCTGAAGGAAGGCGACCGCAAGGGGCTGGTCAACGGCCTGATCTGCACCGTGGTGCTGGGCGCGCTGTTCTCCTGCGTGCAGGGCTACGAATACGCCCACGCCGCCTTCGGCTTCACCGACGGCATCTACGCCTCGACCTTCTACATGGCGACCGGTTTCCACGGCTTCCACGTTCTGGTGGGCACCATCTTCCTGCTGGTCTGCCTGATCCGGGCCACCCGGGGCCACTTCTCGGCAGAGCACCACTTCGGCTTCGAGGCGGCGGCCTGGTACTGGCATTTCGTCGATGTCGTCTGGCTGTTCCTGTTCGTCTGCATCTACTGGTGGGGCGGCGCAGGCGGCGTGATCGCCGCGCACTGATCGCACTTCCGGCCCGGACGCCATGAGCGAGGTCTTCGTCTCACCGTTCCGGGCCGGTCTTGCCTGCCGCTGTCCGCGCTGCGGCGAAGGCCGGCTCTATGGCGGTTTCCTCGCCGTGGCCACCGGCTGCGATGTCTGCGATCTCGACTATTCGAAGGTGGATTCGGGCGACGGACCCGCCGTCTTCGTCATCTTCATCATCGGCGCCGTCGCCGCGGCCCTGGCCCTCTGGGTGGAGTTCAACTTCGAGCCGCCGGTCTGGGTCCATGTCATCTATCTGCTGCCGCTGGTGCTTGGCGGCTCCCTTGTCCTGCTCCGGCCGATGAAGGCGCTGCTCATCGCGCTGCAGTACAAGAACGCCGCGACACAGGATGTCGACCTTCAGCCCTGACCGGCCCCGGCGGCGCTGGCTGTCCTTCGACGGCCTGCTGGCTGTGCTGGTTCTGGTCAGCTGGCTCTGGATCGGGCTCCATCTCTATGTGCTCGCCGGCCTTGTTCTGACGGATCCCGGTCCGGGCTGGCCCGAGGGGCCGGGCGACACCGATCCGGACGGGTCCATCTTTGCCACAGTCCTGCTGCTGATGCTGGCCTCCCTCGCACTGGGGCGCGGCCTCTCGGCGATGCGGCGCGGCGACGCCCGCGGGGCGATCGCGGGTCATCTGATCGCGATCGTACTCGCGCTGGCTTTCGTCGCCGTCCAGTCCTGGCGGCTGGGCCAGCCGACATTCGGCAGCGGCAGCCTTGCCGGCTCGATGGCCATGCTCGTGGCCGGCTACCACGCCTGGTACCTGATCGCGGCCACGGCCCTTGTCGGCCTGTCGGGCATCCTCGTTGTGGCGCGCGGCGGCGCCGTCGGCCTGGGCAACGAGGTCGCGGTCTGGAACTGGCACCTTGTGGACACCGCCTGGATACTGCTTCTGTGCGCGGCCTGGTACGGCGGCTTTCTCTGGACTCTCTGACATGCGTTTCCGACCCTCCCTGTGGCTGACCGTTTCCGCGGGCATCGCCTTCGCGATCCTGTGCAGCCTCGGCGTGTGGCAATTGCAGCGTCTGGAGTGGAAGGAAGGCCTGATCGCGCAGATCGACGAACGGATGGGCGGCGAACCGGTACCGCTGCCGCAAACGCTGGACGATCCGGACGCCTGGCGTTTCCGGCCCGTGACCGTGACCGGCAGCTTCGTCCATGACGCGGAATCCCACCGGACCGGCCGGCCCGAGCGCGGCGCCATCGGCTACCGCATCTTCACGCCGCTGCGGCGCGCCGACGGTGGGGGCATCGTCATGGTCGAGCGCGGCTGGGTTCCTGAACCGCTGAAGGACCCGGCGGCGCGGCCCGGCGATCCGCCGGCGGGCGAGGTCACGATCACCGGCATTGTCCGCCTCCCCGATCCCCGCAACACCTTCACCCCCGACGACGATCCGGCCGCCAACATCTGGTTCGCATCGGATCCTGTGGCGATGGCCGCGGCGTACGGGCTGACCGTGCCACCCTGGTATGTCGTGGACCGGGATTCGGCGGCCGACTGGCCCCGGGCCGGGCCCCCGCAGCTGAGCCTGAAGAACGACCATCTCGGATACGCCATGACCTGGTTCTCGCTCGCCGCCGTCCTGCTCGTGATCTGGCTGCTGATGGGTTTCCGGCGTGGCCGCACGGAGACGCCACAATGAATGCAGCCGAAGCCTATCGCGCGCTGGAGGAGCGGTTCCGCCGCCGCGCCCGCGTCCAGGACGCCCTGTCCATCCTGCACTGGGACAATGCCACGCTGATGCCCGCCGGCGCCGCCGACGGCCGCACCGACCAGATCGCCGAGCTGACGAAGATCGCCCGAGAGATCCTGCTCGACCCCGCCACGGAAGATCTGCTCGGCGAGGCGGAAGCGGATGCCGGCGCCATCGATGGCTGGCAGGCCCGGAACCTCGAGCTGATGCGGCGGGAACACCGGCTGGCGACCGCCATCCCCTCCGATCTTGTCGAGGCCATGCAGCGCGCCGGCGCGGCTTCCGAAATGAACTGGCGCACGGCCCGCCGTGAGAACGATTTCGCCAGCCAGCGGCCGCACCTGGAAAAGGTCTTCGGTCTGGTGCGGGAGGCGGCGTCGGTCCGTGGCGCGGCGCTCGGTCTCGATCCCTACGACGCGCAGCTGGAACTGTTCGAACCGGGGTTGCGCGACACCGACATCGCGCCGGTTTTCGCCGATCTGGGAAGCTGGCTGCCGGAGAAGGTCGCGGCGATTCTGGAGCGCCAGGCTTCGGCCGAGACGCCGTCGGCGCCCGAAGGTCCTTTCGACCGGGCCATCCAGAAACAGCTCGGCGAAGGGCTGATGCGCGCCCTCGGTTTCGACTTCGAACAGGGCCGGCTGGACGAGAGCATGCACCCGTTCACCGGCGGCGTTCAGGACGATGTCCGCCTGACCACCCGCTACACCGAGCACGGCTTCGTCGAGGCCATGATGGGCATCCTGCACGAGACCGGGCACGCGCTCTACGAACAGGGCCTGCCGAAGGCCTGGCGGGGGCAGCCGGTCGGCAATTCCGGCGGCATGGCGCTGCACGAAAGCCAGTCGCTGATCGTCGAGATGCAGCTCTGCCGCGGCCCGGCCTTTGTCGGCCATGTCGCGCCCATGCTCGCCGAGGCCTTCGGCGGGCAGCCCGCGCTGGACGTGGCCAATATCTCGCGTCTCGTGACCCGCGTCCGGCGCGGTCTGATCCGCGTCGATGCCGACGAGGCGACCTATCCGCTGCACATCATCCTGCGCTACCGGCTGGAGAAGGCGCTGCTGGCCGGCGATCTCGCCGTCGCCGACCTGCCCGGCGCCTGGAACGACGGCATGGCCGATCTGGTCGGCGTCCGCCCGCCCGACGACCGTGACGGCTGCCTGCAGGACATCCACTGGATGGATGGGGCCGTGGGCTATTTCCCGACCTACACGCTGGGCGCGCTGGGCGCGGCGCAGCTGATGGCGGCGGTCCGGCGCGACGTGCCGGATCTGGACGCCCGCACCGAGGCCGGCGATTTCGCCGCCTTCACCGGCTGGCTGCGAGAGAAGGTGCATGCCCGTGCCCTGTCGGCCACGACCGGCGAGGTCATCGCCGACGCCACCGGCGCCCCGCTCTCGGCAGACGCCTTCCGCACCCACCTGGACGCGCGCTACCTGAACTGAGCCCGGCTTGCAGCCGGAATCCGCGTGTGATTCACTGGCGCTGAATCGAATGCGCTTGACGGAGTCAGCCATGCCGAACAACAGAAACGCGTTGCAGGCGGAAATCGATCAGAACTACGCGTATTTCAAGACTGTGCTCCCAAGGCTCATTGTCTCGCGCAAAGGCGAATACGCGCTGATCCGGCATCAGGAAATCGTCGAGTTCTTTGATGACGGATACGCTGCGTTCTTGAGTGGCCGCGACCGCTTCTCCGATCAACTCTTTTCGGTGCAAGAAATCGACGATCGGATTGTCGATCTGGGCATCTTCTCGCGTGTATGAAGTAGGCCTGATCCACACCGGACGAAAGATCCTTGCCGATGTGGTTGTGGTTTCTCCTGAGCACTTCCAGCAGCTGATCGACGAAAGCGCCCCCCGATTCGTGTCGTCCGCGACCGCCTTGGTCGACACAGGCGCAGAGCTTTCCTGCATCAGCGCCCGTTTCGCACAATTGGCGGAGTTCGCCGTGGTGGGAAAACGGGGGCTTCGCAGCGCCAGCGGCGTCTTCGAGCACAATGAGTACTATTTTCATTTGGGATTCCAGCCGGCCACTGGGCCGGTACTCTTCTATCCCCACGCGATACGAGGACCTGATTTTGACGCTGCGGCGGATTCATATGACCTGCTCATCGGGATGGATGTGATCTCTACCGGCGTGCTCACCGTGGGACCGGGCAACCAGGCCAGCTTCCGCTTCTAGGCTGCGGCTACCGGCCTTCTGCGACAAAAAACCGGCAGTGCGGCGCACAAGCCGTTTCACAATCCCGCGCCGCCCCACTAGTTTGCACACAAACGAATTCCGGGAGGAGGGAACCCATGCGCCTGATGACCTATGAAGCCAAGGGAGCGGCCAGCTTCGGCGCGGTGAGCGGCGACGGCGTCGTCGATCTGGGCAAGGCGATGGGCGGCAAGTACGCCGATATCCTGAGCGTGCTGGAAGCGGGCGCGCTGGCCGAGGCCGCGAAGGCCGCCGAGGGCAGGCCGGCCGATCATGCGCTGGCCGACGTGACCTTCCTGCCGGTTGTCCCGAATCCGAACAAGATCATCTGCGTCGGCCTGAATTACGAGGATCACCGCATCGAAACGGGACGCGAGCCGACGGGCTATCCTGTGCTGTTCCCGCGCTACGCCAACTGCCAGGTCGGTCACCAGCAGGCCATGGTGAAGCCGAAGAATTCCGACATGTTCGACTATGAAGGCGAACTGGCGGTAATCATCGGCAAGGCCGGCCGCCATGTCAGCCGTGAGGACGCGCTGAGCCTGGTCGCCGGCTACTCCTGCTACAATGACGGCTCGGTCCGCGACTGGCAGGCCCATACCCACCAGTTCATGCCGGGCAAGAACTTCACCGCCACCGGCGGCTTCGGCCCGTGGATGGTGACCGCTGACGAGATCCCGGACCCGGCCACGCTGACGCTGACCACGCGCCTCAACGGGCAGGTCGTGCAGAACGCCAATACCGATCAGCTGATCTTCAACATTCCCTTCGTCATTTCCTACATCTCCAGCTTCATGGAGTTGCAGCCGGGCGACGTGATCGCTTCGGGCACGCCGGGCGGCGTCGGCATGAAGCGGACCCCGCCGCTGTTCATGAAGGACGGCGACACGGTCGAGGTGGAGATCTCGAAGATCGGCACGCTGGTCAATCCGATCGCCAACGAGGCCTGAGCCTGCGGCGCAGGGGCGCCGTAATCGGCCGTTAACTGGTATAGTTCATGCTTCTGGTTCGCAAGTTTCTGCGAATCGAGGGGTTCCATGTATCTGTATCGTGCGGTCAACAAGTTCGTTCTTTCCCGTAGCTATCTCGGAAAGATCCTGCTGATCAGTTTTCTGGGCGTCCACGTGCCGATCATCGGTGCGGTGACCTACATCCTGCTCTCCAGCGGCCGCGGGGTGATGGAAAACATCGACATCGTCCTGGCCATGCTGGTCGCGACCCTGGTGGGCACCGCGGCGACGTTGATCATCCACCACGGCCTGCTTGCGCCGGTCCGGATGGCCGCCAAGGCCCTGAACGCCTATCTGCAGGACCGCGCGGTGCCTTCGCTGCCGACGAAATACGGTGACGAGGCCGGCGTGCTGATGGCCAATGTGCAGGAAAGCATCACCCGGCTCGACGCGGCGCTGGACGCCCTGCGCGCCGAGAAGGAAGACGACGCGAAGCACTTCCGCGGCAAGCTCGAGCTGCTCTCCAGCATGAGCCACGAACTGCGCACGCCGCTGAACCACATCATCGGTTTCGCAGAGATGATGTCGAACGAGGTCATGGGCCCGCTCGGCGGCGAGAAGTACAAGGATTACGCCTCCAATATCGGCCGCTCCGGCGGCGATCTGATGGAGACCGTCAAGGTTCTGACCGAGATCGGCGCGGCTGAAGTCGACGGCGGTCTCGATCTGCAGCCGGTCGCGGTCGGCGAGACCGTCGACCAGGCCATCGGTCTGATGCATTTCCGCGCCGAGCAGCGCGGCGTCATGGTTGCCCGCGGCCCGGTCGATGTCGATCTCCGGGCCGCCGCCGATCCGCGCGCCTTCAAGCAGGCGCTGGGGCATACGCTGCAGGCGGCGATCGCCACCTCGGAGACCGGCGCGCTCTGCCGGGTGGACTGCCGCGAGGATGCCGGCTGGGCGGTCCTGACCGTGACCGCGGACCGCAAGGGCTGGGTGCTGGACGACGTGCCGCCTGAGCTCCGCCATGACGCGCTGGGCGCGGCGGCCTATTCAGAGGCCAATTCGGAAGGCGGCATCGCGTCGGTCAGCCCGACCGCCGTGCACCTCTCGCTGGTTTCCACCCTGATGCGCGCCAACCGCGGCTCCCTGCATCTGGAGAACCGCAGCGGACAGCGCATCTTCATGCTGAAGCTGCCGCTCGCCGGCGTCGCGCTTCAGACCGCCGCTTCCGCCGAGGCCGCGGCCTGATCAGGTCCGGCCGGCGAGGTAGAGCAGCAATCCCGACACGGTAACGACCGCCATCCCCGTGGTGACTAGCACCACGGTCGATGCGCGGGCCACCGCGGCCTCGTACTGGCTGGCCAGGACGAAGATGTTCGCGCCGGTCGGCAGGGCTGCGATGGCGACGACCAGAACCGCGATCTCGTCGGGCAGCCCGAAGATCCAGAACGCGGCCACAGCGGCCAGCGCGGGATGCGCAAACAGCTTCAGCAGGCTGGCGAACCCGACTTCGGCGCGCCCCTCGGCGATGGGCCGCCCGTAGAGCGATCCGCCCAGCGCGAACAGGGCGCAGGGTCCCGCGGCCCCGCCCAGCAGGTCCCCGAAGCGCAGGACCGGCTCCGGCAGCGGCAAACGCAGGATCCCCCAGACCGCGCCGGCAAGCATGCCCAGCAGGAACGGGTTGCGGGCGAACCCGGCGAGCACCTTGCCCACCAGCCGGAGCGGCGAGGTCCGGCTGCCGGTGGAGCCTTCCAGAAACGCCATGATCAGTGGAATCAGGATCAGGTTGTCGGCCAGCAGGATCAGGCCGGCCGGTGCGCCGACGCCGGGACCGAAGGCGCCGATCACCAGCGGCACGCCCAGATAGGCGATGTTCGAAAAGCTGCCGGCCCCGGCGACGACGGTGCGCTCGGCGATGCTCCGGCCCGGGAACAGCAGCGGCATGAGCAACAGCGCCGCCACGAAGACCGTCACCGACGCGCCTGAATAGGCGGCGACGATGCGCCAGTCGAACAGCCCGTCCAGCGGGCTGCGCGCCATGGTGAAGAACAGCATCACCGGCAGGGCGAAGACGTAGACGAAGCGGTTGAGACCGGCGAGGCCCTCGGGGCTCAGCGCCCGGAACCGCATCGCGCCGTAGCCGACCAGCACCAGCGCGAACAGGGGCAGGACCGAGTTGAGGACCGCGGTCAAAGCCGCATGTCCATCAGGCCCTCCAGATAGTCCGGTTCCGGCGGCGTCTTCCGGCCGGTCTTCCGGTCGATGAAGGTGTTGACGTATTCGATCTGCGCCACAGCGGCGCCGTCGGTCACGTCGCGGATCAGATGGCCCATGCGGACCGAATTGCTGCCGACGCCCAGCAGTGCCGTGCGGATCTCCAGCAGGTCCCCCATCCGCGCCGGACGGCCATGGCGGATCTGCAGCGCGGTGACGCCGCCCGCCGTGCCGCGCTCGGCCATGTGGTCGCGGTGCCGGCCCAGCCGGATATGCACGGCCCAGAGGCCCCGGGTGAAGATGTCGAACAGGCCGCGCGCGCTCTGAAGGCCGGTGATGTCGCAATCCCGGACCTCGACGGTGCCCTGCCAGGTCGTCCACGCGTTTGCCGGCGGCGTGGCGGGCATCAACGGCTCCGCGATCTCCCGCATGGCGCGCAGCGGATCCGGCCTGCCGGGCGGCGGCGCGGGCCAGTCGACGGCCTCGCGGCTGTCGATCCGGACGGGGCCGAACACGGTCTCGAAGCGGGAGGTCAGCGTCTCGGACGGCGCCAGATGGCCGCTGCCGTTCAGCACGGCGCGCCCGTTCCCGTCGCCGCTGAGCTGGCCTTTGAGCCAGGCCGAATCGCCCGGCGCGAGTTCCTTGCGGAAGTCGAGGCGGTCGCGGACCGGGCGGATGGCCAGTCCCTTGGCGGCCAGTTCCAGCGGTCCCAGTCCGAGTTCCAGCGCGGCGGCGTGGCGCGCCTCGTCCAGCGCCTGGGCGTAGTGCTGGACATTGATGTGGGCGCCCAGACCGAGCTGCCAGCGGTTGAACGTCCCGCGCCAGTAGACCTGCTCCGCCATCAGGAAGCGAACTCGTCCGCGTCGATCAGGAAATCGTGCATCTTCGCGAGGATGTCGTCGGGCATGGCGGTGCGCTTGCGGGCGGCGAGGTCCATCGGGAAACCGGTGGACCGTGCGGTCAGCGCCACCTTGCCGTCGGTCAGGCGCGTCATCCTGTGGGCGGTGTGCTGCGCCATCGGCTCCAGCTTCAGGAAGCCGGTCTCGACCTTGTAGATGTCGCCCGGCCGCAGCTCGCGGCGGAAGTTCAGCGTCATCTCGATGGCGGCGAGGCCGAGCTGGCGGCGCGCCACCTCCTCCCGGTTCAGGCCGATCAGGTTCATCATGTAGAAGAATCCGTCGGACAGCGCGGCGTCGTAGAACTGCACGTTCATGTGGCCGAAATGGTCGCACTGCTCGGCGCGGACCATGCCGCGGAAGGTTTCGACGGGACCGGGCATCAGGCGCTCTGCGTCTCCCGCGGGGGCAGATCCTGGGCCGAGTCCAGCACAAAGATGCGGACAGGACGGTCTCGGCCTGGCACCTCGATGTCGCGGGCCTCCATCCCGGTCAGGTCGAGTCCGGCCTCTTCGGCCACGGCCTTCGAAATGACGAGCTGGCTGCCGAAGCTCTTGTTGGCGGCTTCCAGACGGCTTGCGATGTTCACGGCGTCCCCGATCGCGGTGAAGTTGACGACGCTGCGATAGCCCATTTCGCCGACGATGACATCCCCGACATGGATACCGATCCCCATGCGCATGGGTGTCTCCAGATCGCCACGCAGCGCCTGGTTCATCTGCTCCAGCGCCAGCGACATCGTCCGGGCCGCTTCCAGCGCCTGACGCGCGCCAGCCTCGCCGCCGGCCTCGATGCCGAACAGGGCCATCACCCCGTCGCCGATGAACTTGTCCAGCCGCCCGCCATGCGCCTCCACCGCCTCGCCCATGTAACGGCAGTACTGGTTCAGCACGAAGACGACGTCATAGGGCAGCTTGGTCTCGGCAAAGCGGGAGAAGTTGCGCAGATCGGCGAACAGGATGGCGATGCGCCGCTCGGCGCCCTGGGCGAAACCGGGATTGGCGAAGGCTTCCTTCATCGGCGTCGGTTCGGGCAGCAGGGGGATGACGCTGACGGTGTGCGGCGGTTTCAGCTGGCAGGCCAGCCGGACGCCTTCCGGCGCGCCGATCCGGCGCAGCACCTTCTTTTCCTGCCGCTCCATCGCAGGCAGGCCCTCGCCCCCGTCGACGATCTTCACGCGGCAGGTGGAACAGCGCCCGCGGCCGCCGCAGATGCTGGCGTGGGGGATGCCGGCGCGGCGGCTGGCCTCCAGCACGGTGACGCCCGGTTCGACCGAGACCCGGCGGTCTTCCGGGTAGTAGATGGTGACCAGCCCCTTCCGGCGTTCGTAGACATGCAGCATGGCGCGGCTCGCCCCGAAGACCAGCAGCGCCACGATCATGCCCGTCCAGGCCGTGTCGCGCGCCGTGTAGACCCAGGCGGCCGCCTCGGGCGGCAGTGCGGTTGCTTCCCGGTAAGCCGCCATCCAGACCGGATCCTCGGCCAGCCGGTCGATTTCCAGCCCGCCATGAACGAAGCCGATCAGGCTCAGCACCACGAGCAGCAGCGCCGCCGTGTAGGCGGCGGGAATGCAGGGGCGGTAGGCAGGCTTCAGGCGCAGCCACATGTGGACGCCGACGCAGCCATGTACCCAGGTGACGACCACCAGAATGGCCTGCTGTACGCCCGACATCGGGTCCAGCCGCCACAGCGCCATCAGCACCCAGGCGTAGGTGTCGTCCAGGCCGTGAAGCTCGTGCAGACCGCGATTGGCGAGGACATGCAGCACCAGCAGCGGCGGGATGACGATGCCGGTGACGTACTGGATGTAGTCGGTGCGGCTGAGCCCGACCCATGTCCGCCGCCGCCAGGCCGACAGGCCGACCAGTGCGGAGTGGACCACCAGCGCGCCCACCAGCACCAGCGTGCCGATCCAGCTGCGCCAGACGAACAGGAAGATGTCGCGCCCTGCATCCATCGCAGGCACGGAAATGATGCCGAGCGCGTGGTTCGCCATGTGCGTCGCGACGAACACGAACAGGATCAGTCCCGCGTAGAGCCGCGCCCGGCTGGTCAGATGCATGGGCGGCAGACTACGGCATTTGCCGTGGCTTGGAAGTGGCGGCCGTCAGACCGCCGTCTCGCCGTAGTAGAGCGACTGCACGTGTTTCGCCTCGGCGAAGAACAGCCAGCGCTCCAGCACCACGCCAGCGAAATGCAGCGCCGCGGCGATCCAGCAGAGCCCGTGCGGCAGGCCGGCCAGCACACCGCCGACGATGGCGCCCGGCAGCACCCCGCCCAGCAGCACGGCGGCCCCGCGCAGCACCATGGCATGACGCCGGGCGACGCGGTAGCCCATCTCGTGGGTCAGCCAGTTCTCGGTGACGTGCGGGCGCTCGAACAGGCGGATGTCCTCACCGTCGAGGCCGGTCGCCGAGGCCACGGTCGCCGCCGGGGCGGCGCTGTCGATGCGGCCCCAGATCACGATCTTGAAGTACCAGAGGACGAACAGGAAGAAGAGCGCGAGGCCATAGCCCATGTTCAGCGCCGGTCCCGCCGCGGCCAGCGCGATCAGCGACCCGCCTGCCAGGGCGAACAGGATGAACATCAGCGCGGTCGGCTGGCCGGACCAGGCGGGCACGGCCTTGAGCGACTGGTAGATCATGCCGGTCGCGCGCACCGTGGCGAAGGCGAGACCGAACAGGATCGCGGCGGCCAGCGTCAGCCATGGCGTCTCGATCCAGGCGACCAGCTCCGTCCGCTCGTATGGCGTGGCGTCGCCGGCCAGCAGCACCAGCGCGGCGACCGCCGCCAGCCCCATGGTCAGGATCGCCAGCACGCCCTCCCGGCTGAGCCAGCTCGTGCGCCACTGGCTCAGCGCGAAGCGGGCGCGGGCCGGCGATCTCAGATGACCGAGGGAGCAGAACAGCCCTGCACCCGCCATGACGAAACCGATGCCGAAGCAGAGCCAGAAGCCGGTCTCGCCCAGATATCGCGAGGCAATCGCGGCGACTGCCAGCGCTCCGAAACCGGCCCCGGACAGGGTCGTGAACAGGATGATCGAAAGCGCGGGGTTCATTCGGAAAATCTTCCGCCACTGGGCAGCGGGATCAAGTCCCGCTGCGGGAGGGATTTTGTCGCTGTCATGCCCATACGCTCATGCCCGTCCCGGGACTTGATCCCGGGACCCAGCGGCGGATGGACGGCAGCTGAGCGTGGGCCGCTCACCCCAGCTTCTCCAGCGCGCCGTCGAGCCATTTCCAGAAGCCGGTCAGGCCTTCGCCATTGTCGACAGGCGCAGCCTGTGCGGCGGGCACCTCGCGCTTGCGCGGCGGCAGGTAGCGGTTCACCGGCTTCGTGCCCATCTCCGGCATCAGCTCGACGCCGCCGCGGTCGGCGACGAGGCGGCTGACCTCCGAATCGGGGTCGGCCAGATCGCCGAAATGCCGCGCCTTGGCCGGGCAGGTGCGGACGCAGGCCGGGATGCGGTCTTCCTCGGGCAGCTCGTCCGAATAGATCCGGTCGACGCATAGCGTGCATTTCTTCATCACGCCGGCGGCCGGGTCCATCTCCCGCGCGCCGTAGGGGCAGGCCCAGGCGCAGAGGCCGCAGCCCATGCAGCGGTCCTCGTCCACCAGCACGATGCCGTCCTCGGCGCGTTTGAGCGATGCGCCGGTCGGGCAGACGGTGACGCAGGGCGCGTCATCGCAGTGCAGACAGCTCTTGGGGAAATGCACCAGCCGCGCGCCGCCGCCGGCGTCGTATTCGAAGCTGTGGATGCGGTTCAGCCAGGCGCCGGAGACGTCGGCGCCATAGGGGTCCTCATCGGCGAGGGGCGCGAGATCGCCGCCGGTGTTCCATTCCTTGCAGTTCACCGCGCAGGCATGACAGCCGACGCAGGTGTCGAGATCGATCACCAGACCGAGCTTCTTCTCCGTGTTCTTCGGCAAGGCGGTCATCGGCGCACCGGCCGCGTCGGATGGTGCCCCTGCATCGACGGCGCCGGTTTCGAGCCCGGCGCAGGCGGCTGCACGGGAAAGCGCGGTTCGGTCTGCGCGCTCTCCTGATCCTCGACCTTCTCCAGCCGGACGCGGAGATCGAACCATGCCGCCTGCCCGGTCACCGGATCGGAATTCGAGACCCGCCGCCCGCTGCCGTCGTCGGGCAGCAACTCCCGGATCAGATGATTGAGCAGAAAGCCCTTCTCGGCTTCGGGGGCGTCCGGATCGAGCCGCCAGGCCCCTGCCCGCTTGCCGATGGCGTTCCAGGTCCAGACCGTCGAGCCGTTGACCGCCCGCATGCGCTGGACCGGCACCCGGATCCGGCCGTGATGGGAGACCAGATCGGCCAGTTCGCCGTCCGCGATGTCCAGCTCGTCCAGCAGGGCTTCGGGCACATAGAGCGCGTTGGCGGTGTGGATCTGGCGGAGCCAGGCGTTCTGGGACCCCCAGGAATGGTACATCGCCATCGGCCAGCTGGGTCAGCGCGTGCAGCGGGTAGTCGTCACCGCTTACCGCCTCGCCCTCGAAGGGCGGATACCAGACCGGCAGCGGGTCGAAGGCCTCGGCGATGGCCTTGCGGCGATGCTCGGGGGGCTGCTTGGGTCCGTGGCCTTCGGCGGCCAGACGGAACTTCTGCAGCGGCTCCAGCCAGAGCTGGAAGGTCACCGGCTGCGGCGCGTCGAAGAAGCCCTTCTCGACCGCGAAGTCCTGATAGGCCCTGTTGGCGAACTTGTAGAAGCGGGCCTCTTCGGGGATTTCCTCGGACCAGAAGCCGCCATTCTCGATGTAGCGCCGGATCTGTTCCGGGTTGGGCTCGCCGCGCCCCATGCCGTCGCCATCCGCGCCGCGCCAGCCGGCCAGCGGGCCGACGCCCGGGCGGCGCTGGTGGTTGACCATGTAGTCCGCATAGTCCTCCCAGGCCGGTCCGCCATCCTCGGCGATGAAGCCCGGCAGTCCGAGGCGCGCGCCGAGGTCGATCAGCACCGACTGGAAGCCGCGCACATCCCGGTCGGGCTCGATCACCGGCCAGCGGATGGCGTCCGCGGCGATGTCCGGTTCGCCGATCGGCCGGTCCAGCAGGCTGATGCAGTCGTGGCGTTCCAGGTAGGTCGTGTCGGGCAGGATCAGGTCGGCATAGGCCGTCATCTCCGACTGGTAGGCGTCGGAATAGATGATCTTCGGGATCACGTACTCGCCGGTCTCCGGGTCCTTCCGGGAGAGCATCTCCATGGTCCCGGCCGTGTTCATGGTCGAGTTCCAGGACATGTTGGCCATGTACATGAACAATACGTCGACCGGATAGGGATCGCCTGCCGCGGCGTTGGCGATGACCATGTGCATCATGCCGTGGGCCGACAGCGGCGCTTCCCAGCTGAAGGCCTTGTCGATGCGGACCGGCCCGCCATCCTCGTCGACCAGCATGTCTTCCGGACCGTGCGGAAAGCCCAGATGCGGGCCCTTCAGGGGCGTGTTCGGATAGATCTCGCCGACGATCTGATAGCCGGCGCTGGCGGCTGTGGGCTTCGGATGCGCCGACAGCGGCTTCGGATAGGGCGGCTTGAAGCGGAACCCGCCGGGGCAGTCCACCGCGCCGATCAGCACCTGCAGCAGGTGCAGCGCCCGGCAGGTCTGGAAGCCGTTGGAATGGGCCGAGATGCCGCGCATGGCGTGGAAGCTGACCGGCCGGCCGCGGAAGCTCTCGTGCCGTTCCCCGTTCACGTCGGTCCAGGGCTGGTCGATCTCGATGGCCTCGTCGAAGGCGACGCGCCCGATCTCGGCGGCGAGGTTGCGGATCGTGTCTGCATCGATGCCGGTCTCGGCGGCGACGGCCTCGGGGGCATAGCGCTCGTCCAGATAGCGCTCGGCGATCAGCTCGAAGACCGGCCAGCGCCGTGCGGTAGTCGTCGACCTTCACGCGTCCGCGCAGCGCGGCATCCGCGCCTTTTGCCGCCACGGCCTCGCCCGTCCCGCGGTCGCGGACCATCGGCTCGCCATCCCCGTCACGCAGGAACAGCCCGTCCTCGGCCGTGCCCGGCCCCTCGATCACCAGCCAGGCGGCGTTGGAGTAGCGGCGCAGATAGTCCAGATCGACCCGCCCCGCCTTCAGCAGTTCGTGGATCAGCGACAGGATCAGCAGTCCGTCGGTGCCTGGCCGGACGCCCAGCCACTGGTCCGCCACCGCCGAATAGCCCGTTCTGACGGGGTTCACGGAGACGAATCGCGCGCCGCGCTTCTTGATTTCGGCGATGCCGAGCTTGATCGGGTTGCTGTCATGGTCCTCGGCGACGCCGAACATCAGGAACAGCTTCGTCCGTTCCCAGTCCGGCGATCCGAACTCCCAGAACGCCCCGCCGATGGTGTAGATGCCCGCGGCGGCCATGTTGACCGAGCAGAAGCCGCCATGGGCGGCGTAGTTCGGCGTGCCGTATTGCTGCGCCCAGAAGCTGGTGAAGGACTGGCTCTGGTCGCGGCCGGTGAAGAAGGCGAGCTTCTTCGGATCGGTGGCGCGGGTGCGGGCCAGCCAGGTTGCGGCCAGCGTCAGCGCCTCGTCCCACTCGATTTCCTCGAACTTGCCCTCGCCGCGTTCGCCAACCCGCTTCAGCGGCTTCCTGAGCCGCGCCGGCGAGTAATGCTGCATGATTCCGGCCGAACCCTTGGCGCACAGCACGCCGCGGTTCACCGGATGGTCGCGGTTGCCGGCGATGTAGCGGACCACGCCATCCTCCAGATGCACGTCGATCCCGCAGCGGCAGGCGCACATGTAGCAGGTGGTCTTCGCGACGCGCTTTTCCGGCTTCGATGGCGCGGTGTCGGCCAAGCGGCTCCCCCTGAACGTGCTGTCCGGATTTCCCAAACCCCTGCTGGAGTTTTGCCGCAGCCGTGCGTCCGGCGCAATGCCAGAAGGGTCAGCCGATGGTGGCGAGGCCCGGGAACATCTCCAGCATCCAGATGGCGATGACCTGCAGGCGGTTGGTGAAGATCAGGATGCCGGTGACGATCAGCAGCACGCCGGTGCCGATCTCGACGGTGCGCATGTGGCGGCGGAAGCGGATCAGGAAACCCAGGAAAGCGCGCACGCCCAGGGCTGCCAGGATGAAGGGAATGCCGAGCCCCAGCGCGTAGACCGCCAGCAGCGCAGCGCCCGACCAGACGTTCTGCTCGTTGGCGGCGATGGCCAGGATGGTCGCCAGGATCGGGCCGATGCAGGGCGTCCAGCCGAAGCCGAAGGCCATGCCCAGCAAGACGGCGCCCGGCGCGCGCAGGCCCTGGGTGGCAGCGTCCATCCGCGCTTCCCGGTTCAGGAACGCGAGCCGGAAGACGCCGGTCATGTGCAGGCCGAAGATGATGATCACGGCGCCGGCGATCTTGCCGAGGATGTCCAGATTGGGGCGCAGGAACTCGGTCACCGCGCTGGCGCCGGCCCCGAGCGCGACGAAGACGATGGAAAAGCCGAGCACGAACAGCACCGACATGCCGACGACGCGGCGGGTCATGGCGGCGTCCTTGCCGGCCTTCTCGGTCAGGTCCTCGTAGGATGCGCCGGCGAGATAGCAGAGATAGGCCGGCACCAGAGGCAGCACGCAGGGGCTGAGGAACGAGATGAACCCGCCGCCCGCCGCCGCCAGATAGCTGATCGATGCCGCCATTTGCCCGCCTGGTCCCTGTTGACGCGTCTGGATATCGGAGAGGCGGGCTATCGCGCCAGTCACATGCCCGTCAAGCGCAACCGGCAGTGCCGCCGCCGCATCGGGACGATATAGTGGCATTCATGAAAGCAATGATGGTCGACGAACTCGGTCCACCCGAGATCATGCAGTTCAAGGAGATGCCGGATCCGGTTGCCGGGCCGGGCGAGATCCGCGTCCGCATCCGGGCGGTGGGGTTGAACTTCCCCGACATCCTGATGATCGCGGGCAAGTACCAGCACAAGCCCGACCTGCCCTTCGCGCCGGGCATGGAGGCGGCGGGCGAGGTGCTCGATGTCGGCGATGGCGTCACGGACTACGCGCCCGGCCAGCGGGTGATCATCCACGGCAAGGGCGGCATGTATGCCGAGCAGGCGGTGGTGCCCGAAGCCTGGGCTGTGCCACTGCCCGAATCATGGAGCTTCGAGGAGGGCGCGGCGTTCTGGTCGGCCTATCTGACCGCCTATGTGGGTCTCGTGTCGCGCGGGCGGATGCAGGCCGGAGAAACCGCATTGATTCACGGCGCGGCCGGGGGCGTCGGTCTGGCCGCGGTGGAACTCGCGCATGCGCTGGGCGCAAGGGTGATCGCCGTCGCGGGCGGAAAGGCGAAGTGCGACGCCGTGCTGGCGAAGGGTGCGGATTTCGCCATCGACCACCGGACGGAGAGCTTCCGCGACCGCGTGATGGAGATCACGGATGGGGCCGGCGCCGACGTCATCTACGATCCTGTCGGCGGCGATGTGGTGTTTCAGTCGCTCCGTTCCATCGCCTGGGGCGGACGCCTCCTGATCATCGGATTCGCCGGCGGCACGATACCGGAGGTGCCTGCGAACTACGCTTTGTTGAAGAGTTGCAAGGTGATAGGCGTGCGCGCCGGCGAGTACGGACGCCGCGATCCGGCGGCGGGCCGTCAGGTCATGCGCCACATGCTGGAACTCGCGGATTCCGGGAAGCTCCAGCCGCATGTGCACGCGGTGATGCCCCTGCAGCGGGCGGTCGACGCCCTGGCCGAGATCTCCTCGCGGCGGGTCGTGGGGAAGATGGTGCTGGCATGCTGACGGTCAGGGTTAACCAAAATGAAACCCTGAGATGGCAGTTTCGGGTCCGAGTGTCCTGATGAAGCGTCGTTGTCGGGGAATCAAAGGTTTGCGGCATATTCGCAACAACGGGGTCGCAACAGTGACCGGGTGGCTTGACCGCCCAGAAACCGCGGAGTAGAGAACCTTTGCTTGGTCCTGAAAGTAGGATCTCACGTTGGACTAGTGAGGGTGTCGAGGGAATGTTCGACTTGCGCAAGAACGTCTTGAAGGTTTCGACCACGGGTATCGCGCTCGCCGCAGCGGCGGGTATCGCGATGGCTGCGGGTTCCGCGAACGCCGCCGAGTGGGGCTCGACGTTCCTTTCGGTCAACGAGATCCGCTATCTGGACAATTTCGCCAACGATCAGCAGAACGCTGCGATCCGTGAGAGCGACGTCCGGGCATCGACCCGGAACGACTTCTACGCAACGGGACGCTACGAGGGCAACGTCCTGGTCCGCGTGGGCGGCCGTCTGCAGTACTTCCAGTTCTTCGAGCGTACCGATCAGGACAACCTGCTGATCGGCGCCTATGGCAGCGTTGCCAAGCGCTTCGACAACGGCATCTTCGCCCGTGTGCGCTACGCCGCCGACTATCGCCGCAAGGACGGCGTCGACCAATATATCGAGAACGGCATCAGCCCGAGCATCAACTACCTCGGCAGCCGTTCTTACCGGGTGGGCCTGAACACGAACTTCGCCTATCGCGATTTCGACAACCAGAACTTCCCCGGACTCGATCAGACCCGCGCCTCGGTCAGCGGCTTTGCGTTCTGGTATCCGTTCCAGGACACCACCTTCCTGTACGCTTCGTCCGGCTATCAGCGCGTGAACGCGGACAACAGTGCCCAGTCGACCGACCTCTGGTGGATCGGCGCGCGCTTCGGCTACTCCTTCACGCCGGAGTTCAAGGCCCTGCTGCGCGCGCGCTACAGCGACAAGGACTTCGACAGCGGCCGCGCCGACGAGATCATGGAGCTTTTTGGCCGCGTGGACTATGAATTCACCAAATCTGTGACGGGCTTCGCAGAAGCGGGCGTGGTAGATCAGCAATCTAATATAGCTACGCAGGACTTCACCGGGCCGCAGGTTGCCGTGGGCGTGAGGTTGCTGTTCAACAGCGGTAAGTAGGTCCGGCGGAAGGCGCAAGACCAACTGGTAACTGGTGCAGGAAAGCCAAGAGATGAGCAAGTTTCGTAATACCATCGGCGCGATCCTGCGGGGCAGCATTGTTGTCCTGCAGACGGTTGCAGCGGTTGTGCTGCCGGCCAAGTTTGCAGACGCGGCTACGCGTGACGACGGCGCGCATCGCGACCGCGTCGCATCCGATGAAGGCGTGCGGTTCGAGATCGATGCCAAGGCGGATGCCGCCCTGGCGCAGTCCGAGCAGTATGTGCAGGTGGCGCAGAACCAGCCGCGTACGGCGACCGATGTCGTCGAGGACTCCATCCGCGTGCTGAATTCGCGCGGCGTCGACACCGGTGCCCTGCTGCAGGCTGGCGCGCTGGACGAGGCGGTGCAGGGCCTGGTGGCGTCGGGTGAGGTCGAAGGCCTTGGTGACGGCGGTTCCGACGGCGTCGATGTCGAGGACGTCATCGAAGGTCTGGACCTGAACGACGTTCAGCAGATCCTCGCCTCCAGCTGATCGCGCTGACTGCTGCACGCCGGCCGGTCCCGACCGCCGGCGACGCAGCCTGACGGGAACACCTGACCGGTCCCATCGCCATGGCTGATACGGGACCGGAAACAAACCCAGACAGTTGGTCCGGGCCAGTGCTGTTGATCGACAACGGCGCTGGCTTTGGCATGTCTGCACCTCCAGCCGGCATGACGTCCTGCACGCCCGACGATGCGCCCGGCAGGATCGAGACCGGCACTCTGGCCGTGTTCGCCTCTCTCGACAGCGCTGTCGATCTCACCTTGCGCATGCGCCCGGCTGTGGCCGACGGCGCCGCGGCGCTGGTGATCGTTCAGGACTGGGGCGGGCACGATCCCGCCCTGCGCGCCTTTACCCTGTTGTTCGCCGAACATCGCCTTCTGGCGCTGGGATTCGCCGCCGTCCGTTTCGCCGACGTGGCGGCCGGCCGGACCAGCGAGCCGGATCTGGCCGATGAGGTCGATATCGTTACAGCCATTCTCCCTCGTTCAGCCGGCACCGGGGCCTCCGCTGCGCCTCGATCCGCGGAGGCGCCGCTCGTGCTGCTGATCGCGGCCGGCGACCCCGATCCGAGGGAGCTTGTCGACGCGGCGCAATCCGCAGTGGCGAGGCATGGCCGCCGCCTGGTCCTCGTGCTGGAAAGCGGTATCGAGGCCATCCCGGACCTGCCGCCGACGCTGGCCCGCCTCGATGCCGGGCGGGTCTCGCCGGACTGGGTCGCCCGCCGCGCCGCGTCCATTGCCGCCATCCGTTTCCAGGGCTGGCGCAGCGCCTATGCGGCGGCCGCGGACATGGCCGGGGTGCCGGTCGTGGAACTGGGTCCGGGACCAGCCACCGCCCTGCTCGAAGCGGCGCTGACGGGGGAAACCGGCACGGCGCCGCTGCCGGCAGACCGAACGCCGTTCGAGCCATGGCTCCGCCGGATCGCCGCCGGCATCGGCGGTGCGGCATCGAAGGGGCAGGCGGCGTGAAACGGGTTGTCGCCTTCGTCTGCATCAACGGCTCGGGCATGGGGCATGCCACCCGCATCCTGGCCATCGCGCGGCGGCTGCCCGAAGGCATCACGCCGCTGATCGTCTCCAACTCGCCGGCGCTCGACGCTTTCGATCTGCTGCCCGGCGCGGTTATCGAACACATACCCGGCTTCGACTATCTGGACATGTCCCGGCGTGCCTGGACCAGCCAGCTGCGGCGGGAGTTCGACGCCCTGCTGCGGTTCTACGGCGCGACCGTGGTCGTTCAGGACGGCACCGCGCTCTATCCCTGGCTGCTGGACGGTGTGCTGGGCAACGATCTCGGGCGGCGGCTGGCCTGGATCCGGCGGCCGATGTGGCGCGATGTCGAGGCGGTATACAAGAATCTGGAGAACCAGAAATTCTGCGATCTGGTGATCGAACCCGGCGAGGCTGCGGCCGAGATCGATGACGGCCCGACGACGCGCGCGATGGAGCTTGCGCCGCCGCCCGCGCGTTTCGTCCGGACCGCTCCGATCCGGTTGCTGGATGACAGCGAGATCCTCGACCGGCCCGCGGCCCGTGTGCGGCTGGGCATCGGCAATGGCGAGAAGGCCGTGCTGATCCAGCTCGGGGCCGGCGCGATCGAGCGCAACTGGGATGCGGCCGGCGGCGCGATCGCGGCGCTCAGGCGGCGCGGCGGCGTGCGCATCTTCCTTGCGCGATGGAAGATCGCCGGCGACCTGCCGATGTTCGGCGAGGATGTGACCGTGCTGGACGCCTACCCGCTGGCGCGGCTGTTTCCGGCCTTCGACATGGTCGTGAGCGCGGCCGGCTACAATTCCTATCACGAACTGGCCGCAGCACGGGTCCCGGCGATATTCGTGCCCAACCGCATGGAGGTCGACGATCAGGCGCGCCGCGCCGGCCACGCAGCCACGCAAGGTTGGGCCGAGGTGGAGCTGCGCAGTCCGGCCGGAACCTTCGCTGGCCGGATCGAGGCGGCGGTCAACCGTGTCCTGGAGCGCCCGTCCCGGCTTCTGGACCCCGGCGTCGCCGTGAACGGCGCGCGGCAGGCGGCCGAGGCCATCGCCGCCCTCTGCCCTGCTTGATACCGCCGTCCGGCGGCGCGACAGTGCAGGCATGACCCCCCAGGCCACCAGACACCGTGCATCGGGCGCCGCGCTGACGCGGCAGATCGCGGCGCAGTTGCGCCAGGTCCGCCGATATGACGAGGCCGCACGGCTCTACGCCCATCTCTTCCGCGCGCGCGCGCCGGATCCGGAAGATCTGAACGCCTTCGTCGAGGCCGTCACCGCCGCTGGCGGGGACCCGCTGGTCGAGATCTTGGCTGCGGTGGAGCGCTTTCCGGACGATAGCCTGCTCAGGGAACGGACGGTGCAGCTGCTACGCGGCCGGGGGCGCGATGCCGACCTGCTGGCGCTGGCCAGCCGGCTGGCCGGCCATGCCGGGGACGCCGTCTTCTGGCGGATCGCCGCCGGCGAGGCCGCGATCCGGCTCGGCCGGGACGCGGAGGCCCATGCCCTCTCGGAGGCGGTGCTGGCCGAGATGCCGGCTCACGCGGGGGCGCTGCGGCTGAAGGCCCGGCTGGACGGGCGCGCCCGCAGTTTCGAGACTGCACTCGGGCATCTGGAGCGCGCCAGCGGTGACGGCGCGGCCCCTGACGCTTCCATGATCGGTCTGGCCATGTCCGCCAACCGCCGACTGGGCCGGCGCCGGGCCGCTGCGCAGGAAGCCGCCGCCGGTCTCGACCGTCTGCTGGAGGCGGGGGACCTCGCCGCCGCCGCGCGGCTGCTGCGGCGCAACGGCTTCACGGGGCCGGCGGAAACGCTGAGACGCCGCGCCGGATCGCTGGACGAGACAGAAGCTCGCCGCCAGATCCGGCGCATGTCGAGCCATCTGGTCCAGGACGGCCTTGTCGCCGAGGGCATTGCCGGTTACCGCAGCCTCTCGCCCCGTGGCGGCTGGTCGAAGCGGTTGAGCGACCGGGAACGCGACCGTCTCGATCTGACCATGACCGCGCTCGGGATCGACCCGCTGAAGGGGATCGTCGAGTTGGAAAAACGCGGTGTCCGTTTGCCGGACACCCTTCTGCACGCGCTGCTGGACCGCGGCATGGCGCGCCGGCCCTCACGCCAATCGGGGACGGGCGTGCTCATCGTCAGTGGCGCTCTGGGGCCGGGCGGCGCCGAACGCCAGGCTGCCCTGACAGCTACGGGCCTGTCTGCCGATGACCGTTTCGGTGGCCGGGTCGCCGTGGCGACGCTGCAGGATCTGACGCGGCAGGCGGGCGATCATCTGAGCGGCCAGGTCGAGGCGGCCGGCGTGGCGTTCCACGACCTCGCGGTCGCGCCGGCCTACGAATCGCGCCGCCTCCCTCTGGAGCTGGCGATGTACCAGCCGCTCCTCGATCCGCTGCCGCCCAACATCGCCGGACAGATCGCGGCGCTCGCCGGCCTTATCGCCGACCAACGGCCCGCCGTGGTGCACGGGTGGCAGGACATGACCGGGGTCGTCACGGCGCTTGCCGGTCTGCTCAGCGGCGTACCCCGCATCGTCATCGGCACCCGCAGCCAGGCGCCGGACCGCAAGGAAGGCCGGAACCGCCCGTTCCTGCAGGCGCTCATGCAGCGTCTCGCGCGCCATCCACGCGTCCGCTTCTGCAACAACAGCCTGGCCGGGATCCGTGACTACCGCCAATGGCTCGGCGCGCCCGGACTGTCGATCGCCCACGTCCCGAACGGTTTCGACTTCGGCGCGCTGGCCCTTGCGCCGCCGGCTCAGCGTCCGGAGGGTGGCCCGGTCGTCGTCGGCGGTGTCATGCGGCTGACCGAGGAGAAGCGCCCGCTGCTCTGGCTCGAAAGCGTTCTGGAACTGGCGCGCGCCGGCCATCCGGTCCGCGGCCTGCTGGTCGGCGACGGCGCGATGCGCCCGGAACTGGAAGCGCGCATCGCCACCGAGGGGGCAGGCGACATCATCGAACTTGCCGGACGGCGCAGCGACATGGACGCCCAGTACCGCCGCATGGACCTTCTGTTGCTGACGTCCCGCACCGAGGGGCTGCCCAATGTGCTGATCGAGGCCCAGGCGCATGGCTGTCCGGTCGCCGCCACCCCGGCGGGCGGCGCTTCGGAAACCTTCATCGACGGCGAAACAGGTCTGCTGTGTCCCGATCCGTCGCCGCGGGCCATTGCAGCGCGTCTCGCGCCTCTGGTCGACGATCGCGACCTGCGCTTGACCTTCGGGGCGAAGGCTGCCTCACATTCCGCCGGCACCTTCGGCCAGGCGGCGATGATCACCCGCACGCTGGCGCTCTACGGGATGAAGACGACGGCATGACGGACGACGAAAGCAGGGAGGACGGATTGCGGCGGGCCTTCGCGCAGGGATTCGATGCGCTGGAGGAGGAAAACGCCCGGCTGCGCCGGCAGGTCGAGCGGCAAAGCATGATGCTGGCCGATCATCTGGAGCGCGACCGCCTCTACCGGAAGCTGCTGGAGGATCACTATCAGCTCCTGCGGGCCAGAGAGAAGTCGGAAGCCGAGGGCAACCGGCACGGTCCGCTGCTGAAGCTGTCGGTGCGCGAGGTCATGGATCTGCCGGATCGGGGCGGCGCCGCGGCGGCAGGCGAAGCGGACGCCGGGCTCGAGTCCTGGATGCAGGGCGGCGCCGAGACCGGCGAGATGCAGCCGGTCATCCCGGGCGAGCCGCTGGACGAGCCCTTCGGTTCGATTCCCCGCCCCTTCGGCCTGACCTTCCGGCTGTCGCCCGGCCTTGCCGCGTTCGGGCTGAACCGGGGCGACCTGCGGCCGCTGGCCTTCAACCTCATCGGCCGGCCCGATGGCGATCTGGAGCATCTGGCCGAGGAAATCGCCCAGTCCGCGGCGCTGAACCGCAAGTTCGCGCCGTTGATCCTGACCACGACCCGGTCCGAGTTGCAGGCGTTCAGGCGCCGGCGTCTGGTCTATGAGAGCCTGCCGCCCTTCGACGATGCCGTCGCCCGGCTTTCCGGAATCAAGGATTCCAAAGCCTTCTACGACCTGCGTGTCGGCTTTCTGCTGCGGAAATGGCGCGTGGTCGCGGTCATGAACATGGGCGTGGGTTACGCGTACCGGGGCAGCGCTCAGAACAGAACGGGACGGTAGTCCCGGGCCGGCAGCGCCGGTGTCCGGCCGTCCAGGATATCCGCGATCAGCCCCGCTGAACCGCAGGCCATGGTCCAGCCCAGCGAGCCGTGGCCGGTGTTCAGATAGACCCCCTGAACCGGCGTCGTCCCGATCAGCGGAATGCCGTTCGGGGTCATGGGACGAAGCCCTGTCCAGTATTCCGGCGGTCCGTCATAGTCGAGTGCCGGATAGATCCGCTCCAGATCGCGCATCAGACCGCCGGCGCGCGCCGTCTTCAGGGCCGGATCGTATCCGACCAGATCGGCCTTTCCGGCCGCGCGGATGCGGCCGCCGAGGCGGCTGATCACCATTCGTCGGCCCTCGTCGGTGATGCTGATCCGCGGGGCCAGGTTGCTGGAGCCCAGACGCCGCGTCACCGAATAGCCCTTCAACGGGTAGATCGGCAGGTCGAACCCGAGCCGGCGCGTCAGCTGCGGCGCCCCCAGCCCGGCGCAGACGATCAGTGCGTCGCCGCCGATGCGGCCGCCGGGCGTCTCCACGGCGTGAAACCGGTCGCCATGGGTGACGATGCGCTCGACCTTGCTGTTCCAGGCGAACCGAACGCCTTCCCGTGCCGCGGCCGCGGCCAGGCCGGCCGTGAAGCCGGCGGCGTCGCCGGTCTCGTCGCCAGGGGCCAGGATGCCGCCGGCGATCCTGCCCTGCTCCAGCGCCGGTCCCAGCGCCGGTTCCAGTTCGGCGATCTCGTCCCCGCCCAGCATGCGCATGTCGACCCCGTGTCCGGCCATCACCCCGATCACGTCCCCGGCCTCGTGCAGCGCAGGCGCCGTCGGGAAGATGCGCAGGATGCCGCGATCCTCCCGGTCGTAGTCGATGCCGGCCGCGTCGCGGATCGCCGCCAGACGCTGCTGACTGTAGAGCGCCATCGCGACCATGGGGCGGGCGTTGGCCTCCCAACGGTTCTGCCGGCAATTGGCCAGGAACCGAACGAGCCAGCCCCATTGCCGTGTATCCGCCGTCGGCTTCAGGCGGAACGGACCGTCCGCCTGCCACATCCATTTCACCGCCATGCGCAGGTTGGACGGGCTGGCCCAGGGAACCGATTCGGAGGGGCTGATCTGTGCGCCGTTGGCGAAACTGGCGCCCTCCGCCGGACCCGGCGCAGCCTCGATCACGGTGACCTCGTGTCCCCGGGACGCCAGTTCCCACGCGGTCGTCACCCCGATGACGCCCGCTCCTGCAATCACGATCTCCAAAACCGGGCCTCCGCCGTTTCCATCATGCCGCGCTTGCGCTGGCGCGGGCGGTTGCGCATGCTCGCCGCATGCAGGTCATCTACAGCCCCGTCCAGCAGGACCACGATCCGTCGTCCTTTATCACCAGCGGACGGGTCGCTCCCAGCCCCGAATGCCCCGAGCGGGCCGAACGGTTCCTGGCCGCCGTCACCGGCGCGGGCCACGACGTCGCCGCGCCGCGCGAACACGGCATCGGACCTGTGGCCGCGATACATCCGCCGGACTATCTCCGGTTTCTGGAAACCGCCCATGCACGCTGGTCGGCGCTGCCGAATCCGGGGCCCGAGGTGATACCCAATGTGCATCCCGGCCGTCACATGGTGGCGCGGCCCGCTCATGTCATCGGGCAGGCCGGCTATTTCATGGCCGATACCGCCTGTCCGGTGGGCGAGGGAACCTGGCGCGCGGCGCGGGCCGCCGCCGACTGCGCCGTCACGGCCATGGATCTGGTGCTGGACGGCGCCGGTCCCGCCTATGCGCTCTGCCGCCCGCCCGGTCATCACGCCTTCGCCGACATGGCCGGCGGATTCTGCTTCCTGAACAATGCCGGAATCGCGGCGGCGCGTGCGGCCGCCGGCGGCCGGCGGGTCGCCATCCTGGATATCGACGTCCATCACGGCAACGGCACGCAGGGCATCTTCTACCGCCGCAGCGACGTTTTCTTCGTCTCTGTGCACGCCGACCCGACGAACTACTACCCCTTTTTCAGCGGCTATGCCGGGGAGCGGGGCGAAGGACCGGGCGAGGGCTACAATCTGAACTTGCCTCAGGCCCACGGCACCGGCGATGACGGTTATCTGGAAGCCATCGCCGAAGGGCTTGGGGCCGTCGCGCGCTACGGGGCCGATCTGCTGGTCCTGTCGCTGGGACTCGATCCGCAGGAGAACGACCCGCTCGGCGTGCTCAAGGTGACGACGGAGGGGTTCCGCAAGGCGGGCGCGCGTGTCGCCGGCGCGCGTCTGGACACGCTGATCGTGCAGGAAGGCGGCTATCTCTGCGATGAACTGGGCGCCAATCTGGCCGCGTTCCTCGACGGCTTCGGGAACGGCTAGAGCGTTTCAGAAACAGGGCGCCTGTTCGGCCCGGTAAGCGAAAGGCGTGTCGAGGCGGGCATTGTCCCGCGTCATTTCCAGCGAAGATTTCTGACGGATATCGGAGAGCACCGTGCCGATGGCGGTGCTGTAGCGCGTCAGCGCGGCCTGGACGCTGCGCGCGCGCAGCGGCGCGGTCAGCGGCGTCCCGGTGAGGGCCTTCGCCATCTCGTCGCGCATCGACTTCACGCCCGTGCTGTAGATGTCGACATGCCGGCTCTCGTGGCGCAGCGTGACGTCGTAGAGACAGGAGCCGCGGGCCAGTTCGCGGGCAATGTAGACCCTGAGCTTGTTGACGCGGATCCAGACGTTCAACCGCTCCAGCCGGAAGCAGTCCCGGCCAGGGCGCAACTGGCGGACGGCGACCTCGTGGCCGGTCTCCATCTGGAAGACGGTGAGGCCGTGCAGGCGGCTGTTCAGTTCGCGGACGCGCCGGGCGGTCTCGACGGTGCCTTCGGGGATGTCGTCGGACGCGTAGTCGTGAATGAGCTCCGGCTCCGGCAACTCCAGGCGAATGCGGATCTCGGGCGCGTCTGCTTCCGAGCAGGCGGCCTCGGCCGTGCCGGCCGGCAACAGCGTCAGCACCGCCGCTGCCAGAACGGCGGCCGCCAGCAGGCGTCGTCGTTTCCGGTGCGGTGCTGGGGTTTTCCTGGCGTCGGTCATCCGTTCGGTCGGGCCTGCGGTGATGGTTGCCTGCCGTGACGGTGTCCGGCGGAGCGGGTTACCCGACTTACTATAAGGAGCGGATTGGCGGTTGCGAGGGGGCAGGCGCACCGGACCCACAGACACCGGACCGTTCCGGGTTGCGCGGGACGGCCAGGCGGCGGGTCATCGCCGCGCAAAGCCGTACAAAGCACAGCCGCACAAACGAAAAAGGGCGGCCCGAGGGCCGCCCTTTCCCGAACAGGAACCGGAGTTCCCGAATCAGTAGGTACGCTTCTTCCGTTCCGAAGGTCCACCGCTGAGGTAGAACCCTCCGTCGGCGCCGGAGATCAGCCCGGGTCCGGAGATCTCTCCGGGAGCCGGCGGCGGCGCCTCATCCAGAGGCTGGTGGCCGCTGCAGCCGGCCAGAAGGCCGACTGCAGTGCCGAACAGAACGATACGGAGGAAGCTACGCATCATTAGAACGTGACGCGCATACCAACCATGGCAGCCTGGGCACCGTCCTGAGCGTCGCCGCCGAAGAAGTGGCGGAGCGAGGCGTAGGCGTCAGCACCCGGGGCCATGCCCTGGACGATACCGATGCCGATCGAGGAGTTGTTGATGCCGTTGTTACGCTGGCCGTTGTTGTTCGAGAAGTCGACACCCAGCGAGGTGGCGCCCATGTCGGAGTAGTTGCCGCGATGGGCCAGACCCACGTACCAGGCAGCGTCGTCCTCAACGCCGGCACCTTCGTTCATCTGGACAGCCATGGCACCGTTCAGCGCGATCACGCCAAAGTTGATGCCGGCCGAGGCCGAGACGATCTGGTTGCCGAAGTTCTCTTCGTAGCCGACACCGGCCAGAACGCCGAGACCGGCGACCTTGCCCGAGTAACGGCCGGCGACGGTAACTTCACCGTTGTCACGGGCCGAGACAGCAGCCTGGAAGCCACCGAACTGCGGGGTGTCGTAACGGATGGAGTCCTGACGACCGCCGTCACCGAAGACCAGGAAGCCGCCACCGACGATCGCGGAACCGTTGGTGTGCTCCGGGTTGATGTCAGCCAGCGAGGCGAAGTTGAACGAGTTGTGCAGGATGCCTTCGGTGGCTTCGCCCTGCTGACCGGTGGTCAGGGTGCCGAAACCGCCCTTGATGAAGACATAGGCATGACGAGCGGCGAAAGCGTCGCCACCGGCATTGTTGTTCGCGGCCTGGCCGTTGACGGCGACCGAGGAGTTCGACTCCATTTCCATCTCGAGGCGGGTACCGATGGTCAGGCCGCCAGAGGTGGTGGTGTCGGCATCCCAGCGCACGCGCGTCGAGGACGCGTCGTTGTCGACGTAGGTGATGTCGGTGGCGCCGTTGGCGTCGCTGAACAGCGCGACAGCGCGGTTGACGTGGCCGGAGATCTTCAGGTTGACGCCCTTGACGCCCTTCTGAATCTCACCGCCGCCGGCCTTCAGGGCCTCGACTTCCTTCGACAGCGCGTCGATGGCAGCCGAATTCGCCTTGATCTGGTCTTCTACGCTGGCATGAGCAGCAGCGTATGCATTACCGGCAGCCATGACGGCGGCGGCGGCAACGCCTGCGAGAAGATGCTTGTGGTTCACCTTGTTTGCCCTCCTAAAGGAATAAACCCACTTCCTCCACCGCCCCACGACGGATTCACACTCCGGTCGCCGCGGCTTGGATTTCTGTTACGCCAGCCGAACGGGCCGTGCAAGCACAAGCAACAGCCGCGGGCAGCGCGGTAAATGCGGCGTGAATCCGCCGCCGAATTCCCGTAACTAATTGTTTTTCAACATTTAAATCAGAGAAAGAGGCCGGGCCGTGCAGGGGTGAGGCGGTGCGGTCAGGGCTTTTTCGGGGGGTAATGTTGCGTGGCTGCAACAGGTGTCAGCGCCCCAGAGACGGCGCCAGGTCCCTGAGCGCGGTTATGATTTCCGGATCGTTCGGTGTGAGCCGCGCGGCCCGCACCAGCGCGTCCGCCGCCTCGGCGTTGCGGCCGGCCCTGCGCAGCGCGTTGCCGAGCGCTTTCCAGCCCTTCACGTTTTCGGGATTGCGGTCGACAAATTGCTCGAGACCCGCGACGGAGGCTGCGGGCGGTGTGCTGTTACCCGGCGCGGAAAGGCGGTCTGCGCCCACCCAGGCAACGCCGCCCGCCGCGATTGCGGCGGCTGCGGCGATGATCGCGAAGCTCGGCTGCATCCGGAATACGTGCCTTCTTTTCAGAAAAGTGACGTGTGATTCAAACGGGTTATCGATCCGGTAACCGTTCGAATCAACTCTTTCATCACGCGAAGGGACTGTTAAACTGACGCGGCGTGATCCAGCGCACCGCCGGAGAGGACAAGGCGGCAGCCGGCTCGCGAGACAGAGTTGAGGCAACCAATCAAGGGGTGACAGACATGCTCATGTCTGGACTTAGACATCTAGCACTTGCGGCCGTGACGGCGGCCGGCTTCATGCTGGCCGGCGCAGCGGCGCAGGCGCAGGAGAATGTCGGGCCGTTCGAATGCAAGGACTGCCACGGCGCCGAATATGCGGTTTGGGAAAATACCCCGCACGCCGAGTCCTATAAGGACATTCACAAGCGTGATCTGGCCGACAAGGTCACCGATGCGCTGGGCGAGCGTTCGATGAAGCGCTCCGACACCTGCGGGCAGTGCCACTACACCGAGGCGCCCAACAAGCCGGGCGGCCGCGTGTCGAACAATTTCGGCCCGTCCTGCGAGAGCTGCCACGGCCCGGGTTCGGAATACATCAACATCCACAACGTCTACGGGCCGAAGGGCACGAAGAAGGAAGACGAGTCCGCCGAGCACAAGAACAAGCGCTACGAGGAGTCGACGGCTGCCGGCATGCGCTGGCCGCGGTGGCGCAAGGACATCCCGGCGATGCCCGCCAGCCAGAACTACGCGGTGGCGCAGAACTGCTTCAACTGCCACGGCATGGCGCGCGACTCGCTCGACGCCGAGACCGCCGGCAAGATGCTGGACGCGGGCCATCCGCTGAACCCGGACTTCGAGCTGGTCAAGTACAGCCAGGGCCAGGTCCGTCACCGCTTCTATGAGAGCCAGTCCGAGAATCCGGAGATGACCCCGGCCGAGCTGTCGCGCTTCTTCGTGACCGGTCAGGCGGCGTCGCTGGTTCAGGCCGCGAACGCGCTCAAGAAGACGGATCATCCGAAGTATGTCGCTGCGCAGAACGCCCGGGCCGACAAGGCCAAGGCGGCTCTGGAGGCCACCGGCCTGGCCGAGGCCAAGGCGCTGATCGCCGATCCGACCGAGGAGAAGGCGCGGGCACTGGTCGCGAAGATCTATACCGAGGACATGGATCTGACCGCCCAGGTCGGCTCGATGCTGCCGGCCAAGAGTGACTACAAGTAACGTGAGACCAACCGTGGCTTGCTAGCCACACAGGTTGCCTGGTCGCCGCCGGAGGGCTTGCCTTTCCGGCGGCGTTCCGGCAATTGATTCGACAGGGGTAATTGTCTTGCGGGCCAGGGGGGCCGGCAGGGCTTGGAGGGGGCAAACCGGACATGGTGACAGCCGTCGAGACGATGGCCCGGCCGCAGCGTTGGGCGACTCCTTTCGGTCCGGACATGACGGAAGCGATCGTCGACGAACTGATGACGCTGCCGATTTTCCGCGACATCGACGAAAGCCGCTTCCCCGGCAACACGCCGCTCAGGGGCATCCTTCTCAACGATACGCGGGTGGTGAACTACGAACCCGGCGAGATCGTGGTTCGCGAAGGTGACTACGGCAACTCGGCCTTCCTGATCCTGGACGGCTATCTGCGCGTCGTGCTGAACCCGAACCTGCCGCAGAACATGCTCGGCCGTCTGAGCATGAAGAAGAAGGGCTTCGTCGAGGCCCTCAGCCAGCTCTGGACCAACAGCTGGCGGCCCGAGGTGCGCGATCCCGGCCGTTATCAGGGCGCCACCTCAGCCGGATCTTCGGGTGGCACGGCCGGCGTCTATCTGCAGGACATTCCCGCGATCCTGGACAAGCACCAGACCGCACAGCTGGGACCGGAGATGATCTTCGGCGAGCTGGCCGCGCTGGGCCGCGTGCCCCGGACCGCATCCATCTTCGCCGAATCCGACGTCCGGGTGCTGGAGATGCGCTGGCAGGGCCTTCGGGAACTGCGCCGCTTCGATACCACCTGGAAGGAAAAGATCGACCTCGCCTACCGCAAGAACGCGCTGCACAACGCGCTGTCGGAAGCGCCGATGTTCAGCCACCTCACCGAGGAGCAGCTGAAGGCGGTGGAAGAGGAGACGCTGTTCGAGACGCATGGCGCGTTCGACTGGCACACCAGCTACAAGCGCATGCTGGCCCAGGGCCGCGAGATGGAGCACGGCACACCGATCGCGCGCCAGGGCGACTATCCCGACGGCATCCTTATGGTGCGCGCCGGCTTCGCCCGCGTTTCCGCGCAGCTCGGCAATGGCGAGCGGACGCTGACCTATCTGGGCGCCGGCGACGTCTACGGCCTCGAGGAGCTCTACCGCGCCTGGCAGAACAAGGGCGAGGATGTCGTCCTCGAGACCTCGCTGACGGCGCTCGGCTATGTCGACCTGCTGCGGATCCCGCGCACCGTGCTGGAGGAATACGCCTTTCCGCAGATGGCGCCGCCGCGCCAGCGGCTGGCGGATCTGGCGGGCGCCGAGATCAGCTCCGACGCGCTGAAGGAATGGGCCGTCGGCCGCCGCTACATCAACGGCACGCGGGCGATGTTGATCGATCTCAACCGCTGCACGCGCTGCGACGACTGCGTGCGCGCCTGCGCCTCCACCCATGGCGGCAACCCGCGCTTCATCCGGCATGGCGCCACCTTCGACCACTGGATGGTGGCCAATTCCTGCATGCACTGCGCCGACCCGGTCTGCATGATCGGCTGCCCGACCGGCGCGATCCACCGCTCGATGCTGGACGGCTCGGTGGTGGTCAACGACGACACCTGCATCGGCTGCGGCACCTGCGCCGCCTCGTGCCCCTACGACAACATCCGCCTGGTCCAGGTCGCGAACCTGCACGGCGAGCCGCTTGTCGACGGCGAGCACAAGCCGATCATGAAGGCGACCAAGTGCGACTTCTGCTCCAGCAATCCCGGCGGGCCCGCCTGTCAGCGCGCCTGCCCGCACGACGCCCTGCGACGCGTTGATTTCCGCGGGCCGGATCCCTTCCGCGGAGGCTATCAATGAGGTCCGTCACCCGCGCCTACATGGTCTTCTGGCTGGTCGCGGCAGCCGCCTTCATCTTCCTGCTCTGGAATTCATGGCAGACCTGGCTGCAGAACGGCGAGCCGGCAATCGTCACCGGCTATACCCTGGCCGGCCTGATGGTCTTCCTGGGCCTGTTCAACAGCCGCAAGAAGCTGTCCATGGTTCCGCTCGGCCGCGGTGCCTACTGGACCGCCGCGCACGCCGTCTTCGGCACGCTGACGCTGGGCCTTTTCTGGGTGCACACCGGCAGCTTCTGGCCGTCGGGCGCCTATGAGCAGCTGTTCGCGCTGTTCTTCTATCTGGTCAGCCTGTCCGGCATTCTCGGCTACTGGATGCAGAAGGTGATCCCGCGCCGCCTGACCGAGAACGGTCTGGAGGTGATCTGGGAGCGCATCCCCAACGAGGTCGCCGAGATCCGCGGCAAGGCGGAGGCGATCGTCGAGGAGGCCGCCGAAAAGGCGGCGTCCGACACGCTGGCGCGCTACTACACCGAGACGCTGGCCTGGTACTTCCGCCGACCGCGGTTCCTGACCAGCCACTTCGTCGGCTTCCAGACCGGCCGCGCCTATATCCGCCGCGAGTTCACGGCGATTGCCCGATACCTCGATGACACCGAGCGCCAGTATCTCGGTCAGCTCGAGGATCTGGCCCAGATCAAGAACCGGCTCGACTTCGCCTACGCCGTCAACGGCATGGCGAAGCTGTGGCTGCTTTTCCATGTGCCCATGGCTGTTGGCGTGTTGCTGCTGATGATCTGGCACATCATCCTTGTGCATGTGTACCTGCTATGATCACTGACCAAGACCGCTTCAGCTACCAGAAGAGCACCTATGAACGGCCGACGTTCCCCTACGTCTGTGGCCGTGCCTGCTCCTTCGGCAAACCCTGCCCCAACGGCCCGACCTTCAGCGGCGGCTGCGGGGGCACCACCGAATGCACGCCGTTCCGCAACGGCGACCGCTGGGAATGCCGGCGGGCGCCCGCCTCGGGCGGCCCCTGCGAGGACGGCCCGCTGCCGGACGGCAGCTGCTGCATGCAGCACCCGCCCTGCACGCCGCGCCCGTCGCTGCGTCGCCGCCGCCAGCGCATATCCTTCCTGGTGGCGATGTTCGTGGTCGCCGCGATCCTGGCCTTCCTGCAGTTCAGCCCCGAAGCCTTCCAGGGCGACCGGGCGCAGGCTTCCTCGATCATGCCGGGCCCGCTGTCCGGTGCGCATTCGAACTTCGCGCTCGAGGCGAAGGGCTGCACCGCCTGCCACGAGGCGCATGGCCTCGGCGTGGTCGCCTGGGCGAAGGCTTTCGTGACCAGCCAGTCCGTCGGCGAAAGCTGCGTCGGCTGCCACGGTTTCGGCGGCCCCGCCGATTCGCCGCACAACGCGACGTTCGACAACGCCGTCTTCAAGTCCGACTCGCCGAGCGCGGGCATGAAGACCGACTGCGTCATGTGCCACACCGAGCACAAGGGCCAGGAAGCCAACATCGCCACGATGCGGGACCAGCAGTGCAACAGCTGCCACCAGGCCACGGTCAAGTCGTTCGCCAAGGACCATCCGGATTTCGGCGACAACTATCCGCACCGCGCGCGTGGAGCGATCCAGTTCAATCACGTCAAGCACTTCAACGAGCATTTCCCGAAAGAGAACGCCACGCGGAACTGCGTCGACTGCCACGACGTGAAACGCGCCGGTCTTTCGGTGCCGGCCGGGAGCTTCGAACAGAACTGCGCCTCCTGCCACACGAGCGGGATCGTCGACCGGCCGCTTTACCTGATCGGCGTCCCCTACATGGAAGAGGACCCGTTCGATCCGGATACGGTCGCCGAGGTTTGCGGCCTGACTCCGGACCAGATCGAGTACCTCCAGGCACGGGCCGACGGCGATGCCGACGCCGAGGCGCCGGAGCCCTACGAGTACTTCTATGAGGACGAGGGCGACTACGTCACCGCCGTTCTCGCGCTCGCGCTCGGCGTGCCGAATGACGACCTCGACGCCTATACCGACCCGATCGGCGAACTCTACGCCGAGATCGCCGAGTCCGGTGCGCAGCCCCTGATCGACCGGCTGGAAGCCCTGCCGGGCGAGCCGGACGCGCGGCGGCTGCTTCGCGGTCTGGACGGCGAGCTGGTCCGGCGGGCCGCCTGCGCCTGGATGCAGAAGGAATACTACGAGGCGCCGAGCGAATCGGCGGGCGGCGGCTGGACCGCCGGCGACGTCTCGGTGACCTATGTACCGACGGGTCACGCCGACCCGGTGGCCCGCGCCTGGTTCGACTACGCCGTCAACGCGCCGCTTCTGGCGGAAACGGCGGGCGCTGACGAAGATGTGATCGCACAGGCCGAGGCTTTGCGCGAAAATCTCTTGTCAGATCAAGGTTTTGGAAACTGCACCAAGTGTCACGCTGTGACCCAAGTCACCGACAAATCGGCGGAATCAGGCGACCCTGCTACCACTCTGATGGTCGAATGGGGTTTTCAACCAGTGGATGACCGCCCTTACGTACAGTACGACCATGCACCGCATGTAAATCTGCTGGGGCCCGGATCGCTCTGCGTGAAGTGCCACAAGCCCAACCCGGAAGCCAACTACGCTGCATCGTTCAGTCACTTTGATGCAACAGACTACAGTTCAGGTTTCCAGGCGGTGTCCAAGCAGACTTGTGCGGAGTGCCACACTGAGGCAAAGGTGAAGCAGGATTGCTTGCTTTGTCATGAATACCATCTCGAGCCGAAGTTCATCGAGTCGATGGTCGGATCTTCCGAGCCCCGGCAGGCGGACGCAGGCAAGGACGGAGGATGATGATGTTTGACGTTACTGAACATCGGTCGGTTCGTACCGGCTGGCTCGCCCGGCTGGGCGCGCTGGCCGTTGCGCTGGTCGTTGTGACGGGTCTGAGTGAAGCGCAGGCCCAGAGCAACGCCGAAAATCTGGCTGATCAGGCCCACACGGAACTGTTCACTGACGAACAGTTCCCCAGCGCTTCGAAGTGCGCCTCGTGTCACGAGGCGATCTACAAGGAATGGGCGTCGTCCAACCACGCCTACGCCTCGATCTCGCCGATGTTCCACAAGTTCGAACAGGCGATCACCAACCTGACCCAGGGCACCATCGGCACGTTCTGCGTGCGCTGCCACCAGAGCGTCGGCACGACGCTGGGTGAAAGCCGCGCCGCGCCGCTGTGGGAACGCAGCCAGGTGTCCCGCGAGGGCATCACCTGCATTACCTGCCACCGGGTGAAGAGCGAGTACTACAAGGCCAACGGCGAACGCCGCATCGAGCCGGGTCAGATCTACTCTTCGGTCTACACCAACTCGGACGGTGAGGGCCTCAAGAAGGTCATCGAGGACAAGAGCTTCTACCGCGTCGCAACCAACGACGAGGAGCGGGGCAACAAGATCCACACCGAAGTGGTCAAGTTCGAGCAGATCTCGAAGTCCGAGTTCTGTGCGAGCTGCCACCAGGTGGCGGTGAACCTCGGCATCAAGCTGGAAGTCGTCTGGGATCAATACCGCGACAGCCCGGCGCTCGAACAGGGCATCACCTGCCAGGAATGCCACATGGGCAAGGTTCCGGGTACGGCCAACGGCTACGCCAAGGGCCCGGCGGCCGTGGTGAACGGCGAGGCGATCAATCCCGATCGCGACCGTCACAACCACGCCTTCTACGGCCCGGGTTATCCGATCGCCCATCCGGGTATCTTCCCGCACAATCCGGCGGCCGAGAACTGGACCATGGAAGAGTGGCTGCAGTTCGACTACCGCTCGGGCTGGGGCACCGAGGAGTTCGAGGACAAGGTCTACAACGGCGAGATCGAGGTGGAGTTCCCCGAGGTCTGGTCGTCGGAAGATGACCGCTTCGAGGCCCGCTACATCATCGAGGAGAACCTCGAGGGTCTGGAATACAAGAAGGACCTCCGCCGCCAGGTCATGGAGAACGGCAGCCATCTGGACGGTCCGTTCTTCGCACAGGGCCCGCGTGTCGGCCAGGACTTCTCCTTCAACTACACGGTCGAGAACATCAACCCGGGTCACAACCTGCCTTCGGGTTCGCTGGGCGCCCAGCCGGAAATCTGGCTGAACGTCGCGGTCACCGATCCGGACGGGAACCGCATCTGGGAATCGGGCTACGTCGACAGCGACGGCGACATGGCCGATCTGCACTCCAAGGACGTCCAGGAAGGCACGATCGAGCATGACGACCAGCTGTTCAACCTGCAGACCAAGTTCCTGACCACGAACCTGAAGGGTACGGATCGGGAGATGTTCCTGCCGGTGAGCTTCGACATCGACCAGCGGCCGTTCCTGCGGCAGCCCAACACGCCGACGACCGTCCTCAACCACCCGGCCTTCATCCGGATGGAAGGGCGTTCGATCCCGCCGCTGGGCAAGCGCGACGCCAACTACACGGTGCCGGGCGAGCTCCTGACCAAGCCGGGGACGTACAAGATCTCGGCGCGGATGCGGAGCCGGGCTGAGCCGATCTACTTCATGCGCTTCGTCGGCGCGACGAAGGAGATGGAGCAGTCCATGAACCAGTGGATGCTCGACATGCATCCCTACACCGTGGAAGTCGAGGTCCAGTAACCTCGGATCAGTGGGGCGGGCGGCGTCTGGAGGGGCGCCGCCCGGACCGCGCTACGACACAATCTTCGGTCCCGAGAGGGGCCTATTGGGGGTCAAGTGGAGATGGGTGAAGTGCGTCATTTCACAAGCAAAGTCGCCGGCCTGACGGCTGCAGCGGCGATCATCGCCTGGACCGCAGGGACCAGCCTTGCGGCCGAGGATTACAACCCGAAGATGTCCGAGGGCGCCAAGCGCGTCGAATACAAGGCAGACGCGTTCAAGCCGATGCCGGCCTATGAGGACCTCGACTACGACATCGAAGCGCAGCTGGCGATCTACGGCGGCAAGAGCGAGGTCACGGCACCGCGTCCGCTGTTCGAACTGGGCCAGCCCCAATATGTCTCCGGCCAGCTTTCCGAGCCGAGCTATGTCTTCGGACGGCTGAACCCGACCCAGTTCGCCATCCAGGCGTTCGGCGACTGGCGCACCGCCATCGCCTTCAACGACAACGCCAATGACGAGGTCGCCCAGATCGCGACCCGCCTGAACATCGACATCGATTTCAAGATCACGTCGACCGAGCGTCTGCACGCCTTCATCCGGCCGATCGACACCGGCAACCAGTTCACCCGCTGCGAATTCGCCGGCGGTGACAGCGAGGACCAGTGCAATCTGGAACTCCAGCCGAACATCGAGACCCTGTTCTTCGAAGGCGACCTCGGCGCCATTGCGGCTGGCTTTACCGGCGAGTACTACAAGGGCGACTATCCGTTCGCCGTCGGCCTCGTCCCGATCTTCTACCAGAACGGCATCTGGGTGAACGACGCCGTCCTCGGCGCGGCCTACGCCATTCCGGCCCAGAACTCGCCGGCGCTGGACATCTCCAACATGGAGTTTTCCTTCTTCGCCGGCTTCGACAATGTCGAGAATGACGGAATCCTGGATGCCGGCGGCGCGGTCGCCGACAAGAACGCCAACGTCTACGGCGCCAACGCCTTCATCGAGATGCTCCAGGGCTACATCGAAGCGGGCGTCGGTTACATCGATGTCGACGAGGACAAGCTGGGCGACCAGAACCTCTGGAGCGCGGGCCTTTCCTGGTCGGCGCGTTACCATGACATCCTGTCCTACTCGGTCCGCGGCATCTTCAGCCGCCAGAACCGCGAAGACGGTGGCCAGGATCTCGGCAACGGCATGGCGTTCCTGCTGGAAACCAGCTACATGACGCACAAGCCGTACACGCTGCTGCCCTACGCCAACTTCTTCGTCGGCTTCGGCCGTCCGCAGTCGCTGATCAACGCCAACGGCATCCTGATCAACACCGGCATCAACTTCGAGACCGATGGCCTCACCGGCTTCCCGTTCCTCGACGATACCGCAGCCGACACCTTCGGCGGCGCCGTCGGCCTGCAGTACCTGTTCAATCTCGATCAGCAGCTGGTGGTCGAGGCCGCGACGGTGCAGACCCACGGTAACGACGCCAATATCCAGGGCGACCAGTACGCACTGGGCGTGCGCTGGCAGCTGCCGGTGTCTCAGGCGTGGATTCTCCGTGCCGATGCGATGTACGGTATCAACACCGAGAACGACGATCTGGCCGGCATCCGGTTCGAGGTTCGTCGCAAATTCTGACGCACGGACCCGGCCGGCTCCGTGCGGGGCCGGCCGGGAATCCGGATCCTGGCGTCTAACAAGGGGGTAATGGCGCGATGGAACTTGGGGTCGTCAACTACGTCGCGATCGCCGTACTGGCGCTGATGGGGCTCTACGTCCTGTCGCTCATCTACAACAATTTCAGGGCTGCCGGCGTCACCGACCGCGGTGTCGCCGAGGAAATCCGCTTCCTGAAGGAGCGGGTGGACCGCATCAAGGCCGTCCGCGAATTCGACAAGCAGAAGAACGAACTCTCCTGGAACGGCGCGCGCAAGTTCCGCGTCGCCCGCAAGCACCCGGAAAACGGCGAGATCTGCTCCTTCTACCTGCAGCCGCATGACGAGCGGCCGCTGCCGCCCTTCGAGCCCGGTCAGTATCTCACCTTCAAGCTCGACCTGCCGTCGGCCAAGAAGGTGACCACCCGCTGCTATTCGCTGTCCGACAGCCCCAAGGGCGAATACTACCGCGTCTCGATCAAGCGCAATCCGCCACCGAAGGACCCGGCCAAGGCGGATATCGGCAAGTCGTCGTCCAACTTCTTCCATGACCAGGTCAACGAAGGCGACATCCTGAACGTCCATGCGCCGGGCGGCGACTTCTTCCTGGACATGCACCGTTCAACTCCTGTCGTGCTGATCGGCGGCGGCATCGGCATCACGCCCGTGCTGTCCATGCTGAACGCCATCGTCGAGAGCGGCTCCACGCGGGAGACCTGGTTCTTCCTGGGCATCCGCAACGGCAAGGAGCATGTCTTCCGCGAGCATCTGGAAGCCATCGACCAGGCCAACGAGAACGTTCATGTCCGGATCGTCTATTCCGGTCCGGACGAGAGCGATGTCGAGGGCAAGGACTATCACCACAAGGGCCGTGTCGGCGCGGACCTGTTCAAGGAAGTCCTCCCGTCGAACAATTACGACTACTACTTCTGCGGCCCGCCCCCGATGATGGAGAGCCTGTTCCACGGCCTCCGCGACTGGGATGTCCCGGAATCGCGCATCCATTTCGAGGCCTTCGGTCCCGCGACCGTGAAGTCCAAGAAGTCCGCGGACAAGGACGACGGGAAGGCCGATGCCGCACCGGCGACGGGCTTCAAGCTGAAGTTCGTGAAGTCGGAAAAGGAGATCGTCTGGGACGGGTCCGCCGACAGCATTCTGGAATTCGCCGAGGCCAACGACATCGACATGGACTCGGGCTGCCGCGCCGGGGCCTGCGGCACCTGCATCACCGCGGTGCTGGCCGGCGACGTCAACTACAACACCGATCCCAGCGCGGATGTGGACAAGGGCTCCTGCCTGACCTGCATCTCCGTGCCGAAGTCCGACATGGAACTCGACGCCTGAAGACTGACGGGATCGACGAAGCTGACAGGGCGCGCCGGCTCAACCCGGTGCGCCCTTTGCTTTTCAGATGACAGAGCCGCTCGAGCCGCTGCTGGCCGCCGTGCGCGCCTGCCGCATCTGCGCCGACAGTCTTCCCGAAGGGCCGCTACCGTTGCTTCGGGCGGACCGCGGTGCGCGCATCGCTATCGCCGGACAGGCGCCCGGAATCCGTGTGCACCGGACCGGTACGCCCTGGAACGATCCCTCCGGGGACCGGCTCAGGGACTGGCTCGGGGTCGATCGCGACACCTTCTACGACACGTCGAAATTCGCGATCGTTCCCATGGGCTTCTGCTATCCGGGAACGGTCAAGGGAAAGGGCGACCTGCCGCCCCGGCCGGAATGCCGCGCCACGTGGCACGACCGGATCTTCGCCGCGCTGCCGGAGATCGAGCTGACGCTCTGCATCGGCCAGTACGCGATCGACTATCACATGCCGGATCTGAAGCGGCCGACGCTCACGGAAACCGTCCGCAACTGGCGCCAGGCATTGCCGCGGCGCCTGCCCATGCCGCACCCGTCGGGGCGAAACAATCTGTGGCTCCGCCGGAACCCGTTCTTCGAGGCCGAAGTGTTGCCCGAGTTGCGCCGGCGCGTGGCCGGCCTGATCTGAACCGCCTCAGGAGGTGCGGTTGGCCTGCCGCTGCCGCCGGAACTCCTCGGCCCGCTTGTGCGTCAACAGCCGGAAATCCCGGATCGCATAGACGGTCTCAAGATCGATCTCGCCCCCCGGACCGAGCTCCCGGATGTCACGGAAGGACTCGACTGCGTCCCGCGTGGCGAGATCGTTGCGGCCATTGATGCCGGCGATCGGAATGCCGATCTGATTGAAGGACGCCTGAACGAACCGCACGGTCGCCGCATCGACCACCTGCGCGGTCCCCGACTGCTGCGCCCGCCAGGCATCGGCGGCTTCCTTGCCGGCCCGGAAATCGGCGCGCGACATGCGGCGGCGGAACTTCGGCACCGTCGACCGCGCCTCCTTGCTCCCGGCCTCGGACGCGATCAGCAGCCACTTCATGCCTTCGGACTGATTGACCGGCAGGCCTTCGCCCGACCAGATCATCCGGCCGAACTTGACCTGCGAATCCACGATGCCGAAATTGGCGGCCCGCTCGTGCCAGCGCAGCGCCCAGACCGGGTCCAGTTCGACCCCGTTGCCCGTCTCGTAGGCCTCGGCCACATAGACCACGGCGGGAATGATGCCGTGCTCGGCCGCCATCTCGTAATAGCGCGCCGCTTCCTTCGGGTCCTGACGCAGGCCGGCCCCGTTGTGGTAGGCCTGCGCAACCTGATACGCCGCGTCGGCTTCCCCGCCATCGGCGGCCACCTTCAGAAATGCCATCGCCCTGGCGGGATCGCGCGGCACGCCGGTGCCGTCGCGATAGGCGGCGTGGGCCAGCATGGCGGCCTCGACATGGCCGCGGCTCGAGGCGGACTCGAACAGCTGCACCGCCCGAACGGGATCCCGCTCCACACCCTTGCCTTCCCAGAAGGCCCGGCCCAGCAGGAACTGCGCGTCCGGATACCCCTTCTCGGCCTCGGGCCGCAGCAGAGCCACGGCCTGGCTGTAGGCCGCCGCGCTCGTGCCGCTGTCCAGGATCCGCCGCGCCTGATTGACATTCACCACGTTGGGCTTCTGGATCACCGGCCGAACAGGGGCGGCGGTCGTCTGCTTCGGGGGTTCCGCGCAACCGCTGACGGCAAGCATGGCCGCGGTGGCGACAAGGCCCGCGCGCACGGTCTTCAGGACGCTTGAACTCATACTCGGCATGGGTGCTGAAGCCTTCTTCGATCTCTGGGGGAATTGGCGCGCAAGCTGCCGTAGCCCGGTGTCGTTGTCAAATGCCCAACCCCTGACCAGTGACCGCGGCATCACATTGTGATCCGCCGCGGCGGCCGCGTTGCGACCCCGGCAAACACCGACGCCGCAAGGCAGTAGATCGCCGACCAGATGGCGATGCCGGCCATGGAGGACCCGAGGTCGATGGCCCAGCCCATGATGAAGGGTGCGAGGCCGGTGGAGAAGACCATCATGGCGGTGGCGAAGGCGCGGATCGCCCCGATGTGGCGGGTGCCGTAGAGCTCCGCCCAGAGCGCGCCGAGCAGCACCTGGGTCAGTCCCGCGCCAAGGCCCATCAGCCCCAGAAACACAGGGGCGGACCACGCGCCGTCGAACCCCCACAGCACCAGGCAAGAGAGCGCGAGCGGGGTCAGGAACACGCCCACCAGCCGACGTGCCGACAGCCAGTCGACCAGCATACCGCCGCCCAGCAGGCCGAGAACCGTGGCGATCGCGAAGGCGCTGAAGGAATAGGCCATGACCTCGATCGACCAGCCCCGGCTTTCGGCCAGATGCACCTGATGGAAGAAGAAGCCCGTCGAGATGAAGGCCGGCGCCAGCAGCGCCGGCAGTCGCAGCCACAGCCCCCGGTCCCGCAGCGTCTCGGCCAGCGTGAAATCACGGGGCGTACCAGCCGGTCCCCCGGTCGCCGGCGCGGCGGCATCCAGCGCCGGCCGCCGCCAGCCCGTGCCGTAGAGCATCAGCGGGACCAGCGGCATCAGCACCAGCACCAACACGGCGGTGGCCAGCCACGCTTCCCGCCAGTCCATCAGCAACAGCAACAGGATGACGAAGGGCGGCGACGCGGCGACCCCGACCGCGTGGCCCAGCGAGGCGATGGAGATCGCCCGTCCCCTGAAACGCTGGAAATGCCGCGCCATCGCGGTGATCCCGACATGGGTCGACATGCCCTGCCCGAACAGCCGCAGCCCGAAGATCGCCAGCGTCAGCGCCACCGGCGACCAGGTCAGCGCGGTGAAGGCCGCCACCGCGGCCAGCCCGGTCAGGACGATGAAGCTGCTCGAATTCAGCGACAGCACGTCGACGATGCGTCCGAACATGATCAGGGTCGCGCCGCTGGCGATGGTCCCGATCATGTAGACCAGCCCGAACTCGCCATGGCTCAGGCCGAAGGTCTGGCGGAACTCGCCGCCGAACAACGAGATGAAATAGGTCTGGCCGACGCTGGACTGCAGGCACATGAAGGCGCCGAAGCCGATCAGCGCCAGATTGCGGCCCAGCCCGCCACCTTCACGCAGGCTCATGCAGCGGCATCCCGGCCGAGCAGGCTGGCGGTGATGCTGTTCAGCAGCAGCCGGCCTTCGGGGCGCACCGTCAGCCGCGCCGGCCCCCGTTCGATCAGACCGTGCGCCGACAGCCGCTCGGCGGCTTCCTCGTCAATGCAGGCGGCTGCGCCCGGCCTCGAGAGATCGAGCCCTTCGGCAAGGCGCAGGCCCATCATCACCGCTTCCTCGGCCTGTTCCGCTGTATCGAGCGGCCGCAGTTCTTCCGCGCCCGAACCCGTCTCGGTCACAGCTTCCAGCCAGCGCTCCGGCTTCTTCAGGTTTGAAGCCGCGAGCCGGCTTCCATCGCTGCAGACCGGCCGCCCGTGTGCGCCCGGCCCGATTCCGATCCATGACCCGTAGCGCCAGTAAACGAGGTTGTGGCGGCTTTCCTGACCCGGCGCGGCATGGTTGGAAATCTCGTAGGCCGGCAGACCGGCGCCTTCGCAGATCTCCTGCGTCAGTTCGAAGAAGTCAGCGGCGCGGTCGTCGTCCATCGGCGTCCAGACGCCCCGCCGCACGGCGCCGGCGAAGCCCGTGTTCGGTTCGATGGTCAGCTGGTACAGCGACAGATGTCCCGCCGCGAGACCGAGCGCGCGGTCCAGTTGTTCGCGCCACGCGGCCTCGGTCTGGCCCGGAAGGGCATAGATCAGGTCGAAGGAGAACCGTCCGAAGACATCCCGCGCGGTCTCGATGGCGGCCAGCGCCGCCTCGGCATCGTGTACCCGGCCGAGAAACTTCAGCGCGGCATCGTCGAAGCTCTGGATGCCCATGCTCAGACGGTTCACCCCGGCGGCGCGATAGCCCCGGAAGCGGCCGGCCTCGACCGAGGACGGGTTCGCCTCCAGCGTGATCTCGCAGTCGGGCGTCAGGCCGAAGCAGCGGTCGATCTCTTCCAGCACCGCGCCGACGGTATCCGGGCTCATCAGGGACGGCGTGCCGCCGCCGAAGAAGACCGTTTCCGCCGGACCACCGCAGCGCTCGCTCCAGGTTCGGATCTCCCGGCAGAGCGCATCGCGCCAGCGTGCCTCGTCGATCCGCTCCCTTACGTGGCTGTTGAAATCGCAATAGGGGCACTTGGCCACGCAGAAGGGCCAGTGGACATATATGGCGTGGCCGCTCAAAGGCAGGCGGCGAGCAGTTGCCGGAACGCGTCGGCGCGATGGCTCATCGCGTGCTTCTCCGCCGGGTCCATCTCGCCGAAGGTGATCTTGCGGCCGGTGGCGACGAAGACCGGGTCGTAGCCGAACCCGTTCGTGCCCCGCGGCGGCCAGACCAGATCGCCTTCCACCTTGCCCTCGAACACCGCCGTCTCGCCGTCGGGCCAGCAGAGCGCCAGCGCGCAGATGAAGCGGGCCGAACGGTCGGTCGCGCCCTTCTCCTGCAACGCGTCCTCGACCTTCTGCATGGCCAGATCGAAGTCGCGTTCCGGACCCGCCCAGCGCGCCGAGTAGATCCCCGGATCGCCGCCGAGCGCGGTCACCGCCAGCCCCGAATCGTCGGACAGGGACGGCAGGCCGGACGCCTCCGCCGCGGCCCGGGCCTTCAGCAGCGCATTGCCGGTGAAGGTGGTCTCGGTCTCTTCCGGCTCCGGCAGGTTCAGCTCGGCGGCGGAGACCGGCTGGATGCCAAAGGGGCGCAGCAGTTCCGCGATCTCGACCACCTTGCCGCGATTGTGGCTGGCGACGACGATCTTCCTCTCGGTCAGCTTGCGCGCCAACTCAGCCTCCGACCGCCAGCCGCTGGGCTTCGGCCAGCTCGCCGCAACCCTTCTTGGCCAGCCGCAGCAGCTCCATGAATTCGTCGTCGGTGAAGGGCGTGCCCTCGGCCGTCGCCTGGATTTCGCAGAGCGTGCCGCCATCGGTGATGACGAAATTGCCGTCGGTCTCGGCGTTCGAGTCCTCGGCATAGTCCAGGTCGAGGACCGGAACGCCTTCATAGATGCCGCAGGAAATGGCGGCGACCTGGCCGATCATCGGGATGGACTTGATCGCTCCGGCCTTCACCAGACCGTCGAAGGCCATGTGCAGCGCCACCCAGGCGCCGGTGATCGAGGCGGTGCGGGTGCCGCCATCGGCCTGCAGCACGTCGCAGTCCACGCGGATCTGCCGCTCGCCGAAGCCTTCCAGATTGGTCACGGCGCGCAGCGAACGGCCGATCAGGCGCTGGATTTCCTGGGTCCGGCCCGACTGCTTGCCGCGCGCGGCCTCGCGGTCGGTGCGCGTGTGGGTCGAGCGGGGCAGCATGCCGTATTCGGCGGTCACCCAGCCGCGGCCGGAATTCCTGAGCCACGGCGGCACGCGCTCTTCCACCGATGCGGCGCAGATCACATGCGTATCGCCAAAGCGAATGAGGCACGATCCTTCGGCATGCTTGGCGAATCCGGTTTCGATACTGACGTCGCGCATCTGGTCGGGCTTCCGGCCCGAGGGGCGGTTCATGTGTCACCTCTTCTGATCTGTCGATGGGGGTTCTAGGCGATTTGCGGCTGCAGCGAAACGTATTCGCCGACCGTTGACCGGCAAGGGCCGCGACCATACCTTTTTGCCGTTGAGAATGCTGGATTTTCGCCGGACAGAGATGACGGACAAGGACGCTATTCAGTCTCTCGACGCGCGTAGCCGGGAGATTTTCCGTTACATCGTCGAGGGCTATCTGGACAATGGGGCGCCGGTCGGCTCGCGCACGATCTCGCGCCATCTGACCACGGCGCTGTCGCCGGCTTCGGTGCGCAACACCATGTCGGACCTGGAAGAGCTGGGCCTGCTCTACGCGCCGCATACGTCCGCCGGCCGGCTGCCGACCGAGCTGGGGCTTCGGCTGTTCGTGGACGGCCTGCTGGAACTCGGCGACCTTTCGGACGGGGAACGCTCGTCGATCGAGGCGCGCTGCAACACCCAGGGCCGGAACTACACCGACATGCTGTCGGAAGCCTCCAACATGCTCTCCGACCTCTCGGGCTATGCCGGTCTGGTGACCGTGCCCAAGAGCGACCAGCCGCTGAAGCATCTCGAATTCGTCAGCCTCGCGCCGGGCAAGGCGCTGGTCGTCATGGTCACCGTCGGCGGCGTGGTCGAGAACCGGCTGATCGCCGTCCCGCCGGGCATGCCGCCGTCTTCGCTGGTCGAGGCCTCGAACTATCTCTCCGACCGGCTGCGCGGCCGCACCCTCGCCGAGGCGCGGCAGGCCATCCTGGAAGAGCTGGAAGCGCGCAAGGCGCAGCTGGACGAACTCGCCGCGCAGGTCGTCGAGGCGGGTCTGGCCGACTGGGCCGGCGGCGACGATGCCGGCCGGCTGATCATCCGCGGGCAGGGCAAGCTGCTCGAGGACGTGCAGGCGATCGAGGATCTCGACCGCGTGCGGCGGCTGTTCAACGATCTGGAGACCAAGAGCGAACTTCTGAACATGCTCGACCTGGCCCATCAGGGCGACGGCGTCCGCATCTTCATCGGCTCCGAAAGCAACCTGTTCAGCCTCTCGGGCAGCTCGATGATCGTTGCGCCCTTCACCGACGGCAACCAGAAGATCGTCGGTTCCATCGGCGTGATCGGGCCCACCCGCTTGAACTATGCCCGCATCATTCCCATGGTTGACTACACGGCGCGTGTCATCGGACGCCTGATCGGCTAGAACGCCGTTCCGTCCGGGACCCAAGCATCATCGGGACATCGCTATGACTGACCAGAACGACAAGCCGGCGTCGGACAAGACGCCCGAGGGCGCAGAACCTGAAAAGACCCTGGAAGAGGCCACCGAGGCCGCTTCGGGCGGGGACGAGGCTGCTGCGGAAGCCGCGGCTGCAGATGCCGCTTCCATCGTCGACGAGGAGGCCCCGCCGGTCGAGCCGGACCCCGTCGCGGTGCTGGAAGAAGAGAACGCCGCGCTGAAGGACCGCCTGATGCGCACCATGGCGGAGCTGGAGAACAACCGCCGCCGCGCCCAGCGCGACCGCGAGGACGCCCTGAAATACGGGGCGCAGAAGTTCGCCCGCGACATGTGCGAGGTCGCCGACAACCTGCAGCGCGCGCTGGACGCGACCGCGGAAGAGGACGCGAACGCCGAGACCAAGGCGGTGCTGGAAGGCGTCAAGATCACCCGCGATTCGCTGAAGCAGATCTTCGAACGCCACGGCGTGCAGGAGATCGACGCCCAGGACCAGAAGTTCGATCCGAACCTGCACGAGGCCATGACCGAGATCGACGTGCCCGGCGCGCCGCCCTCGACCTGCATCCAGGTGATCGAGCGCGGCTACACGCTGAACGGCCGTCTCCTCCGCCCCGCCCGCGTTGTGGTGACCAAATCGCAGAGCCAGACCGGCAACAAGGTCGATACGTCGGCGTAGCGCCCTCCCGTCCCGGGACTTGATCCCGGGACCCAGTCCGGCCATGCCGGCACAAGCCTGTGATTCAGAACTGGACAGCGGGATCAAGTCCCGCTGCGGGTTTGTGGTTCAGGGCCAACCCCTGGACTACAGGACCCCGGCTCAAGGCCAAGGTGACGGCGGGCGCTACGCCGCGTCGCCATACCCCTGCATCCGGGCGGCGTCGGCGCGGACGGTTTCGGGGCCGCCGAGCAGCTGGCGGTTCAGGCCGATGCGCTTGAACCAGTAGTGCAGGCCCATCAGGTCGGTGAAGCCCATGCCGCCATGCACCTCGGTCGCGGTGCGGGCGACGAAGGTGCCGGTCTCGGCGGTGTGGGATTTCGCCAACGCGGCCATCACCGGAAACTCGTCCGGTTCGGCGTCCATGGTATGGGCGGCGAACCAGATCAGCGAGCGGCAGGGCTCCAGCCGCGCCGCCATCTCCGCGCAGAGATGTTTCACCGCCTGGAAGGAGCCGATGGTGCGGCCGAACTGCTCGCGCTCCATGGCGTAGGCGACAGCCTTCTCGATCATGCGCTGCCCCGCGCCCAGCGTGTCGGCGGCCAGCAACACCCGGCCCGCGGCGATCAGGTCGTGGGTCACCGCCGCCGGGTCATTGGCGCCGTCCAGCGGCTCCGCCTCGACACTGTCGAAGACCAGTTCCGCCGTCTCGCGGGTGCGGTCGATGCTGCGCATCCGGTGGGCCGTCAGCCCGGCGGCGTCCATCGCCACCAGGTGCAGCTTCCGTTCCCGGTCGGCGACGATGACGTGGGTGGCGCTGCGCGTTTCCAGCGCGAACAGTGCCTTGCCTGTCAACCTGCCGCCTTCTGCCGAGACGCCGGCAGTCTCCCGCGCACCGGCGGCTTCCGACAATGCGGCGGCGAAGCGCGCGTCGCCCGCCGCCAGCTTCGGCAGCCAGGTGTCCTGCTGTGCCGGGGTGCCGGCGCGGGCGATGGCGATGGCGGCCAGCCCGGCGTTGGCCATGAAGGGCGACGGCGTCACGTGTCGGCCCAGCATCTCCTGCACCACGGCGGCATCCAGCAGCCCCAGCCCGGCCCCGCCATGCGCTTCGGGCACCATGATGCCGCTGAGGCCCAACGCGGCGACCGCATCGTCGATGGCGGCCTGCGCCGCGGCGTCGTCTCCGGCCGCCTTGCGCACGATCTCCAGATCGGCGGCGACGGCCAGCGCGCGGTCGACGGTCTCCTGCAGCATCCGCTGGTCGTCGGACAGTCCGAATTCCATCAGCTTCTCCGTTCAGCTCAGACTTTCACCCCCGCCTCGTGCGGGGGTCCGGTGCGGCTTCGCCGCAAGATGATGACTGACCGGATGCCCGCATGAAGCGGGCATGACAAATTGGTGGTCACGCCTTCGCCGCCTTCGGTTCGCGCGGCATCCCCAGGCCGCGCTCGGCGATGATGTTTTTCTGGATCTGCGCCGTGCCGCCGCCGATGATCAGGCCGAGATCGTACATGTAGCGCGACTGCCACGATCCGCCGGAGCGGAGGTAGTCGCCCTCCTCGTAGAGGATGCCAAGCTCGCCCATCACGTCGACGGCGAAGGCGGCGAGCTGGTGATTCAGCTCGCAACCCTGCAGCTTCACGATCAGTCCGGCGAGGCCCTTCGGTTCACCCTTCTGGCTCATGGCCATCAGCCTGAGCCCGTGGGCGCGCATGGCGTGGACCTCGGCCTGCAGGCGGATCAACCGGTCGCGGAAGACGGGGTTGTCCATCACGCGGTGGCCGTCGATGGTCTCGGTCTCCATCAGCTTCACGATGGCGGCGAGGCGGTTCAGCCCGGCATTCGGATCGCCCAGCATGCCGCGCTCGTGGGTCAGCACGGCGTTGGCGACCTGCCAGCCCTGGCCGCGTTCGCCGACGATCTGCCCGACCGGGACCTTCACGTCGGTGAAGAAGACCTCGTTGAAGTTGGCGGAACCGGTCATGTCGACCAGCGGGCGGACCTCGATGCCCGGCGTGTCCATCGACAGCAGCAGGAAGGAGATGCCCCTGTGCTTCGGCGCGTCGGGCTCGGTGCGGATCAGCGCGAACATCATGTCGGCCTGCCGCGCGGTCGAGGTCCAGATCTTCTGGCCGTTGATGACGAAATGGCCGTCCTCGACCCGGGCCGAGGTCTTCAGGCTGGCGAGATCGGAGCCTGCGCCCGGCTCGGAATAGCCCTGGCACCAGATCACCTCGCCATGCAGGGTCGGCCGGATCCATTGCCGCTTCTGTTCCTCGGTGCCGAGCTCCAGCAGGGTCGGCACCAGCATGGAGATGCCCTGGCTGGACATGCCGCCCGGCGTCCCGCTGGCGGCGAACTCCTCGGCGATGATGCGCGACTTCAGGATGTCGGGTTCAGCCCCGTAGCCGCCATACTCCGCCGGGATGGTCCGCGCCGCGTAGCCGTGCTCGATCAGCAGCTTCTGCCAGGCGTGCAGCTCCGGATCCCGCTGGCTCCGCCGCCCCCGCGGGGCCTTGTGCCCGTGCTCCGCGATGAAGGCGCGGACGTCATCGCGGAAGGCTTCGTGTTCCGGGCTCAGTCTGAGATCCATGAAGGTCTCCTGTCGGCTTCTGTGGTCATCCCCGATCGAGCGTCAGCGAGACTCGGGGATCCGGGACTATGTCCCCGTCTCGCCCAGCGGCGCGATGCGAAGCGCCGTCCGGACCCCCGAGTGGCCTGCGGCCATCGGGGGTGACCCGTTGGCTCGGCCTACTTCGCCTTCCACACCGGATCGCGCTTCTCGATGAAGGCGCGGGGGCCTTCCTTGAAGTCCTCGGTGCCGGCGAGGTAGCGCATGGCGTCCGAGCTGGCGGCCCAGAGGTCCTCGTCGCTGTCCATCATCGCGCGCCTGGTGATCTGCATCGCCCGCTGCACGGCCAGCGGCGCGTTGGCGGTGATGCGCCCGGCCAGCTCCAGCGCCTTGTCCATCAGCTCGTCCTGGGCGACGACGTAGTTCACCAGCCCGAGCTCGTATGCCCGGCGGGCGGGGATGGTGTCGCCGGTCAGCATCAGTTCCATGCCGACGGCGGGGCCGACGGCGCGGGGCAGGCGGAACAGGCCGCCCGCGGCGGGGACCAGGCTGCGCTTCACTTCGGGCACGCCGAAGGCGGCTTCCTCGGCGGCGACCACCATGTCGGAGGCCAGCACGATCTCACAGCCGCCGGCGACGGCGAAGCCGTTGACTGCGGCGATCAGCGGCTTGGTCCGTTCCCGCTTCACGATGCCGGCGAAGCCGCCGCGCTTCGTGGACAGCCGCCCCGCATCGCCCTGGGAGATCGCCTTCAGGTCGGCGCCGGCGCAGAACACCTTGCCCGAGGAGCGGATGATGCCGACCCAGAGCTGGTCGTCGGCCTCGAATTCGTCGATCGCCGCCTCGATCCCCTCGGCCACGTCGCCGTTCACGGCGTTTCGGGCCTCGGGCCGGTTCAGGGTGATGATGAAGATGTGCTCGCGCTTCTCGGTCTCGATGATGGCCACTTGATTTCCTCCCCGGTGACGTGGGCGTCATCTTGGGCCGAACCGTGGCCGTCGTTCAACGGTCCTGGCAATTGTCCTCCGCGGGCCTGACCCGCGGATCTCGGGGTGCAACCGCCTCGGCGGCGGCAATGTGAGGCCCCCGGGACGGGCCCGGGGGCGGCAGGACGGCTGCAGGGCCCGCCTGCATCGGTGTGGGTTGCGTCAAGCGCGCGCTGTGGCAGATATTGGCCTGCGCTTCGGGGAGGAGGCTGGATCATGAAATCACCGATCTGCGAAATGCTGGGCATCGAGTTCCCGCTGGTCGCGTTCACCCATTGCCGCGACGTTGTCGTCGAGGTCTCCAAGGCCGGCGGCATGGGCGTGCTGGGCGCGGCGGGCATGTCCGCGGAGAAGCTGGAGACCGAGCTCCGCTGGATCGACGACAAGATCGGCGGCCGGCCCTATGGCGTCGACCTGATCGTGCCCACGAAGTTCGCGTCCAAGGGCGAGAAGTCGAAGCCCGGCAGCAATGTCGACAAGGTGCCGGAGGGTCACAAGGAGTTCGTCCGCTCGATCCTGCGCACCCACGACATCGACCCCGACGAGGTGATGACCGCCGACCGCTTGAAGCGCGGCACGCGGCTGGGCGACAACATGGCCGATGACGGCGCGCTGTCGCTGCTGGACGTCTGCTTCGCCCATCCGATCAAGCTGATCGCCAACGCGCTGGGCACCCCGCCGGCCTACATGACCGAGCGGGCGAAGAAGGAGGGCGTGCCGGTCGCGGCGCTGGTCGGCGCGAAGGAACACGCCATCAAGCAGGTGCAGGCCGACGTCGACATCCTGGTCGTTGCGGGCGGCGAGGCCGGCGGCCATTGCGGCGATGTCTCCACGTTGGTGCTGGTACCGGAGATCGCGCGCGCGGTCAGGGCCATCCGCGGACAACCCGGTGCCTATCCTGGCGGCGGGCGGCATCGTCACCGGCGAGCAGATGGCGGCCTGCATGGCGATGGGCGCGGACGGGGCCTGGACCGGCTCGGTGTGGCTGACCACCGCGGAGGCCGAGACCTCGCCGGTGGTGAAGGAGAAGATGCTGGCCGCGTCGTCGCGCGACACGATCCGCTCCAAGGCCCGGACCGGCAAGTATTCGCGCCAGCTCCGCTCGGCCTGGACCGACGCGTGGGAGAGCGAAGCCGCGCCGGCGCCGCTGCCGATGCCGTATCAGTCGATCATCACCGAGCCGGTCATGGGCCGGGTCACCCGGATGGCCGAAGGCGGACACGAGGGCGCCAAGCAGCTCGCCTCCTATTTCGTCGGCCAGGGTGTGGGCCTGATGAACGAACCGCTCGGCGCCGGTCAGGTGGTGCAGGCCTTCAAGGAAGACTTCATCGCCGCCTTCGAGCGGATGAACGGGTTCTTTGAGTGATAACGGAAACGGCCAACCTGGGGATGGTTGGGTCGGCCAGGTTGGCGGCGCGGACCTTTCCGGAAACGCACAGCCGCGCTGCGTGCCGACCCTACTCACGGTGCTCCGGTATCCGGCAACGCACAACTCTACGCGGTTTCTGAGCCCATGACCCTTTCCCTCGGCACCATTCACGAGGCGGTCAGCGCCGCCCTGCCGGACCGCACGGCCATCATCTTCCGCGACCGGCGGCTGACCTATGCCCAGGTGGCGGAGCGCACGCGCAGGCTGGCCAACTTCTTCATCTCCCAGGGCATCACGCTGCACACGCCGCGCAGCGCGCTGCAGAACTGGGAATCCGGTCAGGATCACGTCGCGGTCTACATGACCAACTGCAACGAGTACGTCGAGACGCTGCTGGGCGGCTACAAGGCGCGCGCCGTGCCGTTCAACGTCAACTACCGCTATGTCCGCGAGGAGCTGGAATACCTGCTGAACGACGCTGATGCGAAGGCGGTGGTCTATCACGCCCGCTACGCGCCGGTGATGGATCAGGTGCGCGACGCCGTGCCGACGCTCCGTCTGCTCATCCAGGTCGATGACGGCTCGGGGGAGCCTCTGCTCGACGGGGCGCTGGACTACGAGACCGTGCTGGCGGAAAGCTCGCCGGCGCCGACCGGACTGGACTGCGAGCCCGATGATCTCTTCATCCTCTATACCGGTGGCACCACCGGCATGCCGCGCGGCGTCCTCTGGCGTCAGGAAGACGCCTACATGAGCCAGATGGGCGGGCGCTACGACGGCCGGAACGAGGTCGGCAGCGTCGAGGAGGCCGTCGAGCGGGCGTGCGCGAAGAAGGGCTATGTCATCTTCCCGCCGCCGCCCTTCATGCATGGGGCCGGCAAGTATCTGGCGCTGCGCTCGCAGTTCGAGGGCAACACCCTGCTGATCCAGAACGTGACCGACCGGTTCAATCCCGCTGACGTGCTGTCGCTGGTCGGGACGGAGCGGGCCAACCTGATGCTCGCCATCGGCGACGCCTTCGGCCGGCCGCTGCTCGACGAACTCCGGCGCGGCTCCTGGGACACCAGCAGCCTGAAGTTCCTGACCAACACCGGCGCGATCATGTCGAAGGGGGTGAAGGCCGGGCTGATGGAGGCGATCCCGGGCCTGACCATCATCGATTCGCTGGGCTCCTCGGAGACCGGCATCCAGGCGCAGAACATCTCCGGGCCGAAATCCGGTGTCGAGAAGGGCGATTTCCGCACCATGTCCGATACGCGGGTCATGGCCGAGGACCGGAGCCGGTTCCTCGAACCCGGTGAGCCCGAGGCCGGCTGGCTCGCCATCGGCGGCCGCGTGCCATACGGCTATTACGGCGACGAGGCGAAGACGAAGCAGACCTTCCCGGCCATAGACGGAAAACGCTACGTCGTCGGCGGCGACAAGGTGCGGCTGCTGGAGAACGGGGAGATCGAGTTCTTCGGCCGCGAATCGGTGACCATCAATTCCGGCGGCGAGAAGATCTTCGCCGAGGAGGTCGAGGAGGCGCTGAAGCCGCATCCCTCGGTCGCCGACGTGCTGGTCGCCGGCCGCCCCTCCGAGCGCTGGGGCAACGAGGTGGTCGCCATGATCGAACTGCGCGACGGCGCCGAACCCGACGAGGCCGGACTGCTGGCCGAGGCCGAGAAGCACATCGCCCGCTACAAGCTGCCCAAGGCGTTCCTGTTCGTGGACAAGGTCGGCCGCCTCGCCAACGGCAAGCCCGACTATCGCTGGGCCAAACGAACCGCGGAGGCATCGGCATGAGCGCAAGTCTGACCGGGTCGGAAACCGCGCTGGCTGGTCGCCTGTGTTCTTCCCCCCTTGAGGGGGAAGTGGCCGCGAAGTGGCCGATGGGGGGTGAGGCCGAAGGCCATTTCGGCTTCGCCGAATTCACCCCCACCCTGACCCTCCCCCCTCAAGGGGGAGGGGACGAGGCTGTGGAACGGTCTGGAGGGATAACGGCATGAGCGACGACCGCACACCCGTCATCGTCGGCGTGGGCCGGATCACGGACAAGGGCCGGCCGCTGGATCAACTGCCCGGTCCGATGGGCCTGCTTGAGATGGCGGCGGAGCGGGCCTTCGACGACGCCGGCCTGCTCCGGGCGAAGGCGGCCGGGCTGGACACCATCGCGCTGGTGAAGTGCTTCCGTGAATCGACCCCGAATTCGCCGGCTTCGCTGGCCCGCCGTCTCGGCGCGGACAAGGCGCAGGGCTGGCTGATGCCCGATGGCGGCAACGGCCCGCAATATCTGGTCAACCGCTACGCCGAGGCAATCGCGAAGGGCGAGAACGAACTGGTGCTGATCGCCGGCTGCGAGCCCAAGGACAGCGTCCGGCGGCTGAAGAAGGCCGGCCTCCCCATCGACTGGTCGGAAGGCCCGGACAACGAGGCCGAGTTCCTCGTGCCGGACGCGAAGATGTCGAACGGCTACGAACAGGCGCACGGCGTCTGGCTGGCCGCGACCGTCTACGCGATGATCGAGAACGGGCTGCGCCACCACTACGGCCGCACCATCGAGGATCACCAGCTGGCCATGGGGCGGCTGTTCGCGCGCTTCTCGGAGGTCGCCGCCCAAACCGACGGCGCCTGGTTTCCGCAGCGCCGGACGGCCGAGGAGATCGCCACGCCGACCGCCGACAACCGGATGGTCAACTGGCCCTACACGAAGCTGATGAACGCCTTCAACAATGTCGATCAGTCGGCGGCCATCCTGATGACCTCGCTCGGCAAGGCGAAGACCTGGGGTGTGCCGGCGGACCGGATCGTCTATCTGCACGGTTGCGCCGACGCCTTCGAGCCGATGCTGATCTCGGAGCGGCAGAACTACCATGCCTGCCCGGCGATCCGGGTGATGGGCGAGAAGGCGCTGGGCATGGCCGGGATCGGCATGGACGAGATCGACCATATCGACCTCTATTCCTGCTTTCCCTCGGCCGTCGAGGTGGCCTGCGACGAGTTGGGCATTGCGGCGGACGATCCGCGGCCGCTGACCGTCACGGGCGGGCTGCCCTATCACGGTGGGGCCGGGAACAACTACGTCACCACCTCCATCGCGGCGATGGTGGACAAGGTCCGCGGCGCGCCCGGCTCGAAGGGCCTGGTCACGGCCAATGGCGGCTATCTGACCAAGCACGCGGCCGGGATTTACTCCACCGACCCGTCGCCTGCGCATGACGGCAGCGGCTGGGCGCGGGAGAACCCGGCGGTCTATCAGGCTGAGCTGGACGCGTTGCCGGTCCCGCCGGTGGTGAAGGCGGCGGAAGGCGAAGCGGTGGTCGAGACCTACACGGTCGTCTTCGGCCGCGACGGCGCCCCGGCGGCTGGCATCCTGTTCGGCAGGCTGGGCGATGGGTCCGATCCGATGGCCCCACGCTTCGTCGCCAACACGCCGAAGGATCCGGACCTGCTGACCGCGATGACGCGGGAGGACTTCATCGGCCGAAGCGGGGCGGTGACGAATGCCGACCGGCTCAACGTCATGCGGTTCTGAAGAATCCACCTGCCGTCCGCGGACGTGATCCGTGGACCTCGCGGCCGAGCCTGGCCGTGCCGTGCCGGCTTCAGCCTCAGGCCCCCGGGTCAGGCCCGGACTTGACAGATGTGCTGAACGAGAAAGGGGCCGGCGTCGCCGCCAGCCCCTCCCGGTATTCCTTCTGAAGACGCCAGGCCGCAGCCCGGCGTTTTCCTCAGATCGGATCCCAGCTGAAGACGTCGCCCGAGCGCTCCAGTTCGAAGAAGCTCTTCTCCAGCGCCGGCATGCCGTGCTCGGCGATGGTTTCGGGCGTCCAGCCCTCGCCGCGGTGCACCGAGCGGATCGGGCGCGGCTGGCTGAAGAGATAGATCTCGTTCGAACGCACGCCGAAGATCTGGCCGGTGACGTGCTTGGACGCGTCGGATGCCAGGTAGACGGCCAGCGGCGCCTGCTGCGCCGGGGTCATGCGCTTGATCTTGTCCAGACGCGCCTGCTGTTCCGGCGTGTCCGAAGGGATGGTGCCGATCATGCGCGACCAGGCGAAGGGCGAGATGCAGTTGGAGCGCACGTTGAAGCGGCCCATGTCCAGCGCGACGGACTTCGACAGCCCGGCGATGCCCAGCTTCGCGGCGGCGTAGTTGGCCTGCCCGAAATTGCCGATCAGGCCCGAAGTCGAGGTGAAATGGATCATCGAGCCGGAGTTCTGCTCGCGGAACAGCGGCGCGACCGAACGGGCGACGTTGAAGGAGCCCTTCAGGTGCACGGCCAGCACCATGTCCCAGTCGGGCTCGCTCATCTTGTGGAAGATGACGTCGCGCAGGATACCCGCATTGTTGACGATGCAGTCGACCCGGCCGAACGCGTCGGTCGCGGTCTTGATCATGTCCTCGGTGTCCTTGCGCTCGGAGACCGAACCGAAATGCGGAATGGCGGTGCCGCCGGCGTCCTCGATCTCGGCCACCACGTCGCGCGCCGGCTTCTCGTCGCCGCCGTCGCCGGACACCGAACCGCCGAGGTCGTTGACGACGACCTTGGCGCCGTGGGCCGCCATCAGCTTCGAAATCTCGCCGCCGATCGCGCCGCCGCCGCCAGTGACGACGCAGACCTTGCCCTCAAGCATCTTCTCGTTGCTCATGCTCTTCTCTCTCCCCAGTAGGTAATTCTCTGGCGCCGCGCCGCCGTCAGGGCGTCAGCACCACGCGGCCGACGATCTTGCCGGCCCGCAGGTCCTCCAGCGTGTCCCAGGCAGCGTCCAGCGGCCGCTCCTTGACCGGCAGCGGCGGCACCTTGCCCGCCTTCACCAGATCCATCAGCTCCGCCATCTCGGCCGGGCTGCCGACCATGGACCCGCGCACGGTGATGTTCTTGAAGGCGAACAGCGGCACGGGAATGGTCATTGCGCCCCCGAACAGGCCGACGATCGCCAGAACGCCGCTCGGACCGAGATTCATGACGCCGAAGGTCGCCGTCTTGTCAGAGCCGACGAAGTCGACCGCGCCCGGCAGACCGCCGCCGGTCAGCTTCATGACTTCCTTGCGGGTCGCGCCGTCGGACGGATCGAAGACGTGGTCCGCGCCGGCCGCCTTAGCAGCTTCCAGCTTTGCCGGGTCGATGTCGAAAACCACCGTCTTGGCCTTGAAGACGGCCTTGGCGATCATCAGGCCGGCCATGCCGACGCCGCCCGCGCCAATGATGCCGACATAACCGCCGCGCTCGGCGGCCTCACGGACCTTCATCAGTGCGCCATAGGCGGTGATGCCGGAGCAGGCGTAGGTCGCCGCCAGTCCGGTCGGGACGTCGCCGTAGTCATAGAGGAACTGCTCGTCCGGGCACATGACGTGGTCGGAGTAGCCGCCGTCGACCTGGACGCCCAGATTGCGCGGCGTTGCGCAAAGCTGGGTGTTGCCGCCCTTGCAGACGTCGCACTCCATGCAACCGATCCAGGGGTAGACGATCCGCTTGTCGCCGACTTTCGCGGTGGTGACATCCGGGCCGACCGCCGCGACCTCGCCGACGATCTCGTGGCCGAGCGTGAAGGGCAGCTTCCGGCCGCGGGTGACGTCGGCCTTGTTGCCGCCGCCCATGTCGAAATGGCCTTCATGCAGGTGGATGTCCGAATGGCAGACGCCGCAGGCTTCGATCCGCACGAGGACCTCCTTGCCCTTCGGCTGCGGGTTCTCGTAGGTGAATTCCTTCAGCGGCGCGCCGTATTCGTCGAACTGCATGCTGCGCATGTCTTGAGCCTCCCCTCAGTCGCGACTTGGATATGGGCGGGTACACTAAGCCTGCCGTTGCGGAGCCACAACCATTGGCGCGTTGCACGGTTTCCGGGTACGCATGACTGCTTGACGACTTGTGCAACGCTGCTAATAAGAGCGACACAGGGAAGCATACCCGGCAGTAAAAAACATGTACCGGGGTCGAAAAGGGGAGGTCGCCTTGCACCACAGGTGTATGCGATCCGTCCGCGCGTCCGAGGGCGCGCGATGACGGCTGATATTCTGGAAGTCGACAACGTCCATGTCAGGTTCGGCGGCATCGTCGCGCTGGACGGTGTGTCGTTCACCATGCCGACCGGCAAGATTGTCGGTCTGATCGGACCGAACGGCGCCGGCAAGACCACGCTGTTCAATTGTCTCAGCCGTCTGTACGTCCCGACCGAGGGCGATATCCGGTTCAAGGGCGAGACAATTCTGGAAAGCCCGCCGCATCACATTGCGGAGATCGGTATCGGGCGCACGTTCCAGAACCTGGCGCTGTTCTCGACCATGACGGTCCTGGAGAACGTCATGGTGGGCGGGCACTCGACGACGAAGAGCGACTTCATCTCCAACGCGCTGCGCCTGCCGGCGCGGGGCCGCGAGGAGAAGGAGCTGCGGGAACGCTCGGGCGCGCTGATCGAGTATCTGGGCCTGGGCAATGTCGCCCATTCCATCGTCGGCGGCCTGCCGTTCGGTACGCAGAAGCGCGTCGAACTGGCCCGCGCGCTGGCGTCCAGCCCCGAGCTGCTGCTCATGGACGAGCCGGCCGGCGGTCTGAACCATGACGAACTCGACGAACTGGGCGCGGTGATCCAGCAGCTGCGCGACGACCGCGGCATCACCGTGCTGCTGGTCGAGCATCACATGGGCCTGGTGATGAGCATTTCCGACAAGGTCGTGGCCATCGATTTCGGCCGCAAGATCTCGGAAGGCACCACCGAAGAGGTCCAGAACGATCCGGAAGTGATCCGGGCCTATCTGGGGACGGGGCACTGATGGCTATTCTCGAAGTCAAGGGCCTGAAGGCCTACTACGGACAGATCGAGGCCCTGCACGGCATCGATTTCACCCTGGAGGAAGGCGAGATCACGGCCGTGCTGGGCGCCAACGGCGCCGGCAAGACCACCAGCCTCCGCTCGATCTGCGGCATGGTCCGCACCGAGGGCTCGATCGTCGTCGAGGGCGAGAACGTCGCCGGCATGTCGACGGAGAAGATCGTTTCCCGCCACCGCATCGCGCACGTCCCGGAAGGCCGCGGCACCTTCGTCCGCGTCACCACCGAGGAAAATCTCCGCCTCGGCGCCTTCACGCGCCGCGACAAGGAGATCGAGCAGGACTACGAGCGGGTCTACCATTACTTCCCGCGCCTGAAGGAGCGCCGCAACCAGCAGGCCGGCACGCTGTCGGGCGGCGAGCAGCAGATGCTGGCCGTCGGCCGCGCGCTGATGCTGCGGCCGAAGATCATGCTGCTGGACGAGCCGTCCTTCGGCCTCGCCCCGATCATCACCGAGGAACTGTTCAAGATCCTGGGCACGATCAACCGGGAAGAAGGCGTGAGCATGCTCGTGGTCGAGCAGAACGCCAACCTGGCGCTGGATATCTCGAAGCGGGCCTACCTGCTGGAAACCGGCAACATCGCGATGACCGGCCCGGCGGACGAGATCATGAACGACGAGCAGGTACGCAAGTCGTACCTCGGCTACTGAGGAAAGAGGCACATGGAGCTTTTCATCGAGCAGACCCTGAGCGGCCTCGCGAGCGGTGCGATCTACGCCTGCCTGGCTCTCGCCGTGGTCATGATCTATCAGGCCATCGACCACTTCAATTTCGCCCAGGGCGAGATGGCGATGTTCTCGACCTATATCGCCTGGTGGCTGATCGCCGTCGCCGGCATGCCCTTCGTGGCGGCCTTCTTCATCTGTATCGTGGTGTCGCTGGTTGGCGGCTTCTTCGTCGAACGGATCGTCTTCGCACCGATCGCCGATGCGCCGGTGCTGAGCCACATCATCGTCTTCATCGCGCTGTTCTCCATCTTCAACTCGATGGCGGGCTTCCTCTTCGACTTCACGCCGAAGAAGTTCCCGACCCCGTTCGGGCATGAGGCGCTGATCGACGGCGTGCCGCTCAGCGCGCACAGGGCCGGCATGGTGGCGGTGACGCTGATCATGCTCGGCGTGATCTACGCCTTCTTCCGCTACACGCCGATCGGTCTGGCCATGCGCGCCTCGGCCGCCGCGCCGGATTCGGCGCGGCTGGTGGGCATCAACGTGAAGTTCATGCTGTCGCTCGGCTGGGGCCTGGCCGCCGCCATCGGCGCCGTCGCCGGCATGCTGATCGCGCCGATCACCTTCCTGACGCCCGACATGATGCTGGGCACGCTGCTCTACGGCTTTGCCGGAGCGGTGGTCGGCGGGCTGACCAGCCCGTTCGGCGCCGTCGTCGGCGGGTTCCTGGTGGGCGTCATCGAGAACTGGATGGGCACCTTCGTCGTCGGCAGCCAGCTGAAGCTGACCGTCGCGCTGGTGCTGATCATCGCCGTTCTGCTGGTCAAGCCGGCGGGCCTGTTCGGCCGGCAAGTCGTGAAGAGGGTCTGAGGCCATGGCGACCACCGATTACGCCGGATCGCTTCCGGCCTTCCTGCGCGAGAACCCCAAGAACCGCGTATTCGTCTTCGGCGTGCGGCTGCCGCTGCTGGAGAAGATCCTGCTCTGGTTCGGCCTCGTCGTGGTCATCGCGCTGCCGATCTTCTTCGACGGCTACGAGATCTACGAGTTCTCGAAGATCCTGATGTATGCGCTGGCGGTGCTGGGGCTGAACATCCTGACCGGCTTCAACGGACAGTTCTCGCTGGGTCACAGCGCCTTCTTCGCGGTCGGCGCCTACACCACGGCGATCCTGATGGACCAGTTCGGCATGCCCTACTGGACCACCATCGCCCCGGCCGCGGCCGTCTGCTTCATCTCGGGCTTCCTGTTCGGCCTGCCGGCGCTGCGGCTTGAGGGGCTGTTCCTGGCGCTGGCCACCTTCGCGCTGGCCATCGCGACGCCGCAGATCCTGAAGTTCGACGGGCTGGCGCCGCTGACCGGCGGCGTGCAGGGCATCGTGCTCGACACGCCCTATCCGCCGGCCTGGATCGACGGCATCGCCAAGTCCCTGACCGGTCAGGAGCTGTCCGTGGACCGCTGGAAGTACATCTTCACCGCGATCGTCGTGGTGATCATGTTCTGGCTGGCCCAGAACATGATCCGTTCCCGCACCGGGCGCGCGCTGATCGCGATCCGCGACAACCCGCTGTCGGCGAAGACCATGGGCATCAACACCGCGATGTTCAAATCGGCCTGCTTCGGCGTCAGCGCCATGTTCACCGGCGTCGCCGGTTCGCTGTTCGCGATCATGGACGAATACCTGGCCCCCGAGAGCTTCACCTTCGCCGAGGCGATCAAGTTCCTGGTCGGCGGCGTCGTGGGCGGCATCGCCAGCCTGTTCGGCGCGGTGTTCGGCGGTGCGTTCGTGCTCTACGTGCCGAACTTCTCCGACTCCATCGCGGCGTTGCTGGAAAGCTTCATCGCAAATCCGCAGGGTCTGTCCTGGACGGTCTACGGTCTTTTCCTGATCTTCGCCGTCTACGTCATGCCGATGGGACTGACAGGTCTCGTTCAGATTCTGGTGCGCAAGATCGGAGTCCGGCGCTAGACTGCCACTCAACAAACCCGGCCGGACCCAAGGGGCAAGGAGAGCCGGGAGCAACATGAAAGCCCGACGAAACAGAGGAGATTAGAATGAAATCTGCTACCAAGAGCCTGATTGCCGCCGCGGCCATTGCCGTGGTGGCGACCGGCGTCGCCGAGGCCCGAAATGCCCCGGGCGTGACCGACACCGAAATCAAGATCGGCAACACCAACCCGTATTCGGGCCCGGCCGCGGCCTACAGCTCGAGCGGCAAGTCGATCAATGCCTGCTTCGACAAGGTGAACGCCGAGGGCGGCATCAACGGCCGCAAGATCAACTTCATCTCGGTGGACGACGGCTACAGCCCGCCGCGCACCGTGGAACAGACCCGCAAGCTGGTCGAGCGCGAGAACGTCGCCTTCATGTACCAGGGCCTGGGCACGCCGACCAACTCGGCCGTGCACGCCTACCTGAACAAGAAGAAGGTGCCGCAGCTGTTCGTGGCGACCGGCGCCACCAAGTGGGGCGACCCGCAGAACTTCCCGTGGACCATGGGCTGGCAGCCGAACTACCAGTCCGAGGGCGTCGTCTATGCGCGCTACATCCTCGAGACCGTCGACGATCCGAAGGTCGCCGTCCTCTACCAGAACGACGACTACGGCAAGGACTACCTCCACGGCATGGAGATCGGTTTCGGTGACAAGGCCGACGAGATCATCGTGGCCAAGGAGTCCTATGAGGTCACCGACCCGACCATCGAGTCGCAGGTCGTGAACCTGGCCGCTTCGGGCGCGAACGTGTTCTACAACGTGACCACGCCGAAGTTCGCCGCGCAGGCCATCACCAAGATCGCCGAAATCGACTGGAACCCGCTGCACGTCCTGAACTCGGTGTCGAACTCGATCGGCTCGGTCATGTCCAAGGCCGGCTTCGACAAGTCCCAGAACATCATCTCGGCATTCTACCTCAAAGACCCGACCGATCCGGCCTGGGCGGACGATGCCGAGAAGAAGGAGTGGGAAGCCTTCATGGACCAGCACTTCCCGGATGGCGACAAGACCGACGCCTTCACGGCCTATGGCTGGTCCGTCTGCAACACCATGGTGCAGGTCCTGAACCAGGCCGGCGACGATCTCAGCCGCGAGAACATCATGGCTCAGGCCGCGAACCTGAAGGACTATCGCGCGCCGATGCTCCTGCCGGGGATCGTGGTCAATACCGGCCCGAACGACTTCTTCCCGATCGAACAGTGGCAGCTTGTCGAGTTCGAGGGCGAGTCGTGGAAGCGCTTCGGCCCTGTCATCGACGGCGCCATCGGCTCCGGTTCCTGATCGAACCGATCGAAGCCTGAATATCGGGGCCGCCGGTTGATCCGGCGGCCCTTTTTCTTTGCGCCTTCCGCCAACCGCTTTCCCTTTGGCGGCGAATGGTGCTGAATAGGATCATGTCCGCAGACGCGACATTCGACGAGGACGGCCGTTATGTGGCCGTCACCGACGGCTTTACCGTCCGGGTGAAGCCTGTCTACCTGCCGCGCCAGTCCGATCCGGCGGCGGGCCGTTATGTCTGGGCCTACGAGATCACCATCGAGAACAGGTCCGACACGACCGCGCAGCTGATCAGCCGCTACTGGCGCATCACCGACGGCAATGGCCGCGTCGAGGAAGTCGAGGGTCCCGGCGTGGTCGGCGAGCAGCCCGTCCTGAACCCGGGCGAGAGCCACAGCTACGCCAGCGGCTGTCCGCTGCCGACGCCGAGCGGCATCATGGCGGGCCACTACGAGATGGTCTCCGCGGAAGGCGAGCCCTTCCGCATCGAGGTGCCGGCCTTTTCGCTCGACCTGCCGGACGGCGGCCGGGCGCTGAACTGAGGGGCGGCATGTCCCAGTACGACCCGCGCGGCGTCGTCCTGATCAACGGCGTTCTGCTGACGATGCTGGGCCTGACCATGCTGATTCCGGCGCTGGTCGACCTCGCCTACGGCCATCCCGACCACATCGTCTTCATCGAATCCGCGGGGGTCACCATCTTCTGCGGCGGCGCCATGGTGACGGCCACCTTCCGCCGCGGGATCCAGCTCAACATCCGCCAGGCCTTCATCCTGACCACCAGCGTCTGGATCGTGCTGCCGGCCTTCGCCGCGTTGCCGCTCGCCTTCTCCGAACTCAGGATGTCCTACACCGACGCCTATTTCGAGGCGATGTCGGGCCTGACGACGACGGGCGCGACGGTGATCACCGGCCTCGACAATTCGCCGCCCGGCATCCTGATCTGGCGCGCCATCCTGCAATGGCTCGGCGGCGTCGGCATCATCGTCACCGCCATCGCCGTGCTGCCGCTGCTGCAGGTCGGCGGCATGCAGCTGTTCCGCATGGAAAGCTCGGAACAGTCCGACAAGGCGCTGCCGCGCGCGGCGCAGATCGCCGGCGCGACGACGGTGGCCTATGTCATCCTGACGGTGGCCTGCGCCGCCGCACTCTTCGCCGTTGACGTCCGGGCCTTCGACGCCATCGCCCACGCCATGACGACGGTGGCGACCGGCGGGTTCTCGACCATGGACGCCTCGGTGGGCGGGCTGCAGAACGCCTCGGCGGAATGGATCATCACCCTGTTCATGGTGCTGGGCTCGCTGCCCTTCGTGCTCTATCTGCAGGCGGTGCGCGGACGGCCGCTGCTGCTCTGGCGCGATACCCAGGTCCGCTGGTTCTTCGCGACGGTGGGCGGGGCGATCCTGCTGATCCTCGCCCTGAGCGGCCTGACCGAGCGCACCGATGAGGCGCTCGACGCCGTGCGGCTGGCCGCGTTCAACGTCATCTCGATCATTACCGGCACGGGCTACGCCTCCGACGACTACGGCGCATGGGGCCGATCCGCGACCGTGCTGTTCTTCTTCTTCACCTTCATCGGCGGCTGCGCCGGCTCCACCTCCTGCGGCATCAAGATCTTCCGCTTCCGGGTGATGTTCGAAAGCGCCCGCATCCAGATCGTGCAGCTGATCCGGCCCAACACGGTGATCGTCCCGCGCTTCAACGGCCGCCCTCTGGAGACCCATGTGATCGACGCGGTCATGGGCTATTTCTTCCTCTTCGCCATGGTATTCGGCACGCTGGCCTTCCTGCTGACGCTGACCGGGCTGGACCTGACCACGGCGATCTCCGGCGCCGCCACGGCAGTGTCGAATGTCGGGCCCGGCCTGGGCGACACCATCGGACCGGCCGGCAATTTCCAGCCGTTGCCGGACACGGCCAAGTGGCTGCTTTCGGCGGGAATGTTGCTCGGCCGTCTGGAATTCCTGACAGTGATGGTGCTGTTCACGCCCCGCTTCTGGCGCGCCTGAGCGGCCTGCTTCGCTGGACTTGGCGGCGTTGGACGTCAGAATCGGCGGAAACACGGGAGGAGCGACATGAGCGACTACGATCTGGTGGTCCGAAATGCGGTGATCCATGACGGGCTGGGCAGTCTGCCGGTTTCCGGCGACATGGCGGTCATCGACGGTCGCGTCGCGGCCATCGGCCAGGTGGCCGGACGGGGCGCCGAGGAGATCGACGCTGGCGGCGCGGTGGTGGCTCCGGGCATCGTCGACGTCCACACCCACTACGACGCGCAGCTGACCTGGGACCCGACCGCCTCGCCCTCGCCCGCGCTGGGCGTCACGACCGTGGTGATCGGCAATTGCGGCTTCGGCATCGCACCGGCGCCGCCCGAGGCGCGCGACACCATCCTGGCCAATCTCTCCGTGGTCGAGGCCATGTCCCTCGACAGCCTGCATGCGGGCGTCGACTTCTCGTTCGAGAGCTTCGGCGAGTATCTCGATCTCGTGCAGCGCAAGAAGCCCTATCCCAACGTCGCGGCCCTGGCCTCGCATTCGGTGATGCGGACCGCGGTCATGGGCGCGGCCGGGTCCGAGCGCGCCGCGACAGACAGCGAGCTCGACGCCATGCGGGCGCTGTTCCGCGAGGCGTTGTCAGCCGGCGCGATCGGGATGGGGTCCTCGACCTTCGAGAACCACTTCGGCGACGGCGGCGGCCGGTGCCCTCGCGCATGGCCGACCGCGCCGAGTTCCGCGCCTTCGCGGAGACCCTTGGTCAGGCCGGCGGCGGCGTCATCATGGCGACCTGCGGCAATGACACGGACATTCCCTTCCTTGGCGAGCTGGCGGCGCTGTCGAAGGGCGCGACGGTCTACGCGCCGCTGCTGCACTATTCGAACCAGCCGGAGCGCGCCATCGGCATCGCCCGGGAATGCGCCGCGGAGCGGGATCAGGGCCGGCGGTCTATCCGCAGTGCTCCTGCCAGCCCCTGTCCATGGACTTCACCCTGGAAGCGGCCTACCCGATGCTGACCATCGACGGCTGGCCGCAGAGCGGCGAGCTCGCAGCCATGAAGCGGGCCTTCGCCGACGCGGCAGTCCGGCAGTGCATCCGCGACGACCTCGCCAGGCCGTCGGGCACGCGCATCTTCAACGGCCACTGGGAGCGCGTCGAAGTCACCATCGCGCGCGACGAGGGGCTGACCGGCGTGACCGTCGCGGAGCTCGCCGAGCGCCGCGGAGCCGATCCGCTCGACGCCTTCCTCGATCTCGCGCTGGTCGAGGATCTGCGGACCGTCTTCACCGCCAAGCTGCTGAATGTCGAGGAGGACCGCGTCGCCGAACTGCTGTCGATGCCGGGCAATCTGGTCAGCCTGTCGGACGCCGGGGCGCATCACACGCTGTTCTGCGATGCCGGGTTCGGCATCCATTTCCTCAGCCACTGGGTCAGGGAGACCGGACGTTTCAGCCTGCCGGAAGCCATCGCCAAGCTGACCAGCGAGCCGGCGCGCATCTATGGCCTGGAGGGACGCGGAGAGCTGACCGTCGGCGCGGCCGCGGACTTCATCCTGTTCGATCCTGCCGAACTTGCGCTCTCGGGCACCATCAAGCTGAAGGACCTGCCGGCGGGCGGCGAGCGTCTGGTCCGCCGGGCGCCGGGGCTGAAGGGCACCTTCGTCAACGGCGTCCGGGTGCATGACGGCGCGGACTATACCGGCGTCGAGGGGCCAGGCCAGGTCCTGCGCCGGCAGACGGACCCGCGTACGGCTGCCGCCGCGGAGTAGGACAGCGGCGGATTCCACTTCACGGCAATCTGCGCCGGCTGCCGCCGAACCGTGCTGGACATGCCGGCGCGGCTCGTCGGAAACTGCGTCCGACAGGGCGCAATGCCGGCGGTCGGCCATCGGGGAGGGCCGCGGCCCGCGCCCGCCACAACCGTATCGGGGAGAGACAGATGATCGGTTACACCACCATCGGCGTGAAGGACATGGAAGCCGCCAAGAAGTTCTACAGCGACCTGTTCGCGGACATGGGCGGCAAGGTCGTCATGGACGCCGGCCGCATCGCCTTCATCGGCGCCAAGCGCGGCGAGCCGATGATCGCGGTCTGCGAGCCCTACAACGGCGAGGCCCCGACGCCCGGCAACGGCGTCATGATCGCCATCCCGGCCGGCGAGAAGTCCAATGTCGACGCGCTCTACAAGAAGGCCATGTCTCTCGGCGCCACGGACGAGGGCGGGCCGGGCCAGCGGATTCCGGACCGCTTCTACGGCGCCTATGTCCGCGATCCGGACGGCAACAAGCTCTGCTTCTTCGTGTTCGGATAGGGAGTTGTGACGGCCGGGCGGGCGCGCCGGGGTGTGCGCCCGCCAACGGCCTGTAGACCATGGAAGACCTTCCGCTTTTCCGCCAGCTGAACGCGCTGATCGACCGCTACCTGCCGCTGGTCACGGATTCGCACTTCTGGCTGGAAGAGATCGTCACCGCCTGGAACCTGATCCAGATCGCGATCCTGATCGCGCTGGTGGCGCTGTCGCATGTCATCCACCTCCGGTCCGGACCGCTGCTGGAGCGCGCGGTCGCCGGCCTGTCGGGGCGGCAGCTGCTGCACCGCTTCCTCACCATGCTGTATCACCGCCGCCGGTCGCTCACCCTGATGCTGTTGCTGTGGGTGGCGGTGCTGGTGCTGGCCGACAGCCAGCCGGCCGATCATGTGCGGCTGATCCGCATCGTCGCCAATCTGGTGACGGCCTGGGTGGTGATTTCCATCCTGACCAAGATCATGCGCAACCGCGCGATGGCGCGGACGGCGGCGCTGGTGATCTGGACCATCGCCGCGCTCAACATCCTGGGCGTGCTTCCGGCCACCATCGAGGCGCTGGACGGCATCTCGATCAATATCGGCGACACAAGGGTCACCGCGCTGGCCGTGTTCAACGCGGTCGGGCTGATCGTGCTGCTGGTCTGGTTCGCCGTCGGGGCCAGCCGCCTGGTCGAGACCCGGCTGGACGCCTCGACGGATCTGCAGCCGGCCACCCGGGTGCTGCTGTCGAAGCTGTTCCGCGTCGGCGCGCTGGTGATCGCCTTCGTCGTCGCGCTGGACCTGACCGGTATCGACCTGACGGCGCTGGCGGTGTTCGGCGGCGCGGTGGGGCTCGGCCTCGGTTTCGGCCTGCAGAAGGTGATCTCCAATCTGGTCAGCGGCTTCATCCTGCTGATGGACAAGTCGATCAAGCCGGGCGACGTGATCACGCTCGACCAGACCTATGGCTGGATCAACAAGCTGAACGCGCGGCACGTCTCGGTCATCACCCGCGACGGGCGCGAGCATCTGATCCCCAACGAGGACCTGATCACCAGCAAGGTCATCAACTGGTCCTACTCCCACACCCGCGTGCGCCTGGAGGTGAAGTTTGGCGTCGCCTATGACAGCGATCCGCATCAGGTGCGCGAGGTCGCGGCGAAGGCCGCCGCCGGCGTGGAACGGGTGCTCGAACAGCCGGCGCCGGTCTGTCACTTCTACGAGATGGGCGACAGTTCGCTGGATTTCGTGCTGCGCTTCTGGATCCTCGACCCGGCGGACGGCGTTGTGAACGTGCGCGGGAAGGTGCTGCTGGCGCTCTGGGATGCGTTCAAGGAAGCGGGCATCAAGATCCCCTTCCCGCACCGCGAGGTCCTGTTTCGCACACCGCTGGAGGTGGTGGACAAACGGGACGACACCGAGTCGGGCTGACGCAGGAGGCCGAGATGACCGGACGAGCGACCCGGCGCCAGGCGCTGGCCGCCGCCATTGCAACGATCGGCGCCACGCTGTTGCCGCGGTCGCTCCGGGCCAAGGACGTGTCGGTCGCGTTGATCGGCAACGGGGTCTGCACCCTGACGCCGGAAACCACGGCGGGACCGTTCTATCTGGATGAGGACCTGGTCCGGCAGGACATCCGGGAAGACCGGGCCGGCGTGCCGCTGCGGCTCCGGCTGCAAGTGGTCGACGCCGCCTGCCGTCCGCTGCCGGATGCCCGCGTCGATGTCTGGCACTGCGATGCCGGTGGTGTCTATTCGGCATTCGGTATGCGCGAGACCGGCCGGGACGGCATGAAGGACGAGACCTTCCTGCGCGGCACCCTGTTTGCGGACAGCGCGGGGATCGTCGAGTTCACGACTGTCTATCCGGGCTGGTATCTGGGCCGGACGCCGCACATCCACTTCAAGGCCTTTCCCGACAGCCGCAGCACGCTCACCGGACAGATCTTCCTGCCCGATGCCGTGTCCGACCGGATCTACGGGTCGGCGCCGGCCTACATGCGCGAGGCGACCCGCCGGGCCACCAACGCCAACGATCGGATTGCGCAGCGGGCCGGCGACGCCGCTCTGGCCGCGCTGAGCGAAGCGGATGGCGGCTATCTGGCGGAAATGGTGATCGGAGTAGGCGACAGCTGACCCTACGGGCAGCGGGTCCTGACGACCGTGCAGGCGCCGGGCTTCCAGTCGGTCCGCCGCCAGCAGAAGGTGCCGGCGTCCAGGACGCGGAGCTGCCAGAGGACGGCCTCGCCCTCGGCGGTCTTGCGGGTTTCGCCCTCGAGAAGCATGGTCAGCACCTGTGGCTCGCGGCTGAGGACGATGTAGCGCGACTGTTCCACCGTCTTTCCGATCGCGGATTTCAGCGGCCGGTTCCAGTCGAACACCGCCTCCGAACGGTTCTCGGAAAAGGATATGGTGACGAAGTTCGACGAGGGCTGGCACCAGTCCTGTTTCCGCACTGTCGCGCAGTGGCCGTTGGCGTCGCGGACGCAGTCGTCCCCCTTCATGTCATAGACCTCCGGCAGGTCCCAACGGCCTTCCAGAAGCTCGAACAGGTCGACGCCCTGCGCCGCTGACGGAACGGGCGCGGCGAGGACCGAGAGCAGCAGGGCGAGGCGCGTCAGGCGGGCCGCAAACAGCCGGAATCCCCTTTGCGGCGCAGATTCAGGCAATTGTCGGCTCATCGGTTCGCCCCCGGTGCAGCGTGTCGCAGACTGCCGATGATGACACGAACAGCCCGGCGTTTCGATGGCGGAGCCCGCCCGCTTTCGCCGGAGTGCAATTCCGGCATTGTCCGCACTTCCGGGTTGTGTCCGGCATCGAGGTGGCCGCATAGTTCCGGTGGCGGCAGTTCCGGCCCGCACCTGTCCGACATGAACGACTGGAGTTGCCATGCGCCCGAACCTCATCGGATTGACCGTCGCGCTGTGTGTCCTCGGCATGGCCCGGACGGCGGCGGCCGACGATTTCGCCTTCGCCTTCGACTGGGGCAACATCCCGCGCTGCACGACCGGCTCGCCGAACACGGTGCCGAACCCGACCTTCACGCTGCAGAACGTTCCCCAAGGCACGAAGTTCATCAGGTTCACGCTGACCGACCTCGATGTCCCGCAATACGACCATGGCGGCGGCACCGTCGAATATACGGGGCAGTCTTCCATCGCACCCGGCGCCTTCACCTATCAGAGCCCGTGCCCGCCGAACGGATCCCATACCTATGAATGGGAAGCCCGGGCGAAGGACGGCGACGGCTTCTTCAGCGACACGCTGGGCACGGCGACGGCGAGCAAGCGCTACCCCTGACAATCCGTAACGGCCGCTTCAGGACCTGACGCGGGCCTCGGTCCGGCCTATCCTCCCCGGAAACAGGGCTGGGGAGGCAAGCATGGATGTGGGACTGATCGGCGTCGGACTGATGGGGCACGGCATCGCGCGAAACGTGATGCGGCGGGGCGGCTTCGCGCTCACCTTCATGGAGCATGCCGGCAACCAGCCCGTGGATGAGATCCTGGAACTCGGTGCGACGCCCGTGGCCACGCCCGCGGCGGTTGCCGCGGCCAGCGACGTGGTCATTCTCTGCGTGACCGGCTCGCCCCAGGTCGAGGCGGTGCTGACGGGCGATGACGGCGTGATCGCCGGTCTCAAGCACGGCACCTTCGTGGTCGACTGCTCCACCGCGCTGCCGGAGTCCACCGGGCGCATGGCGGCGTTGGTTGAAGAAGCCGGCGGGCGGTTCGTCGACGCGCCCATGACCCGGCTGGCGAAACAGGCGCATGAAGGCACGCTGAACCTGCTGGCCGGGGGCGAAGCGGCGGACCTCGACGCCGTCATGTCCGTGCTGGCGGCCTTCACCGAGCGGGTCGATCATGTCGGCCCGGTGGGCGCGGGCCATCGGATGAAGCTGCTGCACAACTTCGTCTCGGTCGGCACCATGACGCTGATCGCCGAGGCCGCGGCCCACGCCGCAGACGCCGGGGTCGACGCGGAAACCTTCGTCGCCGTGCTGGCGAATGGCGGCGGTGCCGGGATCGCGCTGGACCGGCTGACGCCCTTCATCACCACCGGCGACGCCTCCAACGTGCCCTTCTCCATCGGCAATGCCGGCAAGGATATCGGCTACTACATCGAAATGGCCGACGCCGCGGGCGCATCCTGCAACGTCGCCCAGGGCGTCGCCGCCGCCATCGCCGAAGGCGGCGAAGGCCACACCGGCGGCTATGTGCCGGAGCTGGCGCGGTTGCTGTGCAAGGCCGCTGACTGACCGCTTCGGCGGCCCGCCCGCTTGAACTGCGTCGCCTTACCCGTTCCGTGACCACCGATCACGTGATAGACCCGCCCCATCTTCCATTCCATCAGACGGGGCGCGCTGAAGCATGTCGGGCAAGACCAATCCGGGCAATTTCTTCGAGGATTTCGAGATCGGGCAGGAGCTGGTGCACGCCACCCCGCGCACCGTCACCGAGGGCGAGACCGCGCTCTACACCGCGCTCTACGGCGGCCGGTTCGCGCTGCAGAGCGCCGACCGCGCGGCCCAGGACATCGGTTATCCGGGCGCGCCGATCGACGACTGGTTGGTCTTCCACATCGTCTTCGGCAAGACAGTGCCGGACGTCTCGCTGAACGCCGTCGCCAATCTGGGCTATGCACAGGGCCGCTTCCTGCTGCCGGTCTATCCCGGTGATACGCTGTCGGCGACCTCGACCGTGATCGGGCTGAAGGAGAACTCCAACGGCAAGACCGGCACGGTCTACGTCAACTCGGTCGGCCGCAATCAGGAGGGCAGGATCGTTCTCGACTATTGCCGCTGGGTGATGATCCGGAAGCGCGACGAGAGCGCCCCGGCGCCGGAACCGGTCGTGCCCGACCTGCCGGACCGCGTGGACCCGGCGACGCTGGCCGCGCCGGGCGTCGATCTCGCCGACTACGACCCGCGCGTGATCGGCCAGCCGCATCGCTTCGGCGACTACAAGGTGGGCGAGAAGATCGATCATGTGGACGGCGTCACCATCGAGGAGGCGGAGCACATGATGGCCACGCGCCTCTACCAGAACACGGCGAAGGTGCACTTCAACCAGCACACCGAAGGCGAAGGCCGGTTCGGGCGGCGGCTGGTCTATGGCGGCCACATCATCAGCCTCGCCCGCGGCCTGAGCTACAACGGCCTCGCGCCGGCGATGTGGATCGCCGCGATCAATGCCGGCGGCCACACCGCGCCCTGCTTCGCGGGCGATACGGTCTATGCCTGGTCGGAAATCCTGGAGACCGCCGATCTCGACGGGCCGCTGGGGGCGCTGCGCATCCGGACGGTGGCCTGCAAGAACGGCAACGCCGCCGAATTCCCCTACATGGGCGACGACGGAAAATACGCCCGCGGTGTGGTGCTCGACCTCGACTACTGGGCCCTGATCGCCAAATAATCGGCGCCATGAGCTACAACGCAGCAACCGAGGCGCGCCGGCTGATGCGCGCCGAACCCGCGGCGACGCTGTCGACCGGCCATGGCGGCGACGGCTGGCCCTACGGCTCGCTGGTGCTGGTGGCCGCCGATCACGCCGCGCGGCCGATCCTGCTGATCTCGACCCTGGCCGAGCACACGCAGAACATCCTGCGCGACGAACGGGTCTCGCTGATGTTTGACGGCACCACGGAGTACCGGGAGAGGCTGACCGGATCGAGGGTGACAGTCATGGGCCGGGCTGCGAAGACCGACGACGCCCATGCCAGGGCCCGGTTCATTGCGCGTCATCCGTCGGCAGCGATGTATGCCGCCTTCGGCGACTTCGCGGTCTACAGGGTCGAGCCGGAGCGGGCGCATATCGTCGCCGGCTTCGGCAAGATCAACTGGGTGGAGAAGGCGGACCTGCTGACAGACATCTCGGGCGCGGCGGAGCTGGCCGAAGCCGAGGCGGATGTCGTTGGCCACATGAACGAGGATCACTCGGACGCCGTCGGTCTCTACGCCAATGTGCTCTGCGGCCGGCCCGGCGTCGGCTGGCGGCTGACCGGCGTCGACCCGGAAGGCGCCGATCTGGCGCGCCCCGGCGACCGCTGCCGCATCGCCTTCGACAAGCAGGTGGCCACCGCCGAGCAGGCGCGGGTGGAACTCGTCCGGCTGGTGAAGCGGGCGCGTCAGGCGGTCTGATCTCAAGACCCTTGCTGCTCCCGGACGTGATCCGGGGACCTCTGGCTGCCAACCGTCGTCAAGTGACGACCTCTGTCCAGGGCCGGATTGTGTCTTTGCATTACATCCGTGTCATGCCCGCTTCATGCGGGCATCCGGTCAGTCATTCGACTTGCGGCGAAGCCGCTCCGGACCCCCGCACGAGGCGGGGATGACAGTCGGAGGCGGGCCCTGCCGCGTTGCGCGAATGATCAGGATCTAGGTTCTGAACCCATAAAGGGGATTCTGTTTCGGTTCTTTGGGTGATTCACTCTGGTGGGTGAATCGCAGGAGGTCCGGAATGGCGCGCTTTGATCTGACCGATTTCGAATGGGAGCTGATCGAGCCGCTGCTCCCGAACAAGCCGCGGGGCGTTCCCCGGGTGGATGACCGCAGGGTTCTCAACGGCATTTTCTGGGTGCTGCGCACCGGCTCGCCCTGGCGCGACCTGCCGGAGCGCTATGGCCCGCACACCACGGTCTACAACCGCTTCAACCGCTGGGCGAAGGCGGGCGTCTGGGTGCGGGTCTTCGAAGCGCTGGCCAGGAAATCGCCGGATTCGATGCAGTTCATCGACAGCTCCATCATCCGCGCCCACCAGCACGCCGCCTCCGGCAAAAAGGGGGCGCGGATCACGCCATTGGCCGTTCTCGTGGAGGACTGAGCACCAAGATCAACGCCATGGTCGACGAGCGCGGCCTGCCGGTCGCGCTGGTGCTCAGCCCGGGCCAGGCCTCCGACAAGGCGGCTGTTGCGGAACTCCTTGCCGCCCATCCGGCGACGGGCGACGTGGTGGCCGACCGGGGCTATGACGCCCGGGCCGTGCTGGACCTGATCGCGGCGCAGGGCGGTCGCGGCCACATTCCCACCCAGCGCGACCGCAAGGTCCAGCGCAGCGTCGATCCGGCGCTCTACCGCCGACGCAATGTCGTCGAGCGCTTCTTCAACAAACTCAAACACTTCCGGAAGATCGCAACACGCTACGAGAAATCCGCCCGAAACTACCTCGCAGCCGTCCTCATCGCTTCAACCCGAATATGGCTGCGCGCTTATGAGTCCGCGTCCTAGCTGCCCGGCTGGGGCTCCGGCTCCATGCCGCCGGTGTCGTCGCCCTTGTTCTTGTCGTCGGCGTGGCCGTCGGTCTCCGGGACCGCCGAGGACGGGCCGGACTTCTTCGGCTTGTCGCCGCTGTCGTCCTTGCGCTGGATGTTCTCGCCGCGCTTCAGGGCCTGGATGTCGTCGCCCGACAGGGTCTCGTACTCCAGCAGCGCATTGGCCACGCGGTTGAACAGCTCCTTGTTCTCTTCCAGGATCCGGCGCGCGGTCTCAAGGGCCTCGTCGATCAGGCGGCGGATCTCGGCGTCGATCTGCTCGGAGGTGTGCTCGGAGATGTTCTTCTGCTGGGTCACCGAATGGCCCAGGAAGACCTCTTCCTCATTGGCCGAATAGCGGACCTGGCCCAGCTTGTCGGAATAGCCCCACTCGGTGATCATCCGCCGCGCCAGGCCGGTGGCCTGCTGAATGTCGCTGGCGGCGCCGGTGGTGATCTTGTCCTTGCCGAAGATCAGTTCTTCCGCAACGCGGCCGCCCATCGCCACCGCCAGGTGGGCGATCAGCTGGTCGTAGCGCATGGACAGCTGGTCCTTCTCCGGCAGGCGCATGACCATGCCCAGCGCACGGCCGCGCGGGATGATGGTCGCCTTGTGGATCGGATCGGAGCCGGGCATGAAGATGCCGACGATGGCGTGACCGGCCTCGTGGAAGGCGGTCAGCTTCTTCTCCTCCTCGTCCATCACCATGGAGCGCCGCTCGGCGCCCATCATGACCTTGTCCTTGGCTTCCTCGAACTCGGTCATGGTCACCAGGCGCTTGTTCTTGCGCGCGGCCATCAGTGCGGCCTCGTTGACCAGATTCTGCAGGTCCGCGCCGGAGAAGCCGGGCGTACCGCGGGCGATGATGCGGGCATCGACGTTCGGCGCCAGGGGCACCTTCCGCATGTGCACCTTCAGGATCTTCTCGCGGCCCAGGATGTCGGGCAGCGGGACGACAACCTGACGGTCGAAGCGGCCGGGACGCAGCAGCGCCGGGTCGAGCACGTCGGGGCGGTTGGTGGCGGCGATCAGGATCACGCCCTCGTTCGCCTCGAAGCCGTCCATCTCCACCAGCAGCTGGTTCAGGGTCTGCTCGCGCTCGTCATTGCCGCCGCCCAGGCCGGCGCCACGATGGCGGCCGACGGCGTCGATCTCGTCGATGAAGATGATGCAGGGCGCGTTCTTCTTGCCCTGTTCGAACATGTCGCGGACGCGCGACGCGCCCACGCCGACGAACATCTCGACGAAGTCCGAGCCGGAAATGGTGAAGAAGGGCACATTGGCCTCACCCGCGACCGCGCGCGCGATCAGGGTCTTGCCGGTACCGGGCGGGCCGACCAGCAGGCAGCCCTTCGGGATGCGGCCGCCCAGTCGCTGGAACTTCTGCGGGTCCTTCAGGAACTCGACGATCTCCTCGAGTTCCTCCTTGGCCTCGTCGACGCCGGCGACGTCCTCGAAGGTGACGCGGCCGGTGCGTTCGGTCATCAGCCGCGCCTTGGACTTGCCGAAGCCCATGGCCTTGCCGCCGCCACCCTGCATCTGGCGCATGAAGAAGATCCAGATCGCGATCAGCAGCAGCATCGGGAACCAGCTGACGAAGATCGTGAACAGGGTCGAACCCTCTTCCTTCGGACGGGCGTCGATATCGACGCCACGGGCCCGCAACGTGTCGATCAGCGTCGGATCGGATGGCGCATAGGTGCGGAACTGGCCGCCGCCGGTCAGATGCCCGGTGATGTCGTTGCCTTCGATGGTGACGTCGCGCACCTGCCCCTGTTCGACCCGCGACATGAACTGGGAATAGCTGAGCTGCTCCCCGGCGCGGTTGTTCGAGGGACTCTGGAACAGATTGAACAGCGCCAGCGCGAGCAGCGCGATGATGATCCAGAGTGCGAGGTTTCTGCCGAATGGCGCCATGCGAAGGAGTCCCGTTGATGTCTCTGAAGCCGGACACGCGGGCGGCATCTGCCGCCATTCCGTCAACAGACTGTCAGATAATGTTTAAAACCTTTCCAACAAGCGCATGCAAGGACGGATATCAGCCGCCGGGCCTCACGAATGGCGGCGCGGCGGTTCGGGACGGATGTGCAACAGCCCGCCTGACCGCTCGATCAGGGCGCCCGCAAGGTTGGTCCGCGCCTGCGACGCGAGCTGTTCCAGTGCGGTTTCCAGAGCGCCGAGGCCGGGCTCGCGGCCGCTTGCGCGGGCGACGGCGCGCCCCAGCAACCTGAGACGAATCTCGTCCGGCAGGGCGAGCCAGCCCTCCAGATCCAGCGCCGTGCATTCATTGCCTCCGCCGCGCGAGAGCGCCGCTTCGGCGTCGGCGGTCCAGCGTTCCAGCGCCTCGACGGCGCGGGCCTGCCGGCCGGCGGCGCGGCCCAGCCGCCCGGCAAGGCCGCCATCGGGATCCTCGGCTGCCAGCAGGCGGTCGAGCCGGTTCCGCTCGAAGCGGTCCAGCCGGTTGCTCGGATCTTCCACGAAGGGGTGGCCTTGCGCGGCGAGCCAGTCCAGCAGCGTTGTCTTGCCGGTTTCCAGCAGCGGGCGCAGCAGCAGCACACCGTCCCGCTCGGTCGCCGGCCGCATTGCCGCCAGACCGTCGGGTCCGCTGCCGCGCTGCAGCCGCATCAGCACGGTCGCGGCCTGGTCGTCCCGGTGATGGCCGACCAGCAGGGCCGCGGCGCCGTGCTCGCGGCACCAGTCCAGCATCAGGGCGTAGCGGGCGTTCCGCGCGGCGTCCTGAATGCCGCTGTCCGGCTTCGGGCCGGTCCAGCGAAGGATGTGGGAGATCGCGCCTGCAGCCGCGGCGCGGTCCGCGACCAGCCGGGCCTCGTCGCCGGATTCGGGCCGCAGGCCGTGATCGACCGTCAGCGCGGCGACCGATCCGGCATGACGCTCGGTCCAGCCAATGGCGAGATGCAGAAGGGCAGTGCTGTCCGGTCCCCCGGACAGGGCGACGGCAAGCAGGGGCGCCTCGCCTTCGAACCGGGCGAGCGCCCGGCCGATGGCGTCGTCCGGCGCGCCGTCAGCAGCCAGCGTTCTTGCGCTCCCGCTTGGCGCGGCGGGTGATGTTGCCCGGCGCATTCGGGAACCGGTCGCCCAGCTCCGCAAAGACCGCGCAGGCGTCGGCCTTCTGGTTCAGCAGCGACAGCGTGATGCCGAGCTTCAGCAGGTTGTCGGCGGCCTTGGAGCTGGAGCGGTACTTCTTGTAGCCGTCCAGAAAGGCGCCGGCGGCGCGCTCGTAGTCGCCCTGCACGTAATAGGTCTCGCCGAGCCAGTACTGGGCGTTGCCGGCCAGCTCATGCTCGGGATGATCGCCGACGAAGCGCCGGAACGCGTCTTCGGCCTCGCCGAACCGCTTCGACTGCAGCAGACCGAAGGCGGCGGCGTAGCGGTCTTCTGCCGCGCCTTCCAGCGCCGAGGCCGGCGCTTCGGCGGGTGTGCGGACGGCTGCGGTGCGCGGGGCGTCCGTATCGCCGCCATTGGCGGGGACATTGTCGACGGCGCCCTGGCTGACCGTGCCCAGGCTGCGCGGGCCGGATGCGGCCGCCGACGAGGAAGAGCCGGGCGCGGTGCCGGTGTCCGATCCGCCGGCAGGTGCGCCGCCGGCCGACATGTTCCGCTCGATCGCGGTCAGCCGGAAATCGACATCCTCCACCAGCCGGGTCAGCCGGTCGTCCAGCCGCCGCACGGTGAAGTTGATTTCCTCAAGCCGGTTGGTGAGGTCGCGGACTTCGGCTTCCAGCGCGTCGATCTTGCGGGTGATGCTGCCGCCCTCGGACCCTGAGTCCAGGGCTGCGCCCGACGGTTCGGTCCCGGCCGGCAGAGGCTTGCCGCGATGCACGAACTGCTTCAGATCGTTGATGCTCCGCTCCAGCCGGTCCACCCGGTCCTGCAGCGGCGCAAGGTCCTGGGCCGCTGCGGGGTGCGGGTCTGCGGCCATCACGGCGCAGACCAGGGCCGGAACTGCCAGAAACCTCATCATGTCACGCTCCTGTCTTGGGGGTCACCAGACGGAACCGCCCGCCGGCCCGGCCCGTTGCCGAACCGGATCGACGGGCGGCCGTCGGTTCGTCCGGAGACCTGGCGTCAGTTGCCGATGATCGTCACCGACCGGCGGTTCTGGGACCAGGCCGCCTCGTTGTGGCCGAGCGCCACCGGGCGCTCCTTGCCATAGGAGATGGTGGTGACGCGGTTCGGCTGCACGCCCAGGCTGACCAGATAGTCGCGTGCGGCATTCGCGCGGCGGTCGCCGAGGCCGAGGTTGTACTCGCGGGTGCCGCGCTCGTCGGCATGGCCCTCGATCACGACCGAGATGGCCGGGTTCTCGGCCATGTAGGCCGCCTGACGCCGCAGGGTGTTGCGGGCGTCGCCGTCAAGATCGTGGCGGTCGGTGGCGAAGAACACGCGGTCGCCGACATTCAGCACGAAGTGCTCCTGGGTGCCGGGAGCTGGCCCGCTGGGCTGCGTGTTCACCGGCTGCTGCGGCGCCGGCGTGGTGGCCTGACTGTTGCCGGCGTTGGACGTGTTGGTGACGGGCTCGTCCTCGCCACAGGCAGCCAACAGAAACGCCGTTACGAGTACGGCACCGGCCTTGATCAGAAATCCATGACGCATGATAGCTTTCGCTCCCTCTTGTTGATGGGGCGCCGCGGCGCCCCGACGTCCTCTGCGCCTGAACTCCCTCGAAACTGCGCAGCCTCTACCGAGCCGGTGTTTAGCATTCCGTTGTGCAAAGCAAAACGGCGGAGTGGGGCGAACGCACGGCAAATTGTGACAAGTCTGTGTCCAGATGGCTGATTTCGAGGCTCCGGCGCAACAATTGGTGCTCTCGAACGCCGGATGTCCCTACTCCGAATGATGCGACAGCGGCGACCAGGCCGGATCGGATCCGTCCAGCGGCGTGTTCACCCGGCGGAGATTCTGGCCCGTCAGGTCCACCGACCAGAGCTTCACGCTGCCGCCGCGCCCGTCATTGCTGCCCGGGACCTGTCGGAAGAACATGATCACGCGCCCGTTGGGCGACCAGGTCGGGCCCTCGTCCAGATAGCTTTCGGTCAGCAGCCGCTCGCCGGTGCCGTCGGGGCGGATGACGCCGATGAAGAAGCGGCCCCGGTGGAAGCGCGTGAAGGCGATCAGGTCGCCGCGTGGCGACCACACCGGCGTCGCGTAGCGGCCCTCGCCGAAGGTGATGCGCTGCACGTCGGTCCCGTCGATGTTCATGGTGTAGAGTTGCTGCGTGCCGGAACGGTCGGAGTTGAAGGTCACGCGCTGCCCGTCGGGCGACAGGCTGGGCGAGGTGTCGATCGCCAGATTCTGCGTCAGCCGGCGGGTGATGCGGGTGCGAAGGTCCATCACGAAGATGTCCGAATTGCCGTCCCGCGACATGGAGAAGGCGACGCTTTCGCCGTCCGGCGAGAAACGCGGCGCGTAGGTCATGCCCGGAAACTCGCCCAGGATCTCCTGCTGGCCGGTGTCGATGTTGTAGAGATACACCCGCGGCTGGTTCTGGAAGTAGGACATGTAGGTGACGACCTGCTGCGTCGGCGAGAAGCGGGGCGTCAGCACCAGGTTCTGCCCGTCGGTGAGGTAGCGGTGATTCGCCGAATCCTGATCCATGATCGCCAGCCGTTTCACCCGGCGGTCCGGCGGACCGGACTCGGCGACGTAGACGATGCGGGTGTCGAAATAGCCGTCCTCGCCGGTGAGCCGCTTGTAGATCGCGTCGGAGATGATGTGGCCGATCCGGCGCGCGTTCTCCGGCGTGGTGAAATAGACCAGACCCGTCAGCAGCTGGCCGCCGAACACGTCCCAGAGCCGGAACTCGGTCCGCAGCCGTCCATCGGAGACGATGGCGACGTTGCCCGCCACCAGCGCCTGCGCCTGGATCACCCGCCAGTCGGCGAAGTTCGGGCGCACCTGGATGTCGCCGGGATCCTGCAGATGGGCCTTGGGATCGACCACGCGGAACAGGCCCGAACGGGTGAGGTTGCCGCGGATCACGGAGGCGATCTCGCGCCCCAGATCCTGCGTGGTGGGGGTCTCGCCGTGAATGTCGGTCACGGCGACGGGCAGCGGCTCGACATTGGCGCTGTTGACGTCGATCTGCAGCTGCGCCTGCGAGGGCGCGGCGGCCATGCTCAGGCCCGCGAATGCCAGGGCGGTCAGGGCCGCGGCCCGGCAGGTCTTCGACAGATAACTCATTAGCCTTGCATTTCCCTGAGGTTGAAGTTGATCTCGATCTCCCGCCAGTCCTGATACTTCTCCGGCGGCAGCGGAAACGGCTCCGATTTCTGTACCGCCCGGATGGCGCTTTCGGAGAAGGCGTTGAACATCTCCGCCGACTGACCGGCGTCGAAGCCGTCGATGACCTGGGGCCGCCCCGTCAGCGTCCCGTCGGGATTGAGAAAGATGCGGATGATCACCTGCATGCGTTCGACGCCCGGCGCGCCGTGATTGGGGCTCCAGTTCTTGCTCAGCCGACGGCGGAGAAGATCGACTTCGGTGACCGATAGCTTCTGATTGAGCCGATTTTGTGACACGCCGCCCTCGCCGACGCGGATGTCGGCAAGCTGGCGCCGGTCGGTATCGCGCGGGCGCGGTTCCTTGTTCTCGGCCAGCTTGTCCAGCTTGGCCGACAACCGGTCGAGATCCAGCGATTCCTTCTTCTTCTCCGGCGGTTTGGGCTTCGGCGGCGGCGCCTTGGCGACCTGCTGTTCGGGCTTCGGCTCCGGTGCGGGTTCCGGCTCTGGCTGCTTCGCCACCTCGGGCTCCGGTTCGGGTTTGGTCTCCGGCTCGGGTTCGGGCGCCTTCTCGGGTTCCGGTTCCGGCTTCGGCTCGGGTTCCGGAAGGGGTTCCAGCGCGGCCAGCTTCTCCGGCGCCTCCGCCACCTTTTCGCGCGCTGGCAGGCGGCTCTCGGCCGTCCGTTCCTCGACAGGCCGGGGTGCGGGCGGCGGCGGTGCGGCCTCTGCCGGCTCGGGTTCGGGCGCCGGCGCAGGAGTCGGCTCGGGCGGGGCCTGCACCAGCGTGTTGGTGTCCGGCAGGGGCGCGGGCGGCGCTTCGGGCGGCGGCGCGGATTCGACCGGCGGGGGCGGCGACGGCTCCTCAGGGGCGGTAGCCTGCTCTGGCGGCGGCACTTCGGGATCCTTCTCGCCGGCGGTGGCCTGGTTGGTCTCCGGACCGATCGTGGTCAGCTCGACCGGAATGATGGCGGCGCTTTCCAGCGGCTCCGGCGCGCCGAAGAACGCGACGTCCAGCAGGATGGCGACGGCGACCAGCGCATGCAGGCCGAAGGAAAGGACGCCGCCACGGATCATGGGCCTCTCCGGATCACTGCCCCACGCGCGAGGGCGCCTGGGCGACGAGGGCGACGCGCGTGAAGCCTGCAGCGTTGATCGCGCCCATCGCCTCGATGACGCGGCCGTAATTGATGGAGGCGTCGCCGCGCACGAAGATGCGGCGCTCCTGATTGCCGTCGGTAATGGCGATCAGGGTCGGCACCAGTTCACCCAGGTCGATCTCCTTTTCCTGCACATAGATCCTGCCCTGGTCGTCGATGGTCACCGCCAGCGGCTCGTCCAGCCCCTGCAGCGTCGGCGCCACGGCCTTCGGCAGTTCGACGGGCACGCCCACCGACAGCAGCGGCGCGGCGATCATGAACACCACCAGCAGCACCAGCATGACGTCGACGAACGGCGTCACGTTGATCTCCGACATGGGGCTGAAGCGCTTGCGGCGGAAGCGGCCGCCGTGAACCTGGATGGCCATCAGTCGGAATCCCCCTCGTCGAGCTGGCGGGACATGATCGCCGAGAACTCGCCGGCGAAGCCTTCGAGCCGCGTGGCGTAGCGGGCGATGTCGTTGGCGAACTTGTTGTAGGCGACGGTTGCCGGGATGGCCGCGACCAGACCCAGCGCGGTGGCGAACAGCGCCTCGGCGATGCCCGGCGCAACGACCGACAGCGAGGTGTTGTTGGTCGCGGCAATGGACTGGAAGCTGTTCATGATTCCCCAGACGGTACCGAACAGACCGACGAAGGGCGCCGTCGAACCGACGGTCGCCAGCACGCCCAGATAGCGTTCCAGCCGGTCGACCTCCCGGTCGATGGTGATCCGCATGACCTGGCTGATGCGCTCCTGCAGCCCGGCGCGCAGGTTGTTGCGCCGCGCCAGTCCGCGTTCGGCGGTGCGGCGCCATTCCCGCATCGCGCCCGCGAACAGCACCGACATCGGGTGGTTGGCGTCGGCCCCGATCTCGTCATAGAGGGTTTCCAGATTGCCGCCCGACCAGAACTGCCGCTCGAACTCGTCGGCCTGACGCGAGACCCGGCGGTAGCGGATCCATTTCTCGAAGATGATCGCCCAGCACCAGATCGATGCGAACAGCAGCGCGATCATGACGATCTGCACCACGATGTCGGCGCGCAGGAACAGCCCCCACATGGACAGGTCGATGCTGCCTGCGTTGGCGAACTGCTCCGCGATCACTTCCTGATTCATGATTCTTCTTCCTCGCCCCTCGCCGCCAGCCCTTCCATGGCCTGGCGGATGTCCGTCGGAATGCGCCTCGGTCTGCCCCCGAGGCCGATGAATGCCGCGCGCACGCGCGAGCGGACCAGCGCCTCGCCGCCGCGCAGCACGTCCTGGTCCAGCGTGATGGTTGCGCCCTTTAGCGCGACCAGCCGCGTGGCGACAACCAGATCGTCGTCCAGGCGGGCTGGCGACAGGTACTCGATCGTCACGTCTCGCACGGCGAACATGGCGCCCTCGCCGTCGCCCAGCATGGCCTGCTGATCGACCCCCAGGCCGCGCAACAGGTCGGACCGCGCTCGCTCGGTGAACTTCAGATAGTTGGCATAGTAGACGATGCCGCCGGCGTCGGTGTCCTCCCAGTAGACGCGCACGGGGAAGAGATGCGCATCGCCCTCGATCCGGCCGCTCGCGCCCCGCTCAGCCATCGTCGCGGTCCAGCATGTCCATCTGGGCCGTGGCCGACTTAGGCGCGGGCAGACCGATATGGTCCCAGGCTGCCGCCGTCAGCATACGGCCCCTTGGGGTACGGACGATCAGCGCGTTCTGGATCAGATAGGGCTCGATGATGTCCTCGATTGCGTCGCGCGGCTCGGACAGCGCAGCGGCCAGATTGTCGACGCCGACCGGGCCGCCGCCATAGCTCTCGGCGAGGCAGCGGATGTAGCGCCGGTCCATCGCGTCCAGGCCTTTCTGGTCCACCTCCAGGCGCTGCAGGGCGGCGTCGGCCTTCACCGCATCGACCTCGCCGGTCCCGGCGACGGCGGCGAAATCGCGGACCCTGCGCAGCAGCCGGCCGGCGACGCGTGGCGTCCCGCGGGAGCGGCGGGCGATCTCGGCGGCGCCGTCGGCGGTCAGCTTCAGCCCCAGCACGCCCGCGCCGCGGCGGACGATGCTCTCCAGTTCCGCCGGGGTGTAGAATTCCAGCCGGCAGGGGATGCCGAAACGGTCCCGCAGCGGCGTCGTCAGCAGCCCCGACCGCGTGGTCGCCGCCACCAGCGTGAAGGGCGGCAGGTCGATCTTGACGGAACGCGCAGCCGGGCCTTCGCCGATCACCAGATCCAGCTGAAAATCTTCCATGGCCGGATATAGGATTTCTTCTACGGCAGGATTAAGGCGGTGAATCTCGTCGATGAACAGGACGTCGCGGGCTTCCAGATTGGTAAGGATCGCCGCCAGATCGCCGGCCCGCGCAATCACCGGGCCCGAGGTCGCGCGGAAGCCGACGCCCAGTTCCCGCGCCACGATCTGCGCCAGCGTGGTCTTGCCCAGGCCTGGCGGGCCGAAGAACAGCGTGTGGTCCATCGCCTCGCCGCGGCTGCGGGCGGCGTCGATGAAGACGCGCAGATTCTCCCGCACCTTGGCCTGACCGACGAAATCAGTGAGTTCCAGCGGCAGCAGGCTGGCCTCGCCGCCGTCTTCCTCGCGGCGCTCGGTGGTGACGATGCGCTCCTCGCTCACCGCGCCAGCTCCTTCAGGCCGCCGGTGATCAGCTTCTCGACCGTGACGTCATCGCCCAGCGCCGCCTCGGCCCGCGCGATCGCCGATTCGGCCTCCCCGCGGCGGTAGCCGAGATTGGTCAGCGCCGACAGCGCCTCTGCCGCGGGTCCCCTTGCCGCCGGCGCGCGGCCGCGGCAAGCCCGGGCGCATCGGGCAGGGCGCCAACCTTCTCGCGGAGTTCCGTCACAATGCGCTGGGCCAGCTTCTTGCCGACGCCCGGCGCGCGGGTGACGGCGGTGACGTCGCCCGAGGCGATGGCGTGCCGCAGCTCGTCCACCGGGAATGCGGAAAGAATCTGCAGCGCCACCTTGGCGCCAACGCCCTGGACCGACTGCAGCAGGCCGAAGCTTTCCTTCTCGGCCGCATCGGCGAAACCGTAGAGGTGAATGTGATCCTCGCGGACATGGGTCTCGACCTCGACGCGGACCTCTGCGCCGGGTTGGCCCAGCGCCGACAGCGTGCGGCCCGAGCAGAAGACGAGGTAGCCGACGCCACCGACATCGATGACGGCGTGATCCGCGGCAACGCGGTCGAGAATGCCTTTCAGCGTGGCGATCATGGGGGGCGGGTCCGGACCAATTCGTTATCGCTCCGTTCTAGCAGATTCCGGGCGCGCCCGCAGACCCGGCCACAGCTTTGTCATCGATGCCCGGCAGCCCGCCGGAACTGCCGGAAGACGCGGCCCGCGCCCGGGTGCTAGAAAGCGCCGGGGCGGCGCATCCGGGGAGGGAGACGCATGACCGCATCGAAGGCGCTCGACGAACCGGCGTTCGTCGAGAAGCTGACCCGCGCCGTGCGGCGGCGGTTCGGCGATACCGCCGATGTCCGGCCGGTGGGCGAGCCCAGCATGGGCGGCATCAACCACACGGCCATCTTCGACGTCGCCGAAGGCGGCGGTGCGGCCCGGCGGCTGGTGTTGCGCCGGGAAACCTACGAGGGCACCGGCAACCCGTTCCTGCCATCGCACAAGCAATACAGTCTGCTGGAAGTGGCGCATGCGCGCGATCTGCCTGTGCCGGAACCCGTCTTCGAGCTGGAGCCGGCGGACGGGCTCGGCCAGGGCTTCGTCATGGGCTTCGTCGACGGGGAGACCCTGCCGCGGCGGATCAACAACGACCCGCGTTTCGACACGATCCGGCCCGGCCTCGCGGCCCGCTGCGGCGAACTGCTGGCCGCGATCCACGACTTCGGTCTTGAGGCGACGGACTTCCTCGCAGACGTGGCCGACACGATCGATCCGCTGGCGGCTCAGCGAGAACGGCTGGACCTCTACCGCGAACCGCATCCGGCCCTCGAACTCGGCCTGCGCTGGCTGGAACTGAACCGTCCCGAGGGCGGCGACCGGGTGTCGCTGCATGGCGATTTCCGGAACGGCAATTTCATCGTGAACGACAGCGGCGTCGCCGCAATCCTCGACTGGGAGTGCAGCCATCACGGCCGCCCGATGGAGGATCTCGGCTGGCTCTGCGTCCCGTCCTGGCGCTTCGGCAATCTGGACCGGCCTGTCGGCGGCTTCGGGGAGCGCGCCGATCTCTACGCCGCCTACGAGGCCGCGAGCGACCGAAAGGTGGACGACGAGGAAGTCCGCTACTGGGAGATCTTCGGCATGGTCCGCTGGGCGGTGCTGAACGTCATGCAGGGCTTCGGGCATGTGCATGAGGGACGGCGGTCGATGGTCTGGGCCGCCTGCGGGCGCAATGTCGCCATGGTCGAGCACGAACTGATGCAGGCGCTGAACGGGAGGGGACCGCGATGAAACAGGATCAGCCCGCCGCCCACGATCTTGTCGGCACCGTCCGGGACTATCTGGAAGGTCTTGCCGGCAAGATCGACGAGACGCACCGCTTCGATCTGCGCGTCGCGACCCATCTGCTCGGCATCGTCGAGCGGGAACTGCGTGACCGTCCGGATTTCGATGCTTCTGAACGCGAGACGCTGCGCGGTCTGACGAACGCCGCGGACGGCGAGAGCGAGATCGACGCGCTCTGCCGCGCGCTGCGCGCCGGCGATCTCGACGACCGCTGGGACGAGGCGATGGCGGCGGTGATGCGCAGCGTGGAATTGAAGATGGAAGTCGTCCGGCCCTCTGCGCTTGAGCGGCCGGACAGGGGAGGGAAGAGCCGATGAATTTCGAGACGTCCGACAAGGTGAAGGACCTGCAGGCGCGTGTCGTCGCCTTCATGGATGAGCACGTCTATCCGCTGGAGCACGACTACGACCGCCACGTCGCCGAGGCCGGGGGCTGGACCACGCCGCCGGTGATCGACGAGTTGAAGGAGAAGGCGAAGGCGACAGGGCTGTGGAACCTGTTCATGCCCGACGAGCGCTATGGCGCCGGCCTGACCAATCTGGAATACGCCCCGCTGGCCGAGATCATGGGCCGCGTCGAATGGGCTTCCGAGGTCTTCAACTGCTCGGCCCCGGACACAGGCAACATGGAAACGCTGGCCCGTTACGCCGACGAGGATCAGAAGAAGCGGTGGCTGGAACCGCTGCTCACCGGCGAGATCCGCTCCTGCTTCTCCATGACCGAACCGGCGGTGGCCTCCTCGGATGCGACGAACATCGAGTGCCGCATCACCCGCGACGGCGACGACTATGTGATCAACGGCCGGAAGTGGTTCTCCTCAGGCTTCGCAAACGAGCGCTGCCGGCTGGTGATCGTCATGGGCAAGACGGCGCCGGACGATCCCGACCGCTACCGCCAGCAGTCGATGATCCTGGTGCCGAAGGATGCGCCCGGCCTGCGCCTCGAGCGCAACCCGACCACCTTCGGCTACACCGGCGCGCCGGGCGGCCATCCCGAGATCGTCTTCGAGAATGTGCGGGTGCCGGCCTCCAGCATCCTGCTCGGCGAGGGCCGGGGCTTCGAGATCGCTCAGGGTCGTCTCGGGCCGGGGCGGATCCATCACTGCATGCGTTTCATCGGCTCGGCCCAGCGCGCCCTGGAGCTGATGTGCCAGCGCGCCGAGAGCCGCAGCGCCTTCGGCCGGAAACTCTCGGAGCACGGATCGCTGCGCGAAGACATCGCGAAGTCCTTCTGCGATATCGAGCAGGCCCGGCTTCTGACGCTGATGGCCGCCGACAAGATGGACCGGGAGGGCAGCAAGGCCGCCCGCGACCTGATCGCCGCCGCGAAGATCGTCGTGCCGAAGATGGCGACCGAGGTGATCGACCGGGCCATGCAGGTTCACGGCGCCAAGGGCTTCACCGAGGACACCTTCCTGCCCAAGGCCTGGACATGGGCGCGCTATATCCGCGTGGGCGACGGACCCGATCAGGTGCACATGTCGTCGCTGGCGCGCCAGCTGCTGAAGCGCCACGCCGGCTGAGGCAAAGGGCCGGTCAGCGCACCCCGTGATGGGCGTGGCAGATGGCGGCGGCGAGCGCGTCGGTGGCGTGCTCGTTGGACTGTTTCGCGCCGGGCAGCAGGGTCTTCACCATCAGGGCGATCTGATCCTTGTGTGCGTGGCCGGTGCCGACCACGGCCTTCTTGATCGCGTTCGGCGCGTATTCGGTGACCGGCAGGCCGTTCAGCGAGGCGACCAGCAGGGACACGCCGCGCGCCTGACCCAGCTTCAGGGTCGAAGTCGGGTTCTTGTTGACGAAGGTCTCCTCGACCGCGGCGACGTCGGGCCGCCACTCGGCGATGACCTGCTGCAGCCCGTCATGCAGCTGCACCAGCCGCTCGGCCAGCGTGGCCTTCGGGTCGGAGGCCACCGACCCGTCGGCTACCCAGATCAGGCGGTTGCCCTCGGCGTCGACGATGCCCCAGCCGGTATGGCGCAGGCCCGGGTCGAGGCCGATCAGGCGGGTGCGGGTCACCCCGCGAGCTTCGCCATGACTTCGTCGGAGACCTCGAAGTTGGAATGCACCTTCTGGACATCGTCGCTGTCGTCCAGCGTGTCGACCAGCTTCAGTAGCGTGCCGGCCTTCTCCTCGTCGATCTCGACGGTGTTCTGCGGACGCCAGACGAGGCCGGCCTCGCGCGCTTCGCCGAAGGCGCTCTCCAGGGCATCGCGGACATCGGCGAAGCTCTCGACGGCGCAGATCACCTCATGGCCGTTGTCGGTTGATTGCACGTCGTCCGCGCCGGCTTCGACCGCGGCCTCGAACATGGCCTCCGCATTGGCGGCGTCCGACGGATATTCGATGACGCCGACATGATCGAACATGAAGGAAACCGAGTTGGTCTCGCCCAGTGAGCCGCCATGCTTCGAGAAGGCGGACCTGACTTCCGACGCCGTCCGGTTGCGGTTGTCTGTCAGCGCCTCGACGATCAGCGCGACGCCGCCGGGGCCGTAGCCCTCATAGCGGATGGTCTCGAACTGGTCCGCCGCGCCGTCGCCGGTCGCCCGCTTGATGGCGCGGTCGATATTGTCGTTCGGCATGTTCTCCTTGCGCGCGGCGATAATGGCCGAGCGCAGGCGCGGATTGGCGGACGGATCCTCGCCGCTCTCCTTCACCGAGACGGTGATCTCCCGCGCAAGCTTGGTGAACAGCTTGGCGCGCTTCGCGTCCTGCGCGCCCTTGCGGTACATGATGTTCTTAAATTGTGAATGGCCGGCCATGCGCCGCTCCCTCAACGAACTGTCCTGATTGCGCTCTCTTTAGCCTCAAATCGGGCCGGCGGGTCAAGCGCGGCGCGATGCCCGGCGCACAGAGGTCACGGCAGCGCCCTCACCCAGGCGATCACCTCGTCGGCGAGCGGTCCGGTCCGCTCCGGTTCCATGATCTCGCCGGCGATGACGTGATGGCTGTTGCCGGTGCCTTCCACGTCGATCCAGTGCTTCGGGCCGCCCCAGCGGTCGTGGATCTTCCGCGTGGCCTCGGGCTTCACCACCTCGTCGTCGGGGGCGTGCAGGACGAGCAGGGGCTGACGCGCCTTCGTGAAGTCGAGGTCGCGGACATGCTTCACCAGCGCGATCATCGGCAGCACGGCGACGACCGGATATCGGGTCGTCCAGGCGAGATTGTGCGCAGCGTCGCCACTGGTGAACTCTCGTTCCTTTCCGAAGATCAGCGGCACGATCCGGCGCATCCAGGGCAATGTCAGATAGTCCGCGCCGGGCGCCTGCACCCCGAAATTCGGCGAGACGAAGACGAAGCCGGCGATGTCCTTCGACAGCGCGGGATCGGGAGCGAAGAAGGCCGAGGCGGTGGCTCCGGTCGAGGTCGCCACGACCAGCACCTTCCGGCCGATCCGGCGTCCGACCTCGATGGCCTCGGCGGCGTCGTTCAGCCAGTCGCCGGCTTCGGCTTCGGCCATGGCTTCGCCGGTGCGTCCATGTCCGGTCAGGCGGGTATAGAAGACGTTGGCGTCCAGCGCCTCGGCGACGAGATCGGGCAGGGGCCGGATTTCCGTCTTCGAAGCGGAGAAGCCATGCACATAGACGACGGCCCAGTCGGTCACCCGCTTCGTCGCCGGATCGCGCCAGACGATTTCCTTCTGCAGGCCCTCGCGGATGTCGGAGAAGCGAGCTTCCGACTGCGCCAGTACCGCCTCCGGGTCGGCGCCCAGCGTCGCCGGATCGAAACGGATCGTGGCGTCGATCCGCTCCCGTGGTCCCAGAAGGAAAAGCGCCGCCAGCGCCGCAGCGAATGCGATGAGGGTGTACAGAACCATGCGCATCCATGCTCCTTCCGGGCGACTGCCGTTGATCGGGGCGGGCATCATCACCATGCAATAGGCCGGTGGGCAAGCTTCGGGCCTGTCACCTGTGATCCACCCCCGCAAAGAGGGCGTAGCCAATGACACGATACTTTCGATCCCGAACCAGGACGACACGTCTGCCCATGAAGACGCCATCTGCCGTGCTTGCCAGCCTGTTTCTCGCGGCCCTGCCGGCGGGCGCCGGAGCGACGACCGCGTTCGACCCGCTCGCCGCCTATGGCGACCGCATGAGCTTCGAGGTCTACCGTGACGACAGCCGCATCGGCACGCACGAGGTCCGCTTCCGCCGTGACGGCGAGAGCGTGGCGGTGGATGTGAATTTCGACGTCGCGGTGAAGATGCTCGGTCTGACGGTCTACCGGTTCTCCTACGATTCCGATTCGGTCTGGCGCGACGGCAGGCCCGAGCGGCTGGTCTCCAGGATCGACGACGATGGAACGCCGAGCGAGGTCCGTGCGGAAATGGCCAATGGCGCGACGGTGGTCTCGGGGCCGAAGGGCACGGTCAGCCGCGATGGCGTCATCTTCCCGACCAATCACTGGAACCCGGCCGTGGTGAGCGAGAATGTCGTCGTCAACACGCTGACCGGCGAACTGGCGGAAGTGCGCATCGCGCCGGCCGGCACCGAAACGGTGAATACCAACCTCGGACCTGTCCGGGCGGTCCGCTACAGCTATTCCGGCGACCTGCGCGACACCAGCGTCTGGTACGACGACAAGGGCCGCTGGGTGAAGCTGGCCTTCACCGACAGCCGCGGGGGCCGGGTCGAATACCGCTGCATCGAATGCGGCAGGGCGGGTGCGCAATGAGCGGGCTGGTCTGGATCACCGGCGCGAGCCAGGGCCTCGGACGGCAGGCCGCGCTGGAATTCGCGAAGCGCGGCTGGCGCGTCGCCGCGACGGCGCGCAACGAGGAGAACCTGAAGTCGCTGGAAGCGGAGGCGGCCGGACATCTGGGCGACGTCACCGCCTTTCCGGGCGACGTCACCGATCCGAAGCGCATGGCCGAGGTGATCTCGGAGATCGAGACGCAACTCGGCGACATCACGACCGCTGTGCTCAATGCGGGGACCTACTACCCGATGATGGGCCGGGATTTCAGCGCCGAGACGGTGCGGAAGCAGTTCGAAGCCAATGTCATGGGCGCCGCCTGGCCGCTGGAGCATCTGATCCCGCGGATGATCGCCCGCAAGCGCGGCCGCATCTATCTCGTCGCCTCGGTCTCCGGATATTGCGGCCTGCCGCGGGCCGGCGCCTACGGCATGACCAAGGCCGGGCTGATCAACCTGGCCGAATCGCTCAGGACCGAGCTGAAGCCACTGGGCGTGACGGTCGGCGTGGTCAATCCGGGCTTCATCGACACGCCGCTGACGCAGAAGAACGAATTCCCCATGCCGATGCTGATGCCGGTCGACAAGGCCGCGCGCGAGATGGTCGACGGCGTGCTTTCGGGCAAGTTCGAGGTCGTCTTCCCGCGCACCTTCGTGTGGCTGATGAAACTCGGAAGGATGCTTCCCTATGGTCTCTACTTCCCCCTCGCTCGCTACGTCACCCGCGGACGGGAGGCTTGACCGCTTCACCGGCTATTTCGAGGGGCTGGCGGAGACGGATCTGGCGCGGATCGGGGAGATCTATACCGAGGACGTGCACTTCGCCGATCCGTTCAGCGATTTCCGGGGCCTGCCGACCCTTACGGAAATCTTCCGCGGCATGTTCACCAAGATGCGCGACTACCGGCTGGTGATCGACGAGGCCGGGATGATCGGCCCGGATTCCGGTTTCGTGCGCTGGACCATGTCGGGTCATGTGAAGCAGCTCGGGCGGGACCTCTGGGTGGTCGAGGGCTGCAGCGTCATCCGCTTCGCCGATGACGGGCGTGTGCGCGAGCATATCGACTACTGGGACGCGGCCAGCCAGATGTACGAGCGCCTGCCCGTGATCGGATGGGTGCTGAGGAAGATCAGGGGCAGGCTGGCGCAGCACTGACGCCGGCCCGCCCCCGACGTTCACGCCGTCAGCCGGCGGTTTCCTTCCACAGGTAACGGACGTCCGGCACGCCCTGGAACAGGTCCAGTTGGCCCTTCACCGACTTGCTGGTGATGACGTAATGCTTGCGGCCGCCGGTGTAGAAGATCGGCACCTCGTCGTTCATCAGCCGGATGACATCGCACATGGCCGCGTTCCGTGCATCCTGGGTGGGGGCGACGCGCATCTTCACGACCAGCTCGTCCATCGCGGGATTGACGTATTTGGCCAGGTTGTAGGGGCTCTTCGAATGCAGCAGCGCGAAGAGCTGCGGGCCGACATCGCCGGTATCGGCGATGCGCCAGCCGGAGACGTTGTAGTTGTTGGTGAAGACCCGCTGGCGCAGCTGGAGCTGATCCACCGGCGTCAGGCTGGCGGTCATGCCGGCGCGGCGCATCAGCTGCTGCGTGATCTCGCCATACTCGCGGCCGCGCTGGGTCGAGGTGTGGATGACCTCGAAGTCGAGCGGCTTGCCATGCTTGGCCTCGTAGGCGGCGGCGAGTTCCTTGGCCTTCGCCGTGTCATGGTCGCGGTAGCCAGCGTCGCACTGGACATCGGGACCGAGCGGATGCTCGATCGCCGGGACGGTGTCCTTGTAGGAGACCTTCAGATAGGCCTTCTGGTCCCAGGCGTGCTGGAAGGCGCGGCGCGCATCGACATCGTCGAAGGGCGGCTTGGCGTTGTTCAGGAAGCCCATGATCGTGCCGGCGCCGACGCGCGAGTTGACCACCAGACGGTCGTCCTTCTCGGCCTTCAGGATGGTGTCGCCGCGGTCGGTCCAGATCATGTCGACCTCGCCCGACTGCAGCGCCGCGAAGCGGGTCGCCTGATCGGGAATGACGCGGAAGACAACGCGGTCCAGTTTGACCCTGTCGGCATCCCAGTAGTCCGGATTGCGGTCGACGATGAGGCGGTCGCCCGATCGCCACTCGGAGAACTTGAACGGCCCGGTGCCGACCGGGTGCCGCATCTGCTTCTCCTCGTTCACGTTCCGGCTGGAGGGCACGAAGCTGCCGAAGCTGTAGGAGCCGTGCATGGTTTCCGCCGGCACCCAGGGATGCGCGAGCTGGAAGGTGACCGTGTGGTCCCCGTCGGCGACGACGTTCTTCACCGGTCCGTAGAACAGCCGGCCGAAATACTTGTTGGCCGGATCCATCAGGCGGTTCCAGTGCTCGGCAACGTCACGGGCGGTGAAGTCGTCGCCATTGTGGAACTTCACGCCCTGTCGCAGCTGATAGGTGATCGAGGTGCCGTCCGGCGCGATCTCCCACGACGTGGCCAGTTGCGGGACAGCGCCGCCCTTGCCGTCCCATTCGGCAAGGCGCTCGGTCGTCGCGGCCATCACCGCACTGGCGGAGATGCCCAGAACGTTGGCCTTCAGAGCCTCGAAGCCGCGCAGGTCGGTTTCCAGCGCAACCACCAGCGTCTTGTCGTCCGCCGCCGCCGGTATGGCGGCGCCGGCAAGTGCAAGCGCCGCAGCGACGCCTGCAACAAGGTGTTTCCGGGTCTTCATCTTCCTTCTCCCTGTGAGCGGGGCCGGTTTCTCCGGGCCCCAACGAAAAAGGCGCGGCGTCCGAAGACGCCGCGCCCCTCTCTGGCGGACTGTCATGTCCGTCAGTTGATCGTCAGGTAGCGTACGTCGGGTACGCCCTGATAGAGCGGGCGCATCCCGCTGATGCCCTTCTGGGTGATGGTGTAGTGCTTGCGGCCGCCGCGGTACTGGATCGGCACCTCGTCGTTCATCAGCCGCACCACGTTGCACATGGCCTCGGCGCGGGATTCCTCGGTGCCCGCCGTCCGCATCTTGACCAGCAACTCGTCCATCTTCGGGTTGTTGTACTTGGTCAGGTTGTACGGGCTCTTGGAATGCAGCAGCGCGAACAGCTGCGGTCCCACGTCCTGCGCGTCGGCGATGCGCCAGCCGGACATGTTGTAGTTGTTGGTGAACACCTTCTGGCGCAGCTGCAGCTGGTCGACCGGCTGCAGGTTCACCGTGATGCCGGCGCGGCGGTTGAGCTGCTGCATGATCTCGCCGGACTCGCGGCCGCGCTGGGTCGAGGTGTGGATCATCTCGTAGGCGATCGGCGACCCCGTGGCGGCTTCGGCCTTGGCGGCGAATTCCTTCGCCATGGCGTTGTCCGGGCCGCGGTAGCCAGCGTCGCAGGTCGAGGATGCGCCCAGCGGATGTTCGACCGCCGGCACGGTGTCCTTGAACGAGACCTTCAGATAGGTGGCCTGGTTCCAGGCGTGCTGCACGGCGCGGCGCGCGTCGACATTGTCGAAGGGCGGCTTGGCCGTGTTCATGAAGTTGATGATGGCGCCCTGGCCGACGCGGCTGTGCACCGTCAGCTTGCCGTCCTCCATCGCCTTCTCGATGGTGTCGCCACGGTCGGTCCAGATCACGTCGACATCGCCCGACAGCAGCGCCGCATAGCGGGTCGCCTGATCGGGAATGATGCGGAAGACCACGCGGTCGATCGAGACCTTGTCGGCGTCCCAGTAGTTCGGGTTCTTGTCCACGATCACCCGGTCGCCCGAGCGCCATTCGGTCAGCATGTAGGCGCCGGTGCCCACCGGTTCGCGGTTCATGGTGTCCTCGGCCACGGCCCGGCTGGACGGCACGTAGGTGCCGAAATTCACGCCTGCATGCAGCCGTTCCATCGGCAGCCAGGGGTGCTTCAGCTGGAAGCTCACCGTGTGGTCGCCGTCGGCCACGACCTTCTCGATCGGGCTGAAGAACAGGCGGCCGAAATACTTGTTGGCCGGATCCAGCAGGCGCGACCAGTGCTCGACCACGTCGCGCGCGGTGAAGTCGTCGCCATTGTGGAACTTCACGCCCTGGCGCAGCGTGAAGGTGTAGGTCTTGCCATCGGCCGAGGCGGTCCACTCGGTGGCCAGCTGCGGTTCGATGTTCTCGTCGGCGTCACGCTGGATCAGACGGTCGTTCGTCGCATTCATCACCGTGCTGGCGGCGATGCCGAGGACGCGCGACTTGATGGCGTCGAAGCCGCGCAGATCCGTTTCGATGGCGACGGTCAGTTCCTTGGCGCCGGACGCCGACGGAGCTGACAGACCGGTAGCCAGTGCGGCGGTCGCGACCATCCCCGCGACCGCTCGTTTGAGCGAAATCATATTCTACCTCCCTGTTGCGGAAATCTTTTCGTTTCCGTGGCGGGAAGTGTCACCCCGTACCGGCGACCGGTCAACACACTGTTGAACCGCGGTCAGTTGCGCTGCGGCCGCGAACACGCCAATTCTGGCGGGAAGGAGAACGCCATGACCGACCATCCGAACCCGCGCCCGGCCAGCGACATCGAGGGCTACCACGCCCACATCTATTACCGGAACGACGCCGAGAAGGCAGAGGCCGCGGTGCTGCGCAGCCAGCTGTCCGCCGTCTTCGAGGTCGAGCTGGGGCGCTGGCGGGACCAGCCGGTCGGCCCGCATCCCCTGCCGATGTACCAGGTCGCCTTCGGGGTGGAGGAGTTTCCGGAATTCGTGCCCTGGCTGATGCTGAACCGGCGCGACCTGACCATCCTGATCCATCCCCGCACCGGCGAGGACGTGCCCGACCACGAGACCTTCCCGCTCTGGCTGGGCGAGAAACTGCCGCTGGACGTTGAGTTCCTGCGCCAGTTCGACAGGGCCTAGGTCGGCCCATCCTCCGCCGTCACCCCGGCCTTGAGCCGGGGTCCGGAGCGGCTTCGCCGCAAGACTGACGATCGACCGGATGCCGGCTCGGGGGCCGGCATGACGTCAGTGGTTTGCGGTGCCTTTCCGCCTCAGATCTGCAGCGAATAGCCGCCGTCGGCAGCCAGCGTCTGGCCGGTGACGAAGCCGGCGATGTCGTTGGAGGCGAGGAACAGCACCGGGCCGACCATGTCCTCCGGTTCGCCCCAGCGGCGCATCGGCGTCTTCTGCACGATGGCGTCGGAGATCTGCTCGTTCGTGTGGCTGACCTCGGTGATGTTGGTCTTCACATAGCCGGGCGCGAGACCGTTGACGCGGATCTGGTCCTTGGCGAAGGCGACGGCCAGTGTCTTGGTCAGGTTGACGACGGCGGCCTTGGAAGCGCCGTAGGCCGGGTTGCCGCGCACCGCGCCGAAGGCGGCCAGCGAGGCGACGTTGACGATGGCGCCGCGGCGCTTGGCCAGCTTCGGCCGGAAGCCGGTGCAGAGCTGCATCACCGCGTTGATGTTGACTTCCATCACCCGCCGGAAGCCCTCCATCTCGAACTCCTGACCGCGATAGAGCACCATGGCCCCGTTGTTGATCAGCACGTCCAGCGCGTCGATCGAGCCGATCAGTCGGTCGACCTGGTCCGGATCGCCGGCGTCGAACTGCCGGACGTCGAGCCCGTGCAGGTCGGTGTCATAGGCCTCGCGCGGCTTCGTGCCCGTCACGGTGACCGCCGCGCCGAGCTCACGGAAGGCGCGGGCCATGGCGTTGCCCATGCCGTTGGTGCCGCCGGTGATCAGCACCCGCCTGCCGGTGAAATCGAACTGCTTCATTGAAAGTCCCCTCCCTCATCCGGTTTGACCTTCCGGGCCCTGCGCATGACCTGCGCCGCGTGCTGCCCGGCCGGAGTCCGGCTTGTTGGCAATACCGGCTTCGAATTGCCTTTCAAAGCCGCAATAATCCTTCACCGGAGCTCCGGGCCCGGATCAAGGGCCGACATTGCTCGATGTATCGGAATACGAAGGCAACCTCAGAATGAAGACTGATGCAGTCCGGATGAGCCTTCCAAGATCCAGCATGAGTGGTTTCTGCAAGGTGATTTTCGCCCTTGTAGTCTGCTGGCCGAATCTGGCGGCCGCCGGCTCGTATGAGATCAGCCAGGGTCTGGCCGAGATGCAATTCATACCGGTATGCGTCGGTAGGCAAGAGACCGTCCGTTATGCGCGCATGCTGAGAACCTATATCGATCGCCATCCAGGCACCACTCTACCCGTTGCCTTGGCAAAGACATCAGGGCAGTTGATCGGCAATGGCGGGGATGATTTCAACTGCTATTACATGGATGCAAAGCCCATATACTATCATGACCCGCCGGATGTGATCGATTTTGCCCGAGAATTCGGCATAATCATCAAAAGATTCAATGGATCCGATCTTCTGTTCGCAAGAGCGGACATCATTGACGGCGCTGGAAAGATCATTACGGCCCGCGAAGTGGGAGATCTCATGTTTGTCCTCCCCTTCAATCCGGAAGAGGTCAAACGAAAGGCACACTAGAGGCGGCAAATGTCTGAGCCCGTTCGGTGAGTCCGGCTATCCGCTGCCGGCGAATACGGAAGGGCCCTATTTTTCCTCCGGCGGCACGTCGCTGGCCGAAGTTCGGTGCGTCCGTCTCCTGGCCGGCATCGATGATGGCGCGGCGGATCTCGCGGGTGCGGGTGAACAGGTTGAACAACGTCTCCCCGTCGCCCCATCGGATCGCGCGCTGCAGCGCCGTCAGGTCCTCGCTGAAGCGGCCGAGCATCTCCAGCACGGCTTCCCGGTTGTTCAGGAAGACGTCGCGCCACATGGTCGGATCGGAGGCGGCGATACGGGTGAAGTCGCGGAAGCCGGCGGCGGAGAACTTGATCACCTCCGACTTGGTCACGGCCTCCAGATCGTCCGCGGTGCCGACGATGTTGTAGGCGATCAGGTGCGGGATGTGGCTGGTGATGGCCAGCACCTGGTCGTGGTGCTTCGCGTCCATCTCCTCGACCAGCGCGCCCATGCCTTCCCAGAAGCTCCGGACCCGCGCGACGGAGTCCGCATCGGCGTGGCCGTTGGGCGTGATGATGGTCCAGCGGTTCCGGAACAGGCTGGCGAAACCGGCGGCCGGGCCGGAATTCTCGGTGCCGGCGATCGGGTGGGCGGGCACGAAACGGGCATGCGCGGGGAGAACGGGGCCGACCGCCTCGACGATCTTCTCCTTCACCGAGCCGACGTCGGAGACGATGGTGCCTTCGGCCAGCTCGCCGGCGATCTCGTGGGCAATGCCGCCCATCGCGCCCGGCGGGGTGCAGAGGATCACCAGATCGGCGCCGCGCACCGCCTCGGCGTTGGAGGCGAAGGCTTCCTCGACCAGACTGAGTTCCAGCGCCGTCTTGCGGTGCGCCGGGTCCGGCGTGGCGCAGACGATGGTCTCCGCCAGCCCGTTCTCGCGGGCCGCATGGGCAATGGAAGAGGCGATCAGGCCGATGCCGATCAGGCACAGCCTCCGGAAAGGTACGAAGTCGGACATCAGCTCGACAGGAACTCTTTCAGAGACCCGATCACCGCCAGGTTGTCATCCTCGGTCCCCACCGTGATGCGCAGGCAGTCCGGCAGGCCGTAGCCGGCCACGGGTCGGACGATGATGCCACGCTTCTTCAGGAAGGCGTCGGCCGCCTGCGCCTGCGCCTCGCCGCCGGGGAACCGGGCCAGCGCGAAATTGCCGATGGAGGAGGTGACCTCCAGGCCCATGCCGCGCAGCGCCTCGATCAGCCTTGGCAGCCAGATGTCGTTGTGGGTCCGCGCCGCGTCGATATGGGCGGTGTCCGACAGCGCCGCGATGGCGGCGGCCTGCGCGGCCAGATTGACGTTGAACGGCCCCCGCGCGCGGTGGAGCACGCCGATCACCTCTGCCGGCGCATAGCCCCAGCCGACCCGCAGCCCGGCCAGGCCGAAGATCTTCGAGAAGGTCCGCAGCATCATCGTGTTGTCGGTGCGGCCGGCCAGCTCGACGCCGGCGTCATAGTCGTTGCGGCTGACATATTCGGCATAGGCGGCGTCGATCACCAGCAGGATGTCGTCCCGCAGGCCCTCGCGCAGGCGCTCGACCTCGCCGCGCGGCAGATAGGTGCCGGTCGGGTTGTTCGGATTGGCCAGGAAGCAGATGCGGGTCCGCTCGGTCACCTTGTCCAGCAGCGCGTCGACACTGGCGGTCAGGTCGGTCTCCGGCGCCATCACCGGCGTCGCGCCATTGGCCTTCGCCGCGATCGGGTACATCAGGAAGCCGTGCCGGCTGAACAGGACCTCGTCGCCCGGACCGGCATAGGCAGAGACCAGCAGGCTGATCAGCTCGTCCGAACCGTTGGAGCAGATCAGCCGGTCGGGATCGAGACCGTAATGCGCGCCCAGCGCCTTCCTCAGCTTCACCGCGCCGCCGTCCGGATACTCGGAGATCCGCGTGGCGACATCGCGCAGCGCCTCGATGGCGCGCCGGCTCGGACCCAGCGGGGTCTCGTTGGCCGACAGCTTGCGGACATTCGCCAGGCCCTCGATTTCCGATTCACCGCCCTTGTAGGGGGTGATGTCCATCAGGCCGGGCTGCGGGGTGGGCGTGGTCATGGAGTTCTCCTCAATCGCCGTCCAGCACGCCGACCGGGCGCGGCGCGGCGCCGACCGCGAGGACGGAACTGATCGTTCCGCCCGACGCCGCCTCGACGCGGCGCAGCCTCTCGTCGTCGCGTCCGACGAAGCCCTGGACCTCGAGCAGCAGGTGCATGTAGCCCTCGGTCTGGCGCGCCACCATGACGCCGCCGGCCAGATCGGCCTCCTTCAGGATGCCGCTTAGGCGGGTGCGGGACAGTTCGGGGTCGGTGCGGGCGATCAGATAGCTGGTGTCGTCGCCCGAGGCCTCGGGCGGATAGGTGGCCACCACCATCATGCGCCGGCTCTCGAAGCGGCCGGTCGCGCTCTCGTAGAAGGGCAGCACGCCGACGATGTTCATGGTCTCGCTGTCCTCGGCGGCCAGATTCGGCCACCAGGGCTGCGCCTCGTCATGCTCGGGCCAGGGCAGCACGCCGATAGCGCCATTGCCCTCGCCGGCTTCCTGCAGCACCCGCTGCGGGCTGCCGCAGAGACGGATCGGCGTCAGCACGCCGAAATGGTTGCGCACCAGATCCCAGTGCGAGATCGACCGCTCCGGCGCGTAGAGCGCCACGCGCAGCGGCTGCTGCATGAAGCAGGCGGCCGACATGATCTCGCGCCAGATGCGCGCGACCGTCGCCGCGGGCAGGGCGCCGTCATGGCGCTCCAGCAGTCCGCGCATCAGGCCGGCCTCGCGGCCCGGCCGGACGAAGGCGGCATTGGAGCCTCCGGCGGTGCGCTTGGCCAGTCCGATGCGCTTGACCACGGCCGCACGCTCCCGCAACAGGCGGTGCAGCTCGCCGTCGATGCGGTCGATCTCTTCGCGCAGCTTGTCGAGGCTTGCCGTGGTGTCTTCCGGCATTCCGGCCCTCATTCCCTCATCGTCCCCAGGCGGCGGCGGAGCATAGTCAGAAGCACCCTTTGCGCAAAGCGTCAATCGCAGCGCCTGCGGCACCTTGAGCTTGCTGGACAACCACGGAGGGCGCTGCTACTCACGCCTGCTGGAAATCCACACATGCGAGGGGGCGGGTCCGCCGATGAGTTCGCAGAAGAAACCGCTGGTGATCGTCACGCGCAAGCTGCCGGACGCGATCGAGACGCGGATGATGGAGTTGTTCGACACGCGGCTCAATCTCGACGACAAGCCGATGTCGAAGGCGGACCTGATGGAAGCGGTCAAGGTGGCCGACGTGCTGGTGCCGACGGTGACCGACCGCATCGACGCCGGCATTCTCAGCCAGGCCAATCCGGACCTGCGGCTGATCGCCAGCTTCGGCACCGGCGTCGACCACATCGACCTCGCCGCGGCCCGTCAGCGCGGCATCACCGTCTGCAACACGCCGGGTGTGCTGACCGAGGACACCGCCGACATGACCATGGCGCTGCTGCTGGCCGTGCCGCGGCGGCTGACCGAAGGCGAGCGCAAGCTGCGCGAGGGCGACTGGCAGGGCTGGTCGCCGACCCACATGCTGGGCCACCGCATCTGGGGCAAGCGCCTGGGAATCATCGGCATGGGCCGGATCGGCACCGCCGTCGCCCGCCGCGCCAAGGCCTTCGGCCTGTCGATCCATTATCACAACCGCCGCCGCGTGCATGAGAGCGTCGAAAAGGAACTGGAGGCGACCTACTGGGAGAGCCTCGACCAGATGCTGGCGCGGATGGACATCATCTCGGTCAACTGCCCGCACACGCCTGCGACCTATCACCTGCTGTCGGCGCGGCGCCTGAAGCTGCTGCAGCCGCAGACCTATGTCGTCAACACCTCGCGCGGCGAGGTGATCGACGAGAACGCGCTGACCCGGATGCTGCGCGCCGGCGACATCGCGGGCGCGGGCCTGGACGTGTTCGAACACGAGCCGGCGGTGAACCCGAAGCTGGTCGAGCTCGACAATGTCGTGCTGCTGCCGCACATGGGCTCGGCCACCATCGAAGGCCGCGTGGACATGGGCGAGAAGGTGCTGATCAACATCAAGACCTTCGTCGACGGCCACACCCCGCCCGACCGGGTGCTGCCGGACCTGTAGACCTCAGCGCGTCACGGTACCTTTCCTTCCCCTCTTGAGGGGGAAGTGGCCGCGAAGCGGTCGATGGGGGGTAAGGCCGCAGGCCTTTCGGCTTCGCCGATTCACCCCCACCCTGACCCTCCTCCCTCAAGGGGGAGGGAACTCTGCCGTCAACCTATTGCCAAGCCCGTAAGTCGTCTGAAAATCAGGCCGCCTTCGCGGTCCTCCGCGTGCCCGGCGCGGGCGGCGGGGAGGCGGCGCCGGCGAAGCACTGCGCCTTCGACATCCAGTCGGTGGCGACCGGTCCGGTGACCTGCAGCGACGTGTCGGCGATGTTCCGCACCTGCGTCACGACCTGGCAGAACTCCTCTGCCAGCCCCTCGATCCGTTCGCCCGGCAATTCCTCGCCATAGGTCCAGATTTCGCCCGACGGCGCGGTCAGCTTGACGAAGGGCATCGGACCGGGCGGCGTTTCCTCGCGGCAGGCATAGGTCCAGCCGAAGGTGTTGACGCCCAGGACGACGATGTTGCGGATGCGGTCGGCGTTCTGCCGCACGACGCCCAGAACGTCATAGACTTCCTGCCCGTGCGCCCAGGTTTCCATCAGCCGCGCCGAGATCGAGGACCGGGCGCTCATCGACGGTCCGCCCCACGGCACCCGCTTCGACGGATCGGCCTCGGCGAAGACGTCCGCGACCTCGGCGTAGGTCTCGGCCCAGGCGTCGGCCAGCTCGCGGCCGGCAATGCCGCCCCGCCATTCCCGCTCGAAGGTGGGCATGTCGCCGCCCTTCTCGCGGAAGGCCAGCAGCCGGCCCAGCATCTCCTGGAACTCCTCGGGGGCGTTGAGCGCGCGCTCGGCGGCCCGGTTCCACATGTGCAGGTGGCCCATCACGTCGTTGATGGTCCAGTCCTTGAAGGCCGTAACCTTCTCGAAATCCGCGTCCTTCAGCGGCGCGATCAGCGCCTTCAGCGCATCGCACTCCGCGCGGAAATCCGTCGCCTGCTGCATCTCGATCCTCCCTGCCCTGCCCGATGGAACATTGGGTAATTGACGCCCCCGAATTGTCACCCCCGCTTTATGCGGGGGTCCGGTGCGGCCTTGCCGCTGGTCCGATGCCCGGCCGGATGCCCGCATGAAGCGGGCATGACAACGAGGAGGCGGCTTGCGTTCTGCAGGCTGGCTCCGGACAATCGCGGCCATGAAACACGGGGACGACGCGGCGCCGTTCGAGGGCGAGTGGGACTACATCATCTGCGGCGCGGGCACGGCGGGCTGCCTGCTGGCCAACCGGCTGTCGGCGGACCCGAAGAAGCGGGTGCTGCTGCTGGAGGGCGGGCGGAAGGACAGCTGGATCTGGTTCCACATTCCGGTCGGCTATCTGTTCGCCATCGGCAATCCGAAGGCCGACTGGATGTTCCGGACCGAGGCGGAACCGGGCCTGAACGGCCGGGCGCTGATCTATCCGCGCGGCAAGACGCTGGGCGGCTGCTCGGCGATCAACGGCATGATCTCCATGCGCGGCCAGGCCGAGGACTACCGGCTCTGGCGCCAGCAGGGCCTGGACGGCTGGGGCTGGGAGGATGTGCAGCCGGTCTACCGCCGCCTCGACCAGCATTTTCTCGGGCCGGACGAACACCATGCCGACGATGGCGAGTACCGTGTCGAGCAGCAGCGCCTCAGCTGGGAGGTGCTGGACGCCATCCGCGACGCGGCGGCCGAGATGGGCGTGCCGAAGGTCGCCGACTTCAACACCGGCGACAATGAGGGCGTCAGCTATTTCCATGTGAACCAGCGGAAGGGCACGCGCTGGTCGGCGGCGCGGGGCTTCCTGAAGCCGGTCATGGACCGCTCCAACCTGAAGGTCGTGACCGAGGCGCTGATCGACCGGGTGACCTTCGAGGGCAAGCGGGCCAGCGGCGTCCGGTTCCTGAAGGGCGGCCAGGCCCTGCTGGCGAAGGCGCGGGGCGAGGTGATCCTGAGCGCGGGGGCCGTGGCCTCCCCGGTGATCCTGCAGCGCTCGGGCGTTGGCCCCGGCGAGTGGCTGTCGGAGGAGGGTGTCGAGGTTGTCCACGAGATGCCCGGGCTCGGGCGCAACCTGCAGGACCATCTGCAGCAGCGCGCGATCTACAAGGTGCACGGCGTGAAGACGCTGAACGAGACCTATCACTCGCTGCTGGGCAAGGCGGGGATCGGACTCTCCTACGCGCTCTTCCGAAAGGGGCCGATGACCATGGCGCCCTCGCAGCTCGGCATGTTCACCCGTTCCGGTCCGGACCACGACCGCGCCAATATCCAGTTCCACATCCAGCCGCTGTCGCTGGACAAGTTCGGCGACCCGCTGCACCGCTTCCCGGCGGTCACCGTCAGCGCCTGCAACCTGCGCCCGACCTCGCGCGGCACCATCCGCATGCGCTCCGCCGATCCGTCGGACGCGCCGCTGATCCGGCCGAACTATCTCGACACCGAGGCCGACCGCATCGTCGCCGCCGACGCCATCCGCGTGACGCGGCGGCTGATGGGCCAGCCGGCCCTGGCGAAATACCGGCCGGAGGAATACCTGCCCGGCCCCGATGTTGGCGACGACCAGGAATCGCTGGCGAAGGCCGCGGGCGATATCGGCACCACCATCTTCCATCCCGTCGGCACGGCGAGGATGGGCCGCCTCGACGACCCGAACGCCGTGACCGACGAGCGGCTCCGCGTCATCGGGCTGGAGGGTCTGCGGGTGATCGACGCCTCGGTGATGCCGACCATCACCTCCGGCAACACCAACACGCCCGTCCTGATGATCGCCGAGAAAGGCGCGGAATACGTGCTGACGGACGCATTGTGATCTGCACCAGTTCGGGAACCCCTCTCAGGCTGCAGCGGCATCCCGTCCTTCGCCTCCTCATGTCATCCCCGCCTTGTGCGGGGATCCGGTATGGGCCGATCAGATCGACGCGAAGCTGACGGCTCTGCCGCGACCGGACCCCCGCACAAGGCGGGGGTGACAGCGGTTGTTTGGCCTCGAGGTATTGGAATTCAGCCCGCCGGCGCCAGGCTGCCCGTCGCCAGCAGGCGCTCGACCATGGGCAGGCGCTCATTGCCCCAGAAGCGCTGGCCGTCGACGACGAAAGTGGGCACGCCGAAGACGCCCGCTTCCAGCGCCGCGCCGACCGAGGCTTTCAGTACGTCCTTGACCGCCGGGTCGTCGATGGCGGCGATGACCGCGTCCGGGTCGAGATCGAAGCGGGCCTTCGCGAAGGCGGCGACGGCCTCGGGCGTGGTGACGTCGGTCGCCTCCGACCAGTGGGCGCGGTAGAGCGCCTGGCCGAAGCGCTTCGCCAGCGCCGGATCGGTCATGTTCAGCCAGGTGAAGGTGCGGATGGCGGGCAGCGGCGGCAGGACGCCGTCGCCATGCGGGTTCAGCTCGACGCCGAAATAGCCGAAGTTCCGGTCCCGCTCGCGCCCCGAATAGGGACCTTTCAGCGGCGTCGCGGGGACGGCCGGCAGGCCCATCACGTTCATCACCATGACGCCCAGCAGCGTCGGCCGCCAGACGACCTCGCGGCCGTGTTCGGCGGCCAGCTTCTCGATCTGGATCGAGCCGAGATAGCCAAAGGGCGAGAGGAAATCGAACCAGAACTCGATAGGCGGTTTGCCGTCCGTCATCACCAGCCTCCAGTCTCGAGCCAGCGGTCGATGACGTGCGTCCTGTCGGAACCCCAGAACATCTCGCCGTCGACGATGAAGGTCGGGCTGCCGAAGATGCCCCGGCCGATGGAGGCCTCGATGCGCTGCTTCAGATCCTGCTTCACGGCCTCGTCGTCGGGCGCGGCGCGGGCGTCCGTCTCGTCGAAGCCCGCAGCGACGGCATGGGGCAGGGCGTTCTCCAGCTTCGAGACGTCGCTGCCTTCCGACCAGTTGGCGGCCAGCATGGCCCGCGCGGCCTGCTGCGCCCGGGCGCGGTCCTGCCCCAGCATCCAGCAGAACAGCCGGTGCGGCACCAGCGGGTTGGTCAGGAACCGCTCCAGCGCCGGCCGGAACGGGATGCCGTGGAATTCGTAGACCCGGGGCACGTCCATCAGCAGGTAATCCCCCTTCAGCGGCGTATCCAGCAGCGGCGGCAGCCCCATCGCCTTGGGCACCGAGACGCCGAGCATCATCGGATGCATCTCGAGGGTCCGGCCATGCTTGGCTGCAACCCGCTCCATCGCCACCAGGCCGGGCAGGGCATAGGGCGAGATGAAGTCGAAATGGAACTCGATCGGCTCAGCCACGGTTCGCCTCCAGATGCGGCACCAGCGCCGCGTTGACCGTCTCCGGCACTTCCTCGGCGAGGAAATGGCCCGCGCCCTCGATCTCGACGAAGCGGTAGGGCGCGTCGATGAACCCGGCGGTGCCCTCTGCCGCTGCCCGGCCGACGCTGATGTCCTCGGTGCCCCAGAGATAGAGCGTCGGCACCGCGATCCGCGGCGTCTCCTCGCGCGCCAGGGTCGAGCCGCCGCCGAAGGCCGCGCGGTACCAGTTCAGCGCCGCGTCGATCGCCGGCCGGTCCTTCAGCACGGAGAGATGCGCGTCCGCCTGTGCGTCGGACATGCGCCGGGTTACCTTCGCGCCGTCGCCGACACCGAACATGCCGGTCGCATTCTCCCATGTCAGCGTGTTGCGCAGCGGCTCGATGCCGTTCTTCAGCAGACGGTCGGCCATCCCCGGATCCTGAAACGCCTTGTGGTGGCGGCTGCGGTTCTGCTGCGCCGGATCGGCCTTGAAGGCGCGGGCGAAGGCGGCCGGGTGGGGGCGTGACAGCACGGTCAGCGACCGCAGCCGGTCCGCATGGGCGATGGCCGTCAGCCAGGCGATCTGCCCGCCCCAGTCGTGTCCCGCCAGATGGAACCGGTCCGCGCCCACGGCATCGGCGATGGCGGCGACATCGGCGACGATCTCGTCGACATGATAGGCCTCGATCCCCTCGGGCCGCGCGCCGGCGGAATAGCCGCGCTGGTCGTAGGCGATGCCGCGGAAGCCCGCCGCCGCAACAGCGTCCATCTGGGCCGGCCAGCTGTGGCGGGAATTGGGGAAGCCGTGCAGGAAGATGACGGTCTCGCCGTCCGCCGGTCCCGCGGCGTCGGCGGTGAAGCACATGCCGCGGGCGGCGATCTCGATGGTCTCGGTCATGGTCCCGTCCTCCCCGGCTGAATGATGGAGCGGAAGCCGCTGCCGGGCAAATCCTGCCTGTCACCGCTGGTGTGGAATTTCAAGCTATTGAAAAGACGGGATTTTTCTGCGGCACGCGGCTTGCTGTGTCTCCGGCAGCCAGAACGGAGAACCCCGATGACCCGCACCGCCTATGTCGTCAGCCACTCGATTTCCTGGGCCGCGAGCCGCCTCATCGACAGCCACGGCGAGAACGCCGCCGCCGTCGCCCGCGAGCGCGCCACCGCCATGGCCGAGGAAGGCCAGATGGAACTGCACGCCATGTGGGAACTGGTCCAGTCCGCCGCCGACGGCCTGCTCGGCCAGGACGACAGCGCCGGTCTGGTCTGGCATTGAACGCACGTCAAACTCCGACGTCACCCCGGCTCCCCGATCAAGTCGGGGACAGGCACCGAGCCGGGGTCCGGAGCGGCTTCGCCGCAAGTCTATTGGTTTGCCCGGATCCCGGATCGCGGCGCTGCGCACCTTGTCCGGGATGACGTGATAGCGCGGCATTGACTCCCAGACCCCCGGGTCAGGCCCGGGGGCGTCAGGTCGAAGCCTAGTTCATCAGCTCCAGCCCGATGGCGGTCGCCTCGCCGCCGCCGATGCAGATGCCGGCGACGCCGCGCTGCATGTTGCGGGTCTTCAGCGCGTTGATCAGCGTGATCATGATGCGCGCGCCCGAGGCGCCGATGGGGTGCCCCAGCGCGCAGGCGCCGCCGTTCACGTTCACCTTCTCGGCGTCCAGGTTCAGCTCCTGCATTGCCGCCATCGGCACCACGGCGAAGGCCTCGTTGATCTCGTAGAGATCGACGTCGGCATCGGACCAGCCGAGCTTCTCGTAGAGCTTCCGGATCGCGAAGACCGGCGCGGTGGTGAACCAGGCCGGTTCCTGCGCATGGCTGGTGTGGCCGAGAATCTTCGCCAGCGGCGTCAGCCCGCGCTTCTCGGCCTCGGAGAGGCGCATCATCACCAGCGCGGCCGCGCCGTCGGAGATCGAGGAGGAATTCGCGGCGGTCACCGTGCCATCCTTGCGGAAGGCGGGCTTCAGCGTCGGGATCTTGTCCAGATTGGCGTTGCGCGGCTGCTCGTCGGTGTCGACCGTGATCTCGCCCTTGCGGGTCTTGACGGTGACCCCGGCGATCTCGCCGGCGAAGGTGCCGTCCTCCTGCGCCTTCTGGGCGCGGGTCAGGCTGCGGATGGCGTATTCGTCCTGCGAGTCGCGGGTGAATTGGTAATGCTGGGCGCAGTCCTCGGCGAAGGTGCCCATCAGGCGGCCCTTGTCATAGGCGTCCTCCAGCCCGTCCAGGAACATGTGGTCCTTGACCTCGCCATGGCCGAGCCGCATGCCGCCGCGCGCCTTGGGCAGCAGGTAGGGGCTGTTGGTCATGCTCTCCATGCCGCCGGCGACCATGATGTCGTTGACGCCCGCGACCAGCAGATCGTGGGAGAACATCGCCGCCTTCATGCCGGAGCCGCACATCTTGTTGATGGTCGTGCAGCCGGCCGCGTCGGGAATGCCGCCGCCCTTGGAAGCCTGCCGCGCGGGCGCCTGGCCCTGACCGGCGGGCAGCACGTTGCCCATGATGACCTCGTCCACGTCGGCGCCCTCGACGCCGGCGCGCGACAGCGCTGCGGAAATCGCGGCCGCGCCCAGCGCGCTGGCGGTCTCACCGGCCAGTTCGCCCTGAAAGCCGCCCATCGGGGTCCGGGCCATGCCCGCAATGACGATCGGATCGCTGCTCATCGCGTTTCTCCTCGAAGCTTGAAATAGCGTGAAGTGGAAGATAGGGCGAAGCGGCTGCGGAGGCTAATCGTAACCTCCACCCTGTCTATCGGGCCTCATCAGCATCTGACAATGGTTTTTTCTTTTCATGATGGTCGCTTTTCGACCTAAAACTTGCGGAAATACCCGCAAGCCGCAGTTCTGCGCTAGATATTTTTAAATCTCGCGCCGCACGGCTTATCAGAACTCCCAATACTGCAATCGAAACTGTTCCCAAAGATATGAGACTAATTACTTCAAAATCATCAACTATTGTCTTGTTTTCTGTGCCGCCTATATCCAGTCCGACAGCCAGTGCAGTAGCAACGCCAGCCATCAACGAAACTATCACTGACAATTGTCCCACATATGCGGCCTTTCGTGCATCTTCATTTCTAGATTCAGGGGCAGGGGACTCGGATCTAGGGGCATCTTTTGAAATGTTTGATATTTTCACGCAGTAGTCATTTTTCATTTCAGCAGAGATAAAACTTGAATCCATTACTTCTTTTATAAGTTCTCCTGATATTTCATCTATATCATATAAATCCTGATCATTTACATCATATTTTCGAGCCGTTGCCGAAGAAAGTTTTTTAATGACCTCGCCATTTGGAATAATTCCCTCAGAAATTCCTGGCCTAATCGCGTAAACAACTTCGCTATTCGCGCGAAATACCTTTTGATTGTACTCTTTTTTGTCGCGGCGACCAAAAATCACTCGGGTTACTAAGGCAACAAAAAGCCCGCTCAATATCCCGCCGCCGATGCCTACCACCCACGGATTATCGAGGAGTCCCCAAATGCTTTCCGACATTTCTCACACCGATTGGCAAAGGATCTACAATATCTCCTATCATGATTTCTCAATTCGGCTGCGATAAACGATAATGAGTAAAATCGGATGAACCTCTATCGGCTGCTGAAGATCCAGGACGAGCTCGGCGAACCGGTGCGCGTCGGACTGATCGGCGCGGGCAAGTTCGGCTCCATGTTCCTGGCGCAGTGCCGCCGGACGCCGGGCATGCACCTGCTGGGCGTGGTCGATCTGGCCGAGGGGCGCGCCGCCGAGAGCTGCCGCACGACGGGCTGGCCGGACGAGCAGATCGACGCGACCGACCCGGCGGACGCGCTGAAGACCGGCAGGACCTGGTGCGGGCAGGATTCGATGAAGCTGATCGAGGCGGACGGGCTCGATGTCGTCATCGACGCCACCGGCAACCCCGCCGCCGGCATCCGCCACGCGCTCGCCGCCTTCCGCAACAGGCGCCACGTCATCATGGTCAATGTCGAGGCCGACGTGCTCGCCGGGCCGCTGCTGGCGCGGAAGGCGCTGGAGCACGGCGTCGTCTATTCCATGGCCTATGGCGACCAGCCGGCCCTGATTTCCGAGCAGGTCGACTGGGCGCGGGCCATCGGGCTGGAGGTCGTGTGCGCCGGCAAGGGGACCAAGTACCGCCCGATCTATCACCGCTCGACGCCGGACACGGTCTGGGACCATTACGGCCTGACCGCCGAGCACGCCGCCGCCTCGGGCATGAACCCGCAGATGTTCAACTCCTTCCTGGACGGCACCAAGTCGGCGATCGAGATGGCCGCCGTTTCCAACGCCTGCGGTCTCACCCCGCAGAGCCACGGCCTCAGCTTCCCGCCCGCCGCGGTGGAGGAACTCTGCTCGATCCTGCGCCCGCACAATGTTGGCGGCACGCTGGAGCACGAAGGCACGGTCGAGGTCGTCTCCTGCGAGACCCATGACGGCGTGCCGGTGCCGAACGATCTGCGCTGGGGCACCTATGTCACCTTCAGGGCGCCCGACGAGTATGTCCGCCGCTGCTTCTCCGACTACGGCCTCGTGGTCGACGACACCGGCGACTACGGCGCGCTATGGCGGCCCTATCACCTGATCGGGCTGGAACTGGGCATCTCGGTGGCGTCGGTGGCGCTGCGCGAGGAGCCGACCGGCACGACCGAGGATTTCCGCGGCGATGTCGCGGCCACGGCGAAGCGGCAGCTGAAGGCCGGCGAGATACTGGACGGGGAAGGCGGCTTCACCGTCTACGGCAAGCTGATGCGCGCCGACGAATCGCTGAAGGCCGGCGTCCTGCCGCTCGGCCTGGCGCATGGCGTGAAGCTGAAACGCGACATCCCCGAGGACGGCCACGTCACCTGGGACGATGTCGAGTTCGACGCCGCTGATCCGACCGTCGCCTTCCGCCGCGAGATGGAAGCCGCGTTCAGATGAAACACTGTCGTCCGCGGGCCTGACCCGCGGACCTGAGGGTCCAGCCCGCGCCGCTGTGCCGGTTGCGCGCTGAGGCCCCCGGGTCAGGCCCGGGGGCGGCAGAATGGTGAGGTGGCCGCAGTTGGCGCGACTGGGTCCAATTCGGCCCGGATGCCGGATCGGGGGTCCGGCATGATGGAAGATCGCGGCATCTGCGCCAGCCAACCACGTCACCCCGGCCTTGAGCCGGGGTCCGGTCGGCCAGGGCGTCATGCCCTTCGTGGTCCGGAGAGACTGGGCAGCGGGATCGAGTCCCGCTGCGGGTGGCGGGTTGCAATCTACCGCGCCACAAGCTCCCGCCCGTCCCGGGACTTGATCCCGGGACCCATGACGGCGTCTCCGGTGACTTCTGGTGTCCCTACCGGAACTCCAGCCCCTTGAACTCGCCGGAATTCCGCCATTCCTTCAGATACTTGAAATAGGCCAGCGCCCCTGCTGGATAGCCGACGAAGTTCAGCTTGTCCTCCGGCCCGCGCGGTTGGCCCTCGTTGTTGTAGTAGCCGGGCGTGCAGTCCGGCCCGCCGATCAGACGGTCCGGCGCGGTCAGCAGCATCTCGATCCATTTCTGCTCGGCCTCGGCCGTCACCTCGACCTCCTGCGCGCCGCGTTTCAGCGCTTCGGCGACGATCATGCCGATGCTCCGGCCCGCCTCGGTGAGATTGTGGGGCACGTTGGAGATCAGGTTCGCGCCCTGGGTCGGTTGCACGAAGAAGGCGTTGGGGAAGCCGTGGACGTGGACGCCGTGCAGGGTCCGCATCCCCTTCGACCAGTGCCCGGAAAGCTTCAGCCCGTCCCGGCCCTGCAGATCGAAGCCCGAGCGGCGGGTCCATTCGGTGCCGACCTCGAAACCCGACGCGTAGATGATGCAGTCGACCTCGTACTCGTTGCCGCCGGCGACGACGCCCGTCTCCGTGATCCGCTCGACGCCCTTGCCGTCGGTGTCGACCAGAACCGTCGCCGGTTCGTTGAAGGCCAGCAGATAGTCGTCATGGAAGCAGGGCCGCTTGCAGAGCTGCCGGTACCAGGCCTTCAGCTTCTCGGCGGTGCCGGGATCGTTCACCACGGCCTCGGCGCGGCGGCGGATCTCCTCCATCTTCTCGAAGTCGCTGTCCTCGTAGACCGCCATCATCTTCTCGATGGTCATGTCGCCCGGCGGCAGCTGCATGATCTTGGTGCGGACGCGCCGCGAGATCTCGGTCCAGCCGTCCATCACCCAGTCGTCTTCCATGGTCAGCCCGCCCTGGTTGGCGGTGAAGTTCTCCAGCCAGCGGTCCTGCCAGCCCGGCGTGGCGATCTCGCCGAACCAGTCCGGATCGATGGGCCGGTTGTCGCGGACATCGACCGAGGACGGCGTGCGCTGGAAGACGTAGAGCCGCTTGCAGGCCCTCGCGAGATGCGGCACGCACTGCACCGAGGTCGCGCCAGTGCCGATGATGGCGACACGCTTGTCGGCCAGCTTCGTCATCGGCGCGCCGTCCGCATCGCCGCCGGTGTAGTCGTAGTCCCAGCGGCTGGTGTGGAAGCTGTGGCCCCGGAAGTTCTCGATGCCCGGAATGCCGGGCAGCTTCGGCACATGCAGCGGGCCTGTGCCCATGCCGACGAAACTCGCTGTAAAGCGGTCGCCGCGGTTGGTCGCGATCTCCCAGACCTTGCCGTCGTCGTCCCAGCGGATCTGTTCCACCTCGGTGTGGAACAGCGCGTGCTCGTAGAGGCCGAACTGCTTCGCGATGCGGACGCAGTGCTGGCGGATCTCCGGGCCGTGCGCGTATTTCTCGCTCGGCATGTGCCCGGTCTCTTCCAGCAGCGGCATGTAGATCATCGAGGCGGTATCGCACTGCGCGCCCGGATAGCGGTTCCAGTACCAGGTGCCACCGAAATCGCCGCCCTTCTCGATCAGGCGGACATCGTCGATCCCCGCCTCCTTCAGCCGCGCGCCGGTGACCAGCCCCGCGAAACCGCCGCCGACAAAGGCGAAGGTGACGTGGTCGGTGACCGGGTCCCGCTCGGTGAAGGCCGTGTAGGGGTCGCCGGCATAGTGCGCGAACTGCCCCTTCAGTTCCTGATACTGATCGTTGCCGTCGGCCCGGATGCGTTTCTCCCGCTCCTCGGCATAGCGCTGCTTCAGCGCGTCCTTGTCGATCACGGGGGCAGGCGTATCGGCCATGGCCGCGTCCTCCGGCGCGTTTTCTTGATATCGGGATAGCGCCGACCTTCATGGGCTGGCAAGTCCCGGCGCAATGGTCACCCCCGATGGCGCAGCCACTCGGGGGTCCGGATGGGCGTTTCGGTCAGGCGAAAGCGCTTGCGACTTCGGCACGCCCGGACCCCCGCGCAAGGCGGGGGTGACCAGACCCGGGCATCCCTTCCAAGTGGCCGGGATAGGCCCTACGATCCGGGCTGCATTCAGGGGAGGATTGCATGGGACGTGTAGACGGCCGCGTGGCCATTGTGACCGGCGGCGCATCGGGACTGGGCGCGGCGACGGCGAGGCTGCTCTCGGAAGAGGGCGCGAAGGTGCTGGTCACCGATATCCAGGAAGAGCTGGGGCGGCAGGTCGCGAAGGAGTGCGGCGGCATCTTCATGCGCCATGACACCTCGGTCGAGGACGACTGGGTGCAGGCCTATCAGAAGGCGGTGTCGGAACTGGGCGATGTCTCGATCCTGTTCAACAATGCCGGCGTGCGGCCCAAGACCGTGCCGCTGGAAGACACCACGCTGGAGGACTGGCAGGCGCACATGGCCATCAACATCGACGGCGTCTTCCTGGGCATCAAACACGGCATCCGCGCGATGAAGCAGAAGGGCGGGGCGATCGTCTCGACCTCGTCGATCTACGGCATCGCTGGCGCCGCCATGATCGGCGCCTATTCGGCCTCCAAGGGCGGCGTGCGCACGCTGACCAAGGCGGCGGCGATGGAGTGCAGCTATCTGCGCTATCCCATCCGCATCAACTCGATCCATCCGGGCTTCATCGAGACGGCCATGCTGGAATCGACCAAGCAGGAATTCGGCGCCTCGATGATCGAGAAACGCATGATCGGCGACACGCCCATGCGGCGGATCGGCGAGGCCCGCGACATCGCCGAGGGTGTGCTCTATCTCGTGGCGGATTCCGGCAAGTTCGTCACCGGGATCGAGCTGCCGGTCGACGGCGGATATCTCGCACGATGAAGACGGCGTCCAGGGAAACGGCCGAGGCGTTCAACATCTACGCCCTGACGCCCGAGTATCTGGACGACCCTTTCCCGGTCTATCACGCGCTGCGCGAACACAGTCCGGTCCACCGCATGCCGGACGGCTCGGTGTTTCTGAGTCGCTATGACGACGTCATCGCCTGCTACCGCGACCGCACCATGTCGTCGGACAAGAAGAAGGATTTCGGGCCGAAGTTCGGCGAGGGCCCGCTGCTGACCCATCACACGACCAGCCTGGTCTTCAACGACCCGCCGCTGCACACCCGCGTCCGCAAGCTGCTGGCGCAGGCCTTCACGCCCAGGGCGCTGGCGGCGATGGAGCCGGGGATTGTGACGATGGTCGACGGCTTCCTCGACCGGGCCGAGGACCGCGGCGGGCGGATCGACCTGATCGGCGATTTCGCCTTCGCCCTGCCGGTCGGCGTGATCTGCGACATGCTGGGCATCCCGCCACAGGACCGCGAGCATCTGCGCGACTGGGCCATGACCATACTGGGTGCGCTGGAGCCCACCATCACGCCGGAGCAGCTCGACCGCGGCAACCGCGCCGTGGCCGGCTTCTCGGCCTATCTGAAGGAGCTGATCGCGGAGCGCCGGACGCGGCTGGAAGAGGGCGACATCCTGTCGGAACTGATCGCCGGCGAGGTGGACGGGGAAAGCCTGACCGAGCAAGAGCTGATCCAGAACTGCATCTTCCTGCTGAACGCCGGGCACGAGACCACGACCAACCTGATCGGCAACGGCATGGCCGGGCTGCTGGAATTTCCCGAAGAAATGGCGCGGCTGCGGGCGGAACCCGCGCTCATGGATACGGCCATCGAGGAATTCCTGCGCTTCGAGAGCTCGAACCAGCTCGGCAACCGCCGCACGACGCAGCCGGTGAGTTTCTCGGGCGTCGAGGTGCCCGCCGACACGGTGATCCATCTCGGCATCGGCGCCGCCAACCGCGACCCGGCGCATTTCCCGGACCCGGACCGGCTGGACATCACCCGCAGACCGAACAAGCACCTGGCTTTCGCCTGGGGCGCTCATATCTGCCTCGGCAACTCGCTGGCTCGGATGGAGGGCAAGATCGCCATCGGCCGGCTGCTGCAGCGCTTCGCTTCCATCGAGCGCGACGGCGACTTCGTCCGCGGCGGCCGCGCCCGGTTCCGCGGCTACCGGCGCTTTCCGGTGCGGATGGACTGCAGCTAGCCGTCAAACGCATGCGTGAGTGGCCGGGCGCGGGCCTTGCCGATACAATCCGGAGGCCGTTGCCGCTTGTGGCGGTGATGGGCCTCAGGGCGTGTACGGAGGCGGAATGTCCCCCGGAAGGATCAACCCGGTGAATGAACTGGCGGCTCTGGGCGAGGCGCCGGGGTTCCAGGTGGACACGTCGCTCGACTTCCAGAACGAGCTCGCGCCGCGGCTTCTGGACCGCTGGCAGTCACGGCGGAGCAATGGCGGCCTTCCCGCCCGGCGCGATTTCGACGTGCTTGAGCTGAAGGATTTCATGGGCTGGCTCTGTGTCGCCGAGGTTGCCCCCGGCGGCGATGATCTGGTCTATCGCCTGATCGGCACACGCATCGTCGAGAAGGTCGGACGCGACAACACCGGCAAGCCGGTCAGCGAGACCCTGCCGCCGGCGGCGCTGGAGATCTTCCAGCATCTGATGCAGAAGCCGCAGCCGGTCCGGACTTGGGGCCGGGTGGCATGGCGTGACCGCGATTTCCGCCATCATGAATCACTGGTGCTGCCGCTCGCCGATGACGGACGTACGGTGGACCGCTTCTTCGTGCTGATGACCTTCTACTAGCCGTCGCGGACCGAAGCGTGATTGGTCCAGGTGCCGATCCGTGCCTATCTGACATCCATGGCGTTCCGTCTGAACAGCGCAATCCTGTTCGCTCTCGGCCTTCTGCCTCTGGCCGCAGCTGCGCAGGAGCGTGGCGAGGCGCCGCCTTCCATTGGCCGGGAGGAAGCGATCCGTGAACTGCAGCAGGACAACGTCCTGAACCCCGGGGTTGACGCCGCCGAGATGCGGCGGCTGAACAGTATCGGCCGCCTGCAGGGGCTGGATGCCCGCCGGCAACAGCGCAACGACTATGCGGATCAGCGCATGAACCGGCTGCTCTCCCATCAGGCCGACCGGCAAGCGATCCGTGACGCCCGCGGCTTCAATCCGGACCAGCGGCGTCTGGAACGCCGCCGCGACCGCGTCGACCGCCGTCTGAGGGCCCGGATCAACCGGGCGATCAAGTCGAAACAGTAGGTGGTCGCGTCAGGCCTTGCCGTCGTCCATGCGGCGGCCGTCGCGGTATTCGCTCGGCGACAGGCCGACGATGGAGCGGAAGATCCGGCTGAAATGCGCCGGATCGGAGTAGCCGACCGAAAAGGCGATGGTGGCGATGGAGGAACTGCGCCGGGTCGGATCGATCAGCCGGCGCTGCGCCGTCGCGATGCGCCGGGCGCGGATGGTGCCCGACAGGGTCTCGCCGCGGTCGGCGAACATCTTCTGGATGTAGCGCTCCGACAGGCCGAGTTCCTTGGCCAGCATGCCGGGTCCCAGCGTCTCGTCGTCGAGTCGGTCCTCGATCATGCGCATGATGCGCCTGAGATGCGCCAGCCGGACCGAGCTCTCGCTGCTCTTCATGGCGTCCACCGGCGCGGTCACGGCCAGCGCCAGCAGGTCCAGCAGGTGGGGTGTCATCGCCGCCGCGGATTCATGATCCAGCCGGCTGGACTGGCGCATGATCGAATGCACGAAATCGACGAAGACCTGAACCAGCGGCGCGTGGCCGTCGCAGGTCCGGGCCACCAGATCGTCGATCAGGGGGACGCGTTCGCGCATCAGCGGCCCGTCGATACGCAGCGTCGCCAGCCGGTTCTCGGTGTTCTGCTCGTACTGGTACATGTCCGCGGTGGCGACGATGGCGAAGTCGCCGGGCTCGATCCGCGCCTCGCGGCCGTGCTGGCGCAGGTAGAGCGGCGCCTTCATCGGCAGCGGGATGTAGTAGAAATCGCCGCCGGACTGGCTGAGATGCTGTCGGCGGCGGAAGACCGACATCGGCGCGCTGTCGATGGTGCCGAAGCGGATGCCCGGAATATCGAGGATGTTGAGCTTTCCGAAGGAGAACTCGGCATCCCGGCTGATCAGGTCCAGCGGATAGAAGGTGTCGTAGAGAATTTCCGTCCAGGCGCCGAGCCGGGCGGGCACCGGGCTGTCGCTGATGTCGAAACTCTGAATGGCGACCTGCCGGCCGCCAGTGTTTGGGCGCAGGTTCATGGGGAAATCATGATGCGGTCATATTAGCTTGTCCATATGTTTGTTGCAGGTGCGAAGAGACGTGAACGGCAATGCGGTTCCGTCCAAGGAATTGGGCCGCTCCACGAAAGCCCGCACGATTGACTTGGCTGCCGGCGGTCCCGAGGCTTGGACACCCGAAATCGAGGAGGCCGCGTTGGATCCTGTGACGCTGGAAATCGTCCACGGCAAGCTGCTTGCCACGGTGGACGAGATGGGCGCCGTGCTGGCCCGGACCAGCATGAGTCCGGTGATCTACGAGGTGCTCGACTTCGCCTGCGGCATCTGCGACCCGAAGGGCGACCTGATCGCCCAGGCCAACGGGCTGACGCTGTTCACCGGCACCTTCGCCGCCCAGGTCCGCTTCATCATCGAGAAGCACGGCGAGCGTATGCAGCCGGGCGACGCCTTCATCACCAACGATCCGTTTCACGGCGGCACCCACTGCTGCGACATGGCGGTGGTGAAGCCGCTGTTCCACGACGGCGTGCGCGTCGGCTTCGCCATCTCGGTGGCGCACTGGCTGGACGTCGGCGGGGCTGTGGCCGGCAGTCTCCCCGCGGATGCGACCGAGGTCTTCCAGGAGGGGCTGAGGCTGCCGGGCATCCGGCTCTGCCGCGACGGCGAACTGCTGGAGGATGTACGCGACGTGATCGCCGCCAATTCCAGGCTGCCGAAGATGGCGCTGGGCGATCTGAACGCGGAACTGGCCGCGGTGAACATCGCCGCGGCGCGGATCGGGGAACTGTGCGGGCGCTACGGCGCGGACGGTCTGGCCGAGGCCTTCGGGCACATTCTGGAGACCGGAGAGCGCGAAGCGCGGGCGGCGCTGGCTGCGCTGCCAGACGGCATCTACGAGGCCGAGGACTTCATCGACGGCGACGGCCGGACCGAGGACCGCATCCCGATCCAGGTCAGCGTCCGGATCGAGGGCGAGCGGCTGACCGCCGATTTCACCGGGTCGTCCGCCGCCCGGCCCGGACCGATCAACTGCACCACCGGCGCGCTGCAATCGGCGGTGAAGTCGGTGTTCAAGGCGCTGGTCGGCCCGCACGCACCCTCCAACGAGGGCTGGTTCCGGCCGGTGGACATCACCGTGCCCGAGGGCACGGTCTTCAGCGCCGTGAGCCCGTCGCCCATCGGCTGGTACTACGAGGGTGCGGCGCAGGCCTCGGAACTGGTCTGGAAGGCCCTGGCGCCGGTCGCCCCGGAACGGTTCAGCGCCGGCAGCTACATGAGCCTCTGCGCCACCTATATCTGCGGCGAGGACCGCGACGGCGAGGCCTTCGTCCATATCGAGCCGCAGCATGGCGGCTGGGGCGCCACGCCCGAGCGGGACGGGGCCAGCGGTCTTATCGCGATCACGGACGGCGATACCTACAACCTCTCCGCCGAGCTTCTGGAGGCGAAATACCCGCTCCGGCTGGTGCGCTACGCCTTCAACACGGCGGAAGGGCCGGGCGCGGGGCGACATCGCGGCGGCTACGGTCTGGTGCGCGAATACGAGGTGCTGTCCGACAACGCCTTCACCTATGCCAGCCTCGGCCGGTCCGTGGAGCAGCCCTGGGGCGCGGATGGCGGCGCGCCCGGTAGCCGCAACTACATCGAGATCACCTCCGGCGGCAAGACGCGGCGGGTCGCGCGCATTCCTCATGCGGGTCTGAAGAAGGGCGACCGCGTCGCCATTGTCACCGGCGGCGGGGGTGGCTGGGGCGATCCGGCGGCGCGCGACCGGGCGGCCATCGAGGCCGATATCGCCGACGGGCTGATCGGCGCCGATGAAGCGCGGGCGGCCTACGGCGCGTGATCCGGCTCGCGACAGATGTTGGCGGCACCTTCACCGATCTGGTCGCCTGGGACGAGGCGGATGACCGGCTGATCGTGGCCAAGGACCTGACCACGCCGGCCGACCAGTCCGGCGGCGTGATGTCGACGCTGGCGCTGAGCGGGCTCGACGGCGCGTCCATCGGCGAGTTCGTCCATGGCGGCACCACGGTCATCAATGCCATCACCGAACGCAAGGGCGTGCGGACGGCGCTGGTGACCACCGAAGGCTTCCGCGACGTGCTCGAGATTGGCCGCGGCAACCGGCCCGACCTCTACAATCTGCAGTTCGAGCCGCCGCGCCCCTTCGTGCCGCGCCGCTGGCGCTTCGAGGTCCGGGAGCGGCTGGACGCGGATGGCCGGGTCGTCACGCACCTGGACGAGGCCGCGCTGGAGGCGGTCGCCGAAGCCTGCCGCCGCGACGGCATTGAGGCGGTCGCCGTCTGTTTCATGCACAGTTACCGCAATCCGGTGCATGAGCAGGCCTGCGGCAAGCGGCTCTCGGAGCTTCTGCCGGACGCCGCGATCACCCTGTCATCGGACCTGACCCGCGAGTGGCGGGAATACGAGCGTTCCAGCACCGCCGCGCTGAACGCCTATGTCCAGCCGATCATCCAGCGCTATTTCGACCGCCTCGAGGACCGGCTGCTGTCGGTATCGGTTGCCGCGCCGCTGCAGGCGATGCAGTCCAATGGCGGCACCACCAGCTTCGCCAGCGCCCGCGCCCATCCGCTGACCCTGGTCGAGAGCGGGCCGGCGGCGGGCGTCAACGGCGCTGTCGTCGTCGGCCGCGCGGCGGACCTGCCGGACCTGATCGCCTTCGATGTCGGCGGCACAACGGCCAAGTGCTCGCTGATCCGCGGCGGCATGGCGACGGTCCGGACCGACTACTGGATCGAGAAGACGCAGCATCATCCGGGCTATCCGGTGAAGGCGCCTGTCGTGGACATTGTCGAGGTCGGCGCGGGCGGCGGCTCCATCGCCCGCATCGACGCCGCCGGCCGGCTGAAGGTCGGGCCGCAGTCGGCGGGGGCCGATCCCGGCCCCGCCTGCTATGGCGTCGGCGGCACAGAGCCGACCGTCACCGACGCCATGCTGCTGACCGGCGTGCTGGACACCGGCAGGTTCTCGGACGGCCGCATCGCGCTGTCGCGTGAGAGGTCGGAGGCCGCCTACCGTCCGATCGCGGAGGCGTTGTCGATGGGCCTGACCGAAGCAGCCGCCTCGGCGGTGCGCATGGCCGAGGCCAACATGATCAATGCGCTGAAGCTGATCTCGGTCCAGCGCGGTCACGATCCGCGGGATTTCGCCATGCTGGCCTATGGCGGCGGCGGGCCGATGCACGCCGCGGCGCTGGGGCGCGAACTCGGCGTCAGGGAGATCGTCATCCCGCGCCATCCGGGCCTGTTCTCGGCCTGGGGCATGCTGGCGACGGCCCCGCGGCACGACCAGACCCGCACCGAACCGATGCCCGCGGAGACCACGGAAGCGGCGGCGCTCGAGGCCGTCTTCCGGCAGATGACGGCGGAAGCCGCCTCCTATTTCGGCGGCGACGGCGCGCTGTCCCACACCGCCCGGATCGAGCTCCGCTATCACGGGCAGGAGCACACGGTCTCGGTCGCGGTGGAGCCCGGATCGATCACGATGCCCGCGCTGATCGAGGCGTTTCACGAGGCGCACAGGCGCGCCTACACCTTCCGCCTCGAAGACACCCGGGTGGAGATCATTCACTTCCACCTGGCCAGTGAGCAGGTCCGCCGCCTGCCAGATCTGCAGCCCGTTAAAGGTGACGGACGTTCACGGGACGCCGCCTTGCTGGACCGCCGTCCGGTACATTTCGGCGATGACGGCACGCATGAGGCGGCGATCTGGGACCGTGAGAAACTGCCGCTGGAGACGGCGCTCGACGGTCCGGCCATCGTGCTGGAGGCGACGTCGACCACGCGGATCCTGCCCGGCCAGCGCTTCCGTCTGGACGGGCTGGGTCTGCTGCGGATTGCCGAGAGCGGCTGAGGCGTCCTACCGGGCGAGGTCGGAAGGTTCCCAGAGCTCGATCGGATTGCCTTCCGGATCGTGGATTCTGGCGAAGCGACCGACTTCCGAATCCCAGCCCGGGTCCGTTGTCACCTCGATGCCCTCGGCTTCGAGCTGCGCGATCATCCGGTCGAGATCGTCGACGCGGAAATTGATCATCCAGCGGCGGTCGGTGGGAAAATAGTCGGAGCGGTCCGGGAAGGGCACGAAGATGCAGGCGCCGGCCTCCTGCCGCCATGGCCCGCTGGACAGATCAATGCCCAGATGCGCCGCATACCAGTCCGAAAGCTTCGCCGGATCCTTCGCCCGGTAGAAGAAACCGCCGATACCCTGAACCTTTTCCATGGGATCCTCACGCGATCCGACCGGCCTTCTGCCGGCAGGTCGGGGGAGGATACACCGGCGCGCGTGAAAAGCGGAGCGCCGCGTTGGACGTCAGGACTGGCGGCGCGTCACCGTGGTCATCTGCACCTTGTGCTTCCACGGCCAGTAGATCTCGGCGTTCCGGGTCAGGCCGGTGGGCCGGAAGATCAGGATCAGCAGCAGTACAACGCCGAGGCCGACTTCCGCCGAACTCGCCGGCAGGCCGATCACCGTATCGCCGAACTTGAAGCCCTTCTCGAACGCGCGCAGGAACTCGATGATGAAGCTGAGCGCGATGGTGCCGATCACGGCCCCGGACAGGCTCTGCATGCCGCCGACGACCAGCATCGACAGCGTGATGAAGGTCAGGGGCAGGTAGAAGGTGTCGACCGTCAGCAGGCCGAGGAAGTGGCCGTAGAGCCCGCCCGCCATGCCGACGAAGAAGGCGCTGATGGAAAAGGAGATCACTCGCTCCAGCGTCACGTTCACGCCCGCCGCCTTGGCCGCAACCTCGTCCTCGCGGCTGGCCCGGAGCGCAAGGCCGAACTTGGATCTTGAGTAGAGGAAGGCGCCGATCATGGCCGCGATGGCGAACCAGAGCGCGACCCATGGCGTCGTCGTTACCGGAATGCCGACCAGCGAGCTCTGGCCCGCGGTCCAGGTGCTCCATTGCAGGTAGAAGGAATAGAAGCTCATGAACAGCGCGAAGGTGCCGATCGAGGCCGCGATGCCCGACAGGCGCATCAGCGCCAGTCCGGAGACAAAGGCGACGATCGAGGCCAGAACGCCGCCGACCACGGTCGCGAAGACCCACTCGTACCACGCTGTCGAGAGCTGGGCGGTCTGGATGAAACCGGGCAGGCCGGGGATGAAGATGTCCTTTGTCATCGGATCCATGGTCAGCCAGGCGGTCGCGTAGGCGCCGATCATCATGAAACCGATGTGGCCGAAGGAGATCAGGCCGGAATTGCCGACGAAGATGTAGAGTCCGACCACGACCGAAAGGCGGATCAGCGCCTCGGTCAGGGACTGGCTGACGATCCGGTCGCCCATGGCCTGGATGCCGCCGACGATGACCAGCAGCAGCACGACCAGTAGCAGAAGCGGCCAGATCTCGCGCAGGAACAGCGCGCCAGGGGTCTTCGGCTCCATGTCAGACGCGCTCCTTCGCGGCGCTGGACAACACCAGGCCCTGCGGCCGGACCAGCAGAATGACGATGACGATCGCGAACACGAACACGTCGCGGAAGACGCGGTATTCCGACGGCAGGAAGGTCTGCAGCAGGATCGACAGGAAGCCGACGGTGAATCCGCCGACCACTGCGCCCAGCAGGCTGCCCATGCCGCCGATGACCGTGGCAATGAAGGCGAACAGCATCAGCGGCACACCCATGCGGAAGTCCAGGATGCCGGTCTGCACGACGAACAGCATCGAGACCGCGGCGGCCAGCATGCCCGAGATCGCGACCGCCAGCATGATCACGCGGTTGGCCTCGACGCCCAGCATCCGCGCCATGCGGAAGTCCTCGGCGGCGGCGCGCATGTGGATGCCGTATTTCGTCCGCTTCAGGAACAGCACCAGCAGCGCCATCATCAGGACGGTCACGGAGATGATGATCAGCTGCAGCTGCGGCACCTGCACGCCTTCCATCAACTGCACGCCCTGGTTCAGGTCGGACCAGATGCCGACGGCCTTCGGCCAGCCGCCGTAGATCATGATGATGATGTTCTGGATGACGAAGCCCAGCGCGAAGGATCCGATCATCAGCGTGGCCGGCGAGGCATTGCGCAGTGGCCTGAAGACCGTGAACTCCGAAATCAGCGCCAGCACGATGACGATGCCGATGATGCAGGGGATCAGCAGGATCGGGTGAAAGTCGCCGATGAAAAGCGTCGCCTCGGTGGCCGCCGAGGGAATGATCAGCGCATAGGCGCCAACGGTGATGAAGTCGCCATGGGCGAAGTTGATGAGCTTCAGCACGCCGAACAGCAGGCCGATGCCCAGTGCCGCCAGCGCGTAGAAGCTGCCGAGGCTCAACCCGTCGACGATGACCTGGATCACGAACGCCATCAGATCATCACCTCGCCCTCGTGGTCTTCCTTGAAGCCGAAATAGGCCTTGTGGACCTCCTTGCCGTCCTGCAGGTCCGCGGCCTTCCCCCGAGCTGGATGGCGCCGTTCCGGAGCACATAGAGCGTGTCCGCCGCCTTCAGCGCGCGCTCGGAGCTCTGTTCGACGATCAGCAGCGTCAGGCCCTGCTTCTCGCGCAGTTCGGTCACCACTTCGTAGACCCGGTCGACGATCTTCGGCGCCAGACCGAGCGACGGTTCGTCGATGGTCATGAAGCGGGGATTGGTCATCAGCGCGCGGCCGATGGCCAGCATCTGCTGCTCGCCGCCGGACAGCTTGCCGGCCGGCTGGTTGCGGCGCTCGCCGAGGATCGGGAAGGTCTCGAAGATCCGGTTCATGTCCTTGCGGATCGCGCCCTTGTCCTTGCGGACCGCGGCGCCGACCTGAAGGTTCTCCTCGACCGACAGCGAGGTGAAGATGTGCCGGCCCTCGGGCACCTGGGAGATACCCATGCGGGCGACATCCTCGGCGCGCATGCCGTTCACCGTCTGGCCGTCGAAGGTGATGGTGCCTTCGGTCGGCTGCAGCACGCTGGAGATCGACAGCAGCGTGGTCGACTTGCCGGCGCCGTTGGGGCCGACGATGCAGGCGATCTCGCCTTCCTTCACCGAGATGGAGACGCCGCGCAGCGCCACCAGGCGGCCGTACTGGACATGAAGATCGGTGACCTCGAGCATGCGGTTATCCCTTGCCCAGATAGGCTTCGATCACCGCGGGGTTGTTCTGAACCTCCTGCGGCTTGCCGCGCGCGATGGTCTTGCCGGAATCGAGCACATGGATGCGCTCGCTGATGCCCATCACCACCCGCATGTTGTGTTCGATCAGCACGACGCCGCAGCCGAAACGGTCGCGGACCTGCTGCACCAGACCCATCAGGTCGTCGCACTCCAGGTCCGACATGCCGGCGGCCGGTTCGTCGAGAAGGATGAACTTGGGCGACTGGATCAGGGCGCGGGCGATGCCCACGCGGCGCTCGTCCGTATAGGGCAGGGCGCCGGCCAGAACGTTGGCGCGGTCGGCGAGGCCGATCCAGTCCAGCAGTTCCATGGCTTCCTTGTGCGCTGCAATGCGGGTCAGGCCCATGCCGACGCCGGCGACCTCGACATTCTCGACGACGCTCATCTCGCGGAACAGCCGCCCGGCCTGGAAGGTGCGGGCGACGCCGCGGCGTCGCAGGTCGTGGGGCTTGACCTCATTGACGGACTCGCCGTCCAGCTTCACGCGGCCCTCTGTCGGGGCCTGGAAGCCGGTCATGACATTGACAAGCGTGGTCTTGCCGGCGCCGTTCGGGCCGATCAGACCGAGGATCTCGCCCGAGACCAGGGCCTCGTCCACGGAATCGATGGCTGTCAGGCCCTGAAAACGGACTGTGACGCCAACGACTTCGAGCGTTGAACCGGAATCCTTCGCGGGCTGCACCCTGTCCCCTCTGGCCCCTGAAAATTAACCACTGGCGCAACCGTGTGCGCTGGGCGGAGGTTAGACAGCTTGTCGGAAAGCGACAAGTAGTAAGCAGTGGTCAACGCATGTGCAGCATAGACGTAACCTGTTGATATTGCTTGTAAGAATAACGGCCGGAAGTGGCTTTCGGAGCCGTTTCGTGCGCAAACTGTGGGTCTTTTGGGCGCTTCGGTCCAAGCCCGGAGGGGGTCCGGACGGTTGTCAGGTCCATGATTTGCCGTAGCATATTTGCCAGCGCGACGGGCACTGCGCGGCCAGGGCCGGCGGCGGTTGCCGTTCCGGAACCCGGCGGATCAGCGAACGGGTTCGCGTAACTGACAGGAGGCTTCAAGTCCTATGAGAAAACTAGCAACTTCCGCATTTGCGGGTCTGGCGGCTCTCGGCCTGGCCACGACGTCGGCGGTAGCCGAAGACGAAGTGGTCATCGGCTTCGCCGCTTCCTATTCCGGCTGGATGCAGGCGTACAGCCAGCCGTCGACCAATGCGGCGCTGATCGCCATCGACGACATCAACGCCAAGGGCGGACTGCTCGGCAAGCAGATCAAGGCGGTCATGGCCGACGCCAAGACCGACCGTGTCGAAGGCGCCAAGGCCGGCCAGCAGGTGCTGAACGAAGGCGCCGAGATGGTTGCGGTCGACTGCGACTACGACTTCGGCGCGCCGGCGGCGCTGGCGGCCAAGAACGCCAACAAGGTCGCCATCTTCCTGTGCGCTGAAAGCGTGCTGGCCGGTATCCAGGGCGTCGGCAAGAATGCCTTCTCGTCCTCGATCCTCGCGGCCGTGCAGGGCGCGACCATCGCCGAGTGGGGCATGAAGACCAAGGGCTGGAAGACGGCCTACATCCTTCTCGACACCACCATCGAGTACAACAAGGGCATCTGCTACGGCTTTGACTGGATGTGGCGCGAGAAGCTGGGCCTGGAGATCCTCGGTCACGACGTCTACCTGAACAACGACGCCTCGATCGCGGCCCAGATCACCCGCATCAAGAACCTGCCGACCGAGCCGGACATCATCATGAACTGCTCCTACGTGCCGGGCGGCGCTTCGGCGCTCCGTCAGATCCGCGCGGCGGGCATCAATTCGGCCCTGGCCGGCGGCTCCTCGATGAGCGGCACCTACTGGCTCGACTCCGTGCCAGGCCTGACCGGCCACTACGTGCCGGAGCAGGCGTCGATCTACGGCGACGATCCGCGTCCCGAGGTCGAGGAGTTCAACAAGAAGTACGAAGCCCGCTTCGGCGAGCGTCCGAACAGCCAGTACACCTACCCGGGTTACCTGGTGGTCGAGATGTGGGCCCGCGCCGTGGAGCGTGCCGGCACCTTCGACACCGACGCGGTCGTGGCCGAGATGGAGAAGTTCAAGGACGAGCCCTTCCTGATCGGTACCCGGACCTTCACGCCGACGCTGCATCATCAGAACTACGGCCCGTACCTGATCGTGGAAACCACCGACGGCAAGCCTGCCGTGGCGGACAGCTACACGATCTCCGAGCCCGTCCCGATGGATGTGCTGTTCGGCAAGCGCTACACCTACATCGCGCGCTGATCGGTCGGTCTTGCTGACAGTCGGGGGCCCCGTTCCGGTGATCCGGGGCGGGGCCTTCGGCGTCTCTGGGGGAGACGGAACTGTGAAACTCAAGGGACGTGTGGCGCTGGTCACCGGTGGCAGCCAGGGCATCGGCGCCGAGATCGCACTGGCGCTTGCGGCCGAAGGCGCGGCGGTCGCCATCGTCAACCGCAGCAACCGCGAGACCGCGGCCGGCATCGTCGACCGCATCCGCACCGCGGGCGGCAATGCCGCCGCCTTCCAGTGCGACATCGCCAGCGTGGCCGCGATCCGGCGGCTCTGGGAGGATGTCGGCGCCGCGCTGGGGCCGGTCGATATCCTGATCAACAATGCCGGTGTCTTCATGCCGCGGCCGATCGAGGAGGTCGACGAGGCCAACTGGAACCAGCAGATCGACGTCAATCTGAAGAGCGCCTTCTTCCTGTCGCAGGCCGCGGTGCCCCACATGAAGGCGCAGGGCTGGGGCAAGATCGTCATGGTCAGCTCGATCGCCGGCATCGGCGGTTTTCCGCAGTCCGCCGCCTATTGCGCCTCGAAGGGCGGCATGAACAACCTCACCAAGTCGCTCTGCCTGGAACTGGCCGAGCACGGCATCAACGTCAACGCCATCGCGCCCGGCAACATCGTCACGCCGATGAACGCCGACCTGCGCGCCGATCCGGACTGGGCCGCGAAGATGCGGGAGCGGACGCCGTCGGGCGACGATTTCCTGCCGGCGAAGGACATGGCAGGCGCCGTCGTCTTCCTTTCTTCCGATGACGCCAAGTCAGTGCACGGCGTGATCCTACCGGTCGATGGCGGATGGCGTGCATGGTGAACGCATGGGAAGCAGGAAGGGAGCGGGGCCGATGAACGTGAAAGCCGGTGGCAAGCAGATCGATGGCGTTCAGCTCGCCATTCTGAACAACCGCCTCGAGGGCGTCGCGCGCAAGATGGCGAACACGCTGCTGCGCACCGGCCGCTCGGGCGTGCTCAACATCGCCCGCGACTTCTCCTGCTGCATCATCACTGCGGACGACCAGCTGCTGGCGACGGCGGAAAGCCTGCCGATCCACGTGCTCAGCGGCCCGGACCTGATGGCGCGCTCGATCAAGGAGTTTCACCCGGATCTGAAGAAGGGCGACGCCTTCCTGCACAACTCGCCCTATCACGGCTGCTCGCATCCGGCCGACCACACACTGATCGTCCCCGTGATCGACGACGAGGGCACGCATCATTTCACCGTTCTCGCCAAGGCCCATCAGGCAGACTGCGGCAACTCCGAGCCGACGACCTACATGGGCAACGCCAAGGACGTCTACAACGAGGGCGCGCTGATCTTCCCGGGCGTGAAGGTCCAGGAGAACTACAGGAACAACGAGGACATCGTCCGGATGTGCATGATGCGCATCCGCGTGCCCGAACAGTGGTGGGGCGACTATCTCGCCATGATCGGCGCGGCCCGGATCGGCGAGCGCGAACTGCTGGCGCTGGCCGAGGAGGTCGGCTGGGACACGCTGCACGACTTCACCGGACAGTGGTTCGACTACACCGAAAGCCGCATGGTCAACGCCATCGGCAAGCTGCCGAGCGGCTCGACGACATGGACCAGCCGCCACGATCCCGTACCCGGCACGCCGGAAGACGGCATTCCGATCAACGTCTCCGTCAATGTCGACCGGGAGGCTGCGAAGATCACCGTCGACCTGACCGACAACATGGACGCGCTGCCCTGCGGGCTGAACCTGTCGGAGGCCTGCGCACGGACCGCGGCGATGATCGGGGTGTTCAACTCCATCGATCCGACCGTGCCGAAGAATGCCGGCGCCTTCCGCCGTCTCGACATCAAGCTGAAGAAGAACGCCATCTGCGGCATTCCCGAACACCCGACCAGCTGCTCGGTCGCCACGACCAACGTTGCCGACCGGGTCGCCAATTCGGTGCAGGCCGCGATCGCCGAACTGGAGGAAGGTTTCGGAATGGCCGAATCCGGCGCCATCCTGCCGGCATCGGTCGGCGTCGTCTCCGGCTACGATCCGGTGACGAAGGAGCGCTATGTGAACCAGCTCTTCCTCGCCATGACCGGCGGTGCCGGGGCGCCGTCCACGGATGCCTGGATCACGCTCGGCCATGTCGGCAATGCCGGGCTCTGCTATCAGGACAGCATCGAACTGGACGAGATGCGCCAGCCATTGCTGGTCCGCACGCGCCGTTTCATCACCGACTCGGAAGGCGCGGGCAAGCAGAAGGGCGGGCCGGGCATGCTGGTCGAGTTCGGCCCGACACGGGGCGACATGGAAGTCGCCTTCGTCTCCGACGGCACCTACAACCCGGCGCAGGGCGTGCGCGGCGGCGGCCTGGGCGGCAACGCCTTCCAGGGCATTCGCAAGGCGACGGGCGGCGAAGTGACCCCGACGGAGAACTCCACCGTGGTCACGCTGAAGACGGGCGAGACCATCGTCTCCCACTGCTGCGGCGGCGGCGGTTACGGCGCACCGGCCAAGCGCGACCCCGAACTGGTGCGCCGCGACGTGCGCGAGGGCTGGGTCAGCGCGGATCGGGCGCGCGAGGTCTACCGCGTCGCGCTGGATGCGAACGGGCGCGTCGATGCCCAGGCGACGGCTGCGCTGAGGGCCTAGGGCGCCGGATCGCGACCCCGATGACGCAGTTCCGAGATCAGAACGCCCGTCGCCATGAGGGCCAGCGCCACCAGCGCGTAGACCGATGGCAGTTCGGCGAAGAAGACGAAAGCCCAGCCGAGGGCCGCGACCACGGCCAGATAGTTGAACTGGGCGAAGAAGGTCGGGCCGAAGCGCCGCACGATCTCGGCGAACAGCACGATGAAGACGCCGTTCACGGCCGCCGATCCAAGGGTCGGAACGAGCAGACCGGCGCTGGCGGGCACGTAGAACTGGCCGAAGATCAGCATCAGCGGAAACAGCGAGATTGCCGCGCCGAGCAGGAAACCGCTGCCCATGACCACCGAGGTGGTCTCGGGCGGGCGCAGCAGGGCGGCGGAAACGTTGGCGATGGCCAGCATGAACGGCACGATCAGCGCCAGCATGAACCAGCTGACCGAATCCTCGCCGGGCAGGGCGCTGTCGGGCGCCAGCACGACCGCGACACCGCCGAAGCCGAGCGCGATACCGATGACGCCGTAGATCGACATGCGGTCGAGGCGGAAGACGGTGCTGACCAGGTAGGTGAAGATCGGCGAGAGCGCGAGCACCAGCGGCAGGATGCCCTTGGGCAGGTGCGGCCCGGCCAGGGTCAGCAGCGCCATGGGCAGGCCGAAACCGAAGGCGCCGACCATCACGTAGGCCCTGAAGAAGGTCCAGCGGAAGCTGACCGTGCGGCCGCGCGCCAGCGCAACGGCGAACAGCGCCACGCCGCCCGTGAAGACCTGCCAGAAGGCGTGACCGAAGAAGGTCGCGCCGGCCTCCGTGGCCAGCGCGTTGAACGGGAACACCAGCCCGTAGATCAGCGCTGCCGCAATCAGCATCGAAATGGGCGTTACGCCCAGCGTCTTTTCCATCGCCATCCCCTCCCGGGCGGTTTCGGCGGGAATCCTACAGCCGCGGCGCAGAGAGCCGCGTTGGACCAATGCGTACAACTTGAGGGATGCGGATAATGCGTTTTGCGGTCGATACCGGTGGCACCTTCACGGACCTGCTGGTCGAGCAGTCGGACGGCCGGCTGAACATGTTCAAGGCGGCGACCACGCCCGACGATCCGATACGGGGCGTGATCGACAGCCTGCAGGTCGCGGCCGATCATTTCCAGCGCCCGCTGGCGGATCTGCTGGAAGAGGGCACGCTGTTCATCCACGGCACCACGCGCGCCATCAACGCCATCATCACCGGCGCGACGGCGAAGACCGCCTTCCTGACCACGGCGGGGCATCCGGACATCCTGGTGCTGCGCGAGGGCGGCCGGTCGGACGTGTTCAACTTCACCGTCCCCTATCCGGATCCCTACGTGCCGCGCTCGCTCACCTTCGAGATCGACGAGCGGATCGGCGCCGATGGCAGCGTGCTGACCGAGCTGAACGAGGCGCAGGTGATCGAGACCATCGGCAAGCTGAAGGCGGCTGGCGTCGAGGCCGTCGCGGTCTGCCTGCTCTGGTCGATCGTGAACGGAAAGCACGAGGCACGCATCGGCGAATTGCTGGAAGAGCATCTGCCGGGCGTCCCCTACACGCTCTCCAACCGCCTTAACCCGTCGCTGCGCGAATATCGCCGGGCCTCCTCGACCGCCATCGACGCCTCGCTGAAGCCGCTGATGGGCGCCTACATGCGCAACCTGCAGGGCCGTCTGAGCGAGGCGGGCTTCGGCGGGCGCGTGCTGATCGTGACCTCGGGCGCCGGTGTGATCGACGCCGCCGACGCGGCCGAGATGCCGGTCCATCTGATCAATTCGGGACCGTCCATGGCGCCGGTTGCCGGGCGGCACTTCGCCGATGTGGATGCGAAGGCCGAGACCGCCATCGTCGCCGACACCGGCGGCACGACCTACGACCTCAGCCTTGTGCGGCGCGGGCGGATTCCGTGGACCCGCGAAACCTGGGTGGGCGGCGAGTATCGCGGCCACATGACGGGCTTCCCCTCGGTCGATGTGCGCTCCATCGGCGCCGGCGGCGGCTCCATCGCCTGGGTGGACGATGGCGGGCTGCTGCATGTCGGGCCGCAATCGGCACAGGCCGTGCCCGGTCCGGCGGCCTACGGCCAGGGCGGCCAGGAGCCGACGCTGACCGACGCCTGCGTGACGCTGGGCTATGTCGATCCGGACTACTTCCTGGGCGGCGCGATGCGCCTCGACCGGGAGGCGGCGAAACGCGCCATCGAAAAGAAGGTGAGTTCCCGGCTCGGCATTTCCGTCGAGGACGCGGCCATCGCCATCGTGCAGGTCGCGACCGAGAACATGGTGCAGGCGATCATGGACATCACCGTCAACCAGGGCATCGACCCGGCGAAGGCGGTGCTGATCGGCGGCGGCGGCGCGGCGGGGCTGAATTCCGAGCGGATCGGCCAGCGGCTGAACTGCCCGATGGTCCTGATCCCGGATGTGGGCGCGGGCCTTTCGGCCGCCGGCGCGTTGATGTCGGAACTGATCTCCGACGCGCGGGCGACCCACTACACCACCACCGACAAGTTCGACATCGAGGGCGTCAACGCGGTGCTGGCCGAGCTGAAGGCGCAGTGCGAGGCCTTCGCCGAAGGCCCGGGCGAGGGGGCGACCGAGACCACCATCGGCTTCACCGCCGAGGCGCGCTATCCCAGCCAGGTCTGGGAGATCGAGGTCCCGCTGCGCGGCGACAGCTTCGCCTCCGAGGCGGATGTCCGCAATCTGGTCGCCGACTTCCATGCCGCGCATGACGAGGTCTTCGCCATCAGCGACCCGGATTCCGAGGTCGAGATCATCGGCTGGTCCGCACGAGTGAGCTGCCGCCTGCGCAAGGGTCATCTGTCCAGCCTGTCCGACCAGTCGGCGGGCACCGGCAATGCCGCCCGCCGCTTCGCCTATTTCAAGGATGCAGGCTGGACCGACGCGGCGATCCACAGCTTCGACGAACTGACCGCCGGCGACGAGATCGACGGCCCCGCCATCGTCGAGAGCAGCTTCACCACCGTCGTGGTCGGCCCGGGCGCGAAGGTCAGCCGCAAGTCCTCGGGCAGCCTCGCCATCGTGCCGGCGGCAACCTGACCGCCGGTCCGCCAAGGGCGCGATACTGAAGACGTTCAGGCGCGATGTTCCTAAAGGCCTGACGCCGCCGGCCCTAGCCTCGTTCCGGAAACTAATCCGGAGGACGGGGCATCATGGCAGACGAAGCGACGGTGGAGAGCCTGACGGCAGTGTTCCAGGACTGGACCGATGCGCTGAACGGCGACATCGAGAAGTTCTGGACCTATTTCGACGAGGAATCGGAAACCCTGGACGAGGATTTCCCCTGGCGCATGACCAGGACGGAAATCATCGACCACATCGACTTTCACGCGAAGGGCGCCGGAGAGAGCCTCTGGGAGTTCTTCCAGTGGGTCCCGCGTGAGGTGAACGTGAAGGTGTTCGGCACGACCGGACACGTCAGCGGCTTCTCCACCTTCCGCGGCAAACCGCGCGACGCGGGCTTCCGGCAGCGTTTCATGGGTTTCACCCTGACCTGGTATCTCGGCGGCGACGGCTGGAAGCTGGTCTGCTGGCACCAGAGCGTGCTGCTGGGCCGCATCGTCGGCGCCTCGCCGAGCTGAGGCCGTCATGTCGGATATCGAGGAAATCGTCCATCTCAAGAACCTGTACTGGCACTACAACGATGTCGGCCTGCTGGGCGACCGGATCGCGCCGCTGTTCACCGAGGACGGGGTCTGGTCCAACGCCGAGCTGGGTCACTACGAAGGACGGGAGGCGATCCGCGACTTCTTCAACGGTGCGTCGGCAGTGCTGCCCTTCTGCGCCCATCTGGGCATGAACCCCGTGATCGCGGTGAATGGCGACACGGCGACGGGGATATGGCGCGCGATCCTGCTGGGCACGTTCGTCGAGGAGGGAGAACCGGTCGCGCGGCAGATCCTGATCGACTACCGCGACGACTATGTCCGCCAGGACGAGCGCTGGCTGATCCGGAAGCTGGACATCCTGTTCAATTTCAACGTGCCCGCCGGGACCTCCTGGGCAGGTCAGACGGTGATCCGGGAACAGATCAGTTGAGGGACTGACGCCGGTATTCGCTGGGCGTCATGCCGGTCTCTGCCCGGAAGACGCGGCTGAAATAGGCGGCGTCGACATAACCGACGCCGAAGCCGATTGCGCCGACGGAGAGATTGGCGCGCCCCGGGTCGGCGAGGTCGGCCCTGGCCGCCGCGATCCGGCGGCGGCGGATCAGGCCGGAGAGCGACTCGTCGCGCTCTGCCAGCAGCTTCTGGATGTAGCGCATCGAGAGTCCCAGTTCGCGGCTGATCTGCGCCGGTGACAGGGCCGGGTCCGCCAGATGGCGTTCGACGGCATTGAAGATACGGCTGCGGTGCGCCGCCCGGACCGGGCTCTCGGCGCTCAGATACGCGCCTTCCGGCGCCTCCAGAGACAGCGCCAGCAGATCGGTCAGCGTGCCGGCGAGGCGGGCGGCCGACGCCGCATCCAGTTCGGGCGCATTCCGGGCGAAGGACCGCGCCATGTCGGTGAAGAGCCGCACGGCCGGGCGCTCCGAGGACCAGTGCTGGCCAAGCAGATCGTCGATCGCGGGGATGCGCTCGCGCAGATAGGCGCCGTCGATCCGCAGTGAGATCAGCCGGTTCTCCGTCGGCTGTTCATAGGAATAGGGCTGGTAGGTCGAGATCACCGAAAAGTCGCCCGGCGCCAGCTCGGCTGGCGTGCCATGCCTCTGCGCCACAGCCAGCGGACGGTCATACGGAATGGGCAGAAAATAGAAGTCGCCGCCGGAGCGGGCCGTATGGGTGCGGCGGCGGACGCAGAGCATCGGGTCGCTGTGCACCTGCGCCACCCGGATCCGGCTGACGTCGAAGATGCCCACCCGGCCGGTGCGGAAGTCGCCGGTCAGGCTTTTCAGGTCCAGCGGGTAGTAGGTGTCGTTGATCGTGTCGGCCCAGGCCATGACCCGCTTGTGGTCCGGCTGATCGTTCACCTGGTACCATGAGATCGTGGATGAGGTGTCGGTACGCATCACCGGATCCTCCTGACTGCCGCCTGGCGACGCGCCAATTCTGGCGTCGCAACCGGAGTCAGGCAATGCCGCAGCCGTTCCGGCAACAGCAGAATGACCGCGGGGCGGGAGTCTTCATGCTTTGTGACGCGATTCTCCTAATCCGCCGGTCCGCGCGGTCCTACCATTCCGGGCATTGGGAAATCGCGGACGACGCAGGAGGAGAACCGCCATGAGTCTGACGCTGGAACAGCGCATCGACCGCCTGGAATCGACCGAGGCGATCAAGAAGCTGAAGCATGTCTACATGAACCACTGCGACCTAGGGTACCAGCCGGCGCATCTGGGCCCGCTCTTCACCGACGATGCTGTCTGGACCAGCGCGGTCTTCGGCCATCATGCGGGACGCAAGGCGATCGAGGACTTCTTCGGTGGCATCTCGGCCCAGATCGTCTTCGCGGCGCATCTGGCGATGAACTTCGTCATCGACGTGGACGGCGACGAGGCCACCGGTCTCTGGCGTATCCTGATGCCCTGCACGATGATGGAGGACGGCGAGAAGGTCAGCCGCTGGATCCTGGGCGACTATGACGAGCAATATGTCCGCGAGGACGGCGTCTGGAAGTTCCGCAAGATCGACTTCCTGGTGAACTTCAACGTCCCCTCGCTGGAAAGCTGGGCCGGGACCGAGACGGTGAGGGGCGCCTGACCGGGATGGCCCGCAACAAGCTATTCGATTCCTTCGAGATCCGCGGCCTGACGCTGAAGAACCGCGCCGTGGTCGCGCCCATGTGTCAGTACAGCGCGACCGAAGGCATGTTCGGCGACTGGCAGACCGTGCATCTCAGCCAGTTCGCGATGGGTGGCTTCGGCCTCGTCTTCACCGAGGCGACGGCCGTCGAGCGGCGCGGCCGCATCACCTGGGGCGACACGGGCCTCTGGTCGGACGCGCATATGGACGCCGCGCGGCCGGTGGTCGAGTCGGTAAAGGCGCGCGGCGCGGCCATCGGCATCCAGTTGGCCCATGCCGGCCGCAAGGCCTCGATCAGCCGGCCCTGGGAGGGCGACTGTCCGCTGTCGGAACGCGAGATCGCAAAGGGCGAGGTGCCCTGGGAGACCGTCGGCGCCAGCCCCGTGCCCTTCGACGAGGGCTGGATCGTCCCGCACGAGTTGACGAAGAGCGAGATCGCCGACCTGATCGGCGAATGGGTGGCGGCGGCGAAGCGGGCCGTGGCGGCGGGCTTCGACCTGATCGAGATCCATTCCGCCCATGGCTATCTCAGCCACAGCTTCTATTCGCCGATGTCGAACCGGCGCACCGACGAGTATGGCGGCAGCCGAGACAACCGGATGCGCTTCACGCTGGAACTGGTCGAGGCCGTTCGCGGGGCCATCCCGGACGCGATGCCGCTCTTCCTGCGGATCTCCTGCATCGACGGGAAGAAGGATGGCTGGGCCATCGGGGATTCCATCGAACTGGCGAAGCGGGCGAAGGCGCTGGGCGTCGACGTGGTCGACTGCTCCTCGGGCGGCATTTCGGGCTATGGAGAGAACACGCTGCCACCGGCGACGCCCGGCTATCAGGTGGGCCACGCTGCCGATATCCGCCGCGAGGCCGGCATCGCCACCCAGGCCGTGGGCCTGATCACCGCACCGGCGCAGGCGGAAAGCATTCTCCGCGCCGGCGCCGCCGATCTCGTCGCGCTGGCCCGCGAGGCCCTGAACGATCCATACTTTCCCCGTCATGCGGCCATCGCGCTGCAGGAGCCGAGCGCTTTCGCCGACATGCCGGTCCAGTACGGCCACTGGCTCGGCATGCGGCAGCGCGGAATGTTCGGCGGCCGCGCCGGCGACTCCGATACCGAAAACCAGAAGAAGGCCGCCAGCTGAGGAGCCGAACCATGGGACAACGCAGCCCGATCAGCGTCGGGACCATCTCCGCCGTCGCCGCCGAGAATGCGGGTCATCCGCTGGCGCCCGAACGCGCCGCCGCGCTGGCCGAGGCGCTGGAACCGGTGTTCCAGAACCTGGAGGCGCTACGGCGGCTGCCGATGAAGGACGCCGAACCCGCGACCGTCTTCCGCCCCGTCGAGGTGAAGCCCGATGACTGACCTGACCCTCTGCGACCTCGTCGAACTGTCGGACCTGATCGAGGCGAAGAAGGCGTCGCCCGTCGAGATCGCGCAGGCCTTCCTCGACCGCATCGAGGCCGAGAACGGCCATTACAACGCCTTCGTCACGATGACCGCCGAGGCCGCGCTGGAAACGGCGAAGGCCGCGGAAGCCGAGATTTCGGCTGGCAAGCGGCGCGGCGCGCTGCATGGCCTGCCCATCGGCCACAAGGATCTCTACGCCACGGCCGGGGTGCTGACGACGGGCGGCTCCAGGGTGCTGGCCGACAATGCCCCGGCCGAGGATTCGACCGTGGTGGCGCGGCTGGCCGAGGCCGGCATGGTCACGCTGGGCAAGCTGAACACGCATGAATTCGCCTACGGCCCGACCGGCGAGAACTCCAGCTTCGGACCGACGCGCAATCCCTGGGATACCGACCGCATCACCGGCGGATCGTCGAGCGGCTCCGGTGCGGTCGTCGCGGCGGGGCTCGCGCCCGTGGCGACGGGATCCGACACCGGCGGCTCGATCCGTATGCCCGCGGCCTGCTGCGGCGTGACCGGGCTGAAACCGACCTACGGGCGCGTGCCGAGGACCGGCATCCTGCCGCTCTGCTGGACGATGGACCATTCCGGGCCGCTGTCGCGGACGGCGAAGGATTCGGCGCTGATCCTGCAGGCGACCGCTGGCGCTGACGGCCGCGATGCGGCGGCGCCCGACCGGCCGGTCGACGACTATCTCTCCGGGATCGACGGCGGTGTGAAGGGCATGCGGATCGGCATCTGCCGCGAGTATTTCTACGATCTCGCCCAGACCCAGGTCACCGACGTGGTCGAGGCGGCGCTGAAGGAGCTGGAGAAGCTCGGCGCGGTGCTGGTCGAGGTCGAGATCCCGCATATCAGCCTGGCCGGCACGGCGGCCTTCCCGATCTACGCCGCCGAGGCCACGGCCTATCACGACGACACCATGGACGACCGCATCGACCTGTTCACCGATCAGGTCCGGGTCTTTCTGGAGATCGGCGATCAGGTGCTGGCCAAGGACTATCTGCACGCCCAGCGCTACCGCAGCATGCTGGGTCAGAGCATGGCCGAGGTGATGAAGGATGTGGACGTACTGGCGACGCCCGGCATCGCCATCACCGCAACGCCCATCGGCGATGTGAACGTCGCGATCAACGGCACCGAGGAGCCGATCTTCGGCGCCATCCTGCGCAACACCGAGCCCTTCGACCTGACCGGCCTGCCGGCGCTGGTGGTGCCCTGCGGCTTTGCTGCCGACGGGCTGCCGGTCAGCCTGCAGCTGGCCGGGCGCGCCTTCGATGAGGCGACCGTGCTCCGCGCCGGGCACGCCTTCCAGCAGGCCACCGACTGGCACACGAAGCGCCCGCCGCGGCCGTGACGGCCAGACAGACGGGCATTTCAGGATAGATGGTCATGCCCGCACTGCGCGGGCATCCGGTCGGCGTCTGCCACGCCATCGGCTCGACCCTGCCGCCGAAGGTCCGGACCCCCGAGTGGCTGCGCCATCGGGGGTGACCCGCTGCGGGAGGGTACGGCCGACCCTACTGCCGGTCAGATGCGCTTGCCGCTCTGCTGCCAGTAGGGCGCCTTGAGGTCGTTCTTGTTCAGCTTGCCGGTCGGCAGGCGGGGCAGTTCGTCCATGAAGTCGAAGGAGCGCGGCACCATGTAGCCGGCCAGGTTCGCCTTCGCGAAGGCCGCCAGTTCGGATGCGAGCGCGCCGCGGTCGGCGGCCGGGTCGGCAGGCTGCACGATGGCCTTCACCTCCTCGCCGAACTCGTCGTTCGGGACGCCGATGACCGCGACGTCGGTGACCTCCGGATGCACGATCAGCGCGTCCTCGATGATACGCGGATAGATGTTCACCCCGCCCGAGATGATCATGAAGGTCTTGCGGTCGGTCAGGTAGAGGAAGCCGTCCGTGTCGAGGTAGCCGACATCGCCCAGCGTGGTCCAGTTGGGGTGCACCGGGTGGCGGCTCTTGGCTGTCTTGTCGGGGTCGTTGTGATAGCGGAAGGGCTCGCCCTCCTGCTCGAAATAGATCAGCCCGCTTTCGCCCACCGGCAGTTCGCGCCCGTCATCGTCGCAGATATGCGGGATGTTCATGTTGGCGCGGCCGACCGAGCCGGGATGGGTCAGCCAGTCGGCGCTGTGGATCACCGTGCGGCCATTGCCCTCGGAGCCGCCGTAGTACTCGCTGATGATCGGCCCCCACCACTCGATCATCTGCTTCTTCACCTCGACCGGGCAGGGCGCGGCGGCGTGGACGGCCATCCGGTGACTGGACAGGTCGTATTTCGCGCGGATCTCCTCAGGCAGCTTCAACATGCGGACGAACATGGTCGGGACCCACTGGCTGCAGGTGACGCGGTAGCGCTCGATCAGCTGCAGCGCCCACTCCTCGTCGAAGCGGTCCATCAGCACCACGGTGCCGCCATTGCAGGTGACCCCCAGCGACCAGGCGAAGGGGGCGGCGTGATAGAGCGGCGCGGGGGAGAGATAGACGCTGTCGGCGTCGATGCCGAAATCGCGGACGCTGTAGCCGTGGCTGAAACCGTCGGAAACGTGCTGGTCCGGCAGCGGACGGACGATGCCCTTGGGCCGGCCGGTCGTGCCGGAGCTGTAGAGCATCATCTGACCCAACGGCTCATCGGCGAGCGGGGTTTCGGGGCTGCCAGCCAGCGCCGCGTCCAGATCCGGCAGACCGGCTTCCGCGCCGCCGATCGCTAGCCGGATGGCGCAGTCCGGCGCCTGCCCTTCGATGCCGTGCAGGATCTCGGCGAAGCGTGCCGAGGTGAACAGCGCCCTGGCGCTGCAGTCTTCCAGGATGTAGGCGACATCCTTCGCCAGCAGGTAGCGGTTGACTGGCGTGATGTAGAGCCCCGAACGCAGCGCCGCCCATGCGACCTCGTAGTAGCGCGGGGTGTTCTCCAGCAGGACCGCGATGCAGTCGCCCCGGCGCAGGCCCTTCGCATGCAGGTACTGCGCGACCCGGTTGGAGGCGCGGTCCAGCATGGCATAGGTCGTGACTGCGCCGGAGCGCGCGTCGATGATCGCCGGATGGTCCGGCCGGCTCTTGGCGTATTCGCCGGGATACATGCTGACCTCCCCGTCACAGCTCCGGGGTCAGGTCATTCGACGTTTCGGCCGATCAAGTCAACGCCGCGAAAGGCGGAGCTGCCATTCCGTTGCGTCAGCCGGCCTTGATGCGGGGATCGGCGACGCCGGCGGCCTTCTGGTCCTTCCAGCTGACGCACCAGTCGGAGCAGAAGGTCTCGGCGGCCAGATCGGCCCGGCTCGACTTGACGCCCTCGTCATAGACCAGCACGCCGCAATTGCCGCATTTGACGTAGCTCTCGATGTAGTAGCCGGTGTCGGAAAAGCGCATCAGTCGTCTCCCTCGGCGGTATAGCCATAGACCGCCTTCGCCGTCTCCGGCGTGATGTAGCCCTCCAGGATGTCCTCCTGCACGGACTGCGGGTCGCGCTCCGTGACCGGACCCATCCCGCCGCCGCCGGCCATGACGAAGCGGACGCTGTCGCCGGGGCGGATCTTGATGTTCGACCATTTGGAACTGGAGGCCTTGCCGAAGGCTTCGGTCATCGGCTTCCAGTCGTCGGTGCCGGCCTTGCGGAACAGCGTCGCGCCGGGCTGGCCCTCGCCGCCGCCGTTCAGGCCGTAGGCGCGGTTGACGTGGCGGTCGGAGAGCTGGCTGGCGGTGATCTCCGCGTCCAGGCAACGCAGCGTCTTCTGCGTGCCCAGCCCGCCGCGCGTCCGGCCGGCGCCGCCGGAGTCCGGCACCAGGCTGAACTGCTCGGTCAGCCACGGATAGCGGGTCTCGAAGACCTCGACCGGGATGACCCTGCAATTGCCGTTGATGGCGTCGGTGGCGTCATTGCCGTCGCCCGACGGCGTCGCGCCCCAGCCCACCAGTTCGATGTCGTAGCAGGCGAAATACTCGCCGTTCTTCTTGTCCTCGCCGCCGAAGACGAAATTGAGATGCGTGCCGCCTTCGCAGGCCATGGCCCGGTCCGGCTTCGCCCGCGCCAGCGCGCCGATCACCGTGCCGGCGATGCGCGGGTGGGTCTCGGTGTTGCCGCCGACTTCCGGCGCCGGATAGTCGACATTGACGATGGTGCCCGCCGGCGCCAGCACGCGGATCGGCCGGAAGCAGCCGGAATTCTTCGGGATCGACGGGTCGGTCAGGTGCAGCACGGCGTTGTAGGCCGCCGACCATGTCACACCCAGCGTGGCATTGATCGGGCCCGGCACCTGCGGCGAGGAGCCGTCGAAATCGACCACGATCTCGTCGTCCTGCACGTGGCATTCGACGTGGATGCGGATCTCTTCCTCGGTGACTCCGTCATTGTCCATGAAGTCGTCGAAGACATACCGCCCGTCCGGGATCTCCTGGATCTCGGCGCGCATGCGGGCTTCGGAATAGTCCATGAGGTCGGCGCAGATCGAGTTGAAGGCGTTGGTGCCGTACTTCTTCACGGTCTCGGCCATGCGGGCCGAGCCGACCTCGACGCCGCTGATCAGGGCGCGCATGTCGCCGTAGTTGTAGCGGGGGGTGCGGACATTCGCGAGCCAGAGCTTCCAGACCTCCTCGACATCCTCGCCGCGCTTCTTGATCTTCACCGGCGGCACGCGGATGCCCTCGTGGAAGATCTCGGTCGCTTCCGAGGCGAAGCCGCCGGGCACCATGCCGCCGACCTCGGCGACATGGCCGATGGCGACGGTGAAGGCGACCAGCTGGTCGTCGACGAAGACCGGGCAGAACAGCGTGTGCTCGGGCGTGTGCAGACCGCCGCGATAGGGGTCGTTGTGGACCAGCACGTCGCCCGGTTCGATGCTCTCCAGCGGGATTTCCTCAAGGCTGGAGCGGATGATCAGCGGCATGCCGCCGATCTGCGCCGGGCAGAACTCGGCCACCGCCCACATCTCGCCCTGGGGGCTGGCGATGGCGCAGGTGAAATCGAGCGCCTCGTTGAAGATCGTCGAATACGACGTCTTCATCAGGGTGATGCCCATCTCGCGGCAGATCGAGATCATCGAGCTCTCGATGATGTTCATGGTGACGAAGTCGGTCTTGGCCGGATCGATCATTTTCGTGCTCTCCGCTCAGTCCGCTGTGATGCTCATGTTGCCCCAGGTGTCGACGCTCAGCGACTGTCCTGGCTTGACGACGGTGACGGAGGCCGGTTCTTCCACCAGCGCCGGTCCCTTCAGCGTGTCGCCGTCCTTCAGGCTGCCGCGCTGATAGACCGCCGTCTCTTCCGCGCCGTCCTCGAATATCACGGTGCGGGTGCCGTCGGGGGACGGCGCGCCGTCGGATTTCGGCAGGGTCGGCAGTTCGGGCGTCGAGGCGGCCGAGACCGCCGTGCATTTGAAGGTGATCACCTCGATCACCTCGCGCGGGATGTTGAAGCCGAACCGGGCCAGATGCATCTCGTGATAGGTGTTCCAGGCCTTCGCCGCGGTTTCCTCGTTGAAGGTCTCGAAATTGACCGGCACCTCAAGCTCGTAGTTCTGGCCGAGATAGCGAAGCTCCAGCGTGCGGTGCACCGACAGGCCCTCGGTGTAGCCCTGGCGCTTCAGATTGCCGAGCGCGTCATCGACAAGCTGCTTCATCACCTCGTTGGCGCGGTCCAGATCGAAGCTCTTCGACGTCATCTGCACGGTCCGCTCCAGATCGACGCGGGCGTCGGTCATGATGAAGCCGAAGGCCGAGAACTGGCCGGGATGGTTGGGCACGACGCCGGTCGGGATCGAGGCTTCCTCCATCAGGTCAGCGACATGCAGGGGGCCGGCGCCGCCGAAGGCCAGCAGTGCGAAGTCCCGCGGGTCGAGGCCACGCTCGGTCAGCACCGAACGGAGCGCACCGGTCATGTTGTTGGCGACGATCTTGAGGACCGACAGCGCCGCTTCCTCGACCGAGAGGCCCAGCGGATCGGCGACGGTCGCCATGGCCGCGCGGGCCTTCGCCGCGTCCAGCTTCATGCTGCCGCCCAGGAAATTGTCCGGGCTGATGCGGCCCAGGATGACATTGGCGTCGGTCACGGTCGGTTCCGTGCCGCCGAAGCCGTAGCAGGCCGGGCCGGGATTGGCCCCGGCGCTCTGCGGGCCGACGCGCAGCATGCCGCCCTTGTCGATCCAGGCGATGGAGCCGCCGCCGGCGCCGATGGTGCGGATGTCGATCATCGGCACCTGGATGGGTACGCCGAACTCGATCTCGAAATCCGTGGTGAAGCTCTCGCGGCCGCCGACGACGGTGGAGCAGTCGGTCGAGGTTCCGCCCATGTCGAAGGTGACCAGGTGATCGACGCCGAGCTGCTTCGCAACGTGCTTGGCCGCTACCACCCCGCCGGTCGGGCCTGAGACGGTCATGTGGATCGGCGCGTCCGCGGCCGCGTCGGGCGTCATCTCGCCGCCGTTCGACTTGATGATGGAGACGCTGCGGATGCCGCCACGCTCGCCCAGTCGCCGGTCGAGATCGTGCAGATAGTTGGCCACCAGCGGCTTCACGAAGGCGTCGGCGATGGTGGTGGAGGAACGTTCGTACTCCTTCCACTTCGGCAGCACCTCGTAGGAGATCGAGACCGGGATGTCCGGCAATTCCTCCGCCAGGATGGCCTTCAGCCGCTGCTCATGCGCCGGATTGACGTAGGAGAACAGGAAGCTGACCGCCAGCGACTGGATGCCGCCATCGGCCTTCACCTGCTTCGCCAGATCCCGCACGCCCTGTTCGTCGAGTTCGGTCAGCACGGTGCCGTCCGCCATCACCCGCTCGGCGATCTCGAAGCAGTCGCGGCGCTTCATCAGCGGCTTCGGCTTCTGCCACTGGGAATCGTAGTGGTGCTTGCGGTTGCCGCGCTGGATGAAGGGGATGTCCTTGAAGCCGGCCGTCGTGACATAGCCGACGCGCGCGCCCTTGCGCTCCAGGATGGCATTGGTTGCCACCGTCGTGCCGAGGCGCAGATTGCCGATCGGACTCTCGACCTCGCCGAGGCCGGTCAGGACGCCGTCGGTGGGGTTCGCCGGGGTGGAGAGGTTCTTCCAGACGCGGATTTCCCGCTTGTCCGGGTCGTAGGCGACGAAATCCGTGAAAGTTCCGCCGACATCCACTCCGACCGATTGCTCCGCCATCGCACGCCTCCACCCGCTATCAGACTTCGGAAAGGATAGCGCGGCCCGAGGCGGCCGGAGTTGGACGGGACCGCCCCTTTCAGCGTCAATAGACGCTCAGGTAGCGGTGGCACATCTCCGACGGGCCCAGCCCCTCCAGAACGCCGAGTTCGCCGCGCTTGTGGCGCAGATAGACGTCGGACAACTCGGCCCCGAACCAGCCCCGGGCGGTCTCGTCCGACTCGAAGAGCTTCAGCGCGGCGGACAGGCTCTGCGGCAGGCGGCGGTAGCCCATGGCGGCAATCTCTTTCTCGCTCAGGGCGTCCAGATCGGCATGCGTTGCCTCGGGCGGCGTCAGCCCTCGGGCGATCCCTTCCGCGCCCGCATGGACGATGGCGGCGAGCTGCAGATAAGGGCTGGCGGCGGCGTCGCAGGCGCGGACCTCGAAGTTGAACTGCCGGGCGATGTCCCGTGGATCCAGCGCCGTGACCGGACAGATGCGGACCGACGCCTCCCGGTCCCGGAGGCCGAGATTGTTCCAGGCCGCGCTCCAGCGGTGCGGCGTCAGGCGGAGATAGGAAATCGCCGACGGCGCCAGGAAGGCGACGATGGACGGCAGGTAGGCGCAGACGCCGGCGACGAAGCTGCCCGCCAGCTTCGACAGGCCCGTGGCGCTTTCGGGATCGTGGGTCGCCGGCTCGCCGTTCATGTCATTCAGGCTGAGATGGATGTGGACGCCATTGCCGACGCCGTCCGGATCGCGGATCGGCGTGAAGGTGGCGCGCTGACCGAAGCCGTCGGCTGCGAGCCGGACCAACTCGCGCAGGATCACGGCGTTGTCGACCGCCTTCAGCGCGTCCGCGGGCTTCATGGTGACCTCGTACTGGTCCGGTCCGTATTCCTTCATGAAAGTGTCCGGCTCCAGCCCGTTTGCGGCCATCAGATCGAAGATGCGCTGGCCCAGCGCCCGTCCGGCACGCGCGCCTTCCAGGGAGTAGGCGGAACCTGCCCCGGACCCGCCCTCCAGCTGGAACTCGTGCTCGAAGGCGATGGTCAGCGACGCGCCAGCCACGTCCTCGAGCCGTTTCAGCGCGGACTTCAGCGCGCTGCGGGTGCAGCAGCTCCAGGGCTGGCCGTCCAGGGTCAGGATGTCGCCCAGCATGGTGTCCTCGATCTGGCGCTCGATCTGGTCGACCCGGAAACGGGTTGCCGGATCCGGCACCAGCACCAAGTCGTCCAGCGCGCCGAAGGGGCTGTCGGCGATGACGTCGAAGCAGGTGATCTGCACGTTTGTCGGGGTCCAGCCGACACCGCGCTTCAGGCGGGTTTCCAGCTCGTGTTCGGGGAAGCCCTTGCCGCGGACCTGTCCCGCGATGTCCGAGCAGCAGGCCATGATGATCGATTGGGTCGTGTCCACAGGCGGTCCCCCTGTCCCGAAAGCCCGGACTGGACGGCGATCTTCCGGACCGTGACAATCGCTGTCAATTCGCCGGCCCCGAAAGAGACCCGCCCATGCTCCACATCGACGACCCCGATCCCGTGCTGACGCACAACATCGACGCGGCCGGGCCGGTCCTGATCACCTGCGAACATGCCGGGCGGGCGACGCCGGCGGCGCTGGGCGACATGGGCGTCGGTCCGGCGGACTGGGAGCGCCACATCGCCTGGGACGTCGGCGCGTTCGACCTCTCGAAGGCGCTGGCGGAGCGGCTGCAGGCCCGAGTGGTCGCGCAGGCCTACAGCCGGCTGGTGATCGACTGCAACCGCGCCCTGATCGCGCCCGACCTGACGCCGGAAGTGTCCGATGGCACCGAAATCCCGGCCAATCGCGACCTCTCCGAAACCGCCAAGGCGGCGCGGATCGGCGCCATCCACGCGCCCTATCACGACCGCATCGCCGCCGAGATCGAGCGGGCGCGGCCGGAACTGCTGCTGTCGATCCACAGTTTCACGCCGGAGATGAACGGCGAGAGCCGGCCCTGGCATGCCGGATTCCTGGCCAACCGCGAGCCCGCGACCGCCGAGACCCTGCTGGCCATCGCGTCCGGCCGGGAGCCCTATCTGACTTTCGCCTACAACGAGCCCTACACCGTGGACGACATTTCCGATTTCACCATCCCCGTGCACGGGGAGAAAGGCGGCATCCCGCACGCCCTGATCGAGATCCGGAACGACCAGCTGGGCACGCCGGGCGGCATCGATTACTGGGCCGACCTCCTTGCGGGGGCGGTCAACGAATATCTCAGGAGCCGGCCCGAATGAACGAACCCCTGTCCCGCGACATACCGCTGGTGCCGGCGCAGTCAGCGCTGCTGTTCATCGATGTCCAGAACTTCGGCGCTCACCGCGAAGGGGGCGAATACACGGAAACCGCACCGGACGCCTTCGAAGCGAAATACGGCTGGTTCTTCAGGCATTTCGAGGCCGAGACCCTGCCCAACATGCAGCGTCTCCAGGCCGGCTGCCGCAGGGCAGGGATCGAGGTGATGTACACGGTGATCGAGAGCCTGACCGCCGACGGCCGCGACCGCAGCCTCGACTACAAGATCACCGGGTTCAACGTGCCGAAGGGAGCCTGGGATGCGAAGGTGATCGACGCCATCGCGCCGGGACCGGACGAGATCGTCATCCCCAAGACCTCCTCCAGTGTCTTCATCTCGACCAACATCGACTACGTGCTGCGCAATCTGGGCGTGAAACAGGTGGTGATGAGCGGGCTGCTGACCGATCAGTGCGTCGATTCCGCGGTCCGCGACGCCTGCGACATGGGCTATCTGGTCACCGTGGTCACGGACGCCTGCGCGACCCACTCGATGGAGCGGCACCAGGCCTCGCTGAGGCTCAACCGCGGCTACTGCCGGCAGGTCACCACGGACGCCCTGCTGGCCGAGTTGGATCAGAGCGCACTTTGACCTGAACCCCGCTTCACGAGGCCCGGTGGAGCGTTGCGGGCCTCCGGGGGGCTGTTATCGTTTGATCAACCAACTTCCGCCTGTTGCCGAAGAGGAGGCCTCTCATGGCTGATGTCGATCCGATTACCCTCTCCGTGGTCCGCGGCGTCCTTGAGACGACCCAGCGCGAAATGACCCTGGCGCTGGAGAAGACCGCCCGTTCCAGCGTGTTCAACCTGGCGCACGACTATTCCAATGCGCTGTTCAACCACGTGCCCGAGATGATCATGCAGGGCCAGGACATCCCGATCCATCTGGGCAGCCTGATCCCGGCCATGAAGGCGGTTGCCGGCTATTTCGGCGACGACATCCATCCGGGCGACGTGATCATGCACAACGATCCGGCCTACATGGGCAGCCACATGATCGACACCTGCATGTACAAGCCGGTGTTCTACAAGGGCGAGCTCGTCTTCTGGACGGTCTGCAAGGGCCACCTGACCGACATCGGCGGCCCGGTGCCGGCCGGTTACAATCCGGACGCAACCGAGATCTACGGCGAGGGCCTGCGCATCCCGCCGGTGAAGATCTACGACAAGGGCGTCCGCCGCTATGACGTCATCAACCTGCTGCTGACCAACATGCGCGCCCGCCGCGATCAGGAAGGCGATTTCAACGCGCAGCTGGGTGCGGTGCAGGTCGGTGAGCGCAACCTGATCGCGATGCTCGACAAGTACGGTCTGGATCAGGTCCGCGCCTGCATCGACGAACTGATGAACATGGCCGACCGTCAAATGCGGGCGCTGATCAGCACCGTTCCCGACGGCACCTATACCGGCCTCTCCACCATCGAGGACGCCGGTCACGGCTTCGGCGACATCGACATCACCGCGACGGTCACCGTCAAGGGCGACACCTGCAAGATCCAGATCGACAGCCCCGAGCAGATTCCCTACTTCATCAATTCCTACGAGGGGAATTCCTACTCGGGCGTCTATCTGGGCGTGATGATGTTCGCGCAGCTGCCGCCGCCCTACAACGAGGGGCTCTACCGCTGCTTCGACGTGGACATGGGACCGAAGGGCACGATCTGCAACGCGGTCGAACCCGCGCCGCACATGAACTGCACGACGACGCCGATGGAGACGCTGACCGACGCCGTGCGCCTCGCCTTCGAGGAGGCCGCGCCCGACAAGGTCTCGGCCGGCTGGGGCCACGCCAATGGCTGCAACATCGCCGGCTGGGACACCCGTCACAACGAGGAATACGTCACCATGGTGCTGGCCTCGCTGATCTCCGGCGCCGGCGCGACGCCCTCCCAGGACGGCTGGCACGCCTGCGGGCCGGAGTGCTGCTTCGGTGCGCTCACCTCGGGCGATGTCGAGCTGCTGGAATACTCCTATCCCATCATCATCCACGAATACGGGCTGATGACCAACTCGGGCGGCGCGGGCAAGTTCCGCGGCGGTTCGGGCACCCGATGGGAGGTCGAGCCGATCGACAAGCCGATGGACTTCATCACCTTCGGCGAGGGCCGGAAGTATCCGGCGACCGGTGCGGCCGGCGCGAAGTCGAAGATGATCGAGCCGAAGGTCGGCCGCATCGAGATCACCCGCGGCGGCAAGGTCGACCTGATCAAGTCGAACGTCATCGAGACCATCAATCCGGGCGAGCGCGCGGCCAACATGAACCCCGGCGGCGGCGGCTACGGCGATCCGTTCGAGCGCGACGTCGATGCGGTGAAGTGGGACGTGAAGAACGGTCTCGTCTCGATCGACGGCGCCCGCGAGGACTATGGCGTCATCTTCGCCGATGCGGAGAACCTCGTGGTCGACATGGAGGCCACGGCGGCGCAGCGCGGCCACAACGTCGCCGCCGAGTAAGCGGCGGCAAGACCATCACCATCCCTGGTTTCCGCGCAGCTTGAGGGAGGGCTCATGCGCACACGTTACAGGCTCGGCGTCGATGCCGGCGGCACCTTCACGGATTTCGTCCTTGCCGATGCGGAGGGCGGGGTGCGGCTCTACAAGTCGCCGTCGACGCCGCACGATCCCACCGAGGCGATCTCCGAGGGGCTGAAGCTGATCGCGACCGATGTCGGCCAGAGCCCGAAGGAAATCATCTCCCAGTGCGATCTCTGCATCAACGGCACCACGGTCGGGCTGAACGCGCTGATCCAGCACAAGGGCGCGAAGACGGGCCTGATCTGCACGAAGGGCCATGAGGATTCGATCGAGATCCGGCTGGGCCACAAGGAAGACGGCTACCGCTACGACGCCGAATACCCGCCGGCCGAAATGCTGGTCCCGCGCTACCTGCGCCGCGGCGTCGCCGAGCGTGTCGTCTCCGACGGCAGCGTGAAGATCCCGCTGAACGAGGACGATGTCCGCGCGGCCTGCGAACTGTTCATCAAGGAAGGCGTGAAGGCCGTCGCCATCTCCTTCGTCTGGTCGGTGCTGCACCAGGATCACGAGCGCCGGGCGGCGGAGATCGTCCGCGAGATGATGCCGGAGGCCTTCCTGACCGTCGGGTCGGAACTCTATCCGCAGATCCGCGAATACACCCGGACATCGACGGCCATCGCCAACGCCTATCTCGGGCCGATCCTGAAGAAGTATGTCGACGGCATCGACAAGTACTTCCGCGATCTGGGGGCCGAGTATCCGGTGCGCTACTTCCAGTCGAACGGCGGCCTCGCCATCGGCCAGGCGATGAGCGACCGCTCGGTCTACGCGATCAACTCCGGCCCGGCCTCCGCGCCGCAGGCCGGCCTGTTCGTCGCGAAGCCGTTCGGTATCGACAACGTCATCTCCGTCGACATGGGCGGCACGTCCTTCGACATCACGCTGACCCGCGGCGGCAGCACCAACATCAACAAGGACATCGACTTCCTGCGCTACCGCATCGGCGTGCCCATGATCCAGGTGGAGACCCTGGGCGCCGGCGGCGGTTCGATCGGCTGGATCGACGAGATGGGCCTGCTGCAGGTCGGCCCGCAGTCGGCCGGCGCCGATCCGGGACCCGCCTGCTACGGCAATGGCGGGGAGGAGCCGACCACGACCGACGCCAACCTGATCCTGGGCTACGTCAACCCGACGGCGCTGCTGGGCGGGCGCATGGATCTGGACCGGGAGAAGGCCTACGCCTCGGTGAAGACGAAGATCGCCGACCCGCTGGGGATCTCGGTCGAACGCGCCGCCTACGGCATGTTCACGATCGTCAACAACAACATGGTCAACGGCATCCGCCGGGTCTCGGTGGAACGCGGCTACGATCCGCGCGACTTCGTGCTGGTGGCGGCGGGCGGCGCCGGTGCGGCGCACATCACCGCGTTGGCCAAGGAAATGGGCATCGGCACGGTGCTGGTGCCGAAGCTGGCCTCCGGCCTCTGCGCCTTCGGCCAGATCATTTCCGACGTGAAGTACAACTACATGGCCACCAGCCCTGTCCGGCTGGAGGGCGAGGCGGCCTACAAGCGGATCAACGACACCTATGCCGAGATCGAGGCGGAGGGCATCGCGCATCTCGAGGCCGACGGCTTCGAACGCGACCGGATCGCCATCAAGCGCTCCATCGACATGCGCTATGTCGGCCAGATCCACGAATGCACGGTCGAGATCGACAACTTCACCATCGACGCCAGCACGGTCGACCGGCTGAAGAACGGGTTCCACGCCAAGCACGAGCAGCTCTACACCTATTCGGAGAAGGGCACGCCGATCGAGGTGGTGAACCTGGAGAGCACGCTCTACGGGCGCGTCGACCGGCCGGAGTTGCCGGTTCTGGCCACCGGCAGCGACGTCGCCGGCGCGCTGAAGACCCGCCGTCCGATGATCTTCTCGCCCGATGGTGCGGCCATCGACGCGCCGGTCTATGATGGCGAGAAGCTGGGTGCGGGCGCGGAAATCACGGGACCGGCGGTGATCGAGGAGGTCACGACGACCATCGTCATCGAGCCGGGCTGGCACGCTTCGCTGCACGAGAGCGGGAGCTACGTGCTGAAGCGGACGAACTGAACGGGCGCAAAGGAGGATCTGTCATGGCGATCGAGATCAATTGCGACATGGGCGAGAGCTTCGGGCTCTACACCATCGGCGACGATCAGGCGCTGATGCCGCACATCACGGTGGCGAACGTCGCCTGCGGCTTCCACGCTTCCGACTACAACCACATGCGCAAGACCGTACAGCTGGCCAAGAAGCACGGCGTCCGGGTCGGCGCGCATCCCTCGCTGCCGGACCTGCAGGGCTTCGGCCGGCGCGAGATGAAGATGGGCCGCGAGGACATGGCCAACTGCCTGATCTATCAGGTCGGCGCGCTGAAGGGCTTCCTCGAGGCCGAGGGCATGGAGCTCAACCACATCAAGCCGCATGGCTCGCTCTATGGCATGGCCGCGAAGCAGGAGCACATCGCCCACGCGGTCTGCGACGTCGCCGACATCTTCAAGGTGCCGCTGTTCGGCATGACGGGCACGCTGCACGAGGAGATCTATCCCGCGCGCGGTCATGACTTCGTCGCCGAGTTCTACGCCGACCTGCACTACGACGAGAATGGCGGCCTGATCGTGACCATGGTGCACGACCCGGTCGATCCGGAAGACGCCGCCGCCCGCTGCGTCCGCGCCATCCAGGAAGGCAAGACGCAGACGACCGCCGGCAACGACACGCCAGTCCGTTGCGACAGCATCTGCGTACATTCGGACACGCCGAACGCCGTCGATGTGGCGACGGCCGTGAAGAACGCCGTACAGCCCTTCATGGCCGTTGCGGCGGAATAAGAGACAACACCGACAGGAGACCCCATCGTGGCCGAACAGATTCTCTCGCCGCTGCCCGGCACCTTCTACCGCAAGCCGTCGCCCGACGAACCGGCGTTCAAGGATGTCGGCGACAGCGTCGCGGTTGGCGACGTCATCGGCCTGATCGAGGTCATGAAGACCTTCAACGAGGTGAAGGCGGAGACCGCCGGCACCGTGACCGCGTTCCTCGCCGACAATGAGGAACCCGTCATGGCGGGGCAGCCGCTTCTCGAGCTCGACTGACCGCGGATCATGGCGATCAAGAAACTGCTGATCGCGAACCGGGGCGAGATTGCGGTCCGCATTGTCCGGGCCGCGCAGGGGCTGGGCATCCCGACCGTGCAGGTCCACAGCATGGCCGATGCCAACTCGCTGGCGGTGCGCATGGCCGACGAGGCCGTCGATATCGGTCCGCCCCACGCGGCCAAGTCCTATCTGAACATCGACAACCTGCTGGAGGCGGCGCGCAAGACCGGCGCCGACGCCATCCATCCGGGCTATGGCTTCCTGTCGGAGAACGCGAAGTTCGCACAGGCGGTGGAAGACGCGGGGCTGATCTTCGTCGGACCGCGCCCCGAGACCATTTCCCGCCTCGGCGACAAGGCCGCGGCGCGGGAGGCGGCGAAGCAGGCTGGCGTGCCGACCGTACCCGGCAGCGAGGGCGTGCTCTCGGGCGCTGACGAGGCGAAGGCTGCGGCTTCCGAAATCGGCTATCCGGTGATGATCAAGGCCGCCGCGGGAGGCGGCGGACGCGGTATCAAGATCGCCGAGAACGAGACCGAGCTGGCGAAGCTGGTGGCTGAGGCCCGGAACGAGGCCCAGGCGGCCTTCGGCGACAACGCACTCTACATGGAGAAAGTGATCCGGGACGCCCGGCACATCGAGGTTCAGGTGCTCGGTGACGGCACCGATGCGGTGCACTGCTTCGAACGCGAATGCTCACTGCAGCGGCGCCGGCAGAAGGTCTGGGAAGAGGCACCCTCGGCGGCGCTGACCGAAGATCAGCGGCAGGCCATCTGCGAAAGCGCCGTGGCGCTGGCGAAATCGGTCGGCTACCGCGGCGCGGGCACGCTCGAGTTCCTCTTCGACGACCGCTCGGGCGCGCATTACTTCATCGAGATGAACACCCGCATCCAGGTCGAGCATCCGGTCACCGAGATGGTCACCGGCATCGATCTGGTGCAGGAGATGATCCGCATCTGCGGCGGCGAGCCGCTGCGGCTGAAGCAGGCGGACATCACGCTGAGCGGCCACGCCATCGAGTGCCGCATCAATGCCGAGGATCCGTCGAACAACTTCATGCCCGGCCCCGGCGTCATCGGAAAGCTGGGCGTGCCGGAGGCGGATCATGTCCGCTTCGACACGCTGCTCTACGAAGGCTACCAGGTGCCGCCCTTCTATGACTCGCTGCTCGGCAAGCTGATCGTCCACGGGCCCGACCGGGCCGGCGCGATCGAGCGCATGGCCGCGGCGCTGGAAGGGCTCACCATCGAGGGCCTGAAGACGACCATTCCGCTGCACAAGGTGCTGGCCGCGTCGGACGCCGTGCGCGCCAATGCGGTCCACACCCAGTTCCTCGAGCCCTGGCTCGCGGAACATCCGATAGCTCCCGAATAATCCCAAGGAGGCGCCACCAAGATGGAATCCCGATACACATTCGGCGGCGACGAACACATCTTCTGCCAGCTTGGCGAGGAGATGTCGCTGGAGGCCTTCTTCAAGAGCCTGTCCATGACCAACGCGGTCCGCGAGAGCCAGATCAAGGGCGTTACCGAGATCTGTGCGGCGAATGCGTCCTATCAGGTCAAGTTCGATCCGGACATCATCAAGCCACAGGACATGCTGGCCGAGATCCAGAAGCTGGAATCCCAGGCCGACGCTGCCGAGAATCGTCTCGACACCCGCATCGTCGAGATCCCGGTGCTCTACAACGATCCCTGGACGCACGAGACGCTGATGCGGTTCCGCGAGCGGCATCAGGACCCGTCGGGCACCGATCTGGACTATTCGGCCCGGATCAACGGCTACGACACGGTGGACGACTTCATCACCGCGCACTCCGGCTCGCCCTGGTTCGTGTCGATGGTCGGCTTTGTGGCCGGGCTGCCGTTCCTTTACCAGACGGTCGAGCGCGCACGGCAGATCGAGGTGCCGAAATATCTCCGGCCGCGGACCGACACGCCGAAGCAGACGGTCGGCTATGGCGGCTGCTTCTCCTGCATCTACTCGGTGCGCGGCGCCGGCGGTTACCAGATGTTCGGCATCACGCCGATGACGATCTTCGACCCGCAGCAGAAGACCAGCTACCTCCGCGACTTCATGATCTACTTCAAGCCTGGCGATCTGGTGAAGTTCAAGCCGATCACGCGTGACCAGTACGATACCGCGCTGGAGGAGGTCGCCGCCAACCGCTTCGAGCCGAAGGTGCGGCCGGTCGAGTTCTCGCTGGACGAGTTCAACAAGGGCGCCGACGCCTACAACGCCAAGCTGGAGGGTGCGCTGAATGATTAAGGTGATCAAACCCGGCCTGGCGACCACCGTTCAGGACACCGGCCGTCCCGGCTACTACCACCTGGGTATTCCGCAGTCCGGCGGCATGGACCTGCTGGCGCTGGAAGCCGCCAACCTGCTGGTCGGCAACCCGGGCGATCTGGCGGTTCTGGAAGCCACCTTCATGGGCCCGGAGCTGGAGTTCACCGCCGACAGCGTCGTCGCGGTGACCGGCGCGGCGATGACCCCGAAACTGGACGGCGAGGCGCAGGAGAACTGGTCATCCTTCCCGGTGAAGGCCGGACAGGTGCTCAGCTTCGATTTCCTGAAGGGCGGCGCGCGCGCCTATATCGCCGTTGCCGGCGGCATCGATGTGCCGGTCGTGCTCGGCAGCCGTTCCACTTATGCGCTGGGTGCGCTGGGCGGCTTCGAGGGCCGCGCCATCGCTGCGGGCGACGAACTCCCCGTCGGCAGCGCCTCGGGCACCGCGGGCAAGTCGCTGGACGCCTCAATGCGGCGCGCGCCGGGGAACCCGGCGGAGATCCGGGTGCTGCCCGGCATCTACTGGCACTGGGTCTCGGACGCCTCGGGCGAGCAGTTCTTCAACGACATCTGGAAGGTTGCGCCGGAAGCCGACCGCATCGGCTACCGCTTCCGCGGCGGCCACCCGATCGAGTTCACCGAGCGCGAACGGCCCTTCGGCGCGGGCTCCGATCCGTCCAACATCGTCGATGGCTGCTATCCCTACGGCTCCATCCAGGTGCCCGGCGGCACGGAACCGATCTGCCTGCACCGCGACGCGGTTTCCGGCGGCGGCTACTTCATGCTGGGCGCGGTCATCTCGGCCGACATGGACCTGATCGGCCAGATGCAGCCGCACACGCCGACGCAGTTCGTGAAGGTCGACATGGATCAGGCGCTGCAGGCGCGGGCCGAACGCAACGCGCTGATGCAGAAGATCCGCGACGCGCTGGCCTGAGCCGTGAGGCGGCGATGAGCACCGAGCGCGAAGCCAGCTGCGCCTGTGGCCAGCTTCGCGTCCGTTGTCCGGAGACGCCGCTGAGCGTGTCGCTCTGTCATTGTTCCGACTGCCAGCGCCGGACGGGCAGCGCCTTCGGCATCGCCGCCTTCTTCGGCAGGGAAGACATCATCGTTTCGGGCGATTACCGGACGTTCAGCCGGGAGGCCGACAGCGGGCTTCCCGTGCATTTCCACTTCTGCGCGTCCTGCGGCTCGACAGTGTTCTGGCATCCCGAACGGATGGCGGAGCGGGTCGCGGTCGCTGTGGGCGCTTTCGCCGACCCGGATTTCCCGGCGCCGGGCAAGGCCGTCTACGAAGACCGCGCACTGGCCTGGGCGGCCGGTGTCCTGAAAGATCAGACCTCGCGGTAGATGCGGCCCCGGTCGATGACGGGCTGCAGCAGGTCGGCGTAGTCGTGCTCTTCTTCCTCGGCGGCCGGGCGCTGGATCTGTCCCGGATAGCCGAGCCTGCGGCGGATGTCCGGTGACAGGTAGTAGGCCGAGGACGCCACCAGTCCGATCACGCCGATGGCTTCAGGGTGGTCGCGGTTCAGCGCCTCGGCGTCCATGCCGGCGGCCGCCTTCTCGAGCGCGGCCTGCAGCGGTGCCAGCAGTTCCGGCCTGAGCGTCAGCACCCGGTCGAGATGGACGGGGTCGGCGTCCGACTGGCTGAAGGACGGCATGCCCTGTACCGCCGGGATCAGTGCGTCGGCGATGCGGGCGAAAGCCGCGCGCTGTCCGTCGTCCAGCATCAGGCGGCCGCCACCGAGGCGCGGTTTTCCAGCATGTGGCTCACCGCACGCAGGGCGATGGCGCAGATCGTGCCGGTCGGATTGACGCCTGACGAGGTCACGAAGGTCGAACCGTCCATGACGTAGAGGTTGGGCACCTCGTGGCTTCGGCACCATTGGTCGAGCACCGAGGTCTTCGGATCGTTGCCCATCCGCGCCGTACCCATGATGTGCCAGCCGCTGTCGCGCATCAGCGCGGTGTCGGTCGTGGAGACCGCGCCGGCGGCGGCCATCGCCTCCTTCTGGCGGGCCAGATGGAAGTCGATGAGCCGGTGCGTGTTGTCCGAGGTCCGGTAGAGGATCTTCGGCGACGGCACGCCGTCGGCATCGGTCATCTCCGGATCGAGCACGACGCGGTTCGATTCCTCGGGCAGATCCTCGACGATGATGCCCCACTCGAAGGACCGGCCCAGCGTGCGCGCGGTCTTCGCGTGGAAGGCCTCGCCCCAGGCCTCTTCCAGCGGGCCGCCGGCATGGATCGAGCGGAAGCCCAGCGGTCCGCCGGTCGGCATCACCTGCCACTTGGCGCCGCGGACGAAGCCCCGGGATTCGTCGGTCTCGTAGAACTGCATCGACTGGATCGCCTGTCCGGCCGGACCGATCCAGCTTTCCATGTCCTCGTCGAAATAGCCGGTGACCGCCGCATAGGGGTGGATCATCAGGTTTCGGCCCACCAGACCGGAGGCATTCGCCAGCCCGTCCGGATGATCCTTCGTCGCCGAGTTCAGCAGCAGGCGCGGCGTGCCGATGCCATTGGCGCAGACCAGCACGATCTCCGCCTTCTGGTGATGCTCGACGCCCTCGCGGTCGCGCCAGACCGCGCCGTCGGCGAGGCCCTTCGCGTTGGTCGTGATGCGGCTCACCCGCGCGCCGGTGATCAGCCTCGCGCCGAAGCGGATCGCGTCGGGCCAGTGGGTCAGGTCGGTCGAGGCCTTGGCCTGTTCGGGGCAGCCCTGGCTGCAGGTGCCGCGGCGCACGCACTGGCTGCGTCCGCGCCAGGCGCGCGACGGCACCGACATGGGGGCGGGCCACCAGTGCCAGCCGAGCCGGTTCATGCCCTCCGCGGCGCGCCGCCCGATCCTGCCGATGGGCATCGGCGGCAGCGGCGGCGGCGTCATCGGCGGATAGGCCGGGTCTCCGGCCAGCCCCGAAACGCCCATCTCGACATCCACCAGATCGTAGAAGGGCTCGAGGTCCTCATAGGTGAAGGGCCAGTCCTCGGCGACGCCGTCCAGGCTGCGGACCCGGAAATCCGAGGGCATGAAGCGCTGCCAGTGCGCGGAATAGAGGATCGTCGAGCCGCCGACCGCATTGTACATCAGCGGATTGACGTCGGACTCGTCGACATTGATCGGATAGTCGCTCTCGATCTGCCGCACGTTCGGGTTGGGATGCCAGCGGCGCTGGGTCATCAGTTCCCATTCCGGCTTGTCGCCGTAGAACTCGTCCGTCTCGACCTTCCGGCCCTGCTCCAGGCAGACGACCTTCACGCCTGCCTCGGCCAGATGCTTCGCCGCCACCGCGCCGGACGCGCCGGCGCCGATGATCAGGACCTCGGCCGTCTCCGCCATCAGGCCGCGAGCGCGTTCGCAGCGGGGATGTAGTCGTAGCCGAGGTCGCGGGCCACGGGCTCGCAGGTGACCTTGCCGTTCCAGACGTTCAGCCCGCCGAGAAGATGCGGGTCGGCGCGCAGGGCGCCCTTCCAGCCCATGTCGGCGATGCGGAGCGCATGCGGCAGGGTCACATTGTTCAGGGCATAGGTCGAGGTGCGCGCGACGCCGCCGGGCATGTTGGCGACGCAGTAGTGGACGACATCGTCGACGACATAGGTCGGATCGGCATGGGTTGTCGGCTTCGAGGTCTCGAAGCAGCCGCCCTGGTCGATGGCGACGTCTACCAGCACCGAGCCGCGCTTCATCGTCTTCAGCATGGCGCGGGTCACCAGCTTCGGCGCGGCGGCGCCGGGAATCAGCACCGCGCCGATCACCAGATCCGCCTGCGCGACGCTCTCGGAAAGGTTCGCATGGTTGGAGAAGCGCGTCTTGGCGCGGGCCTCGAAATAGATGCCGAGCCGTTCCAGCACCTCGGGGCTGCGGTCGACGATGGTCACGTCAGCGCCGAGCCCGACCGCCATCTGCGCCGCGTTGAAGCCGACCACGCCGCCGCCGATGACCACAACCCGGCCCGGCATCACGCCGGGCACGCCGCCCAGCAGCACGCCGCGGCCGCCATGGGATTTTTCCAGCGCCGTCGCGCCGGCCTGGATCGACATGCGGCCCGCGACCTGGCTCATCGGCTTCAGCAGCGGCAGGCCGCCGCCGGGTCCGGTGACCGTCTCATAGGCGATGCACACCGCGCCGGATTTCACCAGATCGGCGGTCTGCTCGGGATCGGGCGCGAGATGCAGGTAGGTGAACAGGATCTGGCCTTCGCGCAGCATCGCCCGTTCGACCGCCTGCGGCTCTTTCACCTTCACCACCATCTCGGCGCGGGCGAAGACTTCTTCGGCGGTGCCGACCAGTTCCGCGCCGGCCCTCTCGTAGTCGGCATCGGATTCGCCGATGCCGCCGCCGGCGCCGCGCTCGATCAGCACCGTATGGCCGTGCAGCACAAGCTCTGCGGCGCTCTCGGGCGTCAGTCCGACGCGGTACTCGTGGTTCTTGATCTCCTTCGGGGTGCCGACAATCATCGTTGCCTCAGCCCAGTTCGGCCTTGATCCAGCGCTCGGTGTCCTCGAGCGCCTTCTCGAAGCGGTCGAACATCTCGTTGATCTCGCTTTCGGTGATGATCAGCGGCGGGCAGAAGCCGAGGCTGTCGCCCATGGCGCGGGTGATCAGGCCGTGCTTCAGCGCGAACTCGGCGCAGTTGAAGCCGACCATCGCCTTGGGATCGAAGGCTTCCTTCGTCGCCTTGTCCTTCACCAGTTCGATCGCACCGACCAGGCCGACGCCGCGGACATTGCCGACCAGCGGGTGATCGGCCAGCTTCTGCATGCGGCCCTGCATCACCGGCGCAACCTCGCGCACGTGATCCAGGATCTTCCGCTCCTCCATCAGCTGCATGGTCCTGAGCGCGACGGCGGCGCAGACCGGATGGGCCGAATAGGTGAAGCCGTGGGCGAAGGTGCCGATCTTCTTCGACTGCTCGATCATGGCGTCGTGGACGCGGTCGTTCACCATCACCGCCGAGATCGGCAGATAGGCCGACGACAGCTGCTTGGCGCAGGACAGCGTGTCCGGCTCGATGCCATAGGTCTGGCTGCCCCACATGTTGCCGGTGCGCCCGAAGCCGCAGATCACCTCGTCGGCGATCATCATGATGTCGTACTTCTTCAGCACCGCCTGGATCTTCGGGAAGTAGCCCGCCGGCGGCACCAGCACGCCGCCCGCGCCGCAGACCGGCTCGGCGATGAAGGCCGCGACGGTGTCCGGCCCCTCGGCCAGGATGCGTTCCTCGAGCTGGCGCGCCAGCCGGTCCGAATACTCTTCCTCGGTCTCGCCCGGCTCCATGCCGCGATAGGGGTAGGCCATGTCGACATGGCCGATATTGGCGATCGGCAGGTCGAACTCGGCGTGGTTGGCCGGCAGGCCGGTCAGCGAGGCCGCGGCCACGGTGACGCCGTGATAGCCCTTGATGCGGGCCAGGATTTTCTTCTTCTGCGGCCGGCCGAGGGCATTGTTGACGTACCACTGCAGCTTGACCTGGCTGTCGTTCGCCTCGGAGCCGGAATTGGCGAAGAAGACTTTCGACATGCCGTCGGGCGCTATTTCCAGCAGCTTCTCGGCCAGATCGATGGAGGGCATCGAGCTCTTGTGGCCGAACTGATGGTAGAAGGGCAGCTTGCGCATCTGCTCGACGGCGGCGTCGATCAGCTCTTCCTCGCCGAAGCCGAAGCTGGCGCACCACAGGCCCGCCATGCCCTCGATGTATTCCGAGCCCTCGTCATCCCAGACCAGAACACCCTTGCCCTTTTCGATAATCATCGGACCCTTGCGGCGGTGCAGGTCCAGATTGGTGTAGGGGTGAATGACGCTCTCGATGTCCCGCGCCGACGGCGAATTGCCGATGTCGTTCATGAGATGGGCTCCCGAAGACTTGTGAGCCTGCATGACAACACGCCCCGGCCCGCGCCACAATCTCATAAGCGGCGGTTTCGCCCTCTGTCCGGCGATTGTGCGCCAGCATGCAAACCGCTTCGCGCGTCGCCGTCTTCAAAGGGACCTTCATGACAGCTACCGAACACGTCATCTACGCCTTGCTGTGGCTGAGTTTCGGCCTCGGGCACTCGGTACTGGCCTCGGCCTGCGCCAAGCGGATCACCGGCTCGGTTTTCGGCACGCGGGAACGGCTCGCCTACAACGCCATCGCGGTTATTCATCTGGCCGCGATCGTGTTTGCGGGGTGGTTCTGGCTGGGCGGCCGGACAGCCGAAGCCTTCGATCTGGCGACGCCGGTTCGTTGGGCAATGACCGCCTCGATGGTGCTGGGGGCGGCTGTCCTGCTTGTCGCCTACCGTCACTATGACGGCGGCCGTTTCACGGGGTGGAGACCGGTCGCCGCAGATGCGCCGCCGGAACCCCTGCACACCGCCGGTCTGCACCGCTATGTCCGCCACCCGCTCTACAGCGGCGCGCTGCTGATGCTTGCCGGCATCGCCGACGACCCTTTCGGCCTCGCAAGTTCGATCTGGGCCGCCGCCTACTTCATCATCGGCGCGCGATACGAGGAGCGGCGGCTGATTGACCTCTACGGCGACGCCTATCGCGACTACCGACTTGCGGTCCCCGGCTTCGTGCCGTGGAAGGGGCGGGCGATCTGACAGGCGGATGCGGCGAAGCGGCGTATTGATGGAGAGCCGGTGAGTTCACATCTGGCTGCCCATCATGACGCTCTATCTGGTCCACCTTCCAGGCTATGAGGGGCGCGCCGAGTTCGATCTCGACGCGGACTGGTTCCAGCTCTCCGACGACCTCTTCGTCTTCGACGCCGATCTGACGCCGTCGAAGCTCTATCACCGCATCAAGTGGAATCTGAACCATCACGGGCCGCTGCTGGTCGCGCCTATGGATGGCCGGCCGAAGTTCAAGGGCATGCGGCCCGGCGCCCTGAAATGGCTGCAGGGCGTGCCGCACTGACGTCGCCTCAGGGTGCTTCGGGCAGAATCTCGGCCAGGCCGTGCTGCAGCACCGGGACGCCGCGGGCGTCGAGCGCCTCCACGCGGATCCGGCCGCTGCCGTCGCCGGCGTGGCGGACGGTGATGTCCTCGCCCGGAATGACCATGCCGGTGAAGCGGCAGGCGAAGCGGCGCAGCCGGCGCGGGTCGCCGCCGGCATGGGCGCGGATGACGCGGTCCATGGCCAGCGCCCAGGTCGCGGTGCCGTGCAGGATGATGTCGGGCAGCCCGGCGGCCAGCGCCACCTCACGCTCGGTGTGGATCGGGTTCCAGATCTGCGAGCATTCCGAATAGGAATGCGGCAGCCAGCGCGGCACGTGCACGGTTTCGGATGTTGCATCCGCCTGAAGATCCGCCGGACCGGGCAGGTCGCGGCTGTCGGTCCCGCCCGATGGCGCGTCCAGTTTCCAGCCTCTCAGCATGCCCACCATGTAGCTGGTGATCACCGGCTGGCCGTCGCCGTCGACGCTGTCACAGCGCAGGCTCATCAGCACGCCGGCCCGTGTCTGGCGCAGGGATTCCATCACCGCCGACGTCCTGAGGGTCTCGCCGGCCCGGGGCGGGCGGTGGAAGATCGTGTCCTGCTCGGCGTGGACGCCGACGCTGCGGTACTGCGCCAGCGTCACGCCCATCCGAGCGGAACTGGCGTTGCCGTCCGCCAGCGGCCATTCGATGGCCGCGCACATCGCCGGCATCATCGCCGGTCCGCCGGGCCGTCCGTCGTCCAGATAGCACTCGTCCGAGAGGCCCAGGCCGGCGGCAAAGGCCAGCAGCCGGCGCGGGGTCAGTTCGGTCTCGACGCTGCCGAGGTCGCCGCCCGCGGCGGCTGCCGGTATCAGCATGACGAACGCTCCTTCACGCCCTAGCCGACCAGGCTGGGCAGGTAGAGGACGATGTCCGGAATGGCGATCAGCGCGACGACCACAATCAGGTCCGCCACAAGGAACCATGCGATGCCCTTGAAGATCAGGCCCGTCGAGGCGAGATCGCCGACCACCCCCTTGATGACGAACACGTTCAGGCCGATGGGCGGCGTGATCATGCCGATCTCGAGGAACTTGGTCAGCAGGATGCCGAACCAGATCAGGCTGAACCCGGCGGTGTCCAGGATCGGCAGCAGGATCGGCAGGGTCAGCAGCATGGCGCCGATCGGCTCCAGGAACATGCCCAGCAGCAGATAGATCAGCGAAATGCCGATGAGCAGCAGGATCGGGTCCGCGCCGATCGCCGCAACCGCGTCGGAGAGGTAGTCCCCGGCGCCGCTGAATGCGAGGAAGCGGGTCAGCATGCTGGCGCCGATGGCGATGATGAACAGCGACGCCGAGGTCAACAGCGTCTCGACCAGCGCATCGCGGAAACTCACCCAGTTCAGCGAGCCCTTCAGCGCCGCGATCAGCGTGGCGATGGCCGCGCCGACGGCGCCGGCCTCGGTCGGCGTGAATGCGCCGGAGAACAGGCCGCCAAAGACGCCGATCATCAGCAGCAGCACCGGCCATGTGTCGCGCAGCGCGGTGACCTTGTCGCTGAAGGAGACTTCCTCGTGCAGGGCCGGCGCGAGGGCGGGGTTGAGCTTGGCCCGGATCAGGATGACCGCGACGTAGCTGAAAGCGGTCAGCAGGCCGGCGCCGACGCCGCCCAGGAAGAGCGAGCTGATCGGCACCTCGGCGATGATGCCGTAGAGGATCATCAGGATCGACGGCGGGATCAGCGCGCCGATGGTGCCGGCGGCGGCGACGGTGCCGGTGGCCAGCGAGGCGTCGTAGCGGTAGCGCATCATCTCCGGCACCGCGATCCGGCCCATGGCGGCGGCGCAGGCCACCGACGAACCGGTCACGGCGGCGAAGCCGGCGGCGCCGAACACGGTGGCGATGGCCAGTCCGCCCGGCAATCGCGACAGCCACATGCGTGCGGCGTCGAACATGCCCTTTGTCAGGCCTGCGTGATAGCAGAGGAAGCCCATCAGCAGGAACATCGGCACCGAACTGAGCTGCCAGGTGGCGGCGAAGCTGTAGGGGATGACGCCGAGCGACCCCCAGGCGGCGCGTTCACCGACCAGGGCCCAGATTCCGGCGAAGGAAACACCGATCAGGCAAACCCCGATCGGCACGCGAAGGGCGATCAGCACCAGCAGGATGCCGATCCCCGTGAAACCTATCTGGACGTCTGTCAGACCGGCCTCCTATTCGGCGATATAGCCGGGAGCGCCAGAAATGTGGCGTCCGGTCAGGTAGCAGACGAACTTGTAGACCAGCACCAGAACCATCAGCCCGGCCCCGATGGGCAGCAGGTAATGGCCGGGCCAGATCAGGACCTTGGTGCTCTGTTCCATGATGAAGGAGCCGGTGTCCTGCTTGTCCAGCGCGTCGGTGAAACTGCGGTAGGTCAGCAGGCCGAACACGACCGCCGACAGCAGGTAGGTCCAGCCGTTGATGTGGCGCTGCAGGGCGGCCGGAAAGCGCTCGGTCAGCACTTCCACGCTGATATGGGCGTTGCGCCGTTCTGCCAGCGCCAGCGGCAGGAAGGCGACCACGACCATGTAGTAGTTCGAGACAAGCGTGATGGTCGCCGGAACCGGCGAGAAGAAGATGAACTTGCCGATCACGTCTGCCGTGATGTGCACCATCATCAGCCCGACGGCGATCGAGCCGACAACGCTTGTCAGGTTCACGGCCCGTCCGAGCCAGCGGTCAATGAAATCCATGATTGTTCCGGATCAGGAAGAGCGGTGCGGACGGGACGCGGGGGCGTCCCGTCCGCGCGCGCCTCAGTCCATGCCGTAGGTCGAGAGGTCGACCTTGGACATGATCTCGTCCCAGTAGAGCTTGGCGAGTGCTTCCGGGTCGTCGGCCATGCCGGCGGTCAGCTTCTTGTACTTGTCGACCAGCTCCGAGATCTTGGCGATCTTGGCGTCGACGTTCGACAGGCCGTAGTCGTCGGTGAACTGCTTCGAGATCACGGCCAGGTCGGACTTCACGAAGTCTTCCGACATCTTCACCATCTCGGCGGTCGGCTCGATGATCTCGATACCCTTGCCGGGTGCGTCGTTGAGGTTCCGCTTGGCGTCGGCGTAGTACTTCCAGGTAACGTCGGCCGAAGACCGGGCCGAGGCCTTGAAGATTGCCTCACGCTGCGCCGGGGTCAGATCGGCCCAGACGTCGCGGTTGATGTTGTTGGTCGCGACGCCGGCGAAGACGCCGCCGGGGATCTTCGTGGTGATGAACTTGGTCACGTCGAACAGCTGCAGGTTCGTCAGCTCGGTCGCCGAGAACATGCCGCAGTCGACGACGCCCTGGGCCATCGCCTCGTAGATGTCGTTGCCCGGCACCGAGACCTTGGTGCCGCCCACGGCTTCGGCCCAGCGGCCGAAATTGGCGGCGCCGGAACGGTACTTCTTGCCCTTCAGGTCCTCCATGGTGCGGATGGGGGTCGTGCAATGCAGGATGTAGGTCGGGCTGGTGCCGGTGCCGAGATAGACCTGGTTCTGCTTCTTGTGCTCGGCCAGGCAGTCCGGGCAGTGCAGGAAGACATACTCGGTCATGGCCGCGCCCATGGCGGTGCCGGGGCTCTCGATCTGTTCGCCGGTCGTGGCCAGCATCGACAGGTTCGCCGCCAGGTTGGTCTCGGCGAACTCGGCCGGATAGTAGGGCGGCAGGACGAAGCCCATGTCGGCGATACCATCACGGATGCCCGGAGGGGTCTCCTTCAGGTTCAGCAGCGACAGCGAAAAGACCTTGACCTTCAGGTCGCTGGTCGCCTCGACATTCTTGGCGAAATTCTCGAGCGCATAGACCGCCGCGCTGCCCGTCGGAAAACCGACAGCCAGTTTCAACGTTTCTGCCTGGGCCGCTCCCGCAGCCGTCAGCATGGCCGCACCTGCGGCCGCGTAGACGAACTTCCTCGCTAGCATCTTCTCTCCTCCCTTGTTCGGCCATCCGGCCGTTTTGCCCGGCGCCAAATTCGGCCCGGCCGTGGTGAAGAACCTTCTCAGTCCTTCAGAAACTCCATGAACTCGACGACGACGCCGTCAGGGTCCTTCGCGCAGAAGAACTTCTGCCGCGATCCGCCCATCTCGATCAGCACCGGTTCGGTGAACGGTTCGGCGCCGGCGTCCTCGAGCTGCCGCCACGCGTCCTCGACGTTCCCGACGCGGAAGCAGATGCGGGCGATGCCGATATGCGCCAGATGCGGATAGGACCGGCCCTCGGCCTTCGGTTCGATCCACTGGATCAGGTCCAGACGCGCCGACCGCGGATTGTCGCCCAGCATCAGCATCCGCGCCCGCGCCTGCGAGCTGGCCGGCAGCCCCAGCGCCGGGCCCAGCACGGGGTCGCCGAGCACGTCGGTATCCGCCGTGCCCTCGCCGGTCGCATTGAAGTTGATGACCTCGCGAAACCCGAGCAGCCGGTAGAATTCCAGCGACCGTTCGAGATCGCTGCAGTTGATGTTGATGTGGAACACCTGCGAGGTGTCGAGCACGTCCCTCCCTCCCCAGAGCGCGACGGTTTCCGAATGATACCGGTGAGTAGCATCCGCTGTAAAGCGGCATGGCGGTCGCGTCTGCTATCCGTTCGCGCGGTTCAGGTCGCGGCGATGATTACGGATCGGAAAGGGCCTCCGGCGGGCAGCGCCGCGGCGGCGTCAGTCCGTCGCCAGACTCTCGATGAGCGCGATGGCCTGCCGGTGACAACCGGCCTGGTACATCCAGGCGGCCCTGGCGGCGGTCTCGGTCACGGTATCCGGGACCAGCCGCAGCTTGACTTCCGTCGGGCGCGGCGCAATCGCCAGCCTGAGTGCGTAGGCGCCGCCATCGGCCAGAGGCAGCCCGTCGGGCCAGGCCGCCGACTGGGCCTCGTCCGGCCAGAGGAAGCGCGCCGATGCGCCGCTCGCGCCGGCCATCTCCACCTCGGTCTCGGCGGCCATGGTCGCGGGACGCCACAGCGTTGGCGTCTGGCCGGTCGGGATGCAGACCGTCTCGGAGCGCGCGACGTCGACAAGATAGATCTGCGGCGACACCTGGCCTGGCGCGGCGCGGATCGCGCCGAGCACCTGACGCTTGGATTCGCGGTCCTGCACAAGCTTGCCCAGATTGGCGATCAGACCGCCGCCGGACTCCCCGCCGCTGCCGGCCGAACCGATGGCGCCGCTGAAGGGGCCGGCGATCTCCCGGCTGGAACCGTCTTCCTCGACGATCAGGATCATTGCGCCGTCCGGCACCTCGACAGTGTCAGTGTCCTCGACGATCGCGCCAGCCTCGATGCCGGGCGCAGTGGATTCCAGGATGACGATCTCCGCGGCGCTGGCCGCCCAGGCGGCGGCGAGACAGGCCAGGAAGCTCAGAAGTCCGAGTGACCGCATCATTTCTCCTTCAGTTCGAACGTCGACCCGCTTTCGCCGGCCTCCAGACGTTGACGGTGAAACTTCACCAGAGGGTTATCGGGCCAGTCCTTGCCCAGCCGGTCGAACCGGTCGCGGGCGCAGGGCAGGTCCGTATCCATCGCCGTCAGGGCCTCCGCATAGCACGACAGAAGCCCGGGCGCTGCATCTTCGGCCGGCGTATAGACGTCCACCGACGCCTTGCGGCCCTTCAGCACGACGCCGCCGACCTTCTGGAACGGCGGCAGATCGCCGGATTGCGCTGCGGCTTCAAGCAGGTCGCCGCTCAGCGCGACGCGCGTGCCGAAGGCCTTGTTTGCACCTTCAAGCCGGGCGGCAGTGTTCATCGCATCGCCCATGGCGGTGTAGTCGAAGCGCTGGCGGCCGCCGAAATTCCCGACCGTCGCCTCGCCGTGATGGACGCCGATGCGCGTCACGCCAAGTCCCTTCCCGGTGTGCTGACCGCGGAAGTCTTCCGCGAAGTGGTCGAGCGCCAGGGCGCAGTCCATGGCGCGGCGGGCATGATCCGGCTGGTCGACCGGCGCGCCGAAGATCGCCACCACGGCATCGCCGATGAACTTGTCCAGCGTGCCGCCATGGGCGAGGACGATATCGCTCATGCCGTCCAGATAGTCGTTCAGAAGGGAGGTCAGTTCTTCCGGCTGCAGCTTCTCGCTCATCGAGGTGAAGCCGGCGATGTCGCTGAACAGGAAGCTCATCCGCCGCCGCTCGCCGCCCAGCTTCAACAGGTCGGGATGCCGCGACAACTCGGCCACCAGCTGCGGCGCGACGTAATGCCCGAAGGCATTGCGGATGAAGGCCTTTTCTCGGCGCTGCAGCAGGGCCTCGATCCCGGCGGCCAGCGCATAGGCGGCGGCATAGGCGAACAGCATCGGCGCGACCGGCAGCAGGAAGCCCTGCCGCGACTGCCAGACCGCCGCCGCGCCCCAGATGCCGAGCAGGACGAGACCGCCGGCGATCTGCAGCCAGAACGCGATGCCGCCGAAGCCGATCAGCACGCCGAGCAGGGCAGCGGCGGCGATCAGGATCGCGAAGCCGGTCTCGCCGGGGGAACCGATGGCGCGCCCGTCCAGCATCTGCGCGGCGACATGGGCGTGGATCACGACGCCGGGTATCGTCGCCGGCTGTGAGGGATCCGCCGAGAGGCGCGTGAGGTGCCGGTCCTGCTGCGGCAGGTCGGCGCCGATCAGGACAACCCGTCCTTCCAGCCATCGTTTCAGGATCGCCGGCCGCTTCGCCATCAGAACGATGCTGTGGGCCGGCAGGACCTGGAACGCCGACTTGCCGTCGGCCGTGTCGGCCAGCCAGGCGATGGTCTCCGGTCCGCCTTCGTCGGCGCCGACCAGACCCGCGGGCAGCGAGACCACGCCGCTCTCAGGGTCCAGCACCCGGTGGCGGCGGATCACGCCGTCGGCGTCGAACAGCAACCCGGCGCCGCCGGGCTGCGCCTCGCTCGCATCGATGAAGGCGGCCAGCCACGCATCCTGGTCCTCGGTCATGCCGGCGCGGGCGTCGGCCCAGGCGACTGTCACCGGGGCGGGGAAGTCACGGATGGCGAGGGCGAGACGCACGTCCTTGGCGTCCTCGGTCGGCTGGTCGAACAGGATGTCGAAGGCGACCGCCTTCACGCCGGCTTCGCGGATCGCTTCAAGAACGTCGGCGAGGAAGCCGCGGTCGATGGGCGAGCGGTAGGGCAGTTTGGCCAGCGTGGCCTCGTTGATGGTGATGACCGAGACGCCGGGATGCTGTGCCTCCGACGGCGGCCGCGCGGCCGCAGTGAGCCGGTCGCTGAGCGCGCCTTCGAGGGCGACCAGCGGTGCGAAGGCGATGAACCCCGCCATTGTGACTGCGGTCACGGTCAGGGCGATCGTGAGACCGGTCGCAAGCCGGCGAAGCGCGCCGCGCCCGCCAGATCTCCCGCGCCTGCTCTCCGATTCGCTCATCCGCCGCCCGCCAACCCTCTGCCGCCGAAGAGTTTATTTATCCCTTCAATCCCAGTATGGCACTGTACAACACGCGCCGCCGACTTCCAGACGACCAGACCCCGAGTGCCCATGCCCCAGATTTCCCGACTGCTGCTCCCCGTTCTTCTTCTGCTGGCCGCCGGCTGCACCATGCATATCGAGACGCCGGAAATGGCGCCGATGAGTCTGGAACCGGAACTTTCGGCCGAACGTGAACAGAAGCTGGAGGCGATCGATCTCGACGGTCCGCCGCCGCTGCCGAGCGTGGCCGAACTGAACATCCCGCCGATCGATCCGGACGTTCACCTGCCCCGGACGGGCGAGAAGACCGCCTTCGGCCTGACCGTGACGCCGGAGCTGGAGAAGCTCTGGCGCGCCTCCTACGACAAGGACTGGCAGTACTGGAATGCTCGGCTCGACGATGCGGCGGCTTCGCTGCCCGATACGACCGAGGCGCGGTTCTTCCTGCAGTCCCTCCGGATCGCGACCATGATCCATGCCGGCCGGACCGACGATGTCCATGTCGCCCTGAAGACCTTCCGCGACATGGAACTGGAGCTGTTCGGGGACAACGCCGAGACGCTGTCGCAATACGGCCAGGTGCACCTCTGGCTGAACCAGCCGGACAAGGCCATCGGCTATTACACCCAGCTGCTGGCCGACGCCGGCGACTGGTGGATCCCCGACTTCTTCTACGGCATGCCCGACAACACCGGCACCGTGACCCGGATCGCCAAGGCGATGGCGCGGGCCTATATCGGCATGGCCGGCTCGTACCTGATGAAGCACGACTACGCCCAGGCGGCCCATTGGGCCCAGCGCGGGCTGGAGCGTCAGCAGCAGGTCATCCGCCTGACCCAGCATCCGATCTGGGGCATCGTCGTGAAGGCCGATGCGCATCTCTACGAGGGCGAGGCCTGGCTGCTGACCTTTCTCGGCTCCGCCCGCATCGGGCTGACCGGCGACGACGCGGCCCAGAAACCGATTCTGGACTGGGCCAAGGCCTATTTCGAGCAGTCGCAGTATCTCTGGAGCGAACTGGTCGTGGATTCGATCAGCGACTATGTCCGCTACGACATCGGCCTGATCCCGCAGGAAACCAATGTGATCGGCGTCCTGCCCGCACCGTCGCCGGTGACGGCGGAGCGCCTGGCCACGGCGATCAAGGTCCGGCCCGACGATCTGGAGACGCGCGAGGAGATGACGCTGCCGGTGCCGGCCAGCCACACGATCTCCCTGCCGGGCGAAGGCCAGGCCAACAGCTTCGACTTCGAGGTCACCCCAACCCTGGCCGCGGTCAACGAGGCCTTCATCGCCGGCGACTACGAGGCGGCGCTGGCGCAACTCGACCGGGCGGCAGCGGAAGCCGACGATTCGCTGGAGCGCTGGTTCGTCTCCTATTCCCGCGCGCGGACCCTGATCGCCGCCGGCCGCGCGGCCGACGCGGAGGCGATGTTGCCGGAAACCGAGGCGCTGGAGATCGCCTATTTCGGGACCAATCTGGGCGCGCGCTCGCTGCGCGGCGAGGCGCGGTTCTGGCTCGGCGACTACGAGGCCGCGATCCGCGACGAGCTTCAGGTGGTCGAGGCGCTGGGCGATTTCCGCGCGCCGACGCTGTTCGTCTTCCCGCCGCAGATCCCGCAGCTCGCGCTGATGAACCGCTCGCAGTTCCGTGCCTACATGGTGATCGCCAACGCGCTGATCTTCCAGGGCGAGTACGAACGCGCGCTGCCCTGGGCCGAGGCCGCCGAGCAGCTGTTCGAGGAAGCGCACTACTCCTGGCAGCACCAGCTCTACAGCGCCTATCTGAAGATCGACCGCGACATGTTCTTCGCCCGCGGCCTGAACCTCGCCATCATCGGCGCCGCTCGCATGCAGGAGCAGAGCGGCTCCGCCCTGCCGGAGCGGCTGTTCGATTCGGCGCGCGCCTATCTGACAGCCATGGGCTACGAGGCCGGCATCGCCACGGTGGATGCCGTGCGCGCCCGCGCGCTCATCGATGCGGGCCGCCCCGCCGAGGCTGCGGCGCAGGCCGCGAATGCCGCCCGGCGCGCGGCGGAACGGGGCCAGGCCGGCATCCTCTGGCAGCTTCAGGCGCTTCAGGGCGAGGCGCTGATGGCGGCAGGCAAGCCGGTTGAGGCCGAGAAGGCCTTCCGCTCGGCGCAGCTGGGCATCGATGCGGTATCCGGCGCGCTGGCGACCGATGGCGCCAAGCGCCGCTTCGGCGTCGGCAAGGAAGGCGTCACCCGAGCGCTGGTGGAACTCGACCTCGCCCGCGGCGATCTGGGCATGGCCTTCGCCGATCTGGAAAGGGGACGGGCGCGTGCCTTCGTCGACATGCTGGGTCAGCAGCGGCTGGCGGCTGGCCGTCAGGATGCGCGCATGGGCGAGATACGGAACCTGTCCGAGGCGATCCGCCGCCAGCGCGCGATCAACGCCGCGCCGGGCATGGCGTCGAGCGCGGGGGTCGAGCGGGTCTCTGCCCTTCTGGACGAGCGCGAAGTCCTGCTGGCCGGGCTGCGGCGCGACGATCCGGAACTGGCCGACGCCGTCTCCGTCGGCACGCCGGACCTGAAGGCCGTGCAGCGCCGTCTGGGTTCGGCCGACCGGTTGCTCTATGCCTTGCCGGCTGCTGATGACGACGCGCCGATGCGCTTTCTGGACATCCGCCGCAACGGTGTCAGCCTGTATACCGCCAGCATCGGTGCAGCGGAGATCGAGAAGGTTCTGATTCCCTTCAGCACCGACGACCCGCTGGAGCAGGCGCCGGCGCAGCAGAAGGCGTCAGCGATGCTGAGCCGTTCGCTGGGTCTGGATGCGGACGCCACGCGGGGTGTGCTCTATGTGGTGCCCAGCGGGCCGCTCTACTTCGTGCCCTGGGGCGCGCTGGATGTGGGCCGTCCGGTCGTGGTGCTGCCGACGGGCGGCTGGCTGACCCGCAGCGGCGGGGGCGGCCAGGTCCGTACCGCCGTGGTTGTCGGCGATCCGCAGCTCGGTCTCGACTGGGAAGCGCTGCCCGGCGCGCGGGCCGAGGCGCAGACGGTGAGCAGCTTCTACAGCACCCGTCCGCTGATCGGCGCCGAGGCGCAGGAAGGGGCGCTGCGGCAGCGGATCGGCAAGGGCGTCGGCGTCCTGCATCTGGCGACCCATGGCCTGTTCGACGCCCGCGATCCGCTGGCCTCGGCCATCCTGCTGAGCGACGGCGATGGTCAGGCTTCGCTGACGGCCTCCCGCCTGTTCGAAGCGCCGCTGGCGGCCGATCTGGTGGTGCTGTCGGCCTGCGAGACCGGGCTCGGCCAGGCGGTGGCGGGCGACGATTTCCTGGGCCTGGCGCGCAGCTTCTATCTCGGCGGCGCGCGAGCGGTGATGAACAGCCTCTGGCCGGTGCATGACAAGCCGACTCGGGTCTTCATGGAAGTGTTCCACCGGGAGGCGCGGACCGGCGACTATGGCGGCGCCTGGCTGGCGGCGCGGGACCGGCTGAAGGCCATGGGCCTCCCGCCCTCGGTCTATGGCGCCTTCGTGCTGGGCGGTGCGGCCGGCGCATGACCCCGGAGCCGCCGCGTCTCGGCGGGCACCCGCTGCTGGATCTGCTGCAACGCCGGCGCGAGACCGGATCGCGCAACGACGGCGCCCAGATCACCCTGGCGATCGAAGGCGGCGGCATGCGCGGCGTGGTCTGCGGCGGCATGGTCGCGGCGCTGGAGAGCCTGGGTCTGACGCACGCCTTCGACGAGGTGATCGGCTGTTCCGCAGGAGCCATCGCGGGCGCCTATTTCATCGCCGGGCAGGCCGCCTTCGGCACGCGCATCTTCTACGAGGAGATCAACAACCGGCGCTTCATCGACAAGCGCCGGCTCTGGCTCCGCCGCCCTGTCGTCTCGGTCGACTTCCTGCTGGACGATGTCTGCCGCAACGCCAAGCGGCTCGACTGGCAGGCCGTGCTGGACTCGGAGACGCGGCTGGTCTGCATCGCCGCCGATATCGACCGGCAACAGGCGGCGCGGCTGGAGGGTTTCGAGGACCGGGAGGCCCTGTTCGCGGCGCTGAAGGCGAGCGCCCGCATCCCCGGCGTCGCCGGTCCGCCGGTGATCATCGACGGGCGGCGGCATGTCGATGGCGGCGTCTACGAGAACGTGCCCATCGTCTCGGCCCGCGAACGCGGCGCGAGTCACGTCGTGGCCCTGATGACGCGGCCCCGGGGCGTCATCCCGGAGGGCCTGGAACTGGCCGAGAAGCTGATCGTCATTCCCTGGCTCAACCGGCAGCAGCGCGGGGCCGGAGACGACTACCGCCGTCAGCCCGGCCGCTACCGCAACGAACTTCTCTTTGTCCGGCAAGCTGCCGAAGCGCCGGAGCGGACGGTGATCGCCGTCGCGGCCGAATCCTCCGCCGCCGAAGTCGCCAACATCGAGACCGATACGGCCCGCCTCCACCAAGGGGCGCGGGATGGCTTCGCCGCCGTCTACACCGCCTTCGGGCTGGAGCCCCCGGACCCCTCAGGGCCGCTTCATCTGGGCTGACATCCTGCCGTTACAGTGCTGTCACATTTCCCGGCCAGATTGGCCGCTGAAGGGCAACGCAGGGAGACGGGACATGCCGGGACCGGAGAAGGAAAACGACGCGGGCGACTGGCTCGAGGCGGAACTGGCCGACACGCTGGACGAGGATTACGAACTCGAACTGTCCGATCCCGAGATCTCCATGGAGATCCGCAAGATATACCGGAAGACCCGTCCGGCGACGCTCACCCGGCCCGAGTATTTCCGCGCGCTGCTGACCCTGCAGGCGGAACTTATCAAGCTTCAGGACTGGGTCGCCCACAACAGGGAGAAGGTCGTTGTCCTGTTCGAGGGCCGCGACAGCGCCGGCAAGGGCGGCGTGATCAAGCGCATCACCCAGCGGCTGAACCCGCGCATCGCCCGTGTCGTCGCGCTGCCCGCGCCGTCCGACCGCGAGAAGACGCAGTGGTACTTCCAGCGCTACGTCCCGCACCTGCCGGCGGGCGGCGAGATCGTGCTGTTCGACCGCTCCTGGTACAACCGCGCCGGCGTCGAGCGCGTCATGGGCTTCGCCACCGAGGATCAGGTCGAGCAGTTCTTCCACGACGTGCCGGAATTCGAACGCATGCTGGTCCGCTCCGGCATCCGGCTGATCAAGTACTGGTTCTCGATCACGGACGAGGAACAGCAGATGCGGTTCCTCATGCGCATCCACGACCCGATGAAGCAGTGGAAGCTGAGCCCCATGGACCTGCAGTCCCGCGTCCGCTGGGAGGACTACACCAAGGCCAAGGAAGACATGCTGGAGCGCACCAACATCCCCGAGGCGCCCTGGTACATCGTCGAGGGCAACGACAAGAAGCGCGCCCGGCTGAACTGCATCGACCACTTCCTGCAGCAGATCCCCTACGGCCCCGTGCCGCACGAGCCCGTGCAGCTGCCCGACCGCGTGTTCAATCCGAACTACGAACGGGAAACCCTGCCGAGGGAGCTCTACGTCCCGTCAAAGTACTGAGGGGCGGTCTGATCCTCCCGGCGCCGGCTTGATCCGGATCAAGGTCGGGCGTTTGCGGCGGGTCTAGCGTCTCTCCATCAACCGACGGAGAGAGCGCCATGAACCATCATCACCGCAAGATCCTGCACCAGATCTTCCAGCATCCGGTCAACGCGAACATGAGCTTCCGCGATATCGAATCCGTGCTCGGCGAACTGGGCGCTGGGATCGAGAACCGGCAGGGCAGCCGCATCGCGGTGACCCTGAACGGCAACACGGTCGTCATCCATCACGGCGGCCACGATGTCCACAAGGACGAGGTGGTTCAGGTGCGCAAGTTCATCGAGACCTGCGGCATCGAGCCGGCGCGCGACTACCCGCTCTGAGCAGGGCCGCGGGCGAAGATGGCGCCGTTGGCGACGCCGGGCAGCACCCTGGTCCCGTAGACCAGCGCTCGCTCCCGAACAGTCATCGCCGGCCAGTCGCCAAATTCGGCGTCCAGCGCCTTCAGCACCGAGATCGCGGTCGGTGTGACGGTCTCGCCCGAGGAGGCGAGCCCGCGCACCGGCACGCCTTCCAGCATGTCCAGCACTGCCGGCGCGGGCGTCGGCAGCAGGCCATGGGCGCAGCGCACGGTCCCGTCGCAGAGCGGCAGCGGCCCGGAGACCAGCCGTGGGCAGCCCATCCGCTCGTAGAGCCAGGCGGCGAGGCAGGTGTCGAGGATGCTGTCGAGCGCGCCGACCTCGTGGAAGGTGACCTTCTCCGGCGGGATGCCGTGCACCCGCCCTTCCGCGGCGGCGAGGATGGTGAAGGCCTTCACCGCAAGATCCCGTGCGGTCCCGCCCAGCGCGCTGGCGGCGATGATCTTCTCCACATCGGCGAGGGTGCGGTGATGGTGTTCCTTCGGCAGGCTCACGCGGGCATGCCAGCCGCCGATCTGGTTCACCGACTTCTCGACCAGGGCGACGCAGTCCTTCGGCAGGCCGAGGCTTTCGGCGATCGCGGCGAGGTCGGCGGTCGCCGCGCCGGCCATCCGCGCGAAGCCGGCCAGCAGCATATCGCCGGACAGCCCGCTGTTCGGCCGCACGACCAGCAAGTCGGCGGCGGTCATGCCGGGCCCAGGATGCGGGCCGCGGCGCAGGCCGCGCCGTAGCCATTGTCGATGTTGAGCACGGCGACGCCCGGCGCGCAGCTCACCAGCATGCTCTGGATCGCGGCCATGCCGCCTTGCGCCGCGCCATAGCCGACCGATGTCGGCACGGCCAGCACCGGCTTCGGCGTCAGCGCGCCCAGCACCGAGGCCAGCGCCGCATCAAGACCGGCGACGACGATCACCACGTCGGCCTTGTTGATGTCGGCCAGCCGGTCGGTCAGCCGCCAGAGGCCGGCGACGCCGCAATCCTCGAAGACCTCTGCCTCGATACCGAGATAGGTCAGCGTCCGCGCCGCCTCCCAGGTCGCGTGGCCATCGGCGGTACCGGCGGAGACCACGGCGACGCGGCCCTTGCGTTCCGGCAGGGTCGCCCGCCATGCGGTGCGGGACAGCGGGTGGTAGTCATAGCGTTCGGCGATCTCGGCAGGCGCGCCGTCGAACACGGTTTCGGACAGGCGGGTGAAAAGTACCGGCTGCACGTCGGGCGCGGCGAACTCGGTCAGCAGGGCCTGCACGGTGCCGGCGGGCTTGCCTTCGCAGAACACGGCCTCGGGCAGGCCGATGCGGGCGGCCCGGCCATGGTCGAACAGGACGTCCCTCATGCGCCTCCGGTTCCGTGCAGGAAGGCGGAGCCGCGGCGGTAGGGGCGGACGCCCAGGAAGCGGCGGCCCTCGGCCTCGCAGTCGCCCCGGATCAGGTCCGCCATTTCGGCATGGTCGGGGCTCAGGCTCTCGTCGGCCTCGACGGCGACGCCGGCGGCGGTGATGCGGCAGCGGATGGTCCGCGTCTCGCCGAAGCGGCTGCGGAGACGGGTCTCGATCCGGTCGATGAAGGCCAGGTCCGCGGCGTCGATGGCGATTCCGGTCTCGACCCGGCTGGCGAGGCAGGGCTGGGCCGGCAGTTCGGCGATGTCGGTGAGGCCGTAGCGGCGGGCGAGGGCGCGTATGCCCGCCTTGCCGATCCCGGCCTCGACATAGGGGTGCACCACGTCGCGCTCGGCCGCGGCGTCCAGGCCGGGCCTGTAGTCGCCCAGGTCGTCGGTGTTGGCGCCCGAGGCGACGGTGCCGAGCGCCAGTCCACCGAGCCGGTCATAGAGGTTCGACTTGCAGAAGTAGCAGCGGTTCACCGGGTTCTTCAGGTAGTCCGGGTCGCCGAATTCGCCGGCCTCGACCACATGCAGATCCCAGCCCTCGCGGCCTGCATAGGCGCGGACGCGCTCGGTGGCGGCGGGCGGCACGGCGGGCGAGACCGCATGCACCATGCGCACGGGCAGGCGGCCGGAGCGATGGGCGGCGAAGGCCAGCACCATGCTGTCGATCCCGCCGCTGACCGCCACCGTCAGGCCGTCATGCGCGGCCAGCGCCGCCAGCAGGCGCGCCTCGGCGTCGGCGCCGGTATCGGGGCGCGCGGTATCAGGCATGGGCGTGCGCCTTCTCGCGCAGCCGCTTGCGCAGCACGTCGGCGATGCGTTCGGCGATGGCGGGATTGGAGAGGCCCGGCTCGGTGAGCGCGCGGACCAGCGCGTCGAGACCCAGCAAGACCTCGTCGGTCGGGCCGGGCAGGGCGACGACCATGGTGTCCAGCACCTGTCCGACGGCGATCCGGACGGCGTTCTTGTGCACGTGCCGGCCGACGCCGAGCTCGTATTCGACGATGGTCGGCGTCGAGGCGTCCGGGTCGGCGATGAGCACCGCCTCGATGGTGCGGTCCTTGACCTCGGCGCCGACGCCGCCGGTGGTGACGACCATGCCGAAGCCTTCCTCGGCGCGTTCGCGTATGGCGGCGGAGATGTAGTACTCGTCGTCCTTCAGCGGCATGCCCTGGCTGACGGCGTAGCCGTTGACGGTCAGCTTCTCGCGGATCGCCGGGCTGTTGGTGTCCTTGACCTGGCCGTTGGCGAGTTCGGTGCCGGTCGGGAAGACAACGACGGTCTTCTCCAGCTTCTCGCGGATCTCGGCCATCTGCCGTTCGGCCGCTTCCATCTGCTCCAGCGCGCCTTCGCTGTCGGCGGAAACCCAGCTCAGCAGGCCGCGGGATTCGACGCGCGCGTCCTCGGCGACGCCGACGCCCTCGACCGCGGCCACGGCGTCGAGCAGCTCGCGCTCCTTGCCGACGATGTTCTTCGCGTCGATGCCGCGGCGCAGGATGTCGAGCACCAGATTGTCGCCGCGGACGTCGGTGACCAGGATCTCGGTGCGGTCCAGCACCAGAACCTTCGCCACCGCGTCGGCCACATGGGTGAGATTGGCGTCCGCGAGTTCCAGCCCGTGCAGGCTGAGCTCGGTCTTGCCCATCATGTCATAGTCAGCCACGGCGCTCTCCCTTGTCCCGCGCCTTTCCGGCGGTCAAAGCGCCTCCGACGGATCGAAGCCGCGCTGGCGCATCCATTTGGGCATCAGCTCTTCCTCGACGCGGCGGTCGGCGATGGGCGCGCGCTCGATCAGGCGCTCGGCCAGCTTCTCGTTGCAGGTCAGCGAGCCGTAGGCGCCGTCGAAGACGATCAGGTTCTCCGAGTTCACGATGCGCTTGGCGAAGTTCACGGCGGCCGGCAGATCGTGGGCGGTGACGCATTTGTTGATCATCTCGATGTTCATGCAGTCTTCCTCGACCAGCTTCGCCATCTCGTCGCCGACCAGGACCATCGGACAGGAATTGGCCAGCTCCATCTGCGGCACGCCGGTCCAGAAATGGTTCATCACCAGCGCCCGGACGGCCGGGTTGACCGGCTTCAGCTTCGGCTGCTCCGGCGGCGGCTGCCAGAGACCGAAGCCGAGGCTGACCGGCACCGTGTCGAGATCGAAGAGGTCCAGTTCCGCCTCGGTCAGATTGCCGAAGGTGGTGCCGCCGCCGACCATGTAGCGGGGCTCCCCGGTGCCGTCGATGATGGCGATGCAGTCCTCGATCTCGTTGTAGAGCTCGCGGATCTTGCCGTAGGACTTGAAGGCCAGCAGCGCCAGCTTGCGGTCGATGGGCATCAGGTCGTTGCCGGCCTCGATGCCGGTGACGCCCTGCGGCGAGGCGGCCATGAAGACGCCGAAGGCCCACTTCTTCTGGACGAAGTCGCTTTCGAAGACCAGGCGCGGGATCAGGTTCGACGAGCGCGGGCCGAAATTCATGTGATGCACGGAGCGCGTCTCGAAGCGGGCGTAGGACATCGAGAAGGGCTTCATCGTGCGGCTGATCATGCGGTGCATGTCCAGTTCGCGCAGTTCGCCGTGGTGGCAGTGGATGATGAAGTCCGCGTCGTAGATGCGCTTGATGCCCATCAACGTGCCGATGGGCGTCTCGATCTCGACGCCCTGATCGATGTAGAGCGCGGGCAGCGCGCGGCCGTCGAACATCTCGTCCAGGCCGTAATGCTTGATGACCTCCTCCGGCTCCTTCAGCCGGAAGCCGGTGGCGACGCGCAGGCGGACGCGCTTGCAGCCGGTGCGCTGTTCGACGACCTCCTTGATGGTCCGGATGACCTCGCGATAGGCGTAGCCGCCCATGATCATGAAGCCGTATTGCGAGGCGAGAATGTTGACCGTCGAGCGTTCCTTGATCATCGACATATCGACGTTCTTCAGGGATTCCTCGGTCGCCTTGCGCAGCGGCGTCAGGTCGTCGCCCTCGACATAGATCGCCTTCGGCACGTCGGGGAACAGCTCGGAGATCGGCAGGCCGACCATGCCGGGCAGGTCGGCGGCGCGCATGGCCGGCAGGCCGGTCGAGGTCTGAGGCCCGTACTGCGAGGCGCGGATTTCGCCCGGCGCGGGCCTCGGAAGTTCGGATACGGCGAAATGGGTCATGAGATGATCCTTTCAGGTCGGATCGGATGCGTCAGCGGATCAGAACTTGCGGAAGACGTCCTTGTCTTCCTCCAGGAAGTAGCCGGCATACTTGTCGACAACCTCCTGGGGTACATTCCAGATGCTCTGCGTCGTGGGATACCAGCGCCACTTCTCGGGCTTCTTGAGTTCGTGCCCGGCGGCCTCGAGCAGGCGCATGGACATCATCTGGCAATAGACGGTGCAGCCCGAGCGGGTGCCGGTGTCGAGCGCGATCTGTTCGGGCGTGATCGCGCCCTTCAGCACGGCTGCGGCGGCCTCCTCGGCCCGCGTCGCCGTGCAGAGGCAGTGCCACTGCTTGGGATGGATGTTGGCCTTGCGGCAGAGGTCCAGGATGTCCTCCGCCGGCACGTCCTCGAGCGGAACCTTCAGTTCCTTCGGCTCGGCGCGTTCGACGCGGGTGATCGCATCGTCGGGGCATATGCCGTGGCAGTTGGGGCAGGAGACGCACAGATCGTCATTGATGATGGCGATGTTGTCTTCCATGTGGATCGCCTCCGTCGGGCAGACCCAGACGCATTTCTTGCAGCCGGTGCAGTTCTCGTCGATCACTGCGGCCTGGTATTTCAATGTAACCATGTGCTCCTCCCGTCCGTTCCGCGCTCATTCGTCGCTCGCCGGGTGCGCCCGGTCCGCTGTCGCGGCGAACGAAACCTGTCGGGCTGTCGGCAAATACTGGCGGGTTGCTTTTCTTTTCATTCTAGTAAGCAGAGAGGGGCGGGTCAAGCCGTGCGGGTCGATGATCGCCCGGCAATTTGACCAATAAATACAATTATTTCAGATAATTAGAGAAAACAGTCGCGACCTGCCCGGCGTCAGGTCGGGGCGTCGACGACATCCAGTTTCACGTCGACGCTGGGCGCATCGATCACCGCGCGGCCAATATCGAGGATGTCGACATCGTGCGCCGCAATGGCCGGAATGTCGGCCAGCGCGATATCGCCGGAGAAGGCGATCTCGGTCACCTCGCGGCGGCCGGCGGCGCGCACCATGGCCGCAACGCGGTCGAGATCGTCCAGATCGCCTGTGTCCACCATCAGGATCTCCGCGCCCATCTCGATGGCGGCCCGCGCCTCGTCCTCCAGCGGTTCGACCAGGCCGCGCAGCTGGATGCAGCGCGTGTGCCCTTCCAGCACGGAGACCGCTTCCAGCGTCCGCCGGACGCCGCCGAACATGCGGACATAGTTCTTGTCCAGGTAGACGAAGGGCGGCGGCGTGATGCGGCCCGAGCCGCCGCCGCGGTGGATGGCGCGGCGCACCTGCGGCTTGATCTCGATGGGCATCTTCTTGGCCGCGCCGGAGACGATGCGCACCCGGTCGCCGGCAATCTCCTGCGCCTGCCGGGCGGCGCGCGCGATGGCGGACGGCTTGGCGATGGCGCCGAGCAGCGTGTCCTCGGCGATGGCGATCTCCTTGGCCTTCGCGCGGATCACCAGAACTGGTTCCTCCGGCACGGCCTCGTCGGCGTCGGCCAGCGCGTGCAGCACCTCGCAGCCGAGCCCGGCCGCCTTCTCCGCCGCATCCTCGACACCGCAGACGACGCCCGCCGTCGTCACGCTGATCTCGGCGGTGAAGCGCCGCTCGCCCAGCGACGCGAAGATGTCGTCGCGCAGATCGTAGGTCATGTCCCTCTCTCCCCCCGGGTTCCGCTCCAGACACGGTCGATGACCGCGCGTTCCGCCAGCATGTGCCTGTACACCGGTTCGGGCACAAGGTCGGCGATGTCGCCGCCCGCGCGCCAGCGGTCCCGCACCATTGTGGCGCTGATCTCGACCGGCGGCAGGTCGAGCAGCAGGGCATGGCGGCCGGACAGGATGTCCCAGGCCGCCGCTGCGCCGGGCGGCGGGTCGACCCGTTGCGCGCCGGGCCAGGCGGCCAGCAACTCGTGCTCGAAGGCCACGCGTTCCAGCGGCCCGCGCGGCACGATCACCATGTGGGCCGCCTCGGCGATTTTCCGTCCGTTCACCCATCTGTGCAGGCGCAGGAATTCGCGCGGTCCGAGCGCGAAGTGAAGCCGGGCCTCCGGTTCCGCTTCGGCGAGCGCCGCGATCGTGCGCCAGGTCAGCGACGGCTTTGGCAGATCCGCCTCGATGGCGTTCACCGTCATGCCGCTGCTGCCGCCGGTGGCGGCGCGGATCAGGTCGCAACGCAGTTCGAACGGCAGCAGGTCGTCGTCCGCGCGGTGATGCGGCGTGTGGCAGGGCACCCAGTCGACCGTGCCGATGCCGAGTGCGTCCTGCGCGCCTTCGGCCATCGCGACATGGCCGCGGTGCACGGGATTGAAGGTGCCGCCGATGACGAGCCTGCGGGTCATGGCCGGATACTAGGCCCCGGCCCGGCGGTCGGCTAATAGGAAGCGGCAACACGTCACCGGGGGAGGACGGAACCATGAGCGAGACCATCCGGGCCATCGAGGCCCAGGCCGAATTTCATCACCAGTATCTGCTCGGGCTGGAGCTGATGGTCGCCGTCAACGAGGGCCCGGACGTCATCGGCGACTGGATGTTCCGCCTGTTCCGCCGCCAGCACGAGGAGAAGTTCCTCTCCAGCTTCGAGAAGCTCGGCCTGTCCGGCCTGCCCGACGCGGTGGCCTGCGCCCGCTATCACGTGCTGTCCAACAGCATGGGCGGCGTGCCGGTCGAGTACATGGAGGAATCCGACACCAAGGCCTGGGTCCGGTTCCGCTATCCCCGCTGGATGTATGACGGGCCCGCGCTGTGCGGCGTGCCGGTCGAGGCCAGCCGCGGTTTCCTGAGGGGCTGGTACGCCCAGAACGGGGTCTCGCTGAATAACCCGCGGCTCGGTTTCGTCTGCGTCTCCGAGGACATGACGGGCCAGTTCGGCCTCTGCGGGTACTTCATGGAATACGACCGCGATCTGGACGAGAGCGAGCGCCTGCGCTTCGCCCCTGACGAGACGCCGCCGCCTTTCGATCCGGATGCCCAGCCGGCGCCCCCGGACGACCAGTGGAACGCCGAGCGGCTGGCCAGGGCGAACCGGAACTACGCCGTCGAATACATCCGCAACGGCGTCCGCGAACTGGTCGGCGTGACCGGCCGTGACCGGGCGCTGGAACTGGCGAAGAAGGCCGCGCGTCTGACCGGGCTGCAGAACTGGCGGCACATGGCCGGCGCCCTGGGCTTCCCCGATGGCGGCCCGGAAGAATCCGCGCGGCTGCTGGCGTCAATGTTCGAAGGCATGGGCGACGAGGCGGCCGTGGAGATCGCCGGCGGCCAGCGCTACGGTGCGCCAGATCGGTCTCCGGATCGTGCGCGGGCTGACGCCGGAAGAGCGCGGTGACCTGCTGGCCTGCTGGATCGAACTCTGGCGCGGCGTCGTGCAGGCGCAGCGGGCCTTCATGGATGTGGAGGTTGCCGTCGGTGACGGCGCGCTGGAATGGACGATCACGAACGCGCGCTGACCGGCCGTTCGGCTACTGCGCCGTCCAGCCGCCGTCGACCATGAGCGTGGTGCCGGTGATCAGCGCCGCCGCGGGGGAGGCCAGGAAGACCACCGCGCCCACCACGTCGGCGACCTGGCCGAAGCGCCCGATGGGCAGGCGCGAGAGCATGTCGGGGCCGTAGACCGGATCGTGCAGCCGGTCGTAGGTCATCGGCGTCTCGATGGCGGTCGGACCGATGGCGCAGACGCGCACGCCCTTCGGCGCCAGCTCGACGGCGATCGACTTGGTGAAGCCCTCAACGAAATGCTTGGTGGCGGCGTAGACCGAATTGGTCGGTCGCCCGACCTTGCCGTAGGTCGAGGAGAGATTGATCATCACGCCGCTGCCCTGGGCCTGCATGATCTTCGCGGCTTCCTTTGCGACCAGCACCATGCCGCGGCAGTTCACCGTCAGCATGCGGTCAAGGTTCTCGACCGGGATCTCGGCCACCGGATGCACCGTGCTCATGCCGGCATTGTTCAGCAGGATGTCGAGTTTCCCGAGCCCGGCGAACAGAGTCTCGATCTGCTCGGGCTCGGCAACGTCGCAGGTCTCGGCCCGGGCGGTGCCGCCCAGCGCCTCGATCTCGCCCACCAGCTCGTCCAGCTCGGAACGGGTGCGGGAGACGCAGATCACTTCCGCCCCCGCCTCGGCCATCGCCATGGCGCAGCCGCGCCCGATGCCGCGTCCCGCGCCGGTCACCAGCGCGGTCATGCCGTCCAGCCGCATGCTGGGCAGGATGCCCTTGCTATCGCTCATGCCCTGTTCCTCCTTGATTTTTCTTTCGGTCAGACGGCGTAGCCGCCGTCGAACAGCAGGCTGTGGCCGGTGATGAAGCTGCCCACCGACGACGACAGGTAGACCGCCGCGTCGCCGACCTCGTGCGCCGAGGCGAAGCGGCGCAACGCGGTGTTGTTCTTCATGGCTTCCACGAAGTTGGACGACAGCTGCTCGCGGATGCGGTCGAACAGACCGGCGTCGATCACGCCGAGCTGGATCGCGTTGGCCCGGATGCCGTAGCGGCCTTCCTCGCGGGCGATGCCACGGATCAGCGCCTCGATACCGGCCTTCGGCGCGGTCGAGAGGATGTCCTTCTGCGGATGGCGCGGAATGCCGGCCGAGGTCAGCGCGACATAGGCGCCGCCCTGCTTGCGTAGATGGGGCAGGCTCGCCCGGACAACATGGAAGAATCCGTTCAGGTCGCCATCAATGGTGCGGTGCCATTCGTCCGGATCGATGTCGCCGACATAGGTCATGGTGATGTCCGCGCCGACGGCGAAGACCACGGTGTGGATGGCGCCGAAGCGCTCGGCGACGTCGTCGAAGAAAGCGGTCACGGCGTCGCGGTCGACCAGATCGAGCGGCGCGGCGTAGCCCTTCTGTCCCGCCGCCTCGACGGCCGCCACGGCGTCGTCGGCCTTGGCCCTGTTGCTTCGGTAGGTCAGGGCGACGTCGGTGCCGTGTGCGGCCAGCCGTTCGCAGCAGCCGCGGCCGATGCCGCCCGAGCCGCCGACGACGACGGCGACGCCGTCAGGATAATGCGGCTTCGCGCCGGCCTTGATGACTTCCTCGGCCATGATGGTTCTCCTCCCAGGATTGGCGCCCGCCCTCCCCGGCGGGACGCAGCGGTCACATGTGGCTTGGCAGCCAGGTCGCGAGTCCCGGCATCAGCAGCACGAGTATCAGCGCCACCACCATCACGCCGACATAGGGCAGGCAGGCCAGCCAGATGTCGCGGACGCCCACGCGGTCGAGCACCTCGCAGCCGGGCGAATCCTTGATCTGCTCGATGATGCCCTTGAGGTAGAACAGGTTCATGCCGAAGGGCGGGGTCACATAGCCGATGGCGACGGCGATCATCAGCATGACGCCAAACCAGACCGGGTCGATGCCCATGGTCTTGACCACCGGCATCATGATCGGTGTGACGATGAAGATGATCGCCGCGCCGTCGATGAACATGCCCAGCAGGATGGCGAGGCCGAGGAAGATCAGCAGGGTGCCGTAGATGCCGACATCGATGCCGACCATCATGTCGGCGATCATCCGCGCCGAACCGGAGAACTGCAGCAGGCGCGAAAACAGCGCGCCGCCGACGACCAGCGTCAGCACCATGACCGAGACCTGACCGGCATCGGCCAGCATTTCTCGCAATGTCTTCAGGTCCAGTCGGCGCATGCCGATGGCGATCAGCAGCGTGCCCAGGGCGCCGATGCCGGCGGCCTCCGACGGCGTCGCAACGCCGCGCCAGATGCTGCCCAGGACCAGAACGATCAGCAGCATCGGCAGGGCGATCCGGGCGGTGGCGCGCAGCTTCTCGCGCATCGAGGGCCGGTCTTCCTTCGCCAGCCGGGGCGCGAGACCGGGGCTGATGGTGCAGCGGATGACGATGAAGACGCAGAACAGGATGGCGATGAGGATGCCCGGCACGGCCGCGCCGAAGAACAGGTGGCCGACCGGGATGCCGGCGAAGCCGCCCAGCAGCACGCCGATCACCGTGGGTGGGATCAGAACGCCCAGCGAGCCGCCCGGCGGCAGGCCGCCGATGGCGAGGCGGACATTGTAGCCGCGCCGGAGCATCTCGGGGATCGCCAGCACGCCGAGCACCAGCACTGCGGTGCCGCCGATGCCGGTCATCGCCGCGATCAGGGCCGCGGCGGATACGGTGCCGATGGCCAGGCCGCCGGGCACGCCGGCGGTCCAGTGATGAATGGCCTCGTAGATCAGATTGCCGATCCCGACCCGATAAAGTGCGATGGCCATGAAGATGAACAATGGCGCGGCGATGAATATGTCGGTCGTCGCGGTGTCGAAGATCGTCGACGGCACCATGCCGAGCGGCCGCGTCCCGTGCAGGATCAGGATCCAGATCAGCGAGACGCCGATCAACGAGAAGGCCACCGGGAACCCGGTCCCCAGGAACAGGATCAGGTTGACGAAGATCAGGATCGTGATGAGTTCCGGGCTCACGTCCGGTCCTCGCTCGCTTCCGGTTCGCCGCCGAAGGCGACATGCAGGTCGCGGATCAGCTTGGCCAGACCCTGCAGCAGCAGAACCGCGCCGCCCAGCGGAATGGTGAACTTGATGGGCCAGAGCAGCGGCGCAAGGATCGTCGGCGCGGTCTGGTTGCGCTCGAAGGCCTGATGGAAATATTCCCAGCCGGTCCAGACGACGATCACCGTGATCAGGAAGAACACCGGCGCATAGAGCGCGTCGACGATGGCGCGCCCGCGCGGCGACAGCGCGCCGGTCAGGATGTCGACGCGGACATGAACGTCGCGGCGGTAGGCTTCGGAGATGCCGAACATCAAGAGCAGCAGCATCAGCTGCACGTTGATGTCCCACGCCCAGATGGTCGGGCTGTTGAACAGGTAACGCGACGCAACTTCGAAGCCCACGATCAGGGTCATCGCCAACAGCGTCCACGACGAGATCACCGACAGCCAGCCGCTGATCCGGTCGATCGACTTCAGTCGATCCATCAGGTCACTCTCCAGGACAGGTCAGGGGTCGCCGGCGGCGCCGCGCCACCGGCATCGGGCGGGACCGGCGGCAGCCGTACAGACTGCCGCCGGTATCCCTTCGCCTATTCGATCTGTCCGAAGTCGCGCTGCTGCTGCTTCACGATCTCGACGCCCTTGGCGGCCAGGGGCGAACGCTCGGCGATCTTGTCCCAGAGACCCAGCGCGGTCTGGTTCAGCTGATCGTTGTCGGCGGGCGACAGCTCCAGCAGCTTCACGCCGTCACGTTCCAGAACGCCGATGTTCATGGCTTCGACGATGCGATAGTCCATGGCGCCGGCCAGGTTGCCGTAGTCGACAGCCTGTTCGATGACCTGCTGCAGCTCCGGCGGCAGATCTTCCCAGGTGTTGCGGTTGAACAGCCAGTGGGCCGCGCCCGCATTCAGGTTCGGCTCGACGATGGCGGTCTTCAGGAACTCCTGCAGACCCTGGGCGACGATGGCTTCGGCGCCGTAGATCAGGCCGTCGATGGTGCCGAGCTGCAGCGCGGTGTAGAGCTCGCCGCCGGGAATGACGACGGCCGATGCGCCGACCGACTGCGCGATCTCGCCATAGATGCCCAGCGCGCGCAGCTTCTTGCCGTTCAGGTCGGCCAGGCTGCTGATCTCCTCGCGGGTGGCGAGGACGTATTCCAGGCCCAGGATCGACGGGAAGTGCTTGACGTTGAAGCGGCTCTCATAGGCCTCGGCGATCACTTCCTTCAGGCCGCGGTTGTAGTAGGCGTCGTAGACCTCGTAGGTCTCGCCCCAGGCCAGCGGCAGACCGACCTCGATGTCGGCCTCGGGAACGTCGCCCACATAGAACGCCCCCCAGGAGTGGCTGATGTCGATGATGCCCTGGTCGACCGCGTCGACCATGCCGCCGACCGAGGTCAGCGCGCCGGAGTCATAGTTCTCGAACTTGATGCAGCCGCCGGACCAGGCCTCGACCCGCTCCTTGAAGCCCGCGCCGACCTTGTTGTAGAGCGCCAGCGTCGGCGGATAGGCGTTGTGGTATTTCAGCGTGTAGACCTTGTCGCACTCGGCCTGGGCCTGCGTGGCGCCGGCCATCATCGCGAATGCGATGCCAAGCGGCGCGATTGCCTTCGTTACAGTTCTCATGATCACTCTCCCCTTTGGTAAAGGCGTTTCGGGCTGCCGTCCGTGCGTCTCCTCCAGTGCACGGAGCGGCGTTCCGGCCGGACTTCCGACCGGAACAATTGCCACGGGTCGCAGGATTCACCCTGCGTCAACGCGATGCAAGTCCGGCGGTTTGCGGCCCCCGGCGCTCATTCCCCGGCGGAGGCCGCGACGCGGATGACATCCGCGTCTGCCAGCGCGCCGATCCGGGCGTCGTCGTAGCCGAGCCATTCCTGCAGCACCTGGGCGCTGTGTTCCCCCAGAAGCGGCACGCGCGGCGACGGCGGCAGCGGGCTGCCGGAATAGCGGATGGCCGGCCCGGCGACGGGCGTCCGGCCCTGGGTCGGGTGCTCGACCTCGACGAAGTGGCCCCGGTGCTTCAGCTGCGGGTTCCCGGCGACCTCGTCGATGGTGGCGACCCGCGCGGCCGGCAGGTTCACCGTCATCAGCCGGCGTTCCACCTCCGCGGCGTCGAACTGCATCATCCAGCCGGCGATGATGGTCTCGATCGCCTTGTCATTCGCGACGCGGCTCTCGATGTCGGTGAAGCGGGGATCGTCCAGCAACTCCGGCATTTCCATCGCCTTGGCCAGCTTGGCGAACTCGCTGTCGGTCCAGGCGGTGATGTGGACATGGCGTCCGTCGCCGCATTCGAAACAGTGCGACGGCACCGAGACCGGGTTCTTGTTGCCGCGGCGCGTGCGCGTCTCGCCCAGCCTGAGATACTCCGGTATCGACGACATCAGCAGGCTCGTCGCTGAGTCCAGCATGGAAACATCGACCCATTGGCCCTTGCCGGTGCGCTCCCGGCCCTGCAGCGCGGTCACCGCGCCGATCATGGCGTGCAGCCCGGCGAGATAGTCGGTGACCACAGTGCCGCAGACCGTCGGCGGCCCGTCGGGCGCGCCGGTCAGTTCCTGAAAACCGCTCAGCGCCTGGATCACCGGATCGTAGGACGCGCGTTCGCGCCAGGGACCGTCCTGCCCGAAGCCGGAAACGCGCACCAGGATCAGCCGTGGATTGATCTCGTGCAGCACGTCCCAGCCGAAGCCCATCTGCTCAAGGACGCCGGGGCGGAAATTCTCCACCATCACATCTGCGGTGCCCGCCAGATCGCGCAGCACCGCCTTGCCGTCATCGGTGCGCAGATCGATGGCGAGGCTGCGCTTGGCGCGGTTGATGGTCATGAACAGCAGGCTGTCGGGCTTGCCGACTTTGCTGTCGGCCATGCGCATGCCGTCACCGGCGAAGCCCTCTATCTTGACCACGTCGGCGCCGGAATCGCCCATCATCTGGGTCGCGTGCGGGCCGGAGACGTAGCGCGTCAGGTCGAGGACCCGAATGCCGTCGAGTGGACCGCTCATGCCAAACTGTCACCTGGACGCCCGCAAACGGGCCTCCGGTTGTCGGAACTCTTCATACTGCCTCCCCGTCCCGGATTGTGGCCGGAACGGGTCCGATCATGGCAGCGATTTGGGTCTCGTGCCATGACACTGCGTCATGGCCGGGCTGTGCGGGCGTGGGAGATGCCGGGGGCCGCTCAGGGCCAGGTGGCGTAGATGTAGCCGGCATAGCCCAGCAGCAGCAGCGCGCCCTCCCGCCTGGCGATCCTGAGCCCGGTCCAGGCGAAGACGATGAACAGCAGCGCGACGCCGACCATCACGGGGCTGTCGAAGCGCACGATCTCGGCCGGCACCGCACCCGGCGCGATCAGGGCCGTCGCGCCGCCGATGCCGATCAGGTTGTAGATGTTGGAGCCGACGATGTTGCCGAAGGCGACGTCGCCCTGCCGCTTCAGGGCGGCGATCACCGACGTCACCAGTTCGGGCAGGGATGTGCCGACGGCGATGATCGTCAGGCCGATCACGCTTTCCGGGATGCCGAACGATTGCGCCAGCGCGACCGCCCCGCCGACAAGGAAGTTGCCGCCGGCCACTACGAGGGCGAGCCCGGCCAGCGCGGTGATCACGGGCACCAGAACGGAACCGCGTTCCCGTGGGACGGGCACGGTGCCCGGATCGGCCGACTGCAGGGCGGCGCCCTTCTCGAACGCCGCGCCATGGTCGTCCGCCGTCGCGTGCCTTTCCTGCCGGAAGGCGAGATAGACGTAGCCGGCCAGCAGAATCAGGAACAGGCCGCCGACAGGCCGGCTCATCGGCATCGTTGCGGCGATGCCGGCGAAGGCGATGCTGACGCCGAGCATCACCAGCCCGTCCCGGCGCAGGCCGGACGATGTCACGGCGATCGGAAACAGCAGCGCCGACGCGCCGGCGATGAGCAGCGTGTTCGCGATGTTGGAGCCGACAATGTTGCCGTAGGCGATGCCCGGCGCGCCCGCCAGCGCCGCCTGTACCGAGGTCACGAGTTCGGGCATCGATGTCCCGAACCCTACGATTGTCAGGCCGATCACCAGCGGTGAGACGCCGAAGGCGCTTGCCATGCGGACCGCGCCGCGGACCAGCAGATCGCCGCCGGCGATAAGCAGGACGAGACCGCCGATCAGCGGTAGCCAGATGTCGAACATGTCCCTGTATCCTGTCCATGCAGAAGGGCGAGCCCCGGGGCGCGGCGGCAAATGTGGCCACGACCCGCACGGAATGCGATGCCCGCCCGGCGAAATTTCTCCATGCGCCCCGGCCAGGGCCGGGTGGTCCCTAGTTCTGCATTCGAATGCCTTCTTCCCAGCGGAAGCCGATTCCGCCGCCCTGCCAGACGCCCTCGCCGAACGGATTGGGGCCGTGGATGTTGACCTGAAGCGGCAGGCCGAAACCGGGCGCGAGCTTCTGCACGCCGCGGACGGTGCTGCGGTGCATGATGCGCAGACCCTGCTCGTCCGCGGGCGCGTGCGCCTCGGGCGACGCCCGGTGGGCCACGGCCAGATTGTCGATGAAGACGCAGTCGTTCTCCCGATACTCGTAGGCGATGGCGTATCCGTCCTCCAGCCCGGCATCGAGGATGTCGTTGTAGCGGTGACAGAGCGCAGTCAGCTCCTCGGCGGTCAGCAGCCGGAAACGGTCCTCCGCCGGGGCGCGTTCGATCACGGCGCCCGTCATGCCCAGATGCAGCCAGATGCATTTGCGCTTCGACAGCGGGTGTTCATGCACCAGAGGATGGATCACGCCCGACGCCGAATTCACCGAGGATAGTCGGCTCCAGTATTCCCGTGTCTCCGCCGGCAGGGCGTCGTATGCGTCGCCCTGGTGGGCAAAACAGGTCGCGCCGCCTTTCTCCGCCGGGCGGATGATGTGGTAGCCGGCGTGGGAGAAGGTGTCGGCGACGAAACTGCCGTCATTGTGCCATTGGGGTCCCACGCCCGGGATGCCGTGGCGCTCGTCGTTCGAGAGGCGGAAGATGTGCGGATTTCCGCCGGGCGTCGCCGGGTGCACGCCGTGCGTGCTGTGCAGTTCCCGGCCGCCCCACCAGCAGCTGGCCCGCAGGAAATCGTCGACGTCCAGCTGCCGTTCGTTCCTGAAGACCAGGAACCCCCGATGCGCCATCTCGAGTTCCAGTGCGCTGATGACCTCAGGCGGCGGCGCTGCGCCGGACGTCAGATCGATGCCTTCGACCTCCGCCCCGATCGGGTGGAGCGGCGTGATGGTCGCACCGAAGGCCTCGATCACGGCTGCACGGGATGGATCGATGGGTCCGGATTTCGCTGAATACATGCTCAAGGCGGGCCTCCATTCCTCTCTCGCACATGGGCATGCGCGGCAGAAAACGAAAGTGGCGCAGGCCGAATCCGCCGACCGGTACGCCGACGCGGCGGGCCGTCAGGTCCGCCTGCGGCCCATCACCTGGGCCACGATCAGGATCGTCAGGGCGACCGCGCCGACCAGGATGGTCGCCAGCGCATTGATCTGCGGGCTGACGCCCAGCCGTGCCGAGGAGAACACCACCATGGGCAGGGTCGTCGATCCGGGTCCGGAGGTGAAGCTGGCGATCACCAGATCGTCCAGGGAGAGGGTGAAGGCGAGCAGCCAGCCGACCAGCAGCGCCGGCGCGATCATCGGCAGCGTGATGACGAAGAACACCCTGACCGGGCGCGCACCGAGATCCAGCGCCGCCTCCTCGATGGAGCGGTCGGCCTGCCTGAGGCGCGACTGGACCACGATCACGACATAGGCGACGGCGAAGGAGATGTGCGCGATGGAGATGGTCAGCAGGCCGCGTCCGTCCGGCCAGCCGACATTGCGTTCCAGCGAGACGAACAGCAGCAGCATGGAGAGGCCGAGCAGCACGTCGGGCATGACCAGCGGCGCCGTCAGCATGCCCTGGAACAGGCTGCGGCCGAGAAAGCGTCCGAAGCGCACGAGAGCCACGGCGGCGAGCGTACCCAGCAGCACCGCCACGGTTGCCGACAGCGCCGCGACCAGCAGGCTCTGCCAGGCAGCGGCAAGCAGGGCCTCGTTCCGAAGCAACTCGCCATACCATTTGGTCGAGAAGCCGCCCCAGACCGACACCAGCTTGGATTCGTTGAACGAATAGACGATCAGCGAGACGATGGGGCCGTAGAGAAACGCATAGGCGAAGGCCATGGCGGTCAGCACGACGGGAAAGCGCAGGGGTCTCACCGGCTGTCCTCCAGCTGGGTCTGTCGCCGCTGCCACCAGACGAAGGGCGTCACCAGCAGTACCAGCATGACCACGCCGACCGCCGCCGCCAGGGGCCAGTCCCGGTTCAGGAAGAACTCGTTCCACAGCACCTTGCCGATCATCAGCGTGCTCGAGCCGCCGAGCAGGTCCGGGATGACGAACTCGCCCACGGCCGGGATGAAGACCAGCATGGAGCCCGCGATGATGCCGGGCACCGAGAGCGGCAGGGTGATGCGGAGGAAGGCGGAAAAGGGCTTCGCGCCGAGGTCGGCGGCGGCTTCCAGCAGCGTTCCGTCGAGCCGTTCGAGAGTGGCGTAGAGCGGCAGTACCATGAACGGCAGGTAGGTGTAGGTGATGCCGAGATAGACCGCGAACGGGGTGTGCAGCATGGGGATCGGCTGATCGACGATCCCGACCGCCAGCAGGACCTGGTTGATCAGCCCCTCGTTGCGAAGCAGGCCGACCCAGGCGTAGACGCGGATGAGGAACGAGGTCCAGAAGGGCAGGATCACCAGCATCAGCAGCGTGTTGCGCAGCGACGGGTTCCGCACCCGGCTGATGCCGAGCGCCAGCGGATAACCGATCACCAGGCAGGCCAGGGTCGAAACCGCGGCCATCTTGATCGAGTTCAGATAGGCCGAGACATAGAGCGGGTCGTCGATCAGGAAGTGGTAGTTGCCGAGCGTGCCGTTGATCTCGAACTGCAGACCGCCGAGCCATTCGAAGACCTCGGAATAGGGCGGGATGCCGATCCGAGCCTCGGAAAAGCTGAGCCGGAGCAGGATGAGGAAGGGCAGCAGGAAGAAGAAGGCCATCCAGCCATAGGGCAGGGCCAGCACGGCCCAGCGTCCGAACCAGCCGCGGAGCCTCCCCCCGCCTGTCAACGCGCCAGCACCACGGCGTTGTCCGGATGCCAGGAGAGCACGACCCGGTCCTCCCAGGTGATGCGGCGTTCGGCCGTGTGCTGGGAGTTCAGCTGCGATGTCTGCACAACGCGGCCCGACTCCAGCCGCACATGGTAGACGGACATGTCCCCCAGATAGCCGATGTCCTGGACGATGCCGGGCAGGCGGTTGGGCTGCAGCGCGGTATTCTCGTCCAGCGTGATGTGCATCTTCTCCGGCCTCACCATGACGGTCACCGGCGCGCCTTCCGCGGCCGCGCCGCGCCGGGAGACCCGCATGTCGATGCCGAGCTCGGGACAGTGCATGGGCGCCCCGGCCTCGTCCTCGCTGCCGAGAACGCCGTCGAACAGGTTCGCCGTGCCGATGAAGTCGGCGACGAACCGGGTCGCCGGGTATTCGTAGATCTCGGAAGGCGTGCCTACCTGAAGCAGGCCGCCGGCATTCATCACGCCGATGCGCCCGGACATGGTCATCGCTTCTTCCTGGTCATGGGTGACCATGACGAAGGTGATGCCCATCTTCTCCTGTAGGTTGACCAGCTCGAACTGGGTCTTCTCCCGGAGCCGCTTGTCGAGTGCGGCGAGCGGCTCGTCCAGCAGCAGCACCTTGGGATGCTTGATCAGGGCCCGCGCCAGGGCGACCCGCTGACGCTGACCGCCGGAGAGCTGGTGCGGCTTGCGCCGGGCGTAGGGGCCGAGTTCGACGAGGCCGAGCATCTCCTCCACCCGCTCGGCCACCTCCTTCCGGGCCACGCCGTCCTGGCGGAGACCGAAGCCGACATTCTGGGCCACCGACATGTGGGGGAAGAGCGCGTAGGACTGGAACACCATGTTCACCGGCCGCTCGTAGGGCGGCACGGCCGTCATGTCGGCGCCGTCGATGACGATCCGCCCGGCGCTCGGTGTCTCGAAGCCGGCCAGCATGCGCAGCAGCGTGGTCTTGCCGCAGCCGGACGACCCGAGCAGGGAAAAGAGTTCGCCCCGGTAGATGTCGAGGCTGACATCGTTGACCGCGACCTCGCCGTCGAAGGTCTTGGTGACGCCCTCGATGCGGATCAGCGGAAGGGCGTCCGGATCGGTCCAGGGCTCTGACGGGTCCTGCTGTCTGGCGGGGCGGGGTCGGGGCTCGGTCATGGAGCGCTATCCCTCAGCAGCGAAGGACGACGGGCGGAAGCCGAGTGTGCAGTGCTTCCGCCCGCCGATCAATCGGGTGTCCGGGGATGGACCGGCTTTACTGGCCGGTCTTGATCCGGGTCCATTCGCGGGTCCGCAGCCGGTCGTAGGACGGCGACTTGGGCGAGACCGAGAAGAACCGGTCGCGGGTTTCCTGCGGCGGATAGATCACCGGGTCGGCCTTCCGCTCCTCGGAAACGAAGGCGTCCGCCCCCTTGACCGCGTTGGCGTATCCGACCGCCTCGGTGATCGGCCCGACCACGTCCGGGCGCATCATGAAGTCGATGAAGGCATGCGCGTTTTCCGGATGCGGCGCGTCGGCCGGGATCGCCATCACGTCGATGACCACCTGGGCGCCTTCCTTCGGCAGGAAGACCTGGACCCAGACGCCGTTGTTGGCTTCCGTCGCGCGGTCGCGGGCCTGGATCAGGTCGCCGCCATAGCCGTGGGCGACGCAGATTTCGCCGTTGGCCAGGTCGTTGATGTAGGTCGAGGAGTGGACGTATTTCAGGTTGCCGCGGATGGCGTCGATGACCGCGGCGGCCGCCTTCAGATCCTCGGGGCTGTCGGAATTGGGATCCTTGCCGAGATAGGCGAGGGCCGCCGGAAACACCTCGCTGGCATCGTCCAGCAGCGTGACGCCGCAGTCCTTCAGCTTCGACGACCACTCGGGGTCGAAGATCAGCGCCCAGCTGTCCACCGGGGCGTCAGGCGCCAGTTGGCGGATCTTCTCGACGTTGAAGCCGATGCCCGTGCCGGCCACCATGTAGGGCACCGCATGCTCCAGGCCGGGGTCGGCCTTCTCCAGGCTGTTGAGCACGCCCTGTTCCAGCCCGCCCAGGTTCTTCAGCTTCGCCTTGTCCAGCTTCTGGTAGATGCCGGCCTTCACCTGGCGGGCGAGGAAGGGCATGGCGGAGGGGAAGACGACGTCGTAGCCGGACTTGCCGGCGCTCAGCTTGGCTTCCACGATCTCGTTCGAGTCGTAGACGTCGTAGTTCACCTTGATCCCGGTTTCCTCGGTGAAACGGGCAAGCGTGTCCTCGGCGATGTAGTCGCTCCAGTTGTAGACGTTGAGGACCTTTTCCTCGGCGCCGATAGCCGCGCCGGAACCGGCGGCGAAGACGGAAAGTGCCGCAGAAGCGGCGAGCAGAACGACCTTGCGCATCCCTGATAGTTCTCCATCGGACAGGGGTGGGGCTGGCCTCCACGGGACATCCGACGAAGACCGCCGCAATCATAGCCTGCCCGCCCGCATGTCAAATGAATTCATGGGGCGTTCGGCCGGGCGATTTGTCCTGCGGACCGCAACTCAAACTGCAGGATGAGCAAATTGGCGGAGAGCTTTCGTAGTGCGGCTCAGACCTGCCGGCCAACAATCCCGGTCGACCGGCGCGCCCAATTGCACGATGCCGCCAAACTCTATGAACACTCGAATTCCTCTTCCTGTCGGCCGGATTTGATGGAATAATGGATTCCATTAAATCTTATTGGGGAGAAGTGATGGCCATCGGTCATCAATGTTGCGAGCCGATCCGGTCGTCGAGTCGATTGCAGGGAAGTGCGCCCGCCGGAGCCGCCCGATCCGCTGCTGTCGGCGCGGTCGCCGATGGATGCCATTTGAATTCGAGGATGCTGCTGATCCCCGGTGGGCGTGGACTGATGGGGACGACCCCCGACCAGGGATACGCCAGCGATGGCGAAGTGCCCGAACGGGAGGTCATGCTGCGGCCGTTCTGGCTTGACCGCTGCGCTGTCAGCAATCTCGACTTTCTCGATTTTGCCGAGGCGACCGGCTATCGGACGACTGCCGAGCGCGAGGGCAGTTCCTTCGTCTTCGCCGGACTGCTGCAGGATCTGTCACTCGTCACGCAGGCGGTTGCCGACGCGCCGTGGTGGCGGCTCGTCGAGGGTGCCGACTGGCGTCACCCCGAAGGACCGCGGTCCACGCTCGACGGCCGTGAGGAGCACTCGGTGGTCCATGTCTCCTGGGACGACGCCCGCGCCTACGCGGCCTGGGCCGGCAAGCGGCTGGCGACGGAGGCGGAATGGGAGTTCGCGGCCCGCGGCGGCCTGATCGGGCAGCCATTTCCCTGGGGCGACGAACTCGAACCCGATGGCGAGCACCGGATGAACGTCTGGCAGGGCGACTTCCCGGTCGAGGACACGGCCGCCGACGGCTATGCCGGCACCGCGCCGGTCGATGCCTTCCCGGCCAATGGCTACGGTCTCCACAACATGACCGGCAATGTCTGGGAATGGTGCGCCGACTGGTTCGCGCTGCGCCATCCGGATGGTCCGCTGATCGATCCGCGCGGCCCGGACCACGGGACGCGACGCGTGCTCAAGGGCGGCTCATTTCTTTGCCATTCGTCCTACTGCATGCGCTACCGCACCTCGGCGCGCACCGGCAACGAACCGACTTCGAGCGCCTGCCACACCGGCTTCCGCTGCGCGCGCGACTTTGACCCCGAGGAAGAAGACGCGCCGGCAGGCGACCCACCCGGCCAGCCAGGGAGAAAACCATGACCGATCAGGAGTTCGGCGGCGTCGTCGGCCGCTACGATACGGAGTCGCGGCCCTGGTGGCCCAAACCCGGCAAGGCGCCCGAAGGCAGCCCCGACATCGTCTTCATCGTGCTCGACGATGTCGGCTTCAGCGATCTCGGCTGTTACGGCTCGGAGATCGAGACGCCGAACATGGATGCGCTGTCGGCGGGCGGCCTGCGGTACACCAACTTCCATACCACGGCGCTCTGCTCGCCGACGCGGGCCTGCCTGCTTACCGGCCGTAACCATCACTCGGTCGGGATGGGCGGCATCGCGGACTGGGACATGGGCTACCCCGGGCACCGGGGCCGTGTCGCGAAGAGCGCCGGCACGCTCGCCGAGGTGCTCCGCGCGCAGGGATACGGGACCTATGCGACCGGCAAGTGGCACCTGACGCCGCCCAGCGAGACCTCTGCCGCCGGTCCGTTCGAGCAATGGCCGCTGCAGCGCGGCTTCGACAGCTATTACGGATTTCTCGAGGCCGAGACGAACCAGTATCACCCCGATCTCACGCGCGACAACGTCCACCTGGAGGTCCCGAACAGGCCCAACTACCACGTCACCGAGGACATCGTCGACCGCTCGATCGAGCTGATTCGGGCGCAGGTCGCCGTCGCCGAAGAGAAGCCCTTCTTCCTCTACATGTGCTTCGGCGCGGCGCACGCCCCGCACCACGCGCCGAAATCGTTCATCGACAAGTACATACCGGTCTTCGAGAAGGGCTGGGACCGAACACGGGAAGACCGTCTCGTCCGCCAGAAGGCGCTGGGTGTCGTGCCTGAGGGTACGGTCATGCCGGCCCGCAATCCCGGCGTGAAGGCCTGGGACGACCTCGACAAGGACGAGAAGCGCTTCTTCGTCCGCCTGCAGGCGGCATATGCCGGCATGCTTGAACACACCGACGTCCACATCGGCCGGTTGCTGGCGGCGCTCGACGAACTCGGCCGCGCCGACAACACCCTAGTCGTCCTGATCTCCGACAATGGCGCCAGCCAGGAGGGCGCCCGAAACGGCACGATCAATGCGCTCCGGACGATCAACGGCGTGCGCGAGACCGTGGCCGAGAACCTGCCCTACATCGACCAGATCGGCGAAGCCCACCTCAACAACAACTATCCTCAAGGGTGGGCCATGGCGGGCAACACGCCGCTTCGCCGCTACAAGCAGAACACCCACGGCGGCGGCGTCCGCGATCCGCTGATCGTGCGGTGGCCACGTCGCATCGCGGACCAGGGCGGGATCCGCCGACAGTTCCACCATGTCAGCGACGTAGCGCCTACGGTGCTCGACGTCACCGGCTTCGAGATGCCCGAGAGCATCGGCGGCATCGTCCAGAAACCGCTGGAGGGGACCAGCTTCGCTTACAGCTTCGCGGAACCGGAGAGCCCGACCACGAAGCAGGCCCAGTATTTCGAGATGCTGGGCCATCGCGGCATCTGGCTCGACGGCTGGAAGGCCGTGACCTGGCATGCCCCGAACACGGACTTCGACGAGGATGTCTGGGAACTCTATCACGTCGAAGAGGACTTCAACGAGGTCCACGACCTCGCCGAAGCGGAACCGGAGCGCTTGCGTGCCATGATCGACCGCTGGTGGGTGGAGGCCGGCCGCTACAACGTGCTGCCGCTGATCGGCAAGCCGAACCGCTGGGCCGTCGCCTCGCCGCACGGGGTCTCGAAGCGCCGGCGACAGGTCTACCGCCCAGGTGGTACGCGCGTGCCGCCGATGGCCTCGCCGGACCTGCGCAACCGTTCCTATTCGATCACGGCCACGCTCGAGATCCCGTCCGGGGGCGCCGACGGCATCCTGGTCGCGATGGGTGACTGGTGCGGCGGCTACGCCTTCTACGTGAAGGACGGGCACCTGGTGCATGACTACAATTTCGTCGGCCGGCACCATGTCGTCCGCTCGGACCGTCCGCTGCCCGAGGGCGCAGTCACCGTGCGCTTCGCCATGCAACGAACCGGCTCGTTCCGCGGCATCGGCAGGCTCGAGATCGACGGCGCGCCTTGCGGCGAGGTGGAAATCCCGGCGATGTACCGCGGCCTGATGTCATTCCGCGGACTGGAAGTCGGCCGCGTCTCGCCACCCGAAGTCGGCGACTTCACAGCACCTTTCGTATTTGCCGGCACCATCCGCGAGATCGCCTTCGACCTCGGGGACGACCAGGACGCCGACGATCAGGCGTTGGCCGACGCAGCGTTGCGGATGCAGTGAAAATCCAGCATTTGACGGAGGATAAACAACCGTGACCGACTACAGCTACAGCTTCGACGACCGTCGCATCGACTGGGCGTCGTTCCAAGGCTTCGACGGGCTGCACTACTACATCCTGAGCGTCGATCATGAGGACCAGGTGGTCGACGTCCTGATGAAGTTCGACCCGCATGCCGAATGCGTGCCGCACCGCCATGTCGGGCCGACCAAGACGCTCGTCATTGAAGGCGTTCATAGCCTCTACGACCCGACGCCGGACCACGGACCGGCGAAGGTCGTGCGACACGCGGGCGGTTTCGGTTCGAACCGCGGAAACGAATCGCACGTTGAGGGCGGCGGACCGGACGGCGCGGTCATCCTGCTGATGATGAGCGCCATCGACGGCAAGGTCTTCGAATTGCTCGACCCCGACGGGTCGGCCTACCGGACGCTCACGATGGACGACTTCCAGCGCGGGCTCGACAGACAGATAGAGCGCGCCGCGGCCTGACAGGTCACCGACCTCGACTTCGGCAAGAGAGCTATGCCTCCGGTTCCGGCTCGGGCGCCGGAGCGGTGAACATCGCCACCACCATGTTGCGGAGGTCGGCGACGAAGGTTCGCGTCCGCGCCGGGTGCCGGCCCTCGCGGTCCCACTCGCTGAGGCTGCCGACGATCGTCCAGGTCGCGGCATAGAGTTCGAATGCTGATTACCGCTGGCGGCAAATGAGGCAGGAGACTTCTCAGCAGCTTCTGCGCGCGCTGCAGACCGTCGTTGTGGGCGGCAATGACGTCGCTCGCTCTTACACCCGGGTCCCGCATCGCGCCGGCGAGATGTCTCAGATATCTTCGACCGCCTTCGCCTCGCTCGACGTATTCGGCAAGGGGCAGGACCATTGCATCGACGACATCGTGGATGGTTGGCGCCCGGCCGACCGCCTCGGCCAGTTCCAGGATTTCGACGCGGCGGGCGTTGATTGCCATCAGGCCGCGTTCGAAAACTGCTGCACGTAGCCCCGCAATGCCGCCAAAATGGTACTGTATGGCCGACTGGTTGCGCTGTCCTGCTGCCGTCAGGATGGCCTGTTGCGACACCGTCTCGACCCCGTGGTCGACGAACAGCCGTTCCGCCGCGTCCAGCAGCCGTTCCCGTCCTTCACCCATTCCAACGCCGTCCCGACACCTGACATTAATGTATAATGTAACCCATTAGCGGCGGCGGGGGAGTGCCTCGATCTCTCGTTGATGTCTGCGATCCATTTGAAAAACCGCCGAGTCGCGTCAAGATCACAAAATATGCCGCCGCAATTCGCGACGGAAAAGGTTTCTTGAAATTAGATAGTTATATGGCGGAGAGGGAGGGATTCGAACCCTCGGTACTGTTGCCAGTACAACGGTTTTCGAGACCGCCCCGTTCGACCACTCCGGCACCTCTCCGCGGGCCTGATCACAGGCAATGTGGCCGCCTTTCGGGCAAGCGGGCGCGATGAATAGCCGATGGTTCGCTGCGCCGCAATGCGTTTCCGCCCCTGCGGTTTCCGTCAGGTGGGCGGTGCGCCGTCCGCCGCTGACTCCTGCTGTGCCGGGGCGGCGGCCGGACCGTGGTGGTGCAGCGCGCGGTCGACATAGAGGCACGCGACCATGTCGCCGCTGACGTTCACCGCCGTGCGGCACATGTCCAGCAGCCGGTCGACGCCGAGGATGATGGCGACGCCGGCCGGCGGGATACCGACGCTGGCCAGGATGGTGGCGAGGATGACGATGCCGACGCCGGGGGTGCCGGGCGAACCCACGGCCGCGCCGGTCGCCATGATGACGATCAGCAGGATCGCGCCCAGGCCCAGCTCGACCCCGAAGACCTGGGCCAGGAACAGCGTCGCCACGCCCTGGTAGAGCGCGGTGCCGGCCATGTTGATCGTGGTGCCCAGCGGCACGACGAACCGCGCCACGGCGCTGGAGACGCCCAGCTTGCTCTCGACCGTGTTCAGGGTCAGCGGCATCACCGCGGCGGAGCTGGAGGTGGAGAAGGCGAGCAGGGCGACTTCCCGGGTCTGGCGGAGGAAGTTCGCCGCGCCGACCCTCGTCCGGAACTGCACGATCAGCAGATAGGCGGCCACCAGCACCAGCAGCCCGGCCAGCACGCTGACGACATACATGCCGACGCCCAGCAGCGCCGACAGGCCGACGCGGGCGGTGATGTTGGCGAGCAGGCCGAAGACGGCCAGCGGTGCGAAGCGCAGCACCCAGCCGACGATCACCATGCAGGCCGCCTGCACCGAGGCCATGAGGTCGAGCAGCGCGCGGCGCTGGTCGGCCGGCGTCATCACCAGGGCGAGGCCGAAGACCGCGGCGGCGATGACGATCTGCAGCATGTTGCCGCTGACGAAGGTCGCCAGCGGGTCGGTCGGGAAGATGCTTACGATCAGGTCGGGGATCTCGGCGGCGCCCGGCGCCTTCGGGGTGGCCGGCGCTGGGGCGGCGGTGTCCATCACGCTGGCGACCGCGCCGGGGTCGACGAAGCTGCCGGGCTGGATCAGCAGCGCCGAGGCCACGCCTATGGCGACGGCCAGCATGGTGGTCGCCAGGAAGAAGGCGACGGCGCGGCCGCCGATCCGTCCGAGATCGGACCCCGCGCTGCCGCCGGCGATGCCGCGGATCACCGAGGCGACGACCAGCGGCACGACGACGAACTGGATCGCCAGCAGGAACAGCCGCCCCGGCAGCGCCACCCAGTTGCCGATCAGGGCCGAATAGTCCGCTGCGACGATGCCCGACGCCGGTCCGACCAGCGTGCCGAAACCGACGCCGAGGAACATGCCGACAAGCACCTGCAGCCAGAGACGCTGCCGGATCGCCGAAAACAGGTGCCGCCGCAGCCGCGGCAGCGATCGTTGTGTCCGGATCCCCTGTGCCATGCCGTCATTATCCGGCCATCGGAGGCGCGGGAGAATGGCGCGGGATGTCCCATGTGGCGTTTCGGGCGGGCTTTGACGGTCTCACGTGCCGCCGCGCTTGCCGCCGCCGGTCCGCAGCAGTCTATGCTGCCGCTGAATCACGGATGCGGCGGGGAGGCCGGGATGGATCAGGATTTCAGGGAGCAACTGGAACGCCGCTTCGGCACCGCGCCGGCGGGCGGCGATCGGACGGACATTCCGGACCTGTGGCGCGGACTTGCCGGGCGCGGGAGCTGCCGCCGGTTCGAGGCTGCGCCGGTGGATGCCGGCCTGATCGAGACCATCTGCGCGCTGGCGCTGGCCTCGCCGTCCAAGAGCGACCTGCAGCAGCGGGATATCGTCTTCATCGACGAGCCGGCGCTTCGCGCCTCGCTCGACGGTCTTCTGACCCCCGGGCAGCCATGGATCGCGGGCGCACCGCATCTGCTTGTCGTGCTCGGTAACAACCGCAGGCAGCGCCAGATCCACGCCATGCGCGGCCATCCGTTCGCCAACGATCATCTGGACGCCTTCTTCAACGCGGCGGTCGATGCCGGCATCGCCCTGTCGGCGCTGGTGCTGGCGGCAGAGGCCGCCGGTCTGGGGGCCTGCCCGATCAGCGCCATCCGCAATCATGCGGCCGAATTGTCGCGCCTGCTGGACCTGCCGCCTCATGTCTTCCCCGTCGCCGGACTGGCCCTGGGCCGTCCTGTGCGCGAGCCGATGATTACACCGCGGCTGTCCCTCGATCTGACCGTGCACCGCAACCGCTACGATGATGCGGCCCAGGAAGACGGCATCGACGCCTATGACCGCCGCCGGGATGAAATCATGCCCTACAGGGCGCAGCGCGATCCCGCCCGCTTCGGCGTGGCGGAGACCTATGGCTGGTCCGAGGACAAGGCGCGCCAGTACGCCGTGCCGGAACGCGACGATTTCGGCGACCACGTCCGCGCCATCGGGTTCCGCCTCGACTGAGCCGGGCAACAGGTCTAGACCGGCATGCTTCCGACAGACGGCGACGAGGGCCTGCCCGCATGAACGAACCCGACCCGACCGACCGCGCCAGCTACTGGCGCTGGGTGAAGGCGATGACGCGCTTCTGCGACACCGACGCCAACGGCCACGTCAACAACACCGTCTACGGCCAGTTCATCGAGGCCGGGCGGGTCCGGCTGATCACGCAGATGATGCCGGAAGCGAATATCGCCAATCCGTGGGTGGTCGCGCGGGTGGAAATCGACTTTCTGGGCGAGCTCACCTTCCCGTCCGAGCTGGATGTCGGCACCCGCGTCGTCCGCGTCGGCAACACCAGCTATACGGTCATCTCCGGCGTCTTCGAGGGCGAGCGGTGCGTGGCGAAGGGGCGCACGGTTCTGGTCCACGCGGTGGGCGGAAAGTCGGTCCCGCCGCCGGCGGCCGAAAAGGCGCTGATCGAAGCGGAACTTCTGGGCCCCTCGGGTGTTGACAGCCCCGTGGGCCGGGTCTAAAAGCCGCTCTCTCCCGGCGGGTGGACAGCCCGGCGGACCGTATTTTATGTGCCGCCCGGCCCGATCTTCGGCGCCGCGGCCCGGAAACCGGACGAAGCAGAACGATGCACGCAGTAATCAAGACCGGCGGAAAGCAGTATCGGGTGGCCGAAGGCGACGTGCTGCAGATCGAAACCCTGCAGGGCGAGCCCGGCTCGACCGTGGCCTTCGACGAGGTCCTGGCGGTCGGCGACGGCGCTGACATGAAGGTCGGCACCCCGCTGGTGGACGGCGCGAAGGTCGAGGCCGAGATCCTGGATCACACCCGCGGCGAGAAGATCATCATCTTCAAGAAGAAGCGCCGCCAGGGCTACCGCCGCAAGCTGGGCCACCGCCAGAACCTGACGGTCGTCCGCATCGGCGCCATCTCCGCGTAACGCGCGGCAACGGAGGTCAATCGATATGGCTCACAAGAAGGCAGGCGGTTCATCCCGTAACGGACGCGACTCCGAAGGCCGCCGTCTCGGCGTCAAGAAGTATGGCGGCGAGCATGTCATCCCCGGCAACATCATCCTGCGCCAGCGTGGCACCAAGTGGCACCCGGGCGTCGGCGTCGGCATGGGCAAGGACCACACGATCTTTGCCAAGATCGAAGGCGAGGTTCAGTTCGCCAATGGCGGTCTGAAGCGCACCATCAACGTGGTGCAGCCGGCGGCGGCCGAGTAAGGGTCCGCCAGGATGACAGGGCGGGCCGATACGGCGCCCGCCTTTTCCGGCAAGGCGCCGGTACCTGAGACAACCGACATGACGCAGGAGCTTCGTCGATGAAGTTCCTCGACCAGACGCGCATCTACCTGCAGAGCGGCAATGGCGGCTCGGGCTGCCTGTCGTTCCGGCGCGAAAAGTTCATCGAATTCGGCGGACCGAACGGCGGCGACGGCGGCCGCGGCGGGGATGTGATCGCCGAGGCGACACTCGGCCTCAACACCCTGATCGACTACCGGTTTCGCCAGCATATCCGCGCGGGCAATGGCCGGCCGGGCGAGGGCAGCAACCGCACGGGCGCGAACGGCAAGGATGTCGTCTTCAAGGTGCCGGTCGGCACCCAGATCCTGGATGAGGAAGGCGAGGAACTGATCGCCGATCTCTCCGCGCCGGGTGACCGGGTGGTGCTGCTGAAGGGCGGCGACGGCGGCTTCGGCAATGCCCACTACAAGACCTCGACCAACCGCGCCCCGCGCCGCGCCGACACCGGCTATCCCGGCGAGGAGATGCGGGTGACGCTGCGGCTGAAGCTGATTGCCGACGCCGGACTGGTTGGGCTCCCCAATGCCGGCAAGTCGACCTTTCTCTCGGCTGTCAGCCGTGCGAATCCGAAGATCGCCGACTATCCCTTCACCACGCTGCACCCGAACCTCGGCATTGCCGAAGTCGACGAGAGCCGCTTCGTCATCGCGGATATCCCCGGCCTGATCGAGGGTGCGAGCGAGGGCGTGGGCCTGGGCACGCGGTTTCTCGGCCATGTCGAGCGCTGCCGGGTGCTGATCCATCTGGTCGACGGCACGGAGGAGGATCCTGCGGCGGCCTATCGCACCGTGCGTGGCGAACTGGAGGCCTATGGCGCCGGACTGCCGGACAAGCCCGAACTGGTCGTCCTCAACAAGTCGGACGCCATCGACGATGACGATGCTTCGGAACGGCGCGACGCGCTGGCCAAGGAAAGCGGCGCGGAGGTGCATCTGATCTCCGGCGTCTCCGGCGACGGCGTCCGCGAACTGCTGCGTGCGGCGGCCCGCGTGATCCGGCCCATGGTCGCCGAGGAGAAAGCCGAAGAGGCGGAGGAGTCAGGACCGTGGCGGCCCTGAAGGGCGCGGAGCGTCTCACAGGCGCGCGGCGCATCGTCATCAAGATCGGGTCGGCCCTGCTGGTGGATCACGGCACCGGCGCCCTGAAGCGCGACTGGATGAAGGCGCTGGCCACCGATGTCGCCGATGCGCGCAAGCGCGGGCAGGACGTCGCCATCGTCTGCTCGGGCTCCATCGCGCTGGGCCGCCGGCGGCTCGGTCTGCCCCGCCGCGAACGGCTGGAGCAGAAGCAGGCTGCGGCGGCGGTCGGGCAGATTGCGCTCGCTCATGCCTGGCAGGAGGAACTGGCGGCGCACGGGCTGATCTGCGGCCAGATCCTGGTGACCTTCGGCGCGACCGAGAACCGGCGTCAGTATCTCAATGCCCGCTCGACCCTGGAGACGCTGTTCCATCTCGGCGCGGTGCCCGTGATCAACGAGAACGATACCGTCGCGACTGCCGAGATCCGCTATGGCGACAATGACCGGCTGGCGGCGCGTGTGGCGCAGATGATCTCGGCGGACTGTCTGGTGCTGCTGTCGGATATCGACGGTCTCTACACCGAGGACCCGGCCCAGAACGCGACCGCAGAATTCCTGCCCGAGGTCGCCGAGATCGACGACGAGGTGCTGGCCATGGCTGGCGCGAGCCGCAGCGGCGTCGGCGTCGGCGGCATGGAAACCAAGCTGAAGGCGGCGCAGATCGCCGTCGGCGCGGGCTGCAACATGGTGATCGCCGACGGCCGGGTCGACTGGCCGCTCAGCCGCATTGCCGGCGGCGCCCGCTGCACCTGGTTCTCTGCCCTGGAGTTCGCCGCGCACGGCGCGCAAGCAGTGGATCGCGAGTTCGCTGAAGCCGAGCGGCAGCCTGACGATCGATGACGGCGCCGCCCGGGCGCTGTCGCGCGGCCGCAGCCTGCTCCCGGCGGGCGTGCGGGCCGTGGAGGGCGAGTTCGACCGGGGCGACGCCGTCTGGGTGCGGGATCTGGCCGGCCGCGTCCTGGCGCGGGGCCTGTCGGCCTATTCCGCGTCCAATGCGCGCCGGATCGCCGGCCACAAGAGCGATGAAATCGGCGAATTGCTGGGCTACCGTGGCCGCGACGAGATGATCCACCGCGACGACATGGTGCTGGAACAGGTCGAGGAGGAAGTCAGGACATGAGCGTTGTCGAAGCCGATTTCGGACAGTCCGACGATCTGCGCCGGATGATCGCGAAGATGGGCAAGGCCGCCCAGCAGGCTGCGGCCGTGCTGGCGACAGCGGCCACCGCCGACAAGAACCGGGCCCTGACCGCGGGCGCGGAGGCGATCCGCGACAGCGCTGATGCGATTCTGGAAGCCAATGCCGTCGATATCGAGACGGCGGAGAACGCCGGCCTCGCCGCGCCCATGATCGACCGCGCGAAGCTGGACGCGACCCGTCTGGAATCGGTCGCGAAGGGGCTGGAGGATATCGCGGCGCTGGACGATCCGGTTGGCAGCGTGATTGCCGAATGGGACCGGCCCAACGGGCTGAAGATCAGCCGCGTCCGGACACCGCTCGGCGTGGTCGGGGTCATCTATGAAAGCCGACCCAACGTGACAGCCGATGCCGGTGGCCTGTGCCTGAAGGCGGGCAATGCCGTGATCCTGCGCGGCGGCCGGGAGGCCTTCCATTCCAACACGGCGCTGCACGCGGCAATGGTCGCAGGCCTCAAGGCCGCGGGTCTGCCGGAAGCGGCGATCCAGCTTGTGCCGACCACCGACCGGGCTGCGGTCGGTGCCATGCTTGCGGCGGCGGAGTATATCGACGTTATCGTCCCGCGCGGCGGCAAGTCGCTTGTCGGCCGGGTGCAGAGCGAGGCCCGCATGCCGGTCTTCGCCCATCTTGAGGGACGCTGCCATGTCTTCGTCCATGCCGCCGCCGATCCGGCCATGGCGCGCGATGTCGTGGTCAACGCCAAGATGCGCCGCACCTCGATCTGCGGCGCGGCGGAAACGCTGCTGCTGGACACGGGCCTGAACAGGGCTTCGGCCGAAGGCGTGGTGAAGGCGCTGCTGGAGGCGGGGTGCGAAGTGCGCGGCGACTCCGGCGTGCAGACCCTGGATGACCGGGTGGTGCCGGCCAGCGCGGAGGATTTCGACACCGAGTATCTGGCGCCGGTCATCAGCGCCGCGATGGTGGGGGGCGTCGATGCCGCCGTCCGCCATATCCGCCAGCACGGCTCCGAGCATACCGACGCCATCGTCACCGATGACGATGCGGCGGCGGTGCGGTTCCTGAACGAGGTCAATTCGGCCATCGTCATGCACAACGCCTCGACCCAGTTCGCTGACGGCGGCGAGTTCGGCATGGGCGCGGAGATCGGAATTGCCACCGGCAAGATGCACGCCCGCGGTCCCGTCGGCGTCGAGCAGCTCTGCAGCTTCAAGTATGTCGTCCGGGGTGAAGGTCAGACCCGCCCCTGAATGGACAAGCACGGCCTCCGCATCGGCCTTCTGGGCGGTTCCTTCAATCCCGCCCATGACGGCCATCGTCATCTGTCGATCTTCGCGCTGAAGCTGTTGCAGCTCGATCAGGTCTGGTGGCTCGTCTCGCCGCAGAACCCGCTGAAGGCGTCGGCCGGCATGGCCAGCTTCGCGCAGCGAATGCGGCGGGCCGAACAGGTCGCGCGGCATCCGCGCATCCGGGTCAGCGATATCGAGCGTCGGATCGGCACGCGGTTTACCGCGGACACGCTGGAGAAACTGACGACGCGATACAGCCAGCATAGCTTCGTCTGGCTGATGGGCGCGGACAATCTGAAGCAGCTGCCGCGCTGGAACAGGTGGGAAAAGATCATGGAAACGGTCCCCGTTGCCGTGTTCGACCGCGATCCCTATTCTTACACGGTGCTTGGGCAACGAGCGGCGAATCGGTACCGTCGTTTCTTCTGGCAACAGGCTGACGGGCGAGCGCTGGCTTCGGCCACGCCGCCGGCCTGGGGGTTCTTCAGGATGAAGCGCCACCCGTTGTCGGCCACCAAGGTCAGGTCGTGTGGCGCAGCGCCCTGGCCGCCCGAAACCGCGCCAGCAATGGAGGACTGAGATAGTCAGTCAGGACAGGGCCGACCGGGTCGTGAAGCAGCTTCTCGACCTGATTTCCACGTCGCTGGACGATGACAAGGCCGAGGAGATCGTCCAGATCGACCTCGCCGGCAAGACCAACATCGCCGATCACATGCTGATCGCTTCCGGGCGCTCGGCGCGACATGTCTCCGCCATTGCCGACCATCTGGTCGAGAAACTGAAGGATGCCGGGTTCGGACGGCCCCGCGTCGAAGGCGCCAATGCCTGCGACTGGGTGCTGGTCGATGCGGGCGATGTCATCGTGCATCTGTTCCGCCCCGAAGTCCGCGACTTCTATCGGCTGGAGAAGATGTGGTCGACGGATCTGGCGGCAGCGGAGCCGGGCGCGGCGCTCGCCTGACTTGATCCGCGCCAGCATCCTGAGCATCGGCCGCTTCGGGCGCGGGCCGGAACGGGATCTCTACGAGCATTATGTGCGCCGGCTGAACTGGCCCTGCGACCTCGTCGAGCTGGAAGACCGCCGCGGCGGTTCCGACGCCGAGCGCAATGCGCGCGAGAACGCGCTGCTGCGCGAGCGGCTCACCGGGTCAGATGCGGTGATTGCGCTGGACGAGAGCGGCCGCGAGATCGATTCCCGCGCCTTTGCCGCCCTGCTGCAGGATTTCGCCGACCAGGGCCGCCGCAACGTCGCCTTCCTGATCGGCGGCGCTGACGGCCTGGAGGCGGAAACACGCGCCCGGGCCGACCGGATCGTCAGCTTCGGCCGGCTGACCTGGCCGCACCTGCTGGTCCGCGCCCTGCTGGCGGAACAGCTCTACCGTGCCTCGGCAATTCTGAGCGGTCATCCCTATCACCGGGACTGATGGCCGGGGCGATGCTGGCGGGAGTCCGGCCTGATCGGCAGATCCGGCCCATTGGCGCAACAATTCTGACGAAGCCGCTGAAGGGGCTAAAACTTTAACCACGGTTCCGCTATATCCAGCCCATGACCGAGAACACGACCAGCAAGCCCGTCGTCCTTTGCATTCTGGACGGGTGGGGCCACCGTATCGAGGCGGAGGCGAATGCAATCCGCCAGGCCGACGCGCCGAACTGGAACCGGCTGAGCACGACCTGTCCCTCGACGCTGGTCGAGACGTCCGGACTTGCCGTCGGGCTGCCGGACGGCCAGATGGGCAATTCCGAGGTCGGCCACATGAATATCGGCGCCGGCCGGGTGGTGATGCAGGACCTGCCGCGTATCGATGCCGCCATCGAATCCGGCGAGCTTGCCGCGCTGGCGCCGTTGACCGCGCTGGCCGAAGCGACCCGACGCGTTCACCTGCTGGGGCTGCTGTCGCCAGGCGGCGTACATGCCCATCAGGACCACATGGCCGCGCTGGCGCGGGTGCTGACGGCGCAGGGCGTCGAGGTGCTGGTGCATGCCATTCTGGACGGCCGCGACACGCCGCCGGAATCAGCCGGCGGCTTCATCGAGGCTTTCGAGGCGGCCCTGCCCGGGGGCGCGCGTATCGCCACCATCTGCGGCCGCTACTGGGCCATGGACCGCGACAAGCGCTGGGACCGCGTGAAGCTGGCCTATGACGCCTGGGTCGATGCCGGCGTTGCGGATTTCGGCTCCGCCGGCGCGGCGCTGGCCGATGCCTATGCCGCCGACGAGACCGACGAGTTTGTCAAGCCGCGCCGGATCGCCGGATATGACGGCATGCGGGACGGCGACGGACTTCTGATGGCCAACTTCCGCGCCGACCGGGCGCGCGAAATCCTGACCTCGCTGCTGGATCCGCATTTCGACGGCTTCGACCGCGCGCGCCGGCCCGAATTCGCGAAGGCGGTGGGCATGTCCGAATATTCCGACGCGCTGAACGCCTTCCTGGAGACGCTGTTCCCGTCGGAGGAACTGGAAGACACGCTGGGCGATGTCGTCGCGAAGGCGGGGCGGACGCAGCTCCGTATCGCAGAAACCGAGAAATACGCCCACGTCACCTTCTTCCTGAATGGCGGGCAGGAGACCCAGTTCGAGGGCGAGAACCGCATCCTGATTCCGTCGCCCGACGTCGCCACCTACGATCTGAAGCCGGACATGTCCGCGGCCGAGGTCACCGACCGGCTGGTGGAGACCATCCGCGCCGGGCGCACCGACCTGATCGTGGTCAACTTCGCCAATCCCGACATGGTGGGTCATACGGGCGTCCTGGCGGCGGCGGTGAAGGCTGTCGAGACCATCGATGCCTGCCTCGGCCGTCTCTCGGAGGCCGTTGAGACCGCCGGCGGGTCGATGCTGATCACCGCGGACCACGGCAATCTGGAAATGATGACGGACCCCGACACCGGGCAACCGCATACCGCGCACACCACCAATCCGGTCCCGCTGGTGCTGGTCGGCGGCGCGGCGGGCCGTGTGCTGAGGCCCGGGCGCCTGGCCGACATCGCGCCCACGGTGCTGGAACTCATGGGGCTGCCGAAGCCCGAAGCGATGACCGGCGGATCGCTGCTGACTGCGGCCGCCGCCGGCGGCGCGCGCGCGATTGCGTAGCCGGACGGCACGACCGATCACGCTGGCGGCGCTCTGCGCCCTGCTCACCGCGATGGCAGGCGGGATGCCGGCCCTTGCCCAGTCGGGCGACCTCGACGAAACCCGGGCGCTCAAGTCCGAAGCCGAAGCCCGTGCCGAGAAGCTGGCGTCCGAAGCCGCAGCCCTTCGCGAGCAGACCCGCACGGTCTCGCGCGATATGGCCGCCGTGGCCGAACGGGTTCGGGCCGGCGAGACGGAACTGGACCGGCTCGACGCCGAGGAGGCCGGGCTGGTCGCCGATGTCGGCATCCTGCAGGACTCGCTGACCGACCGGCGCGCCGAGATCGCCCGTTCGCTGTCGGCTCTGGCCGGCGTCGCCCGCGTGCCGCCGCTGGCCGCCATCGCCCGGCCAGGGGAGATCCGCAACGCACGGCTGGCCGCTTCGGCGTTGGCGGGGCTGCGGCCCGGCCTCGAGGCGCGGATGACGGCGCTGCGCGCGCAACTCGACGAACTGGAACGCAAGCGCCGCGAACTGGCCGAACTCCGCGACAAGGCGGCGCAGGCGCTGGCGGCGATGCAGCAGGACCGGGAAACCCTGAACGGACTGCTGGCGCGGAAACGGGCGCTTGCCGAGAAGACGGAGGATGCCGCCCGAGCCGCCAACGCGCGGGTGAAGGAACTGGCGAAGAAGGTCGACACGCTGACGGCGCTGTTGCGGGAACTGGAGCGCCTGGAACCCGTGGCCGCGCCCGCCGTGGCCGCGCCCCCGACTGAATTCGGTTCGCTGAAGGGGCGGCTGCCGCTGCCGGTCTCCGGCAACATGAAAAAGGCCTTCGGCGAGAGCGCCGATGCCGGCAACGCCAACGGCATGATCTTCAGCACCCGGCCCGGTGCGCTGGTCACGGCGCCGCATGACGCGATCGTGCGTTTCGCGGGCGTCTTCCGGTCTTATGGTCGCTTGTTGATACTGGATTTCGGCGACGGCTATCATTTGCTTGTTGCCGGACTTTCTGGCATCGACGTTGTCGCTGGCCAGTGGCTGCTGGCCGGCGAGCCGGTCGGACGCATGCCGGAAGCCGCGGCGGATGGCCGGCCCGAAATCTATCTCGAGCTCCGGCGCGCGGGCTTACCGATCGACCCAGGGCCCTGGCTGGCCCCAAGGCAAGGAAAGACAAGCGGATAATGATCTACAGAAGCACCCTGACCGTGTTCGTTGCCGCCGTGATGATCGGCGCCGGCAGCCTCGCCGCCTGTGCGCCCGCGCGGGCGCAGGACGACCGCGACGTCTACCGGCTGCTGGAGCTCTTCGGCGATGCCCTGGCCAAGATCCGCTCCAACTATGTCGAGGATGTCGACGACAAGAAGCTGATCGAGGCCGGCATCAACGGGATGCTGCAGTCTCTCGATCCGCACTCCAATTTCCTCAGCCCCGAGCGGGTGAAGGAGATGGAAGTCGATATCCGCGGCGAGTTCGGCGGCCTGGGCATTGAGGTCACGATGGAGAACGGCTTCGTCAAGGTGGTGACTCCCATCGACGACACGCCCGCCTCGGAAGCCGGCATGCAGCCGGGCGATCTGATCAGCCACATCGACGGTGAACCGGTGCTGGGCCTGACCCTCACCGAGGCGGTCAAGCGCATGCGCGGCGCCGTCGGAACCGATATCCAGCTCACCGTGATCCGTGGCGGCGAGGCCGAACCCTTCGACGTCACCATCACCCGCGCCGTGATCCGGGTCCGTTCGGTCCGGTCGCGCGTCGAGGGCAAGGTCGCCTATATCCGCATCACCAGCTTCAACGAGCAGACCACCACCAACCTGCGCGCGGCGATGGACGATCTGAAGTCGGAACTGGGCGACAGCATGCAGGGCGTCGTGCTGGACCTGCGCAACAATCCGGGCGGCCTGCTGGACCAGGCGATCAACGTCTCCGATGCCTTCCTCAACCGCGGAGAGATTGTCTCCACACGCGGCCGCAGCTCCGACGATATCGAGCGCTACACCGCAAGGCCCGGCGACATCGCCGATGGCATGCCCATCGTCGTGCTGATCAATGGCGGTTCGGCCAGCGCCTCGGAAATCGTCGCGGGCGCGCTCAAGGACCACAAGCGCGCGATCCTCATGGGCACCAAGAGCTTCGGCAAGGGTTCCGTGCAGTCGATCATCCAGTTGCAGGGCGGCAACCGGCTCAAGCTGACCACGTCGCGCTACTACACACCGTCGGGCACCTCCATCCAGGCCACCGGCATCGAGCCGGACATCGAGGTGCCGCAGGCGAAGCTGGAAGTCATCGATCCGGCAAACCGCCGCTCCGAAGCCGACCTCCGCAACCGTCTTGAGAACGACACCAATGGTGATGACGGGGCGGCCGGCGACGACCAGTCGGCTCAGGACAGTCCGGTCGGCGTGCCGGAGCAGAAGGACTATCAGCTGCAACGCGCGCTCGATACCGTGAAGGCCATCTATCTGGCCCGGTCGACGCAGAACTAGGCGGCAGCGCATGGCGGATCGGGGCCGCAGACCGGCGGCGCAGACAGCGCTCCTGATCGTGGCGCCCTTGCTCGCGCTGCTCTACGCCGGAGTCATCGGCTGGCTCTGGTGGGCCGGCGAGATGGCGCCCGAAGGCGCGGGCCCGCCGCCTGTCGCCGAAGCGCCGAGCGAACCGGAACCCGCTGCGGCCGAGGAAAAGCCAGCCGACAAAACCACGGCGGATCACGGCAGCACCGGCCACGCCCCTGCCGAGCGCGAGGCGGATGAGGTCGCCGGCAAGCCCGAAGGCGACGGACATGCAGCCTCGACCGGCGAGGCTGCGCCGGATCCGCAGCACCGCAACGAGCCGCCGCACGCCGACGCCGCCGAACGGTCGACGGACCCCGCCGAAGCCATGCGGGAGATGCCGAAGGCCGACGCCCCGAGACCGGCGGCGCAGCCGGCGCCCAGACCCGACCGCCCATCGACGCCGAACCTCGCCGGCTCCGGAAACGGCCGAACGCCGCTCAAGGATCTGCCCGTCGTCGCGGACAGCCAGGACCGCAAGCCGCTGGCGCCGGCGCCGGATCCCGAGCTGACCGACCGCGGCCGGTACGGGCCGCTGCCGAAACGCGGGCCCGACGGGCGCATGGCCTGGCGGGTCTACGGTCATCCGTTCACCCGCAATACCGGCGACCGGCTGATCGCCATCGTCATCTCCGAACTGGGGCTCGCCGAGACGCCGACGCTGTCGGCCATTCAGGATCTGCCGGGCGAGATCACGCTGGCCTTCTCGCCCTATTCCAAGCGCCTCGACGAGTGGGTGCCGGCGGCCCGGGCGGCCGGGCACGAGGTGCTGCTGGAAGTGCCGATGGAGCCGCGCAACACCGAACTGATGGATCCCGGCGACAAGGCGCTGATGACCACCAACAGCCCCGAGATCAATCTCGACCGGCTGGGCTGGGTGCTGTCGCGGGCGACCGGCTATGTCGGCGTGACCAGCTTCATGGGCTCGCGCATGACCGTCTCGCCGCGGGACATGCGGCCGATCCTTGACGTGCTTGCCGACCGCGGGCTGGTCTATATCGACCCGAAGGTCACGCCGGTCTCGGTGGCCGGCAAGCTGGCCTCCGAGATGGGCGTGCCGGCGGCCACCAGCGACCGGCTGATCGACCAGCAGGCCGCCCGCGACTCCATCGACAGCCGTCTGGCCCAGCTGGAGCAGCTGTCGCTGGCCCAGGGCTCGGCCATCGGCTTCGCCCAGGCCTATCCGGTCACCATCGAACGGCTCAGGGTCTGGATCCCGGAAATGCTGAAGCGGGGCTTCCGGTTGGCGCCGATCACCGCGGTCGTCAGGCAGGAATAGACGCATGACCGAGAAGACCGACGGACTTCCCTACCGGCCCTGCGCCGGCATCATGCTGGTGAACCGCGACTGGCGGGTTTTCGTCGGTCAGCGCATCGACCAGCAGGTGGAGGCCTGGCAGATGCCCCAGGGCGGTATCGACAAGGGCGAGGACCCGCGGACCGCGGCGTTCCGGGAACTCGAGGAAGAGGTCGGAACGGCCAAGGCCGAACTGATCGCCGAATCCGGCGGCTGGGTGAATTACGACCTGCCGGCGCATCTGGTCGGCAAGGTCTGGAAGGGCCGCTTCCGCGGGCAGGCGCAGAAATGGTTCCTGCTGCGCTTCACCGGCGAGGACACCGACATCGATATCGAGACCGATCACCCGGAATTCGAGACCTGGCGCTGGGCGCGGCTCTCGGAACTCGTCGACATGGCCATCGAGTTCAAGCGCGACACCTACCGCCAGGTCGTCGCCGAGTTCGCGCCGCACTTCCCGGAAGAGGCGCGGTAGCCTCAATCTCTAGGGCCGGATCAAGATGCTGCCGGTGACCTCGACCTCGCCGCCGTCCAGCCGTTTCAGCACCAGCGCCTCGCCCGACGAGGTGCCCTGACCGGTGAGCGCGGAAATGTTCACCTGGTGCGTCACCAGCATCACCCGCGCATCCGCCGGCAGCGAGGCGATGAACCCTTTCAGCTCGGCGGTCTGACTTTCGCGTCGGTCGAAGCGGCGGAAGAAGGAATTCATGGCCGGCAGGTCCTCGACCGCGCCGAGGCCGAGCAGTTCCGCCGTCTCGCGGCAGCGGCACCACTGGCTGGTCAGCACGCGGTCGAACCCGATTCCGCGTTCTCGGAAGGCGGCGCCAATCTGCCGCGCCTGATCGCGGCCCCGGTCGTCCAGGTTGCGCTGGGTGGAACAGTCGCCGATCACCACCGTCGTCGGGTCGCCGGTGCCGGGGGCGAGCGCGTGACGCATGATCACGATGGCGCCGGGTTCCTTCGCCGCGGCCAAGTCGTCGGCGGCGGCGGGAAGGGCGGCAAGCAGACAGGCAGCCGCAATCAGGAACAGGCGTCGGATCATGGCGCGTCTCCGTTCGGGATCGAACACGCCATGGCTACGCGGCCGGGTCAGCGGTAGATCAGCACTCCGTCGTCGAGCTCGGCCGCCGGCAGCACGTTCTTCTCGGCGTGATAGTCGTGCTCGAAGCGCCACGGGTCCTTGTCGCCCTGCTTCGGCAGCAGATGCAGCGAGCGCATGACGTAACCCGGATTGAAGTTCTCCGGGTCGATGAAGGGACCGAAGTTCATGCCCTTGTCCTCGTCGCGCAGCGTCGGCGTGACCGATGTGGCGCCCTTCTCGTCCATATGCGTCAGCAACCGGCTGATGTAGTCGGCAATCAGGTCGGCGCGCAGCGTCCAGCTGGCCCGGAAATAGCCGAAGACCCAGGCCATGTTCGGCACGCCGGAATACATCACGCCGCGATAGGTGACGCAGTCCGAGAAGTCGAGCCGCCTGCCGTCGATCTCGAACTCGACGTCGCCCAGGATGCAGAAGTCGAAGCCCGTCGCGGTGACGACGATGTCGGCCTCAAGCTCCTCGCCCGACTTCGTGCGGATGCCGGTCTCGGTGAAGCTGTCGATCTCGTCGGTGACGACCGAGGCCTTGCCCGCCTTGATCGCCTTGTAGAGGTCGCCGTCCGGGATCAGCGCCAGCCGCTGCCGCCACGGGCGGTAGCGCGGGGTGAAGTGCTTGTCGATATCGACGGAATCGCCCAGATGCTCCTTCGCCGCCGTCAGCAGCTCGTTCTTCAGGTAGTCCGGCTGGTTGAACGACAGGGTCTGTATCATCTGCTGATCGTGCAGGATCTTCTTGCGGACGATCTCGTGCACCCACTCGTCGGGCACGTCGAGCGGCTTCAGCATGCTGAACAGCTCGTTCTCGTTCGGCCGCGCGAAGAAGTAGGTCGGCGACCGCTGCAGCATGGTGATGTGCTCGGTCTTGTCGGCCATGGCCGGGATCAGCGTCGCCGCGGTCGCGCCGGAGCCGATGACGACGACCTTCTTGCCGGCGTAGTCCAGATCCTCGGGCCACTTCTGCGGATGGACGACCGTGCCCTTGTAGGTCTCGAACCCCGGAAAGTCCGGCGTGTAGCCCTGCTCGTGCTTGTAGTAGCCCTGGCACATCCAGAGGAAGCTGCCGGAATAGTGACGGGTCTCGCCGGCCTCGGCGTCGAAGACCTCGACATGCCAGCGCTGGTCCTCGCTGGACCATTTCGCCGACTTCACCTCCTGGCGGTAGCGGATGTGGCGGCGGATGTCCTGCTCGTCCAGCACCTCGTCCAGATAGCGGATGATCTTGTCGGCCGTGGCGATGGGCTTGTCGCGCCAGGGCTTCCAGCCATAGCCGAAGGTGAAGAGGTCGCTGTCGGAGCGGATGCCCGGATACTTGTGGGTGTGCCAGGTGCCGCCGAAATCCTCCTGCTTCTCCAGCAGTGTGAAGGTCTTCGACGGGTTGTTCTTCTGCAGATGGTAGGCCGCATCGATGCCGGAAATGCCGGCGCCGACAATCAGCACGTCGAAGTGCTCGACATCCTGCGAGACGGACGGCTGGGGCGCAGCGGTGACGTTCATGGCGGACCTCCCTTCTGACCGGGGGTCACTTATACCTGAACGGGCAGCGAGACAAAGCCCCTGAAACGCGCACGACCTCCGCGCCGGGCGGGACCCGCGCGGCGGATTTCGGGGAAGCGTTCGACCAGCCGCCCGACGGCGATGGTGCCCTCCATCCGGGCCAGCGGCGCGCCGAGGCAGGCATGGATGCCGGCGGCGAAGGCGATGTGCCGGTTGGGCTTGCGGGTGATGTCGAAGCGGTCCGGATCGGAGAACTGGGCCGGGTCCCGGTTCGCGCCGCCGATCGAGGTCATGATCTGCGTGCCGGCCGGCAGGGTGACGTCGCCGAAATCGATGGGTTCGCTGACGCCCCGGTTGCCGATCTGCAGGGGGCTGTCGAAGCGCAGCATCTCCTCGACCGCGCCGTCGATGAGGTCGGGCTGCGCGCGCAGCAGCTTCAGCTGATCGTCGAAATCCAGCAGCGCGTTGACGCCGTTGCCGACCAGGTTGGTTGTGGTCTCGTGCCCGGCGTTGAGCATGAAGATGCAGTTCTGGATCAGCTCGGTCTCGGTCAGCCGGTCGCCGTCTTCTTCCGCCTCGGTGAGCTGCTTCAGGATGTCGTCGCCATACTTCGCCGGGTTGACGCGGCGGTCGTCCAGCAACTCCTTCAGATACTGCTTGAACTCGGCCACCGCATCGTTGCCCTTCGCCACCATCTCCGGCGTCGCCACCGGCTCCAGCGGCGTCAGGATGGCGTTGGACCAGCGCTGCAGCGGTTCGCGCTCCGAAGGCGGGATACCCAGCATGGTGCAGATCACCTCGACCGGCAGGGCGAAGGCGAAGCCGGTGATCAGGTCCATGCCGCCGTCCCTCTCGCAGCGGTCCAGCAGATCGTCGACCAGCTCGACGACGCGGTGCTCCAGCGACCGCATCGCGCGCGGCGTGAAGGCGTGGGCCACCAGCTTGCGGATGCGGGTATGCGCCGGCGGGTCCGAGAACAGCATCGATTTCGTGTGCTGCTCCAGTAGCGGTCCCTCGCCGAACTTCTTCACATACATCTCCGTCTTGTCGGAGAAGGTCGTCTTGGTCCGGTAGAGTTTGGCCACGTCCTCGTAGCGGGTGATGAACCAGGTCCCGTCCCTGTTCCGGTGCACCGGATCGGTGTCCCTGAGCCGGTGATAGGTCGGGAACGGATCCTCCAGGAAGGACCGCGGCAGGTCGTAGATGTCGAAGGCGCGCGCCGCACCCTCCGCTTCGGCGGTTTCAGCCATGGCTCGTCTCCTCCGTCGCGCCGTCCCATATCGCGTCCGCATCGGCGAGGGCGCCGTGCAGCTTCTTCAGCAGCCGTTTGAGTTCGGCTGTCTCGGCAGCGGTGAAATTCCGTGTGATGTGATCTTCGTACTGCGCCGCGGCCCGGGCGACCCCGCCGGCGATGATGCGGCCGGGTTCGGTGAGGTCGACATGAACCGCGCGGCCGTCCCGGTCGTTGCGGACACGGCTCAGATGGCCCTCGGCGACCATCTCCGACACCAGCCGGGAGGCCGACGAGGCCGGCAGGCTGATCCGGGCGGCCAGATCGTTGAGGCGCTGCGGCCCGTCGTTGAGCACTACGGCGATCACCCGCCACATGGGCAGGGTGATCCCGGCCCGATGCAGCGGCGGCCCGAACCCGTCCTCGACTGGCGGTCCGATCCGGTTCACCAGATAGGGCAGGTAGTCGTCCAGGCGGATGGCAGGCGGGCGCGCGGTGTCCATCCGCCGATTTTACTTCCAGATGGAATTATTTCAAATGGAAGCAATGCGGGCCGGGCGTCAGCGCTCCTTGACGAAGGTGATGAACACCTCGCCCAGCGTGATCCCGAATTTCGAGACATAGGCGCGGTTGATCACGACGTCCTCGGTCTGCCGCCAGAGCCAGTCGTCGAACTGGACCTGCCAGACGCTGTCGCCCACCGCGAGGTCGTAGTCGTAGCGCCAGTTCACCGCATTTCCCGATTGCCGTCCGAAAGCCGTGCCGACGACGCCGTCGGATACGCCTTCCCAGGTGTCCGGCCCCTGCCGGCGGATGCGCCAGACCCGTGTCTCGGTCTCGCCGTCCGCATAGGTGAAGTCCTCGGTCAGCACCAGCTCGTCGCCGTCCATCCGGCCGTCGATCAGCACTTCGAAACGGCGTCGGACTTCGCCGAAGCGGTCCTGGAACTGGCCCCAGGCGCGGGTCTTGCCGAGGAAATAGTCGTCCAGCACCAGGGGCGGACCCTGATCGCGGTAGTCGTCCAGATCGGGGGTGCCGCAGCCGCTGAGCAGCAGCAGGGCCAGGGCGGGCAGAAGCCATTTCATCGCGGCGATTCTTCCTCTCGCGGAACCAACGCCGGGGGGTACGGCGGCGGCGGGTCCGCAGATCAGCCCGCCGCCGCTCCGTCTCAGCGCAGCAGATGCCGCTCGGCCTCGTCGCGGTGCTTCTTCAGGTACTTCATGAAGGGCGTGCCACCGGTGCCGACTTCGGTGTCGTTGCCGGCCGCGTCGCGGTTCTGGCGGTTGATGTAGCTGGCGGCGTATTCGAGGTGCCGGGTGCGGAAGCGGGCCAGCGCCTGGACATTGGCGTTGTAGGCCTCCTTCTGCGACACCGAGCCGTCATGCTCCAGCCGCTGGCGGACAGTAGAGCGGGCGCGGACGGCGTCGATGAAGCGCCGGTGCTGCGGCGGGCGGTAGGCGTGCAACTCGTCCAGGAAGCTGCGAAGCGGATCATGGGCGTGGCCCACACCCAGCAGTGCGTCGACCGTCGGCACGATGGAGGACTGCGAACCGGTCTGGCCGCGGAAGCTCTGCGGACGGCCCTCGGCGTCGGTGACGCCTTCGTAGACGAGGCCCTCGCCCAGCGCCGGGTTATCCTTCCAGCCATGGATCCACGGCCGCACCCGGTTGAAGTAGATGTAGGGATCGCAGCGCTCCGGCATGCGGTCGAAGATGGCGATCATCTTCTCCCAGACGCCGGCCATGACCGCCAGATGGTCCTCCATCAGGTCCATCTCGCCTCGGTCGGCGGCCCGGATCAGGCCGGGAACCTCCGCCAGCAGCGCGCCGGCGGCGGCCTCGATGGCGACATGGATGGTGACGAACCAGTTCTCGTCCTGGCCGCCCAGGAACTGCTGGATCATGTAGACGTTTTCCAGCGTGATCGGACCATCCGCGTCGATGCGGCCCCAGTTGTCGAGGACATAGCCCGAATAGGGCAGCAGGGGCGGCTGCCCGATGGCCTCCGCCAGCCGCCAGACCGGCGCCGCGAGATTCGCGGGCAGCGATCTCGGCGCCTCGGGTTCGCCCCAGACCCAGGCCTGGATCAGGAAGGAGAGGTGAACCATGGCGATGCGCCGCTGGGCTTCGTCCGCTTCGGCCAGGAAGGCGTCCATGTCCGGCGCCGGGATCGCGCGGAGCCGCCGCCGCACGTCGCCGGTCGGCAGCAGCCGGGGCAGCGCCATTGCGTGATCGCGGACCGTGCTCATGCTCTCCGGCAGTGCGGTCTCGTCAGGGTTGAAGGCCGAGAGGAAGCCGCGTTCCGGCGTGATTCCGAAGTCGCCCAGGCGAAGGTCGGTGTCGATGATGTTCATCTGTTTCGCTCCAATCGCTGAATGATCTATGCTTTGAATGGCTAGATCGGTGAATCACGTTCGGCGATCAACCCGAAACGGAGCAGGCATGGCAAATACAGAAACCATTCGGAAAAGGGGCGCGGCACCGCCGCCGATAGACCCGACGGACCGAAGAATATTAGGCGCGCTTGTCGCCGATGCGTCGCAGAGCTACGCCGATCTCGGCCGCACCGTCGGCCTCTCGCCACCGGCCGTGCATGAAAGGGTCAAGCGGCTCAAGGGGTCAGGGGTGATCCGCTCGATTGCCGCGCAGATCGACGGGGCCGCGGTGGGCAAGCCGCTGCTGGTCTTCATCCACGTGACCACCCAGACCTGGGGCTACAGCCGTGCGATGCAGGAAATCTGCACGCTGCCGGAAGTCGAGGAGGCGCACTCGGTCACCGGCGACACCTCGATGATCCTGAAGGTGCGGCTGGCCGATTTCGACCGCGCTGGAGCATCTGCTCAGGCAATTGCTGGCGCTGGAAAGCGTGGTCTCGACGCGCAGCTTCGTGACGCTTTCCAACCTGGTCGAACGCCCCGTGCAGGCCGAGGTCACGGAAGACTGGCCGGAACCCGACCTGCCGGAGGAATAGGCCGCTGGCGGGGATCGGGGATGCTGCGGTCAGGAAACTTTTCAATCCGCGCTGCAACCGGGCTAGCATTGGTCCGGCAATTCCTGGGGAGGAACAAGCATGTCATTCGAGGACCTGATCGTCCGCATGGGCGATGCGGTGTGCCGCGGCGCTTTCGAGGAGGCCGCCGCCTGTTTCACGCCTGACGGCGTCTATCACGACGACTTCTACGGGTCGTTCCAGGGCCGGGCGGAGATCGCACGGCTGTTTTCCGATTTCTTCTATCGCGACGGCGAGAACTTCCGCTGGAGCTTTCACGATCCGGTGTCGGACGGCAGCGTGGGCTACGCCCGCTACCTGTTCAGCTGGAACTCGAAGCTGCCGGATTCCAGAGGCGTCCGGGCCGGCTTCGAGGGCGTCTCGATCTGCGATCTGAAGGACGGCCTGATCGCCAGCTACCGGGAGGTTGCCGCGACCCAGACGGCGCGGCACATGATGTCGTTCCCGGCCCTGCGGCTCGACCGGCTGGCCAAACGCGAGACGCAACGGCTTCTCGACCGCGAGGATACGAAGCCGCATTTCGGCAACTGACTTCCGGACTTGAGGGCGGGCCGCCGGGCTTGTCATTCGCAGCGCGTCCGGACAGTCTGCGCCCCGGCGACAACGACGCGGATGCGGCATGAGCGACAAGACGACCCCGCCCGAGGACGATCTGGACCTCGGGGACGAGAACGCGAAGGTCTTTCTCTCCTACTCCCGCAAGGACCGCGAACGCGCCCAGCGCATCGCCGATGTGCTGCGCGACCGGCATTTCGGCGTCTTCCGCGATACCGACGACATCCTGCCGACCGAGGAATGGCGGGTCCGGCTGGAGCAGCTGATCGCCGAGGCCGACACCATCGTCTTCCTGCTCAGCCCGCATTCCGCCGCTTCCGAGGTCTGCGCCTGGGAGGTCGATCTGGCGCGCGACCTGAACAAGCGGATCGCGCCCATCGTCATCGACGATGTGCCCGCCGAGACCATTCCGGAACCGCTGACCCATCTGAACTTCATCTTCTGCACCGAGCGGGACCGCTTCGAGGACGCCGTGGACAGCCTGGTCTCCGCGCTGGGCGTCGATATCGACTGGATCCGCGAACACACGAGGATCGCCACCCTGGCGCGGCGCTGGCACGAGCAGGGCCGGCCCTCGCGGCTGCTGCTGCGCGGACAGGATATTGCCGATGCCGAACGCTGGCGCGACGACCGACCGCGCGAGGCCCCGGTGCTGACCGAGCGGCAATCCGCCTTCATCGCCGAGAGCCGGCGTCAGGCGCTGCGGCGGCAGCGCTGGTGGATCGGCGGCTCGTTTGGCGTCGCGGCGGCGACCCTGGCGCTGGCGGCGGTCGCAGCGTGGCAGAGCATCGAGGCCGACCGGCAGCGCGACGTCGCCCAGACCAATGCCGATCTGGCGCAGGAGAACGCCCGGCTGGCCGAAGCGAACGCCGCGCGGGCCGATGCACGGGCGGAAGAGGCGCAGCGGAACCTGGATCAGGCGCTGAGCACGCAGTCCCGGTTCCTCGCCGATCTTGGTGTGCAGCGTACCTCGGGGCAGGGCACCGATCTTGTCGCCGCCATGGCGCTGGCGCTGGAGGCGCTGCCGGATGCGACGCCGGGCCCCGACGGCAAACCGCTGTCGTCCCGTCCGGCCGTGCCGCAGGCCGAACGGCTGCTGTTCGAGACCGTGACGCGGAACCGCGAGCTTCATGTGCTGGACGGGCACAGCCCCGGGATCGGCAGCTTCGACGTCTCGGCGGACGGAACGCGGCTGCTGTCGGTCGGCGGGGACTTCGAGCCGAGAATCTGGGATCTGACGACCGGGCGGCTGGCGCATGAGCTGGAAGCCCATGCCTGGCTGCTGCACGAGGCCTCTTTCAGCCCGGACGGCAAGCTGGCGCTGACTGCCGTCGATGACGGCAGCAACTACGACCGCAATGTCCGGCTGTTCGATGTCGGGACGGGCCAGCTGCTGCACAGTTTCGAGGCCCATGACCAGCCGCTGCTGGGCGCGGTCTTTGTGGAGAATGGCGAGAAGATCGTCAGTTCTTCCCGCGCCAATGACGCCTGTATCTGGCGGACGGCCGACCTTTCGAAAGTCTACTGCCTGGAGAACATCCCCGGCGCGATGATCCCGAACCGGGCAGCCGTGTCGCCCGATGGCAAGTGGGTCGCGCTCCGGATGAAGGACGAGGTGATCGTCTGGTCCATGGACGATCCGACTTTCCTCTGGGTGCTGCGCGGTCATCGGGCGATTGTCAGACAGGCCGTCTACAGCCCCGACGGCAAGTCCCTGACGAGCATCGGCGGGGACGGCAGCTTCGCGATCTGGGATCCGGCGACCAGCCTCCCGATCGTTGAGCCGCAGAAGATTCAGGGCGTGGATGCGATCGAGTCGGTGGCCTACCGGCCGGACAGTGCAAGGGTCGTGCTCGGCACACGGAAGGGTGAGATCATCTTCGTGGACGTCGCCGACGGCTACATCGGGGACCGTTTCGACTTCGGCACCGGCGCCGTCTACGAACTGGTCTATAGCCCGGACGGATCGCGGCTGGCGATCGGCGGGCAGGCCGCCAGGGCCGTCATCCTGCCCAATGGCGGCTGGCAGCCCGAAATCACGCTGGACGGCGTCGACGAAGCGGTCACGGCGCTGGTCTTCACACCCGATGGCGAACGGCTGATCACGGGCGGCGGCAACGGGCGCATCCGGATATGGAGTCTCGAGACGGCAGCGACGGACGCCAGATCGTTCGAGGGGATCGGCCACGGTTTCGGTCTCTCTCCGGACGGCCGCAGCTATCTCGCAGCCCCGCGGGGCGACCCGCAATGGCTCGCCCTGCTCGATCTGACGACCGGCGAGACCCGGTGGCGGCTCGAGACCAAGCCCGAACAGATCCGGCTGGCGCAGTTCAGCGACGACGGGAAACGCGTCATCGTGGGCCGCTGGAACGGGGTGATCACGCTGCATGACGTGGCTGACGGCAAGCAACTCGCCGAGGTCGATGTCGGTGGCGAGAACCTGGTCATTGGCGGCGTCGTCGAGCTGGGTGACGGCCGCCTCGCCGTCTCCTTCCATCTGAATGGCGGCGAGGCGCCGCCGATACGCATCGTCTCCCTCGACGGGACCGGTGCCGAAGAGACACTGGCCGCGCCGAAGAACCCGAACCGCACGCTGGCCATCACGCCCGACAGGACCCGGCTGGCGGCGATGAGCTATCGCGATGTCCATCTCTGGGACCTGACAAGCCGAGAGCGGATCGCGGTGCTGGCCGATCACGAAGCCTATCTGCGCGACATGGCGATCAGCCCGGACGGCAGCCTGCTGGCGACCGTGGCCGACGACAGCAAGGTCCGGCTCTGGCGGACTTCAGACGGCAGCCTGGTTCACGTGATGGAGGGCCACGGCAAGGCGCCGAAGGGCTGGCGCGGCGGGGATGTCGACTACATCGTCATCGAAAGCGTCGAGTTCGATGCCACCGGCGAACGGCTGATCACGGCGTCGAAGGACCGGACCGCACGCATCTGGGACGTGAACACCGGCGCGGCGCTTGGTGTTCTCGAAGGGCATGACGCCAGCCTGCTTGCCGCACGCTTCAATGCCGACGCCACCCGCGCCGCGACGATCTCCTGGGACGGCCATGTGCGCATCTTCGACACGGCGACCTCCGGGCTGCTGCGTGAGATCGCCATCACCGACGAGGAGAACGCCGCGGTCCAGACCGGCGATGTCCGTTTCCTGCCCGACGGCCGGTCCGTCCTGTATGTGTCGGCCGAGGGAACGGCGATCCCGGATACCGAACCCGACACGCAGGCGCTGGTGGCGAAGGCCAAGGCGTCGCTCTCGCGCTGTCTGCCCGTCGACGAGCGGCGGGCCGCGTTCCTCGATCCCGCGCCGCCGCGCTGGTGCATCACCGGTCCGGGTCTGGAAACCGAGCCGGACCCGGCGAACTGGCGGCCGATCCAGCCCTATCGGGGCGATGTCTGGCGCGACTGGCTCGCCGCACGCGACGCCGGTGAGAACGTGCCGGTGCCCGAGGAGTAGATCGCGGCTCAGGGTGCGGAGATGCAGGGCAGCAGCGTGTTGTCCTTGTTCACCCAGACGACAACCCAGTATTCGCGGCTGCCGTCCTCGGCCATCGCATGCGCGCCGGGGCACATGTTGGTCATGATGCCGGGCGTCTCGACGCCACGTTCGGCGAACTCCCGGCGATACTCGGCGCGGGTCAGATCGGTGCTGATCGCGTATTCGGTGATGTTCGACCAGTCATGGGTCTCCTGACTGAACCGGACAAGGTAGCTCGGCTTGCCGTTCACCATGCGCGCGGCCGCCGCAACCGGGTAACCGCCATTGGTGTTGCCGGCAAGGTGCGGTCTCGTGGCCGTCGGCGGACAGTCGGGTCCCTGACAGACATCCGTCGCCAGCGCCGGCGCGGCAAGCGCGGTCATGGCGAGGATCGGCAGCGCCAGTCTGATCATGATGCGGTCCCCCTTGCAGCCCGGACCCTCAGGCTACCGGCGCCAGCGAAGGGCGGCAATGCAAGGCCTCAACCCGCCAGCGCCTTGGCGTTCAGAACGGCGCGGACCCATTCGTCCGGGCTTTCCTGCGGCAGGTTGTGGCCGGCGCTCTCGAAACGGCGGTGCTCGTGCGGGCCGGTGAATTTCTTCGCGTGGCGGGCGGTGCTGTCGAACAGGCCGGACGCGCCGCCGTCGATGGTGATGGCCGGGACGGTGATGTCGGGCTGCTTCGCCAGCACGTCCTCGATCTCCGCCACCGCCGGATCGCCCTCGACCAGCCCGTAGCGGACGCGGTAGGAGTGGATGACGACGTCGACGAAATCGGGATTGTCGAAGCTGGCGGCGGTCTTTTCGAAGGTGGCGTCGTCGAAGGCCCAGGCCGGCGACCAGTGTTCCCAGAGGTGGCGGGTGATGTCGCGTCGGTTGGCTTCCAGCCCGCGGCGGCCGCGCTCCAGATTGAAGTAGTACTGGTACCAGAACGCCGCTTCCAGCCGTGCGGGCGCGGGCTCCATCGCGCGGGCGACGTCGTGGATGTTGTAGCTGTTGCCGGAGACCAGCGCGGTCACCCGTTCCGGCCAGAGGATGGAGACGACGCAGCAGGCGCGGCCGCCCCAGTCGTAGCCGCCCAGCACGGCCCGCTCGATCCCCAGCGCGTCCATCAGGCAGCGGAGATCGTTGCCGAGCACGGCCTGCTCGCCCGAGCGCGGCGTGGCTGCTGAAAGGAACCGCGTCGGCCCATAGCCGCGCAGATACGGCACGATGACCCGCGCGCCCTCCGCAGCCAGCATCGGCGCAGCCTCGGCATAGGCTTCCACGTCATAGGGAAAGCCGTGGCACAGGATCACGGGCCAGCCGGCGGCGGGGCCGTATTCGCGGTAGGCGACATTCAGGACGCCAGCGTCGATGATCCTCTCCTGCATCGGCGCATGCTTCCAGAAGCCGCCCCGGCGATCAATCGCGCTGCGGTCAGGCGTGGCCGGTTTCGGGCGATGTCTGGTTGGCTTCGCTCATGGCGTCGATGGCGCGGTCCAGCAGGTCCCGGGCAAGCTGGTCGGTGACCGGCTTGGGCGCGTGGATCATGCCGCTCCGGATTGCCATCGCCATGGCCAGCGCCTGCAGCACATCGCCGTTCGACGTGTCGCCGCAGACGTCGATGTCCCGATCTATTGCGCCCAGGATGGCATCGACGAGCTGACCGGTCCGCATCGGGTTTTCGGTCGCGTCGTGCAGCTGGAACTCGATCTCGTAGGTGTCGCCGAACGCCGTATGACAGGTATAGGGCAGTTTCACCGTATGATTCCCCCCTCGCTCTTTTCCACCCATACGCGGCATCCCGGCTGTCGGATCAGGCCGGAGACGGCGGACGATCGGGCTGCTAGGATCGGCGCCGTCAATCCTGGGGAGGGTTTCATGAAATACGGCGTGCAGATCTTCACGACCGACTATTCCATCCGGCCGGCGGTGCTGGCGAAGGCCGCCGAGGAGCGCGGCTTCGAATCGCTCTGGTTTCCCGAGCACTCGCACATTCCGGCCTCGCGGCTCTCGCCGTGGCCGGGCGGCCCCGACCTGCCGAAGATGTATCACGACGTGATGGATCCGTTCGTGTCGCACGGCTCGGCAGCTTCGGTGACGTCGAAGATCAAGCTGTGCACGGGCATCTGTCTGGTGATCCAGCGCGACCCGATCCAGCTGGCCAAGGAAGTGGCGACGCTGGACCAGCTTTCCGACGGCCGCGTCATCCTGGGCATCGGCGCGGGCTGGAACCGCGAGGAGATGGAGAACCACGGCACCGACTTCACGAAGCGTTTCGGCATCATGCGCGAGAAGGTCGAGGCGATGCAGGCGATCTGGACGCAGGACAAGGCCGAGTATCACGGCAAGCATGTCGACTTCGACCCCGTCTACGCCTGGCCGAAGCCGGTCCAGAAGGGCGGGCCGCCGATCATCCTGGGCGGCGGCTTTCCGGGGGGTGCGAAGCGTGCCATCGCCTATGGCAATGGCTGGATGCCGATCGACGGGCGCGGCTGGGACATCACCGACACGCTTTCGCAGTTCCGCCAGATGGCCGCCGAGGCGGATCGCGGGCCGGAGGAACTGCCGGTGACGATCTTCGCGGCGCAGCAGGACGAGGACAAGATCAAGACCTTTGCCGATGCGGGCGTCGAACGGCTGGTCTTCGGCCTGCCGCCGGAGAAGGAAGACAAGGTGCTGCCGATGCTGGACCGTATGGCGAAGCTGGCGGGACTCTGAGGGCTCGCGCATTCACCGTCATGCCGGACCACGATCCGGCTCCAGACAATCATAGCCTTGCGGCGAAGCCGCTCCGGACCCCGGCTCAAGGCCGGGGTGACGAAAGAGGATCAGATCACGTCCGGCATATCGCCGACGCCGATCAGCACGAGGGCGGGGGGTTCGTCGCCGTCCGCCGGCGTGATCGAGATGCGGCGTCCGGCCATCTGCACCAGATGCAGGCCGCCGCCGGTCAGCTTCACGAAGCCCTTGGCGCGGAGCACGCCGGCGGGCAGCGCCTGAAGGGCGGCGGTCAGTTCCGCGCGGGTCCAGGTTTCCGGCATCTCGATGGTACAGGTCCGGAAATCCGGGCCGTGATCGTGACCGTGCCCCTGACCGCCGCCGGCCTTCACTGTCGAGAAGGCCAGCGGCATCGGCAGCCGGCTATGTTCGGTCTCGACGCGAATGGCGTCCGGCGCGAGGTCGTCCAGCCGCGCCTTCAGGGCGGCCACGCTGTCCGGTTCGGCAACGTCCAGCTTGTTCAGCACCAGCAGGTCTGCGGCGGCGATCTGTTTCCGCACCATGTCGCCGACCTGCTCGTGCTCCAGCCAGCGGATGCCGTCGGCGGCGTCGACCAGCACGACCACGCCGTCGGGCGCGAGGTCGGGGTCCAGCACGGCGACATCGGCAATGGGGGCAGGGTCGGCGACGCCGCTCGCCTCGATGACGATGTGGTCGCAGGGATCGTCCATCGACAGCAGGGCCAGCAGCGACTGGGTCAGCCCATCGGCCATGGAGCAGCAGATGCAGCCGTTCTCCAGCGCGATGGTGCGGCCGCCATGGCTGCGGATCAGCCGCTTGTCGATGTTCAGCGATCCGAAATCGTTGACAAAGACCGCGTAGCGGACGCCCTCGGTCTGGGTCAGCAGGTGGTTCAGCAGCGTGGTCTTGCCAGCCCCCAGAAAGCCGCCGATGACGGTGAACGGGATGGGCATGTCAGCCCTTCGCGGCCTCGAAGGGCTTGCCGGAGAGCATCGTGCCCCAGACCCGCACGTCCTTGAGTTCTTCCGGCGCGACCTCGGTCGGGTCGTCCTCCAGCACGGCGAAGTCGGCGAACTTGCCGACCTCGATGGAGCCGACGAGGTGGTCCTTCTTGAGCGTGAAGGCCGCGCCGAGGGTGATCGCGTGCAGCGCAGCGTCGACGGAAATCCGCTCCTCGGGCCCCAGCACGCGGCCGGTGCGCGTCAGCCGGTTGACCGCGCACCAGGCGGTGAACAGCGGCCCCAGCGGGGTCACCGGCGCGTCGGAATGGATGGCGAAGGGCACGCCCTCGCGCAGCGCCGTGCCGCAGGCGTCCATGCGCTCGGCCCGGTCCGGGCCCATGGTGTAGGCGCGGTGCTCCTCGCCCCAGTAGTAGATGTGGTTGGCGAACAGGTTGCAGCACATGCCCAGCGCCTTCATGCGCCGGAACTGCGCCGGCGAGGCCATCTGGCAGTGCTGCAGCGTGTGCCGGTGGTCCCGCCGCGGATTGCCGTCCTGGGCCGCTTCGACCGCGTCGATCATCAGCTCGATCGCTTCGTCGGCATTGGTATGCATGTGCACCAGATAGCCGGCGTCGTGATAGGCCCTGAGCTGCTTCGTCAGCACCTCCGGTTCCAGGTTCCAGACGCCGTTGGGCGCGCCGTTGTAGTAGCCCGGCCACTTCATCCGGGCGCTGAAGCCCTGGATCGAGCCGTCGGTCATGATCTTGACCAGCCCGGTGAACAGCTTGTCGTGGCCGTGCTTGGCGAAGCCGGCGACGCGCTCCAGCCCTTCCTCGATGCTGGCATTCACCGCGCCGAAGGCGGGCATGACGCGGATCGGGAAATCCGGGTCCGCCGTGACCGAGACAAGCGTTTCCCGCGTCGGTTCGTCGAGCGGCGAGTGCAGGTCGGTGGCCGTGGTGACGCCGGTGTTAACGGCCATCTGCCCGAAGCGGCGCAGCGCCTCCGGGCTGAGGCCGTTCATGAACGGATTTCCGACCGCCTTGTAGGCCATGTACTTGGCCGAGAACTCGGCGAGTTCGCCGGTCGGATTGCCGTCCGCGTCCTTGATGATGCCTTCGATATTCACATCCCGGGTGATGCCGCCGCGGCGCATGACCTCGGAATTCACGTTCAGCAGATGCCCGTTGGAGTGCAGCAGCAGGATCGGCCGCGTGGCCGACACCATGTCCAGATCGGACACCACCATCCGCCGGCCGGGGAAGTAGATCGGATCGAAGCCCCAGGCGAACAGGGTCTCTTCCGGGTCGGTCATCTGCCGCTCGGCCTCCTGAAGCCGGACCACAACGGCATCGATGCTGTCGGCGCCCGCCCAGACCTTGCCGGCGGCGTCGGTGCGGTCGAAGAAGCCGGTGTAGCAATAGTCCCAGACCGCGCCGTCCATCGAATGGCTGTGACCTTCCACCAGACCCGGCATCAGCACCTTGTCGGCGAAGTCCGTATCCAGCGTGTATTCGCCCCAGCCTTCCAGGTCTTCCAGACTGCCGACGCCCAGAATGCGGCCGCCGCGGATGGCGACATGGGTCGCGACCGGCCGGTTCGGATTCATGGTGATGATCTTTTTCGCAACGACGATGCGGATGTCGGGCATCCCGGTTCTCCTGTCGGCTCTGGCCCGGTAGGCTCTGGGGAAACAGACCACAGGGACCTGCCGATGACCACAACCGAAATCGCGGATCAGGCTGCCACCTGGCTCGACAACCAGCACCTGGAAGGCGCGGCCTTCGAGCCCTTGCCCGACCGGTTCCGTCCCGCCGACCTGGCCGGGGCATACCGTATCCAGCAGGCGCTGGTCGCCCGGCTGAGACAGCGAGGACGGCCGTCCTTCGGCTGGAAAATCGCGCTTACCGCCACGACGATGCAGCAGATGGTGGGCATCGACCGGCCGGTGGGTGGCATGATCGCCGCTCCGCAGTTGCATGACAGCCCGGCGGACCTGCCTGCCGCCGATTACGGCCGGATCTGCTTCGAATGCGAGGTCGCGCTCAGGCTCAACCGGGACCTGACGCAGCGCGGCGCACCGTTTCTGGACGAGGCGATCCGCGACAGCGTCGATGGCGTTGCCGCAGCCTTCGAGGTCGCCGACGACCGGAATGCGGACTACAGCCGTCTCGACGCCTTCAGCCTGATCGCCGACAACGCCTGGAATGCGGGTATGGTGCTGGGCGAGGTGCACGGGCCTGAAACGCTGGACGGGCTCGCCGATGCCACCGCGCTGCTGGAGATCGACGGGGCCGAGGCCGGCCGTGGCGTCGGCCGCGATGCGCTGGGGCATCCGCTGCAGGGGCTGCGGGTGCTGGCGGACGAAATGACCGCGCAGGGTTGCGTGCTGCGGGCGGGCGACTGGGTGCTGACCGGCACCGTGATCCGGACCCAGTTCCCCTCCGTAGGCCAGACTCTGGTCTACCGCCACAGCCTGCTGGGGGAGGTGCGCGCGACCGTCAACTGACCTGAGGTCCGACGTGTCTCAAAGCCCGGTCATCTGCTGGTTCCGCCGGGACCTGCGCCTTGCCGACAATCCCGCGCTCACCGCCGCCGCCGGAACCGGGCGGCCGGTGATCTGCCTCTACGTGCTGGACGACGAGACGCCGGGCGAGTGGCGCATGGGCGGGGCGTCGCGCTGGTGGCTGCACAATGCGCTGGAGGCGCTGGCGACGGATCTGCACAAGCGCAACAACCGCCTGATCCTGCGCCGGGGCCGGGCGGACGAGGTTCTGGACGATGTGATCGACGAGAGCGGTGCGGAAGCCGTCTACTGGAACCGGCTCTACGACCCGGCGGAGATCGAGCGCGACAAGCGCATCAAGGCGGCGCTGAAGGACCGCGGCCTGATGGCGGAAAGCTGCCGCGGCAATCTGGGCTTCGAGCCCTGGACCATCCGCACCGGCAGCGGCGATCCCTACAAGGTCTTCTCGCCCTTCCTGAAGGCCTGCCTGGCCGCGGACCCGCCGGCCGCACCACTGCCGGCGCCCGAAGGCATCGGCGTGCCCGGCGACTGGCCGGCCTCCGAAGATCTGGACAGCTGGGGCCTGCTGCCGACGAAGCCGGACTGGGCCGGCGGTCTGCGCGACAGCTGGACGCCGGGAGAGGCGGGGGCAGCCGACAGGCTGGAGAGTTTTCTGGCGGGCGATCTGGACGACTACGCAAAGGGCCGGAACTACCCGGACCGGGACGTGACCTCCCGGCTCTCCCCGCATCTGCACTTCGGCGAGATCTCGGTGAACCAGATCTGGCAGCGCATCGACTTTGCCGAGAAGGACGGGGCGAAGTCGGTCGGCAAGTTCCGCTCGGAAGTGGTCTGGCGGGAGTTCAGCCACCACCTGCTGTTCCACTTCCCCGACCTGCCGGAAAACAACTGGCGGCGGAAATTCGACGATTTTCCCTGGCGCGAGGACTCCGACGCCCTGACTGCGTGGCAGAAGGGGCGCACGGGCTATCCGATGGTGGATGCCGGCATGCGGGAGCTATGGCACACCGGCTACATGCACAACCGGGTGCGCATGATCGCGGCCAGCTTCCTGATCAAGCACCTGCTGCTCCACTGGCGGCATGGCGAGGACTGGTTCTGGGACACGCTGGTCGATGCGGACCTGGCCAACAATTCGGCCAGCTGGCAGTGGGTCGCCGGCTCGGGCGCCGACGCCGCCCCCTATTTCCGCATCTTCAACCCGATCAAGCAGGGTCAGGACTACGACCCGAAGGGTGTCTATATCCGCCGCTGGGTGCCGGAGATCGCAGGCCTGCCGGACAAGCATCTGCACGCGCCGTGGGAGGCCCCGGCCGAGGTGCTGAAAGTGGCCCGCGTCGAGCTGGACCGGGACTATCCCCGGCCCATTGTCGATCATCCTGCCGCTCGCCGCCGGGCGCTGGACGCCTTCGAGGCGATCAAGGGCAGCTGACCCCTTTTGACACCGCGCTTTACCCGTTCTGTGGTTCGCCCTAAATACCGGGCCTTGAATGTGGGGCAGGAAAACTACGGCGCGAAAATGGATATCAAGCAGGGCTTCGTCGGCACGATCGGGAATACGCCGCTTATCCGGTTGAAGAAGGTTTCGGAGGAGACGGGGTGCGAGATTCTCGGCAAGGCCGAGTTCCTGAACCCCGGCGGGTCGGTGAAGGACCGCGCGGCGCTGGCCATCATCGCCGACGCCGAGAAGAAGGGGTTGCTGCAGCCTGGCGGCGTCATCGTCGAGGGGACGGCCGGCAATACCGGCATCGGTCTCGCCCTGGTCGCGGCGGCCCGCGGCTACAAGTGCGTGATCGTGATCCCGGAGACCCAGACCGAAGAGAAGAAGGACATGCTGCGCATCTGCGGCGCCGATCTGCGCCAGGTGCCCGCCGTGCCCTACAAGGACCCCAACAACTTCGTCCGCTATTCGGGCCGTCTGGCCGAGGAACTGGCGGCGACGAGCCCCAATGGCGCGATCTGGGCCAACCAGTTCGACAATGTCGCCAACCGGCAGGGCCACTACGAGACGACCGGTCCCGAGATCTTCGATCAGACGGACGGCAAGGTGGACGGCTTCATCTGCGCCGTCGGTTCCGGCGGCACGCTGGCCGGCGTCGCTTCGGCGTTGAGGGAGCGGAACCCGGATGTGAAGATCGGCCTCGCGGACCCGCATGGCGCCGCGCTCTGGAATTACTACGCACACGGCGAGTTGAAGGCCGAGGGCAGCTCGATCTCGGAGGGCATCGGCCAGGGCCGCATCACCGCCAATCTGGAAGGGCTGTCGGTCGATTTCCCTTACTGCATCGACGATACCGAGATCGTGAACATGGTCTTCGATCTGGCCCAGCACGAAGGCCTGATTCTGGGTGGGTCCAGCGGCATCAATGTGGCCGGCGCGGTGCGCCTGGCGAAGGATCTCGGACCCGGTCACACCATCGTCACGGTGCTCTGCGACGGGGGCCAGCGCTACTTCAGCCGCCTCTACAATCCGGAGTTCCTGCGCAGCAAGGGCTTGCCCACGCCGCCCTGGCTGGACTAATCGGAAGGGGCGCGCTGCCTGGAGGAGACACCGCCCCGATGACCGAGCCCCTGTTCCGCGACGACGCCTACCTGAAAAGCTGCGAAGCGACGGTCCTCGCCGTCAACGAGCGCGGCGGCGTGGTGCTGGACCGGACGGTCTTCTATCCCACCGGCGGCGGCCAGCCCGGCGACAGCGGGGTGCTGACCTGCGCCGACGGCCGGGAAGTGCGCATCGCCACGGCGGTGAAGGGCGAGACCCCGGACGCGGTCGTCCACGTGCCCGCCGAGGGCGAGACTCCGCCGGCCGCGGGCGAGACCGTCACCGCCGGGATCGACTGGGACCGCCGCTACGCCCACATGCGCATGCACACCTGCCTGCACCTGCTGTCGGCCGTGCTGCCCTATCCGGTGACCGGCGGGCAGGTCGGCGCGGACAAGGGCCGTCTCGACTTCGACATTCCCGAGGCGGTGCTGGACAAGGACGCCATCACCGCGGAGCTGAACGGGCTGATCGAGGCCGACGATCCGGTCGGCTTCCGCTGGATCACCGACGCCGAGCTGGAGGCCAGCCCGGAGCTGGTGAAGACCATGTCCGTCAAGCCGCCGACCGGCGCCGGCCACGTCCGCCTGGTCGAGGTTCAGGGCCGCGATCTGCAGCCCTGCGGCGGCACGCATATTTCCCGAACCGGCGAGATCGGCCGGGTCGAGGTCCGCAAGATCGAGAAGAAGGGCCGGCAGAACCGGCGCGTCAGCATCCAGTTCGCCGAATAGCGCGCACCAGAGGAGGCCGAGATAGGCTACGCCAACCCACAATCGCTGGTCTCGACCGAATGGCTCGAGCGGCACCTGAACGCCCCCGACGTCCGTGTCGTCGATGCCAGCTGGTACATGCCGCAGCTGGGCCGCGATCCGAAGGCCGAATTCAACGCCGAGCACATTCCCGGCGCGGTCTTCTTCGACATCGACGAGATCGCCGACACCGACAGCGACCTGCCCCACATGCTGCCCAGCTCGGAAAAGTTCTCTTCGCGCTGCCGCCGGCTGGGGCTGGGCGACGGCGTCCGCATCGTCACCTATGACGGCGGCGGCCTGACTGCAGCGGCCCGCGCCTGGTGGATGTTCCGCGCCTTCGGGCACGAGGACGTGTCCGTCCTGGACGGCGGCCTGCCGAAGTGGAAGGCCGAAGGCCGGCCGCTGGGCGACCTGCCCGATGTGCCGCGGGAACGGCACCTGTCCGCGCGCTACAACACCTTCCTCGTCCGCGACGTCGACCAGATGCTGGACAATGTGAAGAAGGGCCGGGAGCAGGTGCTGGACGCCCGCGCCGCCGGCCGCTTCGCCGGCACCGAGCCTGAGCCGCGGGAGGGCCTGCGCAGCGGCCACATCCCCAACAGTCTCAACCTGCCCTTTCAGCAGCTGTTCAAGGCCGACGGCACGCTCAAGGCGGCGGATGATCTCCGCGCGGCCTTCGAGGGTGCGGGCATCGACATGCAGAAGCCGGTGGTCACGACCTGCGGGTCGGGCGTCACCGCCTGTATCCTGGCGCTGGGCCTGCATCTGATCGGCCACCGCCAGACGGCCGTCTATGACGGCTCCTGGACCGAGTGGGGCGGGCGCGAGGACCTGCCGGTCAGCCGATGAGCGGCGGCGAGGACGATCTGCCGGAGCGGACGATCCCCGTCACCATCACCTATCTGCGGATGGACCAGCAGCCGGGCCGCAATCCGCCGCCCGCGCCAGCCATTCCCCACGCGGTGATGCGGGCGGAGAAGCCGACCGTCCACTTCTACCGTTACCTCTACAACACCGTGGGCGAGCGCTGGGTCTGGACCGAACGGCGCTACATGCCCGACGAGGAGCTGGGCGAAATCGTCCGCGATCCGGATGTCGAGATCATGGTGCTCTATGTCCGCGGCGTGCCGGCGGGCTATGCCGAGCTGGATTTCCGCGGGCTTCCGGAGACCGCCGACCTCGCCTATTTCGGCATGATGCCCGACTTCATCGGGATGAAGCTGGGCCCCTGGTTCCTGCACTGGGCGGTCAGCGAGCTCTGGTCGAGGACGCCTCATGCGGTGACCGTGAACACCTGCACCGCCGACCATCCGGCTGCGCTGCCGATGTATCAGCGCATGGGCTTCAGCCCGATCCGCCGCGAGGAAGCCATGCTCCGGCCCATGCCGGCGTAGCCGCTCGGAAGCATCTACTGCTTTTCCTCTGCTCGGTGGCGCCCTGGACTTGATCCAGGGCCCATGCCTGAGTGTCGATGGATGGTCAGGGGTGGCGGAAATGCTCTGGAATGGGTCCCGGGTCAGGCCCGGGACGCGCTGCGACGGGTGCAGCGCGGGTTCGGGCGGGACCGCAGTGGCCGTGAGCACGTCTTGAAGCACCTCTGAGACCTGGTCAACCAGGTGGGCGCCGTATGTCCGGAACCAGGGCTCCGGCCAGGGACAGCTCCCTAGAGATGTTTATTGGCCCAGGGGCTTGCTGTGCCGCACGGGCCCCGCAGAGCACCGCCCGAGCGCCCAATGTAATCCGGAATCGTCGCCAGACAATGAAGGCATTGCGGCTGTGCGGAATTCCCCGGTGCGGCGGGACCGATCAGACAATAGGATCGGGCAGGATACGAACGGGGGAGGAAAGACAATGTCACTTCGACTGGAAGGGCGCGCGGCGATCGTCACCGGCGCGGCGAGCGGTATCGGACAGGCGACGGCGGACCTTTTCGCGCGGGAAGGCGCCATGGTGCTGGCCGTCGACCGGCCCGGCACCGACATCGCCTCTAAGCACGAGCACAGCTACGTCACTACGATGGAGCAGGATATCGTCGAGGCCGGCGCCGCGGAGAAGATCGTCGACGCTGCCGTCTCGAAGTTCGGCAAGCTGGACATCGTCTACAACAATGCCGGCGTCAGCCGGAACGCGCTGGGCGAGATGATGACCGACGAGGAATGGGACATCACCATCGCGGTCAACCTGACCGCCGCGTTCAAGATCGCCCGGGCGGCCATCCCGCATCTGCGCGAGAGCAAGGCCGGCCGCATCATTTCCACCGCTTCGGTGATGGCGCGGATGACCGACTACGGCCTGACCGCCTATTGCGCCTCCAAGGCCGGCGTGGCGGGCATGACCCGGACCCTGGCGCTGGAGCTCGGCAAGTTCGGCATCACGGTCAACTGCATCGAGCCGGGCGCGATCCAGACCGGCATGACCGCCGCCAGCTTCGCCAATGAGGACATCGCGAAGATCTGGGCCAAGAAGGCGGCGCTGCGCCGCCTCGGCAACCCGATCGACATTGCCCGCGCGGCGCTGTTCCTGGCCTCGGACGATGCCGGCTTCGTTTCGGGCCACAGCCTGACCGTCGATGGCGGGCTGACGCTGAGGACATAGGAGGACGCCATGCCGCTGCCGCAGGACATCGCGCCGGTGAACAGCGAACTGATGGATTCGCTGGCGCAGACCTCGAAGATGAAGTGGATCGAGACCGACAAGGGCCAGGCCTGGATCAAGGTGCTCTGGACCGGGCCGGAGACCGGCCGCTGGGCCGTGCTGCTGAAGTGGACCAAGGGCTACGTCGCCCCGCCGCACAAGCATCTCTCGGCCGCGCATACCTTCATCCTGAAGGGCCGGCTGCAGGTGCGCGACGGTATCCTGGAAACCGGCGACTATGTCTACGAGCCCAACGGCATGGTTCACGGCGCGACGACGGCGCTGGAGGACACCGAGTACCTGTTCATCTGCGACGGGCCGGTGCTGTTCTTCGGCGAGGACCGCTTCACCGCCTATCTCGGCTGGGAACAGCTGGAACGCATGCGCGAACGGGCGGCTTGAGCACTGTAGCCACCATAGACCGGCAACGGGGAGCGAGACGTCCTCGAACCTCCCCCCTTGAGGGGGAGGTCGGCGCGCAGCGACGGGTGGGGGGTGAGGCCGCAGGCCAATTCGGCTTCGCCGATTCACCCCCACCCCGGCCCTCCCCCTTCAAGGGGGAGGGAATAACCGCCGGGACAGGGCCATGAGCGCTCCCGCAGAGGTGGCGCGGCCGATGCCGACGGGCTTCGAGCGCGCGGCGCTGATCTTCACGCTGACCATGTCGACCATGCTCTACGCGATGACGGTGACCATCGCGAACGTCGCTCTGCCCAAGATGCAGGGCGCCTTCGGCGCGACGGCCGACCAGATCAGCTGGGTCGTGACCTTCAACCTCGTCGCCACGGCTGTCGTCACGCCGATGACCGGCTGGCTGGTGGCGCGTCTGGGCCAGCGGCGGGTGATGCTGTTCTCCGCGATGGGCTTCACCTGCGCGACGATGGCCTGCGGCATGGCGACGTCGCTGGAGCAGATCGTCTTCTTCCGCATCCTTCAGGGCATGTTCGGCGCGCCCATGGTGCCCGGCAGCCAGTCCATCGTTCTGCAGGCCTTCCCGAAGGAAAAGCACGGCTCGACCATGGCGATCTTCGGCGTCGGCGTCGTGCTGGGGCCGATCATCGCGCCGACGCTGGGCGGCTACCTGTCGGAGGAGTATGGCTGGCGCTGGGTCTTCTTCATGGTCGTCCCCTGCGCGATCGTGGCCATCCTCGGCATTCTGGCCTTCGTCCGCGACATCGGCGACCCGGGCAAGCCCCGCTTCGACTGGACCGGCTTCATCGCGCTCAGCCTGGCCGTCGCCGCGACGCAGTTCATGCTCGACCGCGGCGAGCGGGAGGACTGGTTCGAGAGCCCGGAGATCATCACCTGCGCCGTGCTCGCGGCGGTCTCGTTCTACATCTTCATCAGCCACAGCCTGACCGCGTCGAAGACGCCGTTCCTCGACTTCGCCATGCTGAAGGACCGGAATTTCGCGCTGGGGATGGGCTTCATCCTGGCCTTCGGCATGCTGAACTTCACGCCGATGGTGCTGTTCCCGCCGATGCTGCAGCAACTGCGGGGGTTCCCCGAGATGACCATCGGCTGGCTGCTCGCCTCGCGCGGGCTCGGGACGCTGGTCGGCTTCATCGCCATGATCTGGCTGACCCGATACGACCCGCGCATATGGATGGCGCTCGGATTCGCCATGCAGGGCATAGCAGGTCTCTACATCACCAGCTTCGACATCAACCTGACGCCGTGGGACGTCGCCTGGACCAGCGCGCTGCAGGGACTGGGCACCGGCGTCTGCTGGGTGCCGGTGACGCAGATCGCCTTTGCGACGCTGGACCCGAAGAAGGCGCCGGAGGGCAGCGCCGTCTTCCACCTGATCCGGAATTTCGGCTCCAGCTTCTTCATTTCGGTCTCGGTCGCAGTGGCGCTCCGGACCTCGAAGCTCAACTATTCGGATCTGGCGGGACAGATATCCCCGCTCAATGAATCGCTCCGGTTTCCGTCGGTGATCGGCGGCTGGAACCCCGAGAGCACCAGCGGGCTGATGGCGCTGGCCGGCGAGATCCAGCGGCAGGCGGTGATGATCGGCTACATCAACGCCTTCTACCTCTTCGCCATCGTCTCGCTGTCGGCGATTCCCTTCCTGCTGTTCGTGAAGTGGCAGAAGCCTGCGACATGAACGAGCGGGCAAAGGGTTACCTGCTGACGGCGGGCGGAATCATGGCGCTCAGCCCGGACGCCCTGATCATCAAGCTCTCGGGCCTGCCGGCCCCGGCGATGATCTTCTGGCGGGGTGCGCTGGTGGGGCTGACGCTGACGCTGGTGCTGGCGCTGTTCTGGCGCGCCCGCACGCTGCGTCAGTTCCGGGCCATCGGTAAGGCGGGCGTGCTGGTCACGGTCTTCTACGCCATCTCCAACAGCTGCTTCACGGCGGCGAACACCTACACCTATGCCGCCAATGTGCTGGTGATCGTGGCGACCACGCCGCTGTTCTCGGCGATCTTCGCCAGCCTGTTCCTGAAGGAGCACAGCCCGCCGCGGGTCTGGATCGCGTCGGCGGTGGCGATGATCGGCGTCGCGCTGGTGGCGGGCGAGCAGGTCTCCCTGAACGCCGGCCTGGGCGAGCTGTTCGCGCTGGTCTGCGTCCTCGGCATCTCGATCACCTTCGTGGTCATCCGCTCGGCGCGGGCGATCAACATGCTGCCCGCGACGGCGCTGGCCCTGCTGATCACCGTGCCGCTCGGCCTGCCCTTCTACGAGGAGCCGGCCACGCAGATCGGCTGGATCGCGATCCTGGCCGGCGGCTTCTTCTTCATTCCCGTTGCCTATGTCGGCCTGACCATCGGCCCGCGTTACCTGCCTCCCTCCGAAGTCGGTCTGCTGCTGCTGCTGGAAACCGTGTTCGGCTCGCTCTGGGTCTGGCTGGTCCTGAAGGAGGCGCCGACGGAACTCGGCGTCATCGGCGGCGTCATCATTCTGGCCGCATTGATCGGAAACACGCTCCTGGGGCTTCGCCGGGAACGCCGGATCGCTGCCTGAATCGGGACCCGCGCTCGAAATTGGCGTGGGCGACCCAACATGGACTCGAGACACCTGCCGGACAGACACGGAGGCGAGTTCATGAAGATCGGCCGCAGACAACTGCTTACTGGCGCCCTGGCCGCCACGCTGGCGCCCGCTCTGGAGCGCGCGGCACCCGGACCCGGCGACACGCGCATCATCCCCTCGACCGGCGAGGCCGTGCCCGCAGTCGGGCTCGGCACCTGGATCACCTTCAATGTCGGGCGCGATCCGGCGTTGCTGGACCGTTCGGCCGACGTCATGGCCGCCTTCTTCGACGAGGGCGGCGGCATGATTGATTCGTCGCCCATGTACGGTTCCGCCCAGCAGACTGTCGGTTACGGCCTGCAGAAACTCGGCCACCAGACGCCGGTCTTCGCCGCGGACAAGGTCTGGACGACCTCGGTCGAGGGCGGGCCGTCGCAGATGGAAGAAGCCCGCAGAAACTGGGGCGTCCAGCGCTTCGATCTGATGCAGGTGCATAATCTGGTTGCCTGGGAGGGGCATCTGGATACCCTTTTACGGATGAAGGACGAGGGGCGCATACGTCACGTCGGCATCACGACCTCCCATGGCCGCCGGCACGGCGAGATGGAACGCATCATGGCGCGCCATCCGATCGATTTCGTGCAGCTGACCTACAACGTTGCCGACAGGGAGGCCGAGGACCGGCTGCTGCCGCTGGCGCAGGAGAAGGGCATCGCCGTCATCGCCAACCGCCCGTTCCAGCGGGGCGCGCTGCTCCGCCGGCTGCAGGGCGAGCCGCTGCCGCCCGTGGCCGGCGAGCTGGATGCCCGCGACTGGTCCGAGGTCGTCCTGAAGTTCATCCTCTCTCATCCGGCGCTCACCGTGGCGATTCCGGCCACCACCAGCGCCGCACATGTCCGCCAGAACAAGCGCGCCGTCCGCGGCCCCATGCCCGACGCCGCCATGCGCGGCGAGATCGCGCGCCACGTCGACGCGCTCTGATGGGGGACATCACCAGCTACAGTCTTGCCGACTTCCTGCTGTTCTCGCCGGAGACCTACTGGCGGCTCTTCGAACGCGCGAACGAGCTCTACTGGCCGGCGCCGCTGGCCGGTCTGGCGCTGGGGCTGGTGATGCTGGCGGCCGCTCTCTGGTCCCGGGGCCTGCTGGTGCGGCTGGCGGCGCTTATTGCGGGGGCCGGGCTGATCTGGATCGCCTGGGCCTTTCTCTGGCAGCTGTTCCAGCCGATCAACTTCGCCATGGACTACGCCGTCCCCGCCTTCGCCGCCGCGGGCCTGCTGTTCCTGATCTTCGCGGTGGCCGGCGGACGGGCGGCGCGGCGGCCTTCGGCGGTCCCGGCACCGCTGATCTTTCTCGCCGTGGTGATCTATCCCTATCTCGCGCCGGTCATGGGCCGGGACGTGACCGGGGCGGAAATCGTCGGGATCGCGCCAGACCCGACGGCGATGGCCGCCGGCGCCCTTGCGCTGCTGGCCGGGCGGTTATGGTGGCGGATCCTGATGGCGGCCGTGCCGGTTCTGTGGCTCGCCTTCAGCGCGCTGACCCTGTTCACCATGGGCGCGCCGGAATGGCCGATCCCGACGGCGGCGGCGCTGCTGGTGCTGTTCGGTTTGTACCAGCCGGCGGCGGGCAGGGCGGTCATGCCTGTGCGAGGCTGAGGGCGAGCACCATGGCCGAGACCGCGACGACCCAGGATCCGGCGATGCGCGCGCCCAGCGTCAGCCAGCCGCGCCGGAACCGGAGCAGCAGCGCGCCGACATAGGCCGGGAACACGCCCGCGCCGATGAAGGTGGCGGCCAGCACCTGCCACGGCACGCCGGCCGACAGATCCTCGGGCACCGAATCCAGACCGACCGTCACGCCGATCAGCGCCGCCGCGACGGCTGCCGCCATCGAATTGGACGGCAGCGCGAGAGCCGCGCCGCCGCCGCAGAGCATGGCCAGGACCAGCAGCACGATGGCGGGCTGCCAGGGCGGTATGCCGGCTGCGCCGATGGCGAGTCCGGCCAGCAGGGCGGCCAGATAGACGGGTATGGCGAGCCGCCAGATGGCCCAGCTCATGATGCCGACCAGCAGCGCGAGCGCGGTCAGGGCCAGGATGTGGCCCGGCACGAAATAGGGATGGAGCAGGCCGCCATAGACGGCGTCGATCCCCTCGATGGTGGTGTGGGCAAAGGCCTGCGCCGGCAGCGACGCGAGCGCCGCCGCCGCGAGGCCGCCCCGAATGCGCCCGATCACACGGCGCCGGTCAGGAATCCGAGGCCGGCCAGCGCGATCAGGCCGCCGCCGGCCCGCACCGCGATCCGGCCCTGCGGCCACTTCGCCAGCAGGCCGAAGCCGATACCGATCATGTGCATCAGGCCGGTGCCGACGACGAAGCCGATCGAGTAGGCGATGGCGTTGGCCGCGCCGGGCAGTTCGGTGCCATGGGCATGGCCGTGGAAGATGGCGAAGACGCCGACGACGATCCAGGCGACCCAGAGCGGCGGCCGGACGGCCAGCGCGACGAGAACGCCGAGCACAAGCGCCGAGGCGGCGATGCCGGTCTCGACCTGGGGAATCGGGATCCCGGCGATGCCGAGAATGCCGCCGAAGACCATGACCAGCGGGAAGATCACGGGCAGCTGCCAGATGGCGGGCTTGCCGAGGAACGCGCCCCACAGACCCACCGCGACCATGGCCGCGACGTGATCCCAGCCGAGGATCGGATGCAGGAAGCCGCTGATCAGGCCGCCGCCGACGCCTTCGCCCTCATGGGCCAGGGCGGGGAAGGCGGCAAGGACGGCAAGGCCGATGACGGATACGAGAAGACGGCGCATGGCAGGAAGAACCCCGAACAGGTGGAATGACGCCGGAACCCTGCCCCATCGGGTTGCGCCGGGCAAGCCGAACAACGCCACAGCTGCCGGAGCGGACTCCATATGTTCCAAATATTCCGTGTCATGGAACAGAAACACACAAGATGTAGAGATTTCCTGTTGACGCTATATGTGTGCTTCCCCCAATATCTGGTGGTCCGCAGTCGCCGGGGCTCAAGGCCTAGCGAAATCGCGGCAATCAGGGACACATCCGGGCCAGAACGCGGCAGGCAGGGGGACAATCATGCGTATCGAGCGTCGATTCACCAGTGAGGGCGCGTCGCCTTACGACGCCATCGACTTCCGTACCACCACGAGCGAGATCAGGAATCCGGACGGATCCGTGGTCTTCCGGCTGGCGGATTTCGAGGTGCCTCGGCAGTTCACGCAGGTGGCGGCGGACATCATCGCGCAGAAGTATTTCCGCAAGGCCGGCATCCCCGCGGCAACCGTTGCGGTCGAGGAAGAGGACGTGCCCGCCTGGCTGCAGCGCCGCGCGCCCGACGAGAAGGCCCTGAAGAAGCTGCCGGAACCGCAGCGCTTCGGCGGCGAGACCAGCGCCCGGCAGGTCTTCGACCGCCTCGCCGGCACCTGGACCTACTGGGGCTGGAAGGGCGGCTATTTCGACGCGGAAGCCGACGCCCAGGCCTATTACGACGAGATGCGCCACATGCTGGCCCGGCAGATGGCGGCCCCGAATTCCCCGCAGTGGTTCAACACCGGCCTGCACTGGGCCTACGGCATCGACGGTCCCGCCCAGGGCCACTGCTATGTCGACTTCAAGACCGGCGAACTGGTCCGTTCCGAAAGCGCCTACGAGCATCCGCAGCCGCATGCCTGCTTCATCCAGTCCATCTCCGACGATCTGGTGAACGAGGGCGGCATCATGGACCTGTGGGTCCGTGAGGCGCGTCTGTTCAAGTACGGCTCCGGCACGGGCACCAACTTCTCGGCCCTGCGGTCCGAGAGCGAGCCGCTGTCGGGCGGCGGCCGCTCGTCGGGCCTGATGAGCTTCCTCAAGATCGGCGACCGCGCCGCCGGCGCCATCAAGTCGGGCGGCACCACGCGCCGTGCGGCCAAGATGGTCACCGTCGACCTCGATCACCCGGATATCGAGGAATACATCATGTGGAAGGTGGTCGAGGAGCAGAAGGTGGCCGCCCTGGTCTCCGGCTCGACCCTCGCCAACAAGCACCTGAACCTGATCCTGGCCGCCTGCTGGACCGACCAGTTCGCGCCCGATGACGAGCGCCGTCTGGATCCGAAGGAGAACGCCGCGCTGAAGTCGGAGATCATCGCCGCCCGCAAGGCCGTGATCCCGGAGAACTACATCCAGCGCACCATCCAGTTCGCGAAGCAGGGCTACAAGCAGATCGACATCCCGGTCTACAACAAGGACTGGGACTCGGACGCCTATCTGACCGTCTCCGGCCAGAACTCGAACAATTCGGTCCGCGTGCCGAACGCGTTCCTGAACGCCGTCGAGCAGAAGGCGGACTGGAATCTGGTCAACCGCACCAACGGCAAGGTCGCCCGGACCATCGACGCCGAGAAGCTGTGGGAAGACATCTGCTATGCCGCCTGGGCCTCGGCCGATCCGGGCGTGCAGTACGACACCACCATCAACGACTGGCACACCTGCCCGAACGACGGCCGCATCAACGCCTCGAACCCGTGCTCGGAGTACATGTTCCTGGACGACACGGCGTGCAATCTGGCCTCGCTGAACCTGATGCAGTTCCGCACGAAGGACGGTGAGTTCGACATCGCGGCCTTCGAGCATGCCTGCCGGCTGTGGACCGTCACCCTGGAAATCTCGGTGATGATGGCGCAGTTCCCGTCGAAGGAGATCGCGGAGCTGTCCTACAAGTTCCGCACCCTCGGCCTGGGCTATGCCAATATCGGCGGTCTGCTGATGGCCATGGGCCTCTCCTATGACTCGGACGAGGGCCGCGCCATGTGCGCCGCCATCACCGCCCTGATGACCGGTGTCTCCTACGCGACCTCGGCGGAGATGTCGGGCGAGCTGGGCGCCTTCCCGGGCTTCCGCAACAATGCCGACGCCATGATGCAGGTGATGCGCAACCACCGCCGCGCCGCCTATGGCGAGACCGGCGGCTATGAGGGCCTCTCGGTGCCGCCGGTGCCGCTGAACGCGGCCGACTGCCCGCAGGCCACGCTGGCCGAGGCCGCCTGCCGCGCCTGGGACCGCGCCGTCGATCTGGGCATGGAGAACGGCTACCGCAACGCCCAGGCCACCGTGATCGCGCCGACCGGCACGATCGGCCTGGTGATGGACTGCGACACCACCGGCATCGAGCCGGACTTCGCCATCGTGAAGTTCAAGAAGCTGGCCGGCGGCGGCTACTTCAAGATCATCAACCGCATGGTGCCGCAGGCGCTCGAGACGCTGGGCTATTCCCAGTCGGAGCGCGAGGACATCATCAACTACGCGGTCGGTCACGGCACCCTGGATGGCGCGCCCTTCATCAACTACGAGAGCCTGATGGCGAAGGGCTTCACCGACGGCGTGCTGGAGGAGCTGGAGCAGGGTCTGCAGAGCGCCTTCGACATCCGTTTCGCCTTCAACAAGTACGCGCTGGGCGAGGAGTTCTGCATCCGCGTGCTGGGCTTCGAGCCGGAGCAGCTGGACGACGTCAACTTCGACATGCTCGGCGCGCTGGGCTTCTCGAAGAAGGAGATCGAGGCCGCGAACACCCATGTCTGCGGTGCGATGACTGTCGAGGGCGCCCCGCATCTGAAGGACGAGCACCTGCCGGTCTTCGATTGCGCCAATCCCTGCGGCCGTATCGGCAAGCGCTACCTGTCGGCGGAAAGCCACATCCGCATCATGGCGGCGGCGCAGCCCTTCATCTCGGGCGCCATCTCCAAGACCATCAACATGCCGAATTCGGCGACGGTCGAGGACTGCAAGGACGCCTACATGCTGTCATGGCGCCTGGGTCTGAAGGCCAACGCGCTCTACCGCGACGGCTCCAAGCTCTCGCAGCCGCTGAACGCCGTGGCCCTCGACGACGAGGAAGAGACGCTGGAAGAGGCGGTGGCCGAGAAGCCGCTGGCCGAGAAGGCGCAGATCGTCGCCGAACGCATCGTCGAGAAGGTGGTGGTGCACGAGCGGAAGCGTCTGCCCCAGCGGCGCAAGGGCTACACCCAGAAGGCGCTGGTCGGTGGCCACAAGGTCTATCTCCGCACCGGCGAATACGACGACGGCGAGCTGGGCGAGATCTTCATCGATATGCACAAGGAAGGCGCTGCCTTCCGCAGCCTGATGAACAATTTCGCCATCGCCATCTCCATCGGCCTTCAGTACGGCGTGCCGCTGGAGGAGTTCGTCGAGGCCTTCACCTTCACCCGCTTCGAGCCGAACGGCATCGTGCAGGGCAACGACGCGATCAAGAACGCGACGTCGATCCTGGACTATGTGTTCCGCGAGCTGGCCGTCAGCTACATGGGCCGCAACGACCTGGCCCATGTCGAGCCGAGCGACCTGCGTGCGGACGCGCTGGGCGAGGGCGCGCATGAGGGCGAGCTGCCCGACGCGCAGGCCGGCGAGATCCGGGCCACCGACGAGGCGCTGGAAGCGGTGATGAAGGTCGCGTCGACCGGCTATGTCCGCTCCAACCTCTACGTCCTGAACGCCGACAAGCGCCAGGCGACGGCGGCCGCGGTCGAACGCACCGCCGAGGTGATGCGTGCGGCCGGCGGCGGCGGGGGAGAGACCACCATCGTCCGCGCCAGCTCGGCCGAGGTCTCGACATCGACCGGTGGCGGTTCGGCCGCCGGCAACCGGGCGCAGCAGGCCGCGATGGCCCGCATGAAGGGCTACGAGGGCGACTCCTGCGACGAATGCGGCAACTTCACGCTGGTCCGCAACGGCACCTGCCTGAAATGCGACACCTGCGGCGGGACCACCGGCTGCTCGTGAACTGACTGGCCGGTCTGGTCCGGCCATCCCTGGGGAAAGGGCCTCCGGAGCGATCCGGGGGCCCTTTTCTGTTGTATGTCCTTGGCCTGTAACGCCCTCCCCCTCCGAGGGGGAGGGTTGGGTGGGGGTGGGAGCCGCTTAGCGTTCGAGAAGATGACGCCGGATGTCTTCCACGACCTCTTCGGTGCGCGCGAGCACGTCGTTGTTCCAGTAGCGCAGAACCCAATAGCCCAGCGCATTAAGAACTTCCGTACGCTCAGCATCCTTGCCTTGCCGGACGGCGTGCTGGCTGCCGTCGACCTCGATAATCAGGCGCTTCTCGATGCAGCAGAAGTCAGCGACGTATGGGCCGATCGGGTGCTGACGCCGGAAGCGGCAACCGCTCACCTGACGGTAGCGAAGACGCCACCAGAGCTTCTGCTCGGCGTTGGTCATGCGCTTGCGCAGCGATCTGGCGGTGGACCGGCTCATGACGTCATTCTGCCATGACCCGCAGCCGACCCCCACCCGTCGCTGCGCGCCGGCCTCCCCCTGCCAGGGGGAGGCTCATGTGAGCCAGGATTATCCCTAGTGAGCCCCCCTCCTCCGAGGGGGAGGGTTGGGTGGGCGTGGGAGCAGTTGGGAAACCGCCTATCCGGGCATTGCGGCTTTCCCTACGCCCAAACCCCTTCGGCGATGATGCGCAGCGCCAGCGCGCCGTTCTTGCGGTCCATCGACCAGAAGCCGCCCTGGCCCCAGACGTTCGGTTCGGCCTGGGCGGCGATGTGGCCGTAGTCGGATTTCGCCACCATCACGAGGCAGAGCATCCGCTCGCCCTTCGACATGGGGAAATCGTTCTCGGCCACGCGTTTCAGCACGCCGTTGGCGGCGATGGCTTCGCCGAACGAGATCCAGTCGGTGAAATCGCCCGGCGCGACCTGAAAGAAACGCTCGATCGCCGTGGTCTGGGCGCAGGCCTCGGCGTAGAGGCTGTCAGCCATCGGACTTCAGCCCCAGCACGTCGATCATGTCGTAAATCCCCGCCGGCTTGTCCGCGACCCACAGTGCCGCGCGGATCGCGCCGGCGGCGAAGATCGAGCGGTCGGAGGCGATGTGGCCCAGCGTCACCCGCTCGTTGTCGGTGGCGAAGACGACCGAATGCTCGCCGACGACATTGCCGCCGCGCAGCGCCGCATAGCCGATCTCGCCCTTCTTCCGCTCGCCGGTGATGCCGTAGCGGCCGCCAACGGCGACCGCATCATGGTCCTGCCCGCGGGCTTCGGCGGCGGCCTTGCCCAGCATCAGCGCCGTGCCCGACGGCGCATCGACCTTCCAGCGGTGATGGCTCTCGACCACCTCGACGTCCCAGTCGAGGCCCAGCGCGCCGGCGACCTGCTTCGTCACCTGGACCAGCAGGTTCACGCCCAGCGACATGTTGCCGGCCTGCATGACCGCGACGGTTTTGGCGGCCTCGTCGATCCGGGCCTGCTGCTCGGGGTTCATGCCGGTGGTGCCGACGACGAAGGCGGTGCCGGCCTCGGCCGCGGCCAGCGCGTTGAGAGAGGTCGCTTCTGCAAGTGTGAAGTCGATGACGACATCCGCTTCGGCGAAGATGGCGTCCCGGTCGGCGCTCGCCGCGACGCCGAGTTCGCCGATGCCGGCCAGCGTGCCGAGGTCCTGGCCCAGCGCCGGGCTGTCGGGATGCTCCAGCCCGCCGGAGACAGTGCCGTGCCCGCCTTCGGTGATCATCCGGACCAGCGTCCGGCCCATGCGTCCGCCCGCGCCCGCAATCGCGATCTTCATGGCTTTGCCTCCCGCCTGCCGCCCATGCATGGCAGGGGCATCGCATATCGGATGCGGATTGTCATCCGGTGGCGCTATTGTCGGTGCATGAGCGCGTTCGATCACTGGACCGCGGCGTGGGACGCCGGGCGGCTGAGGGACCATGCGGCGGCGAACCTTTCGGCGTTCGAGCGGCATCCGCCCTCGCGCGCCGTCGCCAAGCGGGCGGCCGTCGCCTGCCTGATCACCGAGGACGACGCGGGAACGCCGTGCTTCGTGCTGACCCGCCGGTCGTCGAAGCTGTCCAGCCACAAGGGCCAGTGGGCCCTGCCCGGCGGACGGCTGGACGACGGCGAGAGCGTCGTCGAGGCGGCGCTGCGCGAGGTCGAGGAAGAGGTCGGCGTCACCGTGCCCGAGGCCGAGGTGCTCGGACGGCTGGACGACTACGTCACCCGCTCGGGCTACTGCATCGCGCCGGTGGTCGCCTGGATCGGGCGGAAGCCGGATTTCGTGCTCAACCCGGCCGAGGTGCAGGAGCTGCACCTGATCCCGCTCAGGGATCTCGACCGGGAGGACTCGCCGCAGTTCGTGACCATCCCGGAAAGCGACCGGCCGGTGATCCGCATGCCCATCATGGACAACAAGATCCACGCGCCCACCGCGGCGGTGCTGTACCAGTTCCGCGACGTGGCCCTGCACGGACGGGAGACCCGTGTGGCACACTACGAACAGCCGGTGTTCGCCTGGAAATGACCGCAACGACCCTGGGGAGGAGACATTGCGCCTTACCGTCGCCGAGACCATCGCCGTCCGCTCGCTGAGCCAGCCTGACAGGATCGCGATCGAGGAGCTTCAGGGAGGGAAGACCCTGACCTATGGCCAGCTTCTGCCGCGCATCGTGGCGCTGGCCGACGCGATCCGCAGCACCGCCGAAGGGCCGCACGGCAAGATGGTGGGGCTTTTCCTGCCCAGCGCCGCCGATCACGTGCTGGGCTATCTCGCCTGCCAGTGGGTCGGCATGGCCGCCGTGCCGGTGAATTCGCGTCTGGCCGAGCCCGAGATTGAATTCCAGATCTCCGACAGCGGCGCGAAGACCATCCTCGCCGCCGAGCCCTGGCTGGAGATGGCGCGAAAGGTCGGCGCGAAATGCGGCGCCGTCGTCATCGATGCGGACAGGATCGATACCCCGGAAAGCGTCGAGCGGCCGGTCTTCGGCGAGCACGGCTATGGCGAGCGCGACTGCGTCGTCGGTTACACCTCCGGCACGACGGGCTTTCCGAAGGGCGCGCTCTATTCCAACGACCACTATCTGACGGCGCAGATGCGCTGGTGCTGGGAATACGGGCTGACGGCGGACCATGTGATGCTGTGTCCGGGTCCTTTGTTCCACCTCTCCTATGCCGGGCTGGCGATGGGGGCGCTGATGATCGGCGCGCGGGTCCGCATCATGCAGAGCTTCGAGCCGCAGCTGGCGCTGGACGAACTCTCGGACCACTGCACCTTCGCCTTCCTGGTGCCGTCGATGACGACCATGATCGCCGAGGAATGGAAGAAGCGCGGCAAGCCGCCGGTGAACGCCTTCCGCTTCATGATCTCTTCCGGCGCACCGGGTCCGCTGTCGATGACGGTCGAGGCGATGGAGATGTTCAACAACGCCCGCATCGCCGAGGCCTATGGCTGGACCGAGGGCGGCTGGGTCACCTTCGAGGTCAAGGAGAAGGAGACGCTGCTGGCGCATTCGGTCGGCTGGCCGACGGCAGGCAACGAGGTCGGCGTCTTCCTGGAGGACGGCGCGCCTGCGCCCATCGGCGAGCCGGGCGAGGTCGGCGTGAAGTCGGTCACCCATTTCTCCGGCTATCTCGGCCGGCCCGACGCCACCGCCGAGTCCTGGAAGAACGGCTATGTCATGTCGGGCGATGTCGGCATCTGGCAGGCGGACGGGCGGCTCTGCATCGTCGACCGCAAGAAGGACATGATCATTTCCGGCGGCGAGAACGTCTACACGGCGGAGGTCGAGCGCATCCTGGTCGAGCACCCCGGCATTCTGGAGGCCGCCGTGGTCGGACTTCCCGACGACAAGTGGGGCGAGATGGTCACGGCCATGGTGGTCCCGCGGGAGGGCGCGGAGCTGACGCCGGAGGCCGTGATCGGCCATTGCCGCGAGAACCTGGCCCACTACAAGGCCCCGCGCCGCGTCGAGATCGCCGCCGAACTGCCCCGCAACCCGATGGGCAAGGTGCAGAAGTTCAAGATCGTCGAGTCGCTGACGGGGTAGGCGGTCGACGGCGTCCTTTTTCGCCTTCGGACCCCCGTTCAAACTGGGGGCAGGCCTTGATCCGAAGGCCTCCGGCGCAGTCGGCCAGACCAGGTCCCCGGGTCAAGCCCGGGGACGACAGGTGGTTGGTGTCCCCGCCATTCAGGCTTGGTTCAAGCCGGTCATCTGGGATATTGCCGGCTTCGTACCTACTTCAACGGACATCGCAATCCGGGAGTGCCTGACGTGAAACGCTGGATCGGCCCCATCATCGTGCTCATCGTGCTGCTGGCGGCCGGCGGCTACTGGTTCTACTGGTCGACGCTGGCCGACGGGCTGGAGCGGGGCTTCGCCCGATGGGCCGAGGACCGGCGGGCCGAGGGCACCGAGGTCGCCTATTCGAGCGCCGAGGTCTCGGGCTTCCCCTACCGGCTGGAACTGCACATAGAACAGCCGTCGATCGAGGCGGCGGGGCTGAACGGCGCGCCCGCCTGGGCCGCCGACCGGCTGGTGCTCTATTTCCAGACCTGGAAGCGCGGCCACGGCATCGCCCAGGCCTTCGGGCCGCAAAGGATCGGCTGGACCGAAGGCACGGTCCGGCGCAACGCCACCGTCACTTCGGAGCAGGCGCTGGCTTCCTTCCGCTTCACCGACCGGGGCGTCATGACCCGCGTCGATACCGATCTGACGCAGGTGAAGGTCGCCGGTTCGCTGCCCTTGCGCGAGGCGGAGCGCCTGCAGGTTCATGGCCGGCTGCGGCCGGAAGCCGGCGAGCAACCGCATTTCGACCTGTCCGTCTCGGGCACGGGGCTGAAAGTGGACCCAGAAGCTTCCCCGCTGGGCGAGAACATTGACCGCTACCGGACCACGGTGACCTTCGAGCCGCTGCCGGATTCGACCGCGCCCGGGCATCTCGACGCCTGGCGCGATGCCGGCGGCGTCCTGCAGGTGCAGGCCTTCGAGGTCGCGACGGGCGATCTGTCCATCACCGGCAAGGGCACCTTCGCCCTCGACACCGCGCGCAGGGCCGAAGGCGCCGCGACGCTGATCGTGCGCGGCGCCGACGCCTTCGTCGATGCCGTGGCGGCGGCCGGCCAGCTTGCCGGCGGCGCCAGGCTGGGGCTGCAACTCGGCATCACCGCGCTGGAGGAGACCGACACCGAGGGCAACAAGTTCGTCCGCATCCCGATCGAGATCCAGGACGGCCGCTTCAAGCTGATGGGCTTCGGCCTCGCCAGCGTGGAGCCGCTCTACTAGCGGTCCATTTCCACCCCGCACCTTTGATGTCCTCGGGCCTGACCCGAGGACCTTGTGGTTCCGCCTGCGCCGAGGCCTTCGGATCAAGTCCGAAGGCGGCAAAGGGCGAGGCGGGCCGCAGTGATCAGTCGTAGCTGGCGCCCATGCCGGCCCGGACGTCGTTCTGGATGCCATAGGGCGGGATCGGATAGCGCAGGCCGTTGGCCGACAGCCGCCCGAGCCCTTCGATGATCTTGGGCAGGAAGCGCGGCGGGATCGCCATCAGCAATTCGTCTTCCATCACGCCGCCATAGCGGCGCTCCGCGAAGCAGGGTATCGACAGGCTCGGCTCGCCGGTGGACAGCGCCCGGCCCCAGCTGTCGGCGCAGGAGCTCTCGCCGACGCAGCCCCATTCCAGCTTGCGGTAACCGGCCCACTGCAGGCCGTTGATGAAGATGATCATCTGCGCCGGCGTGGCGTAGATCAGGGCGATGTCCGGCGGGTCCAGCCGGCCCGCGGCCAGCGGCGAGACCGCCATCGCCTCGTAGCGGCCATAGGGGACCACATCCATGGCGGCCTGGTGCGCCGCGGTGTCGTCGGAGGTCTCGTACCAGACGCCCTTCATGCGCTCGCCGCCGAGCCATTCCTCGTTCTGCGGATGCAGACCGATCACCGCGCCGCACTGCGCGCCGACGAGATCGTCCATGGTGACGCCAACCGTGAAGCCGAGCCGCGAGGCCTGGCCGACGATCTGGTCGGTGGTGTGGACGTCCTTCGGCCGGCGGATCCGGTTGATCGCCTCCATCTCGGCCTTGGTCTCGAACAGCTTCATGCCGATCGGCGTGGTGCGGAGCCTGAGATAGGTGTTCAGCCCGTCGACGATCGCCTTCCAGTCATAGCTGTCCGGTTCCTTGATCTCGTCCCAGGCATTGGCGGGTGCGGTATCGGCCATCGTTTCTCTCCCCATGATGTCCCTTGGCGTGGATCATAGGACAGCCGGGCTTCGGCGAAAATCCCCGCTTCGCGACTGTGGATTTCGTCAAACGCTGGCCCAATCAATGTTTTCGCGCCTATACTTGTTTCCATAGAGGGGTTGCATCGGTTTCAGAGGGGATACGCGATGCACGAAGGGATCTGGACGACCATACTTGGGCTGTTCGGGCTGATGACCATTGCGGTCCTCATCCTGCCATTGTCCAAACGCTACAAGTTTCCCTACACCGTGCTGCTGGCAGTGGTCGGCATCGCGCTGGGTCTGCTCGTCGATGCGACGCACAGCGCGCATCTCGGCCCCGTGTCCGACCTGTTCCACAGCTTCGAAAGCTTCGAACTGACGTCGGAAGTGATCATCTTCGTCTTCCTGCCGGCGCTGGTGTTCGAAAGCAGCCTGTCGATCGATGTCCGCAAATTGATTGCCGACATAAGACCGATCCTGTTCCTCGCCGTCATCGGACTGCTGATATCCGCCTTCATGGTGGGCGGCGCCGTCTATGCCGTCAGCGGCATGGGCTTCGTCGTCTGTCTGCTGCTCGGCGCGATCCTGTCTGCGACCGACCCCGTCGCCGTCGTCGCCATCTTCAAGGATCTCGGCGCGCCGAAGCGGCTGGCGATCCTGGTCGAGGGCGAGAGTCTGTTCAACGACGCCACCGCCATCGTGCTGTTCAACATCCTGGTGGCGATGATCCTGGGTTCGGCGGATGCGGACCTGTTCGGCGGCGTCTGGAATTTCCTCAAGGTCTTCGTCGGCGGCATCATCGTCGGCTACCTGCTCGCGCGGGTCTTCGCCTGGATCATCGGCCATGTCGGCGGCATCGCCCTGGTCGAGGTGACGCTGACCATCTCGCTGGCCTATCTCTCCTTCCTGATCGCCGAGCATTACCTGCACGTTTCCGGCGTCATGGCGGTGGTGACCGCGGCGCTGGTGATGGGGTCGCTGGGCCGCACCAGCATGTCCGGCGGCGGCTGGCACCTGCTCTCCGAGACCTGGGAGAATCTGGGCTTCTGGGCAAACTCGCTGATCTTTGTGCTGGTGGGCATGGCGGTGCCGGAGATCCTGTCGGTCTTCTCCGGCGGCATGTGGCTGACCCTCGTGGTGCTGATCGTCGTCGCCTTCTTCGCCCGCGGCCTGCTGACCTTCGCCGTGCTGCCCATGCTGTCCCGCGCCCATGTGGCCGCCGATGTCAGTCTCGGCTTCCGCACCGTGATGTGGTGGGGCGGCCTCAGGGGCGCCGTCTCGCTGGCGCTGGCGCTGGCCGTCTTCGAGAACGACGCCTTCCCCGAGGACGTCCGCAACTTCATCGCCGCGCTGGTCTGTGCCTTCGTGCTGTTCACCCTCTTCATCAACGCCACCACGGTCGGCGCCGTGATGAAGGCGTTCGGCCTCGACAAGCTGTCGCCGGCCGACCTCGCCATCCGAAACCGCACCATCGCCCGGGCGCTGGAGGACATCGGCTCATCGGTTCACCGGGTCGCCGAGGACCGCAAGATCCCCGCCGATGTCGCAACCCGCGTCGCCGATGCCTATGCCCGACGCGTCGAAGCCATCGAGGCGGCGGAGGGCGAGAGCGCCCCGCTGTCGGACAAGGACTGGCTGAAGATCGGCCTTATGGCCACCGTCGGCCAGGAGCGTCAGGGCTATTTCAACCAGTATTCGCGCGGCTATGTGGCCAGCGCCATCGCCCGTGAACTGGTCGCCCACACCGACGAACTGATGGACGCGACCAAGGCCGGGGGCGTCGACGGATACGGTCGTGGCTGCGAGAAGATTCTCGGCTTCAACTGGCGTTTCCGCACCTCGATGTGGGTCCAGCGGCGCTTCGGTATCGCCGGACCGGTCGGCAAGCGGCTGGCCAACCGGATGGAGCGGCTGCGCACCACGCAGGCCGTGCTGAGCGAGGTCCGCAAGTCCGGCGTGGACGATATCCGCTCCCTCGTCGGCGACGCGGCGGCGGACGAGCTCTGCCTCATTCTCGACGAGCGGATCGAGCGGACCATGTCGGCGCTGATGGCGCTCAGGGCGCAGTATCCGGAATACGCGGCCGAGTTGCAGGAACGCTATCTGTTCCAGGTGGCGCTGCGGCAGGAACGCACCGACTACGCCCGTCTGCACGACGAGGCCATCATCGGCGCCGAGATCTACGCCAACCTGCAGAACGAGCTGGAAGACCGCGAGGACGAGCTGGGCAAGCGGCCGGAACTGGATCTCGGCCTCGATCCGGAGACGCTGGTCGGCCGGGTGCCCATGTTCAAGGACCTCAGTCAGGAACGCATCCGCGCCATCACCCGGTTGCTGAAGCCGCAGCTTGCGCTGCCTGGCGAGGCAATCTGCACCAAGGGCGAGGCCGGCAACTCGATGTATTTCGTATCTTCGGGCGCCATCGCCGTCCAGGTGCAGCCGCATCCGGTGATGCTGGGCTCGGGCGACTTCTTCGGCGAGATCGCCCTGCTCAAGGACGCGCCGCGTACCGCCGACGTGGTGGCGGAGACCTTCTCCGACTTGCTGATCCTGGAGCGGCGGGACTTCCAGAAGCTGCTGGACGACAATCCGGATCTGCGCAGCACCATCGAGAAGGTCGCCGAGGAACGGCTCAAGGGGTAGGGCGCTGTCCCCAGGGTCGTCATGCCGGACCTGATCCGGCATCCGGTCAGACTATCGGGCTTGCGGCGAAGCCGCTCCGGATCCCGGCTCAAGGCCGGGATGACGCAGCAAACTATCCCGGTTCGCCCCGCAACCGCTCGTTCTCCGCCTCCAGTTCGGCGACGCGCAGCAGCAGCTTCTGGTTCACCATCTGCAACATCTCCTCGTCGTGGCGCGGGGTGATGTGCTGCGGGCAGTTGACGTCCCAGGCCTTCACCTCGAACACCAGCGCGCGCTCGACCCTGCCCGGGTAGTCGGGGTCGGCGAGCCGCTTCTCCAGGATTTCGTCGCCCTCGACGAAGCGCGCCTCGCCCCAGATCTTGATGCGCCGCTTGTTGGCATAGTCCATCAGGAAGATGAAGGCCTTCGGGTTGTCGGCCAGATTGCCCAGAGAGATGTATTGGCGGTTGCCGGCGAAGTCGGCGATGCCGAGCGTCGTCGGTCCCAGCACCTTCAGGAACCCCCGCTTGCCGCCGCGGTGCTGGATGTAGGGCTGGCCGTCGGCGTTGGCGGTGCCGAGATAGAAGCTGTCGCGTTCGGCGATGAAGGCGGCGAGATCGGCGTCGATCTCGACGCGCCAGCCGCCCTTCTCCTCCATGCGGGCATAGTTGCGGCGGGAGCCGCGCTCTTCCTGGGCCTTCTTCACCGTCGGCGTGAAGGCGATATCGCTGTTCGGCGCGTTCATGGCGGTCTCCGTCGTCGCGTTCCCGACGGAACTAGGGCGGCGGCGCTGTCAATCGAACTTCAAATCGCCGTCATCCAGCGGTGCGAAGTAGGCATCGACATCCGCCTCGGAGACCTGCTCCAGCGACGGCGGCTGCCATTTCGGGGCCTGATCCTTGTCGATCACGGTGGCCCTTGTGCCTTCATAGAAGTCGTGTCCGGCGATGATGCGGTTCACCATCCGCCATTCCATCTGCATGCAGCCATGGAAGTCGCGCTTGGCGCCCTCGCGGACCTGACGCAGCGCGATCTTGCTGGAGGTCGGCGACTTGGCGCGGATGATCGAGGCCTGCTTCGCCGCCCATTCGCCGCCGTCGTCGTCTAGCGCGGCGAGGATCGCCTCGACCGAATCGCCTGAGAACAGCCTGTCGATGCCGGTCTGCATCTGCGCCAGCGGCGCCTCGCCCGGATCGGCCGCGAACGTAGCGATCACGGCGCTTGCCCGCTCGAAATCGGTCAGATCAGCGTCTTTCAGCGCCGTTTCCAGCTCGATCAGCCGGTCCGACGGCACATGCCAATCCGCGACACCGGCATGGACGCAGTCCGCCGCCTTCAGCCGCGCGCCGGTCAGGGCCAGATATTCGCCAACCCGGCCCGGACAGCGCGACAGGAAGAAGGAGCCGCCGACATCCGGGAACAGCCCGATGCCCGTCTCCGGCATGGCGAACATCACCCGTTCGGTCGCGATCCGGTGGCTGCCGGGGATCGAGACGCCGCAGCCGCCGCCCATGACGATGCCGTCCAGGAAGCTGACATAAGGCTTCGGGAAGTAGTGGATCAGCGCGTTGGTGATGTATTCGTCGTGGTAGAAATCGTAGGGATAGCGGCCGCCGGCCCGGCCCTCGTCATAGAGCTTGCGGATGTCACCGCCGGCGCAGAAGGCCTTCTCGCCCGCGCCCTTCACCAGCACGGCCTTGATGCCCCCATCGGTGGCCCAGTCGCGAAGCTGTTTGTCCAGGGCCACGCACATCTCGTGGGTCAGTGCGTTCAGCGCCTTCGGCCGGTTCAGCAATACGGTGCCCAGGCCGCCCTCGCGGCCGAAGACGATCTCGTCGTCGGTATCGGTCATGAAACTCCGCCGTTCAGTTCTGTTCGGTCGTCCAGGGCGAGCGCCCCGCTGCGATGGCCGCCCGGATATCCGGGCCGTGCTGGTCCAGCGACGGCGCCGGGCGCGGCGCGGTCTTGGTCACCCCGGTCAGCCACATGGGGCTGTCGATCATCTCCGGCAACGCCTCGCCGGGCATGATCGCGCCGCTGGCCCGGGCCTGCGCATCGGCGACCGCATCGAAGGTGTCGTAGACAGGTCCCGCCTGCAGTTCGACCCGGTCGAAGATCACCTTCCAGTCGGCCCAGTCCTTCTCCGCGAAGATGGGATCCAGCAGGGCCACCAGTTCGCGGGCGTGGTCGCGCCGCTTCTCCATGGTCTCGAAATTCGGGTCGTGCAGCAGGTGCGGGCGGTCGATGGCCGCCACCAGCCGCCGCCAGTCCCGGTCCGGCTGCAGCGCCGAGAAGATGAACCAGCGCTGGTCGCGGCTGCGGTAGAGGTTCACCAGCGCCGACCACGGCGCCTCGCGCGGTTTGCGGACAGGTGGTTCGCCGCGGGCCAACGCCGCCTGGGCCAGACAGGCGTTCGACCAGAGCCCGTTGGCGATCAGCGAGGTATGCACCTCCCGGCCATGCCCGGTCTTCACCCGTTCGAACAGGGCCAGCATGATCGCGCCGAACAGCGCGATGCCGGTCGGGTGGTCGCCCTGTCCGGCCACGGATCCGGCCGGCGGGCCGTCCATGTCGTTGCGGACCAGATGCATCAGGCCCGACCTGGCCCAGTAGGTCGACAGGTCGTAGCCGCGGTTGTCGGCCTCCGGCCCGGTCTCCCCGAAGCCGGTCAGCGACGCATAGATCAGACGCGGGTTCAGCGGCGCCAGGTCCTCGTATTCCAGTCCGAGCTTGCGGCGGACCGGATGCGGGTGGTTGGTGATGAAGATGTCGGCCTCGGCGATCACCGCCCGCATCACCGCCATCTCGTCCGGGTCCGACAGGTCCAGCCGCAGGCTGCGCTTGTTGCGGTTGTCGAGATGCCAGAGATATTCGGTGTCGGCCTCCGGGATGCCGGGCATCTGCTGCAGCCCGCGATAGGCGTCGCCCGTCGGTGGCTCCACCTTGATCACGTTGGCGCCGAAATCGCTCATCACCGTCGCCGCGCTGGGCCCCGCGATATAGGTGGCGGCGTCGATCACGCGAATGCCCTGAAGGACGCTCATTGTCAGTGCCTCCGCGATCCTGTCCCGGATGTCATGCCCGCTTCATGCGGGCATCCGGTCGCATCCTGAGAACTCGCGGCGAAGCCGCACCGGACCCCCGCACAGGGCGGGGGTGACAGGCTGGGAGATCCATGCGGTCATGGGTCAGCCGGCCTCGTCGAGCCACTTGTTGAAGGCCGGCTTGCGCTTTTCCTTGAACGAGGCGATGCCTTCCCGCGAATCCGGATGGTGATCGGACACGGCGGTCTTGCCGGCGATGTCGTCCAGCGCCTGCAGCCAGTTCATCTCCGCGGCATTGTAGACCGACCGCTTCAGCAGCCGCATGGCGACCTGCGGACCTTCGGCCATCTCGCGGGCCAGAGCCTCGGTGGCGTCCATCAGCGCGTCGGGGGCGACAACCTCGCCAACCAGTCCCAGTTCCTGGGCCTCGGCCGCCGGGACGATCTTCTTCCGCATCAGGAAGTCCATGGTCTTGGCCAGACCCATGTGCTGGACCAGCAGATACTGTCCGCCCTCGTCCGGCAGCAGCGCAAAGCGCAGCGTGCCGCTGCCCAGCCGGGCCTCGGTCGAGGCGATGCGGAAGTCGCAGCTCAGCGCCAGCGAGAACCCGGTCTGGATGCAGACGCCGTTGATCGCGGCGATGGTGATCTTGTCCATCTCCCGGATGCGCGTGTTGAGCGCCTGGGAGACCGTGCGCAGCGCCGAATAGGTGCCGATGCCGGTGTCGTGGCCGCCGGGAATGAGCTTCACCTGGTTGTCGTCGCTCTCCCGGTCGAGCCGGGCGTAGCCCTTCAGATTGTCGCCGGCGGAGAAGCTGTCGCCGGAGCCGGTGAAGACGATCACCCGGACGGCGTTGTCCATCTGGGCCTCGGTCAGCGTCTCGATCAGGTCGCGTTTGACGACCGCTGTCATCCCGTTCTTCTGTTCCGGGCGGTTGAACCGGATCCAGAGAATCCCGGGATCGCTGATCCAGGTCTCGTAGCCCTTGAATGTGCCGGTGCGCATGACAGTTCCCTCCCCGAAACCACATGTTCCTGATAGCTTCGGGCGAATCTAGAGCATTCGGGGCCGCGACGCATCGGCGAACACCCGATGGGCCATATGCAGCGGAGCAGCCACGTGAACATCCTGGCCAGCCGACCGAGCCTGATCCTGTTCCGCGTCTTCATCACGGTCTGCGGCCTGATCGCCGTCTATTCGGGCATCGACATCGGCTTCGGCGGCCTGGCGTCGCTGGGCATGCAAACCGGCGGCGAGTTCTTCGCCATCACCGATGCGGACAGGTTCTCGCAGCAGGACAATCACATCCGCTTCGTCGGCGGCGTCTGGCTCGGGCTGGGGTTCGTGATCCTGTTGTGCGCCGCCCGGCCGGGGCCGATGAAGAAGACCCTCTACGCCATCATCTTCGCCGTCTGGGTCGGCGGCATCGCGCGGCTGAGCATCGGCGACATGGACGTCATCACCGGGCCCGACGCCATCGGTTCGGTACTGCTGGAAGTGGTCGGGATGCCGCTCGTCGCCCTGTGGCTGAGCCGGCTGCGGCTCGACTGAACGTCAGTCCTCGTCAGGGTTGCGCAGCAGGACCTCGCGCTTGCCGACATGGTCGGCGGCCGAGACCATGCCTTCTTCTTCCATCTGCTCGATGATACGGGCGGCGCGGTTATAGCCGATCTTCAGCTGGCGCTGCACAAAGCTGGTCGAGGCCTTGCCCGACCGCGCCACGACCTCGACCGCCTGGTCGAACATCGGATCGTCTGATGAATTGCCGCCGCCCTCCATGCCGAAGCCGCCATCGCCTTCGCCCTCGGGCTCACGGGTGATGTCGTCCAGGTATTCCGGCTTGCCGGTCTTTGCGATCCACTTCGTGATCTTCTCGACATCGCCGTCGGAGACGAATGGGCCATGCACGCGGCCGACGCGGCTGCCGTTCGGCATGAACAGCATGTCGCCCTGTCCAAGCAGCTGCTCGGCGCCCTGCTCGCCCAGGATGGTGCGGCTGTCGATCTTGGAGGTGACCGAGAAGCTGATCCGGGTCGGGAAGTTGGCCTTGATGGTGCCGGTGATGACGTCGACCGAGGGCCGCTGCGTCGCCATGATCAGGTGAATGCCGGCGGCGCGGGCCATCTGCGCCAGCCGCTGGATCGCGCCCTCGATCTCCTTGCCGGCGACCAGCATCAGGTCGGCCATCTCGTCGACGATGATGACGATCTGCGGCATCGGGCTGGTGTCCAGCGGCACGTCCTCGAAGGTCGCCTCGTCGGTCTCGGGATCGAAGCCGGTCTGCACCCGCTTGGACAGCTCCTCGCCGTTCTTCGCCGCTTCGGCGACGCGCTGGTTGAAGGCCGCGATGTTGCGGACGTTCAGGTCCGACATCTTGCGATAGCGCGCTTCCATCTCCTTCACCGCCCATTTCAGCGCGACGACGGCCTTCTTCGGGTCGGTGACGACCGGGGTCAGCAGATGCGGAATGCCTTCGTAGACCGACAGTTCCAGCATCTTCGGGTCGATCATGATCATGCGGCACTGGTCCGGGGTCAGCCGGTAGAGCAGCGACAGGATCATGGTGTTGATGCCGACCGACTTGCCCGAGCCGGTGGTCCCCGCGATCAGCAGGTGGGGCATCTTGGCGAGATCCGCGAAGACCGGATCGCCGCCGATATCCTTGCCCAGCGCCAGGGTCAGCGTGCCCTTGTGCGATTCGAACTCGGCCGAAGCCAGCATCTCGCGCAGGAAGACGATCTCGCGGGTGTTGTTCGGCAATTCGATGCCGAGCGCGTCGCGGCCCGGCACCACGGCGACGCGGGCCGAGATCGCGCTCATCGAGCGGGCGATGTCGTCGGCGAGGCCGATCACGCGGGAGGACTTCGTGCCCGGCGCGGGCTTGAGTTCGTAGAGGGTCACGACCGGGCCAGGGCGGACATCGGTGATCTCGCCCTTCACGCCGAAATCGTCAAGCACGCTTTCCAGCATCCGGGCGTTCTGTTCCAGGGCCTCGGCGCTGGCCCGTTCGGGGTAGTCGTCGGCAGTGGGTTCGTAGAGCAGTGAGAGCGGCGGCAGCTGCGGCTCTTCCTTCTCCGCGTCGGGCTGCAGGGCCAGTTCCGGCTGGCGTTCCTTCTCGGCCCGGACACCGGGCTTCGGCTTCGCGGCCTTCGCCTTCACCCGCTTCTCGGCGCGGGTCTGCTTCGGCTTCTGCGGTTTCGACCGCGGTTCGGCCTTCGCCGTGCCGTCGGTCTCCGCGGCATCGTCGTCGTCATCCTCGGCGGACGGGCGGCGGAAAAAGACGGTCACCGGCAGCGCCATCCAGCCCGGCGGTACCGCCGAGGCCCAGGCCAGCATGATCAGGCCCGACAGAACCAGCAGGGCGCCGGCCACGGGCGCGATCCAGGCGATGCCTTCCGGCGCGAGACCCGCCATCAGCGATCCGGCTGAACCGAGCACGCCGCCGAACTGGGTCGCCCCGAAGCCGGCCATGTCCGAGGCCGCGCCGAGCCCGAAGGCGGCAACGCCCGTTCCGGCCAGAGCGAAGACGGCGCGGCGGCGCGGCCGAGCGGCCGGACGGTGCGCCGCGACACGGATGCCGAGGCAGAACGGCACGACGAACAGCAGCAGCGTCACCGGCCCGGCGGCCTGCAGCATCAGGTCGGCGAAGATGGCGCCGGGTGCGCCGAGCCAGTTGGCGACGGCGCCATCTGTGGCGCGGTTCCAGCTGGGATCGGCGGCGTCGTGGCTGGCGATGGCCAGCAGCGCCGCGAGCGACAGGGCAGCGATCAACAGCCCGCCCGTCTCCACCGCGCGGCGGCGCAGGAAGCGTTTCAGCTCCGGCGGGGCGAAAGAGATCGAACGGCCTGCATCCGTGCTCGACATGTACCTACTCCATCAGTGCCGCGATCGCGGTCAGCGCCTTCCGCACCGTCGCCTCGTCATGGACCAGCGCCACGCGGACAAAGGGCTGGCCGGGATTGCCGGCGGCCTCGTCGCGGGCGAGGTAGCCGCCCGGCAGCACGCGGACGCCCGAGGCTTCCCAGAGCTTCTTTGCGAAGGCCTCGCCGTCGCCGACGTCGAGCCAGAGAAAGAATCCGCCGGCGGGCCGGAAATAGCCGCGCCTGTTGCCCAGCGTCTCGTCGGCGATATCGAACAGCCGCCTGTAATGCGCCCGGATCCCCTCGACATGCGCCTCGTCCCGCCAGAGGGCGGTCGATGCGGCCGCGACAGGGTTGGGCAGCGGCGCGCCGCCGAAGCTGCGGAGCTTGCCGAAGCGCGCCACCAGGTCCCGGTCGCCGGCCATGAAGCCCGAACGCAGGCCCGGCGCGCTGGACCGCTTGGACAGGGAATGGAAGACGACCAGATTGGCGAACCGTTCCGGTGTGGCCGCCGCAATCTGCAGCCCGCCCGGCGGAGGCGTCTCGTCGTAGATCTCGGCGTAGCACTCATCGAGGGCGAGGACGATGTTGTTGGCCCGCGCGATTTCCAGCGCCTTCTCGAGATAGGCCTCGTCCGCCATCGAGCCCTGCGGATTGGCCGGCGTGCAGACATACATCAGCACCGCGCGGTGCAGCGTCTCCCGGTCCAGCGCCTCCAGATCGGGCAGGAAGCCATTATCGGCGATCGCCGGCATCAGTCCGACCTCGGCGCCGGCCATCACGGCGGCGCCCATATAGCACTGGTAGAAGGGGTTCGGGACCAGCACCAGGGGCCGCGTCGCCGCGCGCACGGCGGGCACCACCAGGTTGGCGATCTGGAACAGCCCCTCGCGGGTGCCGTTCAGCGGCATGATCTCGCTCTCCGGATCCATCGCGGCGTCGCCTGTCAGGCCGTAGCGCCGGTCGAGCCAGTCGGCGATGGCGCCGCGCAGTTCCGGCGTCGAGTTCGCGGGCGGGTATTTGCCCCATCCGGCGGTGTCGGACGCCAGCCCTTCGGTCAGAAGCGTGGGCGGGCCCATCTGCGGTTCGCCCAGCGCGAAATTCAGCATCGGACCGCCGCCTTCGGTCCCGTCGAGCAGGTTCCGGAGTCGCTGGAACGGATAATCCGTCAGTTCGTCGAGGCGTGCATTGGTCATGGCGCGGCGGCGAGCGAATCAGTGCAGAGAAAAAGACTCAGGCAGATTAGTGGGTTGGGAACATTTCCGCAACTTGTCTGTGAAAGGTTGGGCCGGTCCCGATATGTTGCATTGCCGTTGCAACATTCCCCCTGTAGAAGGCGCGCCATGGAAAACATGCCGCGCCGCAACATAGCCATCATCGCCCACGTCGATCACGGCAAGACCACGCTGGTCGACGCCCTGTTCCGCCAGTCCGGAACCGTGAAGGCGCATCAGCAACTCGCCGAACGGGCGATGGACTCCAACGACCTGGAGAAGGAGCGGGGAATCACCATCCTCGCCAAGTGCACCTCGGTCGTCTGGAACGGGACCCGCATCAACATCGTCGACACGCCCGGCCACGCCGATTTCGGCGGCGAGGTGGAGCGCATCCTGTCGATGGTCGACGGCGTCATCCTGCTGGTCGACGCCGCCGAGGGCCCGATGCCGCAGACCAAGTTCGTCACCTCGAAGGCGCTCGGCCTGGGGCTGAAGCCCATCGTCGTGGTCAACAAGATCGACCGCCAGGACGCCCGTCCCGACGAGGTGCACGAGGAGGTCTTCGACCTGTTCGCGGCGCTGGACGCCAATGACGAACAGCTCGATTTCCCGATGCTCTACGCCGTCGGCCGCGACGGCTGGGCGTCGGAGGACCCGAGCGCCGGCGGCGGCGACCTGACGCCGCTGTTCGAGCTGATCCTGCGCCACGTGCCGGAGCCGGCGGGCGATCCGTCGAAGCCGTTCCGCATGCTGGCCAGCCTGCTAGACGCCGACCCGTTCCTGGGCCGAACGCTGACCGGCAAGGTCTATGACGGTACCATCCGTCCGAATTCGACGATCCGCGCCATCGACCGCAACGGCAAGCCGGTCGAGACCATCCGCGTGACCAAGCTGCTCAGCTTCGACGGGCTGGAGCGAAAGCCGGTCGAGGAAGCCCGCGCTGGCGACATCATCGCCATTGCCGGCGTCACGGCGGCGGGCGTCTCCAACACGCTCTGCGATCCGTCGGTCACCGACGCCATTGACGCGCAGCCGGTCGATCCGCCGACGCTGGCGGTCACCTTCGGAATCAACGATTCCCCGCTGGCGGGCCGCGACGGCTCCAAGGTGCAGTCCCGCGTCATCCGCGAGCGGCTGTTGAAGGAAGCCGAGGGCAATGTCGCCATCCGCGTCACCGAGACCGCGGACAAGGACGCCTACGAGGTCGCGGGCCGCGGCGAGCTGCAGCTCGGCGTGCTGATCGAGACCATGCGCCGGGAGGGCTTCGAGCTGTCGATCAGCCGCCCGCGTGTCCTGTTCCGCGAGGACGAGGAAGGCACCCGCGTCGAACCGATCGAGGAGGTCGTGATCGACCTCGACGACGAGTTTTCGGGCGTGGTCGTGGAAAAGATGGCGGCGCGCAAGGGTGAGATGACCGACATGCGCCCCTCCGGCGAAGGCCGTACGCGCATCACCTTCCGCGCACCGTCGCGTGGCCTGATCGGCTATCACGGCGAGTTCCTGACCGACACGCGGGGCACCGGCATCATGAACCGTGTCTTCCACAGCTTCGCGCCGTGGAAGGGGCCGATCCAGGGCCGCCGCAACGGCGTGCTGATCAGCCTGGAGAACGGCAAGGCCGTTCCCTACGCGCTGTGGAACCTCGAGGAGCGCGGGGTGTTGTTCGTGGGACCGGGCGAGGAGCTGTATGACGGCATGGTCATCGGCGAGAACGCCAAGAACAACGATCTGGAAGTGAACCCGCTGAAGGGCAAGAAGCTCACCAATATCCGCGCCGCAGGCAAGGATGACGCGGTGCTGTTGACGCCGCCCCGGAAGATGACGCTGGAACAGGCCATCGCCTATATCGACGATGACGAACTGGTCGAGGTGACGCCGAACCATATCCGGCTGCGCAAGCGCTTCCTGGACCGCCATGAGCGCAAGAAGAACGAGCGCCGCGCGGCATCCTGACCCCTGCCCGGACGCGCAGCCGCCGCTCGTGGTAGGCTGACCGGACCCGAACGGAGGACAGCACGATGACTGGACTGACCGAAGCCGGCCGGGACGTGGTCCGCCAGGCGGCGGACCGTCACGGCGTCAGCGCCGAAACCGCCGAAGCCATGCTGCATGCGGTTATCCGCGGCAACGGCACCATGGCGCAGTTCAACATTCCCGAACTGGGCGGCAGCGGCCAGTGGCTGGCCGGCGGCATGACCATGGTCGGCGACATGTTCAACTACGGCCTGCAGGCGAAGGTATCCAACCTCTGCCAGGATCTGGCGCAGTCGATGAACGGCCCGCGCCTGATCGAACAGCCGCCTGCGGGTACGTTCGGCAGTTCGCAGGGCTGGTGGCCCGAGGAATTGGGCCAGCCCAGCTCGACCGGCAGCCAGAACGACATCGCCTATGCCGTCTTCCCGTCGTCGCGGCGGCTGGCCATCCGCTATGGCGGTCGGGTGCACCTGTTCGACACGAAGGATCACATGATCGGCGGGGTCTCCCAGAGCCAGCAGGGCGGCGGGCTGTCGGCGCTCAGCTTCCAGAGCCAGTACGGCACGCTCTCGGTCGTCGAGCTGCCCCGCGCCAGCGAGCCGGAAGAGACAGAGAAACCCGTGGCGCCGGAAGCGGTCGAGCCTGCGGATGCGGCGGTGAAGCCGGAGGCGGCGACCGTTGAACCGGAGCCGCACGAGCCGGAACCGGCCTCCGAAGCCGTGCCGCCAGCACCATCGCCGGCCCCGGCGGCAGCGCCTGCGGTCTCCGGCGGCGATGTCGACGCCATCCTGAACACCATCGAACGGCTGGCCTCACTGCGCGACAAGGGTGCGCTGACCGAGGCCGAGTACGACGCCAAGAAGGCGGAGCTGCTCGCCCGCATCTGACGCTTCCGGTGGACCGGAAGCTCTGAAAGGATGGGCCGTCCGGAACGGAGGGCCCATGTCCGACACACGATCCATCCCGAAGGAAGCCGACGTCGTCGTCATTGGCGCCGGTATCCATGGCACGGCGACGGCTTACTATCTCACCCACCGCAACATGAACGTGGTGGTCTGCGAGAAGGGCCGCATCGCCGGCGAGCAGTCGAGCCGCAACTGGGGCTTCGTGCGCCAGCAGGGGCGCGATCCGGCGGAAATTCCGCTGATGATGGAGGCCAACGGGATCTGGCGCGGGCTGGAGCGGGAACTGAACGCCGATCTGGAATGGACCGTCGGCGGCAACATGGTCGTCTTCCGCACCGGGGAAGAGCGGGCCATGTTCGAGCGCTGGATGGAGCACGCGAAGGGCGCCGGTCTCGACAGCCGCATCATCGACAGGTCAGAAGTGGAGCGCATCGTGCCGGGGACGACGCTGGGTGAACTCGGCGCGATCTACACCGCCTCCGACGGCCATGCGGAACCGGCCAAGGCGACGCCGGCGCTGGCGCGCGCCGCAGAAGGGCGCGGCGCGACCTTCCTGGAGAACTGCGCCGTCTTCAGGGTGCTGACCGAGGGCGGGCACGTCTCCGGCGTGATGACCGAGCATGGCGAGATCCGCGCGCCGGTCGTGGTGCTGGCCACCGGGGCCTGGTCGTCGAAGATGCTGAGCCATCTGGGGCTGAAGTTCCCGCAGGTCTGGATCAAGGGCTCGGTCGGTCGGACGGAGCCTGTCGCGCCGATCTCCGAGTCGGCGGTCTGGGGCGGCGTCGCCTTCCGCCAGCGCCAGGACGGTTCGATCAACTTCGCCGTCCGCTCATCCGACGCCGATCTGATGATGCAGACCGTGCTGCATGGGCGGCACTTCTTCGGCGTCGGCAAGCAGCACATGCGCGATTTCCGCATCCGCTTCCGCCGCATCCTGTTCGACACCGCGATGGGGCATTTCTCGGAGCGCGCGCTGGCGCGGGAGCTGACCCGCTACCGCACGCTGGACCCGGAGCCGAACCACGCAGTGCTCGCCGCCGCGCTGACCGATCTGAAGCGCGCGATCCCTGCGGTCGGCGAGGCGGCGACGGCGAAGAGCTGGGCCGGCTATATCGACATGACCCCCGACCTGCTGCCGGTGATCGAGGCGCAGGAGAACCCGCGCGGCCTCATCCTGGCGACAGGCTTTTCCGGCCATGGCTTCGGCATGGGTCCCATCGTCGGCAAGCTGGTGGCGCAGATCATCGCCGTCGGCCAGCCCTCGCTCGACCTCTCCGCCTTCCGCTTCAGCCGCTTCCACGACGGCACGGACCTGACGGCGGGGACGGCGGTGTAGCAGAATGTTCAATTTCTCCACGAATCTATCTATGATTATTCGCGCATAACGTTTGTTCAGGATTGGTCATGGCTGTCAAGCAAACTGGGAAGACGTGTTTTGTCATATGCCCTATTGGGGAAAGTGGTGACGAAGTAAGAAATTGGTCCGATGATGTATTTTTTGGCTTGATCCAGCCTATTGCCGATGACTTTGGATATGTTGCGCGCCGCGCAATAGATGATGCGAAGCCCGGTGAGATCACTAATCATATGATACGAGACATTTTTGAATCAGACCTTGTGATCGCAGATCTTACACTTTTGAATCCCAATGTATTTTATGAAATAGGAATAAGACACATTACGAAGAAGCCTTATATTCACTTAGCTCGAGCGGGCACGAAGATACCATTCGATACAGCAGGTATTGGGACAATATTCATTGAATCAGGCTCATTTTCAGGTTCTGACAGAGCTCGGGACGAATTGAGGTCACAGTTAAAAATGATTGAAGAGGACGCTCTTAATTTTGAAAATCCAGTTTCCAGGTATAGAGAGCGCATCACAATTGAGGAGTCTGGGGATCCAAGCAATAAAGTATTAATCGAAATTTTGGACCGGCTAGATAGAATTGAGTCACATCCGAATATGATTGCCGATCAAATAGAACTCAGAGATAAAAGTCGCCCAAAAAGCGGTCTATTTTTGTCCTATGAGGGCTGGAACTCGCTTCTAAAAAGCGGCGATTTAGACAGTTCTATTGATAAATCAGATCTATCAATAGAAAATTCTTTGAAAAATCAAAAGTATAGACTATTTTTTAATCCAAAAAATAATAAGAGTAAAATAATTTCTTTCGAAAATGATGGATTGATTGGGGATGGCAGAAATGAGAATGAAAATACTTGGAGGGTAAAGAACGGATTCTTAGAAATATTTGGAGAAGATAAAAAGATATTTAGTAGGTTTCTAAAAATGAAAAATGATAACCAATTTGTTGCCATTCAAAATAATGATACAAGAAATATCGACGGTCAATTCATTAAGCCACTTTCGTTATTTGACTAGATTGTTTCTGCGTGCGTGAGATTATTGATCCTGTGGACGAAGGAATTTGACGATCTTGTATCACTCACGAAATGCAGCGCCGTGAACTGCCGCCGCCAGGCTGCGACCTCGGGGGCGAGGGTGGCGGGGTCGTCGGACGCCAGCGCTGCCGCGATCAGGCCGGCGAGGCGCGGCGCGTCGGCGACGGTCATGCCGAAGCGGACCAGTTCGGGCGTGCCGATGCGCAGGCCGTTGGTGTCGCCCCCGACCGGCGGCAGCGGCAGGCCGATGCCGCAGGCGAGGAACCCGGCAGCCCGCAGTTTCCGCGAGGCCGCCTGACCGCCGCCGTACCTGGCCGCCTCGATGCCGAACTGATGCGAGCGGGTGAAGCCTCTTGCCCGCCCGAAGACCGGCACGCCCTCGGCATTCAGCGCCTCCGCCAGCGCCCGCGCCATGGCGATCATCGCCTCAGCGTAGGCCGGGCCGAATTCGCGCCAGTCCAGCAGGGTGACCGCCAGCGCTGCCGACTTGGCGGCGTCGAAATTCGCTGTCAGGCCGGGATAGGCGATGCGGTCGAGCCGCTCGGCGATACCGGCCTCGTTGGTGACGATCAGGCCGCCGGCCGGGCCGCCGAGGCTCTTGTAGGTGCTCATGGTCATCAGATGCGCGCCTTCGGCCAGCGGGTCGGCCCAGGCTCGCCCGGCGATGATCCCGCACTGATGCGCCGCGTCGAACAGAACCTTCGCGCCCACCTCGTCGGCAATCTCCCGGATCGCCCGGACGGGGTGTTCGAACAGGTTCAGGCTGCCGCCGATGGTGATCAGCGCCGGCCGCTCGGTCCGGGCCAGTTCGCGCAGGGCGTCCGTGTCGACCGTGTAGCCGTCGGCGGCGGCCGGCGCGGGCAGGGTCCGGAGACCGAAGAGCCCGGCGCAGCCCGCCTGGTGGTGGGTGACATGGCCGCCGATGGTCGCCGGCGGCGCGATGATGGTGTCGCCGGGCCGGCTGAGCGCCATGAAGGCGTAGAGGTTGGCCAGCGCGCCGGACGGCACGCGGATCTCGGCGAAGCGCGCCTGAAAGACCTCCGACGCGAGCTCGGCGGCGATGACCTCGATCTCCTCGATGGCCTCGAGGCCGGTCTCGTACTTGTCGCCCGGATAGCCGAGCGAGGGCCGGGAGCCCAGCCCCGAGGACAGCAGCGCCTCGGCCCTCGGGTTCATCACATTGGTTGCCGGGTTGAGATTGAAGCAGTCCCGCTCGTGGATCTGTCGGCTGCGTTGCGCCAGCTGCCAGACCTTGTCGAGCAGATCGGGCGAGCCGGCGCCGACTGTGCGGGCGGCGATGGACTGGACGAGGTCCTCCGACGGGGCGGGGACCCAGGAACGGCGCGAAAGGGGCATGGCGGCACTCCGATGATGATCCGCCGATGCTGCCGCGCGGCTACTGGTCACGCAAACCAGATTGCGGCTACAATGACTATAGAAAATCTACGGGTAGATCGATGCCGGTATCGCCGCGAAGGCCCAGAACGCCGCCGCTCAACGCCCTCCGCGCCTTCGAGGCTGCGGCCCGTCTCGGCAGCTTCGCCGCGGCCGCCGAGGAGATCTCGGTAACCCCCGGCGCGGTCTCGCAGCAGATCAAGTCGCTGGAAACCTGGGCAGGGGCGCCGCTGTTCCGGCGCCGCGCGCAGGGCGTGGAACTGACGCCCGAGGGGCGCAGCATGGCGCCGCGGCTGACGGCGGGCTTCGACAACATCTTCGAGGCGGCGCGGATCATGCGCGACCGCAACCGCGGTCCGACCCTGACCGTCGCGGCCCTGCCATCGGTGGCGCAGCTCTGGTTGCAGCCGCGGCTTGCGCGGGTCCGCGGCGAGATGGGCGGCGTGATGGTTTCGGTCTATGCCGTGGAGACGCCGCCGGACCTGCGGCGGAACCTGTTCGATCTCTCGATCTTCATCCGGCCGCCGCGAAACCGCGATCCCGGAAGGGCAATCGAGGACGACGAGATCTTCCCGGTCTGCACGCCGGCGCTGGCCGAGCGGATCCGCAGGCACGGCGGGTTTGAAGGAATGATGCTGCTGGTCGACGAGTCCTGGGCCGACGACTGGCCGCTCTGGGCCGACGCCACCGGCATTGCCTTGCCGGACCTGCAGGCCGCGCCGCGTTTCTCGCTCTACAGCATGGCCATTGCCGAAGCGAAGGCCGGCGGCGGCGTCGCCATGGGACACCGCTGCCTGGTGGCCGGCGACCTGGCCTCCGGCGCACTGGTCCGGCCCTTCGAGGCGACGGCCACGACCGGCAAGGCGCTGGTGATCGAAGGGCCGGATGTGCCGACCGAGCCGGCACGGCAGTTGATGGACCTGCTGGCCCGGGCGTGAGAGGGCGCCGCCGGTTTGATCCCGGCGGCGGACGAGCCATTTCGGTAGACTGGATCCGGAACGAGGCAGGCGATGACGAATGACGGCTTGAAGATCAGGCGGTTCGAGGAACGGGATGCGCCCGCGGTCCGCAGCCTGTTCATCCGGGTCAACCGGCTGCTGGCGCCGCCCGGCATGGAGGATGCGTTCGAGCGTTACATCGAACGTTCGATCGAGGCGGAAATCGGCCGCATCGGTCCCTATTACGCCGAAAGGGACGGGTTGTTCTTCGTCGCGGAGCAGGATGGCCATCTGGCCGGGATGTTCGGGCTGGAGCGGGCCGGGCAGGTCGTGCTGGAACTCAGGCGCATGTATGTCGCGCCCGAATGCCGGGGCATGGGCTACGGCCGCGAACTGCTGGCCGCCGCCGAAGCGGAGGCGCGGCGGCTGGGCGCGGTGCGCCTGATCCTCAGCACGTCGGAAGTGCAGCAGGCCGCCCTGGGCGTCTACCGCTCGTCAGGCTATGCCGAGGTCGCGGAAACTGCAGAGGCGGACGGCTCCAACAAGGTTCTGGGCGGCGGCCTGCGACGGTTCCATTTCGAGAAGCGCCTGTGAGCCGGTCCCCGGAACGGGAACCGGCTCGATCAGGTTTCAGACGCAGACGCAGCGCAGCGGATCGAAGCCGTTGAAGCCGTTCGACGCATAGGTCGAGGTGTAGGCGCCCGTCGATTCGATCAGCACGGTCTCGCCGATCTCGATCGTGACCGGCAGCAGGTACGGCTCCTTCTCATAGAGCACGTCCACCGAATCGCAGGTCGGGCCCGCCAGCACCACCGGCGCCAGCTCGTCGCCTTCATGCGACGTCTTGATCGGATAGCGGATGGACTCGTCGATGGTCTCCGCCAGACCGCCGAACTTGCCGATGTCCAGGAAGACCCAGCGCATCGGATCGTTGTCGTCCTTCTTCGAGATCAGCAGGATCTCGGAGCGGATGATGCCCGCATCGCCGACCAGGCCGCGGCCCGGCTCGATGATGGTCTCGGGGATCCGGTTGCCGAAATGCTGCTTCAGCGAGCCGTTGATGGCCTGGCCGTAGGCGCCGACATTCGGGACGTCGCGCAGGTAGCGGGCCGGGAAGCCGCCGCCCAGATTGACCATCTTCATCTCGATGCCCTGCTCGCCCAGATCGCGGAACAGCTTCGCGCAGGTCTTCAGCGCGCCGTCCCACATCATCGGGTTGGGCTGCTGCGAGCCGACATGGAAGGACAGGCCGTGCGCGATCAGGCCGAGGCCCGGGGCGCGGGCCATCAGACGGGCGGCCATCTCCGGCGCGCAGCCGAACTTCTTCGACAGCGGCCAGTCGGCGCCGTCGCCGTCGCACAGCAGGCGGCAGACCACGCGGCTGCCGGGCGCGGCGCGGGCGATCTTCTCCAGCTCGGCGTCGCAGTCGAAGGCGTACTGACGCACGCCCAGACGCCAGGCCGCGGCGATCTCGCGCTCGCGCTTGATCGTGTTGGAAAAGGCGATCCGGTCGGCGGTGGCGCCGGCCTGGATGGCCATCTCGATCTCGCGCAGGGAGGCCGCGTCGAAGCAGCTGCCCAGATCGGCCAGCAGCGACAGGATCTCCGGCGCCGGGTTCGCCTTGATGGCGTAGAACACCCGCGTATCCGGCATGGCGCGCCGGAAGGCTTCATAGTTGTCCTGGACCCGCTCGAGGTCCATGACGAGGCACGGGGCGTCGTGCGCCGTGCGCTCCAGATAATCGCGAATCCGCTCGGTCATGGCAGGCTCCGCAACCTTTCCGTCAAAAAAGGGCGCCGCTCAGGCGCTGACAAGGTTCTGGACGTAGCCGGGCAGCGCGAAGGCGGCCTTGTGCACGTCCGGCGTGTAATAGCGCGTCTCGAAACCGGCCGCGGTCTGGCGGGCGGCCAGCGTTTCCGCCGTCACCGCCAGCAGGCCGGGATTGTCGGTTCCGAAACCGAAGGCCATCGGGCCGCCGACATAGGTCGGCACGGTGGCCAGGTAGCAGGTTGCGACCTCGAAGAGGCTGCGGAAGGCCCGCATGGTGCCGGTCAGTTCGGCGCCCTGCATGAAGGGCACGCCGTTCTGGGTCACCAGCACCCCGCCATCCTTCAGCCGCGCTTTCGCGTGGCCGTAGAAATGGTCGGTGAACAGGACCTCGCCAGGCCCTATCGGGTCGGTGGAATCGACGATGATCACGTCGAACTGCTCGGTTGCGGTGCGCATGTAGTCCGCACCGTCGGCGATGACGAGCTCCAGCCGCGGGTCGTCGAACGCCCCGTCGGAAACCGTCGGCAGATGCTCCTTCGAGAAGCTGACGACGCCCTCGTCGATCTCCACCATCACCACCCGCTCGATGCCGGGGTGACGGATGGTCTCGCGCAGCATGCCGCCGTCGCCGCCGCCCACGATCAGAACCGACGTCGCGTTGCCATGCGCCAGCACGGGAACGTGGGTCAGCATCTCGTGGTAGATGAACTCGTCCTTCTCGGTGACCTGGGTCACCCCGTCCAGCGCCAGCATCCGTCCGAAGACCGGATTGCGGTACAGCACCAGATCCTGTGTGCTCACGGGCCGGCGGACGAGAATCTCATCCGCCCTGAAGGACGTTTTCAGGCCGCCATGCAGTTCTTCGGTGATCCAGTCGGTCATCCGACCATGCCCTTGCCGCGGCGCACCTCCTGAACATCGACCCGGCCGGCGTTGAACGCCTTCTTCAGCACGGGAACGGCCTTCTGCGGCATGGCATCTCCGCACATGAAGACGTCCAGCGCGGCGTAGCCGTATTCCGGCCAGGAATGGATGGAAATGTGGGACTCGGCCAGGATCGCGACCCCGGAGACGCCGCCATTGGGCTCGAAATTGTGCAGGTCGATGGACAGAAGCGTGGCGCCAGCTGCCTCGACGCACTTCCGGAGGGTCCGGTCGATGTGGGTGATGTCGTCCAGGTACTCGGCTTCCCTGATATCGACAAGCAGGTGAGTGCCGGCGAAGCATTCGCCGTCCTTCACCACAAAGAAATCCTTGCGCGCCTCGTCGGCGCGGTCGTCCAGCTCCAGGCCCTCATCCAGGGCGGCTGCGGTCGTGAAGTCCATAGATCTCGTCCCCATAACGCATGTGACAACGACCCCGGACGTCCGAAGGGGCGGCGGACCGGGGTGCGGATTTTTCTTTTCAGAAAGATGTGCCCTTGCGGGCGGCGGTTATCCCGGGACCGGGCCTTGTTCCGCCTTTGACTTCAGCGAAGTCAGGTCTGTCGTCGCATGAACGGCATGGCAATTCTCCATCAGCCCCCGGCCACCATGGCCAGCGCATTTCCTAAGCCAAACAGAGACGCTCACGCCGTGACGTGGTCCCATTGAAGGGAAGCCCGTGCGATTGCGTTCGGAGCGCGCATCTAATGTCAGGTGACGCCAAAGTCAACCCGGTTCCTTTCGCACCTGCGGAATGTTACCTAGACAGCACAGGAAGCGGCCGGCGGTTCCTGTTCTGGGAACCGTAGCGGGGGGTGCGTGTGGGCGATCAGGTCCGGAAGAATTTCAAGATGCAGGGCCGCGTCTGCGGCGAGATGGGCTCGGATTTCACCCGCCGTCTGCTGCGCATGGCCGGCGACCGGCTGCAGCCGGAATCCGCCGCCGCGCGGCGCATTCTGGACTGGCCTGAAGACCGCGTTCTGGACGATGCGCCCGCGCTCCGCTTTGCCGGCGGCCTGCATGCGCTGGCGCTGTCGGGACGCGATTCGGGACTGGCCGGATACTGGCCGCCGAACAATCCGCCTGAGGATGACGACGCGCTCTGGTCCGCCGTCGAACGCGCCCTGTCCGCCCATGACGAATTTCTGGACGAGTTCTTCCAGCACCCGCCCCAGACCAACGAGACCGCCCGCGCGGCCTGCCTGCTGCTGGGCTTTCAGGAGGCGGCGAGGGAGACCGGTCTGCCGCTGCACATGCTGGAGATCGGCGCCAGCGCCGGGCTGAACCAGAACTGGGACCGCTTCCGCTACAATCTGGGCGGCGCGGTCTGGGGGCCGAAGGATTCGCCGGTGCAGCTCACGCCGGAATGGCGCGGGGCGGCGCCGGAACTGATCGAGGTGCCGAAGGCTGCGACCGCCGCCTGCGATCTGAACCCGCTCAGGGTCACGGATCCGGAGCAGGCGTTGCGGCTGCGCAGCTATGTCTGGCCCGACCAGCAGGCGCGCATGACCCGGCTCGACGGCGCCATCCGCATCGCGCAGGAGGAAGGCGTCAGCCTCGCCCGCGCCAACGCCGCCGACTGGCTGGTCTCGACGCTGGCGCTGCGGCCCGGCGCCCGCACGACCGTCGTCTTCCATTCGATCTTCTGGCAGTACCTGCCGGCCGAGCATCAGCGCACCATCCGCTCGGCCATCGAGGTCGCCGGCGATCTGGCCGACGACCGCGCGCCGCTCTGCTGGGTCCGGATGGAGCCCTATGAGGAAGACCGCCACAAGGCCGCGGTCTACTACACGCACTGGCCGGACCCCGAGCGCCGGGTGCTGGCGCTCTGCGACTATCACGGCCGCTGGATCGAACCGCAGTAGCAAGCGCCCGCCGTGTAGGCAGTTCCTTAACGCCTTGGGCCCCAGACTGGCGGATGGGGAACGAGAAGGCGGGCACAATCATGAACAGAGATGCGCAGACGGGCGGCGCGGAAGTCGTCCTGATTCACGACGGACGACCCTTCGCAGCCAGGCTGTCGGCGCGTCTGGGCGAGCGGTTCCGCATCGGCATCTACACGGTCGATGCGCCGCCGCCGCCGGACCGCCACAAGGGCGCCGCGACGGTCTTCAGCCTGGCGGATGCCGAAAGCGGCGGCGCCGCGGTCCGCGCGACGCTCCGCGCCGAGGATGCCGTCTTCGTCCTTGCCGATGCGCGCCCGCACCAGCGCCAGATGGCCCGCGCCCTGGGCGCCGGCAATGTCTTCGCGGAGGCCGAGCCCGCCCACCTCATCAACGGCGCCGTCATTCAGGCGGTGAACCAGGCGGTCGAGAGCGCCTGGCAGAACCTTTCCGCCGAGGAACAGCGCGCCCTGCAGTCGTCGGTGAAGAGCTTCGGCAGCCTGATGACCGCCGGCCGCAACGGCGAGCCGCTGCCGATGGCCGAGATCCACGCGGCCTGCGAGGACATCCGCGTCGCCCTCGGCGTCTCCGACGTCGACCGCTGGATGAACGCGCTCTCCGGCCATCACGACGGCACCTACCGCCACAGCATGTATGTGTGCGGGGCGCTGGCCTTCTTCGCCCACGAGATCGGCATCAAGGGCAGCGACCTGATGGACCTGACCACGGGCGGCTTCCTGCACGATGTCGGCAAGTCGCGCATCCCGCTGGCGATCCTGGACAAGCCGGGCAAGCTGGACGAGGCCGAATGGGAGACCATGAAGGGCCACCCGGGCTTCTCCCGCGAGATCATGCTGAGGGAGCACGGGCTGGAGGAGCGGATCGTCCGCATGGCCGTGCATCACCACGAGAAGCTGGACGGCACCGGCTATCCGGACGCGCTGTCATCGGCGCAGATCGACGACCCGACGCGGCTGACCGCCATCGCCGACGTCTATGCCGCGCTCACCGAGGAGCGCGCCTACAAGCCGGCCATGCCGAAGGAGAAGGCGTTCGGGATCATGTCCAGCTTCAAGGGCCATCTGGACATGGACCTGCTGAGCCGATTCCGCGAGTTCATGCTGGACTCGTCCAGGGAGACGGCCGCGGCGCCGGCGAAGCTCAGCGCCTGACTCCCGTGGTGCCTACCCAAGTGCGACCAGCGACGTGACCTTCGCCCGGTAGAACGGGAAGTAGTCCGGCGTTCCGAAGTGGTTGCCGCCCTCGACGGACAGGGGCAGGCGGTAGCCGTCCTTCTCCTCGAAGTCCGACGGCACGCCCCCGAAAGGCTGCAGCCGGTAGACGCGCCCCGGATTCTCGTTGCTCCAACGCTGGATGCAGACCGTCAGCGGCCGGCCGTCATCGGCGACGACGATGTCCACGGCCTGGCTCAGTCCGTGCGCCGACACCACGGCCCGCGCCGTGTCCGGTCCCGCCTCCGACCATGTCACGCCGGGTCCGGGCAGAAGGGCCGCCGGCGTCCAGAAGGCGGCCTCGGCGACGACCCTGCCGAAGGCGGACCGGAAGTGATCCGGGTTTCCGGAGACGCGGGCGACGGGCACGAGCCCGAAGAGCCGGAACCGCGACCATGACCCCTCCGGCAGCATGGCGTCGGTGCCGGAGATCGCGCCGGCGCCCATGCGCCAGACCAGCCCCGCGGGACAGGCCAGAACCTGATCGGCCACGAACGGCCTGTATCCCGGCTTCTCGCGCGTGCCCAGGCCGATCTCGCCCCGAAGGCCAAGGGAGACCGCCCGGTGAAGTGGCGCGCCGGGGCGGATCATGTATCCGAAGTAGCGGCGCGCAGGCTCCGGCAGGTGCCCGACCATGGCGGGGTCGAAGCGGGCGCCGCCAGGCGGGGATGATACCGACAGCGATCGCCAGGCTGCCGCGTCTCGGCGCCGGTCGGCCAGGCGCAGCAGCAGCAGTGCGCCCGCGGCCGCGACGCCGGCCGATCCCGCCGCCCACAATACTGTCTGGAGGATGCTCACGCCGGGAACATACCGGACGGCTGGCGGCGCGTCCCGGACGGTGCGGCTTGCCCGGCCCCGCCAGAAGCGCGATTGCAGCGCGGCGCAGTTTCGGTTATCTCAGGCGTTCCGGCGAGGACCCGTAGCTCAGCTGGATAGAGCGCTGCCCTCCGAAGGCAGAGGTCACAGGTTCGAATCCTGTCGGGTCCGCCATTTTCCAACATCTCTGCTGTATGGCTTCGAACTCGCCAGTCGATATCGTCGTCCGGTGACACCTCATGATTGCATAATTGAATGTTTGACAATCTACAATATGTTCTTATCTTGTTCGCTTCAATGTTCTAGATTTCGTGGCGGTGTCGATATAGCCTGCCATATGTGGAGGTGAGCATGAGACGAACGGCGATTGATCTCTTCTGTGGGGCTGGCGGGCTCTCGGAAGGATTCCGGCAGGCCGGTTTCCATGTACTAGCCGGCAACGATATTGACGAGGCTGCCGGGCGGACCTATGCGGCCACACACCCTGAAGCGGTATTCTTGGGGGGGGCAATTCAGGATATCGCACCTGAGATGTTGCTGGACGCGGCGGGCCTCAAAGTCGGCGAGTTGGATGTGCTTATCGGCGGCCCGCCCTGCCAAGCGTATTCGGTCTACAACCATCAACGTGGTCTGCACGATGATCGGGCCAATCTATTTCGGGAGTATCTGCGGCTTGTTGAAGGCCTGCAGCCGAAGTGGGTGGTGATGGAGAATGTCACCGGTATCATTTCCATTGCCAACGGCTCCATCGTCGACACGATCAAGGCCAAGTTCGGCGAGTTGGGATACCGGGTTGAGCACATGGTTCTGAAGGCGGAAGATTTCGGTGTCCCGCAGGAGCGACGGCGTATCTTCTTCATCGGCACAAGAACAGATGCCGAAATACAGTTCCCGGCACCGACACATGGACAATATGGCACGCCGTTTACGACTGTTTGGGATGCCATAGGTGACCTGCCGTTCGTCGAGAATGGTGAGGATCCGGGTGTGACCTCATACGCAGCGTCTCCCAAGGGTTGGTATCAGCATTATGTTCGCGGCAACGCAGTTGAGTTGCACAACCATTCCGCCCCTAAGCTCGGTCAAGTGAATCTCGACCGTCTGCGGCATATTCCGGAGGGCGGATCGTGGAGAGACATTCCCTTCGACATGTTGCCTGCAGGCATGAAGAAGGCCAAGCGCAGCGATCATACGAAGCGGTATGGCAGGATGCGACGCCATGGCCTTTCTTGCACGGTCCTTACCAAATGCGACATTCACTGGGGGGCCTACATCCATCCTATTCAGAACCGGGCCATCACGGTTCGCGAAGCCGCGCGGCTCCAAAGCTTCCCTGACTGGTTCAAATTCGTTGGATCCAAGACTGAACAGTACGTTCAGGTGGGCAATGCGGTGCCACCGCTTTTGGGTCGCAACGTGGCAGAAGCTATAGTTCGGGCGTCAGAGATTCGCCACGGAGCCAGTCCGGGTGAGTTAGAGGGGAGCGTAGCGGCCTGATCGAAGGGTGACGCTCTCTTCTGAGAGGAGAGCGCATGGCAAAGCGTCAAATCCGCAAGGTGTCCTATGGCATCGCAGAGCTATACGGCGAGCGGTTCAATGCAATATCGAATGACAGACGGATTGAGCTGCTCGATTCAAAGTCACCGCCAGATTGCCCGCATTTGGTGAGCTTCCCTCGCCTGGCTCCCATCGATCAGAAGTCCAAGTTGCCTAAGACCCAATGCAGCAAGAAGGGAGGCGTATGCTCTCTTCGAAGCTACATCGACGGTAGTGATGGGCAAAAATTTGGCGACATAACAACGACTTGTCCGAAGCGGTTCTATCAAGACGGGCGGGTCTTCAAGCGCATCGGCGGGTTGCTTTTTGACAATGAGGACGCACTTATTATCAACGAGGTGCCATTCCTGAAGCGGAACGACGGATCTGGCAGCGAAGCTGAAGATACAGGGACCAAGACCGTCGGAAAGATAGACATGGTGATGGTCGACGATTCCACGGGCCGACTGGATTGGTGTGCCGTGGAACTCCAGGCTGTGTATTTCTCTGGTGCCGAAATGTCGAAGGACTATTCGGTCATCCGAAAGCACTCTGGTAACGGGGTTCCTCAGCCTGGCGGGAATCGCCGCCCCGATTTTCGAAGTTCAGGCCCGAAGCGCCTAATGCCTCAGCTGCAGACCAAAGTTCCCACGTTAAGGCGTTGGGGCAAAAAGATGGTGGTCGTGGTCGATCGGCCATTCTTCGATGCGCTCGGAGCGATGGACGCGGTTCCTCACATCTCAAACTGCGACATCATATGGTTCATCGTCAGATATGAGGAAACGGACGGCGCATTCGGTGCCGAGCTAGTTGTCGATGACATTAGGTTCACTACGCTCGAACGGGCGGTCGAGGGGTTGACCGCAGGCACGCCGACAACACTTCCAGAGTTCGAAGAAGGCATTATCAAGAAGCTCGGAATTGCCGACTGACCGTTTCTCAAATGTTGAGCCAACGCGTTCGCGCAACATGGCCTCGATATCATCAAAGGATACAAAGCCTGAGATGATAGTGCGGAGGATTGTCCGACGACTCGGCTATTCGGGCTACCGGCTCCACAGAAAGGACCTTCCGGGCAAACCGGATCTGGCTTTCATCGGACGACGGAAAGCGGTCTTCGTCCATGGATGCTTTTGGCATCAGCACAGTAATCCCTTATGCAAGCGCAGCCACGTCCCACAATCCAGACTCGAATACTGGGAACCGAAGCTGATCCGCAACCGGGAACGGGACCGCAAGAACATCGAAAGCTTGGAAACAAGAGGCTGGCGAATTCTTACTGTGTGGGAGTGTCAGACCAAGGACCTGAATTCACTGAGCGAGAAACTACTCAAATTCCTATCTGATCAGTAGAATTGCCCTTGTTTTCGGCTCTCTTAAAGCATGAACGCCGTAGGATAGGGTTTATTGAAGCAACGACGAATATGCCGCGTCAATTTCCTCGAAACACCGCTTCCCGCTTTTCCATGAAGGCCTTCATGCCTTCCTTCTGGTCCTCGGTCTGCATCAGCGGCAGCAGCTGCAGGTAGACGTGGTGGACATGCTCGGCGAAGGGTTCGCTGAGGCCCATGCGCATCATCCGTTTCGCTGCCTGCACGGCCAGCGGGGCGGAGCCTGCCATCTCGGCGGCGAGGGTGGCGGCGGCTTTGTCCAGGGCCTCCGGCTCGTGCACCGCCGAGACCAGCCCCATTTCCAGGCTCTCTTCGGCGCTCAGCGTCCGGCCGGTGAAGATCAGTTCCGCCGCCTTCGCCCAGCCCAGCATCCGGGGCAGCAGCCAGGTGCCGCCGCTTTCGGGGACGATGCCGCGTTTCGTGAAGGCTGCCGAGAGCTTGGCCTTCGACGACATCAGCCGGATGTCGCAGCCCATGGCCATGTCGAAACCGTAGCCCGCCGCCGAGCCGTTCAGCACGCAGAGCGTCGGCTTGTCCATCTCGTGCAGCACCGTGGGCGGCGCGTTGCGCAGGTCGATGGTGGTGCGCACCGGGGCGTCGGGGTCCAGGATCCCGCGGCTGCCGCCGCTCTCGTCGCGGCGCAGGTCCAGCCCGGCACAGAAGGCGCGGCCGGTGCCGGTCAGCACCACGACGCGGACTTCCGGATCGTCCCGTGCGTCCAGCAGCCGCGCCGAGACCGCCTCCAGCATGGCCCGCGAGATGGTGTTCATCCGCTCGGGGCGGTTCAGCGTGATGGTCGCGACGTGGTCGCGGACCGCGTAGAGGACTTCGGCGTCGGCCATGGCCGCTCTCCTTCCAGATGACGTCGGGGGCGTCAGGCGGTCTCGCGCGCGACTTCGGCGTCGAAGTCGCCGGCGGTGCTGTTGGCGCGGTCGCGCCAGTGCGGGTAGTGCTCGACGAAGGTGGCGATCATCCGATCCAGCGGCGGTTCGGCGAACTCGCCGCGATAGTTCAGATATTCCATGTGCCGGTTCCCGGCCTTGTCGATCGGGTGATAGATCGAATCCGCCGTGCCGTCCCATTCCAGCGGCTTCAGCCCGAACCTGTCGCAGAGCTCGACGTTGAAGGCGGGAGTCGACTTGATCCACTGCCCGTCGATCAGGGTCGAGGTGTAGCCGTGCCAGTAGAAGATGTCGGTCTTCATCCGCTCCCGCATCTTCTCGGTCGACATGTGGTTGCGCACGTCGGCGAAGCCGAGCCGGGCGGGTACGCCGGCGGCGCGGCAGGCGGCGGCCATCAGGATCGCCTTGGAGACGCACCAGCCGCGCCCCTCGGCCAGCACGCGGGTCGCGCGCAGCCCCTCGACATCCAGCGCCGAGGTGTAGGGGTCGTAGCGGAAGCCGTCGCGCACGGCGTAGTAGATCTGCACCGCCTTCTCGCGGATCGACGCGTCCGGATCGTGGTTCGCCCGGGCGAAGGCGACGATGTCCGGATGCCCGCTCTCGACGGTCGGCCCGGGCGTCAGAAAGGCTGTGAGATCTTCGGTCATGGCGTCCTCCCGCATTTGCCCGGCAGTGTAGGGTGGCCACGTCCCAGGCGACAGCTACCAGACGCCAAAATGCTGCCCGGAGATCGTCCCGATGCCTCACCGGAAATGTCCGGCTCGACGGGTTGACACCGGAAATGAGCTGCGACAGGACTCGGCCATTGTCCAAGTGATCGAGGGAGGTATTTGTGCCTTTGGTTCGTAGAGTTCTGGCATTTGTCTGGGCAGGTATATTGATAATGGCGCTTGCGGCCTGTCAGACGACGCAAGACAATGCCGAACGTGCCCAGCTTGATAGGAATGAAGTCAGTGCATTGTTTATTGGAACGCCCTGGCACGGACCCAGCGGTGCATTCCTGTTCAGAGACAGTGGTACCTATACATACAAGGACTTCCACAGTGCGACGCCGCGGGGCACCTGGGAATATGAGATGAACGCCGCCGGCACGCTGGAAGGCCAGACCACCGACTACACCTTCTACAGGCGTGCAGACGGCAGCTACGAGTATTTTCACAGCCGTTCCGGGAAATTCTATCCGGCGACCCCGAACCAGCCGCCATTCCTGTGACCGACTGAACGCCTGCCCTGTGCGGCGGCATTGCCGAACCCGTCGCGATGAAGTCCCACGCGACCGGTACGGCAATACGGAGATCATCGAGACAGATAACCGTTCTGCTTGACCTTTCACCAGCCGGACAAACGCCGCAACCATACGGTGGCGGAAAGGGCCGTGTGCGCCACGATGCTGACGTTCTGCCTCGCAATGGCTGCCTGTACGGGGAAGCCGCCCCAGACGGTATTTGAACCGGTCGCGGCCAGCATCAGATCCACTCCGCTCTGGATCGATACCGATATGGTCTCGCGTTCCAATCAGACTGCCGACATCGATGATGTCCTGGCGGTTCGGATGATCCTGAATGCCCGCCTCGCGGTTGAAGGTCTGTCCACCGCGAGCGGCAACGCCTCCGCCGCCGCGACGTGGGAAAGCGCGCGCCGGGAGTTCCGGGATCTTCCGCTCCATCGTGGAAGGCCGGGGACGTCCTGTCGCAATCCGGCGGTCGCGGGGCTGCTGAAGGCGCTTCGTCAGGGATCACTGACCGTGCTCGCTCTCGGGTCGCTCACCAATATCGCGCAGGCGATACGCTGCGACCGCAATGCAGCCTCACGCATCGACCGCGTCGTCGCTGTGGCGGGCCGGCGTCCGGGCGAAGCCTTTCGTCTGGGCGAGGGTCTCTGGGATCGGGAACTGAGAGATCTGAACTACGAAACCGATCGCGACGCATTCAGAACGGTCCTCGAATCCGGTGTGCCGCTTCATCTGGTCCCGTTCGCGGCCGGCAATCAGATCCGGCTCGACTTCGCTGACCTGCGGACGCTTCCGGACCGGCTGCGCGACCGGGCCTGGAGCTGGATGCTGATCCTCTGGTTCGTGGGCGGCGGCGCCACGCTGCCAGCCTTCGACCAGGCGGCCGCATCCTATCTCATCTGGCCGCATCTCTTCCGCTGCTCCGACGTGAGCATCGAAGCCGGCGACGATCTCTTGCTGCACGAATCCATGGGTCATCGGGATTCCACCTCCAAGGTGTGCATGCCGCGCCGTGCGTCCCGCCTGAAGCGGGTCTTGCTGAGGTTGCATCGATAGGCAGCGGTGAGCGCGACGGTCGGAACCGAGTCGGGACGGAAGCCGTCATTTGCGCGTGAGCGTTCGGACTGCGCTGTGCATTGCCCGTCATGCTACCTTGCGCCCGCCAGGCTGCGCCGTTGAAATGGCGTCTGACCCGACCACGGAGCCGCAACAATGACCGGACCCGATTTCGACCGGGACGCCAGTCCCGACGCCATTGCCGAAAGCCTCGAGGAACACGGCTATGCCATTGTTCACGAACTGGCGGACGCGGCGACCATGGCGCGGCTCAACGCCGACTTCGATCCCCATGTCGATGCCGTCCAGTTGGGGCAGACCGACTTCGCCGGGCACAAGACCAAGCGCATCAACAACCTGATCGCCAAGTCGGAAACCTGCCGGGAGCTTGCCATCCATCCGACGCTCATGGGCGTCTGCGACCGCGTGCTGCTGCCCTACTGCGCGCGCTACCACCTGCATGTCACGCTGCTGGTGGAGCTGCAGCCGGGCGAGGCGGCGCAGGGGCTGCACCGCGACGGCATGATCTATCCGGTGCGCTTCCCGACGATCCCGATGACGGTCGGCACCATGTGGGCCTGCACCGACTTCACCGCCGAGAATGGCGGCACCCAGGTCGTGCCCGGCAGCCACCGCTGGGCGCATGAGCGCGAGGCGAAGCCTGAAGAAGTGATCAACGCCGTGATGCCGGCCGGTTCGGTGCTGATCTACACCAGCAACCTGATCCACGGCAGCGGCGCCAACCGCTCCAACGGCGTCCGCCGCGGCGTGGGCCTGCACTACAATCTCGGCTGGCTGCGCCAGGAGGAGAACCAGTTCCTCTCGATCCCGCCGGAGAAGGCCGGCGAGATCCCGCACGAGGTGCTCAAGCTGATCGGCTACGACTTCGGCGGCCCCTATCTGGGCTTCGTCGAGTCGGGCCATCCGCTGACCCTGGCCGACCCGTCCCTGCCGCGCGACATGGACCGCACCGGCGGCGAGGCCACCGTGGCCCGCAGCAACGCCATCAGGCCGCTGCGGCTCGGCGACATGCCGGAAGGAACCTGGGACTGAATGCAGGCGGCACGGGGCCGCGTCAGCCGTCCTTGGCCGCGTCCCAGTCGTCCCAGTGCAGGATCGTGTCCAGCGGCGGGCGCTTCGCCGGCTGGAAGTCGGTGCCGATGGTGTAGGCCACCGGCAGCAGCCCGACCTGCATGACGGTCTCGGGGATGCCGAGCAGCTCGGCGGCCTCTTTCTCATGCGCCAGGTGCAGCGTGGTGAGCGCGGAGCCGAGGCCGCGGGCGCGGAGTGCGAGCTGTAAGCTCCAGACGGCCGGCCAGATCGAGCCCATCAGCCCGGCCCAGGCCCGCGGCGGCGGGTTCTCGGGCAGGTGGTCAATGCGGATGCAGGGGATGACATGCACCGGCACGTCCTGCAGCCGCTCGGCGAGATATTGCGCCGAGCCGAAGACGCGCGCGTCCTGCGACTTGCCCGCGGCCGCGGACTGCTTCTCGCCGTCGCTGAGATAGTTGCCCGCGCCGCGGCGGTAGAGATCGGCCAGCGCCGCGCGTTTCGCCGTGTCGGTCACCACCATCCAGCGCCAGCCCTGACGGTTGCTGCCGGTCGGCGCCTGCTGGCTGATCTCCAGGCATTCGCGGATGATCCCGCGCGGCACCTCCCGCTCCAGATCCAGGCGCTTGCGCACCGCGCGCGTGGTCGTCAGCAGGCGGTCCGTCTCCGCCAGATCGAATGTGGTCATCGAACCCTCCCCGGTTACTGGGGCCAGTATGCCCACCCCCGCACCGGCTTCACAGGCCCTTCGCCCTCGCGTTGCTCAGCTGTCATGACCGTTATTCGCGGAGGCCGCCTATCTGTTCCAGAAGCGCCGCGCGAGACCGGTCCAGCAGGTCCGGATTGGTCCGGTCCGAAAGCGTCTCTCGCGGCTTGCGGCCCAGGAAGTAGGCGATCCTCTCGGCGTTGGCGCCGCTGGGATGCGGCAGGCCTGCCAGTATCCGGGTCCGGCTGACGCCGGCGCGGTCGACCGCTTCGGTCACGACCTCCGTCACCTTCGGACCCAGCGGGACGATCACCGCGCCGTCGAGCTGTCGCAGTTCGTCGACCAGCACCCGGCTCCAGACCGCTTTCAATATCTCCGTCTTCATCATTGACGGACTGCCGGAGTAGTTCGCCCCATCGACGAAAGTGGCGTAGCGGATGGCGGAGGCGAACTGGACGAGGTCGTAGCGGTCGTCCCAGAACTGGCCGGTGGAGCGGATGCCGAGCAGGCCGTTCACGCCGACGAAGTCGAGAAGGCTAACCAGATTGGCCCGCAGCGGGCCGGAGAACGCAGCGTGCTTCTTCGCCGCGGCCAGCGCGGTGGCCGGATCCGCTCCTGCCTTCAACTGTCGGGATGCCTCCAGCACGGCGTTGCGCATCTGGTGGCGGCCGGGCGTGATGCCCACGATGGCGATGCGTGCCAAAGGATTGACGTGGTCGAAAGGCGTGTAGGCGATCTCGATCCGGCGTCGGCCAACGATCTCCGCTTCGATCAGCAGCCGGTCGGGCGCATCGATCTCGCGCCGAAGCTCGGCCTCGCTCAGTTCCCTGAGCAGCGGCTCGTATTGTCTGAAGGCCGCGTTGACCATGGTATTGCCGCTCCGCCGGAACCCGGCAGCGATCCTAGCGTGTCCGGCACGGCGCCGCATGAATGACCCGCATGCGCCCGCCGCGGCTTGTCCGGCAGGCGCGGCTTTGTGATAGGTTCCCCGCCAATCGAACGAACGCGATCCGGGGGAGACGACCATGGGCCTGCTGAACGATCAGGATCTGATCGACCGTATCTTCGAGCACATCGACGGCAAGTCGACCGACGCCGGGGGCGAGGTCTGGCGCGAGCCGGTGGAGAACTATGTCTCCGAAGAGCGCTTCGCGGCCGAGATCCAGGTGCTGCGCCGGGTGCCGGTGCCGTTCTGCCCTTCGGATGCGATCCCGAACGCCGGCGACTATGTGGCCCGGAATGCCGCGATGACGCCGCTGATCGTCGTGCGCGGGGACGACGGCGTGGCCCGCGGCTTCCGGAACGCCTGCCGCCACCGCGGCATGCCGGTGGCCGAGAATGGCGGCGGCTGCGCCCGCGCCTTCCAGTGCCGCTACCACAACTGGACCTACGGGCTCGACGGCGCGCTGAAGCACATTCCCGGCGGCGCGGCGGAGGGCTTTCCCGGCCTCGATCCGGCCGAACACGGGCTGACGCCGGTTCATCAGGTACAGGAGCATGGCGGGGTCGTCTTCATCACCCAGGACGAACCGATCTCCGACGGCGCGCTTTCGGAACTGCCGGAGCTGTTCACGCCCGAACAGAAGCTGTTCAACAATCTGGAATTCTTGGACCAGGCCAACTGGAAGCTGATCGGCGAGACCTCGATGGAGGGCTATCATATCAAGGCCCTGCACAATAAATCCTTCTTCCCCTACGGCTTCGACAACCTCAATGTCGTCGAGACCTACGGTCGCAACAGCCGCATCGTCTTCCCCTTCCGCCGCATCGAGAAGCTGCGCGACAAGCCGCGCGAGGAACGCCGTCTTCAGGGGATGGTGACTGACGTCTATCAGCTGTTCCCGAACACGCATGTCTCGGTGCTGACGGACCATTCGATCCTGATCATTCTGGACCCGGTCTCGGTGAACGAGACCCGCTGGGTGGTCTACCAGATGAGCCCGAAGGCGGTGCCCGGCCGTGAGATCGACATGGAGCGCGTGAAGCGCGATGCGAATTTCGTGCAGGACACCGGCCTGATCGAGGACCGCGAGGCGGCGAAGGGCATCAACGACCACATCGCCAGCGGCGCCAACACCCATCTGACCTTCGGCCGTTTCGAGCAGGCCATCGGCCATTTTCATCGCCACCTGACGGCCCATGTGGAGATGCTGGAGCAATGACCGGCACGCCGATGCGTCTCGACGCCTGGCACGACTACGAGCAGAGCCAGGACCCGGCCATTCTGGACCGGTTGCTGCATGACGACGTTGTCTTCCATTCGCCGGTGGTGCACACGCCCCAGCGCGGCAAGGCGATCACGAAGGCTTATCTGGTGGCCGCGACCCGGGTGCTGTTCAGCCCGGATTTCCGATATGTCCGCACTTTCGATTGCGGCGAGCGGACGGTGCTGGAATTCGTCACCGAGATCGACGGCATCCAGATCAACGGCGTCGACATGATCGAGTGGGACGCCGATGGCCGGATCACCGACTTCAAGGTCATGGTCCGCCCCTTGAAGGCGATCGAGAAACTGCACAGTCTCATGGCCGAGATGCTGCAGAAGATGGCCAACAGGGGCTGAGAGCCGTCTGCCCCGGACGCCGTCCTTCGACCGCCGACCGAGGAGAGACCGCCATGTACATCGCGATGAACCGCTTCCGTATCGTGCCCGGTGAGGAAGAAGCCTTCGAGACCGTCTGGAAGGAACGCGACACGCACCTGAAGGAGGTCCCCGGCTTCGTCGAGTTCCACCTTCTGAAGGGGCCGAAGGAAGACGACCATACGCTCTACGCCTCCCACACCGTCTGGCAGAGCCACGCCCATTTCGAGGCGTGGACGAAGTCGGAGGCCTTCCGCGCCGCCCATGCCGGCGCCGGCGACCGCCGCCACATCTATCTCGGTCATCCCGTCTTCGAAGGCTTCGAGGTGGTCCAGCAGATCTGACTGCGAAGCCGGTTGCCCGGCCGGCCTGCGCCGCGTTTACCTTTGCGTCATGGCTCGTAACTGACTATGGTTCAGTTGCGAGGTGTTCGGGATTTCCAGGTGATGGAGCTTTGATCATGGCCGTTGTCGAGCAGAGCGAAAACATGGTGGGCGGCTACCACCGTGCGGGCGAGGCGGAACTGGCGCATCTGCCGGGCAAGCCCAGCAGGATTCCACTCAAGGGCACCATCGATTTCATCAAGGATCCGCTGGGCACGACCATGCAGGCCCATGCGGACTACGGCAATGTCTACAAGTCCCGGACCTTCATGCAGTGGTCGGTCTCGATGCTGGGCCCGGACGCGCTCGAGGCCGTGCTGATGGACAAGGAGAAGAACTTCTCCTCCCGCGCCGGCTGGCATCACATGCTCAGCCGCCTGTTTTCCGACGGGCTGATGCTGCGCGATTTCGACGATCACCGCGCGCACCGCAAGATCATGCAGGTGGCGTTCAAGCCGGCGCCGATGAAGGACTATCTGCTGCGCATGAACGGGGGTATCGACCAGCGTCTGGACGAATGGGCGAAGGCGCCGGCGTTCAACTTCTACCCGCAGATCAAGCAGCTTACCCTCGACCTCGGCGCCAGCGTCTTCCTCGGCATCGATGCCGGCCCCGAGGCGCGCAAGATCAACCAGGCCTTCGTCGACGAGGTCGCGGCCTCGATTTCCATCGTCCGCCGGCCGGTGCCTGGCCTGAAGATGTACAAGGGCGTGAAGGCGCGGCAGTTCCTGTCCGACCTGTTCGGCCGGCTGATCGAGGAGCGCCGCGGTGCGGAGACGCCCGGCGACGACATGTTCAGCCAGCTCTGCCACGCCGAGTCGGATGAGGGGCAGATGCTCACCGACCAGGAGATCATCGATCACATGAACTTCCTGCTGATGGCGGCGCATGACACCACCACCAGTTCGCTGACGACGATGATCTGGGCGCTGGCTGCGCATCCGGAATGGCAGGAGCGCATCCGCCGCGAAGTCGCCGAGATCGGCGGCGAGCATCTGAGCTACGAGGACGTGGCGAAGATGGACGTGGCCGAGCGCGTCTTCAAGGAAGCGCTGCGCATGATCCCGCCGGTGCCGTTCATCCCGCGCCGCGTCGTCCGCGAGTTCGAGTTCGAGGGCATCCGCATCCCGGCCGGCGCCAATGTCTCGGTCAGCCCGGGCTACGTCCACATGATGCCGGAGCTTTGGACCGAGCCGACGAAGTTCGATCCCGACCGCTTCAGCCCCAACCGCGCCGAGGACCGTAACCACCGCTTCGCCTGGGCGCCCTTCGGCGGCGGCGCGCACAAGTGCCTCGGCATGCACTTCGCCTACATGCAGGTGAAGGCCTTCGCCTTCCAGCTGCTGCAGCGATTCGAGGTGAAGATCGAGCCGGGCTACGAACCGAAATGGGCACGGATCCCGATCCCGAAGCCGCTCGACGGCTTGCCGGTGAAGCTCGAGAAGCTGTAGGCTGCCACGCAAGTGATAAGAACATGACGCCAAGCTAAGAAGGCAATATTCAGGCCGACCAATCAGCGATTTCCAAGAATCTGATACATCTCCATGCGTTCGTCACTATCCACTAGTCCCGAATTCGACAACGTATCCAAACAATAAATTGATACAGTCTCGTCCATCCAACTATTTTTCTCGCTTTGGATCTCTAGGAGCGCGTACGCACCTCCAATATCAAATAGGACGCTGACGAGTGTCTGGACGAGCGAACCTGATGCCAGTGAGGCTTCCCAAGCGCTAGATCGCCCGGGGTAGGAATGGCCAATTTTTGTCATACTTGCTGGGGGCGCTTCAAATACACTAAAACTCCTGGAGAATTGTTTGTCCATTTTTTTATATCGGATAATACCATTGATCGAATACCCACTTTCTACTGAATCTTGTCGCCCTCCTTTGGGATTTTGATAATAACCGAATCTCGATTCTATTTCAGCGATAATAAAAATGATTACATTTTTTTGCTGCGATTCGTTTAGGTATTTTTCATCACATTGATGCGATAAATGGGTATTTATACCCATTCGCGCTCCAAAGTCCGCTAGAAGCGATTCAATACTGAAATCCCCCGCCCATCTTTTGCTTGATTGCAATGTCTCACAAATAAAAATGTATTTAACACTAGGATCATAAACCTCATGATTGCGAGAATCTAAAGCCGCCGTAAATAACTTGTGAAATTTGCCCTGAGGGTAAGCAGACAAATGCTCTCTTATTTTTTCAAAATTTGGATCAAGAAAAATACTCACATAGGATTCCTTTTCTCGCGCCGCTAAATCATGCTGTGTTTTTCGCGCCCAAGACGTGCGGATATCTTCTTTAATTCTCTTGTCAGTAATATTCTCAATCACGGATTCATAAATGTACTCGCTATTAATTAGTAGTATTATAGCTTTGGCTGAATGTTCGAAAAGCAAAATATTCATAGTTGAAATTAAGAAAAATATACAGGCGATCATTGCAGTGAAATTAAATCTATTGAAATAAAATTTTGCAGAAAAATTTGAAAACGACTCGAAGAATGGTAAGAGGAAAATTGACAAAAATGTAAAAAATACTGCAAAAATATAAAAAAGTGGAGATAGACCGACTAATCTAGAAGAATAGCTTATCAAAATTAGAGTAAAAAAAGAAATAAAAGAGCACAGAAGAATTGAAAAAATGATATTTTCTTTTGAAAAAACAAGAAATTTTAACACATTTTTCCGGCTATTTTTGTTGTGATCAAAAGTTATTTGAATAACTTCAAGTAATAACAACGAAATTGAAGCAAAAATCAAAAACCCCGGCGCAACGATTTCCATCTGCGAAATTCCCCAGCGGTTAGAACGACAAGGACCTCACTAGGTAAATGATTTCAAACTGCAGCCCAGCCATCATTTTCAACGATAACTAGGGTACGCAGCAATTTACCGAATTCAAATGTACTCGAGAACGCGACTGTTGGGTATTCTATTTGAACGAGCGGCTAATTTATCAGCAGTTCCTCGGCCCGGCGCCGCATGGCGTCGGTCAGCGGGATCGCCGTGTTGCCGGTCAGGTGCACGACCGTACCGGTGGCCGAGGCGACGCAGACGTCATCCTTGAAGATGCCCTGTCCGACGGTCAGCGAGGTGCGGCCGACACGGGCGACGCCGGTGCCGATCCGGACCTCGCCGGGATAGTGGCTCTCGCGCAGGAAATTCACCGTGACCGAGGCGGCGATGAAACGGTTGCCCGCTTCCAGCAGCGGCCGGATCTCGAGGTCCATGAAGTTGAGCCGGCCGGTTTCCGCATACGCGGCGAAGGCCACATTGTTCACGTGGCCGGCCTGGTCGGTGTCGCTGAACCGGATCCTGTCGGTGATCCAGTAACGGTAGGCGTCCGCCCGGGTCAGTTCCGGTCCGGACGCCGCGCTGTCGGCCGCCATCAGACGGTCCAGGTCGAACCGGAGTGGAGCAGTTCCGACACGGTCTTGATCCGGGCCTGATGGGCCATGGTCTCGTTCTGACGCGCCACCGCCGCCTCGTAGGTGACATCGGCCGGGTTGTTGTAGAGCACGCCGACGGCGACCGGAAAGTCCGGGCGCTCCATGCCGGCCAGCATCTGGGCAAGCATCCTGTTGGTCTCGTCGTGAACGATGACATCGTCCAGGCTGACGCCGTTCTCGCCGAGCTCGACCACTTCCAGACGCAGGGTCTTCGGGTTCAGGTGCAGGCCCATCTTGTTCTCCGGGCCGAACAGCAGCGGCTCGCCGTGCTGCACGTGTACCTGCGCGAAGTCCGAGACGGACTTGTCGGTCACGCTGTCGAAGATGCCGTCATTGTAGACGATGCAGTTCTGCAGGATCTCGACGAAGGACGCGCCCTTGTGGTCGTGGGCGCGCTGCAGGATGCCCGGCAGTTCCTTCTGGCCGCGGTCGATGCCGCGGGCCACGAAGCGGGCGCCGACGCCCAGCGCGGTCACGCAGGGCGACAACGGGTGATCGACCGAACCGGCCGGCGTCGAGGGCGAGCGGGTGCCCATGCGCGAGGTCGGTGAGGCCTGGCCCTTGGTCAGGCCGTAGATCTCGTTGTTGAACAGCAGGTAGTTCACGTCGACGTCGCGGCGCAGCACATGCATCAGATGGTTGCCGCCGATCGACAGCGAGTCGCCGTCGCCGGAGACGATCCAGACGTCCAGCTCCGGGTTTGCCAGCTTGATGCCGGTGGCGAAGGCCGGGGCGCGGCCGTGGATGGTGTGGAAGCCGAAGGTCTCGACATAATAGGGGAAGCGTGCGGCGCAGCCGATGCCGGAGACGAAGACGACGTTCTCCGGCGGCGTGCCGATATCGGCCAGCGCCTTCTGCACGCCCTTCAGGATGGCGTAGTCGCCGCAGCCGGGGCACCAGCGCACTTCCTGATCGGTGGCGAAATCCTTGGGCGTGAAGTTGATCGCGGTTTGCTCGTTCATGGTCGTTACTCCTGCCCGTCCAGGGCCTGGCGGATGGCGGCCTCGATCTCGGCGATCTTGAAGGGCAGCCCCTGCACCTTGGTCAGCGGTTCGATCGGCAGCACGTATTCCGACCGCAGCACGGTCGACAGCTGTCCGTGGTTCATCTCCGGGCAGATCACGCGGTCGAAGCCCTTCAGCAATTCGCCGAGGTTCCGCGGCAGCGGCCAGATATGGCGCAGATGGATGTGGCTGACGTCGTAGCCGTCGTCGCGCGCATTGCCCACCGCACGGCTGATCGGGCCATAGGTCGAGCCCCAGCCGATGATGGCGAGCTTGCCGGTCTGGTTGCCCTGATCGACTTCCTGCTCGGGGATGTGGTCGGCGACCTTCGCGATCTTGGCGTGGCGCACATCGGTCATGCGCTGGTGGTTCGCCGGATCGTAGGAGATGTGGCCGGTGTCGAAATCCTTCTCGATGCCGCCGACGCGGTGCATCAGCCCCGGTGTTCCCGGCACGGCCCAGACACGGGCCAGCGTGTCCGGATTGCGCTTGTAGGGCGAGAAGTCCTCGGTCTCGGTGTGATGCCTGACCGGGAATTTCTCGAAGCTGTCGTAGTCCGGAATCTTCCAGGGTTCGGAGGCATTGGCGACGTAGCCGTCGGTCAGCAGCATGACCGGGGTCATGAACTGGACCGCCAGGCGGCAGGCCTCGATCGCCGTCTCGAAGCAGTCGCCGGGCCCGTTCGAGGCGAGCACGACCAGCGGGCTGTCGGCATTGCGGCCGAACACCGCCTGGTAGAGGTCCGACTGCTCGGTCTTGGTCGGCATGCCCGTCGAGGGACCTGCGCGCTGCGAATTCACGACCACCAGCGGCAATTCCACCATGATCGCGAGGCCGATGGCCTCGGCCTTCAGCGCGATGCCCGGTCCCGACGAAGAGGTGATGCCCAGCTGTCCGGCGTAGGACGCGCCGATGGCGGAGCAGACCGCCGCGATCTCGTCCTCGGCCTGGAAGGTGGTGATGTCGAACTGCTTCAGCCGCGACAGGGTGTGCAGCAGCGTCGAGGCCGGCGTGATGGGGTAGGAGCCGAAGAACATCGGCAGCTCGGCCAGCTGCGCGCCCGCGACCAGACCCCAGGCCAGGGCCTCGGCGCCGGTGATGTTGCGGTAGACGCCCGGCTCGACCGAGGCTTCCCGGACCGTGTAGCCGAGGATGCCGCGCGGCAGTTCGGCGGTCTCGCCATAGGCGTGACCGGCGTTCAGCGCCGCGATGTTGGCGGCGGCCACGTCCGGCTTGGACTTGAACTTGGCCTGCAGCCAGTCGACGGAAGACTGCCGCCGGCGACCGTAGAGCCAGTAGACCAGACCCAGCAGCCACATGTTCTTGCAGCGCAGGCCGTCCTTGTTGCCGAGCCCGAATTCCTTGACCGATTCCAGGACCAGCCTGGAGACGTCGATCTCGATGACCTGGTAGCCCTCCAGGCTGCCGTCTTCCAGCGGGTTGCTGACATAGCCGGCCTTGCGCAGGTCACGGTCCTTGAAGGTGCCGGCATCGACGATGACCAGTCCGCCTTCGCGGAGATTGCCCAGATTGACCTTCAGCGCCGCCGGGTTCATCGCGACCAGCACGTCCGGTTGGTCGCCGGCGGTCATGATCTTCCGGGCACCGAAATTGATCTGGAACGCCGAGACGCCGAAGGTCGTCCCGACGGGCGCGCGGATTTCGGCTGGGAAATCCGGGAATGTCGCCAGATCGTTGCCGGTCAGCGCCGTGGAGTGAGTGAACTGGGTTCCGGTAAGCTGCATGCCGTCGCCCGAGTCGCCCGCGAAACGGACGACGACTGATTCGAGAACCTCGCGATGGCCCTCGCGCGGTTCGATGACCTCTGCCGTATTGGACATGTCTGAAACGTTCTGCCTGATCGCTGTGTAGAATACGCGCCCTCCCCGACGCGGCGACGGAGACTGAATCGGGGCCAGCCCGCCGCATCGCGCAACATAGGACGATGACCCCGCCGCGGCAACGGCTGCCGCAACAGTGACGCAACAATCCCCCGTGACAGCCGAAGCCGGAACTGGCGCGATACGCATCCGACCTGTCACCCCCGCCTTGTGCGGGGGTCCGGTCAGCCTATGCTCCTCGAATGCCGACGAACTATTTTGTCTATCTGCTGACCAATCATCGAAACGGCGTTTTCTATTGCGGCGTAACCAATGATCTTGCGCGCCGCTGCGGCCAACATGCGATGCAGACAGGAAACAGCTTCACCCGGCGCTATGGGGTGCGCTATCTGGCCTGGTATGAAGTTCACGATCATATCGACGTCGCCATCAGCCGCGAGAAGCGCATCAAGCGTTGGCCGCGCGCATTCAAGTTCAACGTCATTGAAAGCGTGAACCCGGGTTGGCGTGACCTGTCCGCAATCCTCAACGGTGGTTCGATTGATGATTGTCCGCCCATACCGGACCCCCGCACAAGGCGGGGGTGACAGCGAGGTGACGGTGGATGACTGAAGAGAAAGTTTCTGGACCGGATGGCGACGGCGAACGGATCGCCAAACGGCTGGCGCGGGCGGGTGTGGCGAGCCGGCGCGAGGTCGAGCGCATGATCGAGGCCGGCCGGGTGAAGCTGAACGGCCGCGTGCTGAAGACGCCTGCCGTTCTGGTCGGCCCCGACGACGCCATCGAGGTCGATGGCAAGCCAGTCGGCGCGCCGGAACCGCCGCGGATCTGGCGCTATCACAAGCCTGCCGGACTGGTCACGACCGCGCGGGACGATCAGGGCCGCGCGACCATCTTCGAGCACCTGCCGAAGCGGATGCCGCGGGTCATGTCCATCGGACGGCTGGACCTGAACTCCGAGGGCCTGCTGCTGCTGACCAATGACGGTGGGCTCAAGCGGAAGCTGGAACTGCCCTCGACCGGCTGGCGACGGACCTACCGCGTGCGGGCCTTCGGCGAGATCACCGATGCAGGGCTGGAGAAGCTGCGCCGGGGCGTCACGGTCGACGGCGAGCGGTTCCAGCCGATGGAGATCGAGGTGGAGAAGGCCTCGGGCAAGAATATCTGGCTGCAGGCAGTGCTGACCGAGGGCCGGAACCGCGAGGTGAGGCGCGCGCTCGACACGGTCGGGCTGACCGTGAACCGGCTGATCCGGGTCGGTTACGGCCCCTTCGCGCTGGGTCAGATGCCCCGCGGCCGCGTCGAGGAGGTGCCGGGCTTCGAGATGCGCAAGGCGCTCCGCGGGGTGCTGGAAATGCCGAGGACGCGCGATGCGGATCGTCGGCGGTAGAAGCCGTGGCCTGAAGCTGGCCGAGGTCGAGACGCGGGACATCCGCCCGACGACCGACCGGACGCGGGAGGCGCTGTTCAACATCCTCGCCCACGATCCCGACCTGCGCAGCGAGGCGGGACCGTTCCCGGCAGGCGCCCGCGTGGCCGACGTCTTCGCCGGGACCGGTGCGCTTGGGCTGGAGGCCTATTCGCGCGGCGCGGCCCATGTCAGCTTCATCGAGAAGGGCGGCGAGGCGCTGAAGATCCTGAAGGCCAATATCGCGAAGCTGAAGGCCGGCGGGGCCAGCGACATCCTGGAGCGCGACGCGCTGTCGCCGGGTCCGGCCCGGCGGCGCGCGGACCTCGTCCTGATGGACCCGCCCTATGGCGAGAACCTGACCGGCCGAGCGCTGACGGCGCTGAACCGGGACGGATGGATCGGTCCGGATACGGTGATTGTCGTGGAAACCGACAAGCGCGATGCGGTCGAGGCGCCCCCGGGCTTCGAGGTCACGCGCCAGCGCGACTACGGCCGCACCCGGCTGCATTTCCTGCGGCTCCTTTAAAGCGCTGTGTGGTTCCCATATGGGGAGTCCGGGCGAATGGGCGCCCGTGAAAAGCGTCGAAAGGAGAACAACAAATGAGTGACGCCGTTTATCGCAAGATCGAGGTCGTCGGCTCCTCCGAAACCAGTATCGAGGATGCCATCCAGGGCGCTGTCGCACGCGCCAACAAGAAGCTGCGCAACGTCGAATGGTTCGAGGTGGTCGAGACCCGCGGCCATGTCACCGACGGCAAGGTCGGTCACTACCAGGTGGTGCTCAAGATCGGTTTCCGCATGGAGTGACCGCGCCCGACGCGCTGGTCCGGCCGCGGGGGCAGCCCTAGGTTCGGCGCATGAAAGCGCTTTGGGGCCTCGCCCTCGGAAACTTCGCGGTCGGCACCGGCGCGCTCGTCGTGGCCGGCATCCTGCCGGACATCGCCCGAGACACCGGCGTCACCGACGCCGGGGCCGGGCAACTCATCACCGTCTATGCGGTCACCTACGCGGTCTGCGCCCCGCTCGTCGGTGCGCTGACCGGCAATATCGACCGTCGACTGCTGCTCGCCGCGTCGGCCTTCCTGATCGCAGCGGCCAACGCGCTGGCGGCCGTCTCCACCGAGTTCTCATGGCTGCTGGCGGCGCGCGTGGCCGCCGCCGTCGGCGCAGCGCTGTTCTCGCCCGGCGCGGCAGCCGTCGCGACCATGATGGTGCCGCCCGAACGCGTGGCGAGCGCCATCTCCATCGTCTTCGGCGGTTTCGTCATCTCCTCGCTGCTCGGCGTGCCGCTCGGCACCTGGATCGGCGGCGCATTCGGCTGGCCGGTCACATTCTGGTTCGTCGCTGCGCTGGCGGCCCTGGCTGGCATCACGACCCTGTTCGCCATCCCCGGCGGTCTGCGCGCCGAGGGTGCGAGCTTCCGGGCCCTCGGGCGGGTTCTGGCCGACCGGCGGCTGATGGTGGCGCTCTCGATGGGCGCCACGAACATGGCCAGCCAGTTCATCCCCTATACCTTCATCGCCCTGCTGCTGATCCAGTGGGCAGGCGCGACGACCGAGGGCATCACCGCGGTCTTTCTGACTTTCGGACTGGCCAGCCTGGTGGGCAATGTCATCTCGGGTCGGGCTTCTGACCGCTTCGGACCCGAGCCGACGCTGCTGGCGGGCATGATCGCGCTGCCGCTGGTTCTGGCGGGGCTGGGCTTGATGCAGTTCGGCCTGGTGGCCGCGGCGGTGCTGCTGGCTGTCTGGGGCATGTGCGGTTTCAGCTTCGCCGCGGCCCAGCAGGCGCGGCTGGTCCGGCTCGCGCCGGACCTGCGCGGCGTGGTGCTCTCGCTGCACGCCTCGTCGATGTATGTCGGCCAGGCGCTGGGCGCGGCGGTCGGCGCGCTGGTGCTGCAGGACGTCGGCATGTCGGCGCTGGGCTGGGCCGGCGCGGCGATGGCCCTGCTGACCCTGACGCTGTTCATGGTCTCACGCTGGCAATGGCGGGGCCATCGGCCTCTCTGAGTGCCCGGACTATAGGCAACCCCGCGGTCAGTCCCTAGATTGGGCGCAGAACAAGGAGACCCCATGCCCGATACCGTGACCGCCGAACATCACCTGACGCTGCTGGACGATCTGCTGAAGCGCGCCAAGGCGCTCGGGGCCGACGCCGCCGATGCGGTGATGGTCCGATCGGATTCCGTCGGGGCATCCTGGCGTATGGGCAAGCCGGAGGATCTGGAACGCTCGGAAAGCACCGATGTCGGTCTCCGCGTGATGATCGGGCAGCGGCAGGCGGTCGTCGCCACCACAGACCTCAACCCGGCCGGGTTCGACGAACTGGCCGAACGCGCGGTCGCCATGGCCCGCGTCAGCCCCGTCGACAAGTATTGCGGTCTCGCCGACCCGTCGCTCTATGCGGCCGAAGTGCCGACGCTGGATCTGGACGATCATCCGGACAAGGACGCCGAGCGCCTGATCGAGCGCGCCCGCACTGCCGAGGAAGCCGCCCTGGCCGTGGATGGCGTCAAGCAGTCCGAAGGCGGCGGCGCCAGCGCCGGGCGTAGCATGGTGGCGCTGGCCATCCGCGGTCCCGAGGCCCGGTTCGAGGCGTCCTACAGCGCGTCCAGCCACAGCGTTTCCTGTTCCGTCATCGCCGAGGACGGGCAGGGACACATGGAGCGTGACTACGATTTCAGCTCGGCCCGTCATTTCGAGGATGTCGGCAGCCCGTCCGAGGTCGGCCGGCAGGCGGCGCTGAATGCGGTGCGCCGCGTCGGTTCGCGCAAGATGGGTTCGGGCAAGCTGCCCGTCGTTTTCGATCCCCGTGTCGCCAACGGTCTGGTGGGGCATTTCGCTCAGGCGATCAACGGCTCGGCGGTGGCGCGCGGCACCTCCTTCCTGAAGAACCGGATGGGCGAGGAGATCTTCAAAGAAGGTATCCGCATCGTCGACGATCCGCTCCGGCGGCGGGGGCTGCGCTCCCGTCCGGTCGATGGCGAGGGCGTCGCCGTGCGCCGCATGAACCTGATCGATGACGGTGTCTTGCAGAGCTGGATCCTGGATACCTCGACCGCCCTGCAACTGGGTCTGGAGACCACAGGCCATGCCGGCCGCGGCACCGGCGGTCCGCCCTCGCCCGGACCCAGCAATCTCTATCTGGAAGCCGGAAGCCAGACCGTCGAAGAACTGATCGCTGACATCGGGGAAGGCTTCTATGTCACCGAACTGATCGGCTTCGGCATCAACTACGTCACCGGCGACTACAGCCGCGGCGCCGCCGGGTTCTGGATCGAGAACGGCAAGTTCGCGCATCCGGTCTCGGAGATGACGGTCGCCGGAAATCTGAAGGACATGTTCCTGTCGCTGACGCCCGCTGACGATCTGGCGTTCCGCTATGGCACCAACGCGCCGACGGTCCGCATCGACGGCATGACCGTCGCCGGAGCCTGACGCGCTTGGCCGTCGCGCAGGAACGGAAGGCCGATCACAGCCTTCTCATGTCCACGGTCCGGGAGGCCGGGGCGCTGGCGCTCGACTATTTCGAGACCGATCTGAAGACCTGGGACAAGGGCGGCGATCATCCGGTCACCGAGGCGGACATCGCCGTCGACCGCCTGCTGCGTGAGCGGCTGGTCGGCGCGCGCTCGGATTATGGCTGGCTGTCGGAAGAGACCGCGGACGACCTGAACAGGCTCGACCGGCGGCGCGTCTGGATCGCCGACCCGATCGACGGCACGCGCGCCTTCATGCGCCAGGTGCCGGAGTTCACCATCTGCGTGGCGCTGGTCGAGGACGGCGTGCCGGTGCTGGGCGCGGTCTACAACCCGGCCAAGGACGAGTTCTTCGAGGCTGTCCGGGGCGGCGGCGCTCGGCTCAACGGCCGCCGCATCACGCCGTCGGCGGTGGACAATTCCGGCGATGCGCACTTTCTGACCGGCAAGCGGAACATGACCTATTTCGACTGGCCGAAGCCGGGCGAGGAGATGCTCTGCACCTGGATGAATTCCATCGCCTACCGCATGGCGCTGGTCGCCTGCGGTCGTTTCGACGCGGCGATCTCGATGGCTGGCAAGCATGACTGGGACATCGCCGCCGCCGACCTGATCCTGACCGAGGCCGGTGCGAAGTGCACGACGGTCCAGAACGGCGGCTTCACCTACAACCGCGAGCGCCCGCGTCACCCCAACCTCATCGCCTGCGGCCCCAACCTGCACGCCGAACTGCTCGACGTGCTGGGCCGGGGGTAGGGGGCAAGTCGGAACTCTCTGCCGTCCCCGGGCCTGACCCGGGGACCTTACGGTTCCGCCGCCGCGGCGGTGGCGATCCCAGACCCCCGGGTCAGGCCCGGGGACGGCAGGGCAGAGTGGCAGTCATGCCCTACAGCTCCCCGACCTTCACGACCTGCTTGCCGAAATTCTCGCCCTTCAGCATGCCGATGAAGGCCGCCGGGGCGTTCTCCAGGCCGTTGGTGATGTCTTCGGCGACCGTCATGCGGCCGGCGGCGATGTGATCGGCAGTTTCCTCGATGAACTGCTCGATCAGATGGCTGTGGTCGCGGACGACGAAGCCCTGGACGTTCAGCCGCTTCGAGACGATCTCGTTGAGGTTCTTCAGGTGATACGGCTCGTGCTCGTTGTACTGGCTGATCATGCCGCACATGGCGAAGCGCGCGAACGGATTGGCCTGGACCAGTACAGCGTCGAGATTGGCCCCGCCGACATTCTCGAAATTCACGTCGATGCCGTCGGCGCAGTAGAGCCGGAGCGCTTCCGGGATGGACGGCACGGTCCGGTAGTTGAAACCGTCGTGGAAACCGCACTCGCCGACGACGAACCGGACCTTCTCGTCGGTGCCCGCCGAGCCGATCACGCGTGCGCCGGCGATGCGGGCCAGTTGCCCCGCGACCTGGCCGACCGCGCCCGAGGCAGCGGAGACGTAGACGGTCTCGCCCTCCTTCGGCTGGCCGATCAGCGTCATGCCGACATAGGCGGTCAGTCCGGGAAACCCGAGCGTGCCGAGATAATGCGAGAGCGGGGCCTTCGCCGGATCGACGACGCGCAGGCTCTCCCCGCCGCGGGCCACCGACCGCTCGGCCCAGTCGAGCATGCCGAAGACGCAGTCGCCCTCCCTGAAATCCTTGTTCCGGCTGCTCTCGACGACGCCGATGACGCGGCCGAACAGCGGCTGGCCGATCTGGAAACCGGCGGCATAGGCGACGCCGCCATCGTTCATCAGCCCGCGCATGTAGGGATCGACGGACATGTAGAGATGCCGGACCAGCACGTCGCCCGGATCCAGCAACGGCATGTCGGCCTCGCGAACGGCGAAATTCTCCGGGACGACCCAGCCGTCAGGCCGGCTCGCCAGTACGATCTGACGTGTCTGCATCTTGACCCTCCCCTGCCGCTTTCATTGAAGCGGCTGGGCCGTACCATCGCAAGCCGAGGATGGTCAGATCGTCCGACGGATCTGCAGTGCCGGCATGCGTTTTCACGTCGCCATAGATCGTCGCCTGAATCGCCTCGGCGTCGGCTTTCTCCGGAAGTTCGGACAACAGCCGCGTCAGCCGGGGATTGCCGTAGAGTTCCCCGGCTTCATTCATGGCCTCCCCGATGCCGTCGGTGGTGATCAGCATGGTCTCGCCGGGGCTGAACCGATGTTCGGCGGGCATGTAGGGGAAGTCATCCATGACGCAGATCGGCGGGCCGCCGCCGCCGGCGAGGGGCGCCGGTTCGCCGCCGCTGCCCGGCGTGAACAGCAGCGGCGGCTCGTGACCGGCATTGCAGAAGGCCATCTCGCCCGTGTTCAGATCGATGATCGCTGCGAACAGGGTGACGAACAGCATGTCCGGGTTCTCGCGGCTGATCTCGTTGTTGGCGGCGGCGGTGATCTCGTCGATTCCCTCGATGCCGCGCATCACGGCCGACTTGTAGAGGGCTTTGGCCACCGCCATGAACAGGCTGGCGGGCACGCCCTTGCCGGCCACGTCGCCGACCGCGACGAACAGGTGATCCTCGTCGATCAGGAAGAAGTCGTAGAGATCGCCGCCGACATCGCGGGCCGGCTCGAGCATTGCCGCCAGCGAATAGCGGGGATCGTTGATATGCACGTCCTCCAGCTTGGGCAGCAGGTTGAACTGGATGTCGCGGGCGGCGTCCAGCTCGCCCTGGATGCGGGCCCGCTCCTCGCGCTGGCGCTGCAGGTTGAAGGACAGCGCCCGCCGCTGCGCGACCGAGAGCTGCAATGTTGTGAGCAGCATGGTGATGCCGATCAGGATCCCGGCGATGCTCGGCCCGATGGTGAAGATGATGATCTGCGTGAGGGCGAAGACGATGCCACCGACCGCGATCACCAGCGCCAGCGTTCCGATGACCACGGGCGCGCTGAAGACCGGCCGCATCTTCGGCACGATGAAGATGAACAGGACCCCGGCTCCGAGGATCATCAGCAACTCGACGATGGGCGTCCATTCGGGCCGGTAGATGAAATACTGTTCGTGCATCGCCTCGATGGCCTGGGCATGCACCTCGATGCCCGGCAGCCGGTCGCGCAGCGGCGTTGTGGGGAAATCGATCAGGCCCTGGCCGGTCAGGCCGATGATGGCGATGGCGCCTTCCAGCCTGGCCAGGGTTGCCGGGTCGCCGGCCAGAACCTTGTGCGCGGAGACATAGCGGTCCTGATAGGGCGGGGAAAAGGGGACGTACATGGTGCCGTCGGGCAGGGCGGGGATCCGCCAGTCCCCGATCCGCACGGCCTCGATATCCTCGTCGCCCTCGCCCAGCACTTCGACCTGGGCCTCCATGGCGACCCGCATCAGCTCCACGGCGAACCCCGGTGTCGGCTGGCCGTCGACCATCGCCACCAGTGGAATCCGGCGGATGATGGCGTCCCGATCCTCGATCGCGTTGACCAGTCCCCGGCCCAGCGCCGCATCCGAGATCAGCGGGATCGAACGGTCGGCACCGGGAAAGCTGCGCAACCGGCCGATCAGCTCCAGATCGTCGAAGCCGATCCGGGCCGGCGGCGGCTTGCCGTTGATGCCCTTGCCATGACGTGTGCCGGCCAGGGCGAGAACCGAATAGGTCCGGCCCAGCGCGTCGGCGAGGACCCTGTCATAGTCGGGCAGCGTCGCAAGGAAGCTCCTCAGCTGGGGCGGGACGACGGCGCCTTCCGTGATGGCCCGCGCCGGGGATTGCCGGTCCTCGTCCAGGAACAGGATATCGAGGCCGACGACCAGCGGTCCGGCCTCGGCGGTGCGGACGACCAGATCGGCGACCTTGGTGCGGGGCCACGGCCACTGGCCTTCCTCGCGGATGGACTCCTCGTCGACGGCGACGATGATCGGCAGATGGGATTCCTGCACGCGCGGCGAGATCTGCTGGTAGAGGTCGATCTGCGCCAGCCGGATCAGATTGTCGTCGCGAACAAGAACGCCTTGTATCGCCAGGCCCAGAATCAGGATGGCCAGACCGGCGGCGCGGCAGCGCCACAGGGTGAAGATCTGCATGAGGCGGTTCATCTGGCCGCGGACATCGTCCTCGGAAACGGCCTGTGTGTCGGCCGGTCCGGCCATGGTCAGGCCTCGACGGTCAGGCCGTCATAGGATGCCAGCACCTTCAGCGGCGTGTTCTCGCCCCGCATGATCTCCTCGTAACGCTGCGTTTCCGCCAGAACCTGGTCGATCTGCTCGTCGGAGTAGATCGGCTCGTGATGGAACAGGCACAGCTTCTTCACTCCGGCCTGGTGGCAGAGTTCGACCCCGACCATGTTCGAGGAATGGCCCCAGTCTTCCTTCAGCGATGTCGCCTCGGCCAGCGAATACATGCTGTCGAAGACCACGACGTCGGCGTCCCGGAAGTACTTCACGAAGTAGTCGGTGGTTTCCTTGTCCTCAAGCTTGTGCTCGCTGTCGGTGGAGTAGACCACGGTCCTGCCGCCCTTCTCGAAGCGGTAGCCATAGGAATCGCCGGCATGCAGCTGACGGAACGGCGTGACCGCCAGACCGGCGATCTCGTAGGTCTGCTCCGGCTCCAGCTGGACGAACTCGATGGTCGAGCCGAGGAACTCGAAATGCACCGGGAAGCTGGGATCGGCCTGCTGGCGTCGGTAGGCGTGCTCCAGCACGTCGTGGCAGCCATGGATACGGACCACATTGCCCGGAATGTAGGCGGGCACGAAGAAGGGGAAGCCCATGATGTGATCCCAGTGCACGTGGCTCTGGAACACGTTGTAGGTCTGCGGACTGCCGGGGCCGTGCCGCCCGAGGCAGTCGAGGGCGAAGCGCCGCGCGCCGGAGCCCATGTCGCAGACGACATACTCGTCGCCGCCGGTCTCGATCTGCACGCAGGAGCTTTCGCCGCCATAGGTGCCGCGGAGGTGGAAGGGCATTTCCCCGACGATGGCCTCGACATCCTTCGAGCCGCTGTCGAGCACCGCCTGGGCAACGCGCACGACGCGGCTGCGCATGTCGTCATTGGGCATGGCCGTGGGCACCGATCCCCGCGTGCCCCAGAACTTCACCCGCATCGGGCTACTCGTCCGTGTACGCGGCGGCAGCCAGCGCGGAGACGGCCTGCAGCGCGGCGGGCATCTCGTCGAAGGTAGGGAAGACCTTGTCGAAGTGGCTGATGTGGAAGACTTCCTTGACGACTTCCTGCATCGAGGCGACGCGGATGGTGACGCCCTTCGGCGCCGCCTGCTTGTTGGCGATCATCAACGCACGCAGACCGACCGAGGAAATGTAGTCCACCTTGCTCAAATCGACGACGATCTGAGCCTTGCTCTCGATCGCCTCGTCCACGCGTGAGGTCAGCGCCTTCTGGAATTCGGCCGCAGAGTTCTGGTCGATCCGGCCGGATACCCGCACCACGATCGCGTCGCCATATTCACCGGAAGTGACCTTCATCCCTGACCCGCTCCAACCGCGCTGATTCCCTCAGGCGGAAGCATAGGTGCGTTGTACCGTCGCGGCAATGCACAAGGCCCGATTCGGGCCGGTCACAGACGGGTCAGGTACCGGAGTAGTCAGGCCGCCGTTTTTCCATGAAGGCCCGGATGCCTTCGCGGAAGTCCGGGCCGCTGGCGCAGAGGATCTGGTTGCGGTCCTCCATGGCGATGGCGGCCTCCAGGCTGGGCGCGTCGACCGACATGTTGAGGCACTCCTTTGTCAGCCGCAGGCCCAGCGGCGTCGCGTGCAGCAGGTCGTCGACATAGGACTGCGCCGCGTCGGCCAGTTCGTGATCCTCGACCACCTCCGAGACCAGTCCCGTCGCCAGCGCGCGGTCGGCCATGATGTAGCGGCCGGTCATCATCAGTTCGCTCGCCACCGAGACGCCGACCAGCCGGGGCAGGAAATAGCTCACGCCGATATCGCAGGCCGAAAGGCCGATGCGGATGAAGGCGGCGTTCATCTTCGCGCTCCTGCCGGCGATGCGGATGTCGGAAGCCAGTGCGAAGGCGAAGCCGCCGCCGGCGCAGCCGCCATGGATCAGCGAGACGATGGGCTGCGGACAACGCCGCATGCGCATCACGATTTCCGAAATCCGGCGCTGCGAGCGGAGCCCGTCGGCCGAAGAGCGGGATTCCAGCTGCTCCTCGTTGCTGGTCGCGCGCTCTCTCAGGTCGAGCCCGGCGGAGAAGCCGCGCCCCGCGCCGCGCAGCACGACGACACGCGTCTCGTGGTCGGTGTAGAGCCCCTGAAAATAATCCAGCAGCGCATCGATCATCTCCGCATTGAGGCTGTTGTAGGCGTCAGGGCGGTTCATGGTCACCCAGTCCACCCGGCCCTGCTTCTCGATCTGAAGGACGTTGCCGCTCATGCCGATCTCTCCCCTGTCCGGCTTCTGCTCCCGGCGGCCAGTAAAGCGGATTGGCGGCGCAACGTCTTCCCGGATGCTTCGGCAGGCTGCCATGTCCCGTCGAGGCCTGCGGCGTGATCGGGTCCCACGTCTGCGCGGGCGTCTACCCGCCGGCGGGAATAGCTGCTAGACCGGAGGCAGCGGAACGCAGGCGGGGAGGCTTTGGCGTTGGGCTATTCGTCCATTTTCCGGGACGGCATCTTTGCCGGCCGCACCTACATCGTGACCGGCAGCGGGTCGGGGTTCGGGCGCTGCATCGCGCATGAGATCGCGGCGCTGGGCGGGCGCGTGGCGCTGGTCGGCCGCACGCTGGAGAAGCTGAAAGCCTCCGCTGCCGAGATCGCCGAGGACAATGAGGGTCCGGCCGGCGATCCCCGCTGCTACACAGCCGACATCCGCGACGAGGAACGCGTCACCGCCATGATCGGCGAGATCCTTGCGGACTTCGGGCGCATCAACGGGCTGGTAAACAATGCCGGCGGCCAGTTCTCGGCGAAGCTGAAAGACATATCGGCCAAGGGCTGGGACGCGGTCGTCCGAAACAACCTGACCGGCGGCTTCCTGATGAGCCGGGAGGTCTACCGCCAGTGGATGGAGGTCCATGGCGGGTCGATCGTGAACATCACCGCCGAGTTCGGTCTCGGCCTCCCGGACATGGGTCATTCGGGCGCGGCGCGGGCGGGCATGGACAACTTCACCCGCACGGCGGCGCTGGAATGGGCGCATTCGAATGTCCGCGTCAATGCGGTGGCGCCGGGCTGGATCGCCTCCTCGGGCTACGACAATTATCCGAAGGAGGTCTCGGCGGCGATCGCGCAGCGCGCCGATCACGTGCCCCTGAAGCGACATGGCACCGAGGCCGAACTGTCGGCCGCCGTCTGTTTCCTGCTCTCCGACGCGGCCGCCTTCATCACCGGTACCTCCATCGCCGTCGACGGCGGGGCGCCCCTTGAACGCGGTTACCGCCCGTCGGAGGATGGGCCGCGGGAAAACCGGGCCTTCCACGGCTTCCACCGCTATTCCGAACCCGACATCCTGAAACAGGGCAAGTAGACCATGGCCGTTCTGCAATCGAAGATCTCCACCGCGTCGGACGCGTTCAGGCAGAACCGCGAGGACATGCTGAGGATGCTGGGCGAGGTGCGCGCGCTGGAGCAGAAGGTGCGCGACACCTCCAACGCCAAGGCCGACGTCTTCAAGTCGCGCGGCCAGATCCCGCCGCGCGAACGCATCGACCTGCTGCTGGACAAGGGCTCGCCCTTCCTGGAGATCCAGACACTGGCCGGTCTGGGCTTCCATGACGATGACGGCGTCAACGACGTGATGGGCGGCGGCGCCATCATCGGCATCGGCTACGTCCAGGGCGTGCGCTGCATGATCAACGCCTCCGACAGCGGTATCAAGGGTGGCACCATCGCGCCGCTTGGTTCCAAGAAGAGCCTGCGCGCGCAGGACATCGCCCTGAAGCAGAAGCTGCCACGCATCAGCCTGATCGAAAGCGGCGGCGCGAACCTGAAATACCAGGCGGACCTCTTCGTCGAGGGCGGCAAGGGCTTCTACAACCAGGCGCGTCTTTCGGCCGAGGGCATTCCGCAGATCACCGTGGTGCACGGCTCGTCCACGGCGGGCGGCGCCTATGTGCCCGGCATGTCCGACTACACCATCATGGTGAAGGGCGGCGCCAAGGTGTTTCTGGCCGGACCGCCGCTGCTGTTCGCGGCGACGGGCGAGGTCGCGACCGACGAGGATCTCGGCGGCGCCGAGATGCACACACTGGTCTCCGGCGTCTCCGAATACATGGCCGCGGACGACGCCGATGGCATCCGGCTGGCGCGCGAGATCATGGGCAAGCTCAGATGGAACGACCGCCTGCCGGCGGCGCAGCCGCGGACCTTCGCCGAGCCGGTCTACGATCCGGACGAGATCTGCGGCGTGGTCCCGGTCGACTACCGTAAGCCCTACGACGTCCGCGAACTCGTGGCGCGGCTGGTGGACGGTTCCGACTTCGTCGACTTCAAGGCCGAATATGGCGCGCCGACCGTCTGCGGTTTCGCCGAGATCATGGGTCACGCGGTCGGCCTGATCGGCAACAACGGGCCGATCGACAATGCCGGCGCCACCAAGGCCGCGCAGTTCATGCAGCTCTGCGACCAGTCGGACACGCCGGTCATCTTCCTGCACAACACCACGGGCTTCATCGTCGGCACCGAGAGCGAGCGGGGCGGCATGGTCAAGCACGGCTCGAAGATGATCCAGGCGGTTTCCAACATCCGCGTGCCGAAGCTGACCCTGCATGTCGGCGCCAGCTTCGGCGCGGGCAACTACGCCATGTGCGGACGCGCCTACGACCCGGATTTCATCTTCGGCTGGCCGAACTACAAGATGTCGGTGATGGGCGGCGAGCAGGCCGCGACCGTGCTGAAGATCGTTTCCGAACAGGGCGCGAAGCGGAAGGGCGTCGAGCCCGACCACGCCCGCATCCAGAAGATGTATGACGGCATCGTCGCGCAGTTCGAGCATGAGGGGCGGGCGCTCTACAACACGGCGCTGATCTATGACGACGGCCTGATCGATCCGCGGGATTCGCGGAAGGTGCTGGGCCTCTGCCTCGACATCTGCCGCGAGGCGCAGGACCGGCCGCTGAAGCCCAACAGCTTCGGCGTGGGCCGGATGTAGTCGAGACCGCACACCACGATCCGCCCTCCCCCTCCGAGGGGGAGGGTTGGGTGGGGGTGGGAGTAGTGCAGGTGTCTGCCGTTTTTCGATCAGCGCAGCCGACCCCCACCCGTCGCTGCGCGCCGGCCTCCCCCTGCCAGGGGGAGGCTCAAGTAGCAGCCTAGTTTTTAAGCGGAGATATTCCATGAGTGCAGCGGAAGAGCTGAACCGGCCGGCGCGGGCCGATCTGAGGTTTGCGGTCATCGGCGCCGGCATGTCCGGCCTGCTGGCGGCGATCAAGCTGGAAGAGGCCGGGTTCCGGCAAGTCGAGATCTTCGAGCGGGAAGGGGACCTCGGCGGAACCTGGCGCGACAATACCTATCCGGGGCTCAGCTGCGATGTCCCGAGCCACGTCTACCGCTATCGCTTCGCGCCGAACCCGCACTGGACCCGGCGCTTCTCCAGCGGCGGCGAGATCTGGCAGTACCTGGACAAGGTGGCGCGCGACTACGGCGTCCGCGACCGCATCCGCTTCAATTCGGAGATCGTGCGCGCCGAGTGGGACGGCGCGGCCTGGCAGCTGACCACGAAGGGCGGCGAGACCGAGATTTTCGACATCGTCATCACCGCGACCGGGGTCCTGCGCGACCCGGTGATGCCGGACATTCCGGGGCTAGAGGATTTCGAGAGGCCGGTCTTCCATTCAGCGCGCTGGGACCACAGCCATGACTGGCGCGGCAAGCGGATGGGCCTGATCGGCACCGGCTCGACGGCGATCCAGATCACGGCGGCTGTGGCGAAGGAGGTCGGCAAGCTGTCGCTGTTCCAGCGCACGGCGCAGTGGGTGGTGCCGGTCGAGAATCCGGAAATCTCCGAGCGCGAGCAGGAAGCGCTGGCAAAGGATCCGAAACGGATGGAAGAGCTCTATTTCTTCCTCGCCGACCGCTTTCAGAACACCTTCGCCCGCGCCGTCGTGGGCGACGCCGAGGAACTCGCCAAGGTCGAGAAGGCCTGCGAGGAGAACCTTGCCACGGTGAAGGACCCGGAACTCCGCGCGAAGCTCACGCCGAACTACCAGGCGGCCTGCAAGCGGCTGATCATGTCGGACACCTTCTACGAGGAGGTGCAGCGCGACACGGTCGAGGTCGTGACCGAGGGGATCGAGCGGATCGAGAGGAATGGGGTTCGCACGAAGGACGGCCGGCTGCACGAGATCGACCTGCTTGTCTGCGCCACCGGCTTCGAGGCCCACAAGTTCATGCGCCCGATGCAGATCGTCGGCCGGGACGGGCATACGCTGGACGAGGAGTGGGCGGAGGCGAACCGCGCCTACCGATCCATCGGCATCCCGGGCTTCCCGAACTTCTTCACCATCGTCGGCCCGAACAGCCCGATCGGCAATTTCTCGCTGATCATGATTTCCGAGATGCAGTTCGCCTACATCATGCGGCTGGTGGACAGGATCGCCAGCGGCGAGGCCCGCGAGATCGAGCCGAGCCGGGAGGCGACCGACCGCTTCAACGGCGCCATCGCCGACGCCATGACCGGCACGGTCTGGGTCAGCGGCTGCTCCAGCTGGTATCTGGACAGGAACGGCAATCCCGCCATGTGGCCCTGGGACTTCGAGCGCTTCGAGGAAGAGATGGCCGAACCGGACTTCAACGACTTCCGGATCGTGTCGTAGGGCTGTCCTCTGCCCTGGACTTGATCCAGGGCCCATGCCTGAGCGTGGCTGGCCAATCAGCGGCGGTGGCAACGCTCCGGAATGGGTCCCGGGTCAAGCCCGGGACACGGCTTGTGATCGCGGCTTTCCGGCCAGGTTCGCGCGTTGGACAATCGAGAGATAGGCGAACTCCCCCTACCGGATCGCTTCCGGCGCCTGGGGGACGGTCTTCCAGAATTCGGGATCGTGGCCGTAGAAGATTCGGGCGCCCCGGTCCTGCAGCGCCTTCAGCTTGCGCAGGCTTTCCAGCATCTGTTCGGCGTTGAACAGGATCCGCGGCAGCTTCATCTCGGCCAGCGTCTGGCGGAGATAGCAGGCGTCGCCGGTCAGCACGATCTCGCCCGAATCCAGCTTCACCCTGAGGGACTGGTGCCCCGGCGTGTGGCCCGGCGTCGGGATGCAGACGACGCCACCGTCGCCGAACAGGTCGTGTTCGCCATCGGCGATGATCCGGTCGTGGCCGTGGTCGAAGTCCTTGGCCTCGAAGCCGATCTTCGCGGCCATGTCCGGGTCGGTCGCCGCCGCCCATTCGGCCTTCTGCACCACCATCGGGCAGCAGTCGATCTGGTCGTTGCCGCCGCAGTGATCGAAGTGCAGGTGGCTGTTGACCAGATAGGTGATGTCCTTCGGCTCGACGCCCAGCTTCTCCAGCTGCGCCTTGACGTCCTGACCGGGGTGGAAGTCGATGCCGTAATACTTGGTCAGGTCGCCGAGCCGGCCGACCGGGTCGGTCTGGACCTGCTTGTTGAGCCCGGTATCGAACAGCACGTTGCCCTTCGGATGCCGGATCAGATAGCTCGGGATCGGCACGGTCAGCTTGCCTTCGCCGCCCTCGATCATCAGCTTCGCGCTCATCGTGAGCCAGCCGCAGGTCATGGCCTGGATTTCGATGCCCATCTCATTCCTCCCCAGTGTTCATCCGATCATGGCTGCATCATGCCGGGGCTGGCCAGCCCGCCCGGATCGTCGTCGAGACGGGGCAGTTCCACGCGCTTTCCGCGCAGCCTGAGCCAGAACGCGGACAGGATGATCAGATTGACCACGCCGCCCAGCGCCGCGGCCGCGTAGGACCAGACATAGCTGCCGGTCAGGTCGTAGAGCGCGCCGCCGAGCCAGGCGCCGGTGCCCATGCCGAGCCAGCCGAAGAAGACCACGACGCCCAGCGCCTGCGCCGCGATGCGGGCGGGCATCAGCATCCGCCCGGCGACCAGGATCGACGACATGTCGGCGGAATAGAAGACGCCGAAAACGGCGGCCAGCACATAGGTCGCCCAGATGTTCTCGGTGAACGGGAACAGCAGCACCAGCGTCGTCTGTCCGGCCGACGCGATCATCCAGCCGGGCACCGCGCCGACCATATCGGCCAACTTGCCACCCAGGATGCGGCCGCTGATGCCGGCGATCATCAGCACCGACAGCACGGTGGAGGCCAGCGTCGGATCGATGCCGCGGTCGCTGGTCAGCGCCACCACATGGACGATCGGCACGGACATGCAGATGCAGCAGAAATAGGCCGCCGCCGACAGGAAGGGCAGGCTGACGCGCGGGGGTACCGGCGGCGGGGGCTCGCCATGGGTGACCGGCGGCGGCATCCCCTTGGTCCTGACGCGCGACGGCGGATCGCGCACCAGCAGCGCCAGTGGCACGCCCAGCGCAAGGAAGGTGATGCCGATGGCCGCATAGGCCGTCTGCCAGTCCCAGATGTCGATCAGGGTCCGGGCCAGGAACGGGAACAGCGCCTGCCCGAAGGCGCCGCCGGCGGCCATCAGCCCGATGGCGAGGCCCTGGTTGCGCGTGAACCAGAATCCGACAGTGGCGAAAAGCGGTGTGCCGACGGCGCTGTTGCCCAGCGCGCCGAAGGCGAAATGCATCAGGTAGTAGTAGAGAAGGTTCTCGGTGAAGGTCAGCGCGAAGTAGCTGAGGCCCATCATGATCACGCCGAACAGCGCGATGTGCCGGCCCCCGCGGCGGTCGGCAAGCCAGCCCCAGAAGATGCCGAAGGCCGCCGCCGACAGCGCCACGGCGGTATAGCCGGCGGACACCTCGCCCCGCGACCAGCCGAAATCGGCGGCCAGCGGCTTGAGGAAGACGCCGACCGAGCCGATGCCGCCGAAGGCGAGCGCCTGCATGCCGAAGGCGACCGCGACCATGATCCAGCCATAGCCGCTGTCGCCCCGGTCCGGGCGCGCCTCGCTCATCCTGATGTCCTCCCCATGACCCCGTCATGGTGGAGCAGGCGGGCGCGGAGGGAAAGGCCGTCCCGTGCGGGACGGCCATGCGGGCGTGCGCTAGTTGCCGCCGGTGACTTCCAGCATCTGGCCGCTGACATAGTCGCTGAGCGGCAGGCAGAGCATGACCACGGCGCCGGCGGCTTCCTTCGGGGTGCCCGGGCGGCCCATCGGGATCATCCGCTTGGCGATCTCGACGTTCTGCTTCGGGATGCCGATCTGAACCTCGTTGCCCTCGACGGAGATGGTCTTCTTCTCGTCGGTGCCCTCGGTCAGGCGGGTCTCGATGAAGCCGAAGGCGACCGCGTTGACGTTGACCTGATAGCGGCCCCATTCCTTGGCCAGCGTCTTGGTCAAGCCGACCACGCCCGCCTTGCCGGCGGAATAGTTGGTCTGGCCGGCATTGCCGCGCGTGCCGGAGATCGACGAGATGTTCACCACCTTGCGGACGTTGACGCCGCCCTTCTCCTGCTCTTCCTTCGACTTGATGCGGATGATCTCGGACGCCGCCTGCAGGATGCGCCACGGCGCCTTCAGGTGGACGTCGATCATGGCGTCGAACTGGTCCTCGGACATCTTCTGGATGACCGCATCCCACGTGTAGCCGGCATTGTTGACGATGATGTGCAGGTTGCCCCAGGCATCGACCGCCGTCTTCACGAACTTCTCTGCGAAAGCCTTCTCGGAGACGCTGCCCGGGCAGGCCAGCGCCTCGCCTCCGGCGGCCTTGATCTCGGCCACCACCTCGTCGGCGGGTTCGGCGTCGAGATCGTTCACGACCACCTTCGCCCCGTGCCCCGCCAGCTGCAGCGCGATCTCGCGCCCGATGCCGCGTCCTGCGCCGGTGACCAGCGCCACCTTGCCGTCCAGCATGCCCATGCGTCTTCTCCTCCCCGAGTGAACAAAGATGGCCGGAATGTACGCAGCCCCGGGAGCAGCGGCAACTGCGCCGGCGCATGTCGTTCGGCGTCGCCAAGACAGCCCCGCCGCGCTAGGTTTCCGCGAAAGAGGTCCGGGAGGTCATCATGGCAGGTCTGAAGTTCGGCGCGTTCCTGGCGCCCCACCATCCCATCGGCGAACATCCGATGCTGCAGTTCCAGGCCGACCTGGAACTGGTCGAGCTGCTGGACAAGCTGGGCTACGAGGAATTCTGGTGCGGCGAGCACCACTCCACGGGCTGGGAGGTGATCGCCTCGCCGGAGATGTTCCTGGCCGCGGCCGGCCAGCGCAGCCACCGCATCAGGCTGGGCACCGGCGTCGTCTCGCTGCCCTATCACCACCCCTTCATCGTCGCCCAGCGCATGGTGCAGCTCGACCACATGACCGGCGGCCGCGCCATCTTCGGCTCGGGTCCCGGCGCGCTGCCGTCCGACGCCTTCCTGATGGGCATCGATCCGATGACCCAGCGCGACCGGCAGGACGAGGCCATCGGCGTCATCCAGAAGCTGCTGCGCGGCGAGGAGCGCGTCACCCACGAGAGCGACTGGTTCACCGTCCGCGACGCCAAGCTGCAGCTCCGCCCGCTGCAGGAGGAGATGCCCTTCGCCGTCGCCTCGATGATCAGCCCGTCGGGCATGACGCTGGCCGGCAAGTACGGCACCGGCGTGCTCTCCATCGGCTCCATGTCGACGGCCGGCCTGCAGAACCTCTCGACCCAGTGGAGCTTCGCCGAGGAATCGGCCGAGAAGCACGGCAACGTCGTCGACCGGAAGAACTGGCGCATCGTGCTGATGTGGCACATCGCCGAGACCCGCGAGAAGGCTATCGAGGAGAGCCGCGACGGCCTGCTGCGCTGGCACAACGAATACAATGTCGGCACCCTGATGCGGCCCGGCGTCGAGGCCTTCAAGGACCGGGACGAGGCGGTCGAACTCACAGCCTTCGCCGACGGCGCGACCGCGGTGATCGGCACGCCCGACGATCTGGTGCAGCGCCTGCGCGACCTGATCGAACTGACCGGCGGTTTCGGCGTCGCCATCGGCTTCGTGCATGACTGGGCCAGCCGCGCCAACACCCGCAAGAGCTGGGACCTGGTCGCCCGCTACGTGGTGCCGGAACTGAACGGCATGCTGGACGCCTACCGCGAGAGCCGGAACTACGTCGTCGAGCACCGCGAGAGCTTCGAGCGCGCCGGGCAGGCCATCCTGGCCAAGATCCACCAGAACCCCCGCGCCGCCGAGGCGCTGAAGCAGTCGTCAGGCCCCAACACGCCGCTCGGCTCCCACCACGAGCCGGACCTGAAGAAGGCGGCGAAGGAAGGCAGCGGGGACGACTGAACCACCCGGACTGTCACCCCGGCTCCCCGAGCAAGTCGGGGACAGGCACCGAGCCGGGGTCCGGTGCGGCTTCGCCGCGAGTTCTTCGATTGACCGGATGCCCGCATGAAGCGGGCATGACAGCGTGGAGGCGCCCCCCTCATGCTCCGTGACATCTCCGCCCAGGCTGTGGGCGCCGGGCTGCTGGCGGCCGTGGTCGGTTTCGCCAGCTCCTTCGCGGTCATCATCGCCGGTCTGACGGCCGTCGGCGCGAACACAGCCGAGGCCGCGTCGGGTCTGATGGCGCTGTCGCTGGCCATGGGGCTGTCGGGCCTGCTGTTCAGCGCCTGGCTGAAGATGCCGGTCTCGGTGGCCTGGTCGACGCCGGGCGGGGCGCTGCTGGCGACCTCGGCGGCGCTGGACGGCGGCTTCCCCGAGGCTGTCGCGGCCTTCATCATCTCCGGCGTGCTGATCGTGCTGGCCGGCCTGATCAGACCCTTCGGCCGGCGCGGTGCAGGCGATTCCTTCGCCGCTGGCCAACGCCATGCTGGCCGGCGTGCTGTTCGGGCTCTGCCTCGCCCCCGTCCGCGCCGTCGCCGAGCAGCCCGCCGCCGGCATCGCCATTTTCTTGGTCTGGGTGCTCGTGGCCCGCTTCAACCGGCTGTTCGCGGTGCCGGCCGCCGTGGTCGTGACCATCGTGCTGATCGGCCTGCAGACCGAAGTGACCATGGCCGAGCTCGGGCCGATTGCGCCGATGCCGGTCTGGGTGACGCCGGTCTTCTCGCTGGAGGCGGTGGGCCTGGCGCTGCCGCTCTTCCTGGTGACCATGGCGTCGCAGAACATCCCGGGCATCGCCGTGCTGAACGTGAACGGCTACCGCCCGGAGCCCGGACCGCTGTTCACCGGGACGGGCCTGTTCACGCTGGCCGGCGCGCCGTTCGGGGCGCACGCGGTGAACCTCGCCGCGATCACGGCGGCGCTCTGCGCCGGACCCGACGCGCATCCGGATCCGAAGCGCCGCTACTGGGCCGGCATCGCCTCGGGCGCGTTCTACGTGCTGTTCGCCTTCATCGCGGGCTGGGCCACGGCCTTCATCGGCGCGGCCCCGCCGGTGCTGATCGAGGCCGTGGCGGGTCTCGCCCTGCTCGGCGCCTTCGGCGGCGCGGTGGTCGGCGCGGTGACGGAAGAGGGCAGCCGGGAGGCGGCGGTGATCACCTTCCTGGTGACGGCCTCGGGTCTCGCCTTCTTCGGCATCAGCGGCGCCTTCTGGGGCCTGCTGGCCGGCGGCGCGATGCTGGCGCTGACGAAATGGCGGAAGGGGTAGGGCGCGGCCGCGTCAGAAGATGAAGTCGTCTTCCGTAAACTGATCCGGGGTAGCCTCCCGGACACGCACAACCCGCGTTGCACCGAAATCCGGATCGTTCAGCAGGATGTCCACGCGGCTGCCCGACTGGATGAAGGACAGCCGGTCGAAGGCTGCGCCGTGAAGTTCCGACAGGTCGATGCGGTCGGTCCCGTCCTCGAAGTCGCGCACATCGATGGTGGTCTCGAACTGACGGCTGGCGACAAAGACATCCGCGCCCTCGCCGCCGGTCAGGCGCGTGTCGAAACCGTCGCCGCCCAGCGTGTCGTCGCCCGCGCCGCCGAAGATCTGATCCATGCCGCCGCTGCCGCCGAACAGCCGGTTGGCGCCGTCGTCGCCAAGGATGTGGTCGTCGTTCCGGCTGCCGGTCACGCCCTCGATGCCGGACAGTTCGTCGGTGATGAAAAGGTTCCCCTGCAACTCTGTCCGGACATCGCCGTCCGACAGGTCGATGCGGTTGTGGATCGCCGACGAGTCCTGACCGGAATAGTCCGCAATGTCGAAACCCGCGCCGCCGGACAGTGTATCGAAGCCGCCGCCACCCGACAGGGTATCGTCGCCCGGACCGCCGAACAGGCTTTCGTTGTCTGCGCCACCTTCAAGCAGGTCGTCGCCGTCGGTGCCCGAAACGGCTGGAGAATCGTCGATCAGATCGACGAACATCTCCGCGGTGACGTCGCCGCCATCGACGCCCATCAGGCGGACCACCTCTTCACCGCCAAGAGCGATGAATGTGTCGCCGAGGTCCGCGGTGATCTGCAGGTCGCTGAACGCGGTCGCGAGACCGCCCAGATCGATCAGGTCCTCGCCGATGCGGAAGTCGGTGATCAGGTCCGGGCCGCGCTCGACAGTGTCGATCACGAACAGGTCCGCGCCGGCGCCGCCGGTCAGATCGTCTGCGCCGGACCCGCCGTCGAGCGTGTCGTTGCCTGCACCGCCGATCAGGGAGTCGACCCCGTCGCCGCCATGGAGTCCGTCGTCGCCCGCACCGCCGTCCAGATAGTTGTCGCCAGCCTCAGGCAGACCGTGGACGCCGCCGAACAGCCGGTCGCTGCCGTCTCCGCCGAACAGGCGATCACTGCCCGCGCCGCCGTCCAGCCAGTCCGAGCCGGCGTCACCGGTCAGGCTGTCATCGCCGGTTGCGCCTTCGAGGGTATCGTGACCGCCGCCGCCGGCGAGCGTGTCCCGGCCGGTCCCGCCGACGAAACCGTCATTGCCGTCCGCGCCGGTCAACTGCTGATGGGGTTCCAGTTCCAGATCTGGGAAGTTGCCGCTGTTCAGCCATTCGCGGCCGTAGTCGGGCAGTGTGGCGACGTGGTGGCCGTCCAGCAGAACCGTCGCGTCTGCGCTGACGGTAAGGTCGAGCAGGATCTCGACGCGCGCGCCGTCGCCGATGTCGCCTGCGAAGAGGATGCGGTCGGACCATTCGACGAAATCCTCGATGACAACCGGTTCGCCGTCCGCCGGAATCACGAACGTGTCCGGGAACCGCCCACCGTTCAGCGTATCCGAACCGCCGCCACCGATCAGCGTGTCGAAGCTGTCGCCGCCGAGCAGCCGGTCGTCGCCCGCGCCGCCATCGAGAAGTTTGCGGCCGTCCCCGCCCTTGACGATGTCGTCGCCGGCCCCGGCCATGATCGTGTCATCGCCGCCCAGTCCCGAAAGCAGTTCGGCTGCGTCGCCGCCCTCGATCAGGTCGTTGCCGTCGCCCCCGTGAGCGACCGCTTCGCTGCCGGGGTGGTTCTGCGCATAGACAAAGATGCTGTCGTCCAGCAGCGCGGCATCGACGCCGCTCAGCAGGGTCTTCTTGCTGCCGACGCTGAGCAGGGCGCCGTCCTCGGTGTTGCTGATGCCGATGTCGGCGAAGCCGGCCAGCGCGCTGACGTCGATCAGATCCTCGCCGATGGTGAAGTCCTGAATGACGTTCGCGCCGTAATTGTCGGTCAGGACGAACACGTCCCGGCCTGCGCCGCCGTTCATCGTGTCGTCCTCGTCGCCGCCGATCAGCGTATCGTCGCCGTCGCCGCCGAAGATCAGGTCGTCGTCATTGATCGGCCAGCGTTCGCTGCTGCCGATCAGAAGGTCGTTGCCCGTCCCGCCGAAGATCACGTCTCGGCCCGATCCGCCGTCGATGGAATCGTTGCCGGCATCGCCATGCAGCGTGTCGAAGCCGCGGCCGCTGAGCAGGGTGTCGTTTCCGCCGCCGCCTTCGGCCAGGTTCCGGCCGGCGCCGCCGGTGTCGAGGATGTCGTCACCCTCTCCGCCCTGCAGCGTGTCGTCGCCCAGCCCGCCGTCCATGGCGTCATCGCCGCCGCCGCCGAACAGGCTATCCGCGCCATGGCCGCCATCGATGGTGTCGGCGCCGGCCTGACCGCTCAGGCGGTCGTCGCCGTCGCCGCCGACCAGCGTGTCGCCGTCATCGCCCCCTTCGGCCACGTCGTCGCCGTCGCCGCCAAGGATGGCGTCCGCGCCGCCGCCGCCCAGCAGCGTGTCGTCCCCGTCGCCGCCTTCGAGGCGGTCGGCGTCGGCCTCGCCCAGCAGCAGGTCGGCGTCCGCGCCACCGAAGAGCGCATCGCCGCCCCCGCCACCCTGCAGGCTGTCGCCGCCCTCGTCGCCGAAGACCGTGTCGTCGCCGTCATCGCCGTTCAGGGCGTCCGCGCCGCCGCCGCCGCGGATCCAGTCGTCGCCGTCCTCGCCTTGCACGAAGTCGTCGCCCAGCCCGCCATAGAGGAAGTCATTCTCGTCGCCACCGGAAATGCGGTCGCGGCCGTCGCCGCCATAGGCACTGTCGCTGCCGGCGCCCGGACGGATGACGTCATCGCCGGCCTCGCCGAAGAGGGCATCGTTGCCGCCGCTGTCGGTCAGCTGGTCGTCGCCGAAACCGCCGAAGAGGGTGTCGTCGCCCAGATCGCCGCGCAGCCGGTCGTCGCCGGACCCGCCGGCGAGGAAATCGTCACCCTCCCCGCCGCGGAGCACGTCGTCGCTCAGACCGCCGAAGATCAGGTCATCGCCGCCCTGGCCCAGAAGCGAATCCGCGCCGTCGGCGCCGGACAGCGTGTCACTGCCATCGCCGCCGCGGAGCGTATCGGACTCGTCAGCGCCCCGCAGCAACGCATCCGTCGCCGTCAGGCCGGCAATGACATCCTGCTGGCCGTCTGTGATCCGGTCGGACATCGGGGTCCCTTGTCACGCCCGCGCCGCGCATTCGCAACGCGCATTCTGCGCGCTTGCACACCGCCTCGCACAATAAGCTAGACTAATGACTACACGTTTTCGATGTATTTGTTCTTGTTAGAGCAAGCAATTGTGGCATTCAGATGCCACGCCGGCATAGGGGAGGGGCCGATGATCGACATCAACGGCATGGCGCATCTGGTGGTGACCGTGAACAAGTGGGCGGAGGCGACCGCGTTCTACAAGAAGCTGCTGCCGGAAATGGGCATGAAGCTGGTCTTCGACGGGGACGAGTTCTGCTACCACGTCGGCGCGCGGACGGCGATCGGGCTGAACCGCGCCGCGCCGGAACATGCGGGCGAGACCTTCGACCAGACCCGCGTCGGCCTGCATCACTTCTGCCTCAGGGCGCGAAGCCGCGAGGACATCGACCGCACGGCCGAACTGGTCAAGGAAGCCGGCGGCGCCATCGTCCGCGGCCCGATGGAGGGGGCATGGGCGCCGGGCTACTACTACGTGCTGTTCGAGGATCCGGACGGACTCCGCTTCGAGGTCAATCATGTTCCCGGACAGGGTGTGCTGAAGGAGGGCCTCGGCAAGATCGACAGCGGCGGCGACTACAGCTAGGCCGCGCGCGTCAGCGCATCAGGACCGCCTCCAGCCGCGCCCGCATCTCGTCGCCCAGCGGCGCGGCGCGGTTGTCGACGATGTAGACGACGACCGATTCGGCGGTGGCCAGGCAGACACCGTCGGAAAAGACACCGTGGCCGAGCGTGATCGATGTGCGGCCCAGCGCGGCGACGCCCGTGCCGATCTGCACGGTGCCGGGGTAGAAGGCCTGGGCGCGGAAGCGGATCGACAGGTTGCCGACCACGAAGCGCTGGCGCTCGTCATAGGCCGGCACGATGCCGGAGCGCATGAAGGGCACGCGGCCACCCTCGACATAGCGCGCAAAGGCCACATTGTTCACGTGGCCCGTGGCGTCCATATCGCCGAAACGGATCGTGTCGTCCGCCCAGTGCGTATAGATCTCGGGGTTGGTCGGGTCCGGCCGGTCATCGCTCATGGCCGGGAGATTGAACAATTGCGGGGCGGGATGAAAGAACTCGATGGCCTGAGGCGCGAACTGGACCGCTGGGAAGCGGACGGACGCGCCGCCAACTTCTGGTGGCGCGACGACGATGCCGAGGCGCCGGACGCCCCCGTGATGCGCATGCTGGACCTGTCGGCGAGAACGGGCGCGCCCGTCTTCATTGCCGTAGTCCCGGCCCGCGCGGTGGATGCGCTCTCCGAGCCGATGATCGACTGTCCGACGGCGGTGCCGTTCCAGCACGGCTACGCCCATCGGGACCACTCGCCGGCCGATGTGAAGGGAAAGTGGGAACTGGGCCTGCACCGCGGCCGCGACGAGATCCTGGACGAGTTGCGGACCGGCTGGGCGCGGATGCAGGAGCTGTTCGGTCCGCGCTTCCAGCCCATGCTGGGACCGCCCTGGAACCGCATCGATGCCGGGCTCTATCCGGACCTGCCGGAGATTGGCTTCGAGATCCTGTCGACCTTCGCGCCGCGGCCGGCCCCCGAGCCCGTGCCGGGACTGCGTCAGATCAACGGCCATTGCGACATCATCTCCTGGAAGCGCGACCGCAGCTTCATCGGCGCCGAGAAGACGTCGAACCGGCTGGTCGAGCATCTTCAGGCCCGCCGCGCCGGTCTGGTGGAGGACGAGCCGACCGGGCTGCTGACCCATGTCTGGATCAACGACGAGCCGGCCTGGCACGCCATCGAGGCGGTGATCGAGACCGTCAACGCCCACCCTGCCGGACGCTGGCTCGACCGCGCCGGGCTGGAGGCCTGTTCATGAGCCCGGGGCGGCGATAGGTTGCCGCCGGACCTGTAGTGGATCTTTGCAAGGTGATGTCATGAGAGTTCCCGTTCTGCTGGCTGCGCTTGCCGCGCTGACCGCCTGCGAATCGTCGGCGGTCCGCACCATCGGCGGCCTGCTCGATTCGGATCGCGCGCGCCTGAACACGCTGGAGGAATGCGCGGCCTTCAACGGCGCCGTCGCTGCCAACCTGACGACCTCGGTGAATGCGCGGGAAGCGGAAGTGGAACGCGCGCCGGAGTTCCGCAACAGCGCCGAAATCCTGTCCGACCGGGCGGTCAAGCTGCGTGTGAACGCTGGCGACGAGACCCGTCAGGAGGCCTTCGGCAAGACGTTCAGGAATGTCAGCGAACGGCAGCGCGAACTCGCCATCGGCATCAACGACCGCATCATCGCCGACGGCACCGGCGTGCTCGACAACCCGTGGGTCCGCGAACAACAGACCGACTGCCGGAACCGGGGCGCTTGAAGGACGCGCTATTCAGGCCCGGCACGGACGCCGACATCGATCAGGTCGCCGACCTGCTGCACCAGCACATGAACCGCAAGGTGCCGCCCGAGACCTTCCGGCGGCTGATGGACTACGGCTGGGCCGGAGAGAAGCCCCATGTGGGCATGGTCGTGGAGGCGGACGGCCAGATCGTCGGCTTCCACGGCAACGTGTACTCCACGCGGTTCCTGCCCGACGGCCCGCGCGTCTTCGGCAGCTTCACCTCGCTCTATATCCACCGGGACTGGCGGGGCGAGAATCTCGGTCTGCGGATGATGCAGACCTACGAGGCGCGCCCCGACATCACCTACACGGTCTTCGATCCGTCGAAGCGGGTGCATGCCATCCTCGAACAGTGCGGTTTCCGGGACCTCGATCTGAACCGCTACGTCTGGCAGGCGGACGGCGTGCCCGGCGACATCGAGGTGATCGAGGACCCCGACCGGATCGCGCCGCGCGTCTCCGAGGAGGAACGCCGCTATCTGCACGATCACCGGGACATGAAGGCCTTTCCGGTGCTGCTGTCCGGGCCGGCGGGCGATGTGCTGAGCTTCTTCCTCCGGCAGGACCGGGGCGACAAGGGCTTTTGCCACGACCTGATCTACACCGGGGATCCGGCGAAGCTGGCTGCGATGATCGACGCCGCCGCGCCGCGCATCCTGGGCGACGATCCGCGGGCGCGCCTGCTGGCGGACGAGCGCTTCTTCAACGGAAACGCCGTCGGCGGCCGCAAGGAGCCGCTGCAGTACCGCCGCATGGTGCGCCGCGCCGATCCGGCCTTGCCGGACTGGCGCGTCGATCACCTATACACGGAAACCCTGCTGATCGATCTCAAGCTGGGCTGACGGGTTTCAGGAACACGACCCTGAACCGCGCGTCCTCCGACAGGCTGACCCGGTGCGGGGCCGTCGGCGGGATCATGAGGCTGCCGCCCGCCCGGACGGCGACGTCGCGGCCGGGAAAGCCGGCCTCGGCATAGCGGACCTCTCCGTCGAGGACTTCCAGTCGGCCCCAGGTGCCGGCCTTGATCGAATGATCCGACAGCAGCGCCGCCGGCACGTTCCCGCGGTCGAAGACCGGCGTCTCGCGATAGGGTTTCAGATCCGTCGATGGCTTCAATCGGGCCGGTCCATCGCAAACACCTTCTCGACATAGGTGTAGTCCATGTACCCCAGCCGGGCGAGCGGGTGGTAGACGGTCATGTCGATCATGCCGTCCTTGACGATGCTCTCGTCGATGTGGACGCCGACCACCTCGCCGATGACCAGATTGTTGGTCACCTTCGGATTGTTCGAACGCAGCTGGACGATCTGCACCAGCCGGCATTCCAGGTTCGCCGGCGCCTCCTTGACCCGCGGCGCCTTGACCAGTTCGCAGTCGGCAGCCGTCAGGCCGGCGGCCGCGAATTCGTCCTGATCCCGGGGCAGGTGCGCCGAGGAGGCGTTCATCTGATCCTTCAGCTCATAGGTGCACATGTTGACGACGAATTCGCCGGTCTCGCGGACATGGTCTGCCGTGTCCTTGCCGCCGCCGGCGGGCTTTGTGCCGTTGCAGCCGAAGACGACCGTCGGCGGGAAGTCCGTCACCGCGTTGAAGTAGCTGAAGGGCGCGAGGTTGATGAGACCGTCGGCGCTGCGGGTGGAAATCCATCCGATCGGCCTGGGCGAGACCAGCGCCTTGAAGGGATTGTGCTTCATGCCGTGGTGCTCGTCGGCGCGGTAGAACATCGGTTTCTCCCCGGAAAATGGACGGCTGAAAGGTAGGCCGCAGGCAGGGGCCGATCAATCGCGGCGGGACTTTTTGCTTGGCGGCGCGGTGCCGCGGGGTTAAATCGGCTGCATGACAAGGATCGCATCCGCACGACGACGAGGCCGTTGAGCCTGCCGGGACACAGGGACATCCCGTGCAGCGCCCGCGTGCGTCCCGTCGTCTGATTCGATCCGAAAGACCCGATCCATGTTTGCCTACACCATGCTCGACGACGCCGCCCGGTCGGCGTTAACCGCCCTGCTCGACGTTTCCTTCGGTCCCGACCGGCATTCGAAGATCGCCTACCGCTTCCGTGACGACGTGCCCGAGGACGAGCGCTTCGGCATGGCCGCCTGGGATGGAGACCTGCTGGTCGGCGCCATCCAGTACTGGCCCTGCCATGTCGATGGCGTGGACGCGCAGCTGCTCGGCCCACTGGCCGTTGCGCCGGCCTATCGGGGGCGGGGCGCCGCGCGCGGGCTGGTGAATCGCAGCCTGCAGCTGGTCGAGGATGCGGGCACCGATCTGGTGGTGCTGATCGGCGATCCCAAGCTCTACCTGCAATACGGCTTCACCCCGGCCAGCGGCCAGTCGCTGGTGATCGAGGGCGAGCCCGATCACCGGGTGCAGATGAAGCCGCTGACCGATGCGGGCCGCGAAGCGACGGGGCTGGTCTCGCCGGCGCTGGCGACGGTCAGTTGAGGTCCCAGCGCCGCCGCATGTAGTCGGCGGCCTCGCGGGTGGCCTCCAGACCCTCCGGGATCGCCTTCGCCATCATCATGAAGCCGTGGATCTGGCCTGTGTACTCGTGGAAGGTCACGCCGACGCCGGCCTCCGCCAGCCGGTCGGCATAGTCCTTCGCCTCGTCGCGCAGCGGATCGAATCCGGCGGTCAGGAACAGCGCGGGCGGCTGACCCGTCAGGTCGGCGGTCCGGGCGGGCGAGGCGCGCAGATCGGCCTTGTCGGCGTCGCCGTTCAGATACTGCTCCTGGTACCATTCGATGCGGTCGCGGGGGATGATCGCGCCTTCGACAAAGGTCTTGTGGGAGCGGGTGTCCGTGGAGAAATCGGTCGCCGGATAGATCAGCAGCTGGAAGTCCGGAGCCTTCTCGCCCGCGCCCGCGGTCATCTGGCTGACGACGATCGACAGGTTGCCGCCGGCGGAATCCCCGCCCACTGCAACGCGATCCGGATCGCCGCCGATCTCGTTGGCGACGCGGCGTAGCCAGCGGTAGGCGGACAGGCAGTCCTCGACGCCCTTCGGGAACTTGTTCTCGGGCGCCAGGCCGTAATCGATGGCGACGACCATCGCCCCCGACCAGAGCGCCAGGCGGGCGCAGAGGCCGTGATGGCTCTCCAGATCGCCCTGCACCCAGCCGCCGCCATGGAAGAAGCAGAGCACCGGCAGCTTGCCGTCGGTCTCGGCCGGCTTGTAGACGCGCGCGCCGATCTGCCGGTCTCCGCCGCCGGGGATCCTGATATCGCCGATCTTCGCCAGTTCCGGCGCCGGCTCGTCGAGCAGGCTCACCAGCGTGGTCAGCTGCTGGCGCAGTTCGGGCAGCGGCGGGAAGTAACCCGGCACGCGCACCGAGCGCGAGAACTCCGCCACGACCTGGGCCTTGGGATCCATGACGCGGCCGCCATCGGTCTCGCGGCGGCCCTCCAGCATCGGCAGCACCTGCGCCTCGCTCATCAGGCAATGCTGCAGTTCGAATGCGGCTTTCGCGTCCATCTCCACCCCCTTTGACTGTTTGCTCATGACCTATAGCATGACCGCCGCGGCGGTACCCATGAGCAGATGATGCGGGCGACAACGTATTTCGACGACTACGCGCTGGGCGACCGCTACGTGACCGACTCGGTCACGGTGACGGAGGGCCAGATCCTCCGGTTCGCGCGCGAATACGATACGCAGCTGTTCCACACCAATGTCGCGGCGGCGGACGAAAGCCATTTCGGCGGCCTGATCGGCAGCGGCTTCCAGACCCTCAATCTCAGCTTCGCGCTGTTCTTCAAGCTGCAGCTGGTACAGCCGGCTGCCGTGGGCGGCGCAGGGATCGACGGTCTGCGCTGGCGCAAACCGTTGCGTCCGGGCGACACGATCCATGTTGAATGCGAGGTGATCGATCTCGTGCCCTCGGCCTCGCGGCCTGACCGGGGTACGGTGCGCATGCGCCACGACACCTTCAATCAGGACGGCGACGTGATCATGACGCTGGAATGCCTGCACATCCTGCAGACCCGGGCCGGAGCCGCCGCATCGTGAGGCGGCCGCTCGCCATCGCCCTGTTTGCGGCCCTGCTCGCAGCCTGCGGCACGCTGGAGCCGGAGGAGCTGCCGCCGGCGGCCTTCGACAAGCCGGTGCTGCACGCCGACGGCACGCTGACCGGCGTTCAGGGCGTCGACCACCGTCACTGGGCGCTGGTCGATCAGGATCTTCGCAAGGGCGTCTTCTGGTACAGCTTTCTCAACCGCGTCACCCAGGACTGCAAGCAGGCCTACCCCGAACATGCCGACTGGCTGGGCGAGGTGAACCTGCTGGTCCAGAGAGCGACCGGACAGGCGGCGCGCGCCGGCATCCGCATGGAGCGGCAGCGCCTCGAGACCCGGGCCGAAGGCGCCGACCGCGCGGTGGTCGGGCTGGAGGCGATGAGCGTCGCCGAAGTCGAGGTGGCCGGCGTGCTGGCGGGCTGGATCGAGAGCGCGACCGGCGAGGAGGTGCCTCTGGAGCGGGCCCTGGTCCAGGGCTGCGCGCTGCTGTTCGACCGGGAGAACCTTCGCGGCCTCATGCGCAATTCGGCGGAGCCGCTGTCGCGCTACTTCGCCCGAATGGAAGTCGAGCAGCCCGACATCTACGCGGCCACCGGCGGGGTCGAGGGCATCGTCCGCCGCCTCGACAAGGTCTGAGTCAGACAGCCGTCAGATAGGGCGCGATGGCCATGTCGGTGCCTGCCCGCCAGAGCAGCCCGGCCAGCATGTCGGCGATCGCGAAACCGACCGCGACGGGCGGCTGCGCCGGCAGCGTCGTCCGCGCGATGAAGTAGCGGTAATAGAGCACGAAGACGAGCACGGCGAAGCTGAAGAGGCCGAGAATCCCGCCCCCCAGCATGCCGGCCGCGCCCAGCGCGACGACCGGCAGCCGGAGCAGCATGATCCAGACCTCGGACCAGTTGCAGGCGACGATGTAGAGACGGATGTCGTGGCCCTGGTTCATCACCCGGCCCAGTTCGAAAGCCAGAACTGGCCAGAACATCCAGGCGCCGACATAGGAGACGGCCTCGATCCAGAAGACCGCCGTCAGGTCCGCTTCCGGCACGGACGAATAGCGCGCGACCCAGATCAGGATGCCGTAGAACGGAGCCAGCAGGATGGCGGCGCGGAAGCTGAACCAGAAGCCTTCTGGCGAGCCGTCGAGCAGGCCGGCCCCGCCCGGGTCCCGCTTCGCCAGCATCAGCGCGCCACCCAGGCCCGCGGCCATTCCTGGCAGACCGCGCTGGCTCATCCCTTGGGACGGTTGTCGACGATGCGCTGGGCCTTGCCCTGGCTCCGCGCGACGCCGCCGACCTCGTTCATCTCGATCTTCGCCGTGACGCCGCACATCGTCTTGATCCGCTCCCGCAGGTCGCGCCCGGCGGCCTCGACGGCGGCGGTGTCGCCGGCCGTCTCGGTCTTCGGCTCGACCCGCACGGTCAGCTCGTCCATCGCGCCGGGCCGGTCGACCTGCAACTGGTAGTGCGGGCTCAGGCGGCCGTCCTGCAGCAGCAGTTCCTCGATCTGTGTGGGAAACAGGTTCACGCCGCGGATGATCAGCATGTCGTCGGAGCGGCCGGTGATCTTCTCGATCCGGCGGTGGCTGCGCGCCGTGCCGGGCTTAAGCCGCGTCAGGTCCCGCGTGCGGTAGCGCACCATGGGCAGCGCTTCCTTGGTCAGCGAGGTGATCACAAGTTCGCCGAATTCGCCGTCCGGCAGCACCTCGCCCGTGTCCGGGTCGATGATCTCGGGATAGAAATGATCCTCCCAGATGTGCAGCCCGTCCTTGGTCTCGATGCACTCCTGGGCGACGCCCGGGCCGATGATCTCCGACATGCCGAAGATGTCGACCGCGTCCAGGCCGGTGGCGGCCTCGATCTCCTCCCGCATCTTCTCCGTCCATGGTTCGGCGCCGAAGATGCCGATCTCCAGTGGGTTGTCGGCGACCGACATGCCCTGACGCTTCATCTCGTCGGCGATGGCGAACATGTAGCTGGGCGTGACCATGATGATCCGGGCGCCGAAATCCCGGATCAGCTGCACCTGCCGCTCGGTCTGGCCGCCGCCGAAGGGCACCACCGAACAGCCCAGCCGTTCGGCGCCGTAATGCGCGCCGAGACCGCCGGTGAAAAGGCCATAGCCATAGGAGACATGGACGATGTCGCCCGGCCGGCCGCCAGCGGCCCGGATCGAGCGGGCCATCACCGTCGACCAGGTGTCGATGTCCTTCTCCGTGTAGCCGACCACGGTCGGCTTGCCCGTTGTGCCCGACGAGGCGTGGATGCGGACCACCTTCTCGCGCGGTACCGCGAACATGCCGAAGGGGTAGTTGTCGCGGAGGTCGGTCTTCACCGTGAAGGGGAACTTCGCCAGATCGGAGAGATCCTTCAGATCGTCCGGATGCACGCCCCGCGCCTCGAAGGCCTTGCGGTAGTGCGGCACGTTCTCGAAGGCGTGGGCGAGCGACCACTTCATGCGTTCGAGCTGCAACGCCGAGAGCTCGTCGCGGCTGGCGGTCTCGATCGGCTCCGGGTTCGCGCGCGGGTCGGTCATGCGGCGGCTCTCACCTCTCTCGGGTCACGGGCAGGTCCTCGATGACCTTGCCCTTGATGGTCTGGGTCTGGCCGCGGAAGACCGCGACCTGCTCGCCCTTCTGGTTCCGGACGTCGATATCGTAGACGCCGGTGCGCCCGGCCGCTGCCGTCTCCTCGGCGGTCGCGGTCAGGATGTCGCCGGCATAGGTCGGCTTCAGGAAGCTGATCTGCGCCATCGAGGCAACCGCGGTGCGGTTGAAGGAGCCGCTGGCATAGGCCATCGCCGTGTCGGCCAGGGTGAAGGTGATGCCGCCATGGCCGATGTCGTAGCCATTGGTCATCTGCGTTCTCACCGCCATGCGCAGCACCGAACGCCCCGCGCCGACCTCGACGACATGGATCCCCAGCGAGCGGGCGGCACGGTCGTTGGCGTAGAGCGCGCGCGCTACCGCGCCGGCAATCTCGTCCGGGGTCTGCGTCATGGTCAGCGGCCGGTGAACTTCGCGGGCCGCTTCTCCAGAAAGGCCTGGACGCCCTCGGCGAAGTCGCGCGTCGAACCGGCAACGCGCTGGCTGTCGCGCTCGGTGTCCAGCTGCTGCGCCAGGGTCTGGCTCTGTGCGTTGTGCATGGCCCGCCGGATCAGGCCGAGACCGCGGGTCGGGCCGGCGGCCAGCCTGGCCAGCACCTTGCCGCCTTCGGCTTCCAGTGCATCGTCATCGACGGTTTTCCAGACCATGCCCCAGTCCTCCGCCTCGCGGGCGGTGATCTTCTCGCCCAGCAGCGCCATGCCCATCGCCCGCGCGCGGCCGACCTGGCGCGGCAGGTACCAGGTGCTGCCGGCGTCGGGGACAAGGCCGATGTTGCAGAAGGCCTGCAGGAAGACGGCGGACTCGCCGGCGATGATGATGTCGCAGGCGAGCGCGAGACTCATGCCCGCGCCGGCGCAGGGGCCGTTGACCAGCGCCACGATCGGCTTCTCGCAGGACCGCATGGTCAGGATCATCGGGTTGTACTGGGTCTCCAGCAGCTTGCCGGCGTCGCGCTCCTCGTCCGGCTGGGCGGCGGTGCCGGCCGTCAGGTCCGCGCCCGCGCAGAATCCGCGCCCGGCGCCGGTGATGGCGATGACCCGCGCTTTCGGATCCCTGTCGGCCATCTCGACCGCGGCCTTGATCTCCAGCGGCATGCCCGGCGCAAAGGCGTTCAGCCGGTCGGGCCGGTTCAGGGTGATGCGGGCGATGCCGTCGGCGATCCCGAAGGTGATGTGATCGAAGTCCATGTCTTTCTCCTATCGTCCCCTGAAGGCCGCGGGCCGTCCTTCCAGAAAGGCCGCCACGCCTTCGGCGAAGTCGGCGGTCTTGCCGGCCTCGCGTTGCAGGCGCGCTTCCAGGGCGAGTTGTTCGTACAGGCTGGATCCGGCTTGCAGCCGCATCGCTTCCTTGATCATCTGGTAGGCGCGGGTCGGGCCCTTCGCCAGCTTCGACGCCATCCTGCCGGCGGTCTCGGTCAACAGGTCGTCGGGCGTGCAGCGCCAGATCAGACCCGCCGCCGCCGCGTCGGGCGCCGACAGCCTGTCGGCGGTCAGCGCCATGCCCAGGCCGCGGGCGCGGCTGCCGGCCCGCGCGAACAGCCAGGACCCGCCAATGTCCGGCACGATGCCGAGGTTCGGTCCGAAGGTGAGCTGGAAATAGGCCGAGCGGGCGGCGAGGACGATGTCGCAGCTCAGCGCGATCGAGGCGCCGCCGCCGGCGGCCGGTCCGTTGACCGCGGCGATCATCGGCTTGGAGACCGCGTACATCGCCCGCATCATCGGGTTGAATTCGTACTCCATGGCGTCGGCCACCTCGTCGCCCGGCGCCTCGCCGGACTCGGCCAGACGGTTGAGCAGCGACATGTCGGCGCCGGCGTTGAAGGCGCGGCCGGCGCCGGTCAGCACGACGGCGCGGACCCCCGGGTCGCGCTCGACGTCCAGAAAAGCGCCGTGCATCGCCTGCACCAGCGTCCGGTCCAGCGCGTTCAGCGCATGGGGCCGGTTCATGGTCAGCCACGCGACGCCGTCGCGGTCTTCCCTGATCAGCGGTTCCTGTTCGGTCATGAGCGCCTCCCCCCGTCTCTTATGATACAAACGCGGGGCGGGATAAATCCCCTGCCGCCGATCTCCCGGGATTACGGGTCCGGAATGTCTTTTTGTGCACTGCACAAAAAATTCCTTGACGCCGGGCCATGCCATCGCCATAACAGGGCCATGCTGCATTGCAGCAAGATTTTGAGGCTCCGGGCCGCCTGAACAAGGCAGGTCTCCGGACGCCACCAACCGACCGGAGATCAGAACGATGACCAAGATTGAAAACCCCTTTGCCGATTTCACCAAGGCCTTCGGCGACATGAAGATGCCGATGTTCGACTTCGAGGCCGTCACCGCCTTCCAGAAGAAGAACTTCGAGGCCATGACCGCCGCCAACCAGCTGGCCATGGACGGCCTGCGCGCCGTCTTCGAGCGCCAGGTGCAGATCGCCCAGAATTCCGTCGAGGAAGCCCAGATCGCCATCAAGGCGCTGGCCGAAGGTAGCGCCAAGGTTGACGTCGAGGAGCAGACCGCTGCTGCGAAGGACGCCATGGAGAAGGCCGCGGCCCACATCCGCGAGCTGTCCGAGATGGCCGCCAAGTCGCAGAACGAGGTCTTCGACGTCCTCAACAAGCGCATGCTGGACGGCATGGAAGAGGTCAAGGGTCAGTTCAAGCTGAACTGATCCGGCGACATCGCCACGGAGGGGCCCGCCGGTCAAACGGCGGGCCTTTTCTTTATTGCTGCATCGCACAAAAAAATCTTGACGCGATAACGTTACGCCCCCATAACGAGCGTAATGCTGCGGTGCCGTAGAAAGCGCGCTGCGCTGCAACCGCCACTCGAGAGGAGCGAGAAATGCCCACGCCTGCCAATCCGTTTGCCGATTTCTCCAATGCACTGAAGGACATGAAGCTGCCGGCCTTCGACATGGACGCCTTCGTTCAGATGCAGAAGAAGAACGTCGAAGCCATGACCGCCGCCAACCAGATCGCTCTGGACGGCATGCGCGCGCTGTTCGAGCGCCAGGTGCAGATCGCCCAGAATTCCGTCGAGGAAGCCCAGGCTGCGATCCGCGTCGCTGCCGAGAGCAAGGGCCAGGTCGACGTCCAGTCGCAGATCGAAGCCGCCCGTGCGGCGATGGAGAAGGCTCAGCTGAACATCCGTGAGCTCTCCGAGATGGCGACTAAGTCGCAGACCGAGATCATGGACATTCTCCAGAAGCGCATGATGGAGAGCGTCGACGAGATGAAGAACCAGTTCGGCAAAAGCTGAATCCCGTCGATATCCCGAACACGAGAAGGGGCGTCCCCCGGGGGCGCCCCTTTTTCGTCGTCGGTGGATTTCTGTTCCGCCGCGAGCATCCGTGCTAACCAGTGTGAATCGTTCGAAAGCGCAGGAACCGCGCAGGACAGGCGACTTGCAGAAACGACGCTCCACATGGAAGACGGCCGGCGCGCTGATCTATGACGCGGCAATGGCGCCGGTGGCCTTCGTTGGCGCGTTGCTGCTCCGTTATGGCGTCGTCGGCTACGAGAAGACCTCGCATTTCTGGCTGGAAGCCTGCTCGGCCCTTTTCGTGATCGGCCTGGGCGCTGTCTGGCTTTCCGGGCTGCATCGCGGCGTCTGGCGCTATGTCTCGACCCGAGATCTGGCCAGCATCTTCCGCGCCGCCGGCATGGTGGTGCTGGTTTTCTTCCCCGTCCTGTTCGCCTTCAACCGGCTGGAGGATGTGCCCCGGACGGTGCCCTTCATCAATTTCACGCTGCTGGTCGCGCTGCTGGCCGGGCCGCGCCTGCTCACCCGCATGCTGGCGGAAGGCGGCGTCGGGACCTTCACCGGTCGCCTGAAGCCGATGGGCGGCGTGCCCGTGCTGCTGGTGGGCGCTGGGCGCGGCGCCGAGTTGTTCCTGCGCGAAGTCGACCGCGGTCATGCCTCCTACGAGCCGGTCGGCATCATCGACGACACTGGCGGGCAGGTCGGCCGGTCCATCCGCGGCCGCACCGTTGTGGGTGCGCTGGGCGACATCGGCGATGTCATCGATCGGCTGACGCGTCGCGGGCGTCGGCCCCAGCGGGTCATCGTCACCAAGCGGAATCTCGATCCCGAACTGCTGCGCGAACTGCTGGCGCAGATGGAGGATCTGGCCATCCCGATCAGCCGGTTGCCGGACATCGGCGCGCTGGAGGCCGGCGTTTCCGACCGGGTCGAGGTGCGAGAAGTCCGGGTCGAGGACCTGCTCGGCCGGCGCAGAAATCGCTCGACCGCAGCGCCATGGAAGCGCTGGTGGCCGGGCGCCGGGTGCTGGTCACGGGCGCGGGCGGATCGATCGGCAGCGAACTGGTGCGCCAGATCGCGGCGCTGGCCCCGGCGGAAATCGCGCTCGCCGAGTTGTCCGAATTCGCCCTCTATTCCATCGACCGGGAGATGGACGAACGCTTCCCGGGGCTTGAGCGCCGGCTCTATCTGGCTGACGTGCGCGATCCCGTCCGCATCGACGACATCATGTCGGGGTTCCGGCCGGATCTGGTCTTCCATGCGGCCGCGCTGAAGCATGTGCCGCTGTCGGAAGGCAATCCCGACGAGACGGTGCTGACCAACGTGATCGGCACGCGCCGCGTCGCCGACGCCTGCATCGCGCACGGCGTGAAGGTCATGGTGCTGATCTCGACCGACAAGGCGGTGAACCCGGCCAATGTGATGGGCGCGACCAAGCGGCTTGCCGAGGCCTATGCGCAGTCCCTCGACGTGGCGCAGGACCGGACGAATTTCGTCACGGTCCGCTTCGGCAACGTGCTCGGCTCGACCGGATCGGTGGTGCCGCTGTTCCAGCGCCAGCTCGCCGAGGGCGGCCCGCTGACGGTGACCCACCCCGAGATCACCCGCTACTTCATGACCATCCGCGAGGCCGTCGAACTGGTTCTCGAGGCGGCGGCGCACAGCGACGGCAACGAGCAGGCCGGCCGCATCCACGTGCTGGACATGGGCGAACCGGTCCGCATCCAGGACCTCGCGCGGATGATGATCCGCCTTGCCGGACTGACGCCCGACCGCGACGTGAAGATCGAGTTCACCGGGCTGCGGCCGGGCGAGAAGCTCTACGAGGAACTGCTGCACAGCTCCGAGCAGCTGAGCGAGACCGAGATCGACGGGGTCCTGCTGGCTTCGCCGCGGGCGGCAGACCACGCGATCCTGGCCCGCGCGCTGGACGAGCTCGGCGGCCATGCGCAGGCGCGGCGGACAGACCGGACACTGACGCTGCTGCGCGATCTGGTGCCGGAATACGACCGCCAGCTCGACAGGCTGGAAAGCGAGGCCGCGGCGCAGCGCTGACCGGGAAACAATGCGTTTCCCCAGCGCCGATTGATCCGGAAGGGCGCGCCGATCACATCCTGCCCAACAGAAGTCAGGAGCAGAAGACAATGACAGACACGATGACAGAGACCGGCATACGGCAGGTGATGGGCGTGGTGCCTGGCGTGGACGCGCAGGACGGCGCCGGCGTGAAGCTGAAGCGCAGCCTTGGCGGACCGCGGTTGCAGCTGTTCGACCCCTTCCTGCTGCTCGACGAGTTCTGCTCCGACAAGGCCGGCGACTACATCGCGGGCTTTCCGGACCATCCGCACCGCGGCTTCGAGACAGTGACCTACATGCTGGCCGGCCGAATGCGCCACCGCGACAATCAGGGCAATTCCGGCCTGCTGCTGCCCGGCGGTGCGCAGTGGATGACCGCAGGACGCGGCATCGTCCATTCCGAGATGCCGGAACAGGAAGACGGGCTGATGTGGGGCTTCCAGCTCTGGGTCAACCTGCCGTCCGGATCGAAGATGACCGCGCCGCGCTATCAGGACATCGATCCCTCCGACATTCCCGAGGTGACGCGCGAGAACGGTACGAAGATCCGCGTGGTTGCCGGCGAGGCCGATGGCGTCAAGGGCGCGGTCAGCGACATCGCCGTGAAGCCGCTCTATCTGGACGTGACCCTGCCCGCAGGCGAGGTCTTCAGCCAGCCGGTGCCGCAGGGCCACAACGCCTTCATCTATGTCTTCGGCGGCAGCCTGAAGATCGGCGAGACCGTTGCCGGAAACGGCGACATGGCCCTGCTGACCGAGGGCGGCCAGGTCGAGGCGGCGGCGCTGGCCGGCGAGAATGCGCGCTTCCTGCTGATCGCGGGCGAGCCCATCGGTGAGCCGGTGGCGCGCTACGGCCCCTTCGTGATGAACACGAAGGAGGAGATCATGCAGGCTTTCCAGGACTACCAGTCCGGCAAGTTCTGAGCGGCGGGGCGGCCGGGCATGGCCGCCCTGCGTCAGGCGCGGGCGGGTTTGACTTGCCCGTTCTGTGTGCGGCGCAACATGGTGGGGCGAGATCCCGTCCGCCAAGAGGTTGCCGATGTCGTCCCAGCCGTCCCGTCCGTCCGCCCACGCAACGACCGATACTGCCGCCCTCGGGATCGGCGTCGCGCTGGGCCTGACGACGGCGCTGATCTGGTCGGCCTACATGATCCTGGTCCGCCATGGTGTCACCAGCGGCTTCGCGCCCATCGACATGGCCGCGGCCCGCTACTGGCCGGCCGGGCTGATCATGCTGCCGGTGCTGCTCCGCGTCGGCATCCGCGATCTCGGCGGAATCGGGTGGGGCCGGGGGCTGGTGCTGACGATCTTCGCCGGACCGCCCTTTGCGCTGTTCATGAGCTTCGGCCTCAACCTGACGCCGATCTCCCATGGCGGCGTCATCGCGCCGTCGTCGCTGACGTTGATCACCACCCTGCTGGCGGTGATCTTCATCGGCGAGCGGCTGAGCCGGCTGCGGCTGATCGGACTCGTCCTGATCCTGTCCGGCGTGGTGATGGTTGCAGGTCTCTCCTTCCTCGCCACCTTCAACACCGACGTGCTTCTGGGCGACCTGTTGATCGTCGGCGCGCCGGCTTGCTGGGCCGTCTTCACGCTCTTGCTCCGGGTCTGGCAGATCGATCCGCTGCGGGGCACGGCGGTCACGGTGGTTCTCGGGTCCCTGGGCCTGATCCCCTTTCACATCGCCTTCTCCGACTACGGCGCGCTGATGCAGATGGGCTGGGGCGAGATCGGCATCCAGCTGCTGGGGCAGGGCGTGATGAACGGGTTCCTTGCGACGCTCATGTTCGTGGTGACTGTGTCCAAGATCGGTCCCGCCCGCGCCGCGGTCTTTCCGTCGCTCGTGCCAGGCTTCACCATCCTTATGGGTGCGCCGATCCTCGGCGAGATCCCGACGCTCTACCAGTTCGCCGGGCTGGCGTCGGTGACCGTCGGCCTCGTGCTGGGCGTCGGGCTGATGGATGAATGGCTCGGATGGCGGCGTCGGAAGCGCGCCGCGCTGGCGCCGACTGACGACCCCGAAGCGGCGGCCTCGCGTCCCTTCTGACTTGCCTCAGGCCGGCTGCAGGCCGGGCCGCCAGGACACGAACCGCAGGCCGGCGGCGACCCAGATTCCGTAGGCCGCCATGCCCAGCGCCACCAGCGAGAACACCGATGCCGGCGTCGCCAGGTCGAAGGCCGACAGCGTCAGTCCGCCGCCGGCGATGATCGCGAAGCGCAGCAGCGAACCGATTACCGGTACCGTCAGCGTCTGCATCGCCTGGCTGGCGAAGTAGAGCGCCAGACCCAGCGCGAAGAAGGCGTAGAAGGGGGCGACGCGCTGCATGTAGACGGCGCAGGCGGCGATGACCTCGGGGTCGTCGCTGTAGATGCTGGCCCAGGCGCTCGGGAAGGCGGCCGACAGCGCGCCGATCCCGCCGACGATGACCGTGGCGAGCAGGGTGCCACGCCAGGCGATCGCCGCCGCACGCTCTCGCTGTCCGGCGCCGCGGTTGGCCCCGACCATCGCGATCAGCGCCGCGCCGATGCCGAAGATGATCGGGATCATCAGGAACTCCAGCCGCGCGCCGACACCGTAGCCGGCCAGCCAGACCGGACCGAGCCGGCCGACCATGCCGGTGATCAGCATGACGGTGACCACGGTCAGCACCGCCTGGAACCCGGCAAGGAAGGCGAGGCGGCTGAGCGGCTTGAGCAGCGCCGCCGGAACCGGTCCGCGCCGGAAGGCCACGGCGCTGCGGCGGGACAGGAACACCGCCAGCAACAGACCGAGGCCGGCCGAAAGGCGGCGAGGACGGCGTAGCCCGCACCGGCGATCCCAAGGTCCAGTCGCTGGATGAACAGCCAGCAGAAGCCGAAATGGCCGAGGGTCACCAGACCCTGGATCACGGCAGGCGTAGACATGTCGCCGGACCCGCGCAACACGCCGGCCAGCATGTTGAACTGCCACATCAGCGGGATCGCGATCATCAGGATGGACGAATAGGTGAGCGCGCCTTCCAGCACCGCATCCTCGCCGCCGAGCAGGCGGTAGAAGGACGGGCCCGCGAGCCAGAAGAAGCCGGCCATGGCCAGACCGCAGACGCTTGCCATCAATGTGCCGGTTCGCAACACGGCTTCGGCGCCGCCTTCGTCGCCCGCGCCGGTCATGTTCGCAGTGGCGCCGCTGATGACGCCGCCGACCGAACCGGCCGAGAGCATGTTGGTCAGCATGAACACCGGAAAGACCAGCGCCACCGACGCCAGTGCGCCGGTGCCGATCCTGCCGAGAAACCACGTTTCCACGATGCTCATCATCGACATGATCATCATGGCGGCGATGCCGGGCGCGGCCATGCGCGCCAGCACCGGCCAGATGGGACCGGAAAGAATGGCCTGACGGCGGATCTGGGCTCGTGTCATCTGTGGATACTCCGCTGATACGGCGGCGAAGATAGCGCCGGCCCGGAAGCGGACGAGGCAAATTTCCTCCGCTCTCGGACAAGTTTGGCGATACCCTGCCGGCGGGGAGGAACTGCACATGATCGTCGATCCGACACCGACCGATCCCGAGCCGGGAACGCTGAAGATTGCCGACTATCCGGCGCTGACGGGCCGGGAGATCGGCGTCAGCGACTGGGTGACCATCGACCAGGAGCGGGTGACCATGTTCGGCATCGCCACCGAGCATCGGCACTGGCTGCATCTGGACACCGAGCGCGCGCTGCGCGACGGCCCCTATGGCGGGACGCTGGCGCACGGCTTTCTGGTCACCAGCCTGCTCAGCCACTTCATGGACAATGTGAAGATGCGGCCGGCCGACGCCGCCTTCGGCCTGAACTACGGCTACGAGAAGGTACGCTACCTGGCCCCGCTGGTCGCCGGCGACGACACCCGGATCCGGGACCGCATCACCATCATGGAGACGGCATGGCGGACGGGCGGGCGGCTGATGGTGAAGACCGCCAACCGTTTCGAACAGGACGGCAATCCGGACCCGATCGCCTACGCTGAATGGCTGATTCTGTGGGTGCCGAAGGGGGAGGAAATGCTATGAAACCGTTCGAGGGAATCCGCATCCTGGATGCGACGCATGTCTTTGCCGGGCCGTACTGCACGTATCAGATGGCCTGGCTGGGCGCCGAGGTGATCCGGGTCGAGGCGGTGAAGCCGCTGGACTTCATCCGTTACGCCTCGCCGGACGAGGCGCAGCAGCGGGCCGGCATGGCCGACGCCTTCCTGATCCAGAACGCCAACAAGCACTCTGTCGCGCTGGACCTCAAGGACCCGCGCGGCCAGGACGCCTTCCGCAAGCTGGCGGCGACCGCCGACGTCGTGATCGAGAACTACCGTCCGGGCACCATGGCGAAGCTGGGTCTCGGCCCGGACGATCTCATGAAGGACCGTCCGGACCTCATCTACGCCTCGGTGTCGGGCTTCGGGCAGTCGGGGCCGCTCAGGGACATTCCGGCCTACGACCATTTCGTGCAGGGCGTTTCCGGCATGATGTCGGTGCAGGACGACGGCGAGACCGGGCCGGTCCGCGTCGGCTGGCCGGTGATCGACTATGTCGCCGGGCTGGTGGCGGCCTTCGCCCTGTCGTCGGCGCTCTACGGGCGCAAGGTTTCAGGGCAGGGCCAGTATGTCGATGTCGCCATGCTGGACGCGGCGCTGGCCATCATGGGGCCGGTGATCGGGCCCTGGCTGACCAGCCAGCGCAGGCAGGTGAAGACGGGGCGGCAGGCCGCTTCCGGCAGCCCGTTCTCCGGCATGTTCGAGACGGCCGACGGCACGCTGGTCGTCGCTGCGAACACGCAGAAGCAGGCGGAGAACCTGCTCCGTGTGGCGGGCCGCGAGGATCTGGTCGGCGATCCGGCGATCTTTCCCTGGGGTGGCCGTCCGGATGTGTCGGAACGGATCCAGCCCATGCTGGACGGGATATTCGCGTCGCGGACCGCGCTTGAGTGGGAAGCGCTGCTGGGACCGGCCGGCGTTCCGGCCGGCAAGCTGCGCAGCGTCGACGAGATCGCCGCGCATCCGCATGTCCGCGCGCGCGGCCTGATCCACGAGATACCGGATGTGCCGGGTCTGGGCCGCGGCATCGAGGTGCTGGGGCCCGGCTTTGGCTTCGGCGATCCCGACGCCATGGTCACAGAGCCAACGCCGCCGCCGCGGAAGGGCGCGCACAGCCGCAAGTATCTGAGAGATATCGGCTTGGACGACGCTGAGATCGACGCGCTGATCGCGGACGGCGTGGTGTCAGAACCGAATTGATCGGTTCGGCGGGCGTCGCTATTGTCGCACCCCAATAAGAACGAACATCGCGTTACATCAGGGAGGATTGAAAATGTTCCACAAGGTACTGACCGGCGTTGCCGTTGCGGCCGTCGCGTTCGTGTATGGCGGCACCGCAAGCGCCGGGTCGCATTCGAAGATGGTCGACGGTCCGGAAGTGACCTGGAACCACTCGCTCTGGGGCAAGCCCCGCGCCTTTACCAAGGGTCTGGAGTGGCTTTCCGAGCAGTTGGCCGAGCGGACCGGCGGCAAGTTCAAGTACAATCTGAACTATGGCGGCCTGTCGAAGCCGAAGGAGAACCTGGACGGCATCGAGATTGGCGCCTTCGAGGCGGCCAACTTCTGCAATTTCTACAGCCCGGACCGGACGCCGGCGTCCATGATCTTCTCGCTGCCGTTCCTGCCGATCGGCGACTGGAAGGTCCGCATCGAGGCCTCCGACGCCTACTACCAGCATCCGGCCGTGAAGAAGGAAATGGCCGGCATGAACGCCATGATCTACATGGCCGGCGTGCTGCCTCAGTACGAGTTCCTGGGCCGTGGCAAGCCGCCGCGGAAGCTCGAGGACTGGAATGGCCTGAAGGTCCGTGCGGGCGGCGGTGTGGCCGACGCCATGTCGAAGCTGGGCGCGACCCTGCAGACCGTGCCGGCGACCGAGGTCTACACGCTGCTGGAGCGTGGCACGGTGGACGCGGTCTCGTTCCCGTATACCTACGCCCATGCCGCCTACAAGGTGCATGAAGTGGCCGACTGGTACACGGCGAACTTCCAGCCCGGCACCGCGGACTGCCCGACGGTCTTCAACCTGGATGCCTGGAACGCGCTGCCGCAGCAGTACAAGGACCTGCTGATGGAGCTGAAGATGGGCGTCTACGAGAAGCAGAAGGAAGCCTATCTGGCCGCCGACGAAGTGAACCTGCCGCTGTTCAAGGAGAAGCTGGAGGAAGTCCGCTTCACCGAGGACGAGCTGGCCGAGTTCCAGGCCCAGGTGGGCAAGCCGCTGTGGAAAGAGAGCTTCGTCGACCGCTATGCCGACCGGCTGCCGACGCAGGAGCTTCTCGACTTCCTGCTCGCCGAGGCCGCCAAGGCCCGCGGCGGCTCCTGAAACGACTGACCCGCGGGGCGGCGGCCGGAACGCCGCCGCCCCCTTGTCTTTCCTGACTCCTTCGGTGGGACCGGCATGAGCGACCGTTCGGACGCCGGCGGCCTGTCTGCGGTAGACCGCGGGCTTTTTGCCGTCGAAACCGCATTCAATCTGATCGCAGCTGCGTCGATCTTCGGACTGATGTTCCTGGGCGTCGCGCAGGTGCTGGGACGCATCCTCCTCTGGATCAACGACAGGCTGGTCGCCAACCTGGAGGTCGATCCGGGGCTCTGGTTCTCGATCCCCGGCTATATCGACGTCATGGAACAGGCGATCGCCCTATTCGCCTTCCTCGGCATCGCCTACTGCCAGCGGATGGGCGGCCATGTGCGCATGGACCTTGCGCTGCGCGGCCTGTCGCGACGCGCACTCTGGATCTCCGAGTTCCTCGCGATCCTGCTCTCGCTGATCGTGGTCGCGGTCCTGATCTATTACAGCTTCACCCATTTCGAGCGTTCCTATGTCAGCGGCGACTCCACCATCGACGTGCAACTGCCCGTGTGGCCGTCGAAGCTTCTGGTGACCGTTGCCTTCTCTCTCCTCTGGCTCCGCCTCTTGGTACATCTCGCCGGCTTCATCCGTCTGATGTTCAAGCCCGAAGCCGATCCGGTGGCGGTGCCGACGATCCAGACGATCGAGGAAATCGCCCAGCACGACATCGAGGAATCGGACGATCGGCGTCACGCTTCCCGGCAGGAGGCCTGACCCATGGATCCGTTGACGATAGGCGTGATCGGCATGATCGTCCTGGGCGTGCTCATCGCCATCGGCATGCGCGTCGTGTTCGCCACCGCCCTGGTCGGCTTCGTCGGGCTGATAGCCATCTTCTACATCAAGCCCAATTTCGACCTCTGGCGGGCCTTCGAGGTCGCCGGCGGCATCGCCGGCCAGACCCCGCATTCCAAGGCCGTGGCCTATCCGCTCAGCGTGCTGCCGATGTTCGTGCTGATCGGCTTCCTCGCCTTCTATGCCGGCATCACGACGGCCGTCTTCGAGGCGGCGCGCCGCTGGATCGGCTGGGTGCCGGGCGGGCTGGCCGTTGCCAGCGTCTTCGCCACCGCCGGTTTCGCCGCGGTGTCCGGCGCCTCCACCTCGACGGCGGCGGTCTTCGCCCGCATCGCCATTCCGGAGATGCTGAAGAACGGCTACGACCGCAAGCTCGCAGCCGGCGTGGTCGCGGCGGGCGGCACACTCGCCTCGCTCATTCCGCCCAGCGCCATCCTTGTGCTCTACGCCATCATCGTCGAGGAATCGGTCGGCGCCCTGCTGCTCGCCGGTTTCCTGCCGGGCCTGTTCTCGGCCGTGATCTATGCGCTGCTGATCGTGTTCAGGGCCGTTCGCAATCCGGAGCTTGGCAAGCCGATCCGCGGTTTCACCTGGGCCGAGCGCTTCGAATCCGTGCCCGGCACCTTCCCCATCCTTCTTGTCATCGCCATCATCATCGGCGGCATCTATGCAGGTCTGGCGACGCCGACCGAGGCCGGCGCGCTGGGGGCCTTCGTGGTCTACGTCATGGCGACCTGGCGGGGCATGAAATGGGAAAGCCTGAAGGAAGCGCTGCTGGAGACGGCGAAGCTCACGGTGATGATCTTCTCGATCATCTGGGGCGTGCTGATTTTCGTGCGCTTCCTCGGCTTCGCCAACCTGCCCGACACCTTCGCCAACTGGATCGTCAACCTGCCGCTGGATCCGTGGTTCATCATGATCCTGATCCTGCTGGCCTACGCGATCCTCGGCATGTTCATGGACGCCATCGGCATGCTGCTGTTGACGCTGCCTGTGGTGCATCCGGCGGTGATCGCGCTGGGGCCGGAACTCGGCTTCGAGAGCACCGCCGAGGTCTCGATCTGGTTCGGCATCATCGTCGTGAAGATGGTGGAGATCTGTCTGGTCACGCCACCCATCGGGCTGAACTGCTACGTGGTGAACGGCGTCAGGCCGGACATCCCTCTTTCCGACGTCTTCCGCGGCATCGGCCCCTTCTTCATCGCCGACGTGCTGACGGTCGCAGGCCTGGTCATGTTCCCGGCGATCATCACCTGGCTGCCGCAGACGATGCTCGGCTGACCTGCCGCGGGCGGTTGCCCGGATGAGCCGCGAACGCGCCGACGTCCTTCTGGTCGCCCGCGGCCTGGCCGAGAGCCGGGCCCGCGCGCGGTCGCTCATTCTGGACGGCAAGGTCGAGGGTGTTTCCAAGCCTGGCCAGATGATGGCGGCAGACGCCGAACTGCATCTGGCCGAACCCGACCATCCCTGGGTCGGGCGCGGCGGTCTGAAGCTGGTCCATGCGATGGATCATTTCGGTCTGCCCGCCGAAGGGCGCATCGGCCTCGACTGCGGCGCCTCGACCGGCGGCTTCACCGATGTGCTGCTGGCGCGCGGCGCGACGAAGGTCTGGGCTGTCGATGTCGGGCACGGGCAGTTGCACTCTCGTCTGATGGACGATGAACGCGTCATCTCGCTGGAGAACACCAACTGCCGGGATCTGGATCGCGACCTGATCGCGGACCCGGTCGACGCCATCGTGGCCGATCTCAGCTTCATCAGCCTGAAGGTTGCGCTCCCGGCTGCGCTGGCTCTTGCCGCGCCCGGCTGCTGGCTCGCCGCCCTGGCCAAACCGCAGTTCGAGGTCGGGCGCGACCATGTCGGCAAGGGCGGGGTGGTCCGCGACGATGCCGTGCGCGATGCCGTGCCCGGGGATTTGTCGGCCTGGCTGGAGGGTGTTATGGGCTGGCGCGTGGCCGGCGTGACCGACAGCCCGATCCGGGGCAGCGACGGCAACCGCGAATTCCTCATCGCCGCCTGGAAGGACTGAATGAAGCTGGAGATCGTCGAGGTCGGACAGGCGGGCGACGGGATCGCCCTGCTGGATGGCGAGCGCTGGTTCGTGGCGGGCACGGCGCCGGGCGATATCGTCGAGGCCGCTCCGGAGAAGGCCGGCGGGCGCAACGCGCCCAGACGCGCGCGGCTGACCGGGCTGATCGAGGCCGGCTCCGGAAGAACCGAGCCGCCCTGTCCGCATTTCGGGACCTGCGGCGGTTGCGCGCTGCAGCATCTGAACGCCGATTTCCTCCAGGACTGGAAGCGGCAGCGGATCGTCGAGGCGCTGGGCCGCAAGGGCTTCGAGAACGTGCCGTTGACGGAAGGCCTCGCCGGTGGACCCGGCCGCCGCCGCCGCGCGTCGTTCACCGCGCTGTCGTTCGGCAAGGGGCGGCTGGCCCTGGGCTTTCACGAACGCCGCGGCAAGCGGGTCATCGGCATCGGACCCTGTCCCGTACTCGAACCCGCTCTGGAAGTGCTGATCGGGCCGCTGCGCGATCTCATGGCGGGACTGCTGCAGCCGCGGACCGAGGCCCGCATTCAGATCAACCTGACCGATGGCGGCGCCGATGTCCTGATCGACGGCCCGGTCCCGGACGGGCTTGCCACCCATGAGACCCTGGCCGGGTTCGCCGGGGCGAACGACCTCGCCCGCTTGTCGCTTGCCGATCCCGCCGGACCGCGGACCATCGCCGAACGCCGGCCGCCGGTACTCGACTGGTCGCCGCTGAAGGTCACGCCGCCGCCGGGCGCATTCCTGCAGGCGGACCGTCAGGCCGAGCGCATGATGCGGGAGACCGTTGCGGCCTGGACGTCGGCGGCGAAGCGGGCGGTCGATCTCTTCGCCGGGGTGGGGACGCTGACCAGCGCCCTGCCGTCCGGTCCCGAAACCCTCGCTGTCGATGCCGACGATGCCGCGATGGCGGCGCTCTCACGGGGTGTCGATGCCGCGCCGGGTGTCGACCTGAAGACGTCGGCCCGCAACCTGTTCCGGCGGCCGCTGATGGCCGACGAACTGAAACGGTTCGACACGGCGGTGCTGGACCCGCCGGCGGCGGGGGCGAGGGAACAGGCTGAACAGCTTGCAGCCTCGAAGATCGGGCGCATCGTCTATGTGTCCTGCGCCCCGCCCAGCTTTGCCCGCGACGCGCGGATCCTCGCCGGTGGCGGCTTCCGGCTCGTCGAGCTGCGGCCGATCGATCAGTTCTACTGGTCCCCCGACGTCGAGCTCGCGGCGCTCTTCACCCGCGGCTGATCGCGCCGCCGGGTGGAAACGAACGCTCGCCGGACCCAAGTGGGTTGCAATGGCCGGCAGTACCGGCCGCGCAAGAACACCGGGAAGCGGGGAGCGTAGCGTAGTCGCATGACGAGCGCCCGAGGACATCAGGACGACAGATCGCCGGCGTGATCGATCTGGCCGGACAACCTTCCTGGGCCATCGTCGCGGTGTTCGCGGCAGCCGGGCTTGTGGTGCTTCTCGCCGGGGTGCGTCTGACCCGGCTGGCCGACCGCTTCGCTGACGCGAGCGGCATCGGCGAGGCCCTGACCGGCGCGGTGTTCCTCGGTCTTGTGACGTCGCTGTCGGGCAGTGTGACTTCGGTCTGGACCGCTGCAACCGGCCATCCCGAACTGTCGCTCTCCAACGCGCTGGGCGGCATCACCGCGCAGACGGCGTTTCTGGTCGTCGCCGACATCTTCTATCGAAAGGCCAATCTGGAGCACGCGGCGGCGTCGCTGCCAACGATCTTCAGCGGCATGGTTCTGATCGTCCTGCTCACTATGCTGATCGCCACTGGCCTGCTGCCGCCGGTCACCGTGCTCGGGATCCATCCTGTCACGCCGATGCTGCTGCTGGTCTACGCGGCAGGCATGCGCATGGCGGCGCAGGCCGAAGAGGCCCCCATGTGGGGGCCGGCGAAGACGGACAGGACCCGTCTCGACAACCCGGACGAACCGTCGGACGCTGATGCCTCGCCGGCCCGGCTGGCGGCCGGGATCGTCCTGCTCGGTGTGCTCGTCGCGGCGGCGGGTCTGGCGATCGCCGAAAGCGGCATCGCGCTGGTGGAGCGAACCGGCCTGCGCGAAGGGCTGGTCGGCGCGCTGATGACGTCGGTCGCGACATCGACGCCCGAACTCGTCACGACGGTCGCCGCAGTCCGCCGGGGCGCGCTGACTCTCACGGTCAGCGGCATTCTCGGCGGCAACGCCTTCGATGTGCTGTTCGCCGCCTTCTCCGACGTCGCCTATCGCGACGGCTCGATCTATCACGCCATGGCGCCCGATCAGGTCTTCGTCTGCCTGCTCGCCATCCTGATGACGGCGATCCTGCTGCTCGGGATGCTGCGCCGGGAGCGCCACGGCCCGGCGAATATCGGCTTCGAAAGCGTCGGCATGCTGGGTCTCTACGCCGGCGGCGTGGCGGCGCTGATCTGGCTGTTCTGACGACGCGGACTTCGGGGCCGGATCAGGCTTCGGCGGGCGTCAGGACTTCCAGCGAGAGCGCGTGGACGCGCTCCTCCATCTCGGCCTTCAACTCGCGGTAGATCGCGCGCTGACGGTTGACACGGTTCTGGCCCTCGAAGGCCGCCGAGACGATGCGGACATGGAAGTGTGTCTCGCCCTCGGGACGATGGCCGACATGGCCCTTGTGCTTGTGGGAGTCGTCGCGGATCTCCAGTGAGACCGGCTGAAACGCGGCGGTGAGCCGGCTCTCGATGCGTTCGCGATAGGTCAATTCGTCCTCCAGGCGCCGAACAGGCGACTTCTGCGGCTGTCAAGCTTGTTCGTTAACTTCAGCCTACCCATACTCCGCCGTCATGCACTACGGCAGGCGCAAGAAATACGAGACCAGCGAGGATCGCAACCGCCCCATCGAGCGGTTCTGCGACGTCGAGGGCTGCGTCGGAGAGGGAGCCTACCGGGCGCCGAAATCCCGTGACCCGTCCGAGGGCTACCACATGTTCTGCCTGGAGCATGTCCGCGAATACAACAAGGGCTGGAACTTCTTCGCCGGGATGTCGGACTCCGAAGTGGACGCCTTCCAGCGTTCCGCGCCCTGGGCGCACCGGCCGACATGGCGCATGGGCGACCATCGGACGCGGAGCTTCCAGGACGGTTCATTTTCCGATCCCTTCGGCTTCGCGGAAAGCGCCGAGTCGGCTGAAGAGCGGCAACGGCGGCAGGAACGCCGCTTCACCGCGGACCAGAAGCGTGCGTTCGGCGTATTGCAGCTGGAACCGACCGACGACTTGCGTGAGATCAAGCTTCGTTATAAGCAGCTTGCAAAGCGCTTCCATCCGGACGCCAACGGCGGTGACCGCGGCTTTGAAGACCGGCTGAAGCGCATCAACGAAGCCTACGGCGTGCTCAGCGCCAGTCTTGGCTAAAGGGCCTGCAACGGCCCCAGCGGGACAGACGATCAAGGATAGTTCATGACTTCGACCGACTACGCTTCCGAGCTGCCGAGCCTGCCTGCCGGGAATCCTGACGTGATGCTGTCGGTGCGGCAGACCTTCGGCATCGACAGCGACATGGAAGTCCCCGCCTTTTCCGACGGTTCCGACCGTGTGCCCGCCGTCGATCCGGCCTACCTTTTCGACCGCGAGACGACGCTGGCGATTCTCGCCGGCTTCAAGCACAACCGCCGCGTCATGGTCCAGGGTTATCACGGCACCGGCAAGTCGACCCATATCGAGCAGGTCGCGGCCCGCCTGAACTGGCCCTGCGTCCGCGTCAACCTGGACAGCCACATCAGCCGTATCGACCTCGTCGGCAAGGACGCCATCGTGCTGCGCGACGGCCAGCAGGTCACCGAGTTCCGGGACGGCATCCTGCCCTGGGCGCTGCAGAACCCGGTGGCGATGGTCTTCGACGAATACGACGCCGGCCGGCCGGACGTGATGTTCGTGATCCAGCGTGTGCTGGAGCATGACGGCAAGCTGACCCTGCTGGACCAGAACCGCGTCCTGCATCCGCACAACTGCTTCCGCCTGTTCTCGACCACCAACACGATCGGTCTGGGCGACACGACGGGCCTCTATCACGGCACGCAGCAGATCAACCAGGGCCAGATGGACCGCTGGAACATCGTCACCACGCTGAACTACCTGGAGCACGACGCAGAGTGCGACATCGTGCTGTCCAAGGCGCCGGCCTACAATTCGAGCCAGGGCAAGGAGACCATCAGCTCGATGGTCAATCTGGCCGACCTGACCCGCGCCGGGTTCGTGAACGGCGACATCTCCACCGTGATGTCGCCGCGTACGGTGATCACCTGGGCGGAGAACGCCGAGATCTTCGGCGATCTGGGCTTCGCGTTCCGGGTCACCTTCCTGAACAAGTGCGACGAGATGGAGCGTCCGGTCGTCGCCGAGTACTACCAGCGCTGCATGGGCAAGGACCTGCCCGAATCCGCGGCGAACGCGACCGTCAGCTGAGGCACGCTTGGCCAAGGGGAACGAGCCGCCGACCGAACCCTTCAAGCGGGCCGTTGCGTCCGCACTGAGGGCGATCGCGCGCGAGCCCGATATCGAGGTCAGCTATGGCCCCGAGACCCCGGCGCTGCGTGGCAAGCGCGCAAGGCTGCCCGTCCCCAGCCGGCGTATGGAGCCTGAAGAGCTCGCCCAGATCCGGGGCGCCTCCGACAGCTTCGCGCTGAAGCTGCGCTATCACGACGCCAAGGTGCACCGGAAGAACCTGCCTCAGGGCGGCACCGCGCGGGCGATCTACGAAAGCATGGAGCAGGCCCGGGTCGAGGCGCTGGGCGCGAAGTCGATGTCCGGCGTCGCGGACAATCTGCACGCCGCGCTGACCGAGCGCTGCCGGGTGCGCGGCTATGGCCGCCTGCGCGACCAGTCCGAGGCGCCGCTCTCCGAGGCCGTGGGCTTTCTCATGCGGGAGGCGCTGGGCTCGCGGACCCTGCCCGATGACGCCAAGAACCTGCTGGACCTCTGGCGCGACGAGCTGATGGAGAAATCCGGCGGCGACGTGAAGGACCTGATGGGCTGTCTGGACGACCAGGAAGAGTTCGCCCGGGTCGCACGTCAGCTGATCCGCGACCTCGGCTACATGGAAGACGAGCCCACCGACGGCGAGGAGGACGATCAGGACTCCCAGGACGAGAGCTCGGAACAGCAGCAGCAGTCCGAACAGGAAGGCGAGGAGGGGTCCGAGCAGGCCTCCGAACCGCAGTCGGCCGAACAGGGCGAGGGGGACGAGAGCGCCGAGGAGCAGGGCGAGCAGGTCCAGGCCATGGGCGACGACGACATGGAAGGCGAGGGCGAGGAGGCCGGCAAGGGCAAGCGCCCGGTCTATCCGGACGATTTCGCCAACGATCCCGACCGCCGCCGCTACCAGCCTTTCACCTCCGAGTTCGACGAGGTGGTCGAAGCGACCGATCTCTGCGACGCCGAGGAACTGACCCGACTGCGCGGTCAGCTGGACCAGCAGCTGCATCACCTGCAGGCCGTCGTCGCAAAGCTGGCCAACCGCCTGCAGCGCCGCCTGCTGGCGAAGCAGAACCGGTCCTGGGAATTCGATCTGGAAGACGGCTATCTCGACACCGCGCGGCTGGCCCGCGTCGTCGCCAACCCGGTGCTGCCCCTCTCCTACAAGATGGAGCGGGACATGGACTTCCGCGACACGGTGGTCACCCTGCTGATCGACAATTCCGGCTCCATGCGCGGCCGGCCGATCACGGTTGCGGCCATGTGCGGCGACATCCTGGCCCGCACGCTGGAGCGTTGCGCGGTGAAGGTGGAGATCCTGGGTTTCACGACGCGCGCCTGGAAGGGCGGGCAGTCGAGGGAACGCTGGCTGACCGCCGGCAAGCCCGCCAATCCGGGCCGGCTCAACGATCTTCGCCACATCGTCTACAAGCAGGCCGACGCGCCGATGCGCCGGGCCCGGAAGAACCTGGGCCTGATGCTCCGCGAGGGGCTGCTGAAGGAAAACATCGACGGCGAAGCGCTGAAATGGGCGCATGACCGCCTGATCGCACGACCCGAGCAGCGCCGCATCCTGATGGTCATCTCCGACGGTGCGCCGGTCGATGATTCCACGCTGTCGGTCAATGCCGGCAACTATCTGGACCGCCATCTGCGCGAGACCATCGAGTGGATCGAGACCTACTCGCCGGTCGAGCTGATCGCCATCGGTATCGGTCATGACGTCACGCGCTACTACCGCCGCGCCGTCACCATCGTCGACGCCGAGCAGCTGGGCGGCGTGATGATGGAGAAGCTGGCCGAACTGTTCGACGAGGATGACGGCCCGACGCAGCATGCCGGCGCCCCCCGTCGCCGCGCGGCGCGCTAGCCGGACCTGCGCATTTCCCCATTCGATCTATTGAGGCCGTTCGAGAGAGCGGCTAGGTTCCGCGCCCTGCCGGACTCAAGCATCAGGAAAGCACCGTCATGACCGAAGCCGTCGCCGCCGATCATCTGCGCCAGCTCATCGAGCGCATCGAACGCCTGGAAGAGGAAAAGGCGGCGCTGGCGGCCGACATCCGCGAGGTCTATGCGGAGGCCAAGGCGCAGGGCTTCGACAGCAAGACCATGCGGCAGGTGATCAAGATCCGGAAGATGGAACCCTCCGACCGTCAGGAGCAGGAGGCCGTGCTGGCGCTCTATCTGGAGGCGCTCGGCCTCCCCGCCAACCCGAACTGAGGATGCGCCGATGACCCGCGAGATCAATTCCGTCGCCGTTCTGGGCGGCGGCACCATGGGCGCGGGCATCGCCGGCGCCGCGGCGCAGCTGGGCTGCGAAGTGCTGCTGCTGGACGTCGACATGCCGACGGCCGAGAAGGCGCTGGACCGCATCGTCAACGGCCGCCCGCCGGCGCTGGACGACGCGGACAAGGCGCATCTGATCAAGCTCGGCACGCTCTCTGACGATCTGGCGAAGATCGCGGACTATGACTGGATCTGCGAGGCGATCGTCGAGGATCTGGAGACCAAGCGCGAGCTGTTCCGACGGCTGGAGCCGCTGCGCAAGCCGGGCTCGGTGATCTCCACCAACACCTCCGGCATTCCGCTGAAGGATATCTGCGAAGGCATGCCCGACAGCCTGCGCCGCAACATCGCGGTGACGCACTTCTTCAACCCGGTGAAGGTCATGCGCCTGATGGAGCTGATCCCCGGCGCCGATACCACGCCGGACGTGATCGAGGCCTTCACGGACTTCCTCGGCGGCCGGCTCGGCAAGGGCGTGGTCAACGCCAAGGACACCGTCAACTTCATCGGCAACCGCATCGGCTGTTTCTGGATGCTGTCGGGCCTTCACAAGGCGCGCGAGGCGCTGTCGCAGGGCATGGATCAGGAAACCATCGATGCGCTGATGTCGAAGCCCGTCGGTCTGCCGCCGACCGGGCTGTTCGGACTGATCGACCTGATCGGTCTCGACGTCATGTATCTGGTCGGCAAGAACCTGGACGTGAACCTGCCGTCGAAGGACGAGGGCCGCGCATACACATCCTTCCCGCCAGTGGTGCAGCGCATGTACGACGCCGGGCAGCTGGGCCGAAAGACCGGCGGCGGCTTCTACCGCATGTCGAAGGACGCCGAGGGCAACCGCAGCCGCGAGGTCTTCGATCTGGAGCGTGAGGCCTGGCGTGGCGATCATGCGGTCGAGCTCTCGGACTCCCACCGCAACGGTAGCTCGCTGATGTTCGACGACAGCGTCGAGGGCCGCTTTGCCTGGAGCCTGATGGGCGGGGCGCTGTTCTACGCGGCCGATCTGGTGCCGGAGATCTCCGACGACGTGGTCAATATCGACCGCGCCATGCGCTGGGGTTTTGCCTGGACCGAGGGACCGTTCCAGTTCCTGGACTCGCTCGGCCCGGCGCGCGTGATCGCCAGGCTGGAACAGGAGGGCCGCGAGCTGCCGAAGATGCTGCGCGTGCTGAAGGATGCAGGCGCGGAGAGCTTCTACCGCAATGGCGAGTCCGAGTATCTCGGCCTCGACGGCGCCTGGCACCCGACGCCGCCGGAGTAGGGCGTTCGCAACGGCTATCTTTGCCGTCCTTGGGCTTGACCCGAGGACCTTGTCCATCTGCTTGCGCCGGGGCCTTCGGATCAAGTCCGAAGGCGGAAAGGTCACGGGTTCCTACTCCGGTACCGGCACCGGCTTCTCGAACTTCATGGTGTGGATCATCTTCAGCACCGCGATGGCGGTCTTCACCTGACCGACGTCGAGATGCAGTGCCGCGATGCCCAGCAGGTTGCCCGCCGGATCCTCGTGCGCCGCGTGACGGACCAGCAACTCCAGCCGGTCGCGGTCGCCGCCGGACATGTCGGGCACCTTCAGCGAGAAGGTCTGCATCATGTGCGGCACCAGACGCTGTGCGCCGAGCTGCGGCAGTTCCGGGTTCGAGGCGATGGCGACGCGCGCATAGATGATCGCCGCCCGCTTCATGTCGCTCGATACCAGCCGATGCATGGCGAACATCAGCATCTCGGCATAGAGCCTGCGGCTGTTGCCCTCGCGCATCTCCACCGGCGGCGGTTGCGCGCCCTTCGCCGGGATGCCGGGAACCCAGGTCTCGCCCAGCGCGCCGAACTTCACGATGGGCCGCATCTCGCCGGACTGGATCAGCGCGCGGAGCGCCTGGTCCTGATCGCCCCCGGCCTCCTGCTGGTGCGGCGCGAGCGCCGTCAGGAAGGCCGCCGTGGGCTCGCCGCGGGCCATGGCGACCAGCCGTCCGGAAATCCGCATGCCCTCGTCGGTCCGCACCGCAGACAGGCAGACCGGCGAACTGTCCAGCGCCTCGAAGACGGGCAGGATGCTTTTCGCCCTCAGACGGCAGAAGCTGTCCATGTAGACGGCGCGCTCGAAGATGCCCCTTTCCATCGCCAGCCTAAGGCAGTCGGCCACCGTCGGCTGCCGGAGACCGGCCGCCGAGATCACCATGTTGAACATGCCTGTGCGCCAGAGCCTGTGGCCGGGGTTCGTGGTCACGACCCCGATCGGCGCGTCCTGATGGCGCTGCCGGACGGACCAGGCCGCCATCAGCGTACGGTCGACCTGACGTTCGTCGCTGTTCGCGACGAACAGCACCACGCGCTTGTGGTGCGGATTTCTGGTGTCGGTGTCGGCCATCGGTCTCCCGGAGCGGTTCGGGAAAGTCTAGTGCGGGGCCAGTGGCTTGGGAACGTGCAACTTCACTGGCCGAGGATCTTCCAGACCCCCGAGGACAGCAGCACCGTCTTGCCGCGGACGGTCAACCGGCCGGTCACGAACAGCAGGCTCCGCGTTTCCCGTTCCACCGCGCCGCGGCCCTCGATCCAGTCACCCTCGCGTACGCTGGCCAGGAACTGGTTGTCCAGTTGCACCGTCGCCGTCGGCTTCCGCCCGATCAGATTGTGCGCCGTGCGGCCGAGCAACTGGTCCATGAAGCTCATCAGCATGCCGCCATGCACGACGCCGCGGCCGTTCAGGTGCTTCTCCTCGACCATCAGGCCGAAGGTCAGGCTGCCGTCATCCTCGCGGCGCTGCCAGGTGGGGCCGATCATGGTGGAAAAGTTGCCCGCATTCGTGATGGGTTCGAATCCGGCGGGTATGGTGTCGGTCATGGAGCCTCGAGTCGTGTTGCATTGCGTCCGCTGCGGGACGGTCTATGTGTGACGGTGATACAGGGAGAGTCGGGTTTTGGCGCGTATCGACGGTTTGTTAACGGTATCATGGTCACGATGGCCAGACTTCCGGCGCCTGTGGGCCGCCGGAACCATGGCGACTGCCAAGGAGCCCGACCATGTTCGATCTGCCTGTGCTGATCTCCGAGAGCAAGAACGGATTCCGCATTGCGGTTGCGATAAACGACGATTCGGTGATCTCGCGCCGCATCAGCCGCGCCGACCTGGAGCAACTGCGCGTCCGCATCGACGCCGCGCTGGGCGTCGAACGCTCGACCTTCGACGACTGGCTGGTGGACTCCTAACACTCGGCCTTCTCCTCGCCGCACCTGCGGCAGCCGGCACCCAGGGCATCGCCATGCATGGCGAGCCCAAATACCCGTCCGGCTTCGAGCATTTCGACTACGTCAATCCGGATGCGCCCGTCGGCGGCACGCTGACTCTGGCCTCGCGCCAGGGCGGTTATGACAGTCTCAATCCCTTCATCTTCAAGGGGCAGGCGGCTGAGGGCTGGCGGCTGGTCTTCGAGCCGCTGACCAAGCGCAGCCAGGACGAACCGTTCTCGCTTTACGGTCTGCTGGCCGAAGAGGTCGAGATGGACGCGTCGCGCGAATGGATCCGGTTCCGCCTGCGCGAGGGCGCCAGCTTCGCCGATGGCGAGCCGGTGAAGGTGTCCGACATTCTCTGGTCGTGGGAGACCCTGCGCGACAAGGGCCGGCCAAACCACCGCCTCTACTACAAGGAAGTGGCTCGGACCGAGGTGTCGGGCCGTGACGTCACCTTCCACTTCCGCAATGGCGACAATCTGGAACTGCCGCTGCTGATGGCGCTGATGCCGGTGCTGCCGGCGCACTGGTTCGAGGCCAACGGCTTCGAGCAGACCACGCTGGAGCCGATCCCGGGCAGCGGTCCCTATCGCGTCGACCGGGTCGAGCAGGGCCGCCGCATCGAATATGCGCGACGCGAGGACTACTGGGGCCGCGATCTGGCGGTGAACCGCGGCGACCACAATTTCGAGCGCATTCACTACGAGTTCTTCCGCGACGCGACGGCGAAGTTCGAGGCGCTGAAGGGCGGCGTCTACGACGTCCATTTCGAAGAGGATCCCGGCCGCTGGGCCGAGGCCTACGACTTCCCGGCCATCGCCGACGGGAGGCTCACCAGGGTCGAACTGCCCATGAAGCGGCCGGTCGGCATGCGCGGCTTCGTGATGAACACCCGCCGCGCGCCCTTCGACGATCCGAAGGTGCGTGAGGCGTTGAGCCTCGCCTTCGACTTCGAATGGGCGAACGAGAACCTCTTCTTCGGCGCCTACCGCCGCAACGAGAGCTTCTACGAGAACAGCGATCTCGCCGCCGGCGGCGCACCGTCTCCGGCAGAGCTGGCGCTGCTGGAGCCGTGGCGCGGGCGCATTCCCGAGGATGCCTTCGCCCCTGCGGTCACGCCGCCCGCGACCCCCGACGCCGCGGCGCGCCGGGACAACCTGAAGCGCGCCTTCGCGCTGCTGAAGCAGGCGGGCTGGTCCATCGGCACGGATCGGAAGCTGCGCAATGCAGACGGCCAGCCGATGAGCTTCGAGATCCTGCTGTTCGATCCCGGCGACGAGAAGCTGTCGCTGCATTTCGCGCGCACGCTGGAGCGGCTGGGGATCGAGGTCGCGGTCCGGTCGGTCGATCCCTCGCAGTACGAACGCCGCCGCCGCAGCTTCGACTACGACATGATCATTAACTGGTGGTACCAGTCCCTCAGCCCCGGTTCCGAGCAATGGTACTACTGGGGTTCGGCGCAGGCCGACAATCCGGGCAGCCGGAACTACCCGGGCGTCCGGCTGGAGGCCGTGGACGAGATGGTCGGCCGCATGACCGCCGCCTCTACGCGCGCCGAACTGCAGACGGCGGCGCGGTCGCTCGACCGCATCCTTCGCGCCGGCCGCTACGTGGTGCCGCTCTACTGGCAGCCGAAGGAGCTGCTGGTGGTCAAGCAGGGACTCGGGCCGGCCGGAGACGCTGCCGATCTACGGTCCCGTGCTGACGACCTGGTGGTGGAACGAATAGTCCCGGAAACGAAAGGGGCGGCGGCATCCCGCCGCCGCCCCCGGTTCGGCACCGGAATGCCGCAGTCGATCAGTCCATGCCGTAGGTCGAGGCGTCGACCTTGCTGTAGATTTCGGCGGCGAACAGCTTCGTCAGGCCGTCGAGGTCGTCGCCCATGCCGGCGGTGAGCCCTTCCCACTTGGCCAGCAGTTCGCGGAACGCCTTCACCTTTGCCTCAGCGTTCTCGACGCCGTAGTCATTGGTGAAGGTCTCGACGATCGTCTTCACGTCGTTGCGCGCGAATTCGCGGCTCGCGTCCAGCAGGTCCGCGGCCGGCTCGTTGACCGAGATGCCCATGGCCTTGGCCTTCTCCAGATTCTCGTCGCCGCGGCGGACATACTCGTAGGTGAAGAAGGCGGTGGAGTAGGCCGAAGCGTCGATCAGCGCACGGCGTTGCGCTTCCGGCAGTTCCTGCCACACATCGCGGTTGGCGTTGTTCAGCGCGATGCCGGCGAACAGGCCGCCCGGCACCCGCCTCGTGATATCCTTGGTCACGTCGAAGAGCTGCAGGTTCGACAGCTCGGCCGTCGAGTACATGCCGCAGTCGAGCACGCCCTGTTCCAGCGCGGAATAGATCTCGTTGCCCGGCATGGAGACCTTGATGCCGTCCATGGCTTCGGCCCAGCGCCCGAAATTGGCGGCGCCGGAACGGAACTTCTTGCCCTTTGCGTCGGCCAGCGTGATCACCGGCATGCGGCACTGCAGGATGTAGATGCCCGAGGCGCCGGTGCCGAGATAGACCTGGTTCTGCTGCTTCCATTCCTTCTGGCAGTCGGGGCAGTTGAAGAACACGTACTCGCTCATCGCACCGGCGACGGCGGCCGGGGCGCCCGACTGGTCGTCGCCCAGCGTGGCGAGCATGCTGAGATCGGCCGCCAGATTGCTGTTCGCATACTCCGCCGGATAGTACGGCGGCAGGACATAGCCGAGGTCGGCGATGCCGTCGCGCAGGCCGGGCGGCGTTTCCTTCAGGTTCAGCAGCGACAGCGCGAAGACCTTGACCTTCAGGTCGCCGCCGGAAAGCTCCTCGGTCTTCTTGGCGAGCAGTTCGGCCAACTCCGCGGCGACGCTGCCGGTCGGAAAACCGGTGGCCAGCTTGAGCGTATCGGCGGATGCCGATGTCGAGACGGCGAATGCCGTTGCGGCCAAGGCCGCCAGAAGACGGCTCGATAGAATACGCATGGTGATCCTCCCCAGGATTGTGCGTGCGGCAGACCGTATCCCGATCTCTCCCCGGACCGGTCCTTCTTCCATGCTAGGCCACCGCCGCCCGGCAGTGCACGTGTTCGCTGCGAATGCGTGTCACGAACTGTCGCCATGGCTTGCGCCCGGAGGCGCTGAGCGTCGAAACTGGTACGCGAACGGTCAACGGGCGGGGGTATCTTGCAGCAGCATCTCGACGAACTGGTCTTCCGCACGCCGGGCCGTGGCCTCCACGAGATTACCCGTGACGTCGCCGGCTGGTGTGGCGGTACCGGTGTGGTCGAGGGACTGCTGAACCTTTACATCCGCCATACATCGGCCTCGCTGACCATTCAGGAGAACGCCGATCCGGACGTCGTCCGCGATCTGGACGACTTCTTCGGGCGCCTCGTTGCCGACGATCCCGCGCTGTACCGCCATACCGCCGAAGGCCCCGACGACATGCCGGCTCATATCCGCTCGGCGCTGACCCAGACCAGCCTCGCCATCCCGGTGGCGGGCGGCCGGCCCCTGCTGGGCACGTGGCAGGGCGTCTATCTGTTCGAACACCGGGTCCGACCGCATGACCGGCGCGTGGCGCTGCACCTGATGGGGGAATAGGCATGGATCACGAAGCCGTCGCGGACTGGCTGCTGTCGCGGGCGCGCGAAATGCCGGACATGCTGACCTTCGCCGAGCAGTTCCGCCAGCGGCTGCTGGAAGCCGGACTCGACTTCCAGCGCTTCTCGCTCGGATACCAGACGCTGCATCCCGAGATCGCGGCGCTGGCCTTTGTCTGGGAAGAACCGATGGCGGCGGTGAGCCAGTACACGGTCGGCCTCGAGATTCAGGGCTCAAGCCATTACCTGGTCAGCCCGGTCCGTATCATCCACGAGGGCGGGGACATGGTCCGCTGCCGTCTGGAAGGCGACGATCCGGATCTGGAATACGCCTTTCTCGAAGGCCTGATGGCGAACGGCTACACCGACTACCTGATGCTCGGCGTGCCGCTGTCAGGCCGCCGGCACGGGCCGCTGATGGTCTGCAGCCGGCGTCCGGGTGGCTTCAGCGATGCCGAGATCGAGGGCCTGAAATCGCTCCGCAGCCTTCTGGGCCTGCACATCGAGATCCATGCCAGCCATCACCTCGCCGGGTCGCTGCTCGACGTCTATATCGGCCATGGCACCGGCGAGCGGGTCCTGGCCGGCGCCATCCGCCGCGGCAGCGTCCAGCGCATCAATGCGGCGCTGCTGTTCTGCGACCTCCGCGATTTCACGGCGCTTTCCGAGCGGCTGCCGCGGGATTTCATCGTCCGCGTGCTGAACGACTATTTCGGCGAAGTCGGCGCGGCGGTCGACGATCAGGGCGGCGAGATCCTGAAGTTCATCGGCGATGCGGCGCTGGCCATCTTCCCGGTCGAGGACGGCGCGCGGCGTGCGGCCTGCGACCGGGCGATGGCGGCGGCGCGGGGCATGCTGGATCGCATCGTCGGGCTCAATGCGCGCCGTGCCGGCGAAGACAAGTCGGCGCTGGAGATCGGCATCGGGCTGCATGTCGGCGAGGTCTGGTACGGCAATATCGGCGCTGCCGAACGGCTGGACTTCACCGTCATCGGACCGGCGGTGAACCGCGCCGCCCGGCTGGAGAAGCTGGCCGGCGAACTCGGCGAGACAGTGCTTGTCTCCGCGGATTTCGCCGACACCTGCAGCGCGGCCTTCGACAGGGTCGGCGCGTTTCCGCTGAAGGGGATCGAGGGCGACACGCCGGCCTATCGGCCGGTGTCGTCCTGAGGCTGCGGACAGTCCCACTCTGTTGCCCCCGGGCCTGACCCGGGGGCCTCACCGTGCAACCGCCGCGGCGTTGCGGTCTCAGGTCCCCGGGTCAGGCCCGGGGACGGCAGCGTGAGAACGAAAAAGGCCGCCCGGCGAACCGGACGGCCTCTCTTCAGACCCTGGCGGGCGTGCGGAACGACCGAACCGGCCGACCCCGTCCCGCTACCTCGCCGGAAACGCCTGAGCCGCCCGTCTGGCCGACCCAACCATCCCCAGACGGGCGGTTTCTGTTACGCGACCTCGAACAGGCCCGCAGCGCCCTGGCCGCCGCCAATGCACATGGTGCAGACGACATACTTGGAGCCGCGGCGCTTGCCCTCGATCAGGGCGTGGCCGACCATGCGCGCGCCCGACATGCCGAAGGGATGGCCGATGGAGATCGCGCCGCCATTGACGTTCAGGATCTCGTTCGGAATGCCCAGCTGGTCGCGGCTGTAGAGCACCTGCACCGCGAAAGCCTCGTTCAGCTCCCACAGGTCGATGTCGTCCATCTTCAGGCCGGTGCGCTCCAGCAGCTTCGGCACGGCGTAGATCGGGCCGATGCCCATCTCGTCCGGCTCCAGGCCGGCGACGGCGAAGCCGCGGAAGTAGCCCAGCGGCTGCAGGCCCTTCTTCTCGGCCACCTTCGCGTTCATCACCACCGCGGCGGAGGCGCCGTCGGAAAGCTGCGAGGCGTTGCCCGCGGTGATGAAGCCGTCATCGCCGACCACCGGCTTCAGGCTGGCCAGCCCTTCCATGTTGGTGTCGGCGCGGTTGCCCTCGTCCTTCTCCAGCGTGACCTTCACTTCGGAGGTCTCGCCGGTCTGCTTGTCGGTGACGATCTTGACCGTCTCCATCGGCACGATCTCGTCATCGAACTTGCCGGCCTGCTGTGCGGCGGCGGTGCGCATCTGCGACTGCAGGCCGTACTCGTCCTGATACTCGCGGGTGACGTTGTAGCGCTTGGCCACGGTCTCCGCAGTCTGGATCATCGAGTGGTAGATGCCCGGATGGGTCTTCACCAGCCATTCGTCCTGGCTGCGGTAGCGGTTGGCATGCTCGGTCTGCACCAGGCTGACCGATTCCAGGCCGCCGGCGACCAGCACGTCAGCCTCGTCGGCGATGATGCGCTGGCTGGCCATGGCGATGGTCTGCAGGCCCGACGAGCAGAAGCGGTTCACGGTGGCGCCCGGCACGGAAACCGGCAGGCCGGCGCGCAGCGCGATCTGGCGGGCGATGTTGCCGCCGGTGGTGCCTTCGGGATTGGCGCAACCCATCAGCACGTCTTCGACTTCGCCGCCTTCGATGCCAGCGCGTTCGACGGCGTGCTTGACGACGTGACCGCCCATCTCGGCGCCGCCGGTGTTGTTGAAGGCGCCGCGATAGGCCTTGCCGATCGGCGTACGCGCCGTCGAAACGATGACTGCTTCGTTCATGTGATTTCTCCCCTGTCGGCGGACGGCACGGTCCGCAAGTCAATCCTGCCGCGGAACATAACGCGGCGCATGGTCAAAGTCATGGCACAGAAACGGTGTCTCAGCGCCCGGTGAATTTGGCCTTCCGCTTCTCGACAAAGGCGGCGACGCCTTCGCGGTAGTCTTCGCGGGCGGCGCAGGAGGCGAACATCTCGCCTTCCATCTGCAGCTGGCTTTCGAACTCGTTCTGCTGGCTGCGGTACATCAGCTTCTTGGCCTGGCCGTAGACGAAGGTCGGACCGTTGGCGAGGCGGGTCGCCAGCTTGGTCGTCTCGGCGTCCAGATCGGCGTCCGGCACGACGAAGTTGACCAGCCCGTGGTCGGCCATCTGCTGCGCCGTGAAGCGGTCGCCCAGCAGGGTCATCTCCATGGTTTTCTTGATGCCCAGAGCGCGCGGCAGGTGATAGCTGGCCGAGCCGTCCGGCGTGGTGCCGATATGGCAGTAGGCCAGGGTGAAGAAGGCGCTCTCCTCGGCGATGATCAGGTCGCAGGCCGCCGCGACCGAGACGCCCGCGCCGGCCGCCGCGCCGCGCACCTTGGCGACGATCGGCTTGGGCATGCGCCGCATGGAGAACATGATCGGATGCAGGTTGTGGATCCGGTTGACGAAGTAGTTCTCGATCTCCGCGCCCGAGGCGGTCTTGAGATATTCGTGCATGTTCTTGACGTCGCCGCCGGCCATGAAGTGGTCGCCCGCGCCCTGCAGCACGATGCAGCGGACCGTGTCGTCGCGCTCCAGCTCGTGGAACGTCTCCGACATCATCGCCCGCATGTCCATCGACAGCGCGTTGCGCGCGTCGGGCCGGTTCATCGTCACGGTGGCGATGCCGCCGTCGATGCTGGTTTCCAGATCAGCCATCCTGTCCTCCCCTGATGAGATGCTGAGCTGGATTTAGCACCTGCAGAGCCGGTTTTGTCACCCCATCAACGGCGGACCGGCCTTGCGTCCCGCCGGACCCTGCCCCGGCGCCGTTCTCGCGCGAGGATGTAGAGGCCCGCGCCGAGGATCAGCGCCATGCCGGCCAGTCCCCGCAGGTCGGGCGTCTCGTGAAAGATCAGGAACCCCCATAGTGTCGCCAGTGGCAGGGCGACGTATTCGAACGGCGCGACCGTCGCCGCCGATGCAACCCGATAGGCCTGGCTGAGCGCATAGGCGACGCCGGCCGAGATCACGCCCAGCGCGGCGAAGACCGGCCAGTCGTCGACGGGCGGCCAGACCCAGACGCGGAAGATGAAGATCAGGCTGGGATTGTCGGTCTCTTCGGCGAGACGGCCGTCGCCGACGACAAGGAAGAACCCGAGGCTGACAACGATGAAGATGGTCTGGATGTAGACCGCCATGGCCGAGGCGCGGGCGCTGGCGCCCAGCTTCCGCGTCATGATCTGGAAGGAAGCGTAGGTGAAGGCGGCGACAATGGGCAGCAGCGCCACGAGCAGTCCGGGGCCTTCGCCGCCGCGGCCCAGCGGGTTCAGCATCACGACCACGCCTGCGAACCCGGCGATCACGGCGCCGATGCGGCGGATACCGACGCTTTCTCCCAGGATCACGACCGAGAGCAGCGTGATGAACAGCGGCGCGACGAAGAAGATCGCCGTTGCCTCGCCGATCGGCATCGCGGCCAGCGCCATGAAGAAGGTCAGGTTGGCGACGACGATCAGCAGGCCGCGGAGAATGTGCAGGATCGGCCGGTCGGTCTTCAGGATGCGCCAGCCGCCCTCGAACTGGACCATCACCAGGCTGAAGCAGATGCCGACGAGCGAGCGGACCAGCACGATCTGGTGCAGCGGATAGCCGTCCGAGAGGTATTTCACCAGCACATCGTTCACCGAGATCATCGACATCCCGGCCAGGATGAAGACGATTCCGGCGAGCGGGCGGTTGGTCTCGTCGTAGGCGGCGGTGTTGGTCATGGCAGGCTCCCCGCTCCCCTATATCCCCATCGGGACGGGAGCGGTATCGGGGAAGCGGCCGGTCGTGACGCGAACCGGCCGCCATGTTGCAGTGCAGCGCCGTGGTGCTAGGCTACACCGACGCGTGAGGGGGAACGGTCATGAGCGCCTATGTCATCGCACAGGTCCGGGTCGACGATCCGGCCGCCTACCAGAAATATCTCGCCGGCTTCTGGCCCCTGCTGGAGAAGCACGGCGGCGAACTTCTGACGATCTCGGCGGACGAGACTGAGGTGCTGGAGGGCGACTGGGCGCTGCCGCAGACCGTCGTGATGCGGTTCCCCAGCCGTCAGGCCGCGGTCGACTGGTACAGCGATCCGGCCTATCAAGCGCTGTCAGAACACCGGCGCGGGTCGTCGGCGACGAACATGGTCATCGTCCGAGGCATCGAGGCGACAGGCGGCGGCTGACCCTGCTCAAGCCGCCAGACCGGCGCTCAGCACAGGACCGCCGGACCAGTTTTTCAACCGGCACCTCTGCATCGTTCCGCCAGCATGATGAAACCTGCATAGTCACCAGTTGCACTGAAATCGATGAGTTCCTTCGAGCGTGCCGAACTCGCGCGGACAAGTGCGGTCACCGGGACATCAACCACGCCTGGAGGCACGTTGAATCCAAGCGGACGCTGCTTCCATGCGTAGTCCGCGATCATCAGCGAAAAGCAGCGCTTTATCTCTGCCAGGGATCCGAGTTCGGAGGCCATGGCATCAAAACGTTTCGGGCCGGAAGTGCTATGGCTTACCGGCTGAACCGTTCGGGGATAAAAAGATCTCACTTCGTTTCTGCGGATCCACTCGTTGACGATAATTGTGCGATCGAGACGATTCCCGGCATCAGATACGTATTCGAAGACCACCTCATTGACGAACAAATCGCCGTCGCCATTGTTCAAGAAGGTAAGCTTGGAGCGCCCTGGAGCCTCGCGGGCGACATACTCATAGATATCGATGCCTTCCTCGTAGAACAGAGCTCTCAATGCCTGCGGCCACAGCGAGATCGCAATTGTCAGGATGCCCAGGACAACTGAAAGCGTAGAGAGGATTGCGCCCCAGCGTTTGAAATGGCGAACAGCGGCTCGTTGGTCAGTGCCGCAGACTGAACAGATCCTGCTTTCGGGATGAATCTCTGAAATGCAGAACTGGCATTGGACGCGGTCTGGTGGCATCTCCCGTTAGCCTGAAGATTTCCCGCTCAGGCGGCCAGCGCGGCCTCGGTCTCCGGATCGCCTGCGATCCGGCTGTGCCACATGCGGCGCGCCATGGTGAAGGGCCAGGGGGTCGCCTGGTGCATCAGGCGGCGGTTGTCCCAGATCACCGCGTCGCCCGCTTCCCACTGGTGGTGGTAGATGCGCGGCGGCTGGCAGGCGAAGGCCACCAGATCGTTCAGCAGCTTCTCGGATTCCGCCGGGTCCATGCCGATGATGTCGTAGGCGTGGCGGCCGACCAGCAGGTTCTTCCGCCCCGTCTCCGGGTGCACCTTGACCAGCGGGCGGATCGAGACCGGGCCGTCATGCAGGCCGTAGCCGCCATAGGTCTGGCCGGAATCGTCATCGATGTTCACCTTGCCGTCCTTCACCGGCTTCGTCTCGTGGCCGACCTTGCTCTGCGAATAGTGCAGCGAGTGATGGGCGCGCAGTCCCTCGATCTTCCGCTTCGTCGCATCGTCGAGCGCGTCATAGGCCGCGCGCATGTCGGCAAAGCCGGTGGCGCCGCCTTCCGACGGGACGATTTCGGCCGAGAACACCGCGCCCTTGGCCTGCACCGGCATGTAGGTGCTGTCGTGATGCCAGCCCATGTTGCCCCGGTTGACCTTCATCATGTCGTCGGAGCCGTCGTCGGGCCGCAGCGAGCCGTCCTTCTTCATGTTGCCGATCTCGGCCATGTCGAATTCCAGATCGCCGAAGCGCCTGGCGAAGGCGATCTGGTCGCCCTTGTCGAGAAACTGGCCCGGCATGATCAGCAGGCCGTATTCCAGCCACTGCCGATACAGTTCGGCGAAGTCCTCGTCGGAAATGGAAGCGAGCTTCACGCCGGTTACCCGGGCGCCGAAGCTGATGCCGTCCAGCGGTTCGAAAGTCATGCCCATGCCGTCATCCTCCCGCGTCATGCAACTGACTTAATATTCTGCCGCAGCCGCCCGCGGGTGTGAAGCCGGACCGCGCGATGCCGGCCATGCACGGGCGGGTGTTCAGACCGGAAAGGCGACCGGAATGTTGCGTGGTCCGCGGACCTGCCCGCCGGCCCAGGTGACGGCATCCGGATCGGTGAGCTCGAATTCCGGAATACGGTCGAACCAGGCCTTCAGCGCCACCTCCATTTCCATACGCGCGAGGTTGGAGCCGGCGCAGCGGTGGATGCCGATGCCGAAGGCGATGTGGCGGTTCTTCTCCCGGTCGAGGACGACCTCGTCCGCGCGCTCGAAGATGTCCGGGTCCCGGTTCGCGGCGGGAAAGCTCAGCAGGATGCGGTCGCCCTTCTGGAAAGTGATGCCGTCATGGGTGACCTCTTCCTGGGCCACACGGGCCATGGTGACCGGCGAATAGAAGCGCAGCAGTTCCTCGATGGCGGTCGGCCAGAGTTCCGGTTCGGCGGCCATGCGGCGGCGGTCCTCCGGGTGGCCGGCGAAATGCAGCAGCGCCGCGCCGATGGACGACCAGGTCGTGTCGATGCCGGCGACGAACAGCAGGTTGCAGATGCCGACGAGCACCTTGTCGGACAGCGGTTCGCCGTCGAAATCCTTCTCCAGCAATTGCGAGATCAGGTCGTTTTCGCCGGGGTTCTGCCGGCGCTCATGCACCAGTTCCCTGAAGAAGTCGCGGATGGCGCGGCGGTTCCGCTTCAGCGAATCCAGATCGCGCTGCCCGATCTCGAGCACGCCGCGCACCCAGCCGAGGAACTCGTCGTTCCGCGACGGGTCGATGCCGAGCATGTGGCCGATGGTGCGGCTCGGGATCTCCTGGGCGTACTCCACCGCCGCGTCGGCATGGCCGCGGTCCGCGAACCGGTCGATCAGCTCATGGCAGAGCGTCTCGACAAAGGGCCGACGTTCGGCCACGGCCTTCGGCGTGAAGAAGGGCAGGATCAGCCGGCGGTAGGCGATCTGGTCCGGCGGGTCCGAGGTGATCGGCGGCGCCTCCAGCGCGTTGTAGTCGGTCAGCTCTTCCTTGCCGGGCGGCGGCGGGATGACGCCGGGCTGCTTCGATGACAGCTCCGGCACCATCTTCACCAGCGCCTGCATGTCGGCATAGCGCGTCGGCAGCCAGCTGCTGGCGCGGCGGTCGGTGTGCGCGATGGGACAACGGCCGCGGAGATCGCGCCACACCGGCGCCGGGTCCTTCACGTAGCTGTCGTCCAGAATGTCGAAATCGGTGGCCCAGTCGCCGACGGGTTCCTTGCCGCTCATGTTCCGTATCTCCTCCCCAGAAGAACAGGCTGACGACTCTGCCACAGATTACGTTCGCGTCAATCTGACTCGCAACGGGCTCAACCGACCCGGATCGCCAGCTTGCCGAAATGCCCGGCGGCCCGCATCGCGCGGTAGGCGTCCGGCGCGCTCTCGAAACCGAAGGTCTCGTCGATCACCGGCGTGAGGCCGTGCAGCTCGATGGCCCGGTTCATGTCGGCGAACATGGCGCGGCTGCCGACATAGATGCCGCGCACGGTGATCGATTTCCGCATGAAGTTCGTCGGATGCACGGTCCCGGCCGGCCCGGTCAGGATGCCGATCAGCCCGATGATCCCGCCGATGCGGGTGGCGTTGACCGAGCGGTCGAAGGTGCCCGGCCCGCCGACCTCGACGGCGCGGTCCACGCCCAGACCGCCGGTCATCTCCAGCACGGCCTGATCCCAGTCGGGATTGTCGCGGTAGTTGACGGTCCCGTCTGCGCCGAGCGCCTTCATCCGCTCGAGCTTGGCGTCTGATGACGAGGTGACGATGGTCCGCGCGCCCATCATCCTGCAGAACTGCTGCGCGAAGACCGAGACGCCGCCCGTGCCGAGCAGCAACACGGTCTCGCCGGCCTGGATCGGCTTCGGCAGGGTCAGCGCGTGCCATGCGGTCAGCGCCGCGCAGGGCAGGGTCGCCGCTTCCTCGTCGGACAGATGCACGGGCGTCGGAATGACGCCATGGGCCGGCAGCACGATCTCCTCGGCCAGGATACCCGGGCGCGGTCCGCCCAGCGCCGAACCCATGGTCTGCGGCCCGATCTCGCCGGCCGTCCAGTCCGCGAAGAAGCAGCCGGTGACCCGGTCGCCCTCCCTGTAGGGCGCACCTGCGCCCACGGCCGAGACGGTGCCCGCGCCGTCGGAGTTCGGGATCAGCGGCAACGCGACCCCGCGCGCCTCCGAATTCTCGATGGTCGAGAGATCGCGGTAGTTGATCGAGTTCGCGGCGACGCGCACCCGCACCTCGCCCGGCCCCGGTTCCGGCAGCGGCCGCTCCGCCAGCTTCAGCCCGTCGATCCCGTCATGCGATGCCAGCTCCCAGACGCGCATGGTTTCCTCCCCTTGTGTTGAACCCTGGTCAGAGGGTCATGCCCGCCCTGCGCGGGCATCCGGGCGATCGTCGGATCTTGCGGCGAAGCCGCACCGGACCCCCGCGTGAAGCGGGGGTGACCCCTGATCTCCAGTCTCCGTGAATAGTGCCTGCAGGCCGTCAGCCCGCGTCCTTGCCCTCGAACAGGTGCGCGTACTCGCCATAGCCTTCCTTTTCCAGATCGGCGGCGGGGATGAAGCGCAGCGAGGCCGAGTTGATGCAGTAGCGCATGCCGGTCGGCGGCGGCCCGTCCGGGAAGATGTGGCCCAGATGACTGTCGCCGTGCTTCGAGCGCACTTCGATGCGGATCATGCCGTGGCTGGTGTCGCGCTTCTCGATGATGTTGTCCGGCTCCAGCGCCTCGAAATAGCTCGGCCAGCCGCAGGAACTGTCGAACTTCTGCGACGAGGCGAACAGCGGTTCGCCCGATACGATGTCGACATAGATGCCGGCTTCCTTATGGTCCCAGAACTCGTTGCGGAAGGGCGGTTCGGTGGCGTCCTGCTGGGTCACCGCATACTGCACCCGGTCGAGCTTCTCGACGGCGGCCTCGGTCTTTGCGTAGGTCTTGCTCATGCCTGTCTTCCGTTGTTCGCGATCGCTCCCCAAGATAGGCCACCCGGGGCCGGATGACGAGGGCGAGAGGCCATGGCCGGCAGACGGCGGCGCCTCGGCGGCGCGGAAAGCTTTGCCCGATTCGTTAACGAAATTAACGTGGTGTGAATGCTTCACTCTCTATCCTGCCGCGATGACAGGACGAATGGCCTCTAGGGCCACGCGCATTCGCAACTGGCGCATCCCGCGCGCTGGCCAGGCAACAGCACTGATTGCGGTGCTGGTGCTCTCATGGCTGCTCTTCATCGATCGCGACGGGGTGACACCGGTCCCGGATCAGCCGGCAGGCGCCGTGACGACCGAGGTCTCGGTCGCGGAAGGGCCCGTCGCTTTCGGGCGCGCGGGCGAGAACTGGCAACCGGCTGGCGCTGTATCCTGGCGGCAGATCGACGCCGACCACGCCCATTTCGGCTTCGACCGCGAGCCGCTTGCGCTCCGGGTCCGGGTGGACAATCCGACCGACGACGTCTTCCGGGGCGTGCTGGTCTACAAGTTCCCCTACATCGACCGGATCCGGTTCCTCGGCACGGACGTTCGCGGGCGGCCCGTCAGCCTGCTCACCGGCGACAGCGCGCCGCCGGACCCGCGGCTGCCGCGCAGTCATTTCCCGGCCTTCCCGGTCAATGTCGCGGCGGGCGCGGTCCTCGACCTCTATCTCACTGTCGAGACGACCTCGGTCCGGCTGACACCGGTCCGGCTCTACTCGGCGGAAGCCTTCGAGACCGCGAACCTGCGCGACCAGTTGTTGTTCGCAGCGCTGTTCGGCGCGGTGATCGCCGTCTGCATGTATGTGGTCACGGTCTATCTGACGGTGCGCGACAAGGCGTTTCTTGACTTCATAGCCTTCTCGATGACCTACGCCCTCTATGTGGCGGTGGCCTCAGGCATGGGCCAGACCTGGATCTGGCCCGGCGCTTGGGAGAACGCCAACGACCTGTTCTTCATCGTTCAGGGACTGCTGTTCGCATCCGGCGCGCGGTTCTTCCAGCGCTACATGCAGACGCCGGAACGGGCGCCCCGGGTCGACATCGTGATGCGCGTCCTGATCGCCGTCGGGCTGCTGACCAGCCTCACCCCGTGGCTGCCTTCGGCTGTCGGCCAGCTGGCCATCGCCTTCGTGGCCGGGCCGGGGGCGCTGTTCATTCTGGGGATCTCGATCTTCCTGGCGGTCCGCGGCAGCGACAGGGCGCGCGTCGTCGCCTTCGGCTGGGGCTTCAGCCAGGTGACGTCGGTCTTCATCTATCTGCGGATCTTCGACGTCACGCCCTACACGCCGCTCAACCACTATCTGACGGCCATCGGCTGCGCCATCGCGACGCTCTATTTCGCCATCGCCCTGGCGCTGGGCCTGCGCCGCCAGCAGGAACAACTGCTGCTGGCCGAGAAGCTGAACGAGACGCGGGCCAGCTTCATGGCCGGGATGAGCCACGAACTGCGCACGCCGCTGAATGCGATCATGGGTTTCTCGGAGATGATGCGCGAGGAGATGCTGGGGAAGATCGAGCCGCCGGTCTACCGCGACTACGTCGTCGACATTCACGACAGCAGCCGCAACATGCTTCGCCTCGTCGATAACATCCTTGATATCTCACGCGTCGAGACCGGCGATTTCCGGCTGGAGCCGGAGAGCGTTCAACTCGACGAGCTGCTGGAGGAGACAGCTGCCGCGGTGGCCGAGAGCGCCGCCGAGGCCAAGGTGACCGTGCGGATCGATGCGGCGGGACCGGAAACGGAAGCGGTGCTTGACCGGCAGCTGATGCGCCGCGTGCTCGAGAGCCTGGCCTCCAACGCGGTCAAGTTCAGCCCCGAGGAGGGCGAGGTCGTGCTGTCCGCGGCGGTCGCCGGCGGCTGGGTCGTCTTCGGCATCGCCGACAACGGTCCGGGTATGGACCCAAGCGAGATCGAGCGGTTGCTGGTGCCCTTCGAGATGGTGCGCGTCAGCGCCTACAAGGCCAAGTCGGGCGCGGGCCTCGGTCTGCCGCTGGCCCATGCGCTGGTGCGCCAGCATGCCGGCGAACTCGCCTTCGAGACGGCGCCGGGCGCCGGCACCACCGTCACCGTCAGGCTGCGGCAGAAGACCTAGCGGTAGACCGAGAGTTCCAGCCGGGCGGCGAGGACGCCCAGCGCCTTCATGGCGCCGATGCTGTTGCCCTTCTGGCCCAGCGCCGGGCCGAAGCCGGCAATCGCCATCCGCCCCGGCGCGATGGCCAGCACTGCGCCGCTGACCGAGCTTTTCGACGGCAGACCGACCTCGATCGCATGGCTGCCGACCTCGTCATACATGCCTGACGTCGCCATCAGCGCGACGATGCCGTGATTGCTCGCGGGCGCGAGTACCCTTTTTCCGGTCAGGGGGTCGCGGCCGTTGTTGACCAGGTAGAGGCTGAGGCGGGCGAGGCTTTCGGCGGTGCAGCTGGTCGCGCATTGGCGAAAGTAGGTTTCCACCGCGACCTCGACGTCCGGAATGGTGCCGTGATGGCGCATGATCTCCGCCAGCGCCCGGTTGCGGTGCCCGGTATCGGCCTCCGAACGGAAGACATCCTCGTTGACCGGAAAGGCCCCCGCGCCCAGCCCGGAAGACTGGCCGAGAAAGGTGCGGAAGCGATCGATCTTGGCGTCCGCGGTCGCGCCCTGCAGATGGCTGGAGGTCAGGATCGCGCCCGCATTGATGTAGGGGTTGCGCGGCTGCCCTTTCTCTTCCTCCAGCTTGACGATGGAGAAGAAGGCGTCGCCCGACGGCTCGACAGACATGTGATCGAAAACCTTTTCGCCCGAGGCGGCCACAACCGCCGAAAGCGAGAAGACCTTCGAGGCGCTTTGCAGCGTGAAGGGATGCTGCGCGTCGCCATGGCTGTAGGATTGGCCGTCGACGGTATGGATCGCGAGGCCGAACAGGCTTGGATCCACACGGGCGAGTTCGGGAATGTAGGCCGCGACCTTGCCGTCGGCGCAGCGGGCCTTGCCGACCTTCCAGGCGGCGGCCAGCGCCGCTTCGATGTCGGCCGGCGCTGGCAGCGGGCGGGTCATCCGATTTCAGGCCAGTCGGCCAGCGGCAGGCCGCGCACCGCGTCGCGGATGGCGTTGCCATAGCCGTCGCGGACCGATTGCAGATAGGGATCGGTATCGGCGATGCGGCGCACCTGAACCGGACCGATCGTGTCCTTGCGGTAGACCACCATGTCATAGGGCGGCGCGACGGACAGGTTCGACCGGACCGTGGCGTCGAAACTGATCAGCGTCAGCTTCACCGCCTCGGCGACGCCGGCATAATGGTTCATTGCACGGTCCAGAATGGGCTTCCCGTACTTCGTCTCCCCGATCTGCAGGTAGGGCGTGTCGTAGGACGCCTCGATAAAGTTGCCGGCCGGATAGATGAGGAACAGCCGGTGCTTGCCGCCTGCGATCTGTCCCGCGAACAGGAAGCTGCCCGAGGCGTCGCCGTAGCCCTGGACGTGCTGGGCGTCCTTGTTCATCACCTCGCGCAGAACGCTGCCGACCATTGTCACGGCGTCGAACATGGTCTGCGCCGAATTCAGGTTTGTGGGGTTCTCGGGCTGCAGCAGACGCTGGCGCAGCAGGGTCACCACCGCCTGCGTCGTGGCGAGATTGCCGGCCGATGCCAGGATCATCACCCGTTCGCCGGGGTTCTGGAAGACGCTCACCTTCTCGACCGTGGCGACGTGATCGACGCCGGCGTTGGTGCGCGTGTCAGCGGTCAGAACGATGCCGTCCTCAAGGAACAGGCCGAGACCGTAGGTCATGTTCGTGTTTCCCCCATTGAGAGCCCTTACCCGGCCCCTTCGCGCGCATACGTTGGCATGTATGATGGGTCCGGCAAGTGAAATCACGCGCATTCGGGGGAGGAATTCGCGATGCCCATCGATCCTGCCTGGCTGGACAAGGTCAGGGAACCGATCATCGATCCGGACCGGCCCATCATCGATCCGCACCACCATCTCTGGGACCGGCCGTCGATCAGCAAGCTGCCCGCCGGTCGCTACCTGCTGCACGACCTTCTGGACGACCTGAATTCAGGCCACAACGTCGTCGCGACCGTCTTCGTCGAGTGCGCCAGCTATTACCGCGCCGACGGGCCGGAGCATCTGAAGCCCGTCGGCGAGACCGAGTTCGTCAACGGCGTCGCGGCCATGACCGCGTCGGGCTTCTACGGGCCCGTCCGCGCCTGCGCCGGCATTGTCAGCCTGGCCGACCTGAACCTCGGCGCGAAGGTGGGCGAGGTGCTGGACGCCCATATCGCCGCCGCGCCCGCGCGCTTCCGCGGCATCCGCCATGCCGGCGGCTGGGACGAGTCGGACGAGGTGCGGAACTCGCACACGAATCCGTTTCCGGGCATGTTCGGCGACGCCACCTTCCGTGAGGGCTTCGCTGAACTGGGCAAACGCGGGCTCAGCTTCGAGGCCTGGTGCTATCACACCCAGATCGGCGACGTGATCGATCTCGCCCGGGCCTTCCCTGACACGGTGATCATCGCCGACCATTTTCTCGGTCCCGTCGGCGTCGGTCCCTATGAGGGCCGGCGCGAGGAGATCTTCGAGGTCTGGAAGGGCGAATTCGCGGAGCTGGCGGCCTGCGAGAACGTCGTCGCCAAGCTGGGCGGCATCAACATGGCGATCAACGGCTTCGGCTGGCACAAGCTGGACAATCCGCCGACGTCGAAGGAACTCGTTCAGGCGACCGGCGACTGGTACGCCCATGCCATCGACGTCTTCGGGCCGGACCGCTGCATGTTCGAGAGCAACTTCCCCGTCGACAAGAACTCGGTCAGCTATCCGGTCCTCTGGAACGCCTTCAAGCTGATCGCGTCTGCCTACACCGACGCCGAGCGGGACGCCCTGTTCCACGACACGGCGAAACGGGTCTACAGGCTCGATCTCTGAAGCGCCTTTAACGCGCGGACGGCTCTGTTAGGCTCCGCCCATGGCAGAAGAGTCGCTCGAGGAAATCCGCGCCCGGCTGCGGGCGGCGGTGCTGGAAGACGAGGCCGCGGTTCTGGCCCGGCTGACGGAAAAGGCGCGGCTGTCGGCGCATGACCGGCGGCTGATCTCGAAACGGGCCGCCGGGCTGGTGCGCCAGGTGCGCGACGCCGGGCCGCCGGTGGCGCTGGAAGCCTTCCTGACCGAATACGGCCTGTCGACCAGCGAGGGCGTGGCGCTGATGTGCCTCGCCGAGGCGATGCTCCGCGTGCCCGATGCCGAGACGGTCGACGAGCTGATCCGGGACAAGATCGCGCCCCATGACTGGGGCAGCCATGTGGGCGATTCCGGTTCGATCCTGGTCAATGCCTCGACCTGGGCGCTGATGCTGACCGGCCGGGTGCTGGAGGACGAGCCGCCCGGCGTCGCCGGGGCGCTGCGCGGGCTTGTCCGGCGGATGGGCGAGCCGGTGATCCGCACGGCCGTCTCGACGGCGATGAAGGAACTCGGCGGCCAGTTCGTGCTCGGCCAGGACATCCGCGAGGCCATGAAGCGGGGGCGGGAAGCCGAAGAGAACGGCTACACCTATTCCTTCGACATGCTGGGCGAGGCGGCGCGGACCGAGGCCGATGCGGCGCGCTACGCGAAGGCCTATTCGGACGCTATTGCCGCCATCGCAAAGCATGCGAAATCCGACGAGATCGCGGCCAATCCCGGCATCTCGGTGAAACTTTCGGCGCTGCATCCGCGCTACGAGTACGGCAAGGGCGCGACCGTCCTGGCCGAACTGGCCGAACGGACGCTGAAGCTGGCGCGGCAGGCCGCGGACGCCCGCATCGGCTTCAATATCGACGCCGAGGAGGCCGACAGGCTCGATCCCTCGCTCGACGTGATCCAGCGGGTGCTTGGGGATCCGTCGCTGGCGGGCTGGGACGGTTTCGGCGTTGTCGTGCAGGCCTATGGCCAGCGCGCCGGGCATGTCATCGACTGGCTCCACGCGCTGGCGGAGATGCTCGACCGGCGCATCATGGTCAGGCTGGTGAAGGGGGCCTACTGGGACACGGAAGTGAAGCGCGCCCAGACGCTGGGGCTGGACGGCTTCCCAGTCTTCACCCGCAAGGTGAACACCGACATCTCCTATATCGCCAACGCCCGCCGGCTGCTGAACCGGCGCGACCGCATATATCCGCAGTTCGCGACCCACAATGCCCACACGGTGGCCGCGGTGCTGCAGATGGCCGGCAGCGACACCGGCAGCTACGAGTTCCAGCGTCTGCACGGCATGGGCGAGGCGTTGCACGAGGCCGTGCGCAACGACGAAGGCAACCGCTGCCGCATCTACGCGCCGGTGGGCAAACACCGCGATCTGCTCGCCTATCTGGTCCGGCGCCTGCTGGAGAACGGCGCCAACAGCTCCTTCGTGCACCAGATCGCCGACACGGAAGTCGATCCGGCGGCCATCGCCGCCGATCCCTTCGCCGAGTATGAGGCGCTCGACAGTGTCCGGCATCCGGCCATCCCGCGGGGACCGGATCTCTACGGCGCCGCCCGCCGCAATTCGAAGGGCTGGGACACCACCGATCCGGCCGAGATCACTGCGATCGAGGCCGGACGGGCGCCGTTCGCGCGGCCGCATGTCTGGCGCGCCGGCCCGCCCGGCAAGGGACGGCCCGCACTGAATCCGGCGGATCCGGACGACATCGTCGGCGAGGTCTGCGAGGTCGGTGCAGATGCGGCCGCGGCGGCCGTGGCCCGTGCGGTCGATGCGCAGCCGGGCTGGGCAGCGACGCCCGTCGGCACACGTGCCGCAATGCTGCGCAAGGTGGCCGATCTCTACGAGGCGCATGCGGCAGAGTTCTTCGCGCTGGCGGCGCGGGAGGCGGGCAAGTCGCTGCTCGACGCCGTGGCCGAGGTGCGCGAGGCAGTCGACTTCCTGCGCTACTACGCGCTGCAGGCGCCGCGGGCCGAATACGGCACCGGGGCGCGCGGGGTCATTGTCTGCATCAGCCCCTGGAACTTCCCGTTGGCCATCTTCACCGGCCAGATCGCGGCGGCGCTGGCAACCGGCAACGCCGTCGTCGCCAAGCCGGCCGAACAGACACCACTCATTGCCGCCCGGGCCGTAGAGCTGATGCATCAGGCCGGTATTCCGGACGATGTCGTGCAACTTCTGCCCGGCGACGGGCCGTCTGTCGGCGCGCCGCTGACGGCCGATCCGCGGATTGCGGGCGTCTGTTTCACAGGCTCGACCGAAGTGGCGCGTCTGATCGACCGGCAGCTGGCCGACACTGCCGCGCCAGATGCGATGCTGATCGCGGAGACCGGCGGGCTCAACGCGATGATCGTCGATTCCACGGCACTGCCGGAACAGGCGGTCCGCGACATTCTCGCCAGCGCCTTCCAGAGCGCGGGCCAGCGGTGTTCGGCGCTGCGTGTGCTCTATCTGCAGGCGGATATCGCCGATGGGCTGCTCGAGATGCTGTTCGGTGCCATGGACGCGCTGGACCTGGGCGATCCCTGGTTCCTGCAGACCGACGTGGGACCCGTCATCGACGAGGAGGCGAAGCAGCAGATCACGGACTACATCGACGCTGCCGCGAAGCAGGGACGTCTGCTCAAGCGCCTCGAGACGCCGCCCGCCGGCCTGTTCGCCGCGCCCGCGGTGATCGAGGTCGACGGCATCGGCGCGGTGGAGCGGGAGATCTTCGGCCCGGTCCTGCATGTCGCCCGCTACCGGGCCGAGGACATCGACAGGGTGGTGGATGACATCAATGCGCGGGGGTTCGGCCTCACCTTCGGTGTTCACAGCCGCATCGACCGGCGGGTGCAGGATCTGGTCGACGGCATCCACGCCGGCAATCTCTACGTCAACCGCAACCAGATCGGCGCCATCGTCGGCTGCCAGCCCTTCGGTGGCGAGGGCCTGTCGGGGACGGGACCGAAGGCGGGTGGGCCGCATTACCTCCGCCGCTTCCGGACCACCGCCGGCGAGCCGGGGACAGAGTTGAAGGGCGCCATGATCAATGCGCAGGCCATCGGTTCGGCGCTTGCCAGCCTGACGAAGAAGGGGTTTCCGGCGGGCGCCAGCCGCGTCTCGGCGCTGCGTCAGGCCCTGAAGGGACGTGCGGAGGCCGCGATGACTGCCGCAGCCGCGCTGGATTGCGGTCCCATCGACCTGCCGGGCCCGACCGGCGAATCGAACCGCTTCTGGCTGGTCGGACGCGGGCCGGTTCTCTGCCTCGGGCCGGACGCGGACGACGCGCTGGACCAGGCGGTGCAGGCGCTTCGGGTCGGCGCGCCGGCGCTGATGATTGCGCCGGACGCGGCTGTTGCTGCAAGGCCGCTGATCGAGGCGAAGCTGCCGGTGATGGCGCTGGACGGTGTCGCCGAGGCCGCGGCCCTGACTTCGGCCGAGGTGGGCGCTGTCGCCTGTTACGGCAGCGCTCAGAGGTTGCGCGAAATCCGGCAGGCGCTCGCAGCGCGCGACGGCGCCATTGTGCCGCTCATCGCCGAACGGATCTGTCCGGCGGCCTATGCCCATGAACGCGCAATCTGTATCGACACGACCGCCGCCGGGGGCAATGCCCAGCTGCTCGGCAGCGTCTGAGTTCAGGCGTCGGAGTCGAAGGCCTCGTCCACCGGGACCTTCATGCCGTTGACCAGATGGTTGGTCCGCGCCGCCGTCGAGACGATGCGCAGCAGTTCCGCGTGCTCGGCGTCGCTCATTCCCTGCGCCCTGGCCGATGCGGTGTGGGAGTGGATGCAGTAGTCGCAGGAATTGGCGATCGAGACGGCGATGTAGATCATTTCCTTGGTCTTGGCGTCCAGCAGCGTCGGCTTCGCCATCACGTCGCGCACGTCGGTCCAGACCTGTTCCAGCAGCGCCGGATCGAAGGCCAGGTAGCGCCAGAAGTTGTTGATGAAGTCGGTGCCGCGAGTCCTGCGGATGTCATCGAAGACCGCCTTCACACGCGGGTCGGATTCGGGGTTCTGGGGTGGGCTGACAGTGGCCACGGGCGCGCTCCTCCTTCGCTGAATCGGGCGGTTTTCCGGCAGTCTAACGGCACCGCTGCGGTGCGTCATTTGGTCCATTGGGGCTGCGTTGACCCCCCTATGGCCGCGGCTTAGGTTGCGCCCGCTTCTGAACCGGTCCAGTTTCCGCGCATGTCAGACCATGACGGAAAACCGGGTGACCGGCTGGGTTCGCTGAGCGACCGCCTGCGGGCGGCTCGGGAATCCGGACCGGACGGCCGGGCTCGTGACAGGGCCGAGAAGCAGGAGAGATCGAGGGCGGACGGCGTCGCCTGGCGGATTTCCGCCGAGCTGGTCGCCGCCTTTCTTGTGTGCGGCTTCATCGGCTACTGGGTCGATGAGTGGGTCGGCACCCGCCCCTGGGGGCTGGTCACGGGCTTGCTGCTTGGCGGCGGGGTCGGCATAAGAAACGTGTATGCGGTCGCCATGCGGGTATCGCGTGAGGCCGAGGCGAGGGACAGAGAGGGAAGGGACAGGTAGCATGGCCGCTGGCGAGAGCCCCCTGGCGCAGTTCGAGATCAAGCCGATCCTTCCGCTCGAGATCGGCGGCGTGGACGTGTCCTTCACCAATTCCGCACTGTGGATGGTGATCGCCATCGTCGTCTCGACCGTGATTCTGACCATCGGCATGCGCGGCCGCGCCATGGTTCCGGGCCGGATGCAGTCGATCGCCGAACTGAGCTACGAGTTCATCGCCAACATGATACGGGACAATGCCGGCTCCGAAGGCCGCCCCTACTTCCCGTTCCTGTTCACGCTGTTCTTCTTCATCCTGTTCTGCAACCTGCTGGGCATGGTGCCTTACAGCTTCACGCCGACGAGCCACATCATCGTCACCTTCGCGATGGCCCTGGTCGTCTTCATCGGCGTCACCATCATCGGCATCGCCAAGAACGGGCTCGGCTTCCTGAAGCTCTTTGCGCCGTCCGGCGTACCGATCTTCCTGATGTTCATCCTGGTGCCGATCGAGATCATCTCGTACTTCGTGCGTCCGATCTCGCTCAGCCTCCGGCTTTTCGCCAACATGATGGCGGGCCACACCATGCTGAAGGTGTTCGGCGGTTTCGTCGTCTCGCTGGGCATTGTCGCCGGCTGGGCGCCGCTGGCCTTCATCGTCGCGCTGACCGGCCTCGAAATCGGCATCGCCATGCTGCAGGCCTACGTCTTCACGGTGCTGAGCTGCCTGTATCTCCACGACGCGCTGCATCCGGGCCACTGATCCCGGCGCGACGCGAACCTGATATTCGTCATCCCAACCTGAACTGAAGAGGGAACAAGGAAATGGAAGTTGAAGCCGCAAAGATGATTGGCGCCGGTCTGGCCACCATCGCGCTCGCCGGTGTGGGCGTCGGTATCGGTAACATCTTCGGTAACTTCGTGGCGGGCTCGCTGCGCAATCCCGGCGCCGCCGGCCGCGTGTTCGGCAACGTGCTGCTGGGCTTCGCGCTGACCGAAGCCGTTGCGCTGTTCGCCCTGGTTATCGCGTTCCTGATCCTGTTCGGTTGATGTCGGCGGCGCTCCCCGCCCGGGGAGCGCCCTTTCCGACACGGCCGCAAGATCCCAAGGAAGCAGCGAGGGCCTGAGGCGCATGCCGCAGCTAGCAGCAGAAACATTTGCATCGCAGATCGTCTGGCTGGCGATCACCTTCATCGTGCTCTACGTGATCATGGCGCGCGTCGTGATTCCGCGTATCGGGGGCATCCTGGAGGACCGCGAGCAGCGGATCCGTTCCGACCTGGACAAGGCCGAGGAACTGAAATCCGACACCGAGCGCGCCATCGCCGACTACGAGAAGCGGTTGGCGGAAGCGCGGGCGAGCGCCGGCGAGATCGTCGGCGGGATGAAGGCCGAGGTGAACGCCGAGATCGACAAGCGCCGCGCCGAGATCGACAGCGAACTCGATGCCAAGCAGGCCGAGGCCGAGAAGCAGATCCAGGCCCAGCGCGACTCCGCCCTGGCGTCGCTGGACGATATCGCGAAGTCGGTGACCTCGGCGCTGGTCGAGAAGCTGGGCGGTTCCACGCCGTCTGAAGACCGTGTCACCGGCGCCGTGCAGAGCGTCCGCGAGGGAGGCCGCTGATGTTCATTTCCGCCGCCTACGCCGCGACCGAGGAAGCCGCTCACGGTTCGATGTTCACGGATCCGGCCTTCTGGGTCGCCGTCGCGTTCATCCTGTTCTTTGCGCTGATCGTCTATCTGAAGGTCCCGGGCAAGCTGCTGTCACAGCTGGATGCCCGCGCCGACCGCATTCGCAACGAGCTCGAAGAGGCCAAGCGGCTGCGCGAGGAGGCCCAGGCGCTCTACGCCGAATACCAGCGCAAGGCCGAGGAGGCCCAGCAGGAAGCCGAGAACATCGTCGCGCACGCCAAGGAAGAATCGGCCCGCCTGGCCGAGAAGATGCGCGCCGATCTGGAGGCTTCGCTGGAGCGCCGCAAGGCGCAGGCCGAGCAGAAGATCGCCCAGGCCGAGCAGCAGGCAATCGACGAGGTGCGCAACCGCGCCGTCGATATCGCCTCCGCCGCGGCGGCCAGCATCCTCCGCGAGGAGATGAAGGGCGATGCCGGCCAGGCGCTGATCGACAATGCGATCTCGGGAATCGGCAAGCACCTGCACTGACATTCCACAGATGGATCCGGCAACAGGACCGGAACTGGCTTGAGCGGCTTCGGAGCGATCCGGAGCCGCTTTTTTATTGCCGCCCGAATGTGCGCGCGGACACCGTCGCCTGCGGCCAACGCAGGTTGATTTTTCCTACCCCGGGGCGATGATGCCTGCAGGGATCAAAAAGGGGGCTCTGAAGGGGGGCAACATGAGCGACGATCTGAACAAGATGGCGTTGGACTACCACCGGTATCCGACGCCCGGAAAGATTTCGGTCACGCCGACCACAAAGCTGGCCAATCAGCGGGACCTCTCGCTGGCCTACAGCCCCGGCGTCGCCGCCGCCTGCATGCTGATCCACGAGGATCCGCTGGAGGCCGCCAACATGACCGCGCGCGGCAATCTGGTCGCGGTGATTTCCAACGGCACGGCCGTCCTGGGACTGGGCAATATCGGTGCGCTGGCGTCCAAGCCGGTGATGGAAGGCAAGGGCGTGCTGTTCAAGAAGTTCGCCGGCATCGACGTCTTCGACATCGAGGTCAACGAGACCGACGTCGAGAAGATGGTCGAGATTGTCTGCGCGCTGGAGCCGACCTTCGGCGGCGTCAATCTGGAAGACATCGGCGCGCCGGCCTGCTTCGAGATCGAGCGCCTCTGCCGTGAGCGCATGGGCATTCCGGTCTTCCACGACGACCAGCACGGCACCGCCATCTGCGTCGGCGCGGCGATCTACAACGCGCTGCGCCTGGTCGGCAAGAACATCGCCGACGTGAAGGTCGTGTGCTCCGGCGCCGGCGCCGCGGCCCAAGCCTGCATGGCGCTGATCGTCTCGATGGGCGTGACCAAGGACAACATCATCGTCTGCGATCGCGCTGGTCCGATCTACAAGGGCCGGACCGAGAAGATGGACAAGTACAAGGAGTACTGGGCCACCGAGACCGATGCCCGGTCCATCGAGGATGCGGTGAAGGGCGCCGACGTGTTCGTCGGCGTGTCCGGTCCCGGCACGCTGAAGGGCGAGATGGTCAAGGCCATGGCCGAGCGTCCGATCATCATGGCGCTGGCGAATCCCACGCCGGAAATCATGCCGGAAGAGGCGAAGGCCGCCCGTCCGGATGCGATCATCGCCACCGGCCGGTCGGACTATCCGAACCAGGTCAACAACGTGCTCTGCTTCCCGTTCCTGTTCCGCGGCGCGCTGGATTGCGGCGCGACCACGATCAACGAGGAAATGAAGGTCGCGGCCACCAAGGCCATCGCCGACCTGACCATGCAGGAAGTCTCCGAGGTCGTGGCCAAGGCCTACGGCGTCGAGAGCCTGGAGTTCGGCGAGGAATACATCATTCCGAAGCCGTTCGATCCGCGCCTGATCGTCGAGGTCTCGTCGGCTGTCGCCCAGGCCGCGATGGACTCCGGCGTGGCCACCCGTCCGATTGAGGACATGGCCGCCTACCGCCAGAAGCTCAGCGCCTACATGTACAAGACGGGCTTCGCCATGAAGCCGGTCTTCGACCGCGCCAAGCAGGCGCCGAAGAAGATCGCCTATGCCGACGGCGAGCAGGAGCGCGTGATGCGCGCCGCGCAGGTTGTGATCGACGACGGCCTTGCCCGTCCGGTGCTGATCGGCCGCAAGGACACGATCGAACGCCGGATCGAGCGTTTCGGCCTGCGCATGAAGGCGGGCGAGGATTTCGATGTCTTCGACGTCCAGTCCGACGAGATGGTCGACAGCCTGACCGAAACCCTGCGCGCCGTCATGGGCCGCAAGGGCGTCACCCCGGAGGAGGCGCGCTACCAGATCCGCACCAACTCGACCGTCATCGCCAGCCTGCTGGCCAAGCGCGGCGACGTGGACGGCATGCTCTGCGGGCTGGTCGGCCGTTATGACCGGCACATCCAGTGGGTGCGCGACATCGTCGGCCTGCGCAACGGTGTCACCGAACCGTCGGCGATCGAGATCATCGTCATGGACCGGGGCACCATCGCCATCGCCGACACCCATGTCACCGACGATCCGAACGCCGAACAGGTCGCCGAGATGGCCGTGATGGTGGCCGAGGTCGTGAACCGCTTCGGCATCGAGCCGCGCGTGGCCCTGCTGTCGCATTCCAATTTCGGCGATGACGACAGCCCGTCCTCGCAGAAGATGCGGGACGCCTACGACATCATCAAGGCGATCGCCCCGGACCTGGAACTGGATGGCGAGATGAAGGGCGATACCGCGTTGAACAAGTCGGTGCGCGACCGGATCAACCCGGACTCGAGCCTCACCGACAATGCCAATGTGCTGATCTGCCCGAACATGGACGCCGCCAACATCGCCTTCAACCTGGTCAAGGAGACCAACGAGGGCATGTCCGTCGGCCCGATCCTGATCGGCATGGCCAAGTCGGCGCATGTGATCACGCCGGCCATCACCACCCGCGGCATCGTCAACATGACCGCCGTGGCCGTGGTGGCTGCGCAGGATCATGAGTCGGGCGCCATCCCGCCGGGCCCGCTGACCAAGCTCGGCTGAGCCTGAACGGCTGCAAACGACAAGGGGAGCGCCGCGGCGCTCCCCTTTTTCGTTTCCGGCGCTGTCAGGCGGGTCTGGACATTGCCCGCAGATGCCGGAGATGGGCGGCCACCATGCCCTGAAAGCTGGTGGCCCGATACGGCAGGCCGCATTCCCGGGCGGCTTCGATCACGATCTGCGCCAGCCTGCTGGCGTGATTGTGGGCCCAGGCGGGGAAGAGGTGGTGCGCGGTGTGGGCGTTCGCCCCGCCGGTCAGTTCGGCGAAGAAGCGGCTGCGGGGCGCCCAGTCGATCGAGGTTACCAGCTGCAGTTCCGCCCAGTCGCAGGGCAGGCGGCCGTTACTGTCCGGCGCCGGAAATGCCGCCCGGTCCGACACATGGGTGCCGATCACCAGGACGGCGAAGCAGAAGGACACGGCGGCCGTCGCCATCAGGTAGCCGAGCAACACCGAGGTCCAGGCAAAGCCGCCGATCAGGACCGGAAGACCGGCAGCTAGAGCGAGATGGACCGCCTTGGTCGCCGCGAACTCGGCCAGCGGCCCTGCGCCGCCGAACCGCGCCGGATCCTGCTTGCGCATCCGGCGGAAGTCGCGAAAGTCCTCGAACCAGACCAGCTGCAGCTGCCCGAGGAGATAGAGCAGGGGCGCGTAGATCATCTGGAACCGGTGCCAGAACCGGGGCGGCCGTTGCGGCTGAAGCCTGACGATGTTGCTGCTGTCGGCGTCGATCCCCGTGCCCGGGACGTTTGGCAGCGCGTGATGCAGCCGGACATGGCGGTCCGCCCAGAGCTGTCCGCTGACGCCGTGGATGGCGAAGATGCCGAAGACCAGCGTGCGATTGACCCGTCGGCTGGACGAGATCGAACCGTGGGCGGCGTCGTGACCCGCGAAGACGAGCAGCAGAAAGGCGCAGAACGCCGTGGCGCCGACCAGCGCCAGCTGGACCGGCGCTGCGGCGTCAGGGCCGGCGGCCATCAACACCGCATAGGCCGTGGCGCCAAGACCGAAGGCCGCTGCCGTCTTTGCCCAGGTGAGCATGTCGGCGAACCTGCTGCCGGACGTCTGGCTGTACTCCCCGATCTTCCGGCGCAGCACGCGGCTGAACTCGGAAACGGGCGCAAATCTTGTCCTGCCTTGACGGGGCGTCGCCGCCTTGCCCTCACGGGTCTCGGCAGCCGGGGTCCGAACGGTCATGACCCCTCCTTATGAACATCGTTCAAAATGGAGATGGGATGAAATGAACAATGTTCAATAAGTTTCTGACGATCCGCCGCACGGGCTGCGCTTGACCCGGGGCGAGGCGGCAGGCGTATATCATGGCATCAAGCAAGCCGGACCGGGGGTGGCCGATGAGTGATGCGATGCAGGTCGAGGCCCCGGAGGAGCAGGCCGAAGCCCGCGGCCTGACGCCGGATCTGGTCCGCGAGATCCGCATCGCCCTCGACGAGAGCCGCAACGACGACGTCCGCATCTCCTTCGGCGAGCTTCACGCCGCCGACCAGGCCGACCTGTTCGAGCTGTTCGACCGCGAACGCCGCAACCTGCTGCTTGAAGTCGTCGGACAGGACCTCTCGCCGGACACTATTGCCGAACTGGAAGAGCCGGTCCGCGACGCCGTCGTGGAGATGCTGGGACCGGAGAAACTGGCCGAGGCGGTTTCCGAACTGGACGAGGACGATGCCGTCTACGTCCTCGACGCGCTGTCCGAAGAGCAGCAGAAGGCGGTGCTGGAATTGGTCTCCGAGGACATAAGGCGGCCGCTGGTCGAGGGCCTGTCCTTCGCCGAGGACACCGCCGGCCGTCTGATGCAGCGCGACTTCGTCGCCGTGCCGGCCTTCTGGTCCATGGGCCAGGTGATCGACCACCTGCGCGAGGCGGAGAACCTGCCCGACCACTTCTACAGCATCTATGTGATCGACCCGTCCTTCAAACCCATCGGCTGGGTGCCGCTGGACCGCGCCATGCGCACCAAGCGGCCCATCCAGGTCGGTGAGATCATGGACGAGGACCCGGTGACCTTCTCCGTCGGGATGGACGTCGAGCACGTCGCCTATCAGGTCCGGCAATACGATCTGACCTCGGCGCCGGTGGTCGATGACAACGGACGCATGATCGGCGTGATCATGGTCGACGACGTCATGGACGTGGTCGAGGAGGAGGCCGAGGAGGACCTGTTCCAGATCTCCGGCGTCAAGGAGGACGACCTCAACCAGTCGATCACGCGCACGACACGCAGCCGCTTCACCTGGCTGGCGCTGAACCTGCTGACCGCCATCCTGGCCTCGGTGGTCATCGGCTTCTTCGACGCCACCATCGAGCAGGTGGTCGCCCTGGCCGTGCTGATGCCCATCGTCGCCTCGATGGGCGGCAATGCCGGTACCCAGACCCTCGCCATCGCCGTCCGCGCGTTGGGCACCAAGGATCTGACCTCGTCGAACATGCTGCGCCAGGTCGTCAAGGAACTGGCCGTCGGCGTCTTCAATGGCATTGCCTTCGCCATTCTGATCGGCGTGGCGACGTTGCTCTGGTTCCAGGACCCGTTGCTGGGCGGTGTCATCGCCGTCGCCATGGTCGTGAACATGATTGTCGCCGGGCTGGCCGGCATCCTGATCCCCATCGGCCTCGACCGCGCCGGAGTAGACCCGGCGGTCTCCAGCGCGGTGTTCCTGACCACGGTCACCGACATCGTCGGCTTCTTCGTCTTTCTCGGCCTCGGCGCGTGGCTGCTGCTGTGACCGGTTTCCAGCCACGCGATCCCGGCTACGCCGAAAAGGTCCGGGAAAGCCTGCACCGGCAGGGCTTCGCGAAGCTGCTGGGCTATGACACCGGCCGGATCGAGCCGGGCTTCGTGGAGATCGTCTGCCCGATGGATCCGAAGCTGGCGCAGCAGCACGGCTTTGCCCATGGCGGCGTCATCGCGACCCTGGCCGACGCGGCGGCGGCCTATGCCGCCTTCAGCCTGATGCCGGAAGACTCCGCGCCGCTGACCGTCGAGATGAAGATCAACCTGATGGCGCCCGGCAAGGGTGAGACGCTGATCGCGCGCGGGACAGTTTTGAAGCCCGGCCGGACGCTCACGGTCTGCGAGGCGAAGGTCGCGGCCGTGACCGGCGGCGAGGAGACGCTGATCGCGACCGCGCTTGTCACCATGATTTGCCTGGATGGGAGGCCGGACACCGCATGATACCGAACACCAAGACCAGCCCTTACTACACCGACGACCATGAGGCCTGGCGCGACACCGTCCGCCGCTTCGTCGAGAAGGAAATCGAGCCTTTCGTCGATGAATGGGAGGAAGCCGAGCTGCTGCCCCGGGACCTCTTCCGGAAGGCCGGCGATCTCGGCCTCATCGCGGCCCACCACCGGCCCGAAGTCGGCGGGATCATGGAAGACCTGTTCTACATGGTCGTCGCCGGGCAGGAGATGGCGCGGGCCGGCGCGGGCGGCGTCTCGGCCAGCCTGGGCAGTCACGCCATTGGCCTGCCGCCGATCACGCGCGCCGCGACCGATGCGGTGAAGAGACGCGTCGTGCCGGAGGTCATGTCAGGGCGGAAGATCGCGGCGCTGGCGATCACCGAGCCTTCGGGCGGCTCCGACGTCGCCAATCTGGAGACGACAGCGCGGCGCGACGGCGGCCACTACATCGTCAACGGCTCCAAGACCTTCATCACCTCGGGCATGCAGGCGGATTTCGTCTCGACCGCCGTACGCACCGGCGGGCCGGGCATGGGTGGGGTTTCCATGCTGCTGATCGAGGCCGACATGGCGGGCTTCTCCCGCACGCCGCTCCGCAAGATGGGCTGGCACGCCTCCGACACCGCGACGCTCTATTTCGACGATGTCCGGGTGCCGGTCGAGAACCTGATCGGCGAGGAGAATCAGGGCTTCCGGATCGTCATGCAGAACTTCAATTTCGAGCGGCTGATGATGGCCGCCGGCTGCAACGGTTTCGCCCAGACCTGCTACGACGAAACCCTCGCCTATGCCCGGGAGCGGCAGACCTTCGGCAAGCGCCTGATCGACCATCAGGTGGTCCGCCACAAGCTGGTCGACATGGCCATGCGCATCAACGCGACCCAGGCGATGCTGGAGAACCTGGCCTGGCGCATCGACCAGGGCGAAAGCCCGGTGGCCGAGATCTGCATGCTGAAGAACCAGGCGACGCTGACCATGGAATTCTGCGCCCGAGAGGCCGTGCAGACCTTCGGCGGCGCCGGATATCTGCGCGGCCAGAAGGTCGAACGGATCTATCGCGAGGTCCGCGTCAACGCCATCGGCGGTGGCGCCGAGGAGATCATGCGCGACCTCGCCGCCCGGCAGCTCGGGTTCTAGGGACGTCCCTTTCCGGCAACGGCGCCGAACAAATCTGTGTCATCGACCGGCAGGTTGCTGGTCTGTCTGCACGTGTGCCGGTATCAATGAGCACAACTGCGTAGCGTCGACATGCGAGGGAAGTAGCGTGTCCTGAAAACTGATTTGAGGGGATCAGTTCTCATGCGTCCAATTGCTGCCATTGCTGCCGCATTTCTGGCCATCGTGATCTGTGCCGGGCCGTCGGTTCAGGCGCAGGACAGCACGTCGCGGCTCAATGCCGGCGTTCTGCTCTACAGCCAGCAGAATTTCGAGACGGCAAGAGACGTCTTCGCAGCCATCGATACGCCGGCGGGCCGTGTCTGGCTGGCGCGCACCCAACTTCAGCTGCAGCAGTACCGCCTGGCGATCGAAACCGCCACCGCGGCGCGCGCGCCGGCCTGCCGCCGGAGCAGGACGCCGTCGCCGAGCGCATCCAGATCGCGGCCCTGCGGCTGGGCAATCTGGCGGCCGACTATCCCGATCTGGCCCGGCAGCACGGCATCGAGGCGCCGCGCGACTACGGCATCACGGCCGGTCTGGGTCTCGATTACGTCACCGGTCTGCTGAAGGAATTCGACGTGAACGGCGCCGCCGTACGCGAAGGCGATCTGCGGGTCACCCTGACCGGCGCCGGCACCTATCGTCTGCCCTGGCGGCCTGCCGAATTCGAACCGGTCGCCGGCTACCGGTTCACCCACCGCATGTTCTTCGAGAATGACGGCTTCAACCAGCAGAACCACCAGCCGTTCCTCAGCCTGTCCCGGCGTATCGGTGAGGACCTGTCGCTCTCGGTCCGCTACGACCACACGACAAGCCTGAGCGGCAACGGTCTGGACCTCTTCGTCCGCCAGCACGGGGGCAGCGTGACCGGTCTCTACCGGCTGGCGTCAGGCGACCTGCTGCGCGGCGGCTATTCGCTGATCTGGAGCAATTTCAACAATGTCGACGACGACGACAATCTGACCAATGCGGTCGCGATGTCGTGGACCCGGCCCGACGCCGGCGCACCCGAGAATGCGTTCACGCTGGGCGGCCGACTCGCGCTGGTTTCCGCCGAGGCGCAGTCCTCGGCGCACTCGGCGATCAGCATCTTCGCCGCGCGCGAGACCGAGATCGACGGCTGGTTCACCCTGACCGCACAAGTGCTGGCCGGGCGCGCGCAGTTCAACGACGACGATCCGGTGGACAACATCCGGCGCAAGGACACGACCTTTTCGGGCAGTGTGGTGGCGCGGCGTGAGCTCGGTCACAACCTGTTCCTGAACGGCAATCTCAGCGTCACCCGCGTGATCTCCACCATCGACCGCATCGACCGCACCAGTGCAGTGATCGGGGCGGGACTTCGTCTGAATTTCTAGAGAGGCGCGAATCCGTCACAGGAGGTGACCACCATGCTGCTACCGAGGAGAAGCACCCTTGCCCCCACCGTGGCCGCCCTGTTGCTCTGGTGCGGCAGCGCGCTGGCCGAGGCCGATCCGCAGCTGCAGGCCCTGATCGATCAGCGTCAGGGGCAACTCACCGAAGACGGCCAGCGCCAGAAGGATCTTCAGGCGCTCGATCGGGAGCAGCGGGATCTCGGCCAGCAGGTCGGCAAGATTTCGGCGGAAGGGGTGCAGGCAGCCAACAATTTCGACGCCGTGAAACAGGAGTTTCTGGAATCCGCCAACCAACTGGTCGAGCAGATCGACGCGCTGAGCGGGGCCGGGGCCGACGCCGATGCGCTGCAGCAGATCGAGCAGAGCGCGGACGGGTTGCTCGAAGTCCTGAGGCAGCTCTCCGATGCGGCTACTCAGGCAGTGAAAGCGGGCGCGGCTGACAGTTTTGACGTGAACATCAACCTGTCGAGTTTCATCAGCCAGTCGCAGTTCATCATTGTCCGCGGCGCCAGTATCAGCTTTGCCGAAGACAGTCTGCGGCGCGATGGCGATCTGGAGGATTTCGAGATCAAGACCCTCGGAACCGTCGAGCAGCGGCTGGAGAACCTGAAGAATGACGTTGAGGAACTGGTCGCAGACGGCAATGCGGTTGCGGAGCAGATTCCTGTCGACGAGATCCGGCGGTTCGAGGAGCTGCGGGAGCGCGAAGCGCAAAGAAGGGAGGAACTGGCCGAGATCGAGTTTCGCGCCAACGAAAAGGGCTCCGGCGCCGGTGTGCTCGATGCATTCCTCGACAGGACCAACGGCGAGGTTGAGACCGCGCTCTCAAACGACGCCGAAGCCGGAGAACGACTGCAGGAACTGGCGGAGGGCCTCGCGGGCGCCGGTCAACGACTGGCCGAGATCGATCAGGAACTCGACGAGATCAATGCCGAGATCAATGCGACGAACGAAGAGTTCGACGCCATCAATGCCGAGCTGTCTGCGGCGCAGGATCTACTTTCCGACCCGGCCGAACTGGAGGAAAGACTGAGGGGCCTGGAAGAGGTGGAGCAGCAGATCCGGGGGATCGCGCAGAACGGGGAGCCCTCTGCCCAGGTGCTTCAGCAGATCGAGGACCAGCTCGCCGCACTTCAGGAGGCCAAGGACGGGGTCCGGAATGCTCTCGACCAGATTGCGAACAATCAGATCGACCGGGATGCCGTCCAGGATCGTATCGATGAACTCAGCCGTCGCCGCAACGAACTCGGAAGCGAGAGCGGGTCACGGTTTGCGAGACTTCAGGAACTCAACCTCGAACGCGACAACATCGCCGCGCTGCAGGCCGAGCTCGAATTCCTCATCCGGAACGGCGCGCCGCTCGGCGACCCGCAACAGACCTCCTTGACGGCGAACGATCTCGACAGCTTCCTGAACGGCGGCGGCAATGATTCCGAAGGGCCGGGCCGCGTCATCACCACGGCCGAGGAAATCCGGGACTTCTTCGATCAGCTGTCGCAGAACGATCCGCTGGCGCTGGGCCAGTTCGGCTTCGATGCGGACCAGGGCAGGACGCAGAATATCGTGGGCGGCCTGAATGGCGGCCTCAACCTGATTCCCTGCCCGGCAGGCAGCAACGCGCTGCCGGTCGGGACGCTGGTCAGCGATACGGCGGCCTGCTTCCTCTAGCCCTTCACGGCAGGGGCCGGTGCGCGGCATAGATGCGCCGGACCCAGCCGGCAGCCGGATGGCCGGCATGACGCTCGATCAGCGCGCGCGTCGCTGACGGCATTGGTTCCGGGCGTTTCATCGCGGGGTGGTCGGGATTGACCACGGTGGCCAGCGTCGCCGCCGCCGCCATGTCCGCCAGCGTGAAGCGGTCCCCCACGAGATAGCCCGTCGCCGCCGTGTTTGCGCTGACGAAATCCATCGCGTCGGTAATGGCGGCGATGCCGTCCGCCACATCGGCTGCTCCCCCGATGCCGTTGCCCCGCCGGATCAGGCCCGCCGCCAGCGGCAGCGTCGCGCGGTAGACGGTGCGCTGCAGCCAGCCCCTGTCACCGGCGAAGACCGTGGCGACATAGCCCGGCGACCCCAGCATGCTGTCCAGCACCGCGCGGCGGATTCGCGGCCCGAACCCGTCGTCGAACAGGCGCTGGATCTCCAGGACCCGTTCCCGGCCCTCGGCGTCCCCAGGCATCAGCGGGGGATCGGGAAAGGCCGTCTCCAGCCTTGCGACGATATCGGCGGAGTTCGGCGTGACGATACCGTCCATCACCAGAACCGGCGTCTTCTGCTGGCCCGACAGCTTCCGGATCGTCCGCATGTGCGGGCCCGGCAGAACCGTGCGCGGCGTGTAGGGAATGCCCTTCAGCGCCAGCGCCCAGCGGGCCTTCTCGTTGTAGGGCGAGAACCGGAATTGCCAGAGTTCGGTCATGAAGGGGACTGTCCCAGCAGATGTTATGATATACATCATAACACTGTCGTAGCGAATCAGGAGCGGAAACTGACGGTCTCGTCGGAATACCGGGAGCGGAACCGGAAGGCGGTGCTGCAGGCGGCGGCGCGGCTGTTCCGCCGTCATGGCTATGGCGGGGTGAATGTCGACCGGATCATGGCCGAGGCGGGCCTGACGCGCGGCACCTTCTACACCTACTTCCGGTCCAAGCAGGCACTGTTCCGGGAGGCCATCGGCTTCGAACCGGACTTCAGGCGCCGGTTGGCCGAGCGGGCCGGGGCCGACCTGAACGCCGAGGCGGCGGCGGTGGCCGCGGACTATCTCGACCCGTCACACCGTCATCTGACGTGGCCCGGCTGTGTGCTGGCGTCATTGTCCCAGGACGCGGCCCGCGGCGACGCCGGGGACCGAGCGGCCGTGGCCGAAGTGCTTGGCGATCTGGTGGCGGAGTTCCAGCGCGGTCTGGACGAAATACCTGACGGCGCGCCGGACCCGCGTGCGCTGCAGGCGGCGGCCATGGCCGTCGGCGCTCTGGTGCTGGCCGGCGCAACCGATGGCGAGCCCATAGCCGATGACGTTGCCCGGGCCGCTGCGGCTGCGATTCCCGCCCTGCTGGCCGGAAAGGCCGCCGGCTAGATCTCCAGCGCGATCTTGCCGAAGTGACGGCTGGCCTTCTGGTGTTCCAGCGCGCTGCGGATGTCGGCGAGCGGGAAGCTGTCGGAGATGACCGGCTTGATCCGGTGCGCTTCCATCGCCCTGTACATGGCCAGATGCATCTCGCGGCTGCCGACGGTGATGCCCTGGATGCGGCTGTTGGTCATCAGCACGTAGCCCATGTTCACCTCCGACGACTGCCCGGCCAGGATGCCGATCATCGCCACGGTGCCGCCGATGCGGATGGACTTCAGGGACTGCGTCAGCGTGCCCGCGCCGCCGACCTCGACCACCAGATCGACGCCCGCGCCGCCGGTCAGGCTCTTGGCCGCCTTGCCCCATTCGGTGATGTCGAGATAGTTCACCACGTGATCGGCGCCGAGTTCCTTCAGCCGCGCCGCCTTGGCGTCCGACGAGGTCGTCGCGATCACCCGCGCCCCCATCGCCTTGGCGAACTGCAGCGCGAAGATGGAGACGCCGCCTGTGCCCTGCGTCAGCACCCAGTCGCCGGGGCGGATGCCGCCCTTCTCGATGACCGCCTGCCACGCCGTCAGCCCGGCGCAGACCGTGCTCGCCGCTTCCGCGTCGGAGAGATAGTCCGGTGTCGGCACCACGCCGTGGGCGGGAAGGCAAATGTACTCGGCGGCACAGCCCTGCGCCGAACCGCCCAGCGCCTGCGACTGGGCCTGTGCGGTCGGCTCGCCGGCGAACCAGTTGGTGAAGAAGATCGGCGTCACCCGGTCACCGGCCTGGTACTGCGTCACGCCCTTGCCGACCTCGACGACCTCGCCGGCGCCGTCCGACAGCGGGATCAGGCCGGACTGCTTCTGCTTCGACCCGTAGCCGCCCTGGATGGTGACCAGATCGCGGTAGTTCAGCGTGCTGGCGCGCAGCCGCACCTTGACCTGACCCGGTCCGGGCGAAGGCTCGTCGGTGTCCACGACCTTCAGATTGTCGATCCCCGGCTCGGTCAGCAGCGCGGCCTTCATGCGTCGTCTCCTCGAAATGCATTCCCCTGCAATCGAGTATGGGGCGGCGCCTGTGTCTTTCCAATGCCCCGGACCGGGGCTATTTTCTGCGCATGGGAGCGCCGCCATGCTGACACCACAGGAAGTCGAGCACTATCACGAACAGGGTTACGTCGTGCCCTCGGGCTACCGTGTACCCGAGGCGGTGCTGGACGCCATGCGGCGCGATCTGGACCGCCTGATCAAGGCCAATCCGCATGTCGCGCCCGACGCCATGTTCACGCCGCACGAGCCGGATCACGGGCCGCAGGGGCTGAAGGGCGATCCGGTCTGGCTGGACTACGCGGCGATCCCGGAGATCCTCGACATGGTCGGACAGGTGATCGGCCCGGACTTCCTGCTCTGGGGCACCACGGTCTTCGGCAAGCCGGCGCATTCGGGCAAGGAGACGCCCTGGCATCAGGACGGGGAGTACTGGCCGATCCGGCCGCTGGCCACCTGCTCGGTCTGGATCGCCATGGACGAGGCGACGGCCGAGAACGGGTGCCTGCGCGTCATTCCCGGCAGCCACCGGGACAAACGGTTGCGTGGCCATGACACCAATGATGGCGGCCACCTGACGCTGAACCAGCAGCTTCGCCCCGAGGAATACAGCGAGGACGACGCCGTCGACATCGTGCTGGAACCGGGCCAGATCTCGCTGCACGACATCTACATGGTGCATGGCTCGAAACCGAACCGGTCGCCGAAACGGCGTGCGGGCTATGTGCTGCGCTTCATGCCGACGACATCGCATTTCGACCGGGAGATCGGCGCCGAGATCACGAAGCGCACCGGCGGCTCGGTCGATTTCGTCACGCGGCCCCTTTATCTGATGCGGGGCCGCGACGTGTGCGGAAAGAACGACATCGCGCGGGTGCTGGCATAGCCGGGCATCTCGAGGCCGGTCCGGCCGCGCTGAAACAGGCGGCGGCAGGCAAACGGCTGCTGGGACTGGATCCCGGCACGAAGACCATCGGCACGGCTCTGTCCGACCCCGGCCACAAGGTGGCGACGCCTCATCGCACCATTGCGAGGAAGAAGTTCGCCGCCGACGTTGCCGAGCTTCGGGCGATCGTCGACGAGTACGGTATCGGCGGGCTGGTCATCGGCCATCCGCTGAACATGGACGGGTCGTCGGGTCCCCGGGCGCAGGCAGCCCGCGCCTTCCAGCGCAATCTGGAGAAGGTCTTCGACCTGCCGATGCTGCTGCGCGACGAGCGGCTGTCAACGGTCGCCGTCGAGCGCAGCCTGATCGAGCAGGACACCTCCCGCCGCCGCCGCGCCGAGACCATCGACGCCCATGCCGCGGCGTTCATCCTTCAGGGTGTGCTGGACAGCGTCTGAGCCACCCTTTCGCGGTGGAAGACATAAAGGCCGGATCCGACGATCACCGCAATACCGGCCCAGGTCAGCGGATCCGGGAAGTCCCCGAAGATCAGCAGGCCGAGCGCCGTGGCGCTGATGATTTCCAGATACTGGAACGGCGCCAGCAGCCCGGCGTCCGCACGCTTGAACGCATGCACGACCAGCATGTGCCCGCCGGTCGCGATGATGCCGAGCACTGTCAGCAGCAGCAGGTCCGTCAGGTCCGGCAGGACCGGCACAAGCACATCCGGAAAGGCGCCGGTCATGGCGCCCGCGGCCAGCGCCAGTCCGGCCGTCAGTCCGCCGAATATCCCCGCATGGGCCTGCATCACCACAGGGTCGCCGGTCCGGGCCAGCCGCCGTGTCAGGACCAGATAGAACGCGAAGCAGAGGGCGGCGGCGAGCGGCAGCAGGGCCGGCCAGCCGGCTTCCTCGAAACTCGGCCGGATGATCATCATCGCGCCGGCGAACCCGGCGGCAACGGCCGTCAGGCGGCGCCAGCCCACCTTCTCGCCCAGGAAGAAGGGGGACAGCAGGGTCAGCAGCAAGGGTTCGACGAAGAAGATCGCGATGGCGTCGGCCAGTGGCAGATACTGCAATGCCGTGAAGAAGAGCAGGGTGGCCGCCGCGATCAGCGCCCCGCGCATGACATGTGCCGCCAGCACCCGGCCGCTCGCGGCCATGCCGCGCCCGATGGCGAAGGGCAGCAGGATCGCCGTCTGCATGACGAAGCGCGCCAGGGCGATCTCGGCGGACGGGACGCGCCCGGCCATCGACTTGGCGATGGCGTCGATGCAGGGCAGCGCCAGCATGGCCACGGCCATCAGCAGCATGCCGGTCTCGACGTCGCTGCGGCGTCTCGCCGTCATGCCTGCGCAAGCGCCTCGACACACTCGCCGACCAGTTCGGGGCCGCGATAGACCAGTCCGGAATAGATCTGCACCGCCGCCGCGCCGGCGTCGATCTTCGCCTTTGCATCGGCGCCGGAGAGGATTCCGCCCACGCCGATGAGCGGCACGCGGCCGTCGAGCTTCTCGTGGAACCGGCGCAGCAGGTCTGTGGACGGTCCCATGAGCGGCGCGCCGCTCAGCCCGCCGGTCTCCTGCGCATGCGGGCTGGTCAGGCTGTTCGGGCGGGCGATCGTGGTGTTTGAGACGACCAGCGCAGCGACGCCGATCTCCGGCGCGGCTTCGGCGATGTCGTCGATGTCGGCGTCGCTCAGGTCCGGCGCGACCTTCAGGAAAAGAGGGATCGCCCGTCCGCCGGACTGGGCCGCATGCAGCCGTTCGAAGATCCCGGTCAGCGCTGCGCGGTCCTGCAGCGCGCGCAGACCCGGCGTGTTCGGCGAGGACACGTTGACCGTCGCGAAATCCACCAGCGGCCCGATCACCTTCAGGCATTCGGCATAGTCGCCGATACGGTCCTCGCTCTCCTTGTTGGCGCCGAGATTGACGCCGACGACGCCCGGCTTGCGGCGCTTCTCCAGGTTTCGCGCGACCGCCTCCGCGCCGGCGGAGTTCAGCCCGTAGCGGTTGATCACGGCCTGGTCCCCTGTCAGGCGGAAGACCCTGGGCTTCGGATTGCCCGGCTGGGGCTTCGGCGTGACGCCGCCGATCTCGACAAAGCCGAAACCGAGGCCCAGCAGCGCATCGACCGCCTCCGCGTCCTTGTCGAAACCGGCCGCGAGGCCGACGGGATTGGCAAAGCGGACGCCGGCAACCTCGACCGGGTTTCCCTTCGGCGGCCGGGCGCCCGCGAGGCCGAGCTTCAGCGCCGAAATGGTCGCGCGGTGGGCGCGTTCGGCGTCGAGCGCGAAGAGCAGGCGGCGGACGAGGGCATAGGGGATCGGCATCGGCCCGAACCTAGGCCCGCCGGCCGGCGCGGGAAGATGTCAAATCGGTGGCCGCGCCAGATTTAACATTTGTTCGGGTCGAACTCGTGGGGGCGTTCCCGTGAACATGCGGCCCATGTTGACCCACGAGGGCATATGGCTGGCCATCGACCGGCTGGCGGAACGCCACCGTCTGTCGCTGTCGGCGCTTTCGACGAAGGCCGGGCTCGACGCCACAGCGTTGAACCGGTCGAAACGGGTCAGCGCAAAGGGAAAGCCGCGCTGGCCGTCCACCGAGAGCCTGTCGAAGATCCTGGAAGCCACGGGGACGGAATTCGCCGAGTTGCCTGCGCTGATGTCGGGCAAACCGCCCATGCCGGCCCGGCTGCCTTGCATGTCCCTCGCCCATCTGGACGTTTCCCGGCTGGATGAGGCGGGCCGGCCGCATGGGGCCACCTGGCGGCGCACCGGGTTTCCTGCGCGCGGCGATCCGGAGGCCTTTGCACTGGAAATTCCGGACCGCTCATTCGAGCCCTGGTTCCGGAATGGGGAGACGGTTGTCGTGCTCAGGGTCACCCGGATCGATCCCGGCGACCGGCTGGTCCTGTGCATGCGCAACGACGACATTCTGGTGCGCGAAGTCGTCGACCGGAGCGCGTCTTCGCTGACGGTCAGGGCGCTCAATCGCCGCGCCGAGAACCAGAGTATCAGCCGCCGGGACGTCCGATGGGTTTACCGCATCTGCTGGAGCCAATATTAGAGCTATCGGTTTCAAGGTGGGCGGACGGCGGGAGGCGCGGCGATGCATCAGATCTTCTACTACGAAGGCGAGTGGCTGACGGAAGAGCCGAAGCTCACCGGCCCGATGGATCACGCCTTCTGGATGTCGAGCGCGGTCTTCGACGGCGCCCGCGCCTTCGACGGCAAGGCCCCCGATCTGCGGCCCCATTGCGAACGTCTGATGCGGTCGGCCGCGGCCATGCTGCTGGAGCCGAAGCTGACGGTCGACGAGGTCGAGGATCTCTGCAAGCAGGCGGTCCGCAAGCTGCCGAAGGAACATGCCTACTACATCCGGCCGATGTTCTTCGCCCGCCGCGGCTTCGTCTCGCCGGAACCGGAATCGACCGAATTCGTGCTGTCGGTCTATGAATCGCCGCTGCCCGAGGGCAAGGGCTTCTCGGCCTGCCTCTCCAGCTTCCGCCGCCCGGCCCGCGACATGGCGCCGACCGACGCCAAGGCCGGGTGTCTCTATCCCAACTCGCAGCGCGCCCTGCGCGAGGCGGCCGAGCGGGGCTACGACAATGCGGTGATCTGCGACCCGTCCGGCAATGTCGCCGAGCTGGCCACGGCCAATGTCTGGATCGTGAAGGACGGCGTCGCCAAGACGCCGGTCTGGAACGGCACCTTCCTGAACGGAGTCACGCGGCAGCGCATCATCGGTCTGCTGCGGGAGGCTGGGCAGCCGGTCGAGGAGACCACGCTGACGCCGGCCGATCTGCTGAGTGCGGACGAGATCTTCTCCACCGGCAATTACGGCAAGGTCACGCCGATGATCCGTTATCAGGACCGCGAGCTTCAGCCGGGCCCGGTCTGCCGGATGGCGCGGGACGCCTATTTCAGCTGGGCGGACAGCCAGCCGGAGGTCTGATGCCCGGCGACCTGCTGGGCGTTGGCCCCGTCGTCGAAGCTCTCGTCGTCGGGTTCGCCGCCATTGCGGTCCCAGCGCCATGACGGCAGGCCGATTGTCGCGACCGTGCCCTCGCCGACTTCGCTTTCCAGCGAGAGCTCGCCGCCATGCAACCGCGCGAAGGTCCGGGACAGGGGCAGGCCCAGCCCGGTGCCCGGCTCGCTGCCCTTGATCCGGCCCTGGACATAGGGCTCGAAGACCCGCGGCAGGTCCTCTGCCGCGATGCCCTTGCCGAAGTCGCGTACGCGGATCTGCAGATCGTCGGCCAGGTCCGGCCCGGCTTCGATCAGAACGCGGCCGCCCTCCGGCGAGAACTTGATCGCGTTGGAAATCAGGTTGATCAGGATCTGCCGCAGCATGCGCTTGTCGGCGGTGTAGGGTGCCATGCTGGGCGAGATCAGCCGTTCCAGGCGGATGCCCCGGTTCTCCGCCAGGCGGTGCAGCATGCTGATGCAGTCGTCGACGACGCCGCCGACGTTCAGGGGCTGTGAATCGAGCTCCAGCTTGCCCGATTCCGCCTTGGCCATGTCGAGCAGCTGGTTGATCGTGTCCAGCAGGTGCTGCGCGCTGACGCGGATGTCGCGGGCGTAGTCGCTATAGCGGTCCACCGCGTCCGGGCCGAAGATCTGCCGCTCGATGGCCTCGGAGAAGCCCATGATCGCGTTCATCGGCGTCCTGAGTTCGTGCGTCATGCCGGCGAAGAAGCGGCTGCGCGTCATCGCCTCGGTCAGCGCCGCGTCGCGCGCGGCCAGCAGTTCCGATTTCTGCCGTTCGATGTCGTCGAAGAAGCGGCGGCGCTCCAGCTGGCGGTCATGGCCGTGGGAGGCGTGCTCGATCAGCAGCTGGTTGTAGGCGGTGGTCAGGTTGGTCATGACCTCCCGCTGCCGTTCCAGTTCGCGCTTCAGCTCCGCTTCGCCGCTCGCCTCGCCGGCGGGCGCCGATTGCCGCGCCGCGACGGCCCTCAGCGCCAGCCACGCGGCCAGTGCGCCGAGCAGGGCGGCCAGAACCGCGGCGAGGGCGGGCAGGAGGAAGGGCGGCGCGACGGCTTCCGGCGGGGTCCAGAAGGCGATCAGCGTGGCGTCGGCGCCGATCGGCACCGGCACGCGTTCGGCGTCGGCTGCGGGCGCCCCCGCCTCGGCGACAGGTTGCCCGTCCCGGCCGACGATGCCGAGGCTGCTCAGGTCCGGCCGCAGCGCCGCCTGCAGCACCAGCACCGCGGCGTCGCGGTCGCCCTGCGCCAGCGGTCCGGCGGCGATGCCGGCGGTCCGGGCGAGATGGGCCAGCATCTCCGCGCGCGCGCCGGGGTCGGCATCCGACCGCTCGGGACCGGCCGCCGCGGCGATGACCGCCACCGTGGCCGCGAGCAGGAATGCCCCGACGGCGGCCGCCGGTCTCGCCCGGCGGCGGAATGCCGGCCAGGCAATCACTCGGCGGCTTCTGACTGCTGCAGCGCGAAGATCGAGGTGTAACCCTTCGACCAGTCCGGCGGGATCAGGCAGGGCCTGGGATCGAAGCGCATCCAGCGCGCCGGCTTGCCGCGGACGATGGTATTGGCGAGCGGCCAGCCATCGGCGATGGAGGCGCAGATCGGCAGCGCGTCGGCGGCGGCGTAGGTGTGCAGCAGCAGCGGCCGCGTGGTCGCCGAGCGGTTCGGTTCGGACCCGTGCACGATGCGGCAGTTGTGGATGGTCACCGAGCCGCGCCGGCCCTTCAGCCAGACCACGTCGTCCAGGTTCACCCGTTCCAGGTCCCGCGGCCTGATCGCCCCGGTCCAGGCGCCGTCATCGTCGAAGAGGTCGAACAGCTCGCGCTCGTGGCTGCCGGGGATGATCCCCATCGGCCCCATCTCGTCGGTGACGTCGGCCATGTAGACGCCGATGGTCAGCGGCGAATAGTTGGTGTGCGGCCAGTACTGGATGTCCTGGTGCCACTTCACCTCCTCGCCGCCCGAGGCCCATTTGAAGTTCAGCTTGCTGTGGTGGTACTTCACGTCCGGCCCGAGGAGGTCCTGCGCCAGATCGACGATCGGCCCTTCCAGCGCGAACTCGCGGTAGACGGGGTCCTGCTCCGCCGGCTGGTTCAGCCGCCGCAGGCGCGGCGCATCGGCGGTGTGGTTCGGCTCAAGGTCGAAGACCCGGTCGGAGCGCTCGACCCCGCGGCTCTGTTCCACGAAGCGGTCGGTCACGGCCTGCAGACGCGTCATCCACGCCTCCGGGATGAAGCCGTCCAGATGCAGATAGCCGTTGTCGAAGTAGTGCTGACGCTGCGCCTGCGTCAGCACGATCGGCCGCTGCTTGAGCACATCATGTGCAAGCATAGCCCCTCCACGCCCTGTCAGTGCCGGGCGGCTTTTATCGGGCTGCCTTCTGCGCCCGCCGTCCCGTTATTGCCACGCCGGCGGTCGGTCGATACCGGCGGGAAATCTCGAGCCGCCACTATAGCCCGTCAGCGCGATGGAGGGGAGAATGATTGTTAAGAGCGAAACGCAATAACACTGGGACGCGAGTGCCTGCATGCAGGCTACTCGTCAACCTCACCCCTTGAGGGGGAGGTCGGCGCGCAGCGACGGGTGGGGGGCAATGGAAACCGCCCGCCCGGGGATGGATGGGTCGGCCAGGCGGGCGGCTCATGCCTCTCCGGAAAGTCCGAGCCGCGTTGCGCGCCGACCGAACCATTCCACGCAACGCGGTTTCGTCGCTCCCCCTTCAAGGGGGAGGGGATAACCACCGGTTCAGAGAACCGGCCGACGCTACGCCGCCAGCTCCTTCAGCAGCGGGGCGTAGCGGTCCAGCACCTCGGTGGCCTTGTCGGGGCGGGAGGTCGGCACGCCGATGACGGAGCGGCTGATGCCCATGTCGCGGTAGCGGCGCAGCAGGTCCTCGTCGACGCCGACCTGGGCGAAGATCGACAGCTTGATCGAGTTGGGGTCGCGGCCCGCCTCCTCGGCGCGGCGGCGCAGGTCCTCGATGGCCGAGGGCATGTCCTCCAGCAGCACATTGATCGGCATCCAGCCGTCGCAGTAGTTCACCACGCGCTGGCGCCCCTGGCCGGTGGCCGAGCCCAGGATGATCGGCGGGTGCGGCTGCTGCACCGGCTTCGGATAGCTGAAGGTCGGCTTGATGTTGACGAACTCGCCCTCATAGGAAGCCTCTTCCTCGGTCCAGAGCGTCTTGATCGCCTCGATCTTCTCCCGCAGCACCTTCCAGCGGCGCTTGAAGGGGATGCCGTGCTGGGCCATCTCCTCGGCGTTCCAGCCGCCGCCGATGCCGAACAGCACCCGGCCGTTGGAGATCACGTCCAGCGTGGCGATGGTCTTGGCCAGGATGATCGGGTCGTGCTGGATCACCAGGCTGATGCCGGTGCCGAGCTTCAGCTTGCTGGTCACCGCGGCCGCCGCGGCCAGCGACGTCCAGGGATCCATCATGTGGTAATAGGGCTTGGGCAGCTCCCCGCCGCCCGGAAACTCCGACTCGCGAGAGACCGGAATGTTGGTGTGCTCCGGAAACCAGACGGATTCATAGCCGCGCTCCTCCAGCAGCGTGGCCAACTCGGCCGGCCGGATGGAATAGGCGGTGTTGTAGCAGAAGACCCCAAGGTCCATGGCGCAGTCCCTCCCCTTGAATTGCGTGGGGTTATGGGATCATGGGGATCGGGAGGGTGCAAGGGGATCAGCCGTTGGTGCACCATCTAACATTTATAGGCGCGCCGAGCAGATAGCTTTAGCCAACATCAAGAGCGAGGATTTGGCGGAATTATTACCTGGATGTGGTTGAAAGAATTTCTGAATACCAACCCCCCTTTTTTGAATTTTGAGATTCTGTTAAAAGCGATATTGGAGGGTAAAAATGGGCAAAAATCCTACAGAAAAAAAGAAAGTTCGTCGCCGTGGCGGGCACAAACTTGAAAACTGGGAAGTTGCCATCGTGAAAGCTATGATCAGTCGTGGCGATCCCTTCACAAATGATCAAGACATACTTGCATATTTTACGCGGCCGACGCGCTCAATTAACCATCGTCTAATTAGTGAAATTCGTAGTGAAAAAAAGTATAAACATATTACTCCAGCAAATGATGAAGGGCTTGATGCTTTTCTGGCGATTTGGCCAGATATTGATCAGGATACAGGTTTAAATATTAAGGGTGATGAGCTTCTTATTAAAGCAAGAGAGGCGATGATTGCTGCAGTCCAGATATTTAATAGCGCGGGATTGCGATTTCGAGCTGAGTTATTTATTGTATATTCAATGATAGCTTGGACATATCTGCTTCACTCTTGGTTTAAGCGGGAGGGAATTGAGTATAAATACCCAGGCGCAAAAACAAAAGGCGGGGCGGAAAAATATTGGGATATTACTCGCTGCCTGAAGCATGAAAAATGCCCTGCAAGAGGTGGGGTTGCCACAAACTTGCGATTTCTTCTTGAGATAAGGCACGAGATAGAACATCGCTCTACAAATCGTATTGATGACGAATTGGGCGCAAAACTTCAATCGTGTGCATTGAATTTTAACGAACTTATTAAGCGAGAATTTGGAGTGCAGTACGGGTTAGAAAAAAGATTGCCGATGGCGCTTCAATTCGTTTCATTCGGCGCGGAACAGCGTTCGGCTTTGAAGAAGGTGTCTGGGCTACCCAAGAACTTAGAAGCCACAATTGAAGCCTTTGAGCACGGGTTGACGGAAGAGCAGCTAAAAGATCCTGCCTACCGCATGTCGTACGGCTTTGTACCTATGGCCGCGAAAAAGCCCGGGGCTGCAGATGCAGCCGTTCACGTCATTTCTTCTGGCAGCGATGAGGCATTGGAAATTGAGAAGATTTTCTTCAAAGAAGTAAATAGAAATCGCTATCCACCTGGTAAGGTCGTTGAAAAGATTAATAAATCTGGATTCCCGAATTTTAGAATGCATGATCATACACAGCTATGGAAGGCGCTAGACGGAAAGAACGCTGGTAAAGGTTTTGGCTGTCCGGGTGACTACAAAGGCAATTGGGTCTGGTTCGATCGGTGGATCGATGAAGTTATTAAACATTGCGAAGCGGAAGGTGATCGATATCGGTGAGTTGGCGGCAAATTTGAACTGTCTTCATATTAATTTTCATGAAATATATTAGAGATTTCGGTCGAAATCATCAGAAATCATGTGCAGAATTTCTAGTGAAGTCGGTTGATTTCTAGGATTGTTTTTTGATTAGGGTGGGTTGGTGGGGCGTTACATTGATTTTTTAGATTTCTCGGCCATCCCTCAAATCGTTGACCGCGCCCCAAACCCCTCCGGCTCAGGCTCCGGCACGTCCGACGGTTCCGCGTTCACGCTGTCGACGCTGGCGCCGGGCGGGCCCTTGCGGCAGCGGCGGAGGAGTTCGTTGATGGCGGGGCCCTCGCCGACCAGCTGCGCCTCGACGCTGCCGTCCAGGCGGTTGCGGACCCAGCCGCGGACGTTCAGTTCGTTGGCGTTCCCGGTGACGAAGGCGCGGAAGCCCACGCCCTGAACGCGGCCGCGGAAGGTCGCGTGGAGGGCGGCGGTCTTTCGCGGCGCCGGGATGGGGCTACTCCAGTTCCAGGATCACGTCGTCGACCGCCAGGCTGTCGCCGGGGCGGTTGTTGATCTTGGCGACGACGCCGTCGGTCTCGGCGCGGAGCACGTTCTCCATCTTCATCGCCTCGATCACGGCCAGCGGCTGGCCGGTCTGGACCTCGTCGCCGACCTCGACATGCAACTGCATCAGCGCGCCCGGCATCGGGCAGATCAGCATCTTCGACAGGTCGGCGGCCTCCTTCACCGGCATCAGCGCGGCGAAGGCGTCGGCCTGCGGGGTGCGGACCTGGAAGGTCAGCGTGGCGCCGTCGAAGGTGAGCAGGTAGCCCTCCTCGGAGGGGCGGATCATCATCTCGACCTGGCGGCCGCCGACCATGCCGGTGAAGCGCGGCTGGCCGGGCTTGTAGGCGCTCTCGACCACCAGATGCTCGCCGTCGATGGTGACGTCGGTGGCGGTGTCGCCGGTGGTGGTGTGCACCTTGTAGTGGTCCTCGCCGCAGCGGACCCGCCAGTCCTGGCCGATCTGGACGACGAAGTGGGGCACCTGGCCGGTGATCGAGCTGGAGCGGGAGCGCTCGCGCAGATGCGCCACCACGGCGGCGGCGACCATGCGGCGGCGGTTGTCGAGGTCCAGCGGCGCGCCGTGGAAGCCGTCCGGATATTCCTCGGCGATGAAGTTGGTGGTCAGCCGGCCCTCCCGGAAGCGCGGGTGATTGCAGACCGCGTTCAGGAAGTTGATGTTGTGGTTGATGCCCTCGATCCGGTAGCCGTTCAGCGCGTCGATCATGCTGTCGATGGCGGCCTGGCGGTTCGGCCCGTAGGTCACCAGCTTGGCGATCATCGGGTCGTAGAACATGGTGATCTCGGAGCCCTCGATGACGCCGGTGTCGACGCGCACGGCCCCGCTTTCCTTCGGCGGCTGGCAGCGCGAGAGGCGGCCGATCGACGGCAGGAAGCCGCGATACGGGTCCTCGGCGTAGATGCGGCTCTCGACCGCCCAGCCGTTCAGCTTGATGTCGTCCTGGGTCAGCGCCAGCTTCTCGCCATTGGCGACGCGGATCATCTGCTCCACCAGGTCGATGCCGGTGATCATCTCGGTCACCGGGTGCTCCACCTGCAGGCGGGTGTTCATCTCCAGGAAGTAGAAGTTGCGGTCCTTGTCGACGATGAACTCGACCGTGCCGGCGGAGCGGTATTCCACCGCGTCGGCCAGAGCCACGGCCTGCTCGCCCATCGCCTTGCGGGTGGCCACGTCCAGGAAGGGCGAGGGGGCTTCCTCGATCACCTTCTGGTGGCGGCGCTGGATCGAGCATTCGCGCTCGCCGACATACAGGGTCGTGCCCTGGCCGTCGGCCAGCACCTGGATCTCGATGTGGCGCGGCTCCTCGACGAACTTCTCGATGAAGACGCGGTCGTCGCCGAAGCTGGAGGCGGCCTCGGACTTGGCCGACTTGAAGCCGTCGCGGGCCTCGGCCTCGTCGAAGGCGACGCGCATGCCCTTGCCGCCGCCGCCGGCGGAGGCCTTGATCATCACCGGATAGCCGATATCGGCGGCGATCTTCACCGCCTCCTCCACCGTATCGATCACGTCGGTGTAGCCGGGCACGGTGTTCACGCCGGCCGCCTGGGCCAGCTTCTTCGATTCGATCTTGTCGCCCATCGCGGCGATGGCGCGCTGGCCCGGGCCGATGAAGGCGATGCCGGCCTTCTCCAGGGCGGTGTAGAACTTCTGGTTCTCCGACAGGAAGCCGTAGCCCGGATGCACCGCCTCGGCGCCGGTCTGCTTGCAGGCCTCGATGATCCTGTCGATGACCAGGTAGCTCTCGGAGGCCGCGGCGCCGCCGATATGCACCGCCTCGTCCGCCATCTGCATGTGCAGCGCCCCGTCGTCGGCGTCCGAATAGACGGCGACGGTGGCGATGCCCATGCGGCGGGCGGTCTTGATGACGCGGCAGGCGATTTCGCCACGGTTGGCGATCAGGATCTTCTTGAACATGGATTTCCGGTTTCCGCTTCCCTCTTCGTGTTCATCTTCTAAACGTCGCTTCGTGCCCCGACAACGGCGGAAAAGACCATGACAGCCGCGCGCTTGACCCGGTGCGCTGCTGCGGATACCTCCAGCAGTCGCACCGCCAGACGCCACAGGGGCCCGCATGTCCGACAGCTACAGGATCTTCATCCGCGATCTGGTGCTCGCCATGGAGATCGGGATTCACCCCCATGAGAAGGGCCGCAAGCAGCGGGTGCGCATCAATCTGGTGGCCGAAACCCTGCGCGATCCGGACGAAGAGGGCATCCACGGCGTGGTTTCCTACGAGGACCTGCTGGACGGGGTCAAGGAAATCGCCGGGCGCGGCCACATCGATCTGGTCGAGATCTTCGCCGACCGCATCATCGACATGGTTCTCGAATACCGCCGGGTGCTGGACGTGAACGTGCGCATCGAGAAGCTGGACGTCTTCGGCGACGCGGAAAGCGTCGGCGTGGAGATGAGCCGCGCCCGTGTCGTCTGACGCGCCGGTCCTGGAGGGGGAAGGGCTCGCCGCCATGCGGGGCGAGCGGCTGATCTTCGCCGATGTCGATTTCCGTGCGGGGCCGGGCGAACTTCTGACGCTGACCGGGCGCAACGGCGCGGGCAAGTCCACCCTGATGCGCATGATCGCCGGGCTGGTGAGGCCCTTCGCCGGGGAGGTGCGCTGGCGCGGCGAGCGGACGCTCTCCGACCGCGACGCCTTTTCCGCCGAATTCGTCTATTCCGGCCATCAGGACGGGCTGAAGACCGCGCTGACCGCCGCGGGCAATCTGGACCTCTGGGCCGGGCTGACCGGCGCGGGCCGCGACCGCGTCGCGCCGGCGCTGGAGCGGTTCGGGATCGCCGATCTGGCCGATCTGCCCGTGGGCTACATGTCGGCCGGACAGCGCCGGCGCGTCGCGCTGGGCCGCCTGCTGCTCGGCGGCCAGCCGCTCTGGCTGCTGGACGAGCCGCTGACCGCCATCGACCGCGCCACCGTCGACGTGCTCGGCGGCGTCATGCGGGAACATCTGGACGCCGGCGGCCTGATCGTCGCCGCCACCCATGCGCCCCTGCCCGGCGTGGAGGGGCAGGTGCTTGAGATCACACCGCCCGAGCTGCAGCCGGACTGGTTCGACGACGATGACGCGTTCGAGGCGGTCTGAGCGATGCTGACGGTCTTCTTCCGCATCGTCGGACGCGATCTGCTGCTGGCGCGCAAGCAGGGCGGCGGCAGCCTGCTGGTCATCGCCTTCTTCGTCATGGTCATCATGCTGTTCCCGCTCGGCGTCGGGCCGGCGCCCGAAGTGCTGGAGCGGATCTCGTCCGGCACGATCTGGGTCGCGGCCCTGCTGGCGGTGCTGCTGTCGCTGGACCGGTTGTTCCAGGCCGATCTGGAGGACGGCAGCCTGGACCAGCTGGCGCTGCTGCCCGTGCCGCTGGCCGTCGTCGTGCTGGGCAAGGTGGCGGCGCACTGGCTGACCACGGGCCTGCCGCTGATTCTCGCGGCGCCGGTGCTGGCGGTGCTGATGCAGATGCCGTTCGAGGGATTCGGCACGCTGGTGCTTTCCATGGCGCTCGGCACGCCGACGCTCAGCCTGATCGGGGCCATCGGCGCGGCGCTGACCGTCGGCATCCGCCGCGGCGGGGTGCTGCTCACCCTGATCGTGACGCCGCTCTACATTCCGGTGCTGATCTTCGGCGTCGGCGCGATCGAGGCGACGCTGCAGGGTTTCAGCCCGCTACCACACCTCATGTTCCTCGCCGCCATCCTGTCTGGCGCGATCGTGATGGCCCCGATCGCCGCAGGATGGGCGCTAAGGCTTGCGCTCGATTGATAATTATAGTGAATCCGGAGAGTGGAAACGGCTGAGACGCCGGTCACTTCCGGCGCCGGCTTCCCGGACTAGATAAGGGTGCAGATGCACAGGTTCGCCAATCCGACACGTTTCCTGAGACTGACCTCGGCGGTGCTGCCGTTCGCCGTGGTGATCGCCGCCGTCTGTATCGGGACGGGGCTGGTCTGGGGACTCGTCTTCGCGCCGCCGGACTATCAGCAGGGCGATACCGTCCGGATCATGTTCATTCACGTGCCCTCGGCGATGATGAGCCAGGGCATCTACATGGGCATGGCGATCTCCAGTGCCATCGCGCTGATCTGGAAGCACGCCGTCGCCGACATGATCGCCAAGGCCTCCGCGCCCATCGGCGCGACCTTCTGCTTCCTTTGTCTCCTGACCGGCTCGCTCTGGGGCAAGCCGATGTGGGGCACCTGGTGGGTCTGGGACGCCCGGCTGACCTCGGTGCTGATCCAGTTCTTCATCTATATCGGCTACATGGCGCTCTGGCAGGCGTTCGAGGACGAGGCCAAGGCCGCCATCGCCGCCGCCATCCTCGCCATCGTCGGCGTGGTGATGGTGCCGATCATCCGTTTCTCGGTGGACTGGTGGAACACGCTGCATCAGGGGGCGACGCTGATCACCATGGAGGGGCCGAAGGTCGACAACTCCATGCTGTGGCCGTTGCTGCTGATGATCGTCGGGTTCTTCGCGTATTATGTCGTCGTTCTTATCTACCGCGTACGGGGTGAGATTCACGCCCGCCGCAGCCGCATGATGCGTATGGCCCAGGCCAGCCGTCACGCGGCCATGCAGCCGGCGGAATGAGACGGAGGCCGCAATGATCGAGTTTCTGAGCATGGGCGGATATGCCAGCTACATCTGGTCGTCCTATGGCGCCGTGTCGCTGGCGATGATCGTCCTGCTGGTTCTGAGCGTACGCGGAGCGAGGAAGATGGAACGGGAGGCGAGCGCGCTGCAGGCGCTCAGCCCGCGCCGGCGCCGCCGTCAGGGAGATGAGGCATGAGCAAGGGTCTCGGCAGAATGAAGCCGAAGCGTCAGCGCCTGGTTCTGGTGCTGCTGGGTCTGCTGTTCATCGGAGGGGCGGTGGCGTTCTCGCTGACCGCGCTGAACGAGGAACTGGACGTGTTCCGCAGCCCGAGCCAGGTGGCCGAGGACGGCTTCGAGGAAGGCAAGCGGTTCCGCGTCGGCGGCATCGTCGAGGATGGTTCGATCCGGAAGGCGGGCATCGTCACCATCTTCTCCATTACCGACGGCGAGCATTCGCTGGAGGTGTCCTACAACAAGATCCTGCCGGACCTGTTCCGCCACTGCCAGGGCGTGATTGCGCTCGGCCAGCTGAACGGGCAGGGCCAGTTCGTCGCCCAGGAAGTGCTCGCCAAGCATGACGAGAACTACATGCCGCCCGAGATCGCGGCGACCGTTAAGGGCGTCGGCAACTGCGAGGGCAAGATCCAGATGAGCGCGGCGGAGCAGGGCTGATGGCACCGGAACTCGGTCAGTACGCCCTCATCCTCGCTATCGTCATTGCGGCGGTGCAGGCGATCGTGCCGCAGATCGGCGCTGCGCGGCGCGACGCTGCGTGGATGGCCATCGCCACGCCCGCGGCGCAGGCCCAGTTCTGGCTGGTCCTGTTCTCCTTCATCTGCCTGACGGTCAGCTTCGTCACCTCGGACTTCTCGGTAACGACGGTCGCGACCAACAGCCATTCGCTGAAGCCGCTGATCTACAAGTTCTCCGGCGTCTGGGGGAACCATGAGGGCTCGCTGCTGCTCTGGATCCTGATCCTGACGCTGTTCGGCGCCGCGGTCGCCTGGTTCGGCGACAACCTGCCGCCGACGCTCAAGGCGCGCGTGCTGTCGGTGCAGGCGATGATCGGCCTGGGCTTCCTCGCCTTCATCCTGTTCACCTCCAATCCCTTCGACCGGCTCAGCCCGGCGCCGCTGGAAGGGCAGGGCCTGAACCCGCTGCTGCAGGACCCGGCGCTGGCGATCCATCCGCCGTTCCTGTATCTCGGCTATGTCGGCCTGTCGGTCGCCTTCAGCTTCGCCGTCGCCGCCCTGATCGAGGGCCGTGTCGATCCGGCCTGGGCCCGCTGGGTCCGTCCCTGGACTCTGGCCGCATGGATGTTCCTCACCATCGGCATCGCGCTGGGCAGCTACTGGGCCTATTACGAGCTCGGCTGGGGCGGCTGGTGGTTCTGGGACCCGGTCGAGAACGCGTCCTTCATGCCCTGGCTTGCCGCGACAGCGCTGCTGCACTCCTCGATCGTCGTGGAGAAGCGCGACGCCCTGAAAAGCTGGACCGTGCTGCTCGCCATCATGGCCTTTTCGCTCTCACTGCTGGGCACCTTCCTGGTCCGCTCGGGCGTGCTGAACTCCGTGCACGCCTTCGCCACAGACCCGGCGCGCGGTGTCTTCATCCTGGCCTTCCTCGGCGTCGTGGTAGGCGGATCGCTGGCGCTCTACGCCTTCCGTGCGCCCATGCTGAAGGGCGGCGGCATGTTCCAGCCGGTGAGCCGCGAGGGCACGCTGGTGCTGAACAACCTGCTGCTGACGACGGCCTGCCTGGTGGTGCTGCTTGGCACGCTCTACCCGCTGTTCCTGGACGCCGTCTCCGGCGAGAAGATCTCCGTCGGCCCGCCCTACTTCAACGCGGTCTTCGTGCCGCTGATGACGCCGCTGGTGGCGGCGCTGGCCATCGGCCCGATGATGGCCTGGAAGCGCGGTGACGCAATGGGCGTGCTGGCGCGGCTGAAATACGTTGCCGGGCTGACCTTCGTCGCCGCCCTGGTGACGCTCTACTTCGCCTTCGACGTCTCGCTGCTGGCCGTGCTCGGCATGATCCTGGTTGTCTGGCTGGGCCTGGGCGCGCTCTGGGAAGTCGCCGAGCGCATCCGTCTGTTCCGCGGCAGCCCGCTGGACAGCTGGCGCCGCGCCCGCGGCCTGCCACGCGCCAGCTTCGGCATGACGGTTGCCCATCTCGGCGTCGCGCTCATGGTTCTCGGCATCACCGCGTCCGAGACCTGGCAGGAAGAGAAGCAGCTGATCATGCGCCCCGGGGACACCGAACAGGTCGGCGGCTTCGATCTGACCTTCGTGGGCGCGCGCGAGGTGCCGGGGCCGAACTACACGGCCCATGCCGGCGCCTTCGTGGTCATGCGGGAGGGCCGCCGGTCACGACATTGCATCCGGAGGCGCGGACCTTCAACTCGCCGCCGATGGAGACCACCGAGGCCGCGATCCGCACGACTTTCGCCGGCGATCTCTACACCGTTGTCGGCGAACCCGACGGTCTGGGCGGCTACGCCGTGCGGCTCTACTACAAACCGCTGGTGGTCTGGATCTGGCTGGGCACGCTGTTCATGGCCATCGGCGGAATCATTTCGCTGAGCGACCGCCGTCACCGCATCGGCGCCCCCGCGCGGCGCTCGGCTTCGTCCGCCGCATTGCCCGCGGGCGCAGGAGACTGATCATGACCGACGCTACCGAAGAACAGCCGCAGCGGGGCGGCAGCGCCCTGCGCTGGCTCTGGGCCATCGTGCCGGTCGGCGTCTTCGCCGTGATCGGCTTCTTCCTCTACCAGGGTCTGTCGCTGAACCCGCAGTCCATCCCGTCTGTGCTGATCGACAAGCCGGCGCCCGAGTTCGAGCTGCCGCCGCTGCCCGGCAAGGGGTCGGAAGGCTTCGCGAGGAGCGACCTGACCGGCGAGCCGAAGCTGGTCAACGTTTTCGCCAGCTGGTGCGTCGCCTGCCGCGTCGAGCATCCACTGCTGATGGAGATGCAGAAGCAGGGCGTGGTGCCGATCTATGGCCTGAACTACAAGGACGCGCCCGCCGAGGCCGTCGGCTGGCTCAACCGCTTCGGCGATCCCTATGACCGGATCGGCATGGACCGGAACGGCCGCGTCGGCATCGACTTCGGCGTCTACGGCGTCCCCGAGACCTTTGTCATCGACGGCAACGGCACCATCGTCCACAAGGTCATCGGTCCCATCACGCCGCAGATCCTGAAGGACGAACTGATGCCGCTGCTGGCGGAGCTCCGGAAGTGAGGATGCCGTTTCTTCAGCGTCATGCCGGCCCGCGAGCCGGCATCCGGTCAATCGTCAGTCTTGCGGCGAAGCCGCTCCGGACCCCGGCTCAAGGCCGGGGTGACGGCATTGTCCTGGCCGCGCTCGTGGCGCTGCTCCTTGTGCTCGCCCTTCCCGCCCATGCGATCTTCACCGAGAAACCGCTGGAGGATCCGCAGAAGGAAGCGCGGGCGCAGGAGCTGATGAAGGAACTGCGCTGCCTCGTCTGCCAGAACCAGGCGATCAGCGAGAGCAACGCGCCGCTCGCCCGCGACCTGCGTGTGGTTTTGCGCGAACGGCTTGCCGCCGGCGACACCGATGCCGAGGCGATGGATTTCATGGTGCAGCGTTTCGGCGACTGGGTGCTGCTCGACCCGCCCTTCAAGGCCAAGACGCTGCTGCTCTGGCTGGGTCCGCTGCTGATCCTGATCCCGGGCGCCGTCATCGCCTTCTTCTACCTCCGCCGGCGTCAGCCGCGTCTGGCGACCGCCGGCGGCGCAGCCCCGGGCGGTGGCCCGCGTGCTCTGGATGACGCCGAGCGGCAGGAACTGCAGCGCGCCCTCTCCGAACGGGAATAGACCCTCTTGAGCCTCTGGATCCTGATTGCCGCCATCACGGTTGCCGCCGCGGTGTACATCCTCCGCCCGCTGGCCCGTGCCCATCTTTCCGCCGCCCGGCGCGGCGACTACGACCTGCGCGTCTACCAGAGCCAGATCGAGGACCTCGATTCGGATGTCGCCCGCGGGGTAATGACCGAAGCCGAGGCTCGCGGCGCCCGCAACGAGATCGAACGGCGCATGCTGCAGGCGGTGCGTGATCACGAGCCCGAAATCGGCACCGCAGGCCGGAGCAACGCCATCATCGGCATTCTGGTGGCGCTCGCCCTGCCGGTGGCTGCGGGCCTGATCTATCTGGAGATCGGCCGTCCCGACCTGCCCTCCCAGCCCCTGGCCGAACGTACCGACGTCCCGGCCAATGCCGGCCGGATGACGGCGTCCGCCGGCGGCGGCAACAATCCGGCGCAGACCCAGGACGGACTCGCCTCCGTCGATCAGATGGTCGGCAGCCTGGAACAGCGGCTCGAGGAGAATCCCCAGGACTTCGACGGCTGGATGCTGCTCGGCCGCTCCTACAACGTGATGGAGCGCTACGGCGACGCCGTCCGCGCCTATGAGAAGGCCGTCTCCCTGCCCGAGGCCGAAGGGGATACGGCGCCGCACATGCAGCTGGGCGAGTCACTGATCTTCGCGTCCGGCGGCGTTGTGCCGGAAGAGGCGCAGGAAGCCTTCCAGAAGGTGCTGTCGCTGGATCAGGGCCATCCGGGCGCCCGCTATTACATCGCCCTCGCGCGGGGGCAGGCAGGCGACCTGCAGGCCGCCTATGACGGCTGGATGGCGCTGGCCAAGGACTCGCCGTCCGACGCGCCGTGGATGGAACCGCTGCGCGCCCGGCTGCAGGAAGTTGCGGCCGATCTGGATGTCGAACTGCCGGATCCGCTGCCGACGCTGCCGGCCGAAGGCGCGCCGGCGATGCCGGAACTGCCGCCGTTGCCGCAGGCGAGCGCGGAGAGCGGCGGCGCTGAAGCCCCGTCCGCGCCCGGCCCGACCGCCGAACAGATGCAGGCCGCGCAGGACATGTCGTCGGAGGATCGTCAGGCGATGATCCAGGGCATGGTCGAGCGCCTCGCTGGCCGCCTCGAGGAGGAGCCGGACGACTATGACGGCTGGATGCGTCTCGGCCGCGCCTATGGCGTGACCGGGAACCAGCAGGGCGCCATCGAGGCCTATGGCAATGCCGTCCGCCTGCGGCCGCAGGATCCACAGACCCGCCTGCAATACGCCATCGCCGTTCAGGATGCCGCGCCCGACGGGCCGATGCCGCCGGAATCGGTCGCCGCTTTCCAGGCGCTGGCCGACGTTGCGCCTGAGAACCCGGATGCGCTGTTCATGCTTGGCCGCGCCGACGCCGAGGCGGGACGGCCCGAGGACGCGCTGCAGAAGTGGCGGAAGCTGCTCGGGATGCTGCAGCCGGGTACGCCGGCCTGGCAGGGCGTCGACGCCCAGATCCGCCGTCTCGAGGAAGCCGGCAAATAAAAAGGCGGAGACGTCGGGTGACGTCTCCGCCGGAAGTGTCGGCTGAACAAGGCACAGCCGATGAAGGGAATGCTACGGCACCATCAACCAGTGGCATCCAGTGCCATACCCTGTTACCTGCAATGCTTGTGCCATGGGGTATTCTGGTAGTTCTTGCTCTGTTCGCGTCAGGCGCTGCGCGGGTTCCATCGTTACCGTAACAATGGAAGCGTCTGTTCCTCATGTTCCAAAAGCGGGCGGTTGGACTTGAAGCCGTGTTCCAACTAGCATCGGCGGCCATGAAGCTGTTCCGAAACGGCACGCCGCCGGACAGGCCGAATTCATGAGAGATCAACGCTTCCCCACGGAGAGCACGGCATGAGCCGACACCTGCCAGGCGCGGACAATTTCGAGAACCGCGTGCCGCCCGGCGACAACCGCGAACGCATGGTCTGCGGCGAATGCGGCTGGGTGAACTACGTCAATCCCAAGATCGTCGTCGGCGCGGTCTGCCGGCTGGAACAGAAGATCCTGCTCTGCCGCCGCGCCATCGAACCCCGCAAGGGGTTCTGGACCATACCTGCCGGCTTCATGGAAGAGCGGGAAAGCTCCGCCGAGGGTGCCGCCCGAGAGGCGCGCGAGGAGGCCAACGCCCACCTGAACATCGGCCCGCTGCTGGCGGTCTACAACATCCCCCGGATCAGCCAGGTGCAGCTGATCTACAAGGCCGACCTCGCCTCGCCCGAGGTCAGCGCCGGCGAGGAATCGCTTGAGGTCGCCTTCTTCGACTGGCACGAGATCCCGTGGGACGAACTGGCCTTCCCCAGCGTGCACTGGGCGCTGACACAGATGCGGGAGGTCTGGGACCAGGACGTTTTCCCGACCTTCACCAACCCGCCGGGCGAGACCGGCAACATGACGCCTGCCTGACTCCGCGGACATGAGCGAACATCTGCATCACGTCCACCTCTTCGCCGCCGATCTCGACGCGACCATTGGCTGGTGGCGGGAACATCTGGGCGGCGAGGTCGCCTTCGACGGCGAGTTCGGCGGGTCGCGCAATGTCTTCATGCGCGTCGGCAGCGGCCGGATCCACTTCTACGACCAGCCGCTGCGGGACGAGGGCCGGGGCGCAGTGCATCACATCGGCATCCGCACCGGCGATCTGGCGGCACTGGAAGAACGCCTGCGCCGGGCCGGTATCGCGTTCCGCAGCGGAATCCGGGATTTCGGCGCCTGGAAATACATCATGTGCCCGGCGCCGGACGGGGTCCTGCTGGAGCTTTTCCAGGCCGATCCGGAGAAGCTGGAAGGCGACGCCGCGCGTTATTTCGCTGACTGGTCATAGCGCCCTGGCATGGGGGTTTTCCCGCCGGAAACAGCCCGCAATGGCGCCTCATGCCCTTTCGATTGATCCGTGGTTTCATCGCCGCGAAAAAGGCATTACAGGTTGCGGACCCTGACGGAGACCGACCGCAACCGCATTTGGGAGTATATCGCGATGCGTCGACTTCTGCTGGCGCTGGCTGGCGCCATTCTGATTGCAACTGCACAACACAGCGAGGCAGCCGACTTGGAAAACACCCTCTACATCGACACCGAAGACGGACGCATCACCATCGAGTTGCTGCCGGACGTCGCGCCGAAGCATGTCGAGCGCATCAAGGAACTGGCGCGCGAAGGCTTCTATGACGGCATCATCTTCCACCGCGTGATCGACGGCTTCATGGCCCAGACGGGCGATCCGACCGGCACCGGCCGCGGCGGTTCGAAGAAGCCGGACCTGCCGGCGGAGTTCTCCAACGTGCCGTTCGACCGCGGCGTCGTCGGCATGGCCCGCTCGCAGAACCCGAACTCGGCCAACAGCCAGTTCTTCATCATGTTCGACGAAGGCCACTTCCTGAATGGCCAGTACACCGTCTGGGGCAAGGTCACCGAAGGCATGGAGCATGTGGATTCCATTCCGAAGGGCGAACCGCCGCGCAATCCCGGCAAGATGGTGAAGGTGCAGGTCGCCGCCGACGCGCAGTAGCAGGGCGGACCGCGCTTGAACTACTACCTGGTCGCCGCTGCGCTCCGGGCCTTCTCGGTGAACGGCCCGTCCAAGGCGCTCTATCGCTGGCTCGGCAACCGCAAGGTGGACCGCAAGCTGTCGATGGAGCGTGCCGGCTGGGTGCTGGACCGGATCCGGGAAGCGCCGGTGGGCGAACCGCCGGCCTTCCTGGAACTCGGCACCGGCTGGATGCACGCCTACAGCATGCTGCCTGCGCTGATCTGGGACGCCGAGGTGGCCTGCTTCGATGTCTGGGACAACCGGGCCTTCGGGGCGCTGAAGATGAAGATCCCGGTCCTCAAGCAGGCCGTGGCCGATCTCGACCTGACGGCCGGGCAGAAAGCGCTGGCCGGCCGCAAGCTGGCCAAGATGGAGCAGGCCGCGGACTTCGATCAGGTCTACGCTGCGCTCAACATGCGCTATGACATCGACGAGAACGGTCGGCTGCCCTACGAGGACAACCGCTTCGACGTCATCTTTTCCGTCGATGTGCTGGAGCATGTCGTCTCGTCGGGGTTCGACCAGAACGCCGCCGACTGGTTCCGGGTGCTGAAGCCGGGCGGGCGCATGGTGGCGCAGGTCGGTCTGGACGATCACCTGGCCCACTACGACCCGTCGCGGTCGAAGAAGCATTACCTCCGCCACTCGGACGCCATGTTCGGGAAGCTGCTGGAGAACGACGTCCAGTACATCAACCGCATGCCGGCCAGCGAGATGATCGCCCGGCTGGAGGCCGCCGGCTTCCGCACGCTTGAAGCCGAGCGCTGGACCATCGACGATCCGGAAAATCTGCCAGTGCATCCGGATTACGCGCAGCAACTGCCGCAGGACATCGCCACGTGGCGGCTGCTGCTGACGATGGAGAAGCCGTGAGGCGCAGCCGAACGTCCCGGGCTTGACCCGGGACCCATGCCTGAGCTTCGCTGACGATAACAGGGGGCGGCGGAAACGCTCCGGAATGGACCCCGGATCAAGTCCGGGGTTCTGTTGTTTGGGGAGGGGACCTTGAACCAGATCGACCTGAAGGGCCGCAGGGCCATCGTGACGGGTGCCGCGCAGGGCATTGGCCGCGCGATCGCCGAACGTTTCATCGCCTCGGGCGCGAAGGTCGCCATCTGGGACCGGGATCTCGATCTGGCGCGTGTCACCGCCGACGAGATCGGCGCGACGGCGATCCAGGTGGATGTCACCGACCCGGCCGCCATCGACATGGCGCTGGCCACGACCGAGGCGGCGCTGGGCGGCGTCGAGATCCTGGTCAACAATGCCGGCATCGCCGGGGCCAACCGGACTGTCTGGGACTACAGCCCCGACGAATGGCGGCAGATCCTGGATATCAACCTGAACGGGGTCTATTTCTGCTGCCGCGCCGTTGCCCCGAAGCTGATCGCGGGCGGCTATGGCCGCATCGTCAACATCGCCTCCATCGCCGGCAAGGAGGGCAATCCCAACGCCTCCGCCTATTCGGCCTCGAAGGCCGGCGTGATCGCACTGACCAAGTCGCTCGGCAAGGAACTGGCTGGCCACGACATCCGCGTGAACTGCGTCACCCCGGCCGCGGCGCGGACGGCGATCTTCGACCAGATGAGCGAGGAGCATATCAACTACATGCTCTCCAAGATCCCGATGGGCCGCTTCGTGGAAGTCGGCGAGGTCGCGGCGCTGGTCGCCTGGCTCGCCTCGGAAGATTGCAGCTTCACCACTGGACAGGTCATCGACATTTCCGGCGGAAGGGCCACCTACTAGGCGGCAATCATCCGCAGAGGAGAAACAAGATGGCCGAGAAACTGACCGAAGCGGAACGTCACGACGCGCTGAAGACGCTGGACGGCTGGGAGATGGTGGAAGGCCGCGACGCGATAACGAAGCGCTTCGAGTTCAAGGACTTCAACGAGGCCTTCGGCTTCATGTCCCGCGTCGCGCTGAAGGCCGAGAAGATGGATCACCATCCCGAGTGGTTCAACGTCTACAAGACCGTCGAGGTCACGCTCTCGACCCACGACGCGGGCGGGTTGACGAAGCTGGACGTGAAGCTGGCGACATTCATGGACAAGGCCGCGGGCTGACGTTCAGCAGCCGGACTCGTTCTCGACGGTCACCGTGCCCGAACCGGCCGGGAACTTCTGCATCAGCGCGACGAACATGGCGTCGGCGACCTCGTTGATGTTGCCGCAGCGCCCGCGCGAGACGGCGGTGCCTTCGTAGACGCGTTTCGGCCCGTCGGGGCTGTCCATGCGCTGGATGATCAGATCCACCTGTCTGCCGAAGCTCTCGACCGTGCGGACATCGACGATGGTGTCGTAGCCGACGAAGATGTTGCCGACGCCCTGCTTGTAGACGTAGCGCGGGAACTGGCGCTCGGTCGTCACGAGGTCCGTGCGGCCGCTGTCCGCCTCGTAGGAGGCCAGGGCCAGATAGAGCGGTCCGTCCTCGGGCGGCACGACGGTGTAGCCGCGGGCGCGGAACTCGCCCTCGATGGTCCGCTTCGTCCGCGCGAAGAACAGCGACTCGCTCAGCCGGGCGTCTCCGGCGGCGACGGCGATGGTGCCGGCCGTCGCCTGCGGCCGGCAGGGTGCCGGTCGAGGAGACCTGTGCGCTCAACTGGGCGCAGGCGGCCAGAAGTCCACACAACAGCAGCGCGGCAAGCCTTGTCACGATCGGCATTCTGCAGTCCTCCATTCACGCAACGCCCGGCGGCCCGATTCTAACATAGTGCCGCGCGGGGCAGCCTTCACGATGCGCCGCCTTGCCCGGCGTCACGTGGCGTCCTACAAACCGGGCAGTACACGGATCGTGGCGGGGAGAGAGACCATGAAACAGATCGGACACTTCATCGGCGGCAAGGAAGTCGCTGGCACATCGGGCCGCTTCTACCCGGTCTACAACCCGACGCTGGGCGAGCAGTCGAAGGAAGTCGCGCTGGCCTCCAACGAGGAACTGGATGCCGCGATCTCCAACGCGCAGGCGGCGTTCCCGGCCTGGGCCGCGACCTCGCCGATGCACCGGGCGCGGGTCATGTTCCGCTACAAGGAACTGATCGAGAAGAACATGGACGAACTGGCCGAGCTGCTGTCGTCCGAGCACGGCAAGACGGTGCCCGACGCCCGCGGATCGGTGCAGCGCGGCCTGGAAGTCGTCGAGTTCGCCTGCGGCATTCCGCACCTGCTGAAGGGCGAGTATTCCGATTCGGTGGCGACCGGCATGGATCTCTATTCCATGCGCCAGCCGCTGGGCGTCGTTTCCGGCATCACGCCGTTCAACTTCCCGGCCATGGTGCCGATGTGGATGTATTCCATCGCCATTGCCTGCGGGAACACCTTCATCCTGAAGCCGTCGGAGAAGGACCCGAGCGTGCCGATGCGGCTCGCCGAGCTGATGATGGAGGCCGGTGCGCCCGCGGGCGTGATGAATGTCGTCAACGGCGACAAGGTGGCTGTCGACGGCATTCTGGACGACCCGCGCGTCAAGGCGGTGAGCTTTGTCGGCTCGACCCCGATCGCGCAGTACATCTACGCCAAGGCTGCAGCCAACGGTAAGCGCTGCCAGGCCATGGGCGGCGCCAAGAACCACATGATCGTCATGCCCGACGCCGACATGGAGCAGGCCTCCGACGCGCTGATCGGCTCGGCCTACGGCTCGGCCGGCGAGCGCTGCATGGCGATCTCCGTCGCGGTGCCGGTGGGCGACGAGGCGGCCGACAAGCTGCTCGAGAAGCTGGTGCCGAAGGTCGAGAGCCTGAAGGTCGGCCCGTCCAACGATCCGGACGCGCATTTCGGTCCGCTGGTCACCGCCGAGCATCTGGCCAAGGTGAAGGGCTATGTCGATCTGGGCGTCGAGGAAGGCGCCGAGCTGATCGTCGATGGCCGCGACTTCAAGATGCAGGGCTACGAGAGCGGCTATTTCATGGGCGGCTGCCTGTTCGACCGGGTCACCGAGGACATGCGGATCTACAAGGAAGAGATCTTCGGCCCCGTGCTGTCGGTGGTCCGCGCCCGCGACTTCGAACACGCCATGGCGCTGCCCTCGGACCACGAGTTCGGCAACGGCGTTTCCATCTTCACCCACAATGGCGATGCCGCGCGCGAGTTCGCCCGCAAGGTCCAGGTCGGCATGGTCGGCGTGAACGTGCCGATCCCCGTGCCGCTCAGCTTCCACACCTTCGGCGGCTGGAAGAATTCAGCCTTCGGCGACACCAATCAGCACGGGCCCGAGGGCGTGAAGTTCTACACCAAGATCAAGACGGTGACCTCGCGCTGGCCGGGCGGCGTCCAGATCGGACCGGACTTCACCATCCCGACCGTCAAGAGCTGACCGGGGCCGGCCGCCGCGGCAGGCTCTACTGCGGCGGCGGCACGTCCAGGGTCAGGCTGGTCCAGAAGCTTTCCCAGTCCCAGTCGACGCCAGGCTTCTTCTCGGCGGGGATGGCATGCACCGCGGCGAACAGCCAGCGTCCGGCGCGGTCGATGGTGACCGTCGCGCGGCCGTTCGCGTCCGAACGGACGGCCTGGATGCGCTCGCCGGCGCCCTTGACGAAGGTGTTCACCTGGATGCCGCTCAACGGCCGGCCTTCGTAGAGCACGTCCAGCGTCAGCGTGTCGCCGGCGCGCAACTCGAAGGGGTTCGAGACCGGCACCATCTCGAATGTCAGCTTCGACGGCGCTGCGGCCCAACGTCCGGCGTTCACATTGTCCCCGGCCAGGACCCAGGTCTTGGGGAATCGCGTGTAGAACTCCTGGCCCGGCTGATCCATCAGGCCGTTCTCCTGCCGGTGGCGGAGAATGTGGTCGAGCCCCTCTTCCTCGAGATACTTGTTGAAGGTCGGCGCGTCGATGGTGATCCGGTCGCCGACATTCTGATAGGCGACGATGTAGAGGCCGGGACGGCCCGCCGGACGGACGATGCCCGCTGGATCGGCGGCGAAAGCGGCGCCGGCCTCCTCCATCTTGCCACCCGGACCATAGACGTCGAAGCGGACGGCGCGCTGCGGTATCCAGGGCAGCGTGTTGCCGACGAAGTGCTGGCCCACCGCAATCGTAACCGGTATCTCTTCGTCCACCGTCGCGCGGCTCTTGGACGGTTCCAGCCAGAATTCGTGCGCCGTGGCAGACGATGCGACGGCGGCAGCCGCCAGCGCGGCCGCCAGCGGTTTGAGGAGTTTGAGCATCGTGGGTTTCCTTACGCTACCCGGCGTCCGCCGGTTCATCGCGGCGTGTCTGTTGCTGCTGGTCAGCTTGCCCGCCGCCGCGCACGAGATCAAACCTTCCGTCTTCGAGGTCGTCCTGGGCAAGGACGGCACCTTCACCATCGCCGCGGAGGTGAACGCCGAGGCGATGCTGGTCGATATCGGACCGGGCTACGACGACACCAATGACAGCCCGCAGGCCGAGGCTTATGACCGCGTCCGCGCGCTGCCGCCGGCGGCGTTCGCCGACGCGTTCCGGGAGGGCGAGGCGACGGTGCTTGACGGCTTCGACCTGCAGTTCGACGGACAGACGGTGCGGCCGCGGCTGGTGTCGATCGAGGTGCGACCCGCCGAGGACATCAGCGTCACCCGTGTGAGCGATGTGAGGCTCGACGGCCCGATCCTGCCGGGGGCGGAGACCTTCACCTTCTCCTACCCGCGCGCCTATGGCGCCATCGCGCTGAAGATGAAGCGGGAGGGGGATGCCGAGTTCCGGACCCACTGGATGCCGGACGGGACGGAAACGCAGTCCCTGCCGCTGGAAGGGCTTGTCCCGCCGCGCACCTGGTACGAAGTGATCGGCGAGTACATCTATGTCGGCTTCGTGCACATCGTGCCGAAGGGGCTGGACCACATCCTGTTCGTGCTCGGCCTTTTCCTGCTGTCGCGCAACATGCGGCCGCTGCTGGTGCAGGTGACGACCTTCACGGTCGCGCACTCCATCACGCTGGCGCTGTCGCTTTACGGCATCGTCGAACTGCCGCCCGCCATCGTCGAGCCGCTGATCGCCCTTTCCATCGCCTATGTCGCCATCGAGAACATCTTCATGGCGCGGCTCAGTCCGTGGCGCCCCTTCGTGGTGTTCGCCTTCGGTCTGCTGCACGGTCTCGGCTTCGCCGGCGTGCTGACCGAACTCGGCCTGCCGCGCAGCGAATTCCTCGAGGCGTTGATCGGGTTCAACATCGGCGTCGAAGCCGGTCAGCTGGCCGTCATTCTGGCGGCCTTGCTGGCGGTCGGAATCTGGGGACTGCCGGAGCGGCTCTACCGCCGTGCCATCGTAATACCGGCCTCGCTCGCCATCGCCTTTGTCGGCCTCTACTGGACCGTGGAGCGCGTCGGCCTGCTCTAGGCGGCTTCGCCGGCCACTGCACTGCGCCCGAGGCATCGCTCGGGCGGCAGCCAGATCCGCGCCGTGGTGCCTTCGCCAGGTGTGCTGACGAGGGTCAGCGTGCCACCGTGCAGACGGATCAGGGCTTCGCTGAGCGGCAGGCCCAGGCCGGTCCCGTCCTTGCTGAGTTCGGCGCCCGAGACGGCGCGGCCGAAGGTCTGCATGACCGTCGCCAGATCCTCCGGCGCGATGCCGGGCCCGTTGTCGGTCACCTCGATCGACAGCCCGCCGTCATTCACGGTTGTCACCCGGACCAGGATGGCGGTTCCCTCGGGCGCGAACTTGGAGGCATTGCTCAGCAGGTTGAGCATGACCTGCTTCAGCTTCAGCCGGTCGGCCAGAATGTCCTGCGTTCCGGCGATCAGGCGGGTCTCGACGGTCTGCCGGCGGCGGGTTGTGATCGGCTCGATCATTGCGACGGAGTCGCCGATCAGCGCATCCGCAGCCAGCCTTCCATCCTGCAGCGTTTCGGCCCCGGCCTCGATCCTCGAAAGGTCCAGCAGGTTGTCGACGATCTGGAGCAGGTGGTGGCCGGACTCGCCGATCAGCGAGACATATTCCTCGTTCTTCTTGCTGCCGACCGGGCCGAAGGCCCTGATCTTGAGCATCTCCGAGAACCCGATGATGGCGTTGAGGGGGGTCCGCAACTCGTGGCTCATGTTGGCGAGGAAGGACGACTTGATCTTGCTCGTCTCCTCGTGTCGCAGCACTTCGAGCTCAAGTGAGCGTTCCCGGGCGCGGCTGCGGATCATTCTCTGACCCATTATGCCGGCCCAGACCGAGAGCCATAGAACCATCAGAACGGCGAGGCCGATCGGGACGATATAGAGCTGTGTGATCTGGGGCAGAGGCGTCTTCATGCACCGGTGCAGAAGGATCAGTTCCGCGCCGTCGGCGCCCAGCGGCTGCCGATGCCAAACGAAGCGATTGTCGCCGCGGTCGATCCGGTGCTCGTAGGCTGGAGCGTTGACCCATTGTGCGCGCGTTTCGACGACCCGGTCCAGAATGTCGGCGCTGTCTGCGTCCGTGACCCTCGTCTCGACCAGGCCGGCTGGAGACAGGATCGCAGCCTGCAGATCCGGGGAACCGAGTAACGGGTATCGGGACAGATCGACGGTGGCGAACCCGCCGGTTTCGGCGTCGGCCGCTATCCGCTGTCCGATTGACTTGAGGACACCGCGCTGGTGAAGCGTGCTGATGGCCTCGGCATTCTGATAGGCGATGACGCCCAGAAACCCGAAACAGACCAGACCCAATACCGCTGCAACCAGCGCAATGCGCGCCGCAACAGGCATCAGGCGGTCCGGGACCTCGTGCTCAGGCCGGCGGCCCAGTAGACGGGACAATGGCCCAGCAGACCGGAGACAAGGTTGAGCGCGCCGAATGCGCCCAGGGCCCATGAGACCAGATCGTTGGCGATCAGGGAGCGGTCGACAAACCCCGCATAGAGCAGCGCGACGCCCACGAGCACCCGTGCCGCCTGATCGATGATGTGCATGTTCTTTTTCAGCATCTTGTCTTCTTTCCGGAGTCCGACTTCCCCGCCGGATTGCGAAGCTAGAATCGTGCCATTAACCCGGAGTAAATGATCCGGTTCCGGATCAGTTGCGGCGGCGCTGCTCCTGCCGCCGCCGCCAGTCGGTCTCGCCCTCGACGATGGTCCACTGGACCACATCCTTCATCACGTCGCCGATGGCCCGGTCCCAGGCGCGGACGGTGGCGTCCATGCTCTCGCCGGTATCCGGCACGGCGGTCTCGAAGCTCCGCGACGAGACGATGATCTGCCGGGGCTGCTTGATCAGCTTGGCGTTCAGGCGGACCCGCACCACGCCGCCGTTCATCCGTTCGGCCTGGAACTCCCGGATCTCGGTCAGCAGGCTGTAGTCGGCGCGCAGACCGATGGCCTGGCGGCCGACCGCGACGATGGTGCCGCTGTTCTCGAAGCTCTCGACCAGCAGGGTCTGCACCATGCGCGGCACGCGTTCGGTCCAGCGCACGTCCTTGAAGTATTTCAGCTCCAGCGGCGTCGGGCGGAACGCGATGCTGGAGGAGTTGAGGCCGCCGGCCGCCAGCGGTTCCTCGATCACGAGCTGCCAGCTGACTTCAGGCAGCTGCTGGCTGAACGTGCTCTTCGGCGACAGGTTGTAGAAGGTCGACGGCGCCTGCGGCACGGGCAGGATGCTGCCGCACGCGCCCAGAACCAGGGCCGTCGCCATCACCGTCAGCCAGTGTCTCATTTGTCCCGCTCCACTTCGCTGCCCTGCACGCCCAGCAGCGACTGAGCCCCGCCGGATTCAAGCCGTTCCGTCAGTCTGGAAATCGATGCGATCAGCAGCCGGCCCTCATTGATGAAACGCCGGAACTCCCAAAGCCCGTCATTGGCGAAGCTGTCCAGATCACCCTCGTTGTTCTCGACGATCCGGGCCAGCGCGCCGGTGACCGCAGCCAGATCGGCGCTCGCCTGTTTCAGTTCGCCCAGCATCGCGCCGCCGTCCCGGGTGACCATCTGGTCGATGCCCGCCAGCGCGCCGCGCCCGACGGCCAGCGTTTCGGAGGCGTCGTCCAGCACCACATCGACGCGGCCGACGACCTTGCGCGCCTCCTGCATGGTGGCGGCGATGTCCGCGGCGCTGCTCTCCAGCGATTTCAGGACGTTGTCGATGCTGGCCTTCTGTCCGGAGATGGTGCCGGTCAGGGTCTTCAGGTCGGCCAGGATGCCCTGGATCGACTGTTGGTTCTCCGGTCCCAGGATGCGGGCCAGGTTGTCCGTGACGCGGATTGCCTTGTCGAGCAGCTCCGGCGCGCTGGCGAACAGGATCTCGATATCGCCCTTCTTCGAGGGGATCACCGGGATGCGTTCGTCGGAAATCTCGCGGAGGGGTTTCGCCCCGGCCTCTGCGCCCTCGATATTGACGAAGACCACGCCGGTGATGCCCTGGGGTTTCAGGGTCGCGACGTCGCCTTCCCGGATCGGGGTCTTGCCGTCCACCTCGACCACGGTCAGCGCCTTTGACGGATCCTCGGGATCGAGCCCGATATCGGTCACCGAACCGATGCGGATGCCGCGGTAGCGGACATCGCCCCCGACGCCGAGACCCGCGACCGAACCTTCGAAATGGATCTGGTAGAGCCGGGTCTCGCTGTCGAGATCGATCTGGGCGAGCCAGATGGCGAAGCCGAAGAAGGCGAAGGTGATGATCAGGACAACGCTGCCGATCAGGATATGACTTGCGCGCGTTTCCAGTGTCAGCCCTCCTTCGCCGCCTGCGCGGCGCGCGCCCGCGGTCCGTGGAAATAGTCCTGCAGCCAGGGGTGTTCGTGACGCTCCAGCTCCTCGATCGGCGCGACGATCAACACCTTCTTCTCGGCCAGAACGGCGACACGGTCGCAAATCGCATACAGGCTGTCCAGATCGTGGGTCACCATCACGACCGTCAGCCCCAGCGTGCGCGACAGTTCCAGCGTCAACTGGTCGAAGGCCGCCGCGCCGATGGGATCGAGACCCGCCGTCGGTTCGTCGAGGAAGACGATTTCCGGGTCGAGCGCCAGCGCCCGCGCCAGTCCGGCGCGCTTGCGCATGCCGCCCGACAGCTCGGACGGGTATTTCCTGCAGGCGTCATAGGGCAGCCCGGCCATGCTGATCTTCAGGCCCGCCAGTTCGTTCATCAGCGCCTGCGGCAGATCCGTGTGCTCGCGCATCGGCGCTTCGACGTTCTCCGCCACCGTCAGCGAACTGAACAGCGCTCCGTCCTGAAACAGCACGCCCCAACGCTGCTCCACGCGCCGACGAGCCGCCTCGGACAGGCGGTCCAGTCGCTGGCCGAAGACCTCGATCGTGCCTTCGGCCGGGGTCAGCAGGCCGATGATGGCCCGAAGGAGTACCGACTTGCCGGTGCCGGAGCCGCCGACGATGCCCAGGATCTCGCCGGGCATCACCTCCAGATCGAGACCGTCATGGACGGTCTGCGGGCCAAAACGGGTCACCAGTCCCGAGACGCGGATGATCGGATCGTCCGCCATCAGACGCCGACCAGATTGAAGAAGATCGAGAACAGGGCATCGACCACGATGACGATGAAGATGCCCTCGACCACAGCGCGGGTGGTCTGCCGGCCAAGCGATTCGGCGCTGCCTTCCGTGCGCAGGCCCTCATAGCAGCCGACCATGGCGATCAGCGCGCCGAAGACCGGCGCTTTCACCAGGCCGACCATCAGCGCCGAAAGGGGGATGGCGTCGCCCAGCCTCTCGGCGAACAGCGCCGGCGGAATGTCCAGCGCCAGCCAGGCCATCAGCCCGCCGCCGATCAGACCGCTGATATCGGCCATGAAAGCCATGGGGCACATCATCAGGCTCAGCGCCAGCACGCGTGGCAGGACAAGGACTTCCATCGGGTCCAGGCCCAGCGACTTCAGCGCATCGACCTCCTCGTTCACCTTCATGGAACCGATCTGCGCGGCGAAGGCGCTGCCGGAGCGTCCGGCGACGACGATGGCCGTCAGCAGGATGCCGATTTCCCGCAGGACCGAGATGCCGATCAGGTTGACGACGAAGATCTCGGCGCCGAAGCGCTGCAACTGCGCCGCGCCCTGGAAGGCCATGACAATGCCGACGAGGAAGGAGATCAGCATGACGATGGGGAAGGCGCTCAGCCCGGCGTCTTCCATGTGCCGCACCGTGGCGGTGAGCCGGAACCGCTTCGGCCGCATCGCCGTGCGCGCCCAGACCTCGCAGACCGCCCCCAGGAAGGCGATCATGCCGACAGCGCGCCGGGCGCCTCGCTCAGTGCCGCGGCCCAGACGGGCGAGGGTCCGTATGAGCGGATTGCTGGCAACCGGCAGTTCTGCGGGCGGCCCCTCGGCCGCGGCGACCCGCTCGATCAGGCTGCGGTACCGTTCGGGGCAGTTCTCGATGCCGGCGCCGGTCCGGTCGGCCAGCTTGACCAGCAGATGCGCGCCCGAGGTGTCGAGACGGCGCAGTGCGCCGAGATCGATGATGCCGGCGCTGCCGGTCGCCGCGATCGCGCTGTACAGCTTCGGCGCGTGCGCGACGGTCCAGTCGCCCTCGGCCATCAGCCGTCCGCCGCTTTCGGGAACCAGCCGGCCCTCGCCGCCTTCAGGTTGCGCCGAGAGGCGATTGCCGCTGTATTGACCGCTCAAGTCACTCAAGAACCGCAGGCTCCGGGCCGGGGACAGACTCGCAGGGTTCTAGCATGCCGCGCTTTTCCGCCAACATCGATCTGATGTTCACCGAACGCCCCTTCATGGAGCGTTTCGCCGCCGCAGCCGCCTGGGGCTTTCCGGAAGTCGAGATCCTGAACCCGCATGCCCACGACACGGCGGACATCGTTGCGGCGGCGAAGGCGGCCGGCGTTCGGGTCACGCTGATCAACACGCCGATCCCGCGCATGGCCGACGGCGACCGCGGCGCCGGCGTCGATCTGGCCACCGCGAAACGCAGCGAGGACGAGGCGCGGCAGACGGTGGAGACGGCGGCGGCGCTCGGCGTCATGGGCATTCACGTGATGGCGGGACTGGCCGACCGGGGCGACGCAACCGCCGAAGCCGCCTTCGTCGATCATGTCCGGCGCGTCGCCGATCTGGCCGCGCCGCACGGCATCCGCGCGATGCTGGAACCGCTGAACCCGGTCGATTTTCCGGGCTACTTCCTGAACGACGTGGATCAGGCCCTCCGGCTGCGCGACCGCATTGCCCGTGACAATGTCTGGCTGCAGTTCGATTTCTACCACTTCCAGATCATCCACGGCGATGTGGTCCGGCTGTACCGCCAGCATGTCGCCGATGCGGGGCATATCCAGATCGCGAACCCGCCGGACCGGCGCGAGCCCGGCGCCGGCGAGCTGGACTACCGCTTCATCTTCGACGTGATCGACGAGAGCGGATGGACCGCCCCGGTGAGCCTGGAATACCGGCCCAGCACGACGACGGAGGAAAGCCTTCGCTGGGCTGCGGACTACGGCTACGCACTCTGAAGGCATGTTCTCACGCCGCCTTGAATTGCAGTGCGAAGCGGCCCGCGCGATAGGGAAGGCTATGCGTGTGCTGACCTTGCTGATGGCCGTCCTGCTGCCGTTCTGCGCTCTGGCGGAGACGGGCGTGATGTCGCCCGATGCCGCCTGGCGCAAGGCGGAGGCCGGCGAGTTGCTGATCATCGACATCCGCACCCCGCCGGAGTGGGCGTGGTCCGGCACGCCGCGTGGCTCGGCGCGCGTCAACTGGCTCCAGCTTTCCGGCGAGGAGGGGTTCCTGAAGGACGTGCTTGAGGTCACGAACGGGGACAGGTCCCGTCCTCTGGCGCTGATCTGCGCGTCCGGCGGGCGCTCGAGCAGCGCCGCCGCCTTCCTTGCCGCCAACGGGTTCAGCCAGGTCGCCGACATCGGCGAGGGCATGGGCGGCAGCCGTCAGGGACCCGGCTGGCTCGCCCGGAAACTGCCTCTGGAGTGACCGCCCTCGCAGAAATCCGCCGCCTGCTGCACTGCGCCATTGCGTTCCGCGCGGCGCGACCCAAATAAGCCGACAATCTGGAACAATTCCAAGGTAATGACTGATGCGCTCCTTCGCCCTTGCACTCTCGCTGGTCTTCCTCAGCCTGCCGGCGCTGGCCGATGACGGCGACCCGCAGACGGGCGAGGAGATCTTCATGCGCTTCTGCAAGCAGTGCCACATGCCGATCCCCGGCGATCCGCTGGCGGCGCCGAAGCTGAACGGCATCATCGGCAGGCCTGTCGGAGTCTTCCCCGGCTATGAATATTCGGACGCCTTCAACGAGAAGAAGGCGGAAGGCATGATCTGGACGGAGCAGAACCTGCGCGATTTCCTGCGCGATCCCCGCGGATACATCCCCGGCTCGATCATGGTGTTCGAAGGACTGAAGCGGTCCAGCCATCGCGACGACATCATCGCCTTCATCAGGACGCTGCCGGAAAAGGAATGACCCGCTGAACGAAGGCGGGCGCCGCAGCGCCCCGTGTGCTCCAATGCCGTCCGGGGGGGCCCTGGAGCGAGGCGGAACAAAGAGATGGATGAAGGCGGCGCATCGCATTTCAGCGCCATCGACATGGCGCTGCTCGGCTGCTTCTTCATCAGCTACAGCGTGCTCGCGCTGATCCAGGTCGCCAATCTCTTCGGCAACCGCTTCATCGTTTTCGGCGCCATTGCCGCGGCGACGGCGATTGCAGCGCAGGGTTTCGCGCTGGCCGATTTCTCCGGCTTCTGCGCCGAACAGTCCAGCGTCATCATCTGCAGCAGCGAACCGCACGGGCTGACCCGCTTCGGCACCGTCTGGGTCTATGTCTCGGCCGCCACGCTGGCGATGTACGCCGTCGTTCAGGCCATCCGGGCGTTCAAGGCGCACCGGGGGCGCGGCGGGCCGGTGGCTTGACCTCGATCAATGCCGTGGGTGAGTGGTGTTCCCATGCTGGGTGGAACGTGCAAGCGAGGGGAGACCGCATGAGACATCTGGCCATCGTCTGCAGCCTCGGCCTGGCCGTGCTGCCGCAGGCCGCCGCCGCGGACGGCGATCCGGAGAAGGGCCGGGAGATCTACGAGGCGTGCAGCTACTGCCACGATCCCCTGCCCAACCGCACCATGGCCGCGCCGGATCTGGGCGGCGTCATCGGGCGTCCTGCCGGGGCGCTGCCGGGCTTCGAATATTCGGACGCGCTGAAGGACCTGAAGACGCGGGGCGTCGTCTGGACAGAGGAAAACCTCCACGATTTCATCCGCGACCCGAGGGGATACGCGCCGGGTACGGTGATGCCGTTCAAGGGTGTGAAACGGAAGTCGCTCCGCGACGATCTGTTCGCCTATCTGAAGACCCTGCCTGTCCGCTAGGCGAGGCGGCGCGGGCCATTCCCGCTTCGGTTGCGCCCGCGTTTTCCCGCTTGCAAACGCCGAGGCGCTGGCCGCCTAATCTGCCCGGGGACACCCGGTTCCGGCTGCAGCGGCGGTCGCTGCAGGGGGCCGATTTCGAGGACATGGGAATGAAGAAACTGATCGCCGCCCTTGGTCTGGCGTCGCTTGTCAGCACCGGCGCAGCCGCCGAGGACATGTACTTCCTGCTGATCAACGAGAGTTCTGCGGACATCGTCGAGTTCCATGTGTCGCCGCCCAGCGCGGGCACCTGGTCCGACAACCTCATCCCGGTCGGCTATGTGCTGCCCGCCGGCAACGAGGTCGAGGTCGCCATCGAGGACGGCCGCGATCATTGCGAGTACGACATCCGCGCCGTCTTTGCCGACGGCGGCACCTTCGAGGAATACGGCGCCGACCTCTGCGATCTGGGCAGCTGGACCTTCACCGACTGACCGGTTTCCTTCCCGCGCCGCGCCGTCCACAATCGGCGCCGGCCGGCTGAAGACCGGCGCGGCAGGGGAGGAACGACGGTGCGGACGGCATTTCCGGAGACCGGCAGGGCGGCGGATGCGCTGCTGAACGAAATGGACAGCCGGACCGCCGGCGATATCGACTGGCGCAACGGGCGAACGCCGCTCTACGTCTTCAAGGGCTCGGAGAGCGCCGCCGAGATCGGCAAGGCCGCCTTCAACGCCTTCTTCACCGAGAACGCGCTGGGCGGAAAGCGCGCCTTCCTGTCCATTGGCGGCATGGAGCGGGAGGTGATCGAGATGGGTCTCGACCTCTTCCACGCGCCCGGCGGCGCCGACGGGCACATGACCACCGGCGGTTCCGAGAGCATCTTCATGGCCGTCAAGGCGGCGCGCGACGCCCACCGCGCCAGCGGCTCGAAGATCGGCGAGCAGCTCAACATTGTCATGCCGGAGAGCGCCCATCCCGCCTTCGACAAGGCGGCGCGGTCGATGGAGATCGAGGTGCGCCGCGTGCGTCTGGCCGGCGACCGCCGGGCCGACCCGGCGGCCATCGCCGAGGCGGCCGACGACCGGACGATGATGACCGTCGCCTCGGCGCCCTGCTTCCCCTTCGGCGTCATCGATCCGGTCGCTGCCGTCGCCGAAGTCGCACGGGACCGGGGGCTATGGCTGCATGTCGACGCCTGCGTCGGCGGTTATCTGATCCCCTTCGCGAAGGCGAATGGCGAGCCGCTGCCCGATTTCGACTTTGCCGTGGAGGGCGTGCGTTCGATCTCGGCCGACCTGCACAAGTACGGCTTCTGCCCCAAGCCGGCCTCGACCCTGTTTTTCCGCGACGCCGAGGACATGGCGCGGGCGGCCTTCGATCTGGATGTCTGGGCCAATGGCCGCTTCGTCACCCACACCATCGCCGGTACCCGGCCGGGCGGGGCGGTGGCGGCAGCCTGGGCGGTGCTGAACCATCTGGGGCATGACGGTTACCGCGCCATCGCCCGCGACCTGCTGGCCAACGCCCGCGCCTGGCGCGAGGGAATCGAGGCGCTGCAGGGCTTCCACATGTTCGCGGAACCGGACCTGACCATCCTCAATTTCGGCGCGCGGGACGTGGATATCTTCGCCGTCGCCGACCGCATGGCCAAGGGCGGCTGGCTGCCCGGCCGGACCCAGAATCCCCGGGGCATGCACCTGATGCTGTCGATGTTCCACGCGCCCGCGCGGCAGGATTACCTGGCCGATCTCGGCGCTGCCGCCGAAGCGGTCCGGCGGGAAGGCGGCGCGTCGGCGGCGAAGGCTGTCTACTAGGCTGGATAAGAGCGGCCCAAGCCGCTTGACAGGCCTGCATTCCAGCCCCTATATCGCGCGCTCGGCGGCGGGGTAGCTCAGCTGGTTAGAGCAGCGGAATCATAATCCGCGTGTCGGGGGTTCAAGTCCCTCTCCCGCTACCAACTTTTTCAATGAGTTACGGTCAGCTTGGTGGCTGCCAATCTTTGGCAAGTCACCAATAAGTCACCAGCGCGCCATGACTTCGGGATGTCGCCGCTGAACCGAAACCTTCCCCCCATTCAACCACTTACCCTGATCAAGGGCCGGAAGCTCATCGGATGCCCCTGGGGGCGCGAGAGCCGCCCCCCTATCCCCCCGCCAAATCCAAAACAGGGGGCGATATGCAGGCGGGGGCGGGTGCCGTGACGTCGGACGCAACACAGTAGCGCAGCGGACGGCTCGCGGAACGTGGAACACAGCCCCCTGGGGAGAGGGGGAAGGCTGTGAGCAACTCTGACAAGTTCTGAGCGTTCTTGCCGCCTGCGCACCTGAAATGCATACTTGCAGCGCAGAGTGGATAGACCCGCATTGCGTTAGCCGTTGGTATGGAGGGCAAGGCTGTCAACGTAGGACTAAATTCGCATCTCCATTCGTTCTCTTTTCCTCGCTTGAGAACGTCATGGAGCGAAGCAAGGAAGGCTACTACTTGGCGCTCCTGCAATTCCAGACCACCATGCACACTGACAATCCCGACTGGCAGGGCTGGCTGACATTTTTCCTACGAAGCCTTCGGCAGCAAAAGCGCAGCCTGGAGGCCAAGTTGGAACGCGAGCACATCACGGCCGCGAGCATCCGGCCGCTCTCGCAGGAGGTCCTGACCCTCGCCACACAACACGGCCGCCTGACGACCTTCGACATCGTCCAACTGACCGGCGCGAACCGGAGCACGGTCAAAAAACACCTGCAATGCCTCGTCGCCACACACCGCTTTGCCCAACACAGCAAGAGCAAGGGGACTTGGTATGGTCAGGCTCAAGTGAAGTTGTGAGAAAAGGGGGCGAGTTTCAGTGTTCGACATAACCGGTGACGACATCGCTCAACTGGATGACAAGCTCCTTCGTGAACTCGTCGGATTGCTTTGCGAGGCTGAGTGCCGAGAGGCTGGGCTGGACTCAAAGGCGGTCACTTGGGGAGGCAATCAGAATGCGGCTGATGGCGGATTTGATGTTGTTGTACGGACGGAAGCGGGAGTGCCTGGCAGCGTGCTCTTGCAACGTTCAGTCGTGGGTATTCAGGTAAAGAAGCCAGACTTGGCACCTGCGAAAGCAAAAGAAGAAATGAAGCCTGGCGGCTCTCTTCGAGAAGACATCGCAAACTTGGTCGCTGTTGGTGGTTGCTATCTGATCGCTTCGTCGGGAGCGAATACGAGCAACGCGATGCTTCGACGACGACAGAAGGCGATGCGAGACGCTATGTCTCAGGACGATCCGAATGGATTGGTAGAACTGCAGTTTCTCGATCGTGGTCAGATTGCGACCTGGGTTCGCCAGCACCCCTCAATGGTTTTGTGGGTTCGCGAACGTGTCGGCAGGCCACTTATCGGTTGGCATCCGTATGGAAACTGGGCCAATGCGCCTGGTGGAGTCGAGGAGGTGTATCTGGCCGACGAGGAGCTGCGAATCTCGAACGGACGCAGGCCCTCTGACCAACCCGTCGATGCGGTAAGCGGGATTAATGAGCTTAGAGAAGCCCTTCGATCAGTAGGCGTTTGTCTCCGGCTCGCAGGGCTTTCTGGTGTTGGCAAGACCCGTTTGGTGCAAGCGCTGTTCGACGAGCGTGTTGGCTCCAGTGCGTTGCCGAAGAACCGTGCCTACTACTGTGACGTTGCAGATGATCCCCAACCGCCGCCGAAGGCGCTTATTGAGAACCTCAACGCCCTGGATGAACCAGGCATCGTCATCGTGGACAACTGCCCTCCTGAGTTGCATGCATCCTTGCGAGAAGCTGTCATCAAGGATGATTCCTGCGTCAGTCTTCTGACCGTTGAGTATGACGTTCGTGATGATCTTCCAACCAAGACTGGCGTTTACCTCATGGAGCCCGCCAGTCTCGAACTGACCGAGCGTCTGATCCGCAATCACTTCGACCACATCACAGCAGTCGATGCCCAGACCATAGCGGAGTTCTCTGGTGGCAATGCGCGAGTGGCTATTGCTCTCGCAGAAACAGTGGAAGTCGGTGAAACCCTTTCTGGCTTGCGTGACGAGACGCTTCTCGAACGCCTGTTCGTACAACGACATGACAACGACCAACGACTTCTTCGGGCTGCAGAAGCTCTTTCGCTCGCGTATTCTTTCGATGGAGAAGACACGGATCCTTCATCATCCGAACTTGCACACCTTGGAAACATTGTTACTGAATCCGCCGATGACATGTTCGGTCATGTCACAATACTGCGTGATCGCAAATTAGTTCAAAGCCGGTCTAGGTGGCGAGCGGTTCTGCCTCACGCGCTTGCGAACCGCCTTGCGTCAAATGCTCTGAAGCGACTGCCCAAGACCAAGATTGTGGGCGGAATTCTAGGAAGCGGTTCTGAGCGTTTGATCAAGTCATTCACGCGACGGCTTGCCTTCCTTCACGACAATCCGATTGTGGGTGACATCGCGGCGGACTGGTTGCGCAAGGAAGGATGGGTTGGAGATGTTGGGATGCTCAATGCATTCGGCATTGCAATGTTTAAAAACCTTGCACCAATTGCGCCAGAGACGGCGCTTGAAGCGATAGAGAGATCTACAAAGGACGGTAATCAAACTATCTATCAAGCAGACAACTCGGCACAAACTGCATGTGTTCGGACGCTAAAACTGATCGCGCATGATCCGAAATTGTTCGAGCGGTGTTGTGCTCAGCTCCAAGGTTTCGCCCTGAATTCGAATGATGATGAGATCCGGAATTCCGCAACGGAAAGGCTGATTTCGCTGTTTCCTATTCATCTCTCTGGCACACATGCAACTCTCGATCAGCGCATTTCCGTTATCAACGATCTGTTGCGAAAGGATGATGAGCCATCAGCGGAACTCGCGATTGAAGCCTTGGATGCTGCCTTGGAAGCTACACGGTTCAGCTCGGGCGAGGACTATCAGTTCGGCGCTCGACCAAGGGACTATGGCTACAGGCCCAAGAGTTGGGCGGAGCAATGTGAATGGTATCGACGACACCTTGATGCGTTAAAGGGATTGGCGTTGAGACCGGGCAAACTAGGGGTTCGGGCGAGAGACGTACTTCGACAACGGTTTCGGGGCCTTTGGCATCGTGGAGGAGTTCAGGCGGAACTGAGCGATACACTCGCGGAGGTTCAGGGGCAGACCAAATGGGTCGAGGGCTGGATCGCTGTCAAAGAGACTATCTACTTTGACGCGCCAAAGTCCGGCTCGAAATCGAAAGGTCAATGGACACAGCTTGAATCCCTTGAACGCCAGCTCCGACCATCATCGCTCGTGGAAAGAGCGCGCGCCTACGCTTTGCAAGATCGCAGCTACGGCCTGGACCATCTTGATGGCAGCGATGACATCGAGGAGCGCGATCTATCAGAGCAGATTCAGACAGTCGAGGAGATCACTCGGCGGATAGGACGAGAGCTCGCAGAGGACGGAGAGGCGTTTAATGACCTGTTGATGGAATTGGTATCGCCTGGCGGGAATCGTATCGGCTTTGTAGGGGAAGGACTTGCCGAAGACGCAAAGGATCCGGAGGCGTTGTGGCGACGCCTCCATGCCGCAGCCGCCTCACTGGCGAGTGGCGATTGGAATTTGGGGGTCTTCTACGGCTTCTTAATTGGTTTGAACCGAAAGTCGCCTAAATTGTGTAACAAGCTCTTGGAGGAGGCGGTTCAAGACGATCTCCTTGGACCGGTGTTTCCCAACCTTCAGTGCGCAATTGCGCTCAATGCAACCGCGTATCGTCGGCTGCTGACCTCGATAGATCATGGTGTCGCCGCAACAGAACAATATGAGATCTTAGCCTATGGTCAGAGTCATGCGGGGCTCAGTGATGACGAACTGGTCGAATTGCTAACGTGCCTTGGAAATCGCGAAAACAGCGATGGGACTATCAAAAGTATTCTCAAAATGAGGTTATTCAAACGGCCACTAGCCACTCTCCCAGAGGAGGGTAAGCTGATGGAATTTTGCAGAGTATTTCTCTGCAGCTATGATCTCGAGGCTGGATCTCGAGGCAATCGACAGATAGATGACCACGCCCTTAAGGAGATTGCTCGGAAATGTCTTAGGGCTGGGCAGACCGCCGAACCTTCTGCGAAGCAAATTTGTAAAAAGATCGCGGGCTTGATCGGTGCAGGAAAATTATATCTCCATGACATCGATCAGCTCCTCTGCGAATTGGCAAAGAACCAACCCAGCGCCTTTATGGATGCATTCCTGGAGCCTGATCCAGAGGATCGTAGGCGCCTCGACAGTTTCTTGTTGAGCGACCTGCGACACTGCGAGAATCCAGTTGAAGCGATTGACACAGCATCGGTGGTGGCATGGTGTTCATTAGCACCCAAAACCCGTTGGCTTGCAGTATGCAGAGCTGCAAAGCTGTTTCAACTAAACAATGAAAATCGGTTGTACGAATGGCGAGATGTATTCAGCGAATTGGTGGCCGCATCGCCAAATCTGGCAACTTGTCTTGGAGAAATCTACGAATCCTTTCGTCCGACATCCTGGTCGGGTTCGCTGACCGACAAGCTGACTAGCCGATTGCCACTTCTCGAAACGCTCACCGATCACGACCATCCAGTCGTCGCTGAGTGGGCGAAGCGCAAATTGCCGGAGTTTCGGAGTGAGATCGAAGCGAGCCGCAATTGGGAAGCAGACCTCTGGCCGAGAACAGAGGAATCTTTCGAATGACGATTTGCGAGGTGCTATAAATTGAAAAAGTTTTCGCAATATAGTGGTGTTTTCATTCCGGAGAACTTACCAGGGGCTGGATATCTAAGTCTTTCGGGATCGGAGAATTCGTTTTCTGTAGTGGCCGAAGGCGAGTCGTATTCTTATGAGCGCAACCTAGAAACGATTCTCGGGAAACTTGATGATGGCCGCCTTTGTTCATTACATAACTGTATATATCTGGGTTACAGGCGCAATGGAGGCCGCGAAGACGGAACAATAAGGCATCATTATTATCCGAATTTTGCCGTTGTATCAGGCAGGTATATAGAAGCTGAGCCTAGATGCATCCACGCGGCGCGTTATCACTTTGAAAGCTTGTTCAATCTATTTACGGGACTTGAAATGTTCCGCAACTTGATCGTGTCGAGGGACGCCGTCGAACGGATTCTCCAAGATGAGTACCAGAAAAGGCAGGAGATTGCCGATAAAAATCGGTGGGAAAATCCCAAATATAATCAGGTGATGGGGCCGCATCCAAGTTTAGCCTATTATAGTGGCAAATTTGAAATTTGCGAAGTACCCATCTTATGGGGCGTAGTCCGGCTTCTGAATCTGACAACTTCAGATTCTGGAAGTATACGCGGAGTAGGTTTTTCGAATGAAGTAGTCGTAGAGCTTGAGTTTGAGCAGCCATGCCGCCTTACGGATGTACTAGAGCCGATACGGACGCTGCACAGTCTGTTCGAGCTGTGTCTCGGTCAGAGGCAGGCCTACAAGTGGATCCAGTTGGGGCTAGAACCGCTGCCATCATCAAGGGGCGCAGAACAAGGTCTGCTTGACTGGGCTGACTTTCATTGGAGTGGTTGCAATGATCGTCAGTTGAGCGATGAGGAGGCAGCCTCAGTGCCGGAAGTGCTCCTGGACCCCGAGCGTCGATTGAACGAGTTTTGCCAAGTTGTATCGGCTTGGACGAATAGCGCGGACAGGCTTTCCGAAGCACGCAATCGTTTTGCCAACGGATTCTATGAAAACTACAGCGTTGACCGGCTGGTGAGCGCTGCGAACATGTTCGACATCCTTCCGGATGATCTTTGTCCTCCAGATTCCAGCTTGTCGAAAGAGCTGGTGTCGGCGGTCGATGAGTGCAAACGCCTTATCAAGAGCTTGCCCCAGTCTGCTGAGCGCGAACTCGGTCCTTTCCAATCTGGGCAGGGTTGGCAGAGCGTCTCTGACAAAGAAGGTGTTGCATCGGTCTGAGGGAGTTGGCGCTGCCGCCGCCGAAAAATTGCCCAGCCTGGATCTGCCATGTGTGGAAGCAGTGAAAATGCGAAATCATTTCGTTCATGGCGGTGAGGCCCGTTTCGACTATCGCCATGAATTCGAGACATTTGCGTTTCTGACAGACACGCTCGAGTTTGTGTTCGCAGTATCAGATCTGATCGACCTTGGCTGGGATTGCACTCATTGGGTTAGGGAGCGTTCGACGCTGACTCACCCATTCAAGCGATACCTGTTCAGCTACCAAAACAATCTTCGCCGCCTAAAGGAACTACTAGGCTCTGTTGACAACGATGGGCAGCCATAGCTTTGGGGCAAATTCCATTGACGGCCAGTTCTTCCATTTCCGTTAGAAATTCAGATTATGCTCGAGCACTGAGTACTGATTGATACAAACAGAAACAGGATCACCATGGCGCTGATCTTAGCTTCTTTTGGCATTCAGCGCCGTAGGCTGGATCGATTTGGGTGGCGAAGGCCGTGAGACCGAGGAGATGTTGACGCAGCCCTTCAATCGAGGTGAATCCACGCTGCTCGGCATGGCGCGCAGGACCTACGTCCGGGCGTGTGATGAAGTGTAGGTGCATTCTAAGCTTGTTGCGAAACGCCTTCGACAGTCGGGGACGAGCGCCGTCGACCAGAAGGCCTAGCACCATCTTCCGTGAGCCGGGCGGTGCGAGCACCGTTTTTGCTGTGTTGGGCGCAAGACCGCGCTCGCCGAGCGCCTGATAGATCCGCCCAATCAGCTGAATACATCTCGCTCGGCCGAACTCCTTGCGCGGGCTGGAGAAGGTGAGATCATCGGCATATCGAGTGTACCGGACCCCGAAGGTATCTGAGATTTCTTGGACCGTTTCGTCGAGACGCCATGCCGCAAGATTGGCAAGCATTGGGCTCGTTGGTGCACCTTGTGGCAGCACACCCAATAGGCGCTGATCACAATTGTCGATCCCCCCCTTCGTCCGTTTCCACCGCCACTCCACTCGTCGTCGCGCCGGGAGCCAAGCGGTCGAGCTACGATGCTTAAGCCTGAGCCGTGTGCAGAGTCGCGCAAGCTCGAGCGAAACAAGCGGCTGATAGCCTCGCTGCAAGAAGACGCGATAGGCGTCGATTTCGGTGATCGATTCGAAAAACTCCCGCACATCGATCTTGACGAGCCACTTGGCTTTACAATGCCGCGCCGCCGCGGTTGCCAGTCTGCTTCCCGGCGCATAGGCGACGCTGGCCTTGTGGCACGGAGCTCGACGTAAGATCTCAGACGCGATCCAACTCTGCGTTGTCATAAGCAGCGGCTCGGGTACTGCGATGTAGCGGAGTCTCGGAGGCTGACCAGGGAGCGAACGCTTGCGGATGGTGAACTCGCGATACGGGTCCTCGCCAGCGCGCGATATAGTCGCGCGGAGGTAGTCGTGATCAACGCCCGTCATATGCGCAAGGTGGCCTAGGGTCAGGATCGGTTCACCGGGCGCAGGCACTCTCAAGGTATGTTCGGCGATCTCGACAGCGCGGTTAAGGATCTCCTGGTCGATCCCCGCTCGTCGGCCCTCATCGAGAAAGTGCTGAGAACGCCAAGCGACCATCTACTTGTCACCCGTTAGGGTGATCTCGATGAAGGTGCGAGCGAGGCGTGCGATGCGGCGACCGTGAGGTCGCGCGCCTTCATCGAGGTTATCATCAAGCGCAAGCTTGATCGTGAGCGGACCGTAGTCGGTCGCCCTGAGCCCGCAGGCCCATCGGTGCCAACCTAAGGATCGGCAGCCACTAGACATTGCGCAGCGCTCTCAGCGATTTGGGAAAGTAAAGGCCTGGATCTGATCGGGGAAGCAATTTCGGCTCGCCGGCATCCTGGAGGCGCTTGAGGACCAGCCTCCCGCGCTCGGTTATCTGGTTGCTTTCGGATATCCATTCGAGCTTTCGGAGCTCATTGAGCACCGCGTTGACCTTCGCCCTATCCAAGCCGAGTCTCCCGGAAATCGCGTCGACGCTGCGTGGGGATCGCCGTAGTGCGGAAAGCACGATTACCTCGATCGAGATGTGTGCCTCACCCTTAGCATAAGATATGAGCCCGCTTGCCGCGCCTAGCCGCTCCTGGATCGCCGCCGCATCTAAACCGGCTTCAAATGGAGTCTCGGTTCCCGTAGTCGTACGAGCAGGAAAAAGCGCTCGCCAGCCCTTTGCTTGGCTCCAAAAGACTGCAGGCGCATTGTTTGGCATCGAATGCGCGAAGGCAATAAGGGCCGCGCCGTCGTCATATCCAAGGGGGCTGACAACACCTGTTGGGTAGCGATGGCAGAGATCTTCGAGAATCCGGGCCTCGCTTGGCAGGAACGTGGAGCGAATGGTTGGGGCAATCACGCGGACTGTGACACGGGGCTGGCATCGGTGGCGTCGGACCTCAGCGATCCCGGACGGCAGGCCCGCGAAGGCGACGACCTCGAAGCTCCAGCCGCTGCGCGCCCGACGCGACCACCAGCTTCGCACTGATCGCACGCGCCAAGCCGCGTCAAGGAAGCTACATGCCCTCTTCCCAGAGCCAATGAAATCAGTCACGAGCACAAAGCGTCGAATATGTCGCTCGCGAATTATGTCTGGCCCCGGACTCAGCGAGATCCGTTGCTTTCGGTTTCGCTGGAACTGCGTGAGGATATTCGCGACGACACCTTCGCTGCCCACCTCCTCATCAATGCTTCGTTGGCGTGGCATGAGTGAAGGACCCGACCGTCCGCAAGCGCGCTTGATCTTCCGGCGGGGCTCTTTGAAGAGCCGGTTGGGGACGCCTTTCCAATGACGTCGCTCTACCTCATTGTAGAGTGCGATGGGTTGTGGGCCGGCTTCAAGACGATCCTCGAGAAGCGCAGTGAGCCCGGACCGAAATTCGTCACTTGAGATAAGTGTGACTAACGCCAGAAGCTTTTCAGCCGCGCTACGGTCGCCCTCCTCGAACTGCGCGAGCCAAGCCTGCGCGCAATTATGCCTGAGGATGGCGTTATTCACTGAATCGTCCTCGCAACGGCAAAAACTCGAAGTGGCACCTCACCGATCGGGTCTTGTTCGGGGTACTGTCTATACTAAGTTGCACCACGCGCTTTAGTCCTGATGGCTGTCCCTAATACCAACTGTAAGCCAACTCAGAACGCAATGCGAATGCTGCGCATTTCAGTGGGGCCATTCAGAGTGTTTCGCTCGTGCGGTAGAGGTCGCTTACACGCGTCGCACTGCGATGGCCGAGAATGCTGTCGAAAGTCGGCTCCGGGCCGGAAGTGACAACATGTGAAGCTATGCCGAAGGCCTCGCAGCAGACCTTAGTCGAGCTCAATCGAGAATCGGAAATCGGGCACTTCTGTCCGGATCAATCCACTAGAGGTCTAATCCGAGCTTCTTGCGAGCAGCCTCAACAGTGCGTTCAACATACTTCGCGCCCCTCTCCAACGCCTTATCAGATCCAGCTGCAATAACTGCGACAACCTCTGGGACTTGGTATCCTCTGCGGGTCAGAGTTCCTGCTACCGCGTAGTTGACGCGGCTTCTGTCAGTTACCGGCAGATTGGGGAACCGAGAGACAAGGTCTTTGACGGTCTCTCGGTAGATAGCCGCGGCCTCGGGCTCGCGCATTTCCAATGAAATAAATGTTTGCTGCTCAGGCAGAAATTGGGCCGTTCCGTGGGCCTCCATAGTCGACGAGCGAGATAGATTTTGCCGCGCGTCTTTCAGAATGCATTCGGCGGCACGCCCCCCGGATTTCGATCGAAGGCGTACAAGCGGAAAGCCGCCGTTCCGGTCCTCGTGGCAGCCTTTGACATTCCGAAATCCTGGCAACCGACCGACCTGCATTGCCCCACTAGCGCCCATGTCGCCACCGTACCGTTCGGCGAGCAACCGCGCTGCCGCTCCGTTTTCGGCGGGCGTGATCACAGTTGAGCGCCACCGCATGAGCCGTATCCACGCGTGAAACAGGCCTTCACTGGTCTCGATGACCGCGCATGGGTCGATCTCATCGGCGCGCATTCTGTCGATGACATCTTCGCAAAGGTCGTCCACACGAACATATCCGGGGTGCTCTGGCCGGAAGAAGACATGGTATCCCTGCCAGTTCATGTAGCGCAGGTACTTCGTTGTGCCGGGTTTGCGAAGGTCGCACACCGTGTAGTGACGAGAAATGGTCGGATTCTCCGGTGACCATCCCTCTCGATGAACGAGGCGGACGATGTATTGCCGATCTAACAAGGCAACCGTGGTCTGCTCGATCGCACGATTGGTCATGAACCGCGCCATGACGTCAGGGGGGAAGTCGCTCAAATTCTCGTCCTCCTGGAGTTCGGGGAAGTGCCCCAACACTCGTGGACAGGGCCTTTTTGCTGGGTTTGCGAAGGTGATTGGAGGGATGCGCGTGTACCTGGCCCTCCCAACAGAGCGTCATCGCTTTGCTAGTGGAACGTGATCGGCTCGCGTTCAACACGCCGCGCCCATTCTTCCGCCGCGTCGACGTGGATGCGTTTCGCCTTGCCAATCTGCATCGTCCTGGGTCCGCGTCCTTGGCGCTCCATCCGGTAGTAGGTGTTCCGGCTCAGCCCATAGGCGCGGCAGAAATCGCTTATCGAGAGCGTCCGGATTTCGAATAGGTTCTCCGTCACTCGGAGTAGCTTGGCAGTAAGGCTCGCGTCACTCGGTCTGGCCTCGCCGCTCCAGCGCCAGCGCATGCACGCATAGTAGATGCGGCCAGTTGATTTGATGCGCCTCGCGCCGATCGCTATCAGTGCGTTCGATAGCTCCGAACGCGAACCTATCGGCAAGCCAGCATCCACGCAAAAGCGCCGATACTGATGCCAGAGCCCGCTCGAAGGGACACGATCTTCAGCGTCGTTCGTAATTGTTAGACATGCACTCGCAAACGCAGCGGCTGTCGAGTAACCAGTGGCCCTAACCATTGGACCCTCCGACGACGACGCACCTCTTACTCTGATGCACCTTCTGTACACGCGAGTAGGCCATCTTCAATTCGATTTTTCCGCGCCAAACACAGAGACAATCGAACTCGATCCAGCCTTCGCCCCAATTTACAATCAGGTCGACGGCTTTCATTGCTCTCAGCGTGTCTGTAAGTGCGGATCGCGAACACTTAAGCTTTTCACATAACTCTGCCTGAGTGAGCCAAACACGACAGCCTGGGTTCTTCAGCTCCATAAGTGTCTTTCCCTCTCGATGTCTTTGATAGCCCTCGATATCCTTGTGGGGCTCAGCAATTGCCTTCTCCGTGAATTTAGTCAGCCGGTATGCGATCCCAGGGTTAAAGCCTAGTCTGGCTTTCTTCGCATACACTTCAGCTTCGTCGATCTTGTCGTCTAGAAGTTCATGCACCTGCCGATAGTAGGTCGCATTTCGCCCTTGTTTCTTTGACCAGACCGATACACCGACATCATCATCGACTGCTTTTTCCGCTCGATTTGGGTTGTCACGAAGATCATCAACCTCAATGAGTTCGGAGAATTGACCTTTTGGTGTGCGAGCCATGTTTTTTCTTTGCCCTGCAGGCGTGGCTCGTCCCGGGATTGTCTGCCATAGTGGACAATTCCGCCTTCAGGGGTGGATCGATTGTCCTGTACGCTGAACAATTCTTTGTCCGTCATGAAGCCAATTGTCTGATTTCCAGGATATCGCACGGTCCGAAAATGTATTATTTTTCAGTTTGTTAGCGTGCGTGCCCCACGTATATATATATGGGCTCAACCTCCAGAGGCTGTGAGATCCATTCGATCTACTGCCCTTTCGTTAATCCACCGCCGTATATCTCCAGAGCGATAGAAAACCCGCCGCCCCAACTTCACGTAGGCTGGACCGTATCCCTCATGGCGCCATCGCGCGAGGGTCTGGAGGGCAATGCCGAGGTGCTGAGGCAGGCAGGCAGCCGGGATCAGGGCCGTCGGGTCTTCGGGTAGCGGTCGAAGCTCACCGACCTCTGAGGACTGTTCGACGGGCTTCTGAGAGGCATCTTGGCTTTGAGGTTCCATCTTCTTGATCACCTTGGTTCTGGATTCCTTTGGTGACCGGAAGATGGCTCAGCCTGCCTGCCGCAAATAGTGACAGGTTTTAGAGCTTCCTGCGGACTTCAAGCAGGAAGAGATTGCGCACGGTTTGTGATTGCATCGCTTCACGCACTGCACGCTTGATGTCGTTGTTCATCACTGCGAGGCAGAAATTATGAATACGCATTTGGCCGTGATAGCGGTTGAAGATGCGCTTGCGTGAGGGCAGGTCCTTGTGGTTCCCGCGTTTGCAATATTCCTCGTGCATCGCCTCGATCGCCGCGTTGCGCGAACATTTGTTTGCCTCAGCGTATCGGAGAACGTCGACGACAAAATCGCGGCTCCAGTCAGCGCGATCCGGGCCGCGCTGCTCCTCATCCTTTGCGAAACCGCTGCCGTCGTCGTAGGCGATTTGCTCTTTGATCACCGGACGCTCGTCGTTAATGAGTGTCGGGTAGCGGACACGTATCGCCGCCTCGATCGCCTCGGGTGTCGGCTTCTCCCCCTTTCCCCAAGGGGCTGTGTTCTCAGCCATCAGCGTTCGCTGCTTTCGGCTCGTCAGATAGCGTTGTTTCGGCTTCAAGTAGTTCTCCGAACGCATTCGCCGCTTGTCGCAGATGCTGTGAACGGAAGTGCGTGTACTTGCGCGTCGTGAGAGGGCTCTTGTGCCCGAGCAATTCGCCGACTGTTTCGAGCGGCGTGCCGCCGACGACCAACTGCGACGCGAAGCTGTGCCGCAGACCGTGCGGCGGGAACGGCTTCAACCCTGCGCGTTTGACAATGCGATCCCAGCACTTCCGGTACGCATTGAGCGGTTGTCCAGGCACTCGACCGACAATGACATACGGGTTCCCCTCAACGCGGGGGAGCGACGACAACACCTTGTGCGCCGGTTCATTCAGGTAGACGCGCTGTACTTCACCCACCTTTGTCTCATGGATCGTGAGCATGCCGTTGTCGAGATCCACCTGATCCCATCGCAGCGATTTCAGTTCACCGATACGCCGACCGGTCAGCATCGCCATTTTGAACAGCGCCGCCGCATAGAGGTTCTCGTCCTCGTCACATGACCGGACGATCGCCTTCAATTCGTCAGCTGACAGAAAGATGTCGCGCGGTTTGCTCTCGGGGAGCTGCTTGAGCTTGGCTGCGGGCGATGTCTCCAGCATCCCCCATTCAACCGCGACGTTAAGCATTCGCCGCGCGAGCGCCGTGCACCTGTTCGCCGTTCCGTTGGAGGTCGCGGACGCGATCCTTGTCTGCATTCTGAGCAGGTCGCGATGGGTGATTTCCGCCAGACGCCTTCCGCCAATCACGGGGCGGATATGGTCGCGAAGGCGCTGCCGATCGTCCTTGAGACTGCGTTTGCCGCGCACCCTTTCGTACTCAAGATACTGGTCGGCGAGTTCGTTGAATGTCGCTTCACGGCGCATGGCTTGTTTGTCGCCAAGCGGATCGTGGCCGTGCCGTACATCGGACAATCGTTCGCGCGCCAGATCACGCGCGGCTCGCAGCTTGAGTTCGCCGACCTTGCCAAGCGTCATCAGCTTCTTGCGGTTCGATGCGTTGCGATATGTCAGGACGTAGGCTTTGCCGCCGCTCGGATAGATACGCACGCCAAAGCCGCGCACCTCAGTATCCCATCGGACATCACGAGTGCCATTGCTGCCCTGGTAGCTCATGCGCTCAATGGCGCGTTCGCCGAGCCGGGTTGGTTCCATTTCGCGAGGCTCCAAAAGTCACCAGTAAGTCACCAGAATTCTGGCATAGTGCGGAACCTTGGCAAAGCTCCAATCTAAAATTATTGTATTATTTCAGAATATTGGAATGAAGCGGAAGTTGGCGGAACTCAGGGGAAACGCCATCATAATCCGCGTGTCGGGGGTTCAAGTCCCTCTCCCGCTACCAACCTTTTCCGGAATGACGGTGCTAGTCGCACGCTGCAGGTGATCGCGGCGTGATCCCGTGCACGATGGCGGTCGCAGTTCCGGTGCTCGAGACCACGCCGACGACGCTGCGGCCGTCGCCTTCTCCGATCAGCACCGGCGCACCGGACATGCCAGGCGGCATGCGGCAACCGATTTCCATCCGTCCACGGCTGTCAGTGCCGACCACCTCGCAGCGCCGTGTCTGCAGGACATGCGAGCGCGGCGTCGCGTAGCCTTCGACCATCACCGTCTCGCCGGGCTCCGGCGGCGCATCGGCAATGGAGAGTGCGGGAAAGCCGGGCGCGCCGCTGCAGAGGATGGCGATATCGAGGCCTTCGACCTGCCGCCAGTCCGACCTCGGCGATTCCAGGTGCCACAGATACCGCGCACGGTCGTAGCCGGCGAGGAAATGCACCGAGCGCTGGCGGTCCGGCATGCAGTGGGCCGCCGTGATCACATGGCCGCCCCGGGCGACGAAGCCCGTGCAGTGGGCCCGGCCCTTGTAGCCGGCGTGATTGATCCGGCCGATGGACGGGTCCGCAGCCAGTGCGGGCGCAGCGCCTGAGGACACGGCGAGGGTCAGCAGCAGCCCGGCAACGGCAATCCGGACCCTGCGCCGGCTCAATCGAACATGGTCCGCGGCGGGCAGTCGGGCAGGACGTCGGCGATGTCCTGATCGAGGTCCACCTTCACATGGGGCATCAGCACGTGGGTGACCTGCCGCCCGTCCCCCATCGGCAGGTCGAGGCCGATCACCTTGTTGTGGGGCTTGTTGTGCTGATCCAGATAGCCGCCGACGACGCCGATGAAGGGGGTTCGGCACATGCGGGCGAAGTAGGGGTACTCGGTCTTCTTCCAGAGATCCGGGTACAGCGCGTTCGCGCCCAGCAGTTCGTTGGTGTAGTCGGCGCCCCACCAGGCCGTCAGCGTCGTGCCCCAGAGCACGAAGCGGACATCGAAGGGGGCGCGCTCGATCTTCGCGATGGCGATGCGGCCGTGCCAGCCCTTGAGGTCGTAGAAGTCGATGCCGCGCCGCGACGGCAGGCCGCCATCCTCGGGCCGCCGCGCGGCCCAGAGTTCGACGATGTCACGGAACGGGCCGAAGCGCGACGGATCGGACTCCAGCGGGCAACTGCTGAACTGCCAGTTGATTTCCCTTTTTCCGTCCGGTGGCATGTGTCCCGTGATCCGCTGGTTGTGCGCCGTATCGCACGGTACTTCTAAAAGAAGTCCTGCGCTGTGCAAGGGGTGCCCAGGTACGACGGTCTTGCGGCAGCCAGCGCATCGTGCACGCTGCGGCCATTCGAGCGGGGAGAGGCGGCGTGAACGGCATTCCGGAGAAGGCGCGGGCGGTGATCATCGGCGGCGGGGTATCCGGCTGCTCGGTCGCCTATCATCTCGGCAGGCTGGGTTGGGACGATGTCGTCCTGCTGGAGCGGAAGCAGCTGACATGCGGCACCACCTGGCATGCGGCCGGTCTGATCGGACAGCTGCGGGCCTCGCAGAACATGACCCGGCTGGCGAAGTATTCCGCCGATCTCTACACGAAGCTGGAGGCCGAGACCGGCATCGCCACCGGCATGCGCCAGAACGGCTCGCTGACCGTGGCGCTCACCGCCGAACGGCGCGAGGAGATCCTGCGGCAGGCTTCCATGGCCCGGGCCTTCGGTGTCGAGGTCCACGAGATCTCGCCCGCCGAACTGAAAGCGATCTATCCGCATCTCAACACCGATGGCGTCGCCGCCGCGGTGCACCTGCCCCATGACGGCCAGTGCGACCCCGCCAACATCGCCATGGCACTGGCGAAGGGCGCGCGCCAGAACGGGGTAGCGGTCCGCGAGGGCATCCGGGTCACCGACGTGCATCGGGCGAAGGGCCGCGTCGCCGGGGTTTCCTGGGCGGGCGACGATGGCGAAGAGGGCCGCATCGACACCGACATCGTCATCAACTGCGCCGGCATGTGGGCGCGGGAACTGGGCCGCATGTCCGGCGTCTCGATCCCGCTGCATGCCTGCGAGCACTTCTATCTGGTCACCGAGCCGGTCGAGGGGCTGGGCCGGCTGCCGGTGCTGCGGATGCCGGACGAATGCGCCTACTACAAGGAGGACGCCGGCAAGATGATGCTCGGCGCCTTCGAGCCGAAGGCCAAGCCCTGGGGGATGGACGGCATCCCGGCGGATTTCTGCTTCGACCAGCTGCCGGAGGATTTCGCCCATTTCGAGCCGATCCTGGAGCAGGCCGTGCACCGGATGCCGCTGATGGCCGACGCGGGCATCCACACCTTCTTCAACGGCCCGGAGAGCTTCACCCCCGACGACCGCTACTATCTGGGCGAGGCGCCGGAGCTCGGCGGCTACTGGGTTGCGGCGGGCTACAACTCCATTGGCATCGTCTCGTCCGGCGGCGCGGGCTTCGCGCTGGCGCAGTGGCTGAACGACGGCGAGCCGCCTTTCGATCTCTGGGAAGTCGATATCCGCCGAGCGCAGCCGTTCCAGTCGAACCGCGCCTATCTGAAGGAACGGGTCTCGGAGACCCTGGGCCTGCTCTATGCGGACCATTTCCCTTATCGCCAGCCCGAGACCGCGCGTGGGGTCCGGCGCTCGCCTGTGCATGAGTATCTGAAGGCGCGTGGCGCGGTGTTCGGTGAGACGGCGGGCTGGGAACGCGCCAACTGGTTCGCTGCGGACGGGCAGGACCGCAACTACCGCTATTCCTGGAAGCGGCAGAACTGGTTCGACAATGCCCGCGCCGAGCATATTGCGGTGCGAGAGGGCGCCGGCCTGTTCGACATGTCCTCCTTCGGCAAGATCCGGGTCGAGGGCCGCGATGCGCTGGCGCTGCTGGAACGGCTCTGCGGCAACAGGATGGACACCGAGGCGGGCCGGATCACCTACACGCAGATGCTCAATGCGCGTGGCGGGATCGAGAGCGACCTGACGGTGACGCGGCTGTCGGAGACCGCCTTCCTGCTGGTGGTGCCGGCGGCGACGCTGCAACGCGACCTCGCCTGGCTCCGCCGCCATGCGGGCGAGATGAACGCGGTGATCACGGACGTGACGGCGGGCGAAGCGGTCTTCGCCGTGATGGGGCCGAAATCGCGCGAGGTGCTGCAGGGCTGCTCGCCGAACGATTTCTCCAATGACGCCCATCCCTTCGGCTGGATGCGGGAAATCGAGATCGGTCACGGTCTCGCCCGCGCCCACCGGGTCACCTATGTCGGCGAACTCGGCTGGGAGATATACGTCTCCGCCGACATGGCTGCGCATGTCTTCGAGGCGATCGAGGACGCAGGCGCAGCGCACGGGCTGAAACTCTGCGGCATGCATGTGCTGGATTCCTGCCGCATCGAGAAGGCCTTCCGCCATTTCGGCCACGACATCACCGACGAGGATCATGTGCTGGAGGCCGGGCTGGGCTTTGCGGTGAAGACGGAGAAGGGCGACTTCATCGGACGCGACGCGGTGCTGCGGAAGCGCGACGAGGGCCTGAAGCGCTGCCTGGTCCAGCTCCGCCTGTCCGATCCGGAACCGCTGCTCTATCACAACGAGCCGATCCTCCGGGACGGCCGGATCGTCGGTCAGCTGACCTCCGGCAATTACGGCCATCACCTCGGCGGCGCTGTCGGCCTTGGCTATGTCCCCTGCGAAGGCGAGGCGGCTTCCGACGTGCTGGCGTCGGACTACCAGATCGAGATCGCGGGCGAACGCTTCCGCGCCGGGGCCTCGCTGAAGCCGATGTATGATCCGCAGGCTGCCCGGGTCCGCATGTAGCTGAACCAATTGCCTGTTTGCCGTAGCCGGGACGCTGGTCTAAAGCGAAACCCGTGTTTGATCGAATCCCGATCAAACACGGGTTTCGCAACTCGCGCAGGCCTTTACCAGTCTTGGAACAGCATTTGATGTTTCAATCAAATGCTGTTCCGCTCTAGCCTGCGCGCGGGTGAGGGAAGGATCGGATTTCAGAGGCCCCGGTTGGGAGGTTCGCCGTGACGGGCGACGACCGGATCGAGGTTCTTGTCGGGTGGGTCCTGACCGCGATCTACCTGTTCTGGTTTTCCAAGAAATATTTCGACAGCTCGCCCTACTCGACGTCCGAGCAGCGCGGCGCCCCGCATGAACCGCTGGAACTCGCGCTGGCGACGCAGCCGATCTATCCCCGCTTCGCGGCGCCGTCGCGGCAGTACTGGACCTGGTTCCTGCTGTTCTTCTGCTATGTCTGGGCGCTCTACTTCATCATCCAGATGGTGCTCGACGCGGCGCTGCTGCCCGACGGCAGCCTTGCCGACCTGGAACAGAACGTCTGGGTGAAGACCTTCCCGCAGCTGCTTGCCGCGCTGGTCATCTTCGGCGGTGTCGACCGCATCCCGCAGCTGCGGCGCGTGCTGTCGACGGTGCGGAACATGTTCCACGAGAGTGCCTCGATCCCGCGGCGCGCGCGGATGATGATCAATTCCATCCGCGCCTTCCCGAAGACCTTCACCGAACACGAGATCGCGCTTGCGCAGCGGGCCAGCCGCTTCGTCGAGGCGGGCGACGGGTCGGCGCCGCCAGATTCGACCGCCTACAAGTTCCTCTACGCCTGCTTCCTGCTGAACACGATCGAGCGCCGCGCGAACAGCAGCCGGGCCTATGACCGCTTCGTGCACGATCCGGAGTCCGGGTATTCGCAGACGCGCGCCCAGCTGGACTATGTCGAGCGGATCATCGCCGAGAACCTGCGCAACCAGGACAGGCGCTTTCATGGCGATGCCGCGGACCGGATCGTCGATGCGCTGTTCCGCAACGCCTCGCAGCTCTATGTCAGCGCCACTGTCACGGCCTCCCGCCGCTTTTCGCGGACGATCCGCAGCATCGTGCTGGACGGCGTGCCGATCCAGATCTACCGCGAGTTCCGCTACCAGATCGGCCATGCCTTCGTGACCAACATCCTCATCCTGGTGGTGCTGTTCTTCGCACTGTTTCTGGTCTTCGCGGTCTGGCGGGGCGCCGAGATCCAGTCGCCGCCGGCGATCGCCGCGGCCAAGAGCGTGCTCGGCACCGTGCTGATCGTGTCGATCCCCGTGGTCTCGACCTACATGCTGAAGGTGGCCGCGGTTGACGAGTGGCCGCTTGGCTATGACGGGCACGAGCGCAGCGACCATCTGCAGCACTACGTGCTGGCCGCCCTGGTCGGGTTGCTGATCTCGCTGATCGGCTTCTTCATCCTGGCCGAGTACCGCGTCTTCGACGACGCCGGCACCTGGGCTCAGATGGTCCGTCTGGCGCCCTGGTCGGCCGTGCCGGCGGTGATCTGCTTCATCGCCGCCTATTCGCTGGACAACACGCCGAGAACCTTCGACCGGCTGCGCGCGGCGCGGCATTCCTTCGTCGCCGGGCTGGCGGGCGCCTTCGGCAGCGGACTGGTCGCGGTGATGATCCAGATGATCGTGCACAGATCGGAACTGCACGCCATCGCCGACCCCGAAAGCGTCTTCTGGACCGAGGCGCTGGGGCTGGTGGCCGCAGCCGTCGTGGTCGGCTTCCTGTTCGGCGGTTACGTCTCGCTGATATCCGATCTGGGCACGCGGCTGCCGAAATCGACGACCATCGGGGAGCACTATTTCTTCCGCTTCCTGCTCGGCCAGGTTCTGTCCTCCGAACTGCCCAAGGAAGCCTGGGTCGGCCTGAACATCGATCCCGGCGCCTTTCCGTCGCCCGAGGTGGTGCAGGTGCTGAAGGACGAGGGATTCGTCACCGCGGAGATGACACTGACGCAGAAGGGCGTCGATCTGCTGACCGATCCCCACGCGCGATAGCCGCATGCGCTCTCCGCCCTTCCGTGCGCCGGTCCGGCCCGTCTAGACTGCCGGCCGGGAGAGAGACAGGGGAGACTCAGGATGGCGGGCAGACTCGACGGCAAGGTCGCGGCGATTACCGGTGGCGCTTCGGGCATGGGACGCGCAACGGCGATGCGCTTTCTGGAAGAGGGGGCGTCGGTCGTGATCGGCGATCTCAACATGTCGAACGGCGAATCGGCGGTGAAGGAGGCGGGTGACGCCGGCTTCGGCGACAAGATCGCCTTCGCCCGCGGCGATGTCTCGGAGGAGACTGATGTGGAGGCCCTGGTCGCCCTGGCCGTGGAGCGGTTCGGGCGCCTGGACATCATGTTCAACAATGCCGGTGTCGGCGGCGCGTTCGGCCCCATTACCGACACCACGGTCGAGGAGTGGGATTACACCTTTGATGTTCTGGTCCGGGGCGTCTTCCTGGGCATCAAGCACGGCGTCCGGCAGATGAAGCGGCAGGGCGACGGCGGCTCGATCATCAACACCGCCTCCATCGCGGGGCTGTCCGGCGGCGCCGGGCCGACGGCCTATTCCGCCGCCAAGGCCGCCGTGGCCAACCTCACCCGCGCGACGGCGGCCGAACTGGCGCAGGACCGTATCCGCATCAACTCGATCGCGCCGGGCGCCATCCGCACGCCGCTGCTGCATTCGGGACGCGCGGCGGAGATGGAGGCGCTGGCGCAGGACAAGACGCCCTGGCCTGTGCTGGGCGAAGGATCGGATATCGCCGGCGCGGCGGTCTTCCTCGCCTCGGGCGACAGCCAGTTCGTGACCGGCCACACGCTGGTCGTCGACGGCGGCGCGCTGGCGGCCGCCCCGAACTTCTGGGGCTTCGGTCAGGACGCCATGTTCAAGAAGAAGGCCGGGCTCAACCGGGGCACGACCGGCGACAAGTCCGACGTCCGCGATGTGAACAACTCCAAGTAGAATTTCCGCACACGTCAGACGAGGGGTTTCCGGACATCGATCTGCCCGTTTTCCCTTCTGGACCCGGAACGTCCCTCGGCTTGCAAAGGCTGTGAACGTCAAGAACAGTGGAGAACAGTCATGAAGGTCGGCGCATTCTTCTTTCCGACACACTACGCCATCGACATCGCCGAACTGGCGCGCGAGATGGAAGCGCGGGGGCTGGAAAGCCTGTTCGTCTGCGAACACACGCACATTCCGGCCAGCCGCCGCACCCCCTTTCCCGGCGGCGGCGACCTGCCCGACCGCTACTATCACACCCACGATCCCTTCGTCGGGCTCAGCTTTGCGGCGGCGGCAACGTCGAAGCTCCGGCTGGGCACGGGCATCTGCCTGCTGCCGCAGCGCGACGCCATCGTGACCGCCAAGGCCATCGCCAGCCTGGATCTGCTTTCAGGCGGCCGCTTCGAGTTCGCGGTCGGCGCCGGCTGGAACGTCGAGGAGATGGAGAACCACGGCGTCGTCCACGCCAGCCGCTTCCGCGAGATGTCGGAAAAGATCAAGGCGATGAAGGCGATGTGGACCGAGGAGGAGGCCAGCTTCAAGGGCGAGTTCCTGGACTACGACCGGTTGATCGTCAGCCCCAAGCCGGCCCAGCGCCCGCACCCGCCGGTGCTGCTGGGCGGTGAGACGGACCATACGCTGAAGCGTGTGGTCGAATATGGCGACGGCTGGTTCCCGCGGGCGAACTACGCCTTCGATCCGGCCGAAGGAATGGCGCGTCTGAAGCGGGCGGCGGAGGCGGCCGGCCGAAATCCGGCGGAACTGCCGGTCACCGTCTTCCGGGCGCCGCCGGATGCCGAGGCGTTGAAGGCCTACGCGGCCGCCGGTATCGATCGCGTATTGTTCGATGTCCCGGACAAGGGGCGCGATGAAGTGCTTCCGTTGCTTGATCAATACGCTCGCTTCATCGAATGACGCAAATCTGCAACAAAATTTTTTCTGGCTGGTTGCTGAAACATCATCCTACCACCTGAATTTCCGGGACCGCAGAAATGCTGACGTTGGCGTCAGGCTGACGTCTTGATTAACCCGAAAGGATACTACTTCGACGAGAAGTCAATCCTTAACAAGGGTTTAATTTCCGCGGCGTCAGTGCTAATCGCATTAGCGGGGGATCGGGGTTCCTGTTGTTGAGGGGCCACGGTCATGGGCAGATGGTTTTTTGGTCGCTGGCGTGATGACGATGATGATCGTCAGAACGGAACGGATGGCGACAACTCCCTTGTTGGCGGCTACCGCAGCGACGAGCTGTATGGCGGCGACGGCAACGACACCATTCTCGGCAATCGTGGCAATGACAAGCTCTTCGGCGGGGATGGCGACGACGTCCTGCTGGGCGACGACGGCAATGACCGGCTCTATGGCGGCGACGGCGACGACAGTATCGACGGCGGCCATGGCAACGACCGGGTCGAGGCGGGCGACGGCAACGACACCGTCACCGGCGGACGGCACAACGACACCATCGATGCGGGCGACGGCGATGATGAAGTCGATGCCGGCGGCGGCAATGACCAGATCTATGGCGGCGCGGGCAATGACACGATTCGTGGCGGCGACGGCAATGACTGGATCTCGGGCGGTGACGGGACCGACCTGATCTACGGCGGCTCCGGCTATGACCGCGTCTATGCGGGCGACGGCAATGACACGGCCGATGGCGGCGACCACAACGACACCATCTATGGCGGCGAGGGCGACGACAGCCTGAGCGGCGGCGGCGACAATGATGTCCTCTCCGGCGATGACGGCGACGATTCCCTGGACGGCGGCGAAGGACGCGACCGCGTCTATGGCGGCGACGGCGAAGACCTGGTCGATGGCGGGTCGGGCGACGACACCATGTTTGGCGGCCGCGGCGCAGACAGCCTGCTGGCCGGCGACGGCGACGACTACATGGGCGGCGACGACGGCAATGACGTCATCGACGGCGGCGCGGGGCGCGACCGGATCTATGGCGGCGACGGCGAGGACACCATTTCGGGCGGCGCCGACCGCGACACCATCTTCGGCGGCGACGGCGACGATTCGGTCTCCGGCGAGGGCGGCGACGACTACATGTTCGGCGGCGACGGCGCGGACACGGTCCGGGGCGACGACGGTGACGAATACATCTATGGCGGCGACGGCAACGACGTGGTCGAGGGCGGCGGCGGCAACGACGTCGTCTATGGCGGCGATGACGACGACACCATAGGCGGCGGCGATGGCGACGACTGGCTGCTGGCGGACGATGGCAACGACGTGGTCGATGCCGGCGCGGGCAACGACCGGATCTATGCGGGCAAGGGCGACGACACGCTGACCGGCGGGGCCGGCAACGACCTGATCTTCGGCAGCAAGGACAATGACGTCATCCGCGGCGACGGTCCGGGCTCCGACACGATCGCCGGACCTGCCGAACTGCAGCGGGACGCTGACGGCACGTACGACATCAGCGGTCTGGACACGGTGATCTTCAGCGTCGATGTCATCGGCAGCAATGCCGGCTTCGACAACACTTTCGGCTACTACCTGGCCGACGCCGACGGCAACCCGATCAGCAGCCAGGATCCTGTTCGAGGATGTGAGCCGTTGCGGCGGGCAGGACCGTCAAGTCACGCTCGATGCCGACGATCTGCAGGGCGCGTCGTCGCTCGGCTTCTTCCTGATTCCCGACGGCGACGACCACAACCGGCATCTCGACGACGGCGATGCCGTCAGCTTCCGGCAGGACGGCAGCGGCAACTGGCAGGCGGTCTCGGGCTGGCGCGTGCTGGATTCCGCCTATGGCCGGGGCACCGTCTTCTTCTCCAATCCCGCGCTCAATCCCGATGGCATCGACCATGAGGTCGACAGTGCCGGTCCGGGCAACTCCGCCTGGGAAGACCTGCTGGGCGGCGGCGACAACGATTTCGACGATGCCGTCTTCCAGATCGACGTGTTCGACGGGCCGCAGCCTGAGTTCGACGACCGCATCTGGGCCGGCAAGGGCGACGACCTGATCGACGGCGACCGCGGCAATGACGACATCGAGGCGGATCAGGGCGACGACACCATCACCGGCGGGTCTGGCGACGACACCATCGACGGCGGCTCCGGCTTCGATACCGCCATCTTCTCGGGCTCGGTGCTGGACCACTCGATCACCAAGGGACGCGGCGACCGGATCATCGTGGACGGTCCCGACGGCACCGACGAACTGCGCCGGGTCGAACGCCTCGTGTTCGACGACTTCGTGCTCGATATCGACCGGGATACCGAGATCCAGACCGGCGGCGCGGGCGACGACAATCTTTCGGGCGGCGACGAGGATGACGTCCTGGCCGGCGGTGGCGGCGACGACACCCTGTCCGGCGAGGGCGGCGACGATCTGCTTTCGGGGGGCGACGGCAACGATTCCATCGATGGCGGTGCGGGCGACGACGTCATCGACGGCGGCACCGGCGACGACAGTATCGACGCGGGTTCCGGTGATGACACCGTGCTGGGCGGCGACGGCAACGACACCATTCTTGGTGGAGATGGCGACGATGTGATCTTCGGCGGCGAAGGCGATGACCTGATCGACGCCGGCGCCGGCAACGACACGGTGTTCGGCGGCGGCGGCAACGACACGATCGTCGGCGGTGAAGGCGATGATTCCGTCGAGGCTGGCGCGGGCGACGATTCCGTCTCCGGCGGTGCGGGCAACGACACGGTCTCGGGCGGTGACGGCAACGACGCAATCGATGGGGGCGATGGCGACGACAGCCTGTCGGGCGACGCGGGTGCGGACACGCTGACCGGCGGTCTCGGCGATGACGTTCTCGACGGCGGGGCTGACGACGACAGCCTGGATGGTGGCGAGGGCAATGACACCATCCTGGGCGGTGCAGGCAACGACACGGTCGATGCAGGCGACGGGAACGACTCTGTCGACGGCGGCGAGGGTGACGACAGCATCTCCGCCGGAGCAGGCGACGACACGGTGCTGGGTGGCGACGGCAACGACACCGTTGATGGGGGCGATGGAAACAACTCTGTCGAGTCGGGCGCGGGCGACAACTCCGTTTCCGGCGGCGCGGGCGATGACACGGTCTCCGGCGGCGACGGCAATGACGCCATCGATGGCGGCGCGGGCGACGACAGCCTGTCGGGCGACGCGGGTGCGGACACGCTGACCGGCGGTCTCGGCGACGATGTTCTCGACGGCGGGGCTGACAACGACAGCCTGGATGGTGGCGAGGGCAATGACACCATCCTCGGCGGTGCGGGCAACGACACTGTCGATGCAGGCGACGGGAATGACTCTGTCGATGGCGGTGAAGGCGACGATTCTGTCTCCGCCGGTGCCGGTGACGACACCGTGCTGGGTGGCGACGGCAACGACACCATTGATGCGGGCGATGGAAACAACTCTGTCGAGGCGGGCGCGGGCGACGATTCCGTCTCCGGCGGCTTCGGCAACGACACGGTCTCCGGCGGTGACGGAATTGACGCCATCGACGGCGGCGAGGGCGACGACAGCCTGTCGGGCGATGCGGGTGCGGACACGCTGAACGGCGGTCTCGGCGATGATGTTCTCGACGGCGGGGCCGACGACGACAGCCTCGACGGCGGCGAAGGCAACGACACGATCCTGGGCGGTGCGGGCAACGATACCGTCGATGCTGGCGCCGGAAACGACTCTGTCGATGGCGGTGAAGGCGACGACAGCATCTCTGCTGGCGCTGGCGATGACACCGTGCAGGGCGGCGACGGCAACGACACCATTCTTGGTGGAGACGGCGACGATGTGATCTTCGGCGGCGACGGCGATGACCTGATCGACGCCGGCGCCGGCAACGACACGGTGTTCGGCGGCGGCGGCAACGACACGATCGTTGGTGGTGACGGCAACGACTTGGTCGAAGCCGGCGCGGGTGACGATTCCGTCTCCGGCGGCCTTGGCAACGACACGGTCTCCGGTGGCGACGGCAATGACGGGATCGATGGCGGCGATGGGGATGACAGCCTGTCGGGCGACGCGGGTGCGGACACGCTGACCGGCGGCCTGGGTGACGACATTCTCGATGGCGGGGCCGACGACGACAGCCTCGACGGCGGCGAAGGCAATGACACCATCCTGGGCGGTGCAGGCAACGACACGGTCGATGCAGGCGACGGAAACGACTCTGTCGACGGCGGTGAAGGCGACGACAGCATCTCTGCTGGCGCTGGCGACGACCTGCTGCAGGGTGGACCCGGCGACGATGTCCTCGACGGCGGCCTCGGCAATGACACGGTCTCCGGCGGCGACGGCAACGACGCCATCGACGGCGGCGAGGGCGACGACAGCCTGTCGGGCGACGCGGGCGCGGACACGCTGACCGGCGGCCTGGGCGATGATGTCCTAGACGGCGGGGCCGACGACGACAGCCTCGACGGCGGCGAAGGCAACGACACGATCCTCGGCGGTGCGGGCAACGACACTGTCGATTCAGGCGACGGCAACGACACCATTGATGCGGGCGATGGAAACGACTCTGTCGAGGCGGGTGCGGGCGACGATTCCGTCTCCGGCGGTGCGGGCGATGACACGGTCTCCGGCGGCGACGGCAATGACGCCATCGATGGCGGCGCGGGCGACGACAGCCTGTCGGGCGACGCGGGTGCGGACACGCTGACCGGCGGTCTCGGCGATGACGTTCTCGACGGCGGGGCTGACGACGACAGCCTGGATGGTGGCGAAGGCAACGACACGGTCCTGGGCGGTTCTGGCAACGACACTGTCGATGCAGGTGACGGGAACGACTCTGTCGACGGCGGCGAGGGTGACGACAGCATCTCGGCCGGAGCCGGCGACGACACCGTGCTGGGCGGCGCCGGCAACGACACCGTGCTGGGCGGCGACGGTGACGACCTGCTGCAGGGTGGACCCGGCGACGATGTCCTCGACGGCGGTGTCGGCAACGACACAATCCTCGGGGATGCCGGCAACGATACGCTGCTGGGCGGCGAGGGTAATGATTCTGCTGAAGGTGGTGCAGGCGATGATGTCGTCGATGGCGGCCTCGGTAATGACACGGTCTCCGGCGGCGACGGCAATGACGCCATCGATGGGGGCGAGGGCGACGACAGCCTGTCGGGCGACGCGGGCGCGGACACGCTGACCGGCGGCCTGGGCGATGATGTTCTCGACGGCGGGGCTGACAACGACAGCCTGGATGGTGGCGAGGGCAATGACACCATCCTCGGCGGTGCGGGCAACGACACTGTCGATGCAGGCGACGGGAATGACTCTGTCGATGGCGGTGAAGGCGACGATTCTGTCTCCGCCGGTGCCGGTGACGACACCGTGCTGGGTGGCGACGGCAACGACACCATTGATGCGGGCGATGGAAACGACTCTGTCGAGGCGGGCGCGGGCGACGATTCCGTCTCCGGCGGCTTCGGCAACGACACGGTCTCCGGCGGTGACGGAATTGACGCCATCGACGGCGGCGAGGGCGACGACAGCCTGTCGGGCGATGCGGGTGCGGACACGCTGACCGGCGGACTCGGCGATGACGTCCTGGACGGCGGGGCCGACGACGACAGCCTGGATGGTGGTGAAGGCAACGACACGATCCTGGGCGGTTCGGGCAACGACACCGTTCTTGGTGGAGACGGCGATGACCTGCTGCAGGGCGGGCCCGGTGACGATGTCCTTGATGGCGGTCTCGGCAACGACACGATCCTCGGCGATACCGGCAACGACACGCTCATCGGCGGCGAAGGCGACGACTCCGTCACGGCCGGCGAGGGCGACGATTCCGTCTCCGGCGGTTCGGGCAATGACACCGTGCTGGCCGGTGACGGCAATGACACCGTCGATGGCGGCGAGGATGACGATTTCATCGCCGGCGGCGCGGGTGACGACAGCGTCATCGGCGGTCTGGGCAATGACACCATCGATGGTGGCATCGGCGCCGACACGATCGGCGGCGGCGACGGAGACGACATTGTCGACGGCGGCGCGGGTGAAGACGCCATCGATGGTGGTGAGGGCAATGACGTCATCGACGGCGGCGACGGCGCCGACACGATCAGCGGCGGTGCGGGCAACGACATCATAGATGCCGGCGCAGACGACGATCTGGTCGATGGCGGCGACGGCGATGACGCGATTGCCGGCGGGGGTGGCAGCGACACGATGATTGCCGGCGCAGGTAACGACACCGTCTTCGGCGGCGACGGCGACGATGAGATCACGGGCGGCGCCGGGGACGACAGCATCGACGGCGGTGACGGCGACGACACCGTCTTCTTCACCGGCAATCACGACGAATACGACGTCACCTTCAACCCGGACGGCTCGGTCACCATCACGGACACCGTGCCCGGCCGCGACGGCACGACGACCCTGACCAATGTCGAGACCGCATCCTTCGCGGATGCCGACTACAACGCCGACGGCACGAACAACGGCCCCGAGGCCTTCGACGATGCGGCGGCGACCGACGAGGACACTGCGGTCAACATCGACGTTCTGGCCAACGACTTCGACTTCGACAGTGACGATCTGGATGTCGTCTCCGCGACCGCGGACAACGGCTCGGTCACGATCGAGGCCGACGGCACCATCACCTATACCGGCAACCAGGATTTCAACGGCGCCGACACGATCACCTATACCGTCGACGACGGCCGCGGCGGCCAGGACACGGCCGAGGTGACGGTCACCGTGAACGCGGTGAACGATGCGCCGGTGATCACCGCCCCCACGGGCGGCGCCATGCGCTTCGACGGCAACGCGGCGAACCATGTCCAGGTCGCGCACGACCCGGATCTGAGCCCGGACAGCTGGACGGTCGAGGCCTGGGTCACGACCTCCGATGCGGACGGCCAGTTCAACCGCGTCGTCACCAAGCCGGTGGGTGGCGGGCAGACCTACAGCCTGGTGGTCCGCGGGGGCGAGGCGCATATCCGTTTCGACGACGCCACGCTGGGCCAGCAGTTCGTGCAGGCCGGCTTCGTCGCCGATGGCGAACCGCACCACATCGCCGGCGTCTATGACGATGCCGCGAACACGCTCAGCCTCTATGTGGACGGCGTCCTGACGGGTAGTATCTCGACAGTCGGCAGGACCCCGGTGCAGGGCACCGAAGAGCTGAACATTGGCCGCTTCAACGACGGCTTCGGTCAGGGCTTCACGGGCGATGTCTCCGAAGTCCGCGTCTGGTCGGTCGCGCGCTCGACCGCCGAGATCGCCGACAATTTCGACCAGGTCATGGATTCATCGAACGAGCCGGATCTCGAGCTCTACATGACCTTCGATCCGAGTTTTGCCGAGCCCGGCAAGGTCCAGGACCTGTCAGGTCACGATTATGACGGCCAGATCTTCGGCAGCCCGCAATTCGTGGCGGGCGGCGCGCCGGTCGATCAGGCCATTCAGACCGAGGTCGGCCAGGAAGTCCGCTTCTTCGGCGGCGCGGTCGCGGATGTGGATGCGGGCGAAGGCACCGGCGTCATTCAGGTCACAATCGAGGCCGTCAACGGGACGATCGATGTCTCTTCGGGCACGGGCGCAACAATCGCCGGCGACCAGTCGAAGCTTGTGACGCTGACCGGCACGCTGGCCCAGATCTCGGCGTCGCTGTCGAACATGACCTTCACGCCGGATGCCGGCTTCATCGGCGAAGAGACCGTCACCATCACCGCCGACGATCTGGGCAATGCCGGCGCCGGCGGCGCGCTGACCGATGTGCAGACCTTCACCATCCTGGTGGTCGAGCCCAACGTCGCGCCGGAAGCTGTCGATGACGCGGCGACGACCGACGAGGATACGTCCGTCAACATCGACGTGCTGGCAAATGATGTCGACGACAATGGCGACGATCTGACGGTCACCGAAGCGACAGCCGCGAACGGCGCGGTGGTCATCGAGGCCGACAACACGCTGACCTACACGCCGGACGCCGACTTCAACGGCACGGACACGATCAGCTACACGATCACCGACGGAAACGGCGAGTTCGCGACAGCCGAGGTCACGGTCACCGTGAACGCCGTCAACGACGCGCCGGTGATCTTCGCGCTCGGCTCGGATGTCGAGGGCAATGTGGTCGAGGATTCGGCCGACCCGCTGACCGACAGCGGCTCGATCGCCTTCATCGACGTCGATCTGGGCGACAGCCACACCGTCGCAGCGACCTTCACCGGTTCCGCCGGCGATCCCGGCGGCATCACGCCGGCCCAGGCCGAGGCCTTCTTCAGCGCGGCGATCAACGGGTCCGCCGCCGACTGGAGTTTCTCCGCCGACAACGCGCTGTTCGATCATCTCGCGTGTGACGAGACCCTGACCTTCACCTATCAGTTGGTCATTAATGACGGCGCCGGGGGTACGGCGACCGAGTTCGTCAACGTCACCGTCGAAGGCACCAACGACCTGCCGCGCGTCGCGGGGCCGGTCGATGGCGGCGCGACCGACGAGGATTCCGCGCCTGTCAGCATCGATCTGCTGGCGAATGCCTCGGACGCCGAGGGCGACGACCTGGCGACGACCGGGGTTTCGGTCACCTCGTCGAATGCGGCGCGCACCGTCGCCTTCTCGGTCGATGACGCGACCGGCGAGCTGATCATCGATCCGGCGCAGTTCAACGATCTGCCGTCCGGCGCAACCGAGACGATCACCATCGACTACGGCGTGATCGAGCAGGACCGCCTTGCGGCCGACAGCATCGGGACACAGGTGTCGCCGAACAATGGCGCCTACTATGTCTTCGACTTCGATACCGGCGCTCTGACCTTCGAATTGAACGTCCCGGGCGGCGGCCTGTCCTTCCCCGGCCCGTCGAGCATTCCGCAGAACGGCGTCATCATCACGCTGAACCCGAACAATGCGAATGTTCATGTCGGCGTGCGGACCTACGAAGACGGCGTCGAGACCCGCCGGGACGCATCCGAGCAGTCCATCGACGGCTATTCGGGTTCGACCGGTCCGCTGGGCGACAGCGGTCCCAATTTCTTCGGGCCGGGCGTCGTCTACAACGATTCCATGGTCAACAGCGCGATCACCTGGTCGGGGACGCTGGACGACGGCTGTGGTCCGCGCGAAGTCGAGGTGGTCCTGTCGGGCCTGAATTACACCGACAATGCCGGCGGGATCCTGTCGATCGGAAACGCCTCGGCAGGCCGCTGTTCCGCCGGCGACGCCGGCAACCGCGACCCTTGTGATCGAGGGCATCAACGACCGCCCCGTGGTCACCGGCCCGGTCGACGCGGGCAGCGTCACCGAGGACGACGCGCCGGTCACGATCGATCTGCTGGCGAACAGTTCCGACCCGGACAATGACGATCTGGATGTCGAGGACGTCGCCGTCAGCTCCACCAATGCCGCGCGCAACGTCGCCGTCACCGTGGACGAGGAGAGCGGCGAACTTGTCATCGACCCGGCCCAGTTCAACGATCTGGCCGCGGGCGAGAGCGAGACGGTCACGGTCAGCTACAACGTCTCCGACACCACGGCGGACTTCTCCGGCGCCATCGGCTCGCCCGGCGTGCCGAACGGCGGCGTCACCTATGTCGTTGATTTCGACACCGGCAACATATTCACCTTCGTCCGCTCGAGCGGCCCGTTCCTGCCGGCAAGCCTGCAGCCCGAAAATGGCGCCTACCTGCATCTGAACCCGAACAATGGCTTCAGCGGCGTGCTGGCGGCGGCGACCTACAGGGATGGCGTCGAGACCGTCCGGGATGCCTCGGAGTTCGATTTCGGCGACTATGCCGGCTCGGTCAGCGGCGCCAGCTTCGTCGGCGCGTTCTCCGGCGACACGCTGACCTGGACTGCCCACGACATTGCGACCGCCGACGGGGAGCGCTGCGTCTCCATCCGTCTCGACAACGTCACCCATTTCCGCACCGACGGGATCAATGTCGGTTCGGCGAATTTCGACGTCACCGCCGATGTGGCCACGGAAGCCACCATCACCATCACCGGTTTGAACGATGCGCCCGATGCGGTGGACGATGCGGTCACGACCGACGAGGACACTGCGGTCAATATCGCCGTGCTGGCCAACGACACCGATCCGGACGCTTCCGACGATCTGACGGTCACGGCGGCGTCGGCGGCCAACGGCACGGTGGTGATCGAGGCCGACGGCACGCTGACCTATACGCCGGACGCCGACTTCAACGGCGCGGACACGATCAGCTACACCATCGACGACGGCAATGGCAGCACCGATACGGCGGAAGTTGCGGTCACGGTGAACGCCGTGAACGACGCGCCGGTGGCCGTCGACGATGCAGCCACGACCGACGAGGACGTTGCCGTCAACATCGACGTCCTTGCCAATGACACCGACACCGAAAGCGATGGCCTGACGGTCACATCGGCATCCGCCGCCAACGGCACGGTCGTGATCGAAGCCGACGGCTCGCTGACCTATACCGGCAACCAGGACTTCAACGGCACCGACACGATCACCTACACCGTCGATGACGGGAACGGCGGCGCCGATACGGGCTCCGTCGAGATCACGGTCAATGCCGTGAACGACGCGCCGGTTGCCGTGGACGACACGGCGACGACCGATGAGGACGTTTCCGTCAACATCGACGTCCTGTCGAACGACACCGACGCGGAGAATGACGGCCTGACGGTCACGTCGGCATCCGCCGCCAACGGCACGGTCGTCATCGAGGCCGATGGCTCGCTGACCTATACCGGCAACCAGGATTTCAACGGTGTGGACACGATCACCTACACCGTCTCCGATAGCGACCTGACCGACACGGCTCAGGTCACGGTCACCGTCAACGCGGTGAACGACGCGCCGGAAATCGATGCGGGCGCATCGGTCCTGTCCGCCGACCTGATCGTGGGCTTCACCCGGGCGCAGAGCCTTGATGCCAATGACCTTCTGGCGAACTTCGTCAATCCGTCACGCTCGGCGGTGGTGATCGACGAGGGCGCGCTGGACGTGCTGCATGTCGGCACCGGCGGCATTTCCCGCACGTCGCTGGTCGAGATTCCGCTGTTCCTGGCCGGTGAACTGGCAGCGGACGCAAACCTGACCATCACCATCGAAGGCGTCGTCCAGCGGACCTCTGGCGATCAGGACATCGCTTTCGGCCTGAGGGATCCTGATCAGGCACTGGCATTTTTCACCGCCGACGGCTCGACCGGACTGCTCTTCGCGGACGAGATGATTGGCGCCGGGCCCTTCGGCGTCGGCCTGACCAACCTGCCACCGAGCGTCGACCGCACCCCGCTCAGCGGCCCGCAGATCCAGGATTTCATCCTCCGTGCCGATCTGGCGGGCGCCAGCGACCAGCTCACCCTCGTCGAGGGTGGGGGGGGCGCCTTCAATGCCGCCACCGGTCAGGGCGCCTTCATCGATACCGAAGACGGGTTTTCCATCTTCGTCGGCGGCGACGGCAATAACGAGAGTTATGAGTTCGTCAGCCTGGCCTACACCGCTGAAGTCAACGGCCTGGTCGACGGCGGCAGCATCGTCTTCACCGATATCGACGCGAGCGACACGCACACCGCCTCCGTCACCGGCGTGGCGACCACTGGCGACACGAACGGCATCGACAACGCGACGCTGCAAGGTTTCCTGAGTCTCGGCGCGGTGACATCCTCGGCGCTGGGTTCGGCCGGCTCGGTCGCGTGGAGCTTCGAGGCCGACGACGCCCTGTTCGACTATCTGGGCGGCGGCGAGACGCTGGAAATCGCCTACACGGTCGAGATCGACGACAATAATGGCGGCGCCGACTCGGAGACCGTCACGGTCACCATCAACGGCCTGAACGACGGCCCGGTGGCGGCGGGCGAGGCGGTCACGACCGACGAGGACACCGCCGTCAGCATCGACGTGCTGGCCAATGACAGCGATGTCGACGGGGACAGCCTGACGGTGACCTCGGCGGTGGCGAACAACGGCACGGTCGCGATCGAGGCCGACGGCTCGCTCACCTACACGCCGGACGCCGACTTCAACGGTTCCGACACGATCAGCTATGTCGTCTCCGACGGTGAACTGACCGATACCGCCCAGGTCGCGGTGACGGTGAATGCGGTGAACGACGCGCCGGTGGTCACCCTGCGTGTGCCCGCGGACACGTTGCCGGTCGAACTTGCGGCGGTGAGAAACGGCGATGGCGGGTTCGTCATCAACGGAGAATCCGCAGGCGATCTGGCCGGCTATTCGGTGAGCGGCGCAGGCGACGTGAACGGCGACGGCGTGGCGGACGTGATCGTCGGTGCGCGAAACGCGGGCAGCGCCGGCAAGGGTTATGTCGTATTCGGCAAGGCGGACGGGACAGCGGTCGAACTCACCGACGTGGCGGCGGGCGCAGGCGGCTTCGTCATCAACGGCGTCGATGCGGGCGACCGTACCGGTATTTCGGTCAGCGACGCGGGCGACGTCAACGGCGACGGCCTGGCCGATCTGATCGTCGGCACCGGCTACACCTACGAAAGCAATTACGCGGCGGGTAAGAGCTTCGTCGTCTTCGGCAAGGCCGATGCTGGCGCCGTCGACCTCGCCGATGTGGAGGCCGGCATCGGCGGTTTCCTGATCAATGGCAGCAACGAGTACGATTATTCCGGGCGCGCTGTAAGCGGTGCAGGCGATGTGAACGGCGACGGTCTGGATGATCTGCTTGTCGGCGCCTATGAGGCCAGTCCTGGGGGTGTTCGGTCCGGCGGGGCCTATGTCGTCTTTGGCAAGGCGGACGGAACGACGGTTGAGCTGTCGAATGTGGAATCCGGTACGGGCGGCTTTGCGATCAATGGCGTCTCCGCCGGCGACCGCGTCGGCCTGGCGGTGAGCGATGCTGGCGACGTCAACGGCGACGGCCTCGCCGATGTCATCGTTGCCGCTCAATTCGATGATCCGAACGGCGCGGAATCCGGTTCGGCTTTCGTTGTCTTCGGCAAGGCGGACGGCGTAGCCATCGAACTATCCCAGGTCGAGCTGGGGGTTGGCGGTTTCGTCATCAATGGTGCTTCTGCCGGGGATCGGGCGGGCTCTTCTGTCAGCAGCGTCGGAGATCTCAACGGCGACGGTCTGACGGACCTGTTTGTCGGTGCAAGAGCAGATGATCCCAACGGTCTGGATTCCGGCGCGGGATTCGTCGTGTTCGGAAAGGCCGATGGCGCGACTGTAGAGCTTTCGGATGTCGAAGCGGGTATAGGCGGTTTTGTCATCAACGGCCTCGCGGCGGGCGATCTCGCCGGCACTTCCGTCAGCGAAATCGGCGATCTGAACGGCGACGGTCTGACCGACCTGATCATCGGCGCATCGGGTGCGGATCCGAATGGCAATCAATCCGGGGCCAGCTTTGTCGTGTTCGGCAAGGCCGACGGCACAGCCATCGAACTGGCGGATGTCGAGGCGGGTATCGGCGGCTTTGTGATCAACGGCGCACTGGACGGCGACCGGATCGGCGGCGTTGTCAGCGGCGCAGGCGATGTCAACGGTGACGGCGTCAACGATGTCATCCTCGGCGCAGCCTCTTCCGACCCCAACGGCAATCAATCCGGTTCTGCATTCGTCGTCTTCGGCAAGGGGGGCGACCGTACGGTCACCGACTTCAGCCGTGCCCCGGTTTTCGAGGCGGATGAGAACAGTTCCGCGACCTTTGAGGGGCTGGTGATTTCCGATGTGGACGCTGGCGAGGGCGCCGGTGAGGTCGAGGCCGTACTTTCGGTTTCCGAAGGTGTGCTCAACGTCGGCGTGACCGGCGCGACGGTCGGCGGCGACGGCACGGGATCGGTCACCGTTACCGGCGCGTTGGCTGACGTGAATGTGGCCATCGCTGCGCTGACCTACACACCGGGCAGCCACTTCTTCGGCACCGACAGCCTGCAGATCGACGTGTCGGATCTCGGCAATACAGGCGCCGGTGGGCCGCTGACTGACTCGGAATCCGTCCGGATCATTGTCAACGAGGTCAACGACGCTCCGGTGGCCGTGGACGACACGGCGACCGTCAACGAGGATGGCTCGGTCAGTATCGACGTTCTGGCCAACGACATCGACGCCGACGGCAATGAGTTGACCGTCACGGCGGCAAGCGCCCTCAACGGTTCGGTGGTGATCGAAACCGACGGGACCATCACCTACACCCCCGATCCGGATTTCAACGGCGCCGACACGATCACCTACACGGTCGAGGATGGCCGCGGCGGCAGCGACACGGGCGAGGTCGTGGTTACTGTCAACAATGACAACGATGAAATCCTGTTCACGAACGGCGCGGATGTCGTCGATCTGAATGCCGTGACGGCGGCGGACGCCCAGGATGACGGCAATGTCACGGATGCGCTGGACGGCGACGATTTCGTCACGCTGGCCGACAACGCGTCCGAAGCCGCAGAGGCGGGCTTCACGCTGGGTGACACCTTCTTTGGCGGTGACGGCAACGATACCGTTCTCGGCGGCGGCCTGGACGACGTGATCGATAGCGGCGACGGGGACGACCTGCTGAACGGCGGCATCGGGAGCAACACGCTGGATGGCGGCGCCGGAAATGATACCGCGGTTCTCGACAGTGGCGCCGCAATCGCGGACCTGGCGGCAGGCACGGCTTCCTTCTCCAGCGATCTGAATGGTGTGCTGCTGGGCTCCCCCGTCGCGACGCCCAACACCTCAGCGCCCGCGACCAACCTTCAGGACGGTCTGAACTTCACCTGGGACGTCCGCGCCGGGCTGGAATTCTCCAACGGCACCCGCGACGCCTATGATGGCGGCATGCGGGCGCAGCTGACCGTCGGGGGCGTAACGGAGCTCTATTCCACGGCGCAGCACAACATCAGCGACGACGGCCATACCTTTCAGGGCGACGTGCAGGACCGCAGCGGGATCGACTATGACCGCCGCCTCTACATTTCGGAATCCGACGGCTTTGCGCGCTTCGTGGAGACCCTGACCAACACCACCGGCGCGACCGAGACGGTCACCCTGCGAATTTTCTCCGATCTGGGCTCCGACGGTGTGATCCAGGTCTTGGAGACAAGCTCGGGCGACACGTCGTTCGACGCCAATGACCGCTATGTCATCACCGACGATGCTTCTGGCGGGGCCAGCGGCCGCCCGCTGATCCTGCATCATTTCCAGGGCCTGAATGAAAGTGGTGTCACCGTGCAGTCGGCCAGCGCGGTCAATGACGACATCGAGTATGTTTTCACCTTCGATCTGGCGCCGGGCGAGTCGCGGTCGATCCTGCATTTCGGCGCACAGACCGATACGCTCGCTGACGCGCAGCGTCTGGTGGATCTCATCGATAATCTCGATCCCGTGGTCGTCGAGGAGATGTCCGCGGATGAAGTCGCCCATATCGGCAATTTCGGGTTCAGCGATCAGGGCGTCACTACCCTTGCCAATATCGAGAACCTGACAGGCGGCGGCCTCGCCGACGATCTGGCGGGCGACGGCGGCGGCAACGTGCTCACCGGCAATGATGGCGACGACACGCTGAGCGGCCGCGGAGGCGAAGACACGTTGCTGGGCGGTGCGGGCGCGGACACGCTCGACGGTGGAACCGGTGACGACCTGCTGGATGGCGGCGACGACGGCGACGTCCTCTCTGGCGGCGCAGGCAACGATCTGCTGGAAGGCGGCGCGGGCAACGACGTCGCGACCTTCACCGGCGCCTCGGATGAATACATCGTCACCTTCAACGGTGACGGGACGGTGACTGTCGAGGACACGGTCCTGGGCCGGGACGGCACGGACGTGCTCAACGGGATCGAGGTGGCGAGCTTCGCCGATGGCGACTTCCTCGCGGACGGCACCAACAATGCGCCCGAGGCGGCCGACGATGCGGCATCCACGGACGAGGACACATCCGTCAACGTCGACGTGCTGGTGAACGACACCGACTTCGACAGCGACGACCTGAGCGTCACCTCCGCCACCGCGGCTAACGGTTCCGTGGTCATCGAGACCGACGGGACGCTGACCTACACGCCGGACGCCGACTTCAACGGCGCGGACACGATCAGCTACACCGTCGATGACGGGAACGGCGGCACCGACACCGCCGAGGTTGCGGTGACTGTGAACGCCGTGAACGACGCACCGGTGATCGACGCAGGCGCCTCGGATCTGAGCTCGGATCTGACCGCCGGCTTCACCCGCGCCGCGAGTCTGGACGCCAACGATCTGCTGGCGAACTACGTCAGTCCGTTCCGCTCGGCGGTGGTCGTGGACGAGGGTGCGCTGGACGTGTTGCATGTCAGCCCGCGTCCGGGCAGCGGCTTCGACCGCACGGTGCTGGTCGAGATCCCGCTCTTCACGGCCGGCGAACTGGATGCCGACGCCCGCGTCACCATCGATATCGACGGTCTGATCCAGCGCAACGGCTCCGATCAGGACATCCTGTTCGGCATCCGCGACACCGACCAGCACCTGTCCTTCTTCTCGTCCGATGGCGGCGCCGGCATCCTGCTGGCCGACAGCATGGTGGGTCTTGGCCCCGCCGGCATCGCCTCGCCCGAGAACCCGCCGCTGACCGACCGCACGCTGCCGGGCGGCTCGCAGGTCGAGGACTTCACCCTGCGAAATCGATCTCGACGGCGACAGCGACCGCATCACCCTTGTCGAGGGCAATGGTGCCGCCATCAACGTCACCGGCGACCCGGGCACCTATATCGATGCGGACGACGCAGTGTCCGTATTCATCGGCGCCGACCAGTTCCACGAATTCTACGAGATCGTCAGCCTGGCCTACTCGGCCGAGGTCGACGGACTGCTCGACAGCGGCGCCATCGCCTTCACCGATGTCGATGCTTCGGACACCCACACCGCTGCAGTTACCGGCGTTGCGACGACGGGCGACACCAATGGAATCGGTACTTCGACCCTGCTGAGCTTCCTTAGCCTCGGCGCGGTGACGTCGTCGGCGCTCGGGTCGGCGGGTTCGGTCGCATGGAGCTTCGAGGCCGACGACGCGCTGTTCGAGTATCTGGGCGGCGGGGAATCGCTGGAGATCGCCTACATCGTCGAGATCGACGACAACAATGGCGGCACGGACTCGGAATCCGTCTCCATCACGATCAATGGGCGGAACGATGGCCCGGCCGCGGCGGACGAGGCAGCCACCACGGACGAGGACACGGCGGTCAACATCGACGTGCTGGCCAACGACACCGACGTCGACCTCAACGACACGCTGACTGTCACCTCGGCCGTGGCGAACAACGGCACGGTCGTCATCGAGGCCGACGGCTCGCTGACCTATACGCCGGACGCCGACTTCAACGGTTCCGACACGATCAGCTACGTCGTCTCCGACGGCGAACTGACCGACACCGCACAGGTTGCGGTGACGGTGAATGCGGTCAATGACGCGCCGGTGCTGACCCCGCCGGTGGCGGGCGCGATGCGCTTCGACGGCAACGGGGCCAATCACGTTCAGGTCGCGCACGACGCAGGGCTCAGCCCGGACAGCTGGACGGTCGAGGCCTGGATCACGACCACGGATGCCGACGGCCAGTTCAACCGCGTCGTCACCAAGCCGGTCGGCGGCCAGCAGACCTACAGCCTGGTGGTCAGGGACGGCGAGGCGCATGTCCGTTTCGACGACCTCACCCTGGGCCAGAAATTCGTTCAGGCCGGCTTCGTCGCCGACGGCGAGCCGCACCATATCGCCGGCGTCTATGACTCCGTTGCCGACACGCTGACGCTCTACGTCGATGGCGTGGTCGCCGGCAGCACGTCCACCGTCGGCTTCACCCCCAGGCAGGGCACGGAAGAGCTGAATATCGGCCGCGCCAATGACGGCTTCAGCCAGGGCTTTGTCGGCGACATCTCCGAGGTCCGCGTCTGGTCCGAGGCGCGCTCGGCCGCCGACATCGCTGCCGAGTTCGACCAGGTGCTCGATCCGGCGTCCGAGAACGCCCTCGAGCTCTATATGGTCTTCAGCCAGATGTTCACTGGCTTCGGCACCGGCACTGTCCTGGGCGCCAATCTGGTTCAGGACCTGTCGGGCAACGATCGTGACGGCCAGATCGTGGGGTCGCTGCCCTTTGTCGCCGGCGACGCACCGGTCGACAGCGCCATCGTCACCGAGGTCGGTCAGGAAGTCCGCTTCTTCGACATGTCGGTGCTTGACGTGGATGCCGCCGAGGGCACGAACCAGATCCAGGTCGTGCTGGAGTCCTCGGACGGCACCATCGACACCCAGACCTTCCCCGGCTTCACCCAGATCGGCGACCGGACGGCTCAGGTGACCCTGATCGGCGATCCGGTGACGCTGGCCGATTCGCTGGACAACGCGACCTTCAAGCCGAATGACGGCTTCTCCGGGACCGCCACCATCACGGTGACCGCGACCGACCTCGGCAACACGGGCGCCGGCGGCCCGCAGACCACGGTCCTGACCTTCAATATCGAGGTGATCGATCCGGTTCAGGCCCCCGAACTGACCAACGACATCGGTCTGACGGGTACGGAGAACGTGCCGGTTCTGCTGGATGTGCTGGCGAACGACACGGGCGACGGTCTCAGGATCGTCTCGGCCGAGGCGTCGTCTGGCGCGAATGTGAGCTTCACCGGCGCGGTGGGCGACGGCATCACACTGGATCCGTCGGGCGGTCTGATCGCCGACTTCGGCGGCTTCAGCGGTCAGTTCGACTACGACAATCTGGCGCCGGGCGACGTCATCGCCGACGTCGTCACCTTCGTGGTCGAGGACGCGAACGGCGAGCAGGCCGGCGACGCGGTGGTTACCCGCAAGACCCTGGCGCTGGACAGCCTGGGCAGCTTCAACACGCCCTCGCTGGATCTCGATGGCGTGACGATCACCGGTTCGGCCAATGTCAACGTGCTGAACTTCAACGGTATCGGCGTGGTCGGCGGCTCCTCGTCGAGCTTCTTCGACATCGGCGAGCAGCTGGTCTTCGACTTCGACCATCTGGCGGTGAACGTGCAGCTCTTCATCGGCACGGTGGGCAACTCCACGCCGGTGGACGGCGCGCAGGTGGGGCTGGAGGGCTTCGACGCCGACGGCAACTCGCTGGGCACGGTCAGCCTCCCGGTCTCGGGCGGCATCTTCGAGGCCAACCTGTCTGCGGCCTATGGCAACGTGCCGGTCTCGCGGCTGGAGATGACGGGCGAGGGCGACCGCTTCATCTTCCGCACCCTGACCTTCGACGAGATCCAGGGCGACGGCTTCGCGGTGGTCGAGATCAGCGGCGTCAACGATGCGCCGGTGATCACCGACCAGACCTTCACCGTGGCCGAGGACAGCTTCGGCCTGTTCGAGACGCTTGATGTCGACGATCCGGACCGCAATCAGAGTGCCTTCTCGCTCGATCTGAACGTCGTCTCGGCGCCGTCGGAGGGCAGTGTGTCGCTGAACTTCGGCGAGTTGGACTTCCGCCTCGACGGCGGCTTCCAGGATGTGAGCCTGGGCGAGGTCCGCGAGGTCGAGGTGGTCTATACGGCGACTGACCCGGACGGCGCGGTCTCCGACCCCGGCACGATCACCATCCGGATCACCGGCAACAACGATCCGGTCACCGGCAATGACGACACGGCGAGCGTCGACGAGAACAGCTCGATCAACATCGACGTGCTGGCCAACGATACCGACATCGATGCGCTAGACATTCTGTCTGTCACGGCCGCCTCGGCGAGCAACGGCTCGGTGGTGATCGAGGCCGACGGCACGCTGACCTACACGCCGGACGCCGACTTCTTCGGTTCCGACACGATCACCTACACCGTCTCCGACGGCAACGGCTCGACCGACACGGCCAACGTCAGCGTCACGGTGAACGAAGTCGGCCCGCAGGTGACCAACGACATCGGTCTGACGGGCACGGAGAACGTGCCGGTTCTGCTGGATGTGCTGGCGAACGATGCGGGCGACGGTCTCCGGATTGTCTCGGCCGAGGCGTCGTCGGGCGCGAATGTGAGCTTCACCGGCGCGGTGGGCGACGGCATCACGCTGGATCCGTCGGGCGGTCTGATCGCCGACTTCGGCGGCTTCAGCGGTCAGTTCGACTACGACAATCTGGCGCCGGGCGACGTCATCGCCGACGTCATCACCTTCGTGGTCGAGGACGCGAACGGCGAGCAGGCCGGCGACGCGGTGGTCACCCGCAAGACCCTGGCGCTGGACAGCCTGGGCAGCTTCAACACGCCCTCGCTGGACCTCGACGGCGTGACGGTCACCGGTTCGGCCAATGTCAACGTGCTGAACTTCAACGGTATCGGCGTGGTCGGCGGCTCCTCGTCCAGCTTCTTCGACATCGGCGAGCAGCTGGTCTTCGACTTCGACCATCTGGCGGTGAACGTGCAGCTCTTCATCGGCACGGTGGGCAACACCACGCCGGTGGACGGCGCGCAGGTGGGGCTGGAAGGCTTCGACGCCGATGGCAACTCGCTGGGCACGGTCAGCCTTCCGGTCTCGGGCGGCATCTTCGAGGCCAACCTGTCGGCCGCCTTCGGCAACGTGCCGGTCTCGCGGCTGGAGATGACGGGCGAGGGCGACCGCTTCATCTTCCGCACGCTGACCTTCGACGAGATCCAGGGCGACGGCTTCGCGGTGGTCGAGATCAGCGGCGTCAACGATGCGCCGGTGATCACCGACCAGACCTTCACCGTGGCCGAGGACAGCTTCGGCCTGTTCGAGACGCTTGATGTCGACGATCCGGACCGCAATCAGAGTGCCTTCTCGCTCGATCTGAACGTCGTCTCGGCGCCGTCGGAGGGCAGTGTGTCGCTGAACTTCGGCGAGCTGGACTTCCGCCTCGACGGCGGCTTCCAGGATGTGAGCCTGGGCGAGGTCCGCGAGGTCGAGGTGGTCTACACGGCGACCGACCCGGACGGCGCGGCCTCCGACCCCAGCACGATCACCATCCGGATCACCGGCAACAACGATCCGGTCACCGGTAATGACGACACGGCGAGCGTCGACGAGGACAACTCCGTCCTGATCGACGTGCTGGCCAACGACACGGATGTGGACGCGCTGGACGTGCTCTCCATCCAGTCGGTGGGCTCGGCCTCCAACGGTACGGTAACGATCGAGGGCAACCAGATCCGCTACACGCCGGACGCCGACTTCAACGGCGCTGACAGCTTTGTCTACACCGTCACCGACGGTAACGGCTCGTCCGACACGGCCACCGTGAACGTCACCGTCGACGCGGTGAACGACGCGCCCGTGCTGTCCGGTCCGGTGCTCGCACCGGGGAATGTCGAGCTCGACGATGTCGAGGCGGGCATCGGCGGCTTTGTCATCCACGACACCACCGTCGATACCGTCAACATCTTCCAGGATGCCGCCGAACGCGGATTCGGCAGCGTCATCTCCTTCGCCGGCGATGTGAACGGCGACGGACTGGCGGACTTCATCGTCGGCGACGACAATCTGAACACCGTCAATGGGAACTATTCCGGTGGCGCGGCGGTTGTCTTCGGCAAGGCCGACACGGCGTCGATCGATCTGAGCGAGATCGATGCCGGGATTGGCGGCTTCCGCATCTTTGGTGCGAGTGCACAGGACGATGCGGGCGGCTCGGTTTCCGGCGGCGGTGACATCAACGGCGACGGCCTGGCCGACCTGATCATCGGTGCGCAGCGCAATGACGATGACGGACAGCTCTCCGGCAAGGCCTATGCGGTGTTCGGCAAGGCCGACGGAGCGGCAGTCGACCTGGCGGCAATCCAGGCCGGTCTGGGCGGCGGCTTCGTGATCGAGGGCGCGGATGTCCGCGACCTCGCCGGCCGTGCGGTCAGCAATGTCGGCGACATCAACGGCGACGGTCTGGACGATCTGATCATCGGAGCGCCCTACGCCTACGACGATGCGATCCGCGATCCGGGCACAGCCTATGTGGTCTTCGGCAAGGCCAGTGCGACCGCGGTCGATCTGGACGACATCCGGGCCGGTGTCGGCGGCTTCGTGATCAACGGGGTCACCGACAACGATCTCGCAGGCCGCTCGGTCAGCGGCGGAGCGGACATCAACGGCGACGGTCTCGACGATCTGGTGATCGGCGCGCCGAACTACGATATCGGCTACACCACCACCAGCGATGCCTTCGTTGTCTTCGGCAAGGCCGATGGCAGCGCCGTGAACCTGGGCGACGTGCAGACAGGCACAGGCGGCTTCGCCATCAACGGCGTCGATCTGGACGACAATTTCGGCCGCTTCGTCGATATCGCCGGCGACGTCAATGGCGACGGCCTGGCCGACGTCATCGTCAGCGCACCGACGGCCGACAATCCGTCCGATCCGCGCGAGGCCTACATCATATTCGGCAAGGCCGATGGCGCCGCCGTCGGCGTCGACGATCTCCGCGCCGGAAGCGGTGGCATCGTCCTGACCGGTGATGAAGGCGCCGGCCAGGTTTCGGCGGCCGGCGACGTCAACCTGGACGGCTTCGCCGATGTCATCGTCAACAGCGGCTCGCCGGACGACAACAACGGCCGGGCGATCGTGGTCTTCGGTCAGGCGGCGCCGGGTACGATCTCGCTCGACGATGCGGCAACCGGAAATGGCGGCTTCGCGATCGACGGCGTCACTGACTTCGGGTCCATCGTCTCCATCGATGGCGGCTTCGACGTCAATGGAGACGGACTGCCGGACTTCCTCGCCGGTTCCTCGAATGGCGGCTTTGGCAATCCCACGCCGGCCTCGGTGCATGTTGTGTTTGGCCAGGGCATCGAGACCGACGAGGACACCCCTCTGGCGTTGAACGGTATCGCGGTTTCCGACATCGATGCGGGCTCTGGCGATGTCCAGGTGGTGCTGGCGGTTGCGAGCGGCTCGATTGATGTGACCGACACGGGCGCGACGATCGACGGCGACCTGAGCGGCAGCGTGACGGTCACCGGCGCGCTGGCGGACGTGAATGCGGCCATCGGTTCGCTGGTCTACACCCCGGATGCGGACTTCAACGGCATCGAGACGCTGGACCTCACAGTCTCCGATCTGGGCAATACCGGTTCGGGTGGCCCGCTGGGCGACAGCCTCTCGGTCGACATCACCGTCAACGCGGTGAACGACGCGCCCGAGATCACTCTGCCGGCTGCCGATCCGCAGATTGCGCTGGGCTTCAGCGTCTCGACGGTGCTCGGACCGATCAACGACAAGACCTTCGGCAACGACATGTCGATCGGCGCCCTGCCGGGCGGCGGCTTCGTCACCATCGACCAGGGTCCGTCGAGCCAGGGCTCCCGCATGGCGATCTTCGACGAGAACGGCGATCTGGTGCGGACGCAGCCGGTCTCGTCGACCTTCGACAGCAGCCAGGATCCCTCGCAGGATATCGTGGTGCTGACCGGCGGCGAGATCGTGGCGCTCTGGGTCGAGGGCCGCGGCGACCTGCTCTACCGGGTCTTCGACAGCGCCGGCAATCCGCTGACCGGCGAACTGGAGGTCAAGCCCGGCGGCACGAATTCGACGGACGACAAGCTGGCCATCGCCGAGATGGCGGATGGCGGCTTCGTCATCGCCTACCGCGACGGCCTGGACCTGATGACCCGCCGCTACGACGAGGACGGCAACGAGATCCTGGGTCCGATCCGCGTCGGTCCGGACACCAACCTGCCGGGCGAACTGGATGTGACGGGGCTTGCCGGCGGCGGCTACGCGGTCAGCTATCTCGCCTTCCCGGGCGACGGCACCGGCACCAACATGCGGCTCTCGATCGTCGATGCGGCCGGCACCGTGGTCGCCGAGGACGTCATCGTCGACCGCAACAGCGACGGCCTGGCCGCTGGCCGCCTTCACCGCCGGCGTGACCGAACTGGCCAATGGCAATCTGGTCGTGGTCTGGGACGAGAACGACGCGGCGGGCCGCGACAGCTTCTTCCGAATCTTCGACGCCGCCGGGAATGCGCTGTCGGGCGATGTGGAAATCGTCAACTGGACCTCGAACCAGTTCGACGCCGAGATCATGGCGCTGCCCGATGGCGGCTTCGCCGTGGCCTTCAGCAACCAGAACTTCGGCACCGATCCGGTGACCGGGGACACCTTCGACCGCGGCAGCTATGTCCAGCGGTTTGACGAGAACGGAAACGAGGTCGGCGACGCCGTCTTCGTCGCCAGTTCCGAATATCCGGACATGGCGCTGACCGAGGACGGCAACATCGCGGTCGTCTCGCGCGGGCTGGTCGGCGACAACGTGATCGTCTCGGAACTGACCGTGCCGGGCGACCCCTTCGAGACCGACGAGGATACGTCGCTGGCCATCGGCGGGCTTGCCATCTCCGACGTCGATGTTGGCGCCGGCAATGTCGAGGCCGTGCTGACGGTGCTGAACGGCACGCTGGACGTGACCGATACGGGCGCCACCATTCTCGGCGACCAGACCGGATCGGTGACCGTGACCGGTGCGCTGGCCGACGTGAACGCTGCCATCGGTTCTCTGGTCTACACGCCGGACACCGACTTCAACGGCACGGACACGCTGACCGTCGAAGCCGATGATCTGGGCAACACGGGCGCTGGCGGCCCGCTGACGACCGTGGCGACGCAGCAGATCACGGTCAACCCGCAGGGCGAACTGATCGTCGGCACGACCGGCAATGACAGCCTCGTCGGCGGCGATGAGGACGACACCCTGCAGGGCCTTGCCGGCGAAGACACGCTGGACGGCGGCGCAGGCAACGACGAGCTGTTCGGTGGCGGCGGCGCGGATACGCTGATCGGCGGAGCAGGCTCCGACACGCTGGATGCGGGCGGCGGCACGGTCGACTATTCGGGCGCGCTGGGTTCGGTCGTCATCGACCTCGACGCCGGCGGCGGCTCCGAGAACGGCGAGACCGAAGTCCTCAGCAACGTCAATCACCTGGTCGGTTCGGCCTTCGACGACACGCTGTCGGGCGATCTGGCGCTGAACATCTTCCAGGGACTGGGTGGTGACGATCTGCTGAACGGCGGCACCGGCTTCGACAGCATCTTCGGCGGCGACGGCAACGACACCATCGACAATGACGGTGGCAACGACACCATGAGCGGCGATGCTGGCGACGACCTGATCCGCGGCAGCGCCAGCGCCGAAGAGATCTTTGGCGGCGCTGACAACGACACGCTGGAAGGTAATGATGGCTCCGACACCATTGACGGCGGCGACGGCGACGACGTGCTGGATGGCGGCGGCAGCCTGGACACGCTGATCGGCGGCGCGGGCGACGACTCGCTCTCCGGCGGTCTGCAGGCCGATCATCTGGCCGGCGGGTCGGGCAACGACACGCTGGATGGCGGCGGCAATTTCGACACCGCGGACTACTCCGCCGATGCACCGGGCGGCGTCAATGTCGACCTGACGGCGGGCACGGCGACCGACGGCTTCGGCGGCACCGACGTCCTGATCGACATCGAGACCGTGCTGGGCAGCGCCCAGGACGACACGCTCCGCGGCACCAGCGTCAACGACCGGCTGGTCGGCAATGACGGCAACGACTCGCTGAACGGCGAACTCGGGGCGGACCTGCTGGAAGGTGGCGACGGCGACGATACGCTGACCGGCGCCGGCTCCAACGACACGCTGCTGGGCGATGCCGGCAATGACAGCCTTGACGGCGGCAACAATGACGACCTGCTATTCGGCGGCGACGGCACCGACGCCCTCAATGGCGGCGACGGCGACGACACGCTGCAGGGCGGCGACCAGTCGGATACGCTGAACGGCGGCGACGGCATCGACACGGCCGACTATTCGGACCGCGGCGCGGGCATCTCCGCGGACCTGGATGGCGCGGGACCTGGCAACGGATTTGCCGTTGACGCCGGCAATGTCGAGTTCCTGATCTCGATCGAGAACCTGATCGGCTCGGATTTCGATGACACGCTGACCGGCGACGACAACGCCAACGTGATCGAGGGCGGCGACGGCGCCGATACCATCGAGGGCGGTCTCGGGCTGGATGTGATCTTCGGCGGCGACGGCGACGACAGCCTGCTCGGCGACTCGGCGATACCGGACGGCACGACCGACGGGGACACCCTGTTCGGCGGCGCCGGCAACGACACGCTGAACGGCGGCGAGAATGACGGCGACGACAGCCTGGATGGCGGCGACGGCAACGATGTCATCGGTGGCAATGGCGGCAACGACACGCTGATCGGCGGCGACGGCAACGACACCTTCTCGGGCGGTTCCGGCGCGGATGTTCTCGACGGCGGCGCAGGCGACGACTTCATCAATGGCGGCGCGGATGTCGATACGGTCGACTTCAGCGCGGCCGGCGCTGCGGTCGATGTCGATCTTGGCGGGGAGACCGCCAGCGGAGCCGCCACGGGCAGCGATACGGTTCTGGATGTCGAGAACGTCATCGGCTCGGATTTCGAAGATACGATCTTCGGCCAGGACGGCGCGGGCAACCAGCTCTTCGGCGGCGAAGGCGACGATACGGTCGGCGGCCGCGGCGGATTTGATCTGGTTCACGGAGACGACGGCAACGACCTGCTGTTCGGCGGTCAGGACAACGACACGCTGTTCGGCGGCGAGGGCGATGACAGCCTCCAGGGCGACGGGGAGAACGACACGCTCTTCGGTGGGGCCGGCAACGACACGCTGGACGGCAGCGCACTGGCTGACTCGCTGGATGGCGGCGATGGCGACGACACCTTCATCGTCGGCAGCTTCATCGCGCTTGGCGGTGTCGATCTCATGACCGGCGGTGACGGCTTCGACATTGCGGACGCTTCTGGCGCCATAGGCAGCGTTCTGGGTCGGGTGGCATTCAACACCGGCTTCGGGTCGATCAACATCGGCGGAACCCTGGCAGCCAATATCCAGCAGATGGAAGGAATCATCGGTTCCGCGTTCAACGACACGCTTCTCGGCAGCGACGAGGCGGGTCCGAATGCGGACTTCCTGTCGGGCGGCGGCGGCAACGACAACCTGATCGGTCTGGATGGCGACGACACGCTCATCGGCGGCGACGGGGATGACACGCTGCAGGGCGGGGACGACTTCGATTTCGCCGACTTCAGCGCGAGCACGGTGAGCGTGGTCGTCGACCTTGTCGGGGAAGTGGCGAGCAGCGGGGCGGCCGGTGTCGATGTCCTTCTGGATATCGAGGGCGTCGTGGGGACGGCGTTCGCCGACGGCATCAGTGGCAGCGATTTCGCCAACGACCTGCGCGGCGGTCTGGGCAACGACTTCATCGTGGGCGGCGAAGGCGATGACACCCTCTCGGGCGACGGCGGCGATGACACACTGACGGGCGGAAATGGTATCGACGCGGCGACTACTCGTCGGAGACAGGCGGCATCACCGCCGACTTGTCATCCAGTATCGTGTTCGATGCAGGCGGCGGCCGGGACTCGCTTTCCGAAATGGAAGTCCTGATCGGTTCCGAGTTCGATGACACGATCAACACCGGCGGCGATATCACCACGATCTTCGCCGGTGGCGGCAACGACCAGATCAACTTCCCCTTCGGCGGATTGGGCTTCGGTCCGGCCTTGGCGATCAGCGGCGGCACGGGCGACGACTCGATGGCGGGCGGGTTCAGTACCAATGACCGCTTCATCTTCGAGACCGGAGACGGCAACGACCAGGTGAACGGCTTCCAGGGCGGCGCCGGCGCCGGAGACGTGCTCGACTTCTCCAACGATGCCTCGATCACCGGCCTCGGCGACCTGACCGTCGGCGACGACGGGTCTGGCAATGCGCTGATCGAATACGGGGCCGGCGACTCGATCACCCTGCTGGGCGTCGACTTCAACAACCTGGATGGCGACGACTTCCAGTTCTGACGGTCCGGCGGACGGCTTGTCCGTCCGCCGGTTAACCGGCTGGTAACGCTGTCGGTTCAGGGTGCGCGGATGAACTCCTTCCGCGTTGGCGCACAATGCTTCTGAGCCGGGCCGGTGAGCGCCTTGGCGTGTCGCTTCATGAATCCGTCATCACGACCTCTGCGGGGTTCGATGTCATCGAACAGCCGTTGCTGAAGCGGTTCGCCGAACACTGGAGAGCCTGCCGCCCGGCCGACGGATTTCCCTCGCGGCGTCAACTGGACCCGACCGGCTTTCCCTGGGCGTTACCGTACATCTACATTCTGGACCGGGACGAGCCGCCGCATCACTGGCGCTACAGGATCGCTGGCAGCGAAATCCAGGCGGCGTTCCATCGCGGCAATTTCCGCGGGCTGAGCCTCAGGGACATCATTTCCCCGGAGGCGCTGCCGCTGGTGGCGCAACGGTGGTCGCCGGTGGCCGACGGGCTGGGCGTCTACATGAACGGCGCGATCTACAGCAACTCGAACAACTACCGCAGCGGCGGGCGGTTGCTGCTGCCCTTGTCCGAGAGCCTTGATCGCACCATGTCGGGACTGGTCGGCATTTCCGTTCAGGACCGGCAGGCGCCGGCCGCCGGCCATCAACTGTCGCTCAATATTCACCACATCGACCTTTTGCCGGACGACTGAAGGTTCCGCGCAGCCGTTGCGCTTCGTTACGCGATTGCCGGTCGACGCCGGAATCGCAATGGCGGTAGCTTGCCCGCCATGGATCCAGGCAGGAGGCGGCGATGACCTTGCCACCCGACGATAGCCGCGCCGGCGGCGAGCGGTGGAACGGCCGCGTCTCGATCACGGTGACGCTGACCGCCAGCATTTTCCTGCTGGTCCTGGTTTCCGTCGGCTCGGTACTGGGCGTCGGCGTCTGGCTGGCGCAGAAGAACACCTTCGAACTGCTCAGCCGCAACGCGCATCAGGGTATCGGCTTTGCCGCCGACCGTGTCGAGCGCCACCTTCGCCCTGCGGAGGATCAGGCCGCCTTCGTCGCCCGGCGCATCACCGAAGGTCAGGTCGATGCGGCCGACCGGGACGATCTCGGCAAGCTGCTGACCGGGGCGCTGGCGGCGGCGCCGCAGATCCAGGCTGTGATGTTCATCGGCCCGGACCTTCAGACCGTGCTGGCCGGACGCGATCCGCAGACCGGCCGGGCCGGCCTGTTCGATCTCGACTACTCGGACGATCCGGAGATCCGCAATCGTATCCGGCGTTCCGACGGCCCGATCTGGAATGCGCCGATCTGGCGGGACGACATGAACCAGAGCTATCTGAGCCTTGCCCATCCGGTGGTCGGCAGCGCCGGATTCGCCGGTGTCGTCGTTTCTGTGGTCTCGGTCGCCGACCTTTCGGCCTTTCTCCGCCAGGACGTCATCGCAGACGGGGCCAGCCAGTTCATCCTGTATGGCCGCGACCGCGTGCTGGCGCATCCGCGGCTGACCGACCCCTATCCCGGCCGTACGCCTTCGGCGCCGCTGCCTACGGTACAGGGGTTCGAGGATCCGGTCCTCGCCGCCATCTGGCAATCGCAGGACCGCTTCGACCTGGGGCTGAGACTGGAAGGACGGACCGACGGACACGTGGTGCGGCTGCCGGGCGACGAAGATTACATCTTCATCTATCGCGAGGTATCCGGCTTCGGTCCGGAGCCGCTGATCGTCGGCGCCTATTTCCCGGCGGTCGAGGTCGGCACGGAGATCCGGCGGATGATCGTTTCCCTGGTCGCCGGTATCGCGGCGCTGCTGCTGGCGCTGGTCGCCGCGATCGTACTCGGGCGCAGGATCGCGAAACCGATCGTCCGCTTTTCCGAGGCCGCCGGCCGGATCCGCGATCTGGATGTGGACCGGGTCGGGAACCTGCCGGGCAGCATCTTCCGGGAATTGAACGATCAGGCGAAGGCCTTCAACGCCATGCTGCAGGGCCTGCGCTGGTTCGAACTCTATGTGCCCAGAAAGATCGTCAGCCGGCTGGTGCAGCGGGGCGAGGGCCGGGACGCCCTGACCTCTTCGCGGCGGCTGACGGTCATGTTCACCGATATTGCGGGCTTCTCGACGATCTCGGAAGGAATGACGGCGCCGGAAGTTGCGCGTTTCGTGAACAGCCATTTCGAACTGGCCGCGGGCTGCATCGAGGCCGAGGACGGGACCGTCGACAAGTTCATCGGCGACTCGGTGATGGCCTTCTGGGGCGCCCCCGATCCCGTCGACGGGGCCGAGGAGCACGCCTGCCGCGCCGCGCTGGCCATCGCCGCCGCGGTGCGGGCGGACAATGAGAAGCGGGTGGCTGCGGGTCTCTCGCCCGTGCGGATGCGGATCGGCATTCACACCGGCGAGGCGACGGTCGGCAATATCGGTGCGCCCGGCCGGATCAACTACACGATCATCGGCGACACGGTGAATGTGGGGCAGCGGCTAGAGCAGCTGGGCAAGGAGCTCTGTTCCGCCGACAGCGACATCTCGATCCTGATCAGCGCCGAAACGCGGGCGCGGCTGGGACCGGACTGGAAGCTGGAACCTGCCGGCACCCATGAGCTGAAGGGGCGGCGCGGCAGCGTCGAGGTCTTCAAGCTCGGCTGAGCGGGGCGTCGAGGTCAGCCACCCAGCCGGGCCTCGTGCTCGTTCACGTTGCCGCCCGCGCCCGATCCGCTTTCACGCAGCGCGCGGATGATGCGCACCAGATTGCCGTCGCGCAGGCGCTCCAGTTCGCGGATGCTCGATCCCCCGGACTGGGCGTCGGACTGCGCGGCGATGGTCTCGACCAGCTCCGGCGTCAGCTCTGGTACATCCGTCAGCTTGGTCCATGGCCAGGACAGTGCCGGTCCGAACTGCGCCAGGAAATGCCGCATGCCCGCTTCGCCGCCGGCAATGCGGTAGGTCTCGAACAGTCCCATCTGCGCCCAGCGCAGACCGAAGCCGTAGCGGATCGCGTCGTCGATCTCCTCCGTCGTCGCCACGCCGTCCTTGACCAGCCAGAGCGCTTCCCGCCAGACCGCCTCCAGCAGCCGGTCGGCGATGTGGGCGTCGATCTCCTTCCGCACTTGTAGCGGCTTCATCCCTATGCCGGACAGGATGTCCGCAGCGCGCCCGATCAGGTCCGGCGCGTTCCCCGAGCCGCCGACGAGTTCCACGAGAGGCAGCAGGTAGACTGGATTGAAGGGGTGGGCGACGATGACCTGTCCGGGCCGGTCGAGCCCGGACTGGAGGTCCGACGGCCGGAACCCGGAGGTCGACGAACCGATGACCGCGCTGCGGGGGGCGGCGCCGATGATCTCGGCCAGTATGCGGTGCTTCAGATCGAGTTGTTCCGGTCCGCTTTCCTGGATCCAGTCGGCATTCTGGACGGCTTCCGCCACGGACGGCTCGAAGCGCAGCGTGCCCTCCTCCGGGAGCGGCCGATCATAAAGCGCGGGCAGGCTGTGCCGGGCGTTGGCGATCACTTCGCCGATCTTCCGCGGGGCGTCGGGGTCGGGGTCGTGGACGGCCACGTCCCAGCCGTTCAGCAGGAAGCGCGCGGCCCAGCCGCCGCCGATGACGCCGCCGCCGATGATTGCCGCCTTCATGCCGCGCCTCCTCGGACGATTCTCCGGTCGGCAAGTCTGACGGCTGCGGCGCGCCCTGTCGGCTGCGAATGCAGCTACTTCCTGGCGATCACCCAGACGGCATGAACGATGCCGGGGATATAGCCCAGCAATGTCAGCAGGATGTTGAGCCAGAAGTGAAGGCCGATGCCGACCTGCAGGAAGACGCCGACCGGCGGCAGCAGGATCGAGAGAATGATGCGAAGCAGGTCCATGGGTTGCTTTCCTTCTTTTTCTTGCAGTGGAGTTGGATCTGGTGAGCGGTACCGGCCGCTGCAAGCGTGAGGTTCCGCTGGTCTGCCCTGCGGTGCGGCGATGCGGCGCATGACGGTTGCGGTTTCGGCGCAGCGCCTCATCTCACAGTCGTCAGCAGGCTGCGCCTGCAAGACGCTGAGTAAAGAACAAGAAGCAACAAGGCAGCGTCAGATCAACTCCGGTCCGCGGAGTTCACTTCGGTTTGCGCCTGCTCGAAACGACGGGACGACGGGGAACCCGACCCGCGGTCGATGCATTGCAGACGAAGCAGCTGTTTCGATACGGAGGTAGATATCATGGCCGCCCAGACCAGCACCGGAAACGGTTCCAAACGCAGCAACGAGGCCGAGGTCACGACAGAGGACCTCCGGGAGGATTTCGACCGGCTTCGCGCCGACATGTCGAAGCTTGTCGAGCAGATGGCCGAACTGTCCCGAAACCGCGCCGCCGACGCGCGTGACCGGACCACGGACAAGGCGCAGGAATATGCCGACCGCGCCCGCGGTCAGGCCGACCGGGTCGCACGCCGGGCGGAGGACAACTATCACGCCGGCCGGGACTGGATTTCCGATCAGGTTTCCGAGCGTCCGGTGGCGACCATCGGCATCGCCGTGCTGGCCGGTGTCCTGATCGGCCGCGCTCTCAAGCGCTGAAGAATCCGGGGGGAGCCATGCTGCCGCCATCCGTGCTCAACGATCTGATCGGCGTCGTGGACGCCGAGGCGAACCGCGCGCGCGTCGCTGCCCGCGGCGCCGTCATTCGAATCATCGGTTGCCTCCTGGCCGCCCTGCTGTTCATCGGGGCGGCGAGCGTTCTCGCCGTCGGTGGCTACCGCGAACTGGCCGCCAGCTATGACGATCTCACGGCTGCGGCGGTCGTCGCAGCCGGCTTTCTCAGCCTCGGCGCCATCGTCCTTGCGGTGGTGCTGCTGGTCGCGAACCGGCGCGCCCGGCGCCGGGCCGAAGCGCAGGCAGCCATCGCGCGCGCCGCGCTTTCGGGCGATGTGGTCCGGATGGTGAGCGGCTTCCAGTCCCTCGGTCTTCCGCCGCTCATGATCGGCGCCGGTGCGGTTCTGGCCGGGATCGTCGCGGGCTATTCCACAAAACAGAGGTCCGGAACGGCGGACGGGTGACCGGCTTCCGCCGGCCACCCGCCAGGTTTCCCGGAATGATCGAGAAAGGGTGTGCGGATCAGGCCGCGCGCCGCCACTCGTCCACCTGCCGTTCGGCCTCGTCCTTCGCGATGCCGTAGCGTTCCTGGATCTTCCCGATCAGCATGTCGCGGTCGCCCTTGATCTCGGCGACATCGTCATCCGTCAGCTGACCCCACTGCTTGCGCAGCTGGCCCGATAGCTGGTTCCAGTATCCCTTGAGTTCGGTGCTGTTCATCGTCGTTCTCCGTCGTATCGGTGTGCGGGGCTGCGGTGCGCCCCCCCGAACATGCTCTCCGTTACGTGCAGACGAGCGGCGGGGAGGCGCTTGAACGGCCGCGCAGTGGCGGCCGTCCGTTCGCAGCGGCGGTTACTGGCTGCTGGAGGCGGGCTGCTCGTCGGCGCCGATGTTCTTGTCCCACCAGGCCTCGATGTCGTTGCCCCAGCTCCTGGCGGTGCGGCGGGCCTCCTCGTCGAAGTCCACCTCGGGCGCCTCGGCGAAGCGCTCGGCGCCGACCTTGAGGACCAGCGTGCCGGAACCCTCGGTCTGACGCAGGTCGGTCAGGCGGACGGGCGTCAGCTTCTCGCCGAGACCCAGGAAGCCGCCATGGGAGATCATCGCATAGACCTCGCCGCCGGTGCCGCCGCGCACGACGACGTCCTCGACATGGCCCAGGTCCTCGTTCTGCATGTTGACGACCTCGGCGCCGATCAGGCCCTCGGTCCAGACCAGCCGGTCCTTGTCGTCCAGGGGCTGGCTGTCCTTCAGCATCTTCTCCCGCTCCTCGACGCGAGCCTGACGCTCGGCCTTGTCCTCATGCTTCTCGCGGAGTTCGCGGATCTCCTCGATCATCCGCTCGCAGGCCTCCTGATCGCCGTTGCGGGCGAAGGTCAGGGCCGCATCGCGTAGGATACGTTCGTCCCGGCGCAGCATGCCGCCGACCGGACCTTCGTATTCGCGGTACTCGGCTTCCAGGTTGCGGACGTCCTCGACGCAGGCCTCGGCGACCTGGTCGTTGCCGTTCATGGCCTTGGCCGGCTTGTCCGACGCGGCAGCGGCGGCGGCGCCGTGTCCCGCCAGAACGACGGTAATGGCCAGGGCGCTGACTTTCATCATGGTGGTACGCATGGTTGGTTTCCCTTGTTCTTGTACTGGTCGAACGCACCCGCGTTCGTTCCACGGGGGCAATGCCGTGAATGGTGATGTGTTCCGAAGAAAAGAAGTTTCGGTGCCCGCCGCGGATCAAAATGTCGCAATGATTTCTGCGGTCTGGCGCCGTCCTTCCGCCGCAGCTCGCCGTCACTTCCGCAGGGTCTCCGCCGTGCCGGCGCTAATGCGCGCGGTGCTGACGCGCCAGTTGTCTGAAGATGCCGGCGGTACGCGCGTGGACCCGGCGGTCGAAGCGCGGCAGCGCATCAACCTCGGCCAGATCGGCGTGAACCAGCTCCGCCGTTTCCAGCACTTCGAGCAGCAACTCCCGCTCGACTTGTCCGTGTGCGGAAAGCACGCCGATCAGCGCGCTGGTCAGCGTCAGGGACGCGTTTGCCGACAGGTCCCTGTCACGCCGACGTCGGCGGATGTTCGAGATCCGCTTTCGCCTGTTGGTGGTCAGGTACATGCCGGGTCAACGCTTTTCCTCGGTCTCATGTTCCAACCGGCTTGCTTCCGCCTCCCGTATTACCGAGGATCGGTCGAGCATGTGTGTGAGAGTGAGGTCCATGCCGCTGGTCGACAAACTGGACAGGTTCATGCCGCTGACGAATGCGGAGCGTGACGCCATCTCTTCCTGCATCGAGCCGGAGCGCGAGATGCAGGCAGGCGGTTATCTTGTCCGTCAGGGGGAGCCCTATGATGGCTCCTACGTGATGCTCGATGGCTGGTCGGTGCGGCAGAAATACCTGCGCGACGGCCGGCGGCAGGTCATGAACTTCCTGATCCGCGGCGACGCCGTCGGGTTCGCGGCCACCTTCTTCAAGGAAGCGGACCATTCGGTCATGGCGCTGACCGACATCGTCTATGCGCGCATGAACCACGAGCGTCTGATGCGCCTGATCGCCGACAACCCGCGGCTGGGGACGGCCATGTTCTGGAGCGTCGCCCTGGAAGAGGCGATGCTGCGCGAACGCATCGTCGGTCTGGGGCAGCGTTCGGCCCGCGAGCACATGGCGCATCTGATCATGGAGATGGTCGCCCGGCAGCGTCATGCGGGTATCGAGGGCGCCGCGGTCCACCTGCTGCCGATCAACCAGATCCTGCTGTCGGACGCGCTGGGCATCAGCCCCGTGCACACCAACCGCACGATCCGGCGGCTGGTTCTGGACCGCCTCATCAGCACCTCTCCGCGCGGAATCGAGGTGCTCGACGAGGAGCGGCTGGCCGAAACAGGCGACTTCGACGGCCAGTTCCTGCATGAGGCCGGTGAAGACTGACCTGCGCAGGACCTATTGCGTCGAGAAGCGGAGCGGCATGATCAGTTTCATCTGCCGCAGGCTGAGCAGCTCCGGGAATTCCGGCAGCGGCAATGCCTCATGGATCTTCAGCGCGATGGCGGCGTCCATCTGGGCATCGCCGGTCCCCTCGATCACCCGGAATTCGCGGATCCGTCCGTTGCTCCGGATGACCAGATAGATCAGCGCCGCGACGCTGTCGATCTCGTCCTCATCCTCGGCGAGCGCGTTGGTCTCCGTCTCGATGTGCGCCTTCAGCCGCGCGATATAGTCGGCCTTCACGCCGGGAGCGCCGCCGTCTTCGTCGCCGTCGTCCCGTCCGCTGCCGCTTTCCCTGCCGCGCTCCTGGCCGGCGGCGGGGTTCTGGCTCTGACCCGGCGCCTGAGCCGCAGCGTTGGCGTCGGTGAGCGCCTGTGGCGCCGGCCGTGCCGTCGCAACTCGGGCCTCCCGCGACCTGTCGGGCCGTTCCGCAGGTTGCGGCGCTGCGTCCGGTGCCTCGGCCGGAGGTGCGGTTTCGGCGACGGGGGCCGGATCGGCCGTTCGGGCCGCAGCCGTTGCTGTCTCACGCGCGGGAGATGCCTCGAGGGGTTGGGCCGGGCGGGCCTCTGCCGATGTCCGGGCTTCGGCCTCGGGGACCGGGCTCGCTGGCGCCGCAGTTGCGGCAGTGGCCGGCGATGGCGCTGGCTGGACGTCCGCAGGAACCGGTTGAGCAGGTTGAGGCCGGTCGCGTCGCACGGGAGAAGGCAAGGCGGGCGCGACCGGTACCGGCGTTGCATCGTCTGCCTGAACCGGTGTCAGGGGCTGTGCCGTGACCGCGCGAGATGGCGGCAGCGACTGGCTCAGGCGTGTGCTCTGCTGTCGAGCCCTTTCCGGTTCCGCTTTGCGGACCACGGGCCCGGGCTGGACCGTGGGGGCGGCGGCGGGGGATGGCGGCCTGGCGGCGCGGGCCGTCTCCGGCGTTTCCGATACGGTCCGGACATCGGAGGACGGTGCGGGCTCGACGGCCGGTTCCGGCGACCGGCTTCGGGCCGGCGGTTGCGGCTCCGTCTCGACCGCAGCCTCCCCCGGCGCGCCGCCGGCCTGACTTACCCGCATGCGGAAGCCGTCGCGTCCGGCGCCCTTGGCACCCAGTTGTTCGCTACGGTAGACGATCGAGAACCCCAGCGCCGCGTGCAGCAGGCACGAGATCAGGAACGCCGCGATCCAGTGCCGCCGGCGCAGGTTCATCGCCCGGCTCCCGCGACGGTCATCAGTTCGATCTGTTCGAAGCCCGCGGCTTGCAGCCGCCACATCGTCGCGACCACCAGCCGGGTCTCCGCCGACGCATCGGCCTTGATGCGGACCGGGATCGGCCCCGGCTCGCCAAGTGCTGCGGGCAGACCCTCGGCAGTGACGACCCGGCCGTCCACAGCGATTCCGCCGGCGGCGGAAATCAGAACGGTGCTGGCCGCCGCTCGTGTCGCTGGGGCTGCGCGAGACGGCCGGCCGGATGTCGAAGGGCTCGCTCACGGCGAACTGCCCGGCCAGCATGAAGAAGATCAGCATCAGGAAGACGATGTTGACCAGCGGCAGGATCCGCTCCTCGTTGCGCCGCTGCGGCCGTGGACGATGGAAGCCGGGGGTCACGGCGCGGTGCCCGGTTGCTGGAAGCTGATCCGTCTTGCCCCGGCGTCCGACAGGAGATCGACCACGGTGACAGCACGTTGCAGCGGGACGCCGGCGGCTGCGCGCAGCAGGAAGGACTGGTCCGGCTGTGCCGTCATGCGGGCGGATACCCGCGCGGCCAGTGCTTCGGCGGTGATCGCGTCGCCGGACAGGCGAAGACCGTCGGGCCGGATCTCCACCAGCATGGCGCCAAGCATCGCTTCTCCTGCGGCGCCTGGTGGCTGAGCCTCGAGACCGATCGCGCGCCACCGCTCGAAGGATGAGGCCAGCATGAAGAAGATCAGCAGGATGAAGACGACGTCGATCAGCGGCGTCAGGCTGATGATCGTCCGTCTGGGCGCCTCAGCGGCCGCCGCGAACGATGGCAGGTCGGGCGTTTCGGACCGCATTGTCTTGCTCCTGATCGCCGCCGCTCAGGTCGACCGTGAAGACCCGTGTGACGGCGTCGTCCATTTCATGCGCCAGCCGCTCGGCCCGGCGCTCGAACCAGTTCAGCGCGGCGACGGTCGGGATTGCAACGGTCAGGCCGACCGCCGTGGTCAGCAGCGCTTCCCAGATACCGCCCGACAGCACGGCCGGATCGACCTGGCTGCCGGCAAGTTCCATCTGGCGGAATGCCTCGATCATGCCGAGAACGGTGCCGAGCAGTCCGAGCAGCGGCGCCAGCGAGGCAATGACTTCCAGCGGTCTCAGCCATTGGCGCAGCCGTTCCAGATCGCCGCTGCCGATGCGGCGAACCTCCTCGCGTACGCTGTCCTCGGGCAGGTGATCGCCCAGGCCGCGCATCGCCGCAGCGGTCACGCGGGCAGGGGGACCCTTCAGCGGTTCCAGGGTGGACAGCGCGTCCTGGCGCGCGCCGGAGCGCCACGCCCCGATGGCGTCCGAGACCGCATCGGCGTCCGAGCGGGCGCACAGCCAGAATTGCCAGCCCTTGGCCAGGATGATGGTCAGCGCCGCGACCGACAGCACCATCAGCACGGCGACAACCGGTCCGCCGGATGTCAGCAGATCCAGTATGCCGCCGGACCAGACCAGATCGGGCGTTTCCGCCGCGGTTTCCGTCATGTCGCCCCGCAACCGTTTCCTGGCGCCGGCATGCCCCCGTCTACTTGATCAGCGAAAGCTCGCCCCTTGCGGAGACGTCGATCAATCCGAGGCAGTCCTCGACCGCGCCAGCGGCCGAATCGCAGGCCAGTACATCATTGAGCAGGATGCGCCCGATCGAGGCGCATGCAAGCCCGGCGATGTCGAAGACCTTCAGGCTGGTCTTGGCCGGCGGCAGCGGAGCGGTTTCAAGGGCCAGGCGCTGGGCGACGATGCCCTCGCCGTCGAACATCACCAGGTCCAGCCTCAGGGAGCTGAAGTCCTGCTGGGATCCGTTCTGCAGCAGAACATAGGCGCGGCAGGAATCGCCCTGCTGCTCCAGCTTGTTGAGTTCCAGCGCGACCCGGCCTTCCTGGGCTGTCGCACCTTCAACCCATCCGGCAATCGCCAGAACCGTCAGAACCGCGAGCAGCGATCTCATGGGCTTCTCCCGTTGTCATCATCCCTCACGCCCAACTCTCATAGTTTTGGCGAGCGGCTACCGCAAGGGCAGCGCGGGGACGGACCGCGCCTGCGACGATTATCAGGCCTCTTCGGGATGCGGGCTGGTGCGGGCCATCCATTCTTCCAGCTTCTGGCGGGCGCGGGAGGTGCGCGACTTGATCGTGCCGACCTCCACGTCCAGAAGCTCGGCGGCTTCGGCATAACTCATGCCTTCGACGCCGATCAGGTAGAGCGTCGCCCGTTCCTGCAAGGGCAGGCGTGCAAAGGCGCGTGCGAAATCGCGAACGTCGCAGCCGGCGGCCTGATCGCCGGATACGGGCATCAGGTGCTCGTGATCGCCGATATCCAGATGATGGCCGCGCCGTCCGTCCCGGCGCAGGTCGGAGCGGAAGCGGTTCTGCAGGATCGTGAACAGCCACGCCTCCAGATTGGTGCCACGCCGGAACTGGCGGTGACTCTTGATCGCCTTCTCCATCGTGTCCTGGGTCAGGTCGTCTGCCGCTGCGTCGGAGCGCGTCAGATAGCGCGCATAGCGCTTCAGGCCGGGCATCGCATCCTGAAGCCCCTCGACGAAGGCGTGTTCCGGGCATGCGGCGGCCTGCGCCGTCTCCGTCACATCCGCACGGGCGGCCGCCTGACTGCCTGCCTTCGGCGGGTTGTTGTTGTTGTCGTTCAGCGCTTGTGTCGGCTCAAACCTACGCATCATGAATGCAACTCCACTTGGCCGACGGGCGGGATGCAGAGGGCCTGCGATCCAGTACTGCCCGGATTCAGAGCGTACGCTTCGTGCGTTGCAGGCTGGCATCATAGGTTAACAAACCTTTCCGGGTCCGAAGCGAAGCTTTAATTGGTTAGGTAAATCATGATCTTGAGTTCGAAGATTTTTTCGATCGCCGGCTTAATGGCCGTCGTCGGTCCGCAGGAATTCCGGAAAGGCGGTTGCGGCCCCCGCGATCCCGAAGGACCGGGGGGCCGGACCGCATCGGACCGCATCTGCATGGCTGCGGAGCGGCTTTCTGCGGGCCGCCGACAGTCGCGCCGCCTTTGGGCTGAGGGGGGGCTGGGCGCGCTTGCGGCGGTCTAGGTTCCGGCCGGAAGGGGCGCCGGAACCAAATCGTCAACGCCGCAGCGCGGAATTCGTTCCGCACCGCCGTGCGCAACGGTCGCAGCTCGCAGGATGCGGCTGCGACGTTACGCGACTGGTTATCGGTGAGTCCGTACCCAGATGAGGATCTCCGGGAGCGGTGTCTCTGCTGCCGGCAACAAGAAGTCGAAAGCCAATGACCGACCAAAACGCACCTGCGGCGCCGCGCACCGGCGTGATCCGCAAGCGCCATTCCGGCGCGCTTTTCAGTATCAGTTTCTGGACGCTGGCGGTGTTTCTCGTCATCGCCGTGACAGCCGTTCTGGGGCGCGATTCCGGACCGTTCATCCTGGCCGGTGCGCTCGCCCTGATCGGTTCGCCCGCCTTCGCGTCCATCAGGCGCCGCACGGGCATGAGCCGCACCATGGCCGCCCTGATCGTGACAGCAGGCATGGTGGCGGTCATCGCCCTTGCGCTGACGCTTCTGGCCGGCCCCCTTGCCGTCGAACTGACCAGTGTTGCCGACCGGCTGCCCGGCTTCCTGGACAGTGTCTCCGAGCGGCTCGAGAACGCGTTCCGCAACGGCCTCGGCAATGGTGGCGCCGGATCGGAAAATGCGGAGGAGGCGGCATCCGAAGCGTCGGCGACGCTCGATCTGGCCGAGAAGTGGGCCGTCGGCGGGCTGGCGACGCTGTTCGACACCATCTTCTTCGTCGTGATCACGCCCTTCACGCTGCTGTTCCTGCTGCGCGACGGCCACCACGCGATCGGCATCATCGACCGGGCGCTGCCGACCGGCGCCAGGGCAGATGTTCGGGAACTGGGTTCAGCCATTCGCAACCAGCTTGCGGCCTATGTCCGGGGTCAGACCTTCCTCTGTGTGACCCAGGCCGTCACCCATGTCATCGGGCTCTGGGCCGTGGGGCTCAATTTCGCGGTCCTGCTGGGCATTCTCACCGGTCTCGCCACGGCCATCCCCGTGATCGGCAACATCGTCATGTTCTCGATCTGCATGGTGATCGCCGTGTTCCAGTTCGAGACCATCCTGCCTATTCTCGGCGTCGCGGTGGTCTTCGGTTTCTCGCAGTTGCTGGAGACGGTCGTGCTGTCGCCGCTGCTGGTCGGCAAGCCGACGCAGCTTCACCCGATCTGGGTCGTGCTGGCGGTGCTGATCGGGGGCAACGCCATGGGCATTCTCGGCGCGCTGCTGGGCCTGCCGGTAGCTGCGGCGATCAAGGCGATCCTGCAGTTTGCCGCCGAACGGCGGGCGCGCGGCGAACTGGAACTGCGGCGGACGGCAGGGGAGCCGCGATGATGACAGAGATCGTGTTTCGCGAGGCCGGCGAAGCGGACCTGCCGGCCATCGTGGCGATGCTGGCCGACGACGATATCGGCCGCGGCCGCGAAACGGCCGAAGATCTGGAGCCCTACAGGCGGGCCTTCCGGGACATGCAGGCGCAGGGCGGCAATGTGGCCATCGTCGCGTTGGACGCGGCGGGCGCGATTTGCGGCTGCTTCCAGTACACCCTCATTCCCGGACTTTCCCGAAGTGCGGCGCGGCGGGCTCAGGTCGAGGGCGTTCGCGTGGCATCCTCGATGCGCGGGCAGGGGCTTGGCGAGCGGCTGATGGGCGAGGCGATCCGGATGGCCAGCGCGGACGGCGCAGCCATGGTCCAGCTCACTTCCGATCTCAGACGCAAGGACGCGATCCGTTTCTATGAGCGTCTCGGTTTCGTTCACAGCCATGCCGGCATGAAGCTCGATCTGCCAGACGCGGAATAATTTCACACCTGCTCTGATCCGGGGCGACGGACGTGGCGTAAGACGTCCATCCTCGCGTTGAGATCGCGACGCGAAACAGCCGAGGCGGCCGCGCCGGACCTGTGTCCCTCCCCCTCCCCTCACCGCATGGGCGGGCGCGGCCCCTCAACTCCCTGACAAATTGGTCGGTCGTTTCCCGGAGCGCGCCCGGGATTCAGATGACGAGCGCGACGATTGCGAGGGTGACGACCGCGCCGGCAGTGCCGCCCAGCAGCACATAGCGGATGCGGCCGCTGACTTCGCCCTGACGGGCGCTTTCGGGGTGGAGTTGCGGCTGATCGGACATGGGTTGCCCCCTTTCTTCCTTGTGGCTCGGCCACTTGGGGGCTTTTGAGGCTGACACAAGCCCGCCTCACGGTCCCTTGAGAAGCAGGAACGCAGTCAGAGCGCGGCGCGCAGCACCCGGTCGACAATACGCTCGAGGTGTTTCAGCGAGTTGCAGACCTCGACCTGATGGCAGTTCGGCGCGTAGCGGAGCATCTCGGAATCGCCGGTGCCCCATTGCAGCCGGCCCTCCGGGTTGAGCCAGATCAGCCGCTTCGAGCGGTCGTAGAGCGTGCGGACGATTTCGGTGCGAGGATCCGAGTAGTTCGAGCGCGCGTCGCCCAGGATGATCACGGTCGAGCGGTAGTCGACATCGTCCAGCGCCAGATCGCGGAAATCCATCAGCGAACGACCGTAGTCGGTCGGCATGTAGGCGAAATCCTCCAGCACCGATGCGACGGCCTCCTCAATGGGCCGGGTCTCGAACAGCTTTGTCACCTCGCGCAGTTCGCCAGCGAAGGCGTAGGCACGGACCTTGGGCAGCACCTCCTGCAGCGAATAGAGGAACATCAGCAGGAACCGCGCGACATTGGCGACCGAGCCGGAAACGTCGCAGAGCACGTGCACGTCGGGGCGGTCGATCTTGGTCCGGCGCCACTGCGGCTCGACGATCATGCCGTCATAGCCGTGGTTCTTGCGCAGGGTGCGGCGGATATCGAGCTGCCCGCGGTGCGATTTCTTGCGCCGGCGCGAATGCAGCACGACCAGCTTCTTCGACATCTTGCGCACCAGTTCCTGCATGATCTGGTAGTCGCGGCGTTCGATGTTGGTCAGCCGCACCTGCTCCAGCAGTTCCTCGCGGATCCGGCGGCTCTTGCCGGCGGCCTGCAGCGCCAGCTGCTGTTCGACATAGTCGCGGATCCGCTCCAGCATCCGCCCGCGCAGCGTGTTCAGCTTCTGGCCCAGCCCGTCCGCGTCGCGGTCGCCCTGCAGCCCGGCCTCGCGCAGATTGGCGAGATCCTCGTCCAGATCCTCCAGCCCCATGCCCTCGGCGATGCGGCGGGTGAACTGTCCGATCTGGGTGAACAACACGATATCGCGCACGCCCGAGGCCTCGGCGGATTCCGCCATGCGGGTTTCCAGGCCGGCGCGGTCGTTGCTCAGCAGCATCTGCGAGAGCTCGGAGAGTTCGCCGAGCTGCGCCTCGGTCATCTCGCCCGGCGCGCCGCCCCCGCCGCCGCCGCCAGAGGCCTCGCCCTCGCCGCCTTCGCCGCCGCCGCTGCCGGACTGGCCGTCGCCGGCGGTCATGTCGTCGCCGGGTTCGCGGTCGTCGCCGGGTTCGTTGTCGTTGGAGCGGGCGCTCTCGGTGGTGTCGAACTCGCTCACGGCGAAGAACCGCTCGAAGCAGTCGTCGAAGCGTTCCTTCTCGAACTCGGACTTCGCCAGCGTCACGGCGAGCGAATCCTTCAGCAGCTCGCGGTCGCTCCAGCCGATCATGTCGATCGCGCGGTGCGCCTCCAGCGTCTCGGCGGGCGAGATCGGCAGGTCCGCTTCGCGGAGGGCCTTCAGGAAATCGGCCAGCATCGGCGTGATCATGCGGTCCTCCCCAGGGCCGCGTCAGGCCCGGTCACATGCCGAATTCGACGGTGGGATCGTTCCTGCGCTTCAGGTTGTTGTAGCGGCTGACCGCCCAGAGCGGGAAGTAGGCGCTGTAGCCATAATAGCGGAGATAGAAGACGCGGGGAAAGCCGACGCCGGTATAGAGGTCTTCCGCCCAGCGCGCGCCGTCGCGCTCGCTGTTCATGAGCCATTCGATGCCGCGGGCCACAGCCGGGTGATCGGCCTCGCCCGCCGCCATCAGGCCGAGCAGCGCCCAGGCCGTCTGCGACGGCGTCGAGGTGACCATGTGGCGGGGCCGGTCCTCGTTATAGGTCTCGCAGCCTTCGCCCCAGCCGCCGTCCTCCAGCTGGGACTCCAGCAGAAAATCGACCGCCTTGCGGATGAACGGCGCCTGCATGTCCTGGCCGCAGGCATTGAAGGCGCAGAGCGCCGACCACGTGCCGTATATGTAGTTGACGCCCCAGCGGCCGAACCAGCTGCCGTTCGCCTCCTGCTCGCGGCGGAGGAACTTCAGGCCGCGCCAGACGGGGCGGCTTTCAATGTCGTGCCCGATCTGCGCCAGCATCGAGATGCATCGCGCGGTCACGTCCACGGTCGGCGGATCCAGCAGCGCGCCGTGATCGGCGAAGGGAATGGCGTTCAGGTACTGCTTGTCGTTCTCGGCGTCGAAGGCGCCCCAGCCGCCATTGGCCGACTGCATGCCGATGATCCAGTTGGCCGCGCGTTCGATCGCCGGCCCGTACTTCGCGGCGTCCATGCGGTGCAGCGCCATCACGACGACGGCTGTGTCATCGACGTCCGGATAGTGGTCGTTCCAGTATTCGAAGGCCCAACCGCCCGGCTTCAGATCCGGCCGCTTCCAGACCCAGTCGCCGGTGACATCGGTGATCTCCCGCTCCAGCAGCCAGTCTGCGGCCTGAAGCATGGCCGGGCTGTCCGGGGCCTCGCCAGCTTCCAGCAGCGCATGCATGCCGAGGCACGTATCCCAGATCGGCGACAGGCAGGGCTGGCAATAGGCCTCGGTCCCGCGGTCCAGAAGCAGCTTGTCCACCGCCGCTCGTGCGATCTTGCGGTCCGGATCGTCCTTCGGAATACCCAGCGCGTGGAAGGCCATCACCGTGTTCGCGATCGCGGGAAAGATGCCGCCCAGCCCGTCCTCACCGTTCAGGCGCGGCTTGATGAACTTCAACGCTTCCTTCAAAGCCTTCTGCCGCTTGCCCTGCGGGAACAGCGGTTCGGCGCGGCGCACCATCTTGTCGAGGCTCAGGAAGAAGCCGCCGACCGGCGAGCCCGTCGGATTGGTATTGTATTCCTTCACCTGGTCCGGCGGCACGCGGAACAGCTCGCGGATGTTCACCCCGCGCGGGTTCGCGGCCAGCTTGCGCTTCGCCATCATGATCAGCAGCGGCACGATCACCGTGCGCGACCAGTAACTGACCTTCGACAGGTGGAAGGGGAACCACTCCGGCAGCAGCATGATCTCGATCGGCATCGCCGGCACGGCCCGCCACGGCACCTGGTCAAACAGCGCCAGCGCGATACGGGTGAAGACGTTGGCACGCTCGGCGCCGCCGGCGGCCAGGATGGCGTCGCGGGCGCGCAGCATGTGCGGCGCATTCGGATCGTCGCCGATCAGCTTCAGCGCGAAATAGGCCTTCACCGTGCAGGAAAGGTCCATCGCCCCGTCGTGATAGAGCGGCCAGCCGTCATGGTCGTCGGACTGGATGCGGCGCAGATAGACACCGATCTTCCGCTCCATTTCGTCATCGACCTCGTCGAGATAGTGATTGAGCATCACGTACTCGGCAGGGATGGTGGCGTCGGCTTCGAACTCGAAGATCCAGTGGCCGTCATCACGCTGCAACGCAAGGTAGGCCTCGCGCGCTTCGCCGATCAGGCATTCCAGATGGTTCAGGTCGATCGAACCACCAGGTTCGGCAGGCATGGCGGCTCTGTCTGACATGGCATGCTGCGTAGCAGCAAAGCCTGAATCTGGCAAGCGCCGCAGGCGCTTGACCTCTTCCGACTCTGTCTTTTGCCAATAAAAACCGGAATTATTCAATATTCGCAGCATGATCGCCTGATCTCGGATCCTGGCCCGTGAAAATTTTTCGGGACCGACGTCAATACGTCAGGAAATTTGATCTGGATCAAATATTCGCGCCCGCAGCACCGGCAATTTTTCATTCGGATATCGAGATGACCGGAGGCGGGCGAAAAATGTTTTCAGCAAGAATTGCGGGGTTGATGCTTGGCGGCCTGATGGCCGCGGCGGTTGCCGCCGGTCCGGCGATGGCCGATGCCGGCGATCTGGAGGTGCGGCTTCGTGGCATCGGCGTCTTGCCGACCGCCGACTCGGGCCGGTCCTGCCCGCTTTCGCCAACGGATCGCTGCGCGCCGGCAACGCCGTGGTGCCGGAGCTCGACTTCACCTACTTCTTCACTGACAACATCGCGGCAGAACTGATCCTTGCCACGACGCGGCACCAGATCAAGGGACAGGGCGCGCTTGGCGGCATCAACAATGCCGCCAGCGCATGGCTGCTGCCACCGACGCTGACGCTGCAGTACCACTTCAATCCCGGCGGCGATCTGCAGCCTTATGTCGGTGCTGGCATCAACTACACGATCTTCTATGGCGAAGATGCGGACGGGGCGCTCGTGGGCGCCGTCGGGGCGACGCGGGTCGAGGCCGAGAACTCCTTCGGACTCGCGGTCCAGGCCGGCCTCGACTACCGGATCGCCGACAACGTCTTCCTCAATCTGGACGTCAAATATGTCCGCATCGATTCAGACGTCACGCTGACCACTGCAAACGCCGGCGTGCAGCGCACGGACCTGAACATCAATCCGGTGATCGTCGGCGTTGGCCTCGGTTACCGCTTCAACCTCTTCTAGTCGGCCGGGGCCCTCCCGAAAATCCCGCATTGGCCGCGCTCCATCCCTGTCCTAACTTGGGGGCAGGGATGGAGAGTTCTTTTTCGGGAGGTACCTTTGAACATCGATGTCGAGAATTTCCGGAACCGGCGGAACGATCAGCGCTGGAACCGAATGGCTGTGGGCGACATCATCGAGCGCATCACCTGGGCGACGCCGGACAAGGACTGTCTGATCGCGACGCCGGATGCGACGGTCAACCCGGCGCATGCGCGGCTGACCTATCGTCAGGCCAACGATCTTATCAACCGCATCGCCAATGCCCTGCTGGCGCTGGACCTGCCGGAAGCGGCGCGTATCGGCATGCTGGTGGAGAATTCCAACGAGGCCTGGCTGTCGAAGGTCGCCATCGCAAAGGCCGGCCTGGTCGCGGTGCCGGTCAACACCATGATGGCGCCGGACGTGATCACCGATGCGCTGGAACGGCTCGATGCGACAAAGCTGATCGCGGACAAGGTCCAGTACGAGAAGCTCGGCGACGCGGCCCGTGCGGCCGGATCGGTGCCGATCATGCTGGTCGGCGGCGAGGATGGCGGCGAAATCCCGTCCTTCGACGACTTCATCGCTGATCACGGCGCCGAGGAGCCGGATGTCACCATCCACAGCGATGACGTCTGGGAAGTGCTGTTCACCTCCGGTACCACGGCGAAGCCGAAGGCGGCGATGATCAGCCACACCTACACCTACATGGCCGCGATGGGTCAGTTGGCCAACGTCACCCGTGGTCTCGAGCAGCCGACCGACCTCAGGATGGCGACCTTCACGCCGATGACGTTCCATATCGGCGACCAGATCCTGATGTTCGCCCCGCTGCTGGCGGGCGGCACGGTGATCATGGGGCGCAAGCCGGACGGCCATGTCATGGCGAAGGCCTGCACGCAGGAAGCGGTGACCTATCTCTGGGGCGGCTCGCCGCAGTTCGTGGAGAGCATGATCCGCGCCTGCGAGGAGACGCCGCTGGCCTACGATCTCACCAGTGTCCGCTCCATGAGTTATGGCTGGGCGCCCATGTCGCCGGGTTCGCTGGCCAAGCTGACGCGCCTCTGCGCGCCGGACTTCGCCGCCTACGAACTGATAGGCCAGACCGAGTGCGTGCCTTGTCACTGCTTCCACATCAACCGCAACCGCGACCTGTTCCTGCGCACTGCGCCCGCCGTCAACTATGTCGGTCGCCCGGTGACGATCCTCGGCGCGACGGTCATGGATCAGGAAGGCAACGATCTCTGGGGTCAGCCGGACGTCGAGGGCGAGGCCGTCTACCGCTCGCCGGCCATGTTCTCGGGCTATTACAACGACCGCAAGGCGACCGAGGAGTCGCTGAAGGGCGGCTGGTTCCACTCCGGCGACAGCTTCAAGTTCGATGCCGAGGGCAACCGCATCATGGTCGACCGCTACAAGGACATCGTGAAGTCCGGCGGCGAGAATGTCTCCTCGATCCGCGTCGAGGCGGTGCTGCAGCAGCATCCTGCCGTGGCCCGCGCCGCCGTGGTCGGCACGCCGGACGACCGCTGGGGCGAGATGGTCACCGCCTGCATCATCGCGAATGCCGGCAAGAGCATCGACGAGCAGGACATCATCGCCTTCTGCCGCGAGCGGCTGGCGGGTTTCGAGACGCCGAAGAAGATCGTGGTGATGGAGGCGTTCCCGGAGACCGTCGGCGGCAAGATCCTGAAATACAAGCTCAGGACGCAGCTCGCCGAGCAGACGCAGCAGGCGGCCGAGTAGTCCCGGCGGTCAGGTCACGAAGGCGATCAGGCGGCCGCAGATCAGGGCGCCGAGCCAGCAGACCATGGAGATCAGGGCATGGCGGCGGAGTGCCGCCGCCTCGGCCCGGTCTAGCAGCCATCCGGCGCGGGCGTGCAGCAGCACTGCGGCTCCCGCGCCGGCGACGATCAGCAGCAGCTTGATGCGGAAGACGTCGAGGGCGGCGTATTCGCGCGCCCGAATGGCGAAGAGGCAGAAGCCCGCCGCGATCGCCAGCGCCAGACCCGTTGCCGCGACCGGCGCCAGCACGCGGGTGAGCGCGCGCCGGTCGACCGATTTCCAGAAGCCGAGCAGGCGCAGATCCAGCGGCAGGATGGCGCCGATCAGAAGGGCCAGGCCGAAGATGTGCGCCGCGTTGACAGCGGCGTAGCCCCAGCGGGCGCCGCGGAGCCACTGGGCCGCCGACGATGCCTCCAGCGCCGCCAGCAGCGGCTCGATCATGGCTCAGTCGCGCTCGGGATAAAGCTCGTAGAGCTTCTCGCCGATATAGAGGCGCTCCACCTTGATCAGCTTGTCCTCGATGTTGGCGGCGGGCTCGCCGATCAGCTTGATCTCGTTGCCGACGGCGAAGTCGCTGTCCTTCAGACCGGCGCGCTCGTTGCGCCAGGGCTGGCCGACTTCCGCCGTCCACGTCTCGCCCTCCACGTCGAGGGTGAGAACGCCGTGCGGGTTGCCCAGTTCGGCCTTGGTGATGACGCCGAAGACCTCGATGTTGCCGCCCGTGGTCCAGGCCCAGCCATGATGGGCGAGCGCTGCGCCGGTGGCGAAGAGGGCGGTGACCGCGAGGGCGATGGCGGCGATGACGTTCTTCATCTCGATGCTCCCGAAGGGTTACTTCACGCGTGATGTGATGAGGGGCCATCGTAGCATTGGTGTACGCTTCCCGTGATCACGCTTTCGAAGGCGGCGGACAGGGAGAGCCATCATGCGGCGCAAGCAGGCCAGGGATTTCGACCAGCGGATACTGGAGCTGTTCGACGGTTATGTGCATGGCGACCTGACCCGGCGCGGCTTCATCGATGCGGCCTCGAAATACGCCGTCGGCACGGCGGCGGCCGTCGCGTTGCTGGAAAGCCTGAAACCGGACTATGCGCTGGCGCAGCAGGTCGCGCCCGACGATCCGGCCATCGAGACCGAATGGGTGACCTACAACTCTCCGGACGGCCACGGCGAGATCCGCGGGCTGATGGCGAAGCCGGCGGGGGCGTCCGGCAAGCTGCCGGCGGTTCTGGTCGTCCACGAGAACCGGGGCCTGAACCCCTACATTCAGGACGTCGTGCGGCGGACGGCGAAGGCCGGGTTCCTGGCGCTCGGACCCGACGGGCTGACCCCGCTCGGGGGCTATCCCGGCAATGACGATGACGGGCGCGAGATGCAGCGCCAGCTCGACCGTGAGAAGCTGATGAGCGATTTCTTCGCCGCCTACGAGCATCTTGCCGCCCATCCCGGCAGCACGGGCAAGGTCGGCGCAGTGGGCTTCTGCTACGGCGGCGGTGTCTGCAACGCGCTGGCCGTCGCCTATGCCGAACTGGCCGCGTCGGTGCCCTTCTACGGGCGGCAGGCCGCGGCGGCGGATGTCCCGATGATCCAGGCCCCGCTGCTGATCCACTACGCCGAGCTGGACGAGCGCATCAATCAGGGCTGGCCGGACTACAAGGCGGCGCTGGATGCGGCCGGCAAGGACTACACGGTTCACTTCTACCCCGGCGCCAATCACGGCTTCCACAACGACACGACGCCCCGCTACGACGCCGAGGCTGCGGAACTCGCCTGGTCCCGGACGCTGGACTTCTTCCGCCAGCACCTGACCTGACCCGTCGCCTCCTTGCGGCGGTTCTCCGCTGCTGAGAGGATGGTGACAGGGAGAACAGGCGCGGGGAGGCGCTCATATGGACCGCAGCGATCTGCTCGAGCGGATGGCGTCGGGCTTCCGCACCGATGTGGGACCCGCAATCGAGGACCCTTATCCGAAGACACTGGCGTTTCTCAGCGCCGTCGTGCTGCAGAAGGTTGCAGCGGAACTGCGGCTGGCGAGGACCCACGACGCGGCAGCGCTGACCGACCGCGCCGCACTGGAGACCGATCTGGCTTCCATGACCGACGGTGCGCCGGCGGCGGTCGCTCAGGCGGTCGCCGCGCTGCCGGGTTCCGGCGACGAAGGGCTCTGCCGCCTGATCGAGGCGCTCTACGCGGAGCGTGAGGCGCTGGGCAAGGAGCGGTTCGACAGTCTGCTCGGCCGGGTCCGCACCACGATGCGCGCCGCGATCGACCGGCGGATGGAGATCGCGAAATGACGGACCAACGCATTCCCGCCGAAGACGTGCCCGTCGCGATCGCCGCGTATCTGACGGAGAAGACGCCGGGGGCGAGCGGCATGGCGCTCGCCGGCATGCAGCAGATCGCCGTCGGCTGGTCGCACGAGACCTGGCTGTTCGACGCGACCTGGCAGGAAGGCGGCGAGACGCGCAGCGCCGGGTTCTGCCTCCGCCGCGATCCGGGCAATGCGCTGCTGCGGCATCTCTCCGACCTCGGCGAGCAGTACCGGGTGCTGAAATGCCTGGGGGGCACGGACCTCGCGACCCCGAAAGTGCATTTCTACGAGGACGTCCCGAACGTGCTCGGCGCGCCGTTTCTGGTCATGGAAAAGGTGCCCGGCGAATGCCCGAACCCATGGGGCCGTGAAGGGCGGAAATACTATGCCGAGGCGGCGGAGCGCGGGACCCTGCCGGCCAGCTTCACCGACGCGCTGGCGACGCTGCACAATATCGACTGGCAGGAGGCGGGGCTCGATTTCCTCGGCGTGCCGGAGCCGGGCACGAACCAGTTCGCGCTGCGCGAGATCGCCAAGTGGAAGCAACTCATCGAGTTGTCGGGCCATGGACCGGAGCCGGTTCTGACCGACCTGATCTGCTGGCTGGAGGCGAACGCGCCGAAGACCGACCGGCTGGCGCTGGTGCATGGCGCCTACCGGACCGGCAACCTGCTGCTGAAGGATGACCGGGTGTCGGCGGTGCTGGACTGGGAACTGCAGGTGATCGGCGACCCGATGTACGACGTCGCCTACATGCTGAGCGACCTGAACCGGGAGGGCAGCGACCTGCTCTCCAATCTGGTGCCCCGCGACATGTTCTTCGAACGCTACGAGGCCGCGACCGGTCTCACCATCGACGAGACCGTCTGCGGCTATTACCAGTTGCTCTACGCCATGCGTTCGGCGGCCTTCTGGATGAGCGCGTCGGGGCTCTACCGCGACGGATCGAGCAACGACATCCGGCTGGCGCGGACGGAATGGTCGATCCCGGTCGTACTGGAGCGGGCCGCGCGGGATCTGGGGTACTGATCGTCCATCGCGCCCAGTCGGCAGGGTCAAAAGACTGAGCGCTTCTTCGATGTCATCCCGGCCGTGAGCCGGGATCCGGGCGGACGTCTCATTTCCAGCCAAAGTTTTTTCCCTTAACGCACAAACCGGACCCCGGCTCGCGGGCCGGGGTGACGGCTTTGACCCGGGCAACGGTCGGTGACTTAACCCCTCTTCGCACGCATCATCTTCTCGAAGCGATGCATCGGCCACATGTCCTGTTCCTCGCCCCAGGCGATGCCGTCGCCACCGCAGTCCCAGCGGATCAGGCTGTTGATGTCGATGAAGGTGTGGCGGTTGATGATGATCCGGCTGACAGCCTCGCCATTCGCAACCAGTTCGCGCCCCTCCTGATCGGTCAGGTGCATCTCGACTGATGTGCTGACGCCGGTCGCCGCATCGCGCTCGCCCGTCCGCCAGCCCGAGGCCAGCGGAACGGTGCGGCCGTCGCGCCGCAGGAATCCGTAGGCCGCCTCGTCGCGCTCTTCGCCTGAATTGGTGACGGCCAGGAAGCCGGTGTCCGGGTCGGCCATGCCGGTGATGTAGCCGGCCTGACGGGGGCGGTTCTCGGGCCGGCGGCCCCAGGTCCGGTCGCGCATGCCAAGGCAGTCGATGGCGATGCGTTCTCCGTGCAGCACGATCTCGCCGTGAACGCGCCCGAACTGGTCGTAGTGATGCGCCGAACCGAAGGTCGATCCGGCGGCGGTAAGAGGCTCCGGCGGCATGACCGCATCGAAGCGCAGATCGGCCGAGAACAGGCCCCGGCGATTGTCGTCATAGCCAAGAGCGTAGGATGTGCAGGGCTCGAGCATCCGCATCGATACGCCGGTCGGCAGCTTGATGTCGGTCAGGTCCTGATCCTTCGGGATCGGCAGCGCGGTGTAGTTGGACGAGAAAGGCACTTCCCAGGGCAGGTGGGCTGTCTCGTCCCAGATCCAGGCGCCGCCGGAGACGATGCCGATATTCGGGCGGAACATGGAATAGAACCAGCCGCCCAGCTTCCGTTCCGGATGGTGGAAGGAGAACCACGCCGTTTCGGTGGCCCACCAGTCGTCATCCATCACGTCGAAATGGAAGCTGTCGTCCTCGGGTCGGAAGGGGCGTTGTTCGCTCATGTCGGGCTCTCTCCGGACAGGGTCTGTCTCAGCTTGAATTTCTGAATCTTGCCGCTGGGCGTGCGCGGGAATTCGTCGACGATCTCAAGCCGCTCGGGCAGATAGTTGCGCGCCAGTTCGTGCCCGGTCAGGAAGGCGATCATCTCCTGGAAGTCGAGGCTGCCACCCTCGCGAAGCTGGACCACGGCGCAGCCGCGCTCGCCCAGCCGCGGGTCGGGCACGCCGACCACCGCCGCGTCCTGCACCGCCGGATGGCGGTAGAGCAGTTCCTCCACCTCGACGACCGGCACGTTCTCGCCGCCTCGGATGATGATGTCCTTGGACCGGCCGGTGATGCGGATATAGCCGTCCTCGTCCATGCGGGCGTTGTCGCCGGTCTCGAACCAGAGATCGTCGTCCACCAGCCAGGCGTCGGGACGGTTGAAGTACCCGACGAAGTGGGTTGGCCCGCGCGACTGCAGCCGACCTTCCGAACCGCGCGGCAACACCTCGCCATCCTCGCCGACGACGCGCACTTCCTGTGTGGGGACCGCCTTGCCGTCGGTCTCGAAGACCTTCTCCTCCGGATCGCCGGGATAGGTGGCGGTGACGATGCCGTTCTCGGTCATGCCCCAGGCGCTCATGACATAGAGGTCAGGCAGGGCCTCGGCCGCTTCGCGCAGCAACACGCGCGGGATCGGCGCACCGGCGCAGAGAAACAGCCGGAGCGAGGAGACGTCGCAGCGCGTCGTTGCCGACGCCCGCACCAGATCGCCGAGGAAGGGTGTCGAGGCGACGGTGACCGAGCACCGTTCGTCCTGGATCAACTGCGCCGCGGTCTCCGGTTCCCAGATATCCTGGATCACGCTCTTGATGCCGAGCGAAAGGGTCATCACGCAGGCGTACATGAAGCCGGTCTGATGCGCGACGGGCGAGCCCATGAAGGTTGCGTCGTCCCCGGTCAGGCCGAACAGCTTCCGGGCCAGATTGACCTTGGCCAGCAGCGTGTTGGGCGTATGCATCACGCCCTTGGGCTGTCCCGTGGTGCCGGAGGTGTACATCAGCTCGGTGACATCGTCGGACTTGGGGCGCATCCCGGCGAGGCGTTCGCCGGCACCCGGCGCATCTTCGCGCCGTTCGCCCAGCAAGACTTGCTCGAAGGCCGTTGCCGGGTCGCTGCCCTCGGCGATCAGCAGATGCTGAAGGTCGGGCAGGTCGGCGCGGATGCTGTCGATCATGGCCGGATAGTCGAAGCCCCGGAACGACTGCGGCACCACCAGCAGCCTGGTTTTCGGGAAGCCCAGCATGAAGCGCAGTTCGCGCTGCCGGAAGATCGGCATCAGCGGGTTCAGCGCCGCGCCGATGCGGGCGCAGGCCGGGTAGAGGACATAGTAGTGCCACCAGCTCGGCAGCTGCGCCGCGACCACATCGCCGGGTCCGATACCCAGTTCCAGCAGCGCCAGCGCGGCGCGGTCGGAAAGCCGCTTCAGCTGCCCGAAGGAGAAGGTCTCGCGCGTTCCGGTGTCGGCCCTGTGCGCGACCAGCGCCACCCTGTCGGGCCGGTCGGCAGCCACACGGTCGAAACGGTCGACGATCAGGTCGTCACCCCAAAGCCCGGCCTCGCGCATCGCCTCGCGGCGCGCCGCCGGTATCACCGGATCGAGCGGCATGGCCCTGTCCTCCCCGCCGCCAAGTCTGGCGGGGCGCGGTCATTGCCGCAAGGGCAGGGTCAGGCGACCTCGGGCAGCGTCTCCTGCAGCCGCGGGCCGACGCGGACCGGTTCGATCCGCTTCGCCAGGCCCGTGGCGTCGTCGCTTTCCACCCAGACGCCGCATACCGTGCCTTCGCCGTCGGCCGGGGCGAAGCGGTTGCCCGGCGTCTTGTGGATGAAGCGGCGGACGGGCTCGTCCTTCTGCATGCCGATGACCGAGTTGTAGTCGCCGCACATGCCGATATCGCTCATGTAGCCTGTGCCGCCCGGCAGGATCTGGTTGTCGGCTGTCGGCGCATGGGTGTGCGTGCCGACCACCATGCTGGCGCGGCCGTCGAGGTAATGCCCCATCGCCATCTTCTCGCTGGTGGCCTCGGCGTGCACGTCGACCAGGGTGAACTGAACCGCCCGGCCCAGCGGATAGGGTTTCAGCGCCTCGTCCGCAGCGCGGAACGGGCAGTCCATCGGGTCCATGAAGATGCGGCCCATCACCTGCACCACCGCAACACGGCGGCCGCCGGGCGCGTCATAGATGCCGATGCCCCGGCCCGGCGCGCCGTCCGGGTAGTTTGCAGGACGCAGCAGACGGTTCTCCCGCTGGAAGTGGGGCATGATATCGCGATTGTCGAAGACGTGGTTGCCGGTGACGATGACGTCGGTCCCCGCCGCGAACAGATCCTCGCAGATCGCCGGCGTGATGCCGAAGCCGCCGGCGGCGTTCTCGCCGTTGACGACGGTGAAGTCCGCCTTCAGCCGCTCGCGCAGTTCCGGCAGGCGCGCGATGGCCGCGTCGCGCCCCGACCGTCCGACAATGTCTCCCAGATAGAGAACCCTCAACGAAATCTCCTGATGCCAGCTTCGGTGATCAGGCCGTCCAGCCGGACGTCGTGCCTGTCGCGGGGCAGTCGTGGCACAAGCTGCGCCTCGAAGGCCAGCCCGAAAACCTTCGGCCGATGTCCGCGCGCCGCCCAGCCCGCCAGGGTGCGGTCGTAGAACCCGCCGCCATAGCCCAGCCGGACCCCGCGCCGGTCGATGGCGACCAGCGGCGCGAGGACGATTTCCGGCACGACCACTGGCGTCCGCTCGTCCAGCTCGCGGATGCCGAAGCCGGACAGCGTGAAGCGGCCGTTGCGGGCATAGCGGCGAAACACCAGCGGCCGCCGCGGTCCGATGACGACCGGCAGGCCCACCACGGCGCCCCGGCGCAGAAGCTCGTCGACCAGCGGCATCGGGTCCAACTCGTCGCGGAAGCCGGCATAGAGCGCGAGACGGCGGCCCCGCACGTCGGGCAGGGCGTCAAGCGCGTGGGTCAGCGCCGCCCGCGCCCGGGGCATGCGGTAGAGCGCCGCCCGCCGCGACAGCACCTCTTGCCGCAGCCGCTTCTTCTCGTCTTTCAGGCCGGTTGCGTCCGTCACGCTCTCCCCCTTGGCGGCTGCCGATCCTATATTGATTCCATGCACGTAAAAGCAGCCACAGAGGGTGGGCCGGCATGAGCTATCTCGTGCTGGGTCTCTGCACGCTGGTCGGGCTCGGTCTGCTCGGCTGGCTGCTGGCCAACGCCAACCCACATACCATAGCCCAGGCGATCCGCCTCGCCGGGGGGCTGATCCTTGGTATCGCCGGCCTGTTCCTGACGCTGCGCGGCGCCTTCTTCGTCGGCGCGCCCGTGGCCTTCTTCGGTCTGATGCTTTTCGCGCGCGGCCTGGGCTGGCAGGGCATGCCGAACATGGGCTTCCCCGGATTGGGCGGATCGGGCCGGACGGCGGGCAATGCATCGAGTGTGAAGACTCGCTTCCTCGACATGTCGCTGGACCATGACAGCGGCGAGATGGACGGTCTGATCCGCGAGGGCGAATTTCAGGGGCGGCGACTTTCGGAACTCTCGCAGGACGACCTCGAAGCGCTGCTGCGCGAGACCCGGCTGGAAGACCCGGACTCGGCGCGGCTGGTCGAGGCCTATCTCGACAGGGTGTTCCCGGACCATGAGGAGGCCGGTGAAGATGCGGGCGGTCGCAACACGGGGTCTTCCGGCGGTCCGATGACCGTGCGCGAGGCGCTGGAGATCCTCGAACTTCCCGAAGACGCCGACGATGCCGCCGTACGCGAGGCGCACAAGCGGATGATGAAGCGCCACCACCCCGATCAGGGCGGCTCGGCCTGGTACGCAGCCAAGATCAATCAGGCCAAGGACGTGCTGCTGTCGAGGTGATGTGCCGCGCTTGTCCGCCACGGCGGCGCGTGGCAGAAACCCCGGGACCCGACGCAACAGAGGGCGGACGATTCGATGGGCGCGAGAGTCAGGAAGGCGGTCTTTCCCGTTGGCGGCATGGGCACGCGGTTCCTGCCCGCCACCAAGGCGCTGCCGAAGGAGATGCTGCCGGTCGTCGACAAGCCGTTGATCCAGTACGCCGTCGAGGAAGCCGCCGCCGCCGGGATCGAGGAATTCATCTTCGTCACCGGACGCGGCAAGGCGGCGATCGAGGATCACTTCGACCATTCCTTCGAGTTGCAGTCGATGCTGGACCAGCGCGGCAAGTCGGACATGCTGCAGGTCGCGACCTCGATGCTGCCGACCGCCGGCACCATCGCCTACACTCGCCAGTTGGAGCCGCTGGGCCTCGGCCATGCGGTCTGGTGTGCACGGCATCTGGTCGGCGACGAGCCGTTCGCCATCCTGCTGGCCGACGACCTCATCCTTTCGCAGACGCCTTGCCTGAAGCAGATGGTCGATGCGCAGGCCCGTCAGGGCGGCAACATGATCGCGGTGATGGACGTGCCCGAGCAGCACACCGACCGCTACGGCATTCTCTCGCCCGGCTTCGCACACGAGAACCTGATCGAGGTGAAGGGGCTGGTCGAAAAGCCGAAGCCCGACGCCGCGCCGTCGAACAAGGCGGTGATCGGCCGCTACATCCTCCAGCCCGAGATCTTCGAACTGCTGGAGAAGCAGGAGCCGGGCGCCGGCAACGAGATCCAGCTGACCGACTCCATGGCGGCTTTGGTCGGCCGGCAACCCTTCTTCGGTCTCCGCTTCGAGGGCGAGCGGTTCGACTGCGGCGACAAGCTGGGTTTCCTGCAGGCGACCATTGCCTATGCCCTGGCCCGCGACGACATGGGCGAGGGGCTGAAGACCTATCTGCGCGACCTCGCGCCGACGCTCTGAACCAGAAACGGAATAACCGATGAAAGTTGCAATGATCGGCGCGGGCTATGTCGGCCTCGTCTCCGGCGCCTGCTTTTCCGAGTTCGGCCATCAGGTGGTCTGCGTCGATGTCGACGAGCGCAAGATCCGCATGCTGGAGCAGGGCGAGATTCCGATCTTCGAGCCCGGTCTCGAGAAGCTGGTCGCGGACAATGTCGCCGCGGGGCGGCTGTCTTTCACCCGCGATCTGACCGGCGCCGTCGCCGATGCCGAAGCGGTTTTCATCGCCGTGGGCACGCCCAGCCGCCGGGGCGGTGGCGAAGCCGACCTGTCATATGTCTATCAGGCCGCGCGCGACATCGCCGGCGCGACCGAAGGCGAGAAGGTCGTCGTCACCAAGTCGACCGTGCCCGTCGGTACCGGCGCGGAGGTGCGCCGCATCCTGGCCGAGACCAATCCGGGCGCCACCTTTCACGTGGTCTCCAATCCCGAGTTCCTGCGCGAGGGCGCGGCGATCGAGGACTTCATGCGCCCCAACCGCGTGGTCTGCGGCGTCGAGAGCAAGCACGCCGAACAGGTGATGCGCGAACTCTACCGCCCGCTGTTCCTGAACGAGACGCCGATGGTCTTCACCTCGCTGGAGTCCTCGGAGATGATCAAGTACGCCGCGAACTGCTTTCTCGCGACCAAGATCACCTTCATCAACGAGGTCGCCGACCTCTGCGAGCGGGTCGGCGCGGATGTGCAGGCGGTCGCACGTGGCATTGGGCTCGACCGCCGCATCGGAAATCTGTTCCTGCACCCCGGACCCGGCTTCGGCGGCTCCTGCTTCCCGAAGGACATCCGCGCCCTGGCCGCGACCGCGGAGAGCGCCGGCGCACCGCTGCGGATCGTCGAGACGGTCAACGACATCAACGAGAGCCGGAAGAAGGCGATGGCGGCGAAGATCATCGACGCCATGGGCGGCGACGTCGCGGGGAAAACCATTGCCGTGCTCGGCGTGACCTTCAAGCCGAACACCGACGACATGCGCGAGAGCCCGAGCCTGGATATCGTCCCCGCGCTGCAGCAGGCCGGGGCGACCGTGCGCGCCACCGATCCCGAAGGGGTGCGGGAGGCGAAGGAACTGTTGACGGACGTGGTCTGGTGCGAGGATGCCTACACGGCCATGGAGGGCGCGGACGCGGTCGCGATCCTGACCGAATGGAACCATTTCCGGGCGCTGGACAAGGGCCGCATGAAGAAGCTGCTGAAGCAGCCGCTGATGATCGACCTGCGCAACATCTACCCGGTCGACGAGATGGAGAAGGCGGGCTTCCGTTATGTCAGCGTCGGACGCCGGGCGGTGGGGAACTGAGCCATGGCCGCGCCGCACAGCTTCCACCCGACCAGCCTGCGCGAATATGACGTTCGCGGCACCTATGGCATCACGTTGTCCGAAGACGATGCCCGCGCGCTCGGCCGCTCGTTCGGCACGCTGGTCTGCCGAGGCGGTGGCCGGCATGTCGCCGTCGGGCGGGACGGGCGTCTCAGTTCGCCGTCGCTGTCGGCGGCGCTGATCGAGGGGCTCAACGCGGCGGGCTGCGATGTCACCGATATTGGCCTCGGGCCGACGCCGATGCTCTATTTCGCCACTTACCACCTGCCGGCCGACGCCGGGATCATGGTGACGGGCAGCCACAATCCACCCGACATGAACGGCTTCAAGATGATGCTGTCGGGCAAGCCCTTCTTCGGCGACGACATCCAGTCCCTCGGGCGGCTGGCTGAAGCTGCGGACTGGGAGAGCGGCAGCGGATCCGCCACCACCGCGGATATCGTCGAGGCCTATGTCACCAAGGTCGCCGAAGCCTACCGCTCGGACCGGCAGTTCTCGGTGGTCTGGGACTGCGGCAACGGCGCGGCCGGGGCCGTGATCGACGAGATCGTGCGCCGTCTGCCCGGCCGTCATGTCGTGCTCTATGGCGAAGTGGATGGCACCTTCCCCAATCATCATCCGGATCCGACCGTGCCGGCCAACCTGCGCCAGCTCGCCTCCACCGTGCGCGGCACCGGCGCCCATCTCGGTATCGCCTTCGACGGCGACGGCGACCGGATCGGCGTCGTGGACGGCGAGGGCGAGATGCTGTTCGGCGATCAGATCGTGCTGCTGCTGGCCCGCGCGGTGCTGGCTGAGCGGCCGGGCGCCACGATCATCGCCGATGTAAAAGCGAGCCAGGTGCTGTTCGACGGCATCGCCGAGGCGGGCGGGACACCGCTGATGTTCCGCACCGGGCATTCCCTGATCAAGGCGAAGATGGCCGAGATCGGCAGCCCGCTGGCCGGCGAGATGTCGGGCCACATCTTCTTCGCCGACCGCTACTACGGCTTCGACGACGCGCCCTATGCCGGCGTCCGTCTGCTGGACATGCTGGCAGGCACCGATCAGACGGTCGCGGAGATGCGCAAGGCGATGCCGCAATTCGTCAACACGCCGGAGCTCCGCTTCGACTGCGACGACACGCGGAAATTCGACGTGGTCACCGAGATCGTCGGCCGGCTGCGTGCAGACGGTGTCGAGTTCTCCGACGTCGACGGCGCGCGCGTCATGACCGATGACGGCTGGTGGCTGATCCGGGCATCAAACACCCAGCCGGTCCTGGTCGCCCGCTGCGAAGCTCGCACCGATGACGGGCTGCGGCGTCTAAAGGACCTGCTGGTGGACCAGCTCCAGAAAAGCGGGATCGACGCCCCGGAAGGCCTCTGACGCGCCGGCAGATTACCGGACGTAGATGTGGACCTCGGCGGTCTGGGCGCCCGGATTGGTCGTCGAGGCCAGCTGGATGCGTCCCGGCGGGAGGCCCATGCCGGTCAGCGTCTGCAGGACCTCATCCGCACGCTTGCGCGACTGCGACCGCATCAGGGCCACATCCGCGGGCGAGCCGTCGCTGGGCGAGACCGCGACCAGATCGAACCGTGCGTCGGGCTGCTGGTCGAGCGCCCGGCTGACGGCGGTATAGAGCGCCTGCTTGTAGTCGACATTCGGCCGGTCGAAGCGGATCACCACCAGGGGACGGCCGGTTGCCTGGGCCGGGGTCACGGCGCGGCTGTTCAGCGCGGCGGCCGACGGCAGGAAGGCCCGCGAGGCCAGGCTGGCGCCATAGAGTTCGCCGTTCTTGATCGCCAGCGCGAGCGAGCCGAGATTGCGCCGCTCATTGCCGACATAGGCGGTCTGGCGGCTGACGTCCTCGGAGAGTTCGTTCAGCAGGCGGTCGACCACGACCTGGGTCCGGTTGATGCTGTCTTCCAGCACCGCCAGGTTGGCGTGGTCCTGATCGACGGCACCGGAGATGCCATAGGTGGCGCGGGCGGATTCGAGCAGGAAGGCCGCCAGGCTGGAATCGGCGGCGACATCGTTCGCCAGCTGGTTCATCGAGGCGATGTCGCGGCTGATGCTGTCCAGCTCGGTCTGGGCCTGGTTCCACTGGTTGATCAGGACGGGGTTGCCCGGGGTCGAGCCGACCTGCAGCCTGGCCTCCATCGAGGCGACGGTGCCGTGATACTGCTGTGCATTCTGCACCGTGGAGGCGCGGATCTGCTGCAGCGACTGATTGCGCTGGTTCAGGCGGCCCTGAAGCTGGTCGAGTTCGCCCGAAAGCTGTTGCACCTTCTGACCGACGATGGTGCCGGTCGTGCCGATGCCCGGCGTGTTCGGCGCGGCGAAGCTGCCGGTACCGAGCGGGGGCTGTCCGACGACCGTGGTCGCCGAAGCGGCGGCTGCGGACTGCGTGCCCGCGCGGGCGGGGGCCGGTGTTGCCGGCGCCTGCTGATCCTCGCCGGCAAGCGACGGCCATGCCGTGTCGGAGATGTATGTGCACCCTGCCAGCAGGGTCATCCCTCCGAGTACCATGGCTCGAAAGCCTGTCATGAGCATACCCGTGTGTCCGCCTATCCCTGTCTCGGCGCCCCTTCACAACACCCGGCTGCGAATCATACGAATCGTACCGCAATGGCGCAGGACGCTACAACCAGCCCTATGATTTTAGAGGGGAATAACCGTCAAATGGCCGCTTGCCAAGGGGAAAGGCATCGCGTATAGCAACCGCCTCGCGGCCCCAAGGGGCCCCGCGACGGACGCAACGACGTCCACAGGCGCCGGTAGCTCAGCTGGATAGAGCACCAGACTACGAATTTGGGGGTCGGGGGTTCGAATCCTCCCCGGCGCGCCATTTCTCTTTTTGAGGCGGAAAAATCCGCTAAAGCCTTGAACGGCAAGGCCAGATTTGCGGTTCTAAACCCCTCATTCCGGACATACTCGAGACGCTCCGTGAAACACAGTTTCAGCACTGCCTTCTGGTAGTCGATGCGGTGTGAAGCCCAGATTTTCTGCGGGTTTCCGAGAAAGGCGAGGGCGGTTCTAAGTCCGGTGTCGAAGTCCTGCCTGGGACGCCCGGCCCGAGCCAGCTTGTCCTCAAGTTCCAGCTTCCGGGCTTCGGCCTCGGTGATGCGGCGCTCAAATGCCTGGACGACGGAAGGCGTCTCCGTCTCCACAATACGGTCCAGAAGTTGATCGATCTTCCGCTCGATGGCGGTGATCTCTCGCTTGAGCGCGGCCTTCCGTTCTGTCTCGGATTGCAGGCGATGATCCCAGAGCTTGCGGAACATCTTGCAGGCGATCCGGTAGAGGCTGTCGGTGGGGCGCATGCCCCGTAACAGCTCCTCGAACTCGCCCTGGATCACGTCACGCCGGATGGACTTGCCGTACACTTCACAGCCCTTCTTTGGACAGTGATAATAGGGATGCTTCTTACCGTTCCGTGCAGTTGACCAGCAGGACGTGAGCGGCGTTCCACAACAGCCGCATTCGACGCTGCCACGCAGCGGGAAGTCGATGGCGATGTCCTTGCGTACCGGCGCACGCGGCTTGCCGTCGAGACGATCAAGGATGCGATGGTGCGTTTCGACGCTGATCAGCGCCTGGTGATTGCCCTTGCGCAGCGGCACATCCCACTTTGGCGCGTGCACGAGACCTGCGTAGACCGGTTGGCGGAGGATGTTCGTCACACGCTGGTTGGTAATCCGCCCACTTTTCGGACGCGGGAACTCGGAATGCCGCTCAAAGAAGCGCTTCACCTCGACCTGCAAATCGAAGCGCCCGGATGCGTATGACTCGAGCCCCTCCCGGATGATTGAGGCAAGAGGTTCATTCAGCTTAAGAACCTTGCCCTGACCGTTGACCTCCTCATAGCGATAACCAAGGGGACGTGGAAACGGCCAGTAACCGTTGAGCACCCGCGAACGCATACGGTGAACCGTCTGCTCTGCATTCTTCTGACGAAAATGCTGAGCAACAGACGCCATCATGTTCTCGTGCATGATGCCATCGGCATCCTTGCCAAACTCGATGGAAGGACTTTCCAGCGTCGCGCCCACACTTCCGATGGCCCCTCTCAGAGCCCAGTGTGCATCCAGACCGCGTGCAAGCCTTGATATGTCGTCCACGAGAACGACCGGTTTACCCGCTTGATTAGCTCTCAGGAAAGCCAGCATCGCCTGCATGCCGGGCCGGTCGATTAAGCTACCGGTCTTCTTATCGACGAAGATATCAACGACTTCATAGCCCTTGAACCGAGCAAACTCCATGCACCGGGCGCGCTGCGAGCCCAGGCCATCATGTTCCTTCTCCTGCTTCTTGCTGGAAACCCGGCAATAAATGACCGCTACTCGGCCCGACCCCTTATTCATCCCCATCACCTTTCCCCGCCGGATGGTCGTCATTCACGGCGGCTCGTTTGAATGCGGCAATCACGCGATCAAGCTTCGAGTCTAGCTCGATCGCTGCGAGATCCTCAGGATTGCCAAAAAGTTCAGGCAATAAGTTGTGGATGGATGAGACGCCGATGCTGTTGTCGACCATGATGGACATGCTCCGCCAGACGTATTCCAAAATCGCAGCCACCTTGTCGGCAGGACCATCGCCTGGCCCCAACTCGCCCCGATAGTCGGCAGGGTCGAAGAGGTGCGCGTCCGGCAGCGGACCATCGAAGAAAGACGGTCGTTCCGCACCCTGAGCCTCGCTTGAAATATCTGAATTGCTGGTGCGGTCGTCGCCGTCTTTCATGGCCTCTATCCTTTCTGCCGTCCGGGTTGTTTTCTCCCTTGCCAAGTAAATCGAAGAAAAGAACATATCATGAACATCCGTTCTTGGCAAGATATGTTTGATTTCTTCTACCGCCTCCGATCCGTGTTCCGGTTCTTCTGCTGGCCCGTCTCACGCTGCTGGCTGAACTCTTCGCGGCGCATCTCGCGGGTACGTTCGTATGCGCCGCGCGCCAGCTCCGCGACCTTCAGCAGGTCCGTGCCGATGAAGCTGCTGGTGTCGCGAGAGTTGCCGTCGGCATCCGTGTAGGTGCGCGACAGGCTGGTGGCGTAGAAGGGGCCATTCTCGCCCTCATTGCGCCAGATGGTGGCCTTGATGGAGCCGTCGCGCAGGGTCTCGACGGGGCGTTGCGGCTCCGGGCTGGCGTCCTGCCCGGACTGCGGTGCGGGGCTGCGGTCATGCGGATCTGTCATCTCTACCTCCTGACGGTGCGGTTGAAATTGCGGGTGGGCTTCAGGTCGCGACTGGCGCGCATCTTCTCGAAGGCCGCGCGGCGGGCGGCCCGGTCGTTCGCGGCCTCGGCTTCCTGCTGCCAGCGCGCATTGAAGACAGCGCGATCGACGCCGAGCGAAAGCTGCGGTGACGGGCGCAGCACCGGGACCGGCTGGCTCCGGCGCACCATGAAGGACTCGCGCCGCTCCTCTCGGCTCTGCCCTTCCGAGCCGGTGTCGTCACCCTGTCGGCCTTCATTCCTGAAGGCGGGAGACGCCGTATTCATCCGGTCGAGCCGGGACGGTGTGCCGGGCAGGTCATGACGATTTTGCCAAGCGTAGGACGTGCCGGTGCGCGGCGCAGGATTCTGGTTGGCGGCCCTTCCAGATGAAGAGGTGCTGGCCGGTGCGGCGGACGGCGGAGTGCCGGTCGAACGGGTCATGGTCTGGCCTCCTCAGTGCCGGAGCCGGACATCGCCGCGCCCTCTAATCGAGGCGTTCCCAGTAACCGTCCCTGTACTGCGGGTAGTCCGCGTATTTTGCGGGGACCGGTTCCCGGATGACCTTGCGCCAGCGGTGTCCGAACAAGGTTTTAACCCGCACCCGGTCGAGGGGCGGGTGGAAAGGGTTCGGAAAGTAGCCCCGCTTGGCCATGAAGCGCTGCTCGTAATAGGGGCCGCGCTCGGCATAGACCGGGTGTGTCACGCCATCGACCCAGAGATACTGACGGTCGCGCGGCGTACCCAGGATCTCGTCCGGCTCCCGAAGGTTGCGCCGGACCTGCCTCGGCATGTCGATGCCCTGACCATGATGGGCGAGATGCAGTCCGGCCTCGAACGCATCCTTGCCGTTCATCAGGTCCTGCACCGCCTTGTTGCGGGCATGACGCGCCGCCGCGCGTTTGGCCGGATCGATGTGATTGAGGGTCTGCGATCCGAGCCGCCGGGAGAGCATCTCCGCCGTTGGCAGGTCGCGGGTCGCGAAATAGCTCTGGCAGGCCGCCGAGGAGGGAATGATGGTCTCCGCGCCGGGGCCGAGCTTCTTGAGTTGCTCCATCGATTGCACGAAGGCCCAGGGACGAATGCCCCGGCCCGCGCCGATGGAGTAGAGGTCCATCACCAGCGGGAAGTGGCCGAGCTGGGCAACCTCATCGAGTATCCAGGTCTGCCTCGGCGCGGCAGGCGCTCTCGACTTGCAGAGCTTGGCGGCAACGAAGATGGCCTTGATGACCGCCGACCAGCTTTCGATGAAATCCTCGGGCACCATGAGATAGAGATTGTGGCGCCGGTCGCTGCCGCAGAGAACCGCGATGTCAAAGTCGTAGGGCGGCGAGACCGCGTCCATCAGGACGGGATCGCTGAGGGCGGCGAAGCCCTTGAACATCTCGCCCAGAATGCCCCGGAAACCGCCGGAGGAGTCCTCGCGGGACGTGGCGATCTCTTCCTCGATCCGCTTCGCGATTCCGTACCCGGATTCATGCATCTCGAAGGCAAAGGCGATCCAGCGCTCGCTGTTGCCGGGGATCAGGTTGATGACCTCGTAGAGGTCGGGGAGCATGAGCACGCCCTTCAGCTTGACCAGCGTCAGGCAGATGGCTTCCAGAAACTCCCGGCCGCGCTCCTCGAAATACTGGCTGTTGCTGCCCCCGGACTTCGTGATGACGTTCTGGCAGAACACCTTCACATCGGCCTGTAGCGTCGGGCTGTCGTGGCGAATGAAGCCGACAGGGTTCATCCGGTGCCGGGGCTGGCCGTTCATGCCGACCGGATTGAAATAGACGCAGTAGCGTTCGTCAGGGATCTGCCAGCGGGAAATGGCGGCGATCTCGCCCTTGGGGTCCAGGAACAGCAGCGATTGATCGCAGATGCCGGGAACCAAATTGTAGCCGATCTGATCGGTCAGCTTGCCCGACCGCGCGCCTGCCACGGTCAGGATACCGCCCATACCGTCATAGTAGATCGGCCGCCCGTGAAGGAAGCCGATCATCACTGAATCCGGCGTCTGGCGGAACAGTCCGGCCCGCGCCACCTCTTTGGGGGAAGCGAAGCGGCCCGAACCATAAGGGTGCCGGGAATTGTCGATCATGCGCCCGCCCCTCAGTGGAAGGCCGTGAAGCGCATGGAAAGCCAGACACCGGCCAGGCGCAGCAGGCCGTAGGTGCCGACCTGGCAGACCGAGTAGGTAAGCAGACCGCTGATCACGCCCCAGACGACGCGGATCGGCTTCGTCGCCCAGTCGCCATAGCTCTCGACGACCCACGGGCCGACAGTGTCGATGGTGCCGGAATAGACACCCGGCGCGGCGACGATGGTGACGGCAATGGCGGAGACAATCGACAATGGCGCGGCGCCGGTGATCATCGCCAGCGCCTTGTCGGTCCCGCTTCGGCGTTCGGTATCGGTCGACATGAGAATGCTCCCGTGACGTCAGGGGGAGCGTTCTTATAGATCCTCGGCCGCAGGGTTCCGGGGGATAGGGCAGAGCTAATGCGGGCGGCGCTTCATTGTCGAAGCGTCGCCCGTCAAGAACCCCATCTACTGAGCAGGATGCGAAGCAGCATCACACCATGAGGTTGTCATTGGCTGCCGGATCGTTGTCGTTCGCCGCCTCAAGGTGCCAGACCGACGCGGCCTGCGGGAAGTGGCCCCTCAGGATCGTCGACATCACGGCGACGCGAGACCGGGCTTCGACGCGCACATGACAGCGGACGCCCGGTGCGGGCAGTGTGTTGCAGAATGCCTTGAACCATTCCTCGATGCCGGGCTTGTCGAACATGCCGAGAAATAGTTCCACTTCCGCGCGGGTCACACCTCGCACATACACTCGACCGGGCATGTCGCGATAGAGGTCATGCAGGGCCTCCGCCCAGTCGGATGACGCGATATGCAGGTAGAAACAGAACGTCCGGAACTTACGCACAAACTCAGGCTTGTTAATATCTGCGTCAGTGGTGAGTGGCACCCTCGCACAAAGACATATGTTTTGAGCGAAACAAGTTAGGCATTGGTTTGAAGGCATCTTGGACTCCAACGATCAGTCGTCTTAATTGCTCGTTTTTCAGACCGGCGTTCGGCTGCCCTTGAACGCTAGTCCGGTGAAGCAATCTGCCATCAGCCAGAAGGAGCAATCCTCATGACAACCTCACGTGAGAGAAAAAGATTCGTTGAGGAGCTTCGAGCCTTAGATTCGGCTGCGGTCTGCAATGTCGTTAAAGGCAAGCTTATCCAGTACCTGGCGGTCCGCGGCCAGGGCGGCAAGTCGATGGCCAGAGCAAATTTCGTTCAGGAACTTCATGAATGGGAAGGCCTGAACGAATGGCTTCCGCAGTCGGTCACTACAGAAAGCAGTGACGGTGAAGTTCGATATTGGATTACAGTCCGTAATATTGACACTTGGCTCTCTGGCGATCGAACTGCTACTGGAAGAAAGTTTACGAAACCGCTACCGGATAAAGTGTTAGCTATTGCGGAATTTCTCCACATTTTTAGCAATCTCTCAATCAATACCTTTTCGTACTTTCGCCGAATAATTGAACTCGGCGCAGATTTTATTGCGATGATGCCTCGGGAAACTCGAGAGCTCAAAATTTCAGATATCGAGGCCGCCAATTTTGGGGTTGTAGTAGCTGGAGAATCTGAAGCGTACTGCTTTCAATTAGAGTTGAGCGAATTGCCTATTCCACATCTTTTCTTTGCAAAGCAGACAAAATATAAGATAACAAAAGGCATAAATGAAAAACATCGCGAATTTCGAAATCGAATTGGCGACATTATTTCAAGCATAGATAGCATTCCAGAAAATCTAAGGTCGATTACAAAGGGCTATGGATACTGCATTCTGCACCCATCATTTCCAAGCATCACAATTTTCCCAGACAATACTCCCTATATCGGCCATAATTACTACATTATCCGGGAATTTGATGCGTCAAATATGAAGAATCAAGTAATAAAATGTTCATACTACAATGAAAATTCGAAACAAGATCATGAAAATAGAATAAATAGATCGGTCTTTTATCGCAATTTCTTGCGTATTGACCAAGTTGTTGATAATATCAGTTTTGTATTTGATGAAATTAAAGGGACAAAATTTGTTGATAGGAGTGAAAGAACTATGGATACGGAGGCAGATGTCGACAAAAAGCTGATTGAAGCAGTCATCATGGTTAATCTTGAGGCGACCCAAGCGGCGCTCGTGGCAGGAGCAGATGTCAATTGTGTAGACGAAACTACCGGGTTCGGGCCAATACACATAGCCGCAAGTTCAGGCGCCCCTGAAATAATCGATTTGCTCATAAGTGAGCCAAGATTGGATTTGCTTCGACGAACCCCAGACGGAAAGCTATCGTCTGAGCTATGCAATGTCGACATTCCACAATTTGAGGCGCTCGTATGCGCGGAAATTGCGCAGGCCCGTCAGCGCGAGCTCGACGAAACATTGCTCTACGAGAATGGGGAATATCCCTCTCCTGATATGAGCTGAAGACTCTGAGGCTCCACATCTAGGTGCTTAGTCCCAATCCCTCATCAATGTGCCCCATTGAGCGGAGCGGCGGCAAGGCCGATAAAATGTCGTCATTCTGCAGCCTAAGTTCCCCCGCATCCAGTTGGCGAAATACTTCTCCACGAATTGTTCCCCACGCCAGATCATACTTGATAATAGATCGGTGAATCAGAGCAATTATTCGCTCACTATCTAAATTATAACTGCTTTGAGCAACTTGGAGTGCCAGTTCTGGTCTTGAATAGGGGCAGGGGTGTTCGCGAGACATGGTAATGTTACGCTCATGTGGATGTGTCGAAATTACCTTTATTGCATCTTGTGAACCCAGGCGGGCAGCTAGATGGGATTCCTCGTACATGTTAATTAGAGTGTACAGCAAAGCCACGCCCTCATACATCGCTTGTGTCTGGTAGTCCGACAGCTGGTGCCGCTCTGCGTATCGTGAAATCATATACATCGCGTCCGCATCCGCTTGAATCTCCAGCGGCTGAAATCTTAAAAAATGCGGACTAACGAACTCAGTCAATGCCACACCGTCGTATTTGGGTGCGATATTTATCAAATTTTGCAATAAGATTTGAACAAATTCTTCGCTTGCTACCACCTCTCCAGTCGCTCGGATACTATTGTGCTCATTTGCGGCGTGAGAAAATTCGTGAGCTATAATAAATAGAACAATTCCACGCAGTTTGTAATACATTATTTGATAATTATCAGTGGGATATCGGAGAATTTCATTTCGATCAAATGTATCAAGAGTCTTGAGTATACTTTTCTGCAAAATTTCATTGGATCTCCATGTATCAAACCCTGTAAAAAGAACGGGTTTCGCAGGTGAATAACGCATCCGATCTGGCGACGCCCCCTCTGCTATAAGAGATATGAATCCTCCGACAAGTAGGTTTGCAAACTGGATGAATTTTGACCTCGTAGATTCGTCAGTTTCATGCGGATTTTCTGCAATCGCTTGTATGTTAGGAAAATCGTACTTTACATCGACTTTTATTAGGTTTGGTAATCCATATAGCAGTCCTTCACTAATTAAAATTACATCTTCGTCTTCTGGAGTAGTGATGCACAGTCCGTTTGCCATCATTGTGGGGATTGTTGAAATATAAGTACTTCTAATGTTTCCGAACTCTTCTCGGCACAGTTGAAATAAATTTACAAATCTGCGGACCATATTCGTTTTGTCATATTGAGTCAATCTGGGATTTATGAACATATCTCTGGTTTCTTGATAGTCTCCGAATGTGTATTCGTTCAGCCGTTCCAAAACAATCGACCTTACTTCGATGTCGGCGGGCCATTCGGTTTCCGGCTTTGCACTCCTATGGCCCACTGGTCCTCGCTCGAGATAGTCACGAACGGCGAGTACTTGATCCTTTGACAAACCCTGCCTCTCGAACAGAGATTCTTGAATTCCTGTGACGAGAGAAACGATATGCTCAGGTGCCCTCATCGGCTTCCCCCAATGACAAATAATTTTCCGGCGACAATGCTAGCCATGCGATGAACTTTGGGAACCCATTTCCGTAAACTGGCATAAAGCTCCCGACCAACCCGGGACACTTGTGCATTGCGGATACCCGCTGATACGTTGCGGTCTGTCCGAGGGGGTGACCCTTCGGGCAGGCTGCGGCGCCACCCGATTGCCGGTCAGCGAGCGAACTCTGATCGTGGACGAAATGAAACGTCGGGTTTCCGAGTTGCCTGAGATGCCGTCCGATGCGGCCACGATCACCAGTATCGGTCGCTTATTTCCTCAATTGCATCATAGACGGTTTGGATCTCTTCAAGATCGTCGATGGACATGCCTGGGAGGGATGTGTCGATCCATATCCCCACCAATCCCAGACTCAGCATTTCATCTGAGGTCAGGTGCAGGTCCGAGGTGTCGCCGTCTGTCTCTACAGGCGTAACGAGCCGGGTCATCAGCCCTTCAACGTCCTCGAACGAGATCGGACTCATCCAACGGTCGATGATGGCTGGGTCGTAGTAGTGCTCGACCACGGAGGCGAGAGCCAGGGTCAGGGCCTGCCGCTGACGACCGGTCAGGCTCAGGCGGTAAGACTGAGGTTCCGACATCACCATAGCTTGGTTGTTGAAGTTAACGGCGTGAGCCTAACCGAGCGGGCGCACCAAGGCATCAAGAGCATGAATTCAGCGCCCGCCAAAGCGGAAGCGATACATTCATAACAATATCCGCCCACATTTCCGGAGATTTATTGCGGCCCGATTTAGTGGTATCATTTCTAACAATGAAAAATCTGATTCCGATCACTAAAGAAATAGTCACAAGAATTGAAACCCTGAAGCATTCAACTGGTTTGTCACCAGCGCAGATTGCTGCCGTAACACCTGACTGGCCTGCCAATTTCAATCCCGAGAATGTCTATAATTGGCTGTCAGGCCGCGCTGCCAGCGCGCGTCAGGATCATCTGGCAATTCTCATTTCGGCCTACGAGGAGTTCGAAATGGACCATGTCAGCACCGCCACCGTTGCGGAAGGGTTGCGAGCTGAGAAGCAGCGTTCAGGCATGAGTCCGCGCGCACTTTTCGCGCGCGCAGAACATATCCCCGATGGTTTGACCCCGGACATTGTGGACGAATGGCTGAAAGGGAAATTGGCGCCCGCAAGGAGAGATCATATCGAGTTTGTCCTGGGCCTCTGGCGGCAGCAGCCGGATAGCAAGACTGCGAGCATCGCCGTAACCCAGGAAATGATCGAGGCCATCGAAGGACACCGCCGTCGCACCGGGGTTGGATTCTACGCCATTCTTGTTGGGCTGAAGGGGGCTCCCGGCCTTCGGCCGGGCACGCTCTACCAGATGGTTGAGGGCACGACGAAAACCATCCGGCGGAACTACTATGAATTTGTCCTGTCGGCCTATGAGGCACTTCCGGAAAAAGCCGAACTCCTGACATTCAGCCCCGAAGCCGTCGCCCCCATCCGCGTAGAGCAATCCCGCACCGGATTGAGCATCAGTCGGCTTGTGCGGTTCCAGTCGGACCTGCCGCCTGGATTCTGCGTCCGGCGCATGCAGCGGTTTATCAATGGCTATCAAAGCACAGTGCCGCATACTCACTACGAGTACCTGTTATCAAAATATGGTCAACAAATCACATCAAATAAATCTAAATCAAATACTTAGCCCAACTACAATGTATTTGAGATAAATGTTATCTAATTTTACATAAACATTAACCGTTCTTATAGCATAATAGGTGTCGAAGTGACAATTATAAGAGCATTTATTCATGAGTGGGGATAGAAAAAACAGTGATGGCAGTTTGACCGGACGGGTTCACCGGACGGCGCAGGATCTGCAACGCACAATCGAAAATCTTTCCGTGGACGGCATCATGGACGGTGTCGCTGGTGAGGCTGTTGGCAGCGGCTATCGCGGTAACGCGACCCACGCGGCACACCGTCAGACTGGAAGCGCCAACAAGCGCGATGAAGAGCGCCGCAAATTTACCCGCGCCATGCATGCCGCGCTCAAACGCCTGGACGACATCAACAACCGGATCGGCGAACTCGACAACGAAATTGCCCAGCACCAGCGGAACATTGGCGTCATCGACCGGATGATCGAGGAGTTGCAGGCCAACGGGGAGCTTGAGGTCAACGAAGATGGCACACTCAAGAATGACGAATACCAACGCCAGCGCGAGGCATATGAGAAGCGGACCGGTAAGAAGCTCGACCCAAACGACCCGGAAGCGCTGATGATTGCCTTGCAGGAACAGCGCAGGTGGGAGCAAAGGCAACTGGATTGGAAGCAGAATGAACGAAAGGGCCTTGAAGAGGAAAAGAACCAGCTGGAGGACAAGCTGGACCGAACCGCTCAGATTGTGGACCGCGAGGAACGAGTTGACCGAACGGGCGAGGTTCTGAAGGAAGCCAAAAAGGATACACGCGAGGCTGCAATCTCGGATTTTGACAATCAGGAGCGGAAGGACGAGGCGCGTGAGGCGCTTGGACTATCTGTGACCAAACAGGCGTCGCTCGATGGAGAACAAGATACATCTGAAACGGTCAAGCGCGCCTCATTCAAGCCCGCCGGTTTCAAGCCCATGACAGGCGGGCCGGAACTGTGGGCGACCTCCATTGCAAAATCAGCTGACCCGGATGGAGCCAAACCACCCAGCCTGGCCGAGCCGTTCAAGATGGCGGCCGAAGGCGACGGTCAAGCACCAGAACCGCCCAATCCAGAACCAATCCGGATCGCCAATGCGCCGGACCAACCTTCAAATCTTGGATAGAGAATAATCAGTCAGACGGCGCGGGATCGTGAGCGGCCACTTTGGGTGGTTTTGCGAGGTATTTGAGGTAAGCACCGTGGATCCGGTTATATACCTCATTCACGATTTCATTCTGTCCTTCTTCCGTCTCAGCGCGGTCGATACCGATATCAAGATCGCCATAGTGTCGGCCATTGGCATATATGCCCACCCTTAGCGTGCCGGGATGGCCGTCATTGTCCTTTGCCCAGAGATAGCGCACGTTTGTAGTGCCGGGGGCCGCTGTGGCGTAATACTCCGCCGCATACTCGACTGGGCCACGCACGCGGTCATCGTCACCGTAAAGGATCACAGCGATCCGGTCATTGGATGCGGAGTAAGGCGCTGAACTCACGTCATTTTCTGACCAGCTGCGAATATCGGTCGTCTTGAACCAAGCCCCCTCGGCGGACGCAGATGGCCCACCGAAAGCCGTTCCGACCGCGACAACAGCCACCGCAGCAGTTTCTTTCCAGTATGTTTTCAATCTATTGAGCATGAAATAATCTTTCAAATACGCCTCTCTTATATACAATTTTGAATTAAAAAGCAAATAAAACAATGTTTTTGTTTGACTATTTGACTTAAAAATGCACGTCATAATCGATCAATATTGACGATTATTGGAGAGTTTGTATTATGAAAACGATAAGATTTATGAACTTGCGTAAAATCAATGAGTTAGCGGACGCCTATCTGTGGCCGCCCTCCCCTCAATCCGGCCCGTCAGAAAGGATCGTTTATGACGTGGGCGGCGATCCGCACAGGAGGGCACCATGAAGACGGGTGAAATCGCATCACGCGGCAGAAAGCTCGGCTATGCGCGGGTATCCACCCGCGAGCAGAACCTGCGCATGCAGTGCGACGCCTTGCTTTCGGCCGGATGCGACAAGCTGTTCGATGATCAGGGCGTTTCCGGCAAACACGAACACCGGCCGGGTCTCGACGCCATGCTGTCAGAGCTTCAACCGGGCGACATGGTGGTGGTTTACAGTCTGGACCGGCTGGGCCGGTCCGTCCTGCATCTTGCCGATATGCTGGTCCGGTTCAGGGAGGACGGCGTTCATTTTCATGCCCTCAATGAAGGCATCAATACATCCACGCCTGGCGGCAAGCTGGTCTACTACGTCTTCAGTGCTGTGGCCGAGTTCCAGCGGGAGATTATTGTCGAGAACACGGTCGCCGGACTGGAGGCGGCCAGACGGCGCGGCAAGCGCCTCGGGAGACCGCCTGCATTGTCACCGGAGAAGGTCGCGCTCGTGCATGCGCTATACCGCAGACGCCGCATGAACAAGGATCAGATCGCGGCGCGCCTGAGCGTTTCACGCTCCACACTGGATCGGGCATTCGCGCGCTTCGAGGCGGCCTGCCCGGATGATGCGCGTGGCCTTGTCCGTATCAGTCAGGCCTGAGCGAAAGCCAGTGATCAAATGCGTTGGAGCGGCCCCGCGCGCGATTGATCAGATCGGGAGTTGATCCGATCTAACGGACCGATTTTCCATGCCGCCATCCGTCAGAAATGGCGATGAGCCGCTGGCGGCGCGGCGGATGACTTTCAGCACCCTCTTCACTCAGGTCCTGAGCCCAGCGTGTCGCCTGGGGGAGTGTGGCGCCAAGCTTCGCCAACACGAAGCCCGCGAACCGGTCAGCCTCCAGTTCCTGTGCATGCTGCGTGGCGTTGTCGGTTCGTGTATGGCCGCCGAGATGGTGGCCGACTTCATGCGCCATGATACCCGTTTCGCGCCAGTTGGGGCTGCCCTCGACCCAGCTGAAGAGATCCGCGTCATAGACGATCCGGCGCTCCCCCATGATGATCACAGCATAGGCGCCAACCTTGCGGTCGAAGTTGGCCTTGCCGAGGGCAAAATTCGGCGTCAGGCCGACTGTATCCATGATCCAGCCAACGGCCAGCCGGGCTTCCGGTGCCGGGGCGAGCGGTTCTCCCTTGTGCGGCATGCCGAAGCTGGGCCGGGTCAGTGTGCAGATCAAGCCCTCAGTCGCTCGCGCGCCACGGCTGGCAGACGGAAGCGAAAATGCAGGCAGAGCCAGTGCAGCGGCGATCAAGGCGCGGCGAATATGATCCATCAGTCATTCTCTCCATCGTCACAGACATAGAGACCGTCCGGCATGGTCAGGCAGCCGTCGCCGTCTGCGGGCTGGGGCATGGAAACCGGCGCGATTGCGGCAGTAGCGGAGACCGGCGCTTCCTGCGGCGTGGAGGCGAGCACCCCCAGCGCCACCAGCGCGGTGATGGCGACACCCCATGCCCCGATCCGGGGCAGGTGGCGTTCGACCACGGCGAACGGATCGATCATCCGGCACACTCCTTTCAGGTCTTCGGGTTGCCTGATTTGCGGGGACGCCCCGGACCGCGCTTCGGAGGCTCCAGAGACAGGCCCAGCTCACTGAGTTGCGCGATGGCTTCTTTGGTGTGCAGCAGGTCGCCGAAGCGGATCTCGCGGATATCGACCGGTTTCCGGCCAAGTTGATCCTTGCGGATCTGGGCCAGGCTGAGGAAGAAGACGACCACGATCACGGTGAAGTCGATGCCGATGGCCGCCGCCCAGATCGGCGCGAACTCCCGCCAGTAGATCAGAACGCCCATGGTTGGCGTTATGCGGCTGATCGCCGGGAGGACAGCGTCCTCCGCGTCATCAATGTCATCAAGGAAGCCATTCAGCTTCTCAGCGCTCGCCCGCATCTCGGCTGCGAGCTGTTCCAGCGCCTTGCGTTGCGCGGCCGCGAGGCTCGCCGAGCGCGACGACACCGCCTGATCGGCGGCCGCCTTCTCAAGGGAACCAAGCGCCTGTTTGATCGCGCTAACGGTGCCGCTGACATCCAGCTTCACCATCAAGCCCCGGGCCAGATTAGCCTCATGGGCGAGAAGCCGTTCACGGTCACGGATCGGAATGTCCTGATCCACATGGGCCCGCATATTGGCAATATGCCGGGCCACGGCCTCGCCGACGGCCGGTGCGCCTGAGCTGATCCTGCTGATCGAGGTCGAGACAGCGGATAGTTCAGATTCGATCGCCAGCAATGTCGAGGAAACAGCGCCCGGACCGGGCACGCCCGTATAATGTCCCTCGTCCAGTTCCTTCTCAGCTTCACGGCCATAGTGAGCCGCCGAAGCCTGCACGATCGGCTGGATCGCCGAGAGCCGATTGATGACGGCCAGGCGATCCGTCAGCACCGCATCGAACTGGTCGACTTCATTCTGCATGTGATGCTCCTGCGGCGCATCTCCGGCCAGGCCGGTCGTGCCGAATGTGGTGCTGGAGCCGAAGACGACGGGAACGACGAGAAACAGCATCATGCAGATCGCAACAACGCGGCTACGCCCGGCTTTGGGGATGATGCTCAGGCAAAGATCCCAGAGCAGGTAGAACATCACCCAGAGGGCGACGCCGAGGAGGAAGGTCTTCAGGGTGCCTGCCAAACCCTGCATGGAGGCATTGGCAAGCATCAGGACGCCCTCGACCGAGATGTAGGCGCTGAAGCTGCAAAGGATGACGAGCGCGCAGGTGATGAGCACGCCTTTCCCGCTCGTCAGCATGTCAAAGGGGGTGTGGACCATGATGGTCTCCAGTTCCGTTTGCGGAAGTGGGACCTATAGCTCCAGTTCAGATATCGGCCGGGGATGTGGCGGCGGAATTTCATTTCCGCCCGAACGGTGGCAGAATCAGATAACGGCGAAATTGCCGGAAATCAGTGGCGGGTCATCCGAAATTCACAGACCCCTTGAGCACAATATATAGCGGCAGAACAATCCGCTTCGCGCAAGCTGTGCGTGGTAATACCACGCCGCTTGACTGCGGCCGCTACGCGGTCCTCGGCAAGGGGCTCTCCGTTGCACTCGCCGCCCCGTTGCATCCCGCTGGGCTGTTGGCGCTGGGGCGCCGTTTCAAGAATTCGGTCCTGCTACCGCCAAATGACCAACATATCCTTCAAACACTTGCAAATTGTCCCGCTGACACCGGCAACGGAGTGCGGGTTTCAAATCGTCTGGTCGGCAGACAGCTAGTTGGATGTTGCGAGGTCGGTGACGCATTTTTCTTGTGTGCGATGAAAATCAGTTGTGCTTCGGAAAGACTATGAACCCATCGGAAGCGGCCCTGAAAGCTGTTCATTTCGAAAAGAACCGCCTTGCATAAACAAAGCCTTTCTGGGGCGGTCGAGCGAGTGGTTCCGTCAGACCGAACAGAACGGCGGATGAAAAGGGAACATGGTGCGGCGTACCCATCAGGGACCAACTCCATGGCTGCCCCCGCAACTGTAAGCGTGTGGTGTCACCCGACAATGCCACTGGATCATTCTGGGAAGGCAAGGGTTGAATTGAAGCACGCAAGCCAGGAGACCTGCCACTGGAACAATGTCCTCAAACACCGTCGGGTGAGACGGAATCAGGAGTAAGAACATGAGCAATCGTATCGTCCGGTATAGCTGTGCGGTTAGCGCACTGTTGGTGCCCGGAACCGCATTCGCGCATCATCCGCTGGCAGGCGCGCCAATGGAAAGCTTCGCAGACGGCCTTCTGTCCGGCATCGGCCATCCGCTACTCGGTTTTGACCATCTCTTCTTTGTTGTCGCAGTTGGCGTCGCGGCTCTGTTTTCGGCGCGCCGTGTTGCAGCGCCTGCGGCCTATATCGCGGCAATGCTGATCGGTTGCCTTGCAATGTCGATGAATTTCGGGCTTCCGGCCAAGGAGCTGGTGATTGCTCTTTCGCTGGTCGTTGTCGGTGGTGCCCTGTTGCGCGGCAAGGCGCTCGCGACCCTGCCCGCTGTACTGCTGTTCGCGGGTTTCGGCCTGTTCCACGGTTCTGCGTTTGGCGACACGATTGCGTCGCAGGAAGCAGCCATGGGTGCACAGGTTCTTGTTGGCTACCTCATCGGTCTCGGCGTGATTCAGTTGGCGATTGTGCTGGGTACTGGATTGCTGTTCGAGCGGATCGTCAAGGTCGCTGAGGCCGGCGATGTGAAAGCTCGCATTGCCGGCGCGATGGTGGCCGGAGCAGGTGCTTTCCTGGTTCTCGAAAACCTGGAAGGCGTCGCCTTCTCAATGCTGGGGCTTGCTGCCTAAGCACATGGCGATTGGCTGGCGCGCGTAACCTGACGGGCCAGCCAATCGCGCAATTGCGGTAGTGACTGCGATCTTACCCTCGCTTCAGAAGATGAAGCGTGCGCCGATCACGAAGAACACCGTGCCGGCTTCTTCACCGTTGGCTCTGGCCAAGTCCGCTGTTGCCCCGAACTTGCGTTCGTAGTGAACACCGACGTAGGGCGAGATGAGACGATCAACGAGGTCGTAACTCAGCCGTCCACCGACTTCGAGCGTAGGCCCGAAAGCGCCATTGCCCACAGCGGGATCGTCCGCGAACGGAATGTCCAGTTCGATGCTGGGCACGAAGATGATCCGATTGGTGATCAGACCCTCATACTCAACCTCGAACCGGGCCGAAGGGTTGTCCGAGATAAACAAATCCGCATCGACCTCGAACCACTGTTTTGTCAGGCCGTGGAGACCGATCACGCCATGTAGTCGGTCAGGTCCTTCCGGCGTATCAAGCCGCAAGCCCACCACAGCATCGAAGAAGTCTGTAACAGGCGTCTGCAACCGGAATTGATTCTCCAGCGTTTCGAAGCTGTCTTCCGCTGTCGCGTATTCAGCCTCGCTGCGCATGACGAATTTCAACTCATCCTTGCCCACGAAGGCATCGAAATCCCAGGCAAAGACATCCGAACCCTCATCGATACGATACTCAGCCTGTTCGACTTGAATGCCCCAGACAATCGGCTCAGCCGCTACTTGAGACGCCCAGAAGAGGGCCGGTGCAATCGCACCGGCCACCAGTTTCACCAGCTTCTGCATGGATCAGCCTTTCCCGCCAACACTTGAGTGTTCACGGGATGACTGCTCGTCAGCCGGACCGCCTTCGACAATCACTTTCCGGAACATGCCGGTATCTGCGTGATAGGAAAGGTGGCAGTGGAACGCCCATTCACCTGGTGCATCCACTTCTGTCTCCATGTAGACGGTTGTGCCAGGCGCGACGCTGACGACATGCTTGATCGGATTCCATTTTTCGGCGCCGACATCCAGAATCGACCACATGCCGTGCAGGTGCATCGGATGGGTCATCATGGTCGTGTTGACAAACTTGAACCGCACCCGTTCGCCATACTGCAGGACAATCGGATCTGCGTCCTCGTACTTCACGCCGTTAAGCGACCACATGTACCGCTCCATGTTGCCGGTCAACTTGAGCTCGATCTCTCGCGTTGCCGGTCGATGTTCATAGAGTGGTGTCTGCGCTTTCAGGTCCGCGTAGGAGAGAAACTTGCCTCCATTCGCTGCTTCCGGCGTCAAGCCGCTGCCCGGTGCGTAGAACGGATCGGACCCGGTAGCCATTCCATCATGCCCCATTTTTGAATGGTCCATCTCACCATCCTTCTTCGGCATGGCATGGCCCATGGCAGCGTGATCGACTTCACCATCCTTCTTCGGCATGGCATGGCCCATGGCAGCGTGATCGACTTCGCCGTCCTTCTTCGGCATGGCATGGCCCATGGCAGCATGATCGACTTCGCCGTCCATCTTCGGCATGGCATGGCCCATGGCAGCGTGATCGACTTCGCCGTCCTTCTTCGGCATGGCATGGCCCATGGCAGCATGATCGACTTCGCCGTCCTTCTTCGGCATGGCATGACCCGTGGCAGCATGATCGACTTCGCCGTCCATCTTCGGCATGGCATGGCCCATCTTTGAATGGTCCATGTCCTTCCCGGTAATGGCCGCGAGCGTGTCATGTCCACCAGAACCGTGCCCAGCATGTCCACCGCCTTCCGACATATCCATGCCGGACATATCCATGCCGGGCATGCCCATGTCGGCCATCGTCAGTAGCGGATCTTCACGCAATTCAGGGACCTGGGCAGTCATCCCCTCCCTCGGAGCCAACGTGCCGCGTGCGAATGCCGTGCGCCCCATCGACTCGCCGAAGATCGTATAGGCTCGATCTTCCGTCGGCTGCACAATCACATCATAGGTCTCGGCGACGGCGATGCGGAGTTCATCAACGACAACAGGCTGCACATTCTGTCCGTCAGCTTGCACTACAGTCATCTCCAGACCCGGGATACGGAGATCGAAGTACGTCATTGCAGAGGAATTGATGAACCTCAGCCGGACACGCTCTCCCTTTCGGAACAGACCTGTCCAGTTCTGCTCAGGTCCCTTGCCGTTGATCAGGGGTGTGTACCCGTGCACGTCCTCAATGTCGGTCGGCATCATCCGCATCTCACCCCAATCACCCCGGTCGGAGAGCGCTTCGCCAACGCCCTTCTCACTGGCGTCGTCGAAGAAATCGAGCAGCGTCCGCTGCTTCCGATTGTAATAGTCCGGCATCATTTTCAGGTTGCGCATGATGCGATCACCCGAATGCGGATGCGCGTCGGTCAACTGAACGACATACTCTCGGTCGTAGGTGTTGGGATCCGGCTCCCTGGGTTCAATGATGATCGAGCCGTAGGCACCATCAGGCTCCTGGAAGCCCGAGTGGCTATGGAACCAGTATGTGCCGTTCTGCATGATCGGGAACCGGTAGGTGAAGGTCTCGCCAGGTGCAATGCCAGGATAGCTGATTCCCGGCACACCATCCTGCTGGTAAGGCAGGATCAGGCCATGCCAATGGACCGAGGTGTCTTCATCGAGATTGTTGGTCACGTTAATGACAACATCCTCACCTTCCTTGAAGCGCAGAACCGGCCCCGGAGTGGCACCGTTGTAACCGATGCCGCTGCGCGTGAAATTACCGGTATCGACTGTGACCCGGTCCACGGTGAGATTGTACTCGCCAGCGAGCGCCGGGGCTGTAAACCCCAGCGCAACAATGGCGGCAGATATGGTGCGAATACGCATGTTCATGCCTCCATCTGGCCTGTCAGTGACTGAGCTTGATCGGTCCGACCATGCCGGACTGATAATGTCCAGGCACGTTGCACGCGAACTCGAGCTTCGCGTCTGTGTCGAAGGTCCAGACAACTTCTGCCGACTGGCCGGGTTCCAGCAGGGCACTGTTGGGATGGTCATGGCTCATGCCGCCTTCGCCATGCTTCATCTTGTTGTGCCGGACACGGTCGATTTCCAGCACGCCCTTCTCCATCATTTCCATCATCTGCGGTTGATGGGCCATGTGCGACGCCTTGGTCCCGATGTTGAACTCGTGAACCAGTTCACCCTTGTTCACGACGACGAAGCGGACCGTCTCGCCTTCCTTGAGGTCCAGGACTTTCGGTTCGTAGTAAGTGTCGAACATCTCAATGGTGATCGTGCGAGTTGCTTCGGATGCTTTGCCCGGATATCCGCTCTCCGATTTTTTTGCTCCCTTGTCGTCATGGCCGCCAGTGTGGCTGCCACCTGCCATCGCGGGCTGGCTCATGGCGACCAGCGTCGCCGTTGAAAGGGTCATGAACAGACCCCGAACATTTCTGATCGATTTCATTTATCTGTCTCCTGGCCGTGCGTCCCGGAAGGCGACGCAGGCACATCAGTTGTGTCGCGGATCAGCCCTCAAGCTGATCCAGTTATTGTCTGATTCAGGAGAAACTTTTCGGTGGGGGTGAACGGCATTCAGGACATGCCGGATACACAGAACCGGCATGCCGTCCAGACCAGCCTGATTTCGGCACCTCGGCATCCTGTTCAAGCTGGAATATTCCCAGCCCGGCGCAGAACCCATGCTCGCAGGGCACCACAATAGAGCAAAGCAACTTGTCATGTGCCGCCTTGTCACCGGTGGCGGACGCCTCATTCAGAGAACTGCCGTGGTCGCTGCTGTGCATATGCTCATGCCCCTCGCTGTCGATGAGCGAGCCGGCAGCCATCACTGCCGCCGGCAACACCAGCATCGCGAGTGTAATGGCGGCTATGAAACGTCGCATCTGAACGAACCAGTTCATGTCGACACCATCAACTATCCACCTACTGGAATGTCAAACAAGTTCTGATCACAAAAGACGTGGCTACGACGCGGCAGTTCTGCCTTCACTCAAGCACCGGGATAGCTGGTGAATACCTCGGTGCTGCCATCCTTGCGGATCAGATAGACATCGTAGGCGTCACGCTCATCTTCCGGTCCCATCCCCGGCGAGCCATAGGGCATTCCGGGGACTGACAGCCCGATTGCGTCCGGCTGCTCATCGAGTAGCCGAAGAATGTCTCGGGCTGGCACATGGCCTTCAATCACGTATCCGCCAATTCGGCCCGTATGGCAGGACACCATCTCCTGCGGCACGCCACTATCGAGTTTGTAGCGCATCAGCATCCCCGGAATCATGTCTTCGCTTCGTGTCTCGAAACCGTTTTCCTCAAGATGCCTGATCCACAGCACGCAGCAGCCGCACCCTCTGGTCTTGAACACGTCGACCAGTAGTGGTTCCGCAAGTGCCTGCGGCACTGGCCCGGTCAGAAGCACCAGTGCTGCTGCAAGAATTGCTGCACGCCTGGACAACCAATGAGCGTTCATGTCGTTTTACCTCCAGTTCCCGGTGGGCATTCAGTTCGGAGGGCCCACCATGTTTGAATAATCGCGACACACGCGATCGGGTCGCTGGGACCTCACCCCGAAGTCCGCAGCCTTGGCCCACAGCTCAGAAGAAGCGAGGGACAGCGGCTTTGTAATTCCGGTAGTCGTCTCCGTACTGTTGTTCCAACCAAGGCTCTTCCACGGCAGGTGCCAGTAGATACATCAATGCCCACAGGGACAGGAGTATCGACACCGAAGTGTCCATCACGAGTAGACCCCAACCGGCAAGCCCGATCCACGTAACGACGTATACGGGGTTGCGGCTTCGCGCGAACCAGCCGTCAGTTTTCAGGCCCTGCCTTTCGCCGAATGCGTTCCGCCAACCCATGCTGAATGTGATCGTGAAAGCCAGACCGAAGCCGATGACGAACAGTGCGCCCCCGACGGCATATCGCGCAATGGCCATTGGTCCTGACGTGAACTCGAAAACAAGTATGCTCAAGACCGCCAACGGATAGACGAAACCGCGAAAAAGCAGCTTGAACAACCAGTGCTGCCACCTCCCGCGCGATGGAGGCGGGAAGAATTGTAACTCCTTCAGACACTTCGACATCGCCCCCAGCACAAGGATACTGACCACTGATATCAGCGAGATCGAGAACGCGGCGGTTTCAGCCATCCTGCCCCTCGAACAACCCGATTGCGCGGCGGATCTTTGGAACCGCGAAATCCCTCGGCTCATGGATATCAATCGTGCTGACAAAATCACCGTCCGGGCCGAAGAGGAAAACACTCGCCGTGTGGTTCAGCACATAGCCATCCGAGCCTGATGGCACCTTCTCGAAGAATACCCGGAAGCTGTCAGCCATCTGGCGAATCTGCGTCGACGACCCGCTCCATCCACGAATCACGGGATGGAAGTTGGAGACATACTCGGCCAAGACTGCCGGCGTATCGCGTTCGGGATCCACCGTGACAAAGACGACATTTAGCCGTTCAGCAGCCTTGTCGATCTTATCAAGCCATCCGGCAATGTCGATCAATGTAGAGGGGCAAACATCAGGGCAGTAAGTGAACCCGAAAAACACAAGTGATGCCTTGCCCAGCATCGTGTTAGGGCCGACGTCATTTCCTTGGTGATCGACAAGACTGAAATCCATCGATGAGAGGGGCATCGGCCGTTTGCCCACCGATCTCTCTGCGCCGGGCCCATCGACCTGCCACCAGCCGAGAAAAAGCGCCACGCCGAACATGGCAACGAGGCCGCGCCCGAATAGCACAACAGCGCGCACAGGCGTCAGCGTTCCGGCCCGCGCGACGTGAAACCGAGGATCGGCACCTCAACCTCAACAACGCCTTCGTCAAGAACAAGAGTCAGGGAAAAGCTTTCGCCCCTCTTCATCGAGCGTTGAAGCCCCATCAGCATTACATGCAGCCCACCTGGCTCCAGCGCAACGGAACTTCCAGCCGGAACCTCCAGTTCCTCCACCCGCGACATTGAACTCACACCACGTTCGTTGGTCGATGTCTGGTGTATCTCTGCGCGTGCTGCCAGGTCCGTCGTGACCGCGCTTAGTTTCCGGCTTTCGTTTCCTTCGTTCCGGATCGTCATGTACACGACGCCCGGCCTGCTCGTTCCAATCGAGGCCCTGGACCAGGCCTCATCGACGATCACCTCATCCGAACCGGCATACGCAGGCGCAAACGCCAATGCAGCCAGTAGCAACAGCGAGACACGCAGGGTCTGCCTCAACGTGAATCTGACCTCAACCACCAGACCACCCTCATTCAATTCAACAGAGCGACTTCGGACGCGACCAGTTGCCTGAGTTCGGCTTCACCAAATCTTTCGAGCGGCTTTCCATTGACGAAGAACGTCGGCGTTTTCTGGACACCAACCGTATTCACGTCCGCAAGATCCTGCTCCAGAACGCTGCCCGTTTCGGCAGACTGCATCTGAGCCTGTGCGGCCTTGTGGTCCAGCCCAGCTGACACAGCCATCTTGTAGAGAACATCGGGCCTCATCTTCCCATGGGCCGCCCATTGCGGTTGCCCCCAGAGGATGTATTCCAGGATGCGTTCGAACATGCCCTGGGCGCGCGCGGCTTCAAGAATACGGACCGCAATCTCGGACGTCTCGCCGTGGAACGGGGTGTAGCGAATGACGACCCGCACTGCATCTCCATGCTGCTTCATTATGTCTTTCACAATGGGGTGGAAGGCGCGGCAGGCCTCGCAAGCAGGATCGAAAAACTCGACGATTGTCACAGGCGCGTCCGCCGGCCCGAGGATCGGCGAATGCGGACGTATCAACGCCTCGACAAGCCTTGGATCAGTGGCCGGCTGCTCGGCCACTTCGGGCTTGCGGGTGGCATACCAGGCGGCACCTGCGAAACCGGCTGCGCCGACAGCAAGTGCAGAAAGAATCAGGGCACGGCGGTTCATTCTGCGTTCTCCTTCAGGGACAGGGCGGACAACAGGGCGATTGACGCAAATGCGCCAAGCGCCAAAAGCGGGATGGGCAAACCCAGAATGACTTGATTGTCGTCCGTGCAGGACGGACCGGTCGCAGAGCAGGGCTTTATGTCCTCCGGGATAACACCGGCATACAGAGCGAGATGCCACAGGGCGAGCAAACCGCCGCCGATCGCCAGCGCCATGGCGTAGCGCCCGATCCGCCTATCGCGCCACCACAGACCAAGCCCCAGAATGATGGCCAGGGGGAACATGAAGGCCCGCTGAAACCAGCAAAGGTTGCATGGTGTCTGCCCCAGAATTTCTCCAATGAACAACACGGACAATGAGCCGACCAGAGCGACAAGCCACGCAAGTGTGAGTGCCGCATCTGGAGATATCTTGAGCACGAGGGTCAGGGCCTTCTCTTCAAACCAGATAGGACTTTCCGAACGGCGCGCCATGTGATCTCGAAGTCTCACTGTCCTTCAGAACCACCGAAAATCACATCGCGAGCCGCTTGGTATCAGTCCAAACCGGGGGATGCATAAAGGCTCTAGCTACTAGAGGGTCAAGCAGGAAATCGATACTCATGGCTTCCGCGACAATGCTAGAGTGATTGTAGGTTTTGGAGATCGTCAATGCATACAATCGGTAAACTCGCGAAAAGGACCGGAACGAAAGTTCAGACCATTCGCTACTATGAGCAGATTGAACTCATGCCTGAACCCGGTCGCACGGAAGGCGGTCAGCGGCGCTATGGCGACGCGGAACTCGATCGCCTCTCTTTCATTCGGCACGCAAGGCAACTGGGATTCTCGCTTGAAGCAATTCGGGAGCTCCTGGACCTCAGCGACAATCCCGACAGACCGTGTGATGAAGCAGATGTTATTGCACGCCGCCAACTGAAACAGGTCGAACAAAGGCTTTCGCGACTGAATGCGTTGCGAACTGAACTCAAGCGCATGGTGCGTGAATGCGGCGGTGGCCGCGCGAGCAACTGCAGGGTACTGGAAGTGCTTCGCGACCACTCCGAATGCCTGACCGATCATCAGGACGGGGAAGGCTGACCATCGTTCCTGACCGATGTTCCGCCAGCTGAGCATCCCGTCCCTTCCCAACCTCAACTCAAATTCGCCGCTGAAATTTTTTCCCTTGAACCTATAGTCACTAGAGCAATTAGGTTGGTTCCATCATGTCAAATGGAGCTGTCCGATGAAAATCCCTCCGATCGTTCAGATCCTCGCCGCCGGAACCTTGGCCTGGGGCGCGAGCCAATACGTGCCCGCCTGGAAGTTCGGCGGGGCACCGGTGCTCATCCTGTCCGTAGTCTTCGCGCTTGCAGGGGCAGGATTTCTGACCGTCGCGCTGAACATCTTTAGTAACCATGACACGACCTTCGATCCGCTTGACCCATCCAGAGCGCAGAACCTGGTCGTCACCGGAGTGTATCGGTTTACCCGCAACCCGATGTATCTCGGTATGGTCCTCCTGCTTCTGGCTTGGTGCCTCTATCTCGGAGACGTTGTTGCGTTCTTATCGATCCCGATCTTTGTCCTGGCGATGAATGAACTGCAGATAAGGGCCGAAGAGACTGCCCTTCTGAACAATTTTGGCGAAGAATACGCGCAGTACAGAATGCGCGTCCGCCGCTGGATCTGATACTGGAGAACCGCAATGGCCAACTGCTGTGGAAGCGACGCGAAGTTCGATGGCGTCTCGGACGACTACAAACGCAGGCTTTGGATTGTTATCGCCATCAATGCGGTGATGTTCGCGGTCGAGATGATCGCAGGGCAATACGCTCAATCGCAGGCGCTGCAAGCCGATGCGCTCGATTTCCTGGGCGACACCCTGACCTATGCCATATCTCTTGCCGTTATCGGCGCCTCGATCCGTATTCGCACCAATGCCGCATTGGCAAAGGGCATCAGCCTGTTGCTGATGGGCGGATGGGTGTTTGGTTCAACCGTCTATCGCGTGTTCTACACAGGAGTGCCGGAGGCTGGCGTGATGGGCGTTATCGGATTGATGGCCCTTATGGCCAACCTCGCCAGCGTCCTTATCCTCATGGCTTACAAGGACGGCGATTCTAATGTCCGGTCTGTTTGGCTTTGCTCCAGGAACGACGCAATCGGCAATATCGCAGTCATGGTCGCTGCGCTGGGCGTCTGGGGCACAACCACAGGCTGGCCAGACCTGATCGTCGCGGCCATCATGGCCGGTCTGTTTCTGTCATCCTCAATACAGATCATCCGACAGGCGCTTCATGAACGCCGCGAAGAAGCGGTTCACTCCACGTCCGAAGAATCAGCCTGAGCGCAACGGCTGTCTTATTTGGCTTGAGAGCTTTTCACGACGCACTTTCCGGGTTGCGTTTGTTCGCGCGTCCTTGTCCGCCAAAAATGATCAAGGCACAGCCGAGGAAGATGGCGCTGTCCGCCAGATTGAAGATCGGCCAGGCAAAACCCTCATAGTGGAGTAAGATGAAATCAGTCACCGCACCCTGCCGGAAACGGTCGATAACGTTTCCGAGGGATCCACTAACGATCAGCGCTGTTCCAACAGGAGGGAAAAGCGGATTCCGCCCGAATGCGAGAGCTCCGATACCCAACGTCACTACAAGAAGGATAGCAGCCACAACGATCTGCTGATGCCCGAAGGTATCCGCGAAAAGCCCGAAGCTGACACCCGTATTGAAACTCAGCACAAACGAGAGAAAGGGTAAAATCTCAACTTCCACAGCGTCGCTGGCGATGAAAACAATAGCTGCCAGTTTCGACGCCTGATCCAGAACAACCGTAAGCAAGGCCCAAGCCGCCATTCTCTTCGCTTTCAGCGATTTTGTCATCTCGGCAATCATCGAGAGAACCTCAATTTAGCAAGGTCGTAGGTAGCCAGATAGCTATTTGCGGCAAGAGCAACACGAGCGTTATGACCAAAAGCTGCAACAGGACTATCGGCACAACTCCCCGGTAGATTTGAGTTATCTTGATCTGCGGAGGTGCCGCACCCTTGAGAAAGAACAACGAAAAACCGAAGGGCGGCGTCAGAAAAGAGGTTTGCAGAACCAAAGCAATCAGTGCAGCGATCCAGACCTTTGCCAGCGGTGCGGAACCGACATAGGCCGCAAAATCGAGATCCCTGATAACCGGATACAGGATCGGCAAAGACACCAGGATGATCTCGATCCAATCGATGAAGAACCCAAGAACAAACAAAATCAGCAAAATGATCAACAGCGTCTCGAAGTCGGAAAGCGCCAGACCCTCAAACAAGCCCTCAGCAACATCGTCGCCGCCGTAGAAACGAAAAACCAATGAAAAGATGCTCGCACCCAGGACGACAAAAAACACCATCGCTGTGAGGATCATGGTGCGATGAAGCGCTTTTTTCAGCAACGAGATGTCAAGACCACGGTAGACAAACATCATACCGGCGGCCCCGAAGGCACCAACCGCGGCGGCCTCCGAAGGCGCGACAATCCCGGAAATAATTGCGGCGAGAACCATGGCTATCAAGCCGACAGGCAGCAAGAAGCCCCGCAAGATATATCTTGCGAGGGACATACTGGGTTTACCGTCTGAAATATCCGAAGGCGCACGCGGTTTCAGCAAATCCGAGACAACAAAATAGGTTGCGAAGACCAGCGCAAGCAGAAGAACCGGAACAACCGGCGCGAGGAAGACCGACGCGATTGTTGCTTCCACGGCATCGGCAAGGAAAAATAGCATGATTGCTGGTGGAGCAATCACCCCAAGCGTCCCAGCCGCCGCGATTGCACCAGTAGCCACCTCTGGTCGGTAGCGTTGTTCGAGCATCGTGGGCAGGGCGGCCAGCGTGAGTGTTGCAACTGATGCACCGACCACGCCTGCCATCGGCGCGAGCAGGAGTCCGATGATTATCACCGAGATACACATGTTTCCGGGGATTTTTGAGATCAGTCTCTGCAAGCACAACAGCAGTTCTCGTGCTGCGCCACTTATCTCAAGGGCAACTCCCATGAAAAGAAGCAACGGCACCGCCGGATAAACAAGATTCTCACCGATCGCGCTGTAGACACGATAGGGAATCAGGAAGAATGAGTTGAGCGGAAATTCGCCGATCGCCAAACCAACAAGTGCGAATCCTATCCCAACGCCGGCCAACACCCCGCCAACAGGAAAGCCGCTGAACAACAACAACGCCAATGCCACGAGCATCAGAATCGGGAGATAATCCACGAAGATCACGAAGAATCTCCTCGGTCTCGCTGACCGGTTCGCCAGAGTCGACAGCAAGCTGCAAACAGAAGAAGAAGTGCTCCAATAGGCAGAGCAGCCTTGATCACCCATCGGTAAGATAGTCCCAGCGCAGCCCGGGAACCTTCGTCCTGCAAATAGGAAATCCAGGCCATTCGACCACCGAACCAGATGATGATAAGCGACAGTGGGATAAGGAGTACGATGAGAAGAGTGCGCTCCGTCGCCTCACACCAGACTGGCGAAAGCTTCTGCCGCAATACATCAACACGCACGTGCTGATCATTCAGATACGTAAGCCCGATCCCGAACATCACCGCCGCAAAGAAGAAGTGCCAAGTCAACTCCTGCAGCGGCGTCGATCCGAGTTGCAGGAAACGCCGTGTCGCGATGTCGAATATCGATGTGAGCGCCAGGCCGGGTAGAAATACGTACGCAGCCAAGTTGCCCCCAAACTCCACAAGGCGCCGGGCGATCGAGTTCGATGCAGACACGCGATATCCTCCCCAGTCTCAGCGCGTATCAATACTGTTGACGCTGATGGCTTCAGGACATGACTATGAAGGCTCTAGCTACTTTAGGTTCAAGATAAAATTCGACCTTCGTCAGAGGTCATGCGGTTTCGGCAGTCAGGATCGAGTGAACCCAAATCATCTCGCTCCCGTACAGGTCGAGAAACAGCTGAGCTGACTGGTGGTTTTATGGACACCCTTCTGAACTGGATCGAAGTCAATCAGAGCTTCGCCTACATGCTCCTATTCGGCTACTGCGCTTTGAAAAGCGGGGCGCTGCCGCTCCTCGCGGGTGTCCGTGCCCATTTCGGAACTCTGGACGTCTTGCCGGTCATCCTCGCGACATTTCTGGGCGGATACCTCGGTGATGAAGTTCGTTTCCACCTTGCCAGACGGTATGGGGGCAGACTCTTTGCCTCCAGGCCCAGGTGGCGCGCATATGTGGATCGGGCCGGGCAGGTGATGCAGCGTTATGGGTCTGCTTACATATTCCTCTACCGATACCCGAAAGGCATGCGAACGATCGGCGCTCTTCCGGTCGGGCTGAGTGACATTGCGTGGTCGAGATTTACTTTCCTCAATGCGGCCTCTGCGGCGCTCTGGTGCGCCTTGCTCGTCGGCCTCGGGTTTCTGCTCGGAAGCCAGTTGGCCAATGCTGCAGAAAACTGGTGGGGAACCGCGAGCGTTCTTCTGTTAATCGTTTTTCTGATTGCTGCCTGGCTCTCATTCCGAAAGGTGAGTAGTCAGGTGTTCACTGATCAGTTGAACACAGAGGCAAAGCGACCGTTGTGAAATTGTTGCAAGTGCTACCCCACCGGTGCGTGTCTCGGATTTGAAATAGCCGTTTTTGAGCGCCCTTTGGGCCGGGCTGTCGTGAACCAAACCCGCCCTGGGCGGTTTCGGCCATCCGGCTTCCATCCCTCGCGTGAAAGCTGACGGCCTATCGGCCGAAACCACTTCGTTTGTTTGGGGCTTGCCGCCCCCTTGCCGTCAAGACCAAGCCGGGTCGCCCCTGGGGCCCTTTGGCGAAGAGCAGCAAGCCGTGGCTCGCGCATGCGCGCTGCGCCCGCACCACCCGTGCCGCTCTTCGGTCTGTGACGGCATCCCCCCGCTCATTGGCGCGGGCCTAGTCGGTTGCATGCGCAACCCCTAGACCAAAGGAAAAACAGCCATGAGCACCTTCTACGCCCAACCCTACGACATCAACGCCAAGGGCTTCTATTTCGAGGATGCGGAGAGTTACCGCAGGCAATCAGCCGGACACGTGAACCGCTACGGCATGCCGGTCGAGGAGTACGAGATCCAGTTCATCGACGGCGAGCTGATCGACGCAGCGCTGGCGAGTGCTCTGGAAGTCAATCAGGCAACCATCACTGCTTACTTTGATGCTGAAGATGGCTGGACCGAGGATCAGAAAATCCGCGTGATCATCTCAGAGCGGGAGATCGGCAATCCCTTTGATTTGGAGCACGACGACCCGGATGATCTGGATATCGACCTCTACGAGATCGACACCATGCGCGAGCTAGCCGAGCAGTTTGTCGAAGACGGCCTGTTTGGTGACATCCCCGAGCATCTCGCGAACTACATCGATCTGGATGCCATCGCCCGCGATCTTTCAGTCGACTACGCCGAAACCAATATCGCCGGTCGGCGCTTCATCTACAGGAGCGCATGACCATGACCAGAACCAAACACACGGATTCCAACCAGCTTGGCTTTGACACCCTGCTTGCAGACACGCATCAGCAGAATCGGCAGCGCATGTTCGAACGTGAGACTGCACATCTACCCAGCAGCATGGGAGAAGCAATCCCGTTCTACGCGGCCCTGCTGGTTGCCCATGACATCGCCATGAAGAAGGCTGATATCCCAAACATCACCCGGTTGAGACACGAAGCGCGGTTGCTTGCGCAGAAGCTGAACGATCACCAGCCCGGCATCCTTGCCGGGCCAGAGGCTCCGGGCAATGTGTTGATGGACCGCACAGCCGCGCCAGTTGGCGAGGTTCCACTGTGGGGACAGTGCGGACGTTTCAATCTCACCTTGGCCAATGTTCCGGTTGAGATCGAAATGCACGGGATGCTGGGTATCGCCAGTCACTCGCACTGGCTTGGCTTTGCGATCCATGCCGTGGATTGGGACAAGCCATTTTTCAGCGAAACCGGCTATCGCAGCTTTCTGGGCGTTCATGCCGATCCGGCTACGGGTCTTGGCGTCGATGACTTTTTGACAATGATCCTGAGCGCCTATCTTGAGCGGGAACTGAAAGGCGATTTGCTGGAGATCGGCGCTGGATACCGCGAGCGGGCAAGGGCCCGCGAAGATTGAAATTCGCGGCAGGAATGTGGTATTCTAAACATATGAAAGACCAAACAGGACAAACAGTTTGCGCAGACGAAAAGCTCCAGCAGCGTCTTCTCGCCTTGGCCGAAGAAGCCGGTGAAACGCTTGAATCGTTCACCGAGAAACTGCTGACGGCTTACGCCGACGACATCGAGCGCTCACAGGCCGAACGCACCGAAGATGAGCAGCGTTGGCAACGCTTTGTCGAGAGCGGCAGTGCTGTCCCATTCGATCAGGTGCGCAGCAAGCTACGCGGCCTTGCGGCCGAAGCCTCAGCCAGGTCGGAGCCTCAATGAAGTTTGTCTTCCTGCCTGAGGCAGTGGAAGACATCGACAGGCTCTATGACTTTTTGATCGAGAAGGACGCTATCGCAGCGCAGAAGGCCATGCTTGCCATTGATGAAGGCATCTCTCTCCTTCTCGACAATCCATACATAGGCGTGAAGATGGGAGGACAGCCAGAGCGGCAGCTATTCGTTCCCTTCGGCAAGAGCGCCTATGTGCTGCGCTACCGCGTGGACGAGCCGTCGGACACACTTGCTGTCATCCGCGTCTGGCATGGACGCGAAGCAAGGCTCTGAAGTCTCACCCGTCACAGATGCGCCAAGTTACCCCTACCGTTCCAATGATGGTCCTCTGCCTACCTCTGGATTGGTAGCAGGCTGGCGAGACTTCTCGAATTCTTGTCGTCTCGCCTCTCGCTCAGCGGATTTGTTCGGCGGTTCTGGCTCTGCGCCAGACAGCTCTCGATATCGGACATGATCCGCAGTGAGCTCACGCGCTGTCTCTTGCACCGCATCGCGTTCTTTCCTGCTGGCTTCAATCATCTCCCGCCGTTGCTGAATTTGCGCGAAGACCTGTTTGTCTCGTTCTTGCTGATCCCGTTGCCGCGCCAGATCGGCTTCGAGCGCATTTGATTCCAACGTCTGTTTGCGTGCGCCTGTCAGGCGATCCCATAGACCCAGCACGCCCCTTCGAAGCCGCGCCTGCCGGTCCTGATGTTCCGATACCTCCCGCTGGGCTTGAGCGGTTGATAGTGCCATCCGCTCCGCGCGTTGACGCTCCACCAATTCCACACGCTGCGTTTCGTATCGTTGTTTCTCGGCATCCTGTCTGGCTGTGAGTTCATCCTGAAAGCGCTCCATCTTCTGCGCCATGGCCTTCGCCATGCGCTTCGATGCATCTTCGACACTCGACAGCTTGTCTTCGTCGCCAAGCCGTTCGCGAAGCTGCTTGGCCTTCACGCCTGTATAGCGAGACAGGCTGTACACCTCCCCTTGATGGTCGATGGCGACAAAGCCCCGCCGATCACCTTTGGCGAGCCAGAAACCGCGTTCCTGAAGCGCATTCGCATAGGCTGTCTTTGAATCTGAGATCGCCCAGGCATCCTGCATGGCCGCCTTGATCTCTTTGGGATCGCGGGCCGCCCGTTTGGATTGCTGCCATTCCTCAAGCGTGTAGTTGAGCGGATCGCGATTCTTTTGATCCGCCATACCGCGCGGCATCTTCCAGCCATGTTCCAGATAAAGCTCGCGGCTCACATCCATCAGCTTGTGATGGGAGTGAGACATCTGCACAGCCTTCATCTCATCGGCCTTGATCCGACTCCAGACGGCATGGGCATGGCGGCGCATGCCGCCCGGTCCCTCCTTCTCATGAAAAACCACTGCACGCGGCTGACCCGTTAGCCCGAGTTTGGCTTCTGCACGATCTATTGCTGCTTCGAAGTCCGCCGTGCTGACCTCAGCCTCTTTTGGTGGATTGAGGCTCAGAGAGAACAGGAACTGCTTGCACTTCGTTCCACGGCTGATTGCGTAGCTCTCTGTGAATGCACCATCCAGATCATCGGCAACAAAGCCGCGCAGCTCATGCACCGTGACATGTTCATTGTCCTGGCTCATGAGATGCCGGGCGAGATCCTTCGCGCCACCGCGCTGATTGCCGACGAGTATCATAGATCACCGTCCGGCTTGAGGCCGAGGGCGCGAACAAGCATCAAGCGCATCGCACTGATATCCGCGCAGGCACGCTGGAGGCTTTCGGCGCACTCGTCATCAACAAGTAACGAGCCGCGCTCAGCCAGCTTTGCCATCATGCAGATGCATGTTGCCAGATCAGACGGCCCCAACGCAGCAAGCACTTTGCCGAGCATTGCATAGTCAGGCTTCGGGCTACGAACTTCTCTTCGGCTTGCCGCGTGCCTCCGAAGGAGACGATCACGGATATACGTGCCAAGCGGCTTGTTGCCCGCTTTCTGCTCCAGCCAGGCACGTTCATCCGCTGTCAGCCTGATCGAGAACGGAGTAGGGCGAGACGGCTTCTGCACTGCGCCAGATGCGTGGTTGAAGGCGGAGCGGGTCATGGTGACGGTCCTTCCGCATCGGGCAAGTCAGTACCCAATAGTTCCCTGATTTCGTCTTGTGGCAGGTTCTGGAGTTGGGTTTCCCATTCGGTCAGAATGTCGAAAAGGCGGTTCGAAGTGTCTCCTTCGAGGCGCGCCAATTACCGCCCTTGTTTCCTTCCCGCAGTTGCTCCGGTCGGAGTGATCGGCTTTTGCGGCTTCTCCGGAACAGTTAATCTCCTCCGGTTGCCGGAGGGACAGCGTGACGCTGACAGTCCGGCCGGCGGCGGGAAATGCCAATGGAGGGGGTTATGGGCGATCCGGCAGAACTTGTGGGCGATCTCATTTTCGGGCGCTGGCGCAGTCAGATCCTGCATGCGGGGACGCGGCTCGGGATCTTCGATGCGCTGGGCGACGCAAGGCGCGACGCGGCGGCGGTGGCGGGCGAACTGTCGCTCGACCCGGCGCTGACCTACCGGCTGATGCGGGCGCTGTCCGCCATCGGCCTGCTGGACGAGGACGGTGCGCGCAGCTTCGCTGTCACCGATGCCGGCCGGCTGCTGCAGTCGGATCATCCCGAGAGCATGCGCGGCATGACGCTGCTGGAAGAGGGGCCGGAGCACTACGCGATCTGGACCCATCTGCCGGACATGATCCGCGACGGCAGGCAGAACGCCTTCGACCGCGAGTTCGGACGGCACGCCTTCGAGCACGCGAACACCGACGAGGGCTACGCGCAGGTTTTCGACGCCGCCATGAGCAGCTATTCCGGCCTGCAGACCTCGCTCGTCCTGGAGGCGCTGAAGGACTACGACTTCTCCGGCGTCGGCTCGATCTGCGACATCGGCGGCGGCCGCGGCCACATGCTCTGCAGCATCGTCGCGGCGCACGGCCATCTGAAGGGCATGGTGCTGGAACGCCCCGAGGTGCTGGACGAGCCGGAGAAGCTCTGGGCGGCGTCGCTGGGCGTGGCCGACCGGGTCGAGTTCGTGCCCGGCGACATGTTCGAGGCCGCCCCGGCCGCCGACGCCTACTGCATGAAGATGATCCTGCACGACTGGGATGACGACGAATGCGTGAGCATCCTGCAGAACGCCGCGGCGCAGGCGGCCTCCGGCGCGCGTCTCATGGTGATGGAACACGTCGTGCCGGGGCCGGGCGAGCCGCACTTCGCGAAGCTGTTCGACATCCACATGATGTGCTGGGGCACCGGCCGCGAGCGCACGGCCGAGGAATACATGGCGATCATGGACCGCGCCGGCTGGGAGCCGGTGACGACGCATTACGCGGCCAATCCGATGATGGGGGTGGTCGAGGGTCGGCTGCGCTGACGGGGCCGCGGCGGGCGGCGGGGTCAGCCGGGCCAGGCGACCCGGACAGTGGTGCCGGTCTCGGGCGAGGCCTCGATCGAGATCGCGCCGTCCATCGCCTGCGCCAGCTTCTTGCAGATATAGAGGCCGAGGCCCGTCCCGCGCTCGCCGTCGGCGACATAGGCCGCGTCGTGCAGGAACGGCTCGCCCAGCCGCTCGGCCAGCGCCGCCGGCATGCCGGGTCCGGTGTCGGAGACCGCGAGTTCCACCAGCCCGTCCTCGAGGCGCGACCAGTGGATGCTGACCGAACCGCCCTGGGGCGTGTGCTTGCAGGCGTTGGACAGCAGGTTGTTGAGGATCTGCGTCAGCGCCCGTTCGTCCGCGCGTACGGTCGCCGGAAAATCCGGTTCCGCGGCCACGTCCAGGGTGAGGCCCTTCTCCAGCGTGGCGGGCTCGAAATTCCGCGCGACCTGTCCGGAAAGCGCGACCGGGTCCAGGTCGGTCGGGCTCAGGTCCAGATTGCCGCTTTCCATCTTGGCGGTGTCGAGAATGTCGCCCACCAGCGACAGCAGCAGCCTGCCGCTGAACTGGATCGATTCCGCATACTCCCGGTATTTCTCGTGCCCGACCGGCCCGAAGGCCTCGGAAAGCATCATGTCCGAGAAGCCGATGATGGAATTCAGCGGCGTGCGCAGGTCGTGGCTGATATTGGCAAGGAATTCCGACTTCTGGCGGGAGGCCGCCTCGGCCGATTCCTTGGCCTCGATCAGTTCCTCCTCGGCGCGCTTCATGTCGGTCACGTCGACCTGGACGCTGACAAAGCCGCCGCGTCGCATTGGCCGGTCCGTGGTCTTGATCCAGCGGCCGTCGCTCAGCCGGACGATGAAGGAACCGGTCAGCCGCTTGCGGTACTCGGCCTTGCGGGCCAGGTAAGCCTCGCCGCCGCCATACTGGTCGCCGACGACGACATTGCCGCGCTCCACGTCGATCCGGCCCAGCTCGGCGAAATGCACGCCCGGCGCCGCCTCGGCCTCGGTATAGCCGTAGAGATCACGGAAATTGCGGTTGCAGGCGACCAGAAGCCCGTCCGCGTCATAGATGACGATGGCCTCGGAGATGTTCTCCAGCGCCTCGGCGAAGACTTCGCCACGGTCGTCGGTCGCGCGCGACACCGTCTGGTCACCGCGTCCCCGATTGTCCATCTGGTCCATCTTGCTCATGCCGGTCGGTCCTGTCTGGCCGGACGACCTGTCCGACAGCATGCCCGGAATACGCTGCGAATCCTTTTCAACAGGCTAACGCGCCGGTCATTTTCGCGAAAGAGTCGAGTGGCATGGCCAGCCGGGGTTGCAGGGTTCAGCCGGCATCCTCGACGAAGGCGGTGAGGTCGCCGAGTCCGACCTGGCGGCGTTCGAAGGCCAGGCCCAGCCGGACGGCGGCCGCTTCGGCCTTCGCCGTCAGTTCGGGGTCGTCGGTCTGCGCCAGATAGACCAGCTTCTCGTAGTGGCCGAAATAGTCGTCGCGCAATTCCGGATGCCGGTCCAGACCCAGCGACCTGATGACGATGGTGTCGAACTGCCGGGCCAGGAAATCGGTCAGGTAGAAGCTGGTGAACTCGTCCTCCGCCTGTTTCGCGAAGTCCGCATTGCCGGTGAAGAAGCTGTAGCAGTGCGGTCCGGGAATCCGCTCGACGTCCAGTTCGGCGCAGACCTTGTCCAGTGCGCCGCCGGTGCCGCAATCGGCGTAGCCGACCAGCACCCGCCCATAGGTATCGCGCGCCTGGATGACCGCCTCGCGGACGGCGTCCGGAATACGGTCGGGCGTGTTGTGCAGGCTGGCGGGCAGGCACTTCAGCGCGACGTGCCCCATGGCGCCGCGGCCGATGATGCCGCCGATCTCGCGGGCGAGCGCGCCGCAGGCGATGATAAGTGTGCGTTCCGCCGCAGCCCCGCTCAGGTCGGGTCCGCGCCGGCCGGGTGCCGTGTCAGGCATGTCGGTCTCCGTGACGCCAGAGGCGTTCCTTCGTTGCAGCGTCGGTGCGGGACGCCGCAAGCCGTTTCTATCCCGCCGCGCGCTGATTGTGCCGGCGGGCAATGAAGTCCTTGGCCATCTCGACCGTCACCGCCGCATCGCGGCAGTAGGCGTCGGCGCCGATGGCGTCCGCGAACTCCTCGTTGAGCGGCGCACCGCCCACCAGAACGATGTAATCGTCCCGGATGTTCCGTTCCTTCAGCGCCTCGATGACGACTTTCATGTAGGGCATCGTCGTCGTCAGCAGCGCCGACATGCCGAGAATCTCAGGCTGGTGCTCTTCCAGCGCCTCGAGATAGTTCTCGACCGGGTTGTTGATGCCCAGATCGACGACTTCGAACCCGGCGCCTTCCAGCATCATGCCGACAAGGTTCTTGCCGATGTCGTGGATGTCGCCCTTCACCGTGCCGATGACCACCTTGCCCATCTTCGGCGCGCCGGTCTCGGCGAGCAGCGGGCGAAGGATGGTCATGCCGGCCTTCATGGCATTGGCGGACAGCAGCACTTCGGGCACGAACAGGATGCCATCCCGGAAGTCGATGCCGACGATGCGCATGCCCTCGACCAGCGCCTTGGTCAGCACATCATAGGGCAACCAGCCGCGACCGAGCAGGATCTGGACGCCTTCCTCGATCTCTTCCTTCAGGCCGTCATAGAGGTCGTCCATCATCTGCTGGACGAGTTCCTCGTCATCCAGTTCGGACAGGACGATGTCTTCTTCTTCGTCGGCCATCGGTCAGGTGCTCCCTGAATACGCATCGGGCGCAGATCCCTCCGCGCCCCAACATGGTGCCAGATATCGCAGAAACCTGTGCAACCATGATCCGACGATTGCGACTCCGCCACGACGCAATTGCGACGGCGTCGGCGTTGTCCTGTTCCCGCCGCGGCCTTTGCGTGACGCAGCGGGACAAGCCCCGGCAATGACGGCAATCTAATTGACGGTCAGAACAGGGATGCCGTGGAGACGATCTGATGAGCGGTGCGGACGAACAGGCAGGCCGGCGCCGCGGGCGGCGCGGCGGCGGCGGCGCGGAGGCCCGGCGTGGCGCCCGGCTCGGCGGCGCGATGGAAAGCTACCGTTTCATCACGCGGAAGCTGAAGCCCTACGAAGTGCTCTCCGACGAAGGCGTCGAGTTGATCGAGCACAATGCCGACCTGATCCTGGAAGAGATCGGCATCGAGTTCCGGGACGATCCTGAGGCGCTGGAGATGTGGCGCGACGCGGGCGCCGACATCGACGGCGTTCGGGTCCGGTTTCCGAAAGGTCTCTGCCGAGAGCTGATCAAGACGGCGCCGGCCCAGTTCACCCAGCACGCGCGCAACCCCGAACGCTCGGTCGAGATCGGCGGCGACCACACGGTCTTCGCGCCGGTCTACGGTCCGCCCTTCGTCCGCGATCTGGACGGCGTACGGCGCTATGCGACGATCGAGGATTTCCGCAATTTCGTGAAGCTGGCCTACATGGCGCCGGCGATGCACCACTCGGGCGGCACCGTCTGCGAACCGGTCGACGTGCCGGTGAACAAGCGCCACCTGGACATGGTCTACAGCCATATCCGCTACTCCGACAAACCCTTCATGGGCTCGGTGACGCATCCCGAACGCGCCGCGGATTCCATCGCCATGGCGAAGCTCGTCTTCGGCGACGACTTCGTCGACAACAACTGCGTCCTGATCAACCTGATCAACGCCAACTCGCCCATGGTCTTCGACGAAACCATGCTGGGGGCGCTGAAGACCTACGCCCGGGCCGGGCAGGCGACCGTGATCAGCCCCTTCATCCTGGCCGGCGCCATGGCCCCGGTGACGGCGGCCGGCGTACTGACCCAGACACTGGCCGAGGCGATGGCCGGCATGGCCTTCGCCCAGCTTTGCCGCCCCGGCGCGCCGGTTGTCTTCGGCAGCTTCGCCAGCTCGATCTCGATGCAGTCGGGCGCGCCGACCTTCGGCACGCCGGAACCGGCGCTGGTGCTCTACGGCGCGGCGCATCTGGCGCGGCGGCTGGGCGTGCCGTTCCGCTCCGGCGGCGGCCTCTGCGGCTCCAAGGCGCCGGACGCGCAGGCGGCCTACGAGACGCTGTCGACGCTGAACCCGACCATGATGGCGGGCGTCAATTTCGTGCTGCATGCCGCCGGCTGGCTGGAAGGCGGGCTGGTGTCGTCCTACGAGAAGTTCGTCATGGACTGCGACCAGCTGGCCATGCTGCAGCGCTTCTCGCAGGGCTACGACCTCAGCGAGAACGGGCAGGCGCTGGACGCGATGCGCGAGGTCGGGCCCGGCAGCCACTATCTCGGTTGCGCCCACACCCAGGCGAACTTCCAGACCGCCTTCTACCGCTCGCCGCTGGCCGACAACAATTCCTACGAGCAGTGGCTGGCCGAGGGCGAGAAGCGGATCGAGCAGCGCGCCAACGAGCTGGTCCGGAAGTGGCTGGCCGACTTCCAGGCGCCGCCGCTGGACCAGGGCATCGACGAGGCGCTGGGCGCCTTCATCCGCCAGAAGAAGGATTCGATGCCCGACGCCTTCACCTGAAGGGGACACGCCGGGACGACGGCGGCCGGGGCGGTGGATCGGCTCTACAACAAGGAAATGCGCGACGCGTTCGGATTCAAGGGACCGGACGACCGGTGAACCATGTCTGACGTATCCCGGGCTTGATCCGGAGTTCCCTCCCCCTCGATGGGGGAGGTCCCACAGCTGTGATTCGCGTGCAGATGCGAACGAAGCGGGATCGCCGGGCACCAGTGGCGGTCACCGGATGAGAACAGATTTGAATCTCTTTCCCGGAACAGACCGGAACCTTTGGCCAACACCATGCTGCGGCACGCGAATCGCCTGAGGGGTGATTCGCGTTACCCTGCGGCAACCTCGGCCGGCACAGATTCGATGCTGGAAACCGGCGCCCGGCCCACGAGCCACGGACGCTCGCCCTTGACGGTCGTCCGGTGCAGCAGGCGGCGATGGCCGTGATAGTCGTTCATGGCGTTGTGCTGGACGCAGCGGTTGTCCCACATGGTCAACGTGCCCGGCTGCCAGCGGACGCGGCAGGTGAAGTCGATCTTCGTCGCGTGGGCGTGCAGGAAGTCCAGCAGCGGTCGGCTCTCGGCCTCGGTCATGGCCTCGAAACGGATGGAATAGACCGGGTTGACGAACAGCGCCTTGCTGGCCGGTCTCCGGCACGGTGCGGACCGCCGGATGCACCAGTTCGGCATGCGCTTCTTCCGTGTTGATGATTTTCATGGCCCGCTTTTCGGTGCCGAACAGCTTGTTGTCGACGCCGTAGGGGCGACGGGCCGAATGCACCACGTTCAGACCGTCCAGCAGGTCGCGCATGCCGGGCGAGAGCGTCTCGTAGGCGACATACATGTTGGCGAAGCAGGTATCGCCGCCATAGGGCGGGATTTCCTTGGCATGCAGGATGGTCGCCATGGGCGGCGTCTCCTGGAAGCTCCAGTCGGAATGCCAGCTGCCGCCGAAATTCTTGCCGTGCTCGCTCGCCTCCTTCAGCACCTCGATGACTTCCGGGTGCTCGGGCATGGTCTCGACATAGGGCTCGAAGCCGAATTCGCCGAAGGCGCGCGTGAAGCGCTTCTGGTCCTCGATCGACATCGGCTGGTCGCGGAAGACGATGACGCCGTGCTCGGCGAAGGCGGTCTTGACCTCGGCCAGAGCGGCATCGGTGAACGGCTTCGTCAGGTCGACGCCCTCGATCTCGGCGCCGAGCACGCCGGTGATCGGCTTGACGGTGATGTGGCTGTAGTCAGGCATGGCAGGTCCTCCCGGCGCGCATTTTACCCGAATGGACGGGGGCGGAGCTATGCCGAGGTTAGCCATACTGGCTTGAAGATGACGATTGACCGGTTTGCGCCACCTGGGCGCAAGCCATCAACGTCATCCCGGCCCCCGAGCCGGGATCCGGTGCAGCGGTCAATCGTATGCGAAATCGGTTGAAGTCGCCGCCCCAAGGCCCGGGATCAGGTCCGGGGTGTCGACTGTGCGGCTGGCCAGTCCGGCCTTACGCCGTAACGGGCTTGCCGTCTTCGCCGATCTTGAAGCTCACGCTTTCGCCGCAGCCACAGCGGTCGGCCTCGTTGGGGTTGGCGAAGGTGAAGCCGGAGCGGAAGCGGGTCTCCTCGTAGTCCATCTCCGCGCCGAGCAGGAACATCGTCGCGGTCGGGTCGATGAAGACCTTCACGCCGTCGGCGTCGACCACTTCCTCGAACTTCTTCTGCTCGGTGGCGTATTCGACATTGTAGGTCATGCCGGAGCAGCCGCCGGACTTCACGCCGACGCGCACGCCCAGCGGGTTCTCGCCCTTCTTCTCGGCCCGCGCCATCAGCGCCTTGACCTGTTTCGTCGCACGGTCGCTGACCGTGAGGATCGGTTTGCCTCCAGGGGCGCCAAACATTCCGTCGCCTCCTTCTTTCCTAGAACATGTCCAGTTCGAGCCGGGCCTCGTCCGACATGCGGTCGGGCGTCCACGGCGGTTCGAAGACCAGCTGCACCATCACCTGTCCGGCGCCCTCGGTCCGGGCCACCGCGTCGGCGACCCATTGCGGGATCTCCTCGGCCACGGGGCAGGCCGGCGCGGTCAGCGTCATGTCGATGTCGATGTCGCCGTTTTCCTTGCAGTCGAGCCTGTAGATGAGGCCGAGTTCGTAAATGTCCACCGGAATTTCCGGGTCGTAGACCGTCTTCAACTGGTGGACGACCTTCTCGCCGTCCACCTGGGTGAGCCCGTCCTGGCGCTCGCCGGCATAGGCGACGACGTCCTGGGGCGCCTCGCCCATCATGAAATGCTGCAGTCCCGGGGATCCGTTCATCGACATCTCGTTTCAGGCCTCGTTTTCCGCCGGGGCGCGCCCGGCCAGTTTCTGCATGTGCTTCAGCATCGCCATCATGCCCACCTGCCGCTGGAAGGTGAGCGCGCCGAGGTTGAGCCGGCGGACATCTTCGACGGAGAACTCCGCGATCTCCTGGCCGGTGAGCCCGGAGAAGGAGCGGGTCATCATGTGGACCAGCCCCTTCACGATGGCCGCTTCCGACGCACCCTTGAAGTAGTGCGCATCCCCTTGTTTGTCATGGACGATCCAGACCCTCGACATGCAACCATGCATCAGATTCTCGTCGGTCATCCATGCCTCGGGGAAGCCTTCCCTGTCCTGCGCCTTCGCCAGGTCGAGGATGTATTCGAAGCGCATGTCCTCGTCGTCCAGCGCGTCGAGCGTCTCGGCGAATTCCTCGTATTCCGCGCGCGCCATCAGAAACGCTCCCGATTTGAACATGAAGCCGCGGCTGATGTTCCCTCCCCCTTGAGGGGGGAGGGCAAGGGTGGGGGTGAATCGGCGAAGCCGAAATGGCCTGCGGCCTCACCCCCCATCGACCGCTCCGCGGTCACTTCCCCCTCAAGGGGGGAAGGCAGTGTGGATCGCGTCCTGCAGCCCATCAGGCCAGCATCCTCTTCGCCTTCTCGATGGCTTCGGCCAGCACGTCGACCTCGGCCAGCGTGTTGTACATGGCGAAACTGGCGCGGACCGTGCCGATGACGCCAAGGCGGTCCATCAGCGGTTCGGCGCAATGGTGGCCGACGCGGCAGGCGACGCCCTGGCGGTCCAGGATCGTCGCGACGTCCAGCGGGTGCGTCCCATCCACCAGGAAGGAGACGATGGCCGCCTTGTCCGGCGCGGTGCCGATCAGCCGCACGCCCTCGATGGCCGAAAGGCGCTCGGTGGCGTAGTCCAGTACCGACTGCTCGTGCGCTCTGATGGCGTCGTGGCCTATGTCGGAAACGTAATCGATGGCCGCGGCCAGGCCGATGGTCTCGACAATGGCCGGCGTCCCGGCCTCGAAGCGGAAGGGCGGCTTCGCATAGGTCGTCTTCTCGAAGCTGACCTTGTCGATCATCTCGCCGCCGCCGAGGAAGGGCGGCATCGCTTCCAGCAGATCCAGCTTGCCGTAGAGGATGCCCAGGCCGCTGGGGCCGTAGAGCTTGTGCGCGGTGAAGCCGTAGAAATCGACGTCCAGATCGCGGACATCGACCGGGCCGTGCACGATGCCCTGCGCACCGTCGATCATCACTTTCGCGCCGGCGTCATGGGCCAGCTTCACAACTTCCTTCGCCGGCACGCGGGTGCCGAGCACGTTGGAGCAGTGGGTGATGGAGACGAATTTCGTGCGGTCCGTCAGCTGTTCGGCGAAGCGCTCCAGCCGGAATGAGCCGTCATCCTCGATGGGCGCGATCTTCAGGTTCACGCCGGTCGCTTCGGCCAGCATCTGCCAGGGCACGATGTTGGCGTGGTGTTCCATCTCCGAGATGATCACCTCGTCGCCGGCCTTCAGGAAGGCGCGGCCCCAGGCATGCGCCACCAGGTTGATCGACATGGTGACGTTGGCGGTGAAGATGATCTCTTCCGGGTGTTCGGCGTTCACGAACCTCTGGACGGTCTCGCGCGCCTTCTCGTGCTCGTCAGTGGTTGCCGCCGACATGTAGTGCGCGCCGCGGTGCACGTTGGAATACTGCCGCTCCATGCAGGCCGACATGGCGTCGATGACCTGCCGCGGCTTCTGCGCGCTGGCGCCGGAGTCGAGGAACACCAGCGGCTTGCCGTAGACCTTTTCCGACAGGATCGGGAAGTCGCGGCGGACGGCGTCGACGTCGTAGGCGGTGCTGTTCTTCAGCGTATCAGCCACGGGCGCCGTCCTCCCGGTCCAGCTTCGCGTGCAAGCGGGCAATCAGAGCCTCCCGCAGGTCCTCGTTGCGGATGTCGTCGAAGATCTCGTCCAGGAAGGCCTGCACCAGCAGGGCGCGGGCGTCCTTGTCGGGGATGCCGCGGGCGCGGAGATAGAAAAGCTGATCTGCCTCGATCTCGCCCGCCGTCGCGCCGTGGCTGCACTTCACGTCGTCGGCGTAGATCTCTAGCGCGGGCTTGCTGTCGATCTCGGCCTTCGGACTGAGCAGCAGCGCCTTGTTCATCTGGTGACCGTCGGTCTTCTGTGCGTCGGGCCGGACCAGAACGCCGCCCTGAAAGACGCCGCGGGCGCTGTCGTCGAGTACGCCCTTGTAGACTTCGTGGCTGGTCGTGCGCGGTACCGCATGATCGATGCGCGTCGTGTGGTCCAGATGCTGCTCATCAGCGCCCGCATAGGCGCCGAGTAGCCGCAGTTCCGCACCTTCTCCGGCGCAGGTGGCGTGGACCTCATCGCGGGCCAGCCGCGCGCCGAGCGACAGGATGAAGCGGTGATAGCTGGCGTCGCGGCCGAGCGTTGCGTCGAGATCGGCCAGATGGAAACCGGCCGCGCTCTCGTCCTGTACCTTGATGTGGCGCAGGCGCGCGTTCTGGCCAAGCGTCACGGTGACGGCCTGCGCGTTCAGATAACCGCCATCGCCCAGATGGCGCTCGATCAGCAGCGCTTCGGAATTCTCGCCCGCGTCGATGGCGACCGAGACATGCTGCGCCGGACCGGCCGATCCGTCGGAGAGAAAGACCAGTTCGACAGGCTTGTCGATGACCGCATTGCGCTCGATGGCCAGACCGAGCGCGCCGCCGGCGAGGGCTGCGACCATGTCGGCGACCGCAGAGCCTTCGCGCGGTTCGGTAGCTGTATCAGTACTGTTAACTGAAACGCCGTTAACGTCATGTGGCGCGCTTTCCAGCCGCCCGTTGCGGATGACGATCTGCGCCGCGCCTTCGGCCAGCGGAGCAGGCACGTCGAGCGGCTTCCCGGCTGTGCCGCCCTCCGCCAGAAACTTCTCCAGCGGGCGCAGGCTGGTGAACTTCCAGTCCTCCAGCTTAGGCGTCGGCAGGCCGCTCTGGCGCAGGCGCGCCGCCGCGGCGCTGTCGCCGGCGCCCTTCAGCAGGATATCCAGCGCGTCCGTCATCAGGCCGCCTTCTCGATCCCGAAGGCCGCGTAGCCCTTTTCCTCGAGTTCGAGGGCGAGGGTCTTGTCGCCGGACTTCACGATCTTGCCGTCGGCCAGGATGTGCACCTTGTCGGGCACGATGTGATCGAGCAGGCGCTGGTAGTGGGTGATGACCAGCATGCCGCGCTCGGGATTGCGCAGGGCGTTGACGCCGTCGGCCACGATCTTCAGCGCGTCGATGTCCAGGCCGGAATCGGTTTCGTCCAGAACGCAGAACTTCGGGTCCAGCACCGCCATCTGCAGCACTTCGTTCCGCTTCTTCTCGCCGCCGGAGAAGCCTACATTGACGGGACGCTTCAGCATCTCCGGATCGATCTTCAGGTCGGCAGCCTTTGCCTTGATCAGCTTCATGAACTCCAGCGCCGAGAGCTCCTCCTCGCCGCGCTGCTTCTTCACCGCGTTCACGGCCGTCTTCAGGAAGGTCATGGTGGCGACGCCCGGGATCTCGACCGGGTACTGGAAACCCAGGAACAGGCCGGCGGAGGCGCGCTCCTCCGGTGCCATGTCCAGCAGGTCGTGGCCGTTGAAGCTCGCCGAGCCCTCGGCGATCTCGTAGCCGTCGCGGCCGGCCAGCGCGTAGGACAGGGTCGACTTGCCCGCGCCATTGGGCCCCATGATGGCGTGCACCTCGCCGGCCGGCACTTCCAGGTCGATGCCCTTCAGGATGCGCTTGCCGTCGACATCGACATGCAGGTTCTCGATCTTCAGCATTGTGTCGTCCTTATCCCACAGAGCCTTCGAGGCTGATGCCGACCAGTTTCGTGGCCTCGACGGCGAACTCCATCGGCAGTTCGCGCATCACCTCTCGGCAGAAGCCGTTGACGATCAGCGCCACCGCCTCCTCGTCGGAGAGGCCGCGCTGGCGGCAGTAGAAGAGCTGGTCGTCGGAAATCTTCGACGTCGTCGCCTCGTGCTCGACGCGGGCCGAGGCGTTCTTCGATTCGATGTAGGGCACGGTGTGCGCGCCGCAGGTGTCGCCGATCAGCAGCGAGTCGCACTGCGTGTAGTTGCGCGCACCCTCGGCGCCCGGCTGGATGCGCACCAGCCCGCGATAGGTCTGCTGCGCCTTGCCGGCCGAAATGCCCTTGGAGATGATCATCGACTTGGTGTTCTTGCCGATGTGGATCATCTTGGTGCCGGTGTCGGCCTGCTGGCGGTTGTTGGTGATGGCGACCGAGTAGAACTCGCCCACCGAATTGTCGCCCTGCAGGATGCAGCTCGGATACTTCCAGGTGATCGCCGAGCCGGTCTCGACCTGGGTCCAGGAGATCTTGGAATTGCGGCCGCGGCAGGCGCCCCGCTTGGTGACGAAGTTGTAGATGCCGCCCTTGCCGTCCTCGTCGCCCGGATACCAGTTCTGGACCGTGGAATACTTGATTTCGGCGTCGTCCAGCGCGATCAGCTCGACCACCGCGGCGTGCAGCTGGTTCTCGTCGCGCATCGGCGCAGTGCAGCCTTCCAGATAGCTGACGTAGGAACCCTCGTCGGCGATGATCAGCGTGCGCTCGAACTGGCCGGTGTTTTCCTGGTTGATGCGGAAATAGGTGCTGAGCTCCATCGGGCAGCGGACGCCCTTGGGGATGTAGACGAAGCTGCCGTCGGTGAAGACGGCCGAGTTCAGGCAGGCATGCTTGTTGTCCGCGGGCGGCACGACCGAGCCGAGATACTTCTTCACCAGCTCGGGATGCGTCTTCACGGCCTCGGAGATCGGGCAGAAGACGATGCCCTTCTCCTCGAGCTGCTTCTTGTAGGTGGTGCCGACGGAGACGCTGTCGAAGACCGCGTCGACGGCCACCTTCGGCGCGCCCTCGACGCCGGCGAGCACTTCCTGCTCACGCAGCGGGATGCCGAGCTTCTCGTAGGTTTCCAGCAGCTTGGGGTCGACCTCGTCCAGGCTCTTCGGCTTGTCCTGGGATTTCGGCGCCGCGTAGTAGTAGGCGTCCTGATAGTCGATCTGCGGGAAGTCGACATAGGCCCATCCCGGCTCCGGCATCTTCAGCCAGCGGTGATAGGCCTTCAGCCGCCATTCCAGCAACCAGTCAGGCTCTTCCTTCTTGGCCGAGATCAGGCGGATGATGTCCTCGTCCAGCCCCTTCGGCGCCAGCTCCATGTCGATGTCGGTGGAGAAGCCGTATTTGTAGCGCTCGCCCAAGCTCTGGACCTGCTTGACGGTTTCGGCGGTTGCAGCCATCAGGCGTGCTCCTCTGTCGCGAGTTCTTTCGGCGCCGGGAATGTCATCGGCTGCAGGGCCATGTCGGCCAGGCTCACCCCCTCCAGCGCCGTGCGAATTGCACTGTTAACTTTATTCCAGTTACCACGCATGCCGCAGAGCGATTCAACGGTGCAGTTGTCGTCGGCCCCATCGACGCAGGCGGTCAGGGCGATCGGCCCTTCCAGCGCCTCGACCACCTCGGCGACGGAGATGTCGTCGGGCGCCCGGTCGATGACGTAGCCGCCATTGACGCCGCGGATGGAGGTCAGGAGGCCGCCGCGGGTCAGTTCCTTCAGCAGCTTCGCCACAGTCGGCTGGGCGACGCCGGTATCGTCGGCGATCTGGCTGGCGGCGAACACGCGGCCCGGTGTCTGACCCATGTGGACCATCATCACCACCGCGTAGTCGGTCATTTTGCTCAGCCGCATCATGGTGTTAAGAGTGACTCTCAGATATAGAACCGTTCCAGTCCTCTATCTATCGGGTTCAGCCGATAAATCAAGATGATTCCGGTCCTGTTTCCCGGACAAGCCCGCCATCGATCATGTTCACGAGCGCCCGGTCCAGGTCGGCGGCGAGCGTGTCTCCGGGCGTTTCCGGGAATGCCTCGGCGAACAGGTCGAGCAGTTCGTCCCGATCCGCAGGCGTGTCCAGCGCATTCCAGATGGCGGCCGCCATGGGGTCGAGATGCCAGATCTCCCCTGTTGCTGCGCGCACCAGAAACAGGTCGCCGTCCATTTCTGTCACCGACAGCTCCTCGCCGCGCGCCAGCCGTGTCATGACGTGCTCCAGCGGCGATGGATCAGGGCCGCGGCCTCGAAGCTGTCGCCATAACGGATGATGTGGCGTTCGGCGGCGGTGCAGAGTTCACGCAGCCGCTCCAGCAGGCCGACAGGGCCCAGATGCGGCGCGAAGGTGCAGCCTGCCAGCCGCATCACTGTCTCGCCGAGCGGGGCGTCCGCGATGTCGGTCTTCAGCCCATCGTCCCGGTCCAGCAGAAGGATCCGGCGGATCGGCAGCGCGGCGCCATGGGCGGCGCTCTCCGCCGGTTGAAGCGCGACGTAGCGCATGCCGCCTTCCGACAATCCTTCGCGCCGGGCAATGAAGTCGAGGAACGGGGTCGGCGCTTTCGGCGGTGGCGGCCAGCGAAGTTTCGCCGGAGCCCGAGCGCCGTTCCGCTGAAGCCACCGTCCTTGTTCTCGACTGGCAGCCGGTCGTCGCACCAGACGCGGTGACCGAGCGCGGCCAGCGCCAGTGTCAGTGTGGACTTCCCCGCCATCATGTCCCCGGCGAGCACCGTCAAGCCGTCCTCCGTCTCGACCGCGCCGGCATGCAGTGCGATCGAGCCGGGCGAGGCCGCGACGAAGCTGTGGATCAGACAGCCGATCAGCCCGTTGCCTGCGCCCAGGCCGGGGTCGAAGACGAAATCGGGGGCGTCATAGTTCGACGAGACGAAACGCCAGCCGCCCGGATCGGGGGCGACGGTGACCTCGCCGATGGGATCGCCGCCATCGGCCTCCGGCCAGTCCGGCGCCTGCGCGCGGAAGGCTTGCAACAAATCAGGCGTCAGTCCGGTGACCTCGACGGGTCCGGCGGGGGTGGCGAACGCGATATCCGGCACCGCCCGGCACCTTACCGCTTGCCGCGGCGCGGGGCCTTGGGCGGTGTCAGAGTGGGCGGCATGTTGCCAGCCGCGATCTCCTTCAGCAGCCGCACCTGCCTGGGCAGCGTGTCCTTCAGCGCGTATTTCTTCAGGACGACATCGCGGGCCGCGCTGCGAAGCGGCGCCAGCTTCTCGCGGTTGTCGAGCGCCTCGGCGATGCGCTCGGCCAGCTGGTCCACATCGAAGAAATCGACCAGCAGGCCCTGCTTGCCATCCTTGATCACCTCCCGCACCGGCTCGGTGTCGGAGGAGACGATCAGACAGCCAGCGGCCATGCTCTCGATCAGCGACCACGACAGCACGAACGGCACGGTCATGTAGACATGCGCATGGCTCGCCTGCAGCACCTTCAGATAGTCGCCATAGGGCAGCAGCCCGGTGAAGTGGATGCGCGACGGGTCCAGCTCCGTCTCCTCCAGCATCTTCTGCTTGAAGGTCTTGCCGTCCGGCAGCTTGCGGCCATAGGCGACGCGGTCCTGACCGACGATGACGGCGTGCATGTCCGGCCGCGTCTTCTGCAGCCTCGCCACCGCCTCGACGAATTGCGGGAAGCCGCGATAGGGCTCCATCCCGCGGGTGGCGTAGGTGACGATCTCCTTCGCGCCTGAGAGGTCGAGATCGCCGACCTTCATCACCGCGTCCGGGTCGGGCTTGAAGAAGTCGGTGTCGACGCCGTCATGCAGCACGGTCAGCTTGTTGTGGAAGATCTTCGGGAACTGGTCGCGCTGGAAGATGGTCGGACACAGGCCCCAGTCGCAATGCGCCAGATCCATCAGAATGGCCGCGTTCCGGGTGCGGATGCGGCATTCGTCGTCGTGGGAGATCTCGTTGTCCGGCAGGTAGTCCGCATCGGTGCCGTGCGCGTGGTAGTACCATTCGAAGTAGGAAATCAGCTTCGTGTCGGGGAAGGCGTCCTTGACGTAGAGCGTCGGGCCCCAGCCTGAATGGCCGCAGACCAGATCGGGCGCGAAACCACGCTTCTTCAGTTCCATGCACATGCGGTAGACGGCCTGGCCGTTCAGAACCGCCGATTCCAGATTCCGGACATAGTGGTGGGTTTCCTGCCGCACCTCGCGCGACGGTTTGTAATAGGCCTTGGCGACCCCGGGGATCTCCCCGTTCTTCGCCTGCGTCCCGAAGACGAGCTGGTGTCCGCCCTCCTGCGCCAGGCGCGTCGCCACGTGCCGGTACTGTGCCGGGAAGTTGTTGTGAAGAAAGAGAACCCGCATGAAACCCTCGCGCTACGCTCGCCGCCCCGTCATGGGATAAGGCCATCGGAGCCGAGGTCAATGGCGGAAAGCGCGCGTTAACCGAAATTCAAACGCTGGCGTGACAGTATCTCGTGCAGACCGCGAATATCGACCCGCTCATTTCAATCGGAGACCGGCGCAGCATGGAAGCGCGCATCGACCAGGAGAACCGCCTCGTAGACTTCGTGGAGCGTCTGGAACGTCACGCCGACGGGCGGACGGCGCTGCACATGCACTATTCGCGGTTGAAGCCGGCGAACCGCACCGAACGGCAGCTGCGCATGGCCGCGGCGACCTTCACGGCTGCGATCAAGCGGTTCGACGCCTACCTGTTCGAACTGGACAATGGCGATCAGGTGCTGATCTCCAAGGGCGCGTCCTATGCGGACCTGGAACCCGAGATCGAGAAGCTGAAGCATCTCTTCGCGTCAGGCGATCCTGTGATGCAGGACGAGGGCCGGCTGATCTCCTTCTACGATCTGTCCGCCGACTATGCGGAATTCCTTTCCATTGCACGGCGGTTGAAGGAGATCGCGCTGCAGAAGCGTCAGATCGAACTCCGCCGCGCCGCCGAGAGCCCGCAGCCGCAGCGCAAGAAGTCGCTCGTGCCGCTGCGTCCGGAGAATCTCGGCCGTCTGGTCGAGCAGCTGGCCTCGATGGACATCTCCTCGCTGCTGCGGCGGCAGCCTGTCTGCGCCCTGACCGCCGACAACGAGGCGCGTCCGGTCTTCAACGAGCTCTTCGTCTCCATCGCCGATCTGCGCAAGCAGGTCATGCCGACGGTCGATCTGGCTGCGAGCGCACCGCTCTTCAGCTATCTGACGCAGTATCTGGACCAGCGCATCCTTCGCGCCATGCCCGATATCGAGGCGTCGATCCCGCTGTCGACGTCGATCAACATCAATGTCGAGACGGTGATGTCGCCGCAGTTCCTGGAGTTCGATCAGAAGCTGCGCGCCGTGACCCGCAAGACCGTGGTGCTCGAGTTCCAGCCGGCCGACCTGTTCGCGGATTTCTCCGGCTTCGCCTTCGCGCGTGATTTCGTGCGCGACCGCGGTTACCGGGTCTGTCTCGATGGTGTCACCAATCTGACGGCGCCGCTGATCGAGAAGAAGATGCTGAAGCTCGATCTCCAGAAGCTGGTCTGGACCCCGGACACCTGGGATTCGAAGGGGCCGCAGCACGAGCATCTGGTCAAGGCCGTGCAGCATATCGGGCCGACCCGGATCGTGCTCTGCCGCTGCGACGACCACCGCGCGGTGGATTACGGCCGCAGCCTGGGCATCAACCTCTATCAGGGCCGCCACATCGACGCGCTGCTGACCGCCCAGGCGCGAAACGCCAGGGTCGCCTGACCGTCGTGGGGAAAGCCGTCTAGCGCGGCGAACGCTTGGCCAGGATGCGCTGCAGCGTCCGGCGGTGCATGTTCAGCCGCCGCGCCGTCTCCGAGACATTGCGTCCGCAGAGTTCGTAGACCCGCTGGATATGCTCCCAGCGGACCCGGTCGGCCGACATCGGGTTCTCCGGCGGCGCGGGACGTTCGCCATCGATCACCAGCAGCGCCTTGGCGACATCGTCGGCGTCGGCCGGCTTGGCGAGATAGTCGATCGCGCCTTCCTTCACCGCCGCGACGGCCGTGGCGATGTTGCCGTAGCCGGTCAGCATCACGACGCGCGCTTCCGGCCGGACCTCGTGCAGGACCGAGACGATGTCGAGGCCGTTGCCGTCCTCCAGCCTGAGATCGACCACGGCGAAGGCGGGATGGATCTCCCGCACCAGCGCCATGCCTTCCTCGACGGATTCCGCGGCCTCGACGTCGAAGCCGCGCTTCTCCATGGCGCGCGCCAGGCGCTGCCGGAACGGGCGGTCGTCGTCGATGATCAGCAGCGAACGGTCGTCGAGGGTTTCCAGATCGATCTGCCCGGTTTCGCCGGAAGGTGTCTGGTCAGTCATGCTACAGGGTCCTTTGTTGGTTCTTCTTGTTGGCTCAGGCGCCGCCGAGGCCTGGCGAGTCGCGAGATGGGTCAATAATGCCACGCGGCCAGTGAATGGCAACGCGGGCGCCTGCAATGCGGTTATTCTCGCTCCGGTTTGCGAATTGCACCCTCGCGCCCGAGTATTCAAGTAGAGTCTTGGAAATAAACACGCCCAGCCCCATGCCGCCGGTCTCCGGCCGAGAGGTCCTGTAGGGCTCGCCGAGGGTCTTCAGCACGTCCAGTGGGATGCCCGGACCGTCGTCGTCGACGAACACCGTGATCTCCGGCTGGTCCCAGTAGATTTCGACCCGGACGCCGCTTCTTGCGAAGTCCATCGCGTTCTCGACGAAGTTCGACAGACCGTGCAGGACTTCCGGGCTGCGGTAGACGGTCGGCGGATGGCCGGTCTGCGGCAGCACCTCGATGCGGGCGCCGAAGGCCCGGTAGGGCTCCACCGCTGCCTCGACCAGCCCTGTCAGCGTGGTCAGCTTGAAGGCGTCGTCGCCATCGCCCGGCGAGTGGGAAAGCTCCTTCAGGATGCCCCGGCAGCGTTCGGCCTGGGTGACCAGAAGCTCCAGATCCTCGCGGTATTCGAAGTCCTCCGGCATGTCGCGCGCCATCTCCTTGGCCACCAGATGGATGGTGCCGAGCGGCGTGCCCAGTTCGTGCGCCGCCGAGGCCGCCAGCCCGCCGACGGCGCTGAGCTGCTGGGCCCGCGCCAGGGCCTCGTGTGTCGCCATCAGCGCATCCGACATGCGCCGCGTCTCGAAGGCGACACGGCCGGCATAGACCGACATGAAGACAATCCCCAGCGCCAGACCGGTCCAGATCGCGCTGCGGTAGAGCACCGGCAGGTCCAGCCGGTCCGGCGCCCAGGGCAGCGGCAGGTGCCAGAAGGCCAGCAGGATCGAGAACAGCAGCGCCAGCGCGCCGAGCAGGAATGTGCTGCCGGCGGACAGGATCGTCGCGGAGATCACCACCGGCACCAGAATCAGGATCGCGAAAGGGTTGGTCAGTCCGCCGGTCATGTAGAGCAGCGCGCAGAGCTGCAGCAGGTCGTAGGCCAGGAACAGCGTCGCGCCCCGGTTCGAAAGGCGCGCCGTGGTCGGGTACTGGATCGCGAGAATGCCGTTCAGCACCGCCGAGGCGAGGACGGTGATGGCGCAGGGCAGAATGGGCAGTTCGAAGCCGAGCCCGTACCGCACCAGCAGAAGCGAGAACATCTGCCCGATAACGGCGATCCAGCGCACCACGACCAGCGTGCGCAGCCTGACGCGTCCGGGGCTGGCGGAGCCGGGCCCGGACGAGGCGACGAAAAGATCTTCCTCTTCCAGCAGGTGTCGAGCCATGCGGCTTCGATAACGGCCAAAGCTGCGCCAGTCACGCCGAAAGCGCTGCCGGTTGGATTGTCGTGCCGGGATAAGTAATGTCCGCCCGTTGCGCCGGCCGTCACCCGCCGCCGCTACGGATCAGTTGAAACTTCCTCGATGTCGGCATGACCCAGATCCCGCTTCCGGAAAGGCACGACCGCGCCGCGCTGGCGGTGGAGGCGGCGATCGTCCTTGCCGTCTTCGGCCTGATGGCGCTGATCGGCCCGTTCGGCACGTTCGGCGAGCTGTCGGGGCTGGAGCGCGTGCAGTACTGGGGCTTCATCGTCATCGTGAACTGGCTGCAGCTCCGGCTGATCCAGCTGGCGCTGGTGCAGCTGTTCACCTGGGACCGCTTCTGGGTGGTCAATCTCGGCGCGTCCTTCCTGGGCGCAGTGCCCGCGACCTTCGAGGTGCTGTGGCTGGAAAGCCGGTTCCGGCCGCATGTCATGGACGAGATCGGTTTCCTCTCCCTCTATCCGCAGGTGCTGGTTCTCTGCGCCGCGGTGATGGTGCCTGTCAGCTGGTACTTCATCCGCCGCCGCCGCGATGAGGACGCGATCGATGCGGCCGCCTCCGCGACGGAAGGGCAGGCCTCGGGGGAAGCCTTCTTCCGGCGCGTGCCCGTCGCGCTCGGGCGCGATCTCTATGCGCTGCAAGCTGAGGACCACTACATCCGCGTCCATACCGCAACCGGGAGCGATCTGATCCTGCACCGCATGAGCGACGCCATCGCCGAACTGGACGGCCTGGATGGCCTGCAGGTTCACCGTTCCTGGTGGGTGGCGCGGGCCGGTCTGGCCGATGTCGTCCGCCGCGACCGCAAGGTCTTCCTGAAGCTGAAGAACGGCGTCGAGGCGCCGGTCAGCCGCACCTTCATGTCCGGCGTGCGCGATGCGGGGTGGCTGGCATGAAGCGCATCGCCCCCCGCCGCCTCCGGGAGAGCCGGTTCTGGGAGACAGTCGGGCTTGCCGACATGACGAACGAACAGTGGGAGGCGCTGTGCGACGGCTGCGGCAAGTGCTGCCTCTACAAGCTGCAGGACATCGACACCGACGAGATCGTCTTCACCAATGTCGCCTGCCGCCTGCTGGACTGCCACAGCTGCCGATGCAGCGACTATCCGAACCGCTTCGAGAAGGTAGAGGACTGTATATCGCTGGGTCCCGAGAACGTCGGGGAACTGCAATGGCTTCCCTCGACCTGTGCATACAGGTTATTGGATGAAGGAGGGGAATTACCGGAATGGCATCCCCTGATCACCGGCGACGCGAACAGTGTCCATCGTGCCGGGATCTCCGTCCGCGGCCGGGTCGTGACCGAGGACGAGGCGGATGCCGATCTGGAAAACCACGTGCTGGACGGGGAGCCTTGAGCATGATCGCACGTGAGGGGGTCTGGGCGGCATCGGTCACGCCGTTCAATGCGGATCTGTCGATCGATTTCGGTGCGCTGTGCGCCCATGTCGACTGGCTGCTGGAGAACGGATGCGACGGCGTCGCGCTGATGGGCACCACCGGCGAGGGCACGTCCGTCGGCGTCAACGAGCGGCTGGCCCTGATCGAGGAACTTGAGGGGCGCTGGCCCGAGGACCGCATCATGCTTGGCGTCGGGACGCCTGCCGTTCCGGACACGGTCAACCTGATCCTGAAGGCGATCGACCACGAATTCGGCAACGTGCTGATGCTGCCGCCCTACTATTTCAAGAACCCGCCGGACGACGGACTGTTCCAGACCGTGGTCGAGATCGTGCGCCGTCTGGGGCGCGAGATGCCGAAAATCCACATGTACGACTTCCCCCAGATGGTCGGATTCCCGCTCAGCGCGGGGGTGCTGGCGCGGATGAATGACGCCTGGCCGGACATTGTGGTCGGCATGAAGGACTCCTCGGGCGACTTCGACAAGATGTCGAGCGTCCTGTCCCGCATCCCGAAGTTCCGGGTCTATGCCGGGACCGAGGAACTGCTGGTTCCGATCCGACTGAAGGGCGGCGCCGGCTGCATCTCGGCCACCGTCAACGTTACCAGCCAGCAGGCGGGCCGCGTCTGGGCCGCGCTGCAGGACGGCGACGTCAAGCAGGCCGAGATCGAGCAGACCAAGCTGACCACACAGCGTCTGGCGCTGCAGAACTGGCCGATGGTGCCTGGCGTGAAGGCGGTGCTGCGGAAGTATTTCCCCGACCGCATGAACCGGATGATCCGTCCGCCGCTGCTGGCGCTCTCCGACCTCGACCGGGAACGCCTGTTCAAGGCGCTTGACGAGATCGCCTTCGAGATCGAGGGAATCTAGAACGAGCGGCGCCCGTCTGATCGGGACCGATCAGACAGGCTTCACAACGCGCACAAGGATCGGCCAGGACGGTTCCGCCCTAGTCGGGCGCCTTTCCGGTCCAGGCGGTCCGGTCGATATCCAGATCCGGGAAGTCGTCGGGATTGAATACCGGCCGCTCCACACCTGCCTTCAGCTGCTCCCGGAAGTCCTTCAGGATGCGCAGGCAGGTCGGCAGCAGCATCATGATGACGATCAGGTTGACCAGCGCGAGCAGGCCCATCGCGGGATCCGAGAAGAAGAACACCGCCGTCGCGCCCGGCGCCGTCGCGCCCAGGAAGACGATCGCCATCACCACCACCCGCAGGCCGTTCAGCGCCAGCGGATGCTTGGTCATCACGCTGAGCGCGTTCTCGCCCAGGTAGTAGTTGTAGATGATCGAGCTGAAGGCGAAGAGCAGGATGATGAAGGTCAGGAAATACTGGGTCCATTCGCCGAGGTGCGAGACCAGCGACTGCTGGGTCAGCACGATGCCGTCGATGGCCTCGTTGCCCGGCACATAGACATCGCTCAGCAGGATCACCAGCGCCGTGCAGGTGCAGATGATGATCGTGTCGATGAACACCGAGAAGGACTGGGTGATGCCCTGGCTGACCGGGTGGCGGACGTCGGCGGTCGCGGCCACGTTCGGGGCCGAGCCGAGGCCGGCCTCATTGGAGAACAGGCCGCGCCTGAGACCGTTGGCAATGGCCGCACCCATGCCGCCGCCGACCGCCTCCTCGAAGCCGAAGGCATTGGCGAAGATGCTGGCGAAGACGCCCGGAACGTCGCCGATGTTGATCAGGATGACCACGATGGCCATCAGGATGTAGGCGACCGCCATCACCGGGATGACGATGTCGGCGACCTTGGCGATGCGGTGGATGCCGCCGAAGACCACGAAGCCGGCGACGATCGTCAACAGGCCACCGGTGATGAAGCGGGAGAGGCCGAGGCTTTCCTCGGCGGCGCCGGCGACGGTGTTGCCCTGGAAGGCATTGAAGCCGATGGCGAAGGAAGCGATCAGGCAGACCGCGTAGACCACCGCCAGCCAGCGGTAGTGCTCGCCGAGGCCGTGCAGGATCGAGCGCGCCGGCCCGCCGCGGAAGTCGCCGTTCTCCTGGCGGCGCTTGTAGAGCTGCGCCAGAGAGCATTCGACCAGGCTGGTGGCCATGCCGACCAGCGCGATGGCCCACATCCAGAACACCGCGCCGGGGCCGCCCAGCGTGACGGCGACCGCGACACCGGCGATGTTGCCGCCGCCGACGCGGCCGCCGACCGAGATCAGCAGCGCCTGCCGGGCCGAAATCGCATTGGGATCACCGCTCTGGTTCTTCGATGACAGCACACGGAACATCCGGCGGAAGAACTGGATCTGGACGAAGCCGGTCAGCAGTGTGATGGCGACACCGAAGACGACGAGAAGGGGGATCAGGGACCAGCCCCAGGTGAGGTCGCCGATGATGCCGAAGAAGGATTCAAGCAATGCCATGGCACTGTTCCCTTGTTTTGTTGTTCGGCAGGCATGCCCCCGGAAATCGGTCGTTTTCCGGGAGCTTGCGCCTCATGCTGCACCATCCGTGCTGCAAGTGCGAGAATTATTGCAATCTTGTAAAAGTCGGGGTTGTGCCGCGTGGCCGGCGCGCTGGCGGGCCATGCAGACGCAACATCCCGCTGGCCTTGTGCGGTGCAATACGCCATAAACCGCGCAGATTTCCGCGAACCTTATGAAGAGGGACCGATGCCCGACACAGCGCCGGCGATTGATTCCGCCCCCGAAGAACTGATCCTTTCCGACCTGATGGACCTGACGCTGAAGGCGGTCGATTCCGCCGACCGCTACAAGCAGGTCGCCATTTCCTGCGTTGCCGACATGGTGCGCGGCGACGAGGGCCGGATCAATGCCGGCAAGCTGGAGGCGCAGCAGTTCGCCGCCCACGGCCTCGCCTGGATCGCGACCTATGTCGAGGCGCTGCGCGAACTGCGCAACTGGGCCGGCCGTCTGGAAGAGGAAGGCAAGCTGGGCGAGCTGGAGCGCCTGATCCTGCAGGCCGGCTTCGGCGAATATCTCGCCCAGATCGGCAACGGCATCCCGATGAACCAGCAGGAAGTCGTCCGCCCGCAGGATCTGGGCATCCAGATGCGCTCGGTCGAGAAGTTCGCCATCCGCGCTGTCCGCAAGCTGATCTTCGCCGGCAACACGCCGGCGGTCCGGGCCCGCATCGCGCAGCTGATCGAGGATTCGCTGAGCACCGGCAATTTCGGCGAGCTGGGTCTGGACGAGACATTCGCCATGATCCGTGACCAGTTCCGCCGCTTCGCCGACGAGAAGGTCGCGCCGCACGCCCACAAGTGGCACCTCGACAACGAACTCATCCCGATGGATGTGGTCCGGGAGATGAGCGAGCTCGGCGTCTTCGGCCTGACGGTGCCGGAAGAGTTCGGCGGACTGGGTCTCGGCAAGATGTCCATGTGCGTGGTCTCCGAGGAACTGTCACGCGGTTATATCGGCGTCGGTTCGCTGGGCACCCGCTCCGAGATCGCGGCCGAACTGCTTCTGACCGGCGGCACCCAGGAGCAGAAGGAAACCTGGTTGCCGAAGATCTGCTCCGGCGAGATCCTGCCGACCGCGGTCTTCACCGAGCCGAACACGGGCTCCGACCTCGCCTCGCTGCGCACCCGCGCGGTGAAGGACGGCGATGTCTACAAGATCACCGGCAACAAGACCTGGATCACCCACGCGGCCCGTGCCGATGTGATGACCCTGCTGGCGCGCACCAATCCGGACGAGCCGGGCTATCGCGGCCTGTCGATGTTCCTGGCCGAAAAGCCCCGCGGCGATGACGGCAACCTGTTCCCGGCCGAGGGCATGTCCGGCGGCGAGATCGAGGTGCTCGGCTATCGCGGCATGCGCGAATACGAACTGGGCTTCGACGGCTTCGAGGTGAAGGCCGAGAACCTGCTCGGCGGCGAGGAAGGCAACGGCTTCAAGCAGCTGATGGCGACCTTCGAGAGCGCCCGCATCCAGACCGCCGCACGTGCCGTCGGCGTCGCCCAGAACGCGCTGGAGACGGGCATGCGCTACGCCCGCGACCGCCAGCAGTTCGGCAAGTCGATCTACGAGTTCCCGCGTGTGCACGGCAAGGTCGCCTGGGCCGCCGTCGAGACCATGATGGCGCGCCAGCTGACCTACTATTCCGCCCGCGCCAAGGACGAGGGCCGGCGCTGCGATCTGGAGGCCGGCATGGCGAAGCTGCTCGGCGCCCGCGTGGCCTGGGCCAATGCTGACAATGCGCTGCAGAGCCATGGCGGCAACGGTTTCGCGCTGGAATACGAGATCAGCCGCATCCTCTGCGACGCCCGCATCCTCAACATCTTCGAGGGCGCCGGCGAGATCCAGGCGCAGGTCATCGCCCGCCGCCTGCTCGAAGGCGCGAACTGAGCGGGGTCATTTGCCCCTGACCTGTTGCCCTCGGGCCTGACCCGAGGGCCTCAGCTCGCCGCCTCTGAGGCGGTCGCGATCTCAGGTCCCCGGGTCAAGCCCGGGGACGGCAGCTCTGATCACGTCCTCACGGATCGAAGGACGGCCGGCCGTTCAGCGTGTCGACGTCGAAGCCGGCGGTCGTCTTGTAGCGGGCAGCGATGTCCGCCAGTTCGGCTGGGTCCATCACATCGTGGATGTCCCTGAACCCGTCCGGCGCGCGTTCCTCGACCATCTGCATGCCCTGTTCGGGGCCGTTGCCGCGGTTGGCGAGGACGATGGCCGAAGTCGGCGGGCGCCGTTCGGCGTCATAGGCCGCCAGAGCTGCCACCGGGTCCGCATCGCGGGCCAGATGCATCGCCAGCACCCGTGCGTCGAGGATGGCCTGTGACGCCCCGTTGGAGCCGATCGGGTACATGGCGTGCGCGGCGTCGCCCATCAGCGTCACCCGATCGAAGCTCCAGCGCCCGACCGGATCCCGGTCAACCATCGGGTATTCGTAAATCTCGTTCGCGCCCCGGATGATGTCCGGAACCTTCAGCCAGCCGAAGTCCCAGCTCTCGAAGGCGGGCAGGAAGTCCTCGATCCTGCCGGGCCGGTTCCAGTCCTCGCGCCGCCAGGGCGGGTCGGTCGGAAACCGGATCTCGGCGATCCAGTTGATCAGCGCCCGGCCGGCGTCGTGCAGATACTTCGAGATCGGATAGCAGACGAACTTCTGGTTGGCGTGGCCGGCCATGACCATCGAGCGGCCGGTGAGATAGGGTTCGCCCGTCGTGGTCGCCCGCCACAGCACGCAGCCGTTCCAGATCGGCGCGCCCTCATCGGGGTAGAAGTGCCGCCGCACCGTCGAATGGATGCCGTCCGCGCCGATCAGCACGCTGCCTCGGACCGGGCCGCGCGTCTCCCCGGTCGTCCGGCTGCGGAAATGTGCGGTCACGCCTCCGCCGTCCTGGTCGAAGCCCGTGAGTTCGTGATCGGTCAGAATGGCGTCCTTGCCCAACCGTTCGGCGACGGCATCGCGCAGGATCATCTGCAGCGCGCCGCGGCTGATCGAGAATTGCGGCCAGCGGTATCCGGCATCCTTGCCGCGCGCCTCGCGCCAGATCTGCTGACCGTGCCGGTTGGCGTAGATCAGTTCCGCCGTCGGGATGGCGGTCGCCGCCAGCTCGTCCTGAAGGCCCAGTTCGGTCAGTTCGCGAACGGCGTGAGGCAGCAGGTTGATGCCGACGCCCAGCGCGCGGATCTCGGGCACGGCCTCGTAGACGCGGCAGGCGATGCCGGCGCGGTGCAGCGACAGCGCCGCCGTCAGCCCGCCGATGCCGCCGCCTGCGATGATCACCGTCATGGCTTCGTCTCTCCCCCTTTTGCCGCCGGCCTGTCCGCCCCGAACAGCGCCTCCGCCGGCATCCAGCCGGCGCGGCCGTCGATGCTCAGCCGGCACCAGCCATTCTCGCAGACCTCCAGCGTGCCGATAACCCTGCGTTCGGCGTAGAGCAGGACATCGCTGCCGGGGCGCGGCTCCCGCAGCAGCGGTTCCAGGTCCCGTTGCACCATGGCGGTCCGGCGGCCGGAGAGAAGGCTCTTGTGCAGCCAGCCGGTCTCGCCCCAGGGATCGCGCACGGCGCGCCAGTGACCGTGCTCGTCATGGATCTCCACCGGCAGCAGGCGGCGCTGGTAGACCCAGCGGATGGGGTAGTCCCTGCCAGGGCCGGAACGCAGGTTCGCCGTGCTCGACTTGAGCGAGACGAAGCGCGGCATCGGCAGGCCGGTCTCCGGGCCTTCCACGGCATGCAGCGGGGAGCCGGCGGCGAGCAGCAGCGCCGCCAGCGCTAGAGTGACGAACCGCCTCATTCCTTGCCGGATTCGCCCTTCAGCCGGTTCGCCAGCTTCCGCGTCACGCGCCCGGCGATCTCCGCGCGGGTCGCGCCTTCGCCGGCCTCGCTCTGGGCCGTCTCGATTTCCTTGTCCAGTTCGCTCCGATGCCGGCGCACGGTCTCGCCGGCCTCCCGGGCCGCCTTGCGGGCGGCGGGCATGGCCGTGTCCCGGGCGAAGCCGGTCGCCTTGGCGCGCATTTCCGGGTCGGAGGCGACGCGCCGCGCGGCCTCCATGAGAAGGGTTCGGATCAGGGGCATCTCGCACCTTTGCGGACGGGGGATTCCGATGCCGGAGAGTAACGCAATTCAGCGAAAATCGAACCCTCCGGAATTCGTCATTGATTTGCAGGCTTCGGGTTCAAACATCAGCCCAAGCCGTTATATAGCCTTTAACATTGGATAATCCGCGCGGCCGGCGGGGGACGCTCCCCTCCAATAAGAGCAACAGGGAACAAGAAGCGCCCATGATGTACTTGATGGTTGCCGCCGGCCTCATCCTTCTCCTGATCGGAGGCGAGGCACTGGTCCGGGCGGCGGTGGCCCTCGCGGAAAAGCTGGGTGTCTCGAAACTGGTGATCGGCCTGACCGTTGTCGCTTTCGGCACCTCGGCGCCTGAACTGCTTGTCTGCATCCAGGCCGTTCTGGAGGACGCGCCCGCCATCGCCATCGGCAATGTCGTCGGCTCCAACATCGCCAACGTCCTGCTTGTCGTCGGCGCGCCGGCGATGATCGCGCCCTTCTTCTGCGAGCGGTCGACGATGATGCGGGAAGGGCTGGCCATGGTCGGCGCGACCGGCATCTTCATGGTATTGGCGGCGCTGCAGATCATCGATTTCTGGCCCGGCCTGGGCATGCTGCTGCTGCTCTGCCTCTTCCTCTATTCGGCTTACCGCTCGGCGCGCCGTTCGGGATCGGGGTCGATCGCCGATGAGGTCGACGAACTGAGTGAGGGCGTGCCCCAGAATCTGGTGGCGCTGATCGCGCTGCTGGCCGTCGGTCTCGTCGGCCTGGTGATCGGCTCCACCCTGCTGGTCGACGGCGCGCGTGAGATCGCGCTCTCCTTCGGCCTCAGCGAGACCGCCATCGGCATCACGCTGGTGGCGCTCGGCACATCGCTGCCCGAGTTGGCGACGTCACTGGTCGCCGCGGTTCGCCGCCATGGCGACGTCGCCATCGGCAATGTCATCGGCTCGAACCTGTTCAACATCCTCGGCATCATGGGCATCACGGCGATGGTCCGGCACGTCCCGGTGCCCGAGCAGGTCCTGCACTTCGACATCTGGGTGATGCTGGCGGCCGCGCTCGTGCTGTTCCCGCTCGCCTTTATGAAACTGCCGGTCGGTCGGGTTGCCGGGTTCGCGCTGCTGGCCGCCTATGTCGCCTATGTTGCGGCGCAGTTCGCCGGCATATCGGGCATGCCCGTCGATCAGATGGCGTCGATCCGGTGACCTCCGTGCGCCGTGGACCCGCGCTGATCACGGGCGGCGCGAAGCGTATCGGCCGCGCCATCGCGCTGCGGTTGGCGGGTGACGGCCATCCGGTGGTGATCCACTACAACGGATCGGCCGACGCCGCCGAGGCCACCGCCGGCGAGGCGCGAGCGTCCGGCGTCGCCGCGGCGACGGTTCAGGCCGATCTGACCGACCATGACGCCGTGCTGAAGATCCTGCCCCGGGCGGCAGAGGCCATTGGTGCGCCGTTGGAGGTGCTGGTCAACAACGCCTCCCTGTTCGAGAACGACCGCATTTCCACGGTGACGCAGCAGAGCTTCGACCGGCACATGGCGGTCAACCTGCGCGCGCCGCTGTTCCTGATCCAGCAGTTCGCGGCGGCCCTGCCCGAGGACGTCCAGGGCGCGGTTGTGAACCTGCTGGACATGCGGGTCTGGAAGCCGCTGCCGGGATTCGTGTCCTACACGGCCAGCCGCGCCGGCCTGGAGATGCTGACCCGGACCATGGCCATGGCGCTGGCGCCGCGCATCCGCGTCAACGCCATCGGGCCGGGGCCGGTGCTGGCGAATGAGCGGCAATCGGAAGAGCAGTTCCGCAGGCAGTGGCGCTCGACGCCGCTGCAGCGCGGGGCCGAACCCGAGGAAATTGCGGCGGCGGTCCGCTTCCTTCTGGATGCGCCTGCGATGACCGGTCAGATGATCGCGCTGGACGGCGGGCAGCACCTTCCGTGGCCGCCGGAGCCGCCCGGCCTCGACGGTTGACGCACCGTCGCTGGGACGCCGCGGGGAATTTTCAAGTCCGCTGCCGCCGCTCAGGACCGCGCTTACTGCCTTGTCCGCGTTGCAGAAATATGAAGGTGCGAAAAAATCCTCGGTTCTGACGGATTCAGTGTTAACTCATGGCGTTCGCCGTTCACACCCGGCGGCGCATTTGCCGGAGTCCCGCAGAAACCCTGTTGTTACAGATATATGGAGCTTTCTTTTCAATCGGACACCGGATTTCATAAATAAAAACAATCTATTAGCTCAATTGCACAATTTTTAGGCAACCTAATGAATCCCCAATGGAATCTGTGACCTAGGGACGCCCATCCAGAAGCTTGCACAGGTTTATCCACAGGAGTCGGGGATTTTGATTCGATGTGAAATCAACCGACGGGCGGGCGCGGCGGAAGGCCGCGGAATGGCTGGCCTGCCGCTACTTTGAACCGGTCAACGGAAGCCGGGAATCCATTCCGCCAGGGCCTGACCGATCTCGTTGGGGCTGTCTTCCTGGATGAAGTGGCTTCCCTTCACCGTGATCTCGGTCTGGTTCTTCCAGGTGCGGCAGAAGTCGCGCATGCGGCCGGTGAGGATCGCACCCGGCTCGGCGTTGACGAAAAGCTTCGGCAGATCGGTCTCCTTCAGCCAGTCGGCATAGTCCGAGGCGATGGCGACAACGTCCTCGGGTTCCCCCGCGATCGGGATCTGGCGCGGCCAGGTGAGTGTTGGACGGCGGTCTTCCCCGGCCTCGGCAAAGGGACGGCGGTAGACCGCCATTTCCTCTTCGGTCATCTCGCGCAGCACCGAACCCGGCAGGACACGTTCGACGAAGATGTTCTTCTCCAGCACCATTCCTTCGCCGGCCTCCGAACGGAAGCCCTGGAAGACCGGGGCCGCCTTGCCGAAATCCTCCCAGCTCGGGATCGGCATGACGATCGCTTCCATGTAGCAGATGCCCTGCACGCCTTCGCGGTGCCGGTTGGCCCAGTCGAAGCCGAGGCCGGAACCCCAGTCGTGGATCACCAGCACGGCGTTCTCAGTCACGCCCAGCGCCTCGAGGATGCCGTCCAGATACTGCCGGTGCTCGACGAAGCGGTACCGGTCGGGACCGCTGTCGGGCAGCTTCTCGGAATCGCCCATGCCGATCAGATCCGGCGCGATGCAGCGGCCCAGATGCGCCACGTGGGGCATGATGTTGCGCCACAGATAGGACGATGTCGGGTTGCCGTGCAGGAAGACGATGGGATCGCCCTCGCCCATCTCGACATAGGCCATCTTCCGGCCGTGGACCTCGACGGACTTCTTCGGATGTTCGGCGGCAGAGATGGGCATGGGTCAGACTCCCCTGAAGTTCGGCTTGCGCTTTTCGAAGAACGCTTGCAGGCCTTCCTGCGCGTCGTGATTGCGGGCGCGTTCGGCGATTGTCCGCGCCTCCAGCGTCATCTGCGATTCCAGCGTTTCGGCGAAGGTGCCGGCGAGGAGCTTCTTCACGCCGCCATAGGCCGAGGTCGGGCCGGCGGCGAACTGCGCCGCCAGCTTGCCGGCTTCCGCCATCAACTCGCCGTCGGGCACCACGCGGTCGATCAGGTCGTAGCCCAGCGCCTCTTCCGCCGAGAGCCGGCGGTTGGTCAGCATCAGTTCCTTGGCGCGGCGCAGCCCGATCAGGCGTGGCAGGAAGTAGCTCGATGACCCGTCCGGCGTGAGCCCGGCGGCGGTGTAGGCCATGGCGAACTTTGCGGATGCGGCGGCCAGCACCAGGTCGCAGCTGGCGGCGAGGCTCATGCCGCCACCGGCCGCCGTGCCGTTGACTGCGCAGATCACCGGCGCGTTCATGCGGTTGAAGATGGAAATCGCGCCGTGGAAGTTCTTGGTCATGCCCGACAGCAGGGTGCCGACCCTGTCGCCGGATTCGATGAAGGCGCCCAGATCGCCGCCGACGCAGAACATCTTCCCCGCCCCGGTCAGGATGACAGCGCGGATGGCGTCGTTCTGATCGCATTCGGTCGCGGCGGCGAAGAGGTCCTCCATCATCGCCAGATTGCAGGCATTACCCTCGTCCGGCCGGTTCAGGGTGATCGTGGCGACCCCGTCGGCGACGTCGAACAGCAGCGTATCGAATTTCATTGATCCCTCCCCGGATGCCCGCTCAAGGATGGGACCCTGCCGCGGCAGGTCAAGCCGGACGGACGTCCGAAATGAAAAAGGGCGGATGCGCGAGGAGGGGAAGCGCATCCGCCCGAGGGTGCCGGATCAAGGGGGAGGGGTCCGGCTGGGGAAGGGGTGTGTCGACTACATCGCGCCCACGGCCAGCGAGCTGCGGTAGCCGGTAAATTCGCCGGTCGGGTCCTGCACGATGGTCTGCGCCGCGCGGGGCGCGTAGACCTGCTCCTTCGCGTTCGCGAAGTCCGAGCCATTGTGCTGCGGGGTGGCCGACGCCACGCTCAGTCCGACGAACAGGGCTCCTGCAAGAACCCAGATGCCAAGATGCTGTTCAACGATCCGTCTCATTTCTCTGCCTCGTTTCCTGACTGCCGGCGCCCCGGCTGTCTGAAATCCAACGTGAGCCGGATATGGCAATCTCATATAAACAATCAAGATATATCGAGACGATATATATGCTATTTTTCCGAAAATTGGCGGCAATCGGATACCCGCGCTTAACCTTTGCCTTGGTCCGTGATCGGGCGCAGGATTGCGGGAAGGGGCAGCAGGGGAGGCAGCCATGACCATTCTCGCAGGGGGCGCCGCCGGCGTTTTCCGGCTGAATTCCGCGGATCCGGCGCAGGTGCTCCAGACCCGCCACGTGCGTGAACTGGTGCAGACGGACGGGCGCATCCATGCCGGGGCCGAGGACGGTCACTACTATTCCGATGACGATGGTGTGAACTGGCAGGCGAGCGATCTGCGGGGTCTGCAGGTCTGGCAGATCCGGGCCGCCGCCGATGGCGCGCTCTACGCAGGCACGCAGCCGGCGCATCTGTTCCGGAGCACCGATGGCGGCCTGCACTGGACCGAGGTCGAGAGCTTCTCCGCCGCGCCGGAAGCTGCGCGCTGGGGCATTCCGCTGGACCCGCCAATCCCGGGCCGGGCGCGGGCCATGGTGATCGACGCCGACGATCCGCTGCATCTGCGCATCGGGGTCGAGGTCGGCGGCATCATGACCAGCACCGATGGCGGCCGGACCTGGACCATGGATCTGCCCGGCGACAATCCCGACCTGCACATGATGTTCGCGCACCCGGCGGACCCGGACGTACTCTACGCTTCGACCGGTTACGGGCGCCCGGACGGCATCGCCGAGATGGTCGAGGGCAATGCCGGCGTCTTCCGTTCCGACGACCGCGGCCGGACCTGGACCTATGCCTGGAAGGGGATCACGCCCCGCTATTCCCGGCCGATGTGCATCGATCCGCGCACGCCCTACGGGCTGACGGTGGCCAGCGCGCCAACGGCCTTCTCCAGCTACAAGGACGAGGGCGGCGCGCACGCCATGCTCTACCGGTCCGAGGATGGCGGCGAGAGCTGGCGCTCGCTCTGCGATGCCGCCCATGCGCCGTCGGCGGCCAATTTCCATGGCCTCAATGTCGATCCGGAGGCGCCCGGCGGGGTGATTGTCGGCACCGACACCGGCGAGGTCTGGCGGGTCAGCAACGAGGCCGAATGGACGCCCGCCGCATCCGGTCTGCCGCCGGTCTGGTCGATCCTCGCGCCGGCCTAGGCGATCGTCGACAACGCCCGGATCAGCGCCGCCACCTCGGTTTCCGAAAGCCCTGACAGCACCCGTGTCTCATGCGCGCGGATGGCCGCGCGGGCCTCGTCGACGCGTTTCGTTCCCGCCCGGGTGAGCACCAGTTCGTGGCTGCGCCGGTCGGTGGGCGACGGGCGGCGTTCGATCAATCCGTCCCCCTGCAGGCGGTCCAGCACCGCGACCAGCGTCGATCGGTCCACGCCCAGCGCCCGCGCCAGAGCGGATTGGCTGAGGCCCGGATTGCAGGCGATCAGCTCCAGCACGCCGAACTGTCCCGGCGTCACACCCAGCGCGCCGACGCTGTCGGCGAAATCCCTGAAAACCGCAAGCTGCGCGCGGCGCAGGTGATAGCCGACCAGCCCGTCCAGAAGACCGCGGTCCAGTTGCTCGTCCGTCTTGACCATGGGTCAAGTCTGACGCATATTGTTTGGTAACCCAACAATAATTTGCATGTGCAGGGAGCGGAATGAGTTTCACGGTCAGGATCCGGCAGGCGGAGACGCCGATCGCGGTCGAGATGGGCGAGACCATCCTTCAGGCGGCGCTGCGTCAGGGCATCGCCTATCCCTGTGGCTGCCAGTCCGGCAATTGCGGCGCCTGCAAGTCCGACCTGGTCTCGGGCGAGGTCGAGATGGCCGCCTGTTCCGAATACGCCCTCACCGATGCGGAGAAGGCGAAAGGGCTGGTTCTGGCCTGCCGCTCGGTGCCCTGGAGCGATGCCGAGATTGCCTGGCTGGACCAGGACGAGACCGTTTCCCACCCGCTCCGCAAGCTCGACTGCGAAGTGACGGCGGTGACGCCGCTGACCCATGACATCAACGAGGTCCGCCTGAAGATCATCGCCGGCGGACCGTTCGACTTCTCGCCGGCCAGTATGCGAGCGTCCGCTTCGCCGGCCAGCCGCCGCGCGACTACTCTATGGCCAACGCACCGGACGAGACGGAGCTTGTCTTCCATGTCCGCGATTCCGGCGCAGGCGGCGTCAGCGCCTTTGTTGCCAACGAACTGACCGCGGGGTCGAAGGTCCGGGTCGAAGGGCCGCTTGGCATCTCCTATCTGCGCGAAACCCATACCGGGCCGATCCTCGCCATCGCAGGCGGGTCCGGGCTGGCGCCGATCCGCTCGATCGTGAAGCGCGCTCTGGATGCCGGGATGGGACAGCCCATCCGCATCTATGCCGGCGTCCGCGACGAGCGGGACGTCTATCTGGAAGACAAACTGCAGGCGCTGGCGGCGGCGCATGACAATGTCACGCTGACGGTGGCGCTGTCGGAACCGTCCGGCGACACCGCGCGGCGGACCGGCCTGATGATGGACGTGCTGCGCGCCGATCTGATGCGGGAGTTTCCGCTGGACGGCTGGAAGGCCTATCTCGCCGGGCCGCCGGTCATGGTCGAGAGTTCCGTCGAGGCGCTGGTCGACATGGGCATGTCCGAGAAGGACTGCCACGCCGATGCGTTCTACACGGCCGCCGAACTGGCCGAACGGGAGGGGGACGCCGCATGAGCGGATTGCTGGAAGGCCGCGGGGCCATCGTCACGGGCGGCGCCCGGGGCATCGGTCTTGCCATCTCGAAGGCGCTGGCGGAGGCCGGCGCAAAGGTGCTGATCGCCGATCATGGCGGTGAGATCAACGGCGACGGCGCCGATCCGACCGTCGCCGAGAAGGCTGCGGCCGGTATCGGCAATGGCGCTGTTGCCTTTATCGGTTCGGTCGCCAGCCCGTCGGCGGCGAAGACCATGGTCGACCGCGCGGTCTCGGAGCTGGGCGGCCTGGACATCGTGGTCAACAATGCCGCGATCCTGCGCGACGCCTTCATCTTCAAGGGCGATCCGGCGGACTGGGAAGCGGTGATCCGCACGAACCTGTCCGCCGCGTACTACCTGCTGAACGCCGCGTCGCCGGTGCTCCGCGACAACGCCAAGGCGAAACGCGGCGGTGGCGAGTCCTATGACTGGGGCCGCATCGTCAACATCGTCTCGACCGCCGGTCTCTACGGCAATTTCGGGCAGTCGCCCTATGCCTCGGCCAAGGCGGGGCTGGTCGGCCTGACCCGCGTCGTGGCGATGGATCTCGCGCGCTCCGGCATCACCGCGAACGCGCTTGCGCCCTTCGCGCGGACCCGGGTCACCGACATCATCCCGCCGGCCAATGACGCGCAGGCGAGCTACAAGGAGCGGGCGATGAAGCTGGATCCGGCCCATGTCGCCACCGCTGTCGCCTGGCTCTGCTCACCGGCGGCGCAGGACGTTTCCGGCCAGCTCTTCGGCGTGCGCGGGCGCGAGGTCTTCCTGTTCTCACAGCCGCGCCCCATCGGCCGCGTCGTCAACGAGAGCGCCGACTGGACGCCCGAGACCCTGGCCGAGGCCGCCGGGGCCTTTGCCGGCGACTACACCCCGCTCGAGACCGATCTCGAGGCCTTCAACACTGAACCCTGCGTCTAGGAGACCGCCATGACCGCCGTTCCCCAGATCAAGTCCGCCGACGAGTTGAAGGGCCAGGACCCGGAATACGTCTCGGCGCTGGAGAAGATCGTGATTTCCCACGCCGTCAACGAGCTGCACGGCGCCCGGGTGTTCGACGAGCCCGCCATCGCGCTGGCGCCGACGCCCTACGCCAAGTGGCTGACCTGCCGCGTGGCGATGGAGGAGTACGGCCACCATGTCCGTTTCCGCGAACTGGGCGAGGAAATGGGCATTCCGGGCGAGAAGATGGTGCCCGAAAGCGGCAAGCGGCCGCTCTCGATCTTCGAGTTCCCGCTGGAGACCTGGGCCGAGTTCTGCGTCATCAAGCTGCTGGCCGACCTCGCCGAGATCATCCAGGTCGAGGATCTGGCCATGTGCAGCTTCCACCCGCTACGCAATCTGGCCCGCATGACCATGCCGGAGGAGCGCTTCCACGCGCAGTTCGGCAAGGACTTCACCACCGAGATGCTGCAGACCGACGAGGGCCGGGCCGAGATCCAGGACGCGATCAACCGCTACTATCCCTATCTGCCGTCCTTCTTCGGCAAGCCGGTCAGCCGCAACAACGAGATCTTCCGCAAGTGGGGGATCAAGCAGCGGACGAATCTGGAAATGCGCGACGACTACATCCGCCGCGCCACCGAGCTCTGCGAGGAACTGGGCCTGAGCCTGCCCGAGGTCGAACTGGCGGCTTGATGCGGCGGGGCTAGACGAGCCGGACCGGCACGCCGCGCTCGGCCATGTAGGCCTTGGTCTCCTGGATCGAATAGGTCCCGAAGTGGAAGATCGACGCCGCCAGCACCGCTGACGCATGGCCTTCCAGCACACCCTCGACCATGTGGTCCAGATTGCCCACGCCCCCCGAGGCGATGACCGGCACGCCGACACCGTCCGAGATCGCGCGGGTCAGCGGAATGTCGTAGCCGGTCTTGGCGCCGTCGCGGTCCATCGAGGTCAGCAGGATCTCGCCCGCGCCGCGGCGCTCCATCTCCTTCGCCCATTCGATGGCGTCCAGACCGGTGGGGTTGCGGCCGCCATGGGTGAAGATTTCCCACTTGTCCGGGCCGGTGGACTTGGCGTCGATGGCGACGGTGATGCACTGGCTGCCGAACTTCTCGGCGGCCTCCGAGACGAATTCGGGGCGGTTCACGGCGGCAGTGTTGATCGAGACCTTGTCGGCGCCGGCCAGCAGGAGCGACCGCACGTCGGCGACCTCGCGCACGCCGCCGCCGACGGTAAGCGGCATGAAGCAGCGCTCCGCGGTGCGGGCGACGACGTCCAGCAGGATGCCGCGCTTCTCGTGGCTGGCGGTGATGTCGAGAAAGCAGAGTTCGTCCGCGCCGGCAGCGTCGTACACCGTCGCCTGTTCGACCGGATCCCCCGCATCGCGCAGGTCGACGAAGTTCACGCCCTTGACCACGCGCCCGTCCTTCACGTCCAGGCAGGGGATGATACGGGCCTTAAGCACCGGCGGGTCCGCCGCCGGTGTCCCGGGCTTGACCCGGGACCCATGCCTGAGCCGTGCCGCCGCCGTCGTGGTTCCCGGAAGCGCTCCGGAATGGGCCCCGGGTCAAGCCCGGGGCGCGACTCTGGAACCTATCCATTGGCGATGTCCAGTGCCTCGGCGGGGTCGATGCGGCCGTCATAGAGCGCCCGGCCGATGATCACGCCCTCGATGCCGGTATGGGCCAGCTTCCTGAGCCGGCGGATGTCCTCGATGCCGGCGACGCCGCCCGAGGCGATCACCGGAATGGAAACCGCTTCGGCCAGCGCGGCGGTCGCTTCCGCGTTCACGCCCTGCAGGACGCCATCGCGGTCGATGTCGGTGAAGACGATGGCGGCGACACCCGCATCTTCGAAGGCCTTCGCCAGATCGTGGGCCGGCATGTCCGACTGTTCGGCCCAGCCTTCCACGGCGACCATGCCGCCGCGGGCGTCGATGCCGACCACGATGCCGCCAGGGTGATCCTTGCAGGCAGCCTTCACGGTTTCCGGATCACGCAGCGCCAGCGTGCCGAGAATGACCCGCGAGACCCCGCGTTCCAGCCAGGCGTCGATGCCCGCGCGGTCGCGGATGCCGCCGCCGAGCTGCACCGGCGCGTCGGTCGCGCCGAGCACTGCGGACACCGCGTCCGCGTTGGTCGAGCGTCCGTCGAAGGCGCCGTTCAGGTCGACCAGATGCAGCCTCCCGAAGCCGGCGGCGCGGAACTTCCGGGCCTGATCGGCGGGGTCGGGATTGAACTCGGTGGCGTCTTCCATGCGGCCCTTCAGAAGGCGAACGCACTTGCCGTCCTTCAGGTCGATCGCGGGGTAGAGATTCATGCGTCTTTCTTCTTGTTCTTCTTCGGATCGAGCGCCTTCGAATAGAAATAGCCCTTCACCGGCTTGTCATCGACGATGGCGTAGGCGTCTCGTTCGCCCCAGCGGATGTAGCCGTGCCGCTCATAGACCTGGATCGCCGCCATCTGGGTTTCGCGCACGTCCAGCTCCAGCTGCCGGAAACCCTCTTCCCGCGCGGTTTCCTCGGCCCGGTTCAGCATCTCGCGGGCGAGACCTAGACCGCGGGCGCTGGGCGCGATGAAGAAGGTGGTCAGACGTGCCATGTGCGCCTGCGCCTCGTTGTGCCGGGACGGACGCAGAAGCTGGATGGAGCCGACGATGCGACCGTCCAGCCAGCCGACATAGAGGTCGCGCTCCGGCACCAGGATGACGCCCTTCCAGTAGGCCTCCAGCACGCTGCGCCGCGGCGGCTTCAGCCAGCCGAAGCCGTTGCCGTCATGGATCGCGGCCTCCGTCGCGTTGCAGAGGTCCTGAAGATCGGCTTCCTCGATTTTCGTCAGCCGCTCGACGGAAATGCGCTGCTTCGGGTTCGTCATCCGGGCGACCAGGTCAGGAAGTTGCGGATCAGTGTCAGCCCGACATGCTGGCTCTTTTCCGGATGGAACTGGGTACCGATCATGTGGCCGTGGCCGACGGCGGCGACCACGGGGCCGCCATATTCGACCTTCGCCAGCACCTCGCCGCTCGACATGCCGGCAAAGGCGTAGGAATGGACGAAATAGGCATGCGGATCCTCGCCGAGATCCCTGAAAACCGGGTGGTCGCTCTGCACCTGAAGCTCGTTCCAGCCCATGTGCGGGATCTTGAGCGACGGGTCCGACGGCACGATCCGGTCGATGACGCCGTCGATCCAGCCGAAACCGTCATGGGTGCCGTGCTCCAGCCCCTGCCGGGCCATCAGCTGCATGCCGACACAGATGCCGAAAAAGGGGCGGGCACGCTGCTCGACGAATTCGGCCACGGCCTCCCAGAGCCCGGCAACTGCGCGCAGGCCGTCCCGGCAGTCGCCGAACGCGCCCACGCCGGGCAGCACCAGCCGCTCGGCCGCCCGCACGTCCTCGGGCCGGCCGGATACCAGCACCTTCGGCGGGCTGTCCAGGGTCGCGGCCTGACGCTCGAACGCCTTGGCGGCCGAGTGCAGGTTGCCCGACCCGTAATCCACGATCACGACGGACATGGTGTCAGAGGCTCCCGCCCAGCACGCCCTTGGTCGAGGGGATGGCGTCGGACTTCCGCGGGTCGATCTCCAGCCCCTCGCGCAGCGCGCGCGCCAGCGCCTTGAAGCAGCTCTCGACGATGTGGTGGTTGTTCTCGCCGTAGAGATTCTCGACATGCAGGGTCACGCCGCCGGCCTGGGCGAAGGCCTGGAACCATTCCTTGAACAGCTCGGTATCGAAGTCGCCCAGCTTCGGCCGGGAGAAATCCACTTTCCAGATCAGGTACGGACGGTTGGAAATGTCGAGGGCCACCCGCGTCAGCGTCTCGTCCATCGGGATCAGGGCCGAGCCGTACCGCGTGATGCCGGCGCGGTCGCCCAGTGCCTCGGAGAAGGCGGTACCGATGGCGATGCCGGTGTCCTCGGTGGTGTGGTGGAAGTCGATATGTGTGTCGCCCTTCGCACGGACGTGCAGGTCGATCAGGCTGTGCCGCGACAGCTGCTCCAGCATGTGGTCCAGAAAGCCGATCCCGGTATCGACGTCGTAGACGCCGGTGCCGTCCAGATCGAGCCGCACCTCGATTTCGGTTTCCTTGGTGCGGCGCTCGTAGCTGGCCGTGCGCATGGCCTTGACCTTTCCTTCGTGTGGAAGGCGGCTCTATAGCAGTAGTGTGACGAACCGTTCAACGAAAGGCGTTGCAAGGCGCGGCCATCGAGCCAACCTGTTGGCCCTGTCCGTGGAGTGATGTGAGGAATGGACATGAGACGATGGATTTTGCCGGCCTGCCTGCTGGCGGCGGTTGCGATCGCATCGGTGGCCGGCACGGCCCGCGCCGTCGAACGCGAGGCGGTCGTCCAGGAGCTGACTCGGCGCGCCGGCGCCGTCGGCATGAACATGCCCGAAGATGCGGACCAGAGGCCGCGGATCGAAAGCGCCGTCCTGAACTTCTACGAACGCCGCGGCTGGGAGCCGGTCTGGGTGACGCGCGGCGAGAAGGAGCAGGAGCGCCTCAGGGCTGCGATGGAAGTGCTCGAGGCCGCCGATGAAGAGGGGCTTCGCGCCGAAGATTACCAGCTGACGGTAACCGCCGAGGAACTGCCTGCCTTCCTCGAAGACGCCAACGCCGCCCAGCTCGCGGCTCTCGACGCTACCGCAACCACGCAGATCCTGGCCTATGGCCGCGATGTCGCGGTCGGCCGGCGGACGCCGCAGCGTGCGGATCCGAACGTCTTCCTGCCGGCCCGTCCTTTGGACCTGGGGGCGGTGCTGGAGCGGATGGCCGATCCGCAGGCCAATATCCGCAATGTGCTTGCCAGGCTGGCGCCGCAGCACGAGGCCTATCGCCGCCTCAAGATCGCATTGGCGGTCTGGCGCGGCCGGATCGTGGACCCGGTGCCCGAATCCGTTCCCGAGGGGGCGGCGCTGAAACCCGGCGAAACCGGACCGCGGGCCGACGCCGTGGTGGCGCGTCTGAAATACTGGCGCTGGCTGGACGCGGGTGCGGCGGCGGAAGGGCTCACGCCGACGGTTGTCGCTGCGCTGAAGGACTACCAGAAGGGCCACGGGCTGGAAGAGGACGGCATCGCCGGCAAGGCCACACAGAATGCGCTGAATGCGCCGCTTGCACAGCGTATCCGCCAGATCGAACTGGCCATGGAACGCTGGCGCTGGATGGCTGACGATCTCGGCGCCCGGCACGTGATCGTCGATATCGCCGGCTTCGAGACGATGGCGGTCCGGAACGGGAAGGTCGATCTTCGCATCCGCTCGATCGTCGGCCGCGACTACCGCATGACACCGGTGTTTTCCGATCTGATCAGCTATGTCGAGATCAACCCGACCTGGACGGTGCCGCCGAAGATCGCGGTGAAGGACCTGCTGCCGAAGATCCGGAAGGATCCGGAATTCCTCTCGAAGGGACGATATGAGGTCTGGTCCGGCTGGCAGCCTGACGCCCGGCTGGTGCCGCTGGAGAGCATCGACTGGTCGAAGGTGGGACCCGGCGCCTTCCCCTACCGGCTGCGACAGGGGCCGAGCCTGAACAATGCGCTGGGTGAAGTGAAGATCATGTTCCCCAACCGCTTCGACGTCTATCTGCACGACAGCCCGGCGCGTGAACTCTACGAGAAGCCGGTCCGGACCTTTTCCTCAGGCTGCATCCGCCTGGAGAAGCCGTTCGATCTGGTGCGCTGGCTGTTCGATGCGACGGACGGCCCGGAGCCGGAAAAGGTCGAGGAGTATCGCAACTCACGGAAGACCGTGACGCTGCCGCTGGACAGACGGATCCCTGTGCATCTGATGTATGCCACCGCCTGGCCCGCAGACAGCAGCACCGGTGTCGCCTTCCGCGAAGATGTCTACGGCCGGGACGTACTTCTCTCGAAGGCGCTCGGACTGGAATAGAAACAGGGAAACCACCGCCCGCAGCGGGACTTGATACCGCTGCCTCGAAGCCCGAACCGCGTCCCGGGATCAAGTACCGGGACTGACGGTGCGGGATATCCTAGCCCGGCTCAGCGTCCCTTGAAGTTCGGCACGCGGCGTTCGGCGGTGGCCTTCACGCCCTCGGCGAAGTCCTCGGTCTGCTTCAGGCGTTCCTGGACATCCAGCTCGTGGTCGGTGGCTTCCTTCACACGGTCGGCCAGGCCGGCGCGCAGCGTGGCGCGGGTCTCGACCACGCCCAGCGGCGAGTTCTCGGCGATCTCGGCGGCGAAGTTGATCGCCGTCTCGCGCAGCTTCTCCTGCGTCGTCAGGATATCGACCAGCCCCATCTCGTAGGCCTCGTCGCCCTTGATGCGGCGGGAGGTGTAGAACAGCATCGCCGCCTTCTGCTGGCCGACCAGCTTGGGCAGCGTGTGGGTCAGGCCGAAGCCCGGGTGGAAGCCCAGGCGGGTGAAGTTGGCCGCGAAACGCGCCTCGGGGCAGGCGACGCGGAAGTCCGGCATCACCGCGACGCCGAGGCCGCCGCCGATGGCCGCGCCCTGCACGGCGGCGATCACCGGCTTGGGCGTGCGGAACAGGCGCACCGCTTCCTGATAGAGCGAGCTGCCGCCGCGGTTCTCCAGCGGGCCGGAGCCGCCGCCCGAGAAGTCGGCGCCGGCGCAGAAGCTCTTGCCCTGGGCGCAGAGCACGATGGCGCGGCAGTCATTGTCGGCGCCCAGATCCTCGAAGGCGCTCGCCATCGAGCCGATCAGCTCGAAATCGAAGAAGTTGTGGGGCGGTCGCTGGATCTCGACGACGGCGACGTGGTTTTCGAGCGTGACGCCCAGATCCTTGTAATTGCCATAGCTGGACATGCTTCAGGTCTCCTGCAGATTGTTCAGAAACTCGATCACCGCGGCATTGAACTGCGGCGGCTGATCGACATTCGCGGCGTGGCCGGCATCGGTGATGACGACCTTCCGCGCGTTCGGGATCTTCGCGGCCATGTAGTCGGAGGCGGCGAGGAAAGGTTCGTCGCGGTCGCCGACCACGACCAGCGCGGGCACCTGGATGCCCGGCAGCGAATTGATGGCGTCGGCGCTGTTCTGGGTCAGCATGCCGTAGGCGGCGTTGCGCAGTCCCCTGAAGTTCTGCGCCTGCAGCCGGGTCTCGGCGCTGGCCGACAGGGCTTCCTCGCCCTTCTCCAGCAGGGCGTCGCCGCGCTCTCGGGCATAGACGTTCCACTTCTCGCGGGCCTCGTCGTTCTTGAAGCCCGGTCCGGTGTCGATCAGCAGGATCGCGCGGATGCGGTCCGCATGCTTCAGATTGTAGGCCAGCGTCATGTAGCCGCCGAGCGACATGCCGCCGATCACCGCCTTGTCGGCGTCCGCCACGTCCAGCAGCGCATCGATATCGGCGACGGTCAGATCGGCGGAGTATTTTGCTTCGTCATCCGGCGAGTCGCTCTGGCCATGGCCGCGCATCGACCAGGTGATCACCCGGTAGCCGGCCTCGACCAGTGCCGGCACGTTGTCCCGCCACATCGCCGCCGAGGCGCTGTAGCCGTGCGTCAGCAGCACGGTCGGGCCCTCACCCTCGATCTCGTAATGGATGGTTACGCCATCCCGGTCCAGTACCGGCATCGCTCGCTCCCCTCGTCTCTCTCCCGCGCCTACGATGCGCGGCGCGGCGTGGCTTTGCAACTGCCCGGCGGCGCAGGTCAGGTGCCCCAGCGCGGCTCCAGCCAGGCGGCGATGCCGTCGACCGACCTGCGTGCGATCTCAAGCCGCGGCCAGAACCAGTGCCAGACATGCGGCACGCGGTCTTCCATCTCCAGCGTGACGTCGACGCCTTCGGCCTTCGCCTTGTCCGCCAGCCGCAGGGCATCGAAGCGCAGCGCCTCGTCACTGCTGGCCTGGATCAACAGGGGTGGCAGGCCGGCCATGCGCGCATGGATGGGCGAGGCGCCCGGATCGTTTGCCGGTGCGCCGCCGAGATAGGCGTTCGCGTATTCGCGGATATCCTTGAAGTCGACCATCGGGTCCGTCTCTGCCGCCTTCTCCATTTCGGATCCCGGTTCGCAGAGCAGATCGACCCAGGGCGACAGGCAGACGCCAGCCACCGGCGAACCAAGACCTTCGTCGCGGATACGGCAGAGCGTGGCGGCCGTCAGCCCGCCGCCGGCGCTGTCGCCGGCCACGGCGATCTGCAACCCGCCCTTTGCCGCAAGCCACTTGTAGGCGGCGACCGCATCGTCCAGCGCAGCCGGGTAGGGATGTTCGGGCGCCAGCCGGTAGTCCAGCACCAGCGCGTTTGCCTTTGCCTGCTTGCCGATCAGCGCGGCGAGGTGGCGGTGGGAGCGTGACGAGCCGATGCCGTATCCGCCGCCATGCAGGTAGAGCACTGTCCGGCCGCCCGTGCTGCCGTCGATTTCCAGCCAGTCGCCGGTCAGGTCGCCGTCCCGCCACGCTTCCACGGTCACCCCGTCGGGCAGCGGAAAGGCCTTCTCGGCCCGGTCGTAGAGATCGCGCCGCTCGGCCAGCGAGACCGTGTGCGCGGGCGGTTGTTTCGCCAGAAAGGCGAGCAGGTCGTCGAGTTCACTCATGCGGTTGTCCTCCCCAGGTTCCGCGGTTCATCGTTTCGGTGTCAGCCGGCCAGCGCGCGTTTCAGCGCGGCGAGGCGGCAGACCCACATCAGGCGGCTCAGCGTGGCGCCGGGCGCGAAGGTCTCGGACGCGTGGAAGGCGCCGGGCCAGAGATGGAATTCGGTCGGCACGCCCGCTGAGACCAGCCGCCCGGCGAAAGCGATGTTCTCGTCGCGGAACAGGTCCTCCGTGCCGACATCCAGATAGGTCGGCGGCAGGCCGGCCAGGTTCTCCATGCGCGCCGGAGCGGCGTAGCCGTCGGCCGGCTTGCCGCCCAGATACCAGCCCCAGGCCTCGATATTGCCCGCGCGGTCCCAGACGCCGAGATCGGTGATCTCGTGGCTGGATGGCGTCTCGTTGCGGTCGTCGATCATCGGATAGAAGGGCATCTGGAAGCCGACCGCCGGTCCGCCGCGGTCGCGCGCGACCAGCGATGTCGCGATGGTCAGGCCGCCGCCGGCGCTGCCGCCGACGATGGCGAGGCCGCCCGGCCGGATGCCGAGATCGCCGCGGTTCGCCGCCGTCCACGCCAGCGCGGCGTAGCAGTCCTCGACCGCGGCCGGATACGGGTTTTCCGGTGCGAGACGGTAGTCGACCGAGACGAAGGTGGCGCCGGTCTCGTCGCACATTCGGATCACCGACAGTTCGCCCATGGACAGATCGCCCATGATCATGCCGCCGCCATGGATGTAGAGCACGCCGGGCGCCGGGCTCGGCGCGCCAACCTTGCGGTAGAGGCGGACGGCGACGTCGGGTGCGCCCTCGGGGCCGGGTATCGTCCGGTCCTCGATCGTGACGTTCGGGTTCGGCTCGATATGGGCGGTCATCGCCGCCATCGTGTCCTGCAGCTTCTTCCGCCGCGGCACGATCTCGGCGACCGCGTTCAGCCCGCCGGGCATGGCGTCCAAAAGGACCTTCAGCCCTTCCTGCAACTCGGGATCGAGCCTGTCATATGTGCTCATGGTTTCTCCTCCCCATCTTGTCTTCCCTCCCCCTTGAGGGGGAGGGTCAGGGTGGGGGTGAAACGGCGAAGCCGAATTGGCCTTCGGCCATACCCCCCAATCGACTGCTTCGCAGCCACTTCCCCCTCAAGGGGGGAAGCAAATACGCTCAGCCTGCCCCTTGTCCTCTCAGACCTTGTTCCTCGGCACCTCCCGGAACGGCCGGTCGGTATCGTTGCGCGGTTCCTTCGGCATCTTCAGGACGCGCTCGGAAATGATGTTCTTCTGGATCTCGTCGGTGCCGCCGGCGATGGAAATGGCCGGCGTCGAGACCAGGATCTCGGCGATCACGCCGCCCATCGGGCTGTCCTCTCCCGTCAGCATGGCGTCGGCGCCGGAGATCATGGTGTGCACGTGGTTGGCGGCGCGGGCGACGTTGGAGGCTGCCAGCTTGCCCAGCGAGCCTTCCGGGCCCTGCGGGCGGCCCTGTTCCTGCGCGGCGCGGGCGCGGCGGGCGGTCCATTCCGCCGACTTGGCCAGACACAGCAGTTTGGCGATCTCCTGCCGGACGACGGGATCGTCATAGCGGCCGGTCTCCTTCGCCCGCTGGATGACGAGGTCCACCCGGCCCATCCTCTGCGGATACCAGGTGTAGGGCGCCATCATGTGCGCGACTTCCTCGCGCTCCTCGTCATAGATGCGGCCCTGCCGGTCGGAGCCGGTATCGAAGCGTCGAAGGCCGTCGGCGCTGCGGCGCTCGTGCATCAGCGTCGTGGTGGCGATCTTCCAGCCCTCGCCGAGTTCCCCGACCTGGTATTCCGGGTCGATCTCGGCGTCGGTGAAGAAAACCTGGTTGAAGCTGGCGTGGCCGTTCATCTGCTTGAGCTGGTGCACCGAGACGCCGGGCTGGCGCATGTCGAGCAGGAAGTAACTCATGCCGTTGTGCTTGGGCACGTCCCAGTCGGTCCGCGCCAGCAGCAGGCCGTAGTCCGCGTGATGGGCGCTGGTGGTCCAGACCTTCTGGCCGTTGACGATCCACTTGCCGTCTTTCAGGTCGGCGCGGGTGATGGCGCCGGCGAGGTCGGAGCCGCTGCCCGGTTCGCTGAAGAGCTGGCACCAGGTGTGCTCGCCGGTCAGGATCGGCTTCAGGAATTCGGCTTTCTGGGCCTGATTGCCGTGGGTCAGGATGGTCGCCGCAGCCAGCATGCGGATGCCGGTGCGCGCGACGCCGACCGCGCCGATGCGGTCGAACTCCGCCTGCACGATCGAGGCCTGCGGGTCCGAGAGGTTCCGACCGTACCATTCCACCGGCCAGGTCGGCACGCCCCAGCCCGACTCGGTCAGCTTCGTCCGCCATTCGACCAGCGTCAGGTCGGTGTCCCAGCTGGCTTCCAGCCATTCGCGGACGGCGCTGCGGATTTCGGCGTCGGTCCTGCCGCTCCAGTCTTCCATCGTCCGTCCTCCCTCAGGCCGCCCAGTTCTGCAGCATCAGTTCGCGGTGATATCCGGAGCTGCCCAGCATCACTTCCGAACTCTTGGCGCGCTTGAACCAGAGGTGGGTGTCGTTGTCCCAGGTGAAGCCGATGCCGCCATAAATCTGGATGGTGTGGATGGCGGTCTGCATGTAGGCATCGGCGACGCTGGCCTTGGCCAGATGGGCGACGGCGGGGAAATCCGGGCTGTCGGCCGCGGCGGCCTGCGCGGCCTGATAGGCGGCGGCCTTGGCCAGTTCGACGTCGTGCAGCATGTCGGCCTGCTTGTGCTTCATGGTCTGGAACGACGCGATCTGGCGACCGAACTGCACGCGCATCATGGCGTAGTCGAGGGCGGACTCGCGCAGCATCTCCGCGCCCCCGGCCATCTCGCTGGCCAGACAGGTGGCCGCCTGCAGCAGGGTCCGCCGCAGCGGTTCCGCCGCCGCGCCTTCGCGGCCGAGCAACTGGCCCTTCACGTTGTTGAAGCCGATCATCGCCTGCTTGCGGGTCGGGTCCATGACCTTCAGCGGCGTGCGGGTCAGGCCCTCGGCGTTCGTGTCGACCGTGAAGAGCGACAGGCCGCCATCGCCCTGGCTGCCGGTCCGGCGCGCCGCGACGATCAGCAGGTCCGCCGTCGCCCCGTCGACGACGAAGCTCTTCACGCCGTCGAGGCGGTAGCCGTCATCTTCCTCGGTGGCCGTCACCGTGATGCCGCCGGTATCCCAGCGTCCGGACGGCTCGGCCAGCGCCAGCGCGGCGCGGGCGTCGCCGCTCGCGATCCTCGGCAGCATGGCGTTCTTCTGTGCCTCGGTGCCCGCGTTCAGGATCGCATTCGCCGCCAGTCCGATGGAGGAGAAGAAGGGGGCGCAGACCAGCCGCCGGCCCATCTCCTCGAAAACCATGGCCAGCTCGACGAAGCCGAAGCCCTGACCGCCATGTTCCTCGGGGATGGCGATGCCGGTCAGGCCGAGTTCCTGGCTGATCCGCCGCCAGCCGGTCTCGTCGAAGCCCTCTTCGGTCGCCATCAGCCGCCGGACCTCGGTCGCTGGCGACAGCTCCTCGAAGAAGCGCCGGAGCACCGTCCGGAACTCGAGCTGTTCCTCGGTGAATGCGTAGTTCATGCCGTCCTCCCCTGGCGCGCAGCATAGGCTGCGCCGCCGCGAGACGAAAACGGCGTTCTTGGAATGTCAGCCAGCAGTGCGTGCGGGACGGGTAGCCGATACCGCGCGTTGCTTCTCGCGGCCCTTGAGCTTCGGCCGCCAGACGCCGAGCACGATGTTCGCGATCGACAGCGCCATGATCGCCCAGAGCGTGTGCCACTCGTAGCGGATCACGGTCTCCAGCAGCGCGGCGTTGTCCTGGCCGGCTGCCATCTCCGCCGAGATCGAGGCTGCCGAGTCCGCCAGTGAGCCGACGATGGCCAGCACGCCCTTGAACATCAGAATGCCGCCGGCCGCCTTGATCCAGGCCCAGCGCTTGTTCATGAACGGCTTGTGGACCGCCATGGACAGCAGACCGGTGACCAGCGCCAGCCCCAGAGACGGCAGCAGGACGTAGTTGGAGATGGCGGCGATGGAGACCCTGAGATCGGCATAGGCCGCCGGCGTGTCCTGCGGCGCGACGACCAGCAGGATCATGTAGACGGCCAGCCCGCCCACCAGACCGCAGGACGCGATCGAGTGCAGGATCTTCAGGGTCTTTCGTCCGGCCTGCATGGGATCCTCCAGCCTCAGTCCGCCGACAGTACCACACCCTCGCGGCGGGGGTCCGCACCGCCGCGCCATGTACCGTTCACGAATTCGATGCCATGCAGGCCGCTGTTCAGCGTCCTCGGCTTCACCTCGTGGCCCATGGCCTCGAGCGCGGACTGAAGGCCGGTGATGGCGGTGCCGTCCTCCAGATCGACCGGGCCGTTCCGGTCGGTGTGATGCGGCAGGTCGATGGCCGCCTGCACGGACAGGTTCCAGTCCAGCACACCGACCAGCGTCTTCGCCACATAGCCGATGATGCGGCTGCCGCCGGGGGAGCCGATGGCGAGCCGGAAGCCGCCACCGTCATCCAGCACGATGGTCGGCGACATGGAGCTGCGGGGCCGCTTGCCGGGCTCGACCCGGTTGGCAATCGCCGTGCCGTCCTCACCGGTGGGGCTGAAGGAGAAGTCGGTCAGCTGGTTGTTCAGAATGAAGCCCTTCACGAACAGCCGCGAGCCGAAGGCGTTCTCGACGGACGAGGTCATGGAAACGGCGTTGCCGTCCGCATCGACAATCGAGAAATGCGTCGTCGCGGGCTGAGCGAGGTCTGCACCGGGATCGAATTCGGCCTTCTTCCGGATCGCGCCGGGTTCGGCGTCGCCCGACGTGCGGGCCGGATCGATGCCGGCGGCGCGGTCCTTCAGATAGTCCGCGTCGAGCAGTTGCCGGACCGGCACGTCCACGAAATCGCTGTCGGCCAGGTAAAGACCACGGTCGGCGTAGGCCCGCTTCTCGGCTTCCGAGATCAGATGCACGGCCTTGGCCGTGCCGGGTCCTGCCGGGCCGACGGGCAGATGACGGAGCATGCCCAGGATCTGCGCCACCGTGACGCCGCCGGATGTCGGGGGCGGCATGCCGCACACCCTGTTCGCGCGGTAGTCGATGCAGACCGGTTCGCGCCGCTTCGCCTCGTAGCCCGCCAGATCGTCAAGCGTCAGCAGGCCGGGATTGCCTTCATGGTTCCGGACCGCCTCGACGATGGCTTCGGCGATGGGTCCCGTCTTCAGGGCGGCGGCGCCGTCGGTGGCGATGGCGGCGAAGGTCTCGGCGAGTTCCGGGTTCTTCAGCAGATGCCCGACCGGCCAGGGCCTGCCCTCATCGCCATAGAAATAGGGCCGGGCGGTCGGCGAGAGCTGCAGATACGTGTCGCGGGTGAGCAGGTAGTGGAGCCTCGGCGTCACTTCGAAGCCCTCCGCCGACAGCCGGTACGCGTCCTGGAACAGCGCCTTCCAGTCCAGCTTGCCATGATCCCTGTGCGCCAGTTCCAGCATGCTCAGGACACCCGGCGCACCGACCGCGCGACCGCCGACGACGGCCTCGAAGAACCCCAGCGGGGTGCCGTCCTCGCGCAGGAAGAGCTGTGGGGTCGCGGCGGCGGGGGCGGTCTCCCGTCCGTCATAGGCGTCCAACTGGCCGTCGGAGGCGCGCCAGTGCAGCATGAAGGCGCCGCCGCCGATCCCCGACGACTGGGGCTCGACCAGCGTGAGCACGGCCTGAACCGCAATCGCCGCATCCACCGCCGATCCGCCCCGTTTCAGGATGTTCATTCCGGCCTCGGCGGCCAGCGGATGGGCCGCCGCTACGATCGGTGGCCGGATCTCTGCAGCCGCAGGCAGCGCGAACAGCAGGCAAAGGGCGGTCAGTATGGCGCGCATGGTCTCACTCCGTCGGTGGCCTGTCCGAGGGTAGCGCGGCCCGCGCCGATGTCACCGTGCAAGCCTTGACCGCCTGACCGCCCGGTGGTTCAATCCGGCATGGAACAAAAAAAGAACATACTGTACGAAGGCCAAGGCTTCGACATGAGTTCGAGGGCCGCGCCCGGCCAGAGCCGGGGCCGTGGAGCGCGTTCCAATGCCTCGGGCCGCTTCGAGCGTGAGGCGCGGGTCTGGGTCGATGACGGCTGGGGCGGACCGGAGGAGTGGCAGGGCGATGCAACCGGTCAGCGGACGACCGAAACGCCTGACGCGACCCGCACAATCATCGCCCGCAACCAGTCGCCGGACATCTCCTTCGACCGCTCCATCAACCCCTATCGCGGCTGCGAGCACGGCTGCATCTACTGTTTCGCGCGCCCGACCCACGCCTTTCTCGGCCTCTCGCCCGGCATCGATTTCGAGACGAAGCTGCTCTACAAGCCCGAGGCCGCGGCGCTGCTGGAGAAGGAACTCCGGGCGAAGAGCTACGAGTGCCGGACGCTGGCCATCGGCACCAACACCGATCCCTACCAGCCGATCGAACGGCGAAGGCAGGTAACGCGGCAGGTGCTGGAGGTTCTCTCCCGTTTCAACCATCCGGTGGGCATCGTCACGAAGTCCGACCTGGTTGTCCGCGACATCGATATCCTGGCGCCGATGGCCGAGAAGGGGCTGACCAAGGTCGCCCTGTCGGTGACGACGCTGGACCGCAGGCTGGCCCGCTCGATGGAGCCGCGCGCGGCGACGCCGGAACGCCGGATCGAGGCGATCCGGAAGCTGACGGAGGCCGGTATCCGGACCGCGGTGATGACCGCGCCGCTGATCCCGTCGCTGAACGAACCGGAGATGGAGGCGATCCTGGAGCGCGCGCGCGAGGCCGGCGCCTCGGAGGCAGGATACATCCTCGTCCGCCTGCCGCTGGAGATATCGGGCCTGTTCCAGGAATGGCTGGAAACGGAAGCGCCGGACCGGGCCAGCCGCATCATGAAGCTGATCCGCGAGATGCGGGGCGGAAAGGACTATGACAGCCGCTGGGGCCAGCGGATGGCCGGCAAGGGCCCCTATGCCGAGATGATGGCGCGCCGGTTCCGCATCGCGGCGCGGCGGCTGGGCCTCAACGAGGAGAAGCGGCTGCTGGAGACGAAGCACTTCCGGGTGCCGCCCGCGCCGGGGGATCAGTTGAGTTTTCTCTAGCGGGCTCCATGAGCGCACCGCGATGACGGTCAGCCGGACGGGTCATGCCCGCCCTGCGCGGGCATCCGGTTTATCATGAGACCGGCGGCGAAGCCGCACCGGACCCCCGAGTGGCCCGCGGGGCCATCGGGGGTGACAGGAACAGGATCGGGCTCTTCGGGTACGGGCTTGTCGGCTTACCCCTTGGCGCGGAGCAGGCGCTCCTTCTGGCGCTGCCAGTCGCGATTCTTCTGGGTCTCGCGCTTGTCGTGCTGCTTCTTGCCCTTGGCGAGCCCGATCTGCAGCTTCACCAGCCCGCGGTCGTTGAAGTAGAGCTTCAGCGGGACGAGGGTCATGCCCTCCTTGTTGCGCGCGCCGGCGAGGCGCTCGATCTCGCGCCGCTTCAGCAGGATCTTCCGGCGCCGGGTCGGCTCGTGATTGTTGCGGTTGCCCTGCTTGTATTCCGCGATGTGGGAATTGATCAGCCACAACTCGTCGCCTTCGGGCGAAGCGTAGGACTCCGCGATATTGGCGCGGCCGTTGCGCAGGCTCTTCACTTCGGTCCCGGTGAGCACCAGGCCGCCTTCCAGCGTCTCCTCGATGAAGTAGTTGTGCCGGGCCTTGCGGTTCTCGGCGATGGTCTTGCCCACGATACGGCTCTTTCAGGTCATGCGTCCGCGCGCCTTCGGGTGCGGCGGCGGTTCCGTCCAGTCTGCAGATGTTCAGAGCCGGACGCCGGTTCAAGCCCGGCGTCCGGTCCGAAGCGATGCAGCTCTAGTTCAGCAGCCCGGCATGGCGCAGCGCGTCGTCCACCTGCGCCCTGGTCTCGTCCGTCACCGGCGCCAGCGGCAGGCGGGTATCCGGGTTCAGTCCAAGGACCTTGGAGGCGGCGTACTTCACCGGTCCCGGGCTCGGCTCCACGAACAGCGCAACATGAAGCGGCATCAGCCGGTCCTGGATCTCCAGCGCCTTGCCGAAATCGCCGGCCAGGCAGGCTTCCTGGAACTCCGAGCAGAGCTTCGGCGCGACATTGGCCGTCACCGAGATGCAGCCGCGGCCGCCATGCGCCATGTGCGCCAGCGCCGTGCCGTCCTCGCCCGACAGCTGAATGAAATCCTTGCCGCAGGTCATGCGCTGCATGGAGACACGCTCCAGCTTCGCGGTCGCATCCTTCACGCCGACGACGTTCTTCAGCTTGGAGAGCCGGCCCATCGTCTCCGGCGTCATGTCGATCACCGAGCGCGGCGGGATGTTGTAGATGAAGATCGGCAGTCCGACCTCGTTCAGCGCCTCGAAGTGACGGTACAACCCTTCCTGGTTGGGCTTGTTGTAGTAGGGCGTCACGATCAGGCAGGCATCCGCGCCGGCATCCTTGGCGTGCTGGGTCAGGTCCAGCGCCTCGGCGGTATTGTTGGACCCGGTGCCCGCGATCACCGGCACCCGGCCGACACCTCGATGCACAGGGCGACGACGCGCCGGTGCTCGGCATGAACTCATGGTCGGCGATTCACCGGTGGTGCCGCAGGGCACCAGACCGTGGCTGCCTTCGGTGATTTGCCATTCGACGAATTTCTTGAAACCGTCCTCATCCACGGAGCCGTTCTGGAACGGCGTGATCAGGGCGGGATTCGATCCCTTGATATCCATCTGCCTTCCTCCGTTGGATGGGGTATGATCGTCCGGCAAAGCGGACGCCCGCTTATACAGACCACCCGCCCAGCGCGGCAAGCCGCGACTTCAGACGTCGCGCGACGAATTGGACAGTTGGATCGACCCCGTGCCCAACCACGTCTGTGGACAGGAAGAGGAGGTACGATTGAAGTTCCCCCGACACGGCCGGACCGCCGCGCTGGTCACCTTGATGATCATGAGCGCTGCCGCAGCACCGGCGATCGCCACGCCGCAACCGCCTCACCCGAATCCGGCACGCATGACCGCGCCGGAGAACCGGATCCTGTCCGCGACCGATTTCGCCATCTACGAGCAGGCCTTCAGCCTGGCCGAGGCGGATAATTACGACTCCGCACTGGCGACCGCCGAAACCGCCACCGACAAGCGCCTTGTCCCGGTTCTGCAGTGGCTCAGGCTGCGGTCCGGGGATGTGATCGAAGCGCCGGCGGTCTTCGATCGTTTCCTGGCGCAACACCCGGACTTTCCGCAGCAGGGCCGGCTGCTGGACCGCCGCGAGGCCGGCGTGATCGAGCTTCTGGGCGACGCCGAAGCGCTCGTCTGGTTCGGCCGGAACCCGCCCCGGACCGGCGACGGCATGATCCACTATGCCATGCTGCTGAAGCAGCAGGGCCGATGGGACGACCTCAAGGAGCATGTCCGGACGGCCTGGCGCGAAGAGAGGCTTGGCGACGAATTCGAGAAGAAGGCCGCATCCGAACTGTCGCGGGTGCTGGCGCCCGCCGATCACTGGCGCCGGCTCGACCGGCTGGTCTGGGACGGCCAGCGGTCCGCGGCGCGGCGCATGAAACCCTTCGTCGGTCCGGACGCCTGGCTGCTGGCGGATGCGCGGCTGCAGCTGCATTTCAACGAGGGCGGCGCCGACCGGGCCTACCGGGCGTTGACCGACCGGATGCGGGCGGATCCAGGGGTGGTCTACGAGCGGGTGCGGTGGCACCGCCGCGGTGGCCGCGATGGCGAGGCCCAGGCGCTGCTGCTGCAGCACGGCGCGCTGGCCGGCGAAAACGAGAGCCTCTGGATCGAGCGCCGGATCCAGGTCCGGAACCTGATCGCGGATGGCGATCACCGGACCGCCTACCGGATTGCGCGCGACCATGGTGTCGCCTCGGGGGCGGCATTCGCACAGGCGGAGTTCGAAGCCGGCTGGCTGGCCCTACGTTTCCTTGGCGATCCCGTGGCCGCGCTGGGACATTTCCAGACGCTCCATGACGGGGTCGGGTACCCGATCAGCCTCTCGCGGGGCGCCTACTGGAGCGGCCGCGCCCTGGCCGCACAGGGCAATGCCGAGGAGGCGAAAGCCTGGTTCGAGCGGGCGGCCGAGCACGCCACCACCTTCTACGGTCAACTTGCCCTGCATGAACTGGGACAGGACCGGCTGCGGCTGCCCTCGGCCGGGACCGCGCCTGCGGCCCAGCAGAAGGTGTTCGATGAATTCGAAGCTGCCTGCGGTGATCCGGCTTCTGACCGAGACCGGTCAGCGCTACATCTCCCGCGTGTTCCTCGCCCACATGATCAATGGCTTCGAGGATCCTGGCATGCATGCCTTCGCGGCCGGTCTGGCCGGGCAGCTGGACGATGCCAACCAGAGCCTCATCGTCGGCAAGCTGGCGCTGCGTGACGGCTATCAGGCGATCGGGACCGCCTATCCCGTGGTCCGGGCCGCCGACGGCCAGGGGCGGGTCGCCTCAGCGATGGCCCACGCGATCACCCGCCAGGAAAGCGCCTTCAACCAGTATGCGATCAGCCGCGCCGGCGCGCGGGGTCTGATGCAACTGATGCCGGCCACGGCGGAAAGCGTCGCCGCCAGCGAGAACGTTGCCTATTCGCTGGGCCGTCTGACCCGCGATCCGGCCTACAACACGCGCCTGGGCGGCGCCTATCTGGCGCGTCAGATCGCCGACTTCGACGGGTATCTGCCGATGGCCGCTGCCGCCTACAACGCCGGGCCCGGGCGGATTTCGCAGTGGGTCGCTGCCAATGGCGAACCCCGCAACGGGTCGGTCGACCCGATCGACTGGATCGAACTCATCCCGTTCTCGGAAACCCGCAACTACGTCCAGCGCGTGCTGGAGGGGCTACAGGTTTACCGGATTCGTCTGGACGGGGCTGACGATGGGCCCTTGCTGATCGCACGCGACATCGGCCTGAAGGGCACCTATCTGTGCGGCGGCAGAAGCGGCAGGCCCTGCTGACGCGCGACCGGGCCGGGGTTCAGCCGTTCGCGGCCTGCATCGGAGCCGGCCCGCTGCCGATTTCGAGCAACATGTCGGCGGGGAAATTGAGCCGCGCCGTCGTGCCCTCGCCACGGCGGCTCTCGATCTCGATGGTTCCGCCATGTAGCCGCATCAGGTTTTCAGCGATGCTGAGTCCGAGACCGGTGCCGCCGCCGTCGGCCTGATATTCGTTCCGGTCCTGGTGGAAGGGCTGCATGATCTGGGACAGTTCGTCCTCGGAAATGCCGACGCCCTTGTCGGCGACGGTCAGCAGATACCGACCGTCGTCGGCCTGCCTGCCGGTCACGTGGATCGGCCCGCCCGGATGCGAGAACTTCACCGCGTTGGAGAGCAGGTTGAGCAGGACCTGCTTCAGCGCTTGGGCGTCGGCGCGCATGAAGACCGGTTCCTCGAAGTCGATCCCGAGGTCCAGTTTCTTCTCCGACAGCTGGAACTCGACCATCGGCACCACGGCGCGGACGATCGATTCCAGATCGACGCGCTCCAGATCCAGCTGGCGCTTGCCGGCCTCGATCTTCGAGAAGTCGAGAACGTCGTTGATGACCGCGAGCAGGTGCTTGCCGCTCTCGCCGATGTAGCGCGCATATTCCTCGTTCCGCTCTGGTGTCGAGCGGACCATGTGAATCATCTCGGCGAAACCGATGATGGCGTTGAGCGGAGTCCTGAGCTCGTGGCTCATGTTGGCCAGGAACATCGACTTTGAGCGGTTGGCCGCTTCGGCTTCCTCGGCCAGGTTCAGGGCGCGGTTGCGGGCCTCTGTCAGGCGCTGCTCGCGTTCCGAGATCGCACCGACCATGAATTCGAAGGCCTCGCCCATGTCCGCGATCTCGTCGTCGCCGCTGATCCTGGCGGTGCGGCGGTTGCCCTCGACGAAGTCGAACATCGCGCTTTTCAGCATCGAGAGGCGGTGCAGCACATTGCCCCTGAGATAGACGAACAGGCCGGCGATCAGCAGGAAACCGATGACGAGTGCGGTCAGCAGGATGGCCGTGCTCTGCTGCTCCAGTTGCGCGATCGCGGCGTTGCGGCGTTCCGCCTCCTGCTGGGCGTGGAAGAACAGTTCCCCGACCGCGCTGTCCAGCCGGCTCGACAGTCGCGCATTGTCGGCAAGCAGACCGCGCTGCCTGCGGTCCAGCGCCAGCATCCGGCGTTGCATGTCGAAGGCGACGGTGGCCTCTTCCGTGATCTGTTCGAACTTCAGATGCATCTGTTCCAGCCTGGGATGCATCTCCTGCAGCGCCGCCCGGCTGTGGTAGCGCTCGACCGCGCGGGCCACGTGGCGATTGAAGTCTTCGTAGAGACTGTCGATGCGCGGGCCGGACCGTGCCACGGGAAGCGCCAGGATCGAAGTCAGCGACCAGTCGGCCTCGATCATCCAGCCATAGGGGACGCCGCCGGGTATTTCGGTGCCGTCCTTTTCCAGCGACTGCAGGTCATTGTCGATGCGGACCACGTCCCGGATCAGCCGCTCAAAGGACTGCCCGATCCCGATCCGCTCCCGCACCGCATCGTTGAGCGCGTTGAGATTCCAGACCAGTTCGTGCCGCCGGCTCTGGACGGCCTGGATGAGTTCCCAGTCCTTCTCGCCAGCCACAACGTGCTGCTCGCGAAGTTGTTGCAGCGCCCGGTCGAGGACGGCGAGCCGGTCGGACAGCCGGCCCGAAATGGCGCGGCGGGCGAATTCGGACTTGGTCTGCGCCAGCGACGGCGCCGTGGACGCAATGGCGCTTGTGACGCTGCCCAGGCGGGAAATGGCGGCCAGACGAGGCAGCGATTCACGGGCGACGGCGTTGTAGTCGGTCTGCATGCGGTCGAAGGTGAACAGCGCAAGCACAATCGCGCCGGTCACCACCAGCGTGATGACGGCGAGCGCCGTGATCAGCTTCGACGATACAGACTTAAGTGCCATCCGGCCTCCAGTCCCCGCGGCAGTCTAGCGGATCGGCGGGGCGTAGTGCAGGCCCCCGTCCGTCCAGAGGGCGTTGAGCCCACGATCCAGCTTGAGCGGCGAGCCGGCGCCGACGTTCCTGTCGAAGATTTCGCCGTAGTTCCCGACCTGGCGGACGATGTTTGCGGCCCAATCGCCAGGCATGCCGAGGCCTTCGCCGATTTTGCCCTCCAGGCCGAAGAGGCGCCGGATCTCGGGTCGGTCGGTCGAGGCCAGGACGTCGTCGATGTTCCTTGACGTTACCCCCATCTCTTCGGCAGCAAATGTCGCTAGCACCGCCCAGCGCACCACGTCGAACCAGGCCTGGTCGCCCTTGCGAACTGCCGGACCGAGGGGTTCCTTGGAGACGATCTCGGGGAACAGCACGAAATTCTCCGGATTGGCGGTGCGGTTCCTCAACTGAGCAATAAGCGCCAACCGGTCGTATGTGATGATTTCGCATTCGCGCGCGAAGAAGGCTTCGTAGGTGCCGTCGATGGACTGGAACGCCAGGATCTCCAGTCCGGGATACTTGACCGCTGCCATCTCCTCGACGTTCTTCACGGTCGTCGTGCCCCCGCTGACACAGACCCGGGCCTTCTCGATTTCCGCGAGCGACATCGCGCCGAGCGATTTGTGCGCGAGGAAGCTCTGTCCGTCGTAATAGATCGTTCCGGTGAAGGCGATGCCGAGCGCCGAGTTGCGCGTGATGGTCCAGGTCGTATTCGCCATCAGCACGTCGAAGCCGTCCTCGTTCAGGGCGTCGAAGCGGATGATGTCGTTGACCTCGACGAATTCGATGGCGTCCGGATCGTTCAGAACGGCGGCCGCGACGACACGGCAGAAGTCGACGAACAGCCCGTTCCAGTGACCGTCCGCGCCGATCTCCGACAGGCCCGGGCCGCTGCGGGTGACACCGCAGCGCATGATGCCGTCGTCGATCACCCGTTGCAGGACCTCCCCGGCGCGGGGTGTATTCGCGGGCAGCACAATCAGAACGAGCAATAGTGCAATGGACAGGAGAATCGGTCCGCCCGTCCGGGCGGATCGGGGCCGCAGGCGCATCTCGGCAGCTCCCTGAACAGGTTCGAATGCGCTGCAATCCTGCGGCAATTGACGTTTAAGAATGGTTAACGGAACCTGACCGCCGCTTGAAAACCGCAGGCGACGCGGCATGTTGGGGCGGGTCTGGGACAGGGAGCGCGAATGCCATGCGGGACGAAGCGATCGAGGGGGTAAGGGGGTGTGTCTTTGACGCCTACGGAACTCTCTTCGACGTCAATGCGGCGGCGGCCCGATGCCAGGACCGACTTGGCGACAACTGGCAACCGCTCGCCGAACTGTGGCGCGCCAAACAGCTTCAATACACATGGTTGCGGTCCCTGATGAACCGGCATGCCGGGTTCTGGCAGGTGACGCAGGACGCGCTGGACTTTGCGCTGGCGACGCTGAAGATCGATGACGATGCGCTGCGCCGGGAACTGCTGGACCTCTATTTCCAGCTCGATGCCTACCCGGAAGTGAAGGAGACGCTGACGGTGCTGAAGGATGCCGGCCTGAAGACCGCGATCCTCTCGAACGGTTCGCCCGACATGCTGTCCGCCGCCGTCGGCAATGCCGGGATCGGAGATCTTCTGGACGCCGTCTATTCGGTCGAGAGCGTCGGCGTCTTCAAGCCGCATCCGAGCGTCTACAGGCTGGCTGTCGACGGTCTGGGTCTCGATGCGTCCGCCATGAGCTTCCAGTCCTCCAACGGGTGGGACGCCTTTGCGGCAAAGGACTACGGATTCAACGTCATCTGGGTGAACCGGTTCGGCCAGACGGAGGAGCGCATCCCGCAGCCACCCGACCGGCAGATCAAGGACCTCTCCGCCCTGCCGCCACTGGTCGGGGCCGGCTGAGATGCAGGTCACCATCGACGATATCTGGAAGGCGTCGGCGGCGCTGGACGGTCAGGCCGCGCTGACCCCGCTGCTGGAGAGTCCGCGTCTGAACGAACGGCTGGGCGGACGGCTTCTGGTGAAGGCGGAATGCCTGCAGAAGACCGGGTCCTTCAAGTTCCGGGGCGCTTACAACACTCTGACCGGCATGGACCCTGACATCCGGGCCAGGGGCATCCTCGCCTACTCGTCGGGCAATCACGCGCAGGGCGTGGCGCTGGCGGCGAAGATGTACGGCGTGCCGGCGACGATCATCATGCCCTCGGACGCGCCGGCGCTGAAGAAGCGGAACACGGCCGAGTACGGCGCCGACGTCGTGCTCTACGACCGCTTCGGCGAGAGCCGCGAGGCCATTGGCGAACGGCTGGTGGCGGAACAGGGGCTGACGCTGGTGAAGCCCTACGACCAGGTCAGCGTGATCGCCGGTCAGGGCACGGTCGGGCTCGAAATCGAGGAGCAGACAGCCGAACTCGCCGCCGAGCCCGATGTCGTCGTCTGCCCGGCCGGCGGCGGCGGCCTGATCAGCGGCGTTTCGATCGCACTAAAGGCAGCGTTCGACGACATCGATATCCACCCGGCGGAACCGGAAGGATTCGACGACTGGCGGCGGTCGCTGGAGGCCGGCGAACGGCGGACGGCGGACCCGGAGGCGCGCAGCATCTGCGACGCCATCCTGACCCCGACCCCGGGGGAGATCACCTTCGAGATCGGACGGCATCATCTGTCTCGCGGCCTCGTCGTCAGCGACCGGGAAGCGCTGGAGGCCATGCGGACGGCGTTTCTGGAGCTGAAGCTGGTGGCCGAACCGGGCGGTGTGACGGCGCTCGCCGCCATTCTGGCGGGCCGCATCGATATCGCCGGCAGGACGGCGGTCGCGATCGTGTCCGGCGGCAATGTCGATCCGGAGGTCTTTCGTCAGGCGCTCGACCTCTGAAGGCGTGACCGGCGCCGGTCGCCGCGATAGGCTTCTACCAATCGGGGAGCCTGCCATGACCACAAATTCTTCGGTGCTCGACCTGATCGGCAATACGCCGATGGTCGAACTGACCAATCTCGACACCGGGCCTTGCCGCCTGTTCGCCAAGCTGGAGAGCCAGAATCCGGGTGGGTCCGTGAAGGACCGGATCGGACTGTCCATGATCGAGGCGGCGGAACGCGACGGGCGCCTGAAACCCGGCGGCACGCTGATCGAGGCGACGGCCGGCAACACGGGGCTGGGGCTGGCGCTGGTGGCGGCGCTGAAGGGCTACCGGCTGATCCTCGTCATTCCCGACAAGATGAGCCTGGACAAGATCCAGCATCTGAAGGCGCTGGGCGTCGAGGTGCGGTTGACACGCTCGGACGTTGGCAAGGGCCATCCAGAATACTATCAGGACATCGCCGAGCGGCTGCAGCGGGAGATCCCCGGCGCGTTCTGGGTGGACCAGTTTTCCAACCCCGCCAATCCGAAGGCGCACTACGAAGGCACGGGGCCGGAGATCCTCGAGCAGATGGATGGCGACGTGGATGCCGTCTTCTGTGGCGTCGGGTCGGGCGGGACCATCACGGGCATCGGGCGCTTCATGCGGGACAACTCGCCGAAGACGCAGATGATCGTCGCCGATCCCGAGGGCTCGGTCGTCGCCGAGGCAGCCAATACCGGCGTGGTGCCGGAGGATGTCGGCTCCTGGCTGGTCGAGGGCATCGGCGAGGATTTCATCCCGCCCAATTGCGATCTCTCGGTGATCGCCCGCGGCATCTATGTCACCGACGCCGAAGCCTTCGCCGCGGTTCAGGAACTGCTGTCGAAGGAGGGCATCCTCGGGGGCTCGTCGACGGGGACGCTGCTGGCTGCCGCGCTGAAATACTGCCGCGAACAGACGGAGGCGAAGCGGGTCGTCACCCTGGTCTGCGACACCGGCAACAAGTACCTTTCCAAGGCCTACAACCGGGCCTGGCTGGTCGATCAGGGGTTGGTCCGCCGCCGCCGTCACGGGGATTTGCGCGACATGATCATCCGCCGCGCCGACGAGGGCGACGTGGTCTCGGTCAACCCGGACGACACGCTGCTGACCACCTATTCGCGTCTGCGCATGTTCGATGTCTCGCAGATGCCGGTGATGGACGGCAACCGTATCGTCGGCATCGTCGACGAGAGCGACCTGCTGCTGGCGGTCCAGGGCAAGCCGCAGGCCGAGGCCTTCGCGCAGCCGGTCTCGAATTTCATGGTCACGCGGCTGGAGACCATCCACCCGTCGTCAGGGGAGAGCGAACTGATGCCGATCCTGCGTGCCGACAAGGTCGCCATCGTCGCCGACGACGAGACCTTCTACGGTCTGATCACAAAGGTCGACCTGATCAACCACCTGCGCCAGTCCATGGCGGGTGCGGTCAGCGAATAGCGCGAGTGTGAATCGACCCCGGCCCGCCGCGCGCTAGATCATCGCCAGACAGACGCCACGGGAGACAAGCAATGCCCGATACCAACCCCGCCAAGCCCGCCCACAAGGTGACGACCGAATCCTGCTGCAAGCGCATCCGGGTCGAATTCAACGGCGAGATCGTCGCCGACACGACCAGGGGACTCTATCTGTTCGAGCCGCCGATCACGCCGGTCTATTATTTCCCTCTGGATGATGTCCGCGCGGAGTTCCTGGAGCGGACCGAGCATTTCACCCACTGCCCGTTCAAGGGCGATGCCGTCTACTGGGACGTCATTGTCGGCGACCGGGCGGCACGGAACGCCGTCTGGGCTTATCCCTCGCCGATCGAGGCGGTGCCGGAGCTGGCGGGATACGCAGCCTTCTACTGGAACAAGATGGACCGCTGGTTCGAGGAGGATGAGGAGATCTTCGTCCATGCCCGCGATCCGCATGTGCGTCTCGATGTCCTGCCGTCCTCACGGAAGGTCGAGGTCTCGCTGAACGGTGAGACCCTGGCGTCGAGCGAGCGGGCGCTGTTCGTGTTCGAGACCGGTCTGCCGGTCCGCTACTACGTGCCCCGCGACGACGTGAGCGCGACGCTGTTGCCGTCCGACCTCACCACGGCCTGCCCCTACAAGGGCGTGGCCAGCTACTGGCATGTCGAGGCCGGTGGCGAGACGCTGGAGAACCTCGTCTGGAGCTATCGCGATCCGGTCCGGGAAGCTGGCCAGGTTCGTGACTACCTCTGCTTCTTCAACGAGAAGGTGGATATCGCCATCGACGGGGAAACGCAGGAACGGCCGAAGACGAAATGGTCCGCCTGACAGTCTGAATGAACGACGGGACCGCGGACAGGACATGCCCGCGGCCCGCGACCCACGCTACGCCGGCGGACCGCACGATACGCGTACGGTCCACCTGTCTACGCTACGAAGCGAAGGACGTCGTTCAGTTGTTCTGGCTGGCGTCTTCGGCAGCTTCCGACGCCTTCTCGGCGGCGTCCTCGACCGATTCGCCCAGCTGTTCGCCGGTCTGCTCGATCGCCTCGCCGAGTGTCGGTTCGTCGTTCTGCTCGACCAGGAAGGCCACGGCGATCACGGCGACGATGGCCACGACGGCGATGGCAGCGACGGCGGCGATGTTGGGACCCGAACCGCCGGACTTGTTGTTGTTTTCTTCAGTCATCTTTCTGTCCTCGTCTCTGGTTTCTGGCTGTGGCCCGGGATCACGGACGCGGGCGGCGTCCGCGTACCGCGCCGAAGATCAGCGAGATCACCAGCAGCACGACGAAGATGAAAAAGAGTATCTGTGCGATGCCGGCTGACGCCGACGCCACGCCACCGAAGCCGAACACGGCCGCGATGATCGCAACGATAAAGAAAAGAAGAGCCCATCCAAGCATAGGTCTGCCCTGTTATTGTTGTTGTTTCGGCAGGAGTGCCTTTCAGGTCAGAGGTGGGCGCGCCCGGTCCGACCTTCACTTGGCAATTTTGTCGCATGGCCGGACCGGGCCGAAGGGGCCGGGCAGACGGCCTAGGTTCTGAACCCATAAAGGGGATTCTGTTTCGGTTCTTTGGGTGATTCACTCTGGTGGGTGAATCGCAGGAGGTCCGGAATGGCGCGCTTTGATCTGACCGATTTCGAATGGGAGCTGATCGAGCCGCTGCTCCCGAACAAGCCGCGGGGCGTTCCCCGGGTGGATGACCGCAGGGTTCTCAACGGCATTTTCTGGGTGCTGCGCACCGGCTCGCCCTGGCGCGACCTGCCGGAGCGCTATGGCCCGCACACCACGGTCTACAACCGCTTCAACCGCTGGGCGAAGGCGGGCGTCTGGGTGCGGGTCTTCGAAGCGCTGGCCAGGAAATCGCCGGATTCGATGCAGTTCATCGACAGCTCCATCATCCGCGCCCACCAGCACGCCGCCTCCGGCAAAAAGGGGGCGCGGATCACGCCATTGGCCGTTCTCGTGGAGGACTGAGCACCAAGATCAACGCCATGGTCGACGAGCGCGGCCTGCCGGTCGCGCTGGTGCTCAGCCCGGGCCAGGCCTCCGACAAGGCGGCTGTTGCGGAACTCCTTGCCGCCCATCCGGCGACGGGCGACGTGGTGGCCGACCGGGGCTATGACGCCCGGGCCGTGCTGGACCTGATCGCGGCGCAGGGCGGTCGCGGCCACATTCCCACCCAGCGCGACCGCAAGGTCCAGCGCAGCGTCGATCCGGCGCTCTACCGCCGACGCAATGTCGTCGAGCGCTTCTTCAACAAACTCAAACACTTCCGGAAGATCGCAACACGCTACGAGAAATCCGCCCGAAACTACCTCGCAGCCGTCCTCATCGCTTCAACCCGAATATGGCTGCGCGCTTATGAGTCCGCGTCCTAGTCCGACTGCTCCGCGATCAGCCGCGTCGACCTGCGGAAGGTGAGGTAGGCCCAGATCCATTCGAAGGCGACCGAGACGCGGTTCCGCATCGATCCCAGGAACATGACGTGGACGACGCCCCAGAACCACCAGGCAAGCGCGCCGGAGAACCTGAACCGTCCCAGATCGGCGACGGCGCGGGATCGGCCGATGGTGGCGAGATTGCCTGCGTGCTTGTACCGGAACGGACCCGGCGCCCCGCGTCCTGTCAGGCGGCGGTGCAGCAGATTGGCGACATAGGCGCCGCCCTGCTTCGCCGCCGGCGCGAGGCCGGGCACGGGATTGCCTTCCCAGCCTTCCGAAAGGGCGGTGTCCCCGATCACGAAGACGTCCTGGCCAGGGCACCGTGAGGTCCGGGCCGACGGCGACACGACCGGCGCGGTCGCGCTCGGCGTCCAGCCACTTGGCGGCCGGCGAGGCCATCACGCCGGCGGCCCAGATGGCGGTGCGCGCCTCGATGCGTTCGTCGCCGATATCGACGCCGTGGCTGTCGATGCCGGTCACGCGCGCGCCCAGCCGGATCTCGACACGGAGCGACTCCAGCGCCGCCCGGGTCCGCCGGGAAAGCTCCTCCGGGAAGGGCGGCAGCAGTCGCGGGGCGCTCTGCACGAGGACGATCCGGGCCTCGGCGGGATCGGCATGACGGAATTCGCCTTCCATGCCCGAATGCGCCAGCTCTGCGATGGCCCCGGCCAGTTCGACGCCGGTCGGGCCGCCTCCGACGATGACGAAGGTCATCCAGGCGCGCCGCGCCGCCGGATCGCTTTCCGCTTCGGCATATTCGAAGGCGCGCAGGATGCGGCCGCGGATCTCGGTCGCATCCGGAATCTTCTTCAGCCCCGGCGCGAAGGCCTCCCAGTCGTCCCGGCCGAAATAGGCGTGCCGGGCGCCGGTCGCGAGGATCAGGTGGTCGTAGCCGATGCGCTGTTCGCCGACGGTCACCTGCCGGGCGTCCGTATCGAGGCCGGTAACCCGCCCCAGCACGGTGCGCACATTACTCTGGCTCCGGAACAGTTCGCGGATCGGCGTGGCGATGTCCGACGGCGACAGTCCGGCGGTCGCGACCTGATAGAGCAGCGGCTGGAACAGGTGATAATTGCGGCGGTCGATCAGCGTCACCCGGCAGGGTGAATGCCGCAGGCCTCGCGCCGCCGCGACGCCGCCGAAGCCCGCGCCGACGATGACCACATGCGGCGCCGATGCGTCGTCCCAGCGCGCCGGCTCCAGCTCGGCGGGGAAGATCTTCCGCAGGCCCCGGACAACCAGCCTGTCCAGCGACAGCGGGCCGGGGCCAACCAGCGCGATCATGCCCAGCAGCACGATCCAGTAGAGATGGTCGATATGGTCGAGATAGGTGAACTGGATCACCAGCGTCATCGCGATCAGCGGCAGCGCCGACAGCCGGGTGGCGAGACCGAGCGCGATCAGTACCGGGCACACGAGCTCGAAGAAGGTCGCCAGCGCCGCGGCCAGCTCGGGCGGCAGCACCGGCACGGCGTATTCGTACTGGAACAGCAGGACGGTGTTCTCGAAGCTCTCGATCTTGGTCAGCCCGGCGAGGAAGAAGATCTGCGCCATCCAGAGCCGGATGAAGACCAGATAGACCGGGCCGAGCCAGGTCCGGCTGAGTTCGGCTGCCTTGCCGAGGCTGGCGACGAGGGGCAGGGGCAGGCGCGCGAAACCGCGGCCCAGCAGACGGTCGAGGGAGATCGGTCCGGCGCCGGCGACGGCGTACCAGCCGAACAGGATGGCCCAGAAGAGATGCGTGTTGATCTCGATATAGGCGTACTGGATGACCAGCGAGAGGATCAGCATCGGGATCGCGGCAATCCGGGTGCCCAGTCCGAGGGTCAGCAGCAGGCCGCCGGCGATCTGGATCGCCACGCCTGTCACGGCGGCGGTGACGGGGTCCATCCAGGAGACCGGATATTCGTTGGCGGCCAGGAAGAGCGCGTTCTCCCAGTTGCCCAGCTTCAGGATGCCCGCGACGAGGAAGGTCTGACCGAGCCAGATCCGCATGAACAGATCGAGAAGCGGCCAGAGCGTGCGGCTGGCGAACTCGGTCGTGGTGAGCGTCTGCCGGTAGACGGGCGGAAGCCAGGCCGGCGCACGGCGGCGTGTGGCGGTGTCGGTCGGTGCGGTCATAGCGGTCCCCTGCATCCGTCGGTGTCGAAAGCGTGCGCATGGGACGCACCGGGGACCGCTTTCGTTACGGCGAAAGGTCTCACGTCTTCGTGTGACACCGTTCGCGCCGTTCCCTAGACTGAACCCGGCTCCGGCATTCGGCAAGGAACGCGCGCGATGTGGCTTCGCGGCAGGCTTCAACTCTTCCGGCAACAGGCGGAGGCCGCGGGCGAGCTCGCGGTGTCGGCCCTTGCCGCGGCCCTTGGCGCGACTCGGCCGCAGGATCAGGAAGCGGTCATCCGTGAGGCGATCGCCCGGCTGACCCGGGTCGCCGAGCGTTATGTCGGCAACCGCGAAGACGCGCTGGACTGCGCCCAGGAAGCGCTGATCCAGTCGATCCGGAACTTCGAGCGTTTCGAGGGCCGCGCCCAGGTCACGAGCTGGATGCACCGCATCGCGGTCAACTGCGCGCTCACGCATCTGCGACGTCAGGGGGACCGGGAGGAGGTTCCGATCGACGATCTGTTGCCCGTCTTCGACAGCCAGGATTTCCTGGATAACGGCTTCCGGACCAACGATCTCAGCGCCGACGAGATCCTCGAACGCGACGACGCCCGGCGTCAGGTGCGCGAGGCGATCCAGTGCCTGCCGGAAACGCACCGGGCCGTGCTGATCCTGCGCGATATCGAGGAACGGCCCCTGAGTGAGGTCGCCGAATTGCTGGAATTGACCGAAGGCGCCGTAAGGGTGCGGGTGCACCGGGCCCGGTCGGCATTGCGCCAGCTCATGGCGCCGCTGCTGGCGGAGGGCCGGATATGAAGGAGATGCTGGCCAGGACCATTCTGGTTCTTGCCCGTGGCCACGATGCCGAACGGGCGCCGTTGCGACACCGTCTGGCCGGTTGGGTGTTCCGCCATTTTCCCGGTATGATCACCTGCGGCGAGTTCGAACGCTTCATGCTCGACTATCACGAAGGCAGCCTGCCGGAATCCCAGCGCCGGGAGTTCGAGACGCACATGCGTCTGTGCGGCCGCTGCCGGCACAGCCTGGCCGGCTACAGGAAGGCGATCGCCGTGGGCCAGCGGCTGTTCGACGACGAAATGGGACCCCTGCCCGAAGAGGTTCCCGACAGTGTCGTCGCGGCTGTCGTTTCCGCCATGAACGCACCGCGGAATTGAAAAACACGTGCTCAACTCAACGTGAAAGACTGCGACCGGCATTTCCGTGATCGTGTCTCAACGAACTGAATCGATTAACGTTTTCATGATGTCGGGCGTTCACGTGTGAAGCCTGTGACGGTGCCGATCACGGATCGATCACGCCGATGGCGCGTAATCGTTGGTAACAAATCCCGGCGAGTTCGCATCATATGGCCGTCAGCCGGCGAACGGGACGCGCCGCCGGCGGGACGGGACAACGGAGGAGGTGCCCGCCATGCCAGGATCATCGCTGAAGGTTGCCGCTGCCGGACTGCTGGGCGCACTGGCGTTTTCGACCGGCGCGCTGGCCGGCGAGCAGTATGTCGATGGCACCGGCTACGCGGTCAGCGGCTACGACGTGGTCGCCTACCATTCCCTGCAGCAGGCGCCGGTCGGCGACGAACAGCCCGCCGCCGTGCCCGGCAAGGCCGAATTCACCGCCGACTACAACGGAGCCACGTGGGCTTTCGCGAACGAGGCGAACCGCGACATGTTCGCCGCCGATCCCGGCAAGTACGCGCCCGCCTATGACGGACACTGCGCCTTCGGCATCGCCAAGGGTGGCAAGGTGCCGGCCAATCCGCATCTCTGGCGGATCCGGGACGGCAAGCTCTATCTGAACATCACGAAGCGGGTCGTCGGTTTCTGGGAGGCCGACATTCCCGCCAATCTGAGATCGTCGGAGGCCAACTGGCGGAGCCTGGAAGACCAGGCCGCGGCGGCCGACGACGTGCCGGCGTTCGACGCCTCTCATGCACCGAAGAGCTGAGGAGCACATCAACTGTTTCATCGCCTGACAGGGTAATCGCCCTGTTCACCGGACCGTTATCGGGTGGGATTGCGTTCCGGGGTGTTTCCGAAAGGGACCAGGCTTTGACCTTCCTGCCCGAAACCTGAAGATTGTCACGCCTATCGAAGGAGTAATGACATGAACTCGACCATCAAGACCCTCACCGTTGCCGCGGCTCTGGCTGGCGCCGTCGGCATGGCCTCCACCCTGGTTCCGTCCGACGCCGCTGCGGCCGACAAGGTCAAGTGCTTCGGCATTGCCAAGGCCGGTCAGAACGACTGCGCCAACAAGGCCGGCACCCATTCCTGCGCCGGTCAGTCGACCGTCGACTACGATGGCGGCGAGTGGAAGCTCGCGACCGCTGCCGAGTGCAAGGACATGGGCGGCCAGGAAGCGGCCTTCGACGGCGTCAACAAGAAGCTGTCCGGCTGATACGGCGCTTCAGGTGCGGGAGCGGCGGTTCCGCCGCCGCTCCCTGCCGCCGCCGATGACCCCATGCCCGATTCCCTCACCAGCCTTCCGCCGACCGCCGGGTTCGGCCTGCGCCATCCCCATGTGCTGCAGGTCATCGACCGGCCGCCCGCCGTCGACTGGGTCGAGGTCCATACCGAGAACTACATGTATGCCGGCGGCCCGCGTCTCTGGCAGCTCGACGCCATCCGCGAACGTTTCGATCTCAGCTTCCACGGCGTGGGCCTGTCGCTCGGTTCGGTGGACGAGCCGGATGCCGGCCATCTGAAGCGCATCCGGGAGCTGGCCGACCGCTACCGGCCCGCCGCCATTTCCGACCACATCGCATGGGTCCGCGCGCCGAAAGGCGCCGGCGGCGCCAGCATGAACGATCTGCTGCCGCTGCCCTGCACCGAGGAAGCAGCGGACGTGCTGGCCCGAAATGTCCGGATCTTCCAGGACGCCGTCGGCCGGCAGGTGCTGATCGAGAATCCGTCCATGTATCTCGAATTCGCGGGTGCCGAGATGGACCATGCGGCCTTCGTGGCCGAGGTCGTCGCCCGCGCCGGCTGCGGCCTGCTGCTGGACGTGAACAATATCCATGTCAGCGCCGCCAATCTTGGCTTCGACGCGGCCGCCTACCTGGCCGCGATGCCCTTCGATGCCGTGGGCGAGATCCATCTTGCCGGTCATGCCGAGCGGGAGACGGCCACCGGCACGCTGCTGCTGGACGATCACGGCAGCCGGGTCCGCGGCCGTCTGGGATCTCTATGACGCCGCGCTGGAGGCCGCCGGACCGGTCCCGACGCTGGTCGAGTGGGATACGGATATCCCCGAACTGGACGTGCTTCTGGCCGAGGTCGCCGAGGCGCAGTCGCGGCTGGACCGCCTTTCCGAACTGGACAGGAAGCGGGCGTGACCTCGCTGACCGATTTGCAGACCCGCTTCGCCGCGGGTGTGACCGGCGACGCGTCAGACGTGCTGGGGCTGGCAGCCGATGACGGCCGTCAGGCGGACCGTTTCGAGATCTACCGCAACAACACCTTCGCCTCGCTGAAGTCGGTCCTCGAAGACGCCTTCCCGACGGTCGCCGCGATCCTCGGCGAGGGGCTGTTTCCGCGCCTCTCGGCGGCCTTCGTGCGCAATCTGCCGCCAAGGGCGAACCACCTGCTGGACTACGGATCCGAACTGCCGGACTTCATTCGCCGCTCCGAGCCGCTGGCCCATCTGCCCTGGCTGGGCGATGTCGCGGAACTCGACTGGGCGGTGAACGCCGCTTATGGCGCTGCGGACGCCGCAAGCCTGACACCCGACAACCTGGCCGGTCTGTCGCCGGAGGAACTGGTGGCGCGGCGCCTGCCGCTGTTGCCGTCGGCGGTGCTCATCCGGTCGGACTGGCCGGTTCACGCGATCCGCATGAACCCTGTCGTCGGCGCCGATCCCGACCGCATCGCCCGCCGCGCCGAGTCGGTGCTGATCATCCGGCCGGGCGCCGAGGTGGTTGCGGTACCGGTCGCACCAGCCGAACATGCCTTCCTGTCCGCGTTGCATGAGGGACAGACACTGGGTGAGGCCGCCGCAGCCTGCCAGGCCGCCGACCCCGCCTTCGACCTGCAGGGCGCACTGGCCCGCCATCTCGCCGGCGGTCATTTCGCGGCGTCCGGCCCCGACAGCAACGGAGGAACCTCATGAGCGCCGTCGACACATCCCGCAGCTCCATCGGCCTGGTCGCCCTGGGACAGAGCATCTTCGAACCCGTCCAGCGGATCGGCACACCGCTGATCGACCTGGCCATCCGGCTGATGATCGCCCGCGTCTTCTTCCTGTCGGGCCTGACCAAGATCAACGACTGGGACAACACCCTGCTGCTTTTCGAGTACGAATACATGGTGCCGGTCCTGCCGGTGGACTTGGCGGCCATGGCGGCCACCTTCTTCGAACTGGCGATGCCGGTGCTGATCGCCATTGGTCTGCTGACGCGGTTCGCCGTGATCCCGCTGTTCGTGATGGCGCTGGTGATCCAGTTCGTGCTCGGCGCGGCCAACCCGGCCTACAACAATATTGAGCACTTCTACTGGATGATCCTGCTGGCCTACATCTTCATCCGCGGCGCCGGCCCGCTCTCGGCCGATCATCTGGCGGCGGGCAAGCTCGGGATCCGCTGACCGCATCGCCCTTCACCTCGGTTGCGCCGCCGGTCATGATGGTCGGCGGCGTTGCCGTTTCAGGGGAGGGACAGGCGATGAAATTCGGAATGCGGTATTGCAACACGGGCGCCTACACCGATCCGGTGCGGGCGGTGGAACTGGCCGAGGCGGCCGAGGCGGCGGGCTTCGAGAGCCTCTGGACCGTCGAGCACACGATCGTGCCGAAGGGCTACGCGCCGAATTACCCCTATGCCGAAGGCGGCAAGATGGCCGGCGGGGCCGAGGACATCGACCTGCCGGATCCGCTGATCTGGATGGCCTGGGTCGCGGCCCGGACCACGAGGATCAAGCTGGCGACCGGCATCCTGATCCTGCCGCAGCACAATCCCGTCCATGTCGCCAAGCAGGTCGCGACGCTCGATCACATGGCCGGCGGCCGGATCATCCTGGGCATCGGCGTCGGCTGGATGCCGGAGGAGTTCGAGATCCTCGGCGCCGACTTTGCCACCCGCGGGCCGCGCACCGACGACGCCATCCGGGCCTTGCGCGCACTCTGGCGCGACAGCCCGGCGGAGCATCACGGGGACTACATCAATTTCGGCCCGACCTATTGCGAGCCGCGCCCCGCGAACCGTCACGTGCCCATCGTGGTCGGCGGCCATTCGAAGGCGGCGGCGCGGCGTGCCGGGCGGCTGGGCGACGGCTTCTTTCCGGCCCGCGGCGCACCGGCGGAGTTGATTGCGCTGGCGAAAGAGAGCGCACGAGAGGCCGGCCGCAATCCCGGCGAGTTGGAAATCACAGTCTCCATGCCTGACGATCCCGCGGATCTGAAGGCGCTTGCGGCGGCCGGCGTGGACCGGGTGACCGTCCCGGTGACCTCCATGGCCGGGCTGTTCACGGCCATCTCCAGCCCCGAGGACGCGCTGACCTGGAAGGACCGGATCGCGGAGTTTGCGTGAGGTAGATGACGCACATATGCGTCATGCCGGACGCGATCCGGCATCCGGTCGAACTGTCAGCTGGCGGCGAAGCCGCTCCGGATCCCGGCTCAAGACCGGGATGACGCCGTATTGAACGGCGATTTGTCTGCACGCTTAGCCCGAAGCGGGTCATGCTTTCCCGATGCGCCGACCCCTCCTCGACTTCGATCTGCCGGATCCAGCACAGGTCTGGCTCGTCGTCTTTCTCGACCCGCCATCCGCCGCGGCGGATACGCCCTTGCGCAACCGTCTGCTCGGCGCACTGCTCGGGCTGCTGAGGCCGGGCTTCCGGCATGTCTTCGCGGTCTCGCCCGTGGGGCCGGACGGCTGGCTGATCGTCAATCCGGCCTCATGCGGCCTGACGGCCGGACTTGTGCGCGGGCCGCTTGTGCCGGCCTCGATTCGCCGCGGCACGGAGACGGGCCGGGCGCGATGCGTCGCCGTCACGGCCCGGCGGCCGGCAGTCTGGCAGCCGCGCGGGCTCTTCACCTGCAGCAATGTCATTGCGCATCTGACAGGGATTTCCGCGCATCCGTTCCTGACGCCGTACGGTCTCTGGCGCCGGATGGTCACCATGCGCGACTGACGGGGTGACCGGCGCGCGCGCCGCCCTATAGTCCGCCCGATGAGCGATCTGGCGCTGCAGGGGAGGAAGGGGCCGCACCGCGGCTGGCTGGTGACGGCCTGCTGCTTCTTCATGGCCATTTTCGGCTGGGGCACGGTCTTCTACGGCCACAGTCTCTACATGTCGGCACTGAAACTTGAGCACGGCTGGACCACCGGGCAGATCTCCGGCGCGATCTCCTTCTTCTGGATTGTCGGCATTCCGATGACCGTCACGGTCGGCGGACTGATCGACCGCTTCGGTCCGCGGCTGGTAACCGCGACGGGTGCGATACTGGTGGGTTCCAGCGTCATCGGACTCGGTCAGGTGACGGCGCTCTGGCAGGCCTATCTCTGCTTTGCGGTGATGGCGATCGGCTATCCGGCCGTGGGCGCGGTCGGCATCAGCGCCACGCTTGGCGCGTGGTTCGACAAGGGCCTGAGCGTCGCCATGAGCTTCGCGCTCACCGGCGCAAGCGTCGGCGCCATGCTGGTGGTGCCGGCCATGGCGCGCATCGCCGAGGCGCAGGGCTTCAGCCAGGCGACGCTGGTGATGGGCGGCCTGACCGTCGCGGTCGTCGCGCCGCTCTGCCTGATCTTCATGTCCCGGCCGGTCGCCGACACCGTCGTACCCACGGCAAGCGTTCCGGCGCTGAAACACCTGAAGGCGACGGCGGGGATGCCGGTCTTCTGGATCATCGTCGCGGCCTCGGGCATCAGCCTCGCGGCCCAGGTCGGGTTTCTGTCGCACCAGATCCCGATCCTTGAAGAGCGTCTGAGCCGGACGGACGCCGCAGACGCCGTGGCGGTCACCGCCGCGGCCGGTGTCATCGGACGTTTCGGACTGGGCTTTCTGGCCGAGCGCTACGATCTCCGCGCGGTGGCGCTGGTCGCCTATGCGCTTCAGGGCATCGGCATCGCCGCGCTGAACCTCGCCGGCGACGGCTTCTGGCTCTACGCGGCCTGCGCATTGTCGGGCTTCGTGGTCGGCTGTCTTGTGATCCTGCCACCGCTGCTGATCCGGCGCTGGCTCGGCCCCGACGGCTACGGCAAGAACTACGGCCTGCTCGCCGTCTTCGCCTATCTCTGTCAGGGCATCGGGCCGGGTTCGATGGGCCTGATCCACGACTGGGCCGGGGTCTACGAACCCGCGCTCTGGTATCTGGTCGCGCTGCTGGCCGTCTCGATGGTCGTGATCACGCGCCTCGGTCCGCCGCCGCCCGCCGCAGGCGGTCGTTGATCGCCAGGCCGAGGCCGGTCTCCGGCACGGGCATCACGGCGATCGCGCGGCCGTCGGCGCCGTCCAGTTCGTGCAGCATCCGGAACAGGTTCGCCGCCGCCTCGACCAGATCGCCGTCGCGGCTGAGGTTGGGGCCGTCCGGCGCATCGGGGCCGAAGCCCAGCAGGATCTCGTCATCGCCCGCCTCCGCCGCGTTGAGCCGAACAGGACGCGCCGGCGCGTAGTGGCTCACCAGCATGCCGGGACTCTGTGGTGCATTCGGATCGGTCTTCGGGCGGGCGAGGGGGCCGACAACGGCCTCGATTTCCTCCGCGGCCACCCCGCCGGGCCGGAGCAGGGCCGGCTTCCCGTCGAAGATGCCGACGACGGTGCTCTCGACGCCGACCGGGCAATCGCCGCCGTCGAGAACGACATCGACCCTGTTGCCCAGGCCCTCGATCACATGCGCCGCCGCGGTCGGGCTGAGCCGGCCGGACGGATTGGCCGAGGGCGCGGCGACGGGCACGCCGGCGGTCCGCAGAAGCTGCTGCGCCAGCGGATGGGCGGGGACGCGGACGGCCAGCGTCTCAAGCCCCGCCGAGCAGAGCCGGGACGCGGTGCAATCTTCCGTCCGCGGCAGCACCAGCGTTAGCGCGCCGGGCCAGAAGGCGTTGGCCAGCGCGCGGGCGGTATCGTCGAAGACAGTGAGCTGCGCGGCCGCGGCGGCATCGGGCACATGCACGATCAGCGGATTGAAGCTCGGCCGGCCCTTGGCCTCGAAGATCCGCGCGACGGCCCGGTCATTGGTCGCATCCGCGCCCAGCCCGTAGACGGTCTCGGTGGGGAACGCGACCAGCCGGCCTTCCTGCAGCGCCAGCGCGGCTTCGTCGATCAGCCGGTCCATTCGCTCACATGCTTGCGCCAGTCCGCGCGGCGGGGGCCGGAGACGTCGCGCTTCGGCCGGCCGACATAGACGAAGCCGAGCAGCTGCTCGTTCTCGCCGACGCCGAGCGACGCCAGCACATGCGCATCATAGGCCGGCGGACCGGAGAGCCAGATCGCGGCCAGGCCGGTCGCCTGCGCCGCCAGCACCATGTTGTAGCCGGCCATGCCCGCGGTCAGCACCTGCTCGATGGGCGGCGCCTTGGGGTGATCGGGGGTGACGGTGGCGATCACGGCGATCAGCACCGGCGAGCGCATCGGCTTGGTGCGCGCGATGTCGGCGGCGGCCTGGTCCTCGCCCCGCTTCAGCGCCGCCTCGGCGAAGACGTCGCCCAGCTTCTCCCGTGCCGCGCCGCGGATCACGGTGAAGCGGAACGGGTTGAGATTGCCGTGATCCGGCGCGGTCATCGCGGCTTCGTAGAGCTTCTCCAACTCGGCGTCGCTCACGTCGTCCCCGGTCTGCAGCTTGGGACCGATGGAGGCGCGCTTGGCAACAAGATCGTAGGCGGACATGGCAGGGTCTCCCGCGCGTGAGTGTTCGGATCGGCTGTGTAGCCGAATTGGCGACGAAGCCCAATCCGTCAAGTCGGCGCATGCGAGGGCAACCACTTCCTGCCGTCCCCGGGCCTGACCCGGGGACCTGTGGCAGCCGCTGCTGTGCATTTCCGATTGGGCCGCGGCAGTTGCTCCCTTAGGCCCCCGGGTCGGGCCCGGGGGCGGCAGACCATGGTCGTCAGACCGAAATCGGCGTGGCGCGGTCGATCATGGGTTGCAGGTCGAGGCCGTCGGGGAGCGTGCCGAAGGCGTGGCCCCAGTCGCCGGAGAGGCGGCTGGCGATGAAGGCCTCGGCGACCGCGGTGGGCGCGAAGGATGCCAGCAGCACGGCCTGCCAGGTGACGGCGAGCCGTTCGACGATGCGCCGGGCACGGCCCTCGATGCCCTCGAGCCGGTCGAACTCGCCGACCGCGGCGTCGATGGCGCGATCCAGCCGCGTGTCGCGGCCTTTCGCGTCGGTCAGCGCCTTCAGGAACAGCTGCAGCGCCTCGGGTTCGCGCTGCATGGCGCGCAGGACGTCCAGGCAGATGACATTGCCCGAGCCTTCCCAGATGCCGTTCAGCGGCGCTTCCTTGTAAAGGCGCGGCATCATGCTCTCGGCGACGTAGCCCGCGCCGCCATGGCATTCCATCGCCTCGACGATCAGCGGCGTGACCCGCTTGTTGACCCAGTACTTGGAAATCGAGACCGCGATGCGGGCGAAGGCCGCGGCCTCCGGATCGGTCATGCCGTCGTCATAGGCCTGCGCCACGGCAAACGACATGGCCGTCGCCGCCTCCTGTTCCAGCGACAGGTCGGCCAGCACGTTCCGCATCAGTGGCTGCTGGTTCAGCTTCTTCTGGAAGGCGGTGCGGCCGTCGGCGTGGTTCGCGGCCTGCATCACCGCCTGGCGCATGATCGCGGCGGGCCCGGTGGTGCAGTCGAGCCGCGTGTGCATCACCATGTCGATGATGGTGCGGACGCCGCGGCCTTCCCCGCCGATCATGATGGCGTATGCGCCGTGATATTCGATCTCCGACGAGGCGTTGGAGTGGTTGCCCAGCTTGTCCTTCAGCCGCATGAGCTGGAAGGCGTTGCGGGTGCCGTCGGGCCGCCAGCGCGGCATCAGGAAACAGCTCAGCCCCTCGTCCGTGTAGGCCAGGTTCAGGAAGGCGTCGCACATGGGCGCCGAGCAGAACCACTTGTGGCCCCAGAGCTCGTACTCGCCGCCCGGGCCGCCGGCGCCAATGGGCTTCGCCTTCGTGGTGTTGGCGCGGACGTCGGAGCCGCCCTGCTTCTCGGTCATCGCCATGCCGATGGTCAGACCGGTCTTTTGCTCGGGCGGCAGGCTGCGTCCGTCATAGTCGCGGCTGACAATTCCCTTCAGCCAGGGCCCGACGGCGTCCTTCTGCTGCATCAGCGCGGGCATGGCAGCGTAGGTCATGGTCAGCGGGCAGCAGACGCCGCATTCGATCTGGTAGAGCAGGTAGTGCATCGCCGTGTGGACGACGTGGCCGCCCTTCTCTGCCTGCCAGGGCAGGGACTGGATGCCGTGGCGCATGCCCAGCGCCATCATGTGGTGGTAGCTGGGGTGGAACTCGACCTCGTCGATGCGCTGGCCGTAGCGGTCGAAACTCTTCAGCTTCGGCGGGTTGTCATTGGCCAGGCGGCCATGCTCGTAGCTCTCGGCCGAGCCGAGCTCGGCGCCCATTTCCCGGACCGCGTCCTCGGCATCACCGCCGCCATGGCGGTGCAGCGCTTCCTTCAGCGCCGGGTCGGCATCGTAGAGATTGTAGTCCTCCAGCGGTGCGGCCTGGTTGGTCACATCGTGGGTCGTCAACTCGGTGCGCGGGCGAAAGGGTGTCATGGCCCGATCCTACACCCGCAGCCGGGGGTGCGGCTATGCCGGTCCGCCGTCGGTCGAGGGCGGCATGTCCAGTGTCGGATTGCGATCGAAAAAGCCGTCGGCCATCAGCGCGAAGCCGCAGTTCACCACCGGCTGAACCGGGAAATCCTCCAGCCGGGGCAGGTGCACGATGCCGAAGCTGTGCCATAGCACGATGTCGGTGTTCTCCAGCGGCCGGTCCGCTTCGGTCCAGACGCCGATGCCGTCGCTGCCCGTGCTCTGGTTCACGTAGCCTGGCCGGATACCGTTCGTCGGGCTTGTAGGGCGTGACCCAGACATGGTTCGCGGTGAAGGCCGCCCGCTTCGCCAGCATGGTTTCCGGATGGTGGAAGGTCCGCACCATACTGGGCGACATCAGCTTGTAGCCGACCGGCCGGCCCATGGCGTTGCGGCTCTCCGGATTGGTCAGCTTCCAGTAGCGCTCGGTGTCGGCATTGCGTTTGCGCCGCGCCGCCTTCTCGGAGGCGAGCACCGTCTCCTCGGCGTAGAAGGCGTTGCCGTTCGGATTGTCCGGCCCCATCGGCGGCTGGATGACATTCACCTCGACGGCGGAATTCGCGTCGCCGTCGATGGCGCTGTCGAGCCGGGCGCAGAAGAGATGCAGATGATTGGGCGCGACGACGCCGGGGGCGACATGGCCGCCATACTTGTCGCCGGACACGTCGTTCAGCCCGCCGGTGTTCATGATGCCGGTCAGCTTCACGTCCAGCTCGATGGTGCCGTCGAGATAGAGATTCCAGAAGAAGCCGTATTCGTAGTTGCCGACCGTCGCGATCGACGAGATCACCAGCCGCCGCGACCGGCGCGTCTGGATATCCATGGTCGGGAAGTCAGTGTGCTTCCACAGCATGCCGTCGTCTTCCTCGTGCATGCAGATCGCATTCTCGATGGTGAAGGGCTGGCCCTTCGTGTCGTTGATCACCCCGTCGAAGTAGTGGATGTGGCCGCGGCAGTCGCAGCCCAGGGTCAGGGAGTTCGCCAGCCGCCCCAGCCCGTATTCGCCGACATCGAATGCGTTCTTTCGATAATGGCCGTAGCTGGGATCGCCATAGGGCACGACCATCTCGGCGATGGAGGCGCGGAACAGGACCGGGCGCTCCCGTCCTTCATGGACGAAACGGAGGTCGTTCAGCACCAGCCCCTCGCGGGCGTTGAACTCGACATGGAAGCGCCAGTTCAGCCATTCGACCTGGCGGCCGTCGACGCTGAAGCTCGGGCCGTCGGGTTGTTTGATGTCGATGGCCTTCAGATCGTTGCGGATACCCTTGGCGATCTCGTCGAACAGGACCGAGTAGTTGTGCTCGGCCTTCGGCACCGGGATCACCTCCGGCGTGCGGTCCAGCACCTTGATCACGGTCTCGCGGTTCAGGTCATAGATGACGTTCAGCCCCTCCACCGGGTGGGCGTAGCCATTGTCGTACTTGCTGTTCCGGCAGAAGAACCAGCAGTGGACGATGCGCACGTCCTGCTCCTCGGGGTAGCCGAAATTGCCGGCCGAGAACGGATCGACCTGCAGATGGGTGAGATCGGTGATGCCGCGCTTCTTCATGGCGGCGATGAAGTCCGGGTTCTGCGCCACGACCTCGACGCAGCGTCTGATCTCGTCATACATCACCGCGGTGCGCGCGCCGGGGATGGTCTTGCAACTTTCCATCTGTCCGGCGCCCTTGCCTTCGGACAGATCAAGGACGCATTCGAATACGTCGCCGGTGGACGTGTCGTAGCAGCAGACGAAGGCCTTGCGCGGGAAGGGCTGACCCTTCGACCATGCGCGGATGAAGGCCTTGTCCGGATAGTGCAGTTCGACGGTCTCGAACTTCAGGCTGTCGGCCGCGAAGTCCGCGGCGCGCACCAGTTCGACAGCGTGGCCGATCTCGGCGGCGGTGAGCTGATCCAGCGGATGGTTCAGGACCTCCGCCGCCTTGTTCATGACGTTCATTGTGCCGGTCCCCTTTTCCGCGCGGTAAGCTGGTATCGTACCTTGCCCGGGCGTCGGGTCCAGAAACGAAGGGGAGGGGACGATGGAGGTCGATGGACACTGTCTCTGCGGAGACGTCACCTGGCGGGCGAAGATCGATCCGGACAGGGTCGGAATCTGCCACTGCACCGACTGCCAGATCAATTCGGCGACGGCCTTCCGGATTGCGGTGATGGTGCCGGCGGACGATTTCGAACTGCTCAGCGGCGAACTGAAGGTCTACGTGAAGACCGCCGAAAGCGGCAATCGGCGGGCGCTGTCCTTCTGCCCGCGCTGCGGCACCTCCATCCATGGGGGCGACGTCGGGGAATCGCCGTTTTACTCGCTCCGTCTCGGCAATTGCCGGCAGCGTCACGAACTGAGACCGCGCACCCAGATCTGGTGCCGGTCCGCCCTGCCCTGGGTCGACGATGTCGGAGACGTCCGCAAGTTCGAAACCCAGGGCCGCCCGCCGCGGTAGGCTGTTCGTACAAGGTCAGATGGGGAGGCTGTCATGAAGACATCCGTGCTCGATGCAACGAAGATCCAGGCGAAGATCGTCATTCCGATCGTGAAGAAGCTGGAACAGGAACTCGGCAAGGCGGAGGCGCACCGCATTGTCGGCGAGGCCATTGCGCAGAACTATGTCGCGTGGCGCGAGAAGCTGGGGTTCGAGGAGAACAGCCACCCGGCCGAAGACCGGGAAGCCGGCAACGCACCGGCCTTTCCGGTCGAGGAGGAGGTCGTCGAGAACACGCCCGGTGCCTATGGCCACAACATCACCGGCTGCGCCTTCGCCGACCATTTTCGCAAGATCGGCGAGCCGGAGATCGGCGCGCTGATGTGCTGCGGGGTCGATTTCGCCGCGGAGGCGCGGATCCGGCCCGACTGGGAATTCACCCGCACCCAGACCCGGATGCAGGGCGCGCCGCACTGCGACTTCAGATGGAAGCGCAAGGGCGCCTGAACGCCTTGCCGATCGATCGGTGAGCCGGTCAGCACCGACGTCACCCCGGCCTCGAGCCGGGGTCCGGTGCGGCTTCACCGCGCGTTCGATGACTGTCCGGATGCCGGGTCAGGCCCGGCATGACGCCGGTGGGTGAGATCTGCGCCGGTCAAGGACGGCGTGACGGCGAACCTCTACGCCGTCTCCCGCATCAGCGCGGCCTGTTGCAGGTCGACGGAGACCAGCTGGCTGACGCCGCGCTCGGCCATGGTGACGCCGAACAGGCGGTCCATGCGGGCCATGGTGATCGGGTTGTGGGTGATCACCAGGAAGCGGGTCTGCTTGTGGCTGGCCAGTTCGTCCAGCAGATCGGTCAGCCGCTCGACATTGGCGTCGTCCAGCGGCGCGTCGATCTCGTCGAGCACGCAGATCGGGGCCGGGTTGGTCAGGAACACGGCGAACAGCAGCGCGGTCGCGGTCAGCGCCTGCTCGCCGCCCGAGAGCAGGGTCAGGATCTGCATGCGCTTGCCCGGCGGGCTGGCCATGATCTCCAGGCCGGCCTCCAGCGGATCCTCGGCCTCGGTCAGTGCGAGACGCGCCTCGCCGCCGCCGAAGACCCGGCGGAACAGCTTCTCGAAATGGCCGTTCACCGTTTCGAAGGCTTCCAGCAGCCGGGCCCGCGCTTCGCGGTTGATCGAGTAGATGCCCTGACGCAGCCGTGCGATGGCGCCTTCCAGATCGGCGCGTTCGGCGGCCAGCGTGTCCAGCTTCTCCTGCACCTCGTTGGCCTCGATCTCGGCGCGCAGGTTGACCGGCCCCATGTTCTCCCGCTCGCGCTTCAGCCGGTCCAGCTTGCGCTCGCAGTCGTCCAGCGGCGGCATCACGGCGTCCGGGTCGAGCCCGGCGACTTCCAGCACCTTCTGCGGGGCGCATTCCATCGATTCCTGAATTTCGCGGGTCAGGCGGCGGAGTTCCTCGACGCCGTGTTCGACCGCCGATTCCCGGCGGACCAGCGTCTCGCGGGCGGCCTGAACCTCGGCCTGCGCCGCCTTCAGGTCCCGGTCGGCCTCGGCCAGCGCCATCTCTGCCCCTGAAAGCTGGTCGATGGCTTCGCGCCGCGCGCCCTCGGCGTCGGCGATCTCGGAAAGCAGTTTCGTGCGCTGCGCCTCGATTTCCGCCGGCCGCTCCTTCAGGTCCTCGATGGCCTGTCTTGCGGCGTCGCGGCGTTCGGCCAGCGCGGCGCAGGCCTTGCCGGCCTCCTCGGACCGACGGACCCAGTCCTTGCGGTCACGGGCAATCTCTTCAAGCCGGCGGACGCGGAACCGCTTCTCCCGCTCGATCCGGTCCAGCGCCTGCCGGGCGCGGTCCAGTTCCTCGCGGGCGGTGCGGACCCGCTCTCGGCGTGCATTGACGTCGGCCTCGGCGCCGTCGACAGCGGGCAGGCCCTGCATCTCGGCCTCGGCGGCGCCGGCCTCTTCAGTGGCGGCGGCGAGTTCGTTCCGTGCGCCTTCCAGCAGCGCGGCGATGCGCTCCTTCTTCTGGCGTTCGGCCTCGGCCTGCCGGCGCAGCACTTCCAGCGCCTGTCCGGTCTTCTGGACCTGCTGCTCCGCCTCGCGGCGGCGGTTGCGCGCGTTGCGCTCGGCCTCGATGGCGCGGGCCACGGCGTTCCGGGCCGAGGCCATCCCGGCCTCCGCGTCGCGGGCCGCGGTCTCGGCTTCCGGCTGCTGCGCCTGCAGGGCGGCGAGGCGGTTCTGCTGCTCCAGGCGGATCGCGCCGCTGGCCTGCTTGCCGGCGCGGCGGCGGTAGCCGTCCCAACGCCAGAGATCGCCCTTCGCGGTGACCAGCCGCTGGCCGGGCCGCAGCTGGTCGGCCAGCCGTTCGCCGGTTTCGATGTCGGCAACGACGGCGGTCGCCTGCAGCCGCCGGTTCAGCGCCGCCGGTCCTTCGACCTTTACGGCGAGCGCCTCGGCGCCCTTGGGCAGGTCGCCGCTGTCGGCATCGCCTTCGGTCCAGCGCGCCGGCGCATCCGGCTCAAGCGCGCCCTCGACGCCGTCGCCCAGTGCCGCGGCGAAAGCGTTCTCGTAGCCCGGCGCGACCTTTACCAGATCGATGATGCGGGCGTGGCCGGAATTCTTCTCCTTCGCCAGCAGGCGCGCGAGCGTGTCGATCTCGGTCTTCAGGCCGGAGAGCGCCGACTTCGCCTTGCGGTCGGCCTCTGCGGCCTCGTTCAGCCGGGTTTCCGCTGCGGCGCGTGCCTGTTCAGCCGTGTCGATCTCGCCGGCCAGCGCTTCCACAGCCTCGCGCGCCGTATCCAGTTCGCCTTCCAGCGCTTTCAGGCGGGATTCATGATCGCCGGAGGCGGCGGCGGCGAGTTCGCGTTCGGCGCTGGCGACCCGGCGTTCCAGGTCGGCCTTCTTCTGCTGCAATTCCTGTGCGCGGCGGGCGAGAGCGCTGCGCCGGGCGCGGAGTTCTGCGAGCGTCTCGGTCGCCGCCGACAGCTCCTGTTCCGCCGACTGGACAGCTTCGGACGCGGCCTTCAATGCGGCGCCTGCCTTTTCCAGCGCCTGATCCTCGCCCTGCGAGGCGACGGTCAGCGTCTCGGCCTCCCGGTCGAGTTCCTTCAACCGGTCGGCGGAATCCTGCGTCCGCTCGCTTTCCCGGCGGAGGTCCTCCTCCGCCTGGGCGGCGCGTTCGCTCAGGTTGCGGACCGTCTCGTTCAGCCGCGCTTCCTCGGCGTCGAGACGCTCGCGCGCGATGTTCAGGTGGTTGAGCGCCGCAGCCTTCTCGGCCTCGGCCTTGCGCAGCGGGTCGATCCGGGCTGCCTGCTCGACCTGCCGCGTGGTCACGGCGGCTGCCTTGCGCGTGGCTTCCGAGACTTCGGCCTGTGTCGCGTCCATGGCCTGCCGCGCCGCGTTCAGCGCCTCCAGCGAGGCCGTGTAGCGCAGGTGGTGGATCATCGCCTCCACCTGGCGGGCTTGCGCCGAGAGATTGCGGTAGCGGGCGGCCTGCCGGGCCTGCTTCTTCAGATTGCCGAGCTGCTGGTCCAGCTGCTGGGTGACGTCGTCCAGCCGCTCCAGGTTCGTCTCCGCGCCCTTCAGCCGAAGCTCCGCCTCGTGGCGGCGGGAATGCAGGCCGGTGATGCCGGCGGCCTCTTCCAGCAGCATGCGCCGCTCGGTCGGCTTGGCCCCGATCAGCGCTCCGACGCGGCCCTGGCTGACGATCGCGGTCGAGCGTGCGCCGGTGGCCATGTCGGCGAACAGCAGCTGCACGTCCTTGGCGCGGACCGGCGCGCCGTTGATCTTGTAGTCGGAGCCCTGGTCGCGGGTGATCTTCCGCGTGATCGCCAGTTCGGGCTCGTTGGCGTAATCGGGCGGGCCGTCGCCCTCGGAATTGTCCAGCGCGACCTGCACCTCGGCCGTGTTGCGGGCGGGCCGCGTGCCCGATCCGGCGAAGATGACGTCGTTCATCTCGCCGCCGCGCATGTTCTTGGCCGAGGTCTCGCCCATGACCCAGCGGAGCGCCTCGACCAGGTTGGACTTGCCGCAGCCATTGGGACCGACAACGCCGGTCATGCCCGGCTGGATGACCAGTTCCGTGTTTTCCACGAAGGACTTGAAGCCGACGAGCCGGAGCCCCTTGAACTGCATGGCCATCTAGCGCGCGCCCCCGTGTCCGGCGGCCGCAGCCGCCGTGTCAGGGGATATGGAGCGCGCGCGGCCGTGCATCTACGAGGTCAGGCCGTTGAGATGGTCGGCGAGCGACTCGTAGTCGTTGCCACCTTCCCACTTCTCGCCGTTGATGATCAGGGTCGGGGTCGCGTTGACCTCGAACTTCTGATGGCCCTCCAGGCGGGAATTCAGGACATGCTCCTCCAGCGCCTTGTTGGTCATGCAGGCGCGGAACTTGTCGGGGCCGACGCCGCCCAGCAGGGCGATCTTCTGCAGTTCGGCCATCGGATCGGGCGAGCGCGACCAGCGCGGCTGCTGCTCGAACAGGACGTCGATGAACGGGAAGAAGCGCTCCTCGCCGCCGCAGCGGGCCAGCATCGCGGCGGCCAGACCCGGGCGGTCGAAGGGGAATTCGCGGAAGATGAAGCGCACCTTGCCCGTGTCGATGAAGTTCGCCTTCAGCTCCGGCCATGTGCTGTGATGGAAGTTCGCGCAGTGCGGACAGGTCATCGAGGCGTATTCGATGATCTCGACCGGCGCATCGGCGGCGCCCATCGCCATGTCGCCCGCGGCGAACATCGCCTCCTCGGCGCGCACGGGCATGCCGGCGGCTCCAAGCGCCGTCAGCGCCACGCCACCCAGCAGCAGATTTCGCCTCGATAGTGTCATCGAACCCTCATACATACCAGATGTAGTGGGATTATACTGGCTCACGAAAGCCTCCTCAATTGCAAATGCCCGACTGGAAGTAAGCCATCGAAACGGGCGGAAACAGGGCGATTCCGGCGATCTGACGCCATTGTGAGCCGCCGCGCGCGACCGGACAGCCGCGCATCATGAAGTTGGGAAAGTCTGCTGAATCCGGGCTGAACGGCGCAAGCGATTCGGCGTCCGTGCCGGACAACGCCGCGCGGGCCGCCCCGGAATCGGGTCCGGGGCGGCAGCGGCAGCTACGCCGCGACGTCGAAGACCCGTTCGGCGAAGCGCGGATAGGTCTCGGCGATCTCGCGGCTGACGTGCTGGCGGATCTCGTCGAGCACGGCGCGGCTGGGCATTTCGGTCTCGGGTACGTTGTCGGGCACGTCGAAATCGAAGCCGGTGTTGTCGCGGACTTCCTCGATGGTGTGCCCGGGGTGGACGCTCTTGAGATGGAAGCGCCGGCGCTTCGCGTCGAAGCCCATCAGGCAGAGCGGCGAGACCATCGCGTAGGGCCCGCCGGTGCGGTAGACGCTCTCGTCGCTGACGCCGGGCGTGGAAACGAAGTCGACCTTCGGCACGAAGACGCGGCGCGTGTGCTCCTCGCGGAACAGGATCACGCGCGGCACCAGATAGTAGAGATAGGCCGAACCGAACGATCCGGGCCAGCGGATGTCGTTCTGCGGGTAGTCGCCGGTGCCGACCAGATTGATGTTGGCCTCGCCGTCGATCTGGCCGCCGCCAAGGAAGAAGGCGTCCAGCCGGCCCTGACCCGCCCAGTCGAACAGTTCGACGCCGCCATTGGTCATCAGGTTGTTGGCGCGGCTGCCGAGAATGTTCACGTGCATCGCGCCGCCCGAATGACGCCTGGCAAGCAGGCAGCCGCCGCCGGGAATGGGCGAGGATGCGCCAGCCGCCACCAGCCGGCAGCCTTCCAGCAGACGGGCGATAATGGTGATCAGCAGTTCCTCGGTCTTGACCTCCGCAGGGTCTGCCAGCGCCGCTCATTCGGCAGCCTCGGCCGAGGCGGCGCCGTGGACGAACTCCTGCACATAGGCCGCGAAGCCCTCGTCCGAGCGCGCGGCGGCCACATAGCCCTGCATGTGCGCCCCGTCGGTGCCGTACTCGTTCCAGAAGGAAATCGGCCAGCAGCCGCGCTTCGCCTCGACCACGCCGCCGACATAGAGGCCCGGCAGCGTGCCGGCCGCGGTGGCGTCGTCCTCCAGCAGGTTGCCGTCGACGATCTCCTCGACCGTCACCAGCGACTGCTTTGCGGCGCCGGCCATGGCGAACAGCTCGCGGCGGATGCCCAGATAGACATTGCCCTGACGGTCCGCCTTCAGGCCGTGGAAGATCGCGAAATCGGGCCGGATCGCCGGCAGAAGCACGATGGGGTCCTCCTCGTCGGAGAACGGGTTCTGCTGCACCTTCCAGTCGCTGCGGTTCTTCAGGATGTCGGAGCCGATCATGCCCCGCAGCGGCATGTAGGGAATGCCCTTCTGGCCCGCCTGGATGCCGGCGTGCACCGCGGGGCAGGTCGCGTCCATGATCTTAAGCGCGCCGGACTTCAGCGCGTTCTGGAAGCGCGGCGCGCCGCCGAACTCGCCCAGGGTGACGGCCGATGTCTCGATGGTGTCCACCGCGCCTGCGCCGATCAGCATGTCGCCCTGCAGCCCGGTGACCGGGACGCAGACCAGATGCAGGCCGCGCACGCCGCGCCGCACCAGCGCCCGCGTCAGCTCCATGGCGACGCCGGAATAGTCGGGCGGCACCGCCACCTTGGCGCCGTCGGTTACCATTGCCGCCAGATCGTCGATGTTCGAAAGCACGATGCCCGCCATGTCGCATTCCTCCGGATATTTGTGTGCAATCTACCAGCCTGGCGGCGTTGCGGCCAAGGCATCACAAGCGCTTGGCTGTCATCCGATATCGGCAGGCGCCGGGATTATCCACAGGAACGCTGTTGAACAAATGTTAATTTTGATGTATCTCCTTGGAAACGTGGAGATAAATCGATGGCCAGAGCAAAGATCACGAAAGCGAACGGTCGCACCGCCGTCGTGCTGCCCGACGAACTCGCGGAGAAGTTCAGGCTCGGTTCCGGCGGAACGGTCTACATTCGTGAGACGGGGCGCGGCTTCGAGGTGTCAGCGATGACCCCCGGCGAAGAGAACGACCTGCGCCAGGCGCAGGAGTCCTTGCGGCAGTACAAGCAGAATTGGCGCTACGCCGGGGGCTGAGATACCCTTCCTTCCGGGCATGAATCCGGGGAGGGAGCACCATGACCGACCGCACAGAACGCTGGCTCGTCGGCACTGACCGGCTGGCAGAGATGCTGGCCGACGACAACGTCCGCATCTTCGACTGCTCGACCCGGCTGGAGCCGGATCCCGCCAGCACCTACCGCGTCGTTCCCTGCATCGAGGAGTGGCGCTCGGCGCACATTCCGGGCGCCGGCTTCATCGACATCCAGGCGAAGCTGTCGAAGCCCCATCCGAAGCTCCGCTTCACCTTTCCCGAGCCTGACCATTTCCAGAAGGCGATGCGCGAGCTTGGCGTCGGCAATGACAGCCGCGTCGTGCTCTACAGCCGGTTTCATCCCATGTGGGCGACGCGCGTCTGGTGGATGCTGCGCGCCTTCGGGTTCGACAATGCGGCCATCCTGGATGGCGGCATCGACAAGTGGGAGGCCGAGGGCAAGCCGGTCGAGAGCGGCGAGACCAGCTACCCGCCGGGCGATTTCACCGCGAAGCCGCGGCCCGGGCTGATCGCCAGCCGCGAGGACGTGCTGGGCGCGGTGACGAATGGCGGTGCGCTGGTCCTGAACGCGCTGAGCCGCGAACAGCATGAGGGCGGCGGCGTCGCCTACGGCCGGCCCGGTCGCATCGCCGGCTCGAAGGTCGCGCCTGCCCGCGAGATGATCGATCCGGCGACCAAGGCCTTCCGTTCGCTGGAAGAACTGCGCGCGATGCTGGACGATGTCGGCGCGACCGGCGAAGGGCGGCTGATCACCTATTGCGGCGGCGGCATCGCCGCGACCACGCCCGCCTTCGTCATGGCGCTGCTGGGGCGGGACGATGTGGCGCTCTACGACAACTCGCTGACCGAATGGTCCGTCGACGAGGCGCTGCCGATGGAGACGGGGCCGCAGTCGTGAGCCGGACCATCATCGACATCTCCATGCCGCTGGAGAACGATGTCATATCCGACCCGCAACCCTTCGGGCCGAAGATCGACTACATCGACCACAAGATGTCGCTGCCGCAGATGCTGCCCTTCTTTCCCGGCCTGAAGGCGGAGGATCTGCCGGACGGCGAAGCCTGGGCCGTCGAGCGGGTCGAACTGATCACCCACAACGGCACGCATCTCGACGCGCCCTATCACTTCGCCTCGACCATGAACAAGGGCGAGCGGGCGATCACCATCGACGAGGTGCCGCTCGACTGGTGCATGCGGCCGGGCGTCAAGCTGGACTTCCGACGCTTCGGCGACGGCTATGTCGTCACGGCTGCCGACGTCGAAGCCGAGCTGGAGCGGATCGGGCACGAGCTGCAGCCGCTGGAGATCGTCGTCGTCAACACCGCCGCGGGCGCGGCCTATGGCTCGGACCGCTATGTCGAGACAGGCTGCGGCATGGGCTACGAGGCGACCATGTATCTGCTGGAGCGCGGCGTCCGCGTTACCGGTACCGATGCATGGTCCTGGGATGCGCCCTTCGTCCATACCGCCGAGAAATATGCCGAGGAGAAAGACGCCTCGGTGATCTGGGAAGGCCACAAGGCGGGGCGGGACATCGGCTACTGCCACCTCGAGAAACTGCACAATCTGGAGGCGCTGCCGGGCGACGGCTTCACGGTCTGCTGCTTCCCGGTCAAGATCAAGGGCGCCTCGGCGGGCTGGACCCGCGCCGTCGCGATCATGGATGCCTGAACCTTGACGATAGTGTAAAAATACCGATAATACCGCCTTCAATCATGGAGACGGTGGCATGCATCTGGACGATCTTCTCGACGAGCGCGAACGGCTGCTGGGGCAACGGGCGGACATCCTGAAGGCCATGAGCCCGGCGGTGATGGCCTCGGATCTCGACCAGGCCGCGCAGGAAGATCTGCGAGGCTCGGTCGAGCAGGCGCTGGACGACGCCTTCTTCGGCCTGATCGACCCCATCGAGACCGATATCGAGGAGCAGGAGTCCGCGCTGGCCTTCCGACGGCTACGCGCCGACATCGTCGATCTGGCCGGTCGGCGGTGACCGGGTGCGGGTGACCGCTGCCGTCGAGACCTTCGCGCAGATCGAACAGGCCGGTGGGCTGCGGCTTTCCGTGACCTTCTCCGACGGCGAGATCGTGCTGCAGGCCGAGGGCGCGCCGCCCCTGCGGATGGACGATAGGGCCTTCCAGATGATTGCGGATCTGAGGCGACGGCACGAACAGGCGCAGGCGGTGGTGCGTTCCTGAGAACGTTACCGCCATCCCGGCGTCGCCGCTTGCCATCCGCGCCCGCCTGCCGCCTACTGCGCTCATGCGTTGCGTCCTGACCATATGTGTTTTCCTTGCCGCGTTGCCGGTTGCGGCGGCCGATCTCTCCAGCTTCGAGATGAACGGCAGGACCTACACGGTGCCGGCCGCCGACGGCTTCTGCGACATCTCGGATTCCGATCTGGTCGCCAGGGCCCTCGGCAGGAGCGGCGGACAGAAGCTCCGGCGCTACATCGAGCCGAAGGTGTTCCAGATCGATTGCAGCGCCGTCGGGCGTCTCGACGATCCCGCCATCCTCGACGACCTCAGGCTCCGGGTCTGGGGTGTGCTGGCGCGGGACGGCCGGGAATGGCCTGCGACGGGGCAACAGCTGCTGCAGTTCGAACTGCTGCGCGGACTGTTCCAGTCGATGCAGAACCCTGACAAGCGCGACCTTCGCCGCGCGTTTCTCGACAAGATCCTGGAAGGCGCCGGCGAACGAGCCGTGAAGCCGAGCTGCGTGGACATGGCGGCGACGGAATCCGCCGTGGGAGGCAAGCTCTGCATGGAGCGGTTTGCCGAAGACAGGCCCGCATCGGGCGACGTGGCGGGGACGGTCCGCATCGTCAACGGCCGTTTCCTGACCGCCATCGCGGTGCAACTGCCGTCCTTCGGGTTCGGGTGGCCATCCTTCGACGATACGGAAGCGATGCTCGACGATGTCCGGGCTGCGGAGTGAAACGATGCTGCGCCGGCTTGCCATCCTCGCCCTTCTCTGCCTCGCTGCACCGGCTGCTGCCGACACGCTCATTCATGACGGGATCGAGCGGAGCTACGACCTTGTTGTCCCCGACGGTCTCGCCCTGCCGGCGCCGGCAGTCTTCATGCTGCATGGCGGCGGCGGGTCGAAGGAGAGGGTGCGGCGCTCCAGCCGCTTTCACCACCAGGGCGAGGCGTCCGGTTTCGTCACCGTCTACCCGCAGGGCGTCGAGGGGCACTGGAACGACGCGCGCACCGCGCCGGCACTGCTGGAGAAGCAGGGCGGCGAGATCGACGATGTCGGTTTCCTGACCGCGCTGGCGGCGCGGCTGACCGCCGACGGGATCGCTGACCGCCGCCGCACCTACGCCACCGGTGCATCGAATGGCGGCATGATGAGTTTCCGGCTGGCCTGCGAGGCCGCCGATACCTTCGCCGCCATCGCGCCGGCCATCGCCAGCCTGCCGGTCGAGGCGGAAGAGACCTGCCGTCCCTCGCGGCCGGTGCCCGTGCTGCTGATGAACGGCACGGAAGACCTGCTGATCCCGTGGGAAGGCGGGCCGGTCGCGGCCATGGTGCCGGGCAATCGCGGTCATGTGCTGCCGACGGAGCGGACGGTCGAGATATTCCGCCAGCTGAGCGGCTGCGGGTCGGCGACGGTGGAGCCCGCGATGCCGCTGGACGATGGGATGCGTCTCCTCGCGACCCGCTACACGGGCTGCCGCGGCGATGCGTCGGTCGTGCTCTACCGCTTCGAGGGCATGGGCCATCGCTGGCCGGACGCGTTGATGCCGAACCTGCCGGGCCGGCTGGGCGAGATCCTGGGGCCGGCGCCGCGCGACTTTCCGGCGGCGCTGCATGTCTGGCAGTTCCTGAAGGATCACAGGCTGCCGGAATAGCTACAGCACCCTGAACCCGGTCTCCGCGTCCTGCGGTTTCAGATCGGGCGAAAGCGCGGCAAAGTCGGCAAAGGTCAGGGCCAGCGCGTCGGCTGCGTCGGGCGAGGCGAGGCCGCGCCGCTTCATGTCCTCCTTCCGCTCCAACTGGATCCGGCCCTTGGCGTCGAAGCCGTATTCGGGTCCCGCCAGATCGGCGGCCAGCGCCGGGTCGTCCGGGATGGCGCCGTCCTTCAGCCAGTGCCGCATCCGGGCCCACATCTCGGCACGGCGGTTGACGTAGTCCCGCCGGCGTCGGGCGGCCTCGCCGCCATTGACGTCATGCACGCGGTGGCCGAGATGGCGCAGCCGGTCGATGACGCCGCCGCCGATCCCCGCGCCATCGACGAAGACCGCGTCGGGATGAAGTTCTGTGATGCGTTCCGCCGTCCGCGCCGCCAGCTGCATCAGGTCGAGACCGCGGAAGCGCTGTATCTCGCCGGCCAGCAGATTGCCCCGCCGCAGCAGGATCACCGACTGGTCGTCGCCGAAGCGGGCGACGTCGACGCCCATGACCAGCGGCGCGTCCGCCTCCGGTTCGGGATGCCGCTGCCGCGCGGCGTCGATCAGGTCGGCCCCAATGAACTGCCGTGAGGAACTGCGCGGAAACTCCCCTTTCACCCGGACGCGGATGAAGTCGGAATCCTCGCCGTAATCGTCGATCCATCTGGCGATCTGGTCCGCGTTGGTCAGCCGGGTATCGCGCGAATCCACATGCCGGGTGATCCAGCGGTGCCGCCGGCGGCCGAAGCATTCGCGGAACCGGCCCGCCGCCTGGGTCGGATTGCCGAATACCGCCCAGACGATTTCGGTGCCGCGGTCGGTCAGCGCGCCCTCCGCGACCTCCCAGACCGGTGCGGGGATGGCGCTGGCCTCGTCGAAGACCAGCACGATCCGAAGGCCCTGATTGTGCAGCCCGGCGAAGGCTTCGGTCTGGGTCAGCGACCACGGCACCATGTCGATCCGCCATGTCTTCGCCGCCTCGCTGTCGCGCGCCTGCAGCGCGGTCGCGCCGAGCCTGAATCGGTGCCGGACGCGGCTCAGCCGGAACCACTTGGCCAGTTCCGCCCAGGTCTTGGTCTTCAGCTGGATCTCGGTATTGGCGGTGACCACGCCACGGGTGTCGCGCGCCGTCGCCATCGCCCAGATCACCAGCCAGGCCACCAGCGCTGACTTGCCGACGCCGTGGCCCGAAGCGACGGCGACCAGCACCGGTTCGGTGTCCGGCCCCTTGCCTTGAAGCGCCGCCTCTGTCAGCCGCCTGCCGATGGTGGCGAGAATGTCGGCCTGCCAGCGCTCAGGGCCGGGCGCCCTGTGCAGCGGCGTGCCTGCCACGCGCCAGGGGAAGGCCCATCGGACGAAGCCCATCGGGTCGTCGCGAAACGCGCTCAGGCGCTGGTCGATGGTGTCATCGGAAATGGGGTCGGTGGCGCTCAAGGGGGCAGTCCTTCCGGTCGGAGCTCGGAAGGCTCAGGCTAGTGGGCAGCGGCCTATGCGTGCCCGCTTCAGATGTCCCGGTCGCCGATTTCCTTTTCCAGCGCCTCGGCGCGCTGCTTTACCTCGCGCATGTGCGGATTGATCAGCAGCGCCTGCTCGAAGCTCTTCAGCGCCGCGGCCGGCTGGTTCAGCCGGTCGTAGATCGCGCCCAGGCCGGCCAGCGCCCCGAAATGCCGGGGTTCGAGCTCCAGCACCCGGTTGATGTCCTCGATCGAGCCCGTGTAGTTGCCGCGCATGAACCGCAGCGTCGCGCGGCGGTTCCAGCCTTCCGCGAAGGCCGGGGCCAGATCGACGATGGCGTCGTATTGCGCCTCCGCCTGATCCAGCAGGCCGCGGTTGATCGCCTCGGAAGCATCCAGCATCAGCAGATCGACGGTCTCCGAACCGGAATCGTGCCACACCTGCCAGATCTGGTCCTGCACCGCCTGGGCGGACAGGCCGTTGGCGGATTGCAGCTTCCCGAACAGCTTGTCCAGTTCGGGGTTGTTCTGATCTGCAGCGGCGGTTCCGGGCATGGCCAGGATGATCGCCGCCAGGAGGACGAGGCTTCTGAGCATGGCGTTTGATTGTGGCGCAAGTGGCTGGCGGCGTCGAGACACGCTTGTGTGCGCGCCCGCCATATCCGCCACCCCTTGAACCGCCGTTGCGCTTGTCCTAACTAGCCGCACGCCGCGAAACCAAGATCAAGAAGCGGCACGCGATCGCAGGCGCCGGCGAGCGGCCACATGGCGACAGGAAAGCAGGGGAGACCGGGCACGTGGAAACGATGCTTGAGGTGTCGGGACTTGTAAGACGCTTCGGCGCCTTCACCGCCGTGGACGGGATCGGGTTCGAGGTGAAGCGCGGCGAGGTGCTGGGATTCCTGGGGCCGAACGGCGCCGGCAAGTCGACCACCATGAAGATGATCACCGGCTTTCTCGGTCCGACCGAGGGCGCGGTGCGGATCGCCGGCATCGACGCCATCGCCGATCCCATCGCCGCCAAGAAGAAGATCGGCTACCTGCCGGAAGGCGCGCCCGCCTATCCCGACATGACGCCGGCCGGCTATCTCGATTTCATCGCCGAGGTGCGCGGCCTTTCGGGCGCCGACCGCCGCCGCCGCATCGCCGAGGTCGTGGAGCGGATCGAGCTGCAGCGGGTGATGCATCAGCCGATCGAGACGCTCTCCAAGGGCTTCAAGCGCCGCGTTGGCCTGGCCCAGGCGCTGCTGCACGACCCCGAGGTACTGATCCTGGACGAGCCGACCGACGGTCTTGACCCGAATCAGAAGCATCAGGTCCGAAACCTGATCCGGGAGCTCTCACCGGAGAAGGCGATCATCATCTCCACCCACATCCTGGAAGAGGTCGCCGCCGTCTGCTCGCGCGCCATGATCATCGCGCACGGACGCGTCGTCGCCGATGGCACGCCGGACGAACTGATGGCGCGCTCGCGCTACCACAACGCTGTCGTCGTGCAGCTCTCGGGCGAGACGCTGCCGGATTTCGAGACCATCCGCGACGACGTCTCGAAGGTGCCGGGCGTCGCGCGGGTCGAGACCGAGGGCGACGGCCGTTTCATCGTCTTCCCCGAGGAAGGCCGCGCCATCGCCGACCAGGTGGCGCAGCTCGCCCGGGCGCGGGGCTGGGAACTGTCGTCGTTCCATGTCGATCAGGGCCGGCTGGACGAAGTCTTCCGCACCATCACCATTGGCGGAACCGGGGAGCAGGCCGCATGAACATGCTGACCATCTTCCGCCGCGAGCTTTCGGGCTACTTCGCGACCCCGGTGGCCTATGTCTTCATCGTCATCTTCCTGCTGACGACCGCGGCCTTCACCTTCTACCTGGGCAACTTCTTCGAGCGCGGGCAGGCCGATCTGAAGAGCTTCTTCACCTACCTGCCATGGCTCTACCTGTTCCTGATCCCGGCCATCGGCATGCGGCTCTGGTCGGAGGAGCGCAAGACCGGCACCATCGAGCTGCTGCTGACCCTGCCGATCTCGGTGCCCGCGGCGGTCATCGGCAAGTTCCTGGCGGCCTGGGCCTTCACCGGCATCGCCCTGGCGCTGACCTTCCCGCTCTGGATCACGGTCAACTATCTGGGCGATCCGGATAACGGCGTCATCCTGGCCGGCTACGTCGGCAGCCTGCTGATGGCCGGCGGCTATCTCGCCATCGCCTCCTGCCTGTCGGCGACGACGCAGAACCAGGTCATTGCCTTCGTGGTGGGCACGGTCGTCTGTTTCGCCTTCACGGTCTCGGGCGCGCCGCTGGTGCTGGAGTTCTTCTCGGCATGGGCGCCGCAGGCGGTGCTGGACCAGATCGCCAGTTTCAGCTTCCTCGTGCACTTCACCTCGATCGTCGAGGGCGTGATCGACATCCGCGATCTGGTCTATTTCGGGACCCTGATCGCGGTCTGGCTGTTCGCCAATGTCGTCATCATCGAACACAAGAAGCTGGTGGGCTGAGCCGATGATCAACCAGCGCTTCTTCAACTATTCCGCGGTCGTCCTGGCGGCGATCCTGTTCCTGTCGGCCAATGTGCTGGCCGACCGTTTCCTGGGCGGCAGCCGCATCGACCTGACCGAGCGGGATCTCTTCACCCTCTCCGACGGGACGCTGGACCTTCTCGGCGGTCTCGACGAGCCGGTGACGCTGAAGCTCTACTACTCGCGTTCGCTGTCCGCCAACGCGCCGACGGTGCGCAATCACGCCGAGAACGTGATCAACATGCTGGAGGAATACCAGGCCGCGTCGAACGGCAGGATCCGGCTGGAGGTCATCGATCCCGAGCCCTTCTCCGAGGCCGAGGACCGCGCCGTCGACGCCGGCCTGTCGGGCGTGCCCATCGGCCCGGGCGGGGAGAACTTCTATTTCGGCCTGGTCGGCACCAACATGACCGACGATCAGGAGGCCATCGGCTTCTTCTCGCCGGAGCGGGCGCGGTTTCTGGAATACGACCTGACCCGGACGATCTACGGCCTGTCCAACCCGGATCGCCCGAAGCTGAGCATCGTGTCGTCCTATCCGCTGGAATGGGGGCCGGGCGGCGTGCAGGCCGCGATGCGGGGGCAGAGCCGACCCTACGGCATCATGCAGCCGATGCAGGAGTTCTTCATCACCGACGTCCTGCCGGGCAGCTGGGAGGAGATCCCCGCGGACACCGAGGTCCTGATGCTGCTGCATGCGCGCGATCTCACCCCGCAGCAGATCTACGCCATCGACCAGTACATCGTGAAGGGCGGCAAGGCCCTGGTCTTCGCCGATCCGTTCTCCGAGACCGGTGCGCAGTTGCCGCCGGCCGGCGGTGCGCCCAACCCGCTCGACCGCCATGAGTTGGTGCTGCCCGAGCTGTTCCAGGCCTGGGGCGTCGAGGTCGAGCAGGACAGGATCGTCGGCGACCGCGGCAACGCCACTCGGGTCAATGCCGGGCAGGGGCGGCGCTCGATCATCGACTATGTCGGCTGGATCACCGCCGGGCCGGACGCGCTGAACGGTGACGACGTGGTCACGGCGGAACTGCAGATGCCGCTGATCATGCCCACCGCGGGCCATATCCGGCAGACCGAGGACGCGACGCTGGATGTCCGCCCGCTGGTTCTGTCCAGCGCCGATTCCATGCTGTTCGAGGCCTCGCGCTTCCGCCACCGGCCGAACCCGCAGGCGCTACTGGCGGACATGGTGCCGACCGAGGAGCGCTACGTGCTCGCCGCCCGTCTGCGCGGGCCGGTCAAATCGGCCTTCGAGGCGGCGCCGGGAGGCGTCGAGGCCGAGCACGTCGCGCAATCCGACGGCAGCGTGGAGATCATTCTGGTGGCCGACGCCGACATGATGGACGACCGCTACTGGCTGACCCGCCAGCAGATGCTGGGTCAGGAGATCTCGCAACCGACCAGCGGCAACGGCAGCTTCCTGATCAACGCGCTGGACAACCTGGCCGGTTCCGCCGACCTGATCGGTCTGCGCAGCCGCGCCGAGGGCGACCGGCCCTTCCGCCGCATCGAGGAACTGCGCCGCGCGGCGGAGCAGCAGTATCTTGCCGAGGAGCAGGCACTGGTCGAGAAGCTCTCGGAAACCGAAGCGAAACTGGCCGAGCTGCAGTCGAAGACCGGCGAGGGCTCGACCGATCTCCTCTCGTCCGAGGAGCAGGAGGCGATCGAGACCTTCCAGAACCAGATGCTGGAGACCCGCCGCGACCTGCGCGCCGTGCAGCACAGCCTGCGCAGCGATATCGAGGCGCTGCAGTCGCGGGTCCAGCTTGCCAACCTGGCGCTGATGCCCGCGCTGGTGCTGCTCTTTGCCATCGGCATCGCGCTCTACCGCCGTCAGCGGCGCATCGCCAGCCAGCGCGTCCGGGAGACCTGACCCATGAAATCCCGCAACTGGATTGTCCTTCTGATCGTCACGGCCATCTTCGCCGCGGGCGCCGTCTGGTCGGTGATCGACCGCAACCGCCAGCTGGCCGAGCGCGAATATGGCGAGCCGCTGTTCCCCGGTCTGGAAGGCGCGAGCGCCAACCGGGTGGCCGAGCTGTCCGTCGATACGGGACACGCCGCGTGGACGCTGAAGAAGGAAGAGGGCGGCCGCTGGGTGCTGGCGGAGCGCAATGGCTATCCCGCCGATATCGACCGGGTGAAGGAAGCCGTCGTCGCGCTGACCAACGCCCGCATTGTCGCGCCGCGGACTTCGGATCCGGCGAAGTTCGCCCGTCTGGATCTTGAGCCGCCGAAGGTCGATCTGGAAAAGGAAGGCGATGTCACCAGCGTCCGGGTCACGGCGAAGGATGCGGATGGCGACGCGATGGCCGATCTGCTGATCGGCCGCGTCAAGGCGCTTCCGACCTCCCGCGAGGCCGGTCAGGCCTATGTCCGCCGCTGGGACGAGGATCAGAGCTGGCTCGTCGAGGGCCGTTTCGATATCCGCAAGAACCCGACCGCCTGGCTGGACAAGGACCTGATCAAGGTGAAGCGCGAGGAGGTCCGCGCGATCTCCGTCGCGCGCGCCGACGGCGGCGTTCTCGACCTGGCGCGCGGCAAGTTCGGCAATCTGCATGTCGAGAATCTGCCGGAAGGGCGGAAAGAGGAAGACATCCGCCTCACCGCCGCACAGCGCGCGCTCGAGTTCCTGCCGTTCAAGGACGTGAAACCGGCCGCCGAGGTCGACATGACCGGCGCGGTGGTCACCACGATCCGCATCGACGACGGGACGACGGTCACCGTCCGCACCGTCGAGGCGGGCATCGAGGTCGACAAGGATCCGGGCTACTGGATCACCTTCGATATCGCTCACGACCCGTCAGCGGTCACGCCGGAAGCGGACCTGCCCGAGCCGGGACCGAACGACGAGGGCAAGAAGCGCGAGATCGATGTCGAGGCCGGGGCGGCGCGGGCGGCGAAGGCCAAGGCCCGGGCCGATGGCTGGGCCTATCTGTTCGCTGAGTTCACCGCCCAGAATTTCCTGCATTCGCTTGAAACCGTTTCGTCGCCCAAAGAGGACAGCTGACCGATGACTGCCGAGAATTTCCAGTTCCAGGCGGAAGTCTCCAGGCTTCTGCACATCGTCACCAACGCGCTCTATTCGGAGAAGGAGATCTTTCTCCGCGAGCTGATCTCCAACGCCTCGGACGCCTGCGAGAAGCTACGCTATCTCGCCATCTCCGACACGTCGCTGACGGAAGACGATCCCGAGTTCCGCATCCACATCGCCATCGACAAGGCGGCCGGCACGCTGACTGTCTCCGACAACGGCGTCGGCATGACCCGTGACGAGCTGATCGAGAATCTGGGGACCATCGCGAAGTCCGGCTCGACCGCCTTCATGGAGCAGCTGGAGAGTGCGAAGTCGGGCGACCTGTCCGTGATCGGCCAGTTCGGCGTCGGCTTCTATTCCGCCTTCATGGTCGCCGAAGAGGTTGCCGTCACCACGCGGCGCGCGGGCGAGGACAAGGCCTGGACCTGGGTCTCCGGCGGCTCGGGCGATTACACCATCGCCGATGCGGAGAAGGCCGGCCGCGGCACCGACATCACGCTGAAGATCCGCGACGACCAGAAGGAGTTCCTGGAGCCCTTCCGCCTGCGCGGCATCGTGGAGACCTATTCCGACCACATCGCCTTCCCGATCACGATCTCGTCCGGCGAGGCGAAGGGCGAGGATCTGGAGGCCGACGATGACGACAAGCCGGTCAACCGCGCCTCGGCGCTCTGGACCCGCTCGAAGTCGGACATCACCGAGGAGCAGTACATCGAGTTCTACCGCCATGTCGGCGGCGGCTTCGACGAGCCCTGGCTGACGCTGCACGCCCATGTCGAGGGCAAGGTGGACTACCGTCTGCTGCTCTTCATCCCGACCGAGCGGCCCTTCGACCTGTTCCACCCGGACCGCAAGCACCGGGTGAAGCTTTATGTGAAGCGCGTCTTCATCACCGACGAGGCCGAAGAGCTGGCGCCGAGCTATCTGCGTTTCATCCGCGGCGTGGTCGATTCCGAGGATCTGCCGCTCAACGTCAGCCGCGAGATGCTGCAGAACGAGCCGCTGCTGCGCCACATGCGGGGCCAGATCGTCAAGCGCGTGCTGACCGAGCTGGAGCGCAAGGCGAAGAACGATGCCGAGGGCTTCGAGAAGTTCTGGACCGCCTTCGGACCGGTGCTGAAGGAAGGCATATATGAGGATCAGGAATTCGGCGAGCGGATACTGAAGCTGGCGCGGTTCCATTCCACGAACGGCGACGGCCTGACCGATCTCGCCTCCTATGTGGAGCGGATGAAGGAGGGCCAGGAGGCGATCTACTACATCACCGCCGAGGATGTGGACGCCGCCCGCAAGAGCCCGCAGCTGGAAGGCTTCCGCGCCAAGGGCGTCGAGGTGCTGCTGCTGACCGACCCGGTCGACGATTTCTGGATCTCGGTCCGCCCCGCCTTCGAGGAGAAGAGCCTGCGTTCGGTCACACGCGGTGCGGCCGACCTGTCGAAGATCGGCGGTGGCGAGGATGCGCCGAAGGACGACGACGCGGAGAAGCCGGACGCGACCGAGATGGGTACGCTGATCGCCGGACTGAAGACGGCGCTGGGCGAGGCGGTGAAGGATGTCCGCGAATCCGACCGGCTGCAGGAAAGCCCCGTCTGTCTGGTTGCCGACGAATACGACATGGACCTCCGCCTGGAGCGCATGCTGAAGGCCCACAAGCAGGTCGACGAGGCGTCGCGCCGCATCATCGAGATCAACCCCAAGCACCCGCTGATCCGGCGCATGGCCGCCGTGGTGCAGGAGAGCGGCGCGTCGGGCGACTTCGAGGAAGCGGCGAAGCTGCTGCTCGATCAGGCCCTGATCATCGAGGGCGAACCGATCAGCGACCCCGCCGCCTTCAGCCGCCGCATGGCCGATTTCATGACGCGGGGGCTGTAGCCCCGCCCCGTTGAATGCGGGGCGGAAGCCGATAAGCTTGCGGCCATGTCAGTTTCCGCCCCCGCAGGCGTTTCCGATATCGCAGCCGGCCTGCTGGACGGGACCGGGTTCCGGGCGCCGTCGCTGATCGTCACGGTCTGGGGCGACACCATCGCGCCCGCGGGCGTGGCGGTATGGCTCGGCAGCCTGATCCGGCTGGCTGCGGATTTCGGCCTCAACGAACGCGTCGTGCGCACGGCGGTCTACCGCCTGCAGAAGGATGGCTGGCTGGAAAGCGAACAGTCCGGACGGCGCAGCTATTACCGGCTCGCCCCGTCAGGGCGGCACCTGACGGCCGCCGCCGATCAGCGGATCTACCGCACCGGCCTGCCGGACTGGGACGGCGACTGGTTGACGCTCATCGCCGGGCCGGAGATCGATCCGGTCCGTGAACGCCTGTCCCGGGAACTGGTGCTGCAGGGCTTCGGCGTGGCGGCGCCGGGCGTCTTCGTCCGTCCGGATGCCGCGCTGGACGATGTCCGCGAAATCCTTGCCGACTTCGGCGCAGCGGACCGGATCGCGGTCTTCCGCTCGCGGGAGCCGGGCGGGGCGGGCGGGGCCGCGGCGCGCGAGCTTGTCGCCCGCGCCTGGGACCATGATGCGATCGCCACCGGCTACCGGGAGTTCATCGCGCTCTTCGGGCCGCTGGAAGATCGTTCGGCGGGCCTGCCGCCGCGCGATGCCTTCATTGTCCGGACGCTGCTGGTGCACGAGTTCCGGCGCGTCACGCTGCGCGATCCGATGCTGCCGGCCGAACTGATGACCGCCGGCTGGCCCGGCGTCGAGGCGCGCGAACTGGCGGGCGCCATCTACCGGCGCGTCGCCGCGGCGGCCCAGTCCCATGCGCGCGAGGTGCTGGAAACAAGGTCAGGACGGCTACCCAATCCGGGTCCGGCCTATTACCATCGCTTCGGAGGAATAGCCGGAGACTAGCCTTTGGGGAGAGGCCGTCCGGCGCTGGGGAGGAGTTTGGAATGACCCTGCAGGTTGCCATCATCGGGGCCGGACCGGCCGGATTCTACGCGGCTGAGGCATTGGCGAAGGAGGACTTCGTCCAGGTCGACCTGATCGACCGTCTGCCGACGCCGCACGGCCTGATCCGTTCGGGCGTCGCGCCCGACCATCAGACCACCAAGAAGGTGACCAAGAAGTACGACCAGACCGCCGCGCGGGACAATGTCCGCTATGTCGGCAATGTCGCGCTGGGCGACCACATCAGCATTCCGGAACTGCGCGAACTCTACGACGCGGTGATCATCGCCTTCGGCGCCGAGGGCGACCGGCCGCTCGGCGTACCGGGCGAGGACAAGGAGGGCGTCTACGGCTCCTTCGCCTTCGTCGGCTGGTACAACGGCCATCCGGACTTCACCGATCTGGAGCCCGATTTGAACATCGAATCGGCGGTGGTGATCGGCAACGGCAATGTGGCGCTGGACTGCGCCCGGTTGCTGGTCCGCACCCAGAACGAGATGAAACTCTCCGACATTGCCGATCAGGCCGGTGAGGCGATCTATGATTCGCCGGTGAAGGACGTCTACATCCTCGGCCGCCGCGGACCGGTGCAGGCCAGCTTCTCCATCGCCGAGATGCGCGAGATGGGCGAGCTGGAGCAGGGCATCTCCGTGGTCCATGACGACCAGATCCCGGACGAACTGCCCGGGGACATGGACCCCAAGGAAGCGCGCAGCCGCAAGCCGGTGCTGGAGGTGCTGAAGAGCTTCAAGGGCAACCGGTCCGGTCAGGCCGACAAAACCGTGCATTTCGAGTTCTACCGCCGGCCGGTCGAGATCCTGGGCGGCGACAAGGTGGAGGGTATCCGCGTCGAACGGACCCGGCTGGTCGACAACCGCGCCATCGGCACCGGCGAGATGATCGACATTCCCTGCCAGCTGATCATCGGCTGCATCGGCTATGTCAGCCGCGAGGTCGAGGGCCTGCCGATGAAGGGCGGCATCGTCGACAATGTGGAAGGCCGCGTCGATGACGGGCTCTACTGCGTCGGCTGGGCCAAGCGCGGCCCGACCGGCACCATCGGCACCAACCGCCCCGATGCGCAGGATGTCGCCGCGCGGGTGCTGGAGGATCTGGGCCAGGGCGGCGGCAAATCGGGCGGCGCCGGACTTGACCGGCTGCTGGCGGAGCGCAATGTGCGGGTGACGACGTATGACGACTGGAACGCCATCGACGCCGCCGAGATCGCCCGCGCCAAGGAAGGCGCGCCGCGGCGCAAGTTCGTGACCATCCCGGACATGCTGGCGGTCGTCGACGAGGCCTGAGCGCAGGAGCGCAACCGGATGACCCTGATCGTCCAGATCAGCGACATGCATGTATCCGATCCGGGCACCGACTTCGGATCGCATTGCCCGTCAGGCCGACAAGCTGGCAGCGGCGGTGGACTGGATCATGACGCTGAAGCCGAAGCCCGATGCGGTGCTGGCGACCGGGGATCTCACCGACCACTACACGGAGAGCCAGTACGCCCGGCTCCGCAATATCCTCGCGCCTCTGGACATGCCGGTCTATCTGATGGTCGGCAACCACGATCACCGCGGCCGGCTGCGCCAGGCCTTTCCGGAGCATGGCTGGCTGGGGGACGGGGGTTTCGTCCACTACACGGTCGATGACCTGCCCGTGCGGATCGTGGCGCTGGACAGCCAGATCGAGGGCGCGATCGAGGGCGAGCTCTGCGCCGCGCGGCTGGCCTGGCTGAACGAGCGCCTTTCCGAGGCGCCGGACAAGCCGACCATCGTCGCCCTGCATCACCCGCCGTTTGCCGGCGGGATCGACCGCATGGATGCGCACGCGCTGGTCCGCGGCAAGGAAGAGCTGGCCGGGATCATCCGCCGCCATCCGCAGGTGCAGCGCGTCGTCGCCGGTCACGTGCACCGGCCGTTCTCCGCGATCTTCGGCGGTACGCTGGCCCAGACCTGCCCCAGCACCTCGCACCAGATCGCGCTCGACTTCGTGCGCACCGACGGTGTCGCCATCGTCGACGAACCGCCCGCCTGTCTGCTGCACACCTGGTCGGACGCAGCGGGGCTGGTCACTCACCTGGCTCATATCGGCAAGCACCCGCTGCTGGTGGATGTGAAGCTGAGCTAGCAATCAGGCGAACGTACCGGGCGCGATGCGTTCACCGCCGCCCGTCGAAGCCGAGAATGCTGTAGTCGGACTCGTCGTTCTTGCAGTTCGCGCAGAGGCGGTTGAAACGGCCATAGCTGGTGAAGGCCTCGCCGCAACACAGGCAATCGCGCTTCTGCCGCAGTTCCTGCCGTCCGATGATCAGCCGCGGCCGCCCCTGTCTCCTCTTGCCCATTTCGGGTCTCCCTCACGCTCGTTCCGATGACCCGAGCCTAGCGGCGCAATGTGTCTGCGCAACCTAAAAATACCGAATATACGAAAATTGTTCTTGTATAATTACCGAAATCGGATATTGATGATGAAGCGCCGGGCGGTCGAGCCTGGCCGGACAACGGGAACGGAGTCGCCGAATGGACGGAGACGATCTGGCGAAGTGCTTCGCGCGCTGCTTCCGCGGCGCCGATGGCGAGCGTGCGATCGCCCATCTCCGGGCGATCACGCTGGATGTCGCGACGGGCCCGGACACGCAGGATGCCCGGCTGCGCCACCTCGAAGGCCAGCGCTTCCTGGTCCGGAACATCATCAACCTGATCGAAAGAGGACGGAAATGAACACCAGCATGATCGACTATTCGGCAGCAGCCGCTGGCGGAGAGAGCGCCGCACGCCGTGTCGCGTACCGCGGTAAGGATGTCGAAATACCGGAGATGTTCTGGGACGCCGAGGCCGGCGAGGTCAACCTGCCCGCCCTGCTGAAGAGCCACAGGGACCTGCGCCGCAAGGTCTCGGCCCAGACCCGGGCGCCGGCGGCCTACGAGATCCGCCTGCCCGACGATCTGGGCGCGCGCCGGAAGATCGATCCGGAGGATCCGCTCGCCGCAGCGGCGATGGACTGGGCGAAGCGCAACAACCTGCCCCAGGCCGCCTTCGATGAACTGGTCGAGACCTTCGTCCGCCAGGATGCGGAGATGATGGACCCCGACAGGTTCCGGGACCTGCAGATGTCGGCGCTGAAGGAACGCTTCGGTCACCGCTGCGACGAAGTCTGCAAGGATGTCGGCCACTGGTTCGGCGCCCTGATGCAGCCGGACTTCGAAGCACAGCCGGAGCTGAGGGAGGCAGCCGAGGAACTGGCCTCCGATGCGCGCGGCGTGATGCTTCTGAAGGCGATCCGCGACCGGCTGACCGAACGCGGCGTGCCGGGCAACGCGCCGGCCGCATCGGCGGCGATGGACGAGACCGCGCTGCGGCGGTTGCAGGCCTCCGAGCCCTATCTCAACTCCCGCCACCCCGATCACGAGGCGACGGCGCGCCGGGTCCGCGAGGGCTGGCAGTCCCTGATCGGCCGCGGCTAGCCCTTCAGTTCGGCTTTCACGTCATCGGTGAAGCCGACCAGGATGCGGGCGCCGCTTTCGAAGACCGGGCGCTTGATCAGCGCCGGATGCGCGGCGCCGAGCCGGGCGGCGCCCTCCCCGCTGTCCGCGCCGGCGCGTTCGCCCTCCGGAAGCCCCCGCCAGGTGGTGCCGCGGCGGTTGATCAGGACCGAAGGGTCCACGGCCGCGGCCCACCGTGCCACCTGCGCCTCGCTGATTCCGTCATCGCGGACATCGATGAAGCGGTGGACGATACCTTCGTCGTTCAGCCAGCGGCGCGCCTTGCGGCAGGTGTCGCAGTTCTTCAGCCCGTAAACGGTCCAGCCGCTCATGTTCTTCCCCTCGATACGGATCGCCGCGGCGATCGAACCACGGTCGAACTAGCGCGAGTTGGCGGAAAATGACAGGCAGGGCATGACGGCCGTCAGCGCAGGGCGGTCTCCGGCGGCACGCCGTCGGGCAGCAGCACCCAGAGGCCGAGCGGTTCGTTCATCGCGCCCGCCTTGTCGCCGGCGGCATCGCCCGGCCCGGCGAAATAGTCGGCCCGCGCCGCGCCGCGGATCGCGCCACCTGTATCCTGCCCCATCATCAGGCGCTGCAGGTCCGGCCGGCCCCCGTCGATCCAGAAGGGCAGTCCGAAATACCAGAGCCGCCGGTCGATGGCGATGGAGCGCTCCGGCGTCAACACCACGCCCTCGGCGCCGATGGCGCCTTCGACATCGCGTTCGGTGAAGAAGACGTAGGAGCGGTTCAGATCCATGATCTCGTTGGCGCGGGCCGCATTGGCCGACAGCCAGTCGCGGATGGTCTGCATGGATATCTTTTCGCGCGGCACGAGATTCTGCTGGATCAGGTCGCGGCCGATGGCGCGGTAGGCGTGTCCGTTCTGGCTGGCATAGCCGACATAGGCGACCGACCCGTCGGGCAGCGCGATACGGCCCGAGCCCTGGATCTCCAGGAAGAAGGCGTCGACGGGATCGGCGAGCCACATCAGTTCCAGATCGCGGCCGCCCAGCGCGCCCTGACGGATCGCCTTGCGGTCGAAATAGGGGATCAGCTGCTTGCCGTCTAGGCGGCCGCGGATGGTGCGGCTGCCGAGATCGGGATCGAAATCCTTCAGGTCGGCGCTGATCAGGTCGTCGGGCACGGCGTAGAGCGGCGTCTCGTAGCCGTCGCCTGGATCGCGGCTGCCGGGATAGACCGGCTCGAAGTAACCCGTGAGCTTGCCGTCGTCCGCGGCCACCCGCCAGGCAACCCAGTTGGCGACAAGATGCTGTTTCAGTGCGGCGTCGCCGTGCGGCAAGGCGGCGCAGGCGGCGGCCATGGCCGGGCCCAGCGGGTTGGTGCGGCGCGGCCAGCGGGCGCAGCTGGTGTCCAGCGCCTTGCGGAAGCCGGAAAGGTCGTCGGCGTTCCAGCCGGGCAGGGCGGCGATATCGACGCGCTCGAACGCGACGGACGGTTCGGCCACCTCGGGCGCCTTGTCGCGGAACAGGTACCAGGCGAACACGGCCGCCAGGGCGATGACGACAAGAAGGAAGAGGAGCGGGGCGGCCCGTTTCAAGATCGATCGCCTCTCAAGCTACGCGGGCGGCATGGCGGTCCGCTCAGTGGGCGGAACGGGTGGAGATCAGCTCCCAGTTCGGGTTCCGCGAACGGGTATCCTTGGAGAAGGTCCAGATATCGGTCACCACGCTGACGTCCTCGGCCTCGCCTGAAACGATCTCGCCGTCCTTGTTGCGGGTCACGCTGATCATCTCGGCCACGAACTTGACCGTGACTTCGGCGTTCCGGTCGACCATGCGAGCCTCGACGATATCGACCGAATTGAACCCGACCAGCTCGGTCTCCTGGGTCAGATCCTCGGCCTTCCGCTGATCGATGGCGTCGCAGAAATTCTGGTAGACGCGGCTGGCGAGCAGCGGCTTCAGGGCCTTCTTGTCGCCCTGGGCGAAGGAGGTGACGATCATCTCGTAGGCGCCGCGCGCACCCTGCATGAAGCCGGCGGGGTCGAAGCTACGGTCGGCCTGGCCGATCTCGTGCAGGCCGCGCTCGAGCGGGGTGGCGTTGGCCTCGTCGAACGCTGGGGCCTGTTCCCGCTGGGCTTCCGCGCCGGGCAGATGGATCACGTTGTCGTCGGCGCTGTTGTTGCCGGCGGCGCGGTCGTCAGGCGCCATGCGCACGCGGGAGCGGGGCTCCTGCTGCTCGTGCCCGGTCCGCTTGCCCAGCGTGTTCTTCAACCGCAGTATGAAGAACGCGGCAATCATGCCGAAGATCACAATCTCGAAAATCGGGAAGTCGCTACCCATATCCACCATTCCGGTTTGACCGGCCGGTTACAGTCAGGCGTCCGCCAACATCGGCGGCGCACGGAACTAACATAGGCCCCGGAGGTCCGCCGAACAAGCCATGCCCATCCTGCTGCTCCTGTTATTCGTCGGCGTGCCGATCGCCGAAATCGCTGTCTTTATACAGGCCGGCGACCTGATCGGATTGTGGCCCACCCTCGCCGTCATCCTGCTGACCGGCGTGGCGGGCACCATCCTGCTGCGCGTGCAGGGGTTCGGCGTCGTGCAGCGCATCCGCCAGCAGGCGGATCAGGGCAAGCCGCCGGTGTTCGAACTCTTTGAAGGACTGTGCATATTTGCCGCGGGCCTGCTGCTGCTCACGCCCGGTTTCATCACCGACACGCTGGGCTTTCTGCTGTTCCTGCCACCCTTCCGCAAGGCCATGGCCCGGGTCATCGCCACAAGGGTGCGCGTACACGGCTCCGCCAGCTTCACGTTCCGGGGCGGGCCCGGCGGCCCCCGCGGTCCGCGCGGACCGGGTCAGCCCGGCGGCACCGTGATCGACGGCGAATACGAGACCGTCGAACCCGACGCGCCCAAGATCAACCGCTGACGGCCTCCGCCCTGCGCGTTCGCCGTGACACGCCCCCGCGCGCGTGCTAGCGAAGCGGCTCGGTTCTCACGCAAGCAACGGGGTCCCAGATGGCCGACGAACAGCCGCAGGCGCGGCCTCAGATCATGCTCAACATCCAGTACATCAAGGATCTGAGCTTCGAGGTCCCGAACGCCCCGCAGGTCTATGTCCAGCAGGACCAGAAGCCGCAGATCGGCGTCAGCACCGACATCGACGCCCGCCGCCTCGACGGCAATGTCTTCGAGGTCGTCCTGAAGCTGGAGATCAACGCCAAGGCCGAGGACAGCCAGGTCTTTCTGGTGGAACTCGCCTATGGCTGCGTGTGCACCATGGAGAATATCCCCGACCAGCAGGCGGAACCGGCGCTGCTGATCGAGATTCCGCGGATGATCTTCCCCTTCGCGCGCCGCATCATTGCCGACATCACGCGCGACGGCGGCTTCCCGCCGCTGCTGCTCGACCCGATCGATTTCGCCTCGCTCTACCAGCAGAACAGGCAGCGCGCGCAGCAGGACCAGCCGCAGCAGGGCTGAGACCGAAGTCTCAGTTCGTGTGCAGGACGCCGGTCTCGCGGCGGGCGTGGCGGCGGCGGTTGACGATCATGCGGTCGTTCAGATGGCCGATGATGCGGCTGCCAGAGGTCTTGCAGAGACCCGGGACCAGGGCGTGCACCAGGCAGGCCATGGCGCCCAGGAACATGGCGCCCGCGAAGTAGCCCGCCTGGCCCATGTGCTCGACATAGCTCTCGTCCACGCTTTCCGGGTGGTCGGTGAACATCTGGCGGAACAGGGACATCATGGCGGTGCATCTCCTTCGTTTGGAAGAGATGCATTATCGCGCATTGATCGCGGTGAATTTTCTCATATTCTGACTGCCAGGCATCCAGAATTGGGAAATTCTTGCATGAAGGCGCCATCCGGTGGCGATCTCGACAGCCGCGACCGTCACATCCTGAGAGAACTGCAGCGCGACGCGTCGCGGCCGGTCTCTGAAATCGCGGAGGCGGTGAACCTGTCCCAGAACGCCTGCTGGCGCCGGATCCGGCTGCTGCAGGAGCGCGGCTATATCCGCGGACAGGTGGCGCTGCTGGATGCGGAGCGGCTGGGCCTCGGCATCACCGTCTTCGTGCAGGTGAAGACCAACGATCATTCCGAGGACTGGCTGAAGCGCTTTTCCGCCGGGGTCAGCCGTATCGACGAGGTTGTCGAGTTCCATCGAACTCAACGGTTCCTACGACTATCTGCTGAAGGTGGTGGTGGGGTCGATCGCCGACTACGACCGCGTCTACCGCCGCCTGATCGCCGCCGCGCCGCTGCACGATGTGACGTCGTGTTTCTCCATGGAACGGATCAAGGAGACGACGGAACTGCCGGTCTATCCGGCCTAGCTCTCCGGCGCCCTGGACCTGATCCAGGGCCCAATCCAGAGCCTCGATGGCCCCGCCACGTGGGTGGAAAGGCTCTGGAATGGGTCCCGGGTCAAGCCCGGGACACGCACCTCAGCCGGAACTTCAGAAGCGTCGGCGGTCTGAGGTGCCCGGGTCGAAGCCCGGGCACGACAGGGTGGTGGATCAGTGCAGTGCTTCCGAGCCGCTGGCCCAGCCGCCGTCGCCGCCCCGGTCGGTGACCACGGCGCTGACGGGCTTCTCGTTGATTGTCAGCCCGTCGTCGCCCGCCGAGACCCGGACGGTCTCGCCGTCCATGATCTCGCCGGCCAGGATCGCCTCGGCCAGCGGGTTCTGCAGCTTGCGCTGGATCACCCGCTTCAGCGGCCGGGCGCCATAGACCGGGTCGTAGCCCTGGTCGGCGAGCCATGCCCGTGCGGCGTCGTCCAGCTCCAGCGCGATCTTCCGGTCGGCCAGCAGCTTCTCCAGATGACCGAGCTGGATCTCGACGATCCCGCCCATGTGCTGACGCGACAGCCTGTGGAACAGGATGATCTCATCCAGCCGGTTCAGGAACTCGGGGCGGAAGTGGCCGCGGACCACATTCATCACCTGACCCTCGACGAGGTCGGTGTCCTCGCCTTCCTTCTGGTTGGCGAGATACTCGCTGCCCAGGTTGGAGGTCATGATGATCAGCGTGTTCTTGAAGTCGATGGTCCGGCCCTGACCGTCGGTCAGTCGCCCGTCGTCCAGCACCTGCAGCAGCACGTTGAAGACGTCCGGGTGGGCCTTCTCGACCTCGTCGAACAGCACGACCTGATAGGGCCGGCGGCGGACCGCCTCCGTCAGCGCGCCGCCCTCGTCATAGCCGACATAGCCCGGCGGGGCGCCGATCAGCCGCGCGACGGCGTGCTTCTCCATGTATTCCGACATGTCGATACGGACCATGGCCTGATCGTCGTCGAACAGGAATCCGGCCAGCGCCTTGGTCAGTTCGGTCTTGCCGACGCCGGTGGGGCCGAGGAACAGGAACGAACCGATCGGCCGGTTCGGATCCTGCAGCCCGGCGCGGGCGCGGCGGACGGCGTGGGAGACGGCGGTGATCGCCTCCGCCTGGCCGATGACCCGCTCGCCGATGCGCTTCTCCATCTGCAACAGCTTCTCGCGCTCGCCGGCCAGCATCTTGTCGACCGGCACGCCGGTCCAGCGGCTGACGACGGTCGCCACGTCCTCCTCGGTGACGCTCTCGCGCACCGCGGCCGGGGCGCAGCGGCCCTCGGCGTCGTTCAGCTTGGCTTCCAGGCCGGGGATGACGCTGTAGGTCAGCTCGCCGGCACGGGCCAGGTCGCCGCGGCGCTTGGCGTCGTCCAGTTCGGCGCGGGCGTGGTCCAGCTCTTCCTTGACGGTGGCGGCCTCGACCAGCTTCGACTTGGCGGCTTCCCAGGCCTCGGTTGCGGCGCGGCTCTCTTCCTCGAGGCTGGTCAGTTCTTCCTCCAGCTTCTCGAGCCGGTCCCGCGAGGCCTGATCGGTCTCCTTCTTCAGCGCCTCGCGCTCGATCTTGAGCTGGATGACGCGGCGGTCGATCAGCTCAAGGGCCTCTGGCTTGCTGTCGACCTCCATGCGGACGCGCGACGCGGCCTCGTCGACCAGGTCGATGGCCTTGTCGGGCAGGAAGCGGTCGGTGATGTAGCGGTTCGACAGCGTCGCCGCCGCCACGATGGCGGTGTCGGCGATGCGGACGCCGTGATGGACCTCGTATTTCTCCTTCAGGCCGCGCAGGATCGAGATGGTGTCCTCGACCGTCGGCTCGGTGATGTAGACGGGCTGGAAGCGCCGCGCGAGGGCCGCGTCCTTCTCGATGTACTTCTGGTACTCGTCCAGCGTGGTGGCGCCCATGCAGTGCAGTTCGCCGCGCGCCAGCGCCGGCTTCAGCAGGTTGGACGCATCCATCGCGCCGTCCGCCTTGCCCGCGCCGACCAGCGTGTGCAACTCGTCGATGAACAGAACGATCTCGCCGGCGGCCGACTGCACTTCCTGCAGCACGGCCTTCATGCGCTCCTCGAACTCGCCGCGATACTTCGCGCCGGCGATCATGGCGCCGAGGTCGAGCACCATCAGACGCTTGTTCTTCAGGCTCTCGGGCACATCGCCGTCGACGATACGGCGCGCGAGTCCCTCGGCGATGGCGGTCTTGCCGACGCCGGGCTCGCCGATCAGCACCGGATTGTTCTTGGTCCGGCGCGACAGCACCTGGATGGCGCGGCGGATCTCGTCGTCGCGGCCGATGACCGGGTCCAGCTTGCCCTCGCGGGCGGCCTCGGTCAGGTCGCGGGCGTAGCGCTTCAGCGCGTCATAGCCTTCCTCGGCCGAGGCGCTGTCCGCGGTGCGGCCCTTGCGCATGTCGTTGATGGCCTGGTTCAGGGTCTGCGGATTGACGTTGGCCTTCTTCAGCGTCTCGCCGGAAATCGCGAGCGCGAGCAGCAGCATCTCGGCGGTGACGAACTTGTCGCCCGCCTTCTTCGCCGCTTCCTCGGCCTGGTTGAAGACCTTCGCGGTCGCCGGGTCCATGTAGAGCTGACCGGCGCCTGCGCCCTCGACCTTCGGCAGCTTGCCCAGCGCCATCTCGGTCTGCTGCAGGGCGTCGCGCGGGTCGCCGCCGGCGGACTGGATCAGGCGCGCTGCCATGCCCTGCTCGTCGTCGAGCAGGACCTTCAGCACGTGGTCGGGGGTGAATTTCTGGTGCCCGGAGCGGAGCGCCAGGCCCTGCGCGGACTGCAGAAAGCCGCGCGCACGTTCGGTGTATTTCTCGAATTCCATGATCCCTCTCTGTCCGGCCCGCCGTCCGCGCCCTCATCTGAGGCCCGCCTCCGTCGTCCCGGGATCTGTTCTGTCGCTACAATACAGGACCCGAAGCGGCATCCTGCCTCCAACATGTTGTGATTTCGTCACCCTGTCGCAAGATCGCGACGGCGGTTTTTCGCCCGCTGCTTGATCCGGCCCGCGTCTCCCCGCACTGTCGGGCCATGGCGAAGATCGAACAGCTCTGGACCTGGCCCGTGAAGGGCCTGAACGGCGTGTCGCTCGAACGGGCGGAGCTCTCGGCGGGCGGCTGCATGCCGGACGACCGGGCGTTCGGGATCGCACGCGGCTCGGCCATGGCCGCCGACCGGGATCTCGCAGATTTCGGCTGGAAGGACTTCGTCCAGCTCAAGAACACGCCGAAACTGGCGACACTGGTGGCCGAGTACGAGCCGGACGGCCAGGTGCTGACGCTGAAGCGTCAGGGCCGGCAGGTGGCGCGCGGGGCGCTGTCGCAACCCATCGGCCGCACCCTTATCGACCAGTTTCTTGCGGCCTATCTGAAGGATGAACTGAACACGCCGCCGAAGGTCGTCGGCGGCGACGGACAGACGTTTTCCGACGCCCGCGCGCCGGAACTCTCGATCATCAATCTGGAGACGCTGCGCGACATCGAGCGCGTGGCCCGAACGACCGTCGACCCGCGGCGGATGCGCGGCAATGTCTATATCGACGGCCTGCCGGCCTGGGCCGAGTTCGACCTCATCGGGCAGACGGTGAAGGCGGGCGGGACGACGCTGGAAATCACCATGCGGATCGACCGCTGCGCGGCGACTCATGTCAATCCGGACTCGGCGGAGAGCGACCTTCAGCTTACCCGCGTCCTCAAGGGTGGTTTCGGCCATCTCGACTGCGGCGTCTTCGCCGTGGTGAGGCAGGGTGGCGCCATCGCCGTCGGCGACAGCTTCGGATAGTCGCGCCGGTTTCCCCGCCGTCGCGATGGACCTTCCCGCAAGCGCGCTACATCATGCGGGTCACACGGTCACCCTGGGGAGGACACCGCATCATGAAAATCTATCACGCGCCGAATTCGCGTTCGGTCCGCATCGTCTGGCTGTTCGAGGAACTCGGCCTCGACTACGAGCTCGAACTGTTCAAGCTGGGCGACAAGGCCATGCGCACGCCCGAATACCGCGCCAAGCATCCGATGGGCCGCGTGCCGGCGCTGGATGACGGCGACGTCACGATCTTCGAGAGCGGCGCCATCGTCGAGTACGTCCTGACCAAGCATGCCGGCGGCCGCATGAAGCCTGCGCCGGATTCGCCCGAATTCGCCAACTACCTGCAGTGGTTCCACTATGCCGAGGGCATGATCATGCCGCCGGTGAACACCATCGTCGTGGAGACGATGTTCCTGCCGCCGGAGCGCCGCAACGAGGACAATGTGAACCGGGCCAAGAAGCTGCTCGGCAACATGCTGGGCGCGATCGAGCTGCATCTGGCGGGCCGCGAATGGCTGGCCGGCGAGTTCTCGGGCGCCGACATCATGTGCGGCCATGCCTGCGTCGTCGGCGGCCGTCTCTCCGGGGCGATCGACGACAAGCCCAACGTCACCGCCTATATCGAGCGCATTCAGGCCCGGCCGGCCTGGCAGCGCGCCCAGGCGGTCGGGAAGTGATCCGGTGAAGATCGACCGCACTGTCCGCACCGACCTGGACAAGGTGCCCGGCGAAGTCCGCGAGGCCGAGGCGCTCGGCCATGACGGCATCGCCACCGCCGAACTTGCCAACGACCCCTTCCTGGCGCTGGTGCTTGCCGCCGAGCATTCGGAGAAGGTGGAACTGGCGACCGCCATCGCCGTCGCCTTCGCCCGCAGCCCGATGACGCTGGCCATCCAGGCACACGATCTGAACGCCTACTCGAAGGGGCGGTTCATCCTGGGCCTTGGCAGCCAGATCAAGCCGCACATCACCAAGCGGTTCTCCATGCCCTGGTCGGCGCCGGCGGCGCGGATGAAGGAGCTGATCCAGGCGGTGCAGGCGATCTGGGCCTGCTGGTATGACGGCGCGCGGCTGGACTTCCACGGTGAGCATTACACCCACACGCTGATGACGCCGATGTTCACGCCCGACAACACGCAGTACGGCAAGCCGAAGATCTTCCTCGCCGCGGTCGGGCCGAAGATGACCGAGACGGCGGCGGAAGTCGCGGATGGCCTGCTGGTGCACGCCTTCACCACCCCGTCCTACTTCCGCGAGGTGACGGTGCCGACAGTGAAGAAGACCATGGAGGCGGCGGGCCGGAAGCGGGCGGATTTCGAGTTCAGCCTGCCGGTCATGGCGGCCATTGCCACGAATGACCAGGAACTGGAGAAGGCCCGGTTCTCGCTGAAGAAGCGCATCTCCTTCTACGGCTCGACGCCGAACTACAAGCCGGTGCTGGACCATCACGGCTGGGGCGATCTGCAGCCCGAGCTGAACATGATGTCCAAGCAGGGCCTCTGGGACGAGATGGCCCACAAGATCCCCGACGAGGTGCTGGACACCTTCGGCATCGCCGGCACGCCGGCGCAGGTGACGGACTGGGTGATCGAGAATTTCGGCGGCGAACTCGACCGGGTGACGGTCGACGTCACGGCCAACGGGCCGGACGAGGCGAAGGAGCTGATGGCGAAGCTCAGGGCCGCGTAGTAACCTCCCACTCGGGCGTACACTCAGGCGGGGATTTCTCATGTTCAAGGTGTTGTCCATAGACGGCGGCGGTATCCGCGGCGTCATTCCGGCACGTATTCTGGTCGAGGTCGAAGAGCGCGCAGGCAAGCCGATGGCCGACATGTGCGACCTGTTCATCGGCACCTCGACCGGCGGCATCATCGCCGCCGGCCTGACCGCGCCGGGCAACAAGAAGGCGAAGCCGAAATTCTCGGCCGCCGACATGCTGGCGCTCTATGTCGACCGCGGCCACGAGATCTTCCACCGCTCCCTATGGGACGGCGTCACCAATATCGGCGGTCTTACCGACGAACTCTATGACGAGGCGCCGCTGGAGAAGCTGCTGAAGAAGTATCTCGGCAACACGACCCTGCGCGACTGCCTGAAGCCCGTCGTCATCACCGCCTACGACATCGAGCGCCGCGAGCCCTACCTGTTCAAGACCCGCCGCGCGCTGGAGGAGGACGAACGCAACCACTACATGCGCGACGCGGCCCGGGCGACCTCCGCCGCGCCGACCTATTTCGAGCCGGAAGTCGTCAAGAGCCTGTCGAAGCCGGCGGTCAGCCGCGCGCTCGTCGATGGCGGCGTCTATCTGAACAACCCCTCGCTCGCGGGCTATTTCGAGGCGATCTCGATGGGCCAGAAACACGACGACCTGCTGGTCGCGTCCTTCGGCACCGGCATCGCGACGCGGAAGATTCCGTTCGAAGACGCCCGCGACTGGGGCAAGCTGGGCTGGGTGCAGCCGATCATCAGCGTGATGATGGACGGTCAGGCCGACAGCGCCGATCACCATCTCGGCCTGACGCTGTCGTCCAGCGGCGCCGATCAGCGCTATTTCCGCTTCGACAAGGAACTGCGCGACGGGCTGGACGACATGGACGCGGCCAACCGGTCCAACATCCTCGGCCTGCTGAGCGAAGCCGAGGCGATCATCGACAGGCAGGGCGCGGAGATCGACAAACTGGTCGAACAACTGCTCAAATAGCGGGATGAAGATACGCTCCGCCGAGATCATCCCGCTTTCGATCCCTTTCACCGACGGCAGCCGCGGCACCGGCCTGATGCCGTCGAAATGGACCCATCTGGACGTGGCGCTTCTGAAGCTCACGACAGAGGACGGCATCACCGGCTGGGGCGACGGCTTCGCCTATCACTGCCGCCGCGCGACCATCGCCGTGCTGGAGGACATGGTGCTGCCGCATGTCGTCGGCGCGGAGATCGACGACATCCCCGCCTTCAACCGCATGCTGCAGCAGCGGCTTCACCTGCACGGCCGCTACGGCATCACCATCTTCGCGATCTCGGCGGTCGATATCGCGCTCTGGGACATTGCGGCCAAGGAGAGGGGGGTTCCGCTCGCCGCCCTGCTGTCGGAGACGCCGAAGAAGTCGATCCCCGCCTATGCCAGCCTGGTCCGCTACGGCGATCCGGCGCAGGTCGCCGACTATGTCCGCGACACTGTGGCGAAGGGCTATGGGACCGTGAAGCTGCACGAGATCGCGCTCGACTGCATCGAGGCCGGCGCCGCGGCGGCGGGCGAAGGCGTGCGGGTGACGACCGACGTCAACTGCAACTGGTCGCTGGACGAAGCGCACCGGATGATGCCGGAGATGAAGCGGCTCGGCCTCTACTGGGTCGAGGAGCCGGTCTTTCCGCCCGATGATGCCGACACGCTGCACGATCTGCAGCAGACTTATGGCGTCTCCATCGCCAGCGGCGAGAACGCCTGCACCCTGACCGAGTTCCGGCGCACCATCCCGAAGATCGACTTCGTGCAGCCCAGCGTGATCAAGACCGGTGGCGTCACCGAGATGGCGGCCATTCTGGACGCGGTTGCCGAGGCCGGCCGCACGGCGATGCCGCACTCGCCCTATTTCGGGCCGGGCTACTGGGCCACGGCGCAGGTGATGGCCGCGAAGCCCGCCGCAGGGCTGTTCGAGTATTTCTGGATCCGGCCGGAAGCCTTCATCGATCCGTCGATCCCGTTGCCGGAGAGCGGCGAGATCCTTCTGCCGCAGGGTCCCGGTCTCGGCTTCGAACCGGACCCGGACGTGCTGGCGAAATACCGGATCGACTGACCGTCAGCCGACCGGCACGTCCACATTGCCGATATGGTCGCTGATGGCGCGGGTGCATGTGTCTGCGCCGAGGTGATCACGGCGGCCGATGATGACGTGGCGGACCGTCTCCCCCTGGTCGACGAACAGCATGACCACGCACCCGGCACTGACGTAGCGCCACATGGCGTGTCCGTTCTCCCGCCAGACCGCTGTCGGCGGACCCATCCAGTAGGCGATCCGGCGCGCCGGCAGCCCGACCAGGGCGCTGGGTGCGACTTCGGGCAGGGGCCGGTTGGCGGTTACGGCCGGTTTCGCGCGCGGCAGCTCAATGGCTGCCGGGCCGCGGTCGGGCGGCGGCTGACGGGAATGCAGCGCTTCCTCGAGCTGTTCCGGCCGGTCGATGCGGAAAGGCAACTGCTCCAGCGCCGAGCTGAGAAAGGCTGGCACCTGGCCGTCGGCGCAGGCGCCGCTCAGCAGAAGGAAGATGGCGGCAAGTACTGGCCGCCCGGCCGAACGCACGCGTGGTCAGCCGGCGGCGCGGGACCGGACGATTTCCGGTTCGATGGAGGTGATCTCGCCGTCGATGCGGCCGCCCGGCTCGATCTCGATCTCGGCGTAGCTGATGCGCCCGTGGACCCGGCCGCTGGCCCGGATCACAAGCCGGCCGCGCACGGTCATCTCGCCGTCGAAGCGGCCCTCGACCTCGGCCTGTTCGACTTCGGCCGTACCCGTCAGCGTGCCCGATTGCGTGATGGTGAGCTGCTTGCAGTCCGCCAGCGTCGCATCGGCGCTGCCATGCACCATCAGTCGCTCGCAGTCGGCGATTTCGCCCTTGAGATTGATTTCCCGGCCGATGACCAGGGTCTTGGCGTCAGCGGTCATACCGGCTTCCCCCTTGTTCCGCCCGTCGTCCTCGCGCCGTCTGGCCAGCTCGGGACTGAATGCGGTCGGTTTCGCCTTCTTCAGTGGCAGGACACCCCCCTCATCGGGTGTTCCGCCGCCTTCCTCATGCGGTTGCTTGCGTCCGAACATGGTCATGCTTTCCGTCAGGCGCCCTTGCGGACAAGCCCCCCATCGGCAGGCGGCAGTTTTCCGCGCCGCTGCAGCCCCTTGAAAATATGCACCATCATGGCGACTCCCACCACCGGAACGAGGAGATTCAGGAAGGGGATGGTGAATCCGAGCGCGATGGCGATGCCGCCGAGCAACACCGACGCGGAGTTGCGGCGGCGCGCGTCGTAGACCTCTCCCGGCTTCAGGTGGCGGTAGGCGACGAGTTCGAAATACTCCCGGCCCAGCAGCCAGCCATTGACCAGAAAGATCAACAGCAGAATCGGCGGAAAGAAGATGCCGACCAGGTAGAGCGGCACCAGCACGATGTTCACGACCATCACCAGCGCGGTGAACTGGACGGCGTTCCAGATCGCGGGACCCATCGGCGGTTCCTGACCGGGCAGGTCCGCCGGGTAGTGGCGCAGTTCGACAACCTGTGCGGCGCGGTCCAGGAACAGGCTGGCGATGCCGGTTACGATGGCCGGGAACAGGATGTACATAAGCCCGCCGACGCCGATGGTGGCGCCCACATCGGCGACATTGATCAGCCAGCCCTCGACCCAGCCGAGATAGGTCACCAGAACGTAGTCGGTGATGAAGTAGGCCGCGATCAGGGCCAGCACGACCGCTACCATCGCGAACAGCAGCGAGCGCCACATCACGCTGCGAAGCTGTCCGTCCGCGGCGAGCTGGCCGAAGCCCTTCAGCGCGCCGTTGATCACCAGTCCGATCATGCAGCGGGCCCGCGCGGGTCGACCGGTTTCGTGAAGGCGCGGCCCGAGGCCTGCTCGTACATCTCGGCGATGGCCAGGACGCTGTCCTCGCCGCGCTGCGGGCCGACGATCTGCAGACCGGCAGGCAGGCCGCCCGCCATCAGGCCGCAGGGCACCGAAATCGCCGGACAGGTCGTGATGGTGATGGCGAAGGTCATGATCAGCCAGCTTATGTAGCTATCGAACTTCCTGCCTTCCAGTTCTTCCAGATAGCGGATGTCGCAGTCGAAGGGCGGCGTGTTGACCGTGGGCGTGACGAAGGCGTCGATCTCGTCGAACTGCGCCTGGAAGCGGTGGAACAGGTCGGCGCGGGTGCGTTCGGCCCAGCCGATATCCGCAGCCGTCAGCGCCAGGCCCTTCTCGATGTTCCAGATGACTTCCGGCTTCAGCTTGTCGCGGTCGGTCTCCAGCAGCGGCCCGTAGGCGGCGGCGAACTGCGCCGCGCGCAGGATCTGGAAGACGGGTTCGGCGCAGGAGAAATCCACCGTGGAGTCGACGATCTCGGTGCCCATGTCGCGGAAGTGCTGCATCGCGGCCTCGGTCGCCGCGCGCACGTCCGGATGGATCGGGGAGATGCCCATGTCCATCGAGAAGGCGATCCGCTTCGGCGGCCAGGGCGTTGGCCACCGCCTGCTGATAGGGCACGGCCGGGGCGGGCAGCGAGATCGGGTCCTTCGGCTGGTGGCCGACCAGCGTGTCCAGAAACAGCGCAACGTCGGCGACGCTGCGCGCCATGGGGCCCTGCACCCCGTTGGGCGCGAAGGGCAGGCGGCCGGGGCCGTAGGGCACGCGGCCCGGGCTGGGCCGCAGGCCGACGCAGCCGGCGAAGGACGCCGGGATGCGCAGCGAACCGCCGAGATCGCTGCCCTGGGCCAGCCAGACCTCGCCAGCCGCCACCGCGACGGCGGAGCCGCCGGAGGAACCGCCCGGCGTCTTGTCGGTGTTCCAGGGGTTACGCGTGACGCCGAAGACGTCGTTGAAGGTCTGCGCGCCGGCGCCGAATTCGGGCGTGTTCGCCTTGCCGGTCACCAGCCCGCCGCGCTCCTCGATCCGCAGCACCATCGCATCGGACCGCTTCGGAATGTTGTCGGCATAGACGGTCGAGCCGAAGGTCGTGCGCACGCCCTCGACCTCGGTCAGGTCCTTGATCGCCACCGGAAGGCCATAGAGATGGCCGGGACCGGGGTCGTCGGGCGTCTTCAGACGCTTCGCATGGTCGCGGGCCCGGTCGAAGCAGACCGTTGGCATGGCGTTGAGGGCCCCGTCGACTTCCGAATGCCGCGCCTCGGCGGCATCGACCAGTTCCAGCGGGGTGATGTCGCCGGCCTTCAGGCGTGCGACGGCTTCGGTTGCGCTCAGCGCGATCAGTTCATTCATGGCAGGCGGAGTTTGCGTTGACGGTATGACGGTGTAAACCAGCCCCGCTGCGCAAGTCGAGGAGAGAACCGCATGACCGCCACCACGCATGATGTCGTCGCTCTGGGAAACGCGATCGTCGATGTGCTTTCCGAAAGCGATGACGCCTTTCTGGACCGGCACGGTCTGGCGAAGGGCGGCATGCAACTGGTCGACGAGGCGCAGGCCAGGGCGCTCTACGGCGACATGGGGCCGGGCGTCGAGCGCTCGGGCGGTTCGGCGGCGAATACCGCGGTGGGTATCGCCGCGCTGGGCGGGAAGGCGGCCTTTGTCGGACGCGTGCAGGACGATCAGCTGGGGGAGGTCTTCACCCATGACATCCGCGCGGCCGGTGTGACCTTCGATCCGCCGGCGGCTCAGGCCGGCCCGGCGACCGCGCGCTGCCTGATTCTGGTGACGCCGGACGCGCAGCGGACCATGAACACCTTTCTGGGCGCCAGCGCCGAGATGGGCCCCGACGATGTCGATCCGGATCTGATCCTCTCGGCGCAGGTGACCTATCTCGAGGGCTATCTCTGGGATCCGGAGCCTGCCAAGGCTGCTTTCCGCAAGGCCATGGAGATCGCCAAGGCGGGCGGGCGCAAGGTCGCGCTGAGCCTCTCCGACAGCTTCTGCGTCGACCGGCACCGTGCCGAGTTCCGCGAACTGGTCGCCGGTCCCGTCGACATCCTGTTCGCCAACGAGGCCGAGATCTGCTCGCTCTACGAGACGGAGGATTTCGACCTGGCCGCCGAGCAGGTCCGCCACGAGGCGCCTCTGGCCGTGCTGACCCGTTCGGAAAAGGGCTGTGTGATCGTCACCGAAACCGAGACCCAGATGATCGGGGCGAAGGCGCCGGAAAAGCTGGTCGACACCACGGGCGCGGGCGATCTCTTCGCCGCCGGCTTCCTGTTCGGTCTGACCCAGGGGCGAGACCTGGCCACCTGCGGCCGTCTCGGCGCCATCGCGGCGGCCGAGATCATCGGCCACTACGGCGCGCGGCCGGAGGCCGACCTGAAGGCGCTGATCGGCGGAGTTCTGACGGTCGGGCTTCCATTTACCGGACACCGCTTCCGCCAGATTGTCGTGACTATGCGCGGCTGAACGCGTTCGGCGAACTCAAACGCATTGACAATACCGGTATAATTACTTAATTTTACCGATATCAGCCTTGGCGCGGCCCATTCTGGTCTGAACCAGAACCCGCGCCGGCCTTTTCGGGTCAGCGGCTGAACCCGGATGGCCGGCCTCATCGGCGCGCTCGCGCGGACCCTGCCTCCCTCACCAGACATATCCCCATTCGGAGAATCCCATGAGCGACTCTGTCGATCAGGCGTTCGAGAAGGAGTATGCCAGCAGTGTCCATATCGCCTACCAGCGGCAGGGCACGAAGCTGCGCAACACCGTCCGGACGCAGAACAAGGTGAAGGGCTCGTCCTGCGTGTTCCACAAGGTGGGCAAGGGCGCGGCCTCGACCAAGGCACGGCACGGCATCGTACCGACCATGAACGTCTCCCACGAGGCCGTGGAGTGCTTCCTGAAGGACTTCTACGCCGGTGACTGGGTGGACAAGCTGGACGAACTGAAGACCAACGCCGACGAGCGTCAGATCCAGGCCAATGCCGGCGCCTACGCGCTGGGCCGGAAGACCGACGAACTGATCATCGCAGAGATGGACAAGTCCACCAACCTGACGGCGACCACCACCGGCGGCCTGACCAAGGCCAAGGTGCTGGAGGCCTTCGAGGCGATGGGCGAGGCCGACGTGCCCGACGATGGCGAACGCTATGCCGTGGTGGGCTGGAAGCAGTGGTCGGACCTGCTCGACATCGCCGAGTTCGCCAATGCCGACTATGTCGGCACCGACCAGCTGCCGTGGAAGTCGACCCAGGCCAAGCGCTGGCTGGGGACGCTGTGGTTCCCGCATTCCGGCCTGACCGTGGACGGCTCGTCCAAGCGGCTCTGCCACTGGTACCACCGCACGGCCCTCGGTCACGCCATCGGCGCCGATGTCGACACCGACATCACCTGGCACGGCGAGCGCGCGGCGCATTTCGTCAACAACTACATGTCGCAGGGCACCGTCCTGATCGACGGCCAGGGCATCGTCACCATGCCCTGCGAAGAGTCCTGAGGAGGCGGCTGACATGGCTTTCAGCATCGAGGAACTGGAACGCATGGCCGGCGGCGGCGCCGGCTTCGCCCAGTGGGGCTACGTCACCGCCGCCGACGATCTCGCGGCGGTCTGCACGGCCGGCTACTTCGACGAGGCGCGCGACATGCTGCGGGTCGACGACTGGGTCTTCATCAAGGCCAGCGACGGCAGCGGCATCGCCATCGTCAACGCCAATGCCGGCGGCACGGTCGACCTGACCGACGCCACCGTCATCGGCGGCAGCGACACGGCGTAACGGAAACCGGCCTTTCCGCTCCAACCCGCCCCGGGGCTTGACCCCGGGGCCCAGCCTGGCGTTGCCGCTGCACTGGGTTCCGGGGTCAAGCCCCGGAACGGGTGGGAGTCTGTGTTCAATCTCCCGGATCAAGGACCCCGCCCATGGCTCTCAACCGGATCCAGCTCTGCTCGCGTGCGCTTCTGAAAGTCGGCGCGAGTCCCATCGCCAGTTTCGGGGACGGCACGGCGGAAGCCGAGGTCGCTTCGCTGCTCTACGGCGTCACCCGCGACGCACTGCTCTCCGGGCACCCCTGGTCCTTCGCCACGGCGCAGATCGCGCTGGCGAAGCTGACCGCGAAACCCGTCGCCGATTTCGACGCCGCCTTCGCCCTGCCGGCGGACTTCCTGCGCGTGCTCTCGGTTGGCGCGGGCGGATCGGGCCGGGGCCGCGGCATCGCCTACCGCATTCACGAACGGCGACTGCACGCGAATGCCGACGGCGTCACCCTGACCCATGTCTTCCGGCCCGACGAGAGCGCCTTTCCGCCCTTCTTCGATCAGGCGCTGATCGCGCGGCTGGCGGCCGAGTTCTGTCTGCCGCTGACGGAGAACACGTCGCGCACCGAGGCGCTGACCAAGGCCGCCGAGCTGGAATTCGCCCGCGCCCGCACCGTTGACGGCCAGCAGCAGACGCCGCAGGCGATCGACGGCTTCAACCTTATCGACGCGAGAGGGTAGGCCGATGCCGAGACGCACCGCCTTGCAGCAGTTCAGCTTCACCAACGGCATGCTGGACCCGTCCCTGGACGCCCGTCAGGACCTGAAGGCCTATTACGCCGGCGCGCGCGACCTGACCAACATGCTGGGCCTCGCGCAGGGCGGGGTCGAAACCCGCGGCGGCTTGCGCCATGTGGCCGAGATCCTGCCGCCCGAAGGCGAGCCGAATATCCGCCTCGCGCGTTTCGCCTTCTCCTTCGAGACCACCTATCTGGTGGCCTTCTCGCACCAGAAGGTCCAGATTTTCGCGGGCGATGCGCTGGCCGGACTCGTGGCCGAAGGCTACGATTCCGCCGAACTGCCCGACCTCGCCTGGACCCAGAGTCTGGACACCATGATCCTGGTGCATCCCGATCACGCGCCGAAACGGCTGGTCCGGCTTGGCGGCGGCGCGAGCTGGGCGGTCGAGGACCTGCCGCTGACAAATGCGCCGACCTTCGCCTTCGGCGCCCCGACGGCGGGATCGGCGACGCCGGACGGCACCAGCGGCAACATCGCAATCATAACCTCCGAGAGCGCCGACTTCGGCGATGTGAGTTTCGATCCCGGTGACCCGGGCTGGTGGATCCGCATCAATGACGGGCTGGTGCGGCTGACCGAAAGGACCGGCGCCACGACGCTCCGCGGCGATGTGATACACGAGCTCGACGGAACGGATGCCGCCGAACCCGGTCTCTGGTCGGTCGAGGAGGACGCCTGGTCCGATCAGCGCGGCTGGCCGCGCTCGGCGCATCTGTTTCAGGGGCGGCTCTATTTCGGTGGCACCGCCACGCGTCCACAGACCGTCTGGGGCAGCCGGGCGGGGCAGTTCTTCGATTTCGGCTTCACCGCCGACGGTTTCGACGACGAGGCCGTGGAGATGACGCTGGACAACGATCAGGTCGCCTCGGTCGAGCAGCTTTTCGCGGCCAACGAGTTCTTCGCCTTCACCTCGGGCGGCGTCTTCGCCAATGGCGAGACCCCGGTGACGCCGGAAAACTTCTTTCTGGAACGTCACAGCGAACTGCCTGCCGCGCGGCTCAGGCCCGTCGAGATCGACGGCGCGGTGGCCTTCGTCCGCCGTGGCGACGACGGTGCGCGCGCCACTTGCAACGAGCTGATCTTCGACGAGGTGCAGCAGCAGTTCGTGGCCCAGGACCTTGGCCTGCTGGCCGGCGGGTTGATCGACGGTCCGGTCGAGATGGCCGCGCGGCTGGGTCGCTCGTCGGACGCCGCGAATCATCTCTTCCTGGTCAATCAGGACGGCTCGGTTGCGGTGCTGAACACACGGCGCGCGCAGAAGATTGCCGGATGGACGCGCATCGTCCCGGCGGCGGGCGGCAAGGTCCGTTCTATCGCCACGGTGGGCGCCGATGTCTGGTGTCTGGTCGAGCGCGAGATCGGCGGCCAGGCCCGCTGCCTGATCGAGAAGCTGGACGATGCCTGCCGGCTGGACTCGGCGGTGGCGGCAACGCCGGTTGGCGCCACGCCGACGGCGCAATGGTCGGGGCTGGATCTGCTGGAGGGCGAGACCGTCCGGCTCTGTGGCGACGGCATGGATCTCGGCGAAGCTGTGGTGAGCGGCGGCGCGGTCGCAGTGCCTGCGGCGGTCTCGGAACTCATGGCGGGTTTCGCCTTCGACTGGTCGGTCGAGACCATGCCGATCGAGGCGCAGCTGACCGACGGCACGCTGATCGGCAACCGCCACCGTCTGATCCGGGCGACGGTCCGCGCCGGCTACGCCACCCGCTTCGATGTCAATGGCCGCGCCGTTGCCAGCGTCGGCATGGACCTGGAAAGCTTCGATACGCCGCCCGTCCGCTTCGCCGGACTGCGCACGGTCCGGTTCCTCGGCTGGTCCGGCGCCCGCGACGGCGTCGGGGCCTGCGTCCGCATCGCCGGCCGGTCCACCGATCCGGCCGCCATTCTCTCGGTCACCACGGAGGTCGCACAGTAATGGGACAAGCCACCCCCTTCGCCATGCTCGCCCTGTCCGGGCTCGGCACAGCCCAGTCCATGAGCGAGGCGCAGCGCCGCCGCCGCATCGCCATGGCGAACAGCCGAACTCGATCAGGCGCGCTCGAACCTCGAGCTGGCGCAGCAGCGCCACGGAAGCGCCTTCGGCCTCGGCAAGAAGCTCTCCGAGCAGGCCGTGCAGGGCAGTGCCCGCGGTGTCGCGCAGACTTCCGGCTCTTTGATGCGTCAGGCACTGATCGCCAGCCGTCAGGCGCGGCGGCAGGCGGGGCTGGCGCAGGGTGCGGCCGCGCTCCGCGACGCCGGGATCCAGCTCGCCGACGCCGATGCCGCCGGACGGGCCGGCGCCGCCTCGACCCGCGCGCTGATCAGTTTCGGCGAGAGCGCGGTGCGGCATGGCTCCAGTGTGATTGGCTGACCTTCCGCCTTGGCTTTTGACGCCGCCGCCCCCGGTGATATAAGCGGCGAAGCTTTCAGGCGGCCCGTCCGGGCCGGTGGTCAATCAGCCAATCTACGAGGTGGGGGTTATGGACAAGATCAAGGTGAAGAATCCGGTCGTCGAACTGGATGGGGACGAGATGACCCGGATCATCTGGGACTTCATCAAGCAGAAGCTGATCCTGCCCTATCTCGACATCGACCTGCACTATTACGATCTTTCAGTCGAGGAGCGCGACCGCACCGACGACAAGATCACCGTCGACTGCGCCGAAGCGATCAAGAAGTACGGCGTCGGCGTGAAGTGCGCGACCATCACCCCCGACGAGCAGCGCGTCGAGGAGTTCGGCCTGAAGCAGATGTGGCGCAGCCCGAACGGCACCATCCGGAACATCCTGGGCGGCACCGTCTTCCGCGAGCCGATCATCTGCCAGAACGTCCCGCGCCTGGTGCCGGGCTGGACCGATCCCATCGTCATCGGCCGTCACGCCTTCGGCGACCAGTACCGCGCCACCGACTTCGTCGTGCCGGGCCCGGGCAAGATGACCGTGAAGTGGGAAGGCACCGACGGCCAGACCATCGAGCGGGAGGTCTTCGACTTCCCGTCGGGCGGCGTCGCCATGTCCATGTACAACCTGGACGACTCGATCCGCGACTTCGCCCGCGCCTGCATGAACTACGGCCTGAACCGCGGCTGGGACGTGTACATGTCCACGAAGAACACGATCCTGAAAGCCTATGACGGCCGCTTCAAGGACCTGTTCGAGGAGGTGTATCAGGCCGAGTTCAAGGACGCCTTCGACAAGAAGGGCATGATCTACGAGCACCGCCTGATCGACGACATGGTCGCCTGCGCCATGAAGTGGTCCGGCAAGTACATCTGGGCCTGCAAGAACTACGACGGCGACGTGCAGTCCGACACCGTGGCCCAGGGCTTCGGCTCGCTCGGCCTGATGACCTCGGTGCTGATGACGCCGGACGGAAAGACCGTCGAGGCCGAGGCCGCGCACGGCACCGTCACCCGTCACTACCGCATGCACCAGCAGGGCAAGGAGACCTCCACCAACCCGATCGCGTCGATCTTCGCCTGGACCCGGGGCCTCGGCTACCGCGGCCGCATGGACGACACGCCGGAGGTGGTGAAGTTCGCCGAGACGCTGGAACGTGTCTGCGTCGAGTCGGTCGAGGCCGGCCAGATGACCAAGGACCTCGCCATCCTGATCGGCCCGGACCAGCCCTGGATGACCACCAACCAGTTCCTCGACGCCCTCGACCAGAACCTGCAGAAGGCCATCGGCTGAGGCAGCTTCGACAACTGAACGCCGAAGGCGGCGCCGGAGAGATCCGGCGCCGTTTTCGTTTGGATCCTGTTGCATTCTCCTGCAGCCTCCATTAATTTACCTTTCAGTTAATTAATGGAGGCTGACATGCCCGAACCAGGCCCCGAATACGCCCGGGCCCGCGCCGCCCTGCTGGAGGCCGAGCTCGCGCTCCGCGACCAGGCCGAAAACGTGGCGCAGATGCGGCGCGATCTGCCGCCGGGCCCAGCTGTCGATGATTATGTCTTCGAGGAAGTGGCTGGCGGAACGGTGCGCGAGGTGCGGCTACGGGATTTGTTCGCCGCGGGCCAGGACACGCTGATCGTGATCCATCTGATGTACGGGAAGGCGCAGACCAGCCCCTGTCCGATGTGCGCCATGTGGGTCGACACCTATGACCGCGCCCAGCCTCATGTGGCCGAGCGGGCCGGGATGGTGCTCTCGGCGGCGGCGCCGGCCGCTGACCTCGCCGCGCTGGCCGAAGCCCGGGGCTGGACGAACCTCCGGATGCTGTCGGCGTCCAAGACCGGTTTCAACGCGGACTTCGAGGTCGAGGACGAAGAGGGCAGCCAGTCGCCCGGCATCAGCGTCTTCGCCCGCGGCGCAGACGGCGTGATCCGCCATTTCTATACCGGCTACGCCAACCCGAAGCCGGGCGAATACCGCGGTCTCGATCTGCTCTCGCCGGTCTGGAACCTGCTCGACCTGACACCCGCCGGCCGTGGCGACTGGATGCCGGGCGGGATGTAGACGGGCTCAGGCGCGGCGGGCGATCCCGCCGAGCAGCATGTCCAGGGTGTCGTCGACGATAGCCTCGGCCGGCTTGGCGGAGATGAACCGGCCGCCGTCGGGGCGTCCGAGGATGCCGGCCAGCCCGTGCAGGGCCGTCCAGACGCCGATCGCCAGTTCGTGCAGGTCGCCGGTGCGGATCTCGCCCAGCCGCTGGCCCTCGTCCAGGGCATCCTTCAATTGACCCAGCGCCCCGACGCTGGCCTGGAACGCCTCCGGGTTCCGGTCCGGATCGAAGCCCCGGTGCATGGCGGCGTAGAGCACGGGGCGGCCGGTGGCGAAGCGGACATAGGCGCGGCAGCCGGTGCGGAACCGGGTCGCCCAGTCCTTTGCCCGCGAACCGGCTACCGCCGCGGCGATGGCCCGGCGCTGCTCGGCGAAGCCATGGGCGGCGATGGCCGCGATGAGCGCCTCGCGGTCGTCGAAATGCATGTAGGGCGCGTTGTGGCTGACTCCGGCCTCGGCGGCGAGCTTGCGCACACTCAGGCCGTCCAGCCCCTCACGCTCCAGCATCTCCGCGCCCAGCCGGACCAGATCCTCTCGCAGGCCGCCGCGGTGATAGGCCTTCGCCTTCGGCATATTGACACTGCCCATTTCTGCCCATATTGTCACTGTCAATATCATCGCGCGGCATCGCATGCCTTTCAAGGGAGACTTCCATGAGCGCGCCTTTCCCCAACCATCCGCAACTGCAGGGCAACTACGCGCCGCTGCGCATGGAGGCCGATGCGCCCGACCTGATCGTCCGCGGCGAGCTGCCGCCGGAGCTGAACGGCGCGCTCTACCGCATCGGGCCGAACCCGCAATATCCGCCGCGCGACCGGAATCATCACTGGTTCGCCGGCGACGGCATGGTGCACGGCTTCCTGTTCCGGGAAGGCCGGGTCGACTATCTGAACCGCTGGGTCAGGACGCCGAAGTTCGAGACCGAGCGCGCGGCGGGCAAGGCCATGTTCGGCACCTTCGGCAATCCGATGACCACGGATCAATCCGTCGTCGGCCAGGACTCCGGCCTCGCAAACACCAACATCGTCTTTCATGCGGGCAGGCTGATGGCGCTGGAGGAAGCCCATCCGCCCTTCGAGCTGGAGACTGGCACGCTGGCCTCGAAGGGCTACTGGACCTTCGGCGACAGGATGGCCGGCAACCGCATGACCGCGCATCCGAAGATGGATCCCGAGACCGGCGAGATGCTGTTCTTCGGCTACTCCACCGGCGGTTACTTCACCGATCGGATGACCTTCAACGTCGTCGGACCGGACGGCGCCATCAGCCGCGCCGACGAGTTCAAGGTGCCCTATTCGGCCATGGTCCACGACTTCCTGGTGACCCGCGACCACGTCGTCTTCCCCATCCTGCCGCTGACCGGCAGCCTGGAGCGCGCGATGAGCGGCCAGCCGCCCTTCGCCTGGGAGCCGGATCAGCCCGGCTGGCTCGGCGTACTGCGCCGGGACGCGCCGGTGGATGACATCAAGTGGATCGAGATCCCGCCCTGCTATGTCTTCCATCCGATGAACGCCTATGATGCGGGCGGCAAGATCGTGGCGGATGTCGCGACATACGAGGCGGCGCCGCTCTTTCCGCTCGCCGACGGCACGCCGGGCGATCCCGAAAAGGCGACGGCGCACATGGCCCGCTGGGAAATCGACCCGGCGGCCGGGACGGTCAGCGAAACCGCGCTGGACGACCGCGTGGCCGAGTTCCCGCGCTTCGACGAACGCCGCGCGGGACTGGACTACCGCCATGGCTGGTTCGGCGGCGTCGAGCGGCGCAACCGTGGCGACCGCGGCAACTGGACCGAGATCGTGCATCTGGACCTGGAAACGGGGCGGCGGGCCATCTGGTCCGACGGCGAGGCGCACCACGTCTCGGAACCGGTCTTCGTCCCCCGGATGGAAGATGCGGCCGAGGGCGATGGCTGGGTGCTGTTCACGGTATTCCGCGCCGAGGAGAACCGGAGCGATCTGGTCGTGCTGGATGCGATGAACGTGGATCAGGAACCCGTCGCCGTCTGCGAGGTGCCCCACCGCATTCCGCACGGCTTCCATGGCAACTGGGTGGCCGCCTGATACGCCCTGCCGCCCCCGGGTCAGACCCGGGGGCCTGAGCTTGCCGTTGCCTGGGCGGTGCCGGGTACCACCATGAGGTCCGCGGACCAGGCCCGCGGACGGCAGCGTCTCTCTCTGCGTCCCGGGCTTGACCCGGGACCCATTCCTGAGCGTTTCCGCCGCCGCTGATCGGCCATCAGCGCTCCGGCATGGGCCCTGGATCAAGTCCAGGGCGCATCCGCCATCTAACCCAGCGTCGTCTGCAGCCCGTCGCCGCCATTGCCCGAATTGCGGTCGCTGAAGGCCAGCAGGGCGCGGCGGCCGGAGCGGCGGGCGCGCAGGTTGCGGATGCGGGCCTCGTTCTGCGCTTCCAGCCGCGCGGCTTCACGTTCCTCGCGCTCGCGCGCGTCGTCCAGCGCCGAGGTGTCCGGCTCGGGTACTCGGGGATTGGGAAAGAAACCGCCCATCGTCATCTCCTTCGTCCTTGGGGTGGCAATGGAGGCGATGGTGACCGCGCCGGGCCTAAGCGTTCCGGGAAATGTCAGTCGGCGGCGAGAAAGTCGGGCGGGGCCGGCGGTGCGTCTTTCAGATATTTCTCGCCGCCCTTCAGTGGCGTCAGGCGGCGCGCGACGAGCCCCTCCGGCTCGCAGAGTTCGGCGGTCATCGAATACCCGGTCAGTTCCAGCTTCAGGAACCCGAGCGACGGATGGCCAACGCCGACATTCAGGCCGGACTTGTAGGCGGTAGCCGGCGCCCAGAGCCAGCGGACGCCGCCGACATCGATGTCGAGATACTTGTGCAGATGGCCGCTGGCGACGAAGCGGACGCGGTGGCGGCGGAACAGGCTGAAGGTGCGCGCCCTGACACCCGCGGGCAGGAAGATGGATCGCGGCCGCCGCCCGTCCAGTTCGCGCGGAAAGAAGAGCGGCTTGTGGGTGAAGATGCCGACGGGCCAGCCCGCCGCGGCCTCGAGTTCGTCCGCCAGCCAGGCCGCCTGCTCTGCTTCGCGGGCGAGGCCGGTCCCCAGCACCTGCGCATTGAGGCCGATCAGCCGCCAGTCCCCGGCGTCGAAGGCCCAGCGGTCCGTTCCGACAGCGCGGGTATAGCGCGCCAGCCGCGCCTCGGTGGTCGGCTGGTCCAGCTGCATGAAGCCCGGCTCCTCGCCGATATCGTGATTGCCGGGCAGCACGCGCAGCGGCGCCTCGATCAGGCGCATCATCTCCATGGAGAAGCTCAGGTCCCGTTCGCGGTCGGCGCCGTTGATCGACAGATCGCCGGTATGGATGACCAGATCGGGCTTCCAGGCGTTCACCGCCTCGGCGGTGCGCCGGAAGTTCTCGACGAAGAAGCCGTGGCGGTCGCTCAGATGGGTGTCGGAGATCTGGGCGATCCGCACCGCGCCCTCAGCCCTTGCGGTCGTACATGTCGAAGATCGAGACGATGCCCGCCGTCTGCCCGCCCTTGATCGCCGAAGGCACGATGATCGGCGTCTTGATGCCGGCGTCGTACCAGGCCTCGATGCCTTCCATCACCCGGCTTTCGGGGCCAGACAGCGTGGTCGAATCCAGCCACTCGTCTGTCAGCACCGAGGGGATGCGGTCCAGATCCTTCGCCGCGATCGCCGCCTCGACATCCGCCATCTCCTGCTCGAACCCGGCCGCCTTCCAGTAGTTGCGGTAATTGGGCAGCAGCACGTAGCGGCTCAGCGTCTTGCGGTGGACGTTCCGCGCCGCGTCGACGTCGTCGTCGATAACGGTAGGCACCATCGCCGCGGTGGAGAAGGCGTCCTCCGAGGTCTTCGGCCGGGCGGCGAGCTGCTTCTTCACCGTCTCCCGCGGACCGTTTGCCCAGACGCAGCCGTCGCCGACCTCGCAGGCCAGATCCAGCATGCGGTCGCGCAGGGTGGCCAGCACGATCGGCGGCAGCGGCCCGACCTCGTTCTCGGCGGACCGCATCTCGGCGACGTAATCGCGCATGTCGGAGACCGGGCGTCCGGTGTTCTTCACGCCGTAGCGGTCCAGTGCGGGCGCGTGGCTGATACCGATGCCGAGGCGGAAGCGACCGTTCGAGATCTCGTGCATGAAGGCGGCATTGTCCGCCAGCAGCCGCGCCGACTGGAAATAGATCGGCTGGATCGAACTCCCCACCGTGATGCGGCTGGTCTCCTGCAGCACCGCCTGGCAGAAGGGCAGACAGGCCGAGACGCTGGTGACGAACACGCCCTCGAATCCGCGCTGCTCGACCTCCTTGGCGTATTCGATCATCCGCGCACGCCGCCCCGGCAGCGCCGCAATCGCCAGCGCCGGTTTCCTGCTGCCCATCTCGTCCTCCCCGTCTGTGACGCGGCAGAGCTTAGAGAAAAATCCGCAGCCGAGAAATAAGCCGGCACGCATTGCCGGTGCGCCAGTAATTTTACCGAATACCGGACAATGCAGCAGCGGAGCAGGTCATGAGCGACGAACACGTCGTCATCAACAGCGGGACGCCATGGGTCAGCTATGCCGGCGATGGCGCGATCACCCGTTTCGACTTCACCTTTCCCGTCCTGGAGGCGGCCGATCTCGGCGTCTGGGTGGACGGATCGAAACAGACGCCGGGTGTGGACTTCACCGTCGACGGTATCGGCGCCTCCGGCGGCGGAAGCATCGACTTCGCCTCGGCGCCGGGCGCGGGGACGACGGTCGTGATCCTGCGCAGTCTGCAGATCGCGCGCACGAGCGACTTTCTGGCCGGCAGCGCACTCCGGGCGGTGGCGCTGAACACCGAGCTCGACCGGCTGACCATGATCGGCCAGGAACTGCAGGCCGAAGCCGGTCGTGCGCTCAGGATCCCCGGCCACGACGCGGCAGCCATCGGCCCCTTGCCCGAACGCGCCGCCCGGGCCGGCCGTGTGCTGGCCTTCGACGACGAGGGTGCGCCGGTCGCCGGCCGCAGGAGCGCCGAACTCGACAGTCTGATCGCCGTCGCAGGGGCGGAAGCCGGTGCATCGGCCGCGGCAACCAGCGCCGAGGCGAGTGCGGCCGCCGCTGCCGACAGCGCCGCCGATGCGGCGGCTGCCGTCTCGGCGGTCGACGCCGACGGGATCGGCGCCAACCAGCAGGCGGCCGTGATGCTGTCGGCGGGTCAGCTGCCGCCAAGTTACCCTGCCGTGCCCGTCCTTGCCCATGGCCGCGAGTTGCTCACCTTCGACCCGTCGGCGGGCACCCTGCATCACCTCTACCGGCCGACGGATTCCGGCCGCTGGCATGTCCATACAGGCGCGTCCGGCGATCTCTGGGTCGATCTGCGGATGCTCGGCCAGGGGCAGGAATTCCGTGCCTATGTGCGGCATGGCGGCAGCGGGAACATCGTCGTCGATCCGGGGACCGGTCACGGCGGGACCGCCAGCGTCATCGGACCCTTCCTGGCCGGCGAGAAGTTCCGCATCGCGCCTGGCGAATGCATCCGCGTCGCCTGCCGCGCCATCAACGGCGCCGGCAACATGATCGCGGACGTGATCGAATACAGCTTCCGCCCGGCGGTGCATCAGGTCGGCGGCTCGTCCCGCCTGATCGAGAACGAGATCGGCCTGTATGACGGCGTCTCCTATCACAACCCGACCGCCGAACATGCACCGCTGACGCTGCCGTCGGGCTTCATGATCGCGACCGATGCGACGCTCAGGAACTTCTCGTTTCCGCAGCTTTCGGCCGCTTTCAAGGGCGCGGGTTCAGTCGCGCCGCCGCGCATCCAGCTGCCGGACCGAGAATACGCGATCAGCGGCAATGCCGGCCCCTTCACCGTCGGCGAGGAGGTCCATGTCGAGGGCTCCGGCACGCGGCGGCTGCGCGTCGCCTACCGTCTGAACGATCCGGGCCGGATCGGGCTCGAACTGATCGCCGGCGCCCTGCCGGTCGAGGACGAGACCATCACGGGCCAGACCTCGGGGGAGACGGCGACGGTCGGCGCCGGCACGACCCAGGTTTCCGACCTGCCCGCTGGCGCCATCGAACTGCTGGCCCACAACCCCCATGCCTCGGGGATCGATCTCCGCGTGCAGTGGTTCAACCTGGAGAAGATCTGATGCTGCTGACCAATGAACGGAACCGCGAGACCGGCACGCCGCCCGCCTTCGTCTCGCATGTGCTGGTGCTGGGAGATTCGATTGCGTCCGCCTTCCGCTTCGGACCCGCCGGCGGCGCGCTGCTGAAGGAGATCGGCGCGCTCTCCGGGCTCGCCGGGGAATGCGCGCTGGTGAATGCGGGTTTCGGCGGACTGAAGCTGATGGACACCGCCGGAGCCGCGCGGTTTCTCGACTTCGCCACCCTTGGCGAGGCCCAGGCGCTGACCGATGCGAAGGCGATCATGGGCAACTTCCCCGCCGTCGACGCCGCCGTGATCAGCCTGGGCGTCAACGACCTGGGGCAGGTTGAACCGGCGCCGGGTGCGATTGCGGGCTATGACGCGGCGAAGGCGCAGGCCGGCCTCGAGGCGCTGATCGGCGAGATCCGGGTCGAGAACGGCAACAACGGCTATGCCGGACCGACGCTGCCCGTGATCCTGCTGATTCCGGGCCGCGATCTTTCCACCGCGACCAAGGGTGGCGCCGGACAGGTCTGGCGGCGGGCGGCGCTGGCCGTGGCGGCGGCGGACGCGCACTGTCATCCGCTCGACTATCACGATGTCGATCTGGCGGATGGCGTCCATCCGTCGGCAGCCGGCTACATGGCGCTCGGCCGCCGGGCGGGGCGGCTGGTGGCGAAGCATGCGCATGGGGCCGCCGTCGGCGGGCCGCCGGTCATCCAGTCCATCGCGCGCGTCGACGATGTCAGCCTGGACATCACCTTCACCGTGCCGTCGGGCGACCGGCTGCTGCAGGCCAGCCACCCGAGCGGCTGGCGTGTCGAGAATGCGGCGACGGCGGAACAGCTTCGCATCGCGCGCCTCGACTGGACGGCCGCCAACCAGGCGCGGCTGGTGCTGCATGACGGCTGCGGCGGCGCCTTCCGTCTGTTCGCGCCCTGGGATCTGGTCGAGGACTACCGGCCCGAGGGCCTGATCCGCACGATCGAGGGCTCGGACCTGCACGGTCCCGGTTTCGTCCTGCAGAGCTTCGAGGGGGTGACGCCTTGACGATACGGGCAGGCCGCAACTGGTCGGTGCCGATCCCGGTGGTGCTGTTCCTGATCGGTTACGGCGTCGGCGGGGTCTGGTGGGGCGGCAGCATGAATGCGCGGCTCGGAAGTCTGGAACAGGCTGCCGCCACCCAGCAGCAGGTGCGCGAACTCAGCGCCCAGGTCGCCGGGCTTCGGCGGGACGTTGCCGACAACATCGTCATTCGCCGGCGCATCTGGGACCGCATCGAGCGGCTGGAACGGACCACGGCCGTGGTCGACGAGCGGACGCGCGGCATGAACGAGACCATCGTCCGCATATACAACGAACTGGTGAAATCGCGGGAGGGCGGACAATGAGCTGGCTGGGCGATCTGATCGGCGGCGGCGTGGTCACCGCTGCCGAGGGCGTGGCCGGGATCGTCGACCGTTTCGTCGAGACCGATGACGAGAAGCGGGTCGCCGAAATGCTCCGCACGAAGATGCTGATGCAGCCGTCGCTGGTCCAGACCGAGCTGAACAAGGTCGAGGCCGGACACCGTTCGGTCTTCGTGGCCGGCTGGCGGCCCTTCATCGGCTGGGTCTGCGGTCTGGCGCTGTTCTACAACTTCGTCGCCCGCGACCTGCTGGCCTGGGCGATCCTCAACAGCGGCGTCCAGGCTTCCATGCCGCCGGATCTGGCCATGGAGGAACTGATGACGGTCCTGCTGGGCATGCTGGGCCTCGGCGCATTCCGGACCGCGGAAAAGATGACGGGGCGGGCCCGCTAGTCTACGGTTAACTGTCCGTTCATGCGGAACGGTCTAGTAAGCCGTTGGAATGCGAAACCTGTTGATGAGCGAGGACGACGGCGATCCGCGGCCCGGTCCCATGGGGCCGAAGACGCAGGAGTTGCTGGATTACTGGAACGGCCTCCGGGGCGACCGCGAAATGCCGTCGCGCAAGGAGATCGATCCGGTCGATCTCCGCCGTCTGCTGCCGCACATCATGATCACCGAGATCGAACCCGATACCGGCCGGTTCCTGTTCCGCCTGGTCGGGACGCGCGTCACCGTCATGTACGGCAACGACAACACCGGAAAGTATCTCGACGAGGTCTATTTCGGCCGACACCGGGAGGCGATCACCCGGTCCTACGTCACCGCATACGAGACCCGCGCGCCCCATCACTGCTGGATGAAATTCACCAACCGCGAGGGGCTGGAATTCGACATGGAGCGCCTGATCCTGCCGCTGTCCAGCGATGGCCAGCGGGTCGACAAGCTGATCAGCCTGCTGGATATCCACGAGAATCAGCCCCGCTGACACGGCCTTATTTCGGCGCAGCATCCCAAACCCGGTTATCATGGCTTCAAAGCCCGGCACGAAACGGGCGCTGGGGGGAAATGCGCATGCCCGATCGCGACGCGATTCTGAAGCAGGTCTATCAGGCCGCCGGCGACACGAAGAAGCTGTCCGAGAGCTACAACCAGTGGGCGGAAAGCTATGACGCCGACCTGGCGGCAATGGGATACCGCTATCCCTTCATGATCACCGGCACGCTGGGCCGCTACGTCGCCCGGCTGGATGCGGAGATCCTGGATGCCGGCTGCGGCAGCGGGATGATCGGCGAGGCGCTCTATCTGGTCGGCTACCGCAATCTGAGCGGCATCGATATCTCCGACGGCATGCTGACGCGGGCGGCGGAAAAGGGCGTCTACAAGGATCTGAGGCGGGGCGTGCTCGGCGAGACGCTGCCCTATGGCGACAGCAGCTTCGACGCCGTGGTCAGTTCGGGCGTCATGACGATCGGCCACGCGCCGCCCGAATGCCTGCTGGAACTGGCCCGGGTGGTGAAGTCGGACGGCTACTTCGTCTTCACCATCGTCAAGGAAAGCTGGGCCGGGGGATACCGCGACGTGGCGGAACGCCTGTTCGCGGAGCGGGTCATGACCCCGGTCTACAACACCCGCCGCTTCGTCGTGCTTCCGGGGGCAAGGGCGGAAGACCGGACCGAGGCCCGCGTCCACGTCATGAAGAAGCTTTGAGGCGGCTCACTCCACCAGGATGGGCGTGAAGCCGAAGACGGCCTCGGTCGCGGTATCGACGGAGACCTCGACCCCGCCGACGTCGCGGGCGCCCATCACCTGCAGCCGGGTGACGTTGCGCAGCAGCTTGCCGTCGCCGCCGCGCAGGGGCTTGTCGATGATGAATTCGTGGAAGTCGCCGTGCACCAGCAGCACCGGCTTCCCGAAAGCCGCCGCACCCTCGGCCAGCGCGGCGATGGTCGTCTTGAAGCCGGAATTGCTGTAGTCCCAGCTCTTCTCCACCTCGAACATCGGGTTGGCGTGGAAGATCACAACCATCGCGCCGGCCTTCATGTCCTGCGCCTCGCGGAAGGCGGCGGCCAACCAGGCCAGATTGGCCGCATCGCGCCGGAGAAACTCCTCGACCGAGGTGGCGTTGCGCTCCATGCCGTTGTTCGAGCCGACCACATGGGCGGTGACGAACAGCACGTCGTCCTGCCGCCACACGGCGTTCTCGATCAGCCCGTCGCCGACCGGCGTGTCGGCCTGACGGCGATAGGGCCTGGACGTCCGGCCCAGGCTCTTCGCCTCGGCGAAGAACATGCGCCGCAGCGCCGACAGCCGCTCCAGCGGATCGTAGCCGCCGGCGGCCTCGCGGTGGCAGTCGGTCCACTCATTGTCGCCCGGCGTGTAGAACAACGGCTGATCGAAGCTCATGAACTGCCGGTGGATCTTCTCGAAGGCGGCGTCGGAACATTCGCTGCCGCCGGACTTGATGTCGCCGACATGAACCGAGAAGGCGGGCTGCCGATCGTTGATCCTGCCGATCAGCCGGTCGAACTTCTCGTAGTCGCCGGGCAGGTTGTAGGGCAGGTCGCCCATGGCCACGAAGCGGAACGGCTCGGCGGCCGCGGCGGACAGCCAGACGGTCATCGCCGCGAGAACGGGCAGGATCAGCGTCTTCATCGGTTCAGTCTCCTTCGGCGGCATGTGCGCCGTCCGCTGCCATCATGGGGTCCGCCGATGACGTCTCCATGTCATGCGGCGGCTGGACGGCCAGGTAGTCGGCAGGAAAACCCGACTGCTTCAGGAAGTGCCTGAGATAGCCCGGCCGGTCCACCACCTGACCCAGTATGTCGGGGAAGGTCTGTGCGGCGCTGGCATAGGCGACCTGCTGCTCGGCGGCGGCTGCGGCCTCCTGCATGCGCACCAGCGGCGATGTCGGGCGCCGGCCAGCACCGGCACGCCGTCGGCCAGGAAGGGCTCGATGTGGTACGGCGAGCCGACCATGGCCGGGCTGGAGAGGATCGCCAGCACCCGCCGCGCCAGCGGATAGTCCAGCTCGGTCAGCAGCCTGAGCGACATGGGCAGTTCCACGGCCTGCCGATTCCTGCTGTCGTATCCCGATCTCCAGCGCGGTGCGCACGCCCTGGTCCGCCGGCGGCAGCTCCGGCCCCATGATGGCGCTGCGGATGGTGTCCTGCAGGCGCGCCAGCACGATCTGGCTGACGTCGAACTTGCCCGGCGCTTCCAGCGGCGTCAGCCCCGCCGATCCGACCGCCTTGGGGATGATCGTGCCCGGGGTCAGGCGGATGTTGGCGGGATTGAGCACCCCGTCGTCCTCGGCCTGCCAGATGCCGGTCACGGCGATGGAGGCGTTTTTCAGGATCAGTTCGACCACCTTGTTCGCGGTCTTGATGTCGGCCAGCACGTTCAGCACCGGACCGCGGCCCATCCACTCGCCGGGCGCCTTGTCCATCCGGAAGGCGATCAGCGGGGAGGCGGCGTAGTCGCGCTGCAACAGCCGGTTCGAACCCTCGGCGCCGGGCTGATCGCAGCACCAGACCTCGTAGTTCGCCGGTCCGCCCGGCTGATCGGCCATCACCGCCTCGATCAGTTCGATGTCGGTGTCCGGCGCCTCGGCGGCCAGCCGCGCCAGATCCGGCGTCAGCAGTGCGTCCGGCCAGACATCCGCAATCTGGCGGGCGGGCAGCCGGCGCTGGCGGAACATGCTGGAGAGCATGCCGCCGGCGCTTTCCTCTGGGATCAGTTCGCGGGCGGGGATGGCCTCGAAACGGACGGGCTGGGCGAAGCTGCCCTCATGCACCATCAGCGCGCCTGTCGAGACCAGGGCATCGCCCAGCGCCGGGTCGATCTCGATGTGGAAGTTGGAGGCCTCGATGGCGGCGTGGAAGCGGTGGCTGACCTCGGCCGCATGGGCCTCGAAGTCCGCGGCGGTCTCCGGATCCATGGCCAGGGTTTCGACCGCGTCGAAATCCATCCAGGGGCGGAAGGGCGGAAACAGCTGCCCGTGCAGCCGCGACTTGCGCCACTGCACCGCCTGGACGGCGGTGTTGTCGAAGATCTCGCGGTCGCGGCGCGCGCCGCCCGGCGCGCCGGCTCGGACGGTGTCGTGGTGCGGCAGAGCGAAGGCATAGGCGTCGTCCAGGATCGCGTCCCAGGCGCGGCGCCGCCGTTCGGCGGCATGGAAGCGCCTGAGCGTGTCGGCACGGCGGTCGGTGTCCGCTTCGGTCATCGGGAGGCTCCTTGTTCCGGGTTGTGAAACCCGACGCTAGGGGCTGTGCGCTTATGCGTGCCGGCCGGTGTTGTGTTCACCGACATTTCTGCGCGACGATGCGCGGGCAACACCGAGTCGAAGGAGCGAACAGTGGGCCTGATCGACGATCTGCGCGCCATCCAGGCGGACATGACCGAATGGCGGCGCGACATTCACAAGCATCCGGAGACCGCCTTCGAGGAAGAGCGGACGGCTGACAAGGTCGCCGGCCTGCTGGAGAGCTTCGGCATGGAGGTCCATCGCGGCCTGGCGAAGACCGGCGTCGTCGGTTCGCTGAAGGCGGGCACCGGCAACCGCGCCATCGGGCTGCGCGCCGACATGGACGCGCTGGACCTGACCGAGCTGAACAGCTTCGACCACAAGTCGGTCAATGACGGGAAGATGCACGCCTGCGGTCATGACGGACACACGGCGATGCTGCTGGGCGCGGCCTGCCACCTGTCGCGGAACCGTGATTTCGACGGTACGGTGCATTTCATCTTCCAGCCCGCCGAGGAGAACCTGGCCGGCGGTCGGGTGATGGTCGACGAGGGCCTTTTCGAGCGGTTTCCCGTCGAGGCCGTCTACGGCATGCACAACTGGCCGGGCATGGAAGTCGGCACCTTCGCCGTGCGCGAAGGCCCGATGATGGCCTCGGCCGACTTCTTCGAACTGACCCTGAAGGGCCGGGGCGGCCACGGCGCCTATCCGCACATGTCGCGCGATCCGGTTCTGGCCGCGGCGCACATCATCACGGCCTGGCAGAGCATCGTCGCCCGCAATGTCGATCCGATGAAGGCGGCCGTGATCAGCGCCACCGAGATCAAGAGCGGTTTCACCGGCAACGTGATCCCGGAGACGGCCTACATCCAGGGCACCACGCGGACCTTCGATCCGAAGGTGCAGGATCTGGTCGAGGAGCGGATGCGGGCAATCGCCACCTCGATGGCCGAGGGTTTCGGCATGGAGGCGGATTTCGTCTATCAGCGCCGCTATTGCCCGACGATCAATTCGCCGGAAGAGACCGGCCACGCCGTCGCGGCGGCGCGGGCGCTGGTGGGCGAGGAGAACGTCAACGACAACGTCACGCCGCATATGGGCGCCGAGGATTTCGGCTGGATGCTGCAGGCCCGGCCCGGTTGCTACATCTTCACGGGCAACGGCACGGGCGGCGAGGGCGGCTGCGAGGTTCACAACCCGAACTACGATTTCAACGACAGCGCCCTTCCGGTCGGCGCGGCCTACTGGGTCCAGCTGGTGCAGATGCAGCTGCCGCAACAGGCGTGAAGGTCAGGTCCGCCAATACTCGTTTCGATGGTGCGATGTTTGCAGGGGCAAGCGGGACTGTGACGGCGTTCATAGGCCCCGCTTCGGGCCGGCAGCAGGTTGGGCGTGCTGTAGTGGACCAGAGAGCATCCGTCAGGTGCAGAACGAGACTCCGGTGCGTTTTCTGTTCCAACGGGTGACAGGATGAGGAAATGAAACATTGAGCTTCAAGGTCAAGTTCTGGGGTGTCCGCGGATCCATCGCGACGCCGGGTCCGCGTTATGTGGCTTTCGGTGGCAACACGAGTTGCATCGAGGTGTCCTGCGGCGGCAAGCGCATCATCTTCGATGCCGGCACAGGGATCCGGAACCTCGGCCACTGGCTGATGAAGAAGAACGTGCATCATGCCCACATGATGCTCAGCCACACCCATTGGGATCACATCAACGGCTTCCCGTTCTTCTCGCCGGCCTTCAAGAAGGATCACCACTTCACCATCATGGCGGGGCATCTGAAGCAGCAGGGCACGGGCATCCGCGACGTGCTTGCCTCGCAGATGAACCAGCCGACGTTTCCGGTGCCGATCGAGATCATGCAGGCGCAGATCGATTTCGAGGATTTCGACGCCGGCGACACCTTCAACCTGCATGACGACGTGGTCATCCGCACGACGCCGCTGAACCATCCCGACGGCGCAACCGGCTACCGCGTCGAACACGCCGGCCGCGCCTTCTGCTACGTCACCGACACCGAGCACGTGCCCGGCAAGCCCGACGAGCGGATCCTGGCGCTGATCGAGGGCGCCGACATCGTCGTCTACGACTGCACCTACAACGACAGGGAATTCGCGTCCAAGGTCGGCTGGGGGCATTCGACCTGGGAAGAGGGCATGCGCCTCTGCCAGGCAGCGAATGTGCGCCAGCACGTCATCTTCCACCACGATCCGGACCATGAGGACATGTACATGGAGCGCCTGGAGGAAGAGGCGCGGTTCCAGTGGATCGGCAACACGGTCGCCCGCGAGAACATGCGCCTGCGCGTCGGCTGACCGCCGGCGTCAGTCGCAGGTGACGCAGGTCACCACCGGGATCAGCGACAGCATCAGCAGACCGACGCCGCCATACTGCAGCAGCACGAACAGGCTGCGTGCGGCGTGGACCGCCGGGGAAGCGGGCAGGGCGCCGCCTGGCCACAGCACCTTGAGGCGCGGCAGCAGCAGCACCGGAACGAACAGGATCACGGCCAGCGCGATGCGGATGGCTGTCTGGTCGCCGGAGGCGGCGACCCCGCCGCCGATGAAGGTCGCCATGACCGCGACGCTCGCCATCACGCCCACCCAGGCGCCGGCGAGGTAGAGCAGCAGCTTCGTCCGGCTCTCCCACCAGCCCAGCCAGAACATGCTCTGCGCCGCCCAGACAAGGATGCCGGGTATCCAGAGCGGCGGGCCGGCGATGTCGTCCTCCAGAACGGCCACCCACAGCCACGCGCCCGCGAGACTCAACGCGAGCAGGATCGCCTGCCGGGCGATCAGCATCAGCCTGGGGGACCTGACGTCCGGATCAGTTGTCGAGGAAGCTGCGGAGCTTGCGGCTGCGCGAGGGGTGCTTCAGCTTGCGGAGCGCCTTGGCCTCGATCTGGCGGATACGCTCGCGGGTCACCGAGAACTGCTGGCCGACTTCCTCCAGCGTGTGGTCGGTGTTCATGCCGATGCCGAAGCGCATGCGCAGCACGCGCTCCTCGCGGGCCGTCAGGCTTGCGAGCACGCGGGTCGTCGTCTCGCGCAGGTTCGAATGGATCGCGCTCTCGATCGGCAGGACCGCATTCTTGTCCTCGATGAAGTCGCCCAGATGGCTGTCTTCCTCGTCGCCGATGGGCGTCTCCAGGCTGATCGGTTCCTTGGCGATCTTCATCACCTTGCGGACCTTCTCCAGCGGCATGCCCAGCTTCTCGGCCAGCTCTTCCGGGGTCGGCTCGCGGCCGATCTCGTGCAGCATCTGACGGCCGGTGCGGACCAGCTTGTTGATCGTCTCGATCATGTGCACCGGGATGCGGATGGTGCGGGCCTGGTCGGCGATCGAACGGGTGATCGCCTGCCGGATCCACCAGGTGGCGTAGGTGGAGAACTTGTAGCCGCGGCGGTACTCGAACTTGTCCACCGCCTTCATCAGGCCGATGTTGCCTTCCTGGATCAGGTCCAGGAACTGCAGGCCGCGGTTGGTGTATTTCTTGGCGATCGAGATCACCAGGCGGAGGTTGGCCTCGACCATCTCCTTCTTCGCCCGGCGAGCGTCGCGTTCGCCGCGCTGGATGGTGGAGACGATGCGGCGGAACTCGCCGACGGTCAGGCCGCCCATGGCCGCGATGGCCAGATATTCGTCACGCACATCCTGAATGCGGTCGGCCTCGGCCGAGACGAAGCTCTTCCAGGGCTTGCCGATGCCGGTCACGCGCGCAGCCCAGCCCCGCTCCAGTTCGCTGCCATAGTGGTTGTCCAGGAAGTCCTGGCGGTCGACGCCGTGCTTCTCGGCCAGGCGGAGCAGCTTGCCGTCGGCGGCCATCAGCTTCTTGTTGAGGATGTAATGCTCCTCGACCAGCAACTCGATGCGCGGATTGTTGAAGCGGACCGCCTTCATCCGGTCGACGATCTCGTCCTTCAGCTTGTGGTAACGGCGGTCGGAAGAAGTGGACAGTTCCTCGCCTTCCAGGGAAGCCGTGATGCGCTTTTCCTGGGCGCGGTCGACGCGCTTGAACAGCTTCGCGATCTCGTCGAACTCTTCGAGCATGCGCGGCTTGAGGGCTTCCTCCATCGCCGCCAGCGAAAGCGTGGTCTCGTCGAAATCGTCGTCGTCATCGTCGTCATCGGACTTGGACGTCTCTTCCTCGTCGTCGCCGGACTTGGAATCGTCGTTGGCCGCCGACGGGGACTCGCCCTTGGCCGAGCTTTCGTCCTTCTTGCCGTCGTCGTTCCCGCTGTCGTCGCCATCCTCGTCGTCATCGTCATTGTTGGCCGACGGACCCTCGGGCTTGCCGTAGGTCGTCTCCAGATCGATGACGTCGCGCAGCAGCATGTTGCCGGCGGCGATCTCGTCGCGCCAGGCGACCAGCATGCGCATGGTCAGGGGGCTTTCGCAGAGGCCGCCGATCATCGCCTCACGGCCGGCCTCGATGCGCTTGGCGATGGCGATCTCGCCCTCGCGGCTGAGCAGCTCCACCGAGCCCATCTCGCGCAGATACATGCGCACGGGATCGTCGGTGCGCTCGACGTCGGAACCGGTCGAGCTGGTGGTGGTCGCGACTTCCTTCTTCTCGGAATCGTCGGACTGGTCTTCCTGCTCCTCGTTCTCGATGACGTTGATGCCCATCTCGGACAGCATCGCCATGATGTCCTCGATCTGCTCCGAGGAGACCTGATCCTGCGGCAGCGCCTTGTTCAGCTCGTCATAGGTGACGTAGCCCCGCTCCTTCGCCTTGGCGACGAACTTCTTGACGTCCTGCTTTGCAAGATCAAGGAGCGGGCCGTCCTTCGTCTCGGTGGCGGCGGTGTCTTTTTCGGCTGCTGCTTTGGATGCCATGGCTGTCCCGTTCGCTATGACGCCTCGCCGCGCGCGGCCCGTGTGGCTGTGGGCTCGCTCGCGCGGTGACGCTCAAGTTCCATCTTCGTAGCGGCGTATTTCTCGTAGGCTGCTGCGGTCATCTCGCGCCGCGCGACCATCGCCGCTTCTCGAGTCTCTAACTCCAGTACCTCGGTTCGGTGGTAATGAAGCAACGCACCAAATTGCTCCCCGATCGTGTCGGGGGTCGTATCCTGCCGGCTGCGGAAGGAAAGCCTGACGGCGGTCGGCGCATTGAGGCGCTCGACAATGGACCCGAAACCAGCCGCGTGGAGATGGCGTGTTACGCCCTCCCTGTCAAGCTCCGGGTGCCGTATCGCCGCATCGCGCATGGCCACGAAAGCGGCGTCGAGATCGTCGTGTTGCAGGTGCACATCATCCAGCGCGGCATCGAAATCGGTCATCAGCCAGGGCCAGTCCAGCATCGCCGCCAGAATGGTTTCCTCGCGGGCGCGGCTGCCGCTCTGGGACGCCGAGGCCTTCAGCGCCGTCAGGTCCTCGGTCTCGCGGCGGCGGAAGCCCGAGCCTGGCTGCCACGGTCGGCCCGCAGGCCGGTTCTCGCGGCCCTTCCGGAACATGCTGCGGGCGCGGTCGCGGAAATCGTCGAGATAGTGCCGCCGGATGGTCTCGTCGGCGATCTGGAAGGCGAAGTCGGCGAGGTCCTTCTCCATCGCCGCGCGCCGCTCGGGCGTGTCCAGGGCGCGCCCCGTTGAGGCCGCGCGCCAGAGCAGGTCGGCGACCGACGAGGTGTTGTCCAGCAGCGCGGCCATCGCCTTCGGTCCCTCGGCCCGGATCAGATCGTCGGGGTCCTGGCCCTCGGGCAGCAGGGCGAAGCGCAGCGACTTGCCGGGCTTGAGGACGGGCAGGGCGCGTTCGGCGGCCCGCTGCGCCGCGCGCAGGCCGGCGGCGTCGCCGTCCAGGCACATGACCGGCTCCGCCGCCATCTGCCAGAGCAGCGCGATCTGCTCTTCGGTCACCGCCGTGCCCAGCGGCGCGACCGCGTTGCGGAAGCCCGCCTCGGCCAGGGCGATCACGTCCATGTAGCCTTCGGCCACGATCACCGTTCCGGCGGCGCGGGACGCCTCGCGCGCCATGGCGTGGTTGTAGAGCGTGTGCGACTTGTGGAAGAGCGGCGTCTCGGGGCTGTTCAGATACTTCGCCCGCGCCTCGCCCAGCGCGCGGCCGCCAAAGGCGATGACGCGGCCGCGGCGGTCGCCGATGGGGAACATCAGCCGGTTGCGGAACCGGTCATAGGCGGCGCGGCCGTCATCGGGCTTCGCGATCAGCCCGGCCTCGACCAGTTCGGCCTCGGTGAAGCCGCGGTCCAGGAGCGCGGCCTTCAGCCCGTCATTGCGGTCGGGCGCGAAGCCGAGGCGGAATTCGCCGACGGCCTTCTGCGACAGGCCGCGGCGCTCGACATAGGCGCGGGCCTCGGCGCCGGCCGCGCCGTTGAGCTGCGAGGTGAACCACTTCGCTGCCGCCTCGTTGGCCTCGGCCAGCCGTGTCACCCGGTCGGCCTTCTGGCGGTCCTCCGGCGTCGTCTCCGGCACCTGCATGCCGGCGAAGTCGGCCAGCCGCTCGACGGTCTCGGGGAAGCTCAGCCCCTCGGTCTGCATCACGAAGTCGAAGGCCGAGCCGTGCGCGCCGCAGCCGAAGCAGTGGTAGTCGTCGCGGTCCTCGGAGACCTTGAAACTCGCCGTCTTCTCCGAATGGAACGGGCAGCACCCCCAATGGTCGCGGCCCCGCTTCTTCAGCTGCACGGTGCGGCCGACCAGCTCCACGACGTTCACGCGGGCGCGCAGCTCATCCAGGAAATGCTTCGGAAAGGCCAAGGCCGCCTCATGAAGATCGTCGGTTCGGGCGAACCCCGATTATTGCCAGATCGGACCGCGGGAAGCGACTCATTGAATGGGTCGAAGCCGCTGGCGCAGCCGGTCGGCAGGCATTAGGTTTCGCCCATGCTCTGGAAGATCCTTCTGCTCATCGCCGCCATTGCCGCCGTGCTCTATGGCTTCCGCTACATGAACCGCCCGCCCTCGCGGTCGGCGTCGAAGCGGGGCGGGGCCTCGCCGAAAGAGGCGCAGCCGGATCATGCCGACGGCCAGTCCGTCGATCTGGTGAAGTGCCCCAACTGCGGCGCCTTCATCGCCCCTGGTACGCCCTGCGGTCACTGCAAGGCGGGATAGCACCAGCACCATCGCGGCGGCAGCCGACGCGTCTCAGACCCAATCACCAGTACTGCCCGTCCCGGGACTTGATCCCGGGACCCAGTCGGCCTCGCCGCCGCCTTCCCAGGAGGCAGCACTGGGCAGCGGGATCAAGTCCCGCTGCGGGTGGCGTGTCCGGCGCGATCAACCCGCCCGGCGGAGTGCGTAGCCGACGCGGGGGAAATGGACGGCCACGGCGCCAACCCTGTCGTCATTGCGGAGCACCGTGATCGCATTGCCGCCATAGCCGGTCAGTTCGCCGACCACCGGATCGCGGGCGTAGTCGGTCGGCATCACGGCCATCGCATCGCCGGCCTTCCAGCCTTCCGCATTGGCGGCCACGCCACGGCCCGCCTCGGGTGATGCATTCGTGGCGACGTCCAGCGCCTCGGCGGCGCTCATCTCCGACATCTCGCCATGGCCGATCGCCTCGACCCGCGCCATAAAGGCCGGCAGGGCGGGGTAGTCGTCCAGCACCGCCGCCGCCTCGCCGCCGCTGTTCTTCAGGAACCAGAGCGGATGGTGCAGCGTCAGATCGGCCAGACCGGCCGTCTCGCCGGCCAGGAACGAACGGCCGTCGCGGAACAGGTCGGCTGCCCAACCAAGTTGCGGCCGCAGCTGTTCGACCTGCATGCCGGACGCGGCCTTGAGCTTGTCGAGGTTCACATTGCCCGAACCGCCGCGCATCTTCGCGCGGTCCTCGTGGAAGGCCATCGGGAAGCGGTCGGCATTCGTGCCGACGACCAGCCCTGCCACGGCCCAGAACAGCTTCTCCTCGGCGAAGCCGGAGACGACATTGGCGAGCCCGAGACCGCCTGCCATCAGCGACGGTCCGTCGAAGCGGCGCTCCAGCTCTTCCGCGATCAGGCGCGTGTCGCAGAAGATGTCGGCGCCGATCTGCATCACCGGCGTCCTGCGGTAGCCGCCGGTGAGCGGCATCAGGTCCGGTTTCGGCATCACCAGCGGGATCTGGACGCCCTTCCAGGCCAGCCCCTTGATGCCGAACATCAGCCGCGCCTTCTCGGCGAAGGGCGACAGGTCATAGTGGTGCAGGATGATGTCCGTCATCGGTCTGGTGCTCCCTCAATAGCGCGCGTCGAGAATAGTGCGCCGGCAGCCCATCCGAAAGCCGCGCCCGTTCCGGGGCTTGACCCCGGAATCCAGTACGGCGGCGCAGCAGGCTGGGCCCCGGGATCAAGTCCCGGGGCGGGCGGATGGTCAGACGAAGTGCGGCATCACCTTCTCCGCGAACAGGCGGATCGACCGCTCCAGCGCTTCTGTGGGGATGCCCGGCAGCTGCATCCTGAGGACGATCTCGGTGGGCTTCAACCGCGCGATCAGTTCCTCGACATCGGCCTTCATGCGCGCCGGATCGCCGATCATGTAGCGGGACTGGAAGTTCTGGTACTTCACCGAGGCCGCGTCCGTGACCAGATCGCCATTGTCGTTGTAGAGCCCGCGCACGCCCTCGCCGGACTTCTTCGCATAGAGCCCGAACATGTGCTCGACCGCCGGGCCGGCGTGCCGTTCTGCCTCGGCCTGCGTGTCGGCGACGAAGGTCTCGCGGATGACCGGGCGCTCCTCGGGCGTGTAGCCGTGCCGCGCGGCGACCTCGTCATAGAGCCGGAAATGCTCTTCCAGTTCGCCGATGGCGTGGCGGGGCGAGGCCGTGATCGGCACCCGGCGCTTCGCCGCGCGCTCCAGCAGCTTCGGGCCGGAGACGCCGTACCAGATCGGCAGTTCGGCCTGCACCGGCCTGGGCATCATCTCGGCGGAGGGCACCTGCAGCAGCTTGCCCTGGAAGCCGATGTCCGAGGGATTGCGCCAGGCGGCCTGCAGGAAGTCGATGATCTCCTCGTGCAGGCGGAAGCGGTTCTCGAAGGGAATGCCGTAGGCGGCAAACTCCTCGACCACATAGCCCGGCGAGGTGCCCATGGTCAGCCGGCCGTTCGACAGGTTGTCCAGGGTCAGCAGATCCTCCAGCAGGCGGACAGGGTGGTTCAGCGCCGGGATCATGATGTTGGTAGCCAGCCGCATCCGCGTGGTCTGCCCCGCGGCATGTGCGAGAACCGCAAGCGGGCTCGGCGCCCATCCGTTGTACTGGAAGTGATGCTCGGTGGTGTGGAAGCCGTGATAGCCGAGCTCCTCGGCCAGCGGCAGCAGCCGGTCCATCTCGCGGAAGGTGTCGAGGTGGCTCATCGACGACTCCGGCGGCACGACGAAGCTGTACATCAGTGAGAATTTCATGCGTCCGCCCCCGCTCTGGTGTGACGGTCACAGCCTACGCCCGTGGCGGCCCATGGACATAGCGCCGGTCCGTCATCAATCATGGACGGGGGCGTGCACACGCCTGTCATCGGTGCCTGTCACCCTTGACGGCCCCAACGAGGAGGAGATCCGACATGATGCGAATTCTTGCTGCCCTGATGCTGTTGGCCCTGCCGGGCGCCGCGCTGGCCCAGTCGCCCTGGCCCGAAGGCGCCGAGGTCTACATCGTCTCGCCCGCCGACGGTGCGGAGGTGACCAGCCCGGTGCGTGTGATCTTCGGCCTGCGCGGCATGGGTGTCGCGCCCGCCGGGGTCGAGAAGGAAAACACCGGTCACCATCACCTGCTGATCGACCGGCCGCTGCCCACGGGCGAGGACCTTCAGTACAACCTGCCGGCCGAGGAGACCCTCCGCCATTTCGGCGGCGGCCAGACCGAGGCCCTGATCGAGCTGTCGCCCGGCCAGCACACGCTGCAGCTGCTGATGGGCGACGCCAACCACGTCCCCTTCGACCCGCCGGTGGCCTCGAAGGTGGTGACGATCACGGTGAAGTAGGGGCGCCGGACCATACTCTGCCGTCCGCGGGCCCGACCTGCGGACCTCAGGGCGCCACCGTCTCGGACCTTCCGGCCATGCGCAGCCGGGCGGAACCCTCAGGCCCCCGGATCCGGGGTCCGGGGGCGGCAAGGTTTTGTGCGGCATTGATTGCGTTCTCGGTCGTCACCCCGGCTCCCCGATCCAGTCGGGGACAGGCTTCGAGCCGGGGTCCGGAGCGGCTTCGCCGCCTGTCTGATGGTTTGGCCGGATGCCGGGTCAAGCCCGGCATGACGTGGTAGGGGCGGCGGAGCTCAGCGCAACGGCCACCACCTGCCGTCCGCGGGCCTGACCCGCGGACCTCAGGGCGCCACCGTCTCGGACCTTCCGGCCATGCATGGTCTGGCCGGTCCCTCAGGCCCCCGGATCGGATCCGGGGGCGTCAGGAGCAGCCCTAACCCAGCCGCTCCGAAAGCCGCTGCAGCGCCGCGGTGGCGCGGTCGAGGTCGGCGCGGATGGCGTCCAGTTCGGCCTGCACCTCGATGCGGCCGGGGCCGAGTTCCATCGACGCCGCGCCCGGGTCGTCGCCCTCGCCGGTCAGCAGCCAGGCCGGGGTAACGCCCAGAATGCCGCCCAGCACGACCAGGCGGTTGGCGCGGGGGACGCGCTCCCCGTCTTCCCAGGCGTCGACGGTGTCGGGCGTGACACCCATGCGCTGTGACAGCTGGGCGCGTGTCAGGCCTGCCGCCTCCCGCGCCTCGGTGATGCGGCGCGGCAGGTTCTCGGTCATCTCGTCGGTCACGAAGACCTCCTGTGGGTCGGTGTTTCGGTCTCGGCGGCGTCCTAGAAGAACGCCTGGATGCCGGTCTGGGCGCGGCCCAGGATCAGGCCGTGCACGTCGTGCGTACCCTCGTAGGTGTTGACCGTCTCCAGGTTAATCGCGTGGCGCAGCACGTGATATTCCTCGTGGATGCCGTTGCCGCCATGCATGTCGCGGGCGATGCGGGCGATCTCCAGCGCCTTGCCGCAGCTGTTGCGCTTGATGATGGAGATGGTTTCCGGCGGGCAGCGGCCCTCGTCCTTCATTCGGCCGGCGGCCAGGCAGGACTGCAGCCCGATGGCGATCTCCGTCTGCATGTTGGCCAGCTTCAACTGCACCAGCTGGTTCGCGGCCAGCGGGCGGTTGAACTGCTTGCGGTCCAGCACATACTGCCGCGCCTGGTGCCAGCAGAACTCGGCCGCGCCCAGCGCGCCCCAGGCGATGCCGTAGCGGGCGTTGTTGAGGCAGCTGAACGGGCCCTTCAGGCCGACGACGTTCGGCAGCAGGTGATCTTCCGAGACCTCGACATTGTCCATGACGATCTCGCCGGTGATCGAGGCGCGCAGCGACAGCTTGCCCTCGATCTTCGGCGCCGAGAGGCCCTTCATGCCCTTCTCGAGGACGAAGCCGCGGATCTTGTCGTCGTCGGTCTTGGCCCAGACCACGAAGACGTCGGCGAAGGGCGCGTTGGAGATCCACATCTTGGAGCCGTTCAGCACGTAGCCGCCGTCGACCGACTTCGCGCGGGTCTTCATGCCGCCCGGATCGGAGCCGTGATCGGGCTCGGTCAGGCCGAAGCAGCCGACCCATTCGCCGGTGGCCAGCTTGGGCAGGTACTTCTCCCGCTGCGCCTCGGTGCCGAAGGCGTGGATCGGATGCATCACCAGCGAGGACTGCACGCTCATCATCGAGCGGTAGCCCGAATCGACGGCCTCGACCTCGCGGGCGATCAGCCCGTAGGTGGTGTAGTTGGTGCCGGCGCAGCCATAGCCGTCGATGGTGGAGCCCAGCAGGCCCAGCTCGCCCATCTCGTTGAAGATGTTGCGGTCGGTCTTCTCCTCGCGGAAGGCCTCGATCACCCGCGGCAGCAGCTTCTCACGGGCGTAGGACCGGGCCATGTCGCGGACCATGCGTTCGTCCTCGGTCAGCTGACCGTCCAGGTCGAAGGGGTCCTCCCAGTTGAAGCTGGCCTGGGCCTTGGTGGAACCGGCGGTATCCGCGTTCATGACTGGTCCTCCTCGTCGGGAATGACGGCCGTCGTTTCGATCTCGATCATCGCGGCGTCTTCCATCAGCGCCGTCACCTCCACCACCGCCATGGCGGGGAAGGAACGGCCGAAGACGTCGCGATAGGCCTCGCCGACGGCTCTTGCGTTGTCCAGATAGGCGCGCTTGTCGGTGACGTACCAGGTCTGGCGCGCCATGTGCGCCGGCGCCGCGCCGGCCTCGTCGAGCACCGCCTTCGTGTTCGCGAAGGCCTGCCGCGCCTGGCCGACGAAATCCGTCGCCTTGAAGACGCCGTCAGGCGTCCAGCCGATCTGTCCGGCCACGAAGACCATCGTCCCCCGCGCGGCCACACCATTGGCGTAGCCCTTGGGCCGGGGCCAGCCCGGCGGTTGCAGCACCTTGTTCATAGGAGGATTTGTAGCGCCAAGCGCATGGGGCGGCAATCGGGGAGGGGTTGAACGATCAGCCCTTGAAGCAGTTCGTGCGGTGCCACTCCAGGAAGCGTGGATGCGGACGGTCAGGCACGCGCGGCGGATGCCAAGCGCGACCATCCTTGTTTATCAGGCCTTTGATACTGTCGACGTCGTTTACCTGTCGTGAAATCAGGATCTCGAAATCGTCCGCAAGGCTGATCAGCCCGCGGTCGAACATCCAATGGACGGTACCTGAGAGTCCGAGACCGTTCTGGATTGAATCAGGGCCGCCGTCTGCGACCGGTTTGATGTGTGCTGCATTGACCTCAGCTCTTCCGCCGCCATTGATCAGCTTGAGGCCGGTGAACGCACACCTCTCGTCATAAACTTGCAGTACGCGCCTTCTGAACACGCGGTCCCTGACAAGTCGGTTGGTCCTGCTTTCGACGCGTGCGCGCTCAGCTTCGAATTCGAACGGCGCCTGCTGCTCTTCCAGGTGCGATGGCTGGTAGTCTGTATCCAGTCTCGGGAGCGTTGGCTTTGCCTCGTCCAGGCCGGCATCAAGAATGCGATTGAAGTCGGAGGGCGAGATCGGCCGGACGGCGGCCTGAGCTCGACCGGATATTCGGCCCTCGTTGTTGAGAAGGCCGCGCTCAATGGGCCCATCATCTTCGTTGAAGGGAACAGGTTGAGCAAAATCGAGATAGCTGCCGGGTTCGATCAAGGCGAGGTACATGTCTCGCGCGCCGGGATCTGGAATGATTTCCTTGACCCGGGCGATTGCGAAATAGCCTCGGGTCGCCCGAACTTTCGAAGGTTCCAGATAGATGATCCAGTCGCCCTCAGCAGTTTGCGCCCGTCCCAGATACTGTTTGGGGAACTGGTACTGAACCTCCGGACGATCCTCGTAGATCGAGTCCGAGCGGTGCATGAAGACGCAGAATCCCATCGGCAAACGCTAGCGTGCCAATGGGTATCTGCAAGCCAATAGCTTCCGAACGGAAAGTCTACCGCCCGTCCATCCATTTCCGCAGGTCGTTCGCGAACAGGCGCCTTGCGTCGGGTGCCAGTTTCGACAGCCAGTTGCGGAAGCCGCGGCGGATGTCGTCGGCGTCGATCTCGGCGTGGTGGGCGTGGACCAGCAGGTCGGCGTAGTCGTCGCGGTCGGTGACGCCCCATTCATTGTCCTTCGGGTCGAAGGACGCCAGCAGGGCCTTCACCGCCGGCCGGGCCATCACGGCTTCGTAGAGGAGTTCCTGCTCGAGATCGTAGCCGCCCCATTCGCGCCACCAGGCCGAGCTTTTCGGGCGCTCCAGCAGATAGGCGTAGACCACTTCGGCCTCGATCGGCCTGGCGCGGGCGCGGGCGGCCAGTTCCAGCGCGGCGTTGGATCCGGTCTCGTCGAGACGGATGACGCCCAGCTTGAACTGGGTGACGCCCTTCGCGGTCCAGATCGTCAGCGCGGTGGCGGGGATGCGGTCGCCGCCCGGGGGCGGGCCGCCGGAGCGCCGGCGCGGCCGGTTGCCGGCGGCCGGACCGGTGGACGGACCGTCGGGCTTGCGGCGGTTGGCGGGCGGTTTGCCGTTCCTGGTCACGATCTGTCTCCACAACGAAACGGGGCGGCCCCTACATAGAGGAGCCGCCCCGGTCCGCAAAGTGCGTGTGAGGCTGGCGTCAGGCCGCCGCAGCGGTGTTCTTGCGGCGCACCACGGCGTCGTAGTCGGCGATCAGCGTCTCGCAGATCGGGCCCGGCTGGAAGGTGTAGGGGCCGATCTCGCGCACCGGGGTCACCTCGGCGGCGGTGCCGGTGAGGAAGCATTCCTCGAAGTCCGCCATCTCCTCGGGCATGATCGGCCGCTCGACGATCTCCATGCCGCGCTTCTTCGCCAGGTCGATCACCGTGCGGCGCGTGATGCCGTCCAGGAAGCAGTCCGGCGTCGGCGTGTGCAGCACGCCGTCCTTCGAGAAGAAGATGTTGGCGCCGGTCGCCTCGGCCACCCGGCCGCGCCAGTCCAGCATCAGAGCGTCCTGATAGCCGTCCTTCTCCGCCTTGTGCTTGGACAGCGTGCAGATCATGTAGAGGCCCGCTGCCTTGGAATCGGTCGGCGCGGTCATCGGATCGGGCCGGCGCCACTTGGAGATCTGCAGCTTGATGCCGCGCAGACGCTCTTCCGGGGCGAAATAGCTCGGCCACTCCCAGACCGCGATGGCCAGGTTGATGCGGTTGGCCTGCGCCGAAACGCCCATCATCTCGCTGCCGCGCCAGGCGACGGGACGGACATAGCCGTCGGTGATGTTGTTGGCCTCGACCACCTGCCGGGTCGCCGCGTCGATCTCGGCAACCGAATAAGGGATTTCGAAATCAAGCACCTGGGCCGAATGGACGAGCCGCTCGCTGTGCTCGGTCAGCTTGAAGACCTCGCCGCCATAAACCCGTTCACCCTCGAATACGCAACTGGCATAGTGCAGGCCGTGGGTCAGCACATGCACATCCGCCTCGCGCCAATGGACCATGTCGCCGTTGTACCAGATCAGACCTTCCAGGTCGGCAAAGTTGCTCATTGTGGGCCTCGCTTGAACGATTGTGTCTCTAAGGACGTTCGCTTCGTAACATTGTAAGGAATATACGTCAACATGGTTGACTTAAATTTGTCGCGTGCGAGAGCCCCCGAAGCGGAGGCCTATTCCGAGGCGGAGATCCGCCGGGCTATCGAACTGCTGTTCTTCGCCTATCGCGACTTCACGTCCGGCCCGGACGCGGTTCTGGCGGAGCACGGCTACGGCCGCGCCCATCACCGCGTAATCCACTTCGTCGGCCGCCATCCCGGCATCACCGTGCAGCAGTTGCTCGACATCCTGCGCATCACCAAGCAGTCGCTGTCGCGGGTGTTGGGCGCGCTGATGCGCGACGGCTATATCCGCCAGCAGAAGGGCGAACGCGACCGCCGGTTGCGCCACCTGTTCCTGACCGAACAGGGCGAGGCGCTGGAGGCCGCCTGCTCGGCGCCGCAGCGCCAGCGGGTCCGCGAGGCGTTCGAGGAGGCGGGGCCGGATGCGGTGGCCAGCTATCAGGCCGTGCTGAAGGCGCTGGTCACGCCGGGCGACCGCCAGGACGTGCTGACGCTGCTGGACGACGACTGATTCCGTGGACGAGGCGGCGCACATCCTGGTCATCGACGATGACAGCCGCCTGCGCGATCTGCTGCGCCGCTATCTGCTGGACAACGGCTTCCGGGTCACCGAGGCCGGCACGACCGCCGAGGCGGAGGAGCGGCTGAGGGGGATCGTGTTCGACCTGATGATCCTCGACGTGATGCTGCCGGGCGAGGACGGCCGGGCCTTCGCCTCCCGCCTTCGTGGCGCCGGTCAGCCGGTGCCGATCCTGATGCTGACGGCGCTGGGCGATCCCGGCGACCGCATCGCGGGGCTGGAGGCCGGCGTCGACGACTATCTGGCCAAACCGTTCGAGCCGAAGGAACTGATCCTGAGAGTGCAGGCCATTCTGCGCCGCGGTCGGCGGGCGCCGGCAGGGCCGCGGCTGAAATTCGGCCGCTTCGTCTTCGACCGTAACAGCCGCCGTCTGACCGAGGATGGCGCCCATGTCCGCCTGACAAGCGGCGAGGCAGCGCTGCTACAGGCGCTTTCCGGCCGCCCCGGCGAAACCTTCGGACGGGAGGCGCTGGCCGGGAATATCGGCAATGACGGCGATCCGGCGGGCCGCGCCATCGACGTCCAGATCACGCGCCTGCGCCGCAAGCTGGAAGACGACCCACGCAACCCGGTGCACCTGATCACGATCCGCGGCGAGGGCTACGTGCTGCACGCGACGCCGTCGGACTGACGCCATGCGCATCCCGCTGCCATTCGACACCCTGCTCCGGCGCTACATGCCGAAGAAGCTTTTCCCGCGCGCGCTGCTGATCATCATCACGCCGATGGTCGTGCTGCAGGGCATGGTGGCCTGGATCTTCTACGAACGGCACTGGAGCTCGGTCTCGGCCCACATGGCCTTCGGCGTGGCCGGCGAGATCGCCGTGATCATCGACCAGATGCGGCTGGATCCGGATCCGCAGAAGCGGGAGTGGCTGTTCAACACCGCGCGCCGCCATCTCAGCCTCGACATCCAGTTCGATCCCGGCGCACATCTGGAGAACCCCATCACGCGGGCGAATTTCGACGAACGGAAGTTCTCGCTGAAAGACCGCATGCTGGCGCGCAACCTGGCGAGCCGGCTCTGGCGGCCCTTCACCATCGACACCGAGAGCCAGCCGCGCCAGTTCGTCGTCGCCGTTGAGCTGCCCGAAGGCGTCATCCGCCTGACGACACGGGACGAGCGGCTCTACTCGCTGACCCTCAACGTCTTCATCTTCGGCATGATGGGCACCTCGGTCGTGGTGCTGTTCATCGCCATCCTTTTCCTGCGCAATCAGGTGCTGGCCGATCCGCTGGCTGGCGTCCGCCGCCGAACGCTTCGGAAAGGGGCAGGACGCGCCGGACTTCCGGCCGAGCGGCGCGGCCGAAGTGCGGCAGGCCGCGCGCAACCTGCTGGAGATGAAGCACCGGCTGACCCGCCAGATCGAACAGCGCGGCGAGATGCTGGCGGGCGTCAGCCACGACCTGCGTTCGCCGCTGACCCGCATGAAGCTGCAACTCGCCATGCTGGGCGAGAGCCCGGAGGTCGAGGCGCTGCGCGGGGATGTGTCCGACATGCAGCGCATGGTCGATGCCTATCTCGCCTTTGCACGCGGGCAGGAGACAGAACCCGCCGAGCCAATGGATTTCGGGCAATTGATGGAGGAAGTCGGCGCCGACATGGCCCGTCAGGGCGCGCCGGTCACGGTCGAGGCCGTGGGCGATCTGAGCATGATCGGACGGCCCAATGGTCTGAAGCGCTGCCTGACCAACCTGACCGAGAACAGCCGCCGTTTCGCGCAGCGGATCTCGCTCCGCGCCGAGCGCCGGGTCGGGCAGATCCTTGTCCAGATCGACGACGACGGTCCGGGCATCCCGGCCGACAAGCGCAAGGATGTCTTCCGGCCCTTCGCACGGCTGGACGATGCGCGGGGTCCGGACTCGGGCGGCGCCGGTCTCGGCCTGACCATCGCCCGCGACGTCATCCGCCAGCACGGCGGCGACATCCGCCTGCTCGACGCGCCGATCGGCGGCCTCAGGGTCGAAATGCGGATTCCGGTCTAGGACGCGGACTCATAAGCGCGCAGCCATATTCGGGTTGAAGCGATGAGGACGGCTGCGAGGTAGTTTCGGGCGGATTTCTCGTAGCGTGTTGCGATCTTCCGGAAGTGTTTGAGTTTGTTGAAGAAGCGCTCGACGACATTGCGCCGGCGGTAGAGCGCCGGATCGACGCTGCGCTGGACCTTGCGGTCGCGCTGGGTGGGAATGTGGCCGCGACCGCCCTGCGCCGCGATCAGGTCCAGCACGGCCCGGGCGTCATAGCCCCGGTCGGCCACCACGTCGCCCGTCGCCGGATGGGCGGCAAGGAGTTCCGCAACAGCCGCCTTGTCGGAGGCCTGGCCCGGGCTGAGCACCAGCGCGACCGGCAGGCCGCGCTCGTCGACCATGGCGTTGATCTTGGTGCTCAGTCCTCCACGAGAACGGCCAATGGCGTGATCCGCGCCCCCTTTTTGCCGGAGGCGGCGTGCTGGTGGGCGCGGATGATGGAGCTGTCGATGAACTGCATCGAATCCGGCGATTTCCTGGCCAGCGCTTCGAAGACCCGCACCCAGACGCCCGCCTTCGCCCAGCGGTTGAAGCGGTTGTAGACCGTGGTGTGCGGGCCATAGCGCTCCGGCAGGTCGCGCCAGGGCGAGCCGGTGCGCAGCACCCAGAAAATGCCGTTGAGAACCCTGCGGTCATCCACCCGGGGAACGCCCCGCGGCTTGTTCGGGAGCAGCGGCTCGATCAGCTCCCATTCGAAATCGGTCAGATCAAAGCGCGCCATTCCGGACCTCCTGCGATTCACCCACCAGAGTGAATCACCCAAAGAACCGAAACAGAATCCCCTTTATGGGTTCAGAACCTAGGCCCCGTCGGCCTCGCGTCCGCTCTCGGCCATGAAGCTCTTGGTCCAGGGATCGTGATCGGTACGGTCGAGATTGTCGGCGACATCGGCCTGCAGGCCGGCGATGTCGATCTGGTGGAAGCTGCCGCTGCCCAGCCGCGCCGCGGCACTGGCCGCCGCCCGGCCCATGGCGAAGCAGGGACCCATCACCCGAACGCTGGCCAGCGCCGCCGGTTCGGCGTCGATGCAGCGTCCGGCGACAACCACATTGTCCAGTCCCTCGGGCACCATGGCGCCGAAGGGGATGTGGTGCATGTGGTCCTCGTCGAAGACCTCCCAATGGGTGTCGGCCATCTCGGTGTGCAGTTCGATCGGCCAGCTGCAGCGGGCGATCACATCGTCCGGCCGGTGCCCCGTCCGGACATCTTCGACGGTGATCCGGCTGCGGCCGCGGATGGTGCGGGTCTGACGGATGCCGGGCTGGCCGTAGAGCGCGACCCGCGCCTTGCCGAAGGCGTCCGGGAACTCGTCGCGGAACAGGGCCAGCAGACCGTCGACCTGCCGCCGTCCGGCGATGCCGGCCAGTGCCAGACCTGCCGCGTCCTGCGGGGTTTCGATGTGGGTCATGTTCAGCAGCACCCGGCCGCCGCGCGCCACGGGAAAGATGAAGCCGTCATGGCGGACGAGACCGAACTCGGCGCCGCGGCGCTTCATGGCGTCGTGGAACCGCTCGCGCGGCCAGCTGCCGCAGAGGTCGGTGTCGACATCCTCGAAGACGGCCATGACCGTGCCGTGCACCGGCGCATCGGCCTGGTACATCTCCTGCCCGGTCAGCCAGGTCAGCGCGGCGTCGCCGGAAGCATCGACGAAGGCGTTGGCGCGGATGCGCACGTCGCCCCAGCGTGTGGCGAGGTCCAGCGCGGCAACGCGGCCGTCCTCCAGCGTCACCTCGCGCAGGATGGCGCCGGTCAGCGGCGTCACGCCCCGGTCGGCCACGGCATCTTCGGCCCAGCGCATCCACGCGTTGATGGAATAGTCGAGGATCAGTGTGTTGCGGGCCCGGCGCGCAGTGGCGTCGCCGTTTGCGGTCAGCGCCGCCAGCATCTCGTCCATCGCGCCATAGGTGACGCGGTGAGGCGACAGCCCGTTGGCGTAGAGCCCGCAGATCGTGCCGATGGCGGATTCGACCGCCTGACCGCCAAGCTGCGGCGAGGCGTCGGCGATGACCACGTCCAGCCCGAGCGCCCTGGCCTCGAGTGCAGCCGACAGGCCGGCTGCGCCGGAACCGACGACACACAGATCGGCTTCGATCTCACGCGTGCTGCCGGGCGCGCGGCGCACGGCGACCATGCCGGGATGGCGCGTCACGGTGCAGCCGGTCCGGTGTCAGGTTTCGGGAAGGTAGACGGAGCGGGCCGACAGGCCCTTGTCGCCCTGTTCGAGCGTGATCTTGAGACGCTCGCCGGGCTGAACCTGCGACAGGCCGCAGCGGCGCAGAACCTCGATATGGAGAAAGATGTCGGAGGGGTTGCCCTCGACCGTCACGAAGCCGTAGCCGCGGATCTTGTTGAACCATTTGACCGTGGCGTCGAGCAGTTCCTCCTCGCCGGAGGGTTGCATGTCGCCGGGCTGTTGCTGGCCGCCGTCCATTCGGGCCTGCGCCTGCGGCTGGGCATCGGGCGTCGCGGGCCGGACCTGCGTCACCGCCACGGCCTGCAGGCCCCGCGGGCCCTCCACCGCGTCGCACCAGATCTCCGATCCTTCCTCGACAAAGGAAAGACCGGCCTTGCGCAAACACGAAAGATGCAGGAAGACGTCCTGACCATCACTGGTTGTGATGAAACCGTAGCCCTTGACGTAGTTGAACCATTTCAGGTGACCGCCGATTTCGACGGCTGGCTTTTTCGTGGCCTCGTGAAACATGCTGCTCATTACCCGTACGGCCAATTTGTAATATTAACATGGTCTAGCGTGACATTATCACTATGCCAGCATGTGAATAAAGGGCGAATTCGTTAAAAAACATGCCTCTTTCCGGCTCCGGTTTATGACTCATTCTCGTTATCAAATATATGAACTCGTCGGCTATCGGCCGTCGTCGGGGCCGGATCACCCGCATGCGGCAACAGGCGAGACGTCCGTTTCGTACTGGCGTCGCAGCCTGAAAGCCGCGCCGGATGACCTGTCGCGCAGGCTCGGATATGCCGAGGCGCTCTACGCCGAAGGCAACCACGACGCCGCGGCCGGCGCCTACCGCAAGTTGTTGGTTCTCGATCCCTCGCACGTGCTCGCCGGATGTCGACTGGCGGCCTGCCGGTTCAGGGCCGGAGACAACGAGGACGCGCTGCTCTGGCTCAAGCGGCTTGCCATGCGCTGTCCGGAGGATGCGGCCCTGCGGGTGGCCGCGCTGGCTCTCTGTCTCAGGCACGGAGATGCCCGCGCCGCCCGAGGACTGGCGGAGCTGTGGCTGGCGGGGCCGCCGCAGCCGGCTCGCATCGCCCACGCGCTGGTTCACTTCTTCAGGCTGATCGGCGACAGGAAGCGCGCGTTGAAGGCCGCTTCCGCCGGTGTTGCCGCCCATCCCCGCGATCCCGCAATGCGCATCCTTGCCGCCGAGGCCGCCGAATGGGCGGGCGATCTGGTGCAGGCTGCCAGCCACTACGGCGCGCTGGCCGAGATCGCGCCCAGCGGTGTCTCGCACGGCCTCCGGGTTCGGGCGCTGGACGTCGCGGGCGACGCATCGGCAGCGGCCAACGCCATCGGCTCCGCGATACATCTCTTCGCGCGCTCGCCGGTGCATCTCGCCGACCTGGCCGTGACCATCGGCGCCCCGGGCTACGAACATCTGAAGCGGGTGGTGCTGAGCGAACTGTCCCTTGCCGCCGACGAGGATCCGGACGCCGGACCCAGCCTGGTGCTGGCGCATTACCGTCTGGGGGACTGGAAATCTGCGGCGGGCGTTCTGGGCCGAGCGGTTGCAGCGCCCGAAACGTCAGCGGAAGCGGTGGCGACGGCTGCCGCGAATCTCCGCACCTGGGTCGAGGCGGGCGAGACGCTGCCGCTGGACATGGCGTCGGAGGCCTTCGGCCGCGGGCTGCTGCTGCCTGAATCCGGGCGGGGCGGACCCCATACGGAGGAAGCTGTCGACGGACCGGCCCTGCTGCTGCTGGGCGGCAGGCTGCCCAACGACCGGGAACGCCTGTTGCTGGATATTGTCCGCCGCGCCCGCGGGCCGGTGGCGGTGCGTCAGACCAGGGCGCCGGGTCTGCCCGCGGACTGGCTCGCCGATGCCGGTCTGCTGAGCGGCGCATGGTACGGAATCGGCGATTTCCGGGTGGAGGCGAAGGGCTCGGACGCCAGTGAGGCGCCGGACATGCCGCCGGCCTTCGGCTATCTGCACCCGGCCATGGTGGCCGAGACCGCCCATCTGCGCCGGACCATCCGGTCGCTGTCGCCCTGCGCGGTGCATGTCGCCGATCCGGGGCTCTACGCCACGGCGGGGCTGGCCGCATTGCATGAAGGCGCGCCGGCGCTGCTGCTGCATCTCGCCGAGGGCTGGGAAGAAAAGTGTCGCGACGCCGGAGCCTTCGTCGAGGCAGCCGTGCGGATGCTGCTCGGCCAGAAGACGGTCCGGGCGGTGCTGCCGTCCTTGCCGGCCCTGACGACCCTGCCGGAGACCCGACGTCCTGCCGTCGCGATGCCTGCGGCGATCGATCTGGCGGCGTTCCGGAACAGCTCGGGCGGTGTCGCGCGGCATCGCGCTGCCGAGAGCCTCGAGGTCGACGGGGCCGCGGATGCCGGACTTCTGGCCATTGTCGGCGAGCCGGTACCGGACGACGCGCCGGCCCTGGCGGCGCTGGCCGATGCGCTGCGCACCACCCATCCGGGCCTCAGGCCTGTCCTGTTCCGGCCCGGCGCGAAGGCGGTGGCGGGCGTCGACATCATGGCCTGGCCAGAGGATCCGGCACCCTTCCTGGCGCATGTGCGGCTCGCGGCCGCCTGGCGCTGCGATGCCGCCGACGAGATGCACCTGCTGCAGTTGGCGGCGATGAGCGTGCCGGTCGCCGGGGTGGCCACGGATCGATGGCCGGCGGGCCGGGAGGGGGCGCCGCCGCTGCCGCCGGCCGCCTCGATGACGCCGCCCGAGGCGGCGGTGGATCTGCCGCGGCTGCTCGCCGATCCCGCCGCGCTGGCGGCGGCCGCGGAGACGCAGCGCGAGTGGGTCCGGTCCAGCCGGCCGTTGCGTAACGCCATCCGCCGCTTCGAAAAGTTGAACGGCTGGACAGGCTGATTGAGGTCCGTTCTGAGTTGCATCACGTAATGCCGCCGGGATAAGCATGGGCACGCAACGTAGCGGGCGGGCAAACGGGGGATCGGATCGACGTGACGCGGGCTTTGGGATTGCTGGTGGTTCTGGCCGCAGTCTGGCTGCTGTTGTCCGGCATCTACGACTTCAATCTGCTCTACTGGCTCGGCGCCGGGTCCGTGATCGCCTGCGTGGTTCTCGCCATCCGGATGGATGTGGTCGATCATGAAGGCGTGCCGCTGGATCTCGGCTGGCGCATCCTCATCTACTGGCCCTGGCTGTTCGTCGAGATCGTGAAGGCCAATATCGATGTGGTGCTGCGGCTGCTGCGCCCTTCGCCGGATATCTCGCCGACGCTCATCCGCACGCCGCCGCTGCAGCGGACCGATCTCGGCAAGGTCATCTACGCCAATTCGATCACGCTGACGCCGGGGACGATCTCCATCGACATCGACCACGAGCACGGCATCCTGGTCCACGCCCTGTCGAAGTCAGGCGCCGAGGGTGTGCTGTCCGACGACATGAACCGGCGTTGCGCGGCGCTGGAGAACGACCGGCTTCACCGAGAGGCGCGGGACGCATGATCATGTTCGCCGCCGCTGCGATGGGTCTGCTGGTGGCCATGGTGCTGGCCGTGGTGCGGGCGCTGCTGGGCCCGACCATCTACGACCGGATCATGGCCGTGAACATGTTCGGCACAAAGACCGTGCTGCTGATCGCCGTGGTCGGTTTCGTTGCCGGCCGTCCGGATTTTCTAGACCTGGCGCTGCTCTACGCCCTGATGAACTTCATCGGCGTCATCGCGGTGCTGAAATATGTCCGCTACCGCGACCTTGGCCAGTCGGAGCTGGACAGTTGAGCGCCTGGGCCGAGATCCTGACCTGGATCCTCGTCGGGTCCGGCGCGCTGCTGACGGTTGTCGGCGCCTATGGCGCGGTGCGTCTGCCCGATCTCTACACGCGACTGCACGCCGCCAGCGTCACCGACACGCTGGCGACCTTCCTGGTTCTGGCCGGCTGCGCCGTTCCGGTGCTGGTCAGTGGCGACTGGCTGATCGCGGTGAAGCTGTTCTTCATTCTGGTGTTCCTGTGGTTCACCTCGCCGATCGCGTCCTACGCGCTGGGCCACGCCGCCTTCTTCGACGGCGAGAAGCCGCTGCTGGACCACGACCTGACCGAGGACCGGGAGGGCAGCGCATGATCGACGGTGTGAACTGGATCGAGATCATCAACATCGTGATGCTGGCGCTGCTGGTCATCGTCACCATTGGCATCGTGCGTGTCCGTAACCTGTTCGCCGTGGTCATGCTGGCCGGCATCTTCAGCCTGATCATGGCCTCGGTCTTCGTCCTGCTGGACGCCATGGATGTGGCCTTCACCGAGGCCGCGGTGGGCGCCGGCATCTCGACGATCCTCGCGCTGGGCACGCTGGCGCTGATCGACAACCGCCGGGAAAAGATCCCGGACCGGTTCCGCTTCGCGCCGCTGCTGATCTCGGCGGCCACGGGTATCGCGCTTATCTGGGCGGTGGATTCGCTGCCCGAAGTCGGCCGTGCGGACAACCCGGCCCAGCTTCATGTCGGACCGGACTACATCCAGCGCACGCCGGTCGAGATCGACGTGCCCAACATCGTCACCGCGGTACTCGCCAGCTACCGGGGCTTCGACACGCTGGGCGAGGTCGCGGTGATCTTCACCGCCGGGATCGGCGTGATGTACCTGCTGGGCGTGATGCCGGTCATCGGGCCGCGCCGGCGCCGGCGCAAACAGGACGAAGCCGGTCCGTCATGATCCATCATCTGATACCCCGCGTCCTCTCGAAGCTGCTGATCCCGTTCATTGCCCTGTTCGGTCTCTACGTGCAGTTCCACGGCGATTTCGGCCCCGGCGGCGGCTTCCAGGCCGGCGTCATCGTGGCTGCGGCCATCATCCTCTACGCTCTGGTCTTCGGGCTGGACAACGCCGAGAACGCGGTGCCGCCGAAGCTGGTCACCGCGGGTGTGGCTGTGGGCCTGCTGCTCTATGCCGGCGTCGGCGTGGCGACCATGTTCCTGGGCGCCGAGTTCCTGAACTACAACGCGCTGGACAGCCACGATCCCGTCCACGGCCAGCATCTCGGTATCATCCTGATCGAGGCGGGGGTCGGCCTGACCGTGGCCTCGGTCATGATCACCATCTTCTACAAGTTCGCGGACCGGCTGAAACTGACCCGCGATCTGGAGGCCGCAGGCGACGAGGACGGCGCATGAGCCTGCTCGGTCAGTACAACTACTGGATCTTCGCCATCGTAATGTCGCTCGGCCTCTACATCACGATCAGCCGCGGCAATCTGGTGAAGAAGGTGGTCGGGCTGAACATCTTCCAGGCCAGCGTGTTCCTGCTCTACATCTCGTCGAGCAAGATCTGGGACGCGACAGCGCCGATCTTCGTAGAGGGCGAGGACCTCACCTTCTCGAACCCGCTGCCCCACGTGCTCATCCTCACCGCCATCGTCGTCGGCGTCGCCACCACTGCGATCGGCCTGGCCCTGGTCGTCCGCATCAAGGAGGCTTACGGCTCGGTCGAGGAAGACGAGGTGCTGGAAGCCCAGGCCGCCTTCGAGGCCGAACTGAAAGAGCGGGCAGGCGGCTAGTGGCGACCGAAAGTGCAGGCTTCGATCTGATTGCCAACCTGCCGGCGCTGCAGGTCGCGCTGCCGCTTGTCGCGGCGCCGGTCTGCATGTTCCTGAAGCCGAAGGGACTCGCCTGGCTGTTCGCGCTGCTGGTCAGCGCCGCGACCTTCGCCGTCTCCTGCTTGCTGCTGCAACAGGTGATGGAACTCGGCGTCGTGTCCTACGCCATGGGCGGCTGGGCGCCACCGGTCGGCATCGAATACCGTGTCGACAAGGTCAATGCCTTCGTCCTGCTGATCGTGTCCATGATCAGCCTGATCGCGCTGCCCTATGCCCGCGTGGCGTCGGCCCGCGAGATCCCGCTGGACAAGCACAACCTGTTCTACACCGCCTGGCTGCTCTGCCTGACCGGCATGCTGGGCATCGCGATCACGGGCGACGCCTTCAACATCTTCGTCTTCCTGGAGATTTCGTCGCTGTCGACCTACGTGCTGATCGCTTCGGGTCGCGATCCGCGGGCGCTGACAGCCTCGTTCAACTACCTCGTGCTCGGCACGCTGGGCGCGACCTTCATCCTGATCGGCGTCGGCCTGCTCTACATCATGACCGGCACGCTCAACATCGCCGATCTGGCGGTGCGCGTGCCGCCGATCGCCGACCAGCCGCCGGTGCTGGCCGCCGCCGGCTTCCTGACCGTCGGCATCGCGCTGAAATGCGGTCTGTTCCCGGCGCATTTCTGGCTGCCCAACGGCTATGCCTACAGCCCCAGCCTGGTGGCGGTGTTCCTGTCGGCGACGGCGACCAAGGTCTCCGTCTACGTGATGATGCGGTTCCAGTTCACGGTGTTCGGCGACGTCACCGTGGGTGAGAACTTCGATTTCGCGAACCTTCTGTTGCCCTTCGCGGTGATCGCCTTCCTCGTCGGTTCGGCGTCGGCGATCTTTCAGCAGGACATGAAGCGGATGCTGGCCTGGTCGTCGGTGGCGCAGATCGGCTACATGATAACCGGCATCGGCCTCGGTTCGGTCGAGGGCGTCACCGCCGGTATCGTCCACCTGTTCAACCACGCCCTGATGAAGGCGGCGCTGTTCATGGCCGTCGGTGCGGTCTTCCTGCGCGCGGGCGGGGTGCGGCTGGTCCGCTTCGAGGGGCTGGGCCGGCGCATGCCGCTGACCATGTTCGCCTTCGTGCTGGCGGGCTTGAGCCTGATCGGCGTGCCGTTGACCGTCGGCTTCGTCTCCAAGTGGTACCTGGTCCAGGCCGCGCTGGCGCAGGGGCCTGTCGGCTATTTCCTGACCGCACTGATTCTGGCCAGTTCGCTGATGGCCGTGATCTATGTCTGGCGCGTGGTCGAAGTCGCCTATTTCCGCGACCCGGACCCCGAGGCGCCGCGTGAGGAAGCGCCGCTGATGATGCTGGTGCCGATGTATCTGCTGGTCGGCGGCTGCTTCTGGTTCGGCATCGACAGCGAGTTCACCGTCGGCATCGCCCGCGAGGCCGCCCTGCAGTTGATGGGGCTGGCGCCATGAACCTGACGGTCGAGACCCAGATCCTGCTGGCGCTGGCGGTCCCGCTGATCGGCATGGTGCTGATCGGCCTGACCGGCCGCTGGCCGAACCTGCGCGAGACCGTCACCCTGATCACGGCGACGGTCAACGCGGTCAATGTCTGGACCATCCTGCCCGTCGTTCTGGCGGGCGGCCGTCCGCTGGTCAGCGTGATCGAGATCCTGCCCGGCCTGCCGATGAAGTTCGAGGTCGAACCGCTGGGTATGCTGTTCGCGGCCGTCGCCGCGTCGCTCTGGATCGTCAACTCGATCTATTCGATCGGCTACATGCGCGGGAACAAGGAAGTCCGCCAGACCCGATTCTACGCCTGTTTCGCGCTCGCCATTGCCGGCGCGATGGGCGTCGCCTTCGCCGGCAACCTGCTGACATTGTTCATCTTCTACGAAGTGCTGACGCTGTCGACCTATCCGCTGGTCACCCACAAGGAGAACGACGAGGCCCGCCGGGGCGGCCGCACCTATCTCGGCATCCTGATCGCCACCTCCATCGGCCTGCAGCTGCCCGCGATCATCTGGACCTGGAGCCTGACCGGCACCATGGACTTCCAGCCCGGCGGCATCCTGCTGGGCCACGTCCAGGGCCTGACCGCGGGCCTGCTGCTGGCGCTCTACATGTATGGCATCGGCAAGGCGGCGCTGATGCCGATCCACCGCTGGCTGCCGGCGGCCATGGTCGCACCGACGCCGGTCTCGGCCCTGCTGCACGCAGTCGCGGTCGTGAAGGCGGGCGTCTTCACCGTGATCAAGGTGATCGTCTACATCTTCGGGCTGGAGCTGATCTCCACCGAGCCGTCGACCAACTGGCTGATCTACGCCGCCGCGATCACCCTCACGCTGGCCAGCCTGATCGCCATGCAGCAGGACAACCTGAAACGCCGGCTGGCCTATTCCACCGTCAGCCAGCTCTCCTACGTCATCCTGGGCGCGGCGCTGGGCGTGGCCATGGGCGTGGTCGGCGCGGGCATGCACATCGCCATGCACGCGGCCGGCAAGATCACGCTGTTCTTCTGCGCTGGCGCCATCTACGTCGCCGCCCACAAGACCGAGATCTCCGACATGAAGGGGCTGGGCCGGGTGATGCCGGTGACCATGATCTGCTTCATGATCGGCGCGTTGTCGGTGATCGGCGTGCCGCCGCTGGGCGGCTCGTGGTCGAAGACGCTGATCATGCTGGGCGCCGCCGATGCCGGATTCCAGCTGATGATCGGCGTGCTCATCCTGTCATCGCTGCTGAACGTCGCTTATCTGATGCCGATCCCGCTGCGCGGCTTCCTCTACCGCCCGCCCGGATCGCCCGAAGGCGCGCCGGTCAAGATCCACGAAGCGCCGCTGCCCTGTCTGATCGCCATCGTCATCACCTCGCTGCTCTGCGTCGCGCTGTTCTTCGGCGCCGACCACATCCATGACATGCTGCTGCCCATCACCGAGACCGGAGGGGCCGCCCGATGACCGCCCCCGCGCAACAGAACGACACCGGACGGCGCGGTCCCGCCCGCGGGATCTTCCTTGCGCTGATCGCGCTCTGCGCCGTTCTGGGGCTGATCGACGTGGTCAATCTGGCGCTACACTGGGTTCACCATCACCCCTATTTCAGCGCCGAGCACATTCCCAACTTCTACGGCTTCTTCGGTCTGGCCGGCTGCGTGTTCGTGGCCGTGATCTCCCGCTGGCTCCGCCGGACCCTGATGCGCGACGAGGACTATTACGACGATGACGTGGACTGAGCTGCCGCCAGGACTGATCCTGATCGCCGGCGGGCTGCTCGCCGCGGTCCTCCCATGGCGGCTGCGCCAGCTGCTGATGCTCGGCCTGCCGGTCGTGGGCTTCCTGCAGTTGCTCGCGGTGCCCGAGGGCAGCTACTGGACGACGGAGTTCTTCGGCGCCGAACTGGTCGGCAGCCGGGTCGACGGGCTCAGCCTGATCTGGGGCTACATCTTCTACATCGCCGCCTTCATCGGTGCGGTCTTCCACCTGCATGTGAACGACCGGATGCAGGACGTGGCGGCAATGACCTATGCCGGATCCGCGATCGGCGCGGTCTTCGCCGGCGATCTGCTGACGCTGTTCGTCTACTGGGAACTGACAGCCGTCACCTCGGCCTTCCTGGTCTTCGCCAGCCGCACCGACGAGAGCTACCGCGCCGGTATCCGGTATCTGCTGGTGCAGATCCTCTCGGGCGTGTTGCTGCTGGGCGGCATCGCACTGCACTGGCGGGCGACGGGATCGGTCGCCTTCGAGAGCATGACGCTCTCGGGCGCCGGGCCGCTGTTGATGTTCCTGGGCATCGGCGTCAAATGCGCCTTCCCGCTGCTGCACAACTGGCTGCCGGACGCCTATCCGAGGGCGACGCCGACGGGCACGGTCTTCCTGTCGGCCTTCACCACCAAGATGGCGGTCTACACTCTGGCGCGCGGTTTCCCCGGCACCGAGGAACTGATCTGGATCGGTGCGGCGATGGCCGTGTTCCCGCTGTTCTTCGCCACCATCGAGAACGACCTGCGCCGGGTGATGGCCTACAGCCTGCAGGTACAGCTCGGCTTCATGGTGGTCGGCGTCGGCATTGGCACCGAGCTGGCGCTGGACGGCGCCGCGGCGCATGCCTTCACCGGGGTGATCTACAAGGGCCTGCTGTTCATGGTGCTGGGCGCGGTGCTCTACCGGACCGGCAGCGCCAAGGCGAGCGACCTCGGCGGGCTGGCCCGAGCCATGCCCTGGACCATGGCGCTGTGTCTGATCGGCGCCGCCTCGATCTCGGCCTTCCCGCTCTTCGCCGGCTTCATCTCCAAGTCGTTGATCCTCAGCTCGGCTGGCAAGGAAGGCTACAGCCTGGTCTGGACGCTGCTGCTGCTCGCCTCGGTCGGCGTCTTCTACAACACCGGCATCCGCATCCCCTTCGCCGCCTTCTTCGCCGCCCCGAAGGTGCAGCGCGGCCCGGTGGCCGAAGCGCCGGCCAACATGGTGATCGCCATGGCGGGGGCGGCGGTGCTCTGCATCGCGATCGGCGTGGCGCCCGAGCAGCTCTACCGCCATCTGCCGTTCCAGTCCGACTACCAGCCCTACACGGCGGCGCATGTCGTGACCCAGCTGCAGCTGCTGGCCTTCACCGGCCTCGGTTTCGCCTGGCTGCTCCATGCCGGTCTGCAGCCGGAGACCCGGCGCGGGACGGTGGTGGAGTTCGACTGGTTCTACCGGCGCGGCCTGCAGGATGTCTGGCGCAAGGTGATCGAATGGGCCGGCGAGACGTCGGCCGCGCTGAAGGGCGGCATGCTGGACTGGGTCGGCGCGGTGATCGCCACCACGCGGCGGCTGGCGGACCCGCAGGGCCTGCTGGCGCGCACAGTGACCCCCGGCACCAGCGTGTTGTGGCTGACGGCGATGCTGGGTCTCTATCTGCTGGTGTACTACGCCTGAGGGGCATTTGGGGGGCGGCCGTGGCGAAGACCATCCATCTGATCCGGCACGGGCAGTCGACCTTCAACGCGCACATGTCGCTGACGGGCGAGGACCCGATGACCTTCGACGCGCCGCTCAGCCCGAAGGGCGAGCAGCAGGTGAAGGCATTGTCGCGCGAAGTGGCTGCCCTGCCGGTCGATCTGGTGGTCTCGACGCCCTTCACCCGCGCCATCCAGACCAGTATCGGCGCGTTCGGTGCCCGCGGGCTGCCGATGGTCATCGAACCGCTGCACCGTGAGCACCTTGCGGCCAGCTGCGATGTCGGCTCCTCCCCGCTCAGGCTGGCGGAAGCCTTCCCCGAGCTCGACTTCGGGCATCTGGCCGACCCGTGGTGGTATGTGAAGGCAGGGCATCACGGCCCCTTCGCCGAGGAGCCGCATGACGAGCTGATGCAGCGGGTCAACCGCTTCCGCGGCTGGCTCGCCAGCCGGCCCGAACGCCGCATCGCCGTCGTCGGCCACGGCACCTTCTTCTACATGCTGATCGGCCGCTTCCTGAACAATGCCGAGGTAGCGAAGCTGGAGCTGTAACGGCCGTTCTTCAGTATTCCAGCGGCAGGCAGCCTTCGCTCACGCAGGCGGTCAGCGCCGCCTCGCTCGCGGCATTCCAGTCGCCGGTCGCATCGTCCGGATTGAGGTAGCCCATCTTCACCAGGCCATTCTGGTACTCGGGAGCGTAGCCACCGGCATCGGCGATCTTCCGGTGTTCCGCGATGGCGATCTCGGTCTTGCCCAGCCAGGTCAGGATGACGGCCACATCGTAGCGCAGGTCGACATCGTCCGGGCGTGCGGCGATCAGGATCATCTTGTGTGCAAGCGCCTCTTCGAGGTTGCGCAGGCTCTCGTCCCCGAAGGCGAGGATGTCGGCCAGTTCGGACCGGGCTTCGCTGAAGCCCGGCGTCACCTGGAGGATGGTGCGGAAATCCTCGATCGCAAGGTCGTCCCGCCCCATGCTGCTGTAGAGAAGGCCGCGGTTCTGGCGGGCACGCGGATCGCCGGGCTCCGATTCCAGTGAGGCGGTGAAATCGGCCACCGCCCGGTCCATATCTCCGAGTTCCCAGAAGGCAAGCCCGCGATTGTTCAGTGCGAAGGCGTTCGCCGGATCCGCGCGGAGCACATGATCGAAATCGGCGATGGCTTCCGGGAACCGATCCTGCTGAAGAAAGACATAGCCGCGGTTGATCCGCGCGATACGGTGATCCGGGTCCATTGTCAGGGCCAGGTCGTAATCCTCGACCGCCCGGTCGCTGTCGCCCATGCGCCGGTAGGTCAGGCCGCGGTTGACGATGGCATCGGTGTAGCCGGGCCGGATCCGGACCGCCAGGTCGTAGTCCCGGATAGCCGCTTCGTATTCCCGCAGTTCCTCGAGCGCGTTGCCGCGATTGTAGAAGGTCCGGGCGAGATCGTCGCGGTCGGCCGTCAGCGTCGTCAGGATGAGGCAGGCTGCCGCCTGGAGGTGCCAGTCATCGCCGTCCGCCTCGCACATGGCCATGAACGCTTCCGGCTCGTAGGCTGCCTTCGCGCTCGCGGCCCATGGCAGGAAGGCGCCGACGAACAGCGTTCCGACAAGGAATTTCAGGGCCCGTTTCATTCTTCCAGCGACTCCATGAAGCCGCATCCCTTCGCAATGCATTCGCGCATCGCCGGCCAGATCCGCTCGTCGGGGCATTCGTCGACGTCTCCCGGACCAAAGCCACGTCCGTGCAGCGAACCCTTGTACATCAGCAGCATGAGCGGCTCGATGTCCGCCGCCCTCCGAAAGGCATTCATCGCGGCATCGACGTTGCCCAGCCGCGCCTCGGCGCGGCCGAGATGAAGCTGTGCGGTCCCGTCATCCGGATCGAGCCGTGTGGAATCACGAAGCAGTTCCTTCGCGAGTTCATTCAATTCCCGGTCATGGCGGTCGATCGCGAGAACCATGGTGCCGAGACTGGCCAAGGCCTCGGGGTTGTCTTCGTCGAGGTCGATGGATTTCTGATAGTCATTGAACGCCGCCCGGAATTTTTCTGCGCCCTGGTTCGAATGACCGCGCAGCAGATAGTACCGGGCATTGTTCGGATACAGATCGATCAGATAATTGTAGTCGGAGAGCGCCTTTCCGTATTCCTCCAGATCGTGATAGAGCGCCGCCCGCCCGGCCAGCGCCTTCTCGTTGCGGGGATCGATAGCCAGCGCGTTGCTGAAATCCTCCAGGGCGGCTTCGAAGTCTTCCTGCACCAGATGGATCGCGGCGCGGTGAGCATAGCCTTCGGGGTTGCCGGGTTCGATCTCGATCCACCGCGAAAAGGCACGGATTCCGTTTTCCATGTCCCGAACCGCCATCGCGACAAGGCCGCGCATCTTCCATCCTTCGGCGAGCCCGGGCTGATCTGCCAGCAGGTCTTCGAGAAGCGCGGCAGCCGCCACCGGCATGCCGGCATTGGCGGTCTCGCGCGCGGCCTCGATGGTCACCCTGGCGGCCTCCGCCCTGTCCATTGTCTTCTCCGCAAGAACGATGCAGTAGGCGGCCTGAAGATCAGGGCGGTGTTCTCCGGCTTCATCCCGGCAGTCGGATCGCAATTGATCCAGATCGAAGGCCTCCGCCGCCGCCGGCAGGCAGAGCATCGCCCAGATCAGAACCCAACGCATCCCGGCCTCCCAACCTCACGCCGACCGGAACATTCTAGAAACATATTGCGCGAAAAGGCAACACGGCATTCAACCGGAAGTGATGTCGAACTTCGTCTCGTAGCCGCCCATCACCTCGCGGATTCGGTCCTGGATGTCGCCGGGGCCGCCGGAGACCGTGACCACGGCCAGCGTGCCGTGCACCTTGTCGGACCGCACCTTGACCGAGATCGCCGCGCCGGTCTCGGCGGCCAGGGCGGCGAGGTCGCGTTCGTGGACCCGCTGGGCGGCGGCGATGCGGAGGTCGGGCTTGAAGATCTTGCCGACGCCGGTCAGCGGCATCTCGGCGATGGGGATGATCTCGACCGGGTTCGCGGCGCGTTCGGTGATGCGCTCGGCGACGAAGCCCTTCAGGTCGTCCTCGCTCGCGCTCTGGCCCTTGGCGAACTGGATGAAGGCCACGGGCAACTCGCCGACGCGCCGGTCGGGCCGGCCCACGGCCGCGGCCAGTTCGACCGCCGGATGCTGGTAGAGAATGTCCTCGATGGTGGCGGGGTCGATATTGTGGCCGCCGCGGATGATCAGGTCCTTCGAGCGGCCGGTCAGCCAGATGTAGCCGTCGGCGTCGATGCGGCCGAGATCGCCGGTGTCGAACCATTCGCTGTCCAGCCAGGCCTTGCCGTCATGCACGGGGTCCAGATAGCCGCCGAAGATCTGCGGCCCGCGGCAGACCACCAGGCCGATCTCGTCGGTCGCGCAGTCGCCGGTGATGTGGCCGTTGTCGTCGACATGGACCACGCGCACATCGACATGCGGCAGTGAGAAGCCGATGGAGCCGACCTTGGTCTCGCCGCCGAACGGGTTGGTGGTGGCGAAGCCGTGGGTCTCGGTCATGCCCCAGCCCTCGACCAGTGGGATGCCGAGCTTCTTTATGGCCAGGTTCGCGACCTCGACCGAGAGCGTTGAGCCGCCGGCCGCGCCGAACTTCAGGGCGGAGAGGTCGTAGGCGCTGGAATCCTGCTGCAGCAGCATCGACCAGATCGCCGGCACGACCGGACAGATGGTCCATTTCAGCCGCTCGGCATTGGCGAAGAAGTCGCGGATCGCGTTCGGGTTCCGGTAGCCCTCCGGCCCGACCATGGTGATGGTGTGGCCCCAGACGAAGGGCATCGCCGACCACGCTGTGGCGCCGCCGACATGGAACATGGGCAGCCCCATCGGCGCGTGCAGATCTTCCTGACCGAGCGCGTTGCCGTAGTTCCAGCACTGCAGCATCAGCCCCTTCTGGGTGTGCCGCGCCAGCTTGGGCACGCCGGTTGTGCCGCCGGTGTGGAACAGCGCTGCGGTTCCGTGCATGTCGAAATCGCGCTCGAAGGTCAGGCGGTCGGCCTCGACGCCCTCGATCTCGCGTTCGTAGACCAGCACGCCATCGTCGCGCTCGGCCGGTCCGCCGACCTGCATCACCTTCAGGTCGGGCATGGCTGCGCGGACGGCCTCGATCTTCGGCCAGGGGTCCGCGCTGATGTCGGGGTGACAGCCGACAATCAGTTTGGTGCCGGCGGCCTTGCAGATGGAGACGATGTGCTCCGGCTCCAGGAAGGGGTTCACCGGATTGACGATGCCGGCGGTCTCGGCGCCCCAGAGCAGGTATTCAGTCTCGGGGATGACCGGCATGAGCAGGGTGACTGTGTCGTCTTCCCCGATGCCCAGGCCGCGCAGCATGTTGGCGGTCTGGGTGATGCGGCGGAAGAGCTCGCCATAGGTGACCTTCTCGGGCTCGTCGGTGCGCTCGCCGCGTTTCAGATTCCAGACGGCGGGCTTGTCGGGATGCCGCTCGGCGCTCGCCTTGATCGCCGCGTAGATATTGTCCGCGGGCAGCAACTCCTCGAAAGGCGTCTTCTCGATTTCGGCAACGTCGGCCGGCGTCCGTACTGGTCTGATCTGCATGATGGTCCTCCCCGCGCGGGAGGTTAGCGGAGCGGGGCGCAGCTTGTCATGCCAAACGCTCACGCGTCCCGGGCCTGACCCGGGACCCATTCCGGAGCGTTTCCGCCGCCGCCGGTCATCCTTCGAGGCTCAGGCATGGGCCCTGGATCAAGTCCAGGGCGCCTCAGGTGCTACCAGTCAAGTTCCGGCATGGCGGCGACAGGCGTCAGTCCGGCCTCGGCGCAGATGCGGTCCAGCGCGGCGCGGTCGATCTCGCCGGTCCGCATGACCTCGCGGGCATGGATGCCACCCGTGACCAGCACCGCGTCGATGCCGGCGTCGGTGGCGCCGCGGATATCGGTCCTGAGCGTGTCGCCGACGGCGAGGATGCGCGACGGGTCGATGCCGCCCAGCACAGTCTCGCAATAGTCGTAGGCGACGGCGTAGGGCTTGCCGAACCAGTGCGTCTCGCCGCCCATCTGTTGATAGGCCAGCGCGAGTGCGCCGGCGCAGGGCAGCATGTCGTCGCCGCGCATGACCTCGTAGTCCGGGTTGGCGCAGACCAGCGGCTTTCCGCCGGCCTTCGCCAGTTCCAGACGCTCCCGGTAATCGTCCACGCTCTCGGTCTGGTCGTCGTTCAGTCCGGCGCAGAGAATGAAATCGGCGCTGTCGAGGCTGTCCGTTTCCTCGAAATCGAGACCCGCGGTGATCGATCGGTCCTGGCCCTTGCCCCAGAAGAGGAACCGCCGGCCCGGATCGATGCGCTTCTCCGCCAGCGCCAGGCGGACCATGTCGCCCGAGGCGACGACACGGAGATACTGGTCCCGCTCGACGCCCATCCTGGCGATGAACGGATCGACATCGGTGCCCAGCCGCGGCGCGTTGGACAGCAGGATGACGGTCTTGCCCGCATTCTTCAGCGCCGACAACGTGCGCAGCGCACCCGAATAGGCCTCGAGCCCGTTATGGACGACGCCCCACAGGTCGAACAGGAAGGCGTCGTAGCGCGCGGCGATTGGGGCGATATGATCGGTCACGTCGATGGTCATGGCGGCTGCGTAGCCGATCCGCATGACGGGAACAAGAAGGCTGAGGCGCTGCATGAGCCGAACCCCGACAGAGCCGCGCGACGCCCCGCCGCTGGACGGCTACGAAACATTCCGTGTCGAGGCGGATGTCAGCGACAGGCAAGGCGCCTACCAGATCGGCCATGCCGTCTATGACAGCGGCGGAGACGGCGCGCCGGTGCTGCTGCTGCATGAACTGCCCGGCATGACGCCGGAGTGCCTCGATCTCGCGTCCCGGCTGCGCGGCGAGGGCTTCCGCGTTCTGATGCCGCTGCTGTTCGGCGAGCCGGGCCGGACGGATTCGCTGGGCACGCTCAGCAACCGCTGCGTCCGCCGCGATTTCGCCGCCTGGCGGCGCGGCGATTCCGGTCCCGTCGGCGACTGGTTCAGGGGGCTGGTGCGGGAGGTCTCTGACAGGGCCGGCGGCCGCGCCGTGGGCGTGATCGGCATGTGCATGACCGGCAATTTCGCGGTCATGCTGCTGGCCGAACCGGAGGTCGGCGGGGCCGTGACCTGTCAGCCGGCGCCGCTGGTGTTTCCGTTGTTCCCGCCATCGAACCGCGCCGATCTGGGACTGTCGGAGGCGGAACTCGAAGCGTCCCGGCAGCGCGCGGAAGCCATGCCGAAGCCGGCGCTGCTGGGCTACCGGTTCGCCAGCGACCTGCTGTCGCCCAGGGCCCGGTTCCGGCGGCTGGAGGACGTCTTCGGCGACAGCTTCAGGGGGACGGAGATTCCCGACCTCTGCTTCCGCCACGCGGTTCTGACGCTGCATTACTCCGACAAGCCGGAAAGCCCGACCCGGAAGGCGTTCGAGGAGATCACCGCCTTTTTTCGCGACCGTCTCGGCTAGAATCTGGTGGCCGCCGTCCCCCCGCTCAGGCGCGCTGCGCCGCCGGGCCGCCTTCTCCGTAAACGATGCCTTCCGGATAGTATTCGGCATTGTGTTGCACGCTGCCCGCCGCAGCCTCGCCGTCGATGGCGGCGATGAAGCCGAGGGCCAGGTCGATTCCGGCCGACACGCCCGCCGACGACCAGACATTGCCGTCGCGCACCCAGCGCTGCTCGACCGCTTCCACGCCGTGCAATTCCTTCATCCGCGCCAGCGCCTTCCAGTGTGTTGTCGCCTTGCGCCCTTCCAGCAGCCCGGCCGCATGCAGGATGAACGATCCGGTGCAGACCGAAAGCACATGAGCGGCGGCGGCGCCACGATCCCGCACCCAGCCGACCAGCGCCGGGTTGTTCATCTCGTCGAAGGCCGAGAAGCCGCCGGGCACCAGCAGGTAGTCGAATGCGGGGCAGTCCGCGAAGCTGTGATCCGACTGCGTCTGCAGGCCCTTGGCGCACCGGACCGCGCCACCCTTCTCGCTCACCGTGACGCATTCCGGCCCGCTGGCGTAGTCCCGCCACATCGTCGCCATTTCCCAGGGTCCGATCAGGTCGAGTTCCTCGTATTCGTGGAACATGAGAAAGGCGAAACGGCGCGTGGCGGACATGGTCGAGGCTCCCTGACGTTCAACGGCAATCTAGCGCGGCGCAGTTCAGCCGGTAAGATCGGCCCTGCAACGAGGAGAACCAGGGGGAGGACGCCATGGATCTGGCGCTGAAGGGGAAGACCGTCCTGATCACAGGCGGCTCGCGCGGTATCGGTTTCGGCTGCGCCGAAGTCTTCGCGCAGGAGGGCGCGAACCTGCATCTGGTCTCGGTCAACGAGGAGCGGCTGACCGAGGCCAAGCGGATCCTGGACATGACCTATCACGTCGATGTCCGGATCACCGTCGCCGACCTGTCGAAGAGCGAGGCGATCGCGCAGGTGGCCGAGGCCTGCCCGATGCCCGACATCCTGATCAACAATGCCGGCGCCATCCCGGCGGGCACGCTGGACAAGGTGACCGAGGCGGTCTGGCGCGAAGCCTGGGACCTGAAGGTCTTCGGCTACATCAACATGACCCGCGACTACTACGGACGGTTCCGGAACCGCGGCTACGGCACCATCGTCAACGTCATCGGCATGGCCGGCGAGAATCCGGATTCGTCCTATGTCGCGGGCTCCGCCGGCAATGCGGCGATCATGGCCTTCACCAAGACCATGGGCGGCACCAGCATGAATGACGGCATCCGCATCGTCGGCGTCAATCCGGGCGCGGTGCTGACGGACCGCATCTTCACCATGCTCAGGACCATCGCCGAAGAGCAGAAGGGCGACCCGGAGAAGTGGCCCGACTATCTGGCGAACCTGCCCATGGGCCGCGCCGCGACGGTGCGGGAGACCGCCGACGTGGTGGCTTTCCTGGCCTCCGAGCGGGCCGGCTACATCTCCGGCACCATCGTCACGGTCGACGGCGGTCACGCGTCCAACAACTCGGTCTTCTGAGACCTCCGGAATCTTATTGACCGCGGGTCAGTAGAGCGGCAAGAGTTTCCGCAAAGGGAAACCGACAAACATAAATGGGAGGATCAGATGGCGACCCAGCATCTCTATGCCATGCCGGTGGAGCAGACGGGGTGGGAGTTCGACGGCGCGACCGAGATCTCGTTCACCTGGGAATATGACGACGAGCGCGCGGCGCTGCTGGCCCTCTACGACAAGGGCAAGAAGCAGCAGTGGGACGCCGCCGAGCGCATCGACTGGAGCCGGGAAGTCGACTGGGCCAATCCGATGGCGCTGCCCGACGAGGGCATTCCGATCTTCGGCACCGACGCCTGGAACAAGATGAACGAGAACGAGCGCGCCGAACTGCGCCGTCATCTGCAGAGCTCGACGCTCAGCCAGTTCCTGCACGGCGAGCAGGGCGCGCTGATCGCGACCTCCAAGATCGTCGCCACCGTGCCGGACATGGACAGCAAGTTCTACGCGGCGACCCAGGTGATGGACGAGGCGCGCCACTGCGAGGCCTTCTCCCGCCTGCTGCACGAGAAGGTGCAGCTGGCCTATCCGATCACGCCGGGCCTGAAGTCGTTGCTGGAGCAGGGGCTTTCCGACCGCCGCTGGGACATGACCTATCTGACCATGCAGATCCTGATCGAGGGTCTGGCGCTTGCCGCCTTCCAGCGTCAACGCGACCACTCGCAGAACGATCTGGTCCAGGCCGTGAACGCCTACGTCATGCAGGACGAGGCGCGCCACGTGGCCTTCGGCCGCCTGGCGCTGCGCGACTACTACCCCGAGCTGACCGAGGCCGAGCGCGACGAGCGCGAAGAGTTCGTCGTCGAGGCCTGCTACCACATGCGCGACCGCTTCAACCAGATCGAGGTCTGGGAGAATGTCGGCTTCAGCCGCGAGAAGGTGATGGCGGCCGTCGCCAATTCCGAAGTCATGGCCCAGTTCCGCCAGCGCCTGTTCACCCGCATCGTGCCGACGGTGAAGGATATCGGCCTCTGGGGCGAGCGGGTCCGCAAGGCCTACGCCGACATGGGCGTGATCCAGTATTCCGAGATCGACGCCGAGGCGCTGCTGGAAGCCGACAACAAGGTCGCCGAGGACTTCGACGCGAAGCAGTTCGTGAAGCAGGGCATCGGCGCCGAAGGCAGCGCCGCCGCGGCCGAGTAGGCGCAACGGTTCATGCCCGCCTTGCGCGGGCATCCGGCCGGCGATGCCGCTGCCGCTCCGACCCGACCGCCGAATGACCGGACCCCCGAGTGGCTGCGCCATCTCGGGTGACCGTTCCTGCCGCTTGCACCGCCGTCACCCCGGCCTTGAGCCGGGGTCCGGCTGCAGCCCTGCCGGTCGAGCGGAGTTGCCTGCGATGTACCGCCGCTCCGGATCCCGGCTCAAGGCCGGATGACGCCGAGTTGAAACCCGCCCCAACCTGATCTGCGGCTCGCTTGCGCCTGCACTGCGGCGCTTGCATAGTTCCCTGCGGAACCAGAAAAAACAGGGAGGGGACCCCATGTCCCGACTGACCATCCGCAGCGCCCTCGGCGCCGCGATCATCGCCGCGGGCGTGGCCGGCCTGGCGCAGTCCGCCGCCGCCGAGACCAAGCTGGTCGGGGCCAGCTGTTTCCCGCAGGGCTCGTTCTTCTCGAAGCGCTTCGAGGCCTTCGTCGAGCAGGTCAACGCCAAGGGCGAGGGCGTCGTGCAGATCGACTATGTCGGCGGTGCGCCGGCCATCGGCAGCCCCTTCACCCTGGTCCAGAAGCAGGCCCAGGGCGTCTACGACATCGTCAGCTGCACCGGCGCCTACTACCAGAATGCGGTGCCGGAGTCCGACGCGTGGAAGCTGCTGGAGAAGTCGCCTGACGAGATCCGCGCCAATGGCGGCTGGGACCTGATGGAGACGATCCACCGGGAGAAGAACCTGGTGCCGCTGTCGCGCTTCCACTACGGCACGCCCTTCCACCTCTATCTCGGCGAGGGCAAGAAGATCGACAAGCCGGACCTGACCGGCCTGCATCTCCGCGTGGCGCCGATCTACACCAACTTCTTCAAGGCGCTGGGCGCGACCACCCAGAACTCCAACCTGGCCCAGATTTATCCGTTGATGGAGAACGGCACGGTCGGCGGCTACGGCTGGCCGATCACCGGCATCCAGCCCGGCTGGGAGAAGGTCACCGCCTACCGCGTCGACCCGGGCTTCTATGACGCCGACATCAACCTGCTGGTCAACGCCCGCAGCTGGGACGGGCTGGACGACAAGGCGCGCGGCCTGATCGCCGATCTCGCCATGGAAGCCGAGAAGGCCGGCATCGCCGCCGACACCGCCGCGGTGAAGGCCTCGACCGAGAAGCAGGCCGGCGAGTACGAGATCATCACCTTCACCGGCGCCGATGCCGAGAAGTGGTCCTCGACCGCGCGCGATGCCGGCTGGGCCGGTGTCGTCGAGGTCAGCCCGGACTACGGCCCGCAGCTGCGCAAGTTCTTCGCGAACGAATAGAGCGGACAGCTCTCGGCAGGATACCCCTCCCCCTTGAAGGGGGAGGGCAGGGTGGGGGTGAATCGGCGCAGCCGAGAGAGACATGAAACTTTCAGCAGAAGCCTTTGGCTGTCCCCCCCATCGACCGCTCCGCGGCCACTTCCCCCTCGAGGGGGGAAGTCAGCGAGGCATGCTGCCGCTTTCCGGACGCGGGCATGTTTGAACGGATCGACAGGGCCGTCGGACGCATCTACGCGGCGATCGGCGCGCTGGTCGGGCTGACCATCGGCGGTTTCGCCGTGGGCATCTCGCTCGACCTGCTGCTGCGACTGCTGGAATGGGGCAACATTCCCGGCCTGCAGGAGGTGATCGAGTATCTGCTGTTCGCCGGGGTGTTTCTCGCCGCGCCCTGGGTGCTGCGGCTCTACGCCCATGTCCGCGTCGACCTGCTGGTCTCCAACCTGCCGGGGCGGCTGACCGCCGCGATGGAGCGGGCGCTGGACGTCTTCGGCCTCGCGGTCTGCCTGACCCTGGTCTGGTTCGGCTGGGCCAACCTGTCCAGCGCCTGGATGTTCCAGTCGATGCAGATGAAGTATTTCCAGATGCCCGAATGGGCCCTGCTCGCGGTCTTCGTCGCCTGCTTCGTGCTGCTGGCGGTCGAGTTCGTCTTCCGGCTGATCCGCAGCGGCGCCCCGCCCAAGGCGGGCGCCGAGAGCGGCAAGGGGCTCTGAGGCGATGGAGTGGTACTGGGCTCTGACCCTGATGCTCGGCGTGGTGATCGGGCTGATGTTCCTCGGCCTGCCGGTGGTGTTCGCCTTCTTCGCCGCCAACATCGTCGGCACCTTCATCTTCCTGCGCGGCGAGATCGGCCTCTCGGTCATGCCGATGGAGTATGTTTTCTCGATCGCGAAGTTCTCGCTGGTGCCGGTGGCGCTGTTCATCCTGATGGGCGAGATCCTGTTCCAGACCGGCGTCGCCTTCCGCGCTATCAAGGCCATCGACAGCATGATCGCCCGGCTGCCCGGCCGTCTGACCGTGGTCTCCATCGCCGGGGGCACCGCGTTCTCGTCGCTCTCGGGTTCGACCATCGCCAACACGGCGATCCTGGGCAGCGTGTTGCTGCCCGACATGCTCAAGCGCGGCTATCAGCCGAAGATCGCCATGGGGCCGATCATGGCGGTCGGCGGCATCGCCATGCTGATCCCGCCCTCGGCGCTGGCGGTGCTGCTGGCCAGCCTGGCGGAGCGCTCGATCAAGGACCTGCTGATCGCCGGCATCCTGCCCGGCGTGCTGATGGCCATCCTGTTCGTGGTCTATGTCATGGCGCGCTGCCGCATGAACCCGTCCCTCGCGCCGGTCGAGGACGAGCCGGACACCGCCCGCGGCTGGGCGCGCTGGGGGCCGTTCGTGCGCGATGTGCTGCCGCTGTTCACCATCTTCGTCGTGGTGGTGGGTTCGATCTTCTTCCGCATCGCCGCGCCCGAGGAGGCGGCGGCCCTGGGCTGTGTCGCCGCTCTCGCGGTCTGCGCCTGCTACGGCGAACTGACCATGGCGCGGCTGATGAAGGCGCTGACCGAGACCGCCAAGATCAACGTCATGATCCTGTTCATCATCGCCGGGTCGCTGACCTTCAGCCAGGTGCTGCAGATTTCCGGCGCGACCAGCGGGCTGCTCGATCTGGTCGGCGGGCTGCAGCTGACGCCGGTGACCGCCATGGCGATGATGATGCTGATCCTGCTGTTCCTCGGCGCCTTCATGGATCAGGTCTCGATGGCGCTGCTGACGCTGCCCTTCTTCCTGCCCATCGCCGACAGCCTGGCCCTCAATCCGATCTGGCTGATGGTGATGATGCTGATCGCGATGGAGATCAGCCTGCTGACGCCGCCCTTCGGGTTGCTGCTCTACATCATGAAAGGCGTCGCGCCGCCGGAGATACGGCTGACCCAGATCTACGCTGCGGCCTTGCCCTTCATTGTACTCGAACTGCTGGTGCTGATCTTCCTGATGATCTTCCCCGACATCGCGGTCTGGCTGCCGTCCCAGTTCAGATAATCGCACCGCGATTACAGATTCTTAACTTTACGCCACTAGACCGGGGTATTCCTGTCCTTCATTGGGGGTTGCGGACACATGAGTTCCCAGATGGCGCAGCAAAGTGTTCTGCGCCTGGCAGAGCGGCGCGGCGCACCTCGCTTTCCGATCGCCCTGCCGGTCATCGTTCACTTCGACGGCCATTCCAGCGCGCACATGACCATCAACGTCTCGACGAGCGGCCTGCTGATCCGTCCGGAAGTCGAGACGCGCGGGCGCGGCGGCATCGTCTCCCTGGACATCGGCGTCATCGCCAGCGGCATTCAGGCGACTGTCGTCGATCACCGTGGCGAGAAGACGGCGCTGCAGTTCCTCGACAGCCATGAGGGCGAAAGGATCGCGATCGCCCTTTCCGAATCCGCCCAACGGATCGGCTGACCCCTGGCGGAACAGCATTTGATTGAAACATCAAACGCTGTTCCAGGACTGGCAAAGGCCTGCGCAAGTTGCGAAACCCGGGTTTCGCTCTAGCGGAACGCCCACAACCGGCCGGCCGCGAAGGTCGCCGCCGGGGTGACGAACAGGATGAAGACCAGCGGCCAGCGCGGGTCCATCACCAGCCCATCCACGATGATCCATGTCGCCAGCGCGTTCAGGGCGTAGCCGCCCAGCGCGACGCCGGTGAATCTCGCCAGACGCTGGCGTCCGCCGGCGCCGAAGGTCCAGCGGCTGTGTCCGATCCACGAGACGGCGAAGGCGGTGAGGAAAGCAAGCAGGTTGGCCAGATTGGCCTCGGTCGCCGCGAACTGGACCAGCAGCCAGTAGACCAGCGCGTGGACCGCCGTCGCGGCCAGACCGACAATGCCGAAGCGGCCGATCTGGGCGATCAGCGCCCGCGCGTCAGTCATCCGCCGCGCCGGTGTCGCTGCGGATCAGATAGAGCGGTCTGCGCTTGGTCTCGGTGAAGGTGCGGCCGACATATTCGCCCAGTAGCCCGATGCCGAACATGTTGATGCCCCCGATCAGCAGGATCGAGACCATCATCGAGGCGTAGCCCGGCACGTCGCGGCCGAACAGCAGCGTCGCCAGCACGATCCAGACCGCGAACAGCAACGCACAGGCGGAGACGATCAGCCCGCCGATCGTGAACAGCCGGATCGGCAGCGCCGAGAAGGACAGGATGCCGTCGACGGCGAATCCGATCAGCTTCAGCGGTTTCCAGCGGCTCTCGTCGCGCGTGCCCTTCGGGCGCTCGTGATAGACGAAGGCCTGCCGGAAGCCGAGCCAGGCGAACAGACCCTTGTTGAAGCGTGTGCGCTCGCCGAGCAGGCGGAAGGCCTCGACCACGGCGCGGTCGAACAGGCGGTAGTCGCCGGCATTCACCGGCAGCTTGGTCTCGCTGATGCGGTTGAACAACCGGTAGAAGCCCGTCGCCGACAGCCGCTTGGCGACGCTGTCGGTGTCCCGCGTGGTGCGCCGTGCGGTGACCATCTCCGCACCCTCGCGCCACTTCTCCACCATCTCGGCGATCAGCGACGGCGGATCCTGCAGGTCGGCGTCCATGGTGACCACCGCCCTGGCCGCGGGCGAGATGCAGCCCGGCCGTCAGCGCCGCCTCCTTGCCGAAATTGCGGCTCAGATCGACGACGCGGATGCGCGGATCGCTCTCGCGCCGCGCCAGCAGGCGCTGGACCGTGTCGTCCTCGCTGCCGTCATTGACGAACAGCAGTTCGATATCAGGCGAGATTTCGTCCAGCACCGGCATCAGCGCGCCGAAGAGCCGCTCCAGCCCCTCGCTCTCGTCCTTCACCGGTATCACCACCGAGAGCAATGGCGGCTCGGCGCTTGCGGCGTCTGTCTCAATGGTGCTCATATCCGGGCCATCTCAACGGTTCGTCAGCAGGGGGCGACATGGCGCAGGCCGATGCGGCGCCCGGCGGTCCGGGCCGCCTTTCACCGCCGTCAATAGTCGGCGCCTTCATTGCGGCGCAACTGCTTTTCTGGACCCTGTTCCCGGCGCTGGGCTATTCGGCGCCGCCGCTGGACGTGACCGAGAGCCTGGTCTGGGGCCGCGAATGGCTGCTTGGCACCCACAAGCATCCGCCTCTGCCGTCCTGGCTGCTGGAGGTGGCGCGGCTGGCGACCGGCAGCGTCATCTGGGCGCCGTTCCTGCTCAGCCAGATCTGCGTCGGGCTGACGGTCTGGTCCGCATTCCTGCTGGGCCGGCAGCTGATCGGCGCGGAGCGGGCGGCGGCCGGGGCGCTGCTGCTGGCGGGCATCTTCTACTTTTCCTGGCCGACGCCGGAGTTCAACCACAACGTCGTCCAGATGCCGATCTGGGCCGCCGTGCCGCTGTTCCTGCACCACGCGGTCGAACGCGGCCGCTGGCGCGACTGGCTGATGCTGGGCCTGTTGGGCGGGATCGCGATCTACGGAAAGTACTCGGCCGCCACCATGCTGCTGTTCGTGCCCCTCTGGCTTGCGTTGACGCCCGAGGGAAGGGGCCGCCTCCGCGAACCCGGGCCGTGGGCCGCCGCCGCACTGTTCGTTCTACTGATCGTGCCGGAAGCGGTCTGGCTGTTCGCACATGACTTCCAGCCGCTTGACTGGGCGGCGCTGCGCTCGGGCGGCGGCGGGACGCCGCTGACTTTCCTCGGCGCACAGATCGCCGATCACCTGCCGATCCTGCTCGTGGCCGGCCCGGCGGGCCTGATCGGTCGGGCCATGTGGCGGCCGGCGGGCACGGTCCGCGACCGCCGCTACCTGCTGATGTTCGGGCTGGGACCGCTGATCCTGACCGTGATCGGCGCGGTCATCGGCGGCAGCGGTCTGAAGGACATGTGGGGCATGCCCATGTTCGCGCTGTCCGGCCTCATTCTCGCCGCGTATTTCGGCGGCCGGATCGACGCCGTCCGTCTGCGCCGCCAGCTTGTTGCGGTGCTGGTGCTGGTCGTGCTCGTCTCCGGCATTCATGGCCTGCTGGTCGGCAAGGGGCCGGCCTGGGCCGGGCTGAAGCCGATGCGCGGGGCCTGGCCGATGGACGCAATCGGCGCCGCGACCGTCGACTTCTGGCGCGAGACCCATCCCGACAGGCCGCTGCGCTTTGTCATCGGACGGTTCTGGACCGGCGGGCTGGCGGCGATGAATGCTGAAGGTTCGCCCTCGGTGCTGCTGGATGGCGATCCGGCGATCTCGCCCTGGATCGACACGGCGGAACTCGACGAGGCGGGGGCCGTCATCGTCTGGCAGGTCTCGCCCAACAGCCCTCTGCCGTCCTTCGGCCCCTACACGCCGGCCCGGGCGGAGCGTCTCGTCGGGATTCCCTGGCCCGGCAGCGACAGGCCGCCGCTGGTCATCGGTCTGGCGAGATGGCCGCAGCCGGCCCGGTTGCAGGAATCCGGTGCGGGCGCTAAATAGCGGCCCAGATTGATCCCATGCGCGACGGGCGGCGTACCGCCTTCGCCGACACTTTCCAGCGGAGCAGATGACGATGAGCGGGACCCCCGATTACAAGGTCAAGGACATTTCCCTCGCGGACTGGGGGCGGAAGGAAATCGCCATCGCCGAGACGGAGATGCCCGGCCTGATGGCGCTGCGCGACGAATTCGGCGAGAGCCAGCCGCTGGCCGGCGCGCGGATTGCCGGCTGCCTGCACATGACCATCCAGACGGCGGTTCTGATCGAGACCCTGCAGGCGCTGGGCGCCGAGGTGCGCTGGTCGTCGTGCAACATCTTCTCGACCCAGGATCAGGCCGCGTCCGCCGTCGCCGAGGCCGGCACGCCGGTCTTCGCCTGGAAGGGCATGGACGAGGACGAGTTCTGGTGGTGCATCGACATGACCATCGAGGGCCCGAACGGCTGGCATCCGAACATGATCCTGGACGATGGCGGCGACCTGACCCAGCGGATGCACGAGAAGTACCCGCAGATGCTGGACGAGGTGCGCGGCCTTTCGGAAGAGACCACGACCGGCGTGATGCGTCTCTACGAGATGGCCAAAGCCGGCACGCTCAAGGTGCCCGCGATCAACGTCAACGACTCCGTGACCAAGTCGAAGTTCGACAACCTCTATGGCTGCCGCGAGAGCCTGGTGGACGGCATCAAGCGCGCCACCGACGTGATGCTGGCGGGCAAGCTGGCTGTCGTCTGCGGCTACGGCGACGTGGGCAAGGGTTCTGCCGAGAGCCTGCGCAGTCAGGGCGCCCGCGTCGTGGTGACCGAGATCGATCCGATCTGCGCGCTGCAGGCCGCGATGGAAGGCTACGAGGTCCAGACCATGGAAGACGTCGCCGCGAAGGGCGACATCTTCGTCACCGCGACCGGCAACAAGGACGTCATCACCCTCGACCACATGCGGGAGATGAAGGACCGGGCCATCGTCTGCAACATCGGCCACTTCGACAGCGAGATCCAGGTGGCCGGCCTGCGCAATTACCAGTGGCACAACGTCAAGCCGCAGGTCGATGAGGTCGAGTTCCCGGACGGCAAGCGCCTGATCCTGCTGGCCGAGGGCCGGCTGGTGAACCTGGGCTGCGCCACCGGCCACCCCAGCTTCGTGATGAGCGCCTCCTTCACCAACCAGGTGCTGGCGCAGATCGAGCTCTGGCACAACCACACCAAGTACGCCAAACAGGTCTATGTCCTGCCCAAGCACCTGGACGAGAAGGTGGCCGCGCTGCACCTGGACCGCCTCGGCGTGAACCTGACGAAGCTCAGCGACGACCAGGCGAAGTATCTTGGCATTCCGGCGGCCGGGCCCTTCAAGCCCGAGCACTACCGCTACTGACGCGCGTTGCCGATCATGTGGGCGCGGCCTAGTCTGGTTCCCTTATGAAAGGCGAATCGACTGGCCGCTTCCGACTGATCCTGCCGGCCGTACTCACGGCCCTGCCGTTTGCGCCTGCTCGCGCCCAGCCCCTGCCCGAGATCTATGGCGCGCCGTTCTGGGCGCTGGCAGCCATCGCGCTCCTCACAGGCACGCTGATCGCCGTCTTCTTCGTCGTGCGGAAGATGGGGCAGCGGGTCGAGCAGTGCGACGCCCGGCTTGCCGAGTCGGAGGCCGAGCGAACCCAGTCCGCACTGGAGGTCGAGCGCCTTCACGGCGAGCAGGCGCTGCTGCGTGACAAGATCGATGCGCTGGGCAGCGAACGCGACAGCTACCGGGCCCTGATGAACGAAGCCCCCATCGCCGCCTGGCGGCGCGAGGCCGCCGGGTCGGTAATCTGGCGCAACCGGACGCTCGACCGCATCCTCGGCCCGGACGCCGAAGGCGACGAGATCGCCTCCCGGGTCGATCAGGACCGGCCTATCCGCCTGGTCGAGCAGGCGCGCGAGGAAGGCCGCATGACCAGCGAGGAACGGCGCTTCGTCGTGGACGGGCAGCGGCGGACCTATCTGGTGCACGAGACGCCGCCGCTGGCCGACGGCACTTCGGCCGGCTTCGCCATCGACATTTCCGCCATCGACGCCGTTCGGCTGGAGTTGCGCAAGCATATCGAGGCGAACAATGGCATCTTCGAGCACATCTCGACCGCCGTGTCGGTCTACGACCGGGACAAGAAGCTGATCTTCTGCAACAAGGCCTTCCGCACGCTGTGGGGTCTGGACGAGGCGTTCCTGAATTCGGTGCCGACCATCGGCGAGGTGCTCGACCGGGTGAAGGAGATGCGCAAGCTGCCCGAGGAGGTCGAGTTCCGGCAGTTCCGCAAGGGCCGGGAAGCGCTGTTCAACGCGCTGCTGGACCCGATGGAGGAGCTCTACCAGCGGCCCGACGAGCGGATGATCCGCACCACCATCGTGCGGCACGGTCTCGGCGGCCTGATGTTCCTGTTCGAGGACGCCACAGACCGCATTGTCATGGAGCGCAACCTCAATACCTACATCGCCGTGCAGCGGGCGACGCTGGACAATCTCTACGAGGCGGTGGCGGTGTTCGGCCCCGACGGGCGGCTCAACCTGTCCAACACGCCGTTCCGGAAGATGTGGGGGCTGACGCCGGAACTGACCGAATCCAATCCGCATGCCCGCCAGATCGTGGACCGGGTGCTGGAGAGCCTCGGCAATCCCCCCGAACTGCAACAGCGCCGCGATGCGCTGATCGCCAGCGCCACCGAACCGCGCGCCGCCAGCGGTCATGTCGAACTGCCGGACGGGCGGATCATCGACACCCACGCCCTGACCCTGCCCGATGCGCAGAAGCTGTTCACCTATCTGGACGTCACGGACTCGCTGCGGATCGAACGCGCGTTGCGCGAACGCAACGAGGCGCTGGTGGCCGGCGACGTGATCAAGTCCGAGTTCCTGGAGAACATGTCCTACGAGCTGCGGACGCCGCTGAACACGATCCTCGGGTTCGCGGAAATTCTTCAGAACGACTATTTCGGCGAGCTCAACGACCGCCAGCGCGAATATGCCTCCGGCATCCTGGAAGCGTCCGAGCAGTTCCTGTCGATGATCAACGACATGCTGGACCTCGCCACCATCCAGGCCGGCCACATGCATGTGAACCGCGACCGAATCGAGATCATCAAGCTTGTCGATACCCTGCAGGAACGGTTCCGCGAGCGTGTCGACCGGCGTCAGCTGACCATGGTCAGCCAGGTCGCTCCGGATCTGCCGCCACTCTTCGCCGACAGCCGGCGGGTGCAGCAGATCCTCGGCAACCTGCTCTCCAATGCCGTCAAGTTCACGCCTCCTGACGGACGCATCACCATTGGCGCCGACTCCGGACCTGCAGGCATGTCGCTCTGGGTCGAGGACACCGGCATCGGCATTGCCGAGGAAGAGCGGGAGCGGGTCTTCGAGACATTCCGAACCAGCGAACGCCACACCCGCCGCGGCACCGGCCTCGGCCTCGCGCTGGTGCAGAACCTCATGGAGCTGCATGGCGGGACCGTCGAGCTGGAATCCGACGTGGGCGTCGGAACCCGGGTGGTCTGCACCTTCCCGCCCGAAGATGCCGACAGCGAGGCCGGCGAGGCGCTTGCAGCGGAAGTAGCCGCCGTGGAGCCGGCGGCTTCGTGACGTCCGGGACCGGTTTCGACCTGCCCGACGAGGCCGCGACCCGCGCGCTGGGCGCGAAGCTCGCGCGCTGTCTCAGGACCGGCGATCTGTTGCTGCTGTCGGGCGATCTTGGTGCGGGCAAGACCTGTCTCGCCCGCGCCCTCATCCAGACCCTTGCAGGCGCCGCCGTCGATGTGCCGAGCCCGACCTTCAATCTGGCGGTGCCCTACGAGCTGCCCGGCTTTCCGGTCATGCATTACGATCTCTACCGGCTTTCGGGTCCCGACGAGGTGGACGAGCTGGGTCTGGCGGATGCGCTCGATATCGGCGCAGCGATCGTCGAATGGCCGGACCGGCTGCATCCGGACGATGCCGCCGGTGGCGTGCATGTCGAATTCACCCTGGAGCCGGTACGCCGGGCGCATGTGCGCGGCCCGGAGGCCTTCATGGAGCGCTTCTATGACGCCTGACCGTCGCGCCGCACGGGACCGCCTGCTCGCCGATTGCGGCTTTGACGGGGCGCAGATCGACACGCTGGCCGCCGACGCCTCCTTCCGCAGCTACGACAGGGCGCACATGGCGGACGGGCGGACGCTGGTGGTGATGAACGCGCCGCCGGACAAGGAGGATGTGCGCCCCTTCGCCCGCATTGCCGGTCTTCTGGAGGCATGGGATTTCTCGGCGCCCCGCATTCTCGGCGCCGACGAAGCTGCCGGGTTCCTGGTTCTGGAGGATCTGGGCGACGATCTCTTCAGCCGCCTGATCGAGAGGGGCCACGACGCCGGCGAGCTCTATGCAGCCGCTGTGGACCTGCTTGTCGAACTCGCCGGCCACACGCCGCCCGCGGACCTGCCGGCCTACGATCTCGACATGCTGGTCGCCGAGACCGATCTGTTGATCGACTGGCGCTATCCGGAAGTCGCCGGCCATCCGCTTGACGATGCGGCGCGCGCGGACTGGCACACAGCCTGGCGGTCCGTCCTCGCCGAGGTTGGCGACGCCGCCGGCACGCTGGTGCTGCGCGACTACCACGTCGACAACCTGATCTGGCTGCCGTCCCGCGCCGGCCTGGCCCGTGTCGGCCTGCTGGACTTCCAGGACGCCGTCCGGGGTCATCCCGCCTATGACGTGGCGTCGCTGCTGAGCGACGTCCGGCGGGACGTGCCGCCGGCGCTCGAGGCGGCAATGCTCGACCGCTACATCGCGGCGTCCGGCGTCGACGGCGAAGCGTTCCGCCGCGCCTACACCCTGCTGGCGGCGCAACGGAACGCCAAGATCGTCGGCATCTTCACCCGGCTCTGGCGGCGCGACGGGAAGGCGCGTTATCTGGACTGGCTGCCGCGCACATGGGCTTTGCTGCGTCGCGATCTCGCGGACCCGGCCCTTGAACCCGTGGCGCAGTGGTTCGACAATCACATTCCTCAGGATCCTGCCGAAACATCCCGATGACGAACGAGATTTTCCCAGAGCTGCCAGACAGCGCCATGGTGCTCGCCGCGGGCTACGGCCTCCGGCTGCGGCCGCTGACGCTCAGCCGGCCGAAGCCGCTGGTGCGCGTCGGCGGGATGACGCTGATCGACCGGACGCTGGACCGGCTGGCCGAAGCCGGCATCCGCCGGGCAGTGGTCAATCTGCACTACCGCGGCGACATGCTGGAGGCGCATCTGGCCCAGCGCACCGAACCGGAGATCGTCTTCGCCCGCGAGGAGGTGCTTCTGGACACCGGCGGCGGCGTTCTCAACGCGCTTGAGCATTTCGGTGGCGCGCCGTTCCTCGCGGTGAACTCCGACATGATCTGGCGGGACGGCTTCGGCAGCACGCTTCAGCGGATGGGCCGCGCCTTCGATCCGGAGACCATGGATGCGCTGCTGCTGCTGATGCCGACGGTCTTCGCCATCGGCTATCGCGGCGCCGGCGACTTCACCATGGCCCCCGACGGACGCCTGACACGCAAGCGCCGGGGCCGCGTCGCGCCGTTCCTGTTCACGGGCATCCAGATCCTGAAGCCGGACCTCTTCGAGGGCATGGAGGTCGAGCCCTTCTCGCTCAACCGGATCTACGATCTGGCGGCGGAGCGCGGACGCCTGTTCGGCATCCGCCATGAGGGCGACTGGGTCGATGTCGGCACCCGGCCGGCGCTGGAGCTCGCAGAGGCCTTCCTGAAGCAGGTGACCTGACCGGTGGGCCGGGTCGCGACCATTCCCGCCGGCCGGCCCTTCGTCGATCTGCTCGCGCGCGAGATGCTGGCGCGTCACGGCGCCGGCGGCGACGGCAGCCTGGCGGACGCGCTGGTGCTGGTGCCGACGCGCCGGGCGGTGCGGTCGCTCTCGCAGGCGTTCCTGCGGGCGGGCGAGGGGCAGGCGCTGCTGCTCCCCGCGATCCAGCCGCTCGGCGATATCGACGATGACGAACCGGCGATGCTCTCGCCGGACCGCGCCGCCGAGGCGGAGCTGCCGCCCGCCGTGGACCCGGTGACACGGCGCATGCTGCTGGCGCAGCTGGTCCTGAAGCGTGACCCGGAATCCGATGCGGCGACGGCCTTTGGCCTGGCGCAGTCGCTGGGCGACATGCTGGACGAGGTGCTGACCGAACGGCTCGACTTCGTCCGGCTGAAGGACCTGGCGCCGGAGCGTTTCCAGATCCACTGGCAGGAGACCATCGACTTCCTGCAGATCGTGACCGGCGCCTGGCCCACCATCCTGAACGATCTCGGCGCAGTCGACGCCGCCGCGCGCCGCGACATGCTGGCCGCGCGGCTTGCCGCGCACTGGCGCGAGACCCCGCCGGAGACGCCGGTCTGGATCGCGGGTTCGACGGGCAGCATCCCCGCCACGGCCGATCTGATGCAGGCGGTGCTGGCGATGCCGAAGGGCGCGGTTGTTCTGCCGGGTTTCGACCGCGCCCTGGACGAACGCGACCGGGAGGCGGCGCTCGCCGAGCCGGTGCATCCCCAGCACGGCATGCTGACCCTGCTGCGCCGGCTGGGCGTCGATCCGTCCGAAGTCGCCGATCTGGGCGAGGGCGGCATCCCGCCGCGGCAGGCGCTGCTGACCGAGGCGCTGCGTCCAGCTTCCACGACCGAGCGCTGGGGTGATCTGAAACGGTTTGACAAGGCGGCGCTCGACGGTCTGAGCGTGATCGTCGCGCCGGGCCTGCGGGAAGAAGCAGCAGCGATTTCCGTGCGCCTGCGCGAGGTGCTCGAGTCGCCTGGCCGGACGGCGGCGCTGGTGACGCCCGACCGCAATCTGGCCCGCCGCGTCGCCGCCGAGATGGCCCGCTACGGCGTCCGGCTGGACGACTCGGCAGGAGCCCCACTGCGACTGACGCGCGCGGGCGGGTTCCTGCAACTGGCGGCGGTGGCGCTGTCGGACGGCTTCGCGCCCGCGGACCTGCTGGCCTTGCTGAAGCATCCGCTGGCCGCGGTCGGGCTCGCTGCGCCGGATTTCCGGCGTCAGGTCCGGCGGTTGGAACGGCGACATCTGCGCGGCATCCGCCACTATGATGAACTGGAGGAACTGGCCGAACGCGCTGCAGACGACGCGGGGCCGTGGCTCGGCGAGCTTGCCGCCCATGCCCGCGCCTTCCGATCCGCCGATGGCGATCTGGGCTCTCTCGTCCGCGCCCATGCCGGGTTCTGCGAATGGCTGGCTTCGACGGATGAGGCAGACAGCGCTACCCGGCTCTGGCGCGGCGATGATGGGGAGGCTGCCGCCGGCGCCATATCCGCGGTTCTCGGCGCCTCTGGCCATTCGCCTGCGGTGACAGCGGCCGAGTACGCCGCCAGTTTCGACAGGCTGGTGGGTGGCGCGACGGTCCGCCCGCGTTTCGGCCTGCACCCCCGGCTGCAGATCCTGGGACCGCTGGAAGCGCGCCTGCAGAGTTTCGATCTGGTCGTGCTGGGCGGCCTGAACGAGGGCGTCTGGCCGGCGGCGGCCGGCAACGATCCCTGGATGAGCCGCCCGATGCGCGCCGATTTCGGTCTGCCGTCGCCCGAGCGCCGGACCGGTCTTCAGGCGCACGACTTCCTGCAGCTTGCCGCGGCGCCCAACGTGATCCTGACCCGCAGCGCCAAGGCGGACGGGTCGCCGACGGTTCCGTCGCGCTGGCTGCTGCGGCTGGAATCGGTCGCCAAGGGGGCGGGCCTCGAACTTGTCCGGGACAAGGCGCCGCTGGACTGGGCCGGCCGGCTGGACCGCACGGACACGGTGCAGCCCGTGAACCCGCCCACGCCTCGTCCACCGGCCTCGGCGCGCCCGGTCGAGCTGCCGGTGACAGCGGTGGAAACGCTGATCCGCGATCCCTACGCGATCTTCGCCCGGCGCATCCTCGGTCTCCGCGCGCTCGATCCGCTGGACGAGGAACCGGGCCCGCGCCACCGCGGCAACATCCTGCATGCCGCCTTCGAGGAACTGGCGAAAATCCACACCGGCGACTGGTCGCCGGACCTGATGCCGGCGCTGGAAAAGATCGGCGAGCAGGTGTTCGACCGGGAAGGCCTGCCGCCCTCGTGGCGGGCGCTCTGGATGCGCCGCTTCCGCGCCGCCGGCCAGTGGCTGCTCCGGACCGAGGCCGAACGGCCGGACAGGGTGGCGAAACGGCTGGTCGAGGCGAAGGGTCTGGTGAAGGGCTTGCCGGGCCTGCCGGACTTCACGCTGACGGCGAAGGCCGACCGGCTGGATGTGCTCGCGAAGGGGACGGTCACCATCGCGGACTACAAGACCGGGCAGCTTCCGACCCGAAGCCAGATCGATGCGGGCTTTGCCGTGCAGCTGCCGCTGACCGCCTTCATCGCGGCGACCGGCGGCTTCGGCGACGACGTGCCGGTGGAGATCGACGAGCTGGTCCATATCAGGGTGCACGGGTCGAAGGACGGCGGCGAGTGGAAACCGGTGAAGACCGACGATCTGGGTGCCCTGATCGCCGAAACGCGGGACGGCGTCGCCACCCTGCTGGCCGACTATGCCGAGGCGGAGCGTCCCTACCTGTCGCGGCCGCATGTCCAGTTCGCCAGGGATTTGAGTGGCGACTACGACCATCTGGCGCGCGTCGCCGAATGGTCGGTGGCCGGCGGCGAGGAGGGCGAGACGTGAGCCGCGAGCCGACGCCCTTCGAGAAGACCATCGGTGCGCAGCGCGACGCCGCCGCGCCCGACAGCTCCGCCTGGGTCAGCGCCAATGCGGGTTCCGGCAAGACGCGGGTGCTGACCGATCGTGTGATCCGGCTGATGCTGGCCGGCGCGGAACCGGCGCAGATCCTCTCGATCACCTTCACCAAGGCGGCAGCGGCAGAGATGTCGAACCGCCTGTTCGAACGCCTGAGCGGCTGGGCCACATCGTCCGATGAGGAACTGCGCGGACATCTGGTCGAACTGGCCGGCGCGGAAACCGGCGGGGCCTATCCGCTCGACGCCGCGCGGCGGCTCTTCGCCCGCGCGCTGGAGACGCCGGGCGGGCTGAAGATCCAGACCATCCACGCCTTCGCCGAATCCGTTCTGGGCCGTTTTCCGATCGAGGCCGGGCTGTCGCCGGAATTCGGCGTCATGGACGACGCGGCGGCGGCGGAACTGCTGGACGACATCAAGCGCCGCCTCATTGCCGGTGCGCAGGTGCCGCCGGAAGTGGCCGCGGCAATCGACCGGCTGCTCGACGAGATGGCGGATGCGAGTTTCGACGAACTTCTGGCGCGCACGATCATGAGCCGCCGGCTGATCAGGACGGCGCTGGAGAACCATGGCGGCGTGCAGGGGACGACCGTGGCCCTGCGCGGGCATTTCGGACTATCACCGGACGCCACGCTGGACCGCGTCAGGGAGGAGGGCGCCGCCTTCGGCGCCTGGGACGAAGTCGGTCTCCGCCGCGTGGTCCGGGCGCTGCGCGAGGCGGGCAACAAGACGGCGCTGGAGAAGGCCGACGGCATCGACGCCTGGCTGATGTCCGACGACGCGGGGCGTCTCGAATCGCTGGACGACTACATGCGGCTGTTCCTGAAACAGGACGGCGGACCACTGAAGCCCACCACCATCTACGGCAAGGGCGCCGAGAAGGCCGATCCAGGCGGCATGGCCGTCGTCGAGGCGGAGCAGGAGCGGGTCGTCGAACTGGCCGACCGGATGCGGGCGGCATCGCTCTGCGACCGGACAGCCGATCTGCTGACGGTCTCCGAGGTTCTGCTGCGTGACTACAGGGCGGCCAAGAGGCGGCTGTCGCTGCTCGACTTCGACGATCAGATCGAGACCACGCTGGAACTGCTGGAATCAAGCGCGGCCTGGGTTCACTACAAGCTGGATCAGGGCGTCGATCACATCCTGATCGACGAGGCGCAGGACACCAGTCCCGAACAGTGGCGCATCGCCGAACTGCTCAGCGGCGAGTTCTTTGCCGGCGAGGGCGCGCGCGAGAAACTCAGGACCGTCTTCGCCGTGGGCGACGAGAAGCAGTCGATCTACAGCTTTCAGGGTGCCGACCCGGAGGGCTTCGACCGCATGCGGCAGCATTTCCGCGGGCAGGCCGGCGACATCGGCAGCGGGTTCCGCGATCTGCGGCTGGAACTGTCTTTCCGCTCCGCCCCGGCGATCCTGCAGGCCGTGGACGCGGTCTTCGCCGGGCCGGCGGGCGCAGGACTGACCGCATCCGGCACGGCTGTCGCTCACGAGGCCCGCCGCGAGCAGGCGCGGGGTCTGGTCGAGATCTGGCCGATGGAAGAGCCGGTCACGCTGGAGGAGCCAGACCGCTGGCGCGCGCCGATGGACACCGAAGGCGCGGCCAGTCCCCGGCGGCGGCTGGCGCAGCGGATCGCGCGACACATCCGCGGCCTGATCGACAGGGGCGAGACGGTCGATGGCGACGATGGCAAGCCGCGCCGCATCAAGCCGGGCGACATCATGATCCTGGTCCGCCGCCGCGACGCGCTGGTGGAGGAGATCGCCCGCGCCCTGAAGGCGCCGGAGATCCGTGTGCCGGTCGCCGGTTCCGACCGCATGAAGCTGGCGAGCCAGATCGCGGTGCTGGACCTGATGGCGCTGGGCGAGTTCCTGCTGCTGCCGGAGGACGACCTGACGCTGGCGGCGGTGCTGAAATCGCCGTTCTACAATCTCACCGACGACGACCTGTTCGAACTCGCCCATGGCCGGGACAGCGGCGTCAGGCTGTGGCGCGCGCTGCGCGACCGGGCCGACGAGCGCCCGGCATGGCGCGCGGCGGTGGACGAGCTGACCGAACTGATGGCGGCTGCCGATCAGGTCACGCCCTTCGCCTTATACAGCGACCTGCTCAGCGCCCGCGGCGGCCGGCGGCGGCTCTACGCCCGGCTGGGCGCGGATCAGATCGATCCGCTGGACGAGTTCCTCAATGCGGCGCTGGCCGACGAGCGCGACCACCCGCCCTCGCTGCAGGGCTTCCTGTTCCGGATGCGGCGCTCGGAAGCCGAGATCAAGCGCGACATGGAGCAGACGCGGGATGCCGTCCGCATCATGACCGTGCATGGCGCCAAGGGGCTGGAGGCGCCTGTGGTGATCCTGCCCGACACCGCCCGCCCGCCGCGGCCGTCCTCGGGCGGCATCCGCAGATTGCCGTCTCTCGACGGACCGGCGCTGCCGGCCATCGGCCTGTCGAAGCAGGCCTCGCCGGACCGGCTGGCGCAGCAGGCCGAGGCCGACGAGGCGGCGATGCTGGCGGAATACAACCGTCTGCTCTACGTCGCCATGACCCGCGCAAAGGACCGGCTCTATGTCTGCGGCTTCTACAACAGCGACAGGGTGAAGCCCTCCGATCTGGGCTGGTACCGGCTGGTCGAGACAGCGCTGGAACCGATCGGCGAACGGGACGCGGAGGGTGTCCTTCGGCTGGGCGCACCGCCGCCGCCGGACAGTGGCGAAGGCAGCGAAGCAGCGTTGGTGGCCGGGCTGCCGGACTGGCTGACCGCACCGCCGCCCGACGAGCCTGCGCCCCCGCGGCCACTGGCGCCGTCGCGCACCGACGCCGCCGAGCCGGCCGTGGCCAGCCCGCTCGCGGGCGGCGCGCCGGGTCTCGACGGCCGCCGCCGGGGCGTGCTGATCCATACCCTGCTGGAAGTGCTGCCGGGCCTGGAACCGGCGGCGCGGCGGGAAACCGGTCTGGTCCTGCTGGCGCGGCGCGCACGCGATCTGGATGAACCGCTCCGCGCCGAACTGCTGGAGGAAGCCCTGGCCGTGATCGAGGCGCCGGACATAGCCCCTGCCTTCGCACCCGGCAGCCGGGCCGAGGCGGCCATCGCGGGGCTGGTCGGCACGGCGGTCGTGTCCGGGCAGGTCGACCGGCTGGCCGTGACCGCGGAGTCCGTCTGGATCGTCGACTACAAGACCAACCGCCCGCCGCCGGCGGATGTGGCCGGCGTTGCGCCTGTCTATCTCAGGCAGATGGCGCTCTACCGCGAGGTGCTGCGCCAGATCCACCCCGGCAAGACGGTGATTTCGGCGCTGGTCTGGACCTGGGAAACACGCCTGATGGTGCTGCCGGGGGATGCGCTGGACGCGGCGCTGGCCTCGCTTGACCTGACAAAACCCGCTACCTAAATTCGATCACCGGAGAGGATTCATGCGTCGCCTCCGGCGCGCGAAAGGAGCAAGAAGATGACGACTGTCAAGGTCACCGACGACAGTTTCCAGAGTGACGTTCTGGGCGCCAACGGACCCGTCGTGGTCGATTACTGGGCCGAATGGTGCGGCCCCTGCCGCCAGATCGCTCCGGCGCTGGACGAGATCGCCAAGGAGATGGACGGCAAGCTGACGGTCGCGAAGATCAACATCGACGAGAACCCGTCCACGCCGACGAAGTATGGCGTGCGCGGTATCCCGACGCTGATGCTGTTCAAGGACGGCCAGGTCGTCGCGACCAAGGTCGGTGCGGTTCCGAAGTCCCAGATCCAGGCCTGGATCAACTCGAACAGCTGACCGGACCGGACAAGCCGAATTCGGGGGCGTCGCCGGTATCCGGCGGCGCCCCTTTCGTTTCGACGGGGCGAAATGCCCCATTCCGCGCGGGACGGCTTCCGGCCTAGACCGCGCCCGGGGAGCCAACAGAGGGAACAGCGGAATGAGCAATCAGGATCTCTACCTGGTCTTCGGCGGAGCGCTGGTCGATCCGCGCCAGAACGTGCTGGCGGACCCCAGCCGGACCGATCTGGTCGGCGTCTACAGCAGCTACGACGCCGCGATGAAGGCCTGGCGCGGTCGCAGCCAGTCCAATGTCGACGACGCCTATATCCGCTACTTCATCGCCCCGCTGCACAAGCTGATGAATCCCGAAGAGGACAAGTGACGCTCGAGACCGTCACCGGCGACATCACCCGCCTCGACGTCGAGGCCATCGTCAACGCCGCCAATGAGAGCCTTCTGGGCGGCGGCGGCGTGGATGGCGCCATTCACCGCGCAGCCGGACCGGATCTGCTGACCGAATGCCGCACGCTGGGCGGCTGCCCGACGGGCGAGGCGCGGATCACGAGGGGCTACCGCCTGACGGCCCGCCATGTCATCCACACCGTCGGCCCTGTCTGGCGCGGCGGTCATGCGGGCGAACCGGACCTTCTCGCCGCCTGCTACCGCAACAGCCTTGAACTCGCCGCGGTACACGGCCTCGGCAGCATCGCCTTCCCCGCCATCTCGACCGGCGTCTACGGCTATCCGTCCGACGAAGCTGCCGGGATCGCCGTCGCCACCGTGCGCGGTATCGATGACCGGCCGGCCCGGGTCATCTTCTGCTGTTTCGACGAAGCGACCGCCGCGCTCTACCGCAGGATCGTCGGCACGGACGCCTGACGGTCTGCGGCGTCAGTCGATGATGCCGTATTCCCGCAGCCGGCCCGCCTTCAGTTTCAGGGCCCAGTCCGGCGCCAGGTCGCGGAAGGCGCGGTAATCCTGCGCTGCACGCTCGGTGCCGGCCGAGGCTGTGGTACATGTTGCCCCGGTTGTAGCGGTTGCCCCAGTTGCTCGGGTCCAGCGAGATGGCGTGGTCGAAATCCTTCTCCGCCTCGGTGATGTTGTCCCGTTTCCACCAGACCAGCGCGCGGATGCCGTAGGTCGGCGCATGATAGGGGTCGATGCGCAGGGCCTCGTTGCAGTTGGGCAGCGCCTCGTCCTGGCGGTCCAGCCGGTCACTCAGCGTGTAGCAGATCGACGAGAACACGCCCGCCTGACGGAAGCCGCTCTGCACCGCTTGCCGGTAGTCGGCCAGCGCCTCGTCATTGCGCCCCAGCCGGCCCTTCGCCAGGCCGCGCTCGTAGTAGATCTCGCCGACGCTCAGCCCGTCCGTGTCGCCGGTCCGTATCGCCTCGGTGAGATAGTAAATCGCCGTTTCGAAGTCGCCATTGCCAAGCGCCGTGCGTGCCGATTGCATGTCATTGGCGCGCGCCACGTCCGCGATCAGGATGAAGCAGAACACTGCCGCCAGAACCCGCATCGCCTTCGGTCTCTCCTGCCCGGACCGTGCCGCCTGATCGGCGGGTCACACCAATCATAGCGGAGTTCGCGTTCTCGCGGCAGCAGGCATTGCGGGAGGGGATGAGGCTGGAGCGGGTAGCGGGAATCGAACCCGCGCGTTCAGCTTGGGAAGCTGACAGGCTACCATTACATCATACCCGCGCTGGCTTCAGTCTTATGCCCGGACGCCCCGGCTGACAAGCGTTTCAGGCGACGGCCGAGCGCCGGACGACCGCCCTTTACTACACCGTCACCCCGGCCCCCGAGCCGGGGTCCGGAAAGGCGGTCGATCCGGCCAGACCTTGCAGCTGAAACGCCACCCCGGATCCCGGGTCAGGCCCGGGATGGCGCCGGTGTGGTGGAGCCCGTGCGTTCCCGAGTCCCCTCAGTGCCTCTCCGCCCGCAGAAGCGAGAGCACGCCGGCGACGATCATGGCGGCGCCGGCGACGGCGATCCAGGCGGGGGCGTCGCCGAATACGACGAAGTCGTAGAGCGTCGCGAAGATCAGCGTCGAATAGAAGGCGGGGATGACGTAGCTGGCCTCGCCGCGGCGCATCGCGTTGACGAAGCAGACCTGCGCGCAGAGCATCGTCAGGCCGAGCACCGCCAGCATCCCCCACTGCGACGGCGTCGGCCACGACCAGACGAACATTGCCGCCGTGCAGGCCACGGTCGCGCCGATGCCGTTGTTGATCAGCAGGATCCGCGCGACAGGCTCGCGGTCGCTGAGGCGCTTGATCAGGATCGCTTCCAGACCCATGGCGAGCGCCGCACCAAGCGCGATCAGCGCCGCGGGCCGGAAGGACTCGGTGCCGGGCCGGATCAGGACCAGCGCGCCGATCAGGGCGAGGGCGACGGCGCCCCAGCGGCGGACGCCCACACGCTCCTGCAACAGTACGACCGCCAGCAGCATGGTGACGACCGGGCTCAGGAAGCTGATGGCGGTGGCGTCGGCGAGCGGCATCCGCGCGGCGGCGGCGAACATGCAGCTGACCCCGACCCAGCCCGAAAGCGAGCGCCCGACATGCAGCGCCCAGTTGTCGCTCTTCAGTCCGGGCTTCAGAACCAGGCTGGCGGTGGAGATGGCGAGGAAGGCGAAGAAGAAGCGTCCGGCGCTGACCTGCAGCGGGTGCAGGCCGGCCTCGCCGGCGGCCGCGCCCAGCCCCAGCGCCTTGGCCAGCAGCGTGGTCACGGCGATCAGCGCGCTGGAGGCGAGCATCAGGAAGATGGCGGTGCGCGGCCGGGTGTCGAGGGCGGGAACGGTCATCCGCGCCTCATATCCGAGCTATCACGGCGGCGATAGCGTTGTTTCACCCCTGCGTGAGACAAGAGCGGCGTTCGTTGACAGCCCGCAGACCCCCGCCCAACTTGCCGCCTGTAACATTTCTTGCCGAAGCGGCCGATTCGCTCCGGACCGGAAGGAGGCCCATGCCCGACGCAACGACCAGGACGGAACGGACAGGCCTCGACCCCGCCAAGTTCCGGGACCCCGATGTGACCGCCGACGGCTCGCAGCGCGCCGCGGTCGAGCTGACCGCGCTCAGGACGCTCTGGTTCAACACCGGCACGCTCTGCAACCTCGCCTGCGTGAACTGCTATATCGAGAGCAGCCCGACCAATGACGCACTGATCTATCTGAGTGCCGCCGAGGCCGACCGGTTTCTCGACGAACTGGATGCGGATTTCGACGCCCACGAGATCGGCTTCACGGGCGGGGAGCCGTTCATGAACCCGGAATTCATGACGATGCTCGGCTCGGCTCTGGACCGCGGCTATCAGGTTCTGGTGCTGACCAACGCCATGCGGCCGATGATGAAATGCGCCGACGAGCTGCTGGCGCTGAAGGCGGCGCATGGCGAGCGGCTGCGCATCCGGGTCTCGATCGATCACTATTCCCCGCGGCTGCACGATCTGGAGCGGGGCGAGCGCGCCTTCCGCCGCATGCTGCCGGGCCTGGACTGGCTGGCGGCCAACGGCTTCCACCTGTCGGTGGCCGGCAGGACCTTCTGGTCGGAAACCGAGGCCCGGCTCCGGGACGGCTTCCGGCGCATGCTGACGGGGCGGGACATCGCCCTGGACACCGCCGATCCGGAGCGGCTGGTCCTGTTTCCCGAGATGGACATGGGCGCCGACGTGCCCGAGATCACCACCGCCTGCTGGGGCATCCTGGATGTCTCGCCGGAAGCGATGATGTGCGCGACCAGCCGCATGGTGGTGCACCGCAAGGGCGAGGCGCGGGCCGTCGTCGCGCCCTGCACGCTGCTGCCCTATGACGAACGGCTGCAGATGGGCGAGACCCTGGCCGAGGCCAGTGGGGCGGTGAAGCTGAACCATCCCCATTGCGCCAAGTTCTGCGTGCTGGGCGGCGGCTCGTGCAGCAAGGCGTGAACGGCGTGCTCGACCTGGGCGCGGTCGACGAGCCCGTGCTGGTCTATGGCGGCACCTACAGCAATCTGCAGGCAACACAGGCGCTTCTGGACGCTGCCGACCGGCTCGGCATTCCGCCCGTACGGCGCATCCACACCGGCGATATCGTGGCCTATTGCGCTGACGCCGCGGCGGTGTCGGATCTGGTGATGGCGCAGGGCGGCCATGTCGTCCTGGGCAATTGCGAGGAGAGCTTCGGGGCCGAAGCCGAGGGCTGCGGGTGCGGCTTCGAGGAAGGCAGCGCCTGCGATCTCGCCTCGCGCGACTGGGTGGCCCATGCCAATGCCGGGCTGACGCCGGCTCACCGCGCCTTCATGGCGGCCTGCCCGGCCGAGATCCGCTTCCGCATGGCCGGTCGTTCCTTCACCGCGATCCATGGCGGCTTCAGCGCCGTCAACCGGTTCGTCTTCGAGACCGACACGGAAGCCGTCGCCGCCGAACTTGCACGCACGGAGGCCGATGTCGTGCTGGCGGGCCACAGCGGCGTCCCCTTCGCACACGCAGCTGGCGGCCGGTGGTGGATCAATGCCGGTGTGGTGGGCATGCCCTTCAATGACGGGCGAACCGATACCGCCTTCGTCGTGCTGAGCCCGTCGGAGAAGGGGGTTGAGGTCCGGTTCCACCGGCTTGACTACGACCACGCCGCAGCGGCTGCCGCAATGTCCGCCGCCGGGTTGCCCGACGGTTACCGGCTCGCGCTCGGCAGCGGGTTCTGGCCGAACATGGATGTGATGCCGTCCGCAATGCAGGCGCGCCGCGGTGCGGCGCTGGCGCTGGAGACCTTCACGATACCGGCGGGAATGCGCCACGCCGCCTGAGCGCCAGGCGGGGCTTCAGGCCGCGGGCGCCTCGAAGGCGTAGCCGGCCGAGCGCACGGTGCGGATGATATCGGGTGCGTTGCCCACGTTCATGGCCTTGCGCAGCCGGCGGATGTGCACGTCGACAGTGCGTTCCTCGACTTCCGAATCCCGGCCCCAGACCGCATCCAGCAACTGCGTGCGGGACTGCACGCGGCCGGCGTGCTCCATGAAATGCTGCAGCAGGCGGAACTCGGTCGGCCCGAGATGTATGGACGTGCCGTTGCGGGTGACCTTGTGGGTGTCGAGGTCAAGCTCGACGACGCCGCGCACGATGCGCTGCTCGGCAAGGATCGGCCGCGTCCGCCGCAGAACGGCGCGCACCCGCGCCATCAGCTCGTTGGTGGAGAAGGGCTTCGGCACATAGTCGTCCGCCCCGGCGTCCAGGCCGCGGATCCGGTCGTCCTCGGCGCCGCGGGCGGTGAGCATCACCACCGGCAGGTTTCGCAGCTCGCTCTTGCGGCGGATCTGGCGGCAGATCTCGATGCCGGACAGGTTGGGCAGCATCCAGTCGAGCAGCAGAAGATCCGGAAGCTCCTCGTCCAGCCGGCCCATGACCTCGCCACCGTCGAGCACGTGATCGACCCGGAAGCCCTCGGCGCGGAGATTGTAGGACAGGAGCTCGACGAGGCTTTCCTCGTCCTCGGCGATCAGCACGAAAGGCTTCATCAGAGGACCTCGTTCTCCACGGTCTCGCCCTCCGCGTCGGTGACGCTGGTATTGTCCTTCTTCGGACGGTCTTCCTCGATCTGGTCGCCGGTCGAGGTGAAATAGATGCGCTCGGCGATGTTGGTCACCAGGTCGCCCATCCGCTCCAGGTTCTTCGCCACGAACAGCAGATGCGTCGCCGCCGTGATGTTGCGGGGATCTTCCATCATATAGGTGAGCAGCTCGCGGAACAGCGAGTTGTAGAGCTCGTCGACTTCCTGATCGGCTTCCCAGACCTGATGGGCCTTGTGCGGATCGACGTCGCTGTAGGCGGTCAGCACGTCGTTCAGCATGGTCTGGACCAGGTCGGCCATCCGCGGCACGGCCCGGATCGAGCTGATCGGCGGCGACTGGTTGATCACCAGCGTCCGCTTCGAGATGTTCTTGGCGTAGTCGCCGGCGCGTTCCAGATCGCCCGCGATCTTGATCGCCGAGACGATGGTGCGCAGGTCGCCGGCCATCGGCTGCCGCAGCGCCAGCAGGCGGACGGCCATCTCGTTGATGCTCTCTTCCAGGTCGTCGATGCGCGAATCCATCCGGATCACGGACTCCGCGGCCTCGCTGTCGCGCCGGGAAATGGCGCGCATCGCCTCCTGAATCTGGACCTCGACCAGCCCGCCGAGCTCCAGAATGGTGTTGTTGAGCTTGCCGAGCTCTTCCTCATACGCGGTGACCGTATGCGGCTTGGCGTTGACTTCGCTTGCCATTGCGATGGCCTCCAGAATGCTGGGGGTCAGCCGAAGCGACCCGTGATGTAGTCCTCGGTCCGCTTGTCCTTCGGCGCCGTGAAGATCTGGTCCGTAGCGCCGACCTCGACCAGGTTGCCGAGGTGGAAGAAGGCGGTCCGCTGGGAGACGCGCGCGGCCTGCTGCATCGAATGGGTGACGATGACGATCGTGTAGTTCTCGCGCAGGTCGTCGATCAGTTCCTCGATGCGGGCGGTGGCGATCGGGTCGAGGGCCGAGCAGGGCTCGTCCATCAGGATCACTTCCGGCCGGACGGCAATGGCGCGGGCGATGCAGAGACGCTGCTGCTGGCCGCCCGAGAGACCGGTGCCGGGCTCGTTCAGACGGTCGGAGACCTCCGACCAGAGACCGGCGCGCTTCAGCGAGTCCTCGACCAGGCTCTCGAGTTCCGACCTGTTGCGTGTCATCCCGTGGATGCGGGGGCCATAGGCGACATTGTCGAAGATCGATTTCGGGAACGGGTTCGGCTTCTGGAACACCATGCCGATACGGGCGCGCAACTGCACCACGTCGATCTCACGACCGTAGATGTCGGTGCCGTCGAGCTCGATTCTGCCCTCGACCCGGCAGCCCTCGATGACATCGTTCATCCGGTTGATGCAGCGCAGGAAGGTGGACTTGCCGCAACCGGACGGGCCGATCAGCGCGGTCACCTCGTTCTCGTTGATGTCGAGATCCACTTCGAACAGCGCCTGCTTCTCGCCGTAGAAGACATTCACGTCGCTGGCCGAAAGGGCGACCCGGGCGCTGCCGGACGATGCCGGAGCGGTGTGCGGGCTCTCATCGGTCATGGGTGCTGCCTCGTTCATCTCGGTACCCCTCGGTTACCATTTGCGTTGGAAGCGCTGACGCAGGACCACCGCGATCAGGTTCATGATGATCAGGAAACCGATCAGCACCACGATGGCGGCCGACGTCCTGGCGACGAAGCCGCGTTCGGGGCTGTCGGCCCAGATGAAGATCTGGGTCGGAAGCGCCGTCGCCGGGTCCAGCATGCCGCCCGGGTCGGAGGTGATGAAGGCGTTCATGCCGATCAGCAGCAGCGGCGCGGTCTCGCCGAGCGCCTGCGCCAGACCGATGATCGTGCCGGTCAGGGCGCCCGGCATGGCCAGCGGAATGACATGGTGCATGACGACCTGATGGCGCGAGGCGCCGACGCCGAAGGCGGCTTCGCGGATCGAGGGCGGCACCGCCTTCAGCGCTGACCGGGTGGCGATGATGATGGTCGGCAGCGTCATCAGCGAGAGCACCATGCCGCCGACCAGCGGCGCGGATCGCGGCAGGCCGAAGAACTGCAGGAACACCGCGAGGCCGAGCAGGCCGAAGACCACCGAGGGCACCGCGGCGAGGTTGTTGATGTTCACCTCGATCAGGTCGGTGAACCTGTTCTTCGGCGCGAACTCCTCGAGGTAGACCGCCGAGGCGATGCCGACCGGGAAGGAGATCAGGAAGCAGACCATCAGAGCGTAGAACGAACCGACGATGGCGCCGGAGAGGCCGGCGAGTTCCGGGAAGCGGCTGTCGGCCTGGGTGATCAGGCGCCAGTTGAACGGGGTCGAGAGGCGGTCGTCGGCGTCGAGAATGTCGTACCACTCGATGACCTGGTTCGACACGATGCGCTGGTCCTCGGGCACGTCCCGGGTCACCACGCCCTTGTTGAACTGGTCGATGGGGTCGGACGCCGGCAGCGACACCTCGAAGGTCTGCCCGATCAGGTCGGGATCCGAGATGATCATGTCGCGCAGCACATAGGGTGCGCCGGAACTCAGGATGCCGGCGGCCGCGCGGCGGTCGCGCGGATTCGGGATCTCGGGCAGGGTGGCGAGGAAGCCGTCCTGGGCGATGCTGCGCCAGTTGCTGCGGTACAGGTCGTCCTGGTTGACCTTCGACGGATCGACAAAGACCTCGAACCGGATATGCGTCTGGACGAAGGCCGGCGAGCCGGACCAGACGAGCGACCCGACCAGGATGCCGAGAAGCGTCACGGCGAAGCCGATCGCCGACAGCCCGTAGATCTGCATCCGGCGGTTGGCGGCGTGACGCCGCTTCACCCGGCGGCGTTCCTCGTCGGCTGTGCTCGTCACGTCGCGTGCTTTCGCTTCCAAGGTCTGATTACTCATATTTCTCTCGGTATTTCCGGACGATCCTGAGCGCGATCACATTCAGGATCAGGGTGGCCACGAAGAGCACCAGGCCCAGCGCGAATGCGGCGAGGGTCTTGGGACTGTCGAACTCGGTGTCGCCGATCAGCAGCGTCACGATCTGCACGGTCACGGTCGTCACGGCCTCGAACGGATTGACCGTCATCTTGGCGATCAGGCCGGCGGCCATGACCACGATCATGGTTTCGCCGATGGCCCGGCTCACCGCGAGCAGGAAGCCGCCGACGATGCCGGGCAGCGCCGCCGGGATGAGCACGGAGACGATGGTCTCCGCCTGTGTCGCGCCGAGGCCGTAGGAGCCTTCGCGGAGCGCCCGCGGGACGGCCGCGAAGGCGTCGTCCGACAGCGACGAGATGAAGGGGATGATCATGATGCCCATGACGGCACCGGCCACCAGGGCGCTGTTCGGTGCGATATCGAGCCCCAGCGTGGTGCCGAGGTCCCGGAGCGCCGGAGCGACCGTCAGCACGGCGAAGAAGCCGTAGACCACCGTCGGGATGCCCGCGAGGATCTCGAGGATCGGCTTCACGGCCCCGCGGAAGCGCGGACTGGCGTATTCGGCCAGGTAGATCGCGCTCAGCAGGCCGACCGGGCCGGCCACCATCATGGCGATGAAGGCGATCAGGATGGTGCCCAGGAAAACCGGGATGGCGCCGAACGCGCCCGTCGCGGCGACCTGGTCCTCCCGGATCGGGATCTGCGGCTCCCAGTTCAGACCGAAGAGGAACTCGTAGAAGGGCACCCGTGCGAAGAAGCGGAAGCTCTCGAACAGCAGCGAGAAGATGATGCCGAGCGTGGTCAGGATGGCGATCACCGAGCAGACAATCATCAGCCAGGAGAGGATCTTCTCGACGCCCTGGCGGGCGCGGAAATGCGTGGCGATCTGCGACCGGGTCACCACAAGGGCCAGGATGGTGCAGACGATGGCGAGCGCGACCATCGCCATGTCGGCGATGTCGTGCCAGCCCTTGAACCGCTCCGCCGCCGCGAGAATTTCAGGGCTCGGTTCACCGAAAATGCGCCCGTCAGCGACCGACTTGACCTCGCTGACGATGAGATCGATCTCGCCCTGGCCCTTGCCGGCCATGAAGTCGTCGGGCATCGAAGCCAGCAGCAGCTGGTCGATCACAGGGCCCTGCGCCGCGAGCCAGATGATCACGAGGAGAAAGGCCGGAATGCCGACCCAGAGCGCGACGTAGGCACCGTAGTAGGACGGCAGGGAGTGGAGGCTCAGTCCGCCGTCGGGGCTGACAGCGATGGCGCGGGAGCGCCCGAGAAAATAACCAACTACCGCGATGATGACGATCAGACCGAAGGCATAGTCAAACATGGCGACAATCTTTCAAACGAATTCCGGCTCTGGCGACGTCCGGTTCTAACGAATTGAGGCCGGCAATGTGAAGGCCGCGCGAGGAAGGGGGCCGGAGCCCCCTTCCTGCAACGGTCGAACGGGTCAGGAACCCGCGTAGCGGGTGAACTGCTTGCCGTTCAGGATGGCGTCCTGCAGCTCGCTGCGACGGGTGTCGTTCAGCGGAACCAGGCCACGCTCGTTGAGGTAGCCGCCGGAGCTCAGGGCGGCGTCGCTCATGTACTCTTCGATGAACTCGTTCAGGCCCGGAATGACGCCGCGGTGGGCGTTCTTCACGTAGAAGAACAGCGGACGCGACACACCGTAGTCGCCCGATTCGATGGTCTCGAAGCTCGGGGCGACGCCGCCGACCTTGGCGCCCATCAGCTTGTCCTGGTTCTCGTAGAGGAACGAGAAGCCGAAGATGCCGTAGGCGTTCGGGTCAGCGTCCAGACGCTGCACGATCAGGTTGTCGTTCTCGCCGGCCTCGATGAACGGGCCGTCCGTGCGCATGCGCTCGCAGACCGACTTGTGCTCGTCCTTGGACAGGGCCTTGACGGCCTCGAACTCGCCGCAGCCTTCTTCCATCACCAGCTCGACCCAGGCGTCACGGGTGCCGGAGGTCGGGGGCGGGCCGTACACCGTGATCGGGGTGCTCGGCAGCTTGGCGTTGATCTGGTTCCAGGTGGTGTACGGATTGTCGACGATCTTGCCGTCGACCGGAACCTTGGCGGCCAGGGCGAGGAACAGCTGGGCCTTGGACACATCCATGTCGGGACCCTTGCGGGAGTGAGCCAGCGCGATGCCGTCGAAGCCGATCAGGGCTTCGGAGACGCTGTCCACGCCATTCGCCTGGCAGTTCTCCCACTCGGACTTCTTCATGGCGCGCGAGGCGCCGGTGATGTCCGGATGGCCTTCGCCGATGCCGCCGCAGAAGATCTTCATGCCGCCGCCGGTGCCGGTCGATTCCACGACCGGAGCCGCGTTGCCGGTCTTGTTGGCGAACTCTTCCGCCACAGCCTGGGTGTAAGGGAACACGGTCGAAGAGCCGACAATGCTGATGCGGTCGCGGGCTTCCGCAGCGCCTGCAAAGGCCACCGCGACGCCAGCCGTCAGTAGAACTTTCCTGATCACTTTCTTTCTCCTTGCTCAGAAAGGCAGGGCGACCCGTATAGGCCGAGCATGACAGGATTATTACAGTCCGGTGCGACAGTTTCGGGGCTTTGGATTCCAGCCTGTTAGCAGGTGCGGCAGGGAATCTGGCGTGTGGGCGTGATACCCGCCGGCGGGCGGAATCGACTCGCTCGTCCGAGCGCGGTGCGTCAGCCCGGGGCGAGTGGAAGCTCGACGGTGAAGGTCGAGCCTTCGCCCTCGACCAACTCGATCCTGAGCCGGCCGCGGTGGCGGTTCACGACATGCTTGACGATGGCCAGACCGAGCCCGGTCCCGCCCGCGGCGCGGCTGCGTCCCTTGTCGACCCGGTAGAACCGTTCGGTCAGCCGCGGAATGTGCTCCCTGGGGATGCCGCCGCCGCAGTCGGCCACAGATACAAGGGCGGCATTGTCGCGCGCCAGCCCCTTCACGCGGACCGTGCTGCCCGGGTCGCCATACTTGACCGCGTTGTCGACCAGGTTCTGGAACAGGCGGGAAAGTTCGTGCGCGTCGCCGGCGACCAGGATCGGGTCGGGGATGTCGACCTCGATCTGAACCTCCCTTTCCTGCGCGATCAGCCGGCCCGAATCGACCACGCCGCTGATGACATCGCGCAGATCGGCGATGCCGGATGGCGGGCGGTGCTCGTTCATCTCGATCCGGCTGAGCGAGAGCAGATCGTCGACGATACGGGCCATGCGCCGGGCCTGCTCGTCCAGGATGGCGAGGAAGCGCTTCTGGGCCTCCGGGTCGTTGCGAGCGGCGCCGTTCAGGGTCTCGACGATGCTGAGGACAGAGGCCAGCGGCGTGCGGAGTTCATGGCTGACATCGGCCACGAAGTCCGATCGCACCTCGCGCAGCCGCTCGGTGTCGGTCATGTCGTCCAGCATGACGATGAAGGTGCGCGGCCCCGATGGTGGCGCAGGCAGGCTTTCGATGCGGGCGCGCAGCAGCCGGTTGACCGGATGGCGGATGCGGAACTCGACGGTCTCGCCGGAACCGCTGCGGATGACCCGGGCAATGGCGGCCAGGATCTCGGGATTGCGGATCGCGGTGGCGAAATCCTTCCCCGGCGATGCGGGCCCGAGCAGATCGCGCGATGACAGGTTGAGGAAGCGGATGCGCCGGTCCTCGTCGAACAGCATGACCGGCATCTGCAGACCGTCGAGGACGGCCCTGAGGGCGGCGTCGTCGGCGGCGGCGCGGGCGTCGGCGGTTTCCCGCACCTCGCGGACCGACTCGTTGCGCACCCGCCACTGGTGCGACAGCAACTGCCGCAACACGATGGCGAACAGACCGCTGAGGCCCAGCCAGCAGATCAGCGCCGTCGAAGGTGATACGTCCGTATTGGCCGCGAAGCCGCCGAGAATGGCGCCCAGCGGCAGACTGAGCAGCAGAAGATATCCGGCAAACCGGCCCGGATAAGGCAGGATCGGCTGCTCCCCGGCATTCCGGTTCCAGTTCATCGTCTCAGCCACTCCGGACGTCTCCCCTTCACGGCTCGCATATCAGTTATCTTGTGCGCGCGGGCACCGTTTCAGCCGATTCGGGTATGTGTGCCTTCTGAATGTTGCAAAATCATGCCAGATTCACGGCAGTGGGGGGTGTTTCTGATGAAGCAGCTTAAGACCGAACGCGACGGCCCTGTTCTTCTGGTCAGGTTCGACAATCCGCCGAAGGGCTACATGGACGGCGGCACGCTGGACGATCTGGAGGCGCTGACGCTGGAGATCGACCGCGACGACAGCATCCGCGCCGCTGTCTACACAGGCGCCGATCCGGCGACCTTCATCTATCATTTCGACACCAACGTCCTGTCGGACATGGCCGACGGGATGCGCGCCAAGGGCATGCAGTTCTCCGCGGACAAGCTGCTGCCGGAGCGGAATATCGACACCGTCTTCGGCCGCATCGCCGCCAGCCCGAAGCCGCACATCGCCGCCATCAACGGCAACTGCATGGGCGGCGGGCTGGAATTCGCGCTCGCCTGCGATCTCAGATTCGCGAAGGCCGGCGACTACCGCATGGGCCAGATCGAGATCGCGCTCGGGATCCTGCCGGGCGCCGGCGGCGTTGTCCGGACGGCGAAGATGATCGGCGCGGCTAAGGCGATGGAACTCTGTCTGCTGGGCGAGGCCTTCGGGCCGGCCGACGCGCACAGGCTCGGCCTGGTCAATGACGTCATCGAAGGTGACGTGGTCGCCCATGCCATGGATGTGGCGCAGCGTATCGCCGCCCATGCGCCCCTTCCCGTTCAGCACATCAAGCGGATCGCCCGTGCGGCGAACGAGCCCGGCGACCGCGACGCATTGGCGCTGGAGCGCACGCTGTTCCTGGATCTGCTTGTCCAGGACGAGGCGGTGAACAATCTGGGCGCCTACAACCGCGGAGATCTGAAGCTCACCGACCGGAAAGGCTGACCCCGACATGCAGGCCTATGCGCACGAGTTCCTCCCCCAGGACCGGGTGATCTGGGGGCGGCCGGCAGCGGACGCTGTCGCCGACGAGATGGAACGGCGCGGTGCGCGGCGGGTGTTCGTTGTGTCGAGCCGGACGCTCAATCGAAAGACAGACGTCATCGGGAGGATCGAGGCGAAGCTCGGCGATCGCCTTGCGGGCGTCTTCGACGAGATCGCGGAGCACACGCCGCGAACCTCGGTTATGGCGGCGCTGGCGGCGGTGCGCGCGGCGGAGCCGGACCTGATCGTGTCGGTCGGCGGCGGCACACCGATCGACGCGGTGAAGGTGCTGCTGGTCTGTCTCGCGATGAATGTCCGCGAGATCGGCGACATGGACGCGTGCCACATGCGGGTGCTGGAGGACGGCAGCCGCTTCGTTCCCGACGTCCCGCCGCCGCCCATCCCGCACATCGCCGTGCCGACCACGCTGTCCGCGGCGGAATTTTCCAATCTGGGCGGCTGCACGGATACCGAACGCAAGATCAAGCACGGCTACACCGCCCGCGGCATCAATCCGGCGACTGTGATCCTGGACCCGGAAGCGACGCTGCACACGCCGGACTGGCTCTGGCTCTCGACCGGCATCCGGGGCGTCGATCATGCGGCCGAGGGCATCTGCGCCGTCGAACCGTCGCCGATGGTGGACGGTTGCAGCCTGCAGGCGCTGCGCCTCTTTTCCGAAGCGCTGCCGGCGACCAAGCGGAACCCGTCCGATCTTGAGGCGCGGCTGGCCTGCCAGCAGGCGGCATGGCTGTCCGGATCGGGCATTCTCAGGGTGCAGTACGGCGCCAGCCACGGCATCGGCCACAGCCTCGGCGCCGTGACCGGCATGAGCCATGGCCACACCTCCTGCGTCATGCTGGCGCCGGTGCTGCGCTACAACCGCAGCCACACCGAAGCGCGCCAGCAGTGGATCGCCGAGGCCATGGGCCGCAGCGACGGTGATGCGTCCGCCGCGGTCGCCGGTCTGGTGACATCGCTGGACCAGCCGTCGTCCCTGTCGTCGATGGATGTGAAGCGCGATCAGGTCGATGACATCGTCGCGGGCGCGATGCAGAACCTGTGGGTCCGCACCAATCCCCGGCCGATCGACCGGCCGGAGCAGGTCCGCGAAATCCTCGAGATGGCCTGGTAGCGGCATGGGCGAGATCGACCTCTACGACCGGCATCCCATCAACGCGGCGCAGATTCTCGATACCGTCCGCGCCGAGGGGAAGGACACGGGCCGGCTGCGGCCAGGGGATCTTCGGCCCCACGACCAGGATCACTATGGCGGCGTCGAGGTCGTGCACCAGCTGGCCGACGCGGCGGGGATCGGCGAGGGCGACGTCGTCGCCGATGTCTGCGCCGGGATGGGCGGCCCGGCGCGGCTGATCGCGGAGACCCGGCGGACGCGGCTGGTGATCGGGCTGGACTACAACTGGAGCCGTTGCAGCGGCGCGGCCCGGCTCAACGACATGGTCGGCATGGCGGAGCGCGTGGCCATGGTCCGCTGCGACGCACAGGCATTGCCGCTTGGCGAGGGCTCTCTGGACGCCGCCGTCAGCCAGGAAGCGCTGCTGCACATCCCCGACAAGCGGCGCGTTCTGGATGGCGTGTTCCATGCCCTGAAGCCGGGCGGCCGATTCGTCTTTACCGACGTGATCGCCGCCGGCGGGCTGTCGGACGACGAACGCAGGCATCTGGCCGAGGACGGCATGCAGATGGTCAGCCTTCAGAGCGCGGACGAGTACCGGACGATGGCGTCGGCGGCCGGGTTCGCCATTGTCCGGTCCGACGACCTCTCGGATGACTGGAAGGCGATCCTGACCGAGCGTCTGGAGATGTACCGGCGCATGGAGGCGGCGACCGAGAAGGTGCACGGGGCGGACGCGCACAGGCGCTACATGGATCCCTATGCATTTTTCGTGGGACTCGTGCAGCAGGGCCGGCTGGGCGGAATCCGGATGGTTCTGGAGCGTCCCGTCATATAGGTCAGTAATTCTGACCAATTATTGACTTTGCGGGAGGTCGTAAGTACCTTCCAATGATGCATCCGTATCGCATGGGGAGTTCCTGATGAGCCTTGCCGAGGTAACGCTCGACGACAAGTACGAGCTGGAAGAAGGGCGTGTCTTCATCACCGGCACGCAGGCGCTGATCCGCCTGCCCATGATGCAGCGACAGCGCGACGTTGCCGCCGGTCTCAATACCGGCTGTTTCATCTCCGGCTACCGCGGCTCACCGCTTGGCACCTACGACCAGCAGCTCTGGCAGGCCGACAAGTTCCTGAAGAAGAACCACATCCATTTCCAGTCCGGCGTGAACGAGGATCTGGCGGCGACCGCGGTCTGGGGATCGCAGCAGACCAACCTCTACCCGACGGCCAAGTATGACGGCGTCTTCGCCATCTGGTACGCCAAGGGGCCGGGCGTCGACCGCTCGCTCGACGTGCTCAAGCACATGAACTCGGCCGGCATGTCGAAGCATGGCGGCGTGCTGCTTCTGGCCGGCGACGACCATGGCGGCGTGTCCTCCACCCTGCTGCACCAGTCCGAGCATGTCTTCGCGTCGGCTATGATTCCGGTGCTGAATCCGGCGAATGTGCAGGAGTACCTGGACTTCGGCCTGCTGGGCTGGGCCATGAGCCGCTATGCCAGCGTCGCCGTGGGCTTCAAGTGCGTGTCCGAGACTGTGGAGAGCGCGGCCAGCGTGTACATCGATCCGCACCGGGTGCAGATCAAGGAGCCGGATTTCGAGATGCCGCCGGGCGGCCTTTCGATCCGCTGGCCCGACGACCGCTTCGAGGAAGAACGCCGCCTGCACCGCAACAAGGTCTACGCGGCGCTCGCCTTCGCCCGCGCCAACGGCATCGACAAGACGGTGATCGACAGCCCGAAGCCCCGCATCGGCATCATGACCACCGGCAAGTCCTATCTGGACGTGATGCAGGCGCTGGAGGATCTCGGCATCACCGACGAGGTCGCCTCCGAGATCGGCCTGCGCGTCTACAAGGTCGGCATGCCCTGGCCGCTGGAGCCGGAGGGCGCCCGCCACTTCGCCGAAGGCCTGGAAGAGGTCATCGTCATCGAAGAGAAGCGCGCCCTGATGGAGAACCAGCTCAAGGAGCAGCTCTACAACTGGCGCGAGGATGTGCGCCCGCGCGTCGTCGGCAAGTTCGACGAAAACCGCAACTGGATGTTCCCGAGTCACGGCGAACTGAAGCCGTCAGAGATCGCGCTCCACATCGCCGATCGCCTGAAGCCCTTCTTCACCTCGCCGGAAATCGAGGACCATGTGGAGTTCTTCAAGCGCAAGCAGCGCGTCGTCGAGGTCGTGACCCAGGACAAGGGCGGCGAGCAGAAGCTGGAGCGGACGCCGTATTTCTGCTCGGGCTGCCCGCACAACACCTCGACCCGCGTGCCCGAAGGCAGCCGCGCCACGGCCGGCATCGGCTGTCACTTCATGTCGGTGTGGATGAACCGCGAAACCTCGACCTACACCCAGATGGGCGGCGAGGGGACGCCCTGGATCGGCCAGGCGCCCTTCACCGAGGACAAGCACATCTTCGCCAATCTGGGCGACGGCACCTATTTCCACTCCGGCCTGCTGGCGATCCGCGCCTCGGTCTCGGCCGGTGTGAACATCACTTACAAGATCCTGTTCAACGACGCGGTCGCTATGACCGGCGGCCAGCGCCATGACGGTCAGCTGACCCCGATGCAGATCGCCGATCAGGTGAAGGCCGAGGGCGTCACCAAGCTGGTGGTCGTGACCGACGAGCCGGACAAGTATCCGGCCGGCTCTTTCCCGAGCGGCACCGACGTCTTCCACCGCTCGGAACTGGACGAAGTGCAGAAGATGCTGCGCGACACGCCCGGCTGCACGGCGATGATCTATGACCAGACCTGCGCCGCCGAGAAGCGTCGCCGCCGCAAGCGCGGCACCTTCCCGGATCCGGCGAAGCGCGCCTTCATCAACACCGATGTCTGCGAAGGCTGCGGCGACTGTTCGGTGAAATCGAATTGCGTCTCGGTGGAGCCGCACGAGACCGAGCTCGGCCGCAAGCGCAAGATCAACCAGTCGAGCTGCAACAAGGACTTCAGCTGCGTCAACGGCTTCTGCCCCAGCTTCGTGACCATCCATGGCGGCGATCTGCGCAAGCCCAAGGCGGCGACCGCGGCGAAGAAGAAGAGCAGCGGTGACATCTTCGCCGACCTGCCGGCGCCCGAGACGGCGTCGGTCGAGGACGATCCGTTCGGCATTCTGGTGACCGGCATCGGCGGCACCGGCGTTCTGACCGTCGGCGCGCTGCTCGGCATGGCCGCGCATCTGGAAGGCAAGGGCGCGACCGTCCTCGACTACACCGGCCTGGCGCAGAAGAACGGCGCCGTGATGAGCAGCATCCGCATCGCGAAGCGGCCCGAGGACATCAAGGCGGTCCAGATCGCGACCGGCGGGGCCAATCTGGTGCTGGGCTGCGACATGGTCGTGGCGGCCTCCGACAAGGCCCTGGGCACCATGGAGAACGGCGGCACCCGCGCCATTGTCAACAGCCACCTGGCGCCGACGGCGGCCTTCACGCTGAACCCGGACCTGAAATACGGTCCGAGCGCCATGCAGGACGCCATCAAGGAAGCGGCCGGCGGCAACCAGACCGAGTTCGTCGATGCGACCCGGCTGGCCACCGCGCTGATGGGTGACAGCATCGCCACCAACCTTTTCATGCTGGGCCTCGCGTTCCAGCGCGGCCAGCTGCCGGTCGGCGAGGAAGCGCTGATGCGCGCCATCGAGCTGAACGGCGTCGCCGTCGCCATGAACAAGGAAAGCTTCAACTGGGGCCGCATGGCCGCCTACGACATCGACCGGGTCGAGAAGGCGGCGGCGCCGGCGGCGCAGGTTCTGCCCTTCCACAAGCCGCTCACCGATATCGAGGACATCATCGAGCATCGCCGCGAGCTGCTGACGAAGTACCAGAACAAGGCCTATGCCGATCACTACGAGGATCTGGTCCGCGAGGTCCAGAAGGCCGAGCAGTCGCGCGGCGGCGGCTTCACCGGCCTCGCCGAGGCGGTGGCGAAGAACTACGCCAAGCTGATGGCCTACAAGGACGAGTACGAGGTCGCGCGTCTCTACACGGACGGCAACTTCCTGCGCCAGATCCGCCAGACCTTCGATGGCGACTACAAGCTGCGTTTCCACCTGGCGCCTCCGGGCATCACGCGGCCGGACCCGGAGACGGGCAAGATCGAGAAGATGGAGTTCGGTCCCTGGATCATGCCGGTGTTCCGTGTGCTGGCGAAAATGAAGGGTCTGCGCGGCGGCAAGTTCGACATCTTCGGACGGACCGAGGAGCGCAGGCGCGAGCGTGAGCTGATCGTCGAGTACGAGGTGATCGTGCGCGAGATCGTCCAGAAGCTCTCGGCGGAGAACTACATCCATGCGCTGGAACTGGCGAAGCTGCCGGAACAGATCCGCGGTTTCGGTCACATCAAGGACCGCAACATCGAGACCGTGAAGCGCCGCGAGCAGGACCTGCTGTCGGCCTTCCGCAATCCGGCGAAGGCGGCCCAGTCGGTCCAGGCGGCGGAGTAGACGGACGTTCGTGGAATTCTGTCGCTGTCACCCCCGCCTTGTGCGGGGGTCAGGAGCGGCTTCGCCGCAAGGTCGATGACCGACCGGATGCCCGCATGAAGCGGGCATGACGGGCGGCGGCTGTCCTCAGCCCTCCGGCTCGATCAGCCACTTCGCCTTCACGCTGACGGGCTGGTGCTCGTAGCCGAGCCGGTCGTAGAAGCCGAGCGCGGCGTCGTTGGTGTCGCGGACCATCAGTTCGATCTTGGGGCAGCCCCGGTCGCGCAGCCAGTCCTCGGCGGCGCGCATCAGCGTCGCCGCGATCCCGCGGCCCCGCATCGCCGGGGCGCTGGCCAGGTAGTAGACCCAGCCGCGGTGGCCGTCATAGCCGGTCATGACCGAGCCGACGACCTGATCGTCCTGGCAGATGACGAAGATGGTGGAGCCGGGGTTCGACACAGCCCGCTCGATATCCGCGTCCGGGTCGTTCCAGGGGCGCGTCAGACCGCAGTCGGTCCAGAGCGCGACCAGGCCGTCCCGCATCGCCGCCTCGTAGGGGCGGACCGGCGGCAGGGGCTCAGTTGATGCCGACGGCATCGCCGAGGGTCGGGCCGATCTCGGCGTTCAGGACCAGATCCGCGAACACGTCGAGATCGGTCGGGTCGCGGTTCAGGATGACCAGCTGGGAGCCGTTCTCCTTGGCCACGCGGGGGAAGCCGGCGGCCGGATAGACCACCAGCGAGGAGCCGAGGACGATGAACAGGTCGGCCTGCAGGGTTTCTTCCTCGGCGCGCCGCATCTCGTCGACCGGCATGCTCTGGCCGAAGGAGATGGTGGCGGTCTTCACGATGCCGCCGCAGAAGATGCAGGAGGGCAGGGTCTCGTCGCGCTCGAAGGCCTCGCGAATCTCGGCCAGTTCCTTGCGCGTGCCGCAGTCGAGGCATTTGGCGTAGGTCGAGTTGCCGTGCAATTCGATCACCTTCTCGTCGGGCACGCCGGACGCCTGGTGCAGACCGTCGACATTCTGGGTGATGACCGAACTGGCGCGGCCATCGCGGATCAGCTTCTCGACCGCCCGGTGGCCGCGGTTCGGCTCGGCGGCCTGGAAGGTGCCCTCCATCCCGAACTTGCGCCGCCAGGATTCCTTGCGCATCTCCTCGGATCGCATGAAATCGCGGAAGTCGATGGGCTGGAACTTGGTCCAGAGACCGCCCGGCGAGCGGAAGTCGGGAATGCCCGATTCCGTCGAGATGCCGGCGCCGGTGAAAAAGACGATGCGCTTCGCCCCGGCGATCATCTCGCTCAGTTCCTGGACCTGGGCGGGATCGGGGAAGCCGTCGCTCATCAGCCCTGTCCGGTCTGGGACCTGAGGCGCTCCAGCAGGGTTTCGACCTGGCCCGTCTGGGCGATGACGGAGGCGAATTCCGAACGGTGGGTCACCGCCATGCTGACGCCTTCGACATAGACGTCGACGATGCGGTTCTCGCCATTGCGGTTCAGCACCCGCCAGTCGACCTTCAGGTCGGGGCCGCCCGGGTCCTTCACCACCGACTTGACCATGACCTCGTCATCGTTGAGGCGCTGCTCGCCGGTGACCGCGAAGGTCTGGCCGGAATAGGCGTTCAACCGTGAGGCGTAGGTCGAGATGATGTACTTGTGGAACAGGTTCACGAACTCGTCGCGCTGCTCCGCCGTGGCCGTGCGCCAGTAGCGGCCCAGCACGATCTGCGCGACCAGCGGCACGTCGAAGCCCTCGTCGAACAGCGCCTCGAACTTCTTCTGCTTGTCGTCTGTCGTGTCGGCGCCGTTGGCGACGATGCCGATCGCCTGACCGCCCAGCCGCTCGATCAGCGCTGCCGGCTCTTCCGCTGCGACCGCCTGGAAGGACATCACGAGCATGATGCAGATCGGGCCAAGTACCCGGCTCGCAAGCGCATTCATCATTTCTGGTGCTCCCGTTAGAACCGTCTCTGGATGTGGTCGCATTTCTGCGGCGAGGCAAGCTTTTGCAGTCCGCCGCCTCTGTGCCCACACCCCATCGTGACGTCAACCCCCGGCGGGTCTCTACCACGGGTCGGTCGGACCCGGCAAAGCCGCGATCACACCGGCTGTTGTTTTCCGCTTTCATGTCGCATATAAAGATATCGTTATGTCTGTCGCGGAAGCGACAAGTGGAGGTCGCAGCACCTTGGATGCGCGCGTCGAACCGAACGGCCTGCCGGCAGAGTCTCTCGTCACGGTCCTGAAGACCGCGGGCGATCCGACGCGTCTGCATCTGCTGATGCTCTGCAGGCTGTGCGACCTGTCGGTCAGTGAACTGACCTGGATTCTCGACCAGAGCCAGCCGCGCGTCTCGCGCCATCTCAAGCTGCTCTGCGATGCGGGCCTGCTGGAGCGCTACACCGAGGGCAATTGGGTCATCTACCGGCATGCCATGTCCGAGGCCGCGTCGCAGATCGGCGAAGCTCTGGTGGCCATCCTCGATACCGCCATGGATCCGACCGCCACCTATCTGGAGCGGCTGGACGAGGTGCGGGCGAAACGCAGCGAACGCGTGCAGGCCTTCTTCTCGAAGAACGCCGAACAATGGGCCGAGCTCAGCCGTCTTCAGGTGTCGGAGCGCGAGGTCGAGACGGCGCTGCACGGTGTTCTGGGGCCGGGCGCCATCGGATCGCTGCTCGATCTCGGCACCGGAACGGGCCGGCTCCTGGCTATTCTGGCAGGCCGTGCCGAACGGGCGGTCGGGGTCGACGTGAATGCCGAGATGCTGGCAGTGGCGCGGCAGACGCTCGACCGGCCCGACCTGAGGCACGTGCAGGTCCGGCAGGCGGACATTCACAGCCTGCCGTTCCGGCGGGGCAGCTTCGACCTGATCACCGCGCACCAGGTGCTGCACTATCTGGACGACCCCGACCGGGTGGTCCGGGAGGCGGCGCGTGTTCTGGCGCCGGGCGGGCGGCTGGTCATCGCCGACCTGCTGCCGCACGAACTCGAACACCTGAAGACCGAGCAGGCGCACCGCCGGCTCGGCTTCGACGACCGGGAGATCAGCGCCTGGTTCCGGACCGCCGGACTTGAGCCTGGCGCTGCCGTGAAACTGACGGGCCGGCCGCTGCCGGTCGGCGTCTGGTCGGCCACCAAACCTTCCGCGGAGAACGGGGAATAACCATGCAGATCGACATCATACCCTCCGATACCGCCGGCCTTGAGCTGTCGGCGGAGTTCTTCCCGCCGAAGACCGAGAAGGCCGCGCGCTCGGCGCGCGCCGCTTCCGAGGCGCTGCGCCGTTTCGGGCTGACCTTCTGCTCGGTGACCTACGGCGCAGGCGGCAGCAATCAGACCGGCACCCTCGATACCGCCATCGACCTCGCCGAAGGTGCGGGTTCCGAACCGGCGGCGCATCTGACGGCGGTCGGCGCGGCGCGGGAGACTGTCGACGCCGTCGCCCAGGGATTCTGGCAGGCCGGCATCCGCCGCATCGTGGCGCTGCGCGGCGACCCGCAGGGCAATGGCGGGCGCTATCAGGCGCACCCGCAGGGCTATGCCAATGCCGCGGCGCTGACCGAGGGGCTGCGGCGGCTGCACGAGTTCGACATCTCGGTCGCCGCCTATCCCGAGAAGCATCCGGAATCGCCCTCGGTGGATGCCGATATCGACAATCTGAAGGCGAAGTTCGACGCCGGCGCCGACCGCGCCATCACCCAGTTCTTCTTCGACCCTGAAATCTACCTGCGCTTCCGCGACCGTCTCGCGGCCCGTGGCGTCTGGCGCTCGGTGGTGCCCGGCATCCTGCCGATCCGCAATCTGGAGCAGGTGCAGAAGTTCGCCGCGGCCTGCGAGGCCACGATCCCGGAGACGGTGCTGGCCCGGTTCGAGCGCTGCACCAGCGACGCCGACCGTCGGAACGTGGCCATCGACCAGGCGCATGCGCTCTGCGAGCGGCTGATGCGCCACGGCGTCCGCGATTTCCACTTCTACACCCTGAACAAGGCCGACATGACGGCTGCGATCCTCGACCGGCTGATCGGCAGCGCCGATGCAGACCGGGCGATGACCGCCGCTGCCGCCATGGCCGCCCGGCCCGCCGAAGCCTGAACGAAGAGACCCTGATACATGAGTGAGTTGTTGGACGCGCTGTCGCGCGAAGTGCTGCTTTGTGACGGCGCCATGGGCAGCCGGGTCCAGGTCATGGACCTGGATCTGGAAGCCGATTTCCGGAACTGCGAGAACTGCACAGAGATCCTGAATCTGACCTGGCCGGACGTGGTCCGCGACATCCACCGCGGCTATTTCGAAGCCGGGTCGGACATCGTGCAGACCAATTCCTTCGGTGGATCGCCGATCACGCTCCGCGAGTTCGACCTGCAGGACCAGGCGGCCGAGATCAATCGCCGCGCCGCCGAGCTGGCGCGCGAGGTGGCTGACGAGCTCTCGACGCCGGAGCGGCCGCGCTACGTGTTCGGCTCCATCGGACCGGGCACCAAGCTGCCGAGCCTCGGCCATATCGGCTATGACGAACTGGAGGCGGGGCTGACCCTGCAGGCGGCGGCCCTGATCGAGGGCGGCGTGCACGGCCTGCTGATCGAGACCTGCCAGGACACGCTGCAGGTGAAGGCGGCGGTCAACGGCGCCAAGAAGGCCCGGCGCGAGGCCGGGTCCGACGTGCCGATCTTCGTGCAGGTCACCGTCGAGACCACGGGCTCCATGCTGGTCGGCGCCGACATCGCAGCGGCGGCGACAGTGCTCGATTCTCTTGGCGTGGACGGCATCGGCCTCAACTGCGCCACCGGGCCGAAGGAAATGGCCGAGCATGTGCGCTGGCTGACCGCGAATGTCGGCAAGCCGGTTTCCGTGCAGCCCAATGCCGGCCTGCCGGAACTGGTCAACGGCCAGACCAGCTATCCGTTGTCGCCGTCCGACCTCGCGCTCTGGCTGAAGCGTTTCGTCGGCGAGGAGGGCGTCGGGCTGGTCGGCGGCTGCTGCGGCACGACGGTCGAACACATCGCCGCCCTGGACGCGATGCTGCAGGAACTCGGCGAGGGCCGCCGGCGGCCGGCGCCGAAGTCGCGCCAGACCGAATGGACGCCGTCCATCGCCTCGCTGTTCCAGCAGACGCCGCTTCGGCAGGAGAATGCTGTGCTGGCCGTGGGCGAGCGCTGCAACGCCAATGGTTCGAAGAAGTTCCGTGAACTGCAGGCGGCCGAGAACTACGACGCCTGCGTCGCCATGGGCCGCGATCAGGAAGGCGAGGGCAGCCACGCCATCGACCTCTGCACCGCCTATGTCGGCCGCGACGAGGTCCGCGACATGTCCGAGGTGCTGACCCGCATGCGCGGCGCGGTGACGGCGCCGCTGGTGGTCGATTCAACCGAGCTCAACGTGCTTGAGGAGGCGCTGAAGCTCTATGGCGGCAAACCGATCATCAATTCCTTCAACTTCGAGGACGGCGAGGAGCCGGCGGACCGCCGCATCGAGCTGGCGAAGCGCTTCGGCGCGGCGATCATCGGCCTGACCATCGACGAGGACGGGATGGCCAAGACCGTCGAGGACAAGCTGCGCGTCGCCCACCGGCTGCACGATTTCGCGACCGCGCACGGCCTGCCGTCGTCCGACCTGATGATCGACCCGCTGACCTTCACCATCTGCACCGGCAACGAGGACGACCGGAAACTGGGGCTCTGGACGCTGGACGCCATCGAGGGGATCGCCCGGGAACTGCCCGACTGCCAGATCCTGCTTGGGCTCTCCAACATCTCCTTCGGCCTGAACGCCGCCGCCCGCCATGTGCTGAACTCGGTGTTCATGGACCACGCGCAGAAGCGGGGCATGACCGCCGCCATCGTCCATACCTCCAAGATCATGCCGCTGCACCAGATCCCGGAGAACGAGGTCAAGGCCGCCGAGGACCTGATCTACGACCGCCGCCGCGAGGGTCATGACCCGCTGGAAGCCTTCATGGAGATCTTCCAGGACCGGAAGGTGAAGAAGACCGTCAAGCAGCGGGCCGAGACCGTCGAGGAACGGCTGAAGGACCGCATCGTCGACGGCGACGGCGAGGGGCTGACTGCCGATCTCGACGAGGCGATGGAGACCATCCCGCCGCTGGACATCATCAACGAGCACCTGCTCGACGGCATGAAGGTGGTCGGCGAGCTGTTCGGCGCGGGCAAGATGCAGTTGCCCTTCGTGCTCCGCTCGGCCGAGGTGATGAAGGCCGCCGTGGCGCATCTCGAGCCGCACATGGAGAAGACCGAGGGTCAGCAGAAGGGCACCATCGTCCTCGCCACCGTGAAGGGCGACGTCCATGACATCGGCAAGAACCTCGTCGACATCATCCTGACCAACAACGGCTACCGGGTCGTCAATCTGGGTATCAAGCAGCCGCTGGACGCAATTCTGGAGTCGGCCGAGAAGGAGAAGGCTGACGCGATCGGCATGTCCGGCCTGCTGGTGAAATCGACCGTCATCATGAGGGAGAATCTCGAGGAAATGGCACGCCGGCAGGTCCGTACCCCCGTCATCCTGGGCGGCGCGGCGCTGACCCGGAAATATGTCGAGGAAGACTGCCTGCAGGCCTATGGCGGCAATGGTGTGGCCTATGCCCGGGATGCCTTCGACGGCCTCAATCTGATGAACAAGGTGAAGAACCGCGCCTTCGACAAGCATGTCGAGGAGGCCTCCGAGACCCGGGCGCAGCGGCCGTCATCCCGCAAGGCTGTGGGGCGGCCGTCATCGGGCGCCGAGCGTCCTGTCGACTACGACGAGGTCAGCCTGCGGCGGAGCGAACTGCACCGCGACGCCGAGAAGATCGAGCCGCCGTTCTGGGGCGCGCGGGTGCTCGAAGGCGTGCCGTCGAAGACGCTGCTGCCCTATCTGAACGAGACCATGCTGTTCCAGTTCCAGTGGGGCTTCCGCAAGGCCGGGCGCGACCGCGGCGACTATCTGGAATGGGCCGCGAAGGAAGTCCGTCCGATCCTGCACGACATGCTCGCCCGGACCCAGAAGGAGGACATCCTGCAGCCGCGCGCGGTCTACGGCTACTGGCCGGCTGCGAGCGAGCGCGACGATCTCGTGCTCTACGATCCCGACAGCGGTGCGGAGAAGGCGCGCTTCTCGCTGCCGCGCCAGAAGCGTGAAGGCGGGCTCTGCATCGCCGATTTCTTCCCCGAGGCGACGACCGGCGAGAAGGGCGTGATCGGGCTGCAACTGGTCACGATGGGCAGCAGGGCGTCCGACGTGGCGCGCGAATGGTTCGCCGCCGACCGTTATCAGGACTACCTCTACCTGCACGGCCTCTCGGTCGAGATGGCCGAGGCGATGGCGGAATACGTCCACACCCGCATCCGCAGCGAACTCGGCTTCGCGGCCGAGGACGATCCGGACATGCGCAAGCTGCTGAAGCAGGGTTATCGCGGCTCGCGCTACAGCTTCGGCTACCCCGCCTGCCCGAATCTCGAGGACCAGTCGCAGATTCTCGACCTGCTGGACGCCGGCCGGATCGGCGTCGAGATGGCCGAAGAGGGACAGCTGCACCCGGAGCAGTCCACCTCCGCCATCGTGGTCCTGCACAAGCAGGCGAAATACTTCTCGGTGTGAGGTTGTCTCGCGCCTCCGGAGCCTCCCCCTGGCAGGGGGAGGCCGGCGCGCAGCGACGGGTGGGGGTCGGCTGCGTTGATGGAACAATGGCAGGCGCCTGAGCTGCTCCCACCCCCACCCAACCCTCCCCCTCGGAGGGGGAGGGCCTCTCAGAAGTCGTGTCCCTTGCCCTACACCAACCCGACCGGCGGCAGCAGGCGACTGGCGGCGAGGCGGGCGAAGCGCAGCGTGACGGCCTTGCGCCGGGCGGCGGTGAGTTTCTCCAGCGGGGAGTCGCGCAGGAAGGCGCCGCCATGGGCGTCGGCGACGATCAGGCCGCATTCCGCCGGGATCAGTTCCTTCGGGAAGTCGGTCGGGACGGCGAAGAAGAAGCGGTCGCAGAACTCCAGATAATCGCCCCACTTGGCGTCCGAGCGGAAATCGGCGACCGACGACTTCACCTCGACGATCCAGATGTCGCCGTCCTTGCCGAGCGCCACCACGTCGGCGCGGCGGCCGTTCTTCAGCGTCATCTCCCTGATCGACGGCCGGTCATGTTCCGCCATCAGCCGCATCACGCCGCGGGCGATGGCGTCGCCGTAGAGCCGATCCTCGGCGGCCTCACTCATCGGGACAACCGGCCGCGAGGTCATGGAACCACGGCGACAGGGGTGCGAGAACGGCCGAGCGCCCGGCCCAGTCGCCGGCCCGGTTGGCCGTGCGCCGGAAGGCCGCCGCCGTCGAGCCCACCTTGTCCTGGCTGAGCACCTCCTGCCAGTCCCGCCAGCCGCCCTTTTCCGCCCGCTTGGTCAGGATCAGCGCCAGCCGGACCGACATGTGCAACGTGCCGAAACACAGCAGGTACTGCTCCGCGGCATGCCTTTCGCCATCGGACGTTTCGGGCGCCAGGGCCGCGAGAGCCTCGTTCACGCCCGGCCCGTCCGCCGGTGCGAATTCATCGCCGAGCAGCCATCCGGCATCGTCCAGCGGATCGCGCACGCCGCAATGCTCCCAGTCGAACCAGCGGATCGCGCCGTCATCGCAGAGCATGGCGTTGGCCGGCCGGGCGTCCCACTTGACCAGCGCGGTCCTGCGCGGCGTCAGCAGCCGGGCCGCGGTCTCCATGTCGAAGGCCGGCGGCGGCAGTCCGGCGCCGGCGCCCAGTCGGGCCGGCATGCCGGCAAATCCCTGCCGCCAGGCCTCCGAAGCACCCAGCGTGGCGAGCCGGCCGGCGATCCCGGACCCTGCCGCGGCGGCATGGATGGCGGCAAGCGACTGGAGCGCTGCCGTCATCAGCGCCTGCTGGTCGGCGCCGGCGTCCCAGAGCGCCTCGGTCAGACGCCGGCCGCCCAGATCCTGCTGGAAGATCCAGGCGCCGCGCCGGGCGACAAGACCCGGGACCGGTGCATCGGCTTCCGACAGCCGTGTCAGAACCTCGGCTTCCAGCCGCGCCCGCTGCTCGCTCGGCCGGAGCGAGGCGATCACCGACTCGTTGCCTGAGACGAAGCGGATGGCGCGCGCTGACGACCCGGTCGGGCGGCTGTGGCTGTCCGGCGGCCGCCCCAGAATTTCGGTGATCAGCCGTTCGGCCTGCTCGATACGCGCGTTCATTGTTTCAGTTTCGTTCCTGTCTCCGCCTGCGGCAAGGGTGCACTTTGCGACTCCCTGACGACACATGAATTTGTCCTGAATCTGCAACAGCGTCCCCCTCGAGTCCCAGAAAATGACAGGTGCAGAACCGGGTGTCGGGTACATGACGACGTCTGAGAGACGCGCAGCCCTGATCGTCGCTTCGCTCAGGCGGATCAGGAATAGTCAAATGATTTCAATGAAATAGGATTTCTTCGTCGCGCCGCCGCGCGTCTCTTCCCTTCGGGGGCGGGTATCCCGATGACCTCAGGCTCAATCTGCACGCGTTTTCCGGCACTTGTGATCACTTCCGGGGTTTGTGGCACACCATTTGCTGCGGAACGGTCAGACATATCCCCCGACCCCGGATACAGCGAGACCATGGGCAAGTACGACGACGACGACTGGAAGGACGAGAAGGGTTCGAACGGCTCCGGCGGTTCGAAGGGCTCGAAGTCCTCTGACGGCTCCAAGGGTTCTGACAGCTCGAAGGGTTCTGACAGCTCGAAGGGTTCGAACGGCTCCGGCGGTTCGAAAGGCTCCAAGGGTTCGGACGGCTCCAAGGGTTCGGACGGCTCCAAGGGTTCGGACGGCTCGAAGGGCTCCAAATCCTCCGACGGTGCGACCGGTTCGGGCGGCTCCAAGTCCTCCGACGGTTCGACCGGTTCGGGCGGCTCCAAATCTTCTGACGGTTCCAATGGCTCCGGCGGCTCCAAGTCTTCTGGCGGCTCGAACGGTTCTGACGGTTCGAATGGCTCCGATGGCTCCAAGGGTTCCAAGTCCTCCGATGGCTCGAATAGTTCCGGCGGTTCGTATGGCTCCGACGGTTCGTACGGCACCGGCGGTTCGAAGGGTTCGGACGGCTCCGAAGGTTCCTATTGCGATACGGTTCCGGGCGGCGACGACACCACGCCTGGCGGTGGCGATGAAGAGGATTGCGGTTGCGCCGATGACGATTCGATCGATTTCGACGAATACCTGACCGGCGGCATCGGCGATGACGAGATTCTCGCCGACGGCGGCAATGACACCGTCGAGGGCGGTGCAGGCAACGATCTGATCTTCGGCGGCAAGGGCGACGACACCCTGTTCGGCGACGGTGGCGCGGCTGTCACCGGCGAAACCGCCCTGTCCCAGGGTGCGGACGGCACCTGGGACGTTGCCGGCCTCGGCGAGATCACCATCACCATGGACTATCTCGGCGGTTCCGCCGATTTCGGTTCCAGCTTCGGCTTCTATCTGGCGGACGGCAGCGGCACCCCGGTCTCCGGCCAGATCGTCAAGGCGAACGTCAAGACTTCCGATGCGGCCGAAGGCGCCGACGTCTTCACCTTCACGCTCGACGCTGCCGCCCTCGGCGGCGCCTCGAAGCTCGGCTTCTTCCTGATCCCCAATGGCGGCAATCTCAATCCGGACCTCGCCGACGGCGACGCAGTGACCTTTGCCGACAACGGCAGCGGCGAGCTGCAGGCCCTCGACGGCGGCGTGCCGGTGGCGGCTGCCGGCGGCCATGGTCCGGTCTTCTTCTCGGGCCAGGCGCTCAACGGCGACGGCCTCGACCACGAGACCGACAATGAACTGGGCGGCAACTCGAACTGGGAAGACCTGGAGAACGGCGGCGACGGCGACTTCAACGACGTCAACTGGCAGATCGACATCGTCACCCCGAACACCGGTTCGTTCGACGACACCATCAACGGCGATTGCGGCGACGACGTCATCGACGGCCAGCAGGGCAATGACGTCCTGAACGGCGGCGACGGCTACGACACCGTCCAGGGCGGCGACGGCAACGACGTGCTGTCCGGCGGCCGAGATGCGGACGTGCTGGACGGCGGCGCGGGCATCGATACCGCCGACTATTCCGGCGCGCAGGGCACGGTGCTGGCCAGCCTGCATCACGGCATTGCCGAGAAGGACGGTGATGGCGGGATCGACAGCCTCGAGAACATCGAGAACCTGAACGGCTCGGCCTTCAACGACAGCCTGTTCGGCAATTCGGGCGCCAACGTCATCAATGGCGGCGATGGCAACGACACCATCGACGGCTTCGGCGGCGCCGACACCATCGACGGCGGCGCCGGCGCGAACACCGTCAGCTTCCAGAGCGCCGGCGGCGGCATCGTCGCGGCGCTGCAGAACAACCGCTTCGTGGATGCCGACGCCAACGAGGGCGTGCTCAACGGCGTCCAGGGCGTGTGGGGTTCCGACTTCGACGACACGATCACGGGCGATCTTGGCGACAACACGCTGGTTGGCGGCGGCGGCAATGACGATCTCCGCGGCCTCGACGGCAACGACCTGATGTTCGGCGACGGTACTGCGAACGGCTACGGCGACGGCAACACGCTGATCGTGAACGCCCACGGTTCGCCGCTGGACGGAATCTTCCCCGAGATGCAGGTCTCTGTCGGCGGCGTCGTGGTCGGCACCGTGACCGTGACCCAGTCGCTGACGGCCTACGCCTTCGACATCTCCGGCCTGACCGACATCGAGCGTGCGGGCGAAGTCCGGATCGACTTCCTGAACGACGCCTGGGACGAGATCACCCACGAGAATTCCTTCGGCCCTGATTGCGACGAGGACCGCAATCTCTTCGTCGAATTGATCGAGTTCAACGGCGCGACCACCGACGCATCCGAAGGCGAGCTGACCTACGATCCGGCGCAGTTCCGGGGCTACCAGAGCGGCGCGGCCAATTTCGATGCCGCCGACATCGAGACCGAACTGAACGACGAAGGCGGCGACCGCCCGAACGGCGGCAACGTCTATACCGGCGCGGTGATCTTCGCGGCCCTGCCGGTGCTGGTCGATGACGGCTTCCCCAACAACGACTTCGTCGGCGGCGGCGACGGTGACGACACCCTTTTCGGCGGCGTAGGAAGCGACTGGGTCTTCGGCGGCAACGGCTTCGATCTGCTGTTCGGCGGCGCCGGCAACGACACGGTCTGCGGCTTCGACGATGACGACACCGTCTTTGGCGGCTGGGGCGACGATTTCGTCGAAGGCAATGCGGGCAACGACACCGTCTATGGCGGCTTCGGCAATGACCGCGTGGCCGGCAACGAAGGTGACGACATCCTCTATGGCGAGGAAGGCGACGACGACATCAATGCCGCCGAGGGCGACGACCTGGTCTATGGCGGCATCGGCAACGACACGGTCGAGGCCGGCGACGGTGCCGACACGGTCAATGGCGAGGATGGCGACGACCTGCTGGAAGGCAATGGCGGCGACGACCTGCTGTTCGGCGGCACGGGCAACGACTCGCTGGTCGGCGAGGCCGGCAACGACGTTCTGGACGGCGGCATCGGCAACGACACGCTGAAGGGCGGTCTGGGCCTCGACACCCTTCTGGGCGGCGACGGCAACGACTTCCTGGATGGCGGCGAGGACGATGACAGCCTCTTCGGCGGCGCGGGCGTCGACACACTCCGCGGCAGCGCCGGTGCGGACAATCTCGACGGCGGCGAGGGCGACGACCTGGTCAAGGGCGACGACGGCAACGACACCGTCGCCGGCGGCGCGGGCAATGACTTCGTTTCCGGCGGCGAGGGCGACGACGAGGTCTCCGGCGGCGACGGCAACGACAAGCTGGAAGGCAACAACGGCAACGACCTTGTCGATGGCGGTGACGGCGACGACACCGTGCGCGGTCACAACGGCGCCGACACCATCCTGGGCGGCCTCGGCGCCGACTTCATGGAAGGCGGCGCCGGAAACGACCGGGCCGAGGGCGGCGCGGGCAACGACGTGATCCGCGGTGACAGCGGCGTCGACGAGTTGTTCGGCGACGATGGCGACGACGTGCTGCGCGGCGGCAGCGACGGCGACTTCCTGTTTGGCGGTCTGGGCGCCGACTTCATGGTGGCCGACGGCGGCGATGACCGTGTCGAGGGCGGCGAGGGCGACGATTTCCTGCGAGGCTCCGGCGGCAACGACACGCTGCTGGGCGGCGAGGGCGCCGACAATCTGCGCGGCAACAACGGCAACGACGAACTGCACGGCGAGGACGGCGACGACTTCGCCGACGGCGAGGATGGCGACGACACCATTTTCGGCGGCCTGGGCGACGACGTCCTGCGCGGCAATGACGGCATCGACTCGATCGAGGGCGGCGAAGGCAACGACCAGCTGCGCGGCGGACTGGACGGCGACTTCCTGTTCGGCGGCGAAGGCAACGACTTCATCAACGCCGATGGCGGCGACGACTTCATCGATGGTGGCGACGGCGACGACGAACTGTTCGGCGCGGGCGCCAACGACACCATCTTCGGCGGCGCCGGCAACGACAAGATCCGCGGCCAGGTGGGCGCGGACGAACTCGACGGCGGCGCGGGCGACGACTTCATCACCGGCGATCAGGGCGACGACCGCATCTTCGGCGGCGACGGCAATGACGATCTGCGCGGCAATGTCGGCTTCGACACGCTGAATGGCGGCAACGGTTCCGACACCATGTTGGGCGGCGCGAACCAGAAGGACTTCTACGAGTTCGCCCGCCGCACCGACCTGGAAGCCAATGACGATCAGATCATCGATTTCGGCGCCGGCAACGTGCTCGATATCCTGGGCGTCGACGACCGCTCCGAACTCGGTTTCGAGAACCTCGGCGGCGGCGTGGTGCGCATCAGCTTCCTGGACGGCAACGGCACGATCACCTTCGACAGCTCGGCCGTCACCGACGTCAATCTGGTTGGCGGGTCGACCCAGGCCTTCGCACTGGCCCAGAACGGCGGCGGCGTCGACTTCTTCGACGATGAGAACAACCTCTTGTTCACCATCTGATGGTTGACTACATAAATATGAGGAAAGTGGAGGTCCCGATGACCGAGCAAGCCGAGAAGAAGACCAGCATGACGCGCCGCGCTGCGCTGACGCGTCTGGGTCTTGGCGCGGCGGCCATCTATGCCGCGCCGACCGTGACGCGCCTCGACACCGCGAAGGCAGCGTTCCCGTCGCAGTGCCCGCCGACCCGGCCCGCCTGCGGTCAGCAGCCCCAGCCCTGACGACTGGACACATTCGAGTTTGAAGCGGCCTCCGGAGCGATCCGGGGGCCGTTTCCGTTCCGGGGCACGCGTCAGGCGGCGAGCACGATCAGCAGGATCGCGGCCACGATCATGCCGGTCCCCAGCAACTCGGTCGCCTTCACCTTCTCCTTGAAGACCACCACGCTGGCGAAGAAGGTGAAGACAAGCTCGATCTGTCCAAGGGCGCGGACATACGCGGCGTTCTGGACCGCGAAGGCGGTGAACCAGCAGACCGAACAGAGCATCCCCGACAGGCCGACAGGCGCGGCCCGTCGCCATTCCTTGAGGACACGCCCGAGTTCGGCGCGGTCGAACAGCAGGAACCACGCTCCCATCATCGCCGTCTGCATGGCCAGCGCCACGGCCAGCGCGAAGGAGGCGGCGAGAACGAAGTGGGGGCTTTCCAGGGCCAGGATCGCGCCGCGGTAGAAGACCGACGATGCACCGAGCAGGGCGGCGCACAGAATGCCGACGGCCGTGGCGCGGTCGCCCAGACCCCGCAGCAGCCCCATCGGCGTCATCCGCGTCTCGGTGAACGACAGGATCATGGTGCCCAGTGCGCCGATGGCGATGGCAAGCAGGGCCCACGGGCCGACCGTGTCGCCCAGCAGGATTGCGCCCAGGGCCGCAACCAGCACGACTTCGAGCTTCGAGAATGTGGTCCCGACGGCGAAGCTGCGGAAGGAAAAGAGCCAGAGCAGCACGACCGTGAACAGGATCTGCGACAGGCCGCCGAGGGCGCAGTAGAGCAGGAACAACCCGTTGGCCGGCGGCAGCTTCTCGCCGCCGAAGCTCACCAGGCCCCAGAGATAGAGCGCCGCCAGCGGCAGGGCATAGAGGAAGCGCGAATAGGCCGCGCCGGCGGTCGACAGACGGCCCTTGATCGCCTTCTGAAGCGCCGAACGCAAATTCTGCAGGAACGCGGCCGCAATCGTGACCGGAATCCAGAGCGCGATCATCCGCCGTCCTCTCTCCTCCCGAGCCGGCGGCCGGTGCGCATGCGGGCGCGTCAGGCGGCCTGTAAGCCGGGTTCTGTCCACCCCGTCTGACCGGGGCTGGATGGCCATTCATCTGGGACGCCGGTTGCCCGGCGCCTCGTGCAATCAACCCGGACGGCGAAGCGGAAACGCTCCGGCCCCGCGAAGGGGCGCGCCATCCCTATTCGATCTTGCTCCCGGTGGGGTTTACCATGCCGCCGCTGTCGCCAGCCGCGCGGTGCGCTCTTACCGCACCCTTTCACCCTTGCCGGCCCCGAAGGACCGGCGGTCTGCTCTCTGTGGCACTTTCCCTGGGGTCGCCCCCGCCGGGCGTTACCCGGCACCGTGTTTCCGTGGAGCCCGGACTTTCCTCTGCCGGCGGACCGGCAGCGGCCATCCGGCCGCCTGACGCGAACCGCTGATTACGCCGGGCCGGGGCCGCCGTCAAATCTTCGACGGACCCTCCTCGGTCTTCAGCCCCTGGGTGATCTCGACCAGCCAGTCCTGAAAGGCCTTCAGGCGCGGGCGCGACTCCCTGCCCTGCGGATAGACCAGGTAGTAGCCGCTCTCGACTGGCAGGTGATATGCGAAGGGCTCGATCAGCGTGCCCGCTTCCAGTTCGCCCCGGACCAGGCCCGGATTGGCCGGGACCACACCCAGGCCCTGCAGCGCGCCCTGGACGGCCAGGTTGGTGCTCTCCAGCTTGTGACCACGGTCGGGATCGACGCTGGTCTCGCCGACGGCGGTGAGCCACTGCCGCCAGTTGTCCGGGCGGTTGATGTCGTGCAGCAACTGATAGTGTTTCAGATCGGCGGGCGTCTTCAGCCCCGGGCCGGTCTCCAGCAGCTTCGGGCTGCAGACCGGCACGATCTCCTCGGTCATCAGCAGGTGCGCCGTCAGCCCCGGCCAGCTGCCGGTGCCGAAACGGACGGCGGCGTCGGCGGCCGACTGGCGGAAGTCGATGACCTCGACATTCGTGGTCATCCGGACCTCGATTTCCGGATGGCGCTGCTGGAAGTCGCTGATCCGCGGCAGCAGCCAGCGTATGGCGAAGGTGGGCAGCACGTTGATCGTCAGCGCGCCGAGGGAATCCGACTGTTTCAGCTCCTCGGTCGCCTCGTTCATGCGGTCGAAGGCCTGGCGCAGGGCGGGGTAATACCGCGCGCCGGCATCGGTCAGCACGACCTTGCGCCCGCGCCGGTCGAACAGCGACACGCCGACCTGGTCCTCCAGCCCCTTGATCTGATGGCTGATCGCCGACGGGGTGAGGTTCAGTTCGTCGGCGGCGCGGGCGAAGCTGAGATGGCGGGCGGCCGCTTCGAAGGCTCTGAGCGCGTTCAGCGGCGGAAGACGGCGTGGCATCGGCGGCCTTTTCGCGGTTGCAACAATTGCATGATCAATGAGTTCTGTTCATCAATCTGGTGAGAAATGATCTTTTGTCAATATCGCTGACCTATCCCATATTCGCATCCAAGGACATGACGGACACGGCCCGAGGACAGACCGCTTCCGTAGCTTGATGGAGAAGTGAAATGGAATATCGCTCCTACGATATCAACAAGATCAATGACCTGAACCGCACGGTCATCGAAGATCAGGTTCAGCTCGACGTCGCGATGGCGAATGTCGACTACTACATCCGCCGCGGCAAGGCGGAGCGTGCGCAGACGACGCTGGCCGGCCTCCGGTCCGTCCGCCGCGCGATCTCCGGGCTGTTTGCCTGATCTCTACTCATCGAACATGGCGGCCGCGATTTCGCAGATGCGAGAGGCAGTCGCCAGATCCAGCCGGCCGGAAAGCCCTCCCGGCAGGTAGTGACGCTGAAAGGCAAGGATGACGGCGCCGGAGAGATCCGGCGCCGTCGTGCTTTGCAGGCCGTAGCCGATACGCGTCAGCGCGGCCATCGCCTCGTCCTCCGAAGCCGGCGCCCCGCCGGTCTCCGCCCATGTGCCATGGCCGGCTGCGGCAAGGGCGGCCCAGGGGAAAAGTTCGCCCGGGTCTTCCTTGCGTTCCGGGGCCACGTCCGAATGGCCGAGTATCCGCCTGTTCGGCACATCGTGGCGCGTTCGGATGCCGTCCAGTAGCCGGGTCAGCGCAGCGATCTGGGGCGGCGGAAACGGGCGGTATCCGAACTCGTGACCGGGATTCTGCAATTCGATGCCGATGGAGATGGCGTTGATGTCGGTCTCGCCGGCCCAGCGGCCGACCCCGGCATGCCAGGCGCGGTCGTTCTCGCCGACCATCCGGTGAACTGCCCCGTCTTCCTCGATCAGGTAATGCGCGGACACCTTCGCCGCCGGATCGCAGAGCCGGTCCAGAGACTCGGCGGCCGACTGCATCCCCGTATAGTGAATCAGGATCATGTCGACGGCGCGGCCACGGCGGCTGTCGAAGTTGGGCGATGGCCGCTCGATCAGGACGGGATCAGCCAAGCCCCCGGATCCGGCTGATCTGGTCATAGGCGGCATTGATCTTGGCCAGCTTCTCGTTGGCCACGGCGATGAACTCCTCCGGCATGCCCTGGGCCATGGCGCGGTCGGGATGGTTCTTCTTGATCAGTTCGCGATAGGCCGACTTCACCTGGGCGTCGGTGGCCGAGGAATCGATGCCGAGCACCGTGTAGGGATCCTCTTCGTCCGGGCCAAGATAGGTCGCGTGGAGGCGCCGGTAGTCGGCGTCGCTGAGACCGAAGATGCCGGCCACCGATTTCAGGAAGGCGACCTCGTCGGGGTGGATCACGTTGTCGGCGCGGGCGATATGCATCAGCCCGGCCATCAGGTCCTCCAGCACCTCGGGGTCCTGTCGGAACATGTCGGCGATCTGACGGGCGTAGGGCTCGAAGCCGGTCGCGTCCTGCTTGGCCTGGTTGAAGACGCGGGCGACGTTCTTCAACTCGTCCTCGGGGACCTGGAAGACCTCCCGGAAGGCCTCGATCTCGTCCGAGGTGACGACGCCGTCCGCCTTGGCCATCTTCGCGCCGAGCACGATGACGCCGATGGTGAAGGCGATCTGCTTGGTGCCGGCGGGGCGGCCATCCTCGACGCGGGAGGCGTGTTCCTCGTCGCTCTCCCGGACGCGGTCGACGGCGTGTCCGGCGATGCCGCCGATCAATGCGCCGATCGGTCCGCCGAAGGCGAAGCCGATGCCGCCGCCGATCAATTTGCCCCAGATGCTCATTCGTTGCCGTGCCTGTCCGCTCGCATCCGCAACATAGCCAATATTCTCATTTCACAACAGAATTAGCCCGTCAGGGTTCCGCGGTCATGAAAGGAAACCCAGCAACAGCGGCAGGGTGACCACGGCGACGATCACCTGCGCGGTCAGCAGCGCCGCCATCAGCGGCGCGTCCCCTCCCAGCGTGCGCGCCATGACATAGGAAGACGGCGCAGCGGGCAGGGCGAGCCACATCAGTGCAATGACGAGGGTGGGGGCCGACAGGCCCGCGGCGAGCAGGAATCCGAAGCCCAGCGCCGGCTGAATCAGCATCTTGGCGACGATGCCGGTGGCCAGCAGCCGGCCGTGCGTGCGGAGCGTGTCGAAGGTCAGCCCGGCGCCGACCGCGATCAGGCCCAGCGGCAGCGACGCCTGCCCCAGCAGGTCCACGGCGGTCATCAGCACCGGCTCCGGCTCGACCCGGGCCAGGTTGACCACGGCGCCGAACAGGCAGGCCAGGATCAGCGGGTTCTGGAACAGCGAACCGACCGTCCGCAGGATACCGCCGCCCGGCGTTCCCTGCTGCAGCGTCCAGACGCTGATCACGTTCACCGTCGGCACCATGATGGCGATGCAGATCGCCGCCAGCGTGACGCCCGTGGCGCCGTAGGTCTGCTCGGCGATGGCGACGCCGAGGAAGGTGTTGAAGCGGATGCCGCCCATCACCAGCGAGGCCCGCGCGGGCTTGCCGGCCCCGAGGAAGCGGCTGACCACGTAGAGAAGCGCGGTCATCGCGACGACCGTGCCGATCATGGCTGCGGCCATCCAGCCGACGGCCACGCCCTGCAGGTCGGCGCGCGCCACCGAGGCGAACAGCAGCGCAGGGAAGAACACCCAGTAGACGATCCGGTCCAGGCCGGCCCAGCCCTTCTCGTCCAGCAGCGGCAGCCGGCGCAGCACGGCGCCCAGAGCGATCAGGCCGAAGATCGGCAGCACGGCCTCGCCTGTGGCGATCCACTGGTTCATCGGGCGCGGTGCTGCTCGGGCGGTTTCGGCATGGCCGCAACATCGTCGCCGGGTCCCTGCCGGTCAATCCGCCATTGTATGCCGGATCATTTCAAGTAATATTGAAATATGGATTTCGGATTGGCGACGGAGGCGTTCAGGGCGCTGGGCAACAGGCACCGCCTGACGATCTTCCGGACGCTGCTGCAGGCAGCGCCGGACGGTCTAACGGCCGGGCAACTGTGCGAGAGGATGGGGATGGCGCCTTCGGGGCTCTCATTTCATCTCGGACAGCTGGCGAATGCGGGCCTGCTGAGCGGCGTCCAGAGCGGCCGGCACGTGCACTACGTCGTGGAACCGTCATCCGTCCGTGATCTGCTGGGTTTCCTGGCAGACGACTGCTGCGGCGGCCGCCCGGAACTGTGCGGCGCGCCGCTGATGAGGAAATCGGATCTGGAGCGGAGCGAAACGATGGCCGATCAGACCTACAACGTCCTTTTTCTGTGCACCGGCAACTCGGCGCGGAGCATCATTGCCGAAGCCATTCTGGCGCGGGAGGGGCAGGGCAGGTTCAGGTCCTTCTCTGCGGGCAGCCAGCCGAAGGGCGAGGTCCACCCCTACGCCATGGAACTGTTGAAGAACCTGAACCACGACGTCTCGCAGTTCCGCTCGAAGGACTGGGACGAGTTCGCCGCGCCCGGTGCGCCGGAGATGAATTTCGTCTTCACGGTCTGCGACAACGCCGCCAACGAGGTCTGTCCGGTCTGGCCCGGCCAGCCGATGACCGCGCACTGGGGCATTCCGGACCCGGCTGCGGTCGAGGGATCCGAAGCCGTGAAGCGGCAGGCCTTCGCCGATACCTACCGCATGATGAACAACCGCATCTCGATCTTCGTCAACCTGCCGCTCGCCTCGCTTGACCGGCTGCGGCTGCAGCAGCGGCTGGACGAGATCGGCGGCAGAGCGAGCCGGGGTGCCGCGTGACCATCTTCGAACGTTACCTGACCGTCTGGGTCGCTCTCTGCATCGTCGCCGGCATCGCGCTCGGCGAAATCGCTCCCGGTCTCTTCGAACAACTCGCAGCGGTCGAATACGCCCGGGTCAACCTCGTGGTCGCCGTGCTGATCTGGGCCATGGTCTACCCGATGATGATCGCGGTGGATTTCGCCAGCCTCGGACGCGTCACAGAACAACCCCGCGGTCTGCTGCTGACCCTGGTCGTCAACTGGCTGGTGAAGCCCTTCACCATGGCGGCGCTGGGCGTCATCTTCTTCAACCACGTCTTCGCCGATCTGATCCCGCCCGCGGATGCGGAAGCCTATATTGCCGGGCTGATCCTGCTTGGCGCAGCGCCGTGCACCGCGATGGTCTTCGTCTGGTCCCAACTGACGCGGGGCGATGCCAACTACACGCTGGTGCAGGTGAGCGTGAACGACGTCATCATGGTCTTCGCCTACGCGCCGATCGTGGCGCTGCTGCTGGGCGTGACCAGCATTCCGGTCCCCTGGGAGACCCTGGTTCTCTCGGTCGTGCTCTATGTCGTGGTTCCGTTGCTGGCGGGCGTCTTGACGCGGCGGGCGCTGCTGGCCAGCAGCGGCGCCGCCGGCCTGGACGGCTTCATGGCGCGGCTGAAGCCCTGGTCCATCGTCGGCCTGCTTGCCACTGTCGTGCTGCTGTTCGGGTTTCAGGGACAGATCATCCTGACGCAGCCGCTGGTTATCGCGCTCATCGCGGTACCGCTGCTGATCCAGTCCTACGGTATCTTCGCCGTTGCCTATGGCGCCGCATGGGCCATGCGCGTGCCGTTCCGTATCGCCGCGCCCTGCGCCATGATCGGCACGTCGAACTTCTTCGAACTCGCGGTTGCGGTGGCGATCAGCATCTATGGTCTCAATTCGGGTGCGGCGCTGGCGACCGTGGTCGGCGTGCTGGTCGAAGTGCCGGTGATGCTGTCGCTCGTCGCTTTCGCGAACCGGACCCGCGGGGCCTTCGACAACCGCAGCGCCGAGGAGACGACGCCCGCCTCGGCTCAGCGGTGAACGCGAAGCGGCAGCGTGGTCATCCCCCGGCTGACATAGGAATCCGACCAGACCTGGGTCTCGCGCAGCAGTTCGAAATCGCTGAAGCGCTTCAGCAGGATCGGGAAGGCGACCTGCGCCTCCAGCCGGGCGAGCGGCGCGCCGATGCAGAAATGGATGCCGAAGCCGAAGGTGACGTGGCGGTCGGCATTCTCCCGCCGCAGGTTCAGCCGTTCCGGATCCTCGAAGACGTCCGGGTCGCGGTTGGCGGCGCAGTTCCATAGCCACAGGCGCTGACCGGCCTTCGCGGTCTGGCCGTGCATCTCGAAATCCTCCGCCACCAGCCGCGGGCTGGTCAGCGACGGCCCGTCGAAGCGCAGCAGTTCCTCGACCGCATTGGCGACGTATTTCGGGTCGTCCAGATTGGCCCGGAAATCGGCCATCTGGTCGGGATGACGGATCAGCGCCAGCAGGCCGTTGGCCATCAACTGGGTTGTCGTCTCGTGGCCGGCGAACAGAAGCAGGATACAGCTCGAGGTCAGCTCCTCGGGCGTCAGCCGGTCGCCCTCGTCGGATGCGCTGATCAGGCCGTCGGTCACCAGTTCGCCGGGTTCGCGGCGGCGCTGCTCCAGGAAGTCCGCGAAATAGGCGTTCATCTCCTTCAGCGCGTCCGACGCGATCCTGTACTTGTCGGGGTTGGTCTTGGAGGTCAGGACGAACTGGGCCAGCGCATCGGACCAGCGCTTGAGGTTGTCCACGTCCTCCTGCGGCACGCCGAGCAGCAGCGCGATGACCGTGGCCGGCAGCGGGTAGGCGAACTGCTGATGGAAATCGATCTCCTCTCCGTCCTTCCAGTCCGCGATCAGGCCCTCGACGATTTCGGCAACGCCTCCCCGCAGGCTTTCGACACGTCGGGTGGTGAAGGCCTTGTTCATCAGTCCGCGCAGATGGCCGTGCCGGGGTGGATCGTTGAACACGGCCCAGTGGCTGATGTGCTCGCCCAGGAAGGCGATTTCCTCGCCGTCCGGACCGTTCTTCTGCGCTTCGACGAAGGGGCGGATGCGATCCGCCGACAGGCGCTTGTCGCGGAAACCCTGACGGACATCCTCGTAGCGCGTCAGGTACCAGGCCCGGCTGACCGGGTTCCAGTGCATCGGTTCCTCGTGGCGCAGCTGCGCCAGACCCGGATAGGGATCGACGATGGTATCGGGCGCGTTCGGATCGAACTGTACGGCCATGGCCGGCTCTCCTCCCCAGAAGTGCGGTCCTGTCGGTTTAGCGCAGGCCGCCGCAGTTGGCGAGAGCCTGGCGGGGTGGCATTGTCCGGTCCGCGAGGGAGAAGCTCATGTCCAGACGCAGGCCGGGGGTCGGGCTCGGCGCGGTCATATTCCGTGACGACAGGGTGCTGATGATCAAGCGCGGGAAGCCGCCGCGCATGGGCCAGTGGTCCATTCCCGGCGGCCGCCAGGAATGGGGCGAGACCGCAGCTGCCGGCGCCGCGCGGGAAGTGTTGGAGGAGACCGGCATCATCTGCCGGATCGGCGGTCTGCTCGACGTGATCGACGGTCTGGGGCCGGCAGGCGACGACGGCCCGGAATATCACTACACGCTCATCGATTTCTGGGGCCAATGGGTCAGCGGCGACCCGGTGGCCGGCGACGATGCGGCGGATGCCGTCTGGATGGACGCCGCCGAGATCGAGGCGCTGACGCTCTGGCCCGAGACCCGGCGCGTGATCGAACTGGCTCGGCAAAAACGCGATGGATCGTGATCGCGGAAACAGCCGCCCCGATTGCCGCGGCATGCACGCAGGACTAGCATCGTTATCCGTCGTTTCGCTCTGAAGGCGCCTGCCGATGCGCATCGTTCTGGCACTCATCTTCGCGGCCCTGCTGCTGGCGGGGCGGGGGGTGGTTGCGCAGCAGGCCGCCGGGGAAGATGGCGCCACCGCCATCGTCGTGATCGGCGTGGAGACCGCGCACCCGTCGGGTGTGAACTCGATCTTTTCCGATGTCCCGACCATCCGGCTTGTGTTCACGCCGATCGACATGCGCACGCTGGATATCGATCCGCGCCGGCCGCCCTTCATTGTCGAGCGGGCCTACTGCAATCCCCTGGCGCTGGACCGGGACGACTGTCCGGCCGGCGAAGGGCAGACCCATTACGCGGCCTATCAGGTCCCGGCGGGCGTCTACATGCTGCAGTCGATATCCGTGGCGAACAGCGGCCTGATCGATGCGGACGAGGCGGTATCCGACCTGTTCTATCCGCCAGGGCATCTGGTCTTTCGCAGCACCGTGACGAAGGCATTGCAGTCCGAGGCCGTCCCGAAGCTGCTGCTGGCGCCGGGCGGCATCTATTATTCGGGCAATTTCGTCGTGGACTTCGACGGCCGCCCGCCCGGCATTGCCGGCATCCGGCGGGAGGACGCGCGCGCCGCGGAAGTCGTCCGGGAGGAGACCGGAATCGACCTGCCGATGATCTATCTCGACACGTCGGTGGCCATCCTTCGCGACGGGATCGAGTCATGAGGCCTCTGGCGCTGGTGGCGCTGGCAACAAGCCTTGTGCTGGCGGGCTGCGGATTCGCCGCCCTGCCTTCGGTACAACTGCGTAGCGGCCCCGAACCGGTCGATGACGGTGTTCGGGTGTCGATCAGCACGGACCGTTTCAGCCAGGCCGAGGCGCAGGACATCCTGATGCTGTCCTCGGCGGCCGTGGCCCGGCGCTCTGGCGCGGCGTTCTTCCAGTTCCGGTCGGTGAAGGCGGAAGGCCTGACCGAGCCCGGCGGTCTCGCCATCCGCTATTTCGACATCGAGGCGGTGATCGACCCGCTGTCGTCCGACGAGGCCGGCGATCCGGCCCGCAAGACCTATGACGCGGCCCGGCTGATCGAGACGTTCGGACCCCGCTACATGCCTGTGTTGCCCGGGGAACTGCGTCCGGCGTCGTGACGGGCTGGGGCCGCATTGCAGCCCCGCTGCCGCATGTTCGACAAATCGTGGCTGACCGTCAGCTTGTGACTGATATCACTTGATAGATGCAGTTTTGCCACCAAATCTGAAACCAGACGAGGTTTCCAGGAAAGACGCACTCCCTACCCACTTCGTCCGAGTACCCGACGCCGCCGGTCCCCCTCCCCGGCGGCGTCTTCATGTTGGGTTCAGGCCGCTTCCGTCATATCGCGATATCGTGTGGAGCCATTGACGTGCTTCCGCCGGTGATCATTTACTGGGGGGTCCATCACCGGCCCCCCGGCCAGAGCAGGAGGTGATCCTCGTGACGCAGATGGCGTTGGCGAAATTCAGCATCGGCGACATCGTCAAGCACCGCATCTTTCCCTTCCGCGGCGTGATCTTCGATGTCGACCCGGAGTTCAACAACACCGAGGAATGGTGGCTGTCCATCCCGGCCCACATGCGGCCGCGCAAGGACCAGCCCTACTACCATCTGCTGGCCGAGAACGCGGAGACGACCTACATCGCCTATGTGTCGGAACAGAACCTGCTGTGGGACGAGTCCGGCGAACCGGTCGGACATCCGCAGGTGGACGAGTTCTTCGAGACGATTCGCAACGGGCGTTACGTCCCGAACAGCGGACGCGCCAACTGACGCGCCGCGGCTGCCTCAGACCATCCGGTTGACCGAAAGCGCCGTTGGGCGGCGATAGGCGTTGCGCGCCAGGCTGGCGGCGCGGGCATTGCCGCTGGCGCCGTAGATGTCGGCCGGGCCGGTGCTCTGCTCGGCGCGGCTGGCGACGACCTGGATCAGGCCTTCGTTGATCGACTTCATCCGGGCGACGCGGCGGGCGTGGTCGATCATCGCGGTCTCGAGCCGCTGCCCCGTGTCCATCAGCATCTTCCGGTCGGCGCCGGTCAGCGACAGGCGGCCGGACTGCAGCAGACGCACGCCGGCCTGCCAGCTGTCGATGAGGTCCTGCTTGTGGGCCTCGGTCTCGCTGAGGCGCTGGGCCTGACGTTCGGCCAGCAACTGGTTCTCTTCACCGATCAGCGCGATCAGGCGGTTGCCGGTATCCGCGATGTCCCTGGCGTTCGCTGGCTGGCTCAACTTCCGACCTCCTGAAGCCGCAGGATCTCCTTGTAGATGGCGTCGGCAATGCCGATGCCGCCCATCTCGGTGATCGCCTCGCCGTACTTCTCGGCGACCAGGGACTTGTAGGCTTCTTCGCCCTTGCCGCCACCGAACGGACCTTCCGGATCGATGCCCATGTTCATGTGCTGCAGCATCTGGGAAATGAAGACGCTCTCGAAGTCCTCCGCCGTTTCCCGCGCCCGGCGCTGGGCCGCGTTGACCGGATCGGCCGGGGTGGCGGGAACGACGTTGCGCGGGTAGTTGGCGCGATCGATGAAGTCGCTCATCACATCACCTCTATTTCGGCCTGCAGCGCGCCCGCCGCCTTGATGGTCTGAAGGATCGAGATCATGTCGCGCGGGCCGACGCCCAGCGCGTTCAGGCCGTCGACCAGCTCCTGCAGGCTGACGCCCTCGTTGAGCACGGTCAGCTTGCGGTCCTCGCCCTCGTCGATCTGGATCTCGGAGCGGTCCACGACCTCGGTATTGCCCTGGGCGGCGAAGGCGTTGGGCTGGCTGACCTGCTGGGACTCGGTCACCGTCACGGTCAGGTTGCCCTGGGCGATGGCGATCTCGTCGACGCGGACGTCGCGGCCCATCACGATCACGCCGGCCTTCTCGTCGATGACAATGCGGGCGATCTGGTCGGTCTGGACAGTGACCTGCTCGATCTGGGCCAGAAGGCTGACCATCTCGGTCTGGTGCGACGGCGGAATGGCCAGGATGACGGTGGTCGGGTCGATGGCCTTGGAGATGCGCTGGCCGAAGCTCTCGTTGATCGCCTGCTCCACACGGATTGCGGTGGTCAGGTCCGGATTGCGTAGGCTGAGGCGCATCTGACGCATGTCGGCGAGTTCGAAACCGGTCTCGCGCTCGACCGTGGCGCCGTTGGAGATGCGGCCGACGGTCGGGATGTTCTTGGTGACGGTCTGGGCGTTGCCGGTGGCGCTGAAGCCGCCGACGATGATCGGGCCCTGGGCGACGGAATAGACCTCGCCGTCGGCGCCCATCAGCGGGGTGACCAGAAGCGTGCCGCCCAGCAGGCTCTCGGCGTCGCCGAGCGAGTTCACCACCACGTCGATCTGCGATCCCTGCCGCGCGAAGGCCGGCAGGTCGGCGGTGACCATCACGGCGGCGACGTTCTCGGTGTTGATGTTCTGATCGCGGGTGTTCACGCCCAGGCGTTCCAGCATCGCTTCCAGGCTCTGCTGGGTGAAGGGCGAGTTGTTCAGCGTGTCGCCGGTGCCTTGCAGACCCACCACCAGGCCGTAGCCGACCAGCGGGTTGGAGCGGATGCCCTCGAACTCGATGATGTCCTTCAGCCGGACCTGCGACGCCGAAACGGCGGTCGAGTGCAGCGTCAGCAGCAGGACGGAAAGAACGGCAAGCAGGGTGCGGGTCATGTTCTGGCCTCGGACGGACATTGTGTCTGCACGGTTGAATGCCAGTTCCGTACCAACGCTAGGTTCAGCAATTTCAATGAGTTGCGGGGATGCGCCTGATGGAAGTACGGATCATTCCTGCCGGTGGTGGGCAGATTTTTCCCTGTCTAAATGCTTTGTTAACGACGCCGCTTCATTGTGGCCGCATGAAGATCGAAACCGGCAGAATCAGTTCGACGGGACCCGCGCGGCGGGCCGAACGGCGCAATGGCCAGCCGGAGAGTTCCTTCGCGCTGGAGAGCTCCGGCCCGGCGGCCTCGCCGGCGCGGCTCACCGGCATGTCCGGACCGTCAGCCGCCAGCGCCGTGCTGCTCGCCCAGGAAGAGGATACGCCGTCCGAGAAGCGCCGCCGCACCATCCGGCGCGCCGACGATCTTCTGGACCGCCTGGACGAGATTCGCCTGAGCCTGCTGAGCGGCCGGATCGCGATCGACAAGTTGCAGAACCTGCGGCGGGCGCTGGAGCAGCGCACCGAGCGCGCCGACAATCCGGCGCTGCAGGAAACGCTGGATGCCATCGACCTCCGCGTCGAGGTCGAACTGGCCAAATACCACAGTTAGCTCAGTCTGTTAACTGAAACCTGTTTCATCAATCTGCCTAAAAAAAGGACTTGTCGTCAACGACTTGCGCCTCTATTAACCCGCGCCAATGACAGGGCGTCCATTCAGGGGATGATATGGGAATCCAGCTCAGTGATGGCTACCGGCCGAGCGATGAAGAGCCTTTCATGAACCCGGTGCAGAAGGAGTACTTCCGCAAGAAGCTGCTCCGCTGGCGCGACGATATCCTCAAGGATTCGCAGGAAACCATTCGCGTCATGCAGTCCGAGACCGAGCCTCTGGCCGATCTCGCCGACCGCGCGTCGACCGAATCCGACCGCACCCTCGAACTCCGCACCCGTGACCGTCAGCGCAAGCTGATTTCCAAGATCGACTCGGCGCTGAAGCGTATCGAGGAGGACACCTACGGCTACTGCGAGGACACCGGCGATCCGATCAGTCTGAAGCGCCTCGAGGCTCGGCCGATCGCCACGCTTTCGCTGGAAGCGCAGGAACGCCACGAGCGCCGCGAGAAATCCTACCGCGACGAGTGATCCGCCGCGCCTGAACCCGGCGCCGCCTTGATGGAATCGAGAAGGGCCGGCTCTTGCGAGCCGGCCCTTCGCCGTTTCCGTGGTGTGCCTTCGGATCAGAAGGGCATCAGCACATCGATCAGCTGCTGGCCGTAGCGCGGCTGCTGCACGTCGGTCAGCTGGCCGCGGCCGCCGTAGGCGATGCGGGCTTCGGCGATCTGGCTGTGCTGGACGGTGTTGGTGTTGGTGATGTCCTGCGGGCGGACGACGCCGGAGATGCGCAGGTCGCGGACCTCGAAGTTGACCCGGACCTCCTGACGCCCGGCGATCACCAGATTGCCGTTCGGCAGCACGTCGACGACCAGGGCGGCGACCTGCAGGTTGATCGTTTCCTGCCGGTCGACCGTGCCGACGCCGTTGTGGTTGGAGGTGTTGCCGACGCTGACCAGGCTGGCCGGATCCACCGCGTCGGGGAGGAAGTTGGCGAAGTTGCCCTGCAGACCGAACAGCTGTGTCACGTCGGCGTCTTCCGAGGCGGTGCGGTTACGGGTCGTGGAGTTGTTCAGCGTGGCGTCGTCCTGGATCGCGACAACCACCGTCAGGATGTCGCCGATCTGCGCTGCGCGCTGATCCTTGAAGAAGGCGCGCGCGCCGGGGCGCCACAGCGAGTTGGCCTGGTGCATGACCGGCTCGGGCCTCGGCATCGGCAGGCTCACGGTGCGGAAGCCGTCTTCCTTGCGGGGATCCTCGATCGGAGCCAGGTCCGGCGCCTTGCCGATATTGGCGACGCGGTCGACGGCGCCGCAGGCGGACAGGGTGGCGGCCAGGAGGACGGGGGCGGCGATGCGATGGAAGAGTTTCATGACGGATTTGCCTTTTGCAGGGAGTTCGGGAGACGCGCTCAGTTCGAGAGCTGCGAGATCTGGTGGAAGGTTTCGCCGACCACGATCCGGCCGGGGGCCACAATGCGGCCCTCGATCGTCAGGCGGCTGCGGTCGTTGATCACCCGGATCACCGCGTTGCGGCCGCCATCCTCGATGGCGCGGCCGGCGGCGGTCAGGGTGAGCGGACCGGAGCGGAAAATCATGGTGACCACGTCGCCCTTGGCGACCATGACCGGGCGGCGCAGATCGTTCTGGCGGATCGGGCGGCCGGGGGCGATGTTGCGCTTCGGCGCCATGCCGATCAGTTCGGCGTAGTCCAGCACGGTCTGGCGGCGCACCTGGTCGGCGCGGACGCGCTGCCAGGCGATGTGATGGGGCTCGATCTCGTTGCCCGCGCCGACGCGCTCGGCCAGAACCGGGATCTCGGTCATCCGCCAGGCGCGGCCGGTGATGCGGTGGCGCTCGGCGGCGGGATCGCCGGCGGGGCTGGAAACGATGGCGGTGAAGCGGCTGCTGGTCGGGTTGTAGTCCAGGCTCTCGACCCGGACGGTCGGTTCGACATCGGCCGGCACGTGGATTTCGAGGCGTCCGCCCTGGAACTGGATCTCCAGATCCTCGTCGGGCACGGCGTTGGCCAGGGCGATCTCGATCTCCGACTGCAGCAGGCTGGCATCGACGATCTGGCTGGCGCGGCTGACCATGATCCGCTGCAGGCCCGGGGGCATCGACCAGCGGATGCGGTGCATCGCGGCCAGCTTGGCGATCGCGACGGGGTTCAGCGCCAGCGAACGGCCGGGCTCCGGCGCGCGGGTGACGGTGATGTTCGCGGCCCGCGGGCTGCCTTCCAGAAGGTCGGACAGCAGGATGCTGGAGCTGTTGACGGTTATGTCGTAGCGCAGGGTGGCGTCCTCGATCTCCCGCGACGCGTTGGCGGCGGCGGGCAGGATGATCAGGGCGGCGAGGAGGGCGATCAGTCGGGTCATGATGCTTACCTCAGGGTATTGATTGCGGACATCATCTCGTCGGAGGCGGTGATGACCTTGGAGTTCATCTCGTAGGCGCGCTGGGCCGTGATCAGGTGCGTGATTTCCTGCACCGGGTTCACGTTGGAGGTTTCCAGAAAGCCCTGCTGCACGGTGCCGAAGCCGGCCTGTCCGGGGATGCCGATGGTCGACGCGCCCGAGGCGGGGGTTTCCAGGAACAGGTTGTCGCCGATGGCTTCCAGGCCGGCGTCGTTGAAGAACGTCGCCAGTTCCAGCTGACCCAGGTTCTGCAGGTCGGTCTGACCGGCGATCTTGGCCAGCACTTCGCCGTTGGCGTTGATCGACAGGTCCTGGGTGTTGTTCGGCACCAGGATGCCCGGCGCGACGATGAAGCCTTCCTGGGTCACGATCTGGCCGTCGGGCGCGATCGAGAAGGTGCCGGCGCGGGTGTAGGCGTCCTCGCCGGTCGGCAGCGTCACCCGGAAGTAGCCGCGGCCGTTGATGGCCAGGTCCAGCGGGTTCTCGGTAATCGCCAGATCGCCCTGTTCGACGATGCGGTAGACCGAGCCGGCCTTCACGCCGACGCCGATCTGGACGCCGGAGGTGTTGATGGTGCCGGCGTCGGACGAGTTGGCGCCGATGCGGCGGACGTTCTGGTAGAGAAGGTCCTGGAAGGCGGCGCGCTGACGCTTGAAACCCGTGGTGTTCAGGTTGGCGATGTTGTTCGAGATGACCTCGACGTTCAGCTGCTGGGCCAGCATGCCGGTGGCGGCGATGGAAAGGCTGCGCATGTTCGGTACTCCGGGTTAGGCCACGGCGCCGAGGCGATCGATCGCGTCGGCCTGCAATTCGTGGTCGGTGTCCATCATCTTCTGCATGGATTCGTAGGCGCGCTGGACGTCGATCATCCGCACCATCTGTTCGATCGGCTTGACGTTCGAGCCTTCCAGCATGCCCTGAAGGATCTGCGGGTTCTCGACAGGCTCCGGCGCCTCGTCGGTCTTGTAGCGGCCGCTCTCGACCGCCTCGAGCGCCTGCTCGTCCTTGAAGCTGACCACGGCCAGGCGGAACTGTTCGTTGTTGCCGGCGGTGATCGTGCCGTCCTTCGAGATCGTCACTTCGGCGCCCGGATCGGCGATCTCGATGACGCGGCCGTCGGCGTCCTGGATCGGATCGCCGTCCATGGTCACCAGCTGGCCTTCATCGTTAAGGCGGAAATGGCCGTTGCGCGTGTACTGCGGGCCTTCCTCGGTCTCGACCACGAAGTAGCCGGCGCCGGAGATCGCCACGTCCAGCGGGTTCTCGGTCGGCCGCAGCGGCCCTTCATCGAGATTGCGCAGGCTGCCGTAGCTTTCCACGTAGGACATCTGATCGCCTTCCGGGGTCTGCACCAGGAATTCCCGGAAAAGCAGTTCCTCGGACTTGAAGGCGGTCGTGTTCATGTTGGCGATGTTGTTCGCGACCAGGTCCATCTGGTTGCGCAGGGCCATCTGGCGGGAGAGGCCAATCAGGATCGCGTTCTCGATACCCATTTCATCCTCGAATTCGTCGAGCGTTACACGGAAGACCGGGAAGCAGACGCCGTGCCAAATTCAACCCATTGATTTTATTGGATAAAAAATTGAACCCGGCTTTCGGTGCCGGTCAGAACCCGTTCCGGGCGGCATTTTCTGCCGGGTGAAACCGGGCCAAGAACCCTTTGTTAACCGAAACCCACGATGCTGCGCCCATATGCAATCTCTTGTGCCCGAAGGCAGTGGAAATGGCTGACGAAGACGCGACGACAGAAGATGGCGCCGATGGCGCGGAACCGAAGAAGAAGAAGCTCAGCGGCAAGGTGCTGGTGCTCTTCATCGGCCTGCCGCTGCTGCTTCTGCTGGGCGGTGGCGGCGCCGCGGTCATGATGCTTTCCGGCGGCGACGGGGAGGCCCAGGCGGCCGCGCCCGCGCAGGAGGAACATGCGAAGGCCGAGGACGATTCCGGTCACGGCAGCGAGACCGCCGACGAGGGCGGCCATGGCGGCGGCGATCACGGTGGCGGCCATGGCGACGACGGAGACCCGTCGATCGGCACGGTGAACTATGCCGGTTCCGATCTCATCTTCTTCGAGCTGCCGGACATGATCGTCAACCTGAACTCCTCGGGCAGCCAGCCGCGTTTCCTGAAGATCCGCGTGGCGCTGGAGTTCGGCGACCGTCGCCTTGTGGGCAAGGTGCGCAAGGTCATGCCGCGGATCATCGATCACTTCCAGGTCTACCTGCGCGAACTGCGGCGGGAGGACCTTCGTGGCTCGGCCGGCATGTACCGGCTGAAGGAAGAACTGATGATCCGGGTCAACCAGTCCGTTCAGCCGTCGCGTGTCCGCGACGTGCTGTTCAAGGAAATGCTGGTCCAGTAACTGCCGGTTTTCATGGCGGAGCGTAACTCATGAGCGATAGCGTCGATCAGGAAAAGCTGGCCGAGGAGTGGGAATCCGCCGAGGCGGATGCCAAGGCCAAGAAGGCCGACGGCGACGGCGAGGCGTCCGCCGCCGACGCCTGGGATCAGCTGACAGGCGAGAGCAGCGGCGGCCAGACCAACCGCATCCTCAACCAGGAGGAGATCGACAACCTCCTTGGCTTCGACGCCAGCGAGGAGGAGGATACCGACCGCTCCGGCATCAAGGCGATCATCAACTCGGCGCTGGTCAACTACGAGCGCCTGCCGATGCTGGAAGTCGTCTTCGACCGGCTGGTACGGATGATGACGACATCGCTGCGCAACTTCACCTCGGACAATGTCGAGGTGACGCTGGACAACATCACCTCGATCCGTTTCGGCGACTATCTGAACTCCATCCCGCTGCCGGCGATCCTTTCGGTCTTCCGGGCGGTCGAATGGGACAATTTCGGCCTGATCACCGTCGACTCCTCGCTGATCTACTCGATCGTCGACGTGCTGCTGGGTGGCCGCCGGGGCACCGCGGCGATGCGTATCGAGGGGCGGCCCTACACCACCATCGAACGCAATCTGGTCGAGCGCATGGTCGCCGTCGTGCTGGCCGACATGGCCGCGGCGTTCGAGCCGCTGTCGCCGGTCACCTTCAACTTCGACCGCGTCGAGACCAATCCGCGCTTCGCCACCATCGCCCGCCCCGCCAACGCCGCGATCCTGATCAAGCTCCGGATCGACATGGAAGACCGGGGCGGCCGGCTGGACGTGATGCTGCCCTACGCGACGCTGGAGCCCATCCGCGAACTGCTGCTGCAGATGTTCATGGGCGAGAAGTTCGGCCGCGACTCGATCTGGGAAAACCATCTGGCCACCGAACTCTGGCAGACAGACATCGACATGATCGCTGTGCTGGACGAACAGACCATGCCGCTGTCGAAGTTCATGAAGCTGAAAGTCGGTCAGACGATGATGCTGAACGCCTCGCCGGACAGCACGATCCGCCTCGATTGCGGCGGTATTCCGATGGGCGCCGGACGGATGGGCCGCCGCGGCCAGAGCATCGCCGTCCGGATCGACAAGATGTACAGGAAGCTGGGGAACGGGTGATGGACCTGCCGCTCGATCTGATACTGGACCTCGTCCTGACCGGGTTGCTCTTCGCCACCCTGGTCTATTGCTTCGTCCTCAACCGCCGTCTGTCCAGGCTGCGCAACGCCAAGGGCGACATGGCCGAGATGGTCCGTTCCTTCCACCTGGCGACCGAGGCCGCGCGCGGCAGCGTCGACGAACTCAAGAGCACCGCCGAAGCCATGGCGAAGGACCTGCAGACGCAGATCCAGCACGGCCGGGATATGCTCGAGGAGATGTCGGTGGTGACCTCGAGCGCCGGCCGCCTGGCCGACCGGATCGAGAAGGGCGTCGAGAAATCGCGTCCCGCCGCGGCGGCTGCCGCCGGCACCGGCGCAATGCGCGAGGAGCGTCCGGCGCCGCCCACGGCCGCGCCGCGATCCGAAGCCGAAAACGAGCTGCTTCAGGCGCTCAGAAAGGTGCGTTGACGTGAGACTGCTTCAGGTCCGGCTGCTGCCGGTGACGTTGATCGTTCTGGTGATGGTGCTGGGCGTGCGCGTCTCCAGCCTTTTCGACGGTAATGACGCGACCACGGTCGTGACCCTGCCCATGGCCTTCGCCGAGGAGAAGGCCGAGAAGCCGGACGAGGCGATGGCGGAGGAGAAGGACGACGCCGGCGAGAAGGCCGCCGAAGCCGAAGCGGGTCCCGAACCGGGCACGCTGGCCGGCCGCGATCCGACCACCTTCTCGCCGGCCGAGATTGCGCTGCTGGAGAATCTGGCCAGCCGCCGCGAGGAGATCGAGAAGCGCGCCGCCGAACTGGATGTGCGCGAGAGCCTGCTGGCAGCGACCGAACAGCGTCTGGACGAGAAGATCGCCGACCTGAAGTCGCTGGAGAGCCGGATCGAGAACCTGGTGAAGAAGCACGACGAGGCCGAGGAAGAGCGCATGGCGCGCCTGGTCACCGTCTACGAGAAGATGAAGGCCAAGGACGCGGCGCGCATCTTCGAACAGATCGAGATGGACATCCTGATCGACGTCGCGGCTCGCATGAAGGAAGCCAAGGTGGCCGATGTCATGGCCAACATGAGCGCGCAAAGGGCCCAGGAACTGACCATCGAGCTGGCCACGCGCAACGATATCGAAAGCCGCATCAAGCGCTGAGACGGCGGGCCGGCGGCTCGCCGGTTTACGCGACCTTAACCATCTTCGGTGCAATCTGGAACGGCCATGGCAGCGCTTGACGACATGCTGGGTCCGGAGAGCGGTCCGGACGTGAACACAGGCAGCGAACTCGCCAACTCGGCGGTCTTCCTGGCGCTTTATCTCATCCTGCTCGGTTTCTTTCTGATGCTGAACGCGCACGCCACGCTGTCGGAAGACCGCACCCGCGCCATGGTCGCGGGTCTGCGGCTCGATCCGGTCGTGCCGCCCATCGCGCCGGTCACCGACACCGCCATCGTTGCCGACCCGCTGGAGCAGCGTCTGAAGGACGTGTTCGGCGAGCACATGCCCGATGGCGAGTGGGATCTGGTCAGCCGCGCCGGCCGCATCCTGATCCGCATTCCGCTGCACCGCGCCTTCTCCGACGACAGTTCCGTTCTCCAGCCCGGCCGCATCTCCCTGATGCGCCGCATGGCGGAGGTCATCGGCGAGGCCCAGACGATGGACGGGCTCGCCGTCTCCGTCACCATCGGCAAGGGGCCTGACGCGGACCTCGCGCGCCGCCGCGCTGCGTCCCTCGGCCGTGACATGCTGCGCTACGGGCTTGCGCATGACCGCTTCGATATCGGCGCGGACGCCGCCGCCGCCGGCTCGATCGAGCTGGAACTCAGGACCGCTGCAGACGAGGGCCGGTCATGACCCGCAGCGCCTGGCTGATCGCATTCGCGGATCTGAGCGCCGTGCTCTGCGCGTTCTTCGTTCTGATGCTGGCCATGTCCGACTTCGATGCGCCGGCGCTCAGTTCGCTGGCGACGGTCTTCGGCAAGGACGAGGGCGACTGGGTCGCCGACAGGCCGGCATCGGGTGCGACCGCCGAGGGGCTGCGCCGCACCGGTGCCGACTCCGAGCAGACAGACTATCTGGCCGCCATCGCCCAGGACCGCATCGAGCGCGCCGACTGGCCATGGACCATCGAACGCCGCTCCGGCAGCCTCGCGTTGCGGCAGGTGCTGCAGCCAGGCGGGATCGACCTGCCGGCGGACATGGCCGCCTGGCTGAGGACGGCGGGCTACCCCATTGCCGTTGCCGCGGTGATGAGCGGACGCAGCGCCCGGCTCGCGGCGACGCAGAGCGCATTCGACGAAGGTCTGCGCGCCGCCGGCGCTCTGGCTTCCGAACTGAGCCGGCAGGGCGTGGCCCGGAATATTCCGGTGCGGACCCGATTTGCTGCGGAACCGGCGCCGCTGACGTTGGAGATCGTCATGCGGGTCGGCGAGGAGAACCAGTGATGTTGCGTTTCCCGAGAGTCCTGCTGGCCGTCCTGCTGCTGCTGACCGTCGCGCCCATGGCCTTTGCCGCCATCGACGAACGGGTCAACATCCGCTTCGGCGATCACGAGGGCTACAGCCGCGCTGTTTTCGACTGGGGCGCCGATGTCGGCTTCAAGATCGAGGAAGGCAACGGCTCTGTCTCCATCCATTTCGACCGCCCGGCGGATTTCGACCTGTCGCATTACCGCGCCCGCGCGCCGCGAGCGATGACCGGCGTCGAGGTGTCCGACGACGGCAAGACGATCACCTTCACGGCGCCATCGGGGCAGGTGCTGAAGCAATTCCGGCTCGGCACCCGCGTTGTCGTGGACATCGCACGCGGTGCGGGCAAGCCGGACGCCCCTGCGCCGGCGAAGATGGCCTCGCCCGAGCCGGCCCGGATGGCCCAGCCCGAATCCGCCCGTGAGGAGGCCTCCCGGCGGCCGAAGCCGCACCCGGCCGCAAGCGCGGCCAAGGCTGCGCCTCGCCCGCAGCCCGAACCGGCGAAGCAGGCCCCGAAGGCTGTCGCGAAGGCGGCGCCCGCGCCCGCGCCCGAACCTCAGCCGGAAGCTCCCGCTGAAACGCCGGCCGCCGAAACCGAAGCGCCTGCGGTCCCGTCCGACCGGGTGCGCGTTCCCGTCATTGTCGAGCGCCGCCCCGACCGCACGATCCTCCGTTTCGCATGGCCCGAGAAGACGTCTGCGGTCGCCCTGCATCGCGGCGAGCACATCTGGCTGGCCTTTGGTGTCGAGGGCGAGCCGGATTTCGGCGCCCAGTCGGACCAGGACCTTGGACCGGTCCTTACCGTCTTCCGCGAACCGGCGCAGAAGGGCACGCTGGTCCGGATCGACGTGGTCAGCGGCGCGGCGCTGGACGTCATCGCCGACGACAACGAATGGATCATCGATATCGGCGGCGGCCGCGGCCGCGCCGAGAAGACAGTCGAGTTCGAATCGCAGGCCGACGCCCAGGACGGACCGCGGATCTATGCGCCTGTCGCCGCACCGTCGGATCCCATCATCGTCGATGACCCGATGATCGGCGACCGCATCGCGCTGGTGCCGCTGATGGAGCCGGGCCATGGCGTCCGGCCGGCGCGCGCCTTCGTGAAACTGGACATCCCCGAAACGCCGCAGGGCGTCGCCATCCGCTTCAAGACGCTGGACCTGCAGGTCGATGCCGATCCGGACGGTCTCGCGATTTCGGGGACACGTACGCTCAACCTCAGCGCCGAGGCCAAGGATCCCGGCGCCGATTCCGGGCTGCCGCCGGCTCTTGGCGGTGCGATCAGGCCCTCGGAACGGTCGATGATGGACCTGGCGGCCTGGCGCGGCAGCGGCAACATCGTGGACGACCGCCATTCGTTGATGGTGCGCATCTCCAACGCCCCGCCCGCGGCCCGCAACGCCGAACGGCGCGCCTATGTCCGATTCCTGGTCGCCAACGGCCTCGCCGCCGAGGCGCTGGGCGTCATGGCCCGGATCGAGGAAGAGGATCCGCGCGCGGACCTGGATCCGGTCTACCGGGCGACCCGCGGCGTGGCCAACCTGCTGGCCGGCCGCTTCGACGACGCCAATGTCGATCTCACGCATCCGAGCCTGATGGAGGCCGGCGACCTGTCGCTGTTCCGCGGCATTCTGGCCGAGCGCCGCCGCGACTTCATCGAGGCGCGGCGTCAGTTCACGCATGGCTGGAGCCGGCTGAACGACCTGCCCGAAGACATGCGCCCGCGCTTCCGCATTGCGCTGGCCCAGACCGCGCTGCACCTGCACGACTTCGGCACCGCCGAGGAACAGGTCGGCAAGCTGCTGCAGTATGCCGGTTCCGCCAGCCGCCACGAGGACGCGCAGCTGATCGCGGCGCAGATCAACGACCGCACCGGCGATGTCGAGGAAGCGGAGTCGCTCTACGCCACGCTGGCCGAAAGCATCCATCGCGACATCCGCGCGCGGGCCCGTTTCCTGGAAACCAATCTGCTGCTGAAGGAAGACCGCATCAACCTGAGCGATGCCGTCGAGCGGATGGAACGGCTGCGCTTCACCTGGCGTGGCGACATCTTCGAGTTCGATCTGCTGAAGCGTCTGGGCGAGCTCTACATCGACAGCGGCCGCTACCGCGACGGCATGATGGTGATGCGGGAGACTGTGGACCGGTTCCCGAACCTGCCCGAAGCCCAGCGTCTGGCGAGCCAGATGAACAACGTCTTCGCGAGCCTGTTCGAGGGCCGTCACGCCGAAGAGATGTCGCCGATCACGGCGATGGGCCTCTACTACGACTTCCGCGAACTCACCCCCGAGGGCGGGCGCGGCGACCGGATGATCCGGCGCCTGGCCGACCGCCTCGCGGCCGTCGAACTGCTGGACGAGGCCGCGAAGCTGCTGGAGCATCAGGTGCGTCACCGGCTGAAGGGCGACGAGCGTGCACGCGTCGGAACCCGGCTGGCGGTGCTCTATCTGCTGGACGGCAAGCCGCGCGAGGCGATCGATGCCCTGCGCAGCTCGCGCAACCTGTCGATGCCCGAGGAACTGCAGCGCGAGCGGCGGCTGCTCGAGGCGCGCGGCACCACCGAGCTTGGCCAGTACGACCGTGCCCTGCTGCTGCTCAACGGCCTGAGCGGCGACGACGTCAACGATGTCCGGACGGAAATCCTGTGGCGCGCCCGCAAGTGGCAGCAGGCTGCGACCTCGCTCAGCGACCGGCTTGTCGAGATCCGCAGCAGCCGCGGCCCGCTGGCCCGCGAAGCGCGTCAGGACATTCTCCGTTTCGCCATCGCCAGTTCGCTGGCCGGCGACCGTCAGGCGCTGGAGCGGCTCCGCGACGATTTCTCCTCGCGGATGGACGGTCAGCCGGAATGGCCGGCCTTCCAGATCGTCACCGCGGAGGATCAGCGCGACAGCGCGGAGTTCCGGAACCTGGCCGCGGAAATCGCCCAGGTCGACCGCTTCGAGGCCTTCATGTCGTCCTACAGGGAACGTCTGCGCAAGCAGCCGCTCAGCGCGATCAACTGAACGCGGGGGGCGGCGTTCGGAAAGCGTTAACGGCCTGTTAGACATCCCGGCCTAGAACAGACTCATGCTGCGCGTCATCGAATGCATCGCCTTCGAACATGACATACTGCTCGTGCTGTGCGCGGCGGTCGTCTGTCTGCTTGGGTGCCATTGCGCCTTCAGCCTGCACGAGCGTGCGCAGGCGCGTGGCCGGTCGGCGTGGCGCTGGAACGTGATCGGTGCGATCTGCTTCGGCTCCGGCGTCTGGTCGACGCACTTCATCGCCATGCTCGCCTATCGGTCTTCGCTGCCGATCGTCTACGACGTCCTGCCGACGGTGCTGTCGGCGCTGCTGGCGGTTGCCATGGGCTGGGCGGCGTTCTGGCTGCTGCGCCGGGGCGAGGCGCTTCTGGGCGGGCTTGTCGCCGGCGCCGGCGTCGCCAGCATGCATTTCACCGGCATGACCGGACTGGGCGGCCCGATCCGGATCGAGTGGGAACTGAGCTATGTCGCCGTCTCGGTCCTGGCAGCATTACCGATTTCAGCGCTGGCCTTCCGGCTCGCGGCGGTTCTGACGAAACACTGGCAGGCGACAACGTTGATGGTCGCGTCTATCTGCATCCTGCATTTCACGGCGATGACCGGGATGGTCGTGGCGCACGATCCCTTTGCCGCAGAGCTTGCCGTTCCGGCGTTCGACCACACCTCGCTCGCGATCGGCGTCGCCGCGGTTACCGTGATGGTTCTCGTCGCGGGGCTGGTCGTTGCCCATTTCGACCGCTTCGTCGATGTCCGCAACCGCCGGGAGAACGAGAAGCTTCAGGAATACGTCCATCAGCTGGAGGCAACCCAGGCCGAACTGGAAGGCAAGACCGTGGCGCTGGCCGAGGCGCTGGCGACCGTCGAGCGGCACAGCCAGGCCAAGTCCGAATTCGTCGCCATGATGAGCCACGAGCTCCGCACGCCGCTGAACGCCATTATCGGGTTCTCCGAACTGATCCAGATGGAGCCCAACGGACCGATCGGCCATCCGTCCTACCGCGCATACCTGGACGACATCATGTTCAGCGGCCGGCATCTGCTGGATCTCATCAACGGGATTCTCGACTTCTCCAAGATCGAGTCCGGCGACATGTCGCTGCGCGAGGAAGTCGTCGACCTGAAGGAGCTGGTCGAGGACTGCGTGCGCATCATGCAGCCGAAGGCCGCCGAGGGCGAAATCCGGATCCAGTGCGTCCCGCCGGCGGGACTGCCTGAAGTCCGGGCCGACAGCCGTCAGCTGCGTCAGTTGCTGCTCAACCTGATCTCCAATGCCGTCAAGTTCTCTGAGGCCGGCGGCGTCGTTATCGTTTCGGCTGCGCCGGATGAGGGCGGCCTGCGCCTGTCGGTCGCCGACACCGGCATCGGCATTGCGCCCGAGGATATTGCCAAGGCGCGCGAACCCTTCGGCCAGGTCGACAGCCGCCTGAGCCGCAAGCATGAGGGCACCGGCCTGGGCCTGCCCATCAGTATCCGGATCGCGGAGCTTCACGGCGGCAGCCTCGATCTGCAAAGCCGACCGGGCGAGGGTACGCGCGTCGACGTCAGCCTGCCGGCGACGCGGATCGTGAGGCCCCATGGCAATCCGAGGCCGGCGAACGACTGGGACGGCGCGACAGAAGAAATCGTCGCCGGATAGGCTGGACATTGCCTTCCACCTGACTGATATTTGATTGATCAAGAAACTTCATGAGTTTCTTTCTTGTGCAGTTGCGTACTGCGTATCGTGTCGGTTCGACGGAGTGGCTCAGTGGGGCGGGATCTCGAAACGGCGTTTGCCGATGCACCCATCGGCAGGGATCGTGATCAGTTTCTCCGGGAGTTTGTCCGGGAACTCTCGGGGACCCTGGAGCGCGTCGTGGGTATCGACCAGGCCGCCGGTTTCATGAGCACGGTGGGCGGGCGGATCGGCCGGCTGATGAACGAGGAATACCGTTCCCACGCCGGTTGCGCACAGATGAACCGGGAACAGGTGGCCGCCGCGCTGGTCGATCTCAAGCGCCGGATCGAAGGCGGTTTCAGTGTCACGAGCATCACCGACGACGCGATCGTCCTGCAGAACAGGGTCTGTCCGTTTGGCGATCAAGTCAGGGGGCGTCCCTCGCTGTGCATGATGACATCCAACATCTTTGGTAAGATTGCAGCCGAGAACCTGGGCTATGCTCGCGTCGAACTGGCCGAGACCATCGCGGCGGGCGACGGCGGGTGCCGGGTGATCATTCATCTGGAACCCGTGGAAGGGGCCGAAATCGATGTCGGCAGAGAGTACTTCGCCGAAGAAGGGTGATCCTTCCGTCCGGTCGATGGCCGGAACCCTGAACGTTCTCGAGCATGTCGATGATGCCTATCTGGTCTGCATGACCGGCGGCGCGGTCGTTTATGGCAACCGCCGGGCCCGCGACCTGCTGATGCCCGCCAATGACGAACCCATCGAAACGCTGGCCGAAGCCGTCGAACCGGCAGATGCGTTTCTGGAACTGATCAGCGAGGCGCGTACGGTCGGCGACCCTGTGCCCGGCCGCGTCCGGGCGAGAGACGGGGGAAGCGATGTCCGGCTGGAAGCCTGTCGCATCCGGCTGGGCGACACGGCGGCAGTGATCGTGCGTTGCCAGCTCGCCTCCGAGGCCGACGCACCGTTCGAGGCAATCAACCGCGACCTTCGGCTGAAACGCGAGATGCTGCGTCACCGCCGGGCGCGGCTGTTGCTGGAGCAGTCACGGTCGGATCTGGATGGTTTCGCAGCCCGCGCAGCTCACGAACTCAAGGCGCCTGCCCGCAAGGTCAGCAGCTTCGCCGGACTGCTTTGCGACGACCTGAAAGACTCGCTGGACGAGTTCTCCGCCGAACTGCTGGAGAGCATCCGGAACAATGCGGACCGGATGATAGAAGTCATCGACGCTGTCTACCATTTCTCGAGCGGCAGCGCCGGACCGCTGGAACTCGCCGACTGCCCCCTGGATGACGTCCTCGAGACCGCCGCCGGCGCTGTGGCGATGGACATTCACCGTAGCAGGGTTCGACTGGACATCGGGCCGCTGCCCATTGTTCGCGGCACACCGGTCTATCTGGCGCTGGTCTTCCAGAACCTGCTGGAAAATGCTGTGAAGTTCCGTCGGCAGGACGTGACGACACAGGTCCGGATCCGTTGGCAGTCCGAATCCGGCGGCGGCGGCACGGTGACCGTCTCCGACAACGGCATCGGGTTCGATCAGGCGGATGCTGCGCGGATATTCGCGCCGTTCAGCCGTCTCGAGGGTGCGGACGTCGATGGCGCGGGCTTGGGTCTCTCGACCTGCCGTTCGATCGTCGAGCGGCATGGCTGGCTGATCACGGCCAGCGGTCGGCCGGGCGAAGGCGCCGTCTTCTCGATCCACATCCCCCGCGAAGCGGTCGTCTCGCTCAACGGCCTGTGAAGTTCGGCGGACGCCGTTCGATCATCGAGGCCAGACCTTCCATCGCGTCGTCGGTGCCGGAAAGTTCGGCGACGATACGCGCCTCTTCCGTGAACACCGCCTCGACCGGCAGCTTGCCATGGTTGCGGAGTTCCCGCTTCACCGCCGCCTGACCCAGCGGGGCGCCCGCGGCCAGGGTCCGGGCGATCTCGATCGCCGTGTCGAACTCGGCGCCATCGGGGACCACGCGGTTGACAATGCCGAGATCCTTCGCCTCGGCCGCGGTCATGGTCGGGTTCAGCAGCAGGATCTCCATCGCCCGGCGCTGGCCGACGATGGCGGGCAGGGTGGCCGTGGTGCCGCCGTCGGGCGCCATGCCGACCTTTGTCGCCCCGGCCAGGAACTTCGCGCTCTCCGCAGCCACCACCAGATCGACGGCGCAGACCATGCCGAAGCCGCCGCCGCCGGTGGCGTAACCCTGCACTGCGGCGATCACCGGCGCGTCTAGGCGCATCAGCGCCTGCATCGCGTCCTGCAGATAGGCCGTGGCGCGGCGGTTGTAGGCGGGCAGGCCGTGCTTGCCCTTGGAATGGAAGGCCTTGATGTCGCCGCCGGCGCAGAAGTTCTTGCCCGCCCCGGTGATCACCACAGCACGGACGTCGTCGGCCCCGTGCACCATCATCACCGTCTCGTAGAAGTCGCGCAGCAGTTCCACCGACATGCCGTTGGCGCTTTCGGGCCGGTTCAGGCGGATATGGGCGATGTGGTCCTCGATCGAGAGCAGGACATTGCCCTCGGTGATCGGCAGGTCGGTCATGATCGGCGGCTCCTCAGATCAGGAAGGAGAGGGTGTAGAGAGGGCGGTCGTTGTTCACCAGCGCCACCTTCTTGCGCGCCATGCGGAAGGCGCCGGCCTCGTCGCGCAGCGTATAGTCGGTCCGCGCCGCCCAGATCGTCTCGCCGCGCAGGCTGCTCTCGTAGACCATGACATTGCAGCCGACCGAGATGTCGTCGCCCTCGCGGCCCGTCACCTCGATGTTGGTGACGAAGTGGCGGATGTTCGACTTCGGCTCCTGGGTGTAGCGCTTGCCGGTCAGCAATTGCTTCACGCGGATGCCGATGCGGCTGCGGTTGTCGTAGATGATCGACATCTGGCTTTTGGGATCGATGTCCGCGCCATTGGCCGGCACCCAGTAGATCGCGTCGTCGGTCCAGAGTTGTTCCCAGGCCTCGTAGGCATGCTCGTCCTGCAGCCGCGCCTCGGCATGGATGAACTGCTCGATCCGCCGCATCAGGGTCTCGTCGGTCACGGGCGCCAGCATCACGCGCTCTCCATCAGGGATTTGTAGTGCTGCCAGATGCCCCGCGACGGCACTTCGTCGGTGGCGTGGCTGACGCGGAAGCCGTCGGCGTCGTCGCGTTCGCGGTGCGCGCCACGGCCCAGGAAGAGCCATTCCGGATCGAGCGACTGGCAGCCGCGATGGGTGCGCTCGTACATCTCCGAATCGTCGGCCAGCAGGAAACCCGCCGGTCCGACGGAGCCCATGGTCTGCTGCCTGAGCCGCCGGTTCATCTCCTTCGCGCCCTTGAACTGCAGTGCGGTCACATGCTGGATCGTGTCGTCCACGGCGCGCGGCTGGATGACGAAGATCTGGATCTCGGCGACGAAGAGGTTGGGAAAGATCATCACGTGCGGCGTGCCGTCGATCATGATTTCCCGCGCCTTCGTCTCGCCGTAGCTCTCGTTCATCGCCGCGGTGTATTCGGGCAGCCGCTCGGGTGTCGTCCCGAACCAGCCCATCGGCTTGTCGAGGCGCCGGAATTCCGGCCTGAGATCGAGTTCGGTATGGCCCCCGCCGAAGTCGCGCGTAAGCGCCGTGGACTTCGAGCCGTAGAGCCCGCCGATGCCGCTTTCGGCCACCTTGAAGATGGAGGCGTGGACGAAGGCCGGGTGATAGCCGTCCGTCTCGTTCTCGAGGACGAACTTCCAGTTCGCCTTCACCCGGTGCTGCAGGAAACCGGCGGTGATTTCCACCTTGCCCTCGGGCGAGTGCTCGCAGAGCCGGTCGAGCGTATCTGCCGCGCCGCCCAGATGTTCCTCCAGCGTCGGGCCGTCCGCCGCGAAGGAACCGAAGACGAAGCCGCGATAGCTGGCGACGCGCGGCACCGGCGCCATGCCGAGGCCGCTCATGTCCTGGCCGTCATAGCCGTCGGCGAAGGCGAACGCCTGCAGCTTTCCGTCGATGCCGAAGGTCCAGTTGTGGAAGGGGCAGGTGAAGGTGCGGCTGTTGCCCCTGGCCTGCTGGCAGACCTCGTTGCCGCGGTGCGGGCAGCGGTTCTGCAGCAGATGCACCTTGCCCGCCGCATCGCGGGTCATGATCACCGGCTGCGGCCCGATCGACTTCATCACGAAGTCATGCGCGTTCGGGACCTCGCTCTCGTGGCCGACATAGACCCAGGTCCGGTACCAGATCTTCCGCAGTTCCTCCTGGAAGATCGCCGGATCGGTGTAGAGCGAGCCATGCACATGGTCGCCGCGGATCAGGTCGGCATAGCGGGTGACGGTCGCGGGCGCATTCATCTCTCGTCGTTCCTTATTAATTGAACGGTCGTCCGGTTTATATTACAAGGGCCGCAGCGACGCAATGGGAGATCGACCGAATGACCGACGTGACCGCAGGCATGCTGCACCCCGAGATCGAGCAGCTGGACCGCGACGACATGCTGGCGCTGCAGAACCGCAAGCTGGCGGCGCTGGGCGACCGGCTGGCTGCTTCACCCGAATGGGTCGAGCATTTCCGGCAGGCGGGCCTGAAGCCGCAGGACCTGGCCGACCGGCAGGCGCTGGACGCGCTGCCTTTCCTGGAGAAGGCGCAGCTGCGGGAGCGTTATCCCTTCCCGATGCTGGGTACCGATCCGGCGAAGGTGGAGAAGTTCTGCGCTACTTCCGGCACCACGGGCCTGCCGGTGCTGTTCGGTTACACCGCCGACGACATGCATGTGCTGCTGGCGAAACAGGTGGCGCGGCAGCTCCACTGCCATGGCGTCAGGCCGGGCGACCGGGGCTACAACGGCTTCGGCTTCGGACTCTGGGTCGGCGGGCTGGCCTATGATCTCGGCATGGCGGAGCTGGGCATGACCAACTTCCCCGTCGGGCCGGGCCGCAGCGATCTGGTCGCCGAGTGGATGCGCGACATGCAGTTCACCCTGGCCACGGTCTCCCCGGTCTTCCTCGCCACCCTGATCCGCACGGCGCGGGAGAAGGGCATCGACCCGAAGCGCGACTGGAAGCTGCGCCACGCCGTCATCGGCGGGCAGTCTGTCAGCCGCGCCTTCCGCGACGAGCTGGAGGCGGAACTGCCCGAAGGCTTCATGACCTTCAACACCTATGGCACCACCGAGGCCGGCGGCCCCATCGTCGCCACCACCTGTCCCCATAGCCACGGGCGCGACGAGATGCACCTGATCAACGAGGACACGGTGCTGACCGAGATCCTCGATCCCGAGACCTTCAAGCCGGTCGGGCCGGGAGAGATCGGGGAGATCGTGGTCACCACGCTGGACAAGCAGGCGTCGCCGGTCGTGCGCTGGCGCACCCGCGATCTCGTCCGCGTTGCCGAGAAGCCCTTCGACTGCCCGTGCGGGCGCAAGGGCATGGGCGCCATCGGGCGCATCATCGGCCGCTCCGACGACATGCTGAAGGTGCGCGGGGTCATCGTCTATCCGTCCCAGATCGAGGACGTCGTCGCCGCCACGCCGGGCACGGTGAAGGAGGCTTGGCAGATCTATGTCGACCAGCCCGGCAGCGCGCCGAAGCAGCTCAGCGTCGCGATCGAGAGCGAGACCGGCTACAACGGATCGCCCGAGGCGCTGGCCGACAGCGTCGCCAGCAGCCTGACCAGCCGGCTGGGCCTGAAGGTGCCGGTGGAATGCCACGCCGAGGGCGCGCTGCCGCGCTACGAGGCCAAGGCGCAGCGGGTGTTGGTACGCAATTGACCGGACGGAGGGCATGGCCCGGACGCAAGCGAAGAACTACGACGAGGTGCGGCAGGGCATCCTGGCCCGCTCGGCGGAGGTGTTCGCCGAACGGGGCTACGCCGCCGCCTCCATCGCCGATCTGTCACGGGCCAACGGCATCTCCCGAGGGCTGCTCTACCACTACTTCGCCTCCAAGGAGGCGTTGCTCGACGAGATGCTGAACGACCATCTCGACATGATGGTCGAGGCCATCGGCGAGGCGGCGGAGCGCGGGGCGACGCCGGAGGCGCGGTTCCGCTCGGCGGTGACCGAGTTCGTCCGCATCAACGCCGGCTCCCGTGCGCTGCAGATCGTGCTGCTCCACGACTTGCAGCATCTGGGCGAGGACCAGCGCGCCGCGATCGTCGAAAAACAGCGCCGCATCCTCGCCATCGTGAAACGCCTCATCGCCGCCCTGCTGCCCGCCCCGGTGCCGGACGCCGAACTGACCGCACGGACCATGATGTTCGTCGGGTCGGTCAACTACACCTATGTCTGGTACGACCCCGACGGCCCCGTCGGCCCGGACGCTTATGCTCAGATGGCGGCGGACAGTTTTCTGCAGGGGATTGGCGGCGCAGCGAGGTCGTGACCCGCCTCAGCGTCATCCCCGCCTTGAGCCGGAGTGACGGCCCCGAGGCGCCGGACCGTTCGCGTTCAGCCCTTTGCCGCCTTCGGACTTGATCCGAAGGCCTCGTCGCAGGCGGAGGAACAAGGTCCTCGGGTCAAGCCCGAGGACAGCAAAGGGAGTGGCATTGGAGGCGGTCACCCCCGATGGCGCAGCCACTCGGGGGGCCGGTCCTACGGCATTGATCCTGCCTCAGCGTCATCCCGGCCTTGAGCCGGGATCCGGGGCCGCGGCACATCGCGGGCGCATTCGCTCGACGGCGATCCAGTAACCGGACCCCGGCTCGGTGCTTGTCCCCGACTTGCTCGGGGAGCCGGGGTGACGGCTGTGGAACGGAAAGGTGGGCGCTCCGCTCCCCCTACTTCCGCAGCTGGTATTCCCGCGTGGTCTGCTTGAAGAAGACGGTGACTTCCTCGCCCCAGACATAGGGCAGGTCGACCAGTTCGCCGGCGGTGGCGCCGGTGGCGGCGAGGTTGAGGGCGTCTTCCAGGATGCGGCGCTGCTGGGCGGCGTCCTCGGGGCCGGCCGAAGGCGTTGCCCATGGGGAAGTTCACGAACACGGTGCGCGGCGGCTTCACCTGGGCCGAGAGGTCGCGGCCGGTCGAGACCAGCACGGTCGGGATGCCGGCCTCCTCGACGGCGCGGGCGACCAGCCCGGCGGTCTGGTGGTCCAGCGGGCAGGCGGGCACCAGCACCAGCAGATCGACGCCGTCCGCCTTCAGATCCGCGATGAGCTCGGCGGCCTTCTCCAGCGTCGCCGTGCGCTTGTAGATGCGGCCCATGAAGCCGCTCCATAGCCGCGGCGCGACGCGGCCGATCATCCCGTCGGCGGCCAGTTCGCGCAGGCGCTGGATCGGGAACTGGCAGTTGATGTCGGCGCTGGCGTCGGTGTGGTCGTAGTAGTTGTCGTTGATCTCGAAGCCGTCCTCGGGCCAGTCGCTGGCGATGGCGTCCAGGCGCAAATCGTTGCGCGCGTCCGGATCGAAGCCCGGCACGCCATGACAGGACGCGCCCGAGGTCGTCAGCATCGAGACGCAGCAAGCCGACAGCGGCTTCGTCAGCTTCGTGATCGGCGCGTCGTCATTGACCGTCCACTGATACGGCGGAAAGCCGAGCGACTGGTACTTCTCGTTCAGGCGGTCAACATATTTCACGGGCTCCATCGGTTTCCTCCCCTGCGATGGTGCGGTCCCGCCAGTCTAGCGGTGCGGCCATGCCTTTGCGAAGTGTGCGGCGCGCAGTACCCTCATGCCCTCAGCCTGGGGAGGCAGCGCCATGCACGACATCATCATCCGCGGCGGGTCCATACATGACGGGACGGGCCGCGAGGCCTTCACCGGCGACATCGCCATTGCCGGCGACCGCATCGTCGAGGTCGGCCAGGTCGAGGGGCGCGCGAAGCGGGAGATCGACGCCGGGGGCCTGATGGTCGCGCCGGGCTGGGTCGACATCCACACCCATTACGACGGGCAGGCGCTCTGGGACCCGTACCTGACGCCGTCGTCCTGGCATGGCTGCACGACGGTGGTGATGGGCAATTGCGGCGTCGGCTTCGCGCCGGTGCCACCCGGCCAGGAAGACTGGCTGATCGGCCTGATGGAATCGGTCGAGGACATTCCCGGCGCGGCGCTGGCCGACGGCATCGAGTGGGAATGGGAGAGTTTTCCCGGCTATCTGAACGCGCTGGATCGGAAGCCGCGCGCCATCGACATCGGCGCGCAGGTGCCGCACTGCGCCGTCCGCGCCTATGTCATGGGCGACCGCTGCATCGACGAGGAGACGGCGGGCGAGGACGATATCCGCAAGATGGCGGACATCGTGCAGGAAGGGCTGGAGGCCGGGGCGCTCGGCTTCTCGACCTCGCGCACGATCTTCCACAAGACGAAGGACGGCGCCTACGTCCCCGGCACCTATGCCGGCGCGGCGGAGATGTTCGGCATCGCCAACGGCATGCGGAAGGCGGGTCACGGCGTGCTGGAAATGGCGACCGACCTGACGCTGAAGGCGGGCAAGCCGGAGCTGGACTGGATCCGCGACCTCTCCATCCGCTACGGCGTGCCGGTGAGCCTGCTGCTGTTCCAGAACGACGAGGCGCCGACCAAGTATCGCGACCTGCTGGCCGGCATCGCCGAGGCCAATGCCGAGGGCGGCAAGGTCTACGCCCAGGTCTCGGGGCGCACGGCGGGGCTGCTGCTCTGTCTCGACGGCTCGCTGCATCCCTTCCAGGGCAAGCCGAGCTGCCGCGCGCTGGCCGGCCTGCCGCACGAGGAGAAGATCGCGCGGATGAAGGACCCGGCGGTGCGCGAGGCCATCATCACCGAGGAATCCGGCGGCCGCGGCGGCGAGATGGCCGACTTCTTCCTGAAGGGCTGGCACAAGATGTTCCGCCTCGGCGACCCGCCGAACTACGAGCCCGACCGCGCCGAATGCTTCGCCGAGCGCGCGAAGGCCGAGGGACGGCGGCCCGAGGACATCGCCTATGACACGCTGCTGGAATTCGGCGGGCGCGGGCTGATCTATTTCCCGCTGCTGAACTATTCGGACTACGGCTTCGAACCGGTGAAGGAGATGCTGCAGGCGCCCTACACGCACTTCAGCGGCTCTGACGGCGGCGCCCATTGTGGCGTCATCTGCGACGTCAGCCTGCCGACCTTCAACATGGCCTACTGGGGCCGCGACCGGAAGAAGGGCGGGCTGCTGCCGCTGGAATGGCTGGTGCACCGCCAGACGCAGTCGACGGCCTCCCTGCACGGGCTGAACGACCGCGGCGTCATCGCGCCGGGCTATCTGGCCGACATCAACCTGATCGACTTCGCGAAGCTGGGCATCGAGGCTCCGCGCATGGCCTGGGACCTGCCCACCGGCGCGCGGCGGCTGATCCAGAAGGCCAGCGGCTACCGCATGACGATCAAGGCCGGCCGCCCGATCCTGGAAGACGGCGAAGCGACGGGGGAGTTGCCGGGCAAGCTGGTGCGGGGACCGCAGGCGGTTTGAGCTACAATCTGTGGATCATTCCTGTCTCCTGAAGGGGATTCGATGACTCTCTCCCTTCCGATGGCTTTGATCGCAGTTGCTTTGGCGGTCGCTGTATTGCTTGGTGCGGCTCAACTTCTTAGTCACTTTTCTACCAAGTATGATGTTCCACGAGGCGGTTACCCAATCAGAATAGCTGCGGGCATTATTACGGGGTTGCTACTTTTGGTTTTTGTCGTGGTTTGGTGATCCTATCCGGAAGTTGGAATTAGATTGCCGCTGCTGAGGATCGGCTGACCGCACCGCCTACGCTTTTCCGCACCGCACAATTAACTTGCGCTTCAGGCATTTGCGTCTATGTATGCGCCATCGCAGCCCGCGCGTAGGAAACGCGCCGCTTCCAAGACGGACGTTGGCGGGCATGCAGATGGGCAGTTCCGGAACGCGTGACCGCTGACTTAGGACCGCTGCCGGAACCGGGTGCGCCGACCCCCTGGGACTGAGATCCCGCAACATGGGCGCGCCGACAAACCCACGGACGCTGTTCTGCGCAAGCATCCAAGACTGACCTCGCCGCGCCGTGCGGCCGCTATGGATTCGCGCGCCGGCAACCGAAAGAAACGTTTTGACCAATTTTACTGAACTCGGCCTGGCCGAGCCCCTCCTTCGCGCGCTTGCCGACGAAGGCTACGACCAGCCGACCCCGATCCAGCAGAAGGCCATCCCGGTCCTGATGAACGGTGGCGACATCGTCGGCATCGCCCAGACCGGCACCGGCAAGACCGCCGCCTTCGTGCTGCCGATCCTGAACGTCATCGCCGGCGACCGCCGCCGGCCCGACAACAAGACCTGCCGCAGCCTGATCGTCGCGCCGACGCGCGAACTGGCCGTGCAGATCGCCGACAATGTCCGCAAGTACGCGGCCCACATGCGCATCTCCGTCACCATGGTGACCGGCGGCGTGAAGGCCGGCCCGCAGATCAAGGGCCTGGCGCGCGGCGTCGACGTGCTGGTCGCGACCCCGGGCCGCCTGCTGGACCACATGTCCACCGGCGCGGTGCGGCTGAACGCCTGCGAGATGGTGGTCCTCGACGAGGCCGACCAGATGCTGGATATGGGCTTCATCCCGGCCATCCGGAAGATCATGGCGGCGATGCCGAAGGAGCGTCAGACGGCGCTGTTCTCGGCCACCATGCCGAAGCCGATCCGGGCGCTGGCCAACGACTTCCTGTCGGGCCCGAAGGAGATCTCCGTCGCCCCCGCCGCGACCCCGATCGAGCGCATCGAGCAGACCGTTCTGCCGGTGCCGTCGGCCGAGAAGCGCGACGCGCTGGTCCGCCTGATCGACGAGCATGACGTCGAGCGCGCCATTGTCTTCACCCGCACCAAGCATGGCGCCGACCGCGTCGCCCGCCATCTGGAGCAGGCCGGCATCGAGACCGGCGCCATCCACGGCAACAAGAACCAGAGCCAGCGCCAGCGCACCCTGAACGCCTTCAAGACCGGCGAGATCCAGGTGCTGGTGGCGACGGACGTGGCCGCGCGCGGTATCGACATCCCGGATGTCAGCCACGTCATCAACTTCGAGCTGCCGAACGTGCCGGAATCCTACGTCCACCGCATCGGCCGCACGGCCCGCGCGGGCAAGGAAGGCGTGGCGATCTCGCTCTGCGCCCCTGACGAGCGCGGCCTGCTGCGCGACATCGAGAAGGTCACGGGCCTCGATTTCGGCCTGCCGGGCGGCGAACGCCCCCAGCGGCGCCAGAACCAGAAGCCCCGCGGTCGTGGCGGCAAGCCCGGCGGCGAGAGCGGCCCGCGCAAGCATGCCGGCGGTCCGGGCGGCAAGCCCAACCGCGGCCAGGGCGAAGGGCGGCCAGGGCAACCGGAAGCCCCGCCGCAACCGCAATGGCGGCAGCGGCCGGCCTCAGCGCCAGGCGGCGTGACGACAGCTACGGTGGTGTCCCGGGCCTGACCCGGGACCCATGCCGGAGCGGTTGTGGCCGATCGGCGGTAGCGGAAACGCTCAGGAATGGGCCCTGGATCAAGTCCAGGGCGCGCCGAGATATTGCCTCGACCGCCGTTGCCCCATGGCTGCTACCCGATCTTGGTCGCCAGCGCCCCGTCGAGCGGCAGGACCGCACCGCTGATGTAGCTGGCGGCATCCGAGGCCAGGAACACTGCAGCGGCGGCCAATTCCCAGGCCGTGCCCATGCGCCCCATGGGCACCTGCGCCGCGCGCTGGGCGCGTAGTTCCTCGCGTGGCGTCCCGGTCGCCTCGTGGTAGCCTTCGATGGCCAGGGGCGTGTCGATCAGGCCGAGTTGCAGCACGTTGGCGCGGATGCCGTATTTCGCGTTCTCGAAGGCCAGCCAGCGGGTGAATTCGTTCAGCGCTGCCTTGGAGGCCTTGTAGGCGATGATCGGATACATCGCGACGGCGGCGATGGAGCCGACATGGGTGATGCAGCCGGACTTCTGCTCCCGCATCGCCGGCAGAACCGCCTTGGAGGCGAAGGCTGCGCCGTTCAGGTTGATGTCCATCACCTGCCGCCATTCCTCGGGCTGGATGTTGACGCTGTCGCCCTCGAAGGCGCCGATGGCGGCGTTGTTGTGCAGCACGTCGATGCGCCCGAAGGCCTTCATCGCCGCCGCAGCCATGGCGTGACAGTCGTCCATCGAGGTGATGTCGGCGGTGATGATCTCGGCCTCGAAGCCTTCCGCCCTCACTGCATCGCGCGTGTCTTCCAGCGGTCCGGACGAGCGGCTCGCCAGAACCAGCCGTGCCCCCTCGCGGGCGAAGGCCAGTGCCGTCGCCCGCCCGTTGCCGATCCCCTCGCCGGCGGTCTGACCCGCCCCGGCGATGATGGCGACCTTGCCGTCCAGCTGTCCCATCAGACCACCGGACAGACGCCGCCATCGAGATTGATGGCCGTACCGGTGATGTAGGTGGCCCGCTCGGAGCAGAGGAAGGCGGCCAGATCGCCATAGTCCTCGGCTTCGCCGATGCGGCCGAGCGGTACGCGCTTGCCGAGTTCGGCATGCAGTTCCTCGACCGGCCTGTCGCCCGCGCGGCGGTCCCACTGCGCCGACTTGATCAGGCCGATGCAGATCGTGTTCACCCGGATGTTGTCGGCAGCGTATTCATTGGCCAGCGACTTGGTCAGGTTGATGCCGGCCGCGCGGCTCAGGCTGGTCGGCAGCGCCTTGGCCGGCGGCGCCTTGCCCTGGCCGATGGTGGCGTTGACGATGGATCCGCCGCCGCGCGCCTTCAGATGCGGCAGGGAAGCGCGGGTCACGCGGACCGCGCCCATCACCTTGAGCTCGAAGTCGGCCTGCCAGCTCTCGTCGGTGACATCCTCGAAACTGGCAGCAGCCGACGCGCCGGCGTTGTTGATCAGGATGTCGAGCCCGCCGAACTTCTCGACTGTGGCCTTCACCAGATTCTCGCAGTCCGCGGCGACAGAAACGTCGGCCCGGACGGCGACGACATCGCCGCCGGTCTCGGCCGAGATCGCCTCGGCCTGCGCCTTCAGATGATCCTCCCGCCGGCCGCAGATGACGACCTTGGCGCCCTCCTGCGCCAGCCGGTGCGCGGTCGCGCGGCCGAGACCGTCCGAACCGCCCGTCACGATGGCGATCTTGCCCTTCAGACCCAGATCCATGATTGCTCCTCCCGTTGTGATGCCGTGAACTATAGACAGGGCCGGGTTGCGTCGTCACATGCCCTGAAGGCGGGTCGGAGAAGAAGTATGAACGCAACGTCGAGGCGGCGTGGATCGACGCTGGTCGGGCTGATCGGCGAGGGCATCCAGGAATCGCGGACGCCGGCCATGCACGAGGCCGAGGCGGCGCGGCAGGGGCTCAATCTGGTCTACAAGCTGCTCGACACCGCCGAGATGGGCAGCGACCCGCCGGCGCTGGTCGATCTGGTGCGCTATGCGCGGCTGTTCCGCTTCTCGGGACTGAACGTCACCTATCCCTACAAGCAGGAGATCATCCCGCTGCTGGACGAGATGTCCGATGTGGCCGCCGCCATCGGCGCCGTGAACACGGTCGTGATCCGCTCGGGCCGCCTGTCGGGCCACAATACCGATTACTGGGGCTTCCGCGAAAGCTTCCAGAGCTCGATGAAGGGCGCATTGCGCGATGACGTGCTGCTGCTCGGCGCGGGCGGGGCGGGGGCGGCAGTTTCCGTGGCACTGTTGGATTCCGGCGTGGGCAAGTTGTGGATCGCCGATGTGGAACCGGACCGTGCAGCCGCGCTGGCGGAAAAGCTCTGCGAAAAGCATGGCGCCGAGCGGGCCTGGCCCGTGAGCGATCTCGAGGCCGCCGCCGCCGAGGCGGAGGGCATCGTCAATGCGACCCCGGTCGGCATGGCCAAGCTGCCGGGAACGCCGATGCCGGTCGAATGCCTGCGGCCCGAGCAGTGGGTCTGCGACATCATCTATTTCCCGATGGAGACGGCCTTTCTCAAGGCCGCGCAGGCGAAAGGCTGCGGCGTGATGAACGGCGCGGGGATGGCGGTCTACCAGGCCGTCCGCGCCTTCGAGCTGTTCACCGGCGCTGATCCGGAGCCAGCCGCGATGCGCCGGACATTCGAGAGCTTCGGCGGATGAGGCTCAACCGCCGGTCAGCCATCGCGCCATGCCGAGATAGAGCGGGATGCCGACGGCGAGGTTGAAGGGAAAGGTGATGCCGAGGCTCAGCGACAGGCTGATCGACGGGTTCGCTTCGGGCAAGGCCATCCGCATTGCGGCTGGGACCGCAATGTAGGACGCGCTGGCCGACAAGAGGCCGAACAGCATCACGTCGCCGACAGAGAATCCGAACAGGGCCGCGCAACCCGCACCGATACAGGCGGAGATGACCGGCATGTAGACCGCAAAGGCGTAGCTGCCCCAGCCGATATTGCCGGCTTCCCGGAGCCGCCGGGCTGCGACCAGGCCCATGTCCAGCAGGAACAGGCAGAGCACGCCCTTGAAGGGTTCGGCGATAAACGGCGCCACGGCTTCCATGCCGGCTGGCCCGGTGATCCAGCCGATGAAGAAGGATCCCATCAGCAGGACGATACTGCCGTTCAGCAGGATCTCGCGGACCAGCTGACCGCCGACCTCCGGCTTTCCGGCGTCGGCGGAACGGCTGTAGCGGTGGGCGAGGAAGAGACCGGCAACGATGGCGGGCGTTTCCATGATGGCGACCACGGCGACCATCGAGCCGCCATAGTCGACGCCGATCTCTGTCAGGAAGGTGCCGGCGGCGACAAAGGTCACCACGCTGATCGAGCCGTAGTGCGCGGCAACCGATCCGGCATCCGTGGCCGGCATCCGCGACGTGGCGCGCAGCAATGCGAAGGCCAGGAACGGAATTGCGAAGCTCAGCGCGGCGCCGAGCATCAGCTTGGCGATGACGTCGACGTTCAGGCCTGTCTCGGCCAGGGCGACGCCGCCCTTCAGCCCGATCGCCAGCATCAGGTAGAGCGCCATGCCCTTGGCGAGGACTTCCGGCACGGCAAGATCGGAGCGGGCGAGCCCGGCGGCCATGCCCAGGGCGAAGAACAGCACCATGGGGCTCAACAGATTACCGAGCGCGAGATCGATCATGCTTTCCAATTGGGGCCCCCTCGTTTCGTTCAGTTGGGCCGGCGTCAGCCAGCACGAAGAGCCGACGCAGGTCGCGCGCCATCGGGGAGCGCCCCAGTGTACTAGGTACCGCACGGGCTTCCGTGGTCGAGGCGCTCAATTGACGACGACAAATTGCGCTGGAGGTATACGAAAGATTCAAAACGTCAATAGACTGGTAAAAAATTATATAAACCTATATAAACGCCTTTCGAGACAGGAACGTGATCATGCTCTCCCGGCCGATGCTGACCATTCACGAGGTATCCGACCTTCTGAAGATGAAGGAGAGCACCGTGCGCGGCTGGATCAATGACGGGAATCTGCGGGCCGTGAAGTTCGGGCGCGACTGGCGGGTGGCCTACAAGGACCTGGAAGCCTTCGTGGAGGCGCGGGCGAACCGGCCTCCCGAGTAGGCCGGCCTTGCCCTGACTTTGTCAGCCCGGACCCTCCGCAATGCTGGCGGGAAGGCTGTCGGATGTGGCGCCGAGCAGGCGCGCTGCGCTGAGCAGCGCCACCGTGTAGCCGTAGACGCCGAGGCCGCAGACCACGGCCGTCACCGAGCCCGACATCATCGAGTGCCGGTGATGCTCGTCGCGGGCGTGGACGTTGGAGATGTGCAGCTCGATCACCGGTCTTTCGATCATGCGCAACGCATCGAGCACCGGCACCGAATAGAAGGACAGGCCCGCGGGGTTGATGATCACGGCGTCCGCTTCCGTCCGGGCTTCCTGCAGCCAGTCGACCATCACCCCTTCATGGTTGGTCTGGCGGAAATCGAGTTCGCAGCCGAGCAGGCCGGCCAGGTCGCCGCAGCTGGCCCTTATCGCATCCAGCGTCGTCGAACCGTAGATCTCCGGCTCGCGGACTCCCAGCAGATTGAGGTTTGGTCCGTTGTAGATGGCGATCCTGGTCATGTCCTGCTCCCCCCGTGCTGGCGCCCTTCCATTACCGGTTGCTGGTGGCAGACCGGCGCTCAGCGCAATTCACGGCACAGGCCGATAGTGCCATGCTTTTCCCACAGACTGTCAGGGGAGGATTGGCGATGACCTACAGGCACCCGGCCGAGCCGGATTTCGGCGGCACCATCGAACGTCACGTCGAGGACTCGCAACCCTGGTGGCCCGAACCCGCCCTGCCGAAGGGCAAACCGAACGTGGTGCTGATCTGTCTGGACGATACGGGCTTCTCCCATTTCGGCAGCTACGGCTCGACCATCGAGACGCCGAACGTCGACCGGCTGGCCGCGAACGGCCTGCGCTATTCCAGCTTCCACACCACGGCGCTCTGCTCGCCGACCCGGGCCTGCATCATGACCGGGCGCAACCATCATGCGGTCCGCATGCGCGCCATCTCCAACATGGACACCGGCTTCCCGCACATGCGCGGCGCCTTGCCCCGCTCGGCGGCGACCGTCGCCGAAGTGTTGCGGGAAAGCGGCTACGCCACCTTTGCCACGGGCAAGTGGCACCTGGCGCCGATGATCGAATGCACCGCCGCCGGACCGTTTCACAACTGGCCGCTGCAGCGCGGTTTCAACCGCTATTACGGTTTCATGCAGGGCGAGACCGACCACTTCAGCCCCGAGATCACCTGCGACAACCACATGATCGATCCGCCGGGCACGCCGCAGGACGGCTATCACTTCTCGGAGGACATGGTGGATCAGTCGATGGCCATGATCCGGGACCTGCACAGCCTCGTGCCCGAACGGCCCTTCTTCATGTACATGGCCTTCGGCGCGACGCATTCGCCGCACCATGCCCCGGAAGCCTGGCTGGAGAAGTACCGTGGCCGTTTCGACGCTGGCTGGGACGAGGTCCGCGAGGAGTGGTTCGCACGGCAGAACGAACTCGGCGTGATCCCGAAGGGCACGAATCTCGCCCCGCGCAATCCGGGGGTCCGGCCCTGGAACGAACTCTCGGAGAATGAACGCGGGTTTTCCAACCGCCTGCAGGAAGCCTTCGCGGCGATGCTGGACCATACCGATCACCAGATCGGCCGCTTCGTCGCCTTCCTCGAAGAGATCGGCAAGCTGGACGACACGCTGCTGATCGTGATGTCCGACAATGGCGCCAGCCAGGAAGGCGGCGCCAGCGGCGTGTTCGACGAGATGCGTTATTTCAACGGCCTGAAGGAGGACGTCGACGAGGCGGTCAAGCATCTCGACCTGATCGGCGGCCCGAAGAGCCACTCCAACATCCCCTGGGGCTGGGCGCAGGCCGGCAACACGCCGCTGAAATGGTACAAGCAGAACACACATGGCGGCGGCGTGCGCGATCCGCTGGTCATCCACTGGCCGAAGAAGCTGAAGGGGCAGGAGGGACAGTTCCGTCGGCCCTTCTGCTACGCGACGGATATCGCTGCGACAATTCTCGACGCGGCGGGCGCCGGGATGCCCGAAGAGGTCGCGGGCGTCGAGCAGATGCCGATGCACGGCTCCAGCCTGATGCCGACCCTGACGGATCCGAAGGCCTCGCCGGCGCGGTCGGTGCAGTATTTCGAGATGCTCGGCCATCGCGGAATCTGGAAGGACGGCTGGAAGGCCGTCACCCGCCACGGCCGCAACACGTCCTTCGATGACGACCGCTGGGAGCTTTACCACCTCGAGGAAGACTTCTCGGAGAGCAACGACCTCGCGGAGTCCGATCCGAAGAAGCTCGAAGAGATGAAGGAACTCTGGTGGCAGGAGGCCGAGAAACACGGCGTGCTGCCGCTGGACGGCCGCGGCGCGGCGCAGCTGTTCCGCGCCTCGCGCCAGCCCGGCACGCCGACAGCGCGGCGATACTTCGAGTATCTGCCGCCGATCAGCCATGTCGTGTCCGACGCCTGCCCCAGCGCAGCGCGGAGTTTCATTATCACTGCCGAGATCGAACATGATGGCCGCGACGGCGCGATCATCGCCCGCGGCACGCCGAATTCGGGCATGGCGTTGTACGTTCTCAAGGGCAAGGTCGTCTTCGACTACAACTGCTTCCGCGACCACGCCCGGATCGAGGCGAAGTCGAAGCTGTCGAAGGGGGCGCACACGCTGACCGTCGAGGTCATGCGCCACGCTGACCAGTCGGCCGACGTGACCCTGACGGTCGACGGCAAGGAAGCCGGCAGTTCCTACATCCCGATGCTGCTCCGGATACTGTCCTCGACCGGCATGGATTTCGGCTGCTCTCACGCGCCGGTGACCGACGACTATCAGGCGCCTTTCGTCTATTCGGGCCTGATTCGACGTGTGGTCTTCCAGTTGCCCGAACTGAAGACCGACAAGGACCGCAAGGCCGAAGTCGAGTCCGAGGCCCGTGCAGCCATGACGCGGCAGTAGGAGAATCTCATGTCACGCATACCCGAGACGCTGGTCGACGGGCTCAGGTTCGGCGAGGGGCCGCGCTGGCATCAGGACCGGCTCTGGTACTCGGACTTCTACGCCCATCACGTCCGCACCGTGAATCTGGCCGGTGAGGTGAAGGACATCGTCACCGTTCCGAACCAGCCCTCGGGGCTCGGCTTCGCGCCGGACGGCAGCCTGCTGATCGTGTCCATGCTGGACCGGAAGCTGCTGCGCTTCCGCGGCGGTGCGCTGGACGAGGTGGCGGACCTGTCGGACCGGGTGTCGGCGCCCTGCAACGACATGGTCGTCGATGCTCAGGGCCGCGCCTATGTCGGCAATTTCGGCTTCGAGCGCCACAAGGGCGAGAAACTGAAGACGACCAGCATGTGGCGCGTCGATCCCGACGGTTCGATCCACGAGGCGGCCGGCGACCTGACCTTTCCGAACGGCACGGTGATCACGCCGGACGGCAAGACGCTGATCGTCGGCGAGACCTTCGGCATGCGGCTGACGGCCTTCGATGTCGACGGCAACGGGAACCTCTCCAACCGCCGCCTCTGGGCGGAGATGGAGCAGGGGGTGCCGGATGGCATCTGCCTGGACGCCGAGGGCGCCATCTGGGTCGCCGACCCGCGCGGCAAGCGCATCGTCCGCTATGCGGAAGGCGGCAGGATCCTCGACCAGATCCCCTTCGGCGAACGCGGCGCCTATGCCTGCATGCTCGGCGGACCGGCCGGGAAGCACCTGTTCATCATCACCAACGAGGACAGTGGCCCCGGCATCGCCGGGAAATCGGCCGGACGCATCGAGGTCGTCGAGGTCGAGACCGGGCGGGCGGGATTACCCTGAACCATCGGGCATGACTTGATCGGGGACGACGGCAGTTCAAGCTGGCCGGTTGAACTGCTCTTCCTCCCATTCGGCGTCCATGAATCCGCGCATCGGAAAGACCATGATCCAATGCAGCGCCACGGCAGCGCCCCACCCGAGGAATGGCCAGACGACCCAGTAATATCCGGCCGTCAGCGTGACGTTCAGCGCCAGCAGGAACGGCATGATCAGAATGAAGGTGGCCAGATGGATGTAGAATTCCCGCTTCCGCCGGTCACGGCGGCGATTCACACGTTCCTCCGTCTGCAGTTCGGTATCGGCCTGCGGGTCTGAAGCGATGGCCTCGCCGGAAGGATTGTCATCCAAGGTCAGAACCGCGACATCGGTTCCGAATGCGGCGGCGAGGCTGTTGAGCGTGTCCAGCCCTGCATTGCCGCCATTCTCGATCCGCTGGATGGTGCGCGCACTCACCCCCGAGAGTTCGGCGAGTTGTTCCTGCGACCATCCGCGGTCGATACGGTGTTGACGGAGTTTCATGATCTTCCTCATTGGTCGATTGCTCCCAACACCTAGGAATCCCGGGCCGCGGCCACCACGACACGGGCCGGACACCGGGCGGACACGAACACGAAACCGCCGATCAGATCATACCAGATTGCCATCCTCGTCGCGTGTCTCCGGACCGCGGACGCGGGCGCGGCCGTCGCCGAACTGGCCGTCGCGTTCCTTCAGCGCCGCCTTCAGGCCCTTCTCGTTCGCGTTCTTGCGGAAGGCGAGGGTGCCCGGCGCCAGATGGCCGCGGGCGTCGTTCTCGGCAGTGATCCGCTGCAGCGTCCGCCCGCCCATCAGTTCGACGCCCAGATTGACGATGCGCTTGTTGGCGGCCAGCAGATCGGGATCGATCTTCGCCAGGCGGTCGGCCAGGCCCTCGACCTCGGCCTCCAGCAGGTCGGCCGGCACGGATTTCAGCACCAGCCCGATCAGCGCCGCTTCCTCGCCGGTCACGGTGTCGCCGGTCAGCAGCAGCCGCTTGGCCCACTGCGGGCCGCAATTGTAGAGCCACATGTGATTGGGCGGCGAGCCGAGGTCGCGCGTCGGCGGAAAGCCGATCGTCGCGTCGTCAGCTGCGATGACCATGTCGCAGAGCAGCGCCAGATCGGTGCCGCCGGCCAGGCAGTGACCGTGCACCTGCGCGATCGAGGGCTTGTGCATGTCGAACAGGGCCATGCGCATCCGCTGGCCCTGCTCCAGCCGCCAGATATCGTCGTCGACGGTCGGATTGGCGTAGATGCCACCCTCGCGGTAGGTCGCGCCGGCCCGCTCCCCGGTCGGGGTGGTGTTCAGGCCCGGCGTCAGGTCGTAGCCCGCCGAGAAGGACTTGCCCGCGCCCTTCAGGATGACGCAGTGCACTTCCTTGTCGTTGTCGGCTTCCCACAGCGCCTCGTTCAGTTCTCGTTGCAGCGCGATGGACAGTGCGTTTCGCTTCTCGGGCCGGTTCAGCGTGATCCGGGCGCGGCCGCGCTCGACCTCGTAGATGATGTGTTCCTGCGACAGCGCCATCGGCGTCCTCCCCTTCTGTCTCCCGGGACATTGTGGGGCAGGCGGCAGGCACGGGCCAAGTGCAGCCCGCGCATGGCGGACCTCAGCCGAACAGACGCAGGAACTTCACCACCTTGCGGGTGCGCTCGGAGAACAGTGTCGGGGTGAAGTAGCTGCCGGCCGCCCGTTTGCTGACTTCGCCGAGCGTGGGGTAGGGGGCAACGAAGCCGGCCATGTCGGAGAGCTTCAGCCCCTTGTTGATGGCCAGCACCCAGGGTCCGATCAGTTCGCCCGCATGCGCGCCGACGATACCTGCGCCGACGGGCCTGCCCTTGTACGAGATCACCTTCACCCGGCCTTCGGTCCGGCGTTCGGCGCGGGCGCGGTCATTCTCGTCGAAGCCCCAGTGCAGCACCTGTACCCCGTCGCCATGCTTCTCGCGGGCCTGCTTCTCCTGCAGCCCGACCCAGGCCAGTTCCGGATCGGTGTAGGTCACCCACGGGATCGCACCGGTATCCGCCTTCACCGGCAGGCGGAACAGGGCGCTGCGGATGACGAGACCGGCATGCCAGCCGGCGACGTGAGTGAACTGCAGGCCGCCCGCGACGTCGCCGATGGCGTAGATCTTCCGGTTGCTGGTCCTGAGACCCCGGTCCACGACGATGCCCTTCGGCGAATAGTCGACCCCGGCCTTCTCCAGATCGAGCTTCCGGACATTGGCCTGGCGACCCGCGGCGACAAGAAGGTGCGTGCCCTCGATCCGCTCCTCGCCGCCCTTGCCGTCTTCGAGAACAACGACGGGTCCGGGCTCGACGCGCGCGATCTTCACGCCCTCGCGGACAGCGACGCCGCTTTCGCGGATGGCGTCGAGCGCGACGGCGGCGAGTTCCGGATCGTCCTTGCCCAGAGCCGAGAACGCCTCCAGCACGGTGACCTGCGCGCCCAGGCTGGCATGCGCCTGGGCCATCTCCATCCCGATCGGACCGCCGCCGATGATGATCAGGTGGCCCGGCAGTTCGCGGTTGTCGAACAGCGTCTCGTTGGTGAGATAGCCGGTCTCCTCCAGGCCCGGGATCGGCGGTGCGACGGGCGACGATCCGGTCGCCACCACGAAGCGGCGGGCTTTCACCACGGTATCGCCGGCCTGAACCGCGTCCCCGGAGATGAAGCGCGCCATGTCCCGCAGCACGGTCACGCCGAGGCCTTCGAACCGTTCCTGGCTGTCATGCGGCTCGATGCCGGCGATGACATCGCGGACATGATCGTTGACCCGGCCGAAATCGACGGCGGGCCGGGGCGCGTCGACGCCGAAGGCCCCCGAGTGCCGCCAGAGGCTGGCGTGATGTCCCGCGGCCAGCATCGCCTTGGAGGGAACGCAGCCGTAGTTCAGGCAGTCGCCGCCCATCCTGCCACCCTCGATCAGCACGGTCGGAGCACCCATCTGGGCCGCGCCGGCGGCGACGCTCAGGCCCCCTGAACCGCCGCCGATGACGCAGATGTCGGTCTCGATCGTTCGGGGCATTGTCGTCTCCATTGCCGGCGTGCTCATTTAACTGTGACAGTACGGTGCGAATTTGAAGCTCACCGCGGTTGACTTGGCCGTGACCGCCTCATATACACCGCGTCTCACGCCTGCCGGGAGACCCGCGGGCCGTGGCTGTTTTGTCGAAGATCCCTGATCCAGGAGTGCCTGTCGTGAAGCGTACCTTTCAGCCGAGCAACCTCGTGCGTAAGCGCCGTCATGGCTTCCGCGCCCGCAAGGCGACGGTAGGCGGTCAGCGCATCCTGCGGCTCCGCCGGGCCAAGGGCCGGAAGAAGCTGTCGGCCTGACGGCCAGCCCATGCGGATCGGCCGGTTGAAGAAACGGGCCGACTTTCTCAGGCTCAGCCGCGCCAGACTGCGTTCCGCATCGACCGGCCTTGTGCTGCAGGCCCAGCCCATGCCGGACAGTCTGGCTCAACCGGACGGAGAACGCAGGCCGGACATGCGCGTTGGCTTCACCGCATCGAAGAAGGTCGGCAATGCCGTCCGGCGCAACCGCGCGAAGCGGCGGCTGCGGGCGCTTGTCGATACGGTCCTGAAGGAGCGGGCGGAGCCCGGTCACGACTACGTTCTGATCGCGCGTGCCGCCACGGTGAATCGCGACTTCGCGGACCTGCGCGACGACCTCCATTTTTCGTTGAAACGCATCGGCCTGCTGCGGCAGGGAGCCGCCGAATGATCGCCCGGCTGCTCGTCCTTCTGCTGCAGGCGCCGATCCGGTTCTACAGCTATGTCATCTCGCCCTGGCTCGGGCCGAACTGCCGTTATCAGCCGACCTGCTCGGCCTATGCGCTGGAAGCGCTCTCGAAGCACGGCCCGGTGAAGGGCGGCTGGCTTGCGGTCCGCCGCATCGGCCGCTGCCACCCCTTCGGCGGCCACGGCTTCGATCCCGTACCCGAACCCGCCCCGCACGGGGGTGCGCCCCGGACAACGCTCAAAGGACGCTGAAGCCGAATGTCGGAACAACGCAACCTGATCTTCGCCATCGTGCTGTCGATGGTGATCCTGCTGGGCTTCCAGTTCTTCTTCACGCCTGACGGCAAGGACACGGAGCAGCAGTCGCAGCAGACCGCGCAGACGGCGCCGTCTCCGGGAACCGCCCCGCAGGCGCCGGGCGCCCGGCCGGCCGTCCCCGGCGGGTCCCCGAACCTGCCCGCGCTCAGCCTGCCGCAGGACCGCGCCGCCGTCATCGGCGCCGAGGAGCGCTTGGCGATCGACTCGCCGCGTCTGCACGGATCCATCCGCCTCAAGGGCGGCCGCATCGACGATCTGACGCTGAAGGACTACCACACGACCGTCGATCCGACCTCGCCGCCGGTCGAACTGCTCAATCCGTCCAGCGCGCCCAGCCCCTATTTCATCGAGACCGGCTGGCTGGTCGGCGACAACGCCACCGCAGTGCCGGGACCCGAGTCCGTCTGGACGACCGACAATGCCGAACTGACCCCCGACAAGCCGGTCACCCTCACCTGGGACAATGGCGAAGGCGTCCGCTTCACGCAGCGGATCGAGGTCGACAACGGCTACATGTTCCGGGTCACCCACGGGGTCGAGAACGGCACCGACAAGAACCTGACGCTCTATCCCTATGCGCGGGTCCTGCGCCTCGGCACACCGGACATCAGCGACTTCTTCATCATTCACGAAGGCCCGCTGGGCGTCTTCGAGGAGAAGAAGGAACTGGATTACAGCGACCTCCGGGACGACGGCCTGATCGAGGAACGCTCGGCCGGCGGCGGCTGGATCGGCATCTCCGACAAGTACTGGATGACGGCGCTGATCCCGGATCAGACCGATTCCTTCAACGGCGCTTTCCGGCACTGGGCCGAGGGCGGCATCGACAAGTATCAGGTCGACTACCTGATCGACGGTCTGAACGTCGCCCCGGGCGGCACGGTGCAGCAGTCCTCGCGGCTGTTCGCCGGCGCCAAGGAAGTCCACATGATCTCCGCCTACGAGGAGAACCTGGGCATCCGCCTGTTCGACAAGGCGATCGACTGGGGCTGGTTCGAGTTCCTGACCCGGCCCTTCTTCCACGCCATCGACTTCTTCAACACCCTGCTGGGGAATTTCGGTCTGGCGATCATCGCCGTGACCTTCGTCGTCAAGTTCACCTTCCTGCCGCTGGCGTGGAAGTCCTACGTCTCGATGGCGAAGATGCGGGCGCTGCAGCCGGAGATGGTCAAGCTGCGCGAGCGCGCCGGCGACGACCGCATGAAGATGCAGCAGGAAATGATGGGGCTCTACAAGAAGCACAAGGTGAACCCGGTTTCGGGCTGCCTGCCGATCCTGTTGCAGATCCCTGTCTTCTTCGCGCTCTACAAGGTGCTTTTCGTCACCATCGAGATGCGGCATGCGCCGTTCTACGGCTGGATCGAGGACCTGTCCGCCCGCGATCCGACGAACGTGTTCGAACTGTTCGGGCTGATCCCCTGGGGTGCGCCGGACTTCCTGCATCTCGGCGTCTGGCCGCTGCTGATGGGCATCTCCATGTACGCCCAGCAGAAGATCAACCCGCAGCCGCCGGACCCGATGCAGGCCCGCATCATGATGATGCTGCCGATCGTGTTCACCTTCTTCCTGGCCACCTTCCCGGCCGGCCTGGTGATCTACTGGACGTTCAACAACCTGCTGTCGATCGCGCAGCAGTGGTTCATCATGCGCCGGACCAATCTGAAGCCGCCGGCGCCCGCCAAGTCCGGTGACTGACGACGAGGCCGAGGTCGAGAGCGGACGGGTCCTGTTCGCCGGCGACTGCACCTTCCTGTTGAGCGTGGCTCGGCTGGCGCAGTTGCCGGCGCCGGATCTGCCGGAGGTCGCCTTCATCGGCCGCTCCAATGTCGGCAAATCCAGCCTGATCAACGCGCTGACCGGCCGCAAGGCGCTGGCCAAGACGTCGAACACGCCGGGGCGGACGCAGCAGCTCAACTTCTTCGATCTCGGCGGGCAGCTGATGTTGGTCGATCTGCCCGGCTACGGATTCGCCAAGGCGCCGAAGGGCACCGTCGATGCCTGGACGCGCCTGATCCGCGACTACCTCAGGGGGCGTCCCAACCTGATCCGCGTGAACCTGCTGATCGATTCCCGCCACGGCATCAAGGAGTCCGACGAGGACTTCATGAACATGCTGGACAAGTCGGCCGTGGTCTATCAGGTGGTTCTGACCAAGACCGACAAGCTGAAACGCGGCGAGTTGGAGCGGCTGATCGACGCGACGGAAGCGAAGCTGCGCCCGCATGTGGCCGCGTATCCGAAGCTGTTCGCGACCAGCAGCGAGAAGGGCGACGGCCTGGCGGAACTGCGGGCTGAACTGGCAACGGTGGCACGCACGGCCTCACCGGGGCTATAACTTCGAATCGAGGACAGACCCGGGGGGAGGAAAGACGCCGTGAACGAGGAACTGACGAAGAAGGCGGCCACGCTTCAGGAAGCGCTTCCCTACCTCAAGCGGTTTGCCGGCGAGATCTTCGTCATCAAGTATGGCGGCCACGCCATGGGCGACGACCGCCTCTCCCAGGCTTTCGCCGAGAACGTCGTGCTGCTGAAACAGGTCGGCATCCACCCGGTGGTCGTGCATGGCGGCGGCCCGCAGATCGGCTCGATGCTGGAACGGCTCAACATCGAATCCGAGTTCGTCGACGGCCTGCGGGTCACCGACCGCAAGACCGTCGATATCGTCGAGATGGTCCTGGCCGGCTCCATCAACAAGCAGATCGTCTCCTCCATCCAGCAGGCCGGCGGCATGGCCATCGGCCTGTCGGGCAAGGACGGCAACCTGATCGAGGCGCGCAAGCTGACCCGCTCCAAGCGCGATCCCGATTCCAACATCGAGCGCATTCTCGATCTCGGGTTCGTCGGCGAACCGCGCCACATCAATCCCGATATCTTCAACGCGATGGATCTGGACACGCTGATCCCGGTCATCGCGCCCATCGGCGTCGGCAAGAACGGCGAGACCTACAACATCAATGCCGACTCGGCGGCCGGCGCCATTGCCTCGGCGCTCGGCGCGGCGAAGCTGATCATGCTGACCGACGTGGCCGGCGTGCTGAACAAGGACGGCGAACTTGTGCCGTTCCTGACGCCGAAGGACGTGCTGGTTCTGCGCGGCGAGGGTGTGATCACCGGCGGCATGATCCCGAAGATCGAGACCTGCCTCGATGCGGTGCGTCAGGGCGTCGGCGCGGCGACCATCCTTGACGGGCGGATCGAGAACGTCGTCCTGCTGGAGACCTTCACCGAGCATGGCGTCGGCACGATGATCCGGCGCGGGGAAGACACCATCGCGGAGGACTGAAGGGATGCGCCTCGAGGGCTCGTGTCATTGCAAGGCCGTCCGGTTCACCGTCGAGAGCGCACACCCCTATCCGTTCAACGTCTGCTACTGCGGCATCTGCCGGAAGACCGGCGGTGGCGGCGGTTCCGCCATCAACCTGGGCGCGGCTTTCGGGACGCTCCGGATCGAGGGGCAGGCGCATATCCGCGTCTACAATGCGCGGCTGGAGGACGAGGCCACCGGCGAGGTCACATTCTCCAATGCCAAACGCAGCTTCTGCGGCGAGTGCGGCAGCCATCTCTGGCTGTGGGACAGCCGCTGGCCGGAACTGGTGCATCCGCTGGCGTCGGCAATCGACACGCCACTTCCGGTCCCGCCGGAGCGGGTCCATCTGATGCTCGATTTCAGGCCGGACTGGGTCGACTTCCGCCCTGGTCCGAAGGACCGGTCGTTCGGTGGCTATCCGGAGGAATCAATCGCCGCCTGGCACGAGCGCCTCGGGCTGGTGAGCGGGGACTGACGCAGCCCAGGGTGCGAGTGCGGCCAGCGCCCGCGCCGACAGCGCCTTGCGTTTCTGCATCTTCTTGTCCCGTCCGCGGAAGCGCTGGTTCAGTTCCGGAAACAGGCCGAAATTCACGTTCATGGGCTGGAAGCTGGATGCATCCGCACCGCCGGTGATGTGGGCGTGCAGTGCGCCCAGGGCGGTCTCGGCGGGCGGCGGCGGCAGTTCCGTGCCCCGCGCCTCCGCGGCGGCCAGACGTCCCGCGACCAGACCGATGGCCGCGCTTTCGACATAACCTTCGACGCCGGTGACCTGTCCGGCGAAGCGCAGACGCGGCATCGCCTTCATGCGCAGTTGCCGGTCAAGCAGGCGGGGGCTGTTGATGAAGGTGTTGCGGTGCAGACCGCCCAGGCGGACGAACTCGGCGTTCTCCAGCCCCGGGATCATGCGGAACACGCGGCGCTGCTCGCCATACTTCAGCTTCGTCTGGAAACCGACGATGTTGTAGAGCGTGCCCAGCGCATTGTCCTGGCGGAGCTGCACCACCGCGTGAGGCGATTTTCCGGTCCGCGGATCGGTCAGCCCGACCGGTTTCATCGGGCCGTAGCGCAGCGTTTCGCGGCCGCGTGAGGCCATCACCTCGATCGGCAGGCAGCCTTCGAAATAGGGCGTGTCCTTCTCCCAGTCGCGGAACTCGGTCTTCTCGCCCTCGTCGATGGCGTCGAGGAAGGCGTTGTACTGCGCTTCGTCCATCGGGCAGTTGATGTAGTCGGCGCCATCGCCGCCGGGACCCGCCTTGTCGTAGCGGCTCTGGTACCAGGCGATGTCGAAGTCGATGGACTCCTTCGCGACGATGGGCGCGATGGCGTCGAAGAAGGCCAGCGCGTCCTCGCCGGTCAGCTCCAGGATCTCCTTGCTCAGCGCCGGCGAGGTCAGCGGTCCGGTGGCGACGATGACGTTGCCCCAGTCCGCCGGCGGCAGGCCGGCGATCTCACCGCGCTCGACGATGATGTTGGGATGCGCCTCGATGGCGGCCTGGACGGCGTCGGAGAAGCCGTCGCGATCGACGGCCAGCGCGCCACCCGCCGGCAGCTTGTGCCGGTCCGCGGAGGCCATGATCACCGACCCGCAGCGGCGCATTTCCTCGTGCAGCAGGCCGACGGCATTGTGCTCGTGGTCGTCGGAGCGGAAGGAGTTGGAGCAGACCAGTTCGGCCAGGCCCGATGTCTGGTGGGCGTCGGTCTTCCGCTCGGGCCGCATCTCGTGCAGCACGACCCGGGCGCCGGCCTCGGCGGCCTGCCAGGCCGCTTCGGAGCCGGCCAGCCCGCCACCGATGACGTGGATGGTTCCGGTATCAGTCATGCCGCCGGAGATAGTCGCTCCGGCGGCCGAAGGCAATCGGGCCGGTCAGCCCGCGCCGCGCACCGCCCGGGTGACGAGAACGTTCAGCACCTGGTTTTCGCCCAGCACCTTGTCGGCCTGCTTGGCCAGACGGCGCTTGATGGATTCGAAATCGATGGTGCCGCGCCCGTCCTTGTCTGTGATCGACTTGGAGTAGAACTCGCGCAGGAAGGCGTCGTGCAGGCGCGGCCGGATCTTCATCGCCTCGTCCCGGGCCGAGGTATCGGCCATCTCCAGGGTGACGTTCAGGAAGATGTAGTGGCGGATCCGGTTGGTGCGGATGATCGGCGCCGTCAGGCCTTCCATCCTCAGATAGACCGGCTCGCGCGCGGCCGCCGCGGCCGCGATCTCTTCCGCGGTCGGCGGCTTCGCGTCGCTGCCGCCCATCATCATGAAGGCCGCGGCGCCGCCACCGCCCAGCAGAAGGAGGCCCAGCGCGCCGAAAACGATCATCTTCTTCATGGTCCACGGCTCCCGCTTCGGAGAATGCAATGCTGGCGTCAGATAAGCAGGCTGCGGTTAACAGCCCGTGAAGCATGGCCGTTTACGGGTCCTTAATTGCTCGCCTGTATCCGTGCAGGTGCGGAGAACCATTTCGCGGCAACAGGACCATGGTCGGCATTTTCGGCAATCAGAACGACGGGCAGACCCGGACCATCACGCTGGTACAGCTGGATGCGTCGCTGATTCAGGGCGCCATGAATTCGAAGCTGACCACTCAGGCCCTGCTGCGCAATCCGGAGGCGTTCGCCTCGATCGGCTTCGACCGCGGGGCCGCCGTCCAGACGCCCTGGGACAAGCCGGTCTCCCTGCTGAACCTGCCGGACAAGCTGGGCGAGCATCTGTCGGGCAAGAACCTGTTCGCCAACACCGATGACGGTCTGCGCTCCGATCTCGACAAGACCTCGGCCAATCTGTTCAAGCTCTGGAAGGGCCTGAAGCGCATGCAGTCGCTGGCCGCCTTCGCCACCGAGGACAAGCGCGCCGATCTCGTCCGCGGGCAGTTGCAGAAACAGTTCGAACGTTACGAACAGGACGTCGTCGATTTCATCGGCAAGAACCAGTTCGGCAATCTCGGCATCATCGCCGGTCCGGTCGAGACCAGGACGGAGACCGAAGCCCGCATTCCGCGCGCCAGCTCGGAATACGAGGGCAAGCGGCTGTTCTCGAGCGTGGCCGAGCCGATCGACAGCCTCGGCGGCATGAGCCGGTTCAACATCAATGTCGAGAAGACCGACGGTACCGTGATCGATCTGGATATCGATCTGGACAACATCGCCGGCGACAAGACCCTGGGTTCGATCTCGGAGTATCTGAACCAGGAACTCGAGACCGCCGGCATCGCCTCGCGCTTCTTCACTTATGGCGACGGCGACGGGAAGTTCGGCCTGAAGGTCACCCGCTCCATTCTGGAGGAGGTGACGCTGTCGCCGATCGATGCCGAAGCGGCGGCCTATGTGGCCGGAACGTCGGGAAATGACGAGTTCGCCAAGGGCTCATTCCGGAAGTTCACCGATCTCTCCGGGACGATGACCCAGAACTACGACATCAAGACCGAAGTCGAGGACGGCAACTCGAAGCTGCTTGCCTCGGCGCAGGGGCCGAATGGCGAGATCTTCACGCTCGGCACGACCACCGGCGATATCGGCGGGCTGGTCGTCGGCGGCGAGAAGGATGTCTTCCTGACCCGCTTCGATGCTGCCGGCAACGTCGTCTGGCGGCGCATGGTCGGCGCGACAGACACCGCGGACGGCTACGGCCTCGCGGTCGCGGACGACGGCTCCATCGCGATCTCGGGCAGGGCCAACAAGCCCCTGACCTCCGGGTCGCCGGACAACGGCATCAACAGCTTCGTCACCCTGTTCGACAGTTCCGGCGAGGCGCAATGGACGCGCCATACCGGTCCCCAGGCCGTGGACGGCGCATTTTCCGTGGCCTTCGACAGCTCGGGCGACGTCATCGTCGCCGGCGCCACCGCCGGTCCGCTCTCGGGCGAGACGCATCAGGGCGGCCAGGACGCCTATATCCAGCGCCTGTCGGCCGCCAGCGGTTCCGTCGTCAGCCAATACCAGTTCGGCGACACCGGCGACGAGAGCGCTACGGCGATCACGGTCGACAACGGCGTGGTCTATGTCGGCGGGCAGGATGACGGCCAGGGCTTCGTCCAAATGTTCGATGTGGACGAGCTCGCCGCCGGTCCGACCCAGAGCGTCACGGTGGGCGGCGTCTCCGAGACCACCCGCATTTCAGCCATCACCGTGGATGGCGCTGGCAAGATCTTCGTCGGCGGCGACACCACGGATGCCGGGCTGGCGAATGCCGGCCTCGACGGACGCCAGACCCATCAGGGCGGCGCCGACGGTTTCGTCGCCCGGATCGACGAAGCGACCGCCTCGATCGACTTCGGCGCCTATGTCGGCACCGCCGAAACCGACCGGGTCCGCGCGATCGACGTCACCTCGACCGGCGAGATCTACGTCACTGGCGAGACCGAAGGCGATCTCGACGGCAACAATCTGGTCGGTGTCCGCGACGGCTTCGTCACGCGGATGGACGCGAACGGCGCGCTGGTTCAGACGCAGACCTATTCCGGCATCAACGGCCGCGCGGATTCCAACGGCATCGTCGTCGACGAGACCGGCGATTCCGTGCTGACCCGCCTGGGCCTCGGACACGGCAATATCGGCGATGTCGGCTCACGCACCGTCGCCGCCGGCAGTTCCGTACGTCCGGGTATGACCTTCTCGATCGGCGTCGATGACGGCCCGCAGCGCCGCATCACGATCGAGGCCGACGACTCCATCCGCTGGCTCGCCTTCGAGGTGAACCGCGTGCTCGGCAGTTCCGGTCTGGCCGAAGTGAAGAAGGACGGCGACTTCGAGTATCTGCGCATCACGGCCAAGGGCGATTCCAAGATCAGCCTGCGTGGCGGCAATGACGGTTTCGATGCGCTGCCGGGCCTCGGCCTGCGCGAGGGCGACATCTACGGCAAGGATGTCGACGACGACAAGAGCGTGTTCGCGCTGGGCTTCGGCGGTTTCGTCAACCTGCTCGACTTCGAGGCATCCGAGAAGGCGCGCGACCATCTCGGCTTCGCCCTGAACCAGATCGAGAAAGCCTTCGACTTCCTGCAGGACAGGGAAAAGGATCCGCTGGCCAAGCGCCGCCAGGAGGCCCTTTTGCAGCAGCCGCCGGCCGCACTGCAGAAGCAGATCGCCAACTTCCAGGCCGCACTGGCGCGCCTGTCGTTCTGATCAGGCCAGCGCCACCGCCTCGATCTCGATATCGAAGGCCCAGGGCCACGATCCCACCGTCACGAAGGTCCGGGCGGGCGGATCTTCGGGAAAGAACTCTGCATAGACCCTGTTGACCCGGTCGAACTGGCCGGCGTTCACCGCGAAGACGGTGCACTTCATCACCTTGTCCATGGACGAGCCGTTGGCCTCCAGCACCGCCTGGATCGCCTCCAGCGAGGCGCGCGTCTGCTCCTCGATGCCGCCCTCGATCAACTGACCCGTCGTCAGATCCACCGGCGGCAGGCCGGAAACGAAGATCAGTCCGGCGCCGCGCGTCGCCAGCGACAGGGGCACGTTGCCCCGGTCCACCATCTGCTGCAGCACGGGATGGGTGAGCACTTCCTTGGTCATGGGGATTCCCTCCTCGGCAGGTCCTACTTTCCCTTGAACTGGGGCGGCCGCTTCTCGCGGAAAGCCGTGGTGCCTTCGCGGAAATCGTCGGACTCGCGGACCGCCTGCAGGTCGCGCCGCGCGATGCCGGCCTTCTCCGACGGCCCCTTCGGCAGCACTTCGGCGACATGGCGCTTGATCGTGCTCAGCACCATCGGCGCCAGACCGGCCAGCTTCGTCGCATAGTCCATCGCCGCGTCCATCAGGGCGTCCGGCGCCGTGATCTGATTGACCAGCCCGGCCTCGTAGGCGCGCTGCGCGGTCATCGGCTCGCCGACCATCATGAACTCCATCGCCAGCTTGTGCGGCATCCGGGCCGCCAGCGACGTGATCAGCCCGCCGGTCAGGCCGATCTTCGCTTCCGGATAGACGAAGGTCGCGGTCTCGGACATGACGCAGAGATCGCAGAACTGGACCAGAATGAAGGCGCCGCCGACACAGAGGCCGTTGACCGCGGCAACCACCGGTTTGTCGACATGCACGCCGACGCCGGGCGCAAACGGCCAGATCTCCGGCGGGTCGGTGAGGTCGGCGCCGACCGAGAAGGCGCGGTCGCCGGCAGCGGTCAGGATGGCCGCGCGTTCCGGGCCGGACTGGAACCGTTCCCAGGCCGCAGCCAGTTCGTGACCGAGTTCGATCGACAGGGCGTTGAGCTTCTCCGGGCGGTTCAGCGTGATGATCGCGATCCCGTCGCGGACCTCGTAGAGAACGTTGCTCATGTCTTGGCCTCCGGATGACGTTTGCGGATCAGGTATTTGTGCTCGCCCTCCAGCACCAGATCGCCGTCCTGGTTGTGCACTGTGGCGCGGCAGGTGACGGTGCCCGTCGTCCGGCCGGCCTTCTTCTCGGTGATCTCGAGCTGCGGATAGAGCGTGTCGCCTGCGTAGACCGGTCCCTTGAACTTCGCCGACGCCTCGATGAAGGCGACCAGCGCCTCGCCGACGACATGGGGGAAGATGCCTGCGCCGGCCGCCGTCTGCGCCATCACCTGCAGCCCGTGGGCGAGCAGGCCGCGATGGCCATGGCGCTTGCAGTATTCCTCGTCGTAGTGGATCGGGTGATTGTCGCCCGAGGCCAGCTGGAACGCCGCGAACAACGCGTCCGTCTGGGTGCGGGAATTGATGTAGAAGGTCTGGCCGACCTCCAGATCCTCGAAATAGGACGGCTCGCACATGCGGTGCTGGGCCGGGTCGAATCCGGTCATGTCTGTCTCCCTCGTCAGTCCGGCAGCTTCACCGCGCCACTTCCGGCCATGGCTGTGATCTCGGCCTCGCCGAATCCCAGCCCGGCCAGGATCTCCCGGCCCTGCTCGCCGATGCGCGGCGCGTGGCCGACATCCGCCGGCGCGAGCAGTGCGCCGGGCACCCGGGCCAGCGGGCTCTCCCCGACATCAGGCTGGTCCGCGGCCTTGGCGGCATCGACAGCCTGGACATGCGGGTCGGCGAGCCAGTCATTGAAGTCGTTGACCTTGTCGCAGAGGATTCCCTCAGGCTTCAGCAGCGCCAGCCAGGCGTCGGTCGTCTTCTCCCGATACTTCGCCCGCAGCGCCGCCATCAGCGGCTTCAGGTGCTGTCCGCGGCTGGCGAAGCTGGCATAGCGCGGGTCCTCGGCCAGTTCCGGCAGGCCGATCAGGCGGCAGGTCTTGTGAAACTCCTCGTTGCGGACCAGCGTCACCGCGATCCAGCCGTCCAGCGTCTCGAAGTTTCCGGCGGGCGGATTGAACGCCACCGGCGGGCCGCCCTGCAGATGCGCCTCCAGGATCTTCGGCGCCAGGATCGCCGCCGCGCCCTGCATCAGGCTGACGTCGACATGCCGGCCCTTGCCGCCGTCCCGGCGGGCGTAGAGCGCGGTGGCCACGGCCTGATAGGCGTAGAGGCCGGTGACGGAGTCGACGATCACCGCGCCGAACTTCACCGGCCCGTCGTCGCTGCCGCGGTTGATGCTCATCATGCCGGAGAAGGCCTGCGCCACGGTGTCCGTGCAGGCGCGGTCGGCATAGGGGCCGGTCTGGCCGAAGCCGCTCACCGAGAGGTAGATCACCCCGGGATTGATCGCGCGGATGGCCTCGTAGCCGATGCCCAGCCGGTCGGCGACGCCGGGACGGTTGCTCTCGATCATGACGTCCGCGTCCGCCGCCAGCTTCAGCACGACATCGCGGCCGGCATCGGTGCGGATGTCCAGCGCGATGGAGCGCTTGCCGCGAGAGTAGTAGACGCCATGCGCCGAGTGGTCGCCATGGGTCACGCCGATGGGGCGGATCCAGTCGCCGGCCGGCGGCTCGACCTTGACCACGTCGGCGCCATAGAGCGCCAGCAGCATGCCGGCATGCGGGCCCGCCACGCCCTGGCTGATGTCGAGCACCTTCAGCCCGGCATAGGGGCGTTCATAATCGGTCATCCACTGGCCTCCCCTCCAGCGCCGCCTGCGTCTCAGACCGGGCGCAGGGGCTCCCGGACCGGCGGCGGTTCGCCTTTCAGCTTACGTTCCCTGAAGGCGATGTAGAAGCCGCCGCAGAAGATCATGATGGCGCCGACCCAGACCCAGACGTCCAGCACCTGGGCGAAGAAGATCCAGCCCAGCATCGCGCTCCAGATCAGCTTGGTGAAGTCGAACGGAAGCACCGCCGTGGCGTCCGCCAGTCGGAAGGCCTGGGCGAAGGCGAGCTGCGAGAAGGTGCCTATGATGCCGATGGCCACCAGCCAGGCGAACTGCTCCCAGGTCGGCCAGACCCAGACGAAGGCTGCCGCGATGCCGGAGATCGGCGTCAGCATGATGACCATGTAGAGCGAAATGGTGATGGCGGAATCGGTCGCTGTCAGGCGCTTGATGATGGTCATCGCGATGCCCCACATCATCGCGGCCGCCAGCAGATAGATCGCGCCCGGCGGAATCTCGGCGACACCGGGGCGGAGGATCACCAGCGTGCCGACGAAGCCGACGAACAGCGCCGTCCAGCGGTGCACCCGCATCTTCTCGCCCAGGAACAGCACCGCCAGCAGCGAGGTGAACAGCGGCGCCGTGAAGCTGAGCGCCTGAACGAGTCCGAGCGCGATGCCCGTGGTGATGCCGTAGAAGAACATCAGCATCGCCGCAGCATTCACCGCCGCGCGCATGAAATGCAGCTTCAGCTTGCTGGTCCGGAAGGGCTCCAGACCGTGCTGGAGGATGATCGGCGCCAGCGCGAAGATGCCGAACAGGTTGCGGAAGAAGGCGATCTCGAAGCCGTGCAGCCCCTGCGCGCCGAGATACTGGATCATGGCGTGCATGACCGAGAAGCCCATGGTGGACAGGACCACCAGCGCCGCGCCGGCCAATGTCGGGGAGAGCTTCATGCGTGCCAGCCAAGCCGGACCGGACGCCCCATCACAAGCGCCCGTTCGTCATGGCCGGCCTGCCATTTCGCTCAATGTCTGAAGTGCCGCATGCCGGTGAAGACCATGGCCAGACCGGCCTCGTCGGCGGCGGCGATGACCTCGTCGTCGCGCACCGAACCACCCGGCTGGATCACCGCCGTCGCGCCGGCCTCGACCGCCGCCATCAGGCCGTCGGCGAACGGGAAGAAGGCGTCGGACGCCACGACCGACCCCTTCGTCCAGCCGTCGCTGTCGCCGGCGGCCTCGCGCGCATCCTCGGCCTTGCGGGCGGCGATGCGGGCGGAATCGACCCGGCTCATCTGACCGGCGCCGACGCCGACGGTGCGGCCGCCGCGGACGTAGACGATGGCGTTGGACTTCACATGCTTGGCGACCCGGAAGGCGAAGATCAGATCGGCCATCTCCTGCTCGCTCGGCGCACGCTTCGTCACCACCTTCACGTCGGCGGCGGTAATGCGGCCATTGTCGCGGCTCTGCGCCAGAACGCCCCCGGCCAGCGCCTTGAAGGACAGGCCGGCTGCAGCCGGGTCGGGCAGGCCGTCGGTCAGCAGCAGGCGAAGATTCTTCTTCTTCGCCACCACCTTGATCGCGGCTTCGGAGGCGCCGGGGGCGATGATGACTTCGGTGAAGATCTCGGTGATCTTCTCGGCCGTGTCGGCCTCAAGCGGACGGTTCAGCGCGATGATGCCGCCGAAGGCGCTCACCGGATCGCAGGCCAGCGCGCGCTCATAGGCCTCGGCCGCGGTCTTGCCGACCGCAACGCCGCAGGGGTTGGCGTGCTTGATGATGGCGACCGCCGCGGTCTCCTTCGGATCGAACTCGGCGACCAGTTCGTAGGCGGCGTCGGTGTCGTTGAGATTATTGTAGCTGAGCGCCTTGCCCTGGATCTGCCGGGCGCTGGCGACGCCGGGCCGGACATCGCCGCTGGGGTAAAAGGCGGCGATCTGGTGGGGGTTTTCGCCATAGCGCAGTTCGCGCGCCGGTCCGGCGGCGATGCCCAGCCTGGAGGGCATCCTGTCGGACTGGCCGGCAAACCAGGCGGTGATCGCCGAATCGTAGGCGCCGGTCCGGGCATAGGCCTTGGCGGCCAGTTCCTCACGGAACCCCATGCTCAGGCCGCCCTGATTGCGCCATTCCTCGATCAGGGCGCCATAGTCGGCCGGGTCCGTCACCACGGCGACGAAACGGTGGTTCTTCGCCGCCGAGCGGATCATCGCCGGGCCGCCGATGTCGATGTTCTCGATCGCGGTCGCGCGGTCGGCGCCGGCGGCCACGGTCTTCTCGAACGGGTAGAGATTGATGACCACCAGATCGATCGGCGCGATGTCGTGATCCTTCATGGCCTTCACGTGGCTGTCGGCGTCGCGCAGGCCAAGGATGCCGCCATGGATCTTCGGGTGCAGCGTCTTCACGCGGCCGTCCATCATCTCGGGCGATCCGGTATGGTCGCTCACCTCGATCACGTCGCAGCCCAGATCGGCAAGCGCGCGGGCGGTGCCGCCGGTCGACAGGATCTCGACGTCCTTCGACTTCAGGAACTTGCCCAGCTGATCCAGGCCGGACTTGTCGGAAACGGAAATCAGCGCGCGACCCGGCGCGATGATGTCATCGGACATGGCTTCTTCTTTTCCCTGATTTTTTGAGGCTAGGCGTCAGCCCCTTCTATGAGCCCGAAAGCCCAGTGAACGGCAAGCGCTTCTTGCTCCAGAACGCCGTGCAAGACGATCTGACGCGTCTTCCGCGGCCGCCCGTCGCCCAGATAGACGCCGTCTTCGATCTTCAGTTCGGCGCCGGCCATGCGGAACCGCCAGCCGCGCCCCGATTTCAGGCGCAGCAGCACCGCATCGCCGCCCTGTGAGGGCACAGCCTGCACGTCGGGATGGAGGTGGAAGCGGATGGCGAAGGGGACACTGCGGCGCGATTTCGACGGCGCCGGCTCCAGCGTGTCCTCGCCGCGGAAGTCGCGTCCGGCGGCATCCAGATAAAGCCGGCGGCGGTGGGTGATGCCATAGGCCTGCCGGTAGCCGTCATGGCTCATGTCCAGCCACGTGGCCTCGGCGGATTCGGTACGGACGGCCTCTGTCTCCATGCCGCGGCGGCGCTTGCGGCCGGCCTCGGGCACCGGCACGGCATTTGTGTCGTCGACGGTGAGGGTCGAATGCGCCGCGGTCGAGGCGAGCGCCGCCTGCCATTGCGCCGACGGTGGGCGCGACGCGCCGCTGTTGACGACGATGCGCTCCCGGCGATGGCTCAGCTCGAAGCTCAGCAGACCCGCATGGCCGATTCCCGGCTGCGGATCGGGGCCGCCGAAATCGCAGATCACAGCCGTGCGGTCGCCCTGCAGCCGCTCATAGCCGCTGCGGAGCGCGGAGAGATTCGGTTTTCCGCGGATCCCGGAGCGCTTGACGGTGATCTCGATGGCGTCGGCGTCGCCAGCCGTGCCGCCGTTGAACAGCGCCAGCCCGCCATCGCCGTGACGGAAGAGCTTCAGGGTCGGCGTGATCCGGTCGATGGCGTTGATCAGTGCGTCCGGCGCGGGCTCGCCGACCTCCATCATAACCCGCTTCAGCAGCACCAGATCGCGGAGCACCCGCTCCAGAGTTTCGGGCGAGCGGCTGACATGCCCGCCGTCGGACAGGATCTGGCGCGATAGCTGGTCCGCCAGCAGGCGCAGGCCCTTCTCGGCGTAGGCCCGGGATTCGGGCAGGCAGTAGCCGACCAGCGCCAGCCCGACGGCCGTGGCTATCCCCTCCGCGCCGGATTTCATCTGGTCGGCGGTGCGGGAGAGATGCTTCGCCTGCCGCCCGAAGGAGCGGAGGATGTTCGAGCGATAGGTCAGTTCGGCGTGGCGGATCAGCAGGTCGGCGTTCAGGCACCAGTTGGTCAGCCGCCGGGCGAGGATGTCGGGCCGCCAGATGAAGGGGTCGTAGGTGCCGCAGTGGCTGTGCCAGGTGCCGGCCAGCGACCGCGCGGCGCGGACCGCGGAATCGCCGCCGGCCTCGCGGAAATGCCGCAGCCAGCTGAAGGCGTGCAGTTCGCTGCGCCAGGCGTCGCCGCCGTCGGGGTTCCGCCAGGGCGGGTTGGCACCGACGGTCACGGTCTGCCCACCCAGTGTATAGGTGCCCTGGAACAGCTCGTTGGCGCGTTCGGGATTGCCGGGCCAGGGATCGTCGGGCTGGAAGGCGAGGCCGTGATGGAACCGGCCGCGCAGGCTCACGCGGTAGAGCGCGCTGGAGTAGACGAGATCGCGGACCCCGCTCATGCGCCCCCTCCGCCGGCGTTCAGTCGGCGGCCTCGGCCGAAGGCGCTGCGGACCTGAGGGCCGCGATGTTCCCGGCATAGGCTTCGGGGCCGCCGGAGAAGACGGCGGTACCTGCGACCAGAGCATCGGCGCCGGCCTCGATCACCCGGGCGGCGGTCTCGCGGTTGACGCCGCCGTCGACCTCAAGCGTCACCTCCGCGCCGCAGCCCTCGATCAGGCCGCGCAGCGAGGAGATCTTGTCCAGCTGGCTCTCGATGAACTTCTGGCCGCCGAAGCCCGGATTGACGCTCATGACCAGGATCAGGTCGATATCGCCGATGACGGGTTCGACCGCCTGCCAGGGCGTGGCCGGGTTGAGCGACACGCCGGCCTTCACCCCGAAGGAGCGGATCAGCTGCAGCGTGCGGTGCAGATGCGGTCCCGCCTCGGCATGGACAGTCACGATATCGGCGCCGGCATCGACATAGGCTTCGACGAACGGATCGACCGGCGCAATCATCAGATGCACGTCGAACGGCTTGTTGGTGTGCGGCCTCAGCGCCTTGATCACCGCCGGTCCGATGGTGAGGTTGGGCACAAAATGGCCGTCCATGACGTCGACATGGATCCAGTCGGCCCCGGCCGCGTCGATGCGCCGGATCTCTTCTCCCAGATTGGCGAAATCGGCGGAGAGGATCGACGGCGAGATGATTGGATTCTGCATGCGCGTTTCCCTAGCAGAGTCGCCGCACCGCGACAATGCGCGGGGGCGTCAGTTGCGGACGAACCGGGCGGCGAAGAATCCGTCCATCCCGCCGCTTGCGGCCAGGTGGCTCGGCAGCGTGCGGAGGTCGCCGTCGCGGCTGACCGATTCCTTCCCGAGACCCAGGTCGGACGGCCGGACCTTCTTTCGCCGGAAACCGGTCTGACGCTCCAGAAAGGCGCGAGCCTGATCCTCGCCTTCTTCCGGTTCCATCGAACAGGTGCAGTAGACCAGTGTGCCGCCCGGCCGGATCATGCCGGCGGCGGCGTCGAGGAGTTCGCCCTGCAACTTCGCGAGCGCAGCCACGTCGCTTTCGCTCCGGTTCCAGCCGATGTCGGGATGCCGCCGCAGTGTCCCCGTCGCCGTGCAGGGCGCGTCCAGCAGGATGGCATCGAAGGGTTCGGTGGGTGCGAACTCGCGCAGGTCGGCGATGGCGGTTTCGGCGGCGAGGCCGAGCCGGGCGAGGTTCTCGGAGAGGCGCGTCAGACGCCCGGCCGAACGGTCGAGCGCGGTCACCAGGGCGCCTGCGGATGCCAGTTGCGCCGTCTTGCCGCCGGGTGCGGCGCAGGCGTCGAGCACGCGCAGGCCCCGGACGTCGCCGAGCAGACGCGCCGGCAGGGCTGCAGCGGCGTCCTGTACCCACCAGGCACCGTCGTCGTATCCGTCAAGATCCGCGACATTGCCACTGTCGCGGAGCCGCACGGACCCTGTCGGAAGCGCTACGCCGCCCAGCCGCTCGGCCCAGCCATCGGCATCCGCCCGGACCGTCAGGTCGAGCGGCACACCGTCCTCCGACAATGACGTGCCGATGGCCATGGTGCGCTCGGCGCCGTAGGCCGCCTTCCAGCGCTGCCAGAGCCAGCCCGGCAGATCGCGCTGGCGCACCTTGGGATCGGCCATCGCTGTCCGGCCGGCATTGTCGAAGCGGCGGAGAATGGCGTTCACGACACCCCGGAACTTGCTGTTGCCGGGCAGCAGGCCGACCTGTTCGTTGACCACCGCGTGGGGCGGGCTGCCGACGAACAGCAGCTGCGCGGCGCCTGACAGAAGGGCGAGATGGGCGGTGCGTCCCGATTTCGGCAGAGGCCGTGAGAGGTAGCGGGCCATCAGGAACTCGATGGAGCCCTTGTGGCGGAGCGACGCCAGCACGATGGCGCGGCAGAAGGCGCGTTCCCGCGCTTCCAGCGGCTTCGCGACGGCGTCAAGCGCCTCGTCAAGCGCCTGTCCCCGGTCGAGGATGCGTCCCAGCGCGTCGAGTGCTGCGGCGCGGGCGGTGTGCGGGCCGCTCAACCCCACGGACCGCGTTGCGGGCCACTGCCCTCGGTGACGGGAACCGACGTGCCGCCTTCCCGGCGGACCGGCATTTCGCTGGCCATGGCGCGCAGGCGGCGGACGCGCTCGGCGGTCTTCGGGTGGGTCGAGAACAGGCCGTCCACCGAATGCGCGTGCAGCGGATTGACGATGAACAGATGCGCGGTCGCCGGATTGCGTTCGGCGCGGTTGTTGTCGATGCCGCGGGCATGGGCCTCCAGCTTCTCCAGCGCCGAAGCGAGCCAGAGCGGGTTGCCGCAGATCTCCGCGCCGGCCCGGTCGGCGGAATATTCGCGGGTCCGGCTGATCGCCATCTGAACCAGCATCGCTGCAACGGGCGCAAGCAGGGCGACAAGAATGGTGCCGATGCCGCCCAGCGGATTGTCGCGGTTGTTGCCGCCGAACATGCCCGCGAACATGGCGAAGTTGGCCAGCATGCCGATGGCGCCTGCAATCGTCGCCGTGATCGTCATGGTGAGCGTGTCGCGGTTCTTCACATGCGCCAGCTCGTGCGCCATGACCCCGGCGATCTCGTCGCGGGTCAATCGATCGAGCAGGCCGCGGGTCGCCGCCACCGCGGCCCGTTCCGGGCTGCGGCCGGTCGCGAAGGCGTTCGGCTGGTCGGTATCGATGATGTAGACCTTCGGTGTCGGCATATCCGCACGGCGGGCCAGATTCTCCACCAGGGTGAAGAACTCGGGGGCGCTGCGGCCGTCGACTTCTTTCGCGCCGTACATGCGCAACACGATCTTGTCCGCGTTCCAGTAGGAGAACGCGTTCATTGCAATGGCAATGACCAGCGCGATCATCAAACCGCCCTGGCCACCCATCAGGAAGCCGGCGGTGAGCATGATTGCCGTCATCGCGGCCAGAAGCAGGGCGGTTCGCGCGTAGTTCATATTCGGTTACGGTTGAAGGGGCAGAAGTCTCCGTTATTTAAGATCATCAGCTATCACCGCAAGCGCCGGAACCGATGAACGACACCGAAAAGAAGTCCGACGATACCGAAGGGTTCGAGGAAACCGAGGACGGCAAGCTGCGCCGCAAGAAGGCGGCGCACAAGCTGAGCCAGGCCGATGGCGAGGTCGACGGCCGCGACGGCCCGGAGCCGACCCGGTACGGTGACTGGGAGAAGAAGGGCATCATCAGTGATTTCTAGAGCAGCCGCGTTCGTTGCCGCGTTTCTGGCTGCGGCCCCCGCCTTCGCCCTGACCGACGCCGAAAGTTCGGCCGTCGGCATGGCCGAGGACTATCTGCAATCCATCCGCACGGTGCAGGCCGATTTCGTGCAGCAGGCCGAGAGCGGCGCCCGCGCGCAGGGCGAACTGCTGATGCGGCGGCCGGGCCTGATCCGGTTCCAGTACGCGCCGCCCTCGAAGGTCGTCCTGATCTCCGACGGCAGCCTTGTCAGCTTCATCGACTACGAGGTTGGCCAGCTGACCCAGTGGCCGCTGTCCGATACGCCCTTGGCCTGGCTGGTGCGCAAGGACATCGATCTGGAGAAGGACGCCATCATCGACGAGGTCGAGGCCGGCGGCGGCGAACTCCGCTTCCGCCTGCGCGATCCGGACCGCGCCGATCAGGGCTCCATCCGCTTTCACTTCCTTACCGGGCCGATGCGCCTGATCGGCTGGGAACTGACCGACCAGCAGGATCAGACCACGACCGTGGCGCTGACCAATCTGGCGGTCAACGGCGACCTGCCGCCCAACGCCTTCCGCTACGAAGAGCCGAAGGCGCCCTGGGATACCGAACGTTGAGCACGCGCCGTCCGCTGGTGGGAATCGCCGCCAACACGCGGGCGATGGAGCATTTCTACCTGCATGGCGTGGCGCAGTACTACGTGTCCTCCGTGCTCGAGTTCTCCGGCGCGACGCCGGTGATGATCCCGGCGCTGGAGGATGTCGGTGCGATCGCCGACCTCGTTTCCACGCTGGACGGCGTCTGCCTCACCGGCGGCGCCTCCAACATGCAGCCGCACCTCTATGGCGAAGAGGAAGAGCCCGAGAGCGGCGAGCGCGATCCCGGGCGCGATGCGACGGCAATGGCGCTGGTGCGCGAGACCGTCGAGCAGGGTGTGCCCCTGCTGGGCATCTGCCGCGGCATCCAGGAAATGAACGTCGCGCTGGGCGGCTCGCTCTGGCAGCACCTCAAGGATGCGCCGGGCAAGTTCGACCACCGCCGCTGGCGCTGGCGCGAGGAGCCGATGGAGGTGCAGCTTGCGCCCCGGCACGGCATCGCCATCCGACGCGGCAGCCTGCTGTCGCAGATCCTGGACGGGGCGAAGGAAGTGAAGGTCAACAGTCTGCACGGCCAGGGCGTCAAGCGGGTCGCCGACCGCCTGATGGTCGAGGCGACGGCCGCCGACGGCTCCATCGAGGCGGTTTCGGTAAGGGACTCCAAGGCCTTTGCTCTGGGTGTGCAGTGGCACGCCGAATATGCGCCGGCCGAGTTTCCGGTGCACGCCGCGATCTTCCGGGCATTTGGCGACGCCTGCCGGCAGCGGCGCGCAGCACGCGAGACATAGGGGGACGTCATGGCCGGACCGCTGGACGGTATTCGCATTCTGGATCTGAGCGCCGTTATCTCGGGGCCTTTCGGCACCATGATGCTGGCCGATCAGGGCGCCGACGTGATCAAGGTGGAGACGCCGGGCGCCGGCGATTTCACCCGTCATGCCGGCAACAAGCAGAATGGCATGTCGGCCAGCTTTCTGAACAACAACCGCAACAAGCGCTCCATCGCCATCGACCTGAAGTCGCCCGACGGCGTGGCGGCGCTGAAGCGCATCGCGGCCACCTGCAACGCGGTCGTCCAGAACTTCCGCCCCGGCGTGGTCGAGCGCCTGGGCGTCGGCTACGAGGACATGAAGGCGGTCCGCGGCGACATCGTCTATGTCTCGATCTCCGGCTTCGGCGAGCGCGGACCCTGGGCCGGCAAGCCGGTCTACGATCCCATCGTGCAGGCTCTCTCGGGACTGGCCTCGGTGCAGGGCGGTTCCGACGAGCAGCGGCCGCGCCTGATCCGGACCATCGTGCCCGACAAGCTGACCGCGGTGACGGCCAGCCAGGCGATCACGGCGGCGCTGCTGGCCCAGGCCCGGACCGGCGCGGGGCAGCATGTCCGCGTCTCCATGCTCGAACTCGGTGCTGGCCTTCCTGTGGTCCTCGGACATGGGCGCCCAGACCTATGTCGGCAAGGAAATCACGCAGCAGCGGGCGGCGAGTTTCATCGACCTGATCTACCAGACGAAGGACGGCTACATGTCGGTCGCCGTGATGACCAATCCGCAGTGGCAGGCCTTCTGCAAGGTCATGGCTCATCCGGAATGGATCGACGACGAGCGTTTCGCGACCACCGAGTTGCGGGATCTCAACATCGACGCGCGGCTGGAACTGATCCAGTCGGTGCTGATCGACCGCACGACCGGAGACCTGCTGGAGACGCTGGAGGCGGCGGGCGTGCCCTGCGCCCCGGTCCTGCACCGCAAGGACGTGATCGAACACCCGCAGGTGCTGGCCAGCGAAATCCTGCGCGAGCACGATCATCCTGTGGCCGGCGGCTGCGTCAGACGCGCACCGCGGCCCGCTTCGAGGGCACCGAACCCGAATACCGCCGGGGCGCGCCGGCGCTGGGCGAGCACACCGACGAAATCCTCGCCGAAGCGGGGCTCTCGTCGGACGAGATTGCGGCGCTGAGAGCCGCGGCTGCCGTGGGCTGAGGCATGATCCCCGCGCGTCGCCGCAACGCTTGACGCTGGCGGTATCCCCGACTATAAGCGCGCCTTCGAATTTCACCGACCGAGACAGATCCGGACGTACAATGGCGAACATCAAATCTTCCCAGAAGAGCATCCGCCAGGATGCAAAGCGCACCGCGCGCAACGTGGCCCGGCGCAGCCGCATGCGCACCTATGTGAAGAGGGTCGAGACCGCGATCGCGGGCGGCGACCACACCGAGGCGATGGCCGCGCTGAAGATCGCGCAGAGCGAGATCGACACGGCCGCCCAGAAGGGCATCGTGAAGCGCAACATGGCCGCGCGGAAGGTCGCGCGCCTGAATGCGCGGGTGAAGGCTCTGGCCTCCGCCTGACACGGTTACCCGCGCATCCGCGACGGGTTGCAGAGTGGCGTTTCGACAACAGGTCGGAACGCCATTTTTGTTGTGAAATTTTTCTTACACGGTGTTGATTTCACGATTCGCAAGCGAATCAACAGCCAAAATCCGGCCTGAGGAAAATATTCCCAACGGCCCCCGGCGATGCACATTTTCCCCATTGCGGCAGAGGGGCGGCCCGATCTAAAGTCCGCCCTGCGAGAGGGAGGCAACGCGGAGAGACGCCAGACGAGACTGGTGAAAACAATAAATTTTCCTCGGTTTCTTCGTAATCTCACGCCTCTTGCAATGTAAATAATTGAGGCAAGTCCAGTATTTGGGTCGGTGACTTCACCTGCCGAAGCAGAATTTTATTGTCTGTTCGGATTCATTTGGGTGCCGACGCATGATGAGGGGGAGGTTCGATTGGATCGTCATCCGGTCAACGAAGTACAGTTTTCGACAGATGATGACGCGAACGCCGCCGATGAAGCTTCCGTGATGCTCTGGGCCCAGGTGGGCGAGCGGGTCCGCGGGCAGATCGGGACCAATGCCTTCAACAGCTGGATGCGGCCCCTGCGCATTGCGCCACTGGACGGTCGCCGTGTGGTGCTGCTGGCACCAACCGGTTTCATGCGCGACTGGATCAAGACTCACTACCGGCAGATCCTGCTGGCCGAGTTCCGCCGCGACATGCCGCATATCGACGACGTGGTGATCGAGGCGTCGCTGACTGCGGATACGCCGCGCCGCGCCAACAGCGACACGGCAGCAGCGAGCAGCGCTGCGCCTGCCGAGCAGCCGGCGCCCGCGGCCGCCCGGCACGCCGTGGCCGAGGCCCGCATCGCCGACGAGAGCGCCTCCGTGGTCAACACGCTCGACGACAAGCTCACCTTCGACAATTTCGTCGTCGGCAAGGCGAACGAACTGGCCTATGCCGCCGCCCGGCGCGTGGCCGAGTCCGACGACGTGGCCTTCAATCCCTTGTTCCTCTATTCCGGCGTCGGGCTGGGCAAGACGCATCTGATGCAGGCCATCGCCTGGCACATCGTCAGCCAGCGCCCGGACCGGAAGGTCATGTATCTCTCGGCCGAGAAGTTCATGTACCACTTCATCCGCGCGGTCCGGTTCAAGGACACCGTCGCCTTCAAGGAACAGTTCCGCTCGGTCGACGTGCTGATGATCGACGACCTGCAGTTCTTCTCCGACAAGGATTCCACCCAGGAGGAGTTCTTCCACACCTTCAACGAGCTGGTGGACCGCAAGCACCAGGTGGTGATCTCCGCCGACCGCTCGCCTTCGGACCTAGATGGCATGGAGGAGCGTATCCGCTCCCGCCTCGGCTGGGGCCTCGTCGCCGACATCCATCCGACCGACTTCGAGTTGCGAGTTGGCATCCTGGAACAGAAGGCGGCGCTGAACCCGCATGTCGAGGTGCCGGATGACGTCATCCGCTTTCTGGCGCACCGCATCACCTCCAATGTCCGCGAACTGGAGGGCGCGCTGAAGCGCATCGTCGCCCATCACGAACTGATGGGCCGCAAGATCTCGCTGGAGCTGGCGCAGGAGGTGCTGACCGATCTGCTCCGCGCCAACGCCCGGCAGATCACCATCGACGAGATCCAGAAGAAGGTGGCCGAGCACTTCTCGATCAAGGTCACCGAGATGTCGTCCAGCCGCCGCGCCCGCGCTGTCGCCCGGCCGCGCCAGGTGGCCATGTATCTGGCCAAGAAGCTGACCACGCGGTCCTTCCCCGAAATCGGCCGGAAATTCGGCAATCGCGACCACACGACCGTGCTGCACGGCGTCCGCCGGATCGAGGAACTGATCCAGGACGACCCCAGCCTGGCCGAGGATGTGCGTCTGCTGGAGGCCGCGCTCTCCAACTGAGCCGCCCGGACCCGTCCCGGGGACGCCCGGCCCGCCGGAAAGCTAGGTAATCGTTGGCGAATCGTGGACGCGCCGTGCTATAAAACACGGCTCCGGACGGCTTTGTCGCGCCGGCCGCCCAACCGATCCTTTCGAACCGGATTACCTGATGAAACTCACCATCGAACGCGCTGCCCTGCTGTCCTCGCTCGGTCATGTCCAGAGCGTCGTCGAACGGCGCAACACGATCCCGATCCTGAGCCATGTGCAGATCGAGGCTGCGGGCACATCCGTACGGTTCCGGGCGACGGATCTGGAGCTGTCGGTGGTCGAGGAGAACGACGCCACCGTCGACACGCCGGGCACCGCCACCGCGCCGGCGCACACGCTCTACGACATCGTCCGCAAGCTGCCCGACGGCGCCGACGTCGAACTGACGCTGGAGACCGAGCGGCGGCGGCTGTCGCTGCGCTCCGGCCGCTCGGAGTTTGCGCTGGCCTGCCTGCCGAACGAGGATTTCCCGACCATCGAGGACGATGATCTGCCGCACAGCTTCGAGATGAAGTCGTCGGTGCTGCGCCGCCTTGTCGAGCGCACCCGTTTCGCCATCTCGACCGAGGAAACCCGCTACTATCTTAACGGCGTCTACCTGCACGCCAGCGAGGACGGCAGCCTGCTGCGCGCCGTCGCGACCGACGGGCATCGGCTGGCCCGCTTCGAGATCGAGGCGCCGGCGGGGTCGGAGAAGCTGCCCGGCGTTATCGTCCCGCGCAAGGCGATCGGCGAGATCCACCGGCTGCTGGCCGACAGCGAGGACATGGTGGGCCTGTCCGTCAGCGACACCAAGATCCGCTTCAGTGTCGGCCGCACGGTGCTGACCTCGAAGCTGATCGACGGCTCTTTCCCCGACTACGAGCGGGTGATCCCGACCGGCAACGACAAGTATCTGGACGTCGACTCGAAGGTCTTCTCCAGCGCCGTCGACCGCGTCTCCACCATTTCGACCGAGAAGTCCCGTGCCGTGAAGCTGGCCATGGAGGGCGAGCGCCTGGTGCTGTCCGCCAACAGCCCCGATGCCGGCAGCGCCACCGAGGAGATTGCGGTCTCCTACGATGCGCCGGCCATGGAGATCGGCTTCAACTCGCGCTATCTGATGGAGATCGCCGGGCAGATCGACGGCGACAGCGCCCGTTTCGAGCTTTCGGACTCGGCGGCGCCGACCATCATCCGCGATCCCGAGGACACCAGCGCGCTGTACGTCCTGATGCCGATGCGGGTCTGAGCGGCGGCCTGTGACAGCGTCTGCCATGGCGGTGCGACCGACGGCCGAGCCGATCGCGGTGCGGCGGCTGACGGTCAGCGACTTTCGTTCCTACGCGGCGGCCGCGGTGGACGTCGATCCGCGGCCCGTGGTGCTCACGGGTCCCAATGGCGCGGGCAAGACGAACCTGCTGGAGGCGGTCTCGATGCTGACGCCGGGATCCGGTCTGCGGCGGGCGCGCATGGACGAACTGACGCGGCGCGGCGCGATTCGCTGGGCGGTGGCCGCCCGGGTCGAACACGCCGGCGGCCTGACCGCGATCGGGACCGGCCTCGCCGGCGAGCCGGGATCGGAGAAGCGCACCGCGCGCATCGACGGGGAAACCGTCGGGCCGATGCGGCTGGGCGACGTGATGTCGGTCAGCTGGCTGACGCCGCAGATGGACCGGCTGTTTCTGGACGGCGCCTCGGTGCGGCGGCGGTTCATGGACCGGCTGATCCTGGGGTTCGACCCTGAACACGGCCCCCGCGCCAACCGATACGAGCGGGCCATGCGCGAGCGGCTGAAACTGCTGAAGGACGGGCGGCGGGACCCGGAATGGCTGAATGCGCTGGAAGCGCAGATGGTCGAGAACGGCATCGCCATCGCGGCGGCAAGGCGGGCCTGGAAGATCCGCACCGCCCGCGCCCTGGAGGCAGGTACCGGACCCTTTCCGGCGGCCGATCTGGCGCTGGAAGGAACGCTGGAGGAAGGGCTGGACCGCGGTTCCGCGGTGGAGGTCGAGGACGGTTTCGCCGAGGCGCTGGCCGCGGGCCGGGAGCTGGACGCGCAGGCGGGGCGGACGCTGGCCGGACCCCATCGCAGCGACCTGCTGGTGCGGCATAGGGCGAAGGACGCGCCGGCCGAGCAGTGCTCGACCGGCGAACAGAAGGCGCTGCTGATCGCGCTGATCCTGGCCGACGCCCGGATGCAGGCGCGGGAGCGGGGACAGACGCCGGTGCTGCTGCTGGACGAGGTGGCGGCCCATCTGGACGCCGACCGGCGGGCGGCGCTGTATGACGAGATTTGCGGCCTGGGCGCCCAGGCCTGGCTGACGGGGACGGAGCCCCATCTGTTCGAGGCCCTGGGCGGGCGGGCGCAGCGGTTCGAGGTTCGGGAGTCCGAACTGGCGGCCGCCGGAAATTGAAGACCAGAGGACGAGCATGAGCGACGAGCAGCAGAACGGTAGCGGCGGCAACGAGTACGGCGCGGATTCGATCAAGGTGCTGAAGGGGCTGGACGCGGTCCGCAAGCGCCCCGGCATGTATATCGGCGACACCGAGGACGGGTCCGGCCTGCACCACATGGTCTTCGAGGTCGTCGACAACGCGATCGACGAGGCGCTGGCTGGACATGCCGACACCGTCGAGGTGTTCCTGGAAGGCGACGGCTCCTGCTACGTCTCGGACAACGGCCGCGGCATTCCCGTCGACATCCATGAGGAAGAGGGCGTGTCCGCTGCACAGGTCATCATGACCCAGCTGCATGCGGGCGGTAAGTTCGACCAGAACTCCTACAAGGTCTCGGGCGGCCTGCACGGCGTCGGCGTCTCGGTGGTGAACGCGCTGTCGAAGTGGCTGGAGCTGACCATCCGCCGCAACGGCAAGGTCCACAACATGCGCTTCGAGCTCGGCGAGCCGGTCGAGGACCTGAAGATCGTCGGCGATTACGAGGGGCGCTCGGGCACGGCGGTCCGCTTCCTGCCGAGCGAGAACACGTTCGGGAACATCGATTTCGATTTCGGCGTGCTGGAGCACCGGCTGCGCGAGCTGGCCTTCCTGAATTCCGGCGTCCGCATCGTGCTGGAGGACCGCCGCCACGTCGACGTGAAGCGGGTGGAGCTGTTCTACGAGGGCGGCACCGAGGCCTTCGTGAAGTATCTCGACCGCAACCGCAGCGCCGTCATCAAGCAGTCCATCATGATGCAGGGCGAGCGCGAGGGCATCACGGTCGAGGCGGCGCTGCAGTGGAACGACGGTTTCCACGAGAACGTGCTCTGCTTCACCAACAACATCCCGCAGAAGGATGGCGGCACCCACATGGCCGGCTTCCGCGCGGCGCTGACCCGCTGCATCAACACCTATGCCGCCTCCAGCGGCATGGCGAAGAAGGAGAAGGTCGCCATCACCGGCGACGACGCCCGCGAAGGCTTGACCTGCGTGTTGTCGGTGAAGGTGCCGGATCCGAAATTCTCCAGCCAGACCAAGGAGAAGCTGGTCTCGTCGGAAGTCCGGCCCGCGGTCGAGGGCGTGGTCGGCGACGGGTTGAGCCAGTGGTTCGAGGAGAACCCGTCCGAGGCCCGCATGGTGGTGCAGAAGATCGTCGAGGCTGCCGCCGCCCGCGAGGCCGCGCGCAAGGCCCGCGATCTGACCCGGCGCAAGTCGACGCTGGATCTGGGCGGCCTGCCGGGCAAGCTGGCCGACTGCCAGTCCCGCGACCCGGCCGAGAGCGAACTCTATCTGGTCGAGGGCGACTCCGCCGGCGGCTCGGCCAAGCAGGCCCGCGACCGCAAGACCCAGGCCGTGCTGCCGCTCCGTGGCAAGATCCTGAACGTCGAGCGCGCGCGCTTCGACAAGATGTTGTCGTCGACCGAGATCACGGCGCTGATCACCGCGCTGGGCACCGGCATCGGCCGGGAGGATTTCGACCTCTCCAAGCTGCGCTACCACAAGATCATCATCATGACGGACGCCGACGTGGACGGCGCCCATATCCGCACCCTGCTGCTGACCTTCTTCTACCGTCAGATGCCGGAACTGCTGGAGCACGGGCACCTCTATATCGCCCAGCCGCCGCTCTTCAAGATCACCAAGGGCCGCTCGGCGGTCTACCGCAAGGACCATCGCCAGTATGAGGACTACCTGGTCGAGAACGGCCTGACCGACGCCACCTTCATCGATCACGAGGGCGTCCAGTATGGCGGTGCGGATCTGGCCGATCTTGTGAACCGGGCGCGGCGCGTCCGGCGGCTGCTGGACTCGATCGGCCAGAAGTATCCCGACTGGATCGTCGAGCAGCTGGCGATTGCCGGCGGTCTGTCGCCGGAAGTCTTCGGAAGCGACGATCTTGCCGTGCAGACCGGCGCGTATGTCGCCCGCCGCCTCGATGCCCTGTTCCCCGATTTCGAACGGGGCTGGTCGGCATCGCACGCCGATGACGGCAGCCTGGTCTTCGAACGCGAACTGCGTGGCGTGAAGGAAGCCTATGTCATGGACAGCCGGCTGATCTCGACCGGTGAGGCGCGGCGTCTCGACGAGATGGCGGCCGACCTGCAGGCGCTCTACGCGAAGCCCGGCCGGCTGCTGATCAAGGAGAAGGAAACCGAGGTCTACGGACCCGCCAGCCTGTTGAAGGCGGTTCTAGAATCCGGTCAGCGGGGCCTGTCGGTGCAGCGCTACAAGGGGCTGGGCGAGATGAACCCCGACCAGCTCTGGGAGACGACGCTGGACCCGAATGCGCGGACGCTGCTGCAGGTGAAGGTCGATCATCTGGAGGAAGCCGACCAGGTCTTCTCCACCCTGATGGGCGACGTCGTCGAACCCCGCCGCGACTTCATCCGCGAAAACGCCCTCGCGGTCGTCAATCTGGACGTGTAGCTCTTGCCGCAGAACTACCTGGCCTGTACGCTCCCGAGCCTGGAACAAAACAGGATCGGGCAATGGATGATTTCGAACAGGTCCCTTTTGACGCAGCGGAGTTTGCCGAGAACCCTGAGCCAAGATGTCCTTGCCTGCTTCTGTTGGACAACTCCATGTCGATGCGGGGCCGTCCGATCGCCGAACTGAATGCAGGCATCGACACCTTTCGACGGGAACTGAACGAAGACAATCTCGCTGCTAAACGCGTCGAAGTTGCGATCATGACATTCGGGCCGGTAGATCTGGTATCTGACTTCGAGACGGCAGACTACTTTCTGCCGCCGCCCCTGCGGGTTCGGGGTGCAACGCCTATGGGCGAAGCGATTGTGGCCGGTATCGATCTCGTCGAACGCCGAAAGCAGGCGTATCGGCAGAACGGCATCGCCTACTACCGGCCCTGGATATTCCTGATCACGGATGGCGGCCCGACGGATGAATGGGAGCCCGCTGCTGCGCTCGTCCGGGAGGGAGAGAACAGCAAGGCCTTCCAGTTCTTCGCGGTCGGTGTCGAAGGCGCAAGATTCGATGTTCTCAAACGAATTTCCGCGCGCGATCCGCTGAAGCTGAAGGGGCTTCAGTTCCGGGAACTGTTCACATGGCTGTCGAACTCCCTGAGTTCAGTGTCGCGCTCAAGCCCCGGTGAGCCGATCATGTTGCCGCCGCCCACCGGGCCAAAGGGCTGGGCGCTTCTCGAATGAACGTATCCGGCTGGCGGATTGCCGCCGCCTCGGTTGCAGGGACATCGCATGAAAGGTCGGGGACGCCATGCCAGGATGCGCATGCTTTCGACATCCTGGATCTCGACGAGGGCTCGGCTGCGGTGTTCGTGGCTTCTGATGGAGCGGGCAGCGCGTCGTTCTCGGAGATTGGCGCCTCGATTGCCTGTCGGCGGTCCATAGAGGAAATATCGGGATCTTTGAAGCAAGGTATTCCGGTGCCCGGCCGCCTGGCAGATACCGTGGCTTCGTGGGTCGACGGGGTCAGGGACAGCATTTCCGCCAAGGCCATTGAACTGGACGTTCGGCCCGGCGAACTCGCATGCACGTTGCTGATAGCGATCTTGCTGGACGAGCGCACGATTGCCGCTCAAATCGGCGATGGATCCATTGTGGCGCGTACAGGCGGTGAGTGGCATTGCCTGCACTGGCCGCAGCATGGCGAGTTCGCGAACACGACAAATTTCGTCACTTCCCGAAACGCCTGCGATTGCCTCGACATCTCGGACCGGCCGGAGCGAACGGACGAAGTGGCTCTGTTTACAGACGGGATTGAGCGGCTGGTGCTTCACTACCAGAGCCGAAGCGTCCACGGCCCGTTCTTCGACAGGATATTCGAACCGCTCCGCAGGGCGGTGACGCCGGAAGCGGCCGGGCGGCTCTCGGAACAACTGGGGCAATACCTTCGCTCCCCGACGATCACGTCACGGACCGATGACGACGCGACGCTCGTTCTGGCTTCGCGCGAATTCGCCGGTGCCGATGGATGAGCGGCTTCGCTGATGATCTTGGCCCGATAGAACTGGGTGAAAGGCTCGGCTCGGGCGGCGAAGGTGCGGTTCATGCGATCAGGAACCGGGAACGCGTTGTCGCGAAGCTGTTTCACGACCCACCCAGGGGCGGGCGGCTGGCAAAGCTGGAGGCCCTGATCCGGTTGCCATCGTCTTCGGACATGAAGGTCTATGCCGCCTGGCCGACCGGCCTGATCCGGCAGCATGAAAAGGTGGTCGGGCTTGTCATGCCGCTTGTGGATGGCCGGCAGGATATCCATGCATTGTACGGACCGCGGAGCCGGAAGCGCTTCTTTCCGAATGCGGATTGGGCCTTTCTGGTGCGTGTTGCAGCAAACATCGCCCGCGCGTTTGGGGCGGTCCACGCATCGGGTTGCGTCATCGGGGATGTGAACCATGGCGGCGTTATGGTCGCCCAGGACGCCACAGTTACTCTCATCGATTGCGACTCCTTCCAGTTCGACCTGGAAGGAAAGACACATCTTTGCGGCATGGGCGTTCCGACATTCACGCCACCCGAACTGCAGGGCAAGTCGCTGAGGCGGGTGAAGCGGACGGTCGAACACGACAGTTTCGGTCTCGCGGTGCTTGTCTTCCAGATCCTGTTCCTTGGCCGGCATCCGTTTGCAGGCCGGTTCCTCGGTCGTGGGGACAAGTCCATCGAAGAGGCCATCCAGGAATTCCGGTTCGCCTACGGTCCCGGCAGCCGGTCACGAAAGATGGAGCAACCGCCCGGGACGCCAGATCTCGCCACGGCTTCCGACGAAGTCGCGGCGTTGTTCGAACGTGCGTTTGGCGAACAGGCTTCGGTGTCGGCCGGAAGACCGGCTCCTTCCGATTGGATCGAAGCCCTGACGGCACTGGAATCACGTCTTGCGGCCTGCGAACGGAACGTCTCGCACAAGCACCTTGCCGATCTCGATCAATGCCCGTGGTGCAGAATCGAAAACACGGTCGGGACCGTGCTGTTCCATTTCTCCACGAAGGCCGGCCCCGGCAGTGGTCCGGTCAACATCACCGCCTTGTGGGCAGAGATCGAGTCCATCCCCGAGCCGGAGGACGAGGAGAGGCTGCTCGATCAACTTCTGGTCCCACCGCCGTCGCAGCTGGCGCGCGCGGGACAGCGCAAGTTCCTTTTCCGCTATTTCGGTCTTCCATTGCTGGCGACGCTGGCCGGCGTTGCCGTCCTTCAGGTGGTGGCCTTTCTCTGGTGGGCTGTCATTCCTGTCGTGTTGTTCGCGATCGTGTATCTGAGGAACAAATTCCCGCCGAGCGACATCGCTCGACATTTCGAACGGGAGGCGATCAAGGCGAAAGACCGGGAGCGTCGGTATCTGGGCAGTTCCGGAAAGATGATGAAGCAGGGAAACTTTTCGTCGCATTACTACCATCTGCGACGGCTAAGGGATGAACTGGCAGGCATGGACCGCACACTTCGCGATCGCCTCAAGGAATTGGAAGACAATCGCGAACTGGTCCAGCGCGATGCCTACAGCGATGGCTTTACTCTGGCCAATGCGAATATCCCCAATTTCGGGGAGACGAGAATGGCGATGCTTCAGAGTTATGGCATCGAGTCGGTGGCCGACCTCCATTACGACAGGCTCGTCGAGATCCCGGGTATCGGCGAAAGTCTGGCGAAAGACGCACTTGAATGGCGGCTGGCGCAGGAGGAGGACTTCCGTTTCGATCCGTGGATACCGGTCGAGAAGGAGCGGATCCAGCGTGTCGAGCAGGAAGTGCAGGCTCGCAAGCAGGCGATAGTCGACGAACTGCGCGATGGACCCCGGAAGCTGAAAGCCATTGCGCGGGATATCGAGAACGAGCGAAAACGCCGGCTCCCGAAGCTGATGGAACTGCGCCAGAAGCGCCTGCAGGCGGAAGCGGATCGGTACCACGTGATCGGACAGTAGCGGTCAAGCATGTATGCTCACATCCGATGATTCGGATTGGTTCACATCCGGCCGCCACCATGTTCGCCGTCAATATGAGCTCCCGGTTCAGGCCGGGTTCAACTTGTCACCGCACCGTCACGGCGGATGTGAGATGAGCAGGCGATGCTGAAGCGATTCCTGAAGTGGGGCCTGCTGGTCGTGGTCGCCGCGACCGTTGTTGCGGGCGCGGTGCTGCTGCACGACATACCCGAACCGCGGACGCCGGTGAACGGCGGCACCATCGCCATACTGGACGTCAACGGAGAGGAACTGGCCGTCTACGGGGCGGCCGGTTCGCGCGCGGTGCCCCTTGAGCGGTTGCCCGACCATCTGATCGACGCGGTCATCGCCATCGAGGACCGGCGCTTCTTCTACCATGTCGGCGTCGATCCGATCGGCATTCTACGCGCCATCTTCACCAACCTGACCTCCGGCCGCGTGGTGCAGGGCGGCAGCACGCTGACCCAGCAGCTGGCCAAGAACCTCTATCTCGGCCCCGAGCGGACCATGAAGCGCAAGGCCCAGGAGGCAGTGCTGGCGCTGATCCTGGAACTGCGCTTCTCCAAGGACGAGATCCTGGAGCTCTACCTGAACCGGGTCTATCTGGGCGCCGGCACCTATGGCGTCGAGGCCGCGGCGCAGCGCTATTTCGCCAAGCCGGCGGCGCAGCTGGGCCTGAGGGAGTCCGCGCTGATCGCCGGGTTGCTCAAGGCGCCCAGCCGCTACGACCCGACGCGCAATCCGGCCGGGGCCGAACAACGGATGCGGCTGGTCGTCGATGCGATGGTCGATGCCGGCAAACTGGAGCGGGGCGAGGCCGACCGTGCGCTGGCGGCGCCCGCGCTGCCGGTCGGGCGGCCGCGCGACGAGGGCATCCGCTACGCGACCGACTTCGCCCGCGACGAGGTGGCCGCCCTGATCGGCAACCCCGATGGCGATCTGAAGGTCTACACGACCATCGACGCGCGGCTGCAGAACATTGCCGCCGGCGTGCTCGGCCGGAAGCTGGGCAACCGGGCGGAACAGGGAGCAATGGTGATCGTGGCGCCGGACGGTGCGGTTCGCGCCATGGTGGGCGGCGACGACTACGGCCGCAGCCAGTACAACCGGGCGGTCCGCTCGAAGCGCCAGCCGGGGTCGGCGTTCAAGCCCTTCTTCTATCTGGCCGCTCTGGAAGCCGGCTGGACACCGCGCGACCGGATCGAGGACCGGCCGGTGAAGGTCGGCGACTGGGAACCGCGCAACTACCGCGACAAGTATCTCGGCACGGTCACCCTGACCGAAGCGCTTGCGCGTTCGGCCAATGCCGCGGCGGTGCGCCTGTCGGAAAGCGTCGGGCGGACCCATGGCGTGGAGGCCGCCCGGCGGCTGGGCGTCGACAGCGATCTGCCGGATCATCCGTCTGTGGTCCTCGGCACCGCCGAGGTGAACGTGCTGGAACTGGCGACCGCCTACGCGCCCTTCGGCAATGGCGGCCTGGGCGTCACGGCGCACATGATTCTCAGGATCGAGGATGAGCGCGGACGCACCGAATACGAACGCCGCGGCGACGGGCTGGGCCGCGTCATCGGCAAGGACGACGCCGGGGACATGTCGCAGATGCTGCGGGCCGTGATCGAGACCGGCAGCGGACAGGCGGCCCGTCTCGACCGCCAGGCCGGCGGCAAGACAGGCACCACCCAGGACAACCGCGACGCCTGGTTTGCCGGTGTCACGGCCGACTATACGGCCGTTGTCTGGGTCGGACGAGATGACAACTCGCCGATGAAGGGCGTCACCGGCAGCGGCCTGCCGGCGCAGATCTGGGGGGAGGCGATGATGGCGGCCCATCGCGGCCTGCCGCCCCGCCCGCTGCCGGAGGGCACGGACGACGGTCCGCGGATCAGCCGTAACCAGGGTGACGACAGCGGCGGTATCGGCGGCCTGTTCGACCGCATCAAGCGCTTTCTGGACGGTGACGGATCGGGCGGCTCCGGCGGGCGGCGCGATATCCCTGATCCGACGCCGGCGCCGTCCAACAGACCGTCATTCGAATCGGATTCGGCCCGCTAGGCGGCGACGACCACCTGATTGCGGCCGGCCTGCTTGGCCTTGTAGAGACACTGGTCGGCCTTCTTCAGAACCGAGGCGCGGTCGTCATCGGCACAGGCCTCGGCGACGCCCAGCGAGCAGGTGACGCTGATCATGCCGGCTTCCTCGCCGGTGTCGAAGGGCTGGTCCTCGACCATGCCGCGAAGCCGCTCGGCGACGCATTCCGCCAGCCGGAGGTCGGCGTCGGGCAGCACGATGACGAACTCCTCGCCGCCATAGCGGGCGGTCAGGTCGAAGCCGCGCGTGCCCGATGTCAGCCGGGCGGCGAACTCCTTCAGGATCCGGTCGCCGGCGGGATGGCCATGGGTGTCGTTCACGGCCTTGAAGTGGTCGATGTCGAGCATGATCAGCGAGAAGCCCTTGCCGGAGGTCTTCAGCCGCTGCAGCGCCGTCTCCAGATGCTGGTCGAAATAGCCGCGGTTGTGCAGCCCGGTCAGCGGGTCGGTGACTGCCATGGCAATCGAATGCTCGACGTCCTGGCGCAGCATGTCCTGATAGCGTTTGCGGCGGATCTGCGTCTTCGCGCGCGCCATCAGTTCGCTGGCCTCGATCGGGCGCAGGATGTAGTCGTTGACGCCCATTTCCAGCGCCTTGGCGACGCGTTCGGCGTCGCTCTCCTCGCCGACCAGCAGGATCGGCGTCTGGCGCGATATGGGGATGTTGCGGATGCTGGAGGTGAGCCGCAGCGGATCGGCACCGCGGTGGTCCAGCGAGACGATGATCAGGTCGTAGGGATGCGTGCCCGCCAGCGCCAGCGCCTTCTCGGCATCGGCCTCGAAGGTCATCCGGAACCGCTCGCCCATGTGGCGTTCCATGTGCTTGGCGTCGGAGCGGTTGTCGTCGATCACCAGCACGCTGGCGCCATCGACCTGCATCTCCGATTCGGAATGGTTCTGACCGAAATGCTGACCGGTCTGGCGGCGCAGCTTCAGCTCGTCCATCGTCATCTTCAGCCGCACCAGCGAGCGCACGCGCGAGAACAGCGCCAGGTCGTTCACCGGCTTGGTCAGGAAATCGTCGGCGCCCGCCTCCAGCCCCTGGATCCGGTCTGCCATGTCCGACAGGGCGGTCACCATGACGACGGGAATGTGGGAGACCGCCGGGTCCGCCTTCAGGCGGCGGCAGACCTCGAAGCCGTCCATGTCCGGCATCATCACGTCCAGCAGGATGATGTCGGGATTGTCGCGGGCCGCGGATTCGAGCGCCTCCGGCCCGTTCGTCGCGGTCAGGACGTAGAAGTACTCCGTGGAGAGCTTGGCTTCCAGAATCCGGATGTTCGGCGCGACGTCGTCGACGACCAGGACGCGGGCGGACATCTAGGCCTCTCTCGTGTTCAGTCGAGGAATTGTCGGACCGTATCGATGAAGGTGCCGACAGAAATCGGCTTCGAGATGTAGGCCTCGCAGCCGCCCTCCCGGATCTTCTCTTCGTCGCCCTTCATGGCGAAAGCGGTCACGGCGATGACGGGAATCGACTGAAGGTCGTCGTCTTCCTTGATCCATTTGGTCACTTCCAGCCCGGAAACCTCCGGCAGCTGGATGTCCATCAGGATCAGGTCGGGACGGTGGTCCCGGGCCAGCTTCAGCGCCTCCATCCCGTCCTTGGTCTGCACGGTGGCGTAGCCATGCGCATCCAGAAGGTCATGGAAGAGCTTCATGTTCAGGTCATTGTCTTCGACGATGAGAACGGTCTTGGTCATTACTACCTCTGGCGGCCTTCTGCCACTATCCTGCCTAGACTACCCGCGTCGCGGGGGTTTGGAAACTGCCGCGGCAGGGTTAGCTTTCGGACCGTCGATCCGACTGCTGCGGTGCAACGATAGTGCGCCCGAGGCTGTAAATCATTGGTTAAGAGGGACATGCGCGACGAGCGGCCCACAATCATGGCGTTGAACGCCGTCCAGCACATCGCTGCTGACGAGCATCTGCTGTCGGCCTTCGTCCAGCAGGCCGGGGTGACGCCCGCGGAAGTGCGCGACCGGATCATGGAACCGGAGTTCCAGGCCGGGGTCATGGACTTCATCATGGGCGACGAACAGCTGGCGCTGGATTTCTGTGCCGCCTTCGGTCATCCGCCCGAAAGCCTGAAGGCGGTGCGGCGGGCGTTGCCGGGGGCTGGAACCGAATACTACTAGGCGCCGGGGAGGCCAGGGGAGATATGGGCGGATTGAAGGAAGCCGCGGACGCGCTGCTGGGGCAGGCGGCCGGACGCGGCGACATACCGGGTGTGGTGGCGATCGCCACCGGCGCGGACGGCGCGTTCTACAGCGGTGCATTCGGCGTCCGCTCGCTCGACTCCGGCGCGGCGATGACCACGGATACGGTGGTCTGGATCGCATCGCTGACCAAGGCGGTCACCGGGGCGTGCGCGATGAAGCTGGTCGAATCCGGCCGGCTCGATCTGGATGCGCCGGCGGGCGATCTGATCCCTTGGCTGGGCGAAGCGCCGGTGCTGGATGGATTCGGCGCTGACGGACAGCCCCGGCTCCGCAAGGCGCGGACGGTGATGACGCTGCGCCATCTGCTCACCCACACGGCGGGCTTCGGCTACGATTTCTGGAGCGCGGACCTCAAGCGCTGCAACGCCGCGACGGGCCAGCCGTCCATCCGTACCCGTACCGTGGCGTCCCTGCAGCAGCCGCTGCTGTTCGATCCCGGCACGGACTGGATGTACGGCATCAACATCGAATGGGCCGGACAACTGGTCGAGGCGGTCAGCGGCATGACGCTCGGCGCGTTCGCCAGACAGAACCTGTTCGAGCCGCTCGGCATGGACAGCACCGCCTTCGACGCCACGCCGGCCATGAAGGAACGGCAGGCGGCCATGCACAACCGCACCGGCAGCGGCCTCGCGCAGGCCGCGCCCGCTGCGCCGTCCGGCGTCGAACCCGAGATCGAGATGGGCGGCGGCGGGCTTTTCTCGACGATGGAGGACTATGCCTGCTTCGTCCGGCTGTTCCTGAATGACGGCCGCGGCCCCGATGGCGGGCCGGTACTGAAGCCGGAAACCGTCGACATGATGGCGCGGAACCAGATGGGCGATCACCGGGTGAAGCTGCTGCGGACGACCGACACGGCGGTCACGCTCGACGCCGAGTTCTTCCCCGGCCTGGAGAAGACCTGGGGCCTGACCTTCATGATCAACGAGGCCGATGCACCGACCGGCCGGCCTGCCGGCAGCCTGGCCTGGGCCGGTCTCGCCAACAGCTACTACTGGATCGACCGCAAGAACGGGATCGGCGGTGTCTGGACCACGCAACTGTTTCCCTTTTGCGACGAGAAGGCGTTGCCGCTCTATCTAGATTTCGAGAAGACCGTCTACGACCATTTGGGAGCCGGCGCCGCATGATTGCCGACGAGATCCGCGAACAGATCGACGCCATCGGTATCGAGCGGGGCCGCCCGCTGCTGATCTCGGATGCCGACGAGGTGCTGTTCGCCTTCATGGCGGGGCTCGAAAGCTATCTGCAGGGGGAGGGGCTGAGCTTCGATTTCTCCTCCTTCGCCATCACCGGCAATGTGAAGGACGCCGACGGGATGGCCCTGGACCGTGAAGCGGTGCGCAGCCATCTGGGCGTCTTCTTCGAGCGGCACACCGAGGCGCTGGATCCGGTCGAGCACGCCGCCGAGACCCTCGCAGAACTTTCGAAGGAAGCGCAGATCATCGTGCTCTCCAATATCCCGCTGGCGCAGCGCGGGGCGCGGGCCCGGGCCCTGGCGCGGCACGGCATGGACTATCCACTGATTGCCAACGAGGGCGCGAAGGGGCCGGCGGTCCGGCTGCTGCATGATCGCGCCGCAGCCCCGGCCGTCTTCATCGACGACATTCCGCACAATCATGCCTCGGTCCGCGACCACGCAGAGGATGTGCACCGGCTGCATTTCGTCGCCGACACGCGGCTGGCGCGGCTCATCCCGCAGGCCGAGCACTGCCACGCCCGCGCCGACACCTGGCTCGAGGCCCGCCCGATCATCGAGCGGCACCTGTTCGGAGGATAGTTCCGCGATGCGGATCGGCATCGATCTGGGCGGTACGAAAATCGAGGGGCTTGCGCTCGGGCCGGACGGCCGGGAGCTGGCGTGCCGCCGCGTGCCGACCCCGCAGGGCGACTACCCGGCGACCGTGGCTGCGGTCCGCGATCTTGTGGCGGCGCTGGAGGCCGAGACCGGAGAGAGCGGAACTGTTGGCGTCGGTACGCCGGGTGCGATCTCGCCCGCGACCGGACTGATCAAGAACGCCAACTCGACCTGCCTGATCGGACAGCCGCTGGACCGCGATCTCGAGGCCGCATTGGGACGGCCGGTCCGGTTGGCCAACGACGCCGACTGCTTTGCACTGTCCGAGGCGACTGACGGCGCAGCCCTAGGGGCGGAGACCGTCTTCGGCGTGATCCTCGGTACCGGCGTCGGCGGCGGTATCGTCCATGCCGGCCGCCTGCTCAGCGGTCCCAACGCCATCGCCGGCGAGTGGGGCCACAATCCGCTGCCCTGGCCGGCGGATGACGAGCGGCCCGGCCCGGCCTGCTACTGCGGCAAGAGCGGCTGCATCGAGACCTTCCTGTCAGGACCCGGGCTGGAGCGGTTCCACGCCGAAAGGACCGGACAGCCAACCGCTGCGGCTGACATCTCGAACGAAGCTGTCTGGGCGGTCTATCAGGACCGGCTCGCCCGCGCGCTGGCGCAGGTCATCAACCTGCTCGACCCGCATGTGATCGTCCTCGGCGGCGGGTTGTCGAAACAGGACCGGCTCTATGCGCCGGTCGAGGCGCTGCTGCCGCGCTATGTCTTCTCGGACCGCGTCGCCACGGCGATCCGTCCGCCCGCCCACGGCGACAGCAGCGGCGTCCGCGGCGCCGCCTGGCTCTGGCCCGTGCCATGACCGGGAGCCTCTGCCGCGACTGTTTCGCCACGGGGTTCGAAAGCCGGCTCTGCCCCGAATGCAGGTCGCCCCGAACCGTGCGCCACCCGGAACTGCATCAGCTCGGGCTGGCGCATATCGACTGCGACGCCTTCTACGCGTCGGTCGAGAAGCGCGACGATCCCAGCCTGGCCGACAAGCCGCTGATCATCGGCGGCGGGCGTCGCGGTGTGGTCTCCACCTGCTGCTACATCGCTCGGATGAACGGCGTCCGGTCGGCCATGCCCATGTTCAAGGCCCTGAAAGCCTGCCCCGACGCCGTCGTGCTGAAGCCGCAGATGTCGAAATACGTGGCCGTCAGCAAGGAGATCAGGGCGCTGATGGCGGACCTGACGCCGATGGTCGAACCGCTCTCCATCGACGAGGCCTTCCTCGATCTCGGCGGCACCGAGAAGGTCCACCGCGCCAGCCCGGCGGTCAGCCTCGCGCGGCTCGCCAAACGGGTGGAGACCGAGATCGGCGTCACCATCTCGATTGGCCTCTCCTACAACAAGTTTCTGGCCAAGCTGTCGTCGGACCTCGACAAGCCGCGGGGCTTCGCGGTCGTCGGCCGCGCCGAGGCCGTCGACTTCCTCAGCGAACGGCCGGTCTCCGACATCTACGGCGTCGGCAAGGCGTTCCAGGCGAAGCTGACCGCGGACGGCATCCGCACCTTCGCCGACATGCGCCGCCACGACGAGGCGGCCCTGATGAAGCGCTACGGCGTCATCGCCAAGCGGCTGCGCAACTTCGCCGACGGGCGCGACACGCGGGCGGTGAACCCCGACGGCGACCGCAAGTCGGTCTCGACCGAAACGACCTTCAACGAGGATCTGGAGCGGTTCGAGGACCTGAACCGCATCCTCTGGCGGCTGTCCGAGGATGTTTCGGCAACGCTGAAGGAAAAGAAGATCGCCGGGCGGACGGTGACGCTGAAACTGCGCACCGCCGACTTCCGCATCCGCACCCGCTCGGTGACGCTGGAGGACCTGACGCAGCTCGCCGGTGTCATCTTCGGTGCGGCGGAACCGATGCTGCGCAAGGAAGCCGATGGCAAGACCCGCTTCCGCCTGATCGGCGTGGGCGTGTCGTCACTGGACGACGATACCGACGCCGATCCGCCGGACCTGCTCAACCAGGGCCGCCAGCAGCGCCGCAAGATCGAGGCGACGCTGGACCAGATCCGCGCCAAATTCGGCAAGGAAGCCATCGGCGAGGGGCGGGGCCTGCGGGACAAGGACAAGCGGCGGTAACCTCCACCCGTCCCGGGACTCGATCCCAGTACCCAGCGGACCTCCAAGGCCGCTCTGGGCAGCGGGATCAAGTCCCGCTGCGGGCGGTATGGTCGCCTGCTTCATTGAAGCTCTTTGCCGTCCTCGGGCTTGACCCGAGGACCTTGTCTTGCCGTTCGCACCAAGCCTCCGGAACGAGCCCGAAGGCGGAAGGGTCTCAGATGTCCACGTCCTCGACGAAGCGGGCGCGTTCCTGGATGAATTCGAGCCGCTTCTCCGGCTTCCGGCCCATCAGGCGCTCGATGAGTCCGGCGGCCTCCGGGCGTTCCTCGGCCGGTACGTCGACCAGCAGCAGCCGGCGGCGCTTCGGGTCCATCGTGGTTTCCTTCAGCTGGCCGGGCGGCATCTCGCCCAGACCCTTGAAGCGGCTGACCTCGACCTTCCCCTTGCCCTTGAACTCGGTCTGCAGCAGTTCCTCGCGGTGGGCGTCGTCGATGGCGTAGAGCGTCTTGCCGCCCTGGGTCAGACGGTAGAGCGGCGGGCAGGCGAGGTAGAGCCGGCCGTCATCGACTAGCCCCGGCATCTCGCGGAAGAAGAAGGTCATCAGCAACGCCGCGATATGCGCGCCGTCGACATCGGCGTCGGTCATGATGATGACCTTGCCGTAGCGCAGATCCTCCAGATTGAAGCTCTTGCCCATGCCGCAGCCGAGCGCGAGGGCGAGGTCGGAGAGCTCCTGGTTCTGCGCCAGCTTCTCGGCGCCGGCGCTCATCACGTTCAGGATCTTGCCTCTGAGCGGCAGGATCGCCTGGGTCTCGCGCATCCTGGCCGATTTGGCCGAGCCGCCGGCCGAGTCACCCTCGACAATGAAGAGCTCCGTCGTCTCGCGCTGGCTGGCGGTGCAGTCGGCCAGCTTGCCGGGCAGGCGCAGCTTCCGCGTTGCGGTCTTGCGGCTGACTTCCTTTTCCTTGCGCCGGCGCTGCCGTTCCTCGGCGCGCTCGATGGCCTTTTCCAGCAGCCGCTCGGCGACCTTCGGGTTGCCAGAGAGCCAGTGGTCGAAGTGATCCTTGACCACGTTCTCGACCAGCCGCGTCGCCTCTGGCGTGGTCAGCTTTTCCTTGGTCTGGCCCTGGAACTGCGGGTCCTTGATGAAGATGGAGAGCAGGCCCGCCGCGCCGCCCAGCGCGTCCTCGGCGGTGATCTGCGCCGCCTTCCTGTTGTTCGTCAGTTCGCCATAGGCCTTCAGCCCGCGCGAGATGGCCGAGCGGAAGCCGTTCTCGTGGGTCCCGCCGAGAGGCGTGGGAATGGTGTTGCAGTAGCTCGAGGCCCAGCCGTCGCCCCATTCCAGCCACTGCATGGCCCATTCGGCGCGGCCCTTGCCGTCGGCCAGTTCGACGCGGCCGGCGAAGGGATCGGGCGAGACCGTCGCCTGCGCGCCAAGGCTGTCGGACAGGTAGTCCGCCAGACCGCCTGGAAAATGCAGCACGGCTTCGGCGGGCGTGTCGTCGGTGATCAGCGACGGATCGGCCTTCCAGCGGATCTCGACACCCGGATGCAGATAGGCCTTCGACCGCGCCATCTTGTAGATGCGGGCCGGCTTCAGATGCGCCTTCTCGCCGAAGATCTGCGGGTCGGGATGGAAGCGGACGCGCGTACCGCGGCGGTTCTGGACAGGCCCGAGATCGGCCAGCTTGCCCTGCGGGAGGCCGCGCCTGAAGGTCTGCTGCCAGAGGCGGCGTTCGCGGGCCACCTCGACCACCATCTCGTCGGTCAGCGCGTTGACCACCGAAATGCCGACGCCATGCAGGCCGCCGGAGGTCGAATAGGCGCCTTCCTTGAACTTTCCGCCCGAATGCAGCGTGGTCATGATGACTTCCAGCGCCGACTTGTCGCGGAACTTGGGATGCGGATCGACCGGGATGCCGCGGCCATTGTCGTCGACGGTGCAGGACCCGTCCGCCTCCATCGTGACCTCGATGCGGCTGGCATGGCCGTGGACCGCCTCGTCCATGGAATTGTCCAGCACCTCGGCGAACAGATGGTGCAGTGCACGCTCGTCGGTGCCGCCGATATACATGCCGGGACGCTGCCGGACGGGCTCCAGGCCCTCCAGGACGTCGATATCCTTGGCGGAATAACTGTCGTCGCCGCCCTTGGACGCGCCGGCGAAAAGGTCGCTCATGTCGTTCATCGAATCAGGCCGATTGGTGGATGGCGGCACCATATCAGGGGGGCAGGACAAAGTCGAAACACGAGATGTGCCGTCACTTTGCAGTCAGGTCGCTGTTTTGTTGCTGTCCACGGGCTTGACCCGGGGACCTCATGTTGCCAACGCCCCGGAGGTGGAGAGCTGAGACCCTCGGGTCAAGCCCGAGGGATACAGGGTCCAATCAACCGCAGTTCGTCAGCGCCTGGGTGAAGTCGGCCTTCAGGTCTTCCAGGCCCTCCAGGCCCACCGACAGCCGGACGAGTCCCGGGGTCACGCCGATGGCCGCGCATTCGGCGTCGGAGATGGCACGGTGGGTCGTGGTCTCGGGATGCGTGATCAGGCTCTTGGAGTCGCCGAGATTGTTGGAGATGTCGACGATCTTCAGCCGGTCGAGGCAGCGGAAGGCGGCTTCCTTGCCGCCCATCAGTTCGAAGGCGACCAGCGTGCCGCCGCCGGACATCTGGCTCTTCGCCAGCGCCCGCTGCGGAAAGCTGTCCAGACCCGGATAGATGACGCGCTCGACACCGGCGAGCGTTTCCAGATGCGATGCGACGCCCGCCGCGCTCTGGCACATCCGCTCGACGCGCAGCGGCAGGGTCTCCAGCCCCTTCAGCAGCACCCAGGCGTTGAACGGGCTGAGCGACGGGCCGGTGTGGCGCATGAAGGGCATCAGCAGGTCGTCGACGAACTGCTTCGTCGACAGCACGGCGCCGCCGAGGCAGCGGCCCTGACCGTCGATATGCTTGGTCGCGGAGTAGACGACGACATCGGCGCCCAGCTTCAGCGGCTTCTGCAGCAGCGGCGTGGCAAAGACATTGTCGACAACGACGCGCGCGCCGGCGGCGTGGGCCAGCTTTGCGACGGCTTCGAGGTCGATCAGTTCCAGCGTCGGGTTCGCCGGCGTCTCCAGGAAGACGCAGGCCGCGCCGGGTCTCAGCGCCGTTTCCCACTGGTTGAGATCGGCACCGTCAACCAGAACCGTCTCGACGCCGAAGCGCGGCAGGATCTGGGTGATGATGTGATGGCAGCTGCCGAACAGCGCCCGCGAGGCCACCAGCCGGTCGCCGGCCTTCAGCTGCGCCATCAGCGAGGCGAAGACCGCGGCCATGCCGGATGCCGTTGCGAAGCAGGCTTCGGCGCCTTCCAGCAGCCGCAGGCGCTCCTCGAACATGGCGACCGTCGGATTGCCGTAGCGGGAATAGACGAATCCGTCCTGCTCGCCCTTGAAACGGGCCTCGGCGTCAGCGGCTGTCTCGTAGACGAAGCCGGAGTTCAGGAACAGCGCTTCGGAGGTCTCGCCCTCGCCGGAGCGGCTCAGGCCGCCGCGGACCAGCCGGGTCGCTTCCGACCAGGTCTCCGGATCGTCGAGGCGGGTGCTCACTGCTGCCTCCAGGGCAGATCGTGGTAGCGCCAGCCGCCGACATTGCCGCGGCGGCCCCGGTCGTCCTTGTCGCCCTCGAAGCCTTCGGAGATGTTGTAGCAATAGCGGAAGCCGGCCGCGGTCAGCGCCTTCGCCGCCGCCTTGGAGCGGACGCCGGAGCGGCACAGCAGGAAGACCGGCTGGTCTTCCTTCACGCCCTTGGCGCGAACCTCGTCGACAAAATCCTCGTTGATCTTCATCTCCGGATAACGCTGCCATTCGATGAACAGCGCGTCCTTGCCGGCGTCCGTCAGATCCGGAATGCCGACGAACTGCCATTCCGGCACCGTCCGCACATCGATCAGCACGGCGTTCCTGTCCTGGGACAGCTCGTCATGCACGTTCCAGGGGTCGCGGTCGCCCGCGTAGCCTTCACCCGACACCTTGATCTCCCTCAGATCGTATGGATGCCGCACTCGGTCTTGTCCTCGCCGCGCCAACGCCCGGCCCGCGCGTCCTCGCCGGGCGCGACGCGGTCGGTGCAGGGCATGCAGCCGATGGACAGGAAACCGTCCGCCTCCAGCGGATGGCGCGGCAGGTCATGCTTGTCGAAGTGGGCTTCTATGTCGTCGCGGGTCCAGTCCGCAAGCGGATTGAACTTCACGCGGCCATCGGCCGCCTCGATCGTGGGCAGGTGGGAGCGTGCGCCGCCCTGGAAGCGCTTGCGGCCGGTCAGCCAGGCGTCGTAGGGGCGGAGCGCCCGCTGCAGCGGTTCGACCTTGCGGATGTAGCAGCACAGACCGCTGTCGCGCTGGAACTGCATCAGGTCGCCGTCGACCGCCTTCACCCGGCGCGAATCGGGCCGCACCGACTGCACGCTGGTCAGGCCGAGGCGGTCGACCAGCTGGTCGCGGTAACGCAGCGTCTCACCGAACAGCCGGCCCGTGTCGACGAAGGTCACGGCGATGTCCCGGTCCACTTCGGAGGCCAGATGCAACAGCACCGCAGCCTCGGCCCCGAACGACGAGACCAGCGTCAGCCTGCCGCCGAAGGTGCGACAGGCCAGCTCGATCAGATCGTGCCCGCCCATATGGCCGAAGGCCATGTTCATCTCGTGCGCCTGGTTGGCGCTGCGGATCAGGCGTTCGGTGTCGGCGAATGGGAAGGGGCCGTGAAAGGACATGATATGCGCTCAGGTTCCTCGTTCGGTGGATATCAGCTCGCCAGGGCGACCGGCGCGGTGTGACGCTGGCGGTAGGCGGGGATGCGGGCGTCGGCGGCCGGCTGGTAGACATTGGCGAAGCGGGATGCCGCCTTCCGCCAGCTGTCGAGATTGACGTCGTCGGCGACGGCCACGACGTCGAAACCGCAGCGCAGCAGGTAGCCGTACTGATCGGCGATCAGCGGACCCTCTGCCCGGATCTCGCCGGTATAGCCGTGGCGGTCGCGCAGGATGCGGGCCTGGCTGAAGGCGCGGCCGTCAGCGAAGGCCGGGAACTGCAGCACAACGGCGGCGATGCGGTCCAGATCGCCGGCGAGCACCTCCGGGTCGGCGTCGTTCGGCAGGATCACGCCGACCGCGCCCAGTCCGCGCAAGGTCTCGCGTTCGGCCTGCCAGAGTTCCAGGCTGACCAGCTTGGCGCCGGGACGCAGCGCCTCTTCCAGCGTGTCGGCGACCAGCCAGCGGTCGCGGAGAAGCTTGCCGTTCTTAAGCAGCGCCATAGAGAGCCTCCTTGAAGGGATTGATGCCGATCCGGTCGAACGTCTCGATGAAACGCTCGCCGTCGCGGCGGTTGGCGACATAGGTCTCGATGATGGTTTCGATGGCGTCGACGGCCTCATCGGCCTCGAAGGCGCGGCCGACGATCTTGCCGACCGCAGCGTCTTCGTCGGCGCGGCCGCCGAGGGTGATCTGGTAGTTCTCCACCCCCTTCTTGTCGACGCCGAGGATGCCGATATTGGCGACGTGGTGGTGGCCGCAGGCATTGATGCAGCCCGAGATGTTCAGTGTCGCCTCACCGATGTCGTGCAGCCGGTCCAGATCGCCGAAGCGCTCGGAGATCGCCTGGCTCAGCGGGATCGAACGGGCGTTGGCGAGGCTGCAGTAGTCGAGGCCCGGGCAGGCGATGATGTCGCCCAGCAGCCCGATGTTCGGCGTGTCGAGATCGTGCTCGCCCAACACCGTCCAGAGATCGTACAGGTCATCCTGCTTCACATGCGCCAGCACCAGGTTCTGCTCGTGCGCGACCCGCAATTCGCCGAAGGAGTAACGGTCGGCAAGGTCGGCGACGACGTCCATCTGCTCCGCCGTGGCGTCGCCGGGAATGCCGCCGACGGGCTTGAGCGAAATGTTGGCGATGGCATAGCCGGGCTTCTTGTGCGGCTTCACGTTCGACTTCAGCCAGCGGGCGAAGGCGCGGTCCTCGAACTGCTTCGCGGCCAGCTTGCCGGAACGCGCCTCCAGCTTCTCGAAGGGCGGCTCGGCGAAGTGTGCGCGGATGCGGCGGACCTCGTCGGCCGGCAGTTCCAGCACGCCGTCGCGGATACGCTCCCATTCCTCGTCGACCTGGCGGGCGTATTCATCGGCGCCGATCTCGTGGACCAGGATCTTGATCCGCGCCTTGTACTTGTTGTCCCGGCGGCCGTGGCGGTTATAGACCCGCAGCATGGCTTCGAGATAGCTGAGCAGATCGCCCTCGGCGACGAAGCCGCGGATCAGCTTCGCGATCATCGGCGTCCGGCCCTGGCCGCCGCCGGCCCACATCTGGAAGCCGGTCTCGCCCTTCTCGTTCTTCACGATGACGATGCCGATGTCGTGCACCTTGATCGCGGCGCGGTCCTTCTCGGCGCCGGTCACCGCGATCTTGAACTTGCGCGGCAGGAAGGCGAACTCCGGATGGAAGGTCGACCACTGGCGGATGATCTCCGACCAGACGCGGGGATCGTCGATCTCTTCCGCCGTTGCGCCGGCGAACTGGTCCGCGGTGGTGTTGCGGATGCAATTACCCGAGGTCTGGATGGCGTGCATCTCGACCTCGGCCAGCTCGGCCAGGATGTCCGGCGTCTCTTCCAGCTTCGGCCAGTTGTATTGAATGTTCTGGCGGGTGGTGAAATGGCCGTAGCCGCGGTCGTAGACGCGGGCGATCCGGGCCAGCTTGCGCATCTGGTCCGACGACAGCATGCCATAGGGCACGGCAACGCGCAGCATGTAGGCGTGGAGCTGCAGATAAAGGCCGTTCATCAGCCGGAGCGGCCGGAACTCTTCCTCGGTCAACTCACCGGAAACGCGGCGGGCGACCTGATCGCGGAACTCGGCCACGCGGGTCGAGACAATGTCGCGGTCGATGTGATCGTACTGGTACATGCTCAATGGGCTCCAATAGCGCTGTGGTGCTCCGGGCAACGACCCGGAGCCCATTCCAGAGCAGTTCCGGCAATCGCCGCGGTGGCGCAAGCGCTCAGGAATGGGTCCCGGATCAGGTCCGGGACGGCGTGATGTCGAACCCGGTTCGTCATCACGCCGCCTGGGGCTTCAGGTAGTCGATGGACGGGCCGGTCGTCCGGATGACTTCCCGGTACTTCGTCGGGCGGATGCCCGTTTCCGTCCGTTCGACGGCAATCTCGTAGGGGCCGACGGCGATATGCGGCTCGGCCTCGGCCCGGGCCAGCAGACCGGCCATGGCGTCATTACCCTCGGCGATCTCGGCATCGGTCAGGCTTTCGGACCATCCGTCGGCGGTCAGGAAGATGACCACGCCGTCGTTGAGGCGGTTTGCGGTGATGGCGAAGAGCGACATGGTGCGTGTCTCCCCAGGGTCTCAGAGCGCCAGTGCGAGGCGTTCGATGGCGGTTTCGGCGGTGCGGGCGATCGGATCGCCGGTCACTTCACCGATGAAGATCAGGGCCGGCGAGGCGACGGCCTCGCGCTCCAGCAGGTCGGGCAGGTCGGCCAGCCTGCCGCGGATGACGCGTTGGTTCGGCAGCGTGCCGTTCTCGACAATGGCGACCGGGGTCTCGGGGCTGCGGCCATGCGCGATCAGGCGGGTGCGGGCCTGACGGGCCGTGTCGATGCCCATGTAAACGGCCAGCGTGTGTCGGGCCTGCGCCAGCAGCCGCCAGTCGATATCGGCCTCGCCGCCCTCGCGGCCCTGGCCGGACAGGAAGGTGACGGCGCTGGCATGATCACGGTGGGTGAGCGGAAAGCCTGCGGCCGCGGCGCATCCGGTGGCGGCGGTGATCCCGGGCACGATCTCGACCTCGATCCCCGCCGCCCTCAGATGGTCGGCCTCCTCGCCACCTCGCCCAAACACAAACGGATCGCCGCCCTTCAGGCGGACGACCAGATGACCGGCGCCGGCTTCCTCGGTCAGGATCCGGTTGATCTGGTCCTGAGTGCGGAAGTGGGCCGAGCGGGCCTTGCCGACATAGACCCGGCGCGCGTCGCGGCGGGCCAGATCCAGAATGTCGTCGGAGACTAGCCGGTCGTGCACGATGACATCGGCTTCCTGCAGCAGGCGATGCGCCTTGCGGGTCAGCAGTTCCGGATCGCCCGGACCGGCGCCGACGATGGCGACGCGACCGGTCACCTCGCCCGCTGCCGAGCGGTTCAGAAGCGCCAGCATGTCCCGGCGCGCCGCGCCTTCGTCGCCCGACAGGACCTGGCGGGCCGCAGCGCTGCTCAGGAAACGGTCCCAGAACTTGCGCCGCTGGGTCGCGGTCGGCAGCACGGACTTCACCGCGCCGCGGAAGCTGTCGATGAAGCCGGCAAGATCGCCCAGGTTCTTCGGCAGGGCGGTCTCGATCAGGCCGCGCACCTGCCGCGCCAGCACCGGGGCTGCGCCGCCGGTGGAGATGGCGACGGTGACCGGTCCGCGCTCGACGATGGCCGGCATGGTGAAATCCGACAGGGCCGGACGGTCGACCACGTTGACGGTCACGCCGGCCGCACGGGCCGCTTCGGCGATCCCGCGGTCATTGGCCTCGTTTTCCGTGGCGACGATGACCAGCTTTTTATTTTCCAGATCAGGAGTGGAGAATTCGCGGCTGATCAGCGTCGCACCGGCCGTGCGGGCCAGTTCGGCGAGCTCTGCTTCCGGCGCCGGCGTGACGATCGTGACCCTGGCTTTGGCTGCAAGCAGCAGCCGGAGCTTTGCCGTTGCGGCGTCGCCGCCACCGGCCAGCAGCACGGGCGCACCGTCCAGCTTCAGGAAAACGGGGAAGGACTGCATCAGGCGTTCCTTCCTGAAACATTCGAAAAAACAATGACTTCTGCGGCTTCAGCCGGGTCACTGCCTGTAATCTGGATGTCATTCATCGCCGTCATGGCGCGACCTCCGTGGCACACAATGGGCCCACGGAGATCTCTCCGTGGCGCTTTAGCAATTGATGACGCGGCGCAAGCTGCCCTATCAAATTCCGCGGGTTCGGAAGGCGGTCCGGACCAGGCCCGTCAGCGACCGTTCGAGGGTTCGTTGTCCCGTTGCCGGGCGTCGATCCATATGAACGTGCATCTGACATGGAGGAGAATTCGGTAATCCCCCATGTAAGTCAACAGGAATTTTTCTCCTGTCATGGAAAATCAAATTTTATACAGTTTGAAAGTGTTATTACGGCCTGCGTGCAAATATGAACATGCGGCGGAAGGGAAAGACGGTGACGCCGTCGGGCGCGGCCGGATAGGCCTGCAGCAGACGTTGTCCGTAGATCGCTTCGAAGGCCTGGAAATCCTCGTCCCCGAGCGCCTGCCGCACCGGCAGCAGGGCGGTGCCGCGCACCCATTCCAGCACCGGATCCGGGCCTTCCAGCGGCTGGGCGTATTCGACTTCCCAGATGTCGAGTTCGCCCGCGAGCGGCCGCAGCAGATCGTGATACCAGGCGGCGTTCATCGTGTGCTCGCCCAGCAGCTTGCCCTGCAATGCGGTTCGGAAGCGCGGTTCTCCGGCGACCTCCCGGATCAGGGCGTGGGAGTCGGCGTCGAAGTTGTTCGGCTGCTGCACGGCCAGGCAACCGCCGGGCGCCAGGGCAGCGTAGAGACGTGGCAGCAGCAGTCCGTGGTTCGCAACCCAGTGGATCGCGGCGTTCGAGAAGATCACGTCCACCGGGCCGTCCGGCGTCCAGTCGGCAATGTCGCCCTCGACGAAGGCGATGTCGGGGTGGGTCTCCCGCGCCCGCTGCAGCATCGCCGGGCTGTTGTCGATCCCGATGATCTCGGCGTCGGGCCACCGCTGTTTCAGCGGTGCGGTCGAGTTTCCGGGACCGCAGCCCAGATCGACGACGCGCTTCGGATCGTTCAGGGGGATGCGTTGCAGGAGGTCCAGCGCAGGCCGGGTGCGGAGCCCTGCCATGCCGCCCTTGAGGTATTGATGCGGATTCCAGACGTTGTCAGCCATGGGGTCTCCTTGTTTGACGCTTCTTGTACTGCCCCGGATAATTGGCGCACGAACCGGGGGGAGGACCATGAAAGAAGTTTTCTACGAATGTATCGCCTTCGAGCGGACAGGTAAAATCCTGACGGTCACGCTGAACCGGCCAGACGTCCTGAACGCGGTGAACAAGCGGCTGCATGCCGAACTGGCGAGTCTCTTCACCGATCTGGCCGACGACGAAGCCGAGGTCATCGTCCTGACCGGCGCGGGCAAGGCCTTCTGCGCCGGCGGCGACATCGACTGGATGCAGGAGGGGATCGACGATCCGGCGAGCTTCGAGCGCACCGCGACCGAGGCCAAGCAGATCGTCTTCGGCCTGCTGGATCTGGAGAAGCCGATCATCTGCCGCATGAACGGCGACGCCGTCGGCCTCGGGGCGACCATCGCGCTGTTCTGCGATGTAATAATCGCCCATGACGACGCCCGCATCGGGGACCCGCACGTGTCGGTCGGACTCGTCGCAGGCGACGGCGGCGCCATCATCTGGCCGCAGCTGATCGGCTATGCCCGGGCCAAGGAATACCTGATGACCGGCAAGCTGATGACGGCGCGCGACGCGGTGGCGATGGGACTGATCAACCACGCCTACGAAGGCGCGGCGCTGGATTCCGAGACGCGCAAGTTCGCCGAGCGGCTCGCCAACGGTGCGGGAAAGGCGATCCGCTGGACCAAGGTGTCGGTCAACATCGGCCTGAAACAGCTCGCTCACGCCATCATGGACGCCTCGATTTCCTACGAGCTGATGTCCAATCTCTCCGACGATCATCAGGAGGCGGTGAATGCCTTCCGGGAGAAGCGGAGGCCATCATTCACCGGCAGATGAACGGACCGGGCTGACGTTCTGTTGAATCCATTCCGCAGCGGAAATGTGGTAATTGTGACCATCATAACGTGATGGTTGTCCCGACCGGCCCGAAAAGGCCGGAGATTTGCGAAACCTTCAGCAAATCCGCGGTTATATGTGCCAGGCGTGCGGTATCGGCACAGATGACCGTATTCGGAACCGAGTTTGACCCAGATTGGGACATGTTATGGCGCTGGACTTTGGCAGCTTCTTCCGGGAGCTCTTTGAACGGATCGGCAATGACGACGATCAGGACACCCTGACCGGCGGGCAGCAACTGTTTGAAGAGAGCGAAGAGACCTCCGGCGAAGACTCCCTGTTCGCCGAGGAAGATGGCGGCGGCGAAAATGGCGGCGGTGAGGACACGGTCGCCGGCGAATCCGGAGAAGCAGAAGATCCGGTCGACGAAGCGATCGAGGGCGCGCAGTTGCGGCTGCTTTCCGACGAGCCCGAGCGGTATGTCGGCGGGAACCTCCGGGACAAGCTCTTCGGCGGTGACGAGTCCGAGTGGTTCGGATTCGGTGACGGCAATGATTTCGGCCGCGGCGGCGCCGGTGACGACACCCTGGAGGGTGACGAGGGCGACGACATCCTGCTGGGCGAGGACGGCGACGATTCCATCTCCGGCGGCCTGGGCGTCGACAAGCTGATCGGCAAGCTGGGCAATGATTCCATCTTCGGCGGCGAGGACAATGACGATGTCCGCGGCGGTCTGGGCCTCGACAGCCTCTGGGGCGGCGACGGCGACGACCGTGTTCGCGGCGAGGAAGACGACGACGCCATCTGGGGCGGCGCCGGTCGCGACACGCTGCGCGGCGACGGCGGCAACGATACCATCGAGGGCGGCGACGACGACGATACCCTCTACGGCTTTGACGACATCGACAGCCTGATCGGCGGCACCGGCAACGACATCGTGCGCGGCGGCCTGGCCAACGACCTGATCTACGGCGGCGATGGCGACGACACTGTGCGCGGCGGCGAGGATGACGACCTGGTCGAGGGCGCCGAGGGCGACGACTTCCTGACCGGCGACGCCGGCAATGACACGCTGGTCGGCGGCAACGGCGTTGACAAGCTGGTCGGCAATTCCGGCGATGACAGTCTGGACGGCGGCGACGGCGGCGACGACCTGCGCGGCGGCTCCGGCGACGACACGATCGATGCCGGCGCTGATGGCGACAGCGTCCAGGCCGGCGTCGGCAACGACCAGGTCGATGGCGGCACAGGCGACGACACCATTCACGGCGAAGGCGGCGACGACGACATCGTTGGCGGCGAGGGCGTCGACCGCATTTTCGGCGGTTCCGGCAATGACACGGCCGTTGGCGGCGCGGAAGGCGATACTGTCGCCGGCGGCGCGGGCAACGACTCGCTCTCCGGCGGCGACGGCGATGATTTCGTCGGCGGCGGCACCGGCGACGACACCATGGATGGCGACGACGGCGCCGATACGATGAATGGCGGCGTCGGCTTCGACCTGATTCGCGGCGGCGCGGGCACCGACAGCATCACCGGCGGCGGCAATGCCGACACCATCTTCGGCGGCGCCGACAATGACAGCATTCACGCCGGCGCGGGCAATGACGAGATCGACGGCGGCGACGGCGCCGACGTGATCATCGGCGGCACCGGCAACGACACCATGACCGGCGGCGGCGGCGACGACTGGTTCTATCTGAGCGGCGACGATTTCGGCCACGAGGTGGTGACCGACTTCGCCTCCGGCGACCTGGTCGATTTCTCCGGCACCAGCTTCGCGCGCGCCGATGTGACTTTCGAGCAGGTCGGTGAGAACACCGTGATCACCGCGGGCAGCAACACGGTCACGCTGCTGGGCGTCAGCCTGGACTCGCTCTCCCGCAGCGACGTCTACTTCAATGGCGACGAGGATCTGCCGCCCGAGGAGGAGGAAGAGCCCGAAGTCATCGAGACGCCCTCCGACGACTTCTCCGAGATCGAGCAGAGCGACGGCGCGCAGGTCGGCGATGGCGGCAAGGACCGCATGTTTGGCGGCGATGGCGACGACATCCTCGTCGGCCTCGGCAACAAGGACTCGCTCTACGGCGGCGAAGGCAACGACTCGCTCTTCGGCGGCGACAAGGACGATGATATCTATGGCGGCAACGGCGACGACCTGATCGCCGGCGGCGAAGGCAAGGACGACATCTACGGCGGCGAGGGCGTCAACGTCATCCACGGTGGCGACGACGACGACGACATACGGGGCGGCAACAGCCAGGACACCATCTACGGCGGCGAAGGCGACGACGAGATTTCCGGCGGCGAAGGCGAGAACCAGCTCTTCGGCGGCGAGGGTCGGGACGAGATCTCGGGCGGCAACTCGGCCGACACCATCATGGGCGGCGCGGGCAACGACACGCTGTTCGGCCGCGAAGGCGAGAACCAGCTGACCGGCGGCGAGGGTGACGACTACCTCTCCGGCGGCAATGCGGCCGATACCCTGGACGGTGGCGTCGGCGACGACACGCTGTTCGGCCAGGAAGGCCAGAACGTCATGTTCGGCGGCGACGGCAATGACGAGCTGACCGGTGGCAATGCCGCCGAGACCCTCGACGGCGGCGCCGGCAACGACAAGCTCTACGGCAAGGAAGGCCAGAACACATTCATCGGCGGCGACGGCGATGACGAGATGTTCGGCGGCAACGCGGCGGACACCTTCACCGGCGGCGCGGGCGACGACGAATACACCGGCGGCAACGGCAACGACGTCTACATCATCGACGATGCGAATTTCGGCGATGACGAGATCAAGGACTTCCGCAACGGCGACTCGATCGATTTTACCGCGGCCGGCATTACCATCGACGATGTCACCTTCACGGAGTCGAAGGGCGACACCTACATCCAGACGGCTGGCGGCAGCATCAAGCTGAAGGACGTCGATCTGGACGAAATTTCGGACGGCGCGCTGATCTTCGCCGAGGCGGGGGAAGCTCCGGCGGCGAAACAGGGCCGCGAGGCTGCTCCGGAAGAGGAACGCGAAGAAGTCGGCGACGAACCGGCGCCGCGCACGCCGCGGGGCGAGGATGCCTCCGGCATTGCCGCGATCGAGGCGCCGACGGCGCCGTCGGAGGACTTCTCCGACATCGAGGACGACCGCGACGCCGACGAAGGCGACAACGGGAAGGACAGGATCAGAGGCTCCAACAGCCGTGACGACATCCTGGTCGGCCATGGCGGCGATGATGAACTCGACGGTCGCAACGGCAACGACTCGCTGTTCGGCGGCGACGACGACGACGAACTTGAAGGCGGCAATGGCGAGGACCTTCTGGTCGGTGGCGACGGCGACGACGACCTCGACGGCGAAGAGGGCGCCAACACCCTGTTCGGCGGCGCGGGCGACGACAAGCTGGAAGGCGGCAACAGCGCTGATGAGCTCTATGGCGGCACCGGCGACGACGATATCGACGGCAAGGAAGGTTCCGGTCTGCTCGACGGCGGCGACGGCAATGACAAGCTCAAGGGTGGCAACAGCACCGACACCATCTCCGGCGGCGCCGGCAATGACGACATCGACGGCAAGGAAGGCCAGAACCTGCTGTTCGGCGGTGACGGCGACGACGAGATCGACGGCGGCAATGCCGACGACAGCATCTATGGCGGAGCCGGCGACGACGAGATCGACGGCAAGGAAGGCCAGAACCAGATTGCGGGTGGCGCCGGCGACGACCTGATCGAGGCCGGAAATGCGGCGGATCTGCTGGATGGCGGTGAGGGCAACGACACCCTGCTGGGCGGCGAAGGCCAGAACTCGCTGTTCGGCGGCCTGGGCGACGATTTCCTGCAGACCGGCAACGCGGCCGACCTGCTGAATGCCGGTGGCGGCAATGACCGCATCGAGGCCGGCCATGGCGACGACACGCTGATCGGGCGCGGCGGCGACGACACGCTGATCGGCGGCGGCGGGCGCGACACCTACGTCTTCGACGCCAATGACGGCGACGACAATGACGACGTCATCTTCGACAGCGGCAGCGGCAATTCGCTGGATCTGTTCGACACCGGACAGGAAGACGGGCTGTCGCTGGACGAGGTCGCTTTCCGCGACAATGGCGACGGCACCTGGACCGCAAATTTCCCCGACGGCGGCGGCACCATCACCTTCGATCCCAGCGTGGTCACCGAGATCAACCTGATGGACGGTCTCGGCGATCCGGGCACGGTGCTGAATTACAGCAACCAGTCCGGCAGCTACGACGTGGTTTCCGGCGACGGCGGCGAACTGGTCTTCCTGTAGGATCAGCCCTGCGCCGGAGCGCATTGATCCCGGCCACGCGCCGCGGGCAAGATGACGGCAGTCATCAAGCTCGCGGGGAGGCGGGAACATGTCGGAAGATCTCAAATACGAAGTGCGCGATGGTGCGGCCTGGGTCACGCTGAACCGGCCGGAAGCGCTGAACTCCATGAACCAGAACATCCTGGACGGCTATTTCCGGGTGATGGACCAGGCCGAGGCCGATGACGAGGTCAAGGCGGTGGTGTTCACCGGCACCGGACGGGCCTTCTCGGCCGGCGCCGACCTGAAATACGTGCTCAGTTTCATGGGCGAGGGCGATCCGGTGAAGATCCGCACCTTCATGAAGCGGGCCTATGCCGCATTCGCGCGGGTCGGCGAGTGCGAGAAGCCGACGATCGCGGCAGTGAACGGGATTACCGCGGCGGGCGGCATGGAACTGCTGCTGGCCTGCGATCTGGTGATTGCCGCCGAGTCGGTGAAGATCGGCGACGGCCACATCAACTTCGGCATGCTGCCCGGCGGTGGCAGCTCGATCCGCCTGCCGCGCAAGATCGGCGAAACGCGTGCGCGCTATCTGCTGCTGACGGGCGAACTGCTGCCGGTGAAGGACATCGCCGACTGGGGGCTGGTCAACGAGATCGTGCCCGACGATCAGCTGATCGCGCGCACCGAGGACCTGGTGAAGCGTCTGACTTCCAAGAGCCCGCTCGCCATGCGTCTGATGAAGCACATGATCGACCAGGGGCTGGACATGCCGCTGGACCGCGCCCTGCAGACGGAGATGCATGTCTGGGAAGCCTACGGGCAATCCCATGACGTGGTCGAAGGGCTTTCCGCTTTCAGCGAGAAGCGGGCGCCAGCGTACAAGGGGCGTTGATCGCCCATTTCGACTATTTCTAATCATTATTGTATTGGGTGATCGCGAATACCCGCAGAATTCTGCGGAATGCGGTCACCCGACACGATTCTTCCAAAATTGACTTATGCACGATTGCCGTGCATGAATTACCCTGATACTGCTGGAACCTTCTGATCAGCTGCTGGTTGGTCGATCAGGGCAGACCCCGTCCATTTCGAGTCAAGCTGCGGCGTGAAGTTTCCGGTCCGGTAATCCTTCTGGGGTATCCAGCGACGCATTATGGCGCGGGCGTGTCCTCGTGCGGCGGCCGTCCTGGGATGGAGAACGAGCATAGAAGAGCGCATCGCCAGCGAATTCGCGACCGGCAATCTGAACGCCGAGACGAGGCGTTGGCTCGACGGGCCGATGCATGGCGCGCGCATCACGCCGTCGCCCCGGCGCGAGGATCTCCACTACCACGCGCTGCAATCCCTGCATGATTACTGGACGGGCCTGCCCAAGGTCGAGGGTGTTGCGGACGTGATGAAGGTCGATCCGTCGAGCATCACACCGGCCCTGGGTTATGTCGCTCTTCTGGACGTGATCGATGGCGGCCGGGACTTCTACTACAGCCTCTACGGCAGCAAGACCGCGAATGTCAGCGGCTTTGACATGACGCACAAGCATCTCAGCGAGATCCCGACCACGCCGGAAATCGTGACCTTCTTCCGCGCCGGCTACATGACGCTGGTGACCCACCGGGTTCCCCTGCTGACCGTGCACAAGGCGCCCGACCACATCACCATCAGCTGGTGGCATCGCCTGCTGCTGCCGCTGGGCGAGTCGGGCGAGGTCCGCCGCCTGCTGGTCGGGATTGTCCCGACCCGGACCAAAAACGCCGAACCCTGAGGCCCCCGGGGGGAGCGCTCCGCCTCAAAAAATCCCGGTCATCCGGTGTCAATCCCTGTTCGGCCCGGATTCTATCGCCCATACTCCCGGCACGGATTGACGACGCAAGGGGAGGCGGGAATGAAATTCGGCATCGGAGACAGCGCGCGGCGCATCGAGGACCCGGTTCTGGTCCGGGGACAAGGACGCTACACGGACGATGTCCATGTCGACGGCGCCCTGCGCGGCTATGTCTTCCGCTCACCCGTCTCTCACGCCGACATCAAGGGGCTGGACGTCAGCGCGGCGCGCGAGGCGCCCGGTGTCGTGGCCGTGCTGACCGGGGCCGAACTGGACGAGGACGGGGTCAAGCCGATCCCCTGCCTGACCGATATCCGCAACGCCGATGGCTCCGCTCATTTCAAGCCGGCGCGCCACATCCTGGCCAAGGGCCGGGTGCGCTATGTCGGCGAGCCGGTTGCCTTCATCATCGCCGAAACGATGGCGCAGGCGCAGGACGCCGCCGATCTGATCGAGTTCGACTTCGACGAACTGCCCGTCGCCACCGGCACCTACGAGGCGACGCTGGACGGCGCGCCGCAGATCTGGGACGAGGCACCCAACAACGTCGTCCTGAATTACGAGAAGGGCGACAGGGAGAAGGTCGACGGCATCTTCGGTCAGGCCGCGAAGGTCTCGAAGGTCCGCATCGTCAACAACCGCCTCGTCTGCAACGCGATGGAGCCGCGTGCGGCGGTCGCCGAGGTGAAGTCCGACAGCGACCGGATCACGCTCTACGTACCCAGCCAGGGGCCGGGCCTGCAAATACAGCAGCTCGCCGGGATCCTGGGCATCGAGATGCCGAAGCTGCGGCTGATCACCGGCAATGTCGGCGGCGGTTTCGGCACCAAGGCGTTCCTCTATCCGGAAGCGGTAATGACCCTCTGGGCGGCGAAGCGGCTGAACCGCTCCGTGCGCTGGACCGGCGACCGCGGCGAGATGTTCGTCTCCGACAGCCAGGGCCGCGACCATGTCACCGAGGTCGAGGTGGCGATGGACGCGGACGGCCGGTTCCAGGCCCTCCGGGCCACGACCTGGGCGGCGATGGGCGCCTATCTCGCCAACTTCGCGCCCTTCATCCCGACAGACGCCTGCGCGGGCATGTATACGGGTCTCTACAAGATCCCGGTGATGCATCTGAACGTGAAGGGCGTCATGACCAACACCGTGCCGACCGACGCCTATCGCGGTGCGGGCCGGCCGGAGGCGGCCTACATGATCGAACGGCTGGTCGAGCAGGCCGCGCGGGACATGGGTGTCAGCCCGGACGAGATCCGGCGGCGCAACTTCCCGACCGTCGAGGAGATGCCGCACACGATGGGGCTGGGCGACGTCATCGATTCCGGCGACTTCAACGGCATGATGGACGACGCCATGTCCGACATCGACTGGACCGGCTTCGAAAGCCGGCGCAAGCAGTCGGAGGCCGCGGGCAAGCTGCGCGGCATCGGCATGTCGACCTATGTCGAGCGCTGTGGCGGCGGCGCGGGCGTGCCGGCGCGGCTGTCCTTCGAGGAGCCGGGCAAGCTCCGGCTCTATTCCGGCGCGCTGGATTCCGGCCAGGGTCACGCCATCTCCTACGCCCAAATCCTGTCGGAGAAGTTCGGTATCGAGATCGAGGAAATCGAGATGATCCAGGGCGACACCGACCGTGTGCCGCCGGGCTTCACCGGCGGATCCAAGTCGATTCCCGTAGGCGGCGCCTCGGTGCTGACCGCGGCCGAGGAATCTATCGAGAAGGGCAAGAAGGTCGCCGCGAAGGTGATGGAGACCGCCGATGTCGATATCGAGTTCGCCGACGGCCGCTTCACCGTGGCCGGCACCGACCGCTCCATGTCGATCTTCGAGGTCGCCGAGGCGGCGAAGGACCCGGCGAACCTTCCCGAGGGCGCGGAACCGGGTCTGGATGCGCAGAAGGACCACAACAACGAGAAGCCGACCTTCCCGAACGGCTGCCACATCTGCGAGGTCGAGGTCGATCCGGCGACCGGCATGGTGGAGATCCTGGACTATGTCGCCGTCGACGATTTCGGCGTGACGCTGAACCCGCTGATGCTGGCCGGCCAGGTGCATGGCGGCATCGTGCAGGGTCTGGGGCAGGCCTGGACCGAACACACGGTCTATGACGAGGACAGCGGCCAGCTGCTCTCGGGCAGCTTCATGGACTACCAGATGCCGCGCGCCGACGAGATGCCGGAAATCCGCTTCCGCACCCGCAACGTCCGTTGCACGACCAATCCGCTGGGCGTGAAGGGCGCGGGCGAGGCCGGCGCAATTGGTGCGCCGCCGGCCTTTGTCCACGCGGTCCACAATGCCGTGATGAGCGCCGGCAAGCCGCTCGACGGACTGGAAATGCCGCTGACGCCGATGAAGGTCTGGTCGGCGCTGAACGGCTGAAGGAGGACATCACGATGGGCGAATGGATCAAGCTGAAGGCCGCCGACGGGCACGAGTTCGACGCCTGGCAGGCGCAGCCTGACGGCAAGCCCAAGGGCGCCGTCGTCGTCATCATGGAAATCTTCGGCGTCAACGAGCACATCCGGGACGTCGCCAACGGCTATGCCCGTGACGGCTATCTGGCCATCGCGCCCGCGATCTATGACCGTATCGAGCCTCGGCTGGAATGCGGCTACTCGCCGGACGAGATAGCCAAGGCGCGCGAATGGCGCGGGGCCTGCGATCTGGACAAGGTGATCATGGACGTCGAGGCCGCGGTCGACGAGGCGTCGAAGGCGGGCAAGGTCGGCATGGTCGGCTATTGCTGGGGCGGCTCGATCGTCTTCGTGTCCTGCTGCCGTCTGGGCGACAAGCTTGCGGCGGGCTCGGGCTATTACGGCGGCCAGATCGTCCCGCATCTCGGCGAGGAGGTGAAGGCCCCGCTGATGCTGCATTTCGGCGAGAAGGATGGCGGCATCCCGCTGTCGGATGTGGAAAAGATCCGCGAGGCCAAGCCGGACGTGAAGATCTACATCTATGACGGCGCCGGTCACGGCTTCAACTGCGACCACCGGGCGGACTTCCATCCCGAGAATGCCGCGCTCGCCAGGGGGCGAACGCTGGAGCACTTCGCGAAGCACGTCGGCTGACGTCAGGCGGGTTCAGCGGCGGAACAACGGGGCCGGGCTGACAACTGCAGCCCGGCCCCCTGCTGTCTGACCGTCCCGATCAGAACATGATGCGGGTTCCGATGACGAAGAACACCGTACCCGGCTCTTCTCCGTCCGCACGGGCCCGGTCGGCCGTTTCGCCGAACTTCCGCTCGTAGTGGACGCCGACATAGGGTGAGAACAGCCGGTCAACGACGTCGTAGCTGAGCCGCCCGCCGACTTCCAGCGTCGGGCCGAATGCGCCGATCCCGCTTGCCGGATCGTCGTTGAACGGCAGGTCGAACTCGATGCTGGGCATGAAGATGATCCGGTTTGTGATCAGGCCTTCGTACTCGACCTCGAACCGCGCTGACGGATGGTCCGACAGGAACAGGTCGGCATCCACCTCGAACCACTGTTTGGTCAGCCCGTGCAGTCCGATGACGCCGTGGACGCGGTTTGCGCCCTCCGGCGTATCGATGCGGACGCCGGCCACGGCATCGAAGAAATCCGACACCGGCGTCTGCAGCCGCAGCTGGTTCTCCAGAACCTCGAAGGCGTCCTCGGCGGTCGCGTAATCAGCCTCGCTGCGCCATACGACCTTGAGTTCGTCCTTGCCGATCTGCGCATCCAGATCCCAGGCGAACTGGTCTGATCCTTCATCGATGCGGTATTCGGCCTGCTCGACCTGGATTCCCCAGATGACGGGTTCCGATCCGGCTGCAAACGCGGCCCAGAGCATCGCCGCGGCGGCCGCGGCGCAGAAAAATCCCGAATTGCGCATGGCCTACCCCCGGGTCTCGACGTCGGCGGATTTGCCCTTCGGCCCGCCCTCGACGATCACCTTGCGGAACATGCCGGAGTCCGCGTGGTAGGACAGGTGACAGTGGAAGGCCCACTCGCCCGGCGCATCCACTTCCGTCTCCATGTAGACCGTCGTGCCCGGCGCCACGCTGACGACGTGCTTGATCGGGTTCCACTGGCCCGCGCCCACATCCAGGATCGACCACATGCCGTGCAGATGCATGGGATGGGTCATCATGGTCGTGTTGACGAACTTGAAGCGCACGCGTTCGCCGTATTGCAGCCGGATGGGCTCGGCGTCGGCGTATTTCACGCCGTTGATGGACCAGACATAGCGCTCCATGTTGCCGGTCAGCTTCAGCTCGATTTCACGGGTTGCGGCGCGGTGTTCGTAGAGCGGCTTCTGCGCGCGCAGATCGGCGTAGGACAGGAACTTGCCGCCATTCGCCGCTTCCGGCGTGAGGCCGCTGCCCGGTGCATAGAACGGGTCTGCGCCTGCTGTCATGCCGTGTCCCATCTTCGAGTGGTCCATCTCGCCGTGGTTCATCTTCGAATGATCCATCTTCGAGTGGTCCATCTCGCCGTGGTTCATCTTCGAATGACCCATCTTCGAATGATCCATGCCGCCGCCGGTGATCGCCGCGAGCGTGTCGTGACCGCCCGAACCGTGACCCTCATGGCCGCCACCGTGGCCGCCATGCTCCCCATGCGCCATGCCCATGTCGGCCATGGTCAGCAGCGGGTCCTCGCGCAGGCCCGGCACCTCGGCCGTCATGCCTTCGCGCGGCGCCAGCGTGCCGCGGGCGAACGCCGTCCGGCCCATGGATTCGCCGAAGATCGTGTAGGCGCGGTCCTCTGTCGGCTGCACGATGACATCGAAGGTCTCTGCGACGGCGAGGCGGAACTCGTCCACCTCGACCGGCTGCACGTTGTTGCCGTCATTCTGGACCACGGTCATCTTCAGACCCGGAATCCGGATGTCGAAATAGGTCATCGCCGACGAGTTGATGAACCGCAGGCGGACCTTCTCGCCGGCCCTGAACAGACCGGTCCAGTTCTGGTCCGGGCTCCTGCCGTTGATCAGCGGCGTGAAGCCCTGCAGATCCTCGATGTCGGTCGGCATCATCCGCATGTCGCCCCAGTCGCCCCGGTCGGACAGCGCCTTGTCGACACCCTTCTCCTCGGCGTCGGAGAAGAAGTCGAGCAGGGTCCGCTGCTTGCGGTTGTAGTAGTCCGGCATCATCTTCAGGTTCCGGATGATCCGGTGCCCCCTGTGCGGATGGGCGTCGGTCAGCTGCACCACGTAGTCGCGGTCATAGCTGTAGGGATCGCCGTTCTTCGGTTCGATGATGATCGCCCCATAGGCGCCGTCGGGCTCCTGGAAGTCGGTATGGCTGTGGAACCAGTAGGTCCCGCTCTGCACGATCGGGAAGCTGTAGGTGAAGGTCTCGCCCGGTTCGATCCCGGGATAGCCCCCGAAGCCGGGCACGCCGTCCATGCTGGTCGGCAGGATCAGGCCGTGCCAGTGGATCGAGGTCGGCTCCGAGAGATTGTTGGTCACATTGATCGTGACCGTCTCACCCTCCCTGAAACGCAGCGCCGGCCCCGGCGAGGCGCCGTTGTAGCCGACACCGGAGCGGGTGAAGCCGCCGGTGTCGATGGTGACCGGATCGACGGTCAGATTGTAGGTGCCCGCCAGCGCCGGCGCCGCAACAGCGGTCAACGCCCCGGCAGTGATCGCGGCGTTCAGAAGGCTGCGCATCATTCGTATGGATTTCATCGGACTGTGCTCCTGGACGCGCTCCGGCAGTCGGCACGGTGCGCGCGAATGCTGTCGCCGACGATGTCGCCGGCGGTTTCGGGTTCAGGAGAGCGGTCTGGGTGGGGGAGACGTGGTCTCCGGCATGGCCGGTGTGGCCGTCCGCGGCGCGTGCGCCACAGCCTCACCCCGCATGGGCCAGCCGACGGGCGCCTCGGGCAGCATTGCGAGGCCGGCTCAGAAGCCATGGTCGCAGGGGATCACGATCGAGCAGGACAAACGGTCATGGGTGACGTTGACCTGTTCGTCGGCGTGGGTCTCGACGACGCCATGGCTCGAATGATCATGGTGGACAGGCGTGGCCGACAGGAACGACGGCAGCGCCGGTGCGAAAAGCATCACCAGCAACAGGGCCGCAATCCGGGGCCGCCATGTCCAATGCCGTGTCATGAGCAGAATTTGGACTTTCCAGTCAGGAGAACGTCAATTGCCTCGCGATCAGTTGATTCCATTGGCCCGCTGCAGTTCGCGGATATAGGCAATGATCGCGGCGATGTCGGCATCGGCCACACCGGGGACGGGCGGCATGTTGCCGAACTCCCAGTGGTGCTGCCGGACGCCCTGTTTCACCGCGAGCACGAAACTGCCGTCGCCGTGATGACCGGGTTCGTAGATCTTGTGGACCAGCGGCGGGCCGCCCGGACCGCCGGCCGCATTCTGGCCGTGGCACGTGACGCAGTTGGCCGAGAACACCGCCGCGCCGCGCTGCGCCGCCGGGGTGAGTTCCGGCACGGTGACCGCAACCTGATGCGCGAGGCCGCTGCCGGCACCATCCGAGCGTTCGAGCAGAACAATCCCGCCGACAACGGCGGCCAGCACGGCGATCAGGATGAGAACGGCGGTGATGCGCATGGAAACCTCGCGGACCGGTAAGCGTCCGCGAGGATGTTCATTCCAGCAGCTGGAAGGTCAAGCGGCGGCTACTTCGTCGGCTCGGGCAGGGCCTTCTTCTTGCCCTTGCCGCCGCGCTTGGGCTTCTTCGAACTGCTTTCCGGCGCGGATTCCAGATCGAAGGCCAGCGCGCCGTCGGCGAGGCGGACCTTCACATGGCCGCCCTTCTTCAGCTTGCCGAACAGCAGTTCTTCCGCCAGCGGCTGCTTGATCTTTTCCTGGATCACGCGGGCCAGCGGCCGGGCGCCGAATTCCGGTGTGTAGCCGCGGTCGGCGAGCCAGGAGCGGGCCGCGTCCGTCAGCGAGATGGTGACGTTGCGATCGATCAGCTGGCCTTCCAGTTGCAGCACGAACTTGTCGACGACACGGGCGACGACTTCCGGGCCCAGCGGCGAGAAGGGAATCACGGCGTCGAGGCGGTTCCGGAACTCCGGCGTGAACAGCTTCTTGATCGCTTCCTGATCCTCGTCTTCCTTCATGCCACGGCCGAAACCGATCGAGTGCTTCTGCATCTCGGCGGCGCCGGCATTGGTGGTCATGATCAGGATGACGTTCCGGAAATCGATCTTCTTGCCGTTGTGATCGGTCAGCTTGCCGTGGTCCATCACCTGCAGCAGCAGGTTGAAGACGTCCGGATGGGCCTTCTCGATTTCGTCGAGGAGCAGGATCGAATGCGGGTGTTGGTCGACCGCATCGGTCAGCAGACCGCCCTGGTCGAAGCCGACATACCCCGGGGGCGCACCGATCAGGCGGCTGACCGTGTGGCGCTCCATGTATTCCGACATGTCGAAGCGGTGCAGTTCCAGACCCATCGTGTCGGCCAGCTGGCGCGCGGCCTCGGTCTTGCCGACGCCGGTCGGGCCGGAGAAGAGGTAGCTGCCGATGGGCTTCTCGGGCTCGCGCAGGCCGGCGCGGGCCAGCTTCACCGCCGACGAGAGGGCTTCCAGCGCCTGGTCCTGACCGAAAACCGCGGTCTTCAGATCGCTTTCCAGATTGGCCAGCGCCAACTCGTCCTTCTTGGTCACGGACTTCGGCGGGATCCGGGCGATCTTGGCCACGACGGCCTCGACGTCCTTCACGCCCAGCACCTTCTTGCGGCGGTGGTTGGGCTTCAGCATCTCGGCGGCGCCGACCTCGTCGATCACGTCGATTGCCTTGTCGGGCAGCTTGCGGTCGTTGATGTAGCGGGCCGACAGCTCCACCGCGGTCTTCACCGCATCATTGGTGTAGCGGACCTGGTGATGCTCCTCGTAGTAGGGCTTCAGGCCCGTCAGGATCTTCACCGCGTCCTCGATGGTCGGCTCGTTGACGTCGATCTTCTGGAACCGGCGCAGCAGCGCGCGGTCCTTCTCGAAATAGCCGCGGTACTCCTTGTAGGTGGTGGAGCCGATGCAGCGGATCGAGCCGGACGCCAGCGCCGGCTTCAGCAGGTTCGAGGCGTCCATGGCGCCGCCGGAGGTCGCGCCGGCGCCGATGATGGTGTGGATCTCGTCGATGAACAGGATCGCGCCGTCATGGCCCTCGACCTCGCGGATGACGGCCTTCAGCCGCTCCTCGAAATCGCCGCGGTAGCGGGTGCCAGCCAGCAGCGCGCCCATGTCGAGGGCGAAGATGGTGGCGTCCAGCAGCACGTCGGGCACGTCGCGTTCGACGATGCGGCGGGCGAGGCCTTCGGCGATGGCGGTCTTGCCCACGCCGGGTTCGCCGACGTAGAGCGGGTTGTTCTTCGAGCGGCGGCAGAGAATCTGGATTGTCCGCTCGATCTCCATCGCACGGCCGATCAGAGGGTCGATCTTGCCCGACCGCGCCTTCTCGTTCAGATCGACGCAGTACTGCGCCAGCGCCTCGTTCTCCGCCTGACGCTCCTCTTCCGCCGCGGCTTCCTCGCCGGCGGGCTCGCTCTCTTCCTCGCCCTCGTCGTCGGCGCCGCGCACGGACCGGTTCTCGCCCAGGCCCGGAGCCTTGGCGATGCCATGGCTGATATAGCTGACTGCGTCGAGGCGGGTCATGTCCTGCCGCTGCAGGAAGTAGGCGGCGTGGCTCTCGCGTTCGGCGAAGATGGCGACCAGGATGTTGGCGCCCGTGACTTCCTCGCGGCCCGAGGACTGGACGTGGATCAGGGCGCGCTGGACGACGCGCTGGAAGCTCAGCGTCGGCTTGGCGTCCTCGTCATGACCCTGCACCAGATCGCCGAGCTCGTTGTCGACGAACTCGGTCAGGTCCTTGGCCAGCGCTTCCAGATTGACGTCGCAGGCGCGCAGCACCGCCACGGCGTCCGGATCGTCCAGCAGGCTGAGCAGCAGGTGCTCCAGCGTTGCATATTCGTGCTGGCGTTCGCCCGCATAGCCGAGGGCGCGCCGCAGGGTCTCTTCGAGGTGCTTGGAAAGCGAGGGCACGATGTCTCCTATTCCGCCTTTTCCAGGGTGCATTGAAGCGGGTGCTGGTTCTCCCGCGCAAGGTTGATGACCTGCGTCACCTTGGTCTCGGCGACTTCGTATGGGTAGATGCCGCAGACTCCGACGCCCTTCTGATGGACGTGCAGCATGATCTGGGTCGCGGCTTCCTGATCCTTGTTGAAGTAGCGCTGCAGGACGTAGACGACAAACTCCATTGGCGTGTAGTCGTCGTTCAGCATCAGAACCCGCCAGAGCGAAGGCTTCTTGGTCCGCGGGCGGGTCTTGGTGATTACGCCGGTTTCGTTATCGGAATCGGTTCGCTTGTCCGTCATGGTTCCCTGATGGTAGCAGCAAGCCTGGAAGGAAAGATTAATGGAATCCTGACATGGCTCAATTGGTGTTTCGAGGGTCGATTTTGAAGGTACGGTGACAGAACGTTACACCCGGTTTCAACGATGAGTTGGACCGCGAATCGCATTCCCGCTAAATTGTTGACGAATCGATCCTTATCGCTCTGCCCTTCGGAGGTGTCCCTTGCGCTTGCTGGGCCTCGGTAGAATTTCCGGATCGCACATCATTGCAGGACTGCTGACGGCAGTCCTCGTCGTTTCGGCCGCTGGGTCCGCCGATGCAGCCAACAAGCGGCAGAAGGCCGGCATCGTCGTCGATGCGGGTTCGGGTGCGGTCCTCTATCAGCACAATGCGGATGCGCGGGTTTATCCCGCCTCCCTGACGAAGATGATGACCCTCTACCTTGCCTTCGAGGCGGTGGAGGACGGCCGTCTGTCGATGAAGCAGCGCCTGCCGGTGTCGCGCAACGCCGCGCGTCAGCCGCGGGTCAAGCTGGGCCTGAGCGCCGGCAGCACCATCGAGCTTCAGGACGCGCTGATGTCGATGATCGTCCGCTCGTCCAATGACAGCGCCGTCGTCGTGGCCGAAGCCATCAGCCGCACCGAAAGCGCTTTCGCGCGGCGGATGACCGAGAAGGCCCGGGAACTGGGCATGATCAACACCCAGTTCCGCAACGCCAACGGCCTGCCCGACCGCGCGCAGTGGACCACGGTGCGGGACATGTCGACCCTGGCGCTCGCGCTGATCCGGGACTTTCCTAAATACTATGTCTGGTTCAGCGCCGAGAACTTCACCTACAACGGCCGTCGTATGACCACGACGAACAAGCTGTTGCGCAGCTATTCGGGCATGGACGGGTTGAAGACCGGCTACATCAACGATTCCGGCTACAATCTCGCGGCTTCCGCCAAGCGGAACGGCCGCAGGTTGGTCGCTGTCGTGGTCGGCGGCCGCACGGGCGCGCGCCGCAACCAGGAAGTCCGCCGCATCATGGGCATCGGCTTCCAGCGCGCCCGCGACAATACGAAGATCCAGCTGGCACAGCGGCCGATGCCGCCCGGTCGTCCGCTCGACGACAGCATCAAGCCCGGTACACTGCTGAGCCGCATCAACGTCATAAGTTCCGCGAACGCGGCGGCGCCGCCGCCGGAGCCGCCGCTGCGGCTGACGCCGGCCGACTACGGCGTTCAGGTCGGGGCGTTCAGCACCGAGAGGCGGGCCCGCTTCGGCGCCCGCATGGCGGTGACCGCGGCGCCGGGCTTTCTTCACAACCGGCCGGTGGCCATCGATCCGATCCCGAACAAGCAGCGGGCCATCTACCGCGCCCGCGTGCTCGATCTCAGCCTGGCCGAGGCGCGGGAGACCTGTCAGACGCTGCGTTCGAAGCAACTCGACTGCCTGGTTGTGAAGACGCAGTAGCAGGCCCGCCGGACGAGTTCCGATCCTTCGCGATACGCTGCCGGCATGTGCCGGACGCATGAGCGCTATCTCCTCGGCGGAGAGACCGTACTGGACGGGTGGCCGCCGGAAGGCGTAATCCAGATAGTGCCGATGGAGGAGACGGGCGTACGCGGCCGCAAGAAGCCGCCTGACCTCGTCCCCGTGTCCAGGGGAGGAAAGCTTGACCGAAAACAGCGCTACGTCCGCCGGCGTGTCCGGCGGCTCGGGCGGTTGGCTCCGCATCGTTGCCGTCGTCTTCCTGCCTTTCGCCAGCGGCTATTTCCTTTCCTATCTCTACCGCGCCCTGCCGTCGCTGATCGGCGACCGCATCCGCGACGAGCTGGTGCTCGATGCCGGCGTGCTGGGGCTGGTCGGCGCGGCCTATTTCCTCGCCTTCGGTCTGGCGCAGCTGCCGGTCGGCATGGCGCTCGACCGTTTCGGACCCCGCCGCGTGCAGACGGTTCTGCTGCTGATCGCGGGCCTCGGCGCCGTGATCTTCGGCCTGGGCACCAATGCCGAGACGCTGATCCTCGGCCGCGCCCTGATCGGTCTCGGCTGCGCCGCCGGTCTGATGGGCTCGTTCAAGGCCATCACGCTCTGGTTTCCGCAACGGCGCTGGCCGCTGGTCAACGGATGCCTGCTCGGCATGGGCGGGCTGGGCGCGCTGATGGCGACGACGCCGGTCGAGATGCTGCTGGGTATCATCTCCTGGCACGAGCTGTTCTTCTGGATTGCCGGCGCGTCCGCCGCATCGTCGCTGCTGATCTTCTCGGTCGTGCCCGAGAAGCCTGGCAGCACCAATCCGATACCGGCATCCGAACTGTTCGGCAGCCTGAAGCAGGTCTATTCAAGCCGCGCCTACTGGCGGATCGCGCCTATGGCGGTGATGACCATGGCCACCGGTATGGCCATCCACAATCAGTGGGCCGGCCTGTGGCTGAAGGATGTGGCGCTGTTCGATCAGGCCACCGTCGCCTTCTATCTGCAGACGCTCGGCATCGCGCTGACCGCCGGGTTCGTGATGGGCGGCGTCGTGGCCGACGTGCTGACCCGCTACGGCGTGCCGCTGCACGCGATCATGGCGGGCGGCGTCTCGGTCCTGATCTTCTCGCAGCTCTCGATCGCGCTGGGCTGGGACCCGTCCGGGCACTGGCCCTGGATCCTGCTGGGCCTGTCGTCGAACATGTCGGCGCTGGCCTTCCCGTGGCTCTGCGGCCAGTTTCCGCTCAATCTTGCGGGACGGGTGAATTCCGCGCTCAACGTGTTCGTGTTCCTGGGCGTCTTCGTTGTCGCCTCGCTGATCGGCTGGATCATCAAGCAGTATCCGGCATCGGCGGCGGGCGGGTATGCGCCGGAAGGCTACGAGACGGGACTGCTCGTCATCATCGCGGCGGAGTTCGCCGCCTTCATATGGTTCCTGGTTCCTGGAGGGGAGAAGAAGAATGGCTGATCTGAAGGGGAAGGCCGCCATCGTCACCGGCTCGGCGACGGGCGTCGGCGCGGCCACCGCCATCCTGCTGGCCGAGCACGGCTGCAATGTCGTGGTCAACTACACCAAGTCGAAGGCCGAGGCCGAAGACACGGCCAAGCAGTGCCGCAACCACGGCGTCAACGCGATCACGGTGCAGGCCAATGTCGCGCAGGACGAGGACTGCAAGAAGCTGGTGGACGCTGCCATCGCCGAATTCGGCCGTCTCGACCATCTGGTCAACAATGCGGGCACGACCAAGTTCGTCGCCCATCCGGACCTGGAAGGGCTGTCTGCCGAGGATTTCCAGTGGATCTACTCGGTCAACGTCGTCGGGCCGTACCAGATGATCAAGCACGCCGCGCCGCATCTCAGGAAGGACGGCGGCGGGTCGGTGACCAACGTGTCATCCATCGCCGGCGTCACCGGTCTCGGCTCATGCGTCGCCTACGCTGCCTCCAAGGGCGCGCTGAATACCATGACGCTGTCGCTGGCCCGTGCGCTCGGCCCGGGGATCCGGGTCAATGCGATCTGCCCCGGCATGATCCAGGGCAAGTGGCTGCGCGAGGGCATGGGCGAGGAGCGTTATGACACCTACCTGCAGCACCAGTTGAAGACCAACCCGCTGCAGAAGGTCTCGACGCCCGAGGACAATGCTCGCGCCATCCTGATGTTCATCACCGGCTCGGACCTGATCACCGGCGAGACCCTGCTGGTCGACGGCGGCTATCATCTCGGCTTCGCGCCGACGGTCGCACGGTAGGGACCGCCGCCGCCGCATCCCGGATTGTCCGGGACGCGGCGGGGCCGGATATCAGAAGCTCAGCGCGTCGGCCCGCTGGACGTATTCCGTCAGGCCGGTCACCTGTTTCAGCACCTTGGGCGAGACCGCTTCGTCGACCTGGATGAAGGCCACGGCGTTGCCGTTGGCGCGGCCGAGGTGGAAGGTGCCGATGTTGACCCCGGCATCGCCCAGGATCGTCCCCAGTTTGCCGATGAAGCCCGGCTTGTCGTGGTTGCGCACGAACAGCATGTGCTCCCCGATCTCGGCTTCCATGTTGATGGTGTCGATCTCGATCACGCGCGGCAGGTCGCCGGCGAACAGCGTGCCGCCGATGCAGCGGGTGCCGTTCTCGGTCTCGACGAAGACGCGGATGGCGGTCTGGTAGTCGCCGGGCCGCTCGTCGCGCTCCTCGACGATCTGGATACCGCGCTCACTGGCCATCACCGGCGCGTTGACCATGTTGATCGAGTCCATCATCGGCTTCAGCAGCCCCTGCAGCACGATCGCGGTCAGCGGCTTGACGTTCAGATGCGCCACGCGGCCCTGGTAGGAGACGCGCACCGACTTCAGGCCGCTCTTGACGGTCTGGCCCATGAACGCACCGAGCTGGTCGGCCAGCTTCTGGTAGGGCTTCAGCCGCGGCGCTTCCTCGGCGGTGACCGAGGCCATGTTGAGCGCGTTGGAGACGGCGCCGTCGATCAGGAAGTCCGCCATCTGCTCGGCGACCTGCAGCGCCACGTTCACCTGGGCCTCGTTGGTCGAGGCGCCGAGATGCGGCGTGGTGATCACTTCCGGGTGGCCGAACAGGACGTTCTCCTTCGCCGGCTCGGTCGAGAAAACGTCGAGGGCTGCGCCCGCAACCTTGCCGGAATCCAGCGCCGCCTTGAGGTCGTCTTCGACGATCAGGCCGCCGCGCGCGCAGTTGACGATGCGGACGCCGTCCTTCATCTGCGCCAGCGCCTCGGCGTTGATCAGGTTGCGGGTCTGATCGGTCATCGGCGTATGGAGGGTGATGAAATCGGCGCGGGCGTAAAGCTCGGGCAGTTCGACCTTGTCGACGCCGAGTTCCGTGGCACGGGCTTCCGACAGGAACGGGTCGGCAGCGATCACCTTCATCTTCAGGCCCTGGGCGCGGCTGACCACGATCGCGCCGATATTGCCGCAGCCGATGACGCCGAGGGTCTTGCCGGTGACCTCGACGCCCATGAACTTCGACTTCTCCCACTTGCCGGCCTGGGTGGAGGCATCGGCCTGCGGGATCTGGCGGGCCAGCGCCATCATCATGGCGATGGCGTGCTCGGCGGTGGTGATGGAATTGCCGAAGGGCGTGTTCATGACGCAGACGCCGGCGGCGGTAGCGGCGTTGACGTCGACATTGTCGACACCGATGCCGGCGCGGCCGATGACCTTCAGGTTTGTCGCCGCGTTCAGCACGTCGGCGGTGACCTTGGTCGCGGAGCGGACGGCCAGGCCGTCATATTCGCCGATGATGGCGATCAGCTCTTCCTTGGACAGGCCGACCTTCTCGTCGACCTCGACGCCGCGTGCGCGGAAGGTCTCGGCGGCCAGCGGGCTCATCTTGTCGGAAATGAGAACTTTGGGCATGGGATGTTCCTCGAACGGTTTGCCGTCTCCGGACATGATCCGGGGCATTCGTGGCAAAGGGGTATGAGGCCCCCGGGGCGGGCCCGGGGGCGACAGGAGGGGAGGTTCAGGCAGCGGCCTTCTGGAAGTCGGCCTTCACGGTCGCGTAGGCCCAGTCGAGCCAGGGCGTCAGCGCCTCGACGTCGGATGTCGCCACGGTGGCGCCGCACCAGATCCGGAGACCCGGAGGCGCATCGCGGTAGCCGTTGATGTCGTAGGCGACGCCCTCGTCCTCCAGCAGCTTGGACAGCTTCTTCGGCACGTCCTTCTGCTGGTCGGCGGAGAGGCCCGCGAACCAGGGATCGGAGATCGCCAGGCAGACCGAGGTATGGGAGCGGATGGCCGGATCCTGCGCCAGGAAGCTGGCCCAGTCGGAGTCCGCGACCCAGCTTTCCAGCGCCGCCAGGTTACCGCGGCAGCGGGTGATCAGACCCTTCAGGCCGCCAACGCTTTCGGCCCAGCCCAGGGCGTCAATAGCGTCCTCGACCGCCAGCATGGACGGCGTGTTGATGGTCTCGCCCTTGAAGATACCTTCGTTCAGCTTGCCGGACTTGGTCATGCGGAAGAGCTTCGGCATCGGCCAGGGCGGGGTATAGCTCTCGAGACGCTCGATGGCGCGCGGGCCGAGGGCGAGCATGCCGTGTGCGGCCTCGCCGCCCAGCACCTTCTGCCAGGACCAGGTGACGGCATCCAGCTTGTCCCAGTCCAGATCCATCGCGAAGGCCGCCGAGGTGGCGTCGCAGATGGTCAGGCCCTCGCGGTCCCCGGCGATCCAGTCGCCATTCGGAACGCAAACGCCGGACGTCGTGCCGTTCCAGGTGAAGACCACGTCATGGGCGGGATCGACCTTCGACAGGTCGGGCAGTTCGCCGTAACCGGCCTCGATGACGCGGACGTCCTTCAGCTTCAGCTGCTTGGTGATGTCGGTGACCCAGCCGGAGCCGAAGCTTTCCCAGGCCAGAACGTCAACCGGGCGCTGGCCCAGCAGCGACCACATCGCCATTTCCACGGCGCCGGTGTCGGAGCCGGGGACGATGCCGAGCACCCAGCCCTCGGGCATGCCGAGCAGCTTGCGGGAGCGGTCGATGACATCCTTGAGTTTCGCTTTTCCGATCGCAGCGCGATGGGAACGGCCCAGAGCGGCTGCGCTGAGGGCTTCGGCGGACCAGCCCGGGCGCTTGGCGCACGGACCGGACGAGAATTCAGGCGCCGCCGGACGCCTTTCCGGTTTCTGCATGGATACCTTCCAGTACCTAGCCTCCCGTTGGGGGGAGGTGACCCGCGGCGGAAGATAGAGTGCGACGGAAATCGGTCAATGTGCGACGTGGGGGTGCGACACGATGGCAGATTCGGTCAGGCGGCCTTCTGCAGGAACCGGCTGCCCAGGGTCTCTGCGATCTGCACCGTGTTGAGCGCCGCGCCCTTCCGGAGATTGTCGGAAACGACCCAGATGTTGAGACCGTTCTCGACCGTCGAGTCCTCTCGGATGCGGCTGATGAAGGTGGCGTAGTCGCCGACGCAGTCGACCGGCGTGATGTACTGGTCGTCCTCGGGGTTGTCGACGACCATGCAGCCCGGCGCCTCGCGCAGCATTTCGCGGCATTCCTCGGCCGACAGCGGCTCTTCCAGCTCCAGATTGATCGCCTCGGCATGGCCGACGAAGGTCGGTACGCGCACGCAGGTGGCGGTCAGCTTCACCTTTGTGTCGAGGATCTTCTTGGTCTCCACGACCATCTTCCACTCTTCCTTGGTCGAGCCGTCTTCCAGGAAGATGTCGATATGCGGGATGACGTTGAAGGCGATCTGCTTGGTGAACTCCTGCGGCTCGGGCGCCTGGTTCACATAGATCGCCTTGGTCTGGTTGAAGAGCTCGTCCATCGCCGCGCGGCCGGCGCCGGAGGTCGACTGGTAGGTCGAGACCACGACGCGGCGGATCTTCGCGCGGTCGTGGATCGGCTTCAGCGCCACCACCAGCTGCGCCGTCGAGCAGTTGGGATTGGCGATGATGTTCTTCTTCTTGTAACCGGCGAGCGCGTCCGCATTCACCTCGGGCACGATCAGCGGCACGTCCGGGTCCATGCGGAAGGCCGACGAGTTGTCGATGACGATGCAGCCCTTGGCCGCCGCCTTCGGCGCCCATTCCTTCGCTACCGAACCGCCGGCGGAGAACAGCGCCATGTCGGCCTTCGCGAAGTCGAACTCCTCCAGCGCCTCGCATTTCAGAGTGCGGTCGCCGAAGGAGACTTCCCTGCCCTTGGACTTGCGGCTCGCCACCGCGAAGACCTCGTCGGCGGGGAACATGCGCTCGTCCAGGATGTTGAGCATCTCGTGGCCCACATTGCCGGTGGCGCCCACGACGGCGACGCGATAACCCATGATCGGACCTCGTATGGTGTCAGAGGGAAGGCGGCTACATACGCCTCGCCGATGCGGCATTCAAGGGAACCGGCCCGGCGTCACAGAATGTGTCCGGTTCTGCGGGGTCGCCTTCCGATAGATCACGATTTGTGACAACTCTTGCCCAGGGGGTATTTCGCAACCTCGGTGAGCATGGAGAGGTCTTGGCTTCATTCTGGGGCTGTGATGGCGATCATCAACCTTGATTCTGTTTCATATCGGGACTGCTCGGGTCTCAGTGGTAAAATCCTGCCGTATTCGGGCGAGCATCCCTTGCATTCTGGAATTCCGGCATTGCCACGGATTTCCCGGGTTCATGGTTAACGGATTCTGGATCGCCTCTTGCTCCTGCACCTCCTGAACGCATTGAGGAGGTGGCAATGACTTACCAGATGAGGAAAGACGAACGGCGCTCCCACACGCGGATTGAACTGAGAGAGACTACGGCGCCGGTGACCATCGAATCCGCCAGGGGAGCAGCTTTCCCCGGCGAGATCGTCGATATCAGCCTCGGTGGCGCCCGGGTGCGTTACGGCGCCTTCGAGCCCGAGGCCGGGGAACCCGTCAGGCTGCGGGTGCATGATGAACAGGCCGAGGCCGAAATCTGCTGGCGCAGGGCCGACGAGGTCGGTCTCCGCTTCATCGGCCTGACGATGGAAGCCGCCTGCCAGATCCTGGAAACGATCCTGCGCCGTCAGGTCTATTCGCCGGTGCTGCAGCTGGGCTGAGTCCTGCCGTTTCAGCCGACGAACTGCAACTCGACGACGACGTCGTCAGGGCCGCTGACGAAGACCTGGCGCATGTCGAGTTCCGCTACACGGTTCTCGCGGGTCTTGAGACCTGCGGCCGAAATGGCGGCCATCTGGGTCTCGTAGTCGCCGCCCCTGAAGGCGAAGTGATCGACCGTCCCCCTGCCGGCTGGCGCGCCGGACAGCTTCATCTCGACGAGATGCACCACAGCCTGGCCGCCGCTGTAGAGCCAATAGCCCGGAAACGGGAAATTCGGCCGCTGGCCCTCCTCCAGACCGACGACCGTTTCGAAGAAGGCCTTTGTCGCCTCCAGGTCCGAACAACGGACATTCACGTGATCCAGCAGGACTGTCATCGGTCCCTCCTTCAGGCAAAGGGCTTCGTCAGCGCGCGTTCGACCATTTCCAGCCGGTCCTGGCCGTAGAACATGTCTCCATCGACGAAGTAGGTCGGCGAACCGAACACCGAGCGCGCGATGGCGTCTTCGGTATAGCTCTCATAGATCGCCCGGATTTCAGGGCTGTCGGCTGATTCCAGCAGCGGCGCGCCGCCGATGCCGACCTGGTCGCAGAGCCGCATCAGGGTCTCCCGGTCTGCCAGGTCGCTGTCTTCCTTCCAGTGGCTTTCCAGCATCCGGTGCGCCAGATCGTCGATGTTCAGCCCGGCCTCGGTCCCGGCGATCAGCACGCAGTTGGGCAGGCCGATATCGTTCTGGTGGTATGTTGGCGTGTAGCCCAGCACCGGGGCGTCGCGCCATTCCGACCAGCGCTGGATCTCCCGGCCGAAATAGTACTCGTAGTGCGCCTTCGTTCGCGCCTTGAAGTCGGGTGAGCCGATGGCCGGCAAGGCGCGGCGTAGATCGTAGGGCCGGTGGACGATCCGCCGCCCTGCCGCCTTCGCGATCTCCATGAAGCGCCGCGAGCCCAGATAGGCGAAGGCCGAGTGGGCGGCGTAGAAGTACTCGATGACCGGTTCGCTCATGTGTCTCTCCCCATTTGCCGCAGCCTATCGCCATTCCGAAGGCGGCGGAATTCTTCTATAGGTGGGCCATGTTCACGGTTCTGATCGCGCTGGCGCTGCTGCTCGTGCTCGGCGTCCTTTTCACCGGCATCATCGGCATGGTCCGCGGCGGCGAGTTCAACGAGAAATACGGCAACAAGCTGATGCAGATGCGCGTCCTCGCGCAGGCCGTCGCGGTGTTGCTGCTCTTCCTCGCCTTCCTGTTCGACGGCAACTGAGGTCGCCATGGTCACGTTGTCGAAGATCTACACGCGCGGCGGCGACAAGGGCGAGACCTCGCTCTCCGACGGTTCGCGCCGGCCGAAGACCGATCCGCTGATCGAGGCGTATGGCGCGGTCGACGAGACAAATGCCGCGCTCGGTCTGGTGCGGCTGCACACGGATGGCGATGCCGACGAGATGCTCGGCCGCATCCAGAACGACCTGTTCGATCTCGGCGCCGATCTCGCGACACCGCACGCCGAGAGCTACAAGTGGGAGCCGCTCAGGATCGTCGATGCCCAAGTCGTTCGCCTGGAGAACGAGATCGACGGCATGAACGAGCGGCTGGAACCACTGAAGAGCTTCATCCTGCCGGGCGGCACGCCGGCGGCGGCGCATCTGCATCTTGCCCGCACGCTGTGCCGGCGGGCCGAGCGGCTGATGTGGCGCGCTGCGGAGGATGCCGAGATCAGCGCTGCGGCGCTGAAATACGTCAACCGCCTGTCCGACCACCTCTTCGTGCTCGGCCGCATTCTCAATGACGAGGGCAAGGCCGACGTGCTCTGGACGCCGGGCGCGAACAGGTGAGCGGCGAAGGCCTGATCCGCGGCGAGGACGGTGTGGTCCGCTGCGCCTGGCATGGCGGCAAGGACGACTATCAGGCCTATCACGACGGCGAATGGGGACGGCCCGAGACCGACGACATCCGCCTGTTCGAGAAGATCTGCCTGGAGGGTTTCCAGTCGGGGCTGTCCTGGCTGACCATCCTGCGCAAGCGCGAGGCCTTCCGGACGGGCTTCGACGGCTTCGATTACCACCGTGTAGCGGAATATTCCGAGGTGGATGTGGAGCGGCTGCTCGCCGACGCCGGAATCGTGCGGCACCGCAGGAAGATCGAGAGCACGATCAACAATGCGCGCCGGGCGGTCGAACTGGAACAGGAAGCCGGATCGCTGGCCCGGTTCTTCTGGTCTTTCGAGCCGGAAGTCGCCGAGCGGCCGGACCCGGTGACCTGGACGGCGCTGACCGCCAATCCGACGACAGCCGCGTCGACGCGGCTTTCGAAGGAACTGAAGAAGCGCGGCTGGAGCTTCGTCGGGCCGACGACCGCCTATGCCTTCATGCAGGCGATGGGGCTGGTCAACGACCACATCGACGGCTGCGCCTTCCGGCATGCGGTGGAAGAGGAGCGGGCGTCGCTGACCCGGCCCTGACCGCTTGCGCCGCAGCCCGCTCCGGCATTGAATACCGGCCATGGATTTCGAGAAACCCAGCTTCATGACGCATGCGCTCGACGCGGCCGGCGCGGCCCTGAACCGCGACGAGGTGCCGGTTGGCGCGGTGATCGTGCATCATCCCACGGACCGGATCGTCGCCCGGGCCGGGAACATGACCAATTCCCGCAACGATCCGACCAGCCATGCCGAGATTCTCGCCATCCGCCAGGCCGGGCTGGCTGTGGGGTCGTCGCGGCTCAGCGAATGCGACATGTACGTGACGCTGGAACCCTGCACCATGTGCGCGGGCGCCATCAGCCACGCCCGCATCCGGCGGCTCTACTACGGTGCGTCCGATCCGAAGGGCGGCGCGGTCGAGAGCGGAGTGCGGTTCTTCCAGCAGCCGACCTGCCATCACGCGCCCGAGGTCTATCCGGGCATCGACGAGGAGCGGGCCGCCGAACTGCTCAGACGGTTCTTCCAGAAGAAGCGCTGACGGTCAGGGCTTCCGGGCGGTCACGCACCAGATCGAGGCGCCGAGCCTGACGCCGTCATCGCGAAGCTCGGCCTTCAGCATGTCGGCCAGCGCCGCCTTCAGCCTTTCCACCGCCGCCTCGTCGCCCGACTCGCGCGCGGCGCCGCCGACCGGGCCGACCTCCATGGCCGTGGTCAGGGCTTCATCGACCGAGTTGCCCATGAACATGGGATGGCTGAACGGCTCGATCGAGATGTCGCCGAAACCGCCGGCCTTCAGGATCCGGGTCACACGGTCCGGGTCGGAGAAGGAAAACGGACCGGGCTCCTCGCGACCCGGGCGGGGCGGCAACTGGATGAACTCCTTGGCGACCAGCACCGGCTTCAGCATCCAGGGGTTTTCCGACAGCGGCCGCCAGCAGGCGAAGGCGACACGGCCGCCGGGGCGGGTCATGCGGCCCAGATTGGCGAAGGCCGAGTCCGGGTCGGAAAAGAACATGACGCCGAAGCGCGAGAACACCAGGTCGAAGGCGTCCTCGCCGAAGTCGTGCGCCGAGGCGTCGGCCAGGACGAACCGGACCTTCCCGGCGCCGGGCAGGGTGCCGGCATGCGCCAGCATGGGCTGGGAGACGTCGACGCCGGTGACCAGCGCGCCGCGTTCGGCCATACGGATCGAGGTGCCGCCGCAGCCGCAGCCGACATCCAGGACGACCTCGCCCTCGCCGACGCCGGTCGCGTCCATCACATGGTCGCTGTAGGGCTGCAGCGAGACGTCCATCCGCGCCTGGTTGCGCACCCACTTGTCGGCGCTCTCGCTGTTCCAGAATTCGATCTGGTCGGCGTTCTGTCCACTCATCCCCGTTCTCCCGCTACCAGCCGTCGTCCCGAAGCCGCGCCGCCATGCGCCGGCGTTCTTCCTGCGCTCGCCTGGCCTGATACTGGCGGTTCATCCCCCACACGCACATTGCCACCGCCAGGAAGAATACCATGAATGGCATCGGTCTGAGGGAAAGACCGTTTCCGATCAGTGCGGTGACGAAGACCGTCGTGAACAGGGCCGTGCCGTGCCGCCCGATCCGCAGCATCATCATCAACAATACGCCGAAATAGATCAGGAAGCCGATGACGCCGTTCTCGATGATCATGGTCAGGTAGGTGTTGTGGGAGGTCGTCTCCTTCAGCCGCCAGATGACCGACGACATGTTGTCGGAACCGATACCGGTGCCCAACCAGACCTCCGCCGGCGAGCGGTAGGAAATGATGTCGACGCGTTCGATCCAGGTGCCCAGCCGGCCCGATCCGAGTTCCTCCAGCTTCACGTCGGTATCGTTGCGGACGGCGGCCTTGCGTTCCTCGTTCTCGATGGCGATCAGCACCAGCAGGCCGAGGCCGACGACGCCGGCGGATACCTTCAGCACCTTCGGGATCTGGGGCCAGTACATGCCGTAGACGCCGTAATAGGCGACGGCGGCGAACAGGACCTGGGTCGAGAAGCAGCCGATGATGTAGAGCATCGACATGCCGATGAAGGACATGGCGATCCTGAAACCGAGCACGCCCCACACCCAGGCCTGGTGGATCACCAGCATGAAGGCCAGCGTCATGTAGCCGGATGAATGCGGGTTCTCCGGCCCGCCGTGATAGGGGGCGAGACGGCCATTGCCGACCAGCGCCGCCCACCAGCCCGGCACCGGATCGTCGAAGACCGCGTCGTTGGAATGCAGGTAGAAAGGTTGCGTCGCCGACCAGATCATGACCCAGAAAACAGCGGCGCAAGCGCCCCAGGCCATCAGCCGCGGCGGGAACTTGTCGAAGTGGCCGAACACCAGAATCCCGAGATAGATCGGCCCCAGATATCTCAGCATCTGCGGGAAATCGATCCGGTGCTGAAGGATAAGATGAGAGACCAGCCAGATCACCGGCAGCGCGCTGGTCAGGAAGAAGATGCGCAGCCGGAACGCGCTGGGGCGTGCGGCGACGCTGACGATGGCGAGGCCGGCCTGACCCGCGAACAGAAGCCCGGCCAGCGGCGTCAGCAGGCCTTCCGGCAGGGCGTTGTAGAACGCGCCGTAGAAATAGTTGAGAACCACGAATACCGGCAGCGCCAGTTCGAAGAACGGGATTCCCTGGCCGCTGCTTCCTGCGGACGGCCCGTAGGCCTCACGCGTCGCCATGTCTGTTCCGATCCGGGTTCAGCTTCACGAACCTTTCGGGTCCAGCAAGAGACATACCGTCTTCAGGTCGAAAGGAAGCGCCGGATGTCATTCTCCAATACTACAGCGGTGAGGCGACCGGAGAAATAGGCGCCAGTGTCGATCCCGATGCGGTTGTGGCGGCTCTGGATCTCGGGATTGGGCGTGTGCCCGTGGACCACGACGCAGCCGAAATCCGCGTCCGAGTCGATGAAGCGGTTGCGGATCCAGATCAGATCGTTGCCGTCCTGCTGTTCCAGTGGCACGCCCGGCCGGATGCCGGCATGAACGAACAGGTAGTCGCCGGCCCGGTAGGTCAGCTTCAGGTTCTTCAGGAAGTGTTCGTGCGTCTTCGGCAGCCGGGCCTGCAGCTCGGCCTGGGCGCCCAGCAACTCGCCGATGGAAGGGTTCTCGCGGCGGATACGGACCCCATAGGACGCCAGCGTGGTATCGCCGCCGAAACGGACCCAGTCCCGGCCGATCTCGGCGTCCTGCAGGAACTGCAGCATCACCGCTTCATGATTGCCGATCAGGAAGATGTTCTCGGCGCCGGGGATGCCGCCCTGGGACAGCCACTCCAGCACGTCGTAGTTCGCAGTCCCGCGATCGACATAGTCGCCCAGGAAGACGACGGTATGGCGCTCGGCGTCGCCCTCCCGCATGTCGTCCTGGATCATTTCCTGCAATTCCTGCAACAGGTCGTCGCGGCCGTGAATGTCGCCGATGGCGTAGATCCGTTCGCCCTGCGGGGCCCGGGGGGCGGCGCGCCTCGGCCCCTCAGCCTCGCGCGCCTTCCTGTTCATCCAGGGTAGCATGAAACTTGCGTGATCGCCTCTGTCGCCCGCTCGACCGGAAATTCCGACACGGATTCATACCGGTTGGCGACGCGATATGAAAATTCTTTCGCACGGCAAGGCCCCGCCCCGGGGGCCGGCGCCGCCCCCCGGCAAAGCGAAAGAAGCTCCCACGGGCAAGGGTAAGGAGGCAAGTCATGTTGCGCCAACTGATCTTGATGTCTTTCTCGCTGATGCTGCTGGTGGCGGGTCCTGCCGCCGCGCAGGAAGCCGAGCTGACGAAGGAGCAGGAAGCAGAGATCTTCGCCGTCTTTCTGGCCGACGCCAAGGAGGGTGACGCCGCGGCGCAGTACAAGGTCGCGGTCGCCTACTACACCGGGCGCGGTGTCTCGAAGTCGGACAAGATCGAGAGCGCCTTCTGGCTGCAGAAGGCCGCCGACCAGGGGCACAAGCAGGCGATCAGCCGGCTGGCCTGGCACTACCGGAACGGCGTCGGCGTCATCCAGAATCTTCCGCAGTCGGAGGAGCTCTACAAGAAGGCCTATACGCTTGGCGTGGTCGGTTCCTCGGTCCCGCTGGCCGCCATCTACCGGTCGGGCGAAGGTACGCCTGTCGAGGAGGGCGGGCAGGGCCGTGTCCGCGAGAACCATACCGAGGCCGTGCGCTGGGCGCTGATTGCCGCCGACGCGGGCATCGACCGCGGTCAGAACCTCATGGGCGAACTGTACAGGGACGGCGTCGGCGTACCGCAGGATTTCGCGAAGGCGCTGGAATGGTTCGAGCTCTCGGCAGAGCAGGACTTTGCACTGGCCTACTTCAACGCGTCCAAGATCTACCGCGATCCGGAACTCGAAGGCTTCTCGGATACCGAGAAGGGGATCAGGTATCTGAAGCTTGCCGCGGACAAGGGACACGCGGGAGCCATGATCGACCTCGCCCTGGCCTATGTCGAAGGTACGGACGTCCCGCAGAACTACGATCTCGCTCTGGAATGGTATTCGAAGGCCGCGGCGAAGAACCGCCGTTCCGCGGTCCAACTCGCCAAGGCCTATGAGTCTGGCCTGTTCGGCGACCCCGATCCCGCGCACGCCTACAAGTGGTACTACATCGCCCGGGAATCCGGAGAGGTTTCCGGAATTGTCGGTGCGCTTGCCACAAAGGACAAGATCAGCGAGCCGGTTCGCCTCAGCATGGAGCGGGAAGGCAACAAGTGGCTTCGCGAGATCACCAACTGAAGGGGCCGGACAGGTCTTGTGGCTTCCGGGACTGAACCGGCACTCCTATAGTGCGCCGCGCCCGCAGATCGTCGTTCTGGAATCGCCATGAGCACCGCCGAATCGAACCGCAGCCGCCGAGTTCGCAAGATCGCCTCGCCGGCGGTTCTGGTCGGGCTGGCGCGTGTGGCGGACCTGGCGCTGATCACGTTCTGCGGCTGGCTGGCCTATACCTTCCGTCATGACAGCCTGATCCTGCCCGGCACCTATGTGGTGGCCATCGTCGTCGCCATGGCGGTCGCGGCCAACGCCTTCCAGATAGCCGGCCTCTACAGGTTCGAGCGCCTGGACCAGATCGGCGGACAGATCGGAAGGCTTGCCGTCGCCTGGACCGGTGTGTCCCTGGCGTTGCTTGCGATCAGCTTCTTCTCCAAGACCTCGGCCGACTATTCGCGCATCTGGGTCGGCCTGTGGCTGGTCTTCAGCTTCTTCGGACTTGCCACGTTCAGGATCGCGACCGCCATCGCCATCCAGTCCTGGCGGCAATCGGGCGTGCTCAGCCGGAACGTCGTCGTCGTCGGTGCAGGGCTGCAGGGCGAGCGGCTGATCCGGCATATCCAGGATCACAAGGCCGAACTCGGCGTCAACGTCCTCGCGGTGTTCACGCTGCGGCAGGGGGCGGGACGCTCCGACGTGCTCGGCGTGCCCGTGAAGGGCGGCCTGCGCGACCTGCTGCTCTACGTCCGCAACAATCACGTCGAGGAGATCATGGTCGCGCTGCCCTGGGACCGGGAGGACCAGATCGCCGACGTCCTGAAGCAGCTGCGCGAGGCGCCGATCGATGTCTCGCTGGCGCCGGAGCCGCTGGGCTACCGGCTGATGGAACGCCGGGTGCGGCACCTGGGCGACCTGCCGATGACCGTGGTCCAGGAAGAACCGCTGTCTGGCTGGAACTACATCCTGAAGGGGCTGGAGGACCGTATCCTGTCGGCCCTGATCATCCTTGCGATCTCGCCGCTGCTGCTTGCGATCGCCGTGCTTATCCGGCTCGACAGCCCGGGCCCGGCGATCTTCCGCCAGCAGCGATACGGCTTCAACAACAACGTCTTCACTGTCTACAAGTTCCGCTCCATGCGGAACGATGCCGGCGACGCCAGAGGCGGGGCGCAGGCGACGAAGGGCGATCCGCGCATTACCCGCATCGGCGCCTTCATCAGGAAGACCAGCCTCGATGAGTTGCCACAGCTGTTCAACGTGCTGAAGGGGGACATGTCGCTGGTCGGGCCGCGGCCGCACGCCGTCGCCCACAACGAGGAATATGCCGAGGTCATCGACGAGTATCTCAGCCGCCACAAGGTGAAGCCCGGCATCACCGGCTGGGCGCAGATCCATGGGCTGAGGGGCGAGACGGATACGCGCGAGAAGATGGAAATGCGCGTGCAATACGACCTCTACTACATCGACAACTGGTCGCTCTGGCTTGATTTCAGGATCCTTCTGCGCACGCTGATGGTCGGATTCGTGAACGAGAACGCCTATTGAGCCGCTATCCGCGCATTCCGGCCGCTGCTAGGACGGCAACATGCTGAACTACGTCGAACGGCTGTTCGTGATCTTCCTGATCGTCTGCGTCGCGCTGGCGCCGCTGCCGCTCGGCAGCAACCGGCCGGTCAGCTGGTCGCTGCTGTCCTTCGCGATCGCCGGCCTGCTGTGCATCTGGTCGCTGAGCGCGGCGTTCCGCCCGACGCTGTTCCGGCTCTCCGGCGCGCCCGCCATCATTCCCGTCGCGGGCTGGATGCTGATCATCGGCTGGATGCTGTTCCAGGCGAACGGTCCCGCCGGCCTCTGGCACCCGCTCTGGTCGGTCGCCACGGTAGCGCTGAACGAGCCGGACCTCACCGGCGCGATCTCGGTGTCGCCATCGGACTCATCGACGGCGGCCATGCGCCTGCTCTGCTACGGCGCGATCTTCTGGCTGGCCGCGCAGACCGGGCGCGAACCGGAGAACGCGGCGATCTACATGCACGCCGTGATCGCCGTCGGCACCGCCTACGCGCTCTACGGGCTGGCCGCCGAGATCTCGGGCCACCGCACCATCGTCGGCCTCGACAAGTGGGCCTACCAGGACTCGCTGACCTCGACCTTCGTGAACCGGAACAGCTTCGCCACCTTTGCGGGGCTGTGCATGGTCATCGCCCTGGGCATGTTGCTGCGCTCCCTGCCGTCATCGCGCTACGAGCCGGAGGACGCCCTGGCCGCACCCGGTGATCCGGCCGCCGTCGCGGCTGAACATCGGCGGCGTGCTCTGCCTCGTTGCTCTGGTCATTCTCGGCGCCGCGCTGGTGCTGACCAAGTCGAGGGCCGGGCTGGTCTCGACGGGCGCGGGTCTGGCCGTCGTGCTCTGGGCCTGGTTCTATCGGCGGCGCCGGCTGCCGGGCCTGCCGGTGCTGCTGGGCGGCGCGGCCATCGCAACCGCCGTGATGCTGTTCGCGGCCGGCGGCGGCACCTTCGAACGAAAGAGCGAAGAGGACGGCGCCTCGCTGTCCGGCCGGCCCTGGCTGTTCCAGCGCACCCTGAGCGCCGTCGCCGACCGTCCGGTGATCGGTCATGGCGGGGGCGCCTTCGAGAGCTATTTCCAGGGTTACAAGAATGCCGAGTTCGGCGGCGTCTATTCGATCAGCAAGGCCCACAACAGCTATCTGGAATTCGCCGCGGACGCCGGCCTGCCGGCGCTGGTCCTGCTGCTCGCGCTCTACGCCTTCGTGCTGCTCTCCTGCTTCGCCGGCATCCGGGCGCGAAGACAGGACGCCGGCTATCCGGGCATGGCGCTCGCCGCGGCGGGACTGGTCGGCCTGCACGCACTGGTGGACTTCAGCGTCCAGATACCGGCCGTGGCCGCCGTCTTCGCACTGATCCTCGGCGTGGGCTATTCGCAGGCCTTCCCCACCGGGGGCGGACGGCACAACCGGCTGTAGCCCCGCTCAGGCCGTCCCGCGGATCGCGTCGGAGATCTTCTCGGCGATCATGATGGTCGGGGCGTTGGTGTTGCCGCCGATCAGGCTGGGCATCACCGAGGCGTCCACGACCCGCAGCCCCTCGACGCCGCGCACCCGGCATTCGGTATCGACCACAGCGGCGTCGTCCGAGCCCATCCTGCAGGTGCCGACCGGGTGATAGATCGTCTCGGCCTTGCGCCGGATGAAGCCGTCCAGCTTGTCATCGTCGTCGATGGCCGCGCCGGGATAGATCTCTTCCCCCATTTGGCTGCCGAGCGGCGCTGCCGACAGCATGTTCCGGCCGATGGCGGTGCCGCGCTTCAGGGCGGCCATGTCGTCGGGATGGTCGAGATAGTTCGGATCGATCAGCGGGTCGGCCATCGGGTCCGCCGAGACCAGCCCGATGCGGCCGCGACTCTTCGGCCTAAGATCGCAGCAATGCAGCGTCACGCCATGCGCCTTGATGCGGTTCTGGCCGTGCTGGTCGCTGACGACGGGCAGGAAGTGATACTGCAGGTCGGGCAGGGGTTTCTCCGGTGTCGAGCGGACGAAGGCGCCGGCCTCGGCAAAGTTGCTGGTCAGCATGCCGGTGCGGTTCTTCCGATAGGCCCGGACGGCGCCCAGACCCATCATCAGGCCCTTCATGGTGAAGGCGAAGCCCAGCGCCGTCGTGGTCTTCGAGACCACCGACACGTCCAGATGGTCCTGCAGGTTCTGCCCCACTTCCGGCCGGTCGGCGACGATGTCGATGCCGAACTGGCCGAGTTCCGCCGCCGGGCCGACGCCGGAGAGCATCAGCAGTTGCGGACTGTTCACCGCGCCGCCGGCGAGGATGACCTCGGCCTTCGCCTCGACGGTCAGCGTCTGATCGCCTCGGCGGTATTCGACGCCCGTTGCGCGCCCGTCGGCGAACAGCACCCGGGTCGCGCGGGCCATGTCGATCACTTCAAGGTTCGGCCGCGAGACGCCCTCCAGATAGGCGTGATAGGCGCTGCAGCGGCGGCCGTCCTTCTGGGTCAGCTGGTAGAGGCCGGCGCCCTCCTGCCGGTCGCCGTTGAAGTCCGGGTTCTCCGCGATCTGGTTTGCCTCGCAGGCCCGGACATACATCTCCGACATCGGGTTCGGCGAGCGCGGGTCGCAGACGTTCAGCGGCCCCCCGGTTCCGTGCAGGTCGTCGGTCAGCCGCTCGTTGTTCTCGGAACGTCGGAAATAGGGCAGCACGTCGTCCCAGGCCCAGCCGGTGCAGCCTTCCTCGGCCGACCAGCGGTCGTAGTCGGCGCGGTGGCCGCGGATATAGACCATGCCGTTGATCGCGCTGGAGCCGCCCATGACGCGCCCGCGCGGCCAGAACATCTCTCGGTTCTCGAGGTTTTTCTGCGGCGCGGTCCGGAACAGCCAGTTGCTGTTCGGGTCCTTCATCGTCTTGATGATCCCGGCCGGCACGTTCACCGACCAGTCCTGCTTCGCCGGCCCCGCCTCCAGCAGACAGACGCTCAGCTTGTCATTCTCGCTCAGCCGGCTGGCCAGCACGCAGCCCGCCGAACCGCCGCCGACGATGACGTAGTCGAATGAAGCCATCTGATCCTCCCGCAAGGTCTTTTGCCGGAATCAGTAACTGACCGCCGGTCAGCCGTCCATTGTCATTGAGCCGGCGCCGGAGATGCTTTAAGCTTGAAGCAATGGATACGCAGCATGTTCTGATCACCGGCGGCGCCCAGGGCGTCGGCCTGGAGATCGCCCGCCGCTTCCTGGCTCAGGGAGCGCGGGTCACCATCACGGGGCGCAACAAGGCGCGGCTGGCCGAAGCGATGGCCGAGCTGGGCGAGAGCGACGATGCCGGGCAGTTCGCCGGCGACGTTGCCGACGAGGACGCGGTGAAGGCGCTCTTCGATGCAGCGACGGCGGCGCGCGGACCGGTCACCGTACTGGTCAACAATGCCGGAATTTCCGGCTCCGCGCCGCTGGGCCGCATGACCACGGATCATTTCGACCAGATGCTGGCGGTGAATGCGCGCGGGCCCTTCCTCTGCAGCCGGGAGGCCGCGGGGCCGATGGGCAAGAATGGCGGCGGCCGGATCATCAACATCGCCTCGACCGCGGGTCTGAAGGGCTACGCCTATGTCGCGGGCTATGTCGCCTCCAAGCATGCCGTCGTCGGGCTCACCCGCGCGCTGGCGCTGGAGCTGGCGGGGAAGGCAATCACGGTGAACGCCATTTGCCCGGGCTTCATCGAGACGCCGATGACCGTCGAGACCATCCGCAACATCGTCGAGAAGACCGGCCGCTCGGAAGAGGAGGCGCGGGCCGAACTGGTGAAGTTCAACCCGCAGAAGCGCCTTATCGAGGTGGACGAGATCGCCGACTGCGCTCTCTGGCTCGCCAGCGACGCGGCGCGATCGGTCAACGGCCAGGTCATCGCCATCGACGGCGGGGAGAGCGCATAGGTGAAACTCCTCGAGCCGCTCGACATCAACGGGATGGTGCTGCCCAACCGGGTGGCGGTGCCGGCGATGGTGACGCGGCTTTCAGGCGAGGACGGCTTCATCAATGACGACATCGTCGACCGCTACCGCCGCTATGCCGAGGGCGAGGTCGGGCTCATCGTCGTCGAGGCGACGGCGGTCCACAGCGCCAAGTCCGGCCCTTTGCTGCGGATCGGCGACGACGAATTCCTGCCCGGCCACCGCCGTCTCGCGGAGACCATCCACGCGACCTCGGACAGTCGGGTCGTGCCGCAGATCATTCATTTCATGAAGGTAGCCCGCTCGGGCTGGCGGCAGCGGATCGAGGATCTGTCGGAGAAGGACATCGAGAGCATCATCCACGATTTCGGGATGGCGGCGCTCCGGGCGCGGGAGGCCGGCTATGACGGTGTCGAGCTCCACTCGGCGCATGCCTACACGCTCGCGTCCTTTCTCAGCCGCCGCAATGCCCGCAAGGACGCCTATTCGGGGCGCACGCTGGAGGGGCGGTTGGCGATGTTCGGACGGGTTATGGCCGAAGTCCGCAAGCGCGTCGGCCATGACTGGCCGGTCGGCATCCGCTTCCTGGCCGAGGAAGCCATCAAGGACGGCTACACGCTGGACGAGGCCAAGCGGATCGCGCTGCGCATGGCGCAGGCCGGCGTCGACTACATCTCGCTCTCGGTCGGCGGCAAGTTCGAGGATGCCGTGCACCGGGAGGGGCATCCGCTCTATCCATATACAGGCTACTCCGGCGACCGCTGCATGCCCGGCAACTGGTATCCGCCGCTGCCGCATGTCCACCTGGCGGCGGGCATCAAGCAGTTCATCAACGAGAAGGGCTACGCCGTTCCGGTCATGTCGGTCGGCAAGATCGCCGACCCGGCGGACGCAGAGCGCCTCCTGCAGGAGGGCAAGGCGGACCTGATCGGCATGGCGCGGCAACTGCTGGCCGATCCGGACTGGCCGAAGAAGGTGCGCGAGAACCGGCCGGACCAGATCGTCCGCTGCATCTACTGCAATGTCTGCAAGCAGCTCGACGAGAATTTCCGGGAAGTGCACTGCTTCCTCTGGCCCAAGGGCGCGCGGCAGGCGCCGGCCGACGACCCGGACCGTGAAGCGCCGCAGTGGCCGGCGGATGGCGCCGGGCTGACCGCGGAAGCCGATGGCGGCCAGGTCCGCCTCACCTGGACCGCCGTGCCTGGCGTCGTCGGCTATGACGTCTACCGCTCCGAGGATGGTGGGCCCGCGACCGTCGCCGAGGCGGTGAAGTCGAACAAGCACGCCGACCGGGTGGTCCTGGGCGGCTGCCGCTATACCTACTTTGTCCGCGCCTTCGACGCGCACGGCAATGCCGGGCCGCCCTCGAACGCGGTTGAACTGGACATGCCCCTGCCGGAGCCGGTCAGGGCGCTAAGAGAGGGAGCGGCAGTCTGATGCTCAACAAGGTCGACGTCGCCGAGGCGATCCGGGACAGGGTCTTCTTCAAGGGCCGGACGCCTGATAACGAGGACGAGGCCGGCGAGGCATTCGCCCGGCTGGGCCGGATCAATAACGCGGAGATCTTCGCCGGCCGCTGGCAGGGCCATTCCTCGTGGGAGCGGCACCCGAACGGCGACGAACTGGTGCAGGTTCTGGAAGGCGAGACCACGATGACGCTGCTGACCGAGGGCGATGGCGAGCGCCACACGCTCACTGCCGGACAGTTCATCGTCGTGCCCGCCGGCGTCTGGCACCGCTTCGAGACGCCGGTCGGCGTTACCGTGATGGCGGCGACGCCCGGACCAACCGATCATTCCACTGCCGACGACCCCCGGCTCTGATTGTTGGCATCAGTATTATCATGCACGTGGTATCCGGATCGCCCATGAAAGATGCATGATATTGCATGTTCATCGGCGCTCTGGTACGACCGAGAGGAAACGGCTGGAATGCCGGATGAAGCGGCGTCGTCATCGGCGCCGAAGGAGGATATAACCTCCTGCGAGACAGGTTTGAGGCGAAAGCGAACAAAGGGAGGCTTCGCAAACATGCTGAAACGCGCACTTACCATGGCCGCGGGCGTGGCCATGCTCGGCACCGCCGTACAGGCGGACGAGAACACGGTGGACATCGGCTTCGTGACCACGCTGACCGTCGGTCCGGCCGTCATCGGCCGCGACATGACGGATGCGGTCGATCTGGCGGTCGAGCACATCGGCGGCAAGATGGCCGGCAAGGCCGTCAACGTGATCTACGAGGATGACGGCTTCAAGCCGGAGATCGGCAAGCAGAAGACCGAGAAGCTGGTCAATTCCGACAATGTCGACTTTGTCGGCGGCTTCATCTGGTCGAACGTGCTGCTGGCTTCCTACAAGTCGGTCGTCGGCAAGGGTCCGTTCCTCATCTCGTCGAATGCCGGGCCGTCGCAGATCGCCGGCAAGCTCTGCCACGAGGACTTCTTCTCGACCTCCTGGCAGAACGACCAGACCCCGATGGCGATGGGCGAGGTGCTGAACCAGCGCGGCGTGAAGTCGCTCTACATCATGGCGCCGAACTACGCTGCCGGTAAGAACATGGTCGCGGGCGTCGAACGCACCTACAAGGGCGAGATCGTCGGCAAGGACCTGACCAAGTGGCCGGGCCAGCTGGACTTCTCCGCCGAACTGGCAAAGGCCCGCGCGTCGGGCGCCGAAGCCGTGTTCATCTTCTATCCGGGCAAGGCGGGCGTGCAGTTCTTCACCCAGTACGAGCAGGCCGGCCTGAAGGGCGTCATCCCGCTCTATTCGGTGTTTGCCGTGGACGCCATCTCCATGCCGCTGCTGGGTGACCTGGCGGTTGGCAGCCTGGCGACGCAGCAGTGGAATCCGGACCTGGACAACGAGGCCAACAAGAAGTTCGTCGCCGACTACAAGGCGAAGTTCGGCCGCTTCCCGTCCTTCTACGCTGCTCAGTCCTACGACACGATCATGCTGATCAAGTCGGCGGTCGAGGCCGTCAACGGCGATCTGTCGAACAAGGACGGCATCCGCGCGGCGATGAAGAAGGCCGACTACGCGTCGGTCCGTGGCAAGTACACCTACGGGAACAACAACTTCCCGATCCAGAACTTCTACCTGCGCGAGACCTACAAGAACGACGCGGGCGAATACACGGTCAAGACCGTGCAGACGGTGTTCGAGAACCATCAGGATCCGTACGCCGCCGAATGCCCGATGAAGTGATCGCATCGCGATCCTGACCGGACGGCTCCGGGTTCCGGCCCGGGGCCGTCTTTCTTCCTGACAGACGGGCCCCGATGAACTGGATCCTCCTCATCGAGCAGATGCTGAACGGCGTGCAGCTGGGTCTGCTGCTGTTCCTGCTCGCTGCCGGACTGACGCTGGTCTTCGGCATCATGGATCTGGTGAACCTGGCGCACGGTTCGCTCTACATGATCGGCGCCTTCATCGCGGCGTCCCTGACGGAGCTGACCGGCTCCTTCGTGGTGGCGGCCCTGCTCACCCTGCCGGCGACCATGATCGTCGGCATGGCGGTCGAGATGATCGCGCTTCGAACGCTCTACGACCGGGATCACCTCGATCAGGTGCTGGCGACATTCGGCCTGATCCTGTTCGCCGACGATTTCGTGCAGCTGGCGTGGGGTCCGGCCGGCATGACCATTTCGCTGCCGGACTTTCTGCGCACCAGCTTCGAGATCCTGCCAGGCGTGATCTACCCGACCTACCGACTCGCCATCATCATCGTCGGTCTGTCGGTCGCTGCCTTTCTCTATGTGCTGGTCGCAAAAACGAGGATCGGCATGCTGATCCGCGCCGGCGCCTCCAACCGGGAGATGATCGGCGCGCTGGGCGTGAACATCCGCATGCTGTTCACGCTCATCTTCGGGCTCGGCGCCGCGATGGCCGGGCTGGCCGGTCTGATGGCCGGCCCGATCCTCACCGTGCAGATCGGCATGGGCAACGAGATCCTGATCCTGGCCTTCGTTGTCATCGTCATCGGCGGCATCGGCTCGATCCGCGGCGCCTTCGTCGCGGCGCTGATCGTCGGCCTGATCGACACGGTCGGCCGCGCCTTCCTGCCGGAGATCCTGTCGCTGTTCCTTGATCAGCTCACCGCCGATACCGCTGCGCCCTCGATCTCCTCGATGATGAGCTACCTGCTGATGGCGGTGATCCTCGCCTTCCGGCCCGAGGGCCTGTTCCCGCCGAGGTCAGGCTGATGCAGCGGATCGAATGGATCGTCGGCGCGCTGGTCTTCGCGGTCCTGCTGGCGCTGCCGACCGTCGCCGAGATGGCGGACGAACCCTTCTGGGTGACCCTGGTCGCGCGGACGCTGGTCGTGGGCGTCGGCGCGGTGGGCCTGAACCTGGTGCTCGGCTATGGCGGCATGGTGAGCTTCGGCCACGCGGCCTATGTCGGCATCGGCGCCTATGTCGTCGGCATCGGCTTTCACCACTATTTCGACGATGGCGTCGAATGGATGAACAATGGCTGGATCCACCTCGCGGCCGCCATCGTGATCTCGGGCGTCGCCGCCACCGTGATCGGCGCGATCTGCCTCAGGACGCGCGGCGTCTACTTCATCATGATCACGCTGGCCTTCGCGCAGATGGTCTATTTCGTCTTCGTCGGGCTGGACGTCTATGGCGGCGATGACGGGCTCTCGCTCTACGAGATGCCGACCTTCGGCGGGGGCGCGACGCTGGGCGACGACACCGACCTCTACTATGTGGCCTGGGTGGCGCTGGCGGGCTGCGTGCTGCTGACCTGGCGGTTCGTGAACGCGCGTTTCGGCATGGTTATCCGGGGGGCGAAGTCGAACGACCGCCGCATGAAGGCCATCGGCTTTCCGACCTACCGCTACCGCCTCACGGCCTTCGCCGTGTCCGGGATGATCTGCGGCCTGTCCGGCTTCCTGATGGCCAACCTGACCGAGTTCGTCAGCCCCGACATGATGCACTGGACCCGTTCGGGCGACCTGATCATCATGGTCGTCCTCGGCGGCATGGGCACCCTGTTCGGACCGGTCTATGGGGCGCTGGCGTTCCTGCTGATCGAGGAACTGCTCTCGGCCTTCTTCCAGCTCTGGCGTCTCTGGTTCGGCCCGCTGCTGATCCTGGTCGTGCTGTTCGCGCGCGGCGGGATCGCCGGTCTGATCACGGGGAGGATCGGCGGCCGTGGCTGAGGCAGCGCTGAAGATCGAGAACCTGGTCAAGCGTTTCGGTGGCCTTGTGGCGACCGACCACCTGACGATGGATGTCCATACCGGCGAGATCCACGCGATCATCGGTCCGAACGGCGCCGGAAAGACGACGCTGATCGGGCAACTCACCGGAGAGATCAAGCCCGACGAGGGACGCATCCTGTTCGGCGGCCGCGACATCACCGCCATGGCGGTGCACCGGCGCTCGGCCATTGGACTGGCGCGCTCGTTCCAGATCACCAACATCCTGCAGGACTTCACGGCGCTGGAGAACGTGGCGCTGGCGGTCCAGGCGCATGCCGGCCACAGCTTCCGTTTCTGGCGTCCGGCGGCGAAGGAGAGGGAACTGACGGAGCCGGCGCGCGAGGTGCTGGACAAGGTCGGACTGTCCGACCGCGTGGATGTCGTGGCGGCCAGCCTGTCGCATGGCGAGCAGCGGCAGCTGGAGATCGCGATGGCTCTGGCGACGGGCCCGTCGGTCCTGCTGCTCGACGAACCGATGGCCGGCATGGGGCCGGAGGACAGCCAGCGCATGGTCGGCATCCTTCAGGGGCTGAAGGGCGACCTCACCATCCTGCTGGTCGAACACGACATGGATGCCGTCTTCGCGCTGGCCGACCGGATCACCGTGCTGGTCTATGGCGGCGCCATCGCCACCGGCGCCCCCGACGATATCCGCAACGATCCCCAGGTCCGGGCGGCCTATCTGGGAGACGATCAGGATGCTTGAGGTCGAGGGCCTCGATACGGCCTATGGCCAGAGTCAGGTGCTCTTCGGCATGGCGCTGAAGGTCGGCGCCGGCGAGGTTGTCACTCTGATGGGCCGAAACGGCATGGGCAAGACGACGACCATCCGTTCCATCATGGGCCTGACCAAGCCCCGCAGCGGCTCCGTGCGCTTCGAAGGCAGGGAGATCGCCGGCCTGCCGTCCTACGCCATCGCCAAGCTCGGCCTCGGTCTGGTGCCGGAAGGCCGCCAGATCTTTCCGAACCTGTCGGTGCGCGAGAACCTGGTGGCCACCGCTGGCAATCGCTCCGACGGCCCGCCACGCTGGAACCTCGATAACGTCCTGGAGGCCTTTCCACGGCTGAGCGAGCGCGCGCGCAACATGGGCAACCAGCTCTCCGGCGGCGAACAGCAGATGCTGGCCATCGCGCGGGCGCTGATGACGAACCCGAAACTGCTGCTACTGGACGAGGCGACCGAAGGTCTGGCGCCGCTGATCCGGGCCGAGATCTGGTCGATTCTCGACAAGCTGAAGGCCGAGGGTCAGGCGATTCTTGTGGTCGACAAGAACATCGCCGCGCTGACCCGGCTCGCAGACCGCCACACCATGATCGAGAAGGGCCGAGTGGTCTGGAGCGGCACGTCCGCCGAGCTTGCCGCCGACCCGGAGATCGCGCACCGCTATCTGGGCGTCTGACGGCCCGGTCGAAGCACCGTTCAGGTTTCCTTTACCGAATGGCAACACATCGCAGCGCAAGCTGTGCATGGGACCCATGCGCGTGTCCCGGCCCCGCGGCTGCACCGGAAACCCGTTGATGCTCTACGAACTCGACAACAAGAACGACGCACGCCGCTACGCCGACACCGCGATCCAGCTCATCGAGAGCTACGACATCAACTCCACGCCAGACTTCTTCCGCCTGTTCTATGACTACGCCTCGGAACGCGACCCCGTTGTCTGCAGCACGTTGCGTGAAGTTTCCGACGAAACGCCCGAGGTTTTTCGCCGCACCGCCGAGGATCTGCTGTTCAGCCACTACGGTGAGGACCGGCAGTTCCGCATGCTGACCGAGACCGGGGAGGCGATGCAGGACGAGATCATGCAGGTCTGCCAGCAGGTCGCGAATGCCGGCGACGATGTCGGGCAGTTCGGCAGCGCGCTGGACGGGCTGGAGAATGGGCTGGGCTCGATCGAGGGCGGTGTCGCCATCAAGACGCTGGTCGCCCAGATGCTCGTCGCCACGCGCCAGATGCGGGTCAAGTCCGAGCAACTGGAGCAGGATCTGAAGCAGTCGGCAAACGAGATTTCGAACCTGCAGGACAAGCTGGCCGAATCCCGCAAGGAAGCGCTGACTGACGTTCTGACCGGCCTGACCAATCGGGCCGGCTTCGACCGCTCGTTGCAGCGCCATTGCGAGAACGCGGCTGCCAGCGGCGACAGTCTGACCCTGGTCATGTGCGATATCGACCACTTCAAGCGCTTCAACGACACCTATGGCCACCAGCTGGGCGACCAGGTGCTGCGGCTCGTCGGCGGCGTGCTGCATGACGGGCTGAAGGGGCGTGACGTGCCCTGCCGTTACGGCGGCGAGGAGTTTGCGCTTATCCTGCCCGAGACCGATCTGGAAGGCGGCCGCCGGGTCGCCGAGAACGTGCGTCAGGCAATCTCGTCGAAGCGGATCGTGCGCAAGAGCACGGGCGAGGAGATTGCCCGGGTGACCATGTCCTTCGGCGTCTCCCAGTACCGTACCGGCGAATTGCCTGCCTCGCTCGTCGGCCGCGCCGATGCCGCGCTCTATCAGGCCAAGACAGACGGCCGGAACCGGGTCAATCTGGAGCCCTTCGCCGAGCCGCCGCGGGAAGCCGCCGACTGATCTTCCAGACTATCCCGGCATTGCCAGGGTCTCGATCCGGTAGGCGTGACCGAGGCTGCGGCCCAGCACCGGATCGTGCAGTTCCATCCGGAAGCTTGCCGCGGGGCGGATGCCGCCGATGGCGCCCGGCGCGCCCCCGAACATGACGCCGCCTTCAGTTAGCTCCCCGTTCGCGTAGCCACGGGCGAGCAGGTCTGCCGGCTCGCGCATCTGGTCCAGCGTCGATTGCTGGTAGAGCTCCTCGCCATTGCCGAAATCGCACCAGGCTGATAGCTGCAGCCGGTCCCAGTGCGGGGCCACGTCCTCGTAGCGCCACAGCGTGCCGGCGACGGGCTTGTCGCAGATCTGCTTCGACAGCGTCACCGAAACGGATTCGAGGTCACGGTCCGTGTGGTCGGAACCGCAGCCGACGAAGGTCTCGCCCCGATGCTTCAGCAGGAAATACTCGACCTCGCCGCTGTTGCCTTCACCCGAGACATGGATCAGGTCGCCCAGCGTCACGCGGTCCGGAGAGAGCGGATAGAAGACAGGCACCGACGCGGGCGGCTTCACGCCGAGTTCCTTCAGTTCCTCGATGTGGTGCCAAAGGGCCGCCTCGTCACGACCGGTCCAGCCGGCCATGACCAGCCCGTTGAGCTGTGCTTCGATGGTCGATGGCGCGCCGTCCACCGGTTCAACGCCGAATGTCAGTTCCTTCACGCCATGGCCTCCAGCCGTTTCCGCTTGCGCGCGCCCCGGACCATCATGACGGCACCGACGACGGAGACAAGGAAGGCGATGGAGCCATAGAAGAACGAGGTCTGGAAACCGAAGCTGGCGGCCTCGGTCTGCAGCGCTTTGGCGAGGTGCGAGTAGGCCACGGCCTCGGCCTGGATGTCGGTCAGTCCGCCCCGTTCGGCCATCTCGGCGATGATGCGGACATAGGCCTCGCTGGTGTGGTTCGCCGCCGTCTGCGTTGCGGCAACATGATCGGTGTTGTTGGTGATCTGCCTGTCCAGAAGTACCGCGAGGATGTTCACGCCGAATGCGCCGCCGAGCTGGCGGGTGAAGTTCATGATCGACGAGCCCTGGGCCAGATGGGTCATCGGCAACAGGCGGACCGATCCCGCGCTGAGCGAAGGGAAGATGAAGCCCATGCCGGCGCGGCTGATCAGGATGTAGAACGCCAGGGTGATGAAGGCGGTGTCCGGGTCGGCGAAAGACATCAGGAAGAAGGAGACGGCGAACATCACCAGCCCGAATCCGACGACCATGCCGGGTTCGAAGCGGTCGGCCATCCGGCCCGAAAAGGTGGTGATGAACATCATCGAGAGGCCGGCCGGCAGCAGCAGCAGGCCGGACAGCGTGGGCGTCAGGTTCTGCACGGTCTGGGCGAACAGCGGGATCAGGTAAGTGGAGCCGAACAGACCTGCGCCTAGGATGATGCTGACCACCACCGCGCCCGGAAATCCTGGCTTCAGGAACACGGTCAGATCCATCAGAGGCGCCGGACATCGACGCTCCCAGAAGATGAAAAGTGCGAAGGCGCTGGCTGCGATGAGGAACCTGCCGGTAACCGAAAGGCTGCTCCACCCGAGTTCCTGGCCGTCGGCGAAGGCGGTCATCAGGCTGACCAGGAAGATCAGAAGCATGCCGTAGCCGAACCAGTCGAACCTCGGCCGCTCCCGGCTCAGCGCGCCCGACGGGACGAAGAGCTGGCTCAGGATCAGGCCCAGCACGCCCATCGGTACGGCGATGTAGAAGGTGTAGCGCCAGCCGAACCCGTCCACCAGCAGGCCGCCCAGGAAGGGGGAGGTGCCGGGCGCCATGACCACGCCGAGGCCGTAGATGCCCATGGCGAAGCCGCGGCGTTCGGGCGGGAAGACCTGGAAGACCACGATCATGGCGAGCGGCTGGATGACGCCGGCCGAGGCGCCCTGCATCAGCCGCGACAGGATCACGGCGTCCGAGTTTTCCGCGAGGCCGCCCAGCAGGCCGCCGGCCAGGAACAGCCCCAGCGCGATGTTCATGGTCGCGCGCTGGCCGATGGTCTTCGTCGCCCAGTCGATCAGCAGCATGGTTGCGGTCATCGCGGCGAGGAAGCCGCTGGACAGCCACTGCGCCGTGATCTGGTCGATGCCGAAGGCGCCCATGATGTCGGGAATGGCGACGTTGACGATGGTGGCCGAGAGCACCGCGGACATGGTCGCGATCATCGCCGCCACCAGCGCCAGCCACCGGTATCCGGGACCGTAGCGGCGGAACAGGACCTCGACGCTGTCCGCCATTCGCCGCTACCAGTCGAACACGTCGATGGCGACTTCCACCATCATGCCGGGGCGCAGCCCGGTCAGGTCGCCGTCGAGATCGATCCGCACGGGCACGCGCTGGGTCACCTTGGTGAAGTTGCCCGATGGGTTGGGATTGGGCAGCAGGGCGAACTGGCTGGTCGCGGCCGGGGCGATCCATGTAACGGTGCCTGTCATGTCGCGGCCCGGAAAGGCATCGACCTTGATCTTCGCGACGCTGCCGACGTCGAAGCGGTGCAGTTCGGTTTCCTTGACGTTGGCGGCGACCCAGACATTGCCGGGGTCGTGCATCATCAGCAGGCGCTGCCCGGGCCGGACATATTCACCGATCTCGATGAAGGTCTGGTCGATGACGCCGTCGATCAGGCTTGGCACGTCGCGGTCCGACAGCCGCGTCTTCAATTGCTCCAGCCGCGCCTCCAGCGCCTCGCGCTCGGCGTCCAGCACGGTCAGCTGTTCGCGCAGAACCGTCGCGCTGTCACGCGCGGCCTTCGCCTCGTCCAGTTCGGCGGAGGCTTCCACGATCCCGGCGCGGGCCTGCAGCGACCGGGCCTCCAGATCGGCTTCCCTGGCACGCGCATCCTCGAGCGACTGGGAGGAGATCACCTTCCGCCGGAACAGGTCCTCGGCCCGCTTGCGGTCCTGACGCGCCTGGGTCAGCAGGGCCTCGACGGACTTTCGCGCGGCGTCGGCGACCGAGATACGGGCGCGAGCCGAGTTCTCGGCGGTACCGGTCTTCGCTTCCTCCAGACGGATCTCGGCGCCGACGCGCGATTTCTCCGCCGTGACCCGGGTAATCTCGGCCTCGGTCTCGCGGACCTCCTGCGCCAGCGCCCGCCGGTCCATCCGCACCATGATGTTGCCGCGCTGCACGGCATCGCCCGTGCCGACAGTGAGATCGACGATCAGCCCGCCTTCCTGTGCACCAACGGTGATCATGTCGGAGGCGATGCGGGAATCGATGATGTAGACGTGGGTCTGGCGGCGGATCACCCAGTCCTGCACGAAGTAGCCGATGATGACGAGCGCGATCAGCGGCACGACGTAGCGCGCCAGACGCCGGCTTCGCGATCTCCGGGGTGGCAGCTTCTTCTCTTCCGTGGGTGCGTCGGTCATCGCACGGCCTCCGTTTCGGCCATCCGGCTCAACCGGCTGTCGATATGATGGAAAACGGCGATGCTGTCCTGGAGCTGCTGTTCGCTCAGCCCCTCGGTGAGTTCGATGCGCAGGCCATGGGCGATGGTCTGGATGTCGGCGATCAGATCGTGGGCCCTGGCGGTCAGATGCACGGTCTTGGCCCGCCGGTCGGACGGGTCGGGCCGCCGTTCGATCAGCTTCTGGTGCTGCAGCGAGTTGAGGATATGGACAAGCGTCGCCCCTTCGATGCCGACGAATTCCGCCAGCTGACGTTGGGATGGCGCTTCGCCGATCCGGCTGATCTGCAGCAGCACGGCCCATCTGGCCTGGGTCAGGCCAAGCGTTTCCAGGCGCTTGTCCAGACGCCAGCGCCAACGCCGCGCCAGCTGGACAAGCGAAACCGTGAATTCCTCCCGAAGGTCGGCACTTTTCGCGCTCATGCGCATATTATTAGCGCGCTAATGAAATCGGCTCGCATGAGAAGATTTGGCGTGAGACATGCACCGATTGCAGATTTCGGGCGTAAGGTCCGGCATGACCGATGCCCTGCTCGACGCCTCCGAGACCGAAGACCTGTTCCGCAGGCTTTCCACCCGCTTTCCCGGCCGTTCCGACCGCGCCAAGGGTGCCAAGCGACAGCCGAACCCCTTCCGCTCCGTCGTGAGTTGCATGCTGTCGGCACAGAGCCTCGACCGTAACACCGCCAGGGCGACGCAGGCGCTGTTCCGCCTCGCGCGGACGCCGCGGACCATCCTGGCGCTGGACGACGTCGTCATCGCCACGGCCATCCGGCCCTGCGGCCTCTACAATGTGAAGACCCGTAACCTGAAGAAGATGTGCCGGGCGCTGCTCGACGAGCATGACGGCAAGGTGCCGGAGACACGCGAGGAGCTGATGAGCCTGCCCGGCGTGGGGCGGAAATGCGCGGATATCGTCATGAGTTTCGCCTACGGCCACGATGTCATCGCCGTGGACACCCACATCCATCGGGTCTGCAACCGTACAGGTCTGGCGCGCGGCAAGACGGAAGCGCAGACGGCCAGATCGCTGGAGGACCGGGCGCCGGACTGGTCCCTGCGCGACGGGCATTTCTGGCTGCTGAACTTCGGGAAGACCGTCTGCCGGTCGCGGTCGCCCGGCTGCGGCACCTGTCCCGTCAACGATCTCTGCCTGTTCTATCGCGCGCACCCGTCGTCCGGGCGCGCCGCCGTCACGGGTTCATCGAAAAGTGGAACCATGTGATTTCGAGGGCTTGCGCTTCCCGTTCGGTAGCATCAGCTTACCTTGGGTAAACCGGAAATCAGGCACATGAAGAATATCAAGGACGACAGAACGTCCTCCGAACTCCCCACCCTCTCGCGCAGGGCCAGCCGTTTCGCCCGCCGCTGGCTGGCGTGGCGGGTCGCCTCGGGCCAGAACGACATGCCGTCACGGCACGAGTTGCGGATCGAGGAGATCTCCAAGCTGCTGCCGCAGATAACCGTGATCGACGTCGCCGGCCCGGAGAGCATGATCTTTCGGGTGACCGGTACCGATCTGGAGGCGGCCGCGAACGAGCGGCCGACGGGCCTCAGTCCACTGGATCTGACGTCGCCCGAGGTCCGTCCCATCCGCGCTCTCCGTCTCTGGTCCTGCGCCTCCGTTCCCTGCGGCTGCTATTTCCGCTTCCTGCATGTCTATCCGTCCGGGGCGGAACTGCCCTTCGAGGGACTGACGCTTCCCGTGCGCGCAAAGCAGGACAGCCAACCGGTTCAGCTGTTCACATTTTTCTGGCGTCAGGACCGTCTGCGCCCCTATGACCCTCCTCATAATCAGCTCCAGACGCAGCTGCCCGACTACTACGCCTACGTCGATATCGGCATGGGCGCGCCGTCGGATCAGGATCTTCCGGTCCTGCGTCTCGAAGAGCTGCTGAGGGGGGAGGAGACGGATGACTGAGCTTTCGTTCGCGCGGAATCTCGCGCTCTGGGCAAGGGTTCAGCCCGACCGGGTGATGATCACCCACAACGACCGCACCTGGACCGTCGCCGACTTCCACCGCTTCACCAACCGGCTGGCGCGCGACTACCGGAAACTTGGCGTCAGGCGCAACGGCATGGTCACGATCGCGCTCCCCAACGGGTGGGAGTTCTTCGCCGCGACCTGGGCGGCCTGGAAGGCGGGCGGAATCCCGCAGCCTGTCTCGGCGCGTCTGCCGAAGTTCGAACGCGACGCCATCGTGGAGGTCGCGGAATCCCAGCTTGTTGTGGGGTCGAAGGATCCGTCGCCCAATGGCTGCCCTGTCCTGCCCGCGGGCTACGAACCGGAATCGGCTGACGACAGCGATCTGGACGATATAGTGGCCGACAGCTGGAAGGCGCCGACCTCCGGCGGCTCCACCGGCCGGCCCAAGCTGATCGTCGCCGCCAGCCCGCCGGTCTACGATTTCGAGACGTCGATCCTCGGCGTCTCCGACAATTCGTGGCTGCTGATGGAGAACGACCGGAACCACCTCGTGGTCGGTCCGCTTTATCACAACGGCCCCTTCATCTTCGCCATCCAGGCCATGCTGAAGCGCAACCATGTCGTGGTCGCCGACCGCTTCGACGCAGAGGATTGCCTGCGCCTGATCCAGGATCACAGGATCGACTGGATGATGATGGTGCCGACCATGATGCACCGGATCTGGCGGCTGCCCGAGGCGGTTCGGAACAGCTATGACCTCTCCAGCCTGCGGGTGATGCTTCATCTCGCCGCGCCGTGCCCGCCCTGGCTGAAGGAGGAGTGGATCAACTGGCTCGGACCGAACCGGATCTACGAACTGATGGGCGGCACCGAGGGCACCGGCGTCACCTGGATCACCGGCGAGGAATGGATGGCCCACAAGGGCTCCGTCGGGCGGCTGATGCCGGGCTCCTCGATGAAGATCGTGCGCGACGACGGCACCGAGGCGGCGCCGGGCGAGGTCGGCGAGGTCTTCTTCCTGCCCGACAACGGGCCCGGTTCGACCTACCGCTATCTCGGGGCGGAATCGAAGGCGATCGAAGGCGGCTGGGAGAGCCTCGGCGATCTGGGTTATGTCGATGAGGAGGGCTATCTCTACCTCACCGACCGGCTGGCCGACATGATCCTTGCCGGCGGCGCGAACATCTACCCCGCCGAGGTCGAGGCCGCGATCGAGCTGTTCCCGGGGGTCCGCTCCTGCGTCGTCATCGGTCTGCCGGACGACGATCTCGGCAACCGCGTCCATGCCATCGTCGATGCGCCGGGCGGGATCGACGAGGAGGAACTGAAGGCCTTCCTCGCCGAACGGCTGGTCCGCTACAAGATCCCGCGCAGCTTCGAGTTCACCGCCGACGGCCCGCTCCGCGACGACGCCGGGAAGGTCCGCCGCAAGAACCTCAGGGCGGAGCGGTTGGCGACGACGGCATAGTGTACTTACGTCATGCCGGACCTGATCCGGCATCCGGAGAATCATCAACTTGCGGCGAAGCCGCTCCGGACCCCGGCTCAAGGCCGGGGTGACGGGATTGAAAGGTTGCCAGTCGGGAGTTCTCGACTGCTCATTCCTGCCGGTCCCGGGGCTGACCCGGCGACCTGCGGGTTCAACCGCCCGGGCGGCGGCGACCCGAGGGCGGCAGGCGGGGATCAGGCCGCGCGCATGCCTTCCAGGCGCCTGGCGATGATGGCGTCGGCTTCCGACATGATGCGGTCGATCAGTTCCTTGCAGGTCGGAATGTCGTGGATCAGGCCGGCGACCATGCCGCAGGACCAGACGCCGACATCCATCTGGCCTTCCAGCATGATCTTCGGATAGACACCGGCAACCTCCTGCAGGATGTCCTGGAACTGCAGGTCCGCGCCCTTTTCGCGCTCGGTCGCGAGTACCTTCTCGGTGGCGGCGTTGTTCAGCACCCGCTCGGTATTGCGCAGCGGCCGCATGACCAGACGCGTGTCGAGTTCCGAAGCCGCGACGATGGCCTTCTTCACATTCTCATGCACCGGCGCTTCCTTCGTGGCGATGAAGCGGGTGCCCATGTTCATGCCCTCGGCGCCCATCGCCAGCGCGGCGACGAGACTGCGGGCATCGGCCATGCCGCCGGAAGCGACAAAGGGGATCTTCAACTCCTCGGCCGCGCGCGGTAGCAGGATCATGTTCGGCACATCGTCCTCGCCCGGATGGCCGCCGCATTCGAAGCCGTCGACCGAGACCGCGTCGCAGCCGATGGCCTCGGCCTTCAGCGAGTGCCGGACCGAGGTGCACTTGTGGATGATCTTGACCCCGGCTTCCTTCAGGCGCGGCAGGTGCTCCTGCGGGTTGCGGCCCGCGGTCTCGACGATCTTCACGCCGCCCTGGATGATGGCGTCGATATAGCCCGGATAATCCGGGGCGGTGACCGTCGGCAGGAAGGTCAGGTTCACGCCGAAGGGCTTGTCGGTCATCGACCGGCACTTGGCGATCTCGTTTGCGAGGTCCTTCGGCGTCTTCTGGGTCAGACCGGTGATGATGCCGAGGCCGCCGGCATTCGATACGGCGGCAGCCAGTTCGGCGAAGCCGACATAATGCATGCCGCCCTGGATGATCGGGTGTTCGATGCCGAACAGTTCGGTGATGCGCGTCTTCATGGTCGTTTCCCCCTTGTGCGCGGTCGGGCCTTGGGCCCGGTTGTCAGTCGTTCAGGACCGAGCGGCGCTCGGCCTGCATCTCGTCGGAAATGGTGGCGCGGGTGGTCACCGCGCCGATGGGCGCTTCACACGCCGAGCAGACCAGATAGGGCCGGGTCTCGTGGCCGCATTCGGTGTGGGTCAGCGTTATCGGCGTCGCGTCGGGCGTCTCCATCCAGCGGTCACCCCAGTTCTTCATGGCGATGATCACCGGCCAGAGATCGCGTCCCTTCTCGGTGAGGCGGTATTCATGGCGGAGCGGGCGGGTGGAGTAGGCCTCCTTCCGGACAATCCCCTCGGCCTCCAGCCGCTTCAGCCGGACGCTGATCAGGTGCGGCGAGGCGCCGGTGAGCCGCTGCATGCCGTCGAAGCGCCGGGTGCCCAGGAACATCTCGTGGATGATCATCTGGGACCAGCTGTCTCCGATGATCTCGGCGGTGCGGGCGACGGTGCAGGTGCGTCGGGACAGGTCGGACTTGGCCATCGGGTCACTTCAATTTCTGAATAAAGTGACTTCTAGATTTGAAGTCACTGACCGTCAAGCGGAATCATTCCGCTTCCGTCCCGGAGTTTCTGGCGGATCAGCCGGTCGTCAGGCCGCCGCCGACCACCATGATCTGGCCGGTGATGTAGTCGCTCTCGGGCGCGCAGAAGAGATAGACGCCGTTGGCCGCGTCGTCGGGACTGCCCATGCGGCCGAGCGGGATCAGCTTCAGCAGGTCCTGCTGCATGCCGTCCGGAAAGCCGACCTTGTGGTCCTTGCCGTCGACATGGATGGTCGCGTGACCGCCTTCGTCGAAGCGCTGCGTAAGGCGGGTGTCGATGTAGCCGAAGGCGATGGCGTTCACAGTGATGTTGTAGCGGCCCCATTCGCGCGCCATGGCGGTGGTGATGCCCTGCTGCGCGCCCTTGCCGGCCGCATAGGAGACGCCGCCGGACATGCCGAAGACGGACGCCATGGACGAGATGTTCACGACCTTGCGGCAGACCGCGCCGCCTTCTTCCCTGTGGCGCGCCCGGAAGTGGGGCGCCGCGGCGCGCAGGATCTTGATCGGCGCGGCGGCGTGGACATCCAGCATGGCGTCGATCTGCTCGTCCGTCTGGTTCTGGACCGTGGTGTTCCAGATGTAGCCGGCATTGTTGACGATGATGTCGAGGCCGCCCAGGCCGTCGATGGCGCCGTGCACCAGATCGTCTGCGACACCCTTCGCGGTCACCGAGCCGGCGAGACCGGCGGCCTTGCCGCCCGCTGCCGAGATTGCCGCGATGGCTTCCTCCATCGGCTCGGCGTCGAGATCGTTGACGAACACCGCCGCGCCCTCCGCCGCCAGCTTCAGCGCGACCGACCGTCCGATACCGCGGCCCGCGCCGGTGACCAGCGCGACCTTTCCGTCGAGTTTTCCTGACATCTCTGTTCCCTCCCCAAGGATCTGATCGCTGAAGACTGTCCGACCCGCCCAAGCGTGTCACCCCCGCTTCATGCGGGGGTCCGGTGCGGCTGAGCCGCGAATTGATGATTCGACCGGATGCCCGCACAAGGCGGGCATGACAGGGTGTGTCAGACCGGCTCCACGCCGCACCACTCGGCCATGAACAGCGCCACGGTCTTGGTGACCTGACGCGTCGATTTGAGGCTCACGCGCTCGTCGAAACCGTGAATGTGCTCGGAGACCGGGCCGTAGACCAGCGCGGGCGTATCGTCATAGAGCATGGCCACGCGGGCATCGAGATAGGCCGGTGTCGTTGTGTCCTGCAGTTCGGCCTTCGCCACTTCGCCATGCGCCTCGGCGAGGCACTTCTCGGCGTCGGTGCCCGGCGGCAGCGTGTAACCCTCGGCGGTAAAGCCGTTGTAGGTCGCGGTCGGCGGATGGTTCGACAGATACGGATCGTCCAGCGCCGCGCCGCGGATGGCGTTCTCGACCCGGCGCTTGGCTTCCTCGACAGAGGTGCCGGGATAGATGCCGGCGCGGACATCGAAGCGGCACCATGCCGGCACGGAAGAGGCCCAGTCGCCGCCGGCGATCTTGCCGACATTGATGGTGATGGGCTTCTCCATGTGGCCGAAATGCGGGTGCTCGCCCTTCTCGGCATTCATCTCCGCCTCGAGCGCCTTCAGCCCCATGATCAGCTTGTAGGCGGCCTCGATGGCGTTGGAGCCGATGGAGCTCTCCAGCACATGGGCAGGCCGGCCGCGCAGTTCGACCTGGAACCACAGCACGCCCACATTGGCGCGGACGAGGCAGTCATGCGTCGGCTCGGTGATCAGCACGGCGTCGGCGTGGTAACCGCGAACCAGGCAGGAGAGTGCGCCATTGCCGGTGCATTCCTCCTCGGTCACCGACTGCATGTAGACGCTGGAGGCCGGCTGCACGCCGGCGCGGCGCAGCGCGTCCATCGCGTACAGGTTGGCGGCGATGCCGGCCTTCATGTCGCCCGAGCCGCGGCCATAGAGCCAGTCGCCCTCGACGCGCGGCTCGTAAGGCGGGGTGGTCCACATGTCGAGCGGGCCGACGGGCACGACATCGACATGGCCGTTCAGGATCAGGCTGCGGCCCTTCTCGGCCTTCGGTCGGTGGGTGCCGACCACGTTGACCGCGTTGTCGTAGTTCACAGTGACCGGCGAGAATCCCGGATGATCCTCGATCTCGCCGACATCGATGGACCAGCGGTCCATGGCGAGACCGCGGTCGGCGAAGGCCTTGTAGAGGAAGTCCTGCGCGGTGTGCTCCTGCCCGCGCTGGGAGGGGAAGCGGACGAGGTCCTGGGTGAAGGCGACCTGATCGTCGAAGCCCCTGTCCACCTCGTCGAAGATCTTCTGTTTCAGTCCCGTGTCGATCATCTGCCTCTCCCCGTCGAATGCTGCGCCACCTTGTCATGCCCGGGCAGGCCGGGCATCCGGATTTTCGGCGCGCCGGGCCGGCATGCAACCCCTTCAGCGCTACAGGCCGAGTCCGCTGCCGGACATCACCCGGTCCATGCGTTCGCTGGTGTCGACGTGCCGGAACCAGCGCCAGTGCGGCCCTTGTGGCGCGCCGTCCACATTGGGCGCACCGAGACGGCGGTCGATGTGATCCAGCGACACCGTCCGGGTCTCGAAGTTGAAGCGGGCGAGGGGGCCGGCGTTCGGGGCGCTCTGGTGCAGCTGCGATCCGGAGAAGACGGCCATCTCGCCGGGCTCCAGCAGCAGCGGTTCCGCCAGTTCCGGATCGGGCGCCGCATCGGCCTTGGGCGTGGTCAGTTCGACCAGTCCTGCCTTCGTCTGCGCCAGCACCTCGTCGAAATTCCACGCCCGGCTGTCATTGGCCACGGGCTCCCGGAACAGGGCCGGGAAGAGCCAGAGCGTCCGGTCCTGTTCCACGGGAAAGACCGGCATCCACCAGTTCAGCTGCTGCGCGATGCCCGATCCCCAGTTGTCGCGGTGCGCGGGCAGATGCGCCGTCTCGCGGGCCGCATGCACGCCGGATGGCGGCTGGGCGCGCAGGATGAGGCGGTCGCGGAATGTGCCCGTCGGGTCGAGTCCAGCGGCGGTGAGCCCCTCCCGGAAATGCGCCCGGATATGGCGGTCGGCCTTCACGTCGTCGCGGATCCTGGCGACCGCCTCCAGATAGACGCCCCGGCCCATGCGCTGATGCGCTGTCATCGGCTCGCCCGGCAGATGCTGCGTCACGATCCGGGCCGCCCGCTCCGCCAGTCGCTGCCAGGCGGGGTGCCGCAGGATGACGATCCGGCCCTCGAACGCGCCCTCGGTCACCGCTCGTTGATCAGGTCCAGCGGATAGATCGGCCGCCGGACATTCTGATAGTCGAGCAGGGTGTTGTCCGACGTCGTGACGCCAACGCCGTCCAGGGTGATGTGGCGGCCCCTGGCGATGGGCGCGAAGCCAGCGCGGTAGTGGATGCGGGATTTCAGCAGCAGGTACTTCTTGTACTCGGGCTGGATGCCGACCGAGGTGAAGACGCCCGTGTCCCAGGGTTCGTGATGCTGGCTGACAATGACGATCTGCATCTTGCCGGTGTCGAGGACCGCCGTCGGCCCCATGCGCACGGTAACGCCGGTATACATCGGGCCGCGGCAGATCCATTCGCCGTCGGTGAGCGTCTTCACCTTGCCGGTGATTTCCAGCGGTGCGCCCTCGCGGTCGATCGACGGCATGTCCGACTTCCCGCCGAGCTTCAGCGTGACGGTGTTGCCGATCCCGGCCTTCTGCATTGCCTGGACCGCTTCCGGATCGTAGACCGCGGCGACGGCGACATCCTCCAGACCCTGGCGCAGGACCTCGGCGATCACGGTCATGACGTCCTGCGTCGCGCCGGAGCCCACATTGTCGGCGTGGTCGAGCAGGATGATGGGGCTGTCCTGTTCCATCTCCTTCGCTTCGGCGACGGCCTCCTCCAGCGGGTGGTGCCGGTAGATGAACTCGTCCTTCGCCTTCCAGGCGGCCTCCAGGATCTCGTTGCGGATTTCCTCGGCCAGCGCCGGGTCGTTGTCGGTGACGATGATGACCGAGGTGCCGCTGTCGGGCATGTCGGCCAGCGCGAAGCCGCCGAAGACCGTAGCAGCCAGCACGCCGGGGCGTTTCTCGGCCTCCCGGCACATGGCGATCAGGGTCTTCATCGGTTCGTCGTCGGTACCCTGGCGCAGGGTCTGGCTGAGCAGGGGCAGGTTGGCCCAGCGCTGCACCGGGGTGACCTTGCCGTCCAGCGCGTCGAACAGGACCTGCCCGATCTGCTTGCCGACCTCGTACATGTCGACATGGGGATAGGTCTTGTAGCCGATCAGGGCGGTGCAGTTCTCGACCATGCGGGCCGTCAGATTGCAGTGCAGGTCGCAGGTCACCGCGATGGGCAGATCCGGATCGATCTGGCGGATGCGTTCCAGCAGCAGACCCTCGCCGTCGAAATCGTGCTCGGCCACCATGGCGCCGTGCAGGTCCAGCAGCGCCGCATCGCAGCCTTCCCGGACCGCGTCCAGAATGGCGCCGGCCATGATCTCGTAGGCTTCCTCCTCGACCTTGCCGGACGGCATCGCCTCGGCGGCCACGGGGGTGACGATCTCGCAGCCGCGCGCCTCGGCCAGCTCGAGATAGGCGCCGAAGGGCATCGCCGTGCCCTCGTAGTTGGCCCGCGCCTCGTCGCCCAGAAAGCTGCCCCAGCCGGTAAAGCGCGCCCAGTCGGTCACCACCGGCGAGAAGGTGTTGGTCTCGTGTTTCATCATCGCGATGAGGACGCGCATGCGGTTCACTCCCCTGATTGCGGACACAGCATAAAGAAAAAGCCCGGTGGCGGACCACCGGGCTTCTCCTTCCGGGCCGGAGCCCGGTCTGTCAGGGACTTACTAGTCGTCGCCGCCGCCGAACAGGTGCAGCATGAACATGAACATGTTCACGAAGTTCAGGTAGAGGCCCATCGCGTCCATCACCGCCGAGCGGGTCGCGATGTCGCCTTCCATGCGGTAGGCGATGTAGGTCGACTTGATCCGCTGCGTGTCGAAGGCGGTCAGGCCGGCGAAGATCAGCACGCCCAGCACCGAGATCACGAACTGCATCATGGACGAGACCAGGAAGATGTTCACGATCGAGGCGATGATCAGGCCGATCAGACCCATCACCAGGAAGCTGCCCATGCCGGACAGGTTCCGCTTGGTGGTGTAGCCGTAGAGGCTGAGGCCGGCGAAGGCCGCCGCCGTGATGAAGAAGACGCGGACGATGTCGCCCAGCCCGTAGACCAGGAAGATCGTCGAGAAGCTGACGCCCATCGTCGCCACCAGTAGCCAGTACAGGCCCTGTACGGCGCCGGTGCTCAGCTTCGACTGCGCGAAGCTCATGATCAGGATGATGCCGAGCGGGGCGAACATCACGACATAGGCGAGACCCGAGCCGAAGATGGTCTGCATCGCAGCCGGCGAGCTGGAAACCAGCAGGGCAACGATGGCGCTGACCAGCAGGCCGGACGCCATGTAGTTGTAGACGCCCAGCATGTATTTGCGGAGACCGGCATCGATCTCCGCGGCGTCGACGCGCGTCGCAGTGTTGGAATAGCGGGTATCCGCATTCAGTGCCATGGGGCCGAAGCTCCTTTGATGAGGGTTACCATGTGTCGCATATATTGGCGGAATTGACCGTCAGATCAAGATTTAGACGCTGTCGAAAGTAGGGGAGAGTCACGACATGTCAGTCCGTTCCGATGAAGTCGCCAAAGGCCGCTACCGGGAGAATTTCGGCCGCTGTTTCGAGGAATTCGAGATCGGTGCGGTCTATGAGCACCGTCCGGGGCGCACGGTCTCGGAGGCGGACAACACATGGTTCACGCTCATGACCATGAATCAGCACCCCCTGCATTTCGATCACGATTTCGCCAGCAAGTCGGAGTTCGGGCGTCCGGTCGTCAATTCCTGCCTGACGCTTTCCATCGTGACGGGCATGTCGGTCTCGGATGTCAGCCAGAAGGCCATCGCCAATCTGGGCTGGACCGACATCAGGATGCCGGCCCCGGTCTTTCACGGCGACACGCTGACCGCCGAGTCCGAAGTGCTCGACAAGCGGGAGAGTTCGTCACGTCCGACCCAGGGCATCGTCACCGTCGAGACCCGCGGCTACAAGCAGGACGGCACGCTGGTCATCAGCTACCGCCGCACCGTGCTGGTGCCGAAGCTGGGGCATGCGGTCGGGGAGTGATCAGAGGAACCGGCGGTAATCGTAGTCGGTGACGTCCGAGCCGGCCGCGTCCTGCGCCATGTCCACCAGCCGCTGGTGCAGCGGCGACTTCGCGCAGGCCGGATCGGTCGCGGTCGCATCGCCGGCGATGGCCATGGCCTGGCAGCGGCAGCCGCCGAAATCGATGTCGCGCCGTTCGCAGGTCCGGCAGAGATCGGGCATCCAGTCGGTGCCGCGGAAGGCGTTGAAGGCCTGACCCGCCTGCCAGATCTCGGCCAGCGGCTTCTCGGCGACGTTGTCGAAGACCAGCCCCGGAATGCTCTCCGCGGCATGGCAGGGCAGGACCTTGCCCGATGGGGTGACGTTCAGCGAGCGGCGTCCCCAGCCGCCGACGCAGGGCTTCGGCAGGCGGGCGTAGTAGTCGGGCACGACCGCGTCGATGACGATCTGTCCGGCCAGTTCCCGACGCAGCGTCTCGACCGTCTGCAACGCGGTCTCGACCTGGTCCCAGGCCGGCATGAGAGCTTCCCGGTTGCGGAGCGCCCAGCCGTAATACTGCGTGTGGGCGACCTCGACCCGGCGCGCGCCCATGCCGAGGGCGGCGCGGACCATGTCTTCTACGAGATGGATATTGGCGCGGTGGATGACGGCGTTGACCGTCAGCGGGATATCGAGCGCGATGACCTGTGCGGCCAGCTTCCGCTTCGCCGCATGGGCGCCGTCCAGCCCGGCGATCCGGTCGGCCGGTCCGTCCTTGACCCCTTCGAAGGAAATCTGCACGTGGTCCAGTCCGGCATCTGCGAGTGCGTCCATGGTCTCGGGTTTCACGCCGACAGCGGCCGTGATCAGGTTGGTGTAGAGACCGACCGAGTTGCAGTGGGCCACGATCTCGACGATGTCGCGCCGGGCGGTCGGTTCTCCGCCGGAGAGGTGCACCTGAAGCACGCCGAGATCGGCCGCCTGGGTGAAGACGCGCTTCCAGTCATCGGTGGAAAGTTCGGCTGAGCGGCGCTCCAGCTCGACCGGGTTCGAGCAGTAGGGGCAATGCAGGGGACAGCGGTGCGTCAGTTCCGCCAGCATCCCGATCGGCGGGTCGATGTCCGGCGAAGCGGTCAATGGTCCAGCAGGCGCTTGTCCGCGAGCTGGCCGAGCAGCGCTTTCACGTCGGTCGCGATGCGGTCGCGCGGCGCGTTGAAGCTCGCCACCAGGTCGTCGACGATGGCGGCGACGTCGCGTTCGCCATCCACGCGCTTCAGCACCTCCAGCGCGATCGGGTCCAGCTTGATGATCCGCTCCGGCGCCATCAGCGTCCAGCCGCCGCGCGCCTTGTCTTCCCGCAGCTTCACACCGCGGGGCAGCTTCGGGACGCTGTCCTCGGCCAGCGCCATCAGCCCTGTTCCGGCACGAAGGCGTCGGGCGGGATCAAACCCGGTTCGACATAGGCGAAGTAGAGCGCATCCAGCTGCGACCAGAGCACGGTGCACTTGAAGGTCAGCGCGTCGAGCGCCGCCTTCTGCTGGTCGGGCCGGACCGCGTGCGTCTTCACATAGTCCAGCGCGAAGTCGGAATCGCGCGGCGCCTGGGTCAGCCGCTTGCCGAAATAGGCCAACGTCTTCTCGTCGACGAAATCGTAGTTCGCCAGCATGCCCGAGACACGCTCGGAGATGATGGTGGGGGAGAACAGCTCGGTCAGCGAACTGGCGATGGCGTCGAGCAGCGGCATCTCGCGAACGAACCGGACATAGGCTTCCACGGCGAACTTCGTCGCCGGCAGGATGCCTTCCATGCTCTCGACATAGTCGCGGTCCAGGCCGAGGCCCTCGCAGAGTCCGAGCCAGCGTTCGATGCCGCCATCGCCTTCGGTCTCGCCATCATGATCGACGATGCGCCGGCGCCATTCGCGGCGCAGCGCGGCCGTGGGCAGGCGCGCCATCAGCGATGCGTCCTTGGCCGGGATATGGGCCTGATAACAGTAGCGGTTCAACGCCCAGGCCTGCACCTGCGGCTTCGACAGCTTGCCGCCATGTAGCATGCGGTGGAAGGGGTGCAGGTTGTGATAGCGGCGCGCGCCGATGTCGCGCAGCGCATGCTCCAGTTCGTCCGGCGACAGGATCCGGTCGCTCATGTCCGCGTCTCCTCGCCGCGAATCCGGGGCAAGAAAAAGGCCGGCGGTTCGCACCGGCGGCCTCTTCCGATTTCGTGTGATCGGCCGATCAGAACTCGGCGGGGAAATACCCGTTGATTTCCATGCCGATGCAGATTTCTTCGATCACAGGTGTCGTCCAGGCCATGTGACCACCTCCCTTCTTGATTGGTTGATGAATTCGTGTGCACCCAAAATGTAATGGAGTGACGTAGCGGTAGCAAGAAGGGAATGCGGGCCTATTCCGCGTTCGGAAAGAACAGTTGCTCCCCGTCGCGCCGGTACTCGGCGATCGCCGCCTGGCCATTGGGGCCCGTGAGCCAGTCCACGAAGGCCTGGGCCCCCCTGATGTTGACGTGTGGGTGCTTGACCGGATTTACGGCAATGACTGCGTACTGGTTGAACAGGGCCGGATCGCCCTGGAAAACGATCTCGTGGCTCTGTTTGTTCGCGAAGCTGAGCCACGTTGCGCGGTCGGAGAGTGTATAGGCGCCCATGGCCACCGCCGCATTCAGGGTGGCGCCCATGCCGGCGCCCATTTCGCGGTACCAGTTGTCCCGCGCTTCCGGAGACAGTCCGGCGGCTGACCAGATACCCTTCTCTGCCTTGTGCGTGCCGCTGTCGTCGCCACGGGACGCGAAGGGGATGCCGGAACCGGCAATGGCCCTGAAGGCCTCGACGACACTTTCGGCGCCCCTTGCCGCTGCCGGATCGTCGCCGGGGCCGAGCACGACGAAGTCATTGTACATGACGATGCGCCGCTCGACGCCGAAGCCGTCCGCGACGAAAGCCTCCTCGCTCGGCCGGTGATGCACCAGCAGGGCGTCCGCGTCCCCGTTGCGGGCGATGCGGATCGCCTGGCCCGTGCCGACGGCGATGACCCGCACTTCGGTGCCCGTCGCGGCGGTGAACTTCGGCAGGATGAAACCGAAAAGTCCCGAGTTCTCGGTCGATGTCGTCGACGACAGTGTGATCTGATCGGCGAGCGCCGTCTGTACGAAGAAGAAAAGCGCCGCCAGCGCGGCGGCGGGGACCGCTTTCACCACAGAAGTTCTCCCTTCAGGAATGCCTTGGTCGTCTCGTGGACCGGATCGTCGAAGAAGCGCTCCACCGGAGACTGTTCGATCACGACTTCGTTGTGCAGGAACACGACCTCATCGGCAAGGCGTCGGGCCTGGCCGAGGTCATGTGTGGTCATCACGATGGCCGTGCCGAGCGCATGGATGCGGCCGACGAGCGTCTCTATCCGGCCGGTCGCGCCCGGGTCGAGGCTGGCGGTGGGCTCGTCCATGAACAGCACTTCCGGCCGCAGGGCCTGGGCCCGCGCCAGCGCCAGCCGCTGCTGTTCGCCGATGGAAAGGGTCCGGGCGGCCTGACCGGCCCTGTCGGCGAGGCCGGTCATCTCGAGCGCCCCGTCGATCAGTGCGTCGGCGTCAGCGCCCCCGATGCTTCTCAGTTTCAGGCCATAGGCGATGTTGGCGCGGACGGAACGGCGCAGCATTACCGGCCGCTGAAAGACCATGGCCTGCCGCCGTCGCGCATCCGCCGCGTCCGGGCCGGTCCATTGGACCCGTCCGCCATCGGGATGCAGCAACCCGTGACAGATTCGCAGCAGAAGGCTCTTGCCCGCGCCGTTGGGCCCCAGGATGACCGTGCGCTTGCCGGCAGGGACAGTCATGGACACGCCGTCCAGCAGCCGCCGTCCGCCGGCCGACAGCGTCACGTCTTCGAGCTCGAGGGGCAGGATGCTCATCCCAGTCGGCCCCGTGTGCGTCCCGCGCCGGTCAGCAGCGCCACCCCGGCATTCACGCTCAGCGCCAGCAGCACCAGGATCAGGCCCAGCGCCAGCGCAAGCGCTAGATTGCCCTTGGAGGTCTCCAGCGCGATGGCCGTGGTCATCACGCGGGTGGCGTAGGCAATGTTGCCGCCGACGATGAAGACGGCGCCGACCTCGGCGATCGCCCGGCCGAATCCCGCCATCACGGCGGTGGCCAGCATCAGCTGTCCGTCCCAGAGAAGGGTGGCGAGCATCTGCCGCGGGCTGGCGCCCAGGGAACAGAGCTGTTCGCGGTACTCCTCGAACATCGTCCGGACCGTCTGGCGGGCGAGCGCGGCGATGATCGGAGTGATCAGCGCGGTCTGGGCGATGATCATCGCCCCCGGCGTGAACAGCAAGCCCAGCGCGCCGAGGGGCCCGGAACGGCTCAGCAGCAGATAGATGATCAGGCCGACGAAGACCGGCGGCAGCCCCATCAAGGCGTTCAGCAGGATCACGATGGCCCGGCGGCCGGGAAAGCGATAGACCGCGACGGCGGCGCCCAGCGGCAGGCCGATCAGGCTCGCCAGCGCCACGGCGCTCAGACTGACAGTCAGGGAGCGCCCGACAATATCGGCAAGCTGACCGTCCAGACCGGCGATCAGCTGCAGGGCGATCCAGAAGGCTTCCCCGATATCCGACATGGTCCGCAGGAACACCAATGGCGGCCGGCGCGCAAGCCTGTCTGCACCGGCGGTTGTCGCTTGCGGGATACCGGTCCGCAAAGCAAAGGGCCGGATCCGTTTCCGGAACCGGCCCTGTTCTGTTGCCTGGCGGTGTCGGGCGGCGTCAGCCGGCCTTGGCCACCGCCCGCTTGGTCATGACGCCGCAGAGATGCGCGCGGTAGTCGGCGCCGGCATGGATGTCGGCGTTCATGCTGCCCGCATCGACGGCGCCGTCGGAGATGGCGTCGGCGGAGAAGTTCGACGACAGCGCGTCCTCCCAGGCCTGCACGCGGAACACGCAGGGCGCTGCGCCTGTGATGGCGACGCGCACGCCGCCAGCCGTCTTGGCCACGAAGGAACCGACGATGGCGTAGCGCGAGGCCGGGTTCGGGAACTTCGCGTAGCCGGCCTTCTCGGGCACCGGGAAGGAGACCTCGGTGATGATCTCGTCCTCATCCAGCGCGGTCTCGAACATGCCGGTGAAGAAGTCGTCCGCCGCGATCTCCCGCTTCGTGGTCTTCACGGTGGCGCCCAGCGCGACCAGCGCCGACGGATAATCCGCCGCCGGATCGTTGTTCGCGATCGAGCCGCCGATGGTGCCGCGGTTGCGGACCGCCGGATCGCCGATGCCGTCGGCCAGATCGGCCAGCGCCGGGATCGCCGACTTCACGTCAGCCGAGCCGGCCACGGTCGCATGCGTGGTCATCGCGCCGATGACGATGGCGTTGCCGTCCTTGCGGATGCCCGAAAGGTTGGCGCCGGCCAGGTCGATCACGTCCGACGGCGCTGCCAGACGCTGCTTCAGCGTCGGGATCAGCGTCATGCCGCCGGCCATCACCTTGCCGTCCTCGGCCGACGCCAGCGCCTGCGACGCCGCATCGGCGCTGCCAGCCTTGCTGTAGTTGAAGTTGTACATGGTCCGTAGCTCCCCCTTGTCCCTACTCGGCAGCCTGCCTGGCGCCGTGAATGGCCTGCCAGACCCTCAGCGGGGTGGCCGGCATGTCGATGTGGCTGACGCCGTAATCCTTCAGGGCGTCGACGATGGCGTTGATCACCGCCGGCGGCGACCCGATGGCGCCGGCCTCGCCGCAACCCTTCACGCCCAGCACGTTGTGGGTGCAGGGGGTGACCTCGTGGCCGACGGTGAAGGACGGCACATTGTCGGCGCGCGGCATGCAGTAGTCCATGTAGGAACCGCTGACCAACTGGCCGCCGGCGTCATACGACGTGTTCTCGTAGAGCGCCTGGCCGATGCCCTGCACCAGCCCGCCATGCACCTGGCCCTCGACGATCATCGGGTTGATGACGTTGCCGAAATCGTCGGTGGCGTGGAAGGCGATGATCTTCACCTCGCCGGTGTCCGGATCGATCTCGACCTCACAGACATGCGTGCCGGACGGGAAGGTGAAGTTCTTCGGATCGTAGAACGCGGTCTCCTCGAGGCCCGGCTCCAGCTCTTCCAGCGGATAGTTGTGCGGGACATAGGCCGTCAGTGCGACATCGCCGAAGGCGACCTCCTTGTCCGTGCCGGCGACCTTGAACATGCCGTTCTCGAAGACGACGTCGTCCGCGGACGCTTCCATCAGATGCGCCGCGATCTTGGTCGCCTTGTTCACGACCTTGTCGATCGCGTTGGACAGGGCGACGCCGCCGACCGCGATCGAGCGGGACCCGTAGGTCCCCATGCCGAAAGGGATCTTGTTGGTGTCGCCGTGGACGATATCGACCGAGCCGATATCGACGCCCAGCTTCTCCGCCACCAGCTGCGCGAAGACCGTTTCGTGGCCCTGGCCATGGCTGTGGCTGCCGGTGAGCACCTGGATCGAACCGGTCGGGTTGACCCGGACCGTGGCGCTTTCGTAGAGGCCGGCACGGGCGCCCAGTGCACCTGCGACATTCGACGGTGCGATACCGCAGGCCTCAATGTAGCAGCTGATGCCGATACCGCGGAGCTTGCCGCGGCCTGCGGCTTCCTTGCGCCGGTCCTCGAAGCTGCCCCAGCCGCTGGCGCTCAGCGCTGCCGAAAGGGTCTTCTCGAAATCGCCGGTGTCGTAGGTCAGCGCCACCGGCGTGTCATACGGGAACTGGTCCGGCTGGATGAAGTTCCGGCGGCGCAGCTCGATCGGGTCGATCCCCATCTCGTCTGCCGCCTTGTCCACGACCCGCTCCAGCAGGAAGGTGGCTTCCGGCGGCTGGCCCCGCGATACGCGTCGACGGGGACGGTGTTCGTGAACACCGCCTTCACCTCTGCGTAGATCAGCGGCGTTGTGTACTGGCCCGCCAGCAGCGTCGCATGCAGATAGGTCGGGATCGACGGCGCGAAGGTCGACAGATACGCGCCCATGTTGGCCAGCGTGAATTCGCGGAGCGCCAGGAACTTGCCGTTCGCGTCCAGCGCCAGTTCGACCGACGTGATGTGGTCGCGGGCATGGGCGTCGGACAGGAAGGCTTCCGAACGGTCGGAGGTCCACTTCACCGGCTGACCCAGCACCTTTGCCGCCACCGTGACGATGGCTTCCTCGGCGTAGTGATAGATCTTGGAGCCGAACCCGCCACCCACATCGGGGGCGTAGACGCGCAGCTTGTGCTCGGGGATCTGCAGCACGAAGGCGCCCATCAGCAGACGGATCACGTGCGGGTTCTGGCTGGTCGAATAGAGCGTGTGCTCGCCCGTCGCCTGGTCGAAGTCGCCGATGGCGCAACGCGGCTCGATGGCGTTCGGCACCAGCCTGTTGTTGACCAGTTCCAGTTTCGTGATGTGGTGGGCCTTCTCGAAGGCCGCGTCCACGGTCGCGCGGTCGCCGATCTCCCAGTCGTAGCACTGGTTGTTGCCGGCTTCGTCATGTACCGACGAGGGCGGGTTCTCCAGCGCCTCGCGCATGTTGACGACCGCCGGCAGTTCCGAATAGTCGACATCCACCAGTTCGGCGGCGGCGCGCGCTTCCGACTTGCTGGCGGCGACCACGACGGCGACCGGATCGCCGACGTGGCGCACCTTGCCTTCGGCGAGAATGGGATGCTTGGGCTCGATCATCGGCTCTTCATTCTTGCCGATGACCTGCCAACCGCAGGGCAGACCGCCGAAGGCCGCGAAATCCTCGGCCGTCAGCACGGCGATCACGCCGGGCGCCGCAAGGGCCGCGCTGGCGTCGATGCCGTTGATCGCCGCGTGGGCGTGCGGCGAGCGCACGATGGCGGCGTAGCTCTGGTTCGGCAGCACGATGTCGTCGGTGTACTTGCCGCGCCCCTTGATGAAACGGAAATCTTCCTTGCGCCTTACGGCGGCGCCGATCCCCTGTTCGGTCATCCCATTCCCTCCCTGAGAATGTCAGCCCTGTCGCGTGCCGGTCTTCAGCCGCGCATCGCGGCGGCGCCGGCTTTGATCGACTTGACGATGTTGTGATAGCCGGTGCAGCGGCAGATGTTGCCTTCCAGCCAGTCGCGGATCTCGGCTTCCGACGGATCCGGATTGTTCTTCGCCAGATCGACAGCGCTCATGATCATGCCCGGCGTGCAGAAGCCGCACTGCAGGCCATGGTTCTCGCGGAAGGCTTCCTGCATCGGGTGCAGGTCGTCGCCCTTCGCCAGGCCCTCGATGGTGGTCACCTCGGCGCCATCGGCCTGAAGCGCCAGCATGGTGCAGGCCTTGGCGGAAACGCCGTTCACATGAACCACGCAGGCGCCGCACTGGCTGGTGTCGCAGCCGACATGGGTGCCGGTCAGGCGCTGACCCTCACGCAGGAACTCGACCAGAAGCGTCCGGCCTTCGACTTCGCCGCTTACGCTCTTGCCGTTGATCGTCATCGAAACTGAAGGCATGTCCCCCCAATCCTCCCTGTTGGACATCCGTAACTCGCCGCATCCTGCGCCGGGATCGGATCAATCTCAAGTCACCAGCGCGACCAGCACGATAATCAGCGCCACGGCGCCGATGAACCATACCCAGGCCGGTATTCCGGTGCCCGACGCGGGCTTCTCCGCGGCGGGCGCGGCGCCGATCGCGCCGGCGCCGGCAGCGGCCGCCGCCTCGGCCTTGCGGGCGGCCTCGGCGCGGGCCTTCTCTTCCTCGACGCTTCCGGCAGGCGTTTTGTCTTCGGCGCCGGGCTCCGGCCTTGCGGCTTCGGGCGCATCCATGGGGTCGGACTCGCCCTCGACCTCGATGCGCACCGGGGCATCGTCAGCCGTCTCGGCGGCTTCGTTGCCCGCGGTCCCCTCGGGCTCGGCCAGCACAGGTTCGGGATCGACACCCGATGCGAGCTGGTTGCGGAAATTCTCGAAGAACTGATCGGCCATCTTCTTGGCCGTGCCGTCGATCAGCCGGCCGCCGATCTGGGCCAGCTTGCCGCCGACCTGGGCGTCGGCCTCGTATTCCAGATTGGTGCCGCCGCCGTCGATATCGCTCAGGCGCACGTCCGCGCCGCCCTTGGCGAACCCGGCCGCGCCGCCCTTGCCCGAGCCTTCGATGCGGTAGGACGTCGGCGGGTTGAGGTCCTTCAGTTCGACCACGCCGCTGAACTTGGCCTTCACCGGTCCGACCTTGGCCGTCACTTCGGCAGTCAGCTCGTTCTCGCCGCTCTTTTCCAGGGACTCGCAGCCGGGAATGCAGGCCTTCAGGATCTCGGGGTCGTTCAGGGCTTCCCAGACCTTCTGCCGGTCCGCGTCGATGTCATAGCTGCCAGTGATCTTCATCCGCCAGGGCCTCCATTGTCGTACGGCGCCGTATCGGGGAGTCTGGCGCCGACATTATTTTACTTGGAATGAAGCTAGCGTTCCCGGCGGCTTATCCCAATTGTCCCCGGAATTTTGCGTCCCTATGACGCAGAAATCCTGCGCTTTGCCAAATGAGCGGTCTGCCCCGATATTCAAGCGATGTCGCACGATCCCGAATTCCGGATTGTCGTGGCCGGCGCAGGCGCGTGGGGCGCTGCCCTGGCCACCCAGATCGCCCTCGGTGGGCGGCGTGTCGCCCTCTGGGGGCGCGACGCCGGCGCAATTGACCGCATGGCCGGCTCACGGCGGCATCCGTCGCTGCCCGGGTCCGTCTTTCCGGACGGTGTCTCTCCGGTGTCCGATCCGGCAGTGCTGCAGAAGGCCGGGACAGTGGTTCTCGCCGTTCCGGCGCAGACATTGCGGTCCGTGTTGTCCGACCACGGACTTGCGGGAGCCAATGGGCAGGTGCTCATCGTGGCGGCCAAGGGACTGGAACAGGGAACCGGGTTGCTGATGACCGAGGTCGCAGGCGATGCCTGTCCGTATGCGGATATCGCCATGCTCTCGGGTCCGACATTCGCCGTCGAACTCGCCGCGGGCCTGCCGGCCGCGGCGGTGATGGCAGCGCGGGATCCGGGACTGGCGGAAGACTGTGCCGCGCTGTTCCGGGGACGGGCCTTCCGTGTCTATGCCAGTCCGGACCTGATCGGCGTCGCCCTTGGCGGTGCAGCCAAGAACGTACTCGCCATCGCCGCGGGGGCGGTCATGGGCGCCGAGCTTGGCGCCAACGCACGGGCGGCGGTGATCTCCCGTGGCGTCGCCGAACTCAGCCGGCTGGGCGCTGCGCTGGGCGCGAGTCCGTCCACCATGGCAGGACTGTCGGGGCTGGGCGACATCGTGCTGAGCTGCACGGATCCGAAGTCACGGAACTACAGCCTCGGACTGGCGCTCGGACGTGGCGAGCCACCACCGTCCGCGCTGGCGGAAGGGGCGCATACGGTCGCACCGTTGCTTCAACGTGCGGCGGCGGCTGGCGTGGATATGCCCATCGCAGCCGCCGTCGACGCGGTGCTGAACCGGGGCCGCCCGCTGACCGCAGCGGTCAGCGAACTGATGCTGCGGCCCGAGGGTGCCGAAGCGCCGCCTAGCTGATGACGATGCGGGGGCCGCTCTTCGTTGCCCCGGTCGCCTCGTCGATCTTTGCCGCAACCTTTGCAGCCAGATCCATATAGATCTTCGCGTGCTCGCTTTCCGGATCGCTCGAGACGATGGGCGCGCCGCCGTCAGAGGTCTCGCGGATCGCCATGTGCAGCGGCACCTCGCCGAGGAAGTCGCAATTCAGTTCGGCGGCTGTCTCCCGCGCGCCGCCATGGCCGAAGATCTCGGAACGCTCGCCGCAGCTGGGGCAAAGGAAGTAGCTCATGTTCTCGATGATGCCCATGACCGGCACGTCGACCTTGCGGAACATGGCGAGTCCCTTGCGCGCGTCGATCAGGGCAATGTCCTGCGGCGTCGAGACGATAACCGCCCCGGTCAGCGGCACGCGCTGCGCCATGGTCAGCTGGGCGTCGCCCGTGCCCGGCGGCATGTCGACGACCAGCACGTCCAGTTCGCCCCAGTTCACGTCGCGCATCAGCTGCTCCAGCGCGCTCATCACCATCGGGCCGCGCCAGATCATCGGTGTGTCGCCCTCGATCAGGAAGCCGATTGACATGCAGACGATGCCGTGAGCCGCCATCGGATCGATGGACTGCCCGTCCGGCGAATGTGGCTTGCCGGACAGCCCCATCAACCGGGGCACGGACGGTCCGTAGATATCTGCATCCAGCAGGCCGACCTTCCGGCCCTGGCGCTGCAGCGCAACGGCAAGGTTGATGGCGGTGGTGGACTTGCCGACCCCGCCCTTGGCGGAGGCCACTGCGATGATCGATTTCACACCCGGAATGTCGGCGCGCTGGTTGGCCTTCGCCTGCCCGGGCGGTTGTTGCGGCGGGCGCTGCTGGCCGCCGCCGGAGGGCGCCTCGCGGTGAGCCGTCAGCACGGCCGTGACGCTGGTGACGCCGGCCACCATCATGACCGCCTTCTCGCAGGCCTGCCGCAGCGGTTCCTTCTCCTTGCCCTTTGCCGGATCGACCTCGATGGCGAAGCCGACATTGCTCCCCTTGATCACAAGGCCGGAGATCATTCCGGCCGTTACCACGTCTTTCCCGTGGTCGGAATCCGTGACCCGGCGCAGCGCCGTCATAACGTCGTCTTCGGTCACGTCAGCCATCGTTGAAAACTCCATTGCCGTCCCGATATGTGACACTAGGGTGAGTAGCGTTGCCGGCAGGGTTTGCCCAGCCGGAGCCAACAGCATATAACGCGCGCGTCTACGAGCCGAAACCGGTCGGCGAGCGCTTTTCTCAGGACAACCGAAGGACACTCAATGCCCTGGAACAGTCAAGGTGGCGGATGGCAAGGTGGCGGCGGCGGCAACCGCGGGCCGTGGGGACAGGGTCCCTCGGGCGGCGGCGGTGGCGGCGGCGGCCCTCAGAAGCCTGACATCGAGGAGATGATCCGCCGCGGCCAGGACAGGCTTCGCCAGTTCTCGCCCGGCGGTGGCGGCAACCGCACCATCATCGCTATCGTCGTGATCATCGTGGTCGGTCTGGTTGCCGTGTGGCAGATGGCCTACCGGGTGCAGCCCTCCCAGCAGGGCGTCGTGCTGCGTTTCGGCGAATATGTCCGCACGACCGGCGAGGGTCTCCACTTCAAGCTGCCGGCGCCAATCGAGACCGTGCTGCTGCCCGAGGTCACGCGCGTCCAGCAGACCGACATCGGATTCCGACGCGTCGGACCGGACCGCAAGAACGACATCAAGGACGAGAGCCTGATGCTGACCGGCGACGAGAACATCGTCGACATCGACTTCTCGGTGCAGTGGATCATCTCTGACGCGGGCAAGTATCTCTTCGAGATCGAAAACGCGCCGCAGACCCTCAAGGTCGTTGCCGAGAGCGCCATGCGCGAAGTGATCGGCCGGACCCCCATCCAGGCCATGCTGACCACCGACAAGGGGCTGATCGAGCAGGAGGTCGAGGAACTGGTTCAGGCCACGCTGGATGGCTACAACGCCGGCGTCGACGTTCAGGGCGTGAAGCTGCAGCAGGTGGACCCGCCGAGCAATGTCATCGACGCGTTCCGCGACGTGCAGCGCGCCAAGGCCGACCGCGAGCGCAAGAAGAACGAGGCCGACGCCTACGCCAACTCCATCGTTCCGGTCGCCCGAGGCGACGCGGCGAAGATGATCGAGGAGGCAGAGGCCTACAAGCAGCAGAAGATCGCCGAGGCCGAAGGTGAGGCGAGCCGTTTCGCCGCCATCGCCACCGAGTATGTCGGCAACCCCGAAGTCACCAGCCGGCGGCTCTATCTCGAGACCATGGAAGAAGTGCTGCGCGGCATGGACAAGGTCATCATCGACGACAATGGCGGCAGCGGCGTGGTCCCCTACCTGCCGCTCAACGAACTGGGCAAGGGACGCAGCGGGAGGGCCGCCCAATGAGGATCGTAGGCATAGCGCTTGGCGTTCTGATCCTGATCGTCGGCATCGTCGGCTACAGCGCCATCTACACCGTGCACCAGACCCAGCAGGCCATCGTGCTGCAGTTCGGTAACCCGGTGAATATCGTCAGCGAGCCCGGCCTCAACTTCAAGGTGCCCTTCATCCAGGACGTGGTTTATCTGGAGAAGCGCATTCTCTCGCTCGACGCCGAGCCCGAAGAGATCATCACCGCCGACCAGAAGCGTCTGGTGGTGGACGTCTTCACCCGCTTCCGCATCACCGAGCCGCTGGAGTTCTACAAGGCCTACCAGACCATGGCCGCGGCGGCGAACCGGCTGGATACGGAAGTGGCGTCGACACTGCGACGCGAACTGGCGAAGGAGCAGTTCACGGCCCTTCTGACAGGTGAGCGTTCGGAACTTATGCAGCGCCTTTCAAATCAGGTCGGCCAGCGGATGGCCCGCAACGGCATCGAAGTCGTCGACGTCCGCATCAAGCGGGCCGATCTGCCCGAGCAGAACAAGGACGCGATCTTCCAGCGCATGCGCACCGAGCGCGAGCGTGAGGCGAAGGAAGAGCGCGCGCTTGGTGACGAGGAAGGCAAGCGGATCCGCGCCAAGGCCGACAAGGACCGCACGGTCCTGCTGGCGGAAGCGCGGAAGCAGTCTGAAATCCTGCGCGGTGAAGGCGATGGCGCGCGCGCCGCGATCTTCAACAGGGTCGCCGCCAAGAACCCGGAGTTCTACTCGTTCTACCGCTCGCTGCAGGCCTATCGCGAATCGCTGAACAGCGAAGACACGACCCTGGTGCTCAACCCCCGGTCCGACTTCTTCAAGTTCTTCAGCGATATCTCCCCGGTCGGCCCGGGCGGTTCGACGATGCCGAGCAGTCCGCTTGCCGTGCCGTCCGGTGCATCGTCGGGCGAGGCGACGCCGAACGAATAGACGCGGTGTCGTGGAGGACCTGCTGATCGCGCTGGCGCTGGCCATGGCGATCGAAGGCGCCGCCTACGCCCTGTTCCCCGACAGCATGCGCCGGGCCATTGCGGTGATGCTGGCCCAGCCCGCGGACCGCGTGCGCCTGATGGGCGTCGCGGTCTGCGCCGTCGGGGTCGGTCTGGTCTGGCTGCTCAGGTAGGGTGGCCGTCGAGCGCGGCGGCGAGGCCTTCCAGATAGCGGTCCCGGATCCCGAGTTCGCGCATGTGCGCGACGGTCTCGCGGACGTAGTCGGTATTGTGGCCGCTGTGCCCGCGCGAATGCCTCACCGTATCCAGTGCTGTCTCGAGCGACAACTTGCCGGCGTATTGCGGGTTCTGGCGGTCGACGACGAAGGTGACGCCGCCGACCGTGCGGCCGTCGTCCAGGCGCAGGCGGACATGGGCTGGCTGGTAGACCGGCGTCACCATCTCCCGGGCGACCAGATAGAGAAACGCGTCCATCGCCTTTGGCTGGGCAACGCGGTAGGCCGCGCCGATGCACGATCCACCGCGGTCCAGCCCCATGACGAGGCCGGGCGCGTGCTCGAGGCCCCGGTGATACCAGGACCAGACGCAGAGCCGGCGGTGCCGGCGGCCAGCACTGCCCGATGCCGCTCCAGATGTTCGAAGCCCGGCCGCCAGATCAGCGACCCGTAGCCGAAGATCCAGAGGTCGCCATCGGGCAGATCGAAATCCGGCGGGGGCGGCGGTTCAGCCGCGGCCATGCGGTGCGTCGAAATCGATGTCGGGGCCGACGGAGACCACCCGGGTCGGGTTCACCCAAGGGTGGCTGTAGTAGTAGTGCCAGCGGATGTGATCCATGTTCACCGTCTCCTTCACGCCCGGCCACTGGTAGAGCTCGCGGGTGTGCCCGAACAGGTTCGGGTAGTCGATCAGGCGGCGGATATTGCACTTGAAGTGGCCGTGATAGACGTGATCGAAGCGGATCATGGTCGGGAACAGCCGCCAGTCCGCCTCGGTGATCCGGTCGCCGCAGAGATAGCGTTGCTGCGACAGGCGCTCCTCCAGCCAGTCAATGGTGTCGAAAAGCGCCGTGACCGCCTCTTCGTAGCTGTCCTGCGACTGCGCGAACCCTGATCGGTAGACGCCGTTGTTGACGGTCTCGTAAACGCGCTCGTTCACCAGGTCGATCTCGTTGCGAAGGTCCTCGGGGTAGAAGTCCTCATTGTTGCCGGTCAGCCCGTCGAAGGCCGAGTTCAGCATGCGGATGATCTCGGAACTCTCGTTGGAGACAATGCTGTCCGTCTTCGTGTCCCACAGCACCGGCACGCTGCAGCGGCCCGAATAGTCGGCGATGTTCTTGGTGTAGATCTGGTGCATGTAGTTCAGCCCGTTGGCCCGGTCGCCCGTGGCGCCGTCCCATTCGGTGAACTCCCATCCATTGTTCAGCATCAGCGGGCTGACAACGGAAAAGCCGATGTGGTCGGCCAGCCCCTTCAACTGCCGGAAGATCAGGGTCCGGTGGGCCCAGGGACAGGCGTAGGAGACATAGAGATGGTAGCGGCCGAGCTCGGCGGGAAACTCGCCATCGCCCTTGCCGTCCGGCGTGATCCAGTTGCGCAGCTGCGCCGCGACACGAACGAATTCGCCTTTCGAACCGGGCTTGCGCGCCGTATCTCGCCAGATGCCGTCTTCCAGAAGTCCCATGCCGAGCGCCTTTCCCGATCGTGCCGTTTCGTCCGACCATATAGGGCAACGGCTGCGCATTGCATGTCTGCAGCGCAGGGATGGCATGGCCCCCGTGCGCAACCCTGCGTCAAGCCGCTCTACATTCGACACAATGGCGTTGGGAGGAGACGGCTTTGTCTAGCGATGATGACCGCATGTCCGGTGAGTACGCCTCGCCACCCTGTTTCATGCACGAACTCGATACCGCGTTCCGGGGAGGCTGGTCCGACAGCCGGACCGCAACCGACGTGTCGCGCTGGCGGCGTTCCGAAAGGCAGCGCCTGCTGGGCCTCAGGCAGGCCGTCAGCGGCAGCGAACGGGTCGGTGCGGATCGTGCCATCGCCGAAGGGTTGTGCCGGGCGATGGGCAGACTCGATGGACGCGTCGTCGGCCTTTATGTGCCGATCCGGGGCGAACCGGCGGTGGCCGGTCTCGCGCGCCGGATCCTGGATGCCGGCGGTCGCTGCGCATTGCCCGCGGTCGAGACATGCAACAGTCCGCTGGTCTACAGAGCGTGGACGCCGGGCGATCCGCTCGAACCCGGTGTCTGGCGCATACCCTGCCCATCCAGGGACCGGGATGCCGTGCTGCCGGACATAGCTGTCGCGCCGGTGGTCGGATTCGATCCGCGCTGCTATCGGCTCGGCAACGGGGGCGGGTATTTCGACCGGACACTTGCCGTCTGGCGTCACGGGCCTGTGGTGCTTGGCGCAGGCTACGCCTGTCTGCAGATCGCAACCATCTACCCGCAGCCGCACGACATGCCGATGCATGCCGTGGTCACCGAATGCGCGACGGTGATGCCGTCATGAACGTCACCGGGCCGGATTTCGCGCAGTCGGCAGCGGAAGTCCTGCGGGACATCCCCGATGCGGTGGTGATTTCCGACCGTGAGGGCATCATCCGCTTCTGGAATGCCGGCGCGGAACGGGTGTTCGGATTCGCTGCTGACGAGGCGCTTGGCCAATCCCTCGACATCATCATTCCCGAGCGGCTCCGCCGGCGCCACTGGGATGGCTATTTCGCGATGATCGCTGCCGGACGCTCGACCCATGCGGCGGACGAGGTGCTGTCTGTGCCCGCCCTGCACAGCCAGGGCCGCACGCTGTCGGTTCGGTTCACGGTCGCCCCGGTCATGGACGCATCTGGCGTGATCGCAGGCGTTGCGGCGATAATGCGGGACGGCACCGCGGCCTTTGAGGAAATGAAGCGGCTGCGCGGGCTGGCCAGGGACCGCAGCACACCCGGCGCATGACTTGACCTTCCAGTTGCTGGAGACCCTATCTCACGCTCGACCTTTCTGTGGGAGCTGTCAATGTCACCGCACGATCACGCTGCTGCACTGCATGATCACGACGAGGAGGCGCATCCGGCGACCGATCCCGTATGTGGCATGTCTGTCGATCCCGCAGCCGGCAAGCCGTCCTTCGAACATGAGGGCGAGACCTATCATTTCTGCGGCCAGCGTTGTCACGACCGCTTCGAGGCCGATCCGGAATTCTATCTCACCGGCGCCCACAGGCGGCGGCCGAAGACGGCGCAGAAGGGTGTCCAGTACACCTGTCCGATGGACCCGGAGATCGTGCGGGACAAGCCGGGCGACTGTCCGAAATGCGGGATGGCGCTGGAACCGATGGGCGGCGCCGATGCCGGTCCGAACCCCGAACTGATCGACTTCCGCCGCCGGCTGATCGTCAGCGCGGCGCTCGCCCTGCCGATCTTCATTCTGGCGATGGGGCCGATGCTGGGATTGCCGATCCGGCACTGGATCGGGGAGCGGACGGCTGTCTGGGCGGAGCTTGTGCTCGCAACGCCGGTCGTCCTCTGGGCGGCCCTGCCGTTCTTCAGGCGGGGCTGGTCGTCCATCCTGAACCGCAGTCCGAACATGTGGACGCTGATCGCCATAGGCACCGGCGCGGCGTATCTCTACAGCGTGGCGGCCACGCTGGCACCTGGCATGTTCCCGCCGACCTTCATCGGCGACCATGGCACGGTCCCGGTCTATTTCGAGGCGGCGGCGGTGATCATCGCGCTGGTGTTCCTGGGGCAGGTGCTGGAATTGCGCGCCCGCGAACGGACCGGCAGCGCCATCCGCGCGCTGATGGATCTGGCGCCGAAGACCGCGCGGCGCATCAACGACAACGGCACCGAGCGCGAGGTCCCGCTGGAGAACATCCTGGAGGGCGACCGGCTGCGGATTCGGCCGGGCGAGAGCGTGCCGGTCGACGGCACGGTGCTGGAGGGCCGCTCCTCGGTCGACGAGAGCATGATCAGCGGCGAGTCCGTACCCGTGGAGAAGACCGAGGGCGATGCCGTCACCGGCGGTACGTTGAACGCCAACGGCACATTGGTCATCCAGGTCGAGCGCGTCGGCGCAGACACGATGCTGTCGCGGATCGTCGACATGGTTGCCTCGGCGCAGCGCTCGCGCGCGCCGATTCAGGGTCTTGCCGACCGGGTCGCGGCCTGGTTCGTGCCGACCGTTGTCGCCATTGCCGCGATTGCCTTCGTGATATGGGCGCTCGTCGGCCCCCAGCCGGCGATGGTGCATGCGCTGGTCGCCGCCGTGTCGGTGCTGATCATTGCCTGCCCCTGTGCGCTCGGTCTTGCGACCCCGATGTCGATCATGACCGCCACAGGGCGCGGCGCGCAGGCAGGCGTGCTGATCCGCGACGCCGAGGCGCTGGAGCGCTTCGCCCGCGTCGACACGCTGGTCGTGGACAAGACCGGCACGCTGACCGAAGGCCGCCCGGCAGTGACCGAAATGATTGCCGCCGATGGCGACGATGCCGCCCTGCTCCGTCTGGCAGCGTCGCTGGAACGTGGCTCGGAACATCCGCTGGCCGAGGCGATCGTCCGGGAAGCCGGGGATCGCGGCCTCGACCTGGCCGATGTGTCGGGTTTTGACGCCGTTACCGGCAAGGGCGTCCGCGGCGATGTTGACGGGCGAAGCGTCATGCTCGGCAACCGCCGCATGATGGATGACGCGGACATCGACACAGGCGACTGGCACGCGCGCGCCGACGCGCTCCGCGACGCTGGCAGGACAGTGATGTTCATTGCCGCCGATGGCGCGGTCGCGGGACTGGTGGCGGTCGCCGATCCGGTGAAGGAGAACGCGGCCGATACCTTGAACAAGCTGCGCCATGCCGGCCTGAAGGTCGTCATGGCGACCGGCGACAACGCCCGTACGGCGAAGGCGGTCGCAGAAGCGCTAGGCATCGACGACGTGCGGGCCGAGGTGCTGCCCGAGGAGAAAAAGACCCTGGTCGACGAACTGAAGGCGCAGGGCCACAGCGTCGCGATGGCCGGCGACGGGGTCAACGACGCCCCGGCGCTCGCCGCCGCCGATGTCGGCATTGCCATGGGCACCGGGGCGGACGTGGCCGTCGAGAGCGCCGGACTCACCCTGCTCAAGGGCGACCTGACCGGCATCCTGAAGGGTCGCACGCTCTCGCAGGCGGCGATGCGGAACATCCGTCAGAACCTGTTTTTCGCCTTCTGCTACAACGCGGCAGGGGTGCCCATCGCGGCGGGCATCCTCTACCCGCTGACCGGCACGCTGCTCTCGCCGATGATCGCGGCTGCGGCGATGAGCCTGTCCTCGTTGTCGGTGATCGGCAATGCGCTCAGGCTTCGGACCCTGAAGCTGGACGGCCGGGTAGGCTGAATGAAGGCGCGCCCATGCGCCGGGCATCCGCCGCGGAACTGAAGTTGATCCTGGACGGATCATGGCCGACGGCGTCCAGAAGCCTCGGGTTCATCACCCTGAACCAGAGCGGCGGCACCAGCATCATGCAGAACAGGCCGGGGATGCCGGCCGGCAGTTCCGGCGTGCCGGGCAGGTAGGACAGCACCTGATAGGGACGCTGCGCATTGGCGTGATGGTCCGAATGCCGTTGCAGGTTGAGGAACAGCAGGTTGGAGAAGAGAAAGCCCGAGCTCCAGGAATGCTCGGGCCGGCAGGGCTCGCGCCGCCCGTCGACCATCCGCCGGAGCAGACCGTAATGCGCCGTGTAGTTGGCCATGGTGATGGAGAACCAGGTCACCAGGCTGTGCAGCGCGAAGAAGGCGAGGACTGCGGGACCGAGCAGAATCGTCAGCAGTCCGGCGATCAGCAGGGACATGGCCCAGTTGCCGACCAGTTCGTTCTCGATGGTCCAGAACCCCTTGCCGCGCCGCGCGAGCCGCTTCCGCTCGCATTCGACGGCGCCGAGGAAGACACCCGGCATCTCACGCAGTGCAAAGCGGTAGATGCTTTCGTTGTAGCGGGCGCTCGCCGGATCGTCGGGAGTCGCCACCTTGAGGTGGTGGTTGACGTTGTGCTCGACACCGAAATGCCCGTAGGCGATCAGCGACAGCGCGAACCTCGCAATGGAGCGGTCGCGGGCCGAGCGGGCGTGACCGAGTTCGTGCGCCACCAGCACCATCAGGGAATGGACGAAGGCGATGCCGACCGTGAAGACCAGCCACTGCAGTACCGTGAACGGCGCCATCGAGACGAGGACGGCGGCCGCAAGGATGCCGACGGCGTAGGCAGGCACGGTGGCCCGCATCAGGCGGCGGTAATAGGGGTCGGCAGCGAGTTTTCGTGCCGTCTCCCGGGTCACATTGCGGTAGTCCCGGCCGATCAGATGGTCGGCGAATGGCGCGATGCCGAACAGCAGCACGATGGGCAGCGCCGCGACGATCCACTGGTTCGCGCCAAGCAGGTGCATGCCGAGCAGCAGCGGTGCGACAGCGGGGGCCATGAACCCGATCGGCCAGTACGGCCGGCGCGGATCGTGATCGAATGTGGTGACCTTGCCCGCCATGGCTTCAGTTCGGTTGCGTTGCGGCCAGGCGCGGCCTGAGCCAGTACAGGACGGCGAGCCCGGCCATGGCGACGGACAGGAACGGGGAGAAGTCGCCGCCGATCAGGAAGCCGAGCGTGTAGCAGGGCGTCAGGAACGCCATGGCAGTGAGCGCCCGGCGGTTGAGACCGCCGAAAAGCAGGATCACCGGAAACAGGACGCCGATCAGGAAGACGAAGCCTCGATAGACCAGTTCGCCGGCCATCTGCGCGATCTCGGGAACGGCCAGCCCGGCGAGCGGGTGCAGGACGGCCAGGACGACGACCGATCCGGCAATGGGCGCCGCGAGGCGCCGGTCCGCCCATCGTGACCCGGCCAGTTCGCGCAGGTGCGCCGCTGTCGTGAAACCCGTCTGCAGCACGAGCAGGGAGACGATCGCGTAGACGGCCGTTCCCGAGAACGAAGCCGATGTCAGCAAAGGGGCGAAGAACGGGGCCGCCAGATACATCCCGCCCAGCAGCGCGAGAAACAGCACCCCGAAGCCCAGCAGGAAGCTGACACGTGGCCTCGGACTCTCGGCGAAAGCCCGATGGAAGGTGAGGTCGAAATACGGGGCGAGCAGGAAGCCGAGCGCGAGCGGCAGGATTTGATGGGCGAAGGGCTGCAGCGCCGCCGCCGGTGCGGGCGCGGGTTCGCCGGTCGTCAGGATGACCGAGAACAGGATCAGCGTGATCCCGAAGACCGCGGGTGCGAGTTCCGTCAGTTGCCGCCTCAGCACCGTGAACGCGGCCGCCGCCGCGACGAAGCCGATCAGCGGCACAGGACTGCCGAGCAGCGTCGAGATCCAGGCCATGAAGACCAGGTGATAGCCGGCGATCAGCAGCGAGAAGGCTTCGGCCGGCAGCCTGTGGCGGGCCAGGAAGCTCTGGCGGCCCGCGCCGGTCCAGACGAGGCCGAACAGCGTCGCCCCCGCCACGTTGAAGACGATGAAGAAGGGCAGGGCGACGGCGCCGAACTCCCGTTCCAGCAGAACCGGGAAGAACCCCCCGATGCACCAGAACCAGGAGCAGGCGAGGAAGAACGCCGCGGGCAGTCCGCGCATCACGCGCCCGTCGTGTTCGGCCAGAGATGGAACTTCATCTCGCCGCGGCCGATGCGCCGACCGCGCTGGCCCTTGCTGTCGCCGCGGGAGAAGACGTTTACCTTGACGTTGGCGTTGAACGGCTTGCCCGACTGGATGGCGGCTTCAAGATCCTCGTCCAGCGGCTCGACCTCCAGGCGCAGACCGTTGGTCGAAGGCAGCATGAAGCGGTAGTTCACATTGCGGCAGACGATGCGGTGGCCGCCGTCGGTACGCATGAACAGGTAGCATCCGGCGGCGAGTTCCAGATTGGCCAGCAGCGCGGCGCCGCCGATGGTGCCGTAGGAGTTCCGGTTCATCCGGCTGTGCGGCACTTCGACGAAGAAGTCGTCCATCGCGTAGTTGATGCGCAGTCCGAGCCGCCAGACGATCGGGAGGAACAGCACCGAGAGGATCCGCCTGAGAAAGGGCGAGCGGATCGTTGCGCGGTTCATGGCCGTTTCGAGTTTCGGGCCGGCCCAGGCGAAGCCTGTGGCGGGCGGCCGGTATTTGCCAAGCGGACTGGTCGCAGACACCTGTTGCATCGTGATCTCCCACACTCCACCGGCATCTGCCACCCCCTCCCGACCGGGGTGCGGTGCCGCGAAAACGGTTACTGAAATTGCTGTCTTTCTCTTTTTGTTGGTGAGTGATACCTACTAAGGAATTGGAATGTTCAGTAGCGCCTAAATTCCGATATCTAGATATCAGGATTGCTTATGAACGAACGCGACATGCCCGACACGCCGGGTGGCAACCCCCTGCGGCAGCTCGAGATCAAACACCTGATGGCCTTCGAGGCGATCTATTCGACGCGGAACATTTCGCGGGCCGGGCAGTCGCTCGGATTCTCGCAGCCGACCATGTCGAACCTGCTGGCTCACCTGCGTTCGGTGCTGAACGATCCGCTGTTCATCCGCCAGCCGCGGGGCGTGCAGCCAAGCGCGCGGGCGGACGAACTGATCGGGCGCGTCCGACGGGCGCTGCAGGAGATCGAGGTCATCGTCCGCCCCGACGCGTCCTTCGATCCGGCGAAGGACGTCAGGGAGTTCCGGCTGCACATGCTGGACGTGTTCGAGACCATCCTGATGCCGTCGCTGATCCGCAAGGTCCAGGACCATACCGGCGTGACCTTCCGGCTGCTGGTCACGGCCAAGGTGCCGATCGTCGACGCGCTGGAGAGCGGTCAGGCGGATCTGGCGATGAACGTCGCCCCCGCGCACCATCCCGACCTTCGCTGGGAAGAACTGATGCCAATGGATCTGCAGGTGATCGCGCGGCGCGGCCATCCGGCGATCAGGGGCTCGGTCACCAAGGCCCAGCTGGAACAGACCGGTCAGGTCTCGATGGACATGGCGCCCGGCGCGCTGGCCAACGGACGCTTCTTCCGGCTGGTGAACCGGCCGGAGCGCCACGATGTGGTGCTGGTCAACCGGCCGTCATCCATCATCGAGATGGTCGCCCAGACCGATCTGGTCGGCTACGCCAGCCGGATGCATATCGAGGCGTCGCCCTACCGCGACCGGCTGCAGGTGCTGACCCCGCCGGTGCCGGTCACCGCGCAGAACTTCCAGATGACCTGGCATCACCGCAACGATGCGGATCCGGGGCTGGTCTGGCTGAAGGACATGATCCGGGCCACGCTCGCCGAACGGCGGGCCGAACTGGCCATCTGAGGCGCAGGTTCCCGGCCTGCGCCTCAGACAGGCCTTGTACTACTCCGCGGCTTCCGCGTTCCGCTGCGACGCCAGCAGCGGCAGCATCGCCTCGCCGATCTGGATCGCGTTCAGCGCCGCGCCCTTGCGCAGGTTGTCGCCGGTCACGAACAGCACCAGGCCGTGCTCGACCGTCGGATCCTTGCGGACGCGGCCCACGAAGACCGGATCGCGGCCGGTGGCGTCCAGCGGATTCGGCACGTCGGCCAGTTCCACGCCGGGCGCTTCGGCAAGCAGTTCCAGCGCCCTCTCCGGCGTGATCTCGCGCTCGAATTCGGCGTTGATCGACAGGCAGTGACCGGTGAAGACGGGCACGCGCACGCAGGTGCCGGAGACCGGCAGGTCCGGGATCTCGAGGATCTTCCGCGTCTCGTCGCGCAGCTTGACCTCTTCCTCGGTATAGCCGTCCTCGACCAGCTTGTAGTCGAAGGCGACGATGTTGTGCGCCAGCGGCACGGCCCACTTGGCGGGCTCGGGGAAGTCGACGGCATCGCCATGGGTGGCGAGACCGCGGGTCTGTCCGGCGGCGGCCTGCAACTGGGCTTCCAGTTCGTCGATGCCGGCCACGCCGGCGCCCGAGGCCGCCTGATAGGTGCTGGCGACCAGACGCTTCAGACCGGCGGCGTCATGCAGCGGCTTCAGCGCCGGCATGGCGGCCATGGTGGTGCAGTTCGGGTTGGCGATGATCCCCTTCGGCAGGTCGGTCAGTCGGTCGGCGTTCACTTCCGCGACCACCAGCGGCACCTCGGGGTCCGAGCGGTAGGCGGAGGAGTTGTCGATCACCACCGCGCCGGCCGCGGCGACCTTCGGCGCCAGCGCCTTGCTGGTGGCGCCGCCGGCCGAGAAGAAGACGATGTCCAGGCCGGCATAGTCGGCTTCGGTGGCGTCCTCGACGGTGATGTCGCGGTCGCGCCAGCGCATGGTCTTGCCGGCCGACCGCGCGGAGGCGAACAGGCGCAGCTGGCCCAGCGGGAAATCGCGCTCGTCCAGCAGGTGGCGCATCATCTCGCCGACCAGGCCGGTGGCGCCGACAATGCCGACATTGGGCAGATAATCGATCTCGTTCGAGGCAGTCATGGGTCAGTCTCCAGGGTATCTGTGCGGAGACGCGGGACCGGATATGCCGTCTGGCTCAGCCCCGCGCTTCCGCGGGGCCAGTTTCCGATCGCCGCCTGTCAGACCGGGCGCACGACCTGAAACGCCCCGCGCGAGCGGGTCGTTTTGGTGGTCGGCTTCTTGGTCGTCATCGCAATCATGGTCCGGGTAGATATATGCGATCATGCCGAAAGTAAATTGCCGGGCAGGAGGTGCGGCACCATGAACATCGGAGATGCGGCGCGCGCGAGCGGTCTGCCGACCAAGACCGTGCGCTACTACGCCGACATCGGGCTGGTGAGCCCGTCGGCGCGGCGCGACAATGGCTACCGCGACTATTCATCGACCGAGGTCCAGAAACTCCGCTTCGTCCAGCGGGCGCGGGGCTTCGGCTTCTCCATCGAGGATTGCCGCGAACTGCTGGCGCTCTACGAGGATCGCGACCGGGCCAGCGCCGACGTCAAGGCGATCGCGCTGGAGCGGCTGGACGAGATCGACGCGAAGATGGCGGAGCTGCAGACGCTCCGCGACGAGCTATCGCATCTGGCCGAAGCCTGTTCCGGCGATGCGCGGCCCGACTGCCCGATCCTGAAGGGACTGTCCGCCGCTTCCTAGCGGACCGGGCGGGTCGTTGGAGCGCGATCTTCGCCGCCTGCAATTCCGGGCTATGGCCGGCCCGGTACATGCCGAAAGACCAGATCCCCCGGGTCCTGTGGTTGCGCCTGTGCGTCAAGCGACGCGCCGAGGCGCTGGGCAAGCCGGATCGAGCGGGTATTTTCCTGTCCGATGTAACTCACCAATGTCTTCAGACCGCGCTCCCTGAAGACCCAGTCGCGCATCGCGACCGCGGCTTCGAAAGCGTACCCCTTGCCCTCGGCCTCGATGTTCAGTTGCCAGCCGAGTTCCGGCTCGGGGAACCGCGGGCCCTGATTGATTTCGATCTGCCCGATACACTCTCGGGTCCCTCGAAGCTCGATCGAGAGATTGCCGAGGCCGTAGAGCCGCCACAGGGCGATACCGTGGCAGAAGGCGCCCCACGCATAGGCGACGGAATGCGGTCCGCCCATGTGCAAGGCGCGATCCGAGGTCATCACCTCGGCGAAACCGGGCCAGTCTGCGAGTACAGGCTCCCGCAGGAGAAGACGAGGGGTCTCGATGGTCGGGGCGGTCGTCATGACAACAGGTCCGTTCGGGCGTGCGCAGATCGGTCTGCCAGCGCATTCCCGTGATGACCAGCGGCAATGTCGGCCGGCGGCCCGATCAGGCGGTCAGGCCTGATCCTCGATCAGGCGCACAAGCGGCAGCCAGTCGTCGATGGCGCCGGCGCGGCGCGACGGCGTCAGGTCGAAGATGCCGAGCCCCTGCCGCGCCACATCCTGATAGAGCGCGCGGTCGGAGAACCGTGTGACGACCTCGTGACCCAGATCTTCGAGGAACTCGTCCAGTTCGCGGGCGGCGCGGGTATTCACGCGCACGCGGTTGGCGACGACGGCGAGCGGCTTGCGGCCTTTCCGGATCGGCTTCAGTTCGTCGACCTTCTTCAGGAAGCGCCGGGTCGCGCCCTCGTCGAAGATTGAGGGCAGCACCGGCATCACCACCAGATCGGCATAGTCCAGAAAGGCGAGCACGCTCTTCGACGTGACGCCGGCCGGCGCGTCGATCACCAGCCGCTCCAGCTTCTTCGGCAGCTTGGTGTCCGGCCCGCTGCGCCAGTCGAAGGCCTCGATCGGCGCGGCGTCGCCGGGCCGGCGCTTCAGCCACTGCAGGCTGGAGCGCTGCTTGTCGCCTTCTGCCAGCCCTGTCTTGAGACCGGCATTCGCGAAGGCCGTCGCCAGGTTGGTGGCCAGTGTGGTCTTGCCGCAGCCGCCCTTGGCATTGGCGACCAGTACGGAGATCTGAGCCATTCCAGGTCCTCACGTCTTCCAGAAGGGACGGGCGTCGCAGAACTGCTGCCAGGCCCCGATCATGTGCGGTTCGACCGCCTTCAGCCGGTGCGCGTACCAGCCCTTCAGAAGGGCCGCGCCCATCATGGCCTCGACATAGCCGCCGGCCAACCGTTCGGCGAGCTCCTCGGCCACCGCGGCGTCGTTCATCGTGCCGAAGTCGTCCTGCAGATCCTTGATCAGGGTCTGATAGGGGGCGACGGCGTCCTCGGGATAGAGCGACTGGAAGAAGTCGACGGCGTAACGCAGCTTCTTGAGCGCGATACGGACCATGTGCCGCTCGGGCGTGGGCATGGTCTCGAAGCCTTCGCCCTTCTTCAGCACCTTCTTGCGGCGGCGCTTCAGTTCCTTCTGCGCCAGGTCGCGTATTGGTCCGGTGTTCTCCCGCCGCCCGGCGATGTGTTCTGCCGTCAGCAAGACACGCAGCACGAACTGGCCCAATACGGGCTCGGCCAGCATCGAGCGAACATGACCATAGGCTTCGTTGCGTGCCTCGTCGGCGCGCTCGCCAAGCTGTGTCAAACCCTTTGCGCCGTCATGCTCCTCAAGCACGGGCGGCATGGTCTCCTCGATGAAGACATCGAGATCGCGTGCATCGCCAAGGGATTTCAGGATGTGCCTGGCCTGTTCATTGAGCCCCTCGAGATCGTCGCCGATCAGGCCGCCGAAAATGGAGAAGGCCGACCGCATGCGGCGCAGCGCCACGCGAAGCTGATGGACGCCTTCCGAATCCTGGCCGTCCGCCGCGGCGGCGATGTTCGCGAGGACCTGCGCCGCCGTGATCTGAAGAATCCGGGCGATGGCGGTATCGACGCTGTCCTTCGGGTTCAGCGCCGGTTTGCTCGCCTTCTCCCAGGCTGGCGGTGCGTTCTGCGCGAGCGCCATGCCGCGGGCGGCCTTGGAACGCGAATCCAGCGCCAGCGGGAAGCGCTGCAGCATCCGTTCGGCCGATCTCAGAATGGCCGCGGGGTCGCCCTTCACCAGTTCCAGTTCCAGCTCGGCGACCGGCATGCGCTCTTCGCCCGCGCGGATGGCGCCTTCGTCCAGCGAGACTTCGACGACCGCGTCGTCCAGTTCGACCAGCTTCTTGGTGCGGCGGACCTCGGTCCGGTGCCGCTCGCCAAGCTCCTCGGGCAGGATCAGACCCAGTTCACCGCGCGGCGCGGTTGCCGGCAGCAGGCCCGGATCGGGGATCGGCGCGTCCAGCATCGACGACCATTCGCCGCGCTCCAGATTGCCGCCGCCTTCGGATTTCAGGGTAAGTTCGTGGCCGGCGCCCTTCTGGCGCAGCCGGAGCGTGTAGCCCTTGCGCCAGAGCCGGTCGTCCCGCGTGTCGTAGTAGACGCTGACGACCTGGGCGGACTTCGGTTTCCCGCCGCCCAGCGCCGTGAAGGCCTTCTTGAGGCTCGCCGGTGCTCCCGTCAGCTTGATCTCGATCTCGACCGGCGCAGCCGGATTGTTCGCGCCAGCCATCGCTTATCGATGCACCTGCCGGCAATGCCCGGGTCTGGCATTCATGGCTGCAATCCCCCGCGAGTTCGAAGCGCTGGCCGGTCCGAAAGGCCGGACGGTCGCTCAACGCAAGCGATGGAGGCTAGACCAATCCAGACACCCGACAAAATGTAATATATCTGTCACAAACAGCGTTCCCTGGCGGGGAGAACTCTGTATCCGGACAGTCTGCAACAGAACTCATTCGTGGCCGCGGGACTCACAAGGTCAGTAGCGCATGGTAAGCGCGAACGCCGCGAAATAATGTGGATCGTCCTGCGTTTCGAATTCGCGGCTTCTGCGGACCAGCGTGTAGCTGAAACGCAGACCACGGTAATGCAGTGCGATGCCGGCCTGGGCGTCGTGGACAAAGTTGCGCTTCCGTACGGACAGGCTGTCGGAGAAGGTGTTGCCGTCCAGAAAGATGTTGCGCAGCACCCCGCGCCCCTGAAGCCCCGCAAACAGATACCAGTTGAAGTCGGGCGAGCCGCCGAGAAAGCCGGCGCCGGCGAGGCTGGGCCGGATGCGCGGCGGGCCCAGATCGTCCTGCAGGTCCGGGCCGAAGCGGAACATGAACCCGACGCGGCCTTCGGTCAGCACATTGCCCACGGTGACGCCGGCCGTCGGCAGCGCATCGAACCAGTATTCCCGGAGCGAGCGGCCTACGCGCCAGGTGCGGTCCCAGCTCAACATCAGGCCGGGCTCGGTATCCAGCTGGTTGTCCCAGCCCTCGGCGCGCTCGCTGTTGATGATGCGGTGGAAGGTGTTCTGCACGATCTCGCCGCCTGCGAGCGGGCCGACGATGCCGGCAGTTACCGAGGTCGTATCGACATGGCTGACATTGTCGACGACGCCCGCCAGTTCGAGATAGAGCCAGCCTGCATAGGGTTGCTCGCCGGGCCGGGGATTGGGGTCGGTGATATCGGTCGGGGTGAAGATGCTCTGGCCGACGGATACGCCTTCATAGATGCGCCCTTCGTCCTCGACGCCGGTCAGGATGTCGGCGACCCATTCGGTCAGGTCGCTGACATGTCCTTTTGGGCGCAGATACTGCACGCGCAGGCCGTTGGTGTAGTTCTGGTCGGTCTGGGCGAAATAGTCGTTCTCGACGATGATCGAGAGGGTGCCGACATCCGCCTCTTCCTCATGGACGGGCGGACCGGCATCGGTGACGGCGTCGATATAGCCGCCGCGCTCGCGATCGTCATTGCTCTGGGCGAACGCCGGTGTGGCGAGCGCAGCCATCGCAAACGCTACTGAAAACAGACTGGCTCGCATGGGGGGGCTTAGGCCCTCGTTCTGACTTGTCTTGGCTCATAGATGGCGACGTGGTCGATCTGTGCAATGGCGCGGCCGCCGGAGAAGAGTGCGACATCGAGTTCGACGAAGCCGTGTCCCTTGTGGTCATAGAGCTTCCGGACACTTGAGCGGGTCTCCAGTTCGCTGCCGGCGGGCAGGGCGGCAAAGTGCCGGACAGTCGAGCCGACATGGATCCACGGCCCCAGCCTGACATTGTCCTTCAGCGCGCTGTTCGCCCGCCGGAGCAGAAAGCCGGGATGCACCAGGCCCGCATCGCCATAGAGGCCATGGGTCTCCCGGATGTCGGCCCGATACGCGGTCTGTCCGTCCTTGTCTGCGGTCTCGCGGATCACGCCAAGCGCCGATCCTTCGGGCAGCGAGGCAGGGCCTGCGGGCGGCCTGTCTTCCGGCGATGGCAGTTCCGCCACAGCATAGCTGTCGGGCACCGGGACGCCGCCATTGTCGAGCAGGCGCGCCGTGCCAGTCGCCAGGGTCTGGCCGCGGCCGGCAACCTGGATGGTCAGGCCGCCTTCGCCGTCGGGATCGCCGGTCACCGTGACCGTTTCGCCGTCATAGACAGGCTGCCCGAAGCGGCATGTCATCTCGCCACGGCTCAGGAAGTCCCGTCCGAGACCGATCAGCGCCGCCCGCGTCATGTAGGCATAGACATCGACGCCCGGCACCAGGCCGCCCTGGAAGCCGAAGCGCTTGGCGATGCCGTCGTCATGAATGCGGTTCTCGCTCGCCGTCGCCGTGTTGAAGGCCTCGATCTCGTAGCTGATCCGGTCGTCCATCCTGCGCCTCCCCAGTGAAACCGGCGCCAGCCTACGCCGCAGGCACGGACAGGTCACGCCTGCAAAGAACAGAATGTTCCTTTTGTGTTCTTGTTTGCCATTCATTTACCAAAAACTTCCGGCGAGCCCCGGAATACGGCGGTTTTCCCCCGGTTCATTCCGGCTCATTCCATTGACTACCCATTTTTTTCCATTTATATCCATGAATGCTCCAGAAATTTCCGATGATCTCCGGAAATCTCGCGACGTCTGTGGAGGGGAGCGCGAAGCGGCGGCGACGCCTGAACCAGAGAACGGAGACTGAAGCCGGGCATGAGAATTTTCCTCGGCACGCACGTTCGGAAGATCGACCGGAATGGACGCGTTTCCATTCCGTCGAAGTTCCGTGCGTTGCTGGAATCCGAGGGCGGCCCCGAGGTTCACGTCTTTCCGTCGAAACACGACGCCGACGTGCTGGTGGGCTGCGGCGAGAACTATCTCTCGAAGCTCTATGACCGCCTCGAGCGGCAGGACCCGACCAGCGAGACCTATGAAGACGTGACCTACTCGGTCTTCGCCGATGTCGAGACCTTCTCCATCGACGGGGACGGCCGCATCGTTCTGCCGCCGCATCTGCGCGACAAGATGGGTATCGACAAGGAAGTCGCCTTCGTCGGCCGCGGCGACCAGTTCTCGCTGATGCGGCCCGACCGGGTCGGCGACAAGAAGGCCCGCTCCCGCGAGCGCTCCAAGGAGGCGCACGAGGGTCTGCTCGCCCTTCCGGACGGAGGACGGGTTGAATGAGCGTGCACCATCCGGTCATGGGCGGAGAAGTCGCGGACGCCCTTGACCTGCGGGCCGGCGGAACCTACGCCGACTGCACCTTTGGACGCGGCGGCTACACCCGCATCTGGCTCGAGCGCGCGGCCTGCAGCGTCTACGCCATCGACCGCGATCCCGACGCCATCGCCGCCGCCCGCGTCCTCGCCGAAACCTTCGGCGGCCGGCCGATTCCGGTCGAGGGGCGCTTCGGCGATCTGGCCGACCTGCTCGCCGATGCCGGAGCGCCGGCGCTGGACGGTGTGGCCATGGATCTCGGCGTCTCCTCGCCGCAACTCGACGAGGCGCATCGCGGATTCAGCTTCATGCGCAGCGGGCCGCTGGACATGCGGATGGGCGGCGACGGCCTGACCGCCGCAGATATCGTCAATGACTGGGACGAGGCGCGGCTGGCGGACCTCTTCTTCCACTATGGCGACGAGCGCCGCAGCCGGCGGATTGCCCGCGCCATCGTCGAGGCGCGGCGGGCGGGCCCCTTCGAGAACACCTTGAAGCTGGCCGAGACGGTCGCCGCAGCCGCGCCGCAGGGCGGGGCGAAGATCCATCCGGCGACGCGGGTCTTCCAGGCCCTGCGCATCGCGGTCAATGACGAGCTGGGCGAATTGCGCCGGGGGCTGCATGGCGCGGAGCGGGCGCTTGCGCCGGGCGGGCGTCTGGCCGTCGTCAGCTTCCACAGCCTCGAAGACCGCATCGTCAAGCAGTTCATGGCCGAGCGTTCAGGCGCCGAGCCGCGCGGGTCGCGCCACCGTCCGGAAACCGAAGCGGTGCGGGCGCCCTCCTTCCGGCTGATCAAGCGCGGCGCAATCAAGCCGTCGAAGGCAGAGACCGACACCAATCCGCGTGCGCGGTCGGCCCGTCTCCGGGTCGCCGAGCGGCTGGCCTCCGAACCCTGGCCGGAGGCGCCGGAAGCCATGGGGTGGGCGGCATGAAGCGCAGTCTCACGATCGTCTCGGCCCTGGTCGGCCTCGTGGCCATCGGTGCGGTCTACGAGATCGAGCGCCGCTACGACGCGGCTGCCGACCGCGCCGCGGCGCTGGAGATGGAGATCGAGGCCGCCGAGCGCGACATCCACATGCTGCGCGCCGAGTGGAGCTATCAGGTGCGGCCGACCCGGATCGAGGATCTGGCCGCGCGCTACAGCAAGGTCCTCGCCCTGGGGCCGGCCGACCCCGAGCGGATCATCGCCGATCCGGCGGCCCTGCCGATCCTGATCGACCGCCTCGACGGCATTGTCGAGGCGAAGGCGACGGAGGTGGTCAAATGAGCCAGTCCGCGAACGACTTCCAGCCCTCGGCCGAACTGACCGGCCGCGATCTGAAGCGGCGCATGCCGACCGGCGACGCCACCCGCGTCCGCCGCCGTTTGGGCCTGCTGGCTCTGGTCTTCGCCGTCGGCTTCGGCACGCTGTCGGCGCGCACCGTCCAGCTGGCGAAGCCCTGGGACACGCCGCCTGCCGTCGCCCGCGCCGAAGCCGCCGAGCCCGAAGCCGACGAGAAGGTCTGGCGCCGGCGCGCCGCCATCGTCGACCGCAGCGGCAACCTGCTGGCTATCGATCTGCCGACCCGCGCACTGATGGTCCACCGGCGAAAGGTGAAGGACCCTGCAGGCCTGTCGGTCCGGCTGGCTCGCGCGCTCGGGTCGGACGATCCGGCGGGCATCGAGGAGCGGCTGACATCCGGCCGTTCGAGCGTCTTCCTGAACCGCCGCCTGACCCCTCAGCAGGTCGCGGCGCTCTATCAGGTCGGTGATCCGGCGCTGGAACTGCTGCCGACCGTCACGCGCAGCTATCCCGCGGGCGCGGAAACCGCGCATGTGGTCGGCTTCCTGGATATCGAACACCGCGGCCGTGCGGGCATCGAGCGCGGCCTCGAAGAGCGGCTGACCGATCCGTCCGCGAAGCCGCTGGAACTTTCCATCGATCTCGGCGTGCAGCATGTCGTCCGCCGGGAACTGCAGGCATCCATCGACGAGTTCTCCGCCATCGGCGGTTCGGCGGTGGTGCTGGACGTGAACACCGGCGAGATCGTCTCGCTGGTCTCGCTGCCCGACTTCGACGCCAACCGCCGCGAACCGGTGCGCGAGGACGCCTTCTTCAACCGGGCGACCTACGGCCGCTACGAGATGGGCTCGACCTTCAAGGCATTCACCACCGCGATGGCGCTTGAAGTCGGTCAGCTGCGGCTCTCCGACGGCTATGACGCCACGCACCCAATCCGCTTCGGCCGCTTCACGATCCGCGATCACCACGCCAAGGCGCGCTGGATGACCGTGGCCGAGATCTTCAAGTACTCCTCCAATATCGGCGCCGCGAAGATGGCGGTGGATATCGGCACGGATGCCCAGCAGCGCTTTCTCGGCGCGCTCGGCCTGCTTGATCCGTCGCCCATCGAGCTGCCGGAAGTGATCGATCCGCAGGCGCCGGCCAACTGGCGCGAACTGGAGACCATGACCATCGCCTTCGGGCACGGCCTGGCGGTCACCCCGGTCCAGCTCGCCGCCGCCATGGCGGCGATGGTCAATGGCGGGCGCTACGTTGCGCCGACCCTTCTGAAGCGCGGCCCCGGCAATCCGGTGTCCGAGCGCGAGGTCATGTCCGCGGCAACGTCGGAGAAGCTGCGGAAGCTGCTTCGTCTGGTCGTCGCCGAGGGCACCGGCCGCAAGGCGGATGCGCCGGGCTACATCGTCGGCGGCAAGACCGGTACCGCGGAAAAGGCCATCGGCCGCGGCTATTCCCGGAAGCGGATGATCACCTCCTTCGCCGGCGCCTTCCCGATGCAGGACCCGCGTTATGTGGTGCTGGCCGTCCTGGACGAGCCGAAGGGCACCAAGGAGACCTTCGGCTACGCCACCGCCGGCTGGACCGCCGCGCCGACGGTTGGCCGCATCGTGCCCGGGATTGCACCCATCCTGGGCATCCAGCCCGTTTCGCCCGAAAGCCCCGATGTCCAGGAGGCGCTCTCGCTGCCCGACAATGTCCAGATCAAGGTCAGCAAGAATGAAACTCTCTAGGCTGGTTGGCGAAAAGGCGGGACAGGCAGGCGATATCGAGATCGCGGGGCTGACGGCGGACAGCCGGGAAGTGCAGCCCGGCTTTCTGTTCGCGGCCCTGCCAGGCGTGAAGCAGGATGGTGCAGCATTCGTTGCGCAGGCGGTCGAACGCGGCGCCGTCGCCGTGCTGGCCGGACAGGCGCTGACGGCAGCCGTTCCGGTGATCCGGGGCGAGGATCCGCGCCGCTGCCTCGCGCAGATGGCGGCGCTCTACTATCGCTCGCAGCCGGAAACGGTGGTCGCCGTGACTGGCACCAACGGCAAGTCGTCCATTGTCTGGTTCCTCCGTCAGATCTGGCAGTCACTTGGCCGCAACGCGGCCTGCGTCGGCACGCTGGGTGTGACCACGCGCAACGGCCACTATTCGGGCGGGCTGACCACCCCGGACCCGGTCGTGCTGCATCGCCAGATCGCCGCGCTGTCCAATGACGGCGTCACCCATCTGGCGCTGGAAGCGTCCAGCCACGGCCTTGTGCAGCGTCGCCTCGATGGCCTGAAGATCGCGGCAGGCTGCTTTACCAATCTCAGCCACGACCACCTCGACTATCACCCGACGGTCGAGGACTATTTCGACGCCAAGATGCGGCTGTTCCGGGACCTGTTGGCGCAGGGTGCGCCGGCGGTGATCGATATCGATACCGAATTCGGCCGGAAGGCGGCGGACGCCGCGCGCGCTGCCGGACTGCATGTTGTCAGCTATGGCCGGAGCGATGCCGATTTCCGCTTCAGCGCCCGCGCCGAGGATTTCTCGGGTCAGCATGTCGCCCTCGAGACGCCAGCCGGCGCGGCGGCCTTCGATCTGCCGCTGATCGGCGACTTCCAGGCCGAGAACGCCGTCGCCGCGATGGCGCTGGCGGTCTCCCTGGGCGCCGAGCTGGCACCCGCCACCCGGGCCGCGAGCCAGCTCAAGGGTGCACCCGGCCGGCTTCAGCCGGCGGGAGGGGACGCCGGGACCGCGGCCTTCGTGGACTATGCGCACACGCCGGATGCCCTGCGCGCTGCGATTTCCGCGCTTCGTCCGCACACGAAGGGCCGGATCGTGACCGTGTTCGGCTGCGGCGGCGACCGCGACCGGGCCAAGCGCGCGGTGATGGGACGCATCGCCGCGGAACTGTCGGACGTCGCCATCGTTACCGACGACAATCCCCGCACCGAGGATCCGGCGTTCATCCGCTCCGAGATCATGTCGGCCTGCGAGGGCGGTATCGAGATTGGCGACCGCCGAGAGGCGATCTTCCACGCCGCCGGGCTGCTGCAGCCCGGCGATGTCGCGCTTGTGGCCGGAAAAGGCCACGAATCCGGCCAGATTGTCGGCAACGAAACGCTTCCTTTTGACGACCTGTCGGTGACGGGCGAAGCAATGGAGGCGCGGAAGTGAACGATATCTGGACGGCATCGGAAGCGGCCGAGGCGACGGGAGGCCGGACGGCCGGCGACTGGATGGCGGCCGGCGTGTCGATCGACACCCGGACCATCGAGCAGGGCGACCTGTTCATCGCCGTCATCGGCGAAAATTCCGACGGCCACGACTGGGTGGTCGATGCCCTGAAGAAAGGTGCGGCGGCCGCCGTCGTGCATCGCGGGATCGATGGCGCCGATCCGGCGCGGTTGCTGATCGTGGACGATACGATGAAGGCGCTCGAGGCGCTGGGCCGCGCCGCGCGGGACCGGACGCCGGCGAGGGTCATTGGCGTCACCGGGTCCGCCGGCAAGACCGGCTGCAAGGAAGCCATCCGTCACTGCCTCGCCGAGACCGGCGCCCGGGTCCATGCCTCCGAGCGCAGCTACAACAACCACTGGGGCGTGCCGCTGACGCTGGCGCGGATGCCGCGGCAGCTCGACTTCGCCGTCCTCGAGATGGGCATGAACCATGCGGGCGAGATTGCGCATCTGACCGACATGGTCCGTCCGCACGTGGCGCTGATCACCACCATCGCCCCGGCGCACATGGCGGCGTTCAACTCGCTGGACGAGATCGCCGACGCCAAGGCCGAGATCTTCCAGTCGATGGACGCCGACGGCGTCGCCGTGCTGCCTGCCGACCTGCCGCAGACCAAACGACTGGCGGCGGCGGCGCGCAATGCCGGCGTCGGCCGGCTGGTGACCTTCGGCGCCGACGATCTGGCTTCGGTGCGGCTTGTCTGCGCCCGGGTGAAGCCTGAGCTTTCCTGCGTTCGCGCCAGCATCCTGGACATGGACGCCACGTTCACGGTCGGCCTGCCGGGCGAGCACTGGGTCCTCAACGCGCTGGGCGTGCTGGCGACGGTGCAGGCTGCCGGCGGCGACCTGGGCCGTGCGGCGCCGGCGCTGACGCGGCTGCAGCCGGTCGACGGTCGCGGCGCCCGTGTCGAAATCCCGCTGGAAGACGGTGTCATGGTGATGCTGGACGACAGCTACAACGCCAATCCGGCGAGCATGCGCGCGGCCCTCTCTGTTCTTGGCACCAGCGAGACGACGGCCCGCGGGCGCCGCATCGCGGTCCTGGGCGACATGCTGGAACTGGGCGACGAGAGCGCCGAGATGCATGCCGGCCTGGCGGATGCCGTGATCGAATCCGGCGCGCGCATGGTCTTTCTCTGCGGCCCCGACATGGCCGGGCTGGGCAAGCGCCTGATGGGCGAGGTCGAAGTTCACCATGCGCCGACGTCGAAGGAACTGGCGCCGCACGTGATGCGCGCCGTCCGCAGCGGCGACGTGGTGCTGGTGAAGGGGTCGCTCGGCAGCCGCATGGCGGTGATCGTCGAGGCGCTGCGGTCGCTGGGTGTTGCCGATCGCGGCCGAAGCGCTGTGGTCTGAGGGGGCGGACGGATGCTTTACAACTTCCTTTTCCCGCTGGCCGACGATTTCCAGCTCTTCAACCTGTTCCGGTATCTGACGTTCCGGACCGGCGGCGCTGTCATGACGGCGCTTGTTGTCTGTTTCATCGTCGGGCCGCGCTTCATCGCCTGGCTCAAGTCCAAGCCCCGCTACGCGCAGCCGATCCGGGACGACGGTCCGGCCAGTCATCTGCTGACCAAGCAGGGGACGCCGACCATGGGCGGCTTCCTGATCCTGTTCGCGGTCACGATCGCCACGCTGCTCTGGGCCGACCTGACCAACCAGTATGTCTGGATCGTGCTGATGGTGACCATCGGCTTCGGCGCGATCGGCTTCGTCGACGACTATGCCAAGATCTCAGGCGGCACGGCCAAGGGGCTGCCGGGGCGGACCCGGCTGGTCATCGAGTTCGGCATCTGCCTGGTCGCCACCTACTGGATCTCCCAGGTCGCGCCCGACTCGCTGTCGAACAAGCTCGCCTTCCCGTTCGTGAAGAACTACGTCCTCGATCTCGGCCTGCTGTTCCTGCCCTTCGCCATGTTCGTGGTCGTCGGCTGCGCCAATGCGGTGAACCTCACTGACGGGCTGGACGGGCTGGCCATCGTGCCGGTGATGATCGCTTCGGGCTCCTTCGCCCTGATCGCCTATCTGACCGGCAACGCGATCTTCGCCGACTATCTGCAGATCCAGCATGTCCCGGGCGCCGGCGAACTGGCCGTACTCACTGGTGCGCTGGTTGGCGCCGCGCTGGGCTTCCTCTGGTTCAACGCCCCGCCGGCCATGGTCTTCATGGGCGACACGGGCAGCCTCGCCCTGGGTGGCGCGCTGGGAACCGTCGCCGTGGTCATCAAGCACGAGCTGGTACTGGCCATCATCGGCGGTCTGTTCGTGCTGGAGGCCGTGTCGGTGATCGTGCAGGTCGCCAGCTTCAAGCTGACCGGCAAGCGGGTCTTCCGCATGGCCCCGCTGCATCACCACTTCGAACAGAAGGGGTGGCAGGAACCGACCATCGTGATCCGCTTCTGGATCATTGCCTTCATCCTGGCGCTGGTCGGTCTGGCCACGCTGAAGCTGCGGTGAGCGCGATGGTGCCACTCGACGCGTTCAGGGACCGGCGGATCGTCGTGCTCGGCTTGGGCAAGAGCGGCGTCGCGACCGCCCGCGCGGCCGAAGCGGGCGGGGCGGACGTGCTTGCCTGGGACGACAATGCCGACCGCCGTGCCGCGCTTGGCGGCATCGCCATGCGGGATCCGGCCGGGCTTGACTGGCAGGCCGGCGATATCCTCTCTCCGGCACCCGGCATTCCGCTCACACATCCCGCGCCGCATCCGGTCATCGCCGCCGCGCTGGCCGCCGGCGCGACCGTCGCCGGCGACATCGAACTGTTCGCCAAGGCCTGTCCGGCAGCGGTGATGGTCGGGGTCACCGGCACGAACGGCAAATCCACCACGACCGCGTTGATCGCGCATCTGCTGAACCATTGCGGTGTCGCGGCGACCGCGGCGGGCAATATCGGCCAGGCGGTGCTGGACCTCGATCCGCCGGCACCGGGTTCGGTACAGGTCCTCGAACTGTCGTCCTATCAACTCGATCTCACCCAGGCCTTCCGGCCGAAGGTCGGCGTCTTCCTGAATCTGACGCCCGATCATCTGGACCGGCATGGCGGCATGGACGGCTACATGGCCGCCAAGGCGCGCCTGTTCGCCAACATGGGGGAAGGCGACACGGCGGTCGTCGGCATCGATGACGACTGGGGCCGGGCGCTTGCCGACAACCTCAAGGAACGTGGCCTGAGCGTTGTCCGTATCTCGGTCCTCGGACCGCTGGCGAAGGGCATCGCGGTCGTCGACGGGCAGATGACCGTCGACGGTGAGCCGATCGCCTCGCTTGCCGGTGCGGCGACACTGCCCGGCCGGCACAACCATCAGAACGCCGCCGCCGCCGTCGCGGCCTGCCGCGCCCTTGGCTGCCGGACAGGCGACATCGTCGGCGGTCTGGCCAGCTTTCCGGGTCTGGCGCACCGGATCGAGCGGATCGGCGAGGTCCGGGCCGTCAGCTTCTACAACGACTCCAAGGCGACCAATGCCGACGCCGCTTCCCGGGCGCTGGGCGCGTTCGAGAACATCTACTGGATCGCCGGCGGCAAGCCCAAGGAAGGCGGTCTGGGGCCCGTCCTGCCGTTCATGGGCTGCGTCCGCCGCGCCTATCTGATCGGCGAGGCTATGGCGCTATTCGCCAGCGAACTCGCAGGCGAGGTCGAGACGCGGATGAGCGGGACGCTCGCCACCGCGACCGAGGATGCCTATGCCGACGCGAAGGCGGCAGGCGGCGGCGTCGTGCTGCTCTCGCCGGCCTGCGCCAGTTTCGACCAGTTCCCGAATTTCGAGGCCCGCGGCAACGCGTTCCGCGCGGTCGCCGAGCACATCATCGGCCGTGAGCGCGAGGGAGGCGGCGCATGATCGGGTTCGGCCGCACCGACCGTTCGACGCTGGGCCACTGGTGGTGGACCGTGGACCGGTTCGCGCTCTTCGCCTTCATCGTCCTGATCGGTATCGGCATCACCCTGACCCTCGCGGCCGGGCCGGCCACGGCGCACCGCAAGGGGCTGGAGAGCTTCTTCTTCGTGCAGCGCCAGCTGGTCTTCCTCGCTCCGGCGATCTTCGCCCTTATCGGGCTGTCGATCCTGAGCGTGGCGCAGGTCCGCCGCGTTGCGATTGTCGGTTTCGTCCTGGCCTTCGGCGCGACTGCGGCCACGCTGGTCGTCGGCGTCGATGTCAACGGCGCTTCCCGCTGGATCCGCTTCGCCGGCCTGTCGCTGCAGCCGTCGGAATTCCTCAAGCCCACCTTCATCGTCGTCACCGCCTGGCTGATCGCCTCGGGCCGCCGCGAGGACGCGTCGCTGACCGGCATTGTCGCCTCCGGCGCGGTATGCGTCGCGATCGTCGGCATTCTGGCGATGCAGCCCGATATCGGCATGTCGCTGGTCGTCACCTGCGTCTGGGCCGCGCAGTACTTCGTCGCCGGCATGCCGCTGGCCCTCGTCGCCGGGATGGCCGCGCTGGGCGCGGGCGCGCTGTTCGCCGCCTACAACCTGTTCGATCATGTGCGGGAACGCTTCGACCGCTTCCTCGACCCCGGCGCGGAGAATTATCAAGTCGACCGCGCGCTGGAGGCTTTCGAAGCGGGCGGTCTGACCGGCGCAGGACCGGGCCAAGGCGAGGTGAAGTACCTGCTGCCCGACGGCCATACCGATTTCATCTTCGCGGTCGCCGCCGAGGAATTCGGTGCGCTGGCCTGCGTCGCCGGCATCATGATCTTCGCGGTGATCGTCGTGCGCGGGCTGCTGCGCCTGCGCCGCGAGGAAGACCTGTTCGTCGTGCTGTGCTGCACGGGCTTCCTGGCCCTGTTCGGTCTCCAGGCGGCGGTCAATATCGGCGTCAATCTGAACCTGCTGCCGACCAAGGGCATGACCCTGCCCTTCATCAGCTATGGCGGTTCGTCGCTGCTGGCGTTGTCGATCTCCGCCGGATTCCTGCTGGCCCTGATGCGCCGACAGACGCCGGGGGCGACACGCTGATGGCTGCACAGGCGACATATGTACTGACCGCCGGCGGCACGGGCGGGCATCTGTTCCCGGCGCAGGCTCTCGCGGAACGTCTGGCCGCGCGCGGCCACCGTCTGGCCCTGATGACCGACGAACGCGGCACGGCATACGCCAGCCGATTTCCCGACGCAGAGATCATCGCGGTGCCGTCGGCCTCGCCCAGCGGCGGCCTCGGCGCGAAGTTCCGCGCCGCCCTGCTGCTCGGCCGCGGCGCCATGAAGGCGTCGAAGACCTTGCGGCTGCTCGATCCGGCCGCGGTCGTCGGCTTCGGGGGCTATGCCAGTTTCCCGGCGCTCTGGGCCGCCGGACGTCAGCATCGGCCGATCCTGCTGCACGAGCAGAACGCCCATCTGGGCCGCGCCAACCGCCTGTTCGGCCGCCGGGCCGCGGGTCTTGCGCTGTCCTTCGAACAGACCCGCGCCATGGACGCCGCGTCAGGCGCGCCCTCCGCGGTCACCGGCAACCCGGTTCGCGAAGCCATTCTGGCGGTCCGGCAGCAGCCCTACGACGCGCCGGGCCATGACGGGCCGCTGCGCGTGCTGATCATCGGCGGCAGTCAGGGCGCTTCGGTCTTCGCCGACACGGTGCCGGAGGCCATCGCCGGTCTGCCCGAGCGCCTCCGCGACCGTGTGAGCGTTACGCAGCAGGTCCGGTCCGAGCAGATGGATGCTGTCCGGGCCACCTATGACGAGGCTGGTATCGAGGCCGAACTGGCGCCGTTCTTCGACGACATGCAGGCGCTGCTGTCGCGGGCGCATCTGGTGGTGGCACGGGCCGGCGCCTCGACCGTCGCCGAACTGACCGTCGCGGGTCGCCCAGCCGTGCTGGTGCCCTATCCGCACGCCGCCGACGACCACCAGACCGCCAATGCCGAGGCGCTGGTTGCCGCCGGCGCGGCCTGGCTGATCCCGAACGCGAAGTTCGACGCCGCCACCTGCCGCCGGACGCTGGAAGCGCTGCTGGAAGACCCGGAAGCGCTGAAGCGGATGGCCGCGGAATCCTTCGCGCTCGGACGTCCGGATGCCGCCGACCGGCTGGCCGATTTCGTGGAACGGAGAGGAGCCGTAGCGTGAGTATCCGACAGATGCCGCTGGACATCGGACCGATCCACTTCGTGGGTATCGGCGGCATCGGCATGAGCGGCATCGCCGAGGTGATGCACAATCTGGGTTATCGGGTGCAGGGCAGCGACATCGCCGCCAGCGCCAATGTCGAGCGTCTGCGCGCGCTCGGCATTCATGTCGAGATTGGCCATCGGGCCGAAAACATCGACGAGGCCCGGGTGCTGGTTACCTCGACCGCGGTAAAGGGCGACAACCCGGAAGTGCGCGCCGCACGGCAGCGTCTGGTGCCGGTCGTCCGCCGTGCGGAGATGCTGGCGGAACTGATGCGCCTGAAATGGGCTATTGCCGTCGGCGGCACCCACGGCAAGACCACGACGACGTCGATGGTGGCCCAGATTCTCGATCATGCGGGCATCGATCCGACCGTGATCAATGGCGGCATCATCAACGCCTATGGCACCAACGCCCGGCTGGGCGAGGGCGACTGGATGGTGGTCGAGGCCGACGAGAGCGACGGCAGCTTCATCAAGCTCCCGGCCACAGCGGCCATCGTGACCAACATGGATCCCGAGCATCTGGACTTCTACGGCGGCTTCGACGAGATCCGCGACGCCTTCATCACCTTTGTCGAGAACCTGCCCTTTTACGGCGTGGCGATCATGTGCATCGACCATCCGGAGGTTCAGTCGCTGATCGGTCAGGTCACGGATCGGCGCGTCATCTCCTATGGCTTCAGCCGTCAGGCCGACGTCCGCGGCCTGGATGTCGCCTTCGATGCCGGTGTCGCGACCTTCTCGGTCGAGTTCCATGACCGCCGCACCGGCGAGGTCAGCCGTCTCGACAACATGACGCTGCCGATGCCGGGCCGCCACAATGTCCAGAACAGCCTCGCCGCCATCGCCATGGCCCGCGAGATCGGCATTGCCGATGACACGATCCGCGAGGGTCTTGCCGGTTTCAGCGGCGTCAAGCGCCGCTTTACCCGTACCGGCGTTGCTGGCGGAATTACCGTGATCGACGATTACGGCCACCATCCGGTCGAGATCGAGGCGGTGCTTGCAGCCGCACGCGAGGCCACGAAGGGCCGGGTGATCGCCGTCGTTCAGCCGCACCGCTATTCGCGGCTGGCGGCGCTGTTCAACGAATTCTGCGCCTGCTTCAACAACGCCGATGCCGTGATCGTCGCCGAGGTGCATGCCGCGGGCGAGGACCCGATCGAGGGCGTGAACCGTTTCAGCCTGGTCGAGGGTCTGCAGGCGCACGGTCACCGCAGCGCCGTCGCGCTCGACGGTCCCGATCAACTCGCTGCAACGGTGCTGGAGCATGCCGGAGACGGCGACATGGTCGTCTGTCTCGGCGCCGGATCCATCACCCAGTGGGCCAACGCCCTGCCGGACGCGATCGAGACGGTTCTGTCGAAGAAGCGGAAGGGGGCATGAACGTTATGGCGCCCCATACCGCATCCACGCCGCTGATCGCGCGGCTGCCCGCCGTGCGCGGCAGCTACACCGACGACGCCCTGCTGAGCGAGATGACCTGGTTCCGCGTCGGTGGTCCGGCTGAAGTGCTTTTCCGTCCCGCGGACGCCGACGATCTGATCGGCTTCCTTGCCGCAACATCCGCCGAGGTGCCGGTGACGGTCATTGGCGCAGGGGCCAATCTGCTCGTACGCGATGGTGGCGTCCCCGGTGTTGTCGTCCGGCTGGGCAAGGGCTTCAACTTCATCGAGGACAGCGACCGCGGTCTGCGTGTCGGCGCAGGCTGCTCCAACGTCTCCGTGGCCATGCGCGCCCGTGACCGGGCACTGGCGGGCTACGAGTTCCTGCGCGGGGTGCCAGGCTCCATCGGCGGTGCGCTGCGCATGAATGCCGGCGCCTACGATCAGGAGATGAAGGACATCGTGCTTGCCGCCCGCGCCGTGGACCGCAGCGGCGAAGCCCGCTGGTACGACGTGCGCGAACTCGACTACGGCTATCGCCATTGCGGTTTGCCGGAAGGCCACATCTTCCTAGAGGCCCTGCTGGCGGCCCGGCCCGGCGATGCCGCGGCGATCCGCGACCGGATGGACCGGATCAGCGCCGAGCGCACGACCAGCCAGCCGGTCAAATCCTCGACCGGCGGTTCCACCTTCGCCAACCCGCCGGGCCGGAAGGCCTGGCAATTGGTCGACGAGGCCGGCTGCCGTGGACTGACCATCGGGGATGCGCAGGTCTCCGAGCAGCACACCAATTTCCTGATCAATCGGGGCAACGCGACCGCGCACGATCTGGAGACGCTCGGCGAGACCGTGCGTCAGCGCGTGCTGAAGACCTCCGGGATCGAACTGCACTGGGAAATCCGCCGCATCGGTGTCGGGCCGGAGGTGACGGCATGACCCGTATCGCTGTTGTCATGGGCGGCTGGTCCGCCGAACGGGAAGTCTCGCTGGTCACCGGCGCGGCCTGCGCCAGGGCGCTCGAGACGCTCGGCTATCAGGTCGACCGGATCGACATGACCCGGGATCTGGCCGGCCAGCTGCATCAGAGCCGGCCGGACATTGTCTTCAATGCGCTGCATGGCACGGTTGGCGAGGACGGCTGCGTCCAGGGCCTGCTGGAGACCATGGGCATCCCCTACACCCATTCGGGTGTGCTGGCCTCGGCCATGGCGATGAACAAGCCGGCGGCGAAGGCGATCTTCCGCGAGCAGGGCATCCCGACGCCGGATGGCGAGGTCATGACCCGCAAGGTGCTTGCCGGCCGGAAGGATTTCCGTCCGCCCATCGTGATCAAGCCGGTGAACGAGGGGTCTTCGGTCGGCGTCGAGATCATCCTCGACGGCGACAACATGAGCCCGCTGGATGGCGGTCCGGAAGATCAGTTGGTGCTGGTCGAGCGCTACATCCCGGGCCGCGAGATCCAGGTCGCGGTGATGGGCGATCGCGCGCTTGGCGCCATCGAGATCGTCTCGCCCGGCCGCTTCTATGACTATGAGGCCAAGTACGCGCCGGGCGGATCGAAGCATCTCATGCCGGCGCCGATGCCGGAGAAGGACTATGCGCTCGCGCTCGACTATTCGCTGCGCGCGCATCAGGCGCTGGGCTGCCGCGGCCTGTCCCGCAGCGACCTGCGCTACGACGACACCGGCGAGGGGCCGGCGTCGCTTTACCTGCTGGAAGTCAACACGCAGCCGGGCATGACCCCGACCTCGCTGGCGCCGGAAATCGCCGCGCATCTCGGCATGTCGTTCGAGGACCTCTGCAGGCAGCTTGTGGAGGACGCGTCATGTCAGCGCTGAAGGCAGACAAGGCGGATCGGGTGCTGAACGAAGGCGGCAAGCGGCCGAAGAAGGCGGCCGCCAGCACGGAGCGCGCCTTGCCGCGGCGCAAGCGCCGCCGCCGCATGGCCTGGCTCGGCGGCAGTGCGCTGGCGCTGGTTATCGCCGCAGTTGCCGCTGTCGGCTACATGGAGAACTGGCACGGGCAGGCCGCCGAGGCGGTCGACCGCGCCTACAGCGACGTCCATCGCGGGTTCGGGCTCGCCGTGGCCGAAGTCACCATCGAAGGCCGCCATCGCGCGGGGCCTGATGCCCTCCGCGCCGCACTTGGCGTTCAGGTCGGCGACCCCATCCTGCGTCTGGACCTCGACGAGATCCGCGCCCGTATCGAGACCATCGGCTGGGTGCGAACCGCTGCGGTGTCACGAGAACTGCCCGGCCGGCTGCATATCCGCATCGTGGAGCGTGTGCCTTTCGCGCGCTGGCAGCTGGACGGCCAGACCTCGCTCGTCGACCGCGACGGGGCGGTGATCCTGGCGGATGTCGGCGCTCGCTACCGCGGCCTGCCCCGCATCGTCGGCGCCGATGCGAACCTTCGCGCGGCCGAGCTGTTCGACATGCTCCAGAGCGCGCCGCGGCTGGCCGCACAGGTCCACACGGCGAACCTGATCCGCGAGCGCCGATGGGACATCGGCATGGCCAACGGCATCACCATTCGACTGCCGGAGGAAGAGCCGGGCGAGGCCTGGAACCGCTTCAACGAGGTCGACCGGCGCGACGGCCTGCTGGCCCAGCGGCTGAAGCTGATCGATCTGCGCGTCCCCGGCCGCGTGATCGTGCGTCTGAAATCGAAGCCCGAATCCGAAACTGCCGAAGCCGAGAGGGAGACCTGAACCGATGGCGTCTGTCCGTTCCAGCATCGTCGCGGCCCTCGACGTCGGTTCGTCCAAGGTCTCCTGCGCCATTGCCGCGCCGCACGGCGAGGGGCACCGCGTTCTCGGCGCGGCCATGAAGAAGGCCTACGGGCTGCGCAAGGGTGTGGTCACCGACATGGAGGCCGCCGAAGCCGCGATCCGGGCCGCTGTCGACATCGCCGAGCGCATGGCCGGCACGCAGGTCGACGAGGTCTTCGTGACCCTCTCCGGCGGCTCGCCCGCCTCGCACACGGTCGGGGTCGAAGTCACCGCACCCGACCGGCCCATCGACGATCACGACGTCCGCCGACTGCTGCGCCAGGCCGGCGCCCGTTCCGAGCCCGGCGAGCGCTCGGTCCTGCACGCCATCCCGGTCGGTTTCTCGCTGGATGGCGAGAGCGGCATCGCCGATCCGCGCGGCATGGTCGGCCGCCGTCTGGGTCTGGACGTGCACATCGCCACGGCGGCCAGCTTCGCCCAGCGGAACCTGGAAGCCTGCGTCAGCCGGGCTCATCTGCGTCCGGCCGATCTGATCGCGGGCGCCTATGCCGCCGGCCTTGGCGCGCTGACCGACGACGAACGCAATCTCGGGACCGCGGTGGTCGATCTGGGCGCCGGCGTCACAAAGATCGGCATGTTCCGGGACGGCAATCTCGTGCATGTCGATTCCGTGCCCATCGGCGGTGCGCACATCACCAACGACGTCGCCCGCATCCTCGCGACCTCGATCGATGCGGCCGAACGGTTGAAGACCACCCGCGGCGGCGTCTTCGTCGGCCCGCAGGACGACGACACGACCATTCCCGTGCCGGCCATCGGCGACGGCTGGACCGAAGCGGCCAACCAGATGCCGCTGTCGCTGCTGATCGGTGTGATCCGGCCGCGCGCGGAAGAAATTTTCGAGACCGTCCGGGAGCGCATCGAATCCAGCGGTCACGCTGCGATGGCCGGCCGCAAGATCGTGATCACCGGTGGCGGGAGCCTGCTCAGCGGGATCGACCGGCTGGCGCACGACATCCTCGACAAGCCGGTCCGCGTCGGCCGGCCGCAGAACATCACTGGTCTGCCTGAGGCCATGTCCGGGCCGGCGCACACCGCGCTGACCGGCAGCCTCTGCTTCGCCGACCGCCGCCTGGAAGCCCGGGCGAGGCTGGATGCCCCGGTCGACAGCGGACGCCGTGGCGGTTTCGCCCGCATCGGCCGTTGGCTGCGGGAGAATTTCTGATGGGTAAGCGCAACGAGCGGCTCCGCAAGAGAGCCCGAACGGAAAGGCGCCTCCGGCAAGCGCGCCAAAGCCCGGCGAACCGGGTCATCCCCCTGGTACCCACTGTCGAGTAGACAAGAAGGAGGTCTCGACATGCCGATCAATCTCACCACACCGGAGCTCAGCGAAACGCTGCCCCGGATCGTCGTCTTCGGCGTCGGCGGCGCCGGCGGCAACGCCGTCAACAACATGATCGAATCCGAGCTTCAGGGCGTCGAATTCGTCGCTGCGAACACGGACGCGCAGGCGCTCACCAAGTCGCGCGCGCCCCGGCAGATCCAGCTCGGCGCCGGCCTGACGCAGGGCCTCGGCGCCGGCGCACAGCCCGAGATCGGCCGTCAGGCGGCCGAAGAGGCGCTGCCGCAGCTGATGGAACACCTCGAAGGCGCGCACATGTGCTTCATCACCGCCGGCATGGGCGGCGGCACCGGCACCGGCGCGGCTCCCGTGATCGCCCGCGCGGCCCGCGAGGCCGGCGTGCTGACCGTCGGCGTCGTCACCAAGCCGTTCCAGTTCGAGGGCAAGCGCCGCATGGCCATCGCCGATGACGGCGTGCTGCGTCTGCAGGAGAACGTCGACACGCTGATCGTGATCCCGAACCAGAACCTGTTCCGGGTCGCCAACGAGAAGACCACCTTCGCCGACGCATTCAAGATCGCCGACGAAGTGCTGCATTCGGGCGTCCGCTCGATCACCGACCTGATGGTCGAGCCCGGCCTGATCAACCTCGACTTCGCCGACGTCCGCACCGTCATGAACGAGATGGGCAAGGCGATGATGGGCACCGGCGAGGCCGAGGGCGAAGAACGCGCCCGTCTGGCCGCGGGCGACGCCATCGCCAACCCGCTGCTGGAAGACCTCAGCCTGAAGTCTGCCCGCGGCGTCCTGATCAATGTCACCGGCGGCATGGACCTGACCCTGCACGAGGTCGACGAGGCCGCGAGCCTGATCCGCGAGGAGGTCGACGAGGACGCCCACATCATCATCGGTTCGATCCTGGATCCGGAGCTGGACGGCCGCATGCGGGTTTCCGTTGTCGCGACCGGCATCGAGGTGGTCGAGAGCCAGGCTGCCAAGCCGCTCGGCGGGTTCACGCCGCGCGTCGTCAGCGGCGGCGAGTTCGCGTCCGGCCGCCGAGGCCCCGGCTGCGGAGACGCCGGCCATGGCCCCGCCTGTCGCGCCGCGCATGCCGTCCTTCGGGGCCACGTCTGGTGCCACGGCGATGAAGCTGGACGAGGTCGAGGAAACCGAAATGGAAGTCGGCGAGGCCCAGCCTGCGCAGCTGACCATCGACGACGTCGCTGCCGCGCCGGCCGAGGAGGCCGCGCCGGAGAAGACTGAGGAGGCGCCGAAGAGCGACTACCAGTTCCCGACCTTCCCGACCAACCGCAACGGTCCGCCGCCGGCCAAGCCGATCGTGAAGCCGGCTGCGCCGCGGGAATCCGCGCATGTCGCCGAACCGGCGGTCGTCGCCGAGGAGCCGAAGAAGGGCCGTTCCCTGCTGGAGCGTCTGGCCAAGCGTGTGGCGAAGGCCGAGGACGCGCCGCGTCAGGAGCCGCAGCGCCGCAGCCTGTTCGGAAACCGTGAGACCGAGGCGCCCGAACCGGCCCGGAACGAGCCGCAGATGACCTCGCCCAGGCTCGACCTTGGCGAACCGCGCCAGCCGGCCGGAAATGCGGTCGAGGACGACCTCGACATCCCCGCATTCCTGCGCCGCCAGGCCAACTGAGACCGCGCCTTTCCGACCTGGAAAGGGGTAACAGTGGGTAACAAAGAGTGACTTGAGCGCTGTCAGGGCGATTCATATAACCCTGACAGCGCCTTTCTTTAAGTGATTCATACACTTGAACAGGGCGTGAACCGGGCCGGAGAGGGGCCGTTTCAGGGCAGCGCCGCAGGCGCCGCCGCAGGTACAAGAAGAGGCCGGACAACGGTCGTTGCGGAATGGAGGGGCCTGTGAGCCTTCAGAGAACCATCGCAAAGCGCATCGTGGGCAAGGGCGTCGGACTGCATTCCGGCGTCGATGTCGATTTCGCCTTCTGCCCCGCTCCCGCCGATACCGGAATCGTCTTCCGCCGTACCGATCAGGACGGTGACGCGGCGATCATCCCGGCCCGCTACGACCATGTCGCCGACACCCGGCTCTGCACCGTGATCGCCAATCGTCATGGCCAGTCGGTCGCGACCATCGAGCATATCATGTCCGCGCTGGCGGGCCTGAAGATCGACAACGCCGTCGTCGAGGTTTCGGCACCGGAGACCCCGGTGATGGACGGCAGCGCCTCGCCCTTCGTCGCGATGCTGCTCAAGGCCGGCATCCGCGAACAGGATGCGCCGCGCCGCGTGCTGCGCGTCGTCCGCGAGGTCGGCGCCGGCAATGACAAGGCCTGGGCCCGTCTGTCGCCGTCGGACGAGTTCCGCCTCAGCTTCAACATTTCCTACGACAATCCGCTGCTGGCCGAACAATCGATCCATTTCCATCCGGGCTTCCAGTCCTTCGAGTCCGAGATCGCCAGGGCGCGGACCTTCTGCCTTTACGAGGAAATCGAGGGCATGTGGGCTGCCGGTCTCGCCAAGGGCGGTTCGCTGGAGAATGCGGTGGTGGTGCAGGGCGACAAGGTGCTGAACCCCGAGGGCCTGCGCTACGACAACGAGAGCGCGCGCCACAAGGCGCTGGACGCCATCGGTGATCTCTACACGTCGGGCTTCCAGATCGTTGGCGCCTATCACGGCGAGCGCGCCGGACATGCGCTGAACAACCAGCTGCTCCGGGCGCTGTTCGCCGATCCGGCGAACTACGTGATCGAACCGGAGACCGCCGACGCGGACGACCTCCGACTGGTCGACGCCGCGGACTGACACTGCACTTCACGGTCGAACAAACTTTCTCCGATCCGCGGTCTGATTGAGAGACCGGTGCATTTGTGGTACGAATTTCGTACAAGTTCTGCGCGGGGGCCGGGGGATGTCGCGCTACACACTGACGTTGACTGGACTGCTGGTTGTCTTGGCGCTCGTGGTTTTCGTCGCCATCAACAGGCACGAACAGCGGCAACAGTCCGTAGACCTTGAACAACTGGTCCGGATGCTCGGCGACACCGTCAACGGCGTTGAAAAGAAGACCGCCGGGGATCCGTCCTTTCCCAATTTCAGACATGCGGATCTGGAGCTTCTTGTAGAGGATACGACGCAGTCCGAGGCGAGCGGCTCGCTCGTCGTCTTTTCTGGCGGCGCCGAATTCACCCAATCCACATCGACGCGCATCGTGTTGCGGCTGAAGCCGGCGGGCGCCCCCGTCAGCGAGATCGCGGACAGGCTTTCGGACAGGATCGTCGAGTCGGCGCGGCGCACCGTCACTGCTGCAGCCGGAGACTTCGAACTGTCAAGGCTGGAGGCCACGTGGAAACTGGTGCTCAGCGAGTCCTACAAGTCCGGTACGGAACTGAAGGCCGACGATATCGGCATTGCCGCCTCGACCCGCGCTGCCGGAACGACCGGCAACGCCATGACACTGGTCTTTTCCAAATGAGGCGACACAACCGCAAAGCTGCGGCAGTGGTTGCCGCGCTTTTGGCCACGGGGCCGGCGATGGCGGTTCCGGGCGATGGCGCGCACTGGCAGGACCGGTGCCCGGACTATTCGCCCGAATACGATTCCGACGACGTGATCAGCAACGTCCTGCGGGTGGAGGTGCATTTCCGGGACGATGATGACGGCAATCTGGTGCCGAAGGAGATTGGCACGGGCTTCGTCATTGACCGTACGGAAGGATTTGTCCTGACCGCGCTTCATACCCTGCAGGAACAGTCCATGCGAAACATCGCCTGCGGCGACCGCGGCATCCGGGAGGATCGGATCGAACGCATCGAGGCGTGGGGCAGCGACCTCCCGACAGCCTTCCAACTGACGACGGTCAAGCAGGCCTGGGATGGGTGCGCCGATGTCGGACTGCTGAAACTGTCGCAGGAGTCGCTGAACCTACTCAATCTGGACCGGAAACCGCCGATCGATCTGGCGTTCCAGCGGGCCGACCAGCCGCCGCCGCTCTGGACCGTCGGCTTCCGCAGGGATGTGTCGCCGCGGAAGGCGGTTCCGGAGACAACAGACCGACACAATTATCTGAAGTCGGATGCGCAGGGACCGATGTGCCGTGGCCGCAGCGACCACGTCTGTTGCTCGGTCTATTGCCTCAACTTCGATGCGGGCGAGCGCATCGTCGGAGGCTACAGCGGTTCGCCGCTCATCGGTCGTGGCAGCGCTGTCTACGGCATGATATTCCGCAGTATCGACCAGGGCGACGACAGCGGCTGGGCGCTGCCGATGTCGCTGATCCATGACTTCCTGCTCACCCGGGTGCAGGTCAGCGAAGCCCGGATCGCGGAGATCGCAGACCTGGTGAGGAACCCGGACCTCCGCCGGCTCCTGCGTGACCCGGGTGTCGTTTCCAATCTCGAATTGACCACGGCCTTCGGCGCCTTTCTCGAGGACCCGGACAAGTTCGGACTGAGCGAGGCGGATTTCGCCTGTCCGATGGCAGGCGTGGCCAAGGACCGCAAGCTCTACACACCGCTGTCCTCGGAACTGGCGCGGCGGGCGGACGACTATGACAGGACCCAGACAGCTGGGGTGACGGAAAGGGTTTTCTATCGCACACGGGCCCAGGCGGCGGCCCGTCGCGCGGCGTCAGCGCGCACTGACAAGAGGTTCTCGGAAGCCATCTATGAGTCCTTGCGGGCGGTCGATCTCTACCAGGCGTCCATCTCGTCCTACCTGAAGACCGAGAACGGCCCGCATTGGGTCAGCGCAATACAGGGAGCATTTCCCACCGATCAACCACAATATTGGAAGCCGGCGGCGGCTCCCGATGAGCAAGCACCGGACTGGAAACCGGTGGCGAGCAGCGTGGCGCGGGCCTATGGCGTCGACAACTGGACGCCGCAGGTCGCGCCGGGCCGAAGCGATGTCTTTGCCTCGCTGTTGAAGGAATATTCGGATGTCGCCTTGCAGCTGACCGATCTGGATCCGGGACTGGGCGGGGAGGGACTTCGGATCCGGGCGACGGCCGCGGCGGGCTGGGCCGTGCAGCTGGCGGAATCAAGGGAGATGAGGGCCAGGGCATTCGAAACCTATGGTTACGCGCTGGTTCAGGCCGGGCGGGCGCAGGATTCGCGGGCGGCATTCGCCGAGTCCCTGATCGCGATGATAGATGGCGATCCGGCGCCGGAACCGCCTTCGGGCGGCGCACTCAAGGTCTTCCTGCGGTTCAAGGAAGCGTCGGAACTCGCGGGATGGGACATCTACTACAATGCGGAAGACCTAATACCCGGGACGCAGACCTACAACGAACTGATCACGGCCAGCCGCGAGCCGATCTTTCCTGCGGGCGCCGAGATCGTAGCCGAACTCAACTCGGACCCGAAGCCCTGGGATTGGAACGCCGTGTCACCCTTTACGGCAAACTGACGCGGCCCTTCCGGGCCGTCAGCCCACCATTTCGCGGCGGGCTTCTTCCATGGCCAGTTCATCGCCATCGGCCAGTGCGCGCACCAGGGTGCTGATCGCCCCCTTCACGTTGCCGCTGGGCAGCCGGCTGAAGTTGCGGGCCAGTTCGATGGTGGTCCGGTTCGCGGCGCCGTGCTCGATCACGTCGGCGGGCGGCGCGGTCTCGAGCCCATCGAAGAAGTAGGCGATGTTGCAGCCCAGGCGCTGCGACATGGCGAACAATCTTCCGGCGCTGACGCGGTTGGCGCCCGTTTCGTATTTCTGCACCTGCTGATAGGAAATATCGAGCATCTGAGCCAGGTCGTGCTGGGTCATGCCCAGTTCGGCGCGGCGGCGGCGTATACGTTCACCCACATGCCGGTCAATGCTTCGGTCATCTCGCATTTGGTGACTCCGTCTCGGTTTGGACCTCAAATCGTGACACCGATTGCCAAGCACGCCCGGCTGGCCTCACAAGTTGACAGGAACTTCAAGGCACGTGCCGCCCGCCGCTTGATTTCCCACGGACGCCGTGAGAGTTATCCGCCATGACATCGGTCCGGTATCTGTTGCGCGCTCTGCGCGTCCCCGCGTTGGCGGCAATTCTGGCGCTGGCGCTTGTTGCCTGCGGCGAGGACGAGCCGGTCGTCCAGGCTCAGCCCGGATCGGAACCGCCGGTCGAGGTTCTCTACAATTCCGCCCTCGACGATCTGGTGGCGCAGGACTACGAGGTCGCGGCGGCGGGCTTCGACACAGTGGAGCGCCAGTATCCCTATTCGGTCTGGGCCACGAAGGCGCAGCTGATGGCGATCTTCGCCTACTACATGACCAACGAGTACGACCTGGCCATCGGCGCCGCGGAACGTTTCATCCGCCTGCATCCGGGCAGCAAGGAAGCGCCCTATGCGCACTACATGATCGCGATCTCGCACTACGAACAGATCGCCGACGTGAACCGCGATCAGGGCCGGACGCGCGAGGCGCTGGCCAAGCTGGAAGAGGTCATCCGCCGCTATCCGCGCTCGTCCTACGCCCAGGATGCGCAGGCCAAGCTGGCCCTGACCCAGGATCATCTTGCCGGCAAGCAGATGGCGGTTGGCCGCTACTATCTGGAGCGCGGCCACTATGTCGCCGCCATCAACCGCTTCCAGAACGTCGTCGAGGAATACCAGACCACCAGCCACACGCCGGAGGCGCTGCATCGGCTGGTGGAATCCTATCTCTCGCTGGGCGTCACGGACGAGGCCCAGGCGGTTGCTGCGGTGCTGGGCCACAACTATGCGCGCAGCCCGTGGTACCGCGACAGCTATGCCCTGCTGCAGGGGCAGGACCTGGAGCCCGAGGCCCGGGAAGGCTCGTGGATCTCGCGGGTCTGGAACAGCATTTTCTGAGCGCCCCGTTTTCTGAGATAAAGGGGCGATGCTCCGAGCGCTCTCGATTCGAGATATCGTTGTCTTCGACCGGCTGGACCTCGATCTGGCCGGCGGCCTCTGCGCGCTGACCGGCGAGACCGGCGCGGGCAAGTCCATCCTGCTCGATTGTCTCGGCCTGGCGACGGGTCAGCGCGCCGAAGGCCGTCTCGTGCGGCAGGGGGCGGAGAAGGGGCAGGTCATCGCCGATTTCAATGCGCCGGCCGACCATCCCGTCTGGACCCTGCTGAAGGACCAGGACATCGATGCCCATGGCGAGATCATCATCCGCCGCACGCTGAACGCCGATGGCCGCAGCCGCGCCTTCGTCAACGACCAGCCGGTCAGCGTCGGCTTCCTGGCCGAGGTCGGTCAGTCGCTCGTCGAGGTGCACGGGCAGGCGGCCGAGGTCGGGCTGCTGAACCCGGCCAATCACCGCGCCATTCTGGACCAGTTCGCCGGCAATGCTGCGCTCCTGAAGGCGGTCGCTCGGGCGCACGCGGACTGGCAGGCGGCCGCGCGGATTCTGGGCGAGCGGCGCGACGCCATCGAGACCGCGCGCCGGGAGGAGGACTTCCTGCGGCATGCCGTCGGCGAACTGGACGAACTGGACGCGCAGGAGGGCGAAGAGGAGTCGCTCGGTGAACGCCGGGGCTTCCTGATGCAGGTGGAGAAGATCGCCGAAGCGGTCTCGGACGCCGTGGATGCGCTGGAGGGCGACGGCGGCGTCGCATCCCGTTTGCGCAGTGCGGGGCGGGCCCTGGACCGTGTCCGCGCCCATGCGGGGGAACGGTTGAATGCGGCGCTGGAGGCGCTGGAGCGGGCCGCGGTCGAGGCGGACGAGGCCGCCAATGCCATCAATGCCGTCAGTTCCGATCTGGACGTGACGCCCGGCGAACTTGCCGAGGTCGACGAGCGGCTGTTCGCGCTGAAGGGCATGGCCCGAAAGCACCGTGTCGAAATCCCACGATCTGCCGCGTCTGGCCGAAGAGATGCGCCAGCGTCTGGCCGCCATCGACGGGGGCGAACAGGATCTGAAGCGGCTGGAGGCCGAGGCGGCGGAGAAGCGCGGAGCCTACGAGGCCGCCGCGCGGAAGCTGACCGAGGCGCGGCAGGCGGCGGCGGAACGTCTGGACGCCGAAGTCCGCGGCGAGCTGGAGCCGCTGCGCATGGGCGGCGCGCGCTTCATCACCCGCGTCACGGCCCAGCCGGAGACCCAGTGGGGCGAGAACGGTGCCGACCGTATCGCCTTCGAGGTCGCGACCAATCCCGGCGCCACGCCCGGCCCGATCGCGAAGATCGCCTCGGGCGGCGAGCTCTCGCGCTTCATGCTGGCGCTGAAGGTGGTGTTGGCCGAGGTCGGGGAGACGCCGGTGCTGGTCTTCGACGAGGTCGACCGCGGCGTCGGCGGCGCGACGGCCGATGCGGTGGGCGAGCGGCTGCAGGGCCTTGCCCGGCAGTTCCAGGTGCTCGTCGTCACCCACTCGCCACAGGTCGCGGCCCGCGCCGGTCACCAGTGGCTGATCGCCAAGCAGATCGGCGAGAGCGCCACCACGACTGTCACGGAACTGGTGGAGGATGCCCGCCGAGAAGAGATCGCCCGCATGCTCTCGGGCGCGGAAATCACCGGCGAGGCGCGCGCCGCCGCCGACCGGCTGCTGGAAGGACAGATGGCATGAGCGACACGCCCGAGGCGGCGCGGGACGAGCACGCGAAGCTGGTCGCGGAAATCCGCGAGCATGACCGCCGCTATCACGGGGAGGACGCGCCGACCATCTCGGATGCCGACTACGACGCGCTGCGCAGGAAGCTTCTGGCGCTGGAAGCCGAGCATCCGGAACTGGTGACCGAGGACAGCCCGAGCCAGACCGTCGGCGCCGCGCCCGCTTCCGGCTTCGGCAAGGTGCTGCACGCCCGGCCCATGCTCTCGCTCGGCAATGCCTTCTCGGAAGAGGACGTGGCCGATTTCACCGGCCGTATCCGGCGTTTCCTCAATCTGGGCGAGGACGAGGAGATCGCCATCAATGCCGAGCCCAAGATCGACGGGCTCTCGGCCTCGCTCCGCTACGAGAAGGGGAAGTTCGTGCTTGGCGCGACGCGCGGCGACGGGCGCGAGGGCGAGAACGTCACCGCGAACCTGAAGACCGTCGGCGACATCCCCGAGACGCTGCCCGAGGGCGTGCCGGAGGTCTTCGAGGTGCGCGGCGAGGTCTACATGTCCAAGACCGCCTTCCGCGCGCTGAACGAGGCGCAGGCGGCGGCGGAAAAGCAGATCTACGCCAATCCCCGCAACGCCGCTGCCGGCTCGCTGCGCCAGCTCGACGCTTCCATAACCGCGACCCGGAAGCTGAGCTTCTTCGCCTACAGCTGGGGCGAGGTCTCGGCCCTGCCGGCCGAGACGCAGTCCGGCGTGCTGAAGGCGTTCGAGGACTGGGGCTTCACCGTCAATCCGCTGACCCGGCTCTGCCGCAGCGTCGATGAGATCATGTCGCTCTACCGAGAGATCGAGGCCGAGCGGGGCGAACTGGACTACGACATCGACGGCGTCGTCTACAAGGTCGACCGCCTCGACTGGCAGGACCGGCTCGGTTACGTCAGCCGCAGCCCGCGCTTCGCCATCGCTCACAAGTTCCCCGCTGAGAAGGCGATGACTGTGCTGAACGGCATCGACATCCAGGTCGGGCGCACCGGCTCGCTGACGCCTGTCGCGCGGCTGGAGCCGGTCACGGTCGGCGGCGTCGTCGTCTCCAACGCGACCCTGCACAACGAGGACGAGATCGCGCGGAAGGACATCCGCATCGGCGACACGGTGATCGTGCAGCGCGCCGGAGACGTGATCCCCCAGATCCTCGGCTTCCTGCCCGAGAAGCGCCCGCCGGATTCGAAGCCGTTCGAATTCCCCGAAGTATGCCCGGCCTGCGGCAGCCATGCCGTCCGCGATGTCCGCGAATCGGGCGAGATGGATGTCCGCCGGCGCTGCACCGGCGGCCTGATCTGTCCGGCACAGGCGGTGGAGCGGCTGAAGCACTTTGTTTCCCGCAACGGCTTCGACATCGAGGGGCTCGGCGCGAAGCAGATCGAGATGTTTTACGAGACCGGCGAGGTGATGGCGCCCGCCGACATCTTCACGCTGAAGGCCCGCAACGACCGCCTGAAGCTGGAGGAGCGCGAGGGCTTCGGCGAGCTGTCGGTGAAGAACCTGTTCGACGCCATCGACGAGCGCCGGAAGATCGGCATGGACCGGTTCCTGAACGCGCTCGGCATCCGCAATATCGGCCAGCAGACCGCGCGCGTGCTGGCGGCGAACTACCTCTCCCTCGACGCCCTGCTGTCCGTCGCGCGCAAGGCCGCCGAAGAGGGGCCGGAGAGCGAGGCCTGGGCGGAACTGACCAACATCGACGGCATCGGCAACACGGCGGTCTCTGCGCTGACGGAGTTTCTGGCAGAGCCGCACAATGCCGACGTGCTGGAACGGCTGCTGGCCGAGGTCGAGGTGCAGGACTTCGACGCCCCGGCGCAGGATTCCCCCGTCGCCGGCAAGACCGTGGTCTTCACCGGCACGCTGGAGGCCATGACCCGCGACGAGGCCAAGGCCCGCGCCGAGGCGCTGGGTGCGAAGGTCTCCGGCTCGGTGTCGAAGAAGACCGACTACGTCGTCGCCGGCCCCGGCGCCGGATCGAAGGCGAAGAAGGCCGCCGACCTCGGTATCGCAACGCTCACCGAACAGGAATGGCTGGAGCTGATCGGGGGGTAGGGAAACCGTTGCCCCTCCCTGCCGCCCCCGGGCCTGACCCGGGGGCCTCACGGTTCAACCGCCGCGGTGGTTGCAAGGTCAGGTCCCCGGGTCAAGCCCGGGGACAGCAGGTATGAGACGGGCTGATTCCAGAGCCTCCCCCTGGCAGGGGGAGGCCGGCGCGCAGCGGCGGGTGGGGGTCGGCTGCTCCGGTGGAAGAATGGCGAGTGCCTGAGCTGCTCCCACCCCCACCCAACCTTCCCCCTCGGAGGGGGAAGGCCATCAGGGGACGGCAGGATTGACCGCGTCCCGGGCTTGACCTGCGGGACCCATGCCTGAGCGGACATGGCCACACCGCGGCTGCGGCAAGGCTCGGGAATGGGTCCTGGATTGAATCCAGGACGCGCCAGTGAACGGCAGGCAGCCGCGGCGCCCGCCTCTCCACCATCGTCACCGCGGCCCCCCGATCAAGTCGGGGACAAGCATTGAGCCGGGGTCCGGATGGGCGGTGCCGCCAGCCGCGGTGTCTGCGACGAACCTGCAGCCCGGATGCCGGGTCAGGCCCGGCATGACGGCGTAGCCGGGCGTCGTGGCCGCAGCCTCTTCATCTCCACCGCGGCCTGAGCGGATGCCCCGGCCCCCTGCCCGTGACACTATGGGCAGGCGCGAATCGTTCGCAGGCGAGGGGGAGAGGAATGGGACAGATCCTGGTCGATGTGGTGCTGCCGCTGTCGCTGGCCTTCATCATGTTCAGCCTGGGTATCGGGCTGACCTTCGCCGATTTCGCCCGCGTGCTGGTGCAGCCGAAGGCCTTCGCGCTGGGCGCGGTGAACCAGCTGATCCTGCTGCCCGTCGTCGCCTATGCGATCGTCCTGATCTTCGGCTTCGAGGGGCCGATCGCGGTCGGCTTCATGCTGCTGAGCTTCCTGCCCGGCGGCATCACCTCCAACGTGCTGGCGAAGTATGCCAAGGGCGACGTGGCGCTGTCGGTGACGCTGACCGCCGTGATCAGCCTGGTGGTGATCGTCACCGTGCCGCTGCTGGTCGCCTGGGCCGTCGGGCACTTTCAGGGCGAGACCGTCGCCGCCGAGATCCCCGTCGCCGATCTGGCGGTGAAGATCTTCCTGCTGACCACGGTGCCGGTGCTGATCGGGCTCGCCGTGCGGCGGCTGGCGCCGGGCTGGTCGGTCCGCGCCGAGCCCTGGATCAGCCGCATCGCCAATGTGCTGTTCGCCATCGTCGTGGTGCAGGCCTTCATCGCCAACTGGTCCACGGTCGAGGCGCAGCTTGCCAGCCTCGGCCCGGGCCTCGCCGTGCTGACGGTGGTGCTGCTGGCGCTTGGCTGGTTCAGCGCAAGGCTGCTCGGCTTCGATGCGCAGGTCGCCGCCACCATCGCCGTCGAGACGGGACTGCAGAACGTGCTGCTCGGCCTGACCGTCGCCGCGGCGCTGGCCGGCTACATCGCGGTGGACAGCGTCGATGGCTACGCCCTCTACGCCCTGCCCGCCGGGGTCTATGCGCTGACCATGTACATCCTGATCGCGCCGTTCATCCTGTGGAGAAGGCTTGGCTCATAGCTATGCTGGAGCCGGAAGCGTAATGAATCTAAGCCTCACATTGTAATCCATTGCTCTCATTCTTCTGGCTTCTTCGCGCAATGATACCTTCGAAAAAAAGGGAATATTGAATGAGCCGTTCTCTCTTGGAGTGTCGGCAATCCAGAATTCTATAGTCCAGCGATTTTCGGTGCTCCGAACCGCATCTTCCATCTGAGCCGCGGCATCCAGTCCATTTCTTTCTCTGATCGAGTTTGTGACATGCTCCCAGATTGCCGGTGATGTGCGGCAAAACTGTGCAGAATTAGATCCTTGTTTGAAAAAATGACTTAGTATTGTCGATTTCCTTGAGCTTTTTTTGACATGAATCAGCCTCTTGTTCGCAATATCTAAAATATCACACAGTTCAAATCTTGAGTTAACCGCCTCCGGAACCGGCACCAGAATTCGATCCATGCAAATATAGCCCAGCTGCGCGGATACTCTCTGATTGAATTCTTCCTCGCGCTCATAGGTGCCCTTAGCCCTGCCGGTTTCATAAAATCTGACAAATGGCCCTGGGTATGGAGTCCACTCTTCATCGACAATATCTTCAAAGTGGGAATCGACACTTTGCCTAAATTGAGCGTCAACCCTAAACCATTGACCTTCGTTTATGGAATAAAGTCCACCAAGAAAGGACACAGAGCCGACAATTGATTTATATATAGACCACGCTTGTATGGGGCGATTTCCTTCAAAAGAAACCGAATGAATTCGGTGTTTTTTTAAATCTTGAAGATTTAAATCCGTTAGGCGATCGCCAAGCCCACGTCTGTAATTTTCAATTACCAAATCTGGAAAGGCGCCTCGCTCCCCGATTCCGGAGAATTTGTATGATACGCTGTCGTCAAGATACTCGGCAGGCAATCCAAGTTCGAAATTTTCAGTCCCTCCAATCACATGATCCACCAAAATCTCATCGAGATTTTTTTGAATCAAGGGATCAGGAACTGGCTGTACGAGGTCAATCACCTGGAAACTTGTGCTACGATAACGATGAGATCCAAAGGCGGTCAAAGCTCGTTCGGCGATTTCTGGTAAATCAGTCAGTGCAAAGTCACCAGAGAATTTTAGCGATTTGGCTCCACTTACCGCATCTTCTTCCAAATTTTCTTGGGCTTTTCCGGAAACACGCTTGATGTGGTCGAGAGCCTCATCAAATCCAAAATTGTCAAAAGAGCGCCGGAAAGGAGACTTGGCGCTATCTTGCATTGCACTGCCAAGATTTGAGCGGTCAAGCTCTTTGAGTTTCGTGTCATCCAGCGTATTTATCGCTACTCTTAACCCAAAGTCGCCAACAACAACGTCATCGTTCAGGTACATCCAGCCGTAGGAAAACGAAGATACAAAAATTCGACCTGATGCTTCAAAGGCAAGCAATCCAGCCGCAGAGCGTGTGGTCAAGTCGACGCGGATACCAAAAGTATTGTGAACATTCTTCAGCCAGTCCGGAATTTTCGGCGGCCCCGTGAAGATGAACAGTTCCGACCTGTCGCCAAAGTCCTGTATCTCATGACGATTCCCAATTCCGCTTTCGAGTTGATTTAGTGCGGTCTCAGAAAGTACATCGGATAATAAAGCTGTCTCCGGAGTAGTCAGATACAATGTGAAGCTCTTGTTGGGCATCTCGTTCACCACCGGGCCACCAACGAGCTACCATTATGGGCTCATTTGAGATGCATGATTCAACTCAAAATTGTCAAAAGCCCCTCTTAGAACCGGAACACCCCATACCCCGGATCGCCGAGCGGGGCGTTGAGGCTCGCTGTGATGGCCATACCCAGCGCGTTTCTTGTGTCGGCGGGGTCGATGATGCCGTCGTCCCAGATCTCGGAGGTCGCGTAGTAGGCCGAGAGCTGTTCCAGATAGGCCGAGCCGGTTTCCTCGCGCAGCTTCTGCACCACGGCCTCGTCGACTTCCTCGCCATTGCGGCGCATCTGGGCGGCCTTCACGTCGGCGAGGGTGTTCACCGCCTGCTCGCCGCCCATCACGCCGATCTGGTGGTTGGGCCAGGAAAACAGGAAGCGTGAATCGAAGGCGCGGCCGCACATGCCGTAATTGCCGGCGCCGAAGGAGCCGTGGCACATGACGGTGAATTTCGGCACCCGGCTGCAGGCCTGGGCCATGATCATCTTGGCCCCGTCCTTGGTGATGCCCTTCTGTTCGTAGTCGCGGCCGATCATGTAGCCGGTGATGTTCTGCAGGAAGACCAGCGGCGTGTTGTTCTGGTTGCAGAGTTCGATGAAGTGGGCGCCCTTCAGCGCGCTGTCGTTGAACAGCACGCCGTTGTTGGCGAGGATCCCGACCTTCCAGCCCCAGATGTTGGCGTAGCCGCAGACCAGCGTGGTGCCGTAGTTCGGCTGGTATTCGTGGAAGCGGCTGCCGTCGGCGATGCGGGCGATGACCTCCCGCATGTCGAAGCCCTTCTTGATGTCGTCGGGCAGCACGCCATAGAGCTCTTCCGGGTCGTAGTAGGGGGCTTCCGGCTCGTCGCGCTGGCAGTCCCACTTCTTCGGGCGGTCCCACTGGCCGACGATCTCGCGGCCGATGGCGATGGCCTCGTCCTCGCTGGAGGCGGGGTAGTCGCAGACGCCGCTGACGGTGGTGTGCATGTCCGCGCCGCCCAGTTCCTCGACGCCGACCTCCTCGCCGGTGGCGGCCTTCACCAGCGGCGGGCCGCCCAGGAAGACCGCGCCGGTGCCGCGGGTGATGACGTTGTAGTCGCTGAGCGCCGGGATGTAGGCGCCGCCCGCCGTGCACTGGCCGAAGACCAGGCTGAGTTGCTTCACACCCATCTTCGAAAGCTGGCACTGGTTGCGGAAGATGCGGCCGGCCATGTGCTTGTCGGGGAAGACCTCCGACTGCATGGGCAGGAAGCCGCCGGCCGAGTCGCAGAGATGCACGACGGGCAGGCGGTTCTCGATGGCGATCTCCAGGCAACGGACGATCTTCTTCACCGACAGCGGGTACCAGGCCCCGCCCTTGATGGAGCTGTCGTCGGCATGGATGATCACCTCGCGGCCCGAGACGATGCCGATGCCGGTGATGATCGATGCGCCGGGGCTCTCGCCGCCATAGGCCATGTTGCCGGCGAGCGAAGAGAGCTCCAGGAAGGGCGTGCCGGGGTCGAGCAGCTTCTCGACGCGGGCGCGTGGCATCTGCTTGCCCTGCTTTTCCAGCCGCTGCACGTCGCGCTCCGGGCGGACGTGGCGGGCCTTGTCCTGCTTCTCGCGGAGTTCTGCGGCCAAGGCGCGGTTGTGCGCCTCGTTGGCGCGGAAGGTCGGGTCGCTGGTCGACAGCGCGGACTGGATGCGGCGCATCAGCGGATCTCCTCTTCTACCGGCTCCAGGCGGGCGACGGCGGCGTCCTTGCCGAAGGTGTCGCCGGGGCCGACCAGCAGCTCGGCCACCACGCCGTCGCGCGGCGCGGCGAGGTTGGTCTGCAGCTTCATGCTCTCGATGGTCAGCACGGTGTCGCCGCGCTTCACGGCCTCGCCCGGCCCCTTCACGATCTCGATGACCGAGCCGGGCATGGGCGCGCGGATCTCGTCGGCTGCGGCGCCGCTGTCCTGGGCGGCGGCGATCGGGTCCTCCACCGCGGCGGTGAGCGTTGCGCCGTGCCCGCGCAGGAAGACTTGCTCGAAGCCGGAGGCGCGGGCGAAATCGACCGCCTCGCCGTCGATCTCGGCGCTGAAGACTTCGTCGCCTTCCTCGGAGAACAGCTCGACCTTCCTTCTCGCCCCGTTGATGGAGACGATGACATGGTCGCGGTGGCGTTCGACGATGCGCGTCTCGTAGCGCTCGCCGTCGATGATCACGGTATGCGGCATGTCAGTTCCTCCACCCGCCCATGAAGCCGTAGGGCGTCGGGCAGCCGTTGAGCTCCTCCAGGAAGCCGTGGTTCGAGAACAGCGCGGCGACGACTGCGCCCTCCAGTACGGCCGGATCGATGCCGGGCCGCTTCAGGGCCTCGGCGTGCTCGGCGACGAAGCCGGTGTGCAGCCGACCGCCGACGAAGGCCGTGTGCGCGATGACGCGGGCGAGGTAGTCGGTGTTGGTGCCGACGCCCAGCAGTGTCAGCGCCTCCAGCGCGGCGACCATGCGCTCGGCGGCCTCGTCGCGGCCGGCGCCGTGCACGACCAGCTTGGCCAGCATCGGGTCGAAGTCGGTGGTGACGTCCTGGCCCTCGGTCAGGCCGTTCTCGAAGCGGATGCCGTCGCCTTCGGGCGCGGCCAGAAGAAGGATCCGGCCCGTCTCGGGCAGGAAGTCGTTCTCGGGATCCTCGGCGCAGATGCGGCACTCGATGGCGTGACCGCTGATGGCGATGTCGTCCTGGTTCAGCGGCAGCCCCTCGCCGGCGGCGATGCGCAGCTGCTGTTCGACCAGATCGACGCCGGTGATCATCTCGGTGACCGGATGCTCCACCTGCAGGCGGGTATTCATCTCCAGGAAGTAGAAGGCGCCGTCGGGGGCGAGAATGAACTCGACCGTGCCGGCATTGGCGTAGTTCGCCGCCGCCGCCAGCCGCACCGCCGCGGCGCAGATCTCGTCGCGCAGGGCAGGGGGCAGGTTCGCTGCCGGGGCCTCCTCGACGATCTTCTGGAAGCGGCGCTGGATCGAGCATTCGCGCTCGTAGAGGTGGATGACGTTGCCCGCGCCATCGCCCAGAACCTGCACCTCGATATGGCGGGGCTGCTCGACATAGCGTTCGGCATAGACCCGGCCGTCGGCGAAATAGCGTTCGGCCTCGGACGACGCCGTCTTCGCCTTCTCCGCCAGTTCGGCGGCTTCGCGGACAATGGACATGCCCTTGCCGCCGCCGCCCGCGCTGGCCTTCACCAGCAGCGGGAAGCCGATCTTCGCGGCCTCGGCGACGAAGGCGTCGATATCGCCGGTCGGCAGCACCGACGGCGCGACGGGCACGCCGTGCTGCTCCGCGAAGTTGCGGCTCTCGATCTTGTCGCCCATCAGGCGGATGGCTTCGGTGTTCGGCCCGACGAAGGCGAGCCCCGCCGCCGCGACCGCCTCGGCGAACTTCGCGTTCTCCGACAGGAAGCCATAGCCCGGATGGACCGCCTCGGCGCCGGTCTCTTTCGCGATACGGATGATCTGCTCCGCATCGAGATGCGCGGCGACGGGCGTCGCGCCGGTGATCTCCACGGCATGGTCGACTGCGCCGACATGGGCCGACAGGCGGTCGGCGTGGTGATAGATGCCGACGCTCTCGATCCCCATGCGGTCGAGCGTCTTGGCGACGCGGCAGGCGATCTCGCCGCGATTGGCGATCAGGACCTTCGTGAACATGAACCCTCCCCGGTCATGCAGTGTCTCCCCGTGCTGCAGTATCCAGCCTGTCGGCCACGGTTTCCAGCCGGCTGACCACGGCGGCCAGTCCGGACGTTGCGGGCGGCCGGGCCGCGATGCCGGCGAAGACCATCTCCGACAGCTGCGCCGCGACCGCCTCGTGATCGAAGCTGCCGCGCTCGGCCAGATAGCCGGTCACCCGGTGCTCGATGCCGCCGAAGATCACGTCGCGGACGAGCGGCGGCGAGATGTCGGCGCGTATGTCGCCCAGCGCCATCCCGGTCTGCAGGATCTCCAGCAGGACGCGGGTGTAGTCGCGGTTGATGCGGTAGAGCTCGGTGGCGTAGTAGTCAGGTGCGCTGCGCACCTCGGAATAGAACAGGCGGCAGAGATCGGGATTCTCCCGGATCGACTTGAGATGCTGCCAGATGACGACATGCAGCCGGGCGCGCGTGCCCTCGACGCCCTCCAGCTTGGCGATGAAGTCGTCGATCATGCCGCGGTACCAGGCCGCCAGGATGGTGTGCAGCAGTTCGCGCTTGTTGGCGTAGAACTTGTAGATCGCGCCCTCGGACACGCCGGCCCGCCGCGCGATCTCGCTGATCGGCGCATCGTTGAAGCCGTGCTGCGCGAAGACGGTCCGCGCGGCGGACTCGATCTCCCGCATGCGCGCCTCGCGCGGCATCCGCACATAGCTTCTCTTCTCTGCCGCCGACGCGGCCATCGCCGTTCCTCCGCCGGGGCATGTGCCCCCATCAACCCAAAGTGAGCGATACTCACTTCAAATGTCAACCTGCATTGCAGGAGACAAGGCGGCGTCTTTCGTTCGAGCGAGTGGACAATGTGAGCGATGCTCACTACTCTTCGGCGGGAATGCAGCCGGAAATTCGGCTAGGCTGCGGCAGGCGGCCGGAAGCCGCGCGCATGGGGAGGACCTGCGATGCCCGATACCGACCAGATGCTGCGCAACGACGCGGCGCGCCCCTTCGATCTTTCGCCCGAACAGCGGGAGATCCTCGACCAGGCGGACCGTTTCGGCCGCAATGAGCTCTATCCGCTGGCCGAGCGCATGGACAACGAGGAATGGTGGCCGGAAGAGGCCTTCCCGAAGATCGGCGCACAGGGCTTCTTCGGCATTACCGTCGCCGAGGAGTATGGCGGCCTGGGTCAGGACCTGGTCACGGCGGGCATCGTGCTGCAGGCCTTCAGCCGCTGGAACCATGCGCTGGCGCTCAGCGTCGTCGCCCATGACAACCTCTGCATGAACAACATCTACCGCAACGCCAACGACCATCTGCGGCGGAAGTACCTGCCGGATCTCTGCTCGGGCAAGAAGGTCGGCGCGCTGGGGCTGACCGAGCCGGGCGCGGGCTCGGACGCGCTGGGTTCGATGCGGACGACGGCGAAGCGCGACGGCGACCATTACGTTCTCAACGGCTCGAAGATCTACATCACGAACGGGGCAGTGGCGGACACGCTGCTGGTCTATGCCAAGACCAACCCGGACGCCGGCGCCAAGGGCATCTCGGCCTTCATCGTCGAGAAGGACTTTCCCGGCTTCAAGGTCGCGCAGAAGCTGACCAAGATGGGCTATCGCGGCAGCCAGACCGCCGAGCTGGTCTTCGAGGACTGCCGCGTGCCGGCCGAGAATCTGGTTGGCGAGGAGAACAGGGGCGTCGCCGTGGTCATGAGCGGCCTCGACCTGGAGCGCGCCATGATCTCGCCGATCTGTCTCGGCGTCGCGGAGCGGGCGCTGGAGATCTCGCTGGAATACGCGCAGACGCGCCAGCAGTTCGGCAAGCCGATCGGCTCGTTCCAGATGGTGCAGTCGATGCTGGCCGAGATGTATGTCTCGGTCGAAAGCATGCGCGCCTTCAACCTGAAGGTCCTGGCTGAGGCGGCGGAGATGGAAGTCGGCGCCGGCGGGCGCGGCAACATCCACGCGATGACCGCGGCTTCGGTGATGTACTGCGCCAACGCCTGCCACGACGTGCTCGACCGCGGCATCCAGGTGCATGGCGGCGCCGGCTACATCTGGGAATCCGAGATGAACCGGCTCTACCGCTCGATCAAGCTGCTCGAGATCGGCGCCGGCACCACCGAGGTGCGCAAGATGATCATCGCCGGCGAACTGCTGAAGGGCATGGGCGGCTGAGGACTGTGCTGTCCCCGGGCTTGACCCGGGGACCTCACGGATGAACCGCCCCGGCGGTGGACGGCCAAGGCCCCCGGGTCGAGCCCGGGGGCGTCAGGAATAGATCAGGCCGCCTTCAGTTCGACCAGTTCCAGATCGAAGGTGAGTTCCTTGCCGGCCAGCGGATGGTTGGCGTCGAGCACGACGACGTTGTCGTCGAATTCCATCACCGAGAACCGGATCGGGTTCTGGTTCTGGTCCATCGCCTGAAGCTCCATGCCGACCTGCAGGTCGATGCTCTCCGGCACCTGCTCGCGGGCGACCTTGTGGATCAGTTCCGGATTGTGTGCGCCATAGGCCTCATCGGCCGGCAGCGTCACGGTCTTCTTCTCGCCGACTTCCATGCCTTCGACCGCGGTCTCGAAGCCCGGGATCACGCGGCCTTCGCCCAGCGTGATCTCCAGCGGCTCGCGGCCTTGGGAGGAATCGAACTGCGAACCGTCGTCCAGACGGCCCTCGTAATGCACAAGAACGGTGTCGCCCTTGGAGGCCTGTGTCATCTCATGTCCTTTCGGCGATTTTTTCCCGGGGTTCCCGGCCGCGCGCCGGGTCATGCGTCATGCGCTGCGCCGGTCGGGTCCATCCCGAGGAGCCAAGCGATATGGCTCAGGCGTGCGCCACCCCTGTGATCCCGTAAACCTAAGGGCCCCGACCGGGCTGTCAACCGGGCGCCCCTGACGAGGTGGCCGCAGGCCGCGACATCCCGCTTGCGCGCGCCGCAAATGGGCGTATAGGCGATTGTGAAGCTGCACGGACCTCATCGCTCACGGCAGCCGTTCCTCGAGCGCTCCGGAGACATGTCCCGTGACAGAGATTTTGCCCGTTCCTCCCGCCCAGACGCAGCGGCGCGCCCGGCAGAATGCCCGGGCGTTCCTCGGCCCCATCGCCGATCTTGAAAGCCACCTGCCGGCCGAATGGTGGCGCGATCTCTTCGATGAACTCTACCTGAAGTCCGACGGCGATGTGGTCGAGAATGCCGAACTGACGCGGGTCGAGATCGACCGGCTGATCGAGGCGACGGCGGTCACGCCGAAGGATCGTGTCCTCGACGTCTGCTGCGGTCAGGGGCGTCACTCGCTGGAGCTGGCGCGGCGTGGCTTCCGCCAGGTCCGTGGTATCGACCGGTCCCGATATCTGATCCGGCTGGCCCGCCAGCGTTCGGAGGCGGCGAAGATGCCGGTAGAGTTCAACGAGGGTGACGCCCGCGTGCTGCGGGTGCCCGAGATGGCCCACGACCTTGTCATGCTGATGGGCAACTCGTTCGGCTATTTCGCCAGCGAGGACGACGATCTGAAGGTGCTGAAGCGGACGCTGCGCGCGCTGGCGCCGGGCGGCCGGATCTATCTCGATCTCACCGACGGCGACTGGATGCGCGAGAACTTCGAGCGGCGGTCCTGGGAATGGATCGACCAGCACCACTTCGTCTGCCGCGAACGCAGCCTGTCGGCTGACGGCTCCCGGCTCATCAGCCGCGAGGTCTTCGTCCACGACGAGCGCGGCGTGATTGCGGACCAGTTCTACGCCGAACGGCTCTACAACCGGGCCTCCATCGGCAAGCTGCTGGAGCAGGCCGGGTTCCGCGACATCCGCTACCACGGCCGGCTTTCCGTCGACTCGTCGCGCAATCAGGATCTCGGGATGATGGCGCACCGGGAGATCGTCACCGCCGTCGCGCCCCGCCGCACGCCGAAACGCCGCAGTGCAGGCCGGACGCTGGAGGTGCTTGTGCTGATGGGCGATCCGGCGCTGCCCGATGAGGTGAAGCGCAATGGCCGCTTCAACGCCGAGGATCTGGCGACCGTGGCGAAGCTGAAGGACGCGCTGTCCGAACTGGACGGCTACAACTTCACCTATCTCGATAACCACACCAATCTGGACGCCAGTCTGGAGCGAAGCGCCGCCGGGATGGTGCTGAATCTCTGCGACGAGGGCTGGAACAACAATGCGCGGTTCGAGCTTCATGTCCCGGCCCGCCTCGACCTGCTCGGGCTGCCCTACAGCGGCGCCGGTCCGGCCTGCCTTGCCGCCTGCTATGACAAGGCGCTCGTGCGGGCGGTGGCGGCATCGATGGATATTCCGGTGCCGGCCGAGACCTTCCTCAGGGCCGGCGATCAGGCGGCGACGCTGCCCGGCATCTTCCCGGCGCTGCTGAAGCCCAATTTCGGCGACAACAGCGTTGGCATCGGCCGCGATGCCGTGGTCAGGAACACGGCGGAACTGATCCAGCGGATCGAGACGCTTCGGCGCGAGTTCGGCCAGACCCCGATCCTGATCCAGGAGTTCCTGACCGGGACGGAGTACACGGTCGGCCTGATCGGGAACCCGGCGCAGGGCTTCCACGTGCTGCCGGTCCTCGAGGTCGACTACGGCCGCCTGCCGGAAGGGTTACCGCGCATTCTGGGCTACGAGGCGAAGTTCGAGCCTGAGTCGCCCTACTGGAACGACATCGCCTATGTCGAGGCGGATCTGGAACCGGAGGCGCGCCAGGAACTGATCGGCCATGCCGAGCGGCTGTTCGAAAGGCTCGGCTGCCGCGACTATGCCCGCTTCGATTTCCGCGCCGGGGCAGACGGTCAGATCAAGCTGCTCGAAGCCAATCCGAATCCGGGCTGGTGCTGGGACGGCAAGATGAACCACGCCGCCGGCCTCGAGGGGCTGCGCTATGCGGAACTTCTGGAACTGATCGTCCGGGCCGCGGCCCAGCGGAACGGGGTCGAGACGCCCGACCGGCGCGTCAGGACACGCCGGGGGGCTTAATCGCCGGATCAGGCCGCGGCGTCGTAGGCCTCGACCGCGTCCGCGCAGCGGTTGCAGATACTGTCTTCGGTCTCGACCTCGTCCAGGACCATCCAGCAGCGGTTGCACTTGTGGCCGCTGGACATCTCCGAGACCACGGCGACGCCCTCGACTTCCTCCCAGGTGAAGGCGTCGGCCGGCGGCGCATCGGTCGAGATCTTCAGGCCGGAGGTGATGCAGAGCTCGGCCATGTCGACGCCCTGCAGCAGCGCCGCATCGTCGGCGCCGACAAACACCACCGGCGAGGCCTGCAAGCTGGCGCCGATGCGCTTCTCGCGCCGCTCCACTTCCAGCGCGCCGGTGACGACGCGGCGGATGCGGGCGATGCGGCCCCACTTCTCGCCCAGCTTCTCGTCGAACCAGTCGCCCGGAATGTCGGGGAAGGTGCGGACGTGCACGCCGTCCCGGTCGTCCGGGAAGCGGGTCAGCCAGACCTCTTCCGCGGTGAAGCAGGTGATCGGCGCGAACCAGGTCGTCAGACAGTGGAACAGCTTGTCCATCACCGTCCGCGCGGCGCGGCGGCGGGTGCTGTCCGGCCGGTCGCAGTAGAGCGCGTCCTTGCGGACGTCGAAGTAGAACGACGAGAGCTCGACCGCGCAGAAGTTGAACAGCGCCACGTAGAGCCGGTGGAAATCGTATTCCAGCAGCGACTCGCGCACCGTCCGGTCCATCACCGCGATCCGGTGCAGCATGTAGCGCTCCAGCTCCGGCATCTCGGCAGGCGCGATTTCCTCCGCGGCGGTGTAGCCGCCCAGGCTGCCCAGCAGGAAGCGGAAGGTGTTGCGGATGCGGCGGTAGCTGTCGGCCTGCGCCTTCAGGATGTTCTTCCCGAAGCGGATGTCGTCGGTGTAGTCGGCCGAGGCCACCCAGAGCCGAAGGATGTCGGCGCCGTAGTCCTTGAAGATGTCCTGGGGCGAGATGGTGTTGCCCGTGGACTTCGACATCTTCTCCGCCTTCTCGTCCAGGATGAAGCCGTGGGTGAGGATGGCGTCATAGGGCGCACGGCCGCGGGTGCCGCAGCTTTCCAGCAGCGAGGAATGGAACCAGCCGCGATGCTGGTCGGTGCCCTCCAGATAGAGGTCGGCGGGCCATTTCAGGTCCTCGCGCGGCTCCAGGCAGAAGGCGTGGGTGGTGCCGGAATCGAACCAGACGTCGAGAATGTCCGACGCCTTCTCGTAGTCGTTCGGGTTGTAGTCGTTGCCCAGGAAGTAGGCCGCGTCATTGTCGAACCAGGCGTCGCAGCCCTCGGCCTCGATGGCGTCGACGATGCGCTTGTTGACGGTCTCGTCGCGCAGCGGCTGGCCGGTCGCGGTCTCGACGAAGACGGTGATCGGCACGCCCCAGACGCGCTGGCGGGACAGCAGCCAGTCGGGCCGGTTGGCGATCATGCTGTGCAGCCGGTTCTTGCCCGACTTCGGGTAGAACGCCGTCTCCGAAATGGCCTTCAGCGCCTTGTCGCGGATGCCGGTGGTCTCCATCGAGATGAACCACTGCGGCGCGTTTCGGAAGATCAGCGGCGCCTTGGACCGCCACGAATGCGGGTAGGAGTGGGTGATCTTCGAATGCGCCAGCAGGCCGCCATGCTCGGTCAGGGTCTCGATGACCGGCTTGTCGGCCTTGTAGACATGATGCCCGGCGAAGTGGGGCACGTGGTCGTAGTAGAGGCCGGCCGGATCGACGGTGTCCGGAATTTCGACGCCGTTGGCGACGCCCAGATCGAAGTCCTCCGCGCCGTGGCCCGGGGCGATGTGGACGAAGCCCGTGCCCTGGTCGGTGGTGACATAGTCGGCCGGCAGCAGCCGGTCCTCGTAGTCGTAGCCCAGCGCGCGCAGCGGATGGTGGCAGACCGTGCCTTCCGGCTTCGTGACCTCGGCGACGCGGGTCCAGCTCTCGATGCCCGCGGCCTCGCGCACGCCCTCGGCCAGATCGTCGGCCAGCGCCAGCTTTTCGCCGACCACGGCAAGCGAGCCCTCGGCGGCGGCATCGACGCGGTAGACGCCGTATCTGATCTCCTCGCCATAGGCGAGCGCGCGGTTGCCGGGGATGGTCCATGGCGTCGTCGTCCAGATCAGGATCGACGCGCCTTCCAGCGCCGGATCATCGGTCTTCACGACGGGGAAGCGCACCCAGATCGTGGTCGAGACATGGTCGTGATACTCGATCTCCGCCTCGGCCAGGCTGGTCTTCTCGACGGGCGACCACATGACGGCCTTGGAGCCCTTGTAGAGCGAGCCGTCCATCAGGAACTTCAGCAGTTCCTTCACGGTGTGGGCCTCGCTCTCATAGGCCATGGTCTGGTACGGATCCTCGAAGTCGCCGATGACGCCCAGGCGCTTGAAGCCGTCCATCTGCACGCCGATCCAGTGCTCGGCGAACTCGCGGCATTCGCGGCGGAACTCGTTGACCGGCACCTCGTCCTTGTTCTTGCCGGCCTTGCGGTACTTCTCCTCGATCTTCCATTCGATCGGCAGGCCGTGGCAGTCCCAGCCGGGAACGTAGTTGGCGTCATAGCCCATCATCTGCCGCGAGCGGTTGATGACGTCCTTCAGCACCTTGTTGAGCGCGTGGCCCATGTGAATCTCGCCATTGGCGTAGGGCGGGCCGTCGTGCAGCACGAACAGCTCGCGGCCTTTCGAGACCTCGCGCAGGCGCCGGTAGAGATTTATCTCCTCCCAGCGGGCGAGGATCTCCGGCTCCTTCTGTGGCAGGCCGGCGCGCATGGGAAAGTCGGTCTTCGGCAGGAAGACGGTTTCTCGATAATCTCGGGTCATGATCGGAGCCTCTGGGCTCTGGAGTGCGTGGAATGGTCGGACAGGCGGTCACCCGGCCCCGGCGTCACAGGGCCGGGCCGGTAATTCGCGGCAGCGTCCGTATTATGGCGGCAGTCGTCCACATGCGCCCGGCTTATAGCCCCGGCTCCGGGGCTTGTCGAGACGGGCGGGGTACGGGACAGGCCTACCGCATCCGCCAGCGTTCCAGCACCTCGCGGCGTACCTTGATCCCGAGGCCCGGACCGGTCGGCACCTGCGCCACGCCGTTGGCCACGGGGATGGGTTCGACCAGCAGGTCCTGGCGGAATGGATGCGGCGTGGAATCGTATTCCAGCAGTGGCTGATGCGCGCCGAAGGCCGGGGCGGTCGTGGGCAGGACCGCCAGCAACTGCATCGCCGCGGCGAGCCCGATCCCGGTGCCCCACACATGGGGGTTGTGGCGCAAACCGTGGGTCCAGGCCATGTCGGCGATGCGCTTCGCCTCGGTCAGGCCGCCGCAGGAGGCCGTGTCGGGCTGGATGATGTCCATCGCGCCAGCCTCGAGAATCCGGCGGAAATCGTGCCGGGTGAAGCTGCATTCGCCGCCCGCGATGGGGATCGAGGTCGAGCGGCGAAGTTCGGCGTAGCCTTCCAGGTCTTCCGGCGCCACGGGCTCCTCGAACCAGCCGATGTCCAGGGGCTCCATCGCCCGGGCCAGTCTCGCCGCCTGGACGCGGTCGCAGCCGTGATTGGCGTCCACGAACAGTTCGGCCCGGTCGCCGATGACGTCCCGCAGCATCCCGACCAGTGCGATGTCGTCCTGGAACCCGAATCCGACCTTGGTCTTCATCGCTGTGAATCCGGCGTCCAGATAGCCTTGGGCCTCTTCGCGCAGCATGGCGTGATTTTCGGCGGTGTCGTCGGAGCGGCGGTAGAGGCCGGTGGCGTAGGCGCGGACCTCGCGCCGGACGGGACCGCCCATCAGCTCGTGCACCGGCGCGCCGAAATGCTTGCCGCGGAGGTCCCAGAGCGCGATGTCGATGGCCGATAGCGCCTGGACCGCGATGCCCCGCTGCCCGTGATCGCGCAGCGCGTTATAGAGCTCTTCCCAGATCGCGTCGCCGGGCAGCGGGCTGCGGCCTGTCAGCCGCGGGGCGTAGATGTTGTCGATCACGCTGGCGAGCGGCTTCGGTGGGCCGTAGCCGTCGCCCCAGCCCGTGAGACCGCTGTCGGTCTCGATCTCGACCACCAGCCCGACGCGCGTGTCGACCCAAGCCTGGCTGAAGGCGAAGGGCCGGTCGATCGGCGCGGCGAGCGGGTGCGCGCGTATGCTCGTGATTTTCATGCCGGCAGTGTAAGACGGGAGCCGACCGCGTTGGCAACTCCCGGGCGTGGCGGAATTGGTAGACGCACCAGACTTAAAATCTGAGGGGCAGCAGCCCGTGCCGGTTCAAGTCCGGCCGCCCGGACCACAAGGCCTGACGTTTCCGTTTGTTGTTCCGGACGCGGTGCCGCTGCGGTAGCCTTCGGGCCGGGGGAAATCGCACGTGCCAATCGACGCCGCGGCCGAGTTCAGGATCATCGTCGCCGACAGCATTCCGGAGAGCGCGGATCCGCGCATCTTCCGGTTTCTCGACGCGTGGCGCGGGGCGCGGCATGGCCGGCTGCTGCCGCGGAAGCGGGACTTCGAACCGCTGGATGTCGCCGACCTTCTGGGCTGCGTCTGGCTCTACCGTTACGACGGCGAGGCCGGAGACTTCATCTGCCGGCTGGCCGGCGAGGCTGTGAACGATGCCTGGGGCGGCAGCATCCGAGGCCTCACCCTGCGCCGGATCGTGGGCGAGGCGGACTATCCGGTGATGATCGGGCGCTGGCGGCGCATCGTCTCGACGCCGCTGATCCATTACGGCGCCGACAGCGAGCGACTGTCGGGGCTGAGTGCGCGCCGCGCCGAACGGTTGCTGATGCCGATGACCGACGATGAGGGGGAGGCGGTCTTCATGCTCGGTCTCAGCCTCTACCGGATCGAAAGCGCCGACGCGACGCGGCCGGTCCTCACGCCGGAGGACATGATCCAGGTGCCGTGCGAACGGATCTGACGGGGGCGGTGCTGCCGGACCGGGCGGGCTAGGTTCTGAACCCATAAAGGGGATTCTGTTTCGGTTCTTTGGGTGATTTACTCTGGTGGGTGAATTGCAGGAGGTCCGGAATGGCGCGCTTTGATCTGACCGATTTCGAATGGGAGCTGATCGAGCCGCTGCTCCCGAACAAGCCGCGGGGCGTTCCCCGGGTGGATGACCGCAGGGTTCTCAACGGCATTTTCTGGGTGCTGCGCACCGGCTCGCCCTGGCGCGACCTGCCGGAGCGCTATGGCCCGCACACCACGGTCTACAACCGCTTCAACCGCTGGGCGAAGGCGGGCGTCTGGGTGCGGGTCTTCGAAGCGCTGGCCAGGAAATCGCCGGATTCGATGCAGTTCATCGACAGCTCCATCATCCGCGCCCACCAGCACGCCGCCTCCGGCAAAAAGGGGGCGCGGATCACGCCATTGGCCGTTCTCGTGGAGGACTGAGCACCAAGATCAACGCCATGGTCGACGAGCGCGGCCTGCCGGTCGCGCTGGTGCTCAGCCCGGGCCAGGCCTCCGACAAGGCGGCTGTTGCGGAACTCCTTGCCGCCCATCCGGCGACGGGCGACGTGGTGGCCGACCGGGGCTATGACGCCCGGGCCGTGCTGGACCTGATCGCGGCGCAGGGCGGTCGCGGCCACATTCCCACCCAGCGCGACCGCAAGGTCCAGCGCAGCGTCGATCCGGCGCTCTACCGCCGGCGCAATGTCGTCGAGCGCTTCTTCAACAAACTCAAACACTTCCGGAAGATCGCAACACGCTACGAGAAATCCGCCCGAAACTACCTCGCAGCCGTCCTCATCGCTTCAACCCGAATATGGCTGCGCGCTTATGAGTTCGCGTCCTAGACGGCGAGCCGGGCTGCCGGCCTTTCAGACCGCGGCCGCTGGGTCGTCCGGACGAAAGGGCCGGGGGTCTGCCCGATCCTCCGGGACATGTCCGCCGCTGTCATCGGCTTCGCGATCAGGAAGCCCTGGCCATAGGTGCTGCCAAAGCCGCGCAGCATCTCGATCTCGCCGATGTCCTCGATGCCCTCGGCCACGGTGTCCATACCCAGGCCGCCTGCCATGTCGACGATGGACTGCACCAGTTGCCGGGAGCCCGCATCGCCCGCCATGCGGCAGACGAAGGCGCGGTCGATCTTCAGCGTGTCGAACGGGAAGCGGTGCAGGTAGCTGAGGCTGGAGAAGCCGGTGCCGAAATCGTCGATGGCGAGCTTCACGCCGGTGTCCTTCAGCCGCGACAAGGCCGCCGCGGCGTGGTCCGGGCCCTCCACCAGCAAGCTCTCGGTCAGTTCCAGCTTGATCTGCTCTGGCGCGACGCCGGAACCGGAGATGATCGCCGCCAGCGCGCCGGTCTCCTTCGGGTCGAACAGCTGCGCCGCGGAGACGTTGATCGAGACGAAGGGCTGCGGCGCACCGGCCGGCAGCGCGCCGGCGAAGTCGTGGTGATCCGCGAGGCCCTGTTCCAGCGCCCAGCGGCCCATCTCGACGATCATGCCGGTGTCTTCCGCCAGCGGGATGAACTCGCCCGGCGACACGAAGCCGTTCTCCGTGTGGTACCAGCGCATCAGCGCCTCGTAGCCGGCCAGCCTGCCGTCAGCGAGGCCGACGATGGGCTGATAGTGGAGCGAGAATTCGCCCGCTTCTGTGGCGCGGCGGAGCTGACGCTCGGTGCTGACCCGGCGCAACGCGATGTCGCGGACTTCCTCCAGCGCCTTGCGGCCCGCCTCGGTCTGGCCCGGCCCTTCATTGTGGCCGGCCATGCCGCGCGAGGCCTCGTTCAGGCGCTCGGTCATCATCTGCAGCATCAGACGGGTGAGGGGATCGGCCTTCTCGATCGGCTTCATCAGCCGGTTGCGGCGGAGCACCAGCAGCGTCGTGCCCTTCAGCGCCCGCGCCGTGGCCGAGCGCGGCGCGTTGGCGATCAGCGCCATCTCGCCGATGATCTCGCCCGGACCCAGGGCCGCGATCACCTTCTCGCCATCGCCGGCCCTGACCGAAATCTCGATCAGACCTTCTTCGATGATGTAGGCATCATCCCCTACGTCGCCTTCATAGAAGACGACCTCGCCAGGCTTGAGCTCACGCGCATGGATATAGTCGGACATGAAGGCCCACGCCCCTTCGTCGTTCCGGGATACCACAGTATCATAGCGCGGCGGAGTTACAGAACCGTCAACGTAGGGGTGTGACGGTTGATTCAGGCCGCGTCCAATACTCGATCTTTTGTGTGACGGCGCGCATGATTCAGGGGACGGCAGCACGGGAGGAAGCCATGAACAGGGTCGAAGGCCTGCACCACATCGCGATCACAACCGGCGACATGAAGGGACAGATCGAGTTCTTTACCGACCGGCTCGGCATGGAACTGGTCGCGCTCTACTGGATGCACGGCGTCGAAAACACCTTCCACGGGTTCCTTCGGCTGAACGACGAAAGCTCGATCGCGCTGGTCCACAATCCGGAGATCGCGAAGATCCCGCGCGAGATCGGCGTGACCCATTCAGGCAATCCGGGCGCCAACTGCGCGCCGGGGGTGATGCAGCATCTGGCGCTGAAGGTCTCCGGTCACGAGGAACTGCTGGCGCTGCGCGACCGGCTGCGGTCGAAGGGCGTTCCGGTGGTCGGGCCGAAGGATCACGGCTTCTGCATGTCGATCTACTTCGCCGGGCCGGAGAACCTGTCGCTGGAACTCAGCTACTCGACGCAGCCCATCGACGCCCGCGCCTGGATCGATCCGGAAGTCGTCGAACTGTGCGGCATCAGCGCCGACGAGCTGGCGCGCTACAAGCAGTCCTCGGATTTCGACGATCAGGGCGGTGCCGTCCCGCAGCCGGGGCCGGACGCGCCGGGACCGCACATGATCTACCCGGAAGCGCTCTACAAGGCGATCCTGCGTACCTCGGACGAGAAGATGCTGGAGATGAGCGAGAACGAACCGCCGGTAAAGGTCACCGAAGCGGCGGAGTAGGGGACGCTCAGTATCCGAACATGTGGTCCAGGCAGAATGCCGCGCCGGGCCGCACCAGGCCGTGGAAGCCGAACAGGCGGCAGGTCGCGTCGCGGATCTGGACATAGGCGCCGTCGCCGGCCTTCGCCCGGGTCGCGGCATCGAAGACCTCCGAATAGCGGATGTGGTGCGAGCCGCCGCGCGGGATCCGGATGCGCTCGGATGCAATCTCCTCGCCCTTTCCGGTGAACAGGTTGAGATCCGTGGTCGACGTCTCGGCCCACTTCATCGAAGCCGGATAAAGCAGGTGGCACATGGTGTCCGCGCCATTGTCGCCAAGGCGCAGGAACAGCCGCGTCGTCAGGCCCGGCGGCCGTCCGACATAGGATTGCGGCTCGTCGCGGAAGACGATCGGCATGTTGAACATGTGCGCGCCGAAGATGGTCTCCGCCCGGTGGCCGGTCTCGCGCTGCTCGATGCGGGCCAGCGCATGCAGCCAGCCATCGGCGCCGCCGCCGTCGCGGAAGTCGTAGAGAAACTCGACATGACCCGCGCCCGAGGGCAGCGACGCGCCGGCCTCCGCCAGGAATTCGTCGATGTCGATGGCGACCGACTCGCGCCGCCCGATGCGGCCCAGGAACTTCTCCGCCTGCAGGCTGCCGTCGGCGTCAAAGACCTCGATCCGGATCGGCAGTTCGCTCTGCCCCGTCGCCATCGGCGTGGGCAGGCAAACGGTGTGGAACTCGTCCAGCGGCAGCAGCGGCAGCGGCATGATGTAGCCGCGGCCGAGATGGGCGGCATTCGTCTCGATCTCGGGGTTCGGCTTCAGGTCCGTGCGCTCGACATTGGCGTGCGCGATGCGGCGGCGGCCGTTGGCCGGCGGACGACCTCGTAGCGCGGGCGCACGAAATACTCGCCGGCCCGGACCTCGATCTGGTCGGGGAAGCGCGCATCGGGCAGCAGTTCGCCGACGTCGACCAACCGCGTGCCGAAGGGCGGAATGGCTTCCGGATAGGCGCTGACGTCCTGCCCGCCCATCAGGTTGAAGCCGATGGCGCCGGCCGGAATCTCGATCGGGTGGCTGTTCTGAACCCACAGGATCAGCTGCTCGTCGTCGTCGGGCGCGGGCATGCCGGCGTAGAACTCGGCCGGCCAGGCGTTGGCGTCGTGGGTGCAGGACATTTCGTCGGGCCGGTCGCCATAGGTGTCGAGCGCGTATTTGACGATCTCGTGGAACGGTGCGCCGACCGCATGCAGGAACAGCGATCCGCAGAAATCGCCGAGGCCGAAGCGCTGCCGCACCTCCTGGCTGTCGATCACCACCGAGGCGCCGGCGGGGCCGAGATCATGGTCCCACTCGGCCAGGATGGTTCCGTCCTCGCCCATCAGGATGCACCAGAGCACGGGCTTCGTCGGGCCCGCGGTCCAGTAGTTCGCGGTCATGACTCGCGTGTGCTGGCCGTCCATGTCGCGCAGCAGGGCGAAGTTGGTGGCGAAGTTCTTCGGGTCCAGATAGACGCGCTTGTGGGTGATGCGGTCGTCGGGCAGCCGGATCGCATCCAGCGTTTCAACCCGGACGCTGTCGGGCAGCACGTATTGAAGGTGGGCGGCCAGCTTGCCGTCATCGTCGAAGGCGGTCAGGACCAGCGTGTCGATCCCGTCGCCGATGCCGTTGATCAGGTTCGCATCCAGCCCGGCGAACTCGCGCCCGAGGTGCTCGACCTGCTGGACGAAATAGGCGGCGGGCTTGAGCGCCTGCAGATTGTAGAGCGCGTTGACCGTCTGCACGTCACCAAGCGGATCGTAGATGCCGATCCGGCCCATCTCCTCCAGCGACTGGCGCCAGGCTCGGCCCTTGCCGGCGATGGCCGGATGGCCCAGCGCCTTGAACAGCGTGCTGCCGCCGGCATTGTTGCCCGGCCGCCAGCCGCGTGAATGGTCGGCATTGCTGAAGGTGTTGATGTCGAGCTTGTTCATGCTGTCCTTGCCGCAAAGGGGTTCAGACGCTTGAGCGTCGCCGAGACCCGGTGGCGCTTGCGTTCGCGGTCGGCCACCGCCTGGCTGGTGACCCAGTTGATCTGGATGGTGCGCCGCCGGCCCTGGAAAGGCTCGTGGCCATGCCATGATCTGTCCGACCGGCGGAAGATCATCAGATTGCCGGAGGACGGCTCGATCTCCTCGGCATAGTCGTTCAGGTCGTCCCCGCACCGGAGCACACGCAGCCGGCCGCCCTCGTCCTTCCAGGGCGGGTTCAGGTAGATCAGCACGGTGATCAGCTTGCTGAGCGAATCCGTGTGGATCTGGCCGTCCTTCAACTGCGTCGCGCCGCGCACGGTGCAGGTCATCGCGGCCGGTCAGGTCGATGCCGAACTTCTCCTCCACCGCCTGGCGGAAGTCGTCCTGATGCAGACGGTCGATCAGGGTGCCGAAATTGTGGCCGTAGGAAAGTTCCGCCAGCGGGAACGAGCCGGGCTGACGAATGTCCGGAAAATCCTCTCCGATCTCCTGCAGGCTGTCGACGGGCACGAAGCCGGGCACCACGACATAGTCGTAGGGATCCGTCTTCAGCGGCGTCGCCCTGAGCCGTTCGATGTCAACGGAGATCATCTGCCTGGTTCTCCCGTTCCGTCCGGTGCGTGAAAGGACACCGGGTCCTGTCCCCGTTCCTTGAGATGGATCAAGAATTGGCGCTGCACGAGTGCGGCAACCGTCGCGGTATCATCGAGGGGGCCGTAGGTCCAGTCCGCCAAGTGTCCGTCGAGAACGCGGGTGCGGCCGCTTTCCCGCATCGCTTCGTGGAACCGCGCGAACTTAGCGTTGCCGCCCTCGAGATGGTGGACATAGACCGGCTTGCCGGTGCCGCAAGCCTCGGAGACCATGTTCACCGAATCCGAAGTCACGACGAAGGCGTCGCCGAGCCCCATCCAGCCGAGATAGGGATTGGGCCTGTCCTCGGTGTGCCAGACCGCCGGAACGCCTTCCAGCTCGGCCTTCAGCAGTTCGACATGCCCAGCCTCGGTCCGTCGCGACGGCGTGATCGCGAGACCCCCACCGGATTCGCCGGCCAAGGCCTTCAGCTTCTGGCCGAGATCGCGGACATTGGCGTCGGTCATGTGGAAGACCTTGTTGGCGCCGCCCAGCAGCACGACGATCAGCGGACGCGGCAGGGCTTCGACCGTCGGCGCGAATGCTGCCGCCGCCGTCTCGATGGCTTCCTGGCGGATGCGGTTCAGGGCGCCGAAGGTCTGCACGACGTTGGCGCCGGTCAGACGGTCGTGCTGCGGCACGGCGATCAGATCGAACCTGTCGGGCGCGATCGTCGGGTTCTGGATCTGGACGGTGAAGGTGCGCCCCTGGCTGGCGCGGCGGATGGCGACCGACAGCGCCACCGTCTGCCGGCCCGTCGCGATCAGCAGGTCGGGCCAGGGCGGGTCGAGCCGGTCGGAAGCCGGCGACAGGGCGGACAAGGGGCTGAACCAGAGCTGGGGCGGCAGGCTGCGCCAGGGCTGGCGGATATCGACCCGTTTGACGACGGGGGCGAGGCCAAGCGCCTCGGCAAGTCCCAGGCACTGGTTTTCCATGCCCGCCTTGCCGTCGGACATCACCCAGCAGTCGGGCGCGGCGTCAGGGTCCAATCGTCGTCTCCGAAACGGAAAGCGGGGAACGGCGCCGCCGTCCCCCGCTCCGGGTTGGATAACCGCTTCGGTTCCGGCGCGGCGGCCGGAACCGGGGCGCGGGTCTTACTTGTCGTCCTCGTCGTCGCCCTCGTTGGCCTCCATGCGGGCCTTCAGGGCGGCGCCCAGGATGTCGCCGAGGCTGGCACCCGAGTCGGAGGAACCGTAGTTGGCCACGGCTTCCTTCTCCTCGGCCACTTCCAGCGCCTTGACCGACAGGTTCACCTTGCGGGTCTTGTTATCGACGCTGATGACGTTGGCGTCGATCTTGTCGCCCACGGCGAAGCGGTCAGGCCGCTGCTCGGAACGGTCGCGGCTCAGGTCGCCCTTGCGGATGAAGCCCGCCAGACCGTCGGAGGTCTCGACCTCCAGGCCGGCATCCAGCACGCGGGTGACCGAGCAGGTCACCGTGTTGCCGCGCTTCAGCGACTTGGCGCCGGCGAACGGGTCGTTCTCCAGCTGCTTGATACCCAGGCTGATGCGTTCCTTCTCGGTGTCCACATCGAGAACGATCGCCTGCACCATGTCGCCCTTGTTGTACTGGTCCATGGCCTGCTCGCTGGACATCTCCCAGCTGAGGTCGGACATGTGGACCATGCCGTCGATTTCGCCGTCCAGGCCAACGAACAGACCGAATTCGGTCTTGTTCTTGACCTCGCCCTCGACGGTGGAGCCGACCGGGTGCTGGTCCGCGAAGCTGTCCCACGGATTGTCCATGGTCTGCTTCAGGCCCAGGCTGATGCGGCGCTTGTCGGGATCGACCTCCAGCACCTGAACGGTGACTTCCTGGCTGGTCGAGACGATCTTGCCCGGATGCACGTTCTTCTTGGTCCACGACATCTCGGAAACGTGGATCAGACCCTCGACACCGGCCTCCAGCTCGACGAACGCGCCGTAGTCAGTGATGTTGGTGACGCGGCCGGCCAGGCGTGCGCCCACCGGGTACTTCAGCGCCACGCCGTCCCACGGGTCGGCCTGCAGCTGCTTCATGCCAAGACTTATGCGCTGGGTTTCCTTATTGATCTTGATCACCTGGACCTTGACGGTCTCGCCGATGTTCAGGACTTCCGAAGGATGGTTCACGCGGCGCCAGGACATGTCGGTGACATGCAGCAGGCCGTCGATGCCGCCCAGGTCGACGAACGCACCGTAATCGGTGATGTTCTTGACCACGCCATCGGTGACCATGCCCTCTTCCAGGCGCTGGATCAGCTCCTGGCGCGCCTCGGCGCGGGTCTCTTCCAGAACCGCACGGCGGCTGACGACGATGTTCCCGCGGCGGCGGTCCATCTTCAGGATCTGGAACGGCTGCGGGGTGTTCATCAGCGGTCCGACGTCGCGGATCGGCCGGATGTCGACCTGGCTGCCCGGCAGGAAGGCCACGGCGCCCGAAAGGTCGACGGTGAAGCCGCCCTTCACGCGTCCGATGATCTGGCCCTCGACGCGCTCGTTGGCGGCGTAGGACTTCTCCAGCTTGGCCCAGGCCTCTTCGCGGCGGGCCTTCTCGCGGCTGATGACGGCCTCGTGCTGGCCGTTCTCGATCCGCTCGAGATAGACCTCGACGGCGTCGCCGGTCTTGATCTCGGCGGAATTGCCGCCGAACTCCCGCATCGGAATGCGGCCTTCGGTCTTCAGGCCGACGTCGACGACAACGAAGTCATGCTCGACGGAAAGGACGGTTCCCTTGACGACGGAACCTTCCAGATTGTCTTCGGAGCCGTAGGTCTCGTCCAGGAGGGCGGCAAAATCCTCCTTGGTCGGGAGCTGGGAATCAGCTCCGATCGATACATCGCTCATGCGAGAGTTTTCTCCTTTCAGCGGCTCCCGGTCTGAATTTGCCGCGTCCCGTCGGATCGTCGGCACCGTGGAGCCTTTCCGTCAGCCAGCGTTCTTCCCGTCCAATCGGGACAGACACGCCTTCAGGCAGGCGGAAAACGCGGCCTCTATATCCAATTCCGTAGTATCGATCAACACCGCATCGTCGGCTTTTGACAATGGCGCGTTGCTTCGTTTCTGGTCCCGCGCGTCTCGATTTCGCAAGTCTTCAAGGACATCTTCGTATTTCACGGTCACGCCCTTGTCCGTCAACTCGCGGAAACGGCGGCCGGCGCGCACCTCGTCGGATGCGGTGACGAACAACTTCGCTGGCGCGTCCGGACAGATGACCGTGCCGATGTCGCGGCCGTCCAGAACCGCACCCCGGCCGCCCGGCGGGTTCGCCGCGAAGTCGCGCTGATAGCGGAACAGGGCGTCGCGCACCGGCTGGATCGCCGCGACCGTCGACGCCAGATTGCCGGTGGCCTCTTCGCGCAGCGCCGGGTCCGAAAGATCGTCCGGCTCGATGCCTTCAGCGGCGCGGACAGCTGTCGCCTCGTCCGGACCGGTGATGCCCTCACGGCGCAGCCCCAGGGCTGTCGCGCGGTAGAGCGCCCCCGTATCCAGCCAGTCGTAGCCGAAATGCGCCGCAAGCCGCCGCGCCAGCGTCCCCTTGCCCGAAGCTGTCGGGCCGTCGACGGCAATCACGTTCTTCATGCGGCCTCCCCGGGGCTCAGTCTATGTCGTCCTGATGCTTGCCCTCGCCATGCTGCGTCAAGGCAAACATGGCCGGCGACGTCCTGAGCAGGCTGACGAAGGCGCTCTGGCGTTCGCGGGGCACCGAAGGCCGGCGGCTGCGGCGGTAGATGACGAAGCCCAGGAACAGGGCGTGGACCCCGCAGATGAACCAGAACAGCGCCGGCGGGCCGAACTGGTCCATCATCACCGCTGCGACCGGAGACCCGATGAACGCGCCTGCCGCGAAACAGAGCAGCAGCCCGGCCGCCAGGGTCACGAAGCGTCCGGGCGGGCAGTGATCGTTGGCATGCGCCGAGGAGAGCGAATAGAGCGGCAGGGCGAAGCCGCCGAACAGGGCCGAGCCGATGAAGATCGTCATCGGACTCATGCCTGCGGCGATGACGATGAACAGGCTCGCTGCCGATGCGCCGACGGTCACGCCCATGATGATCGTTCGGCGGTCGAACCGGTCCGACAGCCAGCCGATCGGAAACTGGCTGACCGCACCGGCGGCGATGAACAGCGACAGAAACGTGGCGACTTCGGCCACATCAAGCCCCGCCGCGGTCGCGTAGGTCGGACTCAGGGTGCGGAAAGCGCCATTGGCCATGCCTACGGCAACGCAGCCGGCGCAGGCGACGGGCGACATTCGCCAGACGGCTTTCAGGTCGAAGCGCACGGAATCCGGTACGCTGGGACTGGAATGATTGGACAGCGTCACCGGCATCAGGGCCACGCAGAAGAAGATCGCGCAGACGACGAAGATGTGGAAGTCCTCGATGCCGACGACCGGCAACAGGAACTGCCCGCCGGTGACCGCGCCCAGATCGACGACCCGGTACATGCTCAGGATGCGGCCGCGGTTGCGGTTCTCGATCAGCCCGTTGAGCCAGCTCTCGATCACGGTCGAGATGCCCGAGAAGGCGAGTCCCTGGACGAAGCGGGCTGCGGTCCAGACTTCCGCCTCGATCCAGAGCAGCATCCCGAGGGTGGTTGCAGCAGCGGCTGCGGCCAGCCCGGCGAAGACCCGGATGTGGCCGGCCTGGCGGATCAGGTGGATCGACAGCCACGACGCCAGCAGAAAGCCGAGATAGTAGGCCGCGCCGAAGATGCCGATCCAGGTGCCGTCAAAGCCCTCGGCCGGCCCCCTGAGTGCAATCATGGTGACCAGCATGCCGTTTCCGGCCAGCAGCACCGCGGCCGAGATCAGGATCGGCGCCAGTGTCCGCCATCTGGACGTGGTCACGTCAGCAGCCGGCCCGGCGCCACCCACCAGTCCGGGTGTGCGGAGGCGATATTGTCGGCGCGCCGTGCCGCCGTCTGCCAGTCGTCGAACAGGCCGAAACAGGTCGCGCCGGACCCCGACATGCGGGCGATCCGGCAGCCTTCCACGTCCTGAAGCGTTTCGACGATTTTCCCGATCGCGGGCAACAGGCGCCGCGCCGGAGGTTCGAGACTGTTGCCGGTGGCCCGCAGCCGATCGAGCCAGAGCTCCCGGTTGCCTGCGGCCGTCCAGTCCTGCCGTCCGAGATCGGCGAAGGGCTCGCCGTTCCGGAAGTCGGCGAAGACCGCAGGGGTCGGCAGCGGCTTCATGGGGTTGATCAGGATGACGCCCAGACCCGCCGGTACCGCGGCCGGGGATATCTGCTCGCCGATGCCCCGCATCAGGATGGCCGAGCGCTGCAGACAGGCAGGCACGTCGGCGCCGAGCCCGAGGCCGATTGCGGCCAGTTCTTCCTGGGACAGGCCGAGGTTCCAGAACCGGTTCAGCGCCAGCAGCGTCGCTGCCGCGTCGGCGGATCCGCCGCCGATGCCGGCCGCGACGGGCAGGTTCTTGTCCAGCCGGATCGAGGCGCCGAGGCGGTCGCCGCCACGCGCCCGCAACGCTTCTGCAGCACGTAGCACGAGATTTTCACCGGCCGGTCCGTCGATCAGCCCGGCGAAGCGGCCGGCGACAGTCAGGTTGACGCCGGCGGTCCCGGACGGCGATACCGTGATCCGGTCGCCGATGCTGGCAAAGGCGACAAGGCTTTCCAGAAGGTGGTAACCGTCGTCGCGGCGTCCGACGACGTGCAGGAAAAGGTTGATCTTGGCCGGGGCGTCGAAGCTCTGGACCTGCAGATCCTCAGAAACGGCAGCCACCGAATTCCTTCGCGTTACCCAGACCATCGGCCAGCTTGGCCCGGATCGCGGGGATCAGGTCGGGGTCGGGATCGAGCTGCAGCGCGTGGCGCCACTGGAAGCAGCTCTCGCGGCGGCGGCCGACATGCCAGTAGGCATCGCCCAGGTGATCGTTGATCGTCGAATCCTGCGGGCGCAGGCTGGCGGCGCGTTCCAGATGCTTGACCGCGGTGTCGAAGTCGCCCTTCTGGAAATAGGCCCAGCCAAGGCTGTCGACGACGTAGCCGTCGGCCTGGCCGAAGGTCCACGGCCTTTTCGATCATGGCCACGGCCTCTTCCAGCTTCACGCCCTGATCGGCCCAGGAATAGCCGAGATAGTTCATGACCAGCGGCTGGTCCGGGCTGAGTTCCAGGGCCTTTTTCAGGTTCGCTTCGGCCTCGTCCCAGCGCAGGGACCGCTCCAGGGCGATGCCGTAGGCGTAGAAGATCGACCAGTGGCGCGGCCCAGGCGTCTCGATCCGGGCCACCGTCTCACGATAGACTTCGGCCGCTTCCCGGAAGCGCTTGTGGCCGCGCATCATGTCCGCCAGCGTCGCCAGCGTGGTCAGGTTGTCCGGCCGCTCCTCGGCCATCTGGCGCAGGATGCGTTCGGCCTCCTCGGTCTGGCCGAGGCTGTCCAGCACCCAGGCGATGCGGATGCGGGCGGACCAGTGATAGGGCGAATCCGCGGCGATTGCCTTGAAGGCATCCATCGCCTCTTCCATATGGCCGCTTTCCTCGAGCATGTCGCCGAGCAGCGCGTGGCCGACATCCAGACCGGGGCGGATGTACAGCGCCAGCCGCAGGTAGATGAGGGAAACGTCGCTGGCCGACTCGCTGGAGAGTGCGGAAGCCGCGCCATAGAACGCTTCGGCGACGCCGTCCTGTGCGGAACTCACCGGAAAGGCGCTTTCGATGGGACGTCCGTGATTCAGATAGGCCCGGAGAACAGGATCCTCGCCGTAGCGGGCGGCCAGACCCTTCAGATAGGCGTCCACGGCACCCGGACCGTCACGGCGGCCCAGCAGCGCCGCGTAGATCAGCCGGGACCGCAGATCCAGCGACATGTTGTCGGGCAGGGAGTCGAAGGTCTCGATGGCCGCCGCCGGATCGCCGGACGCGGCCTGGATCATGGCCTTGTGATAGATCAGGAACGGCGCGAAGGAGCGCTTCCCCTCCAGCGGTTCGAGCCGCGCCAGCGCCAGCTCGATATCGCCCGCGCCGAAGGCGGCCCAGGCCTTCACCAGCGGTCCGAGCAGCTGCATGGTCCCGCGGCGGTCGGCCTTTTCCACAAGCGCATCGGCCTTGCCGTAGCGCGCGTTCTTCATGTGGTCGACGACCTTGACCAGATTGGCCACCGGCGCCGCCTTGTTCGTCTTCAGCACCCGTTCGGCCAGCGGCAGGGCGCGCTCGATGCGGCCGTCGCTGACATCCAGCAGGAAGGAACGGTGGGCGAGCCAGTCATTGCCGGGATCGGCGGCCAGCGCCCGGGCGTAGTAGGACGACGCGGCGGACGTATCGCCGTCCTTGCGGGCCTGACGGCCGGCAAGAAAGGCGCCTATGCCTTCGCCGGAGACGCGGGCCAGCGGCGATGCGGGCGATTTGGTCTCGCTCTCGATCGCTGCGATCCGGGTCGGCTGAGGAGCATCATCCGCCAGCGCTGTGCCGGCGGAAACAAGGAGGGCGCTGCCCAAAACGACACCAAGGGGCACCCTGCAGGAAATCGCGCTGGGTATGATCATGAGGCCTATTTTCAGTGTGCCGGCGCGCCCTGCAACCGGAAAACTTGGTTAACGGGCGAAGTTGTGACTGTCGGCGCGGATTCGCGACTTGGTGTGACCGGAGACGGCTGCGGTCAACTGCCGGATCTGACGAGCCGGGCAGCGCCGAGGATCGGGCCGTAGCCGCCGGCCTGAACGATGACCGCGCAGCCGTCGCGCCCGTTGTCCCAGGCGTTGTTGACGTCGACCGGCACCGTCAGCGGCGCTTCGCCATCCCACACGGCAATCCGCTCGATATGGCGGACGACATTGAAGTAGGAAAGCGTCTTGCCGGAGTTCTCGCCGCGCTTGATGTCGACATCGTGGCGGTTGTCGAACATGACGACCCAGACCCAGGCGGTTTCCTTCAGCTTGCGCGGCGCCAGCACAACGTGGAAATGGCCTTTGCCCATGGGCTTGAGCTCGATCTCGACCATCGGATCTGTCTGCCGTGCGCTGATCGCGTGTTCGACGGCGGCCTTGCGGCTGCCGACGACCTGATCCTGACCGCCCACGACAATCTGGGGCGTGTAGGCGTAGCGACCGCCGGCGCTGGCCGACATAGCTGCGCTGGCGCGTCGAGGACTCGGGCATCGCGAAGGTGTCGCGCCAGCCGATATAGTCCCAGTAGTCGACGTGGAAGCTGAGGCCGAGAACGTCGTCACGCTTGACCAGATCGCCCATCAGCCGGTCGGCCGGCGGACAGGAATTGCAGCCCTGGCTGGTGAACAGTTCGACGACCGTCAGCGGCTTGTCGCCGGCCGCTGCAGGCTGGGACAGCCAGAGCGCCGCCGCCGCGAAGGCGGCCATCCATGTCGTCGTCTTCAGCATGGGCCGAACCTAGATCGGCGGTAGGCTCCGGGCGAGTCACATGGGGGTGACCCGCCCGAAACCGGATGTTAACCGCTCAGGCCGCCAGACGCCGCAGCACGTAGTGCAGGATGCCGCCGTGCTTGTAGTAGTCGACTTCGTCGGCGGTATCGATACGGCAGAGCAGGCTGATCGTCTCGCTGCTGCCATCCGCGCGGGTGATGGTGCAGGACACGTCCTGGCGCGGCCTGATGCCATCGGAGATGCCGCTGAGCGAGATCGTCTCCGTGCCGTCCAGGTTGAGGGACTTGCGGTTCTGGCCGTCCTTGAAGACCAGCGGCAGCACGCCCATAAACACCAGATTGGAACGGTGGATACGCTCGAAGCTCTCGGCGATCACCGCCTTCACGCCCAGCAGGCTGGTGCCCTTGGCCGCCCAGTCGCGCGACGAGCCGGTGCCGTATTCCTTGCCGGCGATGACGACCAGCGGGGTGCCTTCTTCCTGGTAGCGCATGGCGGCGTCGTAGATGGTCATGTCGTCGCCCGACGGCTGATGCTTGGTGAAACCGCCTTCCGTGCCCGGCGCCATCTCGTTGCGGATGCGGATGTTGGCGAAGGTGCCGCGCATCATCACCTCGTGATTGCCGCGCCGCGAGCCGTAGGAGTTGAACTCACGCGGCGGCACCTGATGACCGGACAGGTACTTGCCGGCCGGGTGCTCTTCCTTGAAGGAACCGGCGGGCGAGATGTGGTCGGTCGTGACCGAGTCGCCCATCAGCGCCAGAACGCGGGCGTCCGAGACATCGCTGAGCTCGCCCGGCTCTGCCTTCATGCCCTCGAAATAGGGCGGGTGCTGGACGTAGGTCGAGGTCGAGTCCCACGCGTAGGTCAGGCCGCCGGTGACGTCGATCTTCTTCCAGTTCTCGTCGCCGTCGAAGACGTTGCCGTAGCGCTTCTCGAACATGTCGGCGCGGACGCATTCGCGCACCGTGTCGACGACTTCCTGATTGGACGGCCAGATGTCCTTCAGGAACACGTCATTGCCGTCCTGATCCTGGCCGATCGCGTCTTCCAGGATGTTGATCTTCATCGAGCCGGCAATGGCGTAGGCGACGACCAGCATCGGCGAGGCGAGGTAGTTCGCCTGCACATGCGGGTTCACGCGGCCTTCGAAGTTGCGGTTGCCCGACAGCACGGAGCAGGCGACCAGATCCTTCTCGGTGATCGCGTTGGCGATCGGCTCCGGCAGCGGGCCGGAGTTGCCGATGCAGGTGGTGCAGCCATAGCCGACCAGGTTGAAGCCCAGCTTGTTCAGGTCGTCGGTCAGGCCGGCGGCGTCCAGATAGTCCGACACCACCTGGCTGCCCGGCGCCAGCGAGGTCTTCACCCAGGGCTTCACGGTCAGGCCCTTCGCCGCCGCGTTTCGCGCCACCAGACCCGCGCCCAGCATCACGCCGGGGTTCGAGGTGTTGGTGCACGAGGTGATGGCGGCGATGACCACGTCGCCATGGCCGACATCGGCGTCGATCTCCTTGACGTGGGCGCTGGCCGACTTGTCGGTCACCTTGAAGACCTCGGTCAGGGCCTTGTCGAAGGCGCCGGCGGCTTCGGACAGCGGCACGCGGTCCTGCGGGCGCTTCGGACCGGCCAGCGACGGCTCGACGGTCGAGATGTCGAGCTCGAGCGTGTCGGTGAAGACCGGGTCGATGTCGTCCAGCCACAGGCCCTGCTCCTTGGCATAGGCCTCGGTCAGCGCGATCTGCGCCTCCGAGCGCGCAGAGGAGCGCATGTAGGCGAGGGTCTCGTCGTCGACCGGGAAGAAGCCGCAGGTCGCGCCGTATTCGGGCGCCATGTTGGCGATGGTGGCGCGGTCGGCCAGGCTCATCTGCCGGACGCCGTCGCCGAAGAACTCGACGAACTTGCCGACCACGCCCTTCTTGCGCAGCATCTGGGTGACGGTCAGCACCAGGTCGGTCGCCGTGGTGCCTTCCTTCAGCTTTCCGGTCAGCTTGAAGCCGACGACTTCCGGGATCAGCATGGAGATCGGCTGGCCCAGCATGGCCGCCTCGGCCTCGATTCCGCCGACGCCCCAGCCCAGCACCGCCAAGCCGTTGACCATGGTGGTGTGGCTGTCCGTGCCAACCAGCGTGTCCGGATAGGCGATGGTCTTGCCGTCTTCTTCCTTCGTCCAGACCACCTTGGCCAGGTATTCCAGGTTCACCTGGTGGCAGATGCCGGTTCCCGGCGGCACGACGCGGAAGTTGTCGAACGCGGTGGAGCCCCAGCGCAGGAATTCGTAGCGCTCCTTGTTGCGGGCGTATTCCAGATCGACATTGGTCTGGAAGGCGGTGCCGTCGCCGAAGGCGTCGACCATGACCGAGTGGTCGATGACCAGATCGACCGGGCTCAGCGGATTGATCTTCTTCGGGTCGCCGCCCATCGATTCGATGGCCGCGCGCATGGCGGCCAGATCGACCACGGCGGGCACGCCGGTGAAGTCCTGCATCAGCACGCGCGCCGGGCGGTAGGCGATCTCGCGGTCGGAGGCGCGGTCGTTCAGCCAGGCTGCGGCAGCCTTCACGTCTTCGACGGTGACCGTGCGCCCGTCCTCGTAGCGCAGCAGGTTCTCCATCAGCACCTTCAGCGACTTCGGCAGGCGCGAGAGATCGCCCAGTTCGGCCTCTGCGGCCTTCAGGCTGTAGTAGTCGTAGGAATGGCCGCCGGCTTCCAGGCTGCGGCGCGTCTTAAGCGTGTCCTGACCCAAGATCTTCTCCTTCCATGTCGCGCGAGCGCAAAATCACGGACCCCCCGACCCCATGTCGCTGTCCGGTGTTTCCCGCATTGAATTCGTATCGCCGCATTTGTAGCAGTTGCCGTGATCACGACAAGCGGACAAACCGTCCGGGAATGGGGTGTTGCGTCGATGACGGACCTGATTGCCTTCTACGGTTCCCTGCGCAGGGACGCCGGTGACCGGGAAGCCCCGGCGAAGGACGGGCTGGCCGAGTATGCCGGCGCCTGCCGGTTGCGCGGGCGCATCGTCTGGCCGGGGCAGTACCCCGCGCTGGTGCCGGGAGGGGACGGCCTGGTCGAGGCCGACCTGTACCGCCTCATCAGCGACAGGGCGCTGGCGGTCTTCGACGACTGGGAGGATTACGACCCGGCGGATCCGCTGGCCGGGCCCTACATCCGCGAGGTTGTGCGTCTGGCGGACAGCGACCGGTCCGCATGGGTGTATCTGTTGAACCCGGCGGCCGGCCGTCCCTAGCGCTTGCCGCGGTGGGCAACCAGCTCGGAGCCTGCGCGGTCCCGGATCACCAGCTTGCCGCCGCCGTCGCGGAGGTCGAAGCTCTCTGCGCCGTCCAGAATGCCCAGAAACGCGTCCTCGACCGCCATCAGCGCCGTCGGACAGGCGCGCTTGGTGGCGGCGACAGGGCCAGTCAGGAAGCGCGGGCCGTCGGTCGTCGCGATGGTGAAGAAGCTGTTGCAGCCGCCCAGGCCGGTCAGCTTCCCCTCGGCCCCGAAGGTCAGGGTCGGCGGACGATCGCCCGGGACCGCATGGCCGTTCAGCGTGGAGACGATCCAGTGGCTTTCGTTCAGCAGCTCCCAGATCTCGCCGCCGCAGCCGCGCAGCGTGCGGTCGCCGAAGGCCACTTCGACCGTCTTCGGGAAGGGCGTGCCGGCCATGCTGTCATGACAGATGTCGCCCGAAATGCGGATATTCAGCGGACGGCCCTCAGCCTCGGTGGAGTAGGCCAGACCGTCATCCCCCTCGATTGCCGGCGGTTTGATGGCCTCGACCGTGGTCTGGCCGTAGTCGAGCAGCAGGGTGACGCCCGAAGCGCTGATCCCCAGCAGCCAGGGCGGCTCGTTCCCGCGGGCCTTGAAGGGCAGCATCGCCGCCTCGCCGGGCTCGATCCGGGTGCAGGCGACCGGCTCCGCGCCGCCGATCTCCAGCAGCGCCTCCGGTCCCTTCTCCCAGAACCGGACCGCCGCGCCACCGTCGACGCTGCGGTAGCGCACGCCCGACGCCGCGGGCTGCCGCTCGATCTGCCGCTTGCGGCCGGAGAGGGTGAGAGACGGATAGCCATGCCGGAGCGTCAGCACGACGTGATGCGGCCCGCAAGCGAACTCGGCGGTCGCCTTGCCGGTTTCGGCGGCAGTGGCCGGCCATGCGTACAGAACAAGGCCGCAGAGAATCGGGATTACGCTGCGCATCTGTCCGGCTCCGTTGCAGCCGGTGCGGCCGGGCGGCCTACTTCGACAGTTCCTTCATGCCCGCCTCGAGGCCCTCGAGGGTCAGCGGGTGCATGCGGTTGCCCATCATTTCCTGGACCAGCTTGATCGACGGCGTGTAGTCCCAGTATTTCTGCGGTACCGGGTTCAGCCAGATCGACTTCTGGTAGACGTTCAGGAAGCGCCGCATCCAGGTCTCGCCGGATTCCTCGTTCCAGTGCTCCACGGAGCCGCCCGGATAGACGATCTCGTAGGGACTCATGGTGGCGTCGCCGACGAAGATCAGCTTGTAGTCCGACGGGAAGGTGTGGAGCACCTGCCAGCTGTCCACATACTCGGTGTGGCGGCGGCGGTTGTCCTTCCACAGCTTCTCGTAGAGGCAGTTGTGGAAGTAGTAGTATTCCATGTGCTTGAACTCGGTCTTCGCGGCCGAGAACAGCTCTTCCAGCGTCCGGATGTGGTCGTCCATCGACCCGCCGATGTCGAGCAGCAGCAGAACCTTCACCGTGTTGCGGCGTTCCGGGACCATCTTGATGTCGAGATAACCGGCATTGTCGGCGGTGGACTTGATGGTGTCCGGCAGGTCCAGTTCCATGTCCGCGCCCTCGCGGGCGAAGCGGCGCAGGCGCCGGAGCGCGACCTTGATGTTGCGGGTGCCGAGCTCGAGCTCGTCGTCGAGGTTCTTGAATTCGCGCTTGTCCCAGACCTTCACCGCGCGGCGGTGGCGGCTCTCCTTCTGGCCGATGCGCACGCCTTCGGGGTTGTAGCCATGGGCGCCGAAGGGCGAGGTGCCGGCGGTGCCGATCCACTTGTTGCCGCCCTGGTGGCGGCCCTTCTGCTCCTCAAGGCGCTTCTTCAGCTCTTCCATCAGCTTCTCGAAGCCGCCCATGGCCTCGATCTCGGCCATCTCCTCGGGCGTCAGCACCTTCTCCGCGAGCTTCTGCAGCCACTCCTCGGGGATGTCGTGGGTCTCTTCCTCCGACATGAACTCCAGGCCGTTGAAGCATTTGCCGAAGACCTGGTCGAACTTGTCGATGTTCTTCTCGTCCTTCACCAGCGTGGCGCGGGCGAGATAGTAGAACTCCTCCACCTTGTAGGCGGTGACGTGCTTCTGCAGCGCTTCGAGCAGGGTCAGGTACTCGCGCAGCGTGGCGGGAACCTTGTTGTTCCTCAGCTCGAGGAAGAAGTTGATGAACAAACGTGCCTCCCAGCTCTGCCGCCCCCGGGCCTGACCCGAGGGCCTGTGTCGAAGCGGCCGGTCCCGTGCACACACCCTCGGGTCACGCCCGAGGGATACAGGACAGGCCTACTTATTCTGTTCCCGTTTCGCCAGGAACGCGAGCCGCTCGAACAGGTGCACATCCTGCTCGTTTTTCAGCAGGGCGCCGTGCAGCGGCGGAATCAGCTTCTTCGGATCGCGCGACTTCAGCGTCTCCGCCGGCAGATCCTCGGCCATCAGCAGCTTCAGCCAGTCCAGCAGTTCCGACGTCGACGGCTTCTTCTTCAGGCCCGGCACGTCGCGGATCTCGTAGAAGATGCGCATCGCCTCCGAAACCAGTTCGCGCTGGATACCCGGATAGTGCACCTCGACGATCTCCCGCATGGTGTCGTCGTCGGGGAAGCGGATGTAGTGGAAGAAGCAGCGGCGCAGGAAGGCGTCCGGCAGTTCCTTCTCGTTGTTCGAGGTGATGATGATCAGCGGACGCTGCTTCGCGACCACGGTCTCGCCGGTCTCGTAGACGTGGAACTGCATGCGGTCGAGTTCCAGCAGCAGGTCGTTCGGGAACTCGATGTCGGCCTTGTCGACCTCGTCGATCAGCAGGACCGGGCGCTTCTCGACGGTGAAGGCGTCCCAGAGCTTGCCGCGCTTGATGTAGTTGCGGATGTCGTTGACCCGCTCGTCGCCAAGCTGCGAGTCGCGCAGGCGGCTGACGGCGTCGTATTCGTAGAGGCCCTGCTGCGCCTTGGTGGTCGACTTGATGTGCCACTCGATCAGCTGGGTGTCGAAGGCCTTCGCGACCTCGTGCGCCAGAACGGTCTTGCCCGTGCCGGGCTCGCCCTTGATCAGCAGCGGACGCTCAAGGGTAGCTGCGGCGTTGACCGCGACCATCAGATCGTCGGTCGCGACATAGGTGCTGGTGCCTTCGAAGCGCATGTTTTCTCCCCGTCCGCCTTTTTCGAAAGGTGCCTGTCGGCGTGCGACCGGCAAACTAGGGCTACCGGCGGGTACGATCAAGCCTGAGGCCCGGCGACCGAGCCATGTCCGGGGCGCGGTACTCGCCATGGCAGACGAGTTGCTGTAGCTTCCGCCGCAACCATGCGACATCCGATTCGGGAGGAGGGGATGGCCGACCAGTTCGATCAGGCGTCCTTCGGGGCCCTGAAACAGGCCCTGGGCGACCAGATGGTCGAGATGCTTCTGACGAAGTATCTGGCCCAGATGAAAGAGAAGGTCGCCGTCCTGCAGTCCGGCATCGACGCGCGCGACATGGGCGTGGTCCGCCAGCAGGCCCACGATCTGACCTCCTCGTCGGGGTCGGTCGGTCTCGGCGCGATCCGGGACAAGGCCAGCGCCTGCGAGTTCGCCGTCAAGGATGGCGAGGAGGACAAGGCCCTGGAATTCGCCCGCGAGATCGTCGCCATGGCGCCGGAGACCGAGGCCGCGATCCGGGCCGAATGCCCGAACATTCCCTAAGACGTCCGAAAGCGAGACCCGATGGACAAGCGCATCCTGATCGTCGAGGACAACATGCTGGTGCAGGAGGTCTATGCCTCTGCGCTGCAGACGCTCGGCTGCGACGTGATCACGGCCGATGACGGTCATGAGGCGATGGAACTGGCGCACGAGGAAGAGCCGGACCTGATCATCATGGACATCATGCTGCCCGGGGTGTCCGGCCTCGACCTGGTGCAGACCATGAAGAAGGACCCGTCGCTGAAGGACGTCCCGATCATCGTGGTGACGACCATGGCGATGGCCGGCGATCAGGCAAAGATCAAGGCGGCGGGCGCCGACGCCTACCTGCCGAAACCGATCCAGGTCGACGAATTCATCGCTTCGGTTCGCAAGATCCTGGAGGGCTGAGGGGCATGGCGCACTGGCTGGTCACCGGGGGATGCGGCTTCATCGGCTCCCATCTGTCCGATGCGCTGGTGGCGCGCGGCGACGCCGTCACCATCGTCGACGACCTCTCGACCGGCAACCGCGACAACCCGCCGGCCGAAGCCGAGATCGTGGTCGGCGACATCCGGGACGCCGATCTGATGGAGCGGTTGATGGAAGGCAAGGACGGCTGTTTCCATCTTGCCGCCGTCGCCTCCGTGCAGAAATGCACCGAGGAATGGGCCGACAGCCACAAGGTGAACCTGACCGGCACGATCAACGTCTTCGATGCCGCGAAGAAGGCAGGGCGGAAGCCCGTCGTCTATGCGTCGTCCGCCGCAGTCTATGGGGACAACCCGAACGTGCCGCTCACCGAGGATGCCGAGACGAAGCCGCTGTCGGCCTATGGCGCCGACAAGCTGGGCTGCGAGCTACACGGCCGGGTCGCGCACGGCGTCCATGGCGTGCCCAACACCGGCTTCCGCTTCTTCAACGTGTTCGGGCCGCGTCAGGATCCGAAGTCGCCCTATTCCGGCGTCATCGCCATCTTCACCGACCGCATCCGCGCGGGACAGGGGATCACCATCTTCGGCGATGGCGGGCAGGTTCGCGACTTCGTCTATGTCGGCGATGTCGTCCGCCATCTGATCGCGGCGATGGATGCCGGCGGCGGCAGGGGCGATGTCTACAATGTCTGCACCGGCAAGCAGACCTCCGTGCTGGAGCTCGCGCACACGGTCGCCGAGATCTGCGGCACGAAGGCCGGCATCACCCATGCCGAAGCCCGCGCCGGCGACATCCGCACCTCGATCGGCAACCCGTCGAAGGCCACCGCCGCCTTCGGCGTGCCGGCGGAGATGGCCTTCAGGGACGGGCTCAAGCTGACTCTCGGCTAGATGTCGGAGATCTAGCGGGTCTTCAGCAGGTCGCGGATTTCCTCAAGCAGCAGTTCCTGGCGCGGCGGCGGCGGGGCCTTGGCCGGCTCCTCGATCTTCTTCCGCTCCAGCCGGTTCATCTGCTTGATCAGGATGAAGATGACGAAGGCGACGATGACGAAGTCTATCACCGTGTTGATGAAGACGCCGACATTGACGGTCGCCGCGCCGGCCTCCTTCGCCGCCGCCAGGCTGGCGTACTCACCGCCCGACAGGTTGATGTAGTACTCGGTGAAGTCGACGCCGCCCGTGAACATGCCGACGACCGGCATGACCACGTCGTTGACCATGGACGAGACGATCTTTCCGAACGCCGCGCCGATGATGATGCCAACCGCCATGTCGACGACATTGCCGCGCATGGCGAATTCCTTGAATTCCCTCAACATTTTCTGTTTATCTCCAGGTTTTGAAGCACCCGGACGCGGGGTTCGGACAGCAGCCGATACCCCGACGCTTCGAGCGCAACAGCAAGTGTTGCGCCGGCGCGATTGCTGGAGAAGCGGGATTTTCTCGGAGGTCAGTTCTCCGGAAGGGGGTACTTGTCCAGATAGGACATGTAACTGTCCTCGACGTCGATCTGCAGGCTGCCCAGGATTCTGACGACCGCGTTGTAGGTGGCAATGGCCAGCACGAGTTCGATGATCAGGTCGTGGCCCAGATGATCTTCCAGGGCCTTGAAGGTGGCGTCCGAGACCGCGCCGGCCAAGGTCATCTCCCGTGCGGCCCGGCAGGCCAGTCTGGCCAGGGCGTCGAGGTCGCTGTCCCGTCCCTCGGCTTCGGCGATGAGGCCCGCGATATCGGCATCACTGACACCGAAGTCATAGCCGATCTTGATGTGGTGCGACCATTCGTAGGGCGAGCGGGCCAGGTAACCCACGGTGAGTATCGCCAGTTCCCGGATCCGGCCGTCCAGATCGCTCTTGTGGCGGATGTGGTTGCCCAGGTGGGCGAACGCCCTCGCGGCTCTGGGGTTGTTGGCCAGTGCCTTGAACAGATTGATACCCGAGCGCTCCAGCAGCGGCTTGTCGGCCTCGTCCAGATCGTCCTTCGTCAAATACGTCACCCGCGCCATCGGCTTTCCTCCCTCAGCCCTGTGAATCCCGTTCCGGTCCCTGCAGCGTCACGCCGCCGTCGACCACCAGCGTCTGGCCGGTGACGTAGCGCGACTGCGCCGAGAGCAGGAACCGGACGGCCATGCCGACATCCCATCCGGTGCCCTCGACGCCCAGCACCGACGCCTTCGAGCGCGCGGCCCGCGCGGCGTCGCTCATGCCGCGCTGGTAGACCATCGGCGTGTAGACCGGGCCGGGCGCGACGCAGTTGACCCGGATGCCGTCCGGCCCGTGATCGACTGCCATGGCGCGCGTCAGGGCGATCACCGCCCCCTTGGATGCCGTATAGGCCGTCAGTCCGCGCGGCCGGAGCGCCGAGATCGAGGAGACGTTGACGATCGCGCCGCCGTCGCCGCTTTCCATCATCGCCGGAATGGCGTGCTTGGACAGCAGCATCATGGTCTCGACATTGATGCGCATGACACGCTGCCAGTCGGACTGGCTCATCTCGACGACGCTGCCGCGGCTGCCGATACCGACATTGTTGTCGAGGCAGTCGAGCCGGCCGAAGGCGGCGACCGTCGCCGCCACCAGATCCCGGCACTGATCCTCCTGCGCGATGTCGGACGCATGGGCTTCGGCGATGCCGCCCTCGGCGCGGATCATCTCGACCGTGCGCAGGGCGAGGGCAGGATCGCGGTCGGCGACCATCACCTTCGCACCGGCACGCGCCAGCAGCATTGCCGCCGCGCGGCCATTGCCGATGCCGTCGCCCGCCGCGCCGCCGCCGGCGATCAGGGCGACCTTGCGCTCCAGTCCGAAGCTTTCGGTTTCAGTCACAGCCGCGTCTCCTCCCCAGGCACGCCTTGGTGTCAGGCGGCGTCCTTCCGTTTGCGTCCGCTCGCCTTCGCCTTCTTCTTTCCCGGCGCCGGCAGCGCCTTGGAAGCCCGCCGCTTCAGCACCTCGGCAAGATACTGCCCCGTGTAGCTTTCGCCGACCTGCGCCACTTCCTCGGGCGTGCCGCATGCGACGATCTCGCCGCCGCCGGTGCCGCCTTCGGGGCCGATATCGACGATCCAGTCGGCGGTCTTGATGACCTCGAGATTGTGCTCGATCACCACGACCGTGTTGCCGCTGTCGACCAGTTCATGCAGCACTTCGAGCAGCTTCCGCACATCTTCGAAATGCAGGCCGGTGGTGGGTTCGTCGAGGATGTAGAGCGTTCGTCCCGTGGCCCGCTTCGACAGTTCCTTGGCGAGCTTCACGCGCTGCGCCTCGCCGCCCGACAGCGTCGTCGCCTGCTGGCCGATCTTGATGTAGCCGAGACCGACCCGCATCAGGGTCTCCATCTTCTCGCGCACGGACGGGACGGCCCTGAAGAAGTCCAGCCCTTCCTCGACGGTCATCTCCAGCACGTCGGAGATCGACTTGTCCTTGAACTTGATCTCCAGCGTTTCGCGGTTGTAGCGCTTGCCCTTGCAGACGTCGCACTGGACGTAGATGTCGGGCAGGAAGTGCATCTCGATCTTGATCAGCCCGTCGCCCTGGCAGGCCTCGCAACGCCCGCCCTTCACGTTGAAACTGAAGCGGCCCGGCTTGTAGCCGCGGGCCTTGGCCTCGGGCAGTTCGGTGAACCAGTCCCGGATCGGGGAGAAGGCGCCGGTATAGGTGGCCGGGTTCGACCGCGGCGTGCGGCCGATGGGCGACTGGTCGATGTCGATGATCTTGTCCAGCCATTCCAGACCGTCGATCCGGTCGTGCGGCGCCGGCGCGGCCTTGGCCTGATGCAGGCGCCGGGCGAGCGCCTTGTAGAGCGTCTCGATGGTCAGCGTGGACTTGCCCGAGCCGGAGACGCCGGTGATGCAGACGAAGGCGCCCAGCGGCAGGGTTGCGGTGATGTTGTTCAGATTGTTGCCCTTCGCCCCGACAATCCGGAGAAATCGGCCCTTGTGGCCGTCGCGGCGTTTCTGCGGCACCGGCACCTGGGCGATACCGGAGAGGTACTGCCCGGTGATGGACTTCGGCGTCTGCATGATGCGTTCGGGCGTGCCTTCGGCCACCAGTTCGCCGCCATGCAGCCCGGCCTTGGGACCGATATCGATGACGTGGTCGGCGGTCAGGATGGCTTCCTCGTCATGCTCGACGACGATGACGGTGTTCCCGAGGTCGCGCAGGTTCTTCAGCGTCTCCAGCAGGCGGCCATTGTCGCGCTGGTGCAGGCCGATGGACGGCTCGTCGAGCACATAGAGCACGCCGGTCAAACCGGAGCCGATCTGGCTGGCCAGCCGGATGCGCTGGCTTTCGCCGCCCGAAAGCGTGCCGGAATTGCGGCTGAGCGTCAGGTATTCCAGCCCGACATTGTTGAGGAAGCCGAGACGTTCGTTGATCTCCTTCAGGATCCGGCCCGCGATCTCCTTCTGCTTGTCCGTCAGCGCATCGTCGAGACCCAGGAACCATGCGCCTGCGTCACGGATGGAGAACTTCGACGCTTCGCCGATATGCAGGCCGTTGATCTTCACCGCCAGCGCCTCCGGCTTCAGCCGGTTGCCGCCGCAGGCCGAACAGTCGGTGCGCGCCTGATAGGTCTCGATCTCCTCGCGCATCCGCGACGAGTCGGTCTCGCGCCAGCGCCGCTCCAGATTGCGGACGACGCCCTCGAAGCTCTTCTTCGTCTTGTAGCTGCGAAGCCCGTCATCGTAGCTGAACTCGATGGCCTCCTCGCCCGAGCCGTAGAGGATCGCATCCCGCACCGGCTCGGCCAGATCGCGCCACGGTGTGGTCATGCTTTCCTTGAAGTGGCGCAGGATCGACTGCAGCGTCTGCAGGTAGTAGGGCGAGGTCGTCTTCGACCAGGGCGCGATGGCGCCGGCGCGGATCGAGAGATCGTGGTCCGGCACGACCAGGTCCGCATCGACATACATCTCCGTGCCCAGACCGTCGCAGGCCGGGCAGGCGCCGAACGGGATTGTTGAAGCTGAAGAGGCGCGGCTCGATTTCCTCGATGGTGAAGCCGCTGACCGGGCAGGCGAACTTGGCCGAGAACATGGTCCGTTCGCCGCCGTCGGCGCTCTCGGTGATGGCCAGCCCGTCGGCCAGCCCCAGCGCAGTCTCGAAGCTGTCGGCCAGCCTTGTGGCGATGTCGTCGCGGACCACGATCCGGTCCACCACCACCTCGATATCGTGCTTCAGCTTCTTGTCGAGTTCGGGCACGTCCTCGATCTCGTAGAGTTCGCCGTCGACCTTCACGCGCTGGAAGCCCTGCTTGCGCAGGTCGCGGAATTCCTTGCGGTACTCGCCCTTGCGGCCGCGCACGATGGGGGCCAGCAGGTAAAGCCGCGTGCCTTCCTCCATCTCCAGAACCCGGTCGACCATCTGGCTGACGGTCTGGCTCTCGATGGGCAGGCCGGTCGCCGGCGAGTAGGGGATGCCGACCCGGGCCCAGAGCAGGCGCATGTAGTCGTGGATCTCGGTGACCGTGCCCACCGTCGAGCGCGGGTTCTTCGACGTCGTCTTCTGCTCGATGGAGATGGCCGGGCTCAGCCCCTCGATCAGGTCCACGTCGGGCTTCTGCATCAGTTCCAGGAACTGCCGCGCATAGGCCGACAGGCTCTCGACATAGCGGCGCTGGCCCTCGGCATAGATGGTGTCGAAGGCGAGCGACGACTTGCCCGAACCCGAAAGGCCGGTGATCACCACCAGCCGGTCCCTCGGAATGTCGACGTCGATGCCTTTCAGATTGTGCTCGCGGGCGCCACGGACACTGATCGATTTCTGCATGAAGGGAGGACCTGCGGGCAAAGGGAACAGAGCGACAACTTAGGGCGCAGGCGGATCGATTGCGAGTCCCGGCATGGCGGGTGCGCGCATTCAACACCCATGCTTTCCGGGGTGCGGTCGCGGATGAATCTAGAGCTCCGGCTTGCGCCCGATGAACAGCTTTTCGCCGCGGATCAGGCCGTAGCGGACCACGTCTGTGCCCTCGGCCGTGTATTCGTCCACCTCGAAACCGGCAGCGGCCATGCGGTCACGCAGATCGCGGCCGAAATAGCGCAGGTGGCGCTTGCCCTCGAAGTGCTTCTTCCGCTCCTTCATCGAGGCGATGCTCTCATCCTCGAAGGTGGTGTCCCAGCCCTCGATCAGCGGCACCATGCAGAGGAACCGCCCGCCGGGCTTCAGCACGCGGAACAGCTCCGGCAGGGCCCTGGCGTCGTCGACATGCTCCAGCACGTGGCTGGCGATGGCGACATCGACGCAGCCGTCGGGCATGTCGATCTGCTCGATATTCAGCACCTCGTCCGCCTTGCCCTCCCGGATGTCGGCGGTGCGGTAGTTGCCGAGACCGTAGCTGGCCAGGAACGGACGCAGCCAGCGCTCCGGCGCGAAATGAATGACGTCGTCGCCCGACTTCAGCAGGTCGCCGCGCTCCTTCAGCGCCAGCGCCATCAGCCGGTGCCGTTCGACCGATTCGCAGGATGGGCACATCGCGTCGATCCGGGGCGGCCAGCTGTAGGGCAGGAAGCGCCCGGAATAGCCGCAGATCGGGCATTCGCGGTCGTACTGGCCGCGGCTGTACCAGACGGCGCGCTTGATGAAGCGCGCGCGGCCCCGGAGCTTGCGCATGAAGATGCTCATGGCCGGGCGCTTACGCCTTCCCCCGGGAAAGGTCAATCGCGGTGGCGTGGCGGGTGCGCAACCGCTAAGAGTTGGGCAACGGACAGTCGCGGATTCGGGAGGCGAGCATGGCAGGAGGCGTCAACAAGGTCATTCTGGTGGGCAATCTGGGTGCGGACCCGGAAGTGCGCCGCCTGAACGACGGCAATCCGGTCGTGAACCTGCGTCTTGCGACCTCCGAACAGTGGCGCGACCGCCAGTCCGGCGAGCGCCGCGAGCGCACCGAATGGCACCGTGTCGTGATCTTCAACGAGAACCTGGCCAAGGTCGCCGAGCAGTATCTGCGCAAGGGCTCCAAGGTTTACATCGAGGGCCAGTTGCAGACCCGGAAGTGGACCGACAACAGCGGTCAGGAGAAGTTCACCACTGAGGTCGTGCTGCAGCGCTTCCGCGGCGAACTCCAGATGCTCGACGGCCGCAGCGATGGCGGCGGCGGTGGCGGGGGCGGCTATGGCGGCGGCTCCGGCGGTGGTGGCGGTGACTGGGACCGTGGCGGTTCCGGCGGCGGCGGTGGCCGCAGCGGCGGTGGTGGTGGCGGTGGCCGCGACTATGGCGGCGGCGACCTGGACGACGAGATCCCCTTCTAGGGCCTCACGCTTCCCTCAATTCCGCGGCCGGCTTTCGTTTCAGCGCCCGGTGCGCGCCGTACAGGCCGAAGCCGGTCGTCAGCGCAATGGCGCCGATGACCACGACGGCGAGCCGGACAGGCAGCACGCTGAAATCGCCCTGCATCACGAACTCGATGATCGCCCAGGCGGCCAGCGAACCGGCGATGGCGGCGACGACACCGGTCGTGGCGCCAAGCAGCGCGAATTCGAAGGCCTGTATCTTCAGCACCTGGCGGCGGGTCGCGCCGATGACCTTCAGGATGACGGACTCGCGGACGCGCCGCCGGTGGCCGGCGGAGATCGCGCCGGCGAGGACGATCAGGCCAGCGGCCAGCGTGACCGCGGATGCGGACCGGATGGCGGTCGAGATCTGGCCCATCAGCTTCTCGAACAGTTCCATCGCATCCTTCACACGGATGACGGTGACGTTCGGGAATTCGTCGGTCACCGCCCGGAACAACGTCGGATCCGCGGCATCGGTCGCGTCCGCCGTGGCCAGCACGGTGTGCGGCGCGCCCTTCAACGCGTTCGGACTGAAGATCATCAGGTAGTTGATCTGGAATGTGGACCAGTCGATCGTCCGGAGGTTGGCGATCTCGACGGTCAGGTCGCGGCCGAGCACGTTCACGGTCAGCGTATCGCCGACGCCGACGCCAAGCCCCGCCGCCGCCTCGTCCTCGAAGCTGACCAGCGGCGGGCCGTCATAGTCCTTCGGCCACCATTCGCCGGCGACGATCGGGCTGTTGGCCGGCGGTTCGTCGGCATAGGTCAGGCCGCGGTCGCCGCGCAGCACCCAGGCTTCGGACGGGTCCGGCTTCACATCCCTGCTCGGGACGCCGTCGACCGCCGAGATGCGGCCGCGCAGCGCGGGGACGGTCTTGATATCGCTCACGCCGTCGATGGCGCCGGCGGTCGCCATGAAGGGTTGCAACTGGTCCGGCTGGATGTCGACGAAGAAGAAGGCCGGCGCTTCCTGCGACACGCGCTGATCGACCTGGCCGGTGACATTGCCCTCGATCTGGGCGATGGCGGCCAGCAGCGTCACGCCCAGGCCCAGCGAGACCATCACCGACGCGGTGGGGGCACCCGGCCGGTGCAGGTTGGCCAGCGCCATGCGGAAGGCCGTCCGCTTCGGGCCGCCGGTGCGGCGGGCGAGGGCGGCAACGCCCGACGCGGCGGCGCGCAGCACGATGAACGTGCCGGCCGCGCCGAGAATGAACCAGAGCGCGAAAAGCGGCTTGTCCGAACTGAACAGGGTCAGGCCGCACAACCCGACCAACGCCAGCCCGGTGCCGGCGATGAACCCGTTACCCGGCCGCCCCGAACTTTCGGCCATCGCGGCGCGGAACAGTTCCGCAGCCCGCGTCCGGCGCGCCGCGCCCAGCGGCCAGAGCGCGAAGGTCAGCGTCACCAGCACGCCGAACAGCGCCGCCATGGCCAGCACCGCCGGGTAGAGCGAGGCGCTGGGCGGGGCGGGCAGGGCGTCGGCCAGCAGACCGCCGGCAACGAAGGGCACGCTGGCGCCGATCGCCAGACCGATGGCGATGCCTGCCAGCGACAGGATCAGGATCTGGATCAGGTAGATCTTCGTGATGTCGTTGCCGGTCGCGCCGAGCGCCTTCAGCACCGCGATCTGGCGGCGCTTGGCGTCCAGATGCGCCTTGACCGCGTTGCCCACGCCGACACCGCCGACCAGCAGCGCGGTGAGGCCGACCAGCGTCAGGAAGATGCGCAGCCGCTCGAGGAAGCTCTCGATCCCCGGTGCGCCGTTGTCACGGTCGCGGGCGCGCCAGCCCGCATCGGGCAGCGCCTCGTCCATGGCATTCCGGAAACCGTCCACCGGCTCGGTGGCGGGCAGGCCGATCTTGTAGTGCCAGCGGATCAGGCTGCCGACCTGGATCAGGCCGGTCGCGCCCACCGCATCCGAATGCACCATGATCCGCGGGCCGAGCGTCACCGCCCCGCCTGTCGCGCGGTCGGGCTCCTTCTCGATCAGGCCCCGGAGTTCGAACTCGGCCTCGCCGATCTTCACCCTGTCGCCGACTTCAAGCCCCAGCCGCGCCGCCAACAGGGGTTCCGCGACAGCGCCGGGCGTGCCGCCACCGGTGGCGATGGCGTCTTCCAGCGCGCCGCCGCCTTCCAGTACGACCTCGCCATAGATCGGATAGGTGTTGTCGACCGCCTTCAGTTCGGCCAGGGCGCGCGCGTCGTTGCCGACGGCGCGGACGATGGTGCGCATTTCCAGCGTTTCGCCGACGATATCGGCGTTCTGTTCCAGCCAGGCGCGCTCGGCCGGGCTGGCCGGGCGGTGGGTCAGGCGCAGGTCGACATCGGCGCCGAGGATGTAACGGCCGTTTTCCTTCAGGCCGTCGACGATGGAGGAGGTCAGCGAGCCGACGCCGGCAATGGCGGCGACGCCGAGCGCCAGCGACAGCAGGAAGATGCGGAAGCCCTTAAGGCCGCCGCGGAGGTCGCGGATCGCGAGCCGGTACGCGGTCAGCATCAGGCGGCGCGTCCCACGTCGGTGATCTCTTCCGCGTCGATCTCGCCGTCCTTCAGCCGGACGATGCGCTGGCACATGCCGGCAAGCTTCTCGTCATGGGTGACCAGCAGCAGCGTCGCGCCGCGGTCGCGGTTGGCGGCGAACATCAGGTCCACGATCCGCCCGCCCGTGTCGCCGTCCAGATTGCCCGTGGGCTCGTCGGCGAGGATCAGGTCGGGGTCCATGGCCAGGGCGCGGGCCAGCGCGACGCGCTGCTGTTCGCCGCCCGAAAGCTGACTGGGGTAGTGACCGACACGTTCGGAAAGCCCGACCGCGGCGAGTTCCTTCTCGGCCCGCGCGAAGGGATTGGCCTTGCCGGCCAGTTCCATCGGCGCGGCGACGTTCTCCAGCGCTGTCATGGTCGGCAGCAGGTGAAAGGACTGGAACACGATCGAGACGTGATCGCGGCGGAACATCGCCAGATCGTCCTCGTCCAGATCGGTCATGTCGCGGTCCATGAAGGTGAAGCGGCCGGCGCTGACGCCTTCCAGCCCGCCGATCACCGACAGCAGGGTCGATTTGCCCGATCCAGACGGGCCGAGGATGGCAACCGTCTCCCCGGCACCTATATCGAGGTCGATGCCATTCAGTATCTTCACCGGCCCTGCGGCCCCGTCCAGCGTCAGATGGACATCATTCAGACGGATGAGGCTGTCGCCCATGTTTTCTATCCCGGGTTTTGCGGCAGGCATTGCCAATCGATATGGACGGCTGCTGCCTGCGATCAACATGTTGTTGCTTTTGGTTACGCTGCTGGCGGCCGGGCCGATCATGGCCGCCGAGACGAAGCGGATCGTGATGCTGGGGGACTCCCTCACGGCCGGCTACGGGCTGGCGGCCGGCGACGAGTTGCCGGTGCGGCTGGAAGAGGCGCTTGCGGCGGAAGGCGTCGAGGCGACGGTCGAGAATGCCGGCGTCTCCGGCGACACCACCGCCGGCGGGCTGTCGCGGCTCGACTGGGCGGTGCAAGGACAGCCGGATCTGGTCATCGTCGCGCTGGGCGCCAATGACGGCCTGCGCGGCATCGATCCGGCGGACACGCGCCGCAACCTCGCCGCCATCCTCGAACGCCTGAAGCAGCGCGATGTGCCCGCGATGCTGGCCGGCATGCTGGCGCCGCCCAACATGGGCGCCGACTACGGCAAGGCCTTCAACGCCATCTACCCGGACCTGTCCGAAAGCGAGGGCGTGCCGCTCTACCCCTTCCTGCTGGACGGGGTGGCCGCCGAGCCGGCGCTCAACCAGGACGACGGCATGCACCCCAATGCCGAGGGCGCGAAGCTGATCGCGGAACGGCTGGCGGGGCCTGTCGCTGCCGCGCTCGATCAGGAATGATCCGCAGTTCGATTGGACAGAATCGCCTGAGTGGCGTCTGATAGCCGCAGGATAACCGTCATGGGAGCCGCGCGATGGATGTCACGATCTACCACAACCCCCGCTGCTCCAAGTCCCGCGAGACGCTCGGCCTGCTGAAGGACAAGGGGATCGAGCCGACGGTGATCGAGTATCTCAAGACGCCGCCCAGCGCTGCCGAGATCGCCGACATCCTGGCCAAGCTGGGCCGGACGCCGCGGGAACTGATGCGGACTAAGGAAGCGGAGTACAAGGAACAGGGGCTGGACGATCCCTCGCTGGACGACGGAAAGCTGATCAACGCGATGGTCGACACGCCGAAGCTGATGGAGCGGCCGGTCGTGCTGGCCAACGGGAAGGCTGCCATCGGACGGCCGCCCGAATCCGTCCTCGACATTCTCTGAACCCGGACCAGGAGGCCCTCATGCGCCTGTTCGTCGGCATTCCCATGCCGCATGCCGTTGTCCAGCAGCTTCAGCTGTTCAGCGGCGGCATCCCCGGCGCGCGCTGGACCGCGCCCGAGAATTTCCACCTCACCCTGCGTTTCATCGGCGAGGCCGACGGCCACCAGGCCGAGGACCTGATCGGCGAACTGTCGCGCATCCACGCCCCGGCCTTCCCGGTCCAGATCGCCGGTCTCGGCATCTTCGGCGACAAGCGGCGGCAGCGGCAGCTCTATGCCGATATTGCGCCCCAGCCGGCGCTCAGCCATCTGGCCCAGAAATGCGAACAGGTGGCGCAGCGCTGCGGCTTCGAGCCGGAGCGGCGGCGCTTCTGCCCGCATGTGACGCTGGCACGGATGAAGAACCCGGACCGGCGGCGGCTGGACCAGTATCTGGCCACCAACGCCCATCTCCGCCTGCCGCCCTTCGAGGTCACGGGCTTTACCCTGTTCGAGAGCTTCCTCGGCTCCGAGCGTGCGGTCTACGAGCCGGTGGTCGAGTTCGAGCTTTCGACCGACAGCATGACCGTGGCGGCGGAGTAGGGCCATGGCCGACCTTCGCCGGGTTGCCGCGGACACCGGCGCGGAGGACCTTGCCGCCATCGTCGCGGAAGACGGCGCCGCCATTGTCGAGGGCGTGCTGGACGCCGGGGCGCTGGCAGGTCTCAAGGGCGAGATCATGCCCTTTGTCGAGGCGACGCAGCCGGGCCGCGACGACTTCGTCGGGCGGAAGACGACGCGGACCGGCGCACTGGTGGCGCGCTCGGCCGCCTGCCGCGATCTGGTGATGAACCCGCTGGTTCTCGATGGCGCGAAGACCTTCCTGAAGCCCTTCTGCGAGCGGGTGCAGCTGCACCTGACCCAGCTCATCCGGATCATGCCCGGTCAGACCGCGCAGTCGCTGCACCGCGACCGGCTGGCCTGGGGCGGCTTCCTGCCGGCCGAGATCGAGCCGCAGTTCAACACCATCTGGGCCGTGACCGATTTCACCCAGGCCAACGGCGCAACGCAGGTGGTGCCGGACTCGAACGCCTGGGAAACCGGGCGCAGGGCGGAACCGGACGAGATCCGCAATGCCGAGATGGATGCCGGATCGGTGCTGGTCTATTCCGGCTCGGTGATCCATGGCGGCGGCGCGAACACGTCCGACGGCGACCGGATGGGGCTCAACATCACCTACGCGCTGGGCTGGCTCAGGCAGGAGGAGAACCAGTATCTCTCCTGCCCGCCGCAGATCGCGAAGGACTTCGACGCCGACCTGCGTGCCCTGCTCGGCTATTCCATGGGGTCGTACGCGCTCGGCTACTTCACCCCGCCCAGCCCGCCGGGCCTGAATCCCGAGGTCGTGCCGCCGGAATTCCTGTTCAACGGCAAGGTCACCGGCTGGGGTGATGAACTGCGCGAGTCCGTCAGCGAAAGGGCGCGGAAAGGTGAGGGGCGTTAGCCTGTCCGGAAGTGCCGTCATGTTCCGGACCAGGCCCGATATCTCACGCACCGATGACCGCGAAAGCCCTCCCCCTACGAGGGGGGAGCGTTGGGTGGGGGTGGGAGTCGCTGGGACGGTCATCATTCTTCCATTCACGCAGCCGACCCCCACCCGTCGCTGCGCGCCGGCCTCCCCCTGCCAGGGGAGGCACCTCGCCGGGACCAATCCCCTCTGCTGTCCTCTGGCCTGACCCGAGGGCCTGTGACCTGACCTTTGCGCCGGACCGGACCCCCGCGCTCGCGATGCTCGGCGGGGGTGACAGGCTGAAACGGTCATCTCCGATGGCGCTAAGCGGCACTCGGGGATCCGGTTGCGACTTCGCCTGTTAGTCGAACAGCCCGGCCTCGCGCGCGTCCTTGAGCTTTCTCTGGGTCTCGGCCTCCTGAGCGGCCCGGAAATCTGCGGCTGCGCGTTCCCTGTGTTCGCGGCGTCGGCGACGCAAGGTGCGCGTCAGCAGGAAACCGGTCAGGCCGCCAGCCAGCAGGCTTGCCAGCGCCACCACCCCGGTCGGCAGGGGCGCATAGTCGATGGTGGCAAAAACTGCCAGGGCGATCAGCCAGATCAGGACTGTTGCGGCGATCCCCGGGAAGGTCACGCTGGTGTGGGCCGGGTTGTCCTTCTGAAGAAGAAGACCTTCCTCGAGCGAGTTGCCGAACACTACCGGCTCCCGCCGTCGATTTTCAGGATCGCGCCGGTCGTGTAGCCGGCATGGTCCGACGCGAGATAGAGCGCCGCGGCAGTGACCTCGTCGGGCGCGCCGCCGCGTCTCATGGCGATGGCCTCGTCGGCGCGCTTCTGGAAGGCGTCCATGTCCCAGGCCTTGGAGATGTCGGTCAGGAAGGGTCCCGGCATGATGCCGTTCACCCGCACGTTCGGCCCGTAGGCGTCGGCCAGCGCCTCGGTCATGGCGTTCAGCCCGGCCTTGGCGGCGGCGTAGGTGATGACGTTCTTCCGGGGCCGGATCGCGGCGACCGACGAGACGTTGATGATCGAGCCGCCGTCGCCCTCCATCATCCGCTCACCGATCACCGTCGAGAGCCGGAACGGCCCCTTCAGGTTCAGGTCGAGGACCTTGTCGTAGAGCATCTCGTCGATGTCGGTGGGCTTGTCGTAGATCGGCGACATGCCGGCATTGTTGATCAGCACGTCGACCCGGCCGAAGGCGTGATAGGCGGCCTCGATCAGCTTGTCGCACTGGTCCCATTGCGCGACATGCGCGCCGACGGGCAGGGCGCGGCGGCCCATGGCCTCGATCTCGGCGGCCACGGCCTCGCAGTTGGGCATCTTGCGGCTGGCGATGATCAGGTCGGCGCCGGCCTCGGCGAAGCCCAGCGCCATCTCGCGCCCCAGCCCCCGGCTGCCGCCGGTGATCAGGACGACCTTGCCGGTCATGTCGATGATGTGTTTGGCGGTCATGTTGGTTCCTTCGCACGCCTCTGAAAAAGCCATGAGCTCTGCATGCCCCATCGGATAAAAAACAGGTAGATGACTTGAACGGGATAGGCGATGACGAGCACCATTCCACTGCCGACCATAGGTACGATTGTCAGAAGCGTGAATACGGCCGGGAAAACGATGACAAACCATTCATCTTTCAACAATGACAGACGATTCGTCTCCTCAGTGCCAGAAATGGCGAAAGACTGCAGTATGGCATAGATAAACCCGATGGGGCCAATCAGCGGCAAAGCCGTCAAGGCGAGAATAGAGCTGCTGCAAAAGAAGCCCGGATGGCCTTCCTTGAGCGAACAATGCCCGAGGAGTTCAGCCTCCTCGACGACGACTACATACAATCCCAACAGCAACGGCGGGCCGATCCCGAACAATAACGCCCGAACCAAGCTGCCGGGTTTCCGCCAGCGTCGTAGTGTTCCTGTGAGCAATTGCACTCGGATTTCCTGGCGATCGCTGGAAAGTTTCTGCTTCTGTGATTCCTAGAACCCGATATGCGACCCGCCGTCGATGGTCAGGTGCTGGCCGGTGATGTAGCTGGCGCCGTCGCCGAGAAGGAAGCAGACGGGCACGGCGACCTCCTCGGGTGTCGAGAAGCGCTGCAGCGGGATCGTCGCCATGTACTGGTCGCGGAACTTCTCGCCGCGGATGGTCTCGGTCATCGGCGTCTCGACCAGGCCGAAGGCGACCGAGTTGACGTTGATGTCGTGGCGGCCCCATTCGCGCGCCGCGCTCATCGTCAGGCCGAGCACGCCGGACTTGGCCGCGCCGTAGTTGATCTGGCCGATGGTGCCGCGCCGCCCGGCGATGGAGCTGACATTGACGATCCGGCCCGGCTCGGTGTCGCCGTCCTTGCGGCGGTCGATGATGTGGCGGCCGACGGCCTGCAGGCAGAGATAGACGCCGGTCAGGTTGACGTCGATGACCTCCTGCCAGGTCTGCAGCGACATCTTGTGGATCATCGCCGCGCGGACGATGCCGGCATTGTTGACCGCGCCATGGATCGCGCCGGCCTGCTTGACGCTGTCGGTGACCATCTGCTCGACGAAGCCGGCATCGGCGACAGAGCCGACATGGATGATGGTGTCGTCGCGGCCGAGCAGGCCCGCGGTCTCCTCCAGCCCCTCGGCGTTCATGTCGTTGATGACCAGCCGCGCGCCGAGCGACGCCGCCTGCTGCGCCACTGCTCGGCCGATACCCTGCGCCGCGCCGGTGACCAGGATCACGCGCCCGTCGAGCGCCATCGGATTGCTCATGACTTTTCCTCCCCGTCAGTCAGACGGGCAGGATAGGCGGTCAGCCGGTTCGGTGAAATGCGTTCTCTTGCGAGGCAGCCATACACCACCCCGTCCCGGGACCTGATCCCGAGGCCCATCAGGCATTGCCGGAATGCGGCGCCACCTCAGCACTGGGCAGCGGGATCAAGTCCCGCTGCGGGCGTCATGGTCTCAGCTCGCCGTGCCGCGGATCGGGTAGTCCTTGGTCTGGATGTGGCGGATGCCGCGCAGGATGCCGTCCAGCGGCGGGCGGGCGAAGGGCGCGTTGGAGATGTCGACGATCTGTACCTCGCCCTTCGGGTTGGTCACGAACAGGCCGGGTTCGGGGAAGCGGTGGTCGGTCTCGTTGGGGCGCGGCTCGGAGATGTAGAGGCCGAGTTCCTTCATGCGGGCCTCGTCCAGACCGTAGCCGACCGAGACGTCGACACCGATCTCGTCCATCGTCGCCACCGCCTGGTCCTCGCTGTCGGCGGACATGGCGATCAGTTCGACGCCCAGCTCGTCCAGTTCCGCCTTCAGATCCGGCACACCGGTGAGATAGCGCTTGCAGAGTGGGCAGTGCTTGCCGCGGTAGACGACGGCAAGCTGCCACTTGCCTTCGCCGCCGACCCTGATCGTGCCGCCGCCGACTTTCGGAAGTTCGAACTCGGGCATGCGGTCGCCGGGGGTGAACTTGTTGCTCATGGGGGTCTCCTCTTCTCAGGGCAGCATTGGTGCTGCCCTGAGAAGTGGATGACTGCAGTCTGCGGTCAAGCGGCCAGGCCGCTGTCCTCGATCCGCGGACGCTCTGCCGCGTCGCGGGCCCGGCGCAGGACGCCGTCCGTCAGCTTCTGCAAGGCCTTGTGCTCGATCTGGCGGACGCGCTCCTTGGTGACGCCCAGCTGTTCGCCGAGTTCCTCGAGCGTCACTTTCTCGTCATTGAGCTTCCGCTCGGTGACGATCAGGCGTTCGCGGTCGGTCAGATCGGCCAGCGCCGCCTTCAGCCAGCGGCCGCGGGTACTGCCGTCGCGGTAGGAGATGGTGACCTCCTCCGGGCTCGGCCCGTCATCGACCATGAAGTCGCCCCACTCGTCGGAGCTGTCCTCGCCGGCCGGCGCGTTCATCGACTGGTCGCGGGACGACAGCCGGTCCGACATGGCGGTGACCTCGCGCTCCGAGACCTTCAGCCGCTCCGAGATCTGCCCGCGGGCATCGTCGGACAGCTGGGTCGCCCCGGCGCCGTCGATCTGCGCACGCAGCCGGCGCAGGTTGAAGAACAGGGCCTTCTGCGAGGCGCTGGTGCCCGAGCGCACGATGGACCAGTTGCGCAGGACGAATTCCTGCATCGAGGACCGGATCCACCAGGTCGCGTAGGTCGAGAAACGGACGCCCCGTTCCGGCTCGAACCGGGCGGCCGCCTGCATCAGGCCGACGCAGCCCTCCTGCACCAGATCGGCGCGCGCCAGACCGTAGGCGCGGAATTTCGAGGCTGTCGACACCACCAGGCGCATGTAGGCCTGCACCAACTCGTGCAGGGCGCGCTCGTCGCCGTCATCGCGCCAGCGGAAGGCGAGATCCTGCTCGTGCTCCTGGGACAGCAGCGGCATCGACATGGCGGTCGAGATGAAGCGCTGCTCGTTGCGTGCGGAATGAATGCTGTCGTCGTGTATCATAGCCGTCGCCTCTTCGCCCGCCCGGACCGGCAGTATGGTCGGTCCTCGCACCGGCGGGGCCCTGTCTGCCGAATGCACGCTCTACGCAGCAGACTGGACATTTGGTTTCGCCTCGATACGTTATGGAGATGGATAAAGAGCCACAAGCTAGAAATTTCGAGTCGAAACCATACGAAAATTTGGTTGAAGGCTCGGTCGACGGCGGCATGACCGGCGCGCCGACGCGCGTGGCCGAACTGATCGACCGTCTGGGGCGCATGACGCGCGAACTTCAGTATGTTGACGGGCTCAATCCGGCGCAGTGGGAAGCGCTCCGTTTCCTCAGCCGCGCCAACAAGTACTCGCGCACGCCCGGCGCCGTCGCGCAGTTCCTGAACGCGACCAAGGGCACCGTCTCCCAGACCATTTCGGCGCTGGAAAACAAGGGCCTCGTCAGCCGCACGCCCAGCGACCGCGACAAGCGTGTCTGCCTGCTGGACCTGACGGCCAAGGGCGAGACGCTGATCCTCCGCGATCCGGTGAAACGCATCGAACAGGCCGTCGGCGGCATGGAGGCGGCGACCGGCGCCGCCATGGTGCAGGGTCTGAGCCGTCTGCTCACCGCACTGCAGACCGGCAAGGACGCGCCGCTGTTCGGCGTCTGCGCCGCCTGCTGCCAGCACATTTCGCCCGGCCAGGGCTGCGGCAGCGCCGATACCGCACGCTGCGGCGTGACCGGCGAACCGCTGAGCGCCGAGGACAGCCGCCGCATCTGCGTGAACTACTCGGAAGACTGATTGTCCTCACCCCGTCCGGCCGGGGTGAACAAAGCCGGAAACTCCCCTACATTGATGCGATGGACACGACCGCCGCCATCGTCCGTTCCGAAGGCCTGCCGCAGGGCTTCGTCGACTGGTTCGACAGCCGCGGCTGGCGCGCGCGGCCGCATCAGCTGCAGATGCTGGAACTGGCGCGGGCGAAGCGGAATGCGCTGCTGATCGCGCCGACCGGCGGCGGCAAGACGCTGGCCGGCTTCCTGCCCAGTCTCGTCGATCTGGCGGAGAACCCGCGCGGCGGGCTGCACACGCTCTACATCTCGCCGCTGAAAGCGCTGACCTACGACATCGCGCGCAATCTGGAAGCGCCGGTATCGGAGATGGGGCTGGATCTGACGCTGGAGACACGGACCGGCGACACGCCGCAGTCCAAGCGCGCCCGGCAGCGGCACACCCCGCCCAACATCCTGATGACCACGCCGGAACAGCTTGCGCTGATGCTGGCATCGCGGGACACGCTGAAGATCTTCGAGCGGCTGCATACGCTGATCGTGGACGAGTTGCATGCCTTCGCGGATTCGAAGCGCGGCGACCTGCTGGCGCTGGGGCTGGCGCGGCTGGCGGCGATTGCGCCCGATCACCGGCGCGTCGGTCTGTCGGCGACGGTGGCCGATCCCGAACGGCTGTCGCGCTTCATCGGTTTGGCGGGCACCGAGGCCGCCATCGTCCGCGGGGCGCCGGGGCCGAAACCGCAGGTGGACATCCTGCGCGCCGAAGGCCGCATCCCCTGGTCGGGGCATTCGGCGCGGCACGCGATCCCCGAACTCTACGACACGATCCGCCGTTCGAAGATCGTGCTGATCTTCGTCAACACCCGCAGCCAGGCCGAGATCATCTTCCAGGAACTCTGGCGCGTGAACGACGACGCCCTGCCCATCGCCCTGCATCACGGCAGCCTGGATGTCGAACGCCGCCGCAAGGTCGAGACCGCGATGGCGAAGGGCGGGCTGCGCGCCGTTGTCTGCACCTCGACGCTGGATCTCGGCATCGACTGGGGCGACGTGGACCTTGTCGTCCAGATCGGCGCGCCGAAGGGCGCGGCGCGAACCATGCAGCGGATCGGGCGCGCCAATCACCGCCTCGACGACCCCAGCCGGGCCATGTTCGCGCCGGCCAACCGCTTCGAGGAGATGGAGTGTCTCGCCGCTCTGGAAGCGCTGGATCTGGGTGAGGTGGACGGTCCGCTACGGCGCTCCGGCGGCCTGGACGTGCTGGCCCAACACGTGTTGGGCATCGCCTGCGGGGCGCCCTTCGACGCCGACGAGGTCTATCAGGAGGTGGCGCGGACCGAGCCCTATGGCGATCTGGACCGGGAAACCTTCGACCGCGTTGTCGATTTCGTCGCCACCGGCGGCTACGCGCTGAAGCGCTATGAGCGCTACAACCGCATGAAGCGCACCGTCGAAGGGCGCTGGCGGGTCGCCAATCCGAAGATCGCGCAGCAATACCGGCTCAACGTCGGCACCATCGTCGAGGCGCCGATGCTGAAGGTCCGGCTGCGCGGCGGGCGGCAACTGGGCGAGGTCGAGGAGTTCTTCATCGAGCAGCTCAGCCCCGGCGACACCTTCATCTTCGCCGGCGAGGTGCTGCGCTTCCAGTCGGTGCAGGAGACCACGGCCTATGTCGTCCGCGCACCGGGCGAGGAGGCCAGCGTGCCGAGCTACATGGGCGGCAAGTTCCCGCTCTCGACCTTCCTCGCCGCAAAGGTGCGCCGCATCCTGGCCGAGCCGGAAAAACATCCGGGCCTCTCAGATCAGACCCGCGAATGGCTGCGCATCCAGAAGTGGCGGTCGATCCTGCCGAAGCCGGATGAGCTGCTGGTGGAAATCTTCCCGCGCGGTTCGAAATTCTACATGGTCGCCTATCCCTTCGAGGGGCGGCTGGCGCATCAGACCCTGGGCATGCTGCTGACCCGGCGGATGGAGCGGGCCGGCTTGCGGCCGCTCGGCTTCGTCGCCTCCGACTACGCCATGGCGGTCTGGTCGCTGCGTCCTGTGAAGGATGTCGACGGGCTCTTCCACCGCGACATGCTGGGCGACGATCTGGAAGACTGGCTGGACCAGTCGATCCTGATGAAGCGGACCTTCCGCAACGTCGCCACCATCGCCGGCCTGATCGAGCGGCGGTTTCCGGGACAGGAGAAGTCCGGGCGGCAGATGACGATTTCCTCGGACCTGATCTACGACGTGCTCCGCGAGCACGAGCCGGATCACGTGCTGCTGCAGGCGACCTGGGCGGACGCGGCGACCGGGCTGCTCGACGTGCGGCGGCTGGCCGACATGCTGGTCCGGGTCGCGGGCCACATCACGGTGAAGCGGCTCGACCGGGTCTCGCCACTCGCCGTGCCGGTGATGCTGGAGATCGGCAAGGAGCCGGTCTACGGCGCGGCGATGGAGGACCTCGTCGCCGAAGTGGCGGACGATCTCATCGCCGAGGCGACGTCGCTGCTGTGAGCAATGTGATGTACGACGGCGATGTATTGTCTTGGCCGTCACCCCGGCCTTGAGCCGGGGTCCGGGTTGTGACTCGAATTAAAACGTCGACGTTCGTCTTTGAACGCCGTCCCGGATCCCGGCTCGAGGGCCGGGATGACGGTTGAGCGAATGTCTGAAGCGGTCAGGCCGGCTCCTCGATGCCGTTGGCCATGCAGCAGGCGGTGATGGTGTTGGCCAGCAGGCAGGCGATGGTCATAGGCCCGACGCCGCCCGGCACCGGCGTGATGGCCCCGGCGCGTTCGACCGCCTCGTCATAGTCGACATCGCCGACCAGCCGCGTCTTGCCGTCATCCTTCGGGACACGATTGATGCCGACATCGATTACAGTCGCGCCTTCCGCAATCCAGTCGCCCTTCACGAAGTGCGGCCGCCCGACCGCCGCGACGACGATGTCCTGGCGGCGGCAGAGTTCGGGCAGGTCCTTCGTGCGGCTGTGGGCGATGGTCACCGTGCAGCTTTCCTGCAGCAGCAGCATGGCCATGGGCTTGCCGACGATGTTGGAGCGGCCGATGACAATGGCATTCAGGCCCGACAGGTCGCCAAGCCGGTCCTTCAGCATCATCAGGCAGCCCCGCGGCGTGCAGGGCACCAGCGCTGGCAGGCCGACCTGCAACCGTCCGGTGTTGATGACATGGAATCCGTCGACATCCTTGGCCGGATCGATCCGGTCCAGCACGGCGGTCTCGTCGATCTGATCGGGCAGGGGCAACTGCACCAGAATGCCGTGAATGCCGGGATCGGCGTTCAGCCGGTCGACGACCTCCAGCACCTCGGCCTGGGTCGCCGTCGCTTCCATGCGGATCTCGTCGGAGCGCATGCCCGCCTCGACGGTCTGCTTGGCCTTGTTGCGGACATAGACCTGGCTCGCCGGGTCCTCGCCGACCAGCACCACCGCCAGACCGGGGGTAATGCCGTGGTCGCGCTGCAGCGTCTCGACCTGGCGCTTCACCTTCTCCCGCACGGAGGCCGAGAAGGCCTTGCCATCGATTCGCTTGTCGTCGTTCATCGGTCATCCCCTCCGAAGGCTTCGGCAATCAGGCTGTTCAGCGCTGCCGGGTCGCCGGAAATCTGCAATGTCTTGAGACGGGCGGTTTCGCCCTGCACGACCTCGACCGCACCGGAAGCGACGCCGAGACGTTTCGCGATCAGCTTGATGACCGCCTTGTTGGCCTTGCCCTTCTCGGGCGCCGCCGTGACCTTCACCTTCAGGCGGCGCCGGCCGTCGGCGTCCGCGATCCAGCCTTCGATGGCGTCCTGCCGCGCGCCGGGCGCGACTTTCAGGTCGAGGCGTACGAAATCCGTCACATCCTGCCGTAGCCGAGCACGTCGACCAGGATCAGGTTGCGCAGCACGATCAGCAGCACGATCAGGATCACCGGCGAGATGTCGATGCCGCCCAGATCGGGCAGCAGCCGGCGGATCGGCGCCAGCACGGGCTCGGTCACCCGCCAGAGGAAATAGCCGACCTGGCGCACGAAATTGTTCTGCGGGCTGACCACGTTGAAGGCCACCAGCCAGCTCAGGATCGCATTCGCGATCAGAATGTAGATGTAGAAGGTGACCGCATAGTCGATCAGCGTCGCGATCGCGTACATGAACCGTTCCCACAAAGCGCCATCATTGCGGGACAGATAGACGCGTGCGCCCGGCGGCGCAAGTCAGGCCGGCGTCGCCTGGGGCAGCTTGGTCTCCCCGCGGGGTTCGAACACGACCTTCACCTTCATGCCGATCCGGACATCGGCCGGTTCGCAGCCGATGACGTTCATCATCATGCGCGGCCCTTCTTCCAGGTCGATCAGCGCGATGACATAGGGCGCGTCGGCGGCGAAGGCCGGGGACGGCGCGCGGTGATTGATGGTGAAGGTGAAGACCTCGCCACGGCCGGACGCGTCGATCAGGTCCAGATCGTGACTGCCGCAGGCGATGCACAGGCTGCGCGGATAGTGCTGGACGGCGCCGCAGGATCCGCATTTCTGGATGGTCAGACGCTCTTGGGCGCAGGCGGCCCAGAAGGCTTCCGAATCGGCGTTCGGGTGCGGTGCTGGTTTGGTATCGCTCATGGTCAGATGCTCCCGGCCCGTTCGATCACGAGAATGCGTGCAGCGCCCCTGGGATGGGCGACATGGGCATCCCCGGCCTCTGCGTGGAAGATGTCGCCGGCGGCAAGCCGGGTCACGCTTTCGGCGTTGTCGCCGTCGCGCGTGTGCATGTCGACCTCGCCATCCATCACGGCGAAGACCTCGGGACCGTCATTGACGTGCCAGACATAGGGCTTGTCGGTCCAGTGCAGGCGCACCGTGGCGTCGTCGATGCGTTCGATGTCCAGCGCGGCCCAGGCTTCCGGCGCTGTGAACTCCGTCGATCGGATCACCCGCATCAGACCTTCTCCAGGATCAGCGAGACATGGGCGGACAGGGTGCCACCGTCGCCATGCACGTAGCAGGTGGCGGCGTCCTTCACCTGCCGTTCGTTGGCCTCGCCCCGCAGTTGCTGCACGCCCTCGACGATATGGAAGGTGCCGCCGGCCGCGCCGGAATGGCCGTAGCTCAGCAGGCCGCCATGGGTGTTGCAGGGCAGGGACCCGCCCAGATCCAGTGCGCCGTCCGCCGCGGCCGGGCCGACCGTGCCCTTCTCGAAGAAGCCTATGGATTCCAGTTCGACGGCCAGGGTGATGGTGAAGCTGTCGTAGATCTCGGCGACATCGATATCGCGCACCGTCATCCCGGCCTCCTTGAAGGCCATGGCCGAGGAATGCTTGCAGCCGAAGCTCTGCAGATCGCGCGGTGCGCCGATCATGTGCTCATGCGTGCCCTTCTGGCCGGCGCCGGAAATGCGGATGCCGCGCGCCTTGTCGGTGGCATCGGCGGAGACCAGGATTCCGGCCGCACCGTCGGAGATCAGCGCGCAGTCGAACAGCCGGAGCGGTTCGGCGATGGGCCGGCTGGCCATGACGTCCTCGACCGTCAGCGGCTTCCTCATCTGCGCCCCGGGATGGCGGCGCGCGTGATTGCGGGTGGTGACGGCGATGTGGGCCATCTGCTCCAGCGTCAGCCCGGTCTCGTGCATGTAGCGCTGCGCCACCAGCCCGTAGGCGGCGGGGATGGTGATGCCGTAGGGCACCTCGTACTGGCCGTGTCCGAAGGCGGCGAGCGCCGCGACCGCCGCGCCGGGCGCCATGCCGGTCAGCCGGTTGTCGCCGGTCAGGCAGAGCACGTTGCGGCAGACGCCGGCCTCGACCAGCGCCTTGGCGGTCATCACCTGCAGCCCGCCCGTGGCGCCCCCCGCCGAGACGCAGGCGGCATAGGCCGGCGCGATGCCGAGATACTCGGCGACCACATGCGCTAGCATCTGGTGGGGTTCGGTGAAGGAATAGGCGCAGAGCAGCCCGTCCACATCCTGCAGTGTCAGCCCGGCGTCCGCGACGGCGCCCTGGGCCACGGTCGCGTGCAGCGACAGGCAGGTTTCCTCCGGCAGCTTGCCGCAGGGCGTCGCGGCGACGCCGGTAATCAGTGCCTTGCTCATCGGCGCGGTCTCCATTCCAGATGCAGTGCGGCGGCGGTGCGGGTCATCAGTTCGTCCCGCCAGGCCGGTTCCTCGACGATGCGGAAACCCTCGAATCGCTTCAGCAGTCCTTCGAAGGCGGCCCGGCCCTCCAGCCGGGCCAGCGGCGCGCCGAGGCAGAGATGAATGCCGTGACCGAAACCCATGTGCCGGTTGCGCTGGCGCATGGTGTCCAGCCGGCCGGGCAGTTCGAAGCGATCGGGATCGTGATTGGCCGCGAACAGGCTGACGAAGACCTTCTCGTTCTTCGCGACAGGCTGGCCGGCCACTTCGGTGTCTGTCTTGGCGATGCGGACCAGCGTCTGCGCCGCGCCCTCGAAGCGCAGGAACTCCTCCACCGCGTCGGGAATGCCGGACGGGTCGCGGGCCAGCGCCTCCGCCTGCACCGGGTTGCGGGCCAGGGCCATGACGCCGTTGGCGATCAGGTTGGCCGTGGTCTCGTAGCCGGCCCAGACGCACAGCAGGATCGAATGCACGATCTCCTCATGGCTCAGCCTGTCGCCGTCCTCGTCATGGTCGATCAGGTGCTGTGTCAGGTCGGGTCTCGGATTTGAGCGATGGCTTTCGACCAGCCCGTCCAGATAGGCCGTGAAGTCCTGTACGGCCTCGAAGGCGCGGCGCTTGCGGTCGGGCGTCTGGCGGCCGCCCAGCACGAACTTGCCAAGCTGGTCGGCCCAGATCTTCAGCTCCGGAATGTCGTCCTCCGGTATGCCGAACAGGTCGCTGATCACCATGGCCGGCAACGGGTTGGCGAAGGCGTCCTTGAGTTCCACGCGGGACGTGCCCTCAAGGGGGGCGAGCAGCTGGTCGACGCGGGCATGCACCTTCGGCGTCAGCGCGTCCATGTCACGCGGCATGAAGCCGGTACGCATGGCGCGGCGGAGGCGGGTGTGGCCCGGCGGGTCCATGAAGACGATCCAGTCGCCCAGCACCTTCGCCAGCGCTTCCAGGCGCGCGCGGCCCTCGCCGGAGGTCCTGTCCAGCGCCGGCCCGAACTTCTCGACCGAGAAATCCGGGCTGCCCAGCACCTGCCGGACGTCCTCGAACCGGGTCGCGAACCAGCCCTTCAGCGACGGATTCCAGTGAAACGGCTGCCGGTCCCTTAGCGCATCGAGCACGGGCTGCGGCAGCGCGATCACCTCCGGATCGGCAAAATCCACGGATTCGGCTGCGAATGGCATGGCCGGTTCCTCCCCGGGTGCAGGATGCGATATGGTACGCACGCGTACAAGTTCCTGGGGAGGATGCAATGACGGACGTCTATGTGCTGGGCGCGGGGATGACCGATTTCGGCCGGTTTCTGGAGAAGTCGGTCAAGGACCTGACGCGCGAGGCAGTAACCGATGCGCTTTCGGATGCGGGTCTGGCGGTCCCGGACGTGGAAGCCGCCTGGTTTTCCAACACCACCCAGGGTGTGCTGGAAGGGCAGTATCTGGTGCCCGGCGAGTTTGCACTGCGCGACATGGGCTTCGAGGGAATCCCTATGGCCAATGTCGAGAATGCCTGCGCCAGCGCCTCGACCGCCTTCAACGCCGCCTTCACGGCGATCAAGGCCGGCATGTGCGACATCGCCCTCGCGGTCGGCGCGGACAAGATGTACCACGCCGACAAGGCGCGCAGCTTCGAGATCTTCGATGGCGCGGTCGACGTCCATGACCGGGAAGCCACCTTTGCCCGGTTGAACGCGCTGGGCGAGGGCGTGGAGAACTCCTGCGGACGCCGTGATTCCGAACAGCCAGCGCAGCCCCTTCATGGATGTCTACGCCAGCTGGGCGAAGTTCCACATGAAGACCTTCGGCACCACCCAGGAGCACCTGGCCCATGTCGCCTCGAAAAACCACTTCCACTCGACCCTGAACCCGAAGTCGCAATACCGCGACGACATAAGCGTCGAGCAGGTGCTCGGCGCGCGGCTGATTTCCTGGCCGCTGACGCTGCCCATGTGCTCGCCGATCTCGGACGGCGCCGCGGCGGCGATCCTCGTCTCGGAGAAGAAGGCCCGCGAACTCGGCCTCGACCGCGCCGTGCGCGTCGCCGCCTCGGTGATGGGCACCTCGGTCAACCGCGAACCGGACGATGTCGAGAACCACATCACCCGCCGCGCGGCGAAGAAGGCCTACGACATGGCCGGCTTCGGCCCGGACGCGGTGGATGTCGCCGAGGTGCACGACGCCACGGCGATGGGCGAGATCCAGCAGGTGGAGAATCTGGGGCTGGTGCCCTTCGGCGAGAGCGGTCCGGCGGCGATGCGCGGCGAGACCCGGCTGGGCGGCCGGGTGCCGGTCAATCCGTCCGGCGGCCTCGAATCCAAGGGCCATCCCATCGGAGCGACGGGTCTGGGGCAGATCTACGAACTGGTGACCCAGCTCCGCGGCGAGGCCGGCGCACGGCAGGTCGAGGGCGCGCGCCACGCCGTGGCCGAGAACGGCGGCGGCGTCTACCGCTTCGAGGAAGCCACCTGCGCCATCACCGTGCTGGCCGCGCCCGGCGACTGAGTCCGCCCGGCGTCAGCGCCGCAGGAATTCGCCATCGGTCACGACCCGCAACGGTAGCAGGTCGCTGTCGGTGGTGATGATCAGGCTCGGATCGACCCGGATGCCGACGCCGGCGAAGGCGCCGTCAACTGTGAAGGCCTGAAGCTGGGCGTTGCGGCCCTCGACCTGGGGCAGGCGGAACAGTTCCTGATAGATCGTGTCGCGTTCCTCGAAGCGGCCATCCGTCGCCGCGACCAGATCTTCCTTGCGGTTGTAGAGCGAGACGTTGGCGCCGCAGCGGCCGACGATCGGCTTTGCCGCATAGCCGCTGGCGCGCAGTTCGTCGGTCAGTTCATAACCTGTGTTGAGCAGGAAGCGGCTGCTCGGGAACATCTCTCGGACAATGGGCAGGATGGCCTTGTTGCTGGTCACCAGCGCCCAGAGCGGCTCGAAGACCATCACGTCCTCGCGCAACAGCACGTCGACCAGACGCGGCGGCTGGGTCGCGCGGTCGATGGTCCGGTGCAGGCGCAGGTTCTCCTCGTCCTCGGCCAGATCCTCGCGGATCTCGTCCAGCGCGGTCTCCCAGGCCCAGGTCTTCCAGACCCAGCGGATCGGCGTACCTTCGGCGTCGAGAACCTCGCCGTCCTCACCCCATTGCAGCCCGTCCAGACCCTGGATCATGTGCGTCCGGATGCCGGCCTTCTCGATGGCCTCGCGCATGTAGAGGGCGTGGTAGGTCTCCTCCAGATCGTCGTCGAGCATGATGTGGAGCACGCCGTCGATCTCGGTCTCGGTCCAGGCATCGACCAGCGCATCGTGCAGGCCCGCGGCCGGATCGCGGCCGGCATTGCAGCCGAACGCTTCGGCCCAGCGGCCCAGCAGAAATCCCGCCTCCATGTAGCAGGACGCGGAATCGGCGTTGTATTCGTAGAGCTTCAGCCCGTCGGGCCGCATCGAGAAGTCCATCCGCCCGGTGATCATCTCGTTGCGCCGGTTGTTCCATGACCTGCGGATACGAGGCCAGAGCGCGGGCGGCAGGTTGAAACGCGCCAGCAGCGCATCGTCCTTCATCACCTGATTGGTGGCGTGCATGAACATGCGGTGCAATTCGTTGGTCGCGCGGCGGATCTCGCGGAGGGCAGTGGCGCTGACCGTGTAGTAGGCGCTCATGTCTGCCGGGTCCTTCGAGAGGTTCTCGCCCTTCATCAGCTCGATGTAGTTCGCCTGGATCGGGTCCTCCGGGTCCAGCCACGACGCTTTCGCCGCCGGCGCAGGGGCCAGCGCGTGCCGGTGTATCTCGAACAGCGCCGGATTGTCGTCCAGTTCCACCTCGGCATGGGTGGGGTCGCCGGTCTGGATGACCCAGCCGATGATCTCGCCGTCGTCATAGGTGCAGTCGACCGTGTAGCCGCCGTCCCGCTTCCGCATCGGCAGTTCGCGCGACCAGGGCCGGCCGTCGGGCCAGACAGCATCCTCGACATTCTGCTCGACCACGCGGACATGATCGGCGCCCACTTCGGTGACGACGGCGACATGGCCGGTCACCTCGAACTCGCCGCCCTCGTTCCAGATCATCAGCGCACCGGGTTCGGGCGGGCGTTTCGCGCCGTTGCGGAAGGAATGCAGCGGCAGCCGTTCGCCGGTCGCCGGCCTCACCACCTCGCGGATGCGGAAGATGTCGTAGGCCATGGCGACGTCCTCGAAGACATAGCCGTGGTTGGCGTACATCCAGCGCCGCGCCAGCTCCACGCATTGCCACTTGTAGCCCATGTAGACGCCGTCGATGGTGCTGTGGAACCAGTCTCGCGCCGGCATGTCTTCGTCGGCGATGCTGTCATAGTTGGACGAACGAACGGCGACGCCGCCCGGGGCCTCGCCCAGTACGGTGCCGAAATCCGCCGGATGGGCGGCATGATGGTTCTTCACTGTCGGATCTCTCGAAAACCTTCCGGCAGCGGAAGGCCAGTGATGCTGACATGTCGTCGTTTTTCGCGGCTTGTCAACGCCGCCTGAACGGTCGTTTTGGTCTAGTCGGCCATGAACGGCGCGGCGGCGGCTCGCACGTCGTCGGGGACTACCGCCGAGCGGCGTGCCGCCAGGTCGAACATCACGCATTTGAACCGGGTCTCGAAGGCGAGTGCGTTGTCCTCGCAGCGGTAGAGACGGTGGCGGAAGGTGATGGTCTTCTCGCCCAGTTCGAGGATTTCCGTCTCCAGCCGGATGGCGTCGCCGGCGGCGAGTTCGGCGCGGAAATCGCTGTTTGCGTTGACCACCGCGAAGGAGAGCCGGCGGCCGCTTCGCATGTCACGCGCGGTCAGGCCCATCTCCGACTGGATCGCCAGCACGCCGTCCGAGCAGGCCGCGAAATAGCGCGAGACATTCATGTGACCGAGGAAATCGCAGTCGGACGGATCCACAATGGTCCGTGCGGTGATCATGGCCGCCATAGTCGTCCTCCCCTGTCGCCTGCAGACTCTAGCGCCTTCCGAACAGCCTTTCGATATCCGCCAGCTTCAGTTCGACATAGGTCGGGCGGCCATGGTTGCACTGGCCCGAATGCGGCGTGCGCTCCATCTCGCGCAGAAGGGCGTTCATCTCGTCCGGGCTGAGCCGGCGGCCGGCCCGCACCGAGCCATGGCAGGCCATGGTCGAGCAGATGTCGTCGAGCCGGTCTCTCAGCCCCGTCGCGCTCGACAGCTCCGCCAGTTCGTCCGCCAGATCGTTGATCAGCCCGGTGACATCGCAGCGGCCCAGCATGGCCGGTGTCTCGCGGACGACGACCGCGCCCGGCCCGAACCGCTCCAGCGTCAGCCCGAGTTCCGCCAGTTCGTCCGCGCGGGCCTCCAGGCGGTCGGCGGAGGTCTCGTCCAGTTCGACCACTTCCGGCAGCAGCAGGCCCTGCCGTGCGACGCCGTTCTCGGCCATCGCCTTCTTCATGCGCTCGTAGACCAGCCGCTCGTGGGCGGCATGCTGATCGACGATGACCACGCCGTCGGCGGTCTGCGCGACGATGTAGGTCTCGTGCATCTGCGCCCGCGCGACACCGAGCGGGAAGTCCTGGTCTTCCGCAACCGGTTCTGCCTCGGCGACCGCCGCGGCGCTCGGCTGGGCGAACGGCGAGAGGGATGACGCCGGCGCCTGGTACCGGGCCGCAGCTTCCATTGCGCCGGCTGAAGGCCGGGCCGGGCCGCCCTGCCAGCGTGCCGCCGACGAGAGTACCGGCTGGCGGTTCAGTTCCGGCGCCCGCATGGCGCCCAGCGCCGCCCCGGCCACCGTCGTCGAGGCCCGATGGCCGGCTGCCTGCAGCACCGCCCGGAGCGCGCCGACGATCAGGCCGCGGACCACGCCGGGCTGGCGGAACCGGACTTCGGCCTTGGCCGGGTGCACGTTGACGTCGACCTCGCTCTCGCCGATCTCGAGGAACAGCGCCACCACCGGATGCCGGCCGCCCGACAGGAAGTCGTGATAGGCGCCGCGCACCGCGCCGGTGAACAGCTTGTCGCGGACCGGGCGGCCATTCACGAACATGTACTGCTGCATGGCATTGCCGCGGTTGTAGGTCGGCACGGCGGCGAAGCCCGTCAGGCGAACGCCGTCGCGCTCTGCCTCGACGGCCAGGGCGTTGTCGATGAAGTCGCGGCCCATGATCCGGGACAGCCGCGCCGCACGCCGGTCCAGCAGCTCACCTTGTTCGCCCTGGCTCTGGAAGGCGGTCCTGTCGCCATCCTTCAGCGTGAAGCCGACCTCAGGATGCGCCATCGCCAGACGCTTGATCGTATCCAGCGCAGCACCGAACTCGGCGCGGTCCGTCTTCAGGAACTTCAGCCGGGCGGGTGTCGCGAAGAACAGGTCCCGGACCTCGACACGCGTGCCGGCACTGCGGGCGGAGGGCTCCGGCGCGCTCGTCCGGCCGCCCTCGACCGAAAGGCGCCAGGCCGTGTCACCCCCGGCCGCGCGGCTTTCCAGCGACAGGCGGGACACCGCGCCGATGGAGGGCAGCGCTTCGCCCCGGAAGCCGAACTGCGCGATGGCCAGCAGATCATCGTCTGGCAGCTTGGACGTGGCGTGCCGTTCCACCGCCAGCGCCAGATCGTTCTGGCTCATGCCTTCGCCGTCGTCGTCCACGGCGATCAGGGTCCGGCCGCCGTCGCGCATCAGGACGTCAATCCGCCGGGCGCCGGCGTCGATACTGTTCTCGACAAGTTCCTTCACCGCGCTGGCCGGACGTTCGATGACCTCGCCGGCGGCGATACGGTTGACGGTGGTTTCGGGAAGACGGCGAATGGCCATGTCAGGCGCCGCGGGCCGCGAGATAGCGCTTGGTCAGCACCTTGCCGGTCTCGACTGCCGGCTGACCGTAGGGATCGACCTCCAGCAGCCAGGCCGCGAAGACCGTTTCCAGCATGAAGTGCATGAACAGCCCGCCAAGCGCCCGCTCGTCGACCTTGGGCAGACGGATCATGCGGACCGGGTGCCCGCCGTCGACCAGGGTCTCGATGGTCGCGCGGGCCTGGGTCTGGACGATGGCGCCGATGGACTGGCCGTTGAGGTAGTCCAGCGCCGGATCGCCGATCGACGCGGTGTCGAGCACCGGCCCTGCGATGGTGCGCGCCGCGGTGATGGTGGTGAAGAACTTGTCCGGCGGCCCGTCGAGCCAGAGCTGCATCTGGCTGTGCTGGTCGACGGGTCCGAGCGCGGCAAAGGGGGTCAGACCGCGCCCGTCCTTGCCCAGAACTCTCCGCCCAGAGTTGCCGGTGCCACTGCGCCGTCCGCTCCAGCGAGGCGACATAGGGCAGGATGACCTGTATCTGCTTGCCCTGTTCCGCCGCCAGACCGACGCTGAGCGCGGCGCCGGCCAGCGGCGCGGGATCGGGATCGGCAATGGCGGATTCGAAGACCTGCGAGGCCCCCGTCCGTAATGCCTGAGCGTCCAGTCCGGCAATCAGCGCAGGCAGCACACCGGTGACCGAGAGCACTGAAAACCGGCCGCCGATACCCGGGTCGTGCTCCAGCGTGCGGCAGCCGACCCGGTCGGCGATGCGGCGGAGCACGTTATCGGTTGGCTCGCAGACGGCGATCAGATTGGTCCGCAGCATGCCCGGCCGGCCCTGCGATTCGTACCAGCCGATGACGGCCAGCGTCTGGGCGATGGTCTCCGTCGTCGAGCCGGATTTCGAGATCGACAGGAACAGCGTGGACTCGGGATCACTGGTCTCCAGCAGTTCCGCGAAGGTTCGGCCGTCCAGATTCTCGGCGAAGACCAGCCGTTCGCGTTCGGCGCGCGGGGCGAGAGCCACGACGGACTGGCCGCCCAGGCTGGAGCCGCCCGTGCCGAGCACGACGACGCGCTGGAACCGGTTGCGGATTTCGCCGGCCAGATCGGCGAGCTGATTGAGGTCGTCGCGGCGCGAGGCCTGGCCGAAATGCGGCGCCGCGCCGGCGGCGAGCTGGTCGCGGATGTGCCGGACGGCCGTGCTGCCCTGCGCCATCAGGCGGGCGAAGGCATCGGGGCTCAGCCCGCCATTGCCGACCTCGCCCTGCACGCATGCCTCGATGTGATGCTCGAACGGGAGAACCATGTCGAATCCAGTGTCCGGGAACTCCGCAAGCCTTTCAGATCGCCGACAGGGCCGCAAGCGGGCAGGCCGGGGCAATCCTGTGGTCAGTCGCCGCCGGCGGGCGCCGGTGCGGACTGCGCCTTCTCCAGTTCCGCGAATTCGCGGTCCAGGGCTGCGGCCTGATCGCCGCGCGGCTTCGCCATCCAGGCGACCAGCACATAGACCGCCGGGGTCAGCAGCAGGGTGAACACGGCGGCGAGGCCCAGCCCGCCGAAGACCACCCAGCCGATCGAGGCGCGGGCCTCGGCGCCGGGGCCGGTGCCGAGAATGAGCGGGAGGCCGGCCAGCACGGTGGAAACCATGGTCATGGCGATGGCGCGGAGGCGGACCTGGGCGGCTTCGCGCGCGGCTTCCAGCACGCTGGCGCCGCGGTCGCGCAACTGATCGGCGAATTCCACCATCAGGATGCCGTTCTTCGCCATCACGCCCACAAGGAGCAGCACGCCGATCTGGCTGTAGATATTGATGGTCGTGCCCGTCAGCCAGAGCGCGTAGATCGCCGCGCCGACGCCGAACGGGACCGTGGCCATGACGATCACGGCGCTGGTCAGGCTCTCGAACTGCGCCACCAGCACCAGGAAGATGACCACCAGGGCGATGATGTAGGTGACCTGAACGTCCGACGAAGTCTCCTCCAGCGTCGCCGCCTCGCCCAGGAAGAGCAGGCCGTAATCGGCGGGCAGCTTCTCGGCGGCCAGGTCGCGCACCGCATCGACCGCCTCGCGCTGGGTGAGGGTCGAGGGCAGGTCGGAGCGGATCTCGATGGCGCGGCGCTGGCCGTGGCGGTCGAGCTCGGCGGCGACGCCTTCTTCCTTGAACACCACAAGCTGCGACAGAGGCGTCAGCCGGCCGTCGGCCGCCGGGACGTAGAGGTTCATAAGATCCGCCGGATCGTTCACCACGCCGTTCTTGGACTGCAGGATGATCGGGATCGCGCGGTCGTCGATGGTCAGTTCGGCCACTTCGTCGCCGTCGACCAGCGCGCGGACCGTGGCCGACAGGTCCGCCATCGCCACGCCCAGATCCTCGGCGCGGCGGCGGTTGATCAGCACGGTCAGCTGCGGCTGCGTCGCCTGGTATTCGATGCGGACATTCTCCAGCTGCGGCACGGCCGCCTTGAGATCCTCGGCGAACTGGTCGGCGACCACGGCGATCTTCGGATAGCTGTTGCCGGTGATCGCGAAATTGATACCGCTCTCCGAGCCCCGCAGGCCCAGGCTGTTGCCGCGCCGGACGCCCGCATTGGCACCGGGGATCTTGCGGACCTCCGGATTGATCGCGTCCTCGATCTCGGCCTGGGCGGTGTCGCGCTGGTCCCAGGGCGCCAGCCGGGCGGTGATGTTGCCGCGGTTCAGGTCGTACCAGCCGGTGACCGAGAAGATGTGCCGGACGGATCCGTCTTCGACCCAGGGCTGAAGGATGGCCTCGACCTGCTCGACCTGCCGGTCGGTGTAGTCCAGTCCGGTGCCGTCCGGACCCTGCAGGCGGACCGAGACCTCGCCCCGGTCCTCCGGCGGGGAGAGTTCCTCGCCGAGCTGGCCGAAGACCAGCAGCGCCGACGCCGCCAGCAGCCCGAAGACCGTCACGGTCACCAGGGGCAGCGCCAGGGCGGCATTGAGCGCGCGGGCATAGAGCGCCGACATGCCGTTGCCGATCAGCCCGAACAGGCCGGGTTTCGAGACCCGCTCCAGGCCGGGAATGCGGGAGGCGATCATGGGGCACAGCGAAAGCGCAACGAAGGAGGACAGCATCACGGTGATCGCCAGCACGAAACCGAACTCGCCGAACAGCCGCCCCGCGGTGGAGGGCAGGAAGGAGATCGGCACGAAGACCGATACCAGCACCGCCGTGGTCGCGATGACGGCGAAGAAGACCTGCCGGGCACCGACCACGGCGGCGGCGCGGGGCTTCATCCCTTCGGCCCGGCGGCGCTGGATATTCTCCAGCACGACGATGGAGTCGTCGACTACCAGTCCCGTGGCGATCACCAGCGCCAGCAGGGTGATCAGGTTGATCGAGAAGCCCATCAGCCAGATCGCGGCCACGGCGCCGATCAGGGCGACCGGGATGGTCGTCGCCGGGATCAGCGTCGCACCCAGATTCCGGATGAACAGCGCCACGACGATCACGACGATCAGGACGGCGAAACCGAGGCTGATCAGAACTTCCTCGATCGCACCCTCGATGAAGACTGCGTCGTCGGAGACCACCTGGATCTCGAGGTCCGGATAGCGGAGGTTCAGTTGCTCGACCGTTCGCCGTACATCCTGGGCGATGGCGACCGTGTTGGCCCGGGCCTGCCGGATGATGCCGACATTGACGATCTCCCGCCCGTCGAGGCGGACGACCGACAGCGCATCGGCCGGCGAGAAGAAGACCTCGGCCACGTCGCCGAGCCGGACCGGAGGACGGAGCATCAGCGCCTCCAGCCCGGTGACGTCCTGCACCGAGGCATCGGCGCGGACGATCACGTCCTGCTCGTCAGAGGAGAAGCTGCCGGCGGGCACGTCCAGCTGGGCGCTGTTCAGCGCCGCCGAGACATCGGCGATGGAGAGGCGGTGCGCGGCCAGCAGGGCGGGATCGACCGCGACGCGGATCACCTTCTCCCGGTCGCCGAAGAAGGTCAGGTCGGCGACGCCGTCGATGGAGGTGAAGGCCGGCGCGAGTTCGTTCTCGACGACTTCCGTCAGGTCCTCGACCGGCAGCGTGGAGCTGGATATCGCGATGTTGAGCACCGGCGAGGCGTCGGCGTCGGCCTTGACCACGAACAGGTCCTGCACGCCTTCGGGCAGGCGGTTCGTCACCCGGCTGACCGCCTCGCGCACGTCATTGGCCGCATCGATAAGGTCGATGTCCGGATTGAACTCGATGCGGATGCGGAAATTGTCCTCTTCCGACGAGGAGCGGACGCTGGTGACGCCGTTCACCCGTGCGACGGCGCCCTCGACGATGCTGGTTACCTCGGCGTCGATGGTCTCTGGCGAACCGCCCGGAAAGTCGGCGCGGACGGAGACGATGGGCCGGTCGATGTTGGGCAGTTCGCGCACCTCGACGCCCAGCAGGGCGCCGATACCGGCGATGATGATCAGCAGGTTGAGGACGATGGCCAGCAGCGGCCGGCGGACGCTGAGACCCGCTAGCCCGCCTTGGCCGTTCATGACCGCCCCTCCGACGCGGCAGCCGGGGTGCTGAGAAGCCTGACGGCGCGGCCCGGCCTCAGCCGTTGCACGCCCTCGACGACCACAATGTCGCCGGGGACGATGTCGCCCTCAAGCAGCGCCAGGCCGTCGCGGCGGCCCAGCAGGCGGACATTGGCCTGCTGCGCCTCGCCATCGACGACGCGCCAGACATAGGCGCCATTGCGTCCCCACTGCACGGAGAGTTGCGGCACGGCGGCCCTTAGTTCGCCGGGCAGGAACACCTTGACGATGAAGGACATGCCCGGCCGCAGCAGGTCGCGCGGATTGTCGATCTCGGCGCGGATGCGGGCGGTTCTGGACAGGGTATCGACCCGGCTGTCGATCTCGACGATCCGGCCGGGGAAGCTCTGATCGGGGAAGGCCGGCGTATCGGCCTCGGCGCTGTCGCCTTCCTGCAGCCGGGCCAGCATTTCCTCTGGCAGGTCGAACTCGACGCGGATGGTGGAGCGGTCGTCCAGCGTGGTGACCTCGGTCTGCTCGTCGACGCGGGTGCCCACGGTGACAAGCGGAATGCCGGTGACGCCGTCGAAGGCCGCCTTGACCGTGCGCTTTGACAGCGCCGTGGCGGCGCGGTCGCGCTCGATGCGGGCGATTTCGGCGGCGGTCTCGGCCTCTTCCAGCGTCACGGCGGTGGCGGAGCCGCGATTCTTCAGGCGCTGGAACCGCTCCAGATTGCGCGTCGCTTCCTGCAGCCGGACCCGGGCGAGATCGAGGCTGAGCCGTTCCTGCGCGTCGTCCAGCCTGATCAGAGGCTGTCCGGCCTTCACGCGGGTACCGGCCTCGAACAGGACCTCCTGCACCTGACCCGCTGCATCGGCGCGCAGCGTCACCGACCGGCGCGCATTGCCGCTGCCCACGGCCTGCAGCCGCACGTCGTCGGACCGGCCCACGACCTCGGCGACAAGCACGGGCAGCGCGTCCGGCCGACGCGTCGCGCCCGCGGCCGGTGCGTCCGGCGCGAGTCCGAGATAGGCGTAGGCCATTTCCCGTTCGGATACGATCCATGCGCCGCCTGCAATCAGGGCGATGCAGACTGCGGCCTGAAGGGCCAGCGCTGTTTTTCTGTTCACTCCGGAACCTCGTGGAACCCGTTGCGAGTCATTCTAACATACTACGCAGTAGGCCACGATCAGATTGCATGTGAGGAATTGTTACCGCGCGCGCATGGCTATGCGGCCTTCGGCAGGTCGAAGCCCTCGAACACCGTCGGGATCTTCTGGATGTCCTGGATCAGGCCGGGATCGAACATCGGCGAGTCGTCGCCCAGTTCGGACTGGATCGAGACGATGTCGGCCATGCCGCCGAAGCGCTTCTCGATTTCGCCGGCGATGTTTTCCCAGGTGCCGCGGGCGCAGAACAGGTCGACCACGTCGTCGGGCACGACCTGCGCCATCTCGTCCCAGCGCTGAGCGACCGACATGCGGTGCAGTTCCTCGCCCAGATCCAGCAGATCGTGCTGTTCGAAGACGGGCCAGTAGGTCCGGGTCGAGCCGTAGAAGGCGACGCGGTAGCGGATCCACTCGTACATCTTCTGCGTGGTTTCCTCGTCCGGGCCCGTGGCAATGAAGCCGCCGCCGGAGATCTCCATGTTCTCCCGCTTCCGGCCGCCGCGTTCGTAGCCGGTCTGCAGTTCCTTCGAGATCACGTTCTCGAAGTACTTCCGGGTGCAGAAGCCGTGCAGACGCGCGCCGTCGCAGACCTCGCCCGCGACGCGCAGCATGGCTGGGCCGACCGAGGCGATGGTGATTGGCGCGCCGACCATGCCCATCTTCGGCGGCATGAAATTCGGCGTCATCAGGGTGAAGGAGTAGTGCTTGCCGATATAGCCGAGATCGGTGGAGCCGTCGGCCCAGGCCTGCCAGATGGCGCGCAGCGACTGCACATATTCCTTCATGCGCGGGGCCGGCGCCGACCAGGGCACCGAGAACCGCCGCTCGTTGTGGCCCTTCACCTGGCTGCCGATACCGAGAATGAACCGTCCCTTGGAGCTTTCCTGGATGTCCCAGCCCATCTCGGCGACGACCATGGGGCTACGTGGGAAGGCGATGGCGACGCCGGTGGCGAGTTCGATCTTCTCCGTCACGCTCGCTGCGACGGCCAGCGGCAGGAACGGGTCCCGGTTGGTCTCGGTCGTGGTGATGCCGTCATAGCCGAGGCTCTCCGCCTGCTTCGCCGCGTCCGCCGTCTGGCGGAACGTCATTCGCGGCATGGTGTAGTAGATCTTCATCGCATCCTCCCCTGTGCTCCGATCCCGTTGCGCTGCGTGCATTTCCCCGCTTGCCGGTTATATGCTATCGCCCCAGTTGGGGATGGAACAACGGCCAGGGCGCGGAGCGTCATGTGGATCATATTGCCGATCAAGAATCTTGGTCAGGCCAAGCAGCGGCTGTCCGGCGCCTTGACGGACGAGGAGCGGCGGACCCTGTTCGAGACCATGTTGGGCGACGTGCTTTCGTCGGTCAGCCGGTGCTCGACGGTGGACGGGGTTCTCATCGTGTCGCGTGAGGCAACCGCGCCGGCGCTCGCCGGCCGTTTCGGGGCCGAACTGCTGGTCGAGCCGGACAATATCGGCCAGTCGGCCGCGGTTCAGCGCGGTGTGGACTGGGTCAAGGCGCGCGTGGGCGACGGCGTCGTCACCGTGCCCGGCGACTGCCCGGCGCTGACCGCGAAGGAGATCGACGGGCTGGTCAACCTGCACGACAAGAGCGGACCCGCGGTGACGCTGGTGCCGTCGCATGACGGCCGCGGCACGAACTGCATCCTGGCCACCCCGCCCGACCTGATTCGCTTCCATTTCGGCCATCACAGCTTCCAGCCGCATCTCGGTGAGGCCGAGAAGGCCGGGGTGACGCCGGTCATCCGGCAGTTGCCCGGTCTGGGACTCGATATCGACACGCCGGAAGATGTGCAGAAGTTCCTGGAGATGGAGACTCCGACGGCGACCCACCGCTATCTGGTCGAGTCCGGGATTGCCGCCCGTCTGGCCGAACGCGGGCCGGAAAGCCACTCCGCATGAGCGACGCGATCCGCAGCGCACTGGCCGGCGAACGGCTGTCGCGGGCGGCGGCGATGTCGCTCGTCGATGCGCCGCTCGCAGGGATGCTGGAGGGGGCGGCGGAACTGCGGGACCGGGGTCATGGCGACACGGTCACCTATTCCCGCAAGGTCTTCATCCCGCTGACGCATCTCTGCCGCGACGTCTGCCACTACTGCACCTTCGCGGAGCCGCCGAAGAAGGGCGAGGCAGCGTTTCTCTCGCCGGAACAGGTGCTCGAGATCGCCCGGGCCGGCGCCGAGGCCGGCTGCAACGAGGCGCTGTTCACGCTGGGCGACAAGCCCGAACTCCGCTACCGCGCCGCCCGCGAGGCGCTGGAGAAGCTGGGCTACGAAACGACGCTCGACTATCTCGCCGCGATGGCGGATCTGGCCTTCACCGAGACCGGCCTGCTGCCGCACCTCAATCCGGGACTGATGGACCTCGACGACCTGAAGCGGTTGCGCGCCGTCTCGGTTTCCATGGGCATCATGCTGGAGAGCGACTCCGAGCAGCTGCTGGCGCGCGGCGGGCCGCATTTCGGCTCGCCCGACAAGGAGCCGCAGCTTCGCATCGATTGCATGGATGCGGCCGGCGAGGCCGCGGTGCCCTTCACCTCGGGCATCCTGATCGGCATCGGCGAGACACGCGCGGACCGGCTTTCCTCGCTGCTGCGGCTGCGCGATCTGGATGACCGGCACGGCCACATCCAGGAAATCATCGTCCAGAACTTCCGCGCCAAGCCGGACACGAAGATGAAGGATGCGCCGGAGCCTTCGCTCGACGACCTGCTCTGGACCATCGCAGCGGCGCGGCTGATCTTCGGGCCGGAGATGCATATCCAGGCCCCGCCGAACCTTTCGCCGGGCGTGCTGCCGCAGCTGGTCGGCGCCGGGATCGATGACTGGGGCGGGGTCAGCCCGGTCACGCCGGACTTCGTCAATCCGGAAGCGCCCTGGCCGCATCTGGAAAAGCTGGCCGGCGAGACCCGCAAGGCCGGCAAGCAACTGGTCCAGCGTCTGCCGCTCTATCAGGAATACGCGCTGAAGCCGGACCGCTGGCTCGACCGGCGTTTCGTCAAGCCGGTCCTCGACCGGATCGACGGGCAGGGGCTGGTCCGCGACAATGTCTGGTCGCCGGGCGATCACGACATGGTGCCGGGCCTGCCCGAAATTGCTGCCTCCGACCGGTTGTCGCCGATCCTTGAGCGGGCGGCGGCGGGGCATGCACTGACGGAAGCCGAGATCGTGCGGCTGTTCCAGGCCCGCGGCGACGACTTCCGGGCCGTGGCCGAGGCCGCCGACGCGCTGCGCCGGGAGGTCAATGGCGACACGGTTTCCTACGTCGTGACCCGGAACATCAACTACACCAATGTCTGCTACTTCAAATGCCAGTTCTGCGCCTTCTCGAAGGGCAAGCTGTCGGAGAACCTGCGCGGGCGGCCCTATGACATCGGCCTCGACGAGATCGGCCGCCGGGTCGAGGAAGCCTGGGCGCGCGGGGCGACCGAGGTCTGCATGCAGGGCGGCATCCATCCGGACTACACCGGCGCGACCTATCTGGACATCGCCCGGCGGGTGAAGGCGGCTGCGCCGGACATGCATGTCCACGCCTTCTCGCCGCTGGAAGTGCATCAGGGCGCCGCGACCAGCGGTATGCCGGTGTCCGAGTTCGTCCGCCAGCTCCGCGAGGCCGGTCTGGGAACGCTGCCGGGAACGGCGGCCGAGGTGCTGGACGACGAGGTCCGCGAGGTGCTCTGCCCGGACAAGTTGCGCACCGAACAGTGGATCGAGGTGATGCAGGCCGCGCACGGGGCGGGGTTCCGCACCACGGCGACGGTGATGTTCGGCCATGTCGACCGCTACCCGAACTGGGCGCGGCATCTGCTGCGTCTGCGGGAGCTTCAGTCGGAAACGGGCGGGTTCACCGAGTTCGTGCCGCTGCCCTTCGTTCACATGGAAGCGCCGATCTACCTCAAGGGCCGCGCCCGCCGCGGGCCGACCTTCCGCGAGGCGGTGCTGATGCACAGCATCCCGCGGCTGGTGTTCCACGGCCTGATCTCCAACATCCAGACGAGCTGGGTGAAGATGGGGCCGGAAGGCGTGAAGTCCTGCCTGAACGCGGGTGCCAACGATCTCGGCGGCACGCTGATGAACGAGACCATCACCCGCGCCGCCGGCGCTTCCTATGGCGAGGAGATGCCGCCGGAGGCAATGGAGGCGCTGATCCTTGCCGCGAGCCGCACCCCCCGCCAGCGGACGACAACCTATGACGATGCGCCGGCTGAGCAGGTCAGGAAGTCCTTCGGGGCAGCGCCGCTCGCCGATGTGGTGAATACCCCGGCCGCGCGGTACGACCGGGACCGCCGTCCCCAGCGGCTTGTGCGCCCGGGACTGGAGGCCTGATCCACCCGGCATTTCTTGCCACATTCGATCGGCCGGCGCGGTCCTGACGGCATTTCAGGTTGTTGCAGATCGGTGGGCGCCTTTCAAAACGGCGCCGGAAAGATGCAAGCTGCATTCGGCGAACGTGAGGGCGGTCACACCTGTCCCCCTACGGCTCAATGTTGCGCGAGGAATTGCTTCAATTTCGAACCCGCGAGAGTGGCACGCCAGTTGCTTGAACAGTTTCCAAGTTTCGGTTTCCGGTATTTCCCGGGCCAAGGGGGATTGAGCGATGACCTACGCAGAGGTGAGTTTCGCAGATCGCAGGCGGCACAGCCGCATCGAAATGTTTGGTCTGCCGCAGGCGGCAATCAGCGAACGCGGCGACAATCTCTCGGTGTGCGGTCAGATTCTGGATATCAGCCTCGGCGGCGCCCGCGTCCGTGTCGACAGCGGCATCTACGGACAGCGCGGCAATGTCGAGGTCCTGATCGAGGGCGTGAAAGTGGTTGCCGAGATTGTCTGGCGGTCGGCGACCGAAATCGGTCTCCGCTTCGCGGAACAGGCCGGCGACGCCTCGGTCCGGATCTTCGAGCAGATCCTCAACCGTCAATTCGGCCGCAAGTACTCTGCGGCCTCCTGAGTTTACCCGACCCCAGGGAAAGCCCCCGACCCCAAACGCGTGCAGACCCGCCCCCGGCCCCCGATCTTCGCAAACTGAGAGAGAGTCTCCCGGCGCTGCCGGCCCTTGTGCCGGAGCGGGAAAATGGGGCGAGTGATCGGAATTGAACCGACGACCTCCAGAGCCACAATCTGGCGCTCTAACCGACTGAGCTACACCCGCCACGAGAGAGGCGCTGTTTAGCGGCGCCCGAAGCCCCGGTCAAGCGCTGACAGGCGCGGCGCGCAGGTCTAGCATCGCCCTCATATCCGAGGAGGTGAGGGTGCAGATCGGGCTGGTCGGACTGGGGGTCATGGGGCGCAATCTGGCGCTGAATTTCCGTGACAGGGGTATCGAGCCTGTCGTCTGGGATCCCTGGGCGGAAGCGCGAGCGTCGGCGGCCGGCGCCTTGCGGGTCGTCGAGACGCCGGCGGAACTCGCCGGCGCGCTGCAGGGGCCACGGGTGTTGCTGATGCTGGTGAAGGCCGGCGCGCCCGTCGACGATGCCATCGCCGTGCTGCAGCCGGTTCTCAGTGCCGGCGAGATCCTGATCGATGCCGGCAATTCGCGTTACCAGGACACCGAACGCCGCGCTTCGGCGCTGGCCGAGGCCGGTTTGCACCATGTCGGCTTGGGTGTATCCGGCGGGGCGGAAGGGGCCCGCCACGGCCCTGCCATGATGGCCGGCTGCGAGGCCGGTATCTGGCCGGCGGTCGAGCCGCTGCTTTCGGCGGTGGCGGCGCGGGCCGGCGACCGGCCCTGCCTGGAGCGTTTCGGCACAGGCGGCGCCGGGCACTTCGTGAAGATGGTCCACAATGGCATCGAGTATGCCGCCATGCAGGCGCTGGCGGAGATCTGCCACGCCCTGCAGGTCGGCGCGAACATGCCGGTATCCCGCATCGCCGAACAGCTTGGTGAGGCCCGCCCGGGCTATCTGGTCGGCATCACACGGGAAATCCTGACGACGCGGGATCCGCTGGGTGACGGGCCACTGCTGGACGTGATCGACGACCGCGCGGGGCAGAAGGGAACCGGCGCCTGGTGCGTCGAGGCGTCGCTGGACCTTGGCGTCGCCATACCTTCGATTTCCGAGGCGGTGGCCCAGCGGCAGCTGTCGTCCGGTCCCGGCGCCCGGACAGCGGCCCCGAAGCGGGGTGGCCTCGACCCGGCGGCGCTGGCGCTGGCATCGGGGGCGGCCGACGCGACGGCCGCCATTGCCGTCGCGCAGGGCCTGGAGCTCGCGAAGGCGGCCGCCGCGGTGCATGGCTGGGCGATTACCCCGGATGGGCTGGCGCGCGCCTGGCAGGCGGGCAGCATCCTCCGCATGCCGCTGCTGGACGAACTTGCTGGCGGAGACGGCGAGGCGGTGGACCGAGCCATCCAGCGGAATCTCGGGTCGCTACGGTCCTTCACGGCGGCGTCGATGCTGGCCGCGCAACCCGTCGCCGTGCTCGCGTCGTCGGTGACGTGGGTCGACACGCGCCGTCTGAGCCCGCTGCCGACGCGGATGGTGCAGGCGCAGCGGGACCGGTTCGGCGATCACGGTTTCGGCCGGACGGACCGGGACGGCGTCCATCACGGGCCCTGGCGGCTCGACGGCGCATGATCGTCGTCGTGATGGGCGTGTCGTCGGCAGGCAAGTCCCGCATCGCCCGCGCCCTGAAACAACGGACCGGGTGGCGCTTTCTGGAAGGCGACAGCCTGCACCCGCCATCCAACAGGGAGAAGATGGCGGCGGGCACACCGCTTTCGGACGACGACCGCTGGCCCTGGCTGGACCTGATTGGCGGCGAACTGGCGGGCAGCGCCTCGCGCGGCGAAGCCCTGATCGTCACCTGTTCCGCGTTGAAACGGGCCTACCGCGAACGCCTTCGCAGCCATGCGCCCTCCGTCCGCTTCCTGTTCCTGCACGGTCCGGAAGCGTTGCTGCGGCGGCGGATGGAAGGCCGACGCGGACACTTCATGCCGGTGACGCTGCTGCCCAGCCAGCTTGCCACGCTCGAGATGCCCGGCGAGGATGAATCCGATGTGGTGCGCCTGGACATCGACCAGCCGGTCGGCCGCATCGTCACGCGATTTCTGGAGGAGACGCGATCATGAACAAGGTCATCCGGCCCGGGACCATTCCCGAACCGCTCAGCAAGTTCGCCCATGCCATCGAGGTTCCTCCGGGCGCCCGGCAGGTCTTCGTTTCCGGTCAGGTCGGCGTCGATGCGCATGGCAAGCTGGGCGATGACATCGAGACCCAGATCCGCAACGCCTTCGACAATGTGCAGGCTGTCCTGCAGGCCGCCGACATGACGTTGTCCGACGTCGTGCGCCTGAACACCTATCTGACGGATGCCAATGATGTCGGCGTCTTCCGCGCGATCCGCGACGAGATCATGGATGGCGTGCTGACGGCCTCGACGCTGGTGATGATCTCGGCGCTGGTGCACCCGGCGATGAAGGTGGAGATCGAGTGCGTCGCGGCGAAGGCCTGATGCGCGTCCTCGTTCCTGACACCCAGTTCGAGGGCGAACCGGCCGGCCGAGCGCGAGGCGCTCGGCGATCTGGCCAACTTCGATCTGCACTATGCGCGGACACCGGCGGAGGTGCCCGACGAGGCGTGGGCCGCCGCCGACGCGGTGATGCTCTGGCATGTGATGGATCTCGGTGCGGCGGAGGCGGCGAAGCTTGAGAACTGCCGCATCATCAGCCGCATCGGCATCGGCTACGACCGCATCGATGCGCCGGCCTGCGGCGCCGCGGGTATCCAGGTTTCCAACGTGCCGGCCTATGACATGTCCGACGTGGCCACGACGGCGGTGACGCTGGCGCTGAACCTGCTGCGCGGCGTGGTGACCTACAATGACCGGGTCCGGACCGACATCACCGGCGGCTGGTCGTGGGACGGGCCGCCGATCCTGCGCCGCGTCCGCGGGCAGAAGTTCGGGATCGTCGGCTGCGGGCGGATCGGGACCATGGCCGCGCTCCGCGCCCGCGCCTTCGGGATGGAGGTCGGCTACTTCGATCCCTACCTGCCCGTCGGCCACGACATCACCATGGAGATGCAGCGGTTCCCCAGCCTGGAGGCGCTGCTCGGCTGGGCCGATGTGGTGACGCTGCATACGCCGCTGAACGAGGAAACCTGGGGCCTGATCGACAGCGGCGCCGTTGCCGCGATGAAGCCCGGCATGATCCTGGTCAACGCCGCGCGCGGCGGGCTTGTCGACACCGACGCCCTGCACGAGGGACTGAAGTCGGGCCGGATCGCCGGCTGCGGCATCGACGCCTTCACGCTGGAGCCGCCGGATCCGGCGCACCCGCTGCTGAAGGCCTATAACGGGCGGGAGGACTGGCTGGACGGGCGGATGATCGTCATTCCGCACGCGACGTGGTACTCGCCGGAAACATTCAACGATATCCGCCGGGAAGCGGCGGAGAACATAAGAGCCCTGTTCGTCGATGGCGTTCGGCGCAACGTCGTGAACGAGGGGCCGTTCAGGGAGGTCTGAGATGAAGGTGGTGATCACCGGCGGCGCCGGATTCATCGGACGGCGGCTGGCGCGGCGGATTCTGGAGAAGGGGACGCTGGCGGGGCCGGACGGCGCGCAGCAGGACGTGTCGAAGCTGGTACTGTTCGACATCGTCGAGGCGGAAGGGTTCGACGATCCGCGCGTCGAGGCCGTGGCCGGCGATGTCGCCGACTGGACGCAGATCGATGGGCTGATCGGGCACGACACCGGCAGCATCTTTCATCTCGCCGCCATCGTTTCCGCCCAGGCCGAGGAGGACTATGACCTCGGCATGCGGATCAATCTGGACGGGACGCGCCACGTGCTCGAAGCCGCGCGGGCCATGGCGCACACGCCCCGTCTCGTCTTTGCCAGTTCCATCGCCGTCTATGGCGGCGGCGACCTGCCGGAGACGGTGACCGACGGAACGCCGGTCACGCCGCTGACAAGCTACGGCGCGGCCAAGGCCTGCGGCGAGCAGCTGGTCAGCGACATGTCGCGCAAGGGGTTCATCGACGGCCGCTCGCTGCGGCTTCCGACCATCTGCGTACGTACGGGCAAGCCGAACCGGGCCGCTTCGACCTGGGTCAGTTCGATGATCCGGGAACCGCTCTGCGGTGAGGACATGGTGGTGCCGGTCTCGCCGGAATCGAAGATGTCGGTGCTCAGCCCGCGACGGGTCGTCGAGGCCTTCATCGCCGCCCATGAGGCGCCGGCGGACAAGGTCGGCGACTGGCGCTCCCTGCTGCTGTCCGGGATCACGGTTTCGGCCGGCGAGATCGCCGAAGCGGTCGAGCGCAACCGGGGCAACAGGAAGGTCGGGGCGATCCGCTTCCAGCCCGATCCGGCGATCCAGAAGATCGTCAATGGCTGGCCCGGCGGCGCCCGCGGCGCACGGGCCGAGGCGTTGGGCATCGGCACCGACGCCTCGATCGACGAGATCGTGCGGCATTTCATCGAAGACGATCTGGACAACCAGATGCAGGGCATTTTCTGAGGGAGGAAACGACATGGCGGGACGGCTCGAGGGGAAGAAGTGCTTCCTGACGGCGGCGGCGCAAGGCATCGGCCGGGCGACGGCGCTGCGGTTTGCCGAGGAGGGCGCGGAGGTCATCGCCACCGATCTGAACGGCGATCTGGTCGCCGAGCTCCAGGGCAAGGGCAACATCACGACACACCGGCTGGACGTGATGGATCATGACGCGGTCCGCGCCATGGCGGCCGAGGTCGGCGCCGTGGACGTCCTGTTCAATTGCGCTGGCTATGTGGATCACGGCGCGCTGCTGGAGACCGAACTGGACAAGTGGGACTTCAGCTTCGAGCTGAACTGCCGCTCGCTGTTCGTGGTCACGAAGGCCTTCCTGCCGGCCATGCTGAAGAACGGCGGCGGCTCGGTCGTCAATGTGGCGTCGGTGGTGAGCTCGGAGATGGGTGTGGTGAACCGCTGCGCCTACGGCGCCAGCAAGGGCGCGGTCATCGGTTTCACCAAATCGGTTGCCGCGGACTACATCGGCCAGGGCATCCGCTGCAACGCGATCTGCCCCGCAACGGTGCAGACGCCTTCGCTGGACGGCCGTATCAACGCCTTCGACGATCCGGTGCAGGCCCGCAAGGACTTCATCGCGCGCCAGAAGATGGGGCGGCTGGCGACGGCCGAGGAGATCGCCGACCTGGCGCTCTATCTGGCCTGCGACGAGAGCCGCTACATCACCGGCCAGCCCATGGTGATCGACGGCGGCATGCACCTCTGAGAGTGGAGGTCCGGACATGATGCGTTTGATCAGCGCCACGCCCAGCCCCTACGCCCGGAAGGTCCGGATCGCGCTGGCCGAGAAGGACATTCCCTTCGAACTGGTGACGGAAGTGCCGTGGAACGCCGATGCCCGGACACCCGACTACAATCCGCTTGGCAAGCTGCCGGTGCTGATCCTGGACAGCGGCGAGACCGTCTACGAGTCCGACTACATTCTGGAATGGCTGGAGTTTCATCATCCCGAGCCTTCCATGCTGCCCGCCGATCCACTGGAGCGGCTTTTCGCGCGCAAGCTGGAAGTGCTGGCGGACGGCGTGTGCGATGCCTTTGTGCTCTGGTTCTTCGAGACCTTCCGCCCCGAAGATCACCGAAGCGCGGCCTGGATGGAACGGCAACATCGCAAGATCACCGGTGGCCTAGCCGAAATCGACCGGTTGCTGCCAGCTGACAGGGAATGGTGTGCCGGTGGGCGGTTCGGGCTCGGCGATATCGCCGTGGGGACCCTGCTCGACTATCTCACCACACGCATGCCGGATCTCGACTGGCGTTGCCGTCACCCGGGCCTTGCCGACCGCCTCGAACGCCTTCTGGAGCGCCCGTCGTTCAGGGACACGCGGCCGGCGCCGCAGAAGATCGACGCGAGCGTCGTCTGAGGCCATTTCGTCCTCGGACGCCCCTTTCTGCTCGGGACCGTTGCGGTTCCATCCGTGCCCCGGCTTGACTGACGTGGCCGATCAACTCAGGCTTTGCGTCGGGCGTGGACCGTGGATTGGGGGATCGGACGGTGAACTTCGGCGCTCTCATCGACATCGTGCTCGGGCTCGTGCTGCTTTACCTGCTGCTCGGGCTGGTCTGCACCGTCATCAACGAGGCCATCGCCTCGTTCTGGAAGCTCAGGGCGCGGAACCTGCGCAGCCGCCTCGAGGAGATCATCGACGATCCCGATCTCAGGAAACGCATCGAGGGATCCGGGTTGATCGCCGGTCTGGCGAAGGCGTCGGGCGGGCGTATCGGGCCGTCCTACATCCCATCCCGAACCATGGCGCTCAGCATTGTCGGCGCGCTCGACCCGGACACGGAAACCGTCATCGACGAGAAGCTGAAAAAGGTGCGCGGCGCGATCGAAGCCCTGCCTGACAGCAAGTTCAAGAGCGCGCTGGGCGAACTCGCCGCCGACGCCGGGGAGGACATCCAGGCCTTCCGCGAGAACGTGGCGGGCTGGTTTGACGACATGATGGAGCGCGCCGGCGGTGTCTACAAACGATGGATGAAATACTGGTCGCTTGGCGTCGCGCTGGCCGTGACCCTGGCGCTGAACGCCGACAGCATCCGGATCGGGGAGGCGCTGTGGGCCGACGAGGCGCTGAGAGCCCAGATCGCCGACCTGTCGGTGACGGCCGATCCGGACGCGGAAACCTCGAAGGCGCTTTCAGGGCTCCGTGCGCAGCTCAGCGCGTTCCCGCTCGGCTGGGACACGGAGCCAGCGGCGTCGGCGGAGGAGGGGAAAAGCTGGATCACGCGGATCGCCGGGCTGCTGATGACGGCGCTCGCTGTCTCGCTGGGCGCACCCTTCTGGTTCGACATTCTCAGGCGCGTCGCCAGCATGCGCTCGTCGGGCGCGCCGCCCGCCCGCGCCGATGGCACGGATTCCGGCAAGGCCTGAAACGGCGAACGCCGGCCCCTGAAAAGGGACCGGCGTCCGGTGAACTCGAAAAAGTGTCTGCCGATCAGAACTCGCGGGTCTCACCCGGCTGCATGACGACGACGTCGACCTTGTGATCCTTCAGCTGCGTGATCAGCGCCTCCGGCGTGCCTTTCAGCGGCGGGAACGTGCCGTAATGCATCGGCATCACGGTTTCCACATCCTTCAGGAAGTTGCGGATGGCGTAGGCCGCGTGGGCCGGGCCCATGGTGAAGTGGCCGCCGATCGGCAGCAGGGCCAGCTTGGGCTTGTAGTAGTTGTTGATGAACAGCATGTCGCGGAACACGCCCGTGTCGCCGGCATGATAGATCTTGTAGCCATTCTCCAGCCGGATGATGTAGCCGGCCGGCTCGCCGCCGGGCAGGATGACGTCCTTGCCGGAGATCGGATCCTTCGCCTTGACCGACGACGAATGCTCGGCGCGGACCATGGTGATGGTGATGTCGTTGCCGATGGGGCGGATCGGGCCGGACTTGTTGAACCGGATCAGGTTCTTGTTGTCCATCACGCCCAGCAACTCGTAGGTCGAGCCCATATCGGCGTTCATCGCCACCTTGGCGCCGGTCATCTTGGCGATCTCGAAGGTGTCGCCGACATGGTCGCCGTGGCCGTGGGTGACCAGGATCAGATCGACATTGCCGATCTTGGCGAGATCCTTCTGGTCGTCCGGGGTCTTCGGGTTCTTGGAGATGAACGGATCGATCAGGATCACCTTGCCGCCCGGCGTCGTGATCTTGAACGCGGCCTGGCCGTACCAGTGCACCATCGCGCCCTCGGCCGCCGCAGCGGTGGCCAGCAATGCGGTGGTGGACATCACCGCCGCGAATTTCAACAGTTTCGAGATCATGATCGACCCTCCATCAATAAGCCACAGGCGCACTATCATGCCGCGCGCGCATGACAATGCCTAGTCACGTTGACGGCAGGTCATACGGGCGGGGCCGGCGATCAGACCAGACGCTTCTCCCAGCGTCCGGCATCGGCCTGGGAGAGGCGGACCTTCATGTGCACGCCGTCCTCCAGGTCCGTCCGTTCCAGCACCTCGCCATTGCGGTGCAGCCAGGCGATGGAGGCCCCGTCGCCGGGATCGACGATGGCGCAGAGCTCGACGCGGTCGCGTGCCAGACGATCCGCAACCTCGGCCGCCAGCCGGTCCAGACCCTCGCCGGTCAGCGCCGAGATCAGCACGCCGGGATACGGCAGGCCGGCTGCTTCCTGACGGCGAATTTCCAGAAAGGGCGGCGGCAGCAGGTCCGCCTTGTTGAACACCTCGACCAGATGCGGGTTGTCCTCGGTCTCGATGCCCATGTCGGACAGGATGGCGTAGACGTCGTCCGCCTGCGCCGCCATTTCCGGGTCCGAGGCGTCGCGGACATGCAGGATGATGTCCGCTTCCATCACCTCCTCCAGCGTGGCGCGGAAGGCGGCGACCAGCTGCGTGGGCAGGTCGGCGACGAAGCCCACCGTGTCCGACATGATCACCGGCCGCCCGTCGGCCAGCTCGACGGCCCGCATGGTCGGGTCCAGGGTCGCGAACAGCAGGTCCTTGGCGAAGACGTCTGCGCCGCTGAGGCGGTTGAACAGCGTTGACTTGCCGGCGTTGGTGTAGCCGACCAGCGCGACGATGGGGTAGGGCACGTCCCGGCGCGGCTTGCGGTGCAGTTCGCGGGTCCGGCGCACCTTCTCCAGCGCCTTCTCCAGTTGCACGATGCGGTCGTCGATCAGGCGGCGGTCGATCTCGATCTGGGATTCGCCCGGACCGCCCATGAAGCCGGCGCCGCCGCGCTGCCGTTCCAGGTGGGTCCAGGACCGCACCAGGCGGCTGCGCTGGTAGGTCAGGTGGGCCAGTTCCACCTGCAGGCGGCCCTCACGCGTGCGCGCCCGCTCGCCGAAGATCTCCAGGATCAGGCCGGTGCGGTCGATGACCTTCAGCTTCGTCGCCCGTTCCAGGTTGCGCTGCTGGGTCGGCGACAGCGCGGCGTCCACGACCAGCAGTTCGAGCTCGAGCTCTTCCGCAGCCGTGGCGATCTCGTCGATCTTGCCTGCGCCGATCAGGGTCGCCGGACGCGGTGCGTTCATGCGCACCTGTTCGCTGACCACGATCTCCAGATCGATGGCGAGGCACAGCCCCTCGGCTTCGCTCAGCATGGCCGCCGGCGAGCGGCGTGCGGTCTCGGGGAAGTAAGGCGCAAGCAATGCGGTTCGGACGCGCCGCGCCCGATGATCCATACTCATTCGGTACCCTGACCGCAGTCAGGCCTCAATCCGCCTCTCCGCCCTCGAACAGGTCGATCGGGTGAGCCGGCATGACGGTCGAAATCGCGTGCTTGTAGACCAGCTGGACATGCGCGTCGCGCCGCAGCAGCACGCAGAAATTGTCGAACCAGGTGATGATGCCCTGCAGCTTGACCCCGTTGACCAGGAAAATGGTCAGCGGAACCTTGTTCTTGCGGACGTGGTTCAGGAAAACGTCTTGCACGTTTTGTGGACGTTCGCTTGCCATCTGCGTCGTTCCTATTGTTATTGCACCCTGATGCATATACGGGCGGTTGTCCGTTGTGGATCCGCTGCATCTTACGCCGGGTGATCGTTGGTCGCGGGTTATCTATGTAGCCAAGATGGTGCAGCGGAGGCAAATCGCAAGGCGTCCGTGATGCTTCCTCGCGGAAATACTTCGATCACGCGCTGATGCGGCCGGCAGCGATTTCCGTTTCGTCGCCAGACACATAGCTTTCGAAGCGTTCCATGATACCACAGGTGACGCTGCCCGGCCGGCCATTGCCGATCACGCGGTCGTCCACCTTCACCACCGGCGTCGCCATGCCGCTCGAACTCGTAAGGAACACCTCGCGAGCCGATCGCAGTTCCTCGACCGAGAAGGGGCGTTCGACGATCTCCAGCCCGGCCTCCTCGACCAGCGCCATCAGGGCAAGCCGGGTCACCCCGTTAAGGATATCGTTGCTGGCCGGCCGGGTGATCAGCCGCCCCTCCTGATCGACGATCCAGGCATTCGTGGAGCTGCCTTCTGTGATCATGCCTTCGCGGTCGTACATGAATGCCTCGTAGGCGCCGGCTTCCTTTGCCGCCTGCTTGGCCAGGCAGTTCGGCAGCAGCGAGACCGTCTTGATGTCGCGCCGCGCCCAGCGCTGGTCGGGCACCGTGATGACAGCGACCCCGGTTTCGGCGTTGGATTTCCGCGCCGCCGATGATTTCGGGCGCGCGTAGATGACCAGCGCGGAGTCCGGATCGGTCGGGAACGCATGGTCCCGCGGGGCCACCCCTCGCGTGACCTGCAGATAGACGTAGCCATTCCGGACTCGGTTGCGGCGGATCACTTCGTTGATCACCAGGTTCATCGCGCGCTCGCTCATCGGCGCGGGAATCCGCAGTTCCGAGAGGCTGCGCGCCAGCCGTTCCATGTGGCCGACGCTGTCGATCTGCTTGCCGGCGACGACGGGGATAACCTCGTAGACGCCGTCGGAGAACTGATAGCCGCGGTCCTCCACATGCACGGCGGCGGCATGATGCGCGGTGTACTGACCGTTGACGTAGGCAATGCGGTTCACGTGAAGCTGTCTCCGTTCAGCGGCCCCAGAAGGACGGGGAAAACAGGCCGAGCAGGGCCAGCAGTTCCAGCCGGCCCGCCAGCATGCCGATGATGATACCGATTTTGGGCGCAGGTGCGAGATCGGCAATGGCGATCGACTCGACGGTGACGTAGTAGGCCGCTGCTCCGGCGTTGGACAGCGCGCCGGTCGCCAGCGCCAGCGCCGTCTGCAGGTCGTATCCGGCGAGATCGATGACGACCGCAAGGATCGCGACCGACAGCATGAAGAGCATCAGGAAGTTCCAGGCGGAGCGCAGCACCGACGGTTCGACGCGGTAGCCGCCATAGGTCACCGTCGTGATGGCGTTGGGAAAGGCGAGGCGGGTCAGTTCCGCGCCGCCCTGCCGGATCAGCAGAGCGAACCGCATCAGCTTGAAGCCGCCCGCGGTCGATCCGGCCGCGCCGCCGATCATCATCAGCGTCAGCAACAGCACCGAGATGCCCGTCGGCCACATACCGACAATGATGCCGCCTTCGGTGGGCAGCCCCAGATAGCCGGTGGTCGAGGCCACGGAGGCCACGGCGAAGATCGCCCGCTCCATTCCTTCGCCCAGGCCGAGATCGGTCGCGCTCCAGACGATGAGGACCGCGAGCAGGGCCGAGATCCCGCACATGCGGCCGAAGGCCCTGATCTCGGGATCGTGGCGGTAGACCGCGAAGCGTCCGTGGAAGGCGGCCCAGTGCAGGGTGAAGTTCAGCGCGCTGCCCAGCATGAAGACGACCAGGACCCAGCGCGCGGCGGATGGCATCTCGGCGATGCCGTTGGTGCTGGTCACGAAGCCGCCGGTCGAGATGGTGCTCATGGCGTAGCAGACGGCGTGGAAGGGTTTGACACCCGTCAGCCAGAGCATCACCGCGCAGACCATGGTCAGGATCAGATAGACCCACCAGACCGCCGAGAGCGTGTCCTTGAGCCGCGAGATCAGTGCCGACGAATCGCCGGACGGTATGGCGCTGCGGTAGACGGCGAGGCCACCGAGGCCGAACAGGCCAAGCAGGACGACGGCCAGCATGATGGTCGCCAGGCCGCCGATCCACTGCAGTTCGGCCCGCCAGAACAGGATCGAGCGGGGCAGGTCTTCAGGCGTCGCGAAGACCGAGTAGCCGGTCGTCGTCAGTCCGGACATCGCCTCGAAATAGGCGTCCAGCGGGCCGACGGACGCCTCGAACGGGATGGCGGCGAAGACCGGCATCAGGGTCCAGAGCAGGACGGCGAGCAGGAACGCCTCCCGGCGGCCGGGCGACATGTTGTGGTTGCCGATCCGCGCCAGTGTCAGCGCACCGCCGACAGTCAGCACGAGCAGCGACGAGATCAGGAAGATCGCCGGCGTGTCTTCCTCGCCGAAGATGATGGCGATGCCGGCGGGAACCAGCATGCAGAAGGCGAACATGATGCATGCCCAGCCCAGTACCCTCAGGACTGCCGTGACCGCCATCTCAGGGCCCGGGATGCATCAGAAGAAGCGGAGGCCGACCGACAGCATGGACTCGAGCTTCTTCACGCTGTCGCGCAGGGCGAAGATGATCACCCGGTCCTTGCGCTGGATCAGCAGCGACCCGCGCGGCTTCAGCACCTCGTTGCCGCGGACCACGGCCCCGACGATGACGTCCGGCGGGAACTCGATCTCGCCAAGCGGCTTGCCGATCAGTCCCGAGGTCTCCAGCGCTTCCGCCTCCATGATCTCGGCGGCGCCGTCGCGCAGGGAATAGATCCGCCGGATCCGGCCGCGGCGCACATGCTGCAGAATGGACGAGACCGTCGTTGCGCGCGGGTTCACGGCGACGTCGATGCCCAGCGATCCGATCAGCGGCTCGTAGGCCCGGTTGTTGACCAGGGTGATCGCCTTCTCGCAGCCGTGCTGCTTGGCCATCAGCGAGGCAAGGATGTTGGTCTCGTCGTCATTGGTCAGGGCCACCACGGCGTGTGCGCTGGCGATGTTCGCCTCTTCCAGGATCTCGTTGTCCAGCGCACTGCCGCAGAGCACGACCGCGCTCGACAGGCGGTCTGCGACGAACTCGGCGCGCCGGCGGTCGGTCTCGATGACCTTCAGATTGACCCTGTCCTTCTCCTGTTCCAGGTCGCGGCCGAGGACCAGCCCGACATTGCCGCCGCCGATGATGACGATGCGGTGGGCGTCCTCCTCCTCGTGACCGAACAGGGGCATGGCGCGGCGGGCATGGCGCGTATCGACCACGAAATAGACGTCGTCGCCCGGGAACATCTGGTCGTCGGGCGCAGGCACGAACAGCTTTCCCGCACGCACGATCCCGGTGACGATGATGTTGAGGTTCGGAAACAGCTCGGTCAGCTGCCGCAGCGGCTGGTGCGCGATCGGGCAGTCGTCCTCGATGCGGACGCCGATCATGCGGACCTTGTCGTCGGCGAAGGGCAGCATGTCGAAGGCGCCTGGCATGTGCAGCGCGCGGTTCACGGCGTGTGCGACCTCGACTTCCGGCGAGATGATTGCGTCGATCGGCATGTGGTCGCGGGTGAACAGATGCGAGAAGGAGGGTCGCAGATAGTTCTGGGCCCGGATGCGCGCGATCTTGGTCGGCACGTTGAAGATCGAATGCGCGACCTGGCAGGCGACCATGTTCACCTCGTCGGCGAAGGTCACGGCGATCAGCATGTCCGCGTCGGGCGCGCCGGCGCGGTCCAGCATGTCGGGATGGGAGGCGAAGCCGACCAGGCCCTGTACGTCGTAGGCCTCGCTGATCCGCCGGATCAGCTCGGGGGACTGGTCGATGATCGTCACGTCGTTCTGTTCTTCCGCCAGATGGCGGGCGATGTTCGAACCGACCTGACCTGCGCCGCAGACGATGACTTTCATGGCGGCGAAACTACAGCGATTTCGCGGGGCGGGGAACCTGCGTCGAGGCGGGACTCAGCGGGAGCGTTCGGGGCCCACGCCCAGCAGCTTGAGCTTCCGGTGCAGCGCAGAGCGCTCCATCCCCACGAATGCCGCAGTCTTTGTGACGTTGCCGCCGAAACGCTCGATCTGCGACAGCAGGTACTCACGCTCGAAAATTTCGCGCGCCTCGCGGAGCGGCAGCGACATGATCTCCTGACCGGTTTCCGGACGCAGCGAGGCCGGGCCCGCGCCCGTCAGTTCGGACGGCAGCATCTCGATGGAGATCGGCGTCTTCGAATCGCCGGGCGCCATGATCAGCAGCTGCTCGATCACGTTCTTGAGCTGCCGCGCATTGCCGGGCCAGTCATGGGTCTGCAGCGTGGTCAGCGCAGCCTCGTCGATGATGCGGGCCGGCAGACCGGCGGCGTCGGCAGACCGCTGGATGAAGTAGCGGACCAGCGCCGGAATGTCCTCGCGCATCGCCCTGAGCGGCGGCGTCTCGATCGGCACGACGTTCAGCCGGTGATAGAGGTCGCTGCGGAACCGCCCCTCCGCCACCTCGGTCTGGAGTTCGCTGCTGCTCGAGGACAGTACCCGCACATCGACATGGACCGGCCGGGCGCCGCCGACGCGCTCGAAGGTCTGGTCGAGCAGCACGCGCAGGATCTTGTTCTGAGTCTGGACGGGCATGTCGGCAACCTCGTCCAGATAGAGCGTGCCGCCATGGGCCTGTTCCAGCAGCCCGATCTTGCGGGACTGGATATGGCCCTCCGAGGGCGGCTCCTCGCCGAATAGCTCCAGTTCCATGCGCGCCGGTTCGATGGTCGCCGAGTTGACCACGACGAAAGGGCCGCCAGAGCGTTTGGACAGCGCATGGATGCGGCGGGCGACGACCTCCTTGCCGGAGCCAGGCGGGCCGGAGATCAGTACGCGGCTGTTGGTCGGGGCCACCTTCTCGATCTGGGAGCGCAGATTGCCGATGGCATTGGAGGCACCGATCAGCGCCGCTTCGCCGCCGGCGCGCAGGCGCAGCTCGGCGTTCTCCCGGCGCAGCCTCGCGGTCTCCAGCGCCCGCTGGACGATCAACACCAGCCGGTCGGTCTGGAAGGGCTTCTCGATGAAATCGTAGGCGCCGCGCTGGATGGCCGCGACGGCGGTCTCGATGGTGCCATGGCCGCTGATCATGACAATCGGGATATCCGGCAGGCGCTCGCTCATCACGTCGAGCAGTTCGAGGCCGTCAAGGCGGCTGCCCTGCAGCCAGATGTCGAGGATCAGCAGCGCCGGTGCGCGGTCCGCGACGGCGGCCAGGGCACTGTCTGAATCGCCGGCCGTGCGTGTCTCGTAGCCCTCGTCCGAGAGAATGCCGGAAACCATCGTCCGGATGTCGGCTTCGTCATCGACGATGAGTACGTCAAGCGCCATTTGCTGCCCAGGATCCCGTAATCATTCCGCCGCGGCTTCTCCCGTCCGGGTCTCGGCGAACGGGAAGGTCAGGGTTACCCGGGCGCCGGCGCCTTCGCGCCTGTCTCCCAGATGCAACGTTCCCGCATGATCCTCGACAATCTTGCGGACGATCGCCAGGCCCAGACCTGTCCCCTTATCTCTGGTGGTGACGTAGGGTTCGGTCAAGCGGTCGCGTTCTTCGGCCGGCAGGCCAACACCATTGTCCGTGACTGTGATCACCGCAGCATCGGTGTTGCATATCAGTTTCACCTCGATCCGGCCCGGCGCGGCATCGTCGGGCCGCCGTTCGATGGACTCGCAGGCGTTGTTGAGCACATTGGTCATGACCTGTCCGAACTGCCGGGCGTCGCAGGTCAGCATGGCCGGTTCCGGCGGCAGGTCGGTGGCGATCTCGACCTCCGCATGGGCGACCTGGACCGGGAAAACGCTCTGCTTGATCAGTTCCGACAGGTTTTCCAGCTTCATGCTGGGCGCCGGCATCCGGGCGAAGGCTGAGAACTCCTCGATCATCCGCCCGATATCGCCGACCTGCCGGACGATGGTGTCCGTGCATTGCTGGAAGATCTCGCGGTCCTCTTCCTCCTCGATCCGCTTCAGATATCGCCGCTTCAGGCGCTCTGCCGACAGCTGGATCGGGGTCAGCGGGTTCCGGATCTCGTGCGCGATGCGCCGGGCCACATCTGCCCAGACGGCTGTGCGCTGCGCCGCGACCAGCGCGGATATGTCGTCGAAGGTGACGACGAAGCCCAGAACCTCCTTGTCGCGCCGTTCCGTGCTGACGCGCGTGAAGAAGATCCGCCGTTCGTCCTCGACCTGGATCGTGATCTCGCCTTCGGCGACCCGGTGGGGGCGCGCCTCGGCCTGACGGACCAGATCGGCCATTTCCGGCACGGCCTCCACCAGCGGGCGGCCGACGAGATCGGTGATCTGCAGCCCGAGCAAGCGGCTGGCCGAGCGGTTCGGCACGTCGACGATGCCCGCCTCGTCCGTGCCGATGACCCCGGCGCTGACGCCGGAGAGCACCGTTTCCATGAACCGGCGCCGTTCCTCCAGCGCCCGGTTGGCGCGGACCAGTTCGCCCTGCTGGCTTTCCAGCTGCCGGGCCATGCGGTTGAAGGTGCGCCCCAGCATGTCGATCTCGTCGTCCTCGCCGGATGTGATCACCCGTGCGCGGAGGTCGCCGTCCCGGATCGTTTCAGCCGCCTCGACGACGCCGCCGAGACGCACAGAAATCCGGGTCGAGAAGTTGAGCGCCAGCCAGACGGCCGCGAGCATCAGCAGGACTGCGACGACGATGAACAGGACGACGAAGGTGAACTCGTAGCTGAACCGCTGTGCGGCCAGGCGTTCGTACTCACCGGCAGCCTGCTGGGCGCGCTCGACCTGGGCGGCGACGCTCGGCTCCACGAAACGGGCGATGTAGAGATAGACCCGATAGGCGCCCAGGAAGCCGTCCAGCTGCACCAGCGCCCCGGACTTGCCGGTCGAGGTCAGTTCGCCGCCGGCCGAGAGCGTGTCCTCGACCCTCGGGAATGAGACCACGTTGCCCTCGTCCGCTTCCTCGATGGCCGAAATGGGTAGCTGTTCTGCCAGCGTGTCGAAGGTCAGGCTGGTCCGGGCCAGCACGGTGCCGGTGCGGTCGAAGACCATGGCCTCGCTGAGGCCGCGCGCGCCGGCCTGGGTGGTGATCAGGCGCGTCAGCAGCGCCGGATCGCCCTGGACCTGCGAGGCGACGCGGTTCAGGTCCTGGGCCATCGCCAGCACGTCCGCCCGCACGGTTGCGCGGTGCTCCTGGATCAGCTTTTCGGCGATGGCGACGGATTCCGAGACGGCCTTCTGCGCCCGGTCGGAGAAGAAGCCCTCGATTCGCAGATCGAAGAACAGCATCGAGAAGCCGGCCACCAGCACGGCGGGGATGATCGCCGCGCCCGCGAACAGCGACGCCAGCCGCATGTGCAGCCCGGCGCCGGCGCGGCCATCGCGGTGCGCTGTCCAGATCGACCAAACACGCCGAGTGATCGCCACCGCCAGAAGCGCCAGCACGGCGAGGTCGAACAGGATGATCCCGGACGGGATGTCGGAAATGGACTTGGGCGGCGTTTCGGATCCGAACAGAGCGCCGTAGGTCAGGGCGCCGGCAAGCAGCGCCATGGCGGCAAGCGCGAAAATGCCGCCGCGGCCGAACTCGACCCGAAGAAGGCGGTCTCTCGTGGACGTGCGTTGCTCCGGCGCGGCGCGACCGGCGGTGTCTGTCATGTCGAATCCGTCCGCATGGGCCACGTCAATATAAACATCCGGCGGAGCCGCTGCATCCGCCGAGTTTCTTGATCCGGGACCGAGGCGGGGCCATTCTTCCGGTCATGAACATCCAGTCAGACATGAAAGCTGCGCCGACGGGTTCCGGCGCGGCCAATCCGGGCAATGTCGCAGGCGACATGCACGGGCGGAATTTCTTCGAGTTCGATCACAGCCTGAGGGACCTGCTCACCCTCTACTGCCCGGATGATCTGCGTGAGCACATGTGGCCGCACTGGCAGCGGCTCGGCGAGATCGCGGGCAACCGGCTGAACGACCTCGCGATGACAGCGGACAAGCATCCGCCGGTGCTGCATCCGCGGGACCGCTTCGGCCGCGACGAGGGCTGGATCGAACATCATCCGGCCTATGCCGAGATGGAGGAGATCGCGCTCGGCCAGTTCGGCCTGCATGCGATGAGCCACATGCCCGGTGTCCTCGACTGGCCGGCGCCGGTGCCGCCGATCGCCAAGTATGCCTTCACCTATCTCTATGTGCAGGCCGAGTTCGGGCTGATGTGCCCGATCAGCCTGTCGGATACGGGTCTGGCCATGATGAAGCGCTTCGGCGACGACTTCATCCAGCAGAACTACGTCAACCGGATGCTGACGACAGATCTGAGCGGCCTGTTCCGGGCGGCGCAGTTCATGACCGAGAAACCGGGCGGATCCGACGTCGGACGCGTGGAGACGGTGGCGCGGGATTGCGGCGATCACTGGGAGCTGTCGGGCGAGAAGTGGTTCTGTTCGAACCCGCATGCCGATGTGGCGCTGCTGCTGGCGCGACCGGAAGGAGCTGCGCGGGGCACAAAGGGTCTCGGCATGTTCGTGATGCCGAAGATCCTGCCCGACGGCAGCCGCAACCGCTACCGGATCGCGCGGCTGAAGGACAAGCTGGGCACCAAGTCGATGGCGTCGGGCGAGATCCTGCTGGACGGGGCCACCGCGTTTGTCCTGGGTGACGTGAACAACGGCATCAAGCAGATGATGGAGCAGGTGAATCTCTCCCGCCTGTCCCACGGCGTGCGCGCCGCGGCGATGATGCGGCGCTGCTACAACGAGGCGCTTGTCGCCTCGCGGGAGCGGCAGGCCTTCGGGCAGGCCGTCGCCGACATGCCGCTGGCTCAGCGGCAACTGATGAAGCTGCTGGTGCCCACCGAACAGGCGCTGTCGATGTATGCCTATGTCGCGCGCAATCTCGGCGATGCGCAGGCTGGCGACGCCGAGGCCCGCACCCGCGTCCGCCTCGCGACGGGCCTCTTCAAGTTCCGCGCCTGCCGCGACAACCCGCCGGTCGCCACCGGCTCGATGGAGATGCGTGGCGGCAACGGGTACATCGAGGACTTCATCGGACCACGCCTGATCCGCGACGCACAGATCGGACTGCTCTGGGAAGGCACCAGCAACATCAACGGGCTGGACGTGCTGAACCGCGCCGTCGCCAAGGTCGGCGCGCATGAGGCGCTGAAGGCGGATCTCGATGAACGGCTGCAGTCCACCAACGCGCTTCCGGCGTCGTTGCGCGACTGCGTGGGCGCTGCGGTCGGCCGCGCGGTCGCGCTGGCGGACGAGGTCGCGCGGCGCGGCGACGAGACCCAGGCCCGCAAGGTCTCGACCGCGCTCTATCACGCGACGACGGCGGCCCTGATGGCCTGGGAAGGGGCGACGCTGGGTGCGCGGGGCGGCGATGCCCGCCGCCTGTTGCTGGCCCGGATGGTGCTCGATCACCGGCTCACGCCGCGCGATCCGCTCGATATCGAGGATACGAGCTTCGACCGACGGGCAGCCGCCGCGCTGCTTTCCGACAATCCGGTGCCGCTGGGGGACGCGGTCGACATGCTGACGGCCTGACGGTTGGACATCCGGGACAGGGAACTCGACGAGGCGCGATCCCGCCTCCGGCCGGATCCGGCCATCATCCGCTTCAAGCGCGGACTGGTCGAACGCTACGGCGAGATGCGCGCCTCGGTATTCACGACCGCCGTCATCACCGTCGTCTCGTTTGCGGTCAGTCTGGTGGTCTACGAGATCATCGGCCTGGATTATGTGAACCACCCGGTGGCCATCGTCATGCCGATCGTGCTGCCGATCCTCACCGCCTTTCCGACGACCTACATCATTCATCGCCTCGCGGCAGGGGTGATCGAGCGTGAGGCGGTGAACGAGATCCAGCGCCGCCGGCTCGCGGAACTCGCCACCGAGGCAGAGCGCCAGAAGGAAGCGGCGGAGACGGCGAGCCGGGCCAAGTCGTCGTTGCTGGCGAACATGAGCCACGAACTGAGGACGCCGCTGAACGCCATCATCGGGTTCTCGGATATCTTCCAGGGCGACAATGTCGACCGGCTGAGCCGGGAGCAGCTTCACCAGTACGCTGCCGACATCAACATCAGCGGACGGCATCTGCTGGCGCTGGTCAACGACCTGCTGGAACTGGCCCGCATCGAACGCGGCAGCCGGGAGTTCACCACGGAAGCCGTATCCCTGCCGGAGAAGATCGAGGAGGTCGTCCGCATCATGCGGACCCAGGCCGACGAGGCCGGAGTCCGGCTTCTGACCGACGACGAGGCCGGGTCCCTGACGGCGATGACCGACGACCGGGCGCTGCGCCAGATGCTGCTGAACCTGGTCTCGAATGCCGTGAAGTTCACGCCGGAGGGGGGCGAGGTCCGCATCACTGCGGGCGTCAAGGACGGAAACGCCTATGTCCGCGTCGCCGACACGGGCATCGGCATCCCTGAGTCCGATCTCGACAGCATTTTCGAGCCCTTCAGCCAGGTCGACAACTCCCTGACGCGCCGGAAGACCGGCTCCGGGCTGGGGCTGGCGCTGGTCCGGACCATGATCGAGCAGCAGGGCGGCCGTGTCACGGTCGTCAGCCAGGAAAACTCCGGCTCGACCTTTACCCTTTATTTCGCGGGCAGCGAGGCGCCGGATCTCGATCTGGCGGCCGAGTAGGCCTCCCTAGGCCAGCCACTCCTTCAGGCGGCGGGCGGCTTCTTCCATCTCCTCCGGCATCCCGGCAAAGGAGAAGCGGACATGCTGGTGGCCGCGGACAGGGTCGAAATCGGTGCCTGGGGTCGCGGCGATCCCGGTTTCCGCCAGCATCCGCTTGCAGAACTCGATGGAGTCGTTCGTCAGCCGGCTGACGTCAGCGTAGATGTAGAAGGCCCCGTCCGCCGGCGCCATCCGGTCGAGCCCGGCCTTCGGCAACTCCCGGAGAAGGATCTCCCGGTTTTTCCGGTAGCGCTCCACATTTTCTTCCAGTTCGTCGATGCAGTCGAAGGCGGCGATGGCCCCCAACTGCGAATGCGTCGGCGCGGAAATGAAGTGGTTCTGGGCCAGGCATTCGATGGAGTTGTGCAGATCCTCGGGAACGACCATCCATCCCAGCCGCCAGCCGGTCATGCAGAAGTATTTCGAGAAGCTGTTGATGACGATGACGCGGTCCGACAGCGACGCCGCGGTGACCGCCGGGCCATTGTAGGTGATGCCGTGATAGATCTCGTCGACGATCAGCCGCATGTTCCGACCGTCGCAGTAGCTGATCAGGTCCCGCATCGCTTCGGTGTCGATCATCGTGCCTGTCGGGTTTGCCGGTGTCGCGACAAGCAGCGCTGCGAGCGGCCCTTCGACCTTCTCGAGCAGTTCCGGAGTGGGCTGAAAGGCCGTCTCCTCACCGGTCGGGACGCCCACCGCCTCGATATCCAGGGATGCGAGGATGTTCCGGTAGGCCGGATAGCCGGGTTCGGCGATCGCAATTCGGTCTCCGGCATCCATGCAGGCGAGGAAGGAGAGCAGAAAGGCCCCGGAAGACCCTGTGGTCACGACGATCCGTTCCGCCGGAATGCGGACGCCGTAATAGTCCCGGTAATGCCGTGCAATGGCGGTCCGGAGTTCCGGGATGCCGCAGGAATCCGTATAGCCCAGATGATCGATGCCGATCGCATGCGCCGCCGCCTCCCGGACGGCGCCGGGCGCGCCCGTCGAGGGCTGGCCGACTTCCAGATGCACGATATCCTGCCCCGACGCCTCACGCGCAGCCGCGGCCTTCATCACTTCCATCACGTAGAACGGCGAAATCGCGCCGCGCCTTGACACTTTCATGCCTTGATCAGCTTCCATAGTCTGTGACGAGCCCGGACCAGGGCCCAGCTGGAGAGTAGCAAGCCTTGCGTATCAAACACCGTATCCTGCCACTGATCCTGATCGTGCTGATGGGGGTGGGCGCAACTGCGTCGCGCGCCCAGCAGAAGGATCTGTCCATCGTTCGAGATGCAGAAATAGAGCATATTCTGTCCGTCTACGCCAAGCCGCTGTTCGAAGCGGCCGGGCTCCATCCCGGCGCAGTGAAGGTCTATCTGGTCCAGGATGACACGCTGAATGCCTTCGTTGCCGGGGGGCAGCGCATCTTCGTTTTCACCGGTCTGATCCTCGCGACACGCTCGCCCGGCGAGCTCGTCGGCGTACTCGCGCACGAGACCGGCCACATCCGCGGCGGCCATCTGTCGCGGACCCGCGACGCCATCTCCAATGCCCAGGCTATCTCGATCGTCGCGGCCCTGCTCGGCGGCCTCGCGGCGGCGGCAAGCGGCCGTGGCGACGCCGCCGGCGCCGGCGTGCTGGGTGGATCGGCCTTCGGCACGCAGTTCTTCCTCGAATACTCGCGGACCCAGGAGTCGGCTGCGGACCAGGCGGCGATCAAGCTGATGGAGCGGACCGGCTGGTCACCCCGGGGCATGGTCGATTTCCTGCGCGTGCTGGATGCCCAGGAGCTGATGTTGGGGCAGCGCGGCAACCCCTACCTGCGCAGCCACCCTGTCGGCTATGAGCGCATACAGGCGCTGGAGCATCTGATCGACCAGTCGCCGATGCGCGATACGCCGGTCCCGCCGGAACTGGTCCGTGCGCACGAGATGATGCAGGCGAAGCTGTTCGGCTTCACGCGGTCGCCGTCAGCGACGTTCCAGAAATGGCCGGAGAGCGACAGATCGGATGCCGCACTCTATGCGCGGTCGGTGGCCTACATGCAGCAGGCGCGCACCGACCAGGCGCTGGCGGAACTGCGTCCGCTGATCGAGAAGGAACCGGAGAACCCCTATTTCCACGAACTCGAGGGTCAGATCCTGCTTGAAGGGGGGCGGGTGCAGGACAGCCTGCCGCCGCTCCGCCGGGCGCTGGAGATCTCACGACATGAAACCATCGCGGTGTTGCTGGCGCAGGCGCTGATCGGGCTGCAGACCGACGAGGCCAACAGGGAAGCCGTCGGGATACTGGAGCAGGCGGTCCGCACCGATCCGGACATGCCCGCCGCGTGGCAGCAGCTTGCGGTCGGCTACGGCCGGAACGGCAATCTCGGCAAGTCGGCTCTCGCCAGCGCGGAACTCTACTACCGGTCCGGCCAGGTCAAGTTCGCGCGCGAACAGGTGGTGCGGGCAAAGGGGCTTCTCGATCCCGGCTCGCCGGACTATTTCCGCGCACAGGACATCGAGTTCGCCCTGGACGATCTGGAACGCAGGGCCGACTGACGGTTTCACGCCGTCGTGGGTTGCACCGGTCCGTTGCGCAAGGCATTGAACCGGAAGTCATTCAGGAGAACCGATCTCATGCAGCTGATTTTCCGCCTTCTGCTGACGGCAGTACTGGCCGCCGGTCTGGCGCGCGGCGTTCTTGCCGACGACACGGCCGCCGCCAAGGGGCTCACCCCGGCCGAAGTCGAGAAGATCGTGCATGAGTACCTGATGAAGCACCCTGAGGTTATCGTCGAGTCGCTGCAGCGCTTTCAGGAGCGCCAGGACATGGCAGAGGCCGAGCGCGCAAAGGCCATGCTGGCGGCGCACCGCGACCGCCTGGACGATCCCACCGGCCGCTTCACCGCCGGCAATCCGGACGGCGACGTCACCATCGTCGAGTTCTTCGACTACCGCTGTGGCTACTGCAAGCGCGTGATGCCGTCCCTGTTCGACGAGGTGGCGAAGGATGGCGGCGTGAAGCTGGTGTTCAAGGAGTTCCCCGTTCTGGGCGAGGATTCGGTGCGTGCCGCCCGCGCGGCCATCGCCGCGGCGCGTCAGGACCGCTACTACGACATGCACCTGGCCCTGATGCAGACGCGCGGCGATCTCTCGGAGCAGAAGATCATGTCGATCGCCGGCGATCTGGGACTCGACACGGCGAAGCTGAAGGACGACATGCGTGCGCCGGAAGTCGAGGAAGAACTCGCCCGCAACTACGAACTGGCGCAGATCCTGAACATCCGCGGCACGCCGGGCTTCGTCATCGGCGACGAGCTTGTGCCGGGCGCGATCAGCGCGCAGCAGTTCCGCGACCTGATCCAGCGGGCCCGCGACGCCAGGGGCTGAGCCCGCGGTTCAGCCCCGGCGCTGCTCCAGTGCGATCCCTGCGGCGTAGAGCTTCTCGATGGCGTCGTCGTCCAGCCCCGCTTCCTTCAGGATCTGGCGGCCCTGTGCGCCGAAGCCCGGCGGGATGGAACGGACCTCGCCCGGCGTCCGCGACAGCTTCACGGGGATGCCGGTACCGGTATAGCCGTCCTTCTCCACGACCATCTCGCGGGCGATCGTGTGCGGATGCTTCGCCACATCGGGCACGGTCAGCGCCGCGCCTGCGGGCACGCCCGATTTCAGCAGCTTCGTGGCCAGTTCCATGCCGTCCCATTCGGCGCAGAGCGGACCCAGGATGTCGCCCAGCTCGTTGCGGTTCACCGAGCGGTCGGCATTGTGGGTGAAGCGTGGATCGTCGGCGACCTCGGGCTTGCCGAGAATTTCCATCAGGCGCCGGAACTGCCGGTCGTTGCCGATGGCCAGAAACACCTCCCGGCCCTTCGTCGGAAACAGGTCGTAGGGATAGACGTTCGGGTGCTTGTTGCCGGTCAGCTTGGGCGCATTGCCGGACTGGAAGAAGTTCGGGGCGTGCGGATGCTGCAGCGCCCAGCCGCAGTCGAACAGCGTCGCCTCGATGAACTGGCCCAGGCCGGAACGCTGCCGTTCGTGGAGTGCGGCGAGGATGCCGATGGCCGCGTAGAGGCCGGTGCCGAGATCGACCAGCGGAATGCCGAGCCGGATGGCGCCCGACTCATCTGAGCCGTTGACCGACAGCAGGCCGTTCCAGGCCTGGATTGCGGCGTCGTAGCCGGGCTGGCCGCCGAAGGGGCCGTTGCCACCGAAGCCGGAGATCTGGCAGTGGACCAGCTTCGGGAACCGCTTCGACAGCACGTCGTGATAGCCGATGCCCCATTTCTCGAGGCTGCCCGGCTTGAAGTTCTCCATCAGAACGTCGGCGCCTTCCAGCAGGGTCATCAGGACCTCGCGGCCCTCCTGGACGCCGAGATCCAGGCCGAGGGAGCGCTTGTTGCGGTTCACGCCCGAGAAGTAGGCCGACAGGCCGTCCTTGAAGGGCGGACCCCAGTCGCGGGTCTCGTCGCCCTGCGGCGGTTCCAGCTTGACCACGTCGGCGCCGTGGTCGGCGAGGATCTGTGCGCAGTAGGGGCCGCCCAGCACCCGCGTCAGATCGATGACCTTCAGGCCGTCCAGTGCACCCATGTGCCGTCCCCTTCTAGGATTTGCCGAGTTCGCGACCGCGTTCCGCAGCGGCGGCGACGGCGCGCGTCATCAGTTGCTGCAGACCGTCGGCGCCCATCAGCACCTCCAGCGCGGCGGCGGTCGTGCCGCCGGGGCTGGTGACATTGACGCGCAGCTGCGCCGGATCGTCGTCGGCGTCGCGCGCCAGCGCTCCAGCGCCGTAGACCGTCTGCAGCGCCAGCTGTTTCGCCAGCTCTTCGGGCAGGCCGGCCTCGACGCCGGCCTTGCCCAGCGTCTCGATCAGGTGGAAGACATAGGCCGGACCGGAGCCGGAGACGGCGGTCACCGCATCCATCAGCGCCTCGTCCTCGATCCAGGCGACCTCGCCGACCGCCGACAGCAGCGCCGTGGCGCGCTCCCGCATGGCGTCCGTGACATTGCCGTTCGGGCAGGCCACCACCATGCCCTTCGCCACCGCTGCGGGCGTGTTGGGCATGGTCCGGACAATGGCCGCATCGTGGCCCAGTTCGTCCTCGAAGAAATCGATGGTAGTGCCGGCGGCGATCGACAGGAACTGGGTCTCGGGCGACTTGAAGCGCTTGTAGGCGGGTATGACCTTGGCCATCTGCTGCGGCTTGACGGCGAAGATCACGCAATCGGGCGCGAAATCCTCGGGGATGCCGTCGGCCGTGTTGACTGCGCAGACGCCGGTCTCGTTCAGCTTGCCGCGCAGCGTCTCTTCCGGCTCGATGACCACGACGCTTTCGGGGTCGGTGCCCTCGGCGATCCAGCCCTGCAGCATGGCGCCGCCCATCTTGCCGCATCCGACCAGAAGCAGTCCTTCGGCCATGACGTTTCCTCCCCCAGTTGGTGCGTCAGATCTCGACGAAATCCGAGCAGTACGGGTTCATCTTGCGCTCGTTTCCGAAGGTCGAGGTGTCGCCGTGACCCGGCACGAAGGTCACGTGGTCGCCCAGCGGCCAGAGCTTCTCGCGGATCGAGGTGATCAGCTGCTTGTGGTTGCCCTTCGGAAAATCCGTGCCGGCCGACGGAGCCGCGGAACAGCACGTCGCCGACGATGGCGATCTTCGAGGGCTCGTGGAAGAAGATGACGTGGCCCGGCGTGTGGCCGGGGCAGTGGCGGACGTCCAGCGTCATGCCGCCGACCGTCACGGTGTCGCCGTCCTCCAGCCAGCGGTCGGGGGTGAAGGAGCGGGCGGTGATGCCGTAGCGCGACCCCTGCTCGTCCAGCCGGTCGATCCAGAAGGTCTCTTCCTTCTGCGGTCCCTCGACCGGAATGCCGAGTTCCTCAGACAGTTCGGCGACGGCGCCGGCATGATCCATGTGGCCATGGGTGACCAGGATCTTCTCCAGCTTGACCCCGTGCTTCTCCGCGACAGCCAGCAACTGTTCCTTGTCGCCGCCCGGATCGGTCAGCGCGCCGACCATCGTCTCCGGATTCCAGATGACGCAGGCGTTCTGACGGAACGGCGTGACGGGGCAGATGGCGACTTTCATGGACGGACCTCGCGGAACGGAAACGGACGCCCCCGGAATTGATCCGAAGGCGTCCGTCCTGTCAAATCCGTCGAGGCGTGAGGGTCAGGCGGCGGCCTGGTGGCCGACGATGATGCGGTTGTCGTCTTCGGTGTAGAACACCTTCGCGATGTCCTGGTTCTTCTGCAGAATCTCGGCGCGCAGCGCGATCGGATATTTGGACACCGACCGATAATATCGATCCATCGAGAGAGAGCTGCCGACATATTTCGAGAAGACCTTGGACTCGTGGCCTTCTCCCTCGCCAGCGAGGTCGATCTCCGGCAGACCGAGATGATCCCGGACCTGCTTCAGGATCAGGTCGCGGTTCAGCAGCATGTCCTCGAATTTCACGAACAGCGTGGCGTCCATGATCTCCTGATCGTCGAAGGGGAAATGCGCGAACGGGTTCCGGTACAGCTTGGTCGCGTAGTCCATGTTGCTGTAGCGGTCCATCAGCGAGGCGATGGCCGTCACCGGATGACGCACCATGAAGATGAATTTCGCGTCCGGGAAGATCGTCATGATGGCCCTGGCCCGCAGCGCGTTGTCCGGCGTCTGTTCGCCGAACACGGTGGCGTCGGCGCCCACGAAGGCCGCGAACTCGGCATACATCGCCGCCACCGTCCGGGCCCAGGTCGGATTGGCCGGGTCGTAAGCGGCCATGTAGCGATCGTAGTCGAACGCCTCGACGTAGGTCTTCTGGGACAGGACGTCCTTGGTGACATCCGAACGCGAGGAGAACACCAGGTTCTCGTAGAAGCAGAACTGATAGAACGACTTGTGTAGGAAGGGCGTGACCGGAACCTTCGCGAGGAAGGTCTCGAAGTCGTCGCAATGGCGCTTGTCCACACCTTCGAACTCGCCGCCCTGTGCCAGCACCCGCTGGACCAACGAGAACAGGTTGAAGAGCCGGGTCATGACCATGGTGGCCTGCACCGCGCAGACGTCCGGCATCGAGTCCATCGTCGCACCGGTCACCGTGGTACCGCTGCGCTCGGATCCCATGATGAAGAAGTCGATCTTGTCGATGGCCGGCATTTCGTGCGCTCCAGGTCTCTTGTCCGTCATGCGGGAGCCTGACCGGACAGGGTAAATTCGCGGTTAACAGAGGATGGCGGCCGGTCACGGCGTGATGGCTGCCGCGTTTTCGGGCATTCGCGCCAAGGTTGGCTTTGCCAAGCCCGGTCCAATCACGGAACATGCTGCCGGGGTCATATGCAAAGCAGGGGGGATCCGCGATGCCCGAGTTCCGGAAGATCACAAAGATCCTGATCGCCAACCGCTCGGAGATCGCCATTCGCGTCATGCGTGCGGCGAACGAACTGGGCATCGGCACCGTCGCGGTCTACGCCGCCGAGGACAAGCTGGCGCTGCACCGCTTCAAGGCCGACGAGAGCTATCTGATTGGCGAAGGCATGGGGCCGGTCGCGGCCTACCTCTCGATAGATGAAATGATCCGGGTTGCGAAGCTGTCCGGCGCCGACGCCGTGCATCCCGGCTATGGCCTGCTCTCCGAAAATCCGGACTTCGCCGAAGCCTGCGCCGAGAACGGCATCACCTTCATCGGCCCGCCGCCCGACATCATGCGCGCGCTGGGGAACAAGGTGGCCGCCCGCGAGGCAGCCATTGCCGCCGGCACGCCGGTGGTTCCGGCCACCGGGCCGCTGCCGACCGACATCGCGGAAGTCGCGAAGATGGCCGAGGAAGTCGGCTATCCGCTGATGCTGAAGGCCTCCTGGGGCGGCGGCGGCCGCGGCATGCGGGTGATCGAGGGGCCGGATCAGCTTGAGGAAGAGGTCAATGCGGGCCGACGCGAGGCCGGCAACGCCTTCGGCAATGACGAGGTCTATCTGGAGAAGCTGGTCCGCCGCGCCCGGCACGTGGAAGTGCAGTTGCTCGGCGACCACCATGGGAATGTCGTGCACCTCTGGGAGCGCGACTGCTCGGTCCAGCGGCGCAACCAGAAGGTCGTCGAACGCGCGCCCGCGCCGTATCTCAACGATGCAGAGCGTACCGGGCTATGCGAAAGCGCTCTGAAGCTCGCCCGTTCCGCCGGCTACGTGAACGCCGGCACCGCCGAGTTCCTGATGGATTTCGACACCGGCGACTACTACTTCATCGAGGTCAATCCGCGTATCCAGGTCGAGCACACGGTGTCCGAAGAGGTCACCGGCATCGACATCGTGAAGGCGCAGATCCGCATTGCCGAAGGCGGTCATGTCGGCAAGGTCGAGGAGACCGGCGTCCCGCCGCAGGACGAGATCGTGCTGCACGGCCACGCCCTGCAGTGCCGGATCACCACCGAGGACCCGGAAGCGAACTTCATCCCCGACTATGGCCGCATCCTCGCCTATCGCGGCGCGACCGGCTTCGGCATCCGTCTCGACGGCGGCACGGCCTACACCGGCGCGGTCATCACCCGCTACTATGACAGCCTGCTGGAGAAGGTGACCGCCTGGGCGCCGACGCCCGAGGAAGCGATCCGCCGTCTCGACCGGGCGCTGCGCGAATTCCGCATCCGCGGCGTCGCGACCAATCTCGCTTTCGTCGAGAACCTGATCAACCATCCGAAATTCGTCTCGAACAACTACACCACCAAGTTCATCGACGAGACGCCTGAGCTGTTCGAATTCCCCGTCCGCAAGGACCGGGCGACGAAGCTGCTGAACTTCATCGGCGAGGTGATGGTCAACGGCAATCCGGAGGTCGAGGGCCGCATCCGCGCGCCGGAAGGGCCGGATCCAAAGATCCCCGCCTGGCAGAACAAGGAACCGCCGAAGGGCACGCGCAACCTGCTCGACGAGCTGGGCGCGGAGAAGTTCGCCGACTGGATGCTGGACCAGAAGCGCCTGCTGGTCACCGACACGACCATGCGCGATGCGCACCAGTCACTGCTCGCGACCCGGATGCGTTCCTTCGACATGGTTCAGGTGGCCGACGCCTATGCCCGCAACATGTCGGGGCTGTTCAGTCTGGAATGCTGGGGCGGCGCGACCTTCGACGTTTCCATGCGCTTCCTGAAGGAATGCCCCTGGGACCGGCTCGGCGACCTGCGGGAGAAGATTCCCAACATCCTGTTCCAGATGCTGCTGCGCGGCGCCAACGGCGTCGGTTACACGGTCTATCCGGACAATGTCGTGAAGGCCTTCGTGCACCAGGCGGCCGAGAGCGGCGTCGACGTCTTCCGCGTCTTCGACAGCCTGAACTGGGTCGAGAACATGCGGGTCGCCATCGATGCGGTCCGCGAGACCGGCAAGCTCTGCGAGGCGGTGGTCTGCTACACCGGCGACATCTTCGATCCGGCCCGGCCGCGCTACGACCTGAAATACTATGTCGAGATGGCGCGCGACCTGAAGGCGGCCGGCACCAACATCCTGGGCATCAAGGACATGGCCGGCCTGCTGAAGCCTGCCCAGGCGAAGATCCTCGTCAAGGCGCTGAAGGAGGAGACCGGCCTGCCGGTCCACTTCCACACCCATGACACCTCGGGCATCTCGGCGGCCAGCGTGCTGTCGGCGGCCGATGCGGGCGTCGATGCCGCCGATGCGGCGATGGACAGTTTCTCCGGCCTGACCAGCCAGCCCAATCTCGGCTCGATCGTCGAGGCGCTGCGTCACGGCGACCGGGAGACGGGGCTCGATCCGGCGACCATCCGGCAGTTCTCCGACTACTGGGAAGCCGTGCGCCGCGAGTATCGGGCCTTCGAGAGCGATCTCCGCTTCGGCGCCTCCGAGGTCTATCTCCACGAGATGCCCGGCGGGCAGTTCACAAACCTGCGCGAACAGGCCCGCTCGCTGGGTCTGGAAGACCGCTGGCACGAGGTCGCCAAGGCCTATGCCGACGTCAACCGGATGTTTGGCGACATCGTCAAGGTAACGCCGTCATCGAAGGTGGTAGGCGACATGGCGCTGGCCATGGTCTCGGCCGGCCTGACGCCGGAGGACATCGAGGATCCGGACAAGCCCTTCAGCTTCCCCGACTCCGTCGTCTCCTTCTTCCACGGCGATCTGGGTCAGCCGCCCAACGGCTTCCCCGAGAAGCTGCAGAAGAAGGTGCTGGGCGAGACGAAGCCGCTGACCGACCGGCCGGGCGCCTCGCTGCCGCCGGCGGATCTGGCCGAGAAGCGCAAGGAGGCCGAGAAGGACGCCGGCCGCGCGGTCACGGACGAGGAGTTCCAGTCCTGGCTGATGTATCCGAAGGTGTTCAAGGACTTCGCCGCCTTCCAGGCCGACTTCGGCCCGGTCGACAAGCTGCCGACCATGAATTTCTTCTACGGCATGGCACCGGGCGACGAGATCACGGTCGAGATCGAGCGCGGCAAGGCGCTGGTGATCCGCTGCAATGCGATCTCGGATCCGGACGAGGAAGGCATCGTCCGTATCTTCTTCGAGCTCAACGGCCAGCCACGGCGGGCGCGGATCCGCAACCGCAGCGTCGACAGCGCGGTCGACCGTCATCCCAAGGCCGAACCGGGCAACCCGAAGCACGTCGCCGCGCCCATGCCGGGCCTGGTCGCGACCGTCGCCGTGGAGGCGGGTCAGAAGGTCAAGTCGGGCGATCTGCTGCTCACCATCGAGGCGATGAAGATGGAAACTGCGATCCGGGCGGAATCGGATGGCGAGGTCGCACGGGTCGTCGCTGGTGCGGGGACACAGGTGGACGCCAAGGATCTGCTGGTGGAACTGGCCTGACCGCTTTCGGCGGCGGGAGCGTGTTCATTTCCGCGCCTGTTGTGCATGTGCGAAGGGCAGTGACGTTGCCGTCATAAACATAGTCTTCTCAATTATTTGGCACGCTGACTATTTATTGATCAGTCGCCAGAAAAGCTGATTCATTCAGCAGAATTGTGTTGCGCTGCGGCATACACTGTGGTGTCGTCATGTCGTTGCCGTGACAAGGAAGCTGCGGCACATCCGGAGCCGGTATCCGGGCAAATTTCGAGCACCGGCGCTCGTTGACTGACCAGTGTGGCCGCCATGGACGGCGCTGCATGTGTCTGGACGGGCGGCATGAGCGAAGCGGCACTTTCATACGATTTCGGACAGGACGAGGCGCGCGAGACCGCAAGGGCGGCCCGCGTCATTGTTGTGGGCGGCGGCCCTTGCGGCGTTCGCGCTGCGCAGGGGCTCAGCGCCCGCGGCCATGACGTCACCCTGTTCTCGGCCGAGGCCTTCCTGCCCTACAACCGCGTGAAGCTGACGCCGCTGCTGGCCGGCGACGTGCAGATCGGAGACATCGCCCTGCCGGCCGAGTTTCCCGGCCCTGGCCGGGTGACCACGGTGACCGGTCTCAGGGTCACGCAGATCCTGCCCGACGATCACGAGGTGCTGACGGCCGATGGCCGGCGCTGGGGCTATGATGCCCTCGTGCTGGCCACGGGTTCTCGCGCGCATGTGCCGGCGATCGAGGGGATCGACCGCAACGGCATCTATGTCTTTCGCTCCGCCGCCGACGTTTCCGCCCTGATCGCGCGCAGCCTGTCGGCGCGCAGCGTCGTGGTCATCGGCGGCGGCCTTCTGGGGCTGGAGGCGGCGCGCGGCATGCACCGTCGCGGCGCAAGGGTGCATGTGGTCGAACACGAGAACCGGCTGATGCCGCGGCAGCTCGACGTGACCGGCGGCCAGATCCTCGCCGACAATTTCGAAGAGATCGGGATCGACATCCGGACCGGCCTTTCTGTCCAGGCGGTCGAGGGCGAGCAGTGGGTCACGGGCGTCCGGCTCCGCGGCGGCGAGGTGATCGAGTGCGACACGGTCATCGTCTGTACCGGCGTCCGCGCGGAAACCTCGCTGGCGGCGGAAGCCGGTCTGCCCATCGGCCGCGGCATCGTGGTCGATGACGTAATGCAGACCCGGATACCCGGCATCTATGCCGTGGGCGAATGCGCGGAACATCGCGAGCAGGTGGTCGGTCTGGTCGGACCGGGTCTGGAGCAGGCCGAGGCTGCGGTGCGTGCGATCGCGGGCGAGGAGGCGGCCTACCGCCGCGGGACTGTGGTCGCCAAGCTGAAGCTGGCCGGTACCGATGTCTTCTCCATAGGCCCGGTGGAACAGCTGGAAGCGGCGCAGAAGGTGAAGAGCTTCACCTGGTACGGGCCGCAGGACGCCTACCGCCGCATTTTCGTGGAACAGGGCGTTCTGGTCGGCGCTATCGCAGTGGGGCAATGGGACGAAGCCGGCCGGCTGCAGCAGGCGGTCGCCGAAGGGCTCACGCTGCAGCCCTGGATGCGGCTGAGATTCCAGGCTGCCGGGCGTCTGTGGCAGGGCGGCGAGCCCGATCCGGCCTTCCTGCCGGACGCCGCGGTGGCCTGCAACTGCACCGGCGTGACCTGCGGGCGCATCCGCGCCTGCGCGGGCGACGGCGGTGCGACGCTGGAGGCGGTCCGCGTTGCCACCGGCGCGAACACGGTCTGCGGCAGCTGCGGGCCGCTCGTCGCCGGGTTGATCGGCGGCCAGGACGGCCAGAAGGTCCGCCACTGGAAGGTGTTGCTCCCGGCCTCCGCCGTTGCGGCGCTGGGCGCGCTGGCGACGCTGTCCCTGCCGTCGGTACCGATTCCGGATACCTACGGGCCGACCCTGTTCGAGAAGCTCTGGGTCGACACCATCTGGAAGCAGTGGAGCGGCTACATCCTGCTGGGTCTGACCGTGGCGGCGCTGCTGCTCGGTCTCCGCAAGCGCTTCGGCGCGGCGAAGTGGGCCGGCGGCTTCGACTGGTGGCGCCTGATCCACATCGTCCTCGGCGTCGTTTGTGTCGCCGGCCTGTTCGCCCACACGGGCTTCCGCCTCGGGTCCAACCTGAACTCGGCGCTGATGCTCTGCTACCTCGCCACGCTCGCGCTTGGCGCCGTGGCGGGACTGGCGACCGGCGGCGAGCACTGGCTGCGAAAACGGGGTATCGGCAGCCTGCGCCGTCCGCCCCGCCGCATTCCGGCCTGGCTGCACATCCTCGCGATATGGCCGATCCCGGTCCTGCTCGCGGCGCATGTCGCCAGCGTGTACCTGTACTGAGGACCGGACGATGCCCCGCAACGCGATCCTCTGGACGGTCTGGATCCTGGCGAGCCTCATCGCTTCTGGCGGCGTCGCCGCCATGATTCTGGTCGGCGGCGACCGGACCAGCCTGCTGATCGGCGAGACCACCGGCGCCCACCACCAATTCGAGGTCTCCTGCGAGACCTGTCACGCGGGCGGCACCCTCGTCTCCGCGAAGAAGATGGAAAGCGAGCTCAACGCCGCCTGCCGCAACTGCCACGACGACGAGTTGGCGGAATCCGACGACAGCCACCCGAGGAAGAAGTTCCGCAGCCCGCGCATGGCCGACTACTGGGAGCGGGTGGACGTCCGGAACTGCACCTCTTGCCATGTCGAGCACCGACCGGAGATCACGCGGCCGGGCGCGGTGACGCTGCCGATGAACTACTGCATCGCCTGCCATTCCGAAGGGGAGCGCGACGTCCGTGTGAACCGGCCAAGCCACGCCGGACTGGAATACGACACCTGCGCCAGCGCCGGCTGCCACAACTTCCATGACAACCGGGCGCTCTACGAGGATTTCCTGGTCAAGCATGCCGAACAGCCCTGGCTGGCGGACAAGCCGGTTCATGCGTTGACGGCGAAGAGGCGCGCCGCGCAGCCGGATGCGTCTCTGGCGCTGGCGGCCGCGGATGCGGTCGCGCCCGACACCGCGCTGGCGGACACGAAGGCTATTGCCGGATGGGCGGAGTCGAACCATGCCGCCGGCGGTGTGAACTGCGGAGCCTGCCATGCTGCCGAGGCCGGCAAGTCGCCATCGGCTGCGGATGTGCTGGCCAACTGGTCCGACGCGCCCGACACGGCGTCCTGCGCTAAATGTCATCGCGATCAGGGGAAGACCTTCTCGATGGGCCGGCATGGCATGCGCGGCCACAAGGAGATCGCAACACCCCGAAAGGCCGACCGTCAGCTGGCGAAGCTGGGGCTGAAGGACGCCATGCCGGACTGGGTGCTGGGGATGCTGGAGGATCCGGCGCCGCCCGCCCGGATGAAAGTGGCGGAGGCCCGGGTGCCGATGCACGCCGAGGCGGCGCACAAGACACTCGGCTGCGGCACCTGCCACGACGTGCATTCGGTCGACACCCGCCGCGCCGCCGTTGAGGCCTGTGCCGGGTGCCACGCCGACGAGCACACGAAGGCCTATTTCGACAGCCCTCACTACACGCTTTGGCAGGCCGAGCTGGCCGGGGAGGGCGCGCCCGGGACCGGCGTCAGCTGTGCCTCCTGCCACATGCCGAAGACCGAGACGCGCGACCGCGTCGCCACCAATCACAATCAGAACGACGTTCTGCGGCCCAACGAAAAGATGATCCGGCCCGTGTGCATGGACTGCCACGGGCTCCGCTTCGCGATCGACGCGCTGGCGGATGCGGATCTGGTGCAGCGGAACTTCCAGGGACGTACGGCCCGCCATGTCGAGAGCATCGACTGGGCGGTCCGGCGTGTCAGCGAGAAGAAGCCGGATGAAGACGGGGACCGGTAGCTGCTCGCGTCGCTTTCATGCCTTTTGATGAAGGAAAGGATCGAACCATGAAGTCCACCAGAACCCGCATTGCCGGCCTTGCCGCCGGCGCCGCATTGATGGCCGTGGGCACGGCCCACGCCGACAGCCTGTCCTACGAGAAGGTCGCCGACATGCTGCACCTTGTCATGGAATCGGACCGCACCGTCTACACCAAGATGGTGGTCCAGCGCCTGACCGCGGACGACAAGGTGATCAAGGCCTCCGAACACTTCCAGGACGACAAGGCCCTGCCGCTGCCGGCGCAGATGTTCCGCTTCGGCGCCGAACGCGTCTCCGACAAGACCGAGGCGTTTTCCTATTCGCTGCTGTCGCTGTGGCCGATCAACAAGCAGAATGCGCCGAAGACCGACGTCGAGCGGGAGGGGCTGCAATACGTCGTCGACAATCCCGGCGAGAACTTCTACGGCGAAGAAGAACTGGGCGGCGCGAAGTATTTTACCGCCGTCTATGCTGACGTCGCCGTGGCCCAGGCTTGCGCCAGCTGCCACAATGGCCACAAGGACACGCCGAAGAACGATTTCGTGCTGGATGACGTGATGGGTGGCGTCGTCATCCGAATTCCGATGGATGAGTAGCGGAAACAGGCCGCCGAACGAGGGACTGGCCGGAGGGGTCCGGCCGGGACGGGGATCCAGAACGAAAGGAGGGATCGAATGACGCCTGAGCAAGTCGCCCTGGTGCAGGGCAGTTTCAAGAAGGTCGCGCCGATCGCGGACACTGCGGCGGACATCTTCTACGACCGTCTGTTCGAGATCGCGCCGGAAGTCCGGCCGCTGTTTCCGGAAGACATGCGCGAGCAGAAGAAGAAGCTGATGCAGATGCTGGCCACCGCGGTGACCAACCTGCATCAGGTCGAGACCATCGTCGCGCCGGTGCAGGCGCTGGGGAAGCGCCATGCCGGCTATGACGTGAAGGACGAGCACTACGACAAGGTCGGCGAAGCCCTGATCTTCACCCTCGGCAAGGGGCTGGGCGACGACTTCACGCCCGAGGTCCGGGATGCCTGGGTTGAGACCTATGGCCTGGTCGCGACGACCATGAAGGACGCCGCCAAGGAAGCCGCCTGAGCGGGGAGCCGGCCGGACCCGTTTCGGCCGGCGCCTTCCCTATCCGCCGACGATCGGCGGAAAGACGATGAAATAGATCGAGATCGTCACAACCGACAGCACCGTGCCCAGCAGGATCGCTGACGAGGTCCTGAGCACGTAGATGCCGTAGGCCTGCGCCAGCACGAAGCTGCCGGCGCCGGTTGGCAGGGCCGCCATGAGAACGGCGACCTTGGCCCACAGGGGATCGACCGGCAGCAGCCAGAAGAAGGCAAGCGCCGTGCCGGCCGGCTGCCCGATAAGTTTCACCGCGGTCATCACCCCGACTTCCATGCGGCCTTCGCTGCGCGGCTTGCCCACCATGAACAGGCCGATGGCGAACAGGGCGCAGGGGCCGGCGGCAGAGCCGAGAATGCCGGTGAACGAATCCAGCGGGACCGGCAGATCGAGGCCGGTGAAGGCCCATGCCAGCCCGAGCAGGGGCGCGATCAGCATCGGGTTGCGCGCCATCCGCCGAAGGATGTTGACGAGGACCTGAAAGCCGCCGTTACCGGTCTTGCTGCCGGCTTCGATCAGGCCGACGGCGATGCCGACGACAACGGCCGTGTTGATCACGGTCGCCACCACCGCCGGCACGGCCGCTGCCTCGCCGAAGGCCGCGACGGCCAGCGGGATGCCCATGTAGCCGGAATTCCCGTAGACGCCGTTCATGCCGTGAATGGCCGCCTCGGCGAGCGTGCGGCGGAACAGGAAACGCGCCGCGACGATGGCCGCCAGCCAGATCGCGAGGAGCGGCGTGAGAAACCCGATCAGGAAGTCGGGCTGCCAGAGCTGCGCCACCTCGACCGTCGCCATCGCGCGGAACAGCATGGCCGGCAGCGCCACCCAGTAGACGAAACCGTTCAGCGCCGCGCTGCTTTCCTCGCCCAGCACCTTTCCCGCGCCGCAGGCGTACCCGGCGGCGACAATGGCGAACACCGGCAGCACGATGTTGAGGATCGGTTCCATATCCGCCGTCTATCCGTTTGAAACGATTGATGCCAGCGGGTAGTCACCTTCCGTGAGGTTGCAGGTCATGAGCCGCGATCCATATCAGTCGTCGGCCAACAACAATGTGCATGGAGGCGCCGGGCATGAAATATCTGCTGACCCTTGGTCTTCTTCTGTCCGGCCTGGTTCTCGCCCAGCCTGCCGCGGCCCGATACGCCCACTGCTATACCGGACCCGCCCCTGAAGGGACCCTGCCGACACCGGAAGGCTTCAGCATGGAGGACTACGCGCTCGGCTTCGCCATTCGCCCGGTGATCTACCGCAAGCTCTGCGGACTGACGAATGAAGACGACGCTGCCTTCATCCGCATGGTCTATCAGTATCCGGGCTGCACGCCCGAGAGCGATATCGGCCGTGCGATGGAGGATCTTGTCGCCGCCGATGTGGGCGACCTGCCGGGTATGGGCGACAGCCGCTACGAGCGGCTGGTGACCAACCACGCCGAGTACCACCAGAACTTCTGCCGGATGGTCTCCGAACTGCCCTGGCCGGCCTATGACGCCAGCTATCAGCCGATCTCGCCGGACATCCAGCAGCGCTTCCAGTCGAAGATGCGTGAGATCGAGGACTACAAGTCGCGCTACTGGGAAGCCGTCCGCGACGCCGCCGGCAGCAACGGCTCAAGTCAGTAGCACCGCCTCGAAGGGAAACCGCGATAGCAGCTCCTGGCCGTCCGGGGTGATCAGCACCTGCTGTTCCAGCTTCACGCCCTCGCCGCCATCGCCCGCCCCGATGAAGCTCTCCACGCACAGCGTCATGCCGGGCAGGATCTCGCCGTCATAGCCGGCGTCGGGGAAATCGGCGCGGTGGTAGAGGTAGGGATACTCGCCGGTCATGCCGCAGCCATGGGCTGACAGATAGTATCGGTGGGGCGCGTAGCGTTCCGGAATGTCCCAGGCGGCGTCGGCGTAGTCGCGGAAACTCATGCCGGCCTTCAGGATCGACATGTTGTGGTGCACCTGCTCGTGCGCCAGCCGGTACAGCGCCTTCTGGTCTTCGGTCGGCGCTTCCGGCCCGCTGTGGAAGGTGCGGGAGAAGTCGGAATAGTAGCCATGGCAGCCGACGACATCGGTGTCGAGGCAGATCAGTTCGTTCTCGCCGATGACGCGCGGTCCGGCCTCTCGGAACCACGGATTGGTGCGCGGGCCCGAGTTCAGCAGGCGTGTCTCGCAATAGTCGCCATTGCCGGCGGTCACGGCCTGCACCAGAACGGACCAGAGCTCGTTCTCGGTCTGGCCGGGGCGGATGGCGGCGCGCATCTCCGCGACCGCCCGCTCGGTCGCGCGCAGGGAAGCGCGAATGCACTTCACTTCCTCGTCCGACTTGATCGCCCGCGCCATCTCGACCGGCTCCTGTGCGTCGATGACGCGGATGCCCTCGCCGGCGAGCGCGATCGCGGCTCCGGCGTTCATCCGCTCCAGACCGACCCGGGCGCCGGCGCCCGCGAGACCGGTCAGCGTACCCGCCATTCCCTTCGCCCAGGCGCGTTCCCGCGCCGCGATGCCCGGGCCGGCAGAGACGAAGCTGGCGGTGAAGGCCGGCCGAACCTCATCGACGGTCTCAATGCCTTCGGCCAGGTGCGCGCAGCCGGCGAATTCATAGAGGATCGACCGGTCGGCAGTCAGCAACAGGTAGCGCGCCGGCGTGTTCCGCTGGGTGAAGACCTGCATGTTCCGTGTGCCGGTCGCGTATCGCACATTGACCGGGTCCGACAGGATCACGGCATCGATGTCGCGGCGCGCCATCTCGGACCGGACCCGGCCCAGCCGGTATGAACGCACTGCGGCGAGATCGATCCCCGCGCTCTCCGGCGCGCCGTCCAGCAAAGCCAGATCGGGCATGGCGCCGCGGTCGGCGTGCCAGTCCAGTGTCGTCATCTTTCTCCCCGGTTCCGGTTCGGTTGTTTCCTCTCTCGCGCTGATAGCATTCGGGCGCCCGGCGCGAACGTGCGAATGCGACATCGGTCTTTCCGGCGCTGGCATTATAATTGCTACAAGCAATAAAAATCGCATGGGAGAGTGCAATGGGCGTGATGATGTCTCAATTCGGTGTAACAGGACGTGTGCCGCGGGTGCTTTATGTGGATTCCGACCCGCTGAGCCGGCGGCTTGCCGAGTGCTACTGCCTTGCCAGCGGCTGGGCGCTGATGACCGCCGCGACAGGGGCTGAAGCGGTCAGCCTGGCGGGCGAGGCCACCTACTCGGCCATTGCCTGCAATGCGGTCCTCGACGACATGACCGGTCTTGAACTTGGGCAGGCCATTCGGGACCGGGCGTTCGCAAACCGCCGGACGCCGCTGTTCGTGGTGACCAGCAGCGCGGAGCTGGTGAACAAGGTCCAGGCCGAACGGATCGGCGTGCGCGAAGTGCTGGAGCACCCGATCTCGCTGACCCGGTTCCAGGATACCGTGCGGCGTCTGAACAGCCGCACGCCGGCCCTTGTCGCCTAGTGGAGTGTCACGACCGTATCGCGGTGACCGACCGACGCCGGCTTGATCAGGTCGCCGCCTGCGATCCGTACCGAATGCAGGCGCCCCTCGATCTCGCGTTCCCAGAAATCCAGGAACTTCCGGATGCGGGGGTAGTCCGGCGCCAGATCCAGCGTCTGCCAGACGAAGCTCTGCAGCAGGTCGGGATGGTCCGGCATGTGATAGAGGATTTCCGCCGTGGTCAGCCGGTAGCCGGCGAGTTGCTGTCCGAATTCGCTCATGGTCACTCCTCGGATGGGAATCGACAGGCAGTAGGAAATGCTCCACGGATTCTTCATCGAATTCAATAATATAAGTTAAATCAATATGTTAGCAGTCATCAAGGGTGAGTGCTGCCAGCGCGTCGGGACGCGATGTTGCCCGGCCATGGACTTTTTTCGCTTCGCGCCCAGTTGACAGGTGGAAGCCCAGAAATTATCTCCGGCCCGACATCGTTAGCACTCGCCTGATGGGAGTGCTAACGGAGGTTCAGAAACATACCTGATGGAGGGTACTTATGGGCTTTCGGCCTCTGCACGATCGTGTGCTTGTCCGTCGCGTCGACTCCGAGGAGAAGACCAAGGGCGGCATCATCATCCCCGACAACGCGAAGGAAAAGCCGTCCGAGGGCGAGATCGTCGCCGTCGGCAATGGCGCGCGCAACGAGAACGGCGAACTGATCGCGCTGGACGTGAAGCCGGGCGACCGGGTCCTGTTCGGCAAGTGGTCCGGCACCGAGGTCAAGATCGACGGTGAAGACCTGCTGATCATGAAGGAGTCGGACATCATGGGCGTCATCGACAGCGCCGCTCAGGCGAAGGCCGCCTGAGGCTCCGACGACCACCGACACCGCTCAACCGAATTCCTGCAGCGCCGGAGCGCCGGCGCGCGGAGATCAATGGGAGATTGATGAGATATGTCTGCTAAGGACGTGAAGTTTGGCACCGACGCCCGCGCCAAGATGGCGAAGGGTGTCGACATTCTGGCCGATGCCGTGAAGACCACCCTGGGCCCGAAAGGCCGCAACGTGGTCATCGAGAAGTCGTTCGGCGCCCCGCGCATCACCAAGGACGGCGTCACCGTCGCCAAGGAAATCGAACTGAAGGACAAGTTCGAGAACATGGGCGCGCAGATGGTCCGCGAGGTCGCCTCGAAGACCAATGACGAAGCCGGCGACGGCACCACCACCGCGACCGTTCTGGCCCAGGCCATCGTCCGCGAGGGTCTGAAGTCGGTTGCCGCCGGCATGAACCCGATGGATCTGAAGCGTGGCATCGATCTGGCCGTCGAGAAGGTCATCGAGGACGTCAAGAGCCGCTCCACCACCGTCACCACCTCCGATCAGGTCGCCCAGGTTGGCACCATCTCCGCCAATGGCGAGGCCGAGATCGGCCGCATCATCGCCGAGGCGATGGAGAAGGTCGGCAAGGAAGGCGTCATCACGGTCGAGGAGGCCAAGGGCCTGCACACCGAGCTCGACGTCGTCGAGGGCATGCAGTTCGACCGAGGCTACCTGTCGCCGTACTTCGTGACCAACGCCGACAAGATGCAGGTCGAGCTGGAGAAGCCGTACATCCTGCTGCACGAGAAGAAGCTCTCCAACCTGCAGCCGATGCTGCCGATCCTGGAAGCTGTCGTTCAGTCCCAGCGTCCGCTGCTGATCATCGCCGAGGACGTCGAGGGCGAGGCCCTGGCCACCCTGGTCGTCAACAAGCTGCGTGGCGGCCTGAAGATCGCCGCCGTCAAGGCGCCGGGCTTCGGCGACCGCCGCAAGGCCATGCTGGAAGACATCGCCATCCTGACCGGTGGTGAGGTCATCTCCGAAGACCTGGGCATCAAGCTGGAGAACGTCACTCTCGACCAGCTGGGCACCGCCGAGAATGTCACCATCACCAAGGAAGAGACGACGATCGTCGACGGCGCCGGTGAGAAGGAAGACATCCAGGCGCGCTGCAACCAGATCCGCCGTCAGGCCGAGGAGACCACCTCGGACTACGACCGCGAGAAGCTGCAGGAGCGGCTGGCGAAGCTGGCCGGCGGTGTTGCCGTGATCAAGGTCGGCGGCGCCACCGAGGTCGAGGTGAAGGAGAAGAAGGATCGTGTCGACGACGCCCTGCACTCCACCCGCGCGGCCGTCGAGGAAGGCATCGTTCCGGGCGGCGGTTCGGCCCTGCTGTACGCCACCCGCGCGCTGAAGGACCTTCAGGGCGCCAACGAGGACCAGACCCGCGGTATCGAGATCATCGCCCGTGCGCTGCAGGCGCCGGCGCGTCAGATCGCCGAGAACGCCGGTGTCGATGGTGCCGTCGTGGCCGGCAAGCTGCTGGACCAGAAGGACACCAACTTCGGCTTCAACGCGCAGACCGAAGAGTATGGCGATCTGGTGAAGGCCGGCGTCATCGACCCGACCAAGGTCGTCCGCACGGCCCTGCAGGATGCCGCTTCGGTGGCCGGCCTGCTGGTCACCACCGAGGCCATGATTGCCGAGAAGCCGGAAGAGAAGTCGTCCGGCGGCGGCATGCCCGACATGGGCGGCATGGGCGGCATGGGCGGCATGATGTAATCGGACGGTCCATCCGTCCGGGCATCCAGCCCAGACCAATCGGGAAGGCCGCGTTCCGCAAGGGACGCGGCCTTTTCCGTTTCAGGCCAGCGCCGTTTCCCAGGCGACCGGCATGTTCAGCGGGCCGCGGAAGGCCCAGCCGCCGAACCCGGTCTCGCCGTCCAGCCGCAGCCCCTTCAGCCGCTCGAAGATCATCGGCAGCGCCACGTCGGCGATCAGGCACCGCGATGCGGCCGCGCCGGCGCAAAAGTGCGGTCCGGCGCCGAAGGGGATCGCGGCCCTTGCGTCCTGGGTGATGTCGAAGACGTCCGGGCGGGCGAACTGGCTTTCGTCGCGGTTGCCGGAGCCGAACATGAAGAACACCAGATCGTCGGGCTCCAGCGTCACCCCTTCCAGCCTGTGTTCCCTTGCGATACGCCGGGGCGACATCCCGATCGGCGCGATCCAGCGCACATACTCGTGGAAGGCGTCCAGCCAGCTCACCTTGCCTTCGAGGACCATCTGCAACTGGTCGGGATGGGTCAGCAGCGCCCAGACCAGCCCTGCGATGGCGTCGCGAGGTTCGTTCTGGCCGCCCGAGATGGCGAGCTTCACATTGGCGCGGTACTGCGCCTCGCTGAAGCCGGCCTGAAGCTGGATGGAAAGCAGCGATGAGTCCGGCTCCGCCGTCAGCTTGGGGATCATCTCGTCGATGTGCCGGTCGATCGACGCCGTGCAGTCGTGGCAGTTGGCCTCGACTGCCGCGTCGCCGCGATAGTTCGCGCAGCCGTCGATCATGCCCTGACTGACGCGGTCCATCTCCTGCCAGCTCATGTTGGTCAGGCCGGTGATCACCTTCAGCGCCTCGCCGGAGATACGCATGGCGATCTCACGCACCATGTCGGCCCGGCCGAGGGGCGCGATCTCGTCCAGGGTTTCCCGGGTGAAGTCTTCGAACGCGGCCTTCCACACGGCCTTCACGGTCGCCGGGGACCAGACGGGGAAGGTAGCCTTGCGTTCGGCCCGGTGCGGCGCGCCGTCCTTCCGCATCATGTTCTGGCCCATCAGCTTCGTCATCAGCCCGTTCGGCTGGTCGGAGGAGAAGATCTCGATCTTCTTCTCGTTCTCGAAGATGTCGTCCCGGCGGGTGATGAGCGTCGCCCCGAGCTGGGGGACGAAGCTGATCGGTTGCTCCGCGCGCATCCGCTTCAGATCCGGGTAGGGATCCTTCCAGAAGACCGCTGGATCGATGTTGTAGACCGGCGCGTCCGACATGTGTCCTCCCAGCACATGAGCCCTTCCAGCGCCACCACCTTGTCTGCCTGGCTCGGGCGCTGCGGGGCCGAGCGATCAAATGACTGTCTCGGCCCGCCTTCGAAACGTATCATGACCGTCGAGCAACCGGGAGGAAACGCCATGATCATTGCCATCGTCCGCATTCCCATGGAGGGCGGAAAGCGTCCGAAGGACACGGTCATCGAACAGTCCGTGAAATCGACCGAGATCTACAAGGACGTGAAAGGTCTTCGCCGGAAGTACTACCTCAACAGCGAGTCAGGTGGTGGCGGCGTCTACGAGTTCGCGACCCGCGAGGCGGCCGAGGCGTGGTTTCATGACGGCTGGGCGGACTGGATGGAAGGCCGCTTCGGCGTGCGCCCCACGCTGGAGATCTACGACAACAATGTCGTGCTGGACAACGAGGCGGGCGAGGTCCGCGTCGACGGGAAGGCCCTGCAGACCGTCTGATCAATTGGCCGAACCCGGCCAGCGGCCGGGCCATCAAGGCCACGCGGAGCGTCGCCGCGGAATGGCGGGTCTCAGTCGGAGCCGCGGTCGAAGAAGCGCTTGATGTAGCCCTTGCGGCCCTCGCGCCCGCGCTCGCGCTTGCGGTCCGCGTCTGTCCGCTCTTCCAGCGCGTCCTCAAGGTAGTCGATGATCGTGCGGTAGATCTGCCGGCGCGGACGGGTGACGTCCGCTGTCAGGTTCTCGACGCTCAGCCGGTCGATCATCATCTGGACGAAGACCGGATTCTCGCGCCAGGCCAGCGCGAGAAACAGCTTCAGCTTGTCGAATTCCTTCTCGACCTTGTCCTCGAGACGATTGCGATCTTCGAGGGAATTCTCGTCCATCGTGGTGTCAGCTCTTTCCGAAAACGGAATCGACGGTCGGTTCGTCGTCGTCCTTGTCGTCGTTGTTGCGGCCCATGTTGAACGCAGCGGCAGCGAGACCGGCCGCGTCCGCGCTCAGGCGGTTCGCGGGATCCACAGGCTCCGGCGCGGCGTCAGGCAGCTCCGTGCCGTCGGCGATCGCCTTGCGCCGGCGCTCGGCGGCCTTCTCGACGGCGGCCGCGAGTTCGGTCTGCGTGCAGATGCCCAGGCTGACCGGGTCGGTCGGCTTGATGTTCTGGATGTTCCAGTGGGTCCGCTCGCGGATCTTGTTGATCGTGTCCTTGGTGGTGCCGAGCAGGCGCTGGACCTGCGCATCCGTCAGTTCCGGATGATGACGCAGGATCCAGGCGATCGCGGCGGGCCGGTCCTGACGCTTGGAGACCGGCGTGTAGCGGGCGCCCTTGGTCGTGCGGCTGGGCATGCTCCTGCTTTCGCGCAGTTCCAGATTCGCAGCCGTATCCTTCTCGCAGCGCTCGATTTCCTCGCGGGTCAGCTGGCTGTTCGCGATCGGATCGAGACCGACGATGTTCTGGGCGACCTCGCCGTCGGCGATGCCCTGGACTTCCAGCGGATGCAGACCGCAGAAGTCGGCGATCTGCCGGAAGCTGAGGGTCGTGTTGTCGACGAGCCATACGGCGGTCGCCTTCGGCATCAGGGGCAATGCCAATGTCTTCTCCTGACGAAATTGGAAGTGAGATTATCGCCGGAATACAGCTTTGGCGCGCCGGCTGCAAGTTTCCCGAGCAGGGGCTTAGCCGCCGTCACGCACCTTCAGCATGATCTTGCCGACATGGTTGCTCTCTTCCATCAATTGGTGGGCCTTCGCTGCGTCCGCAAGGGGCAGGACCGTATCGATCACGGGCGCGACGGCGCCGGCTTCCAGCAGCGGCAGGACGTGCTCGGTGACGGCATCGACGATGGTGGCCTTCTCCTGCACCGAGCGGGCGCGCAGCGTCGATCCCGTCAGCGTCAGCCGCTTCAGCATCATCGGCAGGAAGTTGAACTCGACCTTGGGCGACTGCAGGAAAGCGATCTGGACCAGCCGTCCCTCGACAGCCAGCGCCTTGACGTTGCGGGCGATGTAGTCGCCGCCGACCATGTCCAGGATCAGGTTCACGCCCGCGCCGCCGGTCAGCTCGTCGACGATGGCGACGAAGTCCTCGTCGCGATAGTTGATGGCGCGCTCTGCCCCGAGCTTCTCGCAGGCGGCGCACTTGTCGGCCGAGCCGGCGGTGGCGAAGACCCGCGCGCCGAAGCGCTTCGCGAGCTGGATTGCGGTCGTGCCGATGCCGCTGGAACCGCCGTGGATCAGGATACTTTCGCCGCCCTGCAGGCGTCCCCGGTCGAACACGTTGGTCCAGACGGTCAGATAGGTCTCCGGCACGGCCGCGGCGGCGACCATGTCCAGGTTCTGCGGCACCGGCATGCACTGCAGGGCGGGGGCGGTGCAGTACTCCGCATATCCGCCGCCCGCAACCAGCGCCATCACCCGGTCACCGGTCTTCCACTGGCTGACGCCGGCGCCGGTCGCGACCACTTCGCCCGCGATCTCGAGACCCGGCAGGTCCGAGGCGCCCGGCGGCGGCGGATAATTGCCGGACCGCTGGGCGACATCGGGACGGTTGACGCCCGCAGCGGCGACGCGGACCAGCACTTCGTCGTGTGCAGGCTCGGGCACCGGGCGCTTCGTGGGCTTCAGAACCTCGGGTCCGCCGAAGCCGTCGATCTCGACAGCGTTCATTTCCTCTGGCAGCGATGTCATGCCTGTCTCCCTGTGCTGTCCGGGCGTGTTGGTGCCGGGTCTGGGTTCGATCTATTGTGATGATCCGACGGCGGCAAGAAAGGAATCTGGAATGGACGACGAGGAACGCGCCCGGGAGACATTCTTCGCCGAACGCGATCTGGATGATGTGTCGGTCGAGGAACTGCGTGAGCGGATCGCCGGTCTGGAAGCGGAGATCGATCGGCTGAAGCAGGCGATCGAGAAGAAGACTGCGCATCTCAGCGCGGCGGACGCCGTCTTCAAGCGCTAGACATCGGGCCGCGGGGCTGACCGTTCGCGACGCCGAGGACCATGTCGATGACGGCGCCGTCGCTGGCGAGCGGCAGCATCAACCGGTCGAACAGGTAGGCGCTGCCGTCGAACAGGGCCTCCTTGCCGGTCGTCATGACGGGGCCGCGCCCCTCGACCACGCGGCTGACAAGATCGATGAACTCGAACCGTCCCGGTCCGCACTTCGGGTCGTCGAGCCACCTGCCGGTCGCGTCGCCGCCGGACCATGCGGCAATCTGCGTGCCGATGAGCCGGTAGCGGAATCTCTCGCCGCCGGGTTCGACGTCGATGAGGAAAATCTGCGGCAGATAGCGGAGGAGGCGCTCGGGCGAAAAGTCCTGACGGCCGGGCAACCCGCCATCGACGGCCGATTCCAGCCACAGCCCGTGCACGAAGGACAGGGCGCCCGCTGGAACCGGGTGTCCGTCAACCGTTCCGGACGCCCTGAAATGCGCGTCGTTCATCGCCCATTCCCCGGGAGCCGCATGCCCGCATCCTATCGAAACGATCGGACACCGCAAAATTTTCTCTGCGTCTTTAACCTTTATTAACAGCTGTCGTGGCAATGTGCGGGGTGAGAAGACAGATGTCTCTCACCCTCCCTGTCGAACTCGGCCGCTCCGTTTCCTCCCCCTCGGAGCGGCCGTCCTTTCTTTTTCCATGCCATCTACGAAAGAAGATTGCGTCAAACGGCGCTGTTCTGTTCGTTCATTAAATTCAGGCGCTTGACTGCCGCTCCGAGTCCGGTCTTAATCTCGCCCCACAGCCGAGTTGACAGGGATGGCTGGGAAAAAGAGCCGCAAAAGGCTCTCCCGAGGGGAACACCGAAGAAGGCCGCGTCCGACCGTCGGACGCGGTTTTTCTTTTCCTGGCCATCCCGGTGCTGATAGCTTCCCGGGCCGCGGCCGCAGCGCTCCGGGGAGGGATCCGATGAAGCCGAAATATCCGAAGTTCGATACGCTGAGCCTGCATGCAGGTCAGCATCCGGATCCGGCGACCGGGGCTCGGGCGCAGCCGATCTACATGTCGACGTCCTACGTCTTCGAGGACGTGGATCACGCGGCGTCCCTGTTCAACATGGAGACGCCCGGCCACATCTATTCGCGCATCTCCAACCCCACCGTTGCGGTGCTGGAGGAGCGTCTGGCGGCGCTGGAGGGTGGTGTCGGCGCGGTGTGCACGGCATCCGGCCAGGCGGCGCTGTTCCTGGCGGTCTCGACGCTGATGGGGCAGGGCGGACACATCGTCAGCTCGGCCTCGGTCTACGGCGGCAGCCACAACATGTTCCACCACACGCTGCCGCGCTTCGGTATCACCACGACCTTCGTCGATCCGCGCGACACCGCAGCCTTCGAGAAGGCGATCCGGCCCGAGACGCGGCTGATCTTCGGCGAGACTCTGGGCAATCCGGGCCTCGAGATCATCGATATCCCGGCATTGGCGGAGATCGCCCATCGCCACGGCCTGCCGCTGATGATCGACAACACCTTCGCCACGCCCTACCTGTTCCGCCCGATCGAGCATGGCGCCGATCTGGTCATGCATTCGGTGACCAAGTTCCTGGGCGGGCACGGCATCGCTATCGGCGGCGCGATCATCGATGGCGGCGGCATGGACTGGAAGGCCTCGGGCAAGTTCCCGACACTGACCGAGCCCTATGAGGGCTATCACGGTCTGAACTTCTGGGAAGAGTACGGCCCGGCCGCCTTCTCCATGCGGGCGCGCGGCGAAGGCCTGCGCGACTTCGGCGCCTGCATGTCGCCGCAGAATGCCTTCTACCTGCTGCAGGGCGTCGAGACGCTGCATGTCCGCATGCCGCGCCACGTCGAGAACGCGCAGAAGATCGTCGAGTTCCTGGACGGCAACGAGGCGGTCGGCTGGGTGTCCTATCCGACGCTCGCCAGCCACCCCGATCACGAGCGGGCGAAAACGCTGCTGCCGAAGGGCTGCGGCGCGATCTTCTCCTTCGGCGTCAACGGTGGCCGCGAGGCGGGCCGGGTCTTCATAGAGAACCTGAAGATCTTCTCCCACCTCGCCAATGTCGGCGATGCGAAGTCGCTGGTCATTCACCCGGCCTCGACGACGCATCAGCAGATGGACGCCGCGGCGCTGAAGGCCGCCGGCATTTCAGAGGATCTGGTTCGCCTGTCCGTCGGCATGGAAGACGTGGACGACCTGATCGACGACCTGAAGGGGGCGCTGCGCGCCAGCCAGCGGGTCCTCAAGGCAGCGGCGGAGTAGGGCGATGGAACTGAAGGTCGACGGCCGCAAGGTCTACGCCCATACGGGCGGCAAGGATTTCGATCCGGCAGGCAGCGTGGTCGTCCTGATCCACGGCGCCGCCATGAACCATCTCGCCTGGGCGCTGCAGACCCGCTACCTCGCCCATCACGGGCATTCGGTTCTGGCGCTGGACCTGCCCGGATGCGGTGCGTCCGAAGGCGAAGTCCCCGACAGTGTCGAGGACTGCGGCGCCTGGGTGCACCGCGTTCTGGACGAACTGGAGGTCGGAAAGGCGGCGTTGATCGGTCATTCCATGGGCGCCCTCGTGGCGCTGGAAGCCGCCGGCCAGCAACCGGACAGGATCACCGCCCTGGGCATGCTGGGCGTCTGCTACCCGCTTGGCGTCAACGACGCCTTTCTGGCTGCGGCGAAGGATGACCTGCCGCTCGCCATCGGTCTGATGAACGACTGGGCGCATGGGCCGAAGGCGCATCTTGGCGGGTTCCAGGTGCCGGGTCTGTGGATGGTCGGCACCGATACGCGGGTCATCGAACAGGCGAAGCCGGGCGTGCTGCACAAGTGCCTGACCATCTGTTCTGCCTACAGCGGTGGCGAGGCCGCGGCCGCGAAGGTGACCTGTCCGACCACCGTGATACTGGGCCGGAACGACCAGATGACGCCGACGAAGCTGGGGCGGAAGACGGCTTCCATGATCAAGGGCTCCAGCGTCGCGGAACTCGACGATTGCGGGCACATGATGATGTTCGAACAGCCGCGAGCGCTGATGCGGGCGATCGAGCCGCTTCTGGCGGCGTAGGGCCGCGATGACAGCGGAAAACGTCTCCCCTTCTGACCGGGGAGACGCACCAGCGGACTTGCGCAGGAACCGCCTGTATGCGGCCGGCGTCCTGTTCTTCTGCTTCCTGCTCGGGATGACGGGACGGGGGCTGTTCGACAGCTTCGTCGTCATGCTGCGCCCGCTGGATCTCAGCCACGACTGGAGCCGCGACGAGCTGACGGCGATCTACGCCATCGCCATGGTCTGCTGGGGGCTGGGCGCGCCGCTGGCCGGGGTGATCTTCGACCGCGGCGGCGCGCGGCCTGTCTATCTGCTGGGCATCACCTTCGCGGCAGGCGGCCTGCTGCTGGCCAGCACCGACTGGGGTCTCTGGAGCTTCTACCTCGGCCACGGCATCGCGGTCGGCACTTCGACGGCGCTGCTCGGGACGGTCACCCATGCCGCGCTGGTCAGCCGCTGGTTCGACCGCAGCCGCGCCACGGCGCTGGGACTGGTGCATTCGTCCATGGGCATCGGCGTGCTGCTGTTCTCGCCGGTGACGCAGCTGCTGATCGACGCCTTCGGCTGGCAGGGCGCCTATCGGGGGCTGACGGTGATCGGTCTGGCCGTCGTCCTGCCGATCGCGATTCTGGCGCCCTGGAACCGCTTCATGGAAGGGCACCCCGACATCCGCGCCGCAGTGGCGGCGGCGCCCGGCGCCATCCGCTACCGCAGCCTGGCCGAAGCCGTCCGCGGCTGGCGTTTCTGGGCCATGTGCTGGATCTACGCGATCACGGGCATGGGCATCTATGTCGCCGTGACGCAGCTGGTCGACTATTTCCAGGTTCTCGGCGTGCCGGCGCTGGAAGCCGCCTCGATCTATGGTGTCGCCGGTGCCCTTGCGCCCGCCGGGATGATCGCCTTCGGCATCATCGCCGACCGGCTGGGCATGTGGCGCGCCGCGACACTGTCCTACGGCCTGACGCTGCTGGCTTATGGCGGCTTCCTGTTGCTGCCGGAGCATTTCAGCAAGGCGCTGCTCTACGGTTCGGCGGTCTGTCTCGGGCTGACGCTCGGAAGCCGCGGACCGATGGTCTCGACCATGGTCAGCCGCACCTTCCAGGGGCCGGCCTTCGGCCGCATCTATGGGGCGATCCTGGCCTTCGGCGGGCTGGGCGGGGGCATCGGGGCCTGGATCGGCGGCTTCATTCACGAGGCCGCCGGCGGCCATGCGGCGCTCTTCTGGGTGGGCGGCGTCGTGCTTGTGGCTGCCGGCGCACCCTTCGTCTTTCTTTCGCGGTGGCCGCCGCGCTAATGTGCAGAAACGCTACTGGGGAGTAGATCAATGGATTTTCGACTGACCGAAGAGCAGGAATCGATCCGCGACGCCGTCGCGAAGATCTGCGAGCCCTTCGATGACGCCTACTGGCTGGCCCGAGACGAGAGCGGCGAGTTTCCGAACGATTTCCACAAGGCCATGGCCGATGGCGGCTGGCTCGGCATCGCCATGCCGGAGGAATTCGGCGGCGCTGGACTCGGCGTCACCGAAGCGGCGATCTTGATGCATCAGGTCGCGAAATCGTCCGGCGCGCAGAGTGCGGCGTCCGCTATTCACATCAACATCTTCGGCCCGCATCCGCTGGTCGTCGCCGGCAACCAGGAACAGAAGGAGCGTCACCTGCCGCCGCTGATCCGTGGCGAGCAGAAGACCTGCTTCGGCGTGACCGAGCCGGATGCCGGCCTTGACACGACCTCGATCAAGACCAAGGCGGAGAAGGACGGGAACGGCAACTACATCGTCCATGGCCGGAAGATGTGGACCTCGACCGCGCAGCAGGCGGACAAGATCCTGCTGCTGGCCCGCACCACCGCGAAGGAGAACAGCAAGAAGTCCACCGATGGCATCTCGCTGTTCTACACCGACTTCAACCGCGACTACATCGAGGCCCGGCGCATCCCGAAGATGGGCCGCAAGTCGGTGGATTCGAACGCGGTCTTCATCGATGGTCTGCCGGTGCCGAAGGAGGACCTGATCGGCGAGGAGGGCAAGGGCTTCTACTACCTTCTCCACGGCCTCAACCCGGAACGCGTGCTGGTCGGTATCGAGGCTGTCGGCATCGGCCAGAACGCGCTGGCCCGCGCCGCTGAGTACGCCAAGGAACGCGTCGTCTTCGGTCGTCCGATCGGCATGAACCAGGCGATCCAGCACCCGCTGGCGGTCAACTGGGCGGAACTGGAAGCCGCCTACATGATGTGCATGCTGGCCGCCGACCGCTACGACCGCGGCGAGGATTGCGGCGGCGAGGCCAACGCCGCCAAGTATCTGGGCGCCGAGGCCGGCTTCAAGGCGGCGACGCAGGCGGTGATGACCCATGGCGGCATGGGCTACGCCAAGGAGTATCACGTCGAGCGTCTGATGCGCGAAAGCATGATCGCCCGCATCGCGCCCGTCTCCATGCAGATGATCCTGAACTACATCGCCGAACGGAAGCTCGGCCTGCCCCGGAGCTACTGAGCGTGACGCCTGAATCGGAGAACCGCGGCCCGCTGAAGGGCTATCGTATTGTCGATCTGACCCGCATCGTCCTGGGCCCGCTGGCCGGGCAGATGCTGGGCGATCTGGGCGCGGACGTGATCAAGGTGGAGGAGCCGTCGGGCGATCTGGCCCGCGCCATCGGCACCGGCGGCACGGCCGGCATGGCGTCGTGCTTCCTCAACTGCAACCGCAACAAGCGCTCGGTCTCGCTGGACCTGAAGCAGAAGGACGGCCTCGACGCGCTGTTGAAGCTGATCGAGACGGCGGACGTCTTCATCCACGCGCTGCGCCCCCAGGCCGTGCGCAAGCTCGGCATCGCCTATGAGGATCTGAAGGCGGTCAATCCGAACCTGATCTATGTCGGCTGCTACGGCTTCTCCGAGAAGGGCCCCTACGGCCACAAGGCCGCCTTCGACGATATCATCCAGTCGGCCTCGGGCGGCGCCGCGATCCAGGGCTGGCTGCTGGACCAGCCGCGCTATGTCGGCTTCATCCAGGCCGACAAGACGACGGGCCTGATGGCGGCCAATGCCGTCACCGCCGCCCTGCTGCACCGCGAACGCACCGGCGAGGCGCAGTTCGTCGAGGTGCCCATGTTCGAGACCATGGTGCACATCAACCTGATCGAGCATCTGGACGGCGCGACCTTCGCGGACGCGATGGGGCCGACCGGCTATATCCGCCTGCGCACGCCGTGGCGGAAGCCCTATCCGTCGAAGGACGGCTGGGTCGCGATCCTGCCCTATGACGACCGGCAGTGGCGCATCGTTTTCGAGGCCGCGGGCCGGCAGGACCTGGCCGAGGATCCGATGTTCATGACCTTCGCGGCGCGGCAGGCCAATGTCGACAAGGTCTACGAGACCCTGTCCGAGCTGTCGAAGAACCTGACCACCGACGAGTGGATCGCGGCGCTGGACCCGAAGGGGGTGCCCTGCAGCCGGGTGAACACGCCCGAGGATCTGCTGACCGACGAGCATCTGGCCGATGTCGGGTTCTGGGAGAATTACGACCATCCGACCGAGGGACCGCTCCGGTCGATGAAGTATCCGGTCAATTTCGAGAAGAGCCCCGCCAGCATCCGCCGTCACACGCCGCACCAGGGCGAGCAGACGCGCGAGGTGCTGCACGAACTGGGCTATGACGACGAGACCATCGACGCGATGCTGGCCGCCGGGGCCGCCATCGACAGGAAGGAAAAGGCGATCTGATGCAGCTTCTGGGACACGGATTCTACTTTCAGGACTGGCATGTCGGCTGGAAGTTCAGGACGCTGACGCGCTCCATCACCGAGACCGACATCATGAACTTCGTCGGCGTTTCCGGGATGACCGAGGAGCTGTTCACCAGCTACTGGTATCTGGAGGAGCACACGAATTTCGAGGGGCGTCTGGCGCCGGGCAGCCTGGTCTTCGCGCTAGCCGAGGGGCTGGTGATCCCGGGCACGATCGCGCGCACGGGCCTCGCCTTCCTGAACTGCGAGATCGACATCAAGGGCCCGACCTTCGCCGGCGACACGATCCATGTCGAAGGCGAGGTCACCGAGATCCGCCCCGCCTCGAAGGGCAACCGCGCCCTGGTCCGCACCGACAACAAGGTGATCAACCAGAAGGGCGACGTGGTGCTCACCTACAATCCGTTGCGCATGATGCGGGGGCGGCCAGAAGAGGACTGACGCCGAGCTCCCGCTGCCGGAGAAACCCGGAACGCATAACCGCACACGGTTTATTTACCGGAACATCTGCTCCTTCGACGAGAGGTGTTCCGCATGTCCGGCGATCTGCTTTTCCTCAACGACCGGATCGAGCCCGGCGGCGCGAATGACCAGGACGAGGTCATCAAGGTTGCGTCCGCCCTGGATGAGATCGAGGGCCGCCCGGCGGTCCGGCGCGTCCCGGGCAGGTTCGACCAGCACGCGGTCATCGACCGGGCGAGACGGTATCAGCAAAGCCGTGGCCTTGTTCCCGACGGCCTGATCAATCCGAAGGGCGCGACCGCCCAGCGTATCGCCGCCGAACAGATGAGCCGGCGGCGCATCTCCGGTCCGCCGCGCCGCGGCGCCAATCTGCCGCTCTGGGGTTCCGTCGGTGCGGGCGGCATCAACCTGCCTGGCGACCGTCAGGCGATGACGAACGCGCTCACCCTGACCGGGCACCTCGGAAACGGGGCTGCCGGCAAAAAGGAGGACGCGGTGACCGGCGCTGTCCGCGCGTTCCAGAAGAGCCACGGTCTCCGCATCGACGGACTGGCGGAACCCTACGGACCGACCCATGACATGCTGGATCACGTGCTCGGACCGCGCCTGGACTGGCTCGTGGGCGCCGATCCCGCGCAGCCGATGCCGTTCTCGCGCCCCGAACCCCAGATCGTCGGGCGTCGCGTGCCCGGCCGGTCGACCACGATCCGCACCCGCTTCCAGGACGATGAGGACCTCGACAACGAGAACGAATACCGGGCCGCGCTCGACCTGAACCGGGCCATGGCGGACTACGATGCCGACCTCCGCCTCGGGGACGCCGCGGGAGGCGGCGCCGGGGACGACACCCTCATTGGCGAAGCGGGTGACGACCGGATTGCATCCGACGGCGAGCCTGATGTCGACGAAGCGCCGCTGTATCACAACAACGTCGGCGATGCGGTGGACCGCCTCATGTCGTTGCTGCAAACCCGGCGTTTCGCCGGGCTCGACGACGATCCGGACCTGCAGGCGCGAACAATCGAAAGCAGGCGCAACTACTACGCAGACAAGTCCACCAGAGCGATCGAGACGGGACTGCGCGGCGTCATGCAGCAGGCGCGCCGGCTGGCCGACCCGCACACGCCGCGGTCCGGGGACGATCCGCACAAGAGGCTTCTCTATCCCCGTCTCGTCGTTGCTCACATGGAAGTGCTGGCGGAGCGCTACCGCGCCGAGAACCCGGGCCTGTCAGATAACGACGTCAACCGGATGGTTCTCGAAAAGGCCGCGGTCGGCATGGGCCTGAGCAACGAGCAGGCCGAACTGTTGCTCAGTTTCACGCCATACACCGGCCCGCTGTTCTTTGCGCTGGACGGCATGGACCTGTTCAACAACGTCAAGGACGCGATCGAAACCGGCGACTACGACATCCCGACCATCGGCATGGCCCTGGCCGCAATGGTGCCCGGTGTCCCGGGTGTCGGGAAGAAGGCGGGCAAGAAGGGTAAGGGGGATGGCGGCGGAGATACAGGTGGGAAAGCTGACAGGTCAAGCGAGGTTCAAGGAAATTCAGGACCTGACAAAAGCCGAGAAAATTCAGCCGACGATAGCAGGCGAACAGACGAGGACCTTGCTAGTACCAATCCTGATGTCGTTCAAAGGGCTCGCCGCAAAAGAGTGGATTGGCGAGAAAATTGGCTCAAGAAGCTTCGAACCAGTTCCATCGATGAATTAATCGATGAAAGATACTGGAGTCAGCTTTCAAACAGAAGGAGGAAAACTCTGAGGTCTGCATATGCTTCACTGAAGCGCCGGGAAAGTGAGGCCGAATTCTACGTGACTGGTCGCGACGCCGGCGTTATTGAGCCAGGTTCGAGGGATATCCTAAAGCGCAGCCGGCTCACGGATTTGGAAGGCAAGCAGCGAACGCGACACGGAGATGCTTTTGAGCATGGCAGGATTGAAGAAAATAAGAAAACCGGCGAGTTTGACATCGTCGATGCTGACAAGACCTGGCTTTCGGAGGCCAAGTTTGCCGGTGCCCAAAAAAGCACAAATCAGCGGCGTTTCGATTCGGCTCTTGAAAGAGGCATTGTAGTTCACTTGCTGCCGTCAAAGAGCGGAGCAAAATACTATCCGGCCAAACTCGAGCCTGAGGTTTTGAACTACCGAATTCCGATGGGTGATCTTGATGAGGAGGGGCTCATTTCCGAACTTCGCAAGATGTTGAGCTCCAACAAAGTTCCGGACGAATATGTTGATACCGCAGAGTCACGATTGAGGGCGGTTTTGAGAGAAGACCTGGAGGATCGCAATGACGGTGGCCCTGGCGTCGCAACGCTGCTTCCGATCGGAATTTTGATTGGCGCAGTCGCCTTACCTGATACCGAAGATGGCCAATAAGAGCTTGCAGTCATCGGTCTGGCAACGGGATCCGTTTTGCCGCATCTCGCATCTTTGCCTCTAACTTGGGGATTTCCCCGAAATCATAGGCATGGTCTGGTACCGGTTCGCCAATGGCATGGCAAATTTCGACAACTTCCTTCGCGGCATTCAGTGCGCCGATCCTGCGATTTCGCGAGAAGACCTCGCGCGCAAGCTGCGGATTTTCCAGAAGATGCTTCGGCGATCTCGGTGAGGCCATCAGTTCTTCGTAGATCTGATCGACGGATCGCGATGCCTGCGAGAATACCGACCGTATCATGGACTGGATATGCGCATGGTCGCCCGCCAGTTTGGCGGCACAGAAATTCTCCCGGACGCGTTGTGGCCAGAAATAGGGTGCGTTCCTGGCGTAGAAGTCTTTGTAGACGTTGCTGAACGACGTCCAGCGGTCGATCGCGGAGGCATAGAAGAGTTCGAAATAGCCAGAGATCCTCCGCGCAATGTCGCCAGGATCTCTGCCATCCGGCATGAACGCCCAGGCGGTCGCCGTGTCCCCAGCGAGGCCCCAATACCAGACGACCTCGCCATGCTCTTCCATATGAGTGCCTTCCGGCAGACGATAGAGCAGTTTGCCCTGGTACTTGCGCCGAGTGTGCTCGGGATGGAGGATGGCCTCGGGCAAGTCGTCGTCGAACGGATCCCAGCTTTCCCGATGATACTCGCTCATCAGGTCCGCACCCATGTTCCGATGCACATGCGCCCGTGCGCTGAGGCCCTGGATCGGGCTGCTCACCGGCTTTCCGTCGACCTTCGCGGCCAGCTCGTCGAGGCCGTGAACCAACCCACCCATGACGGCATGGAAACAACCCGGCGAGCGCTTGTAGCCGGCCGGGACGAGCGCCACGCGCCAGCTCACTTCTTCGCCGTCGCGGCGCCAGTGCGTTGCGCCGACCTTCCGGAACCCGTGTCCTTCGACGGTCTCGCCGAAGCCGCTGGCGGCGATCTCGATCCGGATCTGCTTTTCCTCGGCGGTGGTCATCTGTCGATGATGCCGGATCGCGCATGTTCTTTCAATGTTCTGGATTCGCGAGAGGTCCCGAGAAGCCGCCCGTGAAGCGGATGTCGCCCTTCTCCAGGCCCTTGCGAACCACGTCGATGCCGCCGGAGCGGATCATCCATTCCAGCCGGTGGTCGCGGTACTGGCGCTTGAAGGCGCCGCTTTCGACCGCGCGGTAGGCCTTGCCGATGGTGGCGATGGAGGCGGCGGCCTCGTCAGCGGTCTGCCGCACGCTCTCCACCGCGTTCACCCGGACGAGCCAGGCAGCGAGCGGGCTGCCGTCGGCCGGACCGAGACCGAATCCGGCGGACGAATTCAGATACGGCGCGACCGAAAGATCGGCGCGGCCGAAGCTTTCGCCGCCGAACCATTCCACGCTGCCGAGTTGCGCCGTCAGCCAGGCCTGGAGATCGTGGGTCTGGGCGGCCGCAGCGGAGTGCAGCGTCTCGGCCAGTTCGCCTTCGGCCCGGCGGAAATACTTCATCTCGCCGAGGCCCCAATTGATGGCTTCGTAATGCGTGTCCATCACGTCCTCGATCATCCGCATGCGGGCGCGGGCGGCTGGATCCTCGGGCATCAGCGCCGGCGCGGGCCAGCGTTCCTCGACGTAGTCGAGCATGATCGTGGAATCGAAGATCCGGAGGTCGCCGTCGATCAGGAACGGCACCTCCCCGCGCGGGTTGCCGTCGCCGAAATCGCCGGCCACCTGGCCTGAACCGATGCCGTCGGGCCGCTTCAGGTCGAATGCGACGCCCTTGTGGCGAAGCGCGATCTTCACCTTCTGGGCGTAGGGCGAAAGCGGGTGTTCATAGAGGATCATGCCGGTCTCCCTGGATCTGGCGACCGGCCCATGGTGGACCGGCAACCGATCAGAGCGCCAGCCGGATCAGCAGCGCCACCACGCCGAGTGCGGCGACGCCAGCCAGCCAGTAGAGGACGAACCAGCCCAGCCGCCGCGCGGTGCGCGTCATCAGTGATAGCCCTTGTCCGAGTCGATCTTGCCGCGGAAGACCCAGTAGGCGTAGGCGGTGTAGGCGAGGATGATCGGGATCAGGATCGCGGCCCCGACCAGCGCGAAGGCGAGGCTCTCGTCCGGGGCGGCGGCCCGGTGGATGGTCAGGTCTGGCGGCAGCATCATCGGGTAGAAGCTGATGCCGAGCCCGACGAAGCTCAGCACGAAGATGGCGAGGGCGGCGAGGAAGGGCTGCAGGTCCCGGCCCCGCGTCAGGCCGCTCCAGAGCAGCCACGCCGCGCCGATCAGCAGCACGGGCACGGTGTAGGAATAGAGACTGGCCGGCAGGTCGAACCAGCGGTCGAAGTATCTGTCGTCCTGGAACGGAGTGAGGATGCTGACCAGGCCGATGAAGCCCAGCGTCGCAGCGCCGAGACCTGTTGCCAGGCGGCGCATCCGGGCGGCGATGGCTCCCTCGGTCTTGAGCACCAGCCAGGTCGCACCGAGCAGCGCGTAGCCTGCAACCACGGCGAGGCCGGTCAGTATGGAGAAGGGAGTCAGCCAGTCCCACCAGCCGCCGGCATAGGCGCGGCCCTCGATCTCGATCCCCTGCACCAGCGCGCCCAGCGCGATGCCCTGGCAGAGCGCCGCAACCGCCGAACCGCCGGTGAAGGCGATGTCCCAGACGGGCTTCCAGCGGACGGTGCGCCATCTGTATTCGAAGGCCACCCCCCTGAAGACAAGGGCCAGCAGCATCAGCGTAATGGGCATGTAGAGCGCTGGCAGCACGATGGCGTAGGCCAGCGGAAAGACGGCGAACAGGCCGCCCCCGCCCAGCACCAGCCAGGTCTCGTTGCCGTCCCAGACCGGGGCGACCGAGTTCATCATCACGTCGCGTTCGGATTTCGACCGGGCGGTCGGGAACAGGATGCCGACGCCCAGGTCGAAACCGTCGAGCACGACATAGGTCAGCACCGCAAACGCGATCAGCCCGGCCCAGATCGTCGGCAGATCGAAGGTGAACTCAGCCGGCATGGCCGCGGCCTCCGCCCAGTTGCTGCGCCGGGGTGATTCCGGCGGCGCGAGTGGGGGGGGCGGGCTCGTCGGCCGGCTTCGGCGGCACCGGCAGGCCCATCAGGCGCAGGATGTAGAAGGTGCCGGCGCCGAAGACGAAGAAATAGACGACGATGAAGGCGACAAGGGAGGTTGCGACCGCCGGCGCATCAATTGGCGCCAGCAACTCCGAGGTCCGCATCAGCCCGTAGACGGTGAACGGCTGGCGGCCGACCTCCGTGGTGACCCAGCCGGCCAGCACGGCCACGAATCCGCTCGGCCCCATAAGCACCGCCGACCAGAGCATGCGTCTGGAATCGTAGAGCCGTCCCCGGAAGCGGTGCGCCAGGCTCCAGACCCCCAGGCCCAGCATGGCGAATCCGAGCCCGACCATGATACGGAAGCTCCAGAACACGATCGCCACCGGCGGCTCGTCCTCGTCGGGCACCGTGTCCAGCCCGTCGAGCGGCGCGCTCCACCGGTGTTTCAGGATCAGGCTGGAAAGTCCCGGCACTTCGACCGCGTAGTCGATCCGCTTCTCTTCCGGGTTGGGAATGCCGAACAGGATCAGCGGCGCGCCGTCGGGATGGCTTTCGTAATGCCCTTCCATGGCCATGACCTTGACCGGCTGGTGCTCCAGCGTGTTGAGCCCGTGCATGTCGCCGGCCGCGATCTGGAAGGGGGTGACGAGGGCGGCCATCCACATCGCCATGGAGAACATCCGCTGCGCGCGATGGTCGGCACGGTCGCGGAGGATGTGCAGTGCGCCGACCGCGCCGACGACAAAGGCGGTCGTCAGGTAGGCGGCGAGGACCATGTGAGTCAGTCGGTAGGGAAAGGACGGGTTGAAGACGACCGCCAGCCAGTCCTGGGGCACGAACTGGCCCGCCTCGTTGACCGCGTAGCCGGCGGGGGTGTGCATCCAGCTGTTCACGCTCAGGATCCAGGTTGCCGAGACCAGCGTGCCCACGGCGACCATGGCGGTCGCGAACATGTGCAGCCGCTCGCCGACACGGTCGCGGCCGAACAGCATGATCCCCAGGAAACCGGCCTCCAGGAAGAAGGCCGACAGCACCTCGTAGGCCATCAGCGGTCCCAGAACCGGGCCGGTCCTGTCGGCGAAGACGGCCCAGTTGGTCCCGAACTGGTAGGACATGACGATGCCCGAGACGACGCCCATGCCGAATGCGACGGCGAAGATCTTCTTCCAGTATTCGAACAGGGCGAAATAGACGGCTTCGCGCTTCCAGAGCCACAGCCCGTTCAGCACCGCCAGATAGCTGGCGAGCCCGATGGAAAAGGCCGGGAAGACGATGTGGAACGAGACCGTGAATGCGAACTGGATCCGCGCCAGAACTTCCGCATTCAGGGATTCGAACATAAAGAGGCTCCGCTGTCCTCGCAGGGGACGGGTTTGCGACTTCCTGTCGATATACGCAGCGTGAATGTGGAACATGCCCGGGCAAATGCGCGCACGGTCACAACGCGCGGCCCCGGCGGTTTCAAGCGGTCCGGAGTTCCACTAGGCTGCGGTGCCGTGTTTCACCGTTTGTCCCCGGATCCGTTCATGTCTCACTCAGTCAGGCTTCTGGCCAGCGTCGGCGCCATCTCTCTCCTGCTCGCGGCCTGCGAACCGCCGACCTGGCCACAGTTCGGCCGGACGCCACCGCCGCCGGCCGCGGATGCCGACGGAGAGGAACTCGGCGTGCCGACCGATCAGGAGGTCTATGCCGGAATCGTCGAGGACTACCGCAAGGACAACTCGCCGGAGGCGGAGGCACAGATCCTCGCGCGCGCCGAAGATCTGTCCCGCAGCGGCTACACGCCGGCATCGATCCTGGCAGGCAACCTCTACAGCCAGGGTTATGGATACTCGGGTGACATCGACCACCGGAAGGCGTTCGAACACTACCTGATCGCCGGTCGCGCGGGCGATTCCAACGCCTATCTCGGGCTGGCGCTCTCGGCAAAACGTCTCGACGACCATGGCGGTTACCAGCCATCGGAGGTGCTCGAGATCCTCGAGAAATCGGTCCGGGAGATGCCGTCCACCGCCGGTCACATCAATCTGGGCCGGTTCTATGCCGAAGGCTTCGGCCGCCGCGCAATGTTCCGGCCGCGGAGGCCGAGTATCGCAAGGCTGCAGCGCTGGGCGCACCCCGCACCGAAACCGAGATCGGCAGACTCTATTCCGATCCGGCCCAACCGGAATTCGACGCCGAGCGGGCGCTGCAGCATTTCCAGGCGGCGGCCCAGCAGGGCGACGAGAACGCGCCCTTCTACATCGCGGACCTGTTCTCGGGCCGCATAGACAGCGTGGCGCCGCGGCCTGTGCTGGTCGCATCGGCGCTCACGCCGCTGGCCGATGGGGGCAATGCGCGGGCGGCCCTGCTGGTCGGACGCCTGCATGCCGACCCGAAATCTCCGGTCTACGACCCGGTGCGGGCAAAGGCCTATCTGGACCCCATCGGATCGGCGAACGCACAGCTGCTTCTGGCCGAAATGTACGCCGCGAACGGTCCCGATCAGGATGTCGTCGAAGCGGAGATCTACTACAGGCAGGCCATGGCAAGCGGCGAGGAATTCGCCCGCTATCGCCTGGCTGTGATGTTCGTGCGTCAGGGCGCCAGCCGGTCCAAGGTCCAGCAAACGCTGCAGCCGATGCTGGACGCCGGCGACGAGCGCGCCGTCAACCTGCTGGCGCTGGTCCCGGAGTAATCCGCGGCGCGCCGGCGATCCTGTGATTTCTCCGGAAAGTGGTGCCCAGGGGCGGATTCGAACCACCGACACGCGGATTTTCAGTCCACTGCTCTACCAACTGAGCTACCTGGGCGTGACCGCTGCGGTTCGCTGACCGCCGGTCGAGCGCTGCGTATAACCGAGCCCGCCGGTCGGCGCAAGGGCCGGATGCTGTGCCGAGGGCTTGATAAAATTCCGGCAATTGACCATGTTGCGCCAACCCTGACGACTTGGAAAACGGTGTGTAATGGCGAAAGAGGAACTGCTCGAATTCGAGGGGCGCGTCGTGGAACTGCTGCCCAACGCGATGTTTCGCGTCGAACTCGAGAACGATCACGAAGTTCTGGCCCATACTTCGGGCAAGATGCGGAAGAACCGCATCCGCGTGCTGGCGGGCGACAAGGTGATGGTCGAGATGACCCCCTACGACCTGACCAAGGGCCGCATCACCTACCGTTTCAAGTAGCGCCGGACGGAAGGCGCCATGCCGCGCCTCATCCTGGCGTCGGCGTCGCCCCGGCGGCGTGACCTCCTGCATCAGATCGGCGTCGAACCCGACGCCATCGAACCTGCCGACATCGACGAGAGCCCGCTGCCCGGCGAACTGCCGCACCGGCTTGCACTGCGTCTGGCCGGGCAGAAGGCTGCTGTGGTGCATGCGCGCTTCCCGGGCGACTTCGTGCTGGCGGCGGATACGGTCGTCGGCTGCGGCCGCCGCATCCTGCCCAAGGCCGCATCGCGGGAAGAGGCGGCGCGCTGCCTCGACCTGCTGTCGGGCCGCCGTCACCGGGTCACCACCGGGATTGCTCTGGGTCGTCCCGGCAGCGGTGTCGTGGTGCGCGGCGTGACCACGATCGTCGCCTTCAAGCGCCTGTCGCGCGAGGAGAAGGCCGCCTATCTCGCGTCCGGCGAATGGGACGGCAAGGCCGGCGGCTACGCCATCCAGGGCCTGGCCGACGTCTTCGTCCGCTCGCTGAACGGCTCCTATTCCAATGTCGTCGGCCTGCCCCTTCAGGATGTCGCGACGCTGCTGGACGGCGCCGGTTACCCTGTCTGGAAACCCCGATGAACCGCAGCCTCTACATCGACAGCGATCTGATGGAGACCCGGCTGGCGGTCATCGAGGACGAACGCATCGCCGAGATCCATCTCGAACGGCCCGGCGGCGAGTCCGGCATCGGTGAGATCCGCCGCGCCCGGGTCACCCACATTTCCAATGATCTTCAGGCGGCGACACTCGATGCGGGCGACGGCATCTCGCTGTTTCTTCGCGCGACAGATGCAAAGGTGCTTGCCGGTGACGGCGAGGGCCGCAAGCCGGCGATCTCGAAACTCGTCCAGCGTGGCCAGTTGCTGACCGTACAGACCGGACGCGATGCCGCCGACGGCAAGCAGGCGCGGGCCAGTGCCGATATCGCGCTGGCCGGCCGCTATCTGATCCTGCATCCGATGCGCCGGGGTCTGGAATCCGGCAAGCGGCCGCCGTCCGGGGAACTGGAGGCCGCACTGACGCCGCTCGCCGGCGAGGCCGGGCTGGTGATCCGGCCGCCGGCGCACGCCGCCGATGTTGCAACCGTGGCCGCCGAAGCCGAACGGCTGGTGGCCGAATGGCGCGAGGCGACGGAGACCGGAGCCGGCAAACCGGGTCTGCTCCGTGCTGCGCCGGGTCTGCTGGAGCGCGCCTTCCTCCAGTTTGCCGGGGCGGAGCCGGAAACGGTGCTGACGCCCGACCGGGGCCTCAGGGCCGATCTGATCGGGCTTGCCAAGCGCATTGCCCCGGATATCGCCGACCGGATCGAGCTTTGCGACGCCGACAGACCGCTTGATCTGGACGAAGAGATCGCGTCGGCGCTGTCTCAGGAAGTCGAAAGCGGCGGCGTCCGGCTGATCATCGAGACGACAGCGGCGATGACCACAGTCGATGTCGACGGCCGCGGGGAGCCGCGGGATGTCAACGTCAAGGCGGCGCGGGAGATAGCGCGCCAACTGCGGCTGCGGCGGATCGGCGGGCCGGTGGCCGTGGATTTCGTCAGCATGAGCAGGGCGCCGGACCGCAAGAAGGTGGAGACGGCCCTGCGTCAGGCCGTTGCCCGCGACCCCGAACCCGTCGATATCGGGACGATCGACCGCTTCGGAATCGCCACGCTTGTCCGGCGGCGTTCGGGTCTTTCCCTCGCTGCGGAGCTCTGTGAGGCGCCGGTCCGGGCGCCGCATTTCAGCCCAAGCGCGGCTCTCGCTCGGGTGCTCCGGCGTGTGACGCGGGAACTCGACGGCGTCGGGCCCTTGCCGATGCGGATCGAACTCTCCGAGGACCTTGCGGACGCGGCCGGCGACGACCTGGCGGCAAGACTGTCGGCCCGTCTGGGCCGGCCGCTGACGGTCGCTTTCGGTTCCTGCGCGGTTGACGCCTTTGCGCTGACGCGTGAAAGGTGAGGCCATGAGCAAGCGGAACGAACAGGACTGCCCGATCTGCGGCAAGCCGGCGGCGGAGAAGGTCAGGCCCTTCTGCTCGAAGCGCTGCGCCGACATCGACCTCGGCAAGTGGCTCGGCGGCAATTATGTGCTGCCGGGCACCGAGGAGGCGGACCCCGAAGAGATGATCGAGCATCTGGAGCAGCAGACCCGCCACTGAGGCGGACCGCACGCCGGATCAGACCGGCAGGATGTTGTCGTCGCCGCCACCGGGCTGCGGACCGCCGGTCTTGGGGTTGGGCCCGAAGCGGTTGTCGCCTTCGTCGCTGTTCAGCACCCACATCACGACCAGCGCAATCCAGCCCAGGATCGGCACCAGGTAGAGCAACAGCCACCAGCCGCTGCGGCCGGTGTCGTGAAGCCGACGGACGCCCACCGCCAGACCGGGTATGAGCACGGCAAGGCTGTATATCGAGCTCAGAAGGCCGGGCTGCGGATCCTCTCCGGCCGGGCCCGTGCTGAACCCGAGGGCGCCGTCGATCGTCCCCAGTATCAGGCTGATGATCAGGTTGATCAGGAAGAACCACCAGAACTCGGCCCGGCGTGCCCGCCCCTGGAAGACGGCGTAGTTCTTCAGGACGGCAATATACCAGTTCATGGCCGGACTCCGGTTCTTGGCAGGTGCAGGTGACTCTAACGGATCGCGCCCCGCGTGCAATTGCGGCTCAGCATTCGGGGACGGTCACCGGGATCTGGCGCGCCAGGCCGCCGGTCGAGGTTTCCTTGTAGGTCGAGGCCATGTCGCGGCCGGTCTCGCGCATGGTGTCGATCACCTGGTCCAGGCTGACAAAATGCTCGCCGTCGCCCTTCAGGGCCAGCCGGGCGGCGTTGATCGCCTTCACGGCGCCCATGGTGTTGCGTTCGATACAGGGCACCTGGACCAGCCCGCCGATGGGGTCGCAGGTCAGGCCCAGATTGTGTTCCATGCCGATCTCGGCGGCGTTCTCGACCTGGCGGACCGTGCCGCCCAGAACTTCGGTCAGGGCGCCGGCCGCCATCGAGCAGGCGACGCCGACCTCGCCCTGACAGCCGACCTCGGCGGCCGAAATGGAAGCGTTCATCTTGTAGAGCGACCCGATGGCGGCAGCGGTCAGCAGAAAGCGCGCGATGCCGTCCTCGCTCGCGCCCGGCACGAAGCGCGCGTAATAGGCCAGTACGGCGGGGATGACACCCGCCGCGCCATTGGTCGGTGCGGTGACCACGCGGCCGCCGGCGGCGTTCTCCTCGTTCACGGCAAGGGCGTAGAGATTGACCCAGTCCATCACCGTCAGCGGGTCGCGCAGCGAGGCCTCGGGCTTGTCTGTCAGGCTGCGCCGGATGGCGGCCGCGCGGCGGCGGACCTTCAGCGCGCCGGGCAGCAGGCCCTCCTCGCGGCAGCCGCGCTCGATGGCGCCTTCCATCACCTGCCAGATGCCGAACAGGCGGTCGCGGACCGCGCCGTCGGGGTTGAGGGCCCGTTCGTTCAGCCGCATCGCCTCGGAGATCGGAATGCCGTCGCGCTCGCAATGGGCCAGCAGTTCCGCGGCGTTCGCGAACTCGTAGGGCGCGACCACATTGTGGCCGGCTAGCGGTGGGGCGTCGCCGTGCATCTCCTTCAGGTCCTGGACGAAGCCGCCGCCGACCGAGAACATGGTCTCCTGCGAGAGGATTTCGCCATCGGCGTCGAAGGCCTGGAAGATCATGCCGTTCGAATGCTCGGGCAGGATATCGTTGACCAGAAAGTCCAGATCGCGCCTCGGATCGAAATCGATCTCCGCCCCGCCGTTCAGTGGCATGCGCTTCGCCTCACGGATACGGGCGACCAGCGCATCGGCCTCGTCGGGGTCGACGCCGTCCGGCGTATTGCCCGCCAGGCCGAGGATCAGCGCCTTGTCCGTCGCGTGGCCGAGACCGGTGAGTGCGAGGGAGCCGTAGAGTTCGACCTTCACACGTGCGACCCGTTTGATTGCGTCCTGCGTCTCAAGTTGCAGCAGGAAGCGCCGGGCGGCGACCATCGGGCCGACCGTGTGCGAACTGGACGGGCCGATGCCGACCTTGAAGAGGTCGAAGACGCTGATCGCCATGCGGTCGTTCTCCGGACGGTTGCTTCCCTCGCAGCGCTACCGCATCGGCGGCCGCGCCGGAGCGCTGCCAGCGCCGCGCAGCGGGCGCGAGAACGACATATTAACGCCAACTGGCCTGTGATATGCAGTGCTTCGGCCCTGAAGGGCGTGACGACGGGAGCCGCAGGACTTGCAACCGCAACCCTCACCGCTGGAGAAGACCCGGTCGGTTTTCGTGAAGGGCTTCACGGTCATCGGGATTTTCAGTGTGTGTTCCAGCCTGCTCATGCTGGCTGGTCCGCTTTACATGCTCCAGATCTACGACCGGGTCATCAACACGGGCAATGTCGATACGCTGATTGCGATTTCGGTCATGCTGGTCCTGGCGCTGGTGGTCTTTGGTCTGCTGGAAGGCCTGCGGACGCTCGTCGCTCAACGGGTCGGCGTCTGGGTCGACAGGAAGCTGTTCGGGCCGACGCTCGCCGGCGGGATCGGTCAGGCGCTCGGCGGCAGTGCGGCTTCGGCGCAGGGGCTGCGCGATGTCACCACGGTCCGCAGCTATCTCGCCTCGCCCGCGATCTTCCCGCTGTTCGATGCGCCGATCGCACCGTTCTTCATCCTGATCCTGTTCATCATGCATCCGATCCTCGGGATCATCGCCATCGCCGGCGCCGTGGTGCTGTTCCTGATCGCACTGGCCAATGAACTGACGACCCGCAAGGCGCTACAGGAAGCGTCCGGGGCTTCGAACAAGACCTTCAATTCCGCGGATGCCGCCGTCCGGAACGCCGATGTCATCGCCGCCATGGCCATGATGCCGGCGGTGGCGCGCCGCATCGATGACTTGGCCGAGGCCTGGCGGGCGCAACAGCTCAGGGCTGGCGGACGCTCGGGCCTGCTGGGCGCGGCGGCCAAGGCCCTGCGGCTGCTGCTCCAATCGGTCGTGCTCGGCGCCGGCGCATGGCTCGTGCTGGGCGGAGAGCTCACGCCGGGCATGATGATCGCGGGCTCGATCATGCTGTCCCGCGCGCTGGCGCCCGTCGAACAGGCCATCACGGCCTGGCAGGGTCTGGTCAACGCCCAGGCGGCGTGGCGGCGGCTGAAGGACGTGCTCGCCAACCGTCCGGCGCTGGGGCAGGGGACGCGGTTGCCCGACCCGAAGGGCGAACTGGTCGCCGACAGCGTCGTCTATCAGCCGCCGGGTGCGGCCGAGCCGGTCCTGAAAGGCGTGTCCTTCCGTATTCCCGCCGGCAGCACCGTGGGCGTCATCGGCCCCACCGGCTCCGGCAAGACGACGATGGCGCGCGTCGTCATCGGCACGCGCATGGCCCAGCGTGGCACGGTCCGGTTGGACAATGCCGACATGGCCGTCTGGGATCCGCTCGACCGGGGCCGCCATGTCGGCTACCTGCCGCAGGACATCGAGCTGTTCGACGGCACGGTAAAGGAAAACATCGCCCGCATGGGCGAGGCCGAGGATGAGGAAGTGATCGAGGCGGCGCGGCTTGCCGGTGTGCACGACCTGATCCTGAAGCTCCCGCAGGCCTACGAGACGCCGATCGGCGAACGCGGCGCGGCCCTCTCCGGCGGCCAGCGTCAGCGTATCGCGCTGGCCCGCGCGGTCTTCCGCCGGCCGCGGCTGCTGGTGCTCGACGAGCCGAATGCAAATCTCGATTCGGAAGGCGAAGACGCGCTGCTTAAGGCAGTCGCCGCGCTGAAGGCCGACGGACACACCGTGCTGATGATCTCCCACAAGCCGTCGCTGCTGCAGTCCGTGGACCTGATCATGGTCATGCAGGACGGTCGCGTGACCGATTTCGACGACGCCAAGACGGTGATGGCGAAGTTCGGCGCCCAGGCGCAGAAGCCGGCCATCCGGCAGGTCCATCCCGCGGAACCCAAGTCGTGAGCATGACTCTCGGTCAGCTCGGTGCGGCGCCTTCGCAGGGACCGCTGGACCGTGAACCGAAGCTCGGCATCGGCAAGCTGGTGCTGATCGGCGGCCTCGTCATCGCCGCCTTCTTCCTCGGTCTGGGGGGCTGGGCGGTCTTCGTGCCGCTGACCAGCGCCGCCATTGCACAGGGCCAGGTCACCGTCGATGGACGGCGCAAGACGATCCAGCATCTGGAAGGCGGCATTGTCCGGGACATCCCGGTCAGCGAGGGCGATCTGGTCGATAAGGGCGATGTCCTTCTGGTGTTGGACGACATCCGGGCGAAGTCCGACGTCGAACTTCTGCGCGGCCGCCTGGGCGTGGCGCTGGCGGCGCGGTCGCGGCTTGCGGCCGAACGCGATCGGTCCGAAGGCGTGGCGTTCCCCGAGGAACTTGAGCGCCTGATCGGCAACGAGACCGAGCGGCTGGAACTGATCGAGGGCGAGTTGACAGTCTTCGAGGAGCGCCGGAACTTCCTGCAGAGCCAGACCAAGATCAACCGCCAGCGGATCGAGCAGCTCAAATCCGAAATCGCCGGACTGCGGGACGAAGTCGTTGCCCTGAACCGGCAGCTTCTTCTCATCGGCGAGGAAGAGCAGGGGCTGTCCGGACTCGTGGAGAAAGGGCTCGCCCGCAAGCCGCAGCTGCTCGCGCTGCAGCGTCAGCAGGCCGATCTGAACGGCGAACTGGCACGCAACAAGGCTGCCATCGCCCGCGCGCAGCAGCAGATCGGCGAGACCGAACTGACGATCCTCGACATCCGCACGCGCTTCCTGAACGAGGTCGTCGGGCGATTGCAGGAGGTGCAGGCGGAGATCGCCGACCTGCGCGACCGCATGTCCGCCGCCGACGACGTCATCCGCCGCACAGAGGTGCGGGCGCCGGTCCGCGGCATCGTCGTCAACAAGCAGGTCAACACGACTGGCGGCGTCATCTCTCCCGGCCAGCCGTTGATGGACATCGTGCCGGTCAATGGCGGCCTGACCGTCGAGGCGCGCGTCTCGCCGGCCGACATCGATGTGGTGCATCAGGGGCTACCCGCTCAGGTCCGCATCGCTGCCTTCAAGATCGCCGAGAATCCGATCCTTGAAGGCAGCGTCCGTACGGTGTCGGCCGATGCGCTGCAGGACGAGCGCACCGGCGAGACCTTCTATGTCGCGCAGATCGAACTGAAGGACCTGTCGCCCCTGCCGCCCGGCGCAGAACTGCAGCCCGGCATGCCGGCAGAGGTCATGATCGTCACCGGCGAACAGACGCCGCTGCAGTATCTGCTGGAGCCGATCCGGATCTCGATCCGCCGGGCGATGCGCGAAAGCTGAGGCTCAGCCAGCGCTGCAGAGCGGGCACTCGGGATCGGGCCGGACCTTGAGTGTGCGGAAGCTCGCTGCCAGCCCGTCATAGATCATCAGCCGTCCGGCCAGCCCGTCGCCCAGATCGAGCAGTTCCTTGATCGCCTCCGTCGCCTGCAGCGAGCCCATGACGCCGACGATGGCGCCGAGCACGCCGTCCTGGGCGCAGGTCTGCTCCTCAGGCGGGATGTCCGGGAACAGGCATCGGTAGCAGGGCTTGTCGGCCTCGTAGCCGCGCCAGGTAGCGAGTTGCCCGTCGAAGCGCAGCACCGCCGCCGATACCAGAGGCTTCCTCGCCCGGAAACAGGCGTCATGTACGGCGAAACGGGTGGCGAAATTGTCGGACCCGTCGCAGACAAGGTCGTAGTCCGCGATCAGGCTGTCGGCGTTGTCGGCGCTGATGCGCGCGGCGTGCGCAACGATGCGCACGTCCGGATTGATGGCGCGGACAGCAGCCTCGGCGCTTTCGGTCTTCGACAGCCCGATATCCCCGGTCCGGTGCAGCACCTGCCGTTGCAGGTTGGAAAGCGATACCTCGTCGTCATCGACCACGCCGATGGTGCCGACGCCGGCCGCGGCCAGATACATGATCAGGGGCGAGCCCAGGCCGCCGGCGCCGATGCAGAGCACCTTCGCGCGCAGCAGCTTCTGCTGGCCGGCGCCGCCGACCTCCTTCAGGACGATGTGGCGGGCGTAGCGTTCGATCTGGTCGTCGTTCATCAGACCGGCAGATCCACGTCCGCGATGTTCCGGTAGGCCTTGCGGAGCGCGTCGCCCCAGCCGTCGCGGATGCGGGCGTAGTCGGCATTGTCCTCGGTGATGCGGCGCTCGACGAACTCGCCGGCGCAGTTGCGGCGGTAGACCATCAGATCGAGCGGCAGACCGACCGACATGTTGGAACGCAGCGTCGAATCCATCGAGATCAGGCAGACCTTCACCGCCTCGCGGACCGGCACGTCGAAGTTCATCACCCGGTCGAGGATCGGCTTGCCGTACTTGGTCTCACCGATCTGGAAAAAGGGCGTGTCCTGGGTTGCCTCGATGAAATTGCCTTCGGCGTAGATCTGGTAGAGGCGCAGGTTGCGGCCCGCGATCTGACCGCCCAGCAGGAAGGAGGCGTGGAACCCGCCGGCGCCCTGGTCCAGCGACGGTCCGTCGACGCGGCGGACGTCGCGGATCGCCTCGCCGACGACGCGAGCGACCATGAACATCGAGGGGGCGCCAAGGATCGTCTGGGTCTGGTCCCACTCCGGATCGTCCATGCGTTCGTTCAGCAGACCCACCACCGCCTGGGTGACGGCCAGATTGCCGGCCGACATCAGCGCCACGGTGCGCTCGCCGTCCTTGGTCCAGATCTTCAGCTTCCTGAAGGTCGAGATGTGGTCGATGCCGGCATTCGTGCGGGTGTCCGCCAGCATCACCAGCCCCTCGGCGGTCAGCGTGCCAACGCAATAGGTCAACGGAAGCGCTCCTCGTCCGGATGGGATCCCGACGTCCTGTTATCCGAAAAAGGGCCGCTACGCCACGGATTGTGACTGGGACTCGTCCTCCTCCAGATCCGCCGGCAGCAGCAGGAAGTCCCGCTGAATCTGCTTGCCGATCTGGATGTTCATGTCCACGACCTTGGTCAGGAAGGCGTGCAGGCCGCCCTGACCGAGGAACACCTCGTCCACGGTGTCGTATTTGAGCTCGCTGTGGAGTTTCCCGGCCATGCGCATGGATTCAAGCTTGCGGCCGTAGTCCTGGGCGAGCATCTCCAGATTGCGCACGATCTCGTCGTAGCAGCTGCGGATCGACCGCGGCATCTCGGGGCGCAGCACCAGCAGCTCGGCCACGCGGATCGGCCGCACGGCCTCGCCGAACAGCCGGCGATAGTTCACATGCGCCGACACGGACTGCAGCAGCGCCGTCCACTGATAGTAGTCGGCGGCGCCGCCCACCGGCGCGCCCTCGGGCAGGATCAGGTGGTATTTCACGTCCAGGATACGGGCGGTCGAATCCGACCGCTCGATGAAGGTGCCCAGCCGCATGAAGTTGTAGAGGTCGTCGCGGATCATGGTGCCCGCCACGGCGCCGCGAACCAGATGCGAGCGCTGCTTGACCCATTCGATCACCTCGACCCGGCCGCGTGCCGCCATCTTCTCTGGCGTCATGTCGCGGTAGCCGTGCCAGGTATCGTTGATCGCTTCCCAGAGCTCGCGCGTGATGGTGTGGCGCTGGGCGCGGGCGTTTTCCCGCGCGCCCTTCAGGCAGTTGTGGATGCTCGACGGGTTCTCCTCGTCGAAGGCGATGAAGTGCAGCGCGTCGGCCTCTGTGACCTGCCGGTGCTTTTTCAGATAGAGCGGTTCCACACCGGCCGCGATCAGCACCGAATGCCATTCGCGGGTCGTGTCCACCTCAGCCGGCATCAGGGCCATGCGGTCGGCCACTTCCAGCAGGCGGGCGAGGTTCTCGGCGCGCTCGATGTAGCGCGAGATCCAGAATATGTCGTCGGCGGTTCTACTCAGCATGGCGTCAGTCCTCCAGCACCCAGGTGTCCTTGGTGCCGCCGCCCTGGCTGGAATTCACCACCAGCGACCCTTCCTTCATTGCCACGCGGGTCAGGCCGCCCGGCACGATGCTGATGCCGTCGGCGCCGCTCAGCACGAAGGGCCTCAGATCGACGTGACGGGGCGCCACGCCTTCGCCGACGAAGGTCGGACAGGTCGACAGCGCCAGCGTCGGCTGGGCGATGAAGCCGTCGGGGTCGGCCTCGATTCGCTTCCAGTAGGTCTCGCACTCTTCCTTGGTCGATTTCGGCCCGACCAGCATGCCGTAGCCGCCGGAACCGTGAACTTCCTTGACCACAAGGTCCTGCAGGTTGTCCTTGATGTATTTCAGGTCGTCCGCCTTGCGGCCCATGAAGGTCGGCACGTTCTTCAGGATCGGTTCCTGGCCGAGATAGAAGCGGACCATTTCCGGCACATAGACGTAGATCGCCTTGTCGTCGGCGACGCCGTTGCCGATCGCGTTGGCTATGGCGACGTTGCCGGCGCGGTAGGCACCGACGAGCCCCCGGACGCCGAGGACGGAATCGGGATTGAAGGCCTCGGGATCAAGGAAGGCGTCGTCGATCCGGCGGTAGATCACGTCGACGCGCTGCGGCCCGCGCGTCGTCCGCATGTAGACGACATTGTCCTCATCCACGAAGAGGTCGGGGCCTTCCACCAGTTCGACGCCCATCTTGTCCGCCAGGAAGGCGTGTTCGAAATAGGCCGAATTGAACCGGCCCGGCGTCAGCACCACGACCCGCGGCATGCGTTCCTGGTTCGGCGATACCGACTGCAGGCGCTTCCTCAATTCGTCCGGATAGTGATCGACGGCCTGGATGCGGTGCAGGCTGAACAGTTCCGGGAACAGCCGCATCTCGGCCTCCCGGTTGCCCAACATGTAGGAGACGCCGGACGGCGTGCGGACATTGTCCTCAAGCACCACGAAGTCGCCGTCCACGCAGACCATGTCGACGCCGGCGATGTGGGCGTGGACGCTGGATGGCGGCTTCACGCCGCGCATCTCGGGAATATAGGCCTCGTTGGCGTCGATGATTTCCTTCGGCACCACGCCGGCGGCGACGATTTCCTGCTTGTCGTAGATGTCGGCAAGGAACGCGTTGATCGCGCGGACCCGCTGCTCCATGCCCTTTTCCATCTCGCGCCACTTCTGCCCGCTGAGCACGCGCGGCACGATGTCATAGGGGATCAGCCGCTCGGGATCCCCGCCCTCGCCGTAAACGGCGAAGGTGATGCCCAGCCGTCTGAAAAGAAACTCGGCTTCCTCGCGCTTGCGGCGGAAGGTCTCCGGCGGTGTGTTCTCCAGCCAGCTCTTGAGATTGACATAGGCTTCACGGACTTCACCGTTTCCGGCCCACATCTCGTCGTAGATGTCTTCGTTCTTGTTTGGCATGTGCCTCCTGACCGGTATCAAGTGTTGTGGGTGGCGGCAGGCCATTCAAGTGATCCGGTCCGGCAACATGGTCGCACCGGGCCGCTGCAGCTTTCAACCTGAATCGGCCAGACGGAGCTGGAGATAGGCCACGTCGAGCCAGCGTTCGAACTTGAAGCCGATCGCTTTGGCGCGCCCGAACTCCCGGAAACCGGCGCTCTGATGCAGGGCAATAGAGGCCCGGTTCGCATCCGGATCGCCGACGACGGCGATCACGCTGCGGTAACCGTCGGCCTCCAGCCGGTCCAGCAGGGCGCGGAGCAGGAGGCGGCCGATACCGGTGCCGACGGCGTCGGGTGAAACATAGATCGAGTTCTCGGCGGTGAAGCGGTAGGCCGGGCGTGGCCGGTAGGCGCCGGCATAGGCGTAGCCGGCCACCCGTTCGCCGACGGTCGCCGCAAGATAGGGATATCCGGCTTCCAGATAGCCCTCGAACCGGCGCTGCATCTCATCGTCCGATGGCGCCTCGAGCTCGAATGTCGACGTGCTGGTCTCGACCCAGTGCCGATAGATATCGGTGATGGCGGGGATGTCGCCGGCCCCCGCGCTACGGACCAAAACGGCGTCCGATGATTCCACGGCATTGTTCCTGTTCTGTGATCTTGGCCCGGGAAACGCTATCACCTTAGACTGACGAAGCCAGCGTTTGCATGTCGGCGTGAACCACCGGAGTTCAGGCCGCATTGCCGAGCATTCGAGGTGCGGGGACAAGAGCATGGATGGGTACCGGCCGCCATTCTGGGTGCGTATGGATCCCGCGCTGAACTGCGAGGATGCGCAGTTGATTTCGCTTCTCGACTACTGGGAGGGGAAGAAGGCAGGGCGCGTGTTTCCTGCCCGTCGCGACGTCGACCCGATCGAGATACGGCATCTGCTCGGCGTCGTCGTCATGATCGACATCGAACAGGATCCGTTCCGGCTGCGTTACCGGCTTCTGGGCACGAAGATCACGCAGACGATGGGCCGGGACAACACTGGCCGGTACTACGACGAGATCTACGGCCAGGAGCTTCTGTCCGACATCTACAAGAGCTTCCAATGGATTCTGGAAAACCGGGCGCCGCTCAGGACCTATGGCGAGGCGTTCTACGAGGACCGGGACTTCTATGACTACGAGACGCTGAACCTGCCGCTGTCGTCGGATGGCGAGACCATCGACATGATCTTCGGCGGCATCGTCTTTCATTCGAAGTCACGGCTTCACGGCCCGCCCGACTGATCAGGTCTCGCTCCAGACCGCCAGGCCGTTCTCGCGCAGTTCAGCGAAGGCGCGCTCCGGAAAGGCGTTCGGCAAGTCCCCGACCAGAACCAGGCCGCCAAGTTCGTAACCCAGCCGGTTGAGCCGCTCGCGGTCCCCGGTTTCCAGTCCGCGCATGGCCTTGTCGATGGCGTGCAGCACGATGATCGGGCCGAACGGAAAGCGCCGGCGGTACGGGGCCAGCCGGTCACGGACGGCCTGAAGGGCGCGCGTGTCGTGGGTAGGCACGCCGTCATTGTCGAAGGCCCAGGCTTCGCTGGATTCCCATTCGAAGGTCTCGCTGCGGGTCATCCGCACGGGCTTGCCGCGCCACAGGTCGATGCGGCCGCCGTTGCGGCGGAGCCGGACATAGATGATGTCGCGGTAGCGCCGCGGCAGCCGGATCTCCAGCTGCGGCAGCGCGGCGACAACAAGCAGGATGCCGCCCAGGACGGCGGCGACAAGAATGACGGTGGGCACGGTACCTCGCTTGACTGGCCCCACCTTTCCGTATCACGCCTGCTGCGGCAAGATCGGCAGTCACAGATCAGGGGAGGAAAGCATGGCGAACAAGCACAGGGCGATGATCGTCACTGCGCAGCCCGAGGCGTCGGAAGCCGGCGCCGAAGTGCTGATGAAGGGCGGCAATGCCGTCGACGCGGCGATGGCGGCGGCGCTGGTGCAGGGCGTGGTCGATCCGCAGATGTGCGGCATCGCCGGTTTCGGATCCTGCCAGATCTACATGCCGAAGAAGGGCGTCCACACCTTCATCGACTTCCACGGCAAGACCCCGGGCGCGGCGACGCCCGACATGTGGGAAGACATCATCGAGGGCGAGACCCGGGACGGGTTCGGTTTTGTCCTGAAGGACAAGGTCAATGATCTCGGCTACCAGTCGGTGACCTCGCCCGGCAGCCTGAAGGCCTATCACGAGGCGGCCAGCGAGTTCGGGTCGTGGGACTGGGCCGACATCTGCGCGCCCGCCGTGGCTCAGGCCGAGGAAGGTTTCCACGTCCGGCCGCATGTCCACTACTGGTGGAATTCCGGCTCCGACTACGGTCGGGCTGACGTCACCGAGCGGCTGAGGTTCTCGGCCACCGGCCGGGACGCCTATTTCCGGGCCGACGGGACGGTGAAGCGGGTCGGCGATCATGTCGCCAATCCCGATCTGGCGAGGACGCTGCGGATGATCGCCGAGCAGGGGCCGCAGGTCTTCTACGAGGGCGAGATCGCCGAGCGCATCGCCGAGGATTTCGCGGCGCATGGCGGGCTGCTGAGCTATGGCGACCTGAAGAGTTACCGCACCACCCGGCGAGACCCGATCGACTTCACCTATCGCGACTATCGGCTGACCACGAACCATCCGCCCGGCGGCGGCATTATGGTCAACGAGATGATGAATATCCTGGAGAACTTCGATCTGGCTCGGATCGGCCACAACACGGTCGAGTACATCCGGATCGTCTCGGAGGCGATGAAGATCGCCACCTCCGACAAGGACAATCATGTCGGCGACCCCGATTTCTATGATGTGCCGATGGACTGGCTGACATCGAAAGATCACGCAGCCGAAGCGGCGAAGCGCATCGAGAACGGGGAGAAGCACCATGTCGAACGCATCGGCATGGAGGAATCCAAGCAGACCACGCATGTCGCCGTCATCGACGCCGACGGCAACGTCGTCACGATGACCCATTCGCTGGGCATGCCGTCGGGCGTCATCACCGACGGGCTGGGCTTCATGTACAATGGCTGCATGGGCGTCTTCGATCCGCGGCCGGGCCGGGCCGGATCCATTGCGCCGGGCAAGGCGCGGTTCAGCTCGGTCTGTCCGACCATCGTCTTCCGTGACGGTGAGGTTAAGCTCGCCATCGGCGCGCCGGGCGGCACCCAGATCGCCATGGGCGTGATGCAGGCGACGCTGAACGTTCTGGATCACGGCATGACCATGACCGAGGCGGTCTGCGCGCCGCGGTTCTCGGCGACCAGCGACATCATCGACCTGACCAACCGTATCCCGCGCTTCGTTCAGCGCGAACTGGAGGGCATGGGCTATCAGGTCGTGCGCAGCGCCGAGACCTTCGGCATCGCTGCCGTTCACGGCATCCGCGTCCGGCCGGACGGCGGCCTCGACGGCGGCGCCGACCCCGGCCATGACGGCGTGGCGATCGGGATCTGACCGGCTTTCAGTCGAAGCCCGGCGGCGCCTCGAAGCCGCCGGTCATGCGCTCCAGCATGGCGGCGACGGCAATGGTGGTGCGGTCGCCCATCTCGGGTCCGACGATCTGGACGCCGACCGGCAGGCCGTCCGCGGTCCGGCCCGCCGGCGCGACCGATGACGGCAGGTAGCTGATGCCCGTCAGGCCGGCCCAGAAGAGCTGCTGCATGTAGGGCGCATCGCGTCCGTTGACCTTCAGTGTGCGCGCGCCGATCGGTTCGCTGTGGTCGTGCGGAAAGGCCGGGGCGCAGGCTGGCGGGCAGAGCAGCACGTCATGGCGCTCGAAGAACCGCTTCCAGGCCCAGCGCATCGCCCAGCGGGCCTCGTTCTGGCGCACCCAGTCGCGGTGCCGGGCGACGGTCCCCCGCATCGCCCGTGTTTCAGGCGACCGGTCGCCGGGCGGCAGGCTTCGGCTCCCGGCCACGGCCTGGTCGAAGTCGGTGTCGGGCAACCAGTTCGCATGAGCGCCGAGCATCACCGCCAGATAGGTTTCGTGACAGTGCGCCGTGCTGAAATCCGGTCGGGCTGTATCGTCGATTACGGCGCCGGCCTCTTCCAGCGCCCTGGCGGCCCGGACGACGCCGTCGCGGATCGCATCGTCCACGGGCGCCATGGGATCGTCGGCCCAGAGCGCTACCCGCAATCCCTTTGCGCCTGCCGGTCCGTGCGGCAGATCGAGACGCCAGCCTGGCGCGGCAGGGCCGCCTGCGCCCGCGACGATGTCCAGCGACAGCACCAGATCCTCCGCCGACCGGGCGAGCGGTCCGGCGACCCAGATGTCGATCGGGGCCTGATGCTCCGGCAGGGCGTGGCCGCGCATGGGAACGATGCCGTATGTTGGCTTGTGCCCGAACAGGCCACAGCAATGTGCGGGCTGCCGTACCGAGCCGCCCACGTCGGTGCCGAATTCCAGTGCGGTGAACCCGGCCGTCACGGCCGCGGCAGCGCCGCCCGAGGACCCGCCGGGCGTATGGCCTGGCTTCCAGGGGTTCTCGGTCGTGCCATGGATCTCGTTGTAGGACTGGTAGTCGGACAGCATGAAGGGGATGTTCGTCTTCCCGAACAGCACCGCGCCGGCGCGCCGCAACCGCTCCGCGACCGCGCTGTCCCGGGCGGCGAGATTGTTCCTGAAGGCGGGAACGCCCCAGGTCGTCGGCAGGCCCGCGATATCGAAACCGTCCTTCAGTGTCATGGGGACGCCGTGCAGCGGGCCGAGGGTCTCGCCGCGGGCCCATGCGGTATCGGCATCGCGCGCTGCTGTCTGCGCTCTCTCGAAGTTGCGGGCGACGACGGCGTTGATCCGGCCGTCATGGCGCTCGATCCGCGCGATGAGATGGTCGAGAAGTTCCAGCGCGCCGACATCGCCGCGGCGGAGATGCGCCGCGATCCGTGCGGCACTCGCGGTGGGGAGACCGTCCACCGGCCGCCGTCAGGCCTGGTCGAAACCGGGCGGTGCGTCGAAGCCGCCCATGATCTGCTCCAGCATCCGCGCGACCGCGATTGTCTTGAGGTCGCCCATCTCGGGCCCGACGATCTGCACGCCGACCGGCAGGCCGTCCGGGGTCTGGCCGGCCGGATAGACCGTGCCCGGCAGATAGCTGACGCAGGTCAGTCCGGCCCAGAACAGCTGCTGGAAATAGGGCACGTCCTGGCCGTTCACCTTCAGGCGGCGGGCGTTCATGTCCTCGGATTCGTCGTGCGGGAAGGCAGGAACGGACGCGACCGGGCAGAGCAGCACGTCGTAGTCGTCGAAAAGCTTCTTCCAGGCCCAGCGCATCGCCCAGCGGGCCTCGTTCATCCGCACCCAGTCCCGATGGCGCATTGTCTGCGCCCGGACGACCGCGGCGGCGGCGCTCTCGTCGGAGGGGGCAAGGGCCTCGGCGCGCTTCAGCGTCTGTTCGAAGTCCTCGTCGGTCTGGCGGGCAGCCAGCGCCGACCACAGCAGACGCAGATAGACCGCGTGGCATTCCTCGGGGCTGAAACCGGGCCGGGCAGTATCGTCGATCTCCGCGCCCGCATCGGCCAGCGCCTCGGCGGCGGCCGCGATCCGCGCCTTCACACGGTCGTCGACCGGCGACATCGAATCGTCGAGCCACAGCGCGACCTTCAGCCCTTTCGCGCTCTTCGGCCCCTCGGGCAGGTTGATGTCCCAGCCCGGCGCATGCAGGCCGTCGGCGCCGGCCGTGAGTTGGAGCGCCAGCGCCAGATCGTCGGCCGACCGGGCGAGGGGGCCCACCACCGAGATGTCGGCCGGCGCGAAGGCCGGCAGCAGCGAATGGCCGCGGATCGGAACGATGCCGTAGGTCGGCTTGTGTCCGAAGACACCCGAATAGTGCGCCGGGTTGCGGATCGACCCGCCGATGTCGGAGCCGTATTCCAGGCTGGTGAAGCCGGCCGCGAGTGCCGCCGCGCCGCCGCCCGACGATCCGCCGGGCGTATGACCGTGGGCCCAGGGGTTGTGGGTCGTTCCGTAGTTCTTGTTGTAGGACTGGAAGTCGGCCAGCAGGTAGGGAACGTTGGTCTTGCCGAAGATCACCGCGCCGGCGGCCTTCAGCCGCTCCACGACCACCCCGTCCGCCTCGGCGACATTGTCCTTCATGGACGGTACGCCCCAGGTCGTCTTCAGCCCGGCGATGTTGAAGCTTTCCTTGACGGTCATCGGCAGGCCGTGAAGCGGCCCCAGATCGTCGCCGCGCGCCATCGCCTTGTCGGCCTCGACCGCCTGATCGAACGCGCGTTCGAAATCGCGCACGACCACGGCATTCACGCGGTTGTCCATGCGGTCGATGCGGTCGGTGTAGTGTTCCAGAAGTTCGACCGACCCGATCTCGCCCCGCCGGATCATTCCGGCCAGATCCGACGCGCTTCTGTAGGCCAGTTCCGGCATGTTTCTCCCCCAACGATTGGTCTTGTAGAGGGGATCATAGAATCAACCGGGGGACCGCGCGGAACCATTTTTCGCGGTCCCCCGGGATCGGGGACGGGCGCCTGAAACTGGTCTGGCCTGAGCTTGCCCATCCCCGCGCCCGACGACGGGACGACATTTCGCCGGTCCCGAAATAGACGGGCCGGCAGCATCCGGGCGTGAGGGTGATGCCGCCGGCCCTAACGCCCCCGACCCCGATGGGAGCGTATTGGTGGAGCCGGATAATTCCGCCGCTTCAGATGCTTATCAGTCCTGCGGGGCGAAGGGCTTGTCCCGCTGAGACCCAAAATGCATCGTGTCGGCGGACCGGCTCCGTTAAGCTGGTCGATAGCTGAACAGCCCAACCCCCGTTCCTATTCGGCAGAGGAATGACCGAGAGCAATCACGAAAATGTGAGGGATGGTCTCGAAGCCTGTCTGCCGAGGCTTTGGCGCTACGCGCTTGTGCTCAGCCGCAACCCGACGCTGGCCGAGGATCTGGTGCAGGCGACCTGCGTGCGCGCGCTGGAGCGGCAGTCGCAATACCGCCCCGGCACGAACCTTCGCGCCTGGCTGTTCACCATCCTGTCGTCGATCTGGAAAAACCATCTTCGCGCCGAGAAGGTGCGGACCGGAAGTGGATTCGAGGATCCGGAACAGGTCTTGCTTGGAGACGGAAGCAAGGACCTGGTGGCGAATAATTTGTTGCGGCGGGTGTTGTCAGAAGTCGAAAGGCTACCCGAAGCGCAGCGCCAGGCGGTGGTTCTGGTCTACGCGGAAGGCTTCACCTACCGCGAAGCTGCAGAGGTCCTGGAAGTACCGATCGGGACGATCATGTCCCGGCTGGCAGCGGCGCGCTCGACCCTTGCGAAGCTGTCGGATGATGGTGGCGTATCGAAGACGTTGGAGGATGACGACGGCAGATGAACGGGGCGGCTGACATTCCTGCGCTGAGTGATGAGGAACTCACCGCGTATCTGGATGGCGAACTGCCTCTTGAGGCGCGCCGGGAGGTCAATCGCGTTCTCTCCGTTTCCGAAGATGCCCGCGAACGGCTCGAGATGCTCCGCCGCGGCGAGAGACCGTTTGCGGAGGCCTTTGATGTGCTGCTCGGGCAGGCGCCGCTGGACCGGCTGCGTGCCGGTATCCCCGTGGCGCCAGCCGCCGCGCCGCAGGCCGCCACCGCTTCGGGCGGCTGGGCGCCGATGGCAGCCGCTGCCGCCGTACTTGTCGCGCTTGTCGGCGGTTTTCTCGGCGGCATGGTGATGCCGCAGGGCGCGATCCAGACCGCAGGCGTCGAAGCCACGACCGAACCGGCCGCCACGCCCGCACCACGCGGCTGGCGTCAGGCCGTCGCCGACTACCAGTCATTGTTTACCGGCGATTCCCTGACGCCTTATCAGGGCGGGGACTCGGGCCTGGAACTGGCCAATGCGACCGCGGGCTTCGACTTCGAGCCGCTGACCGCCGATGTGGATGGCCTCAACTTCCGCCGTATCCAGGTCCTGCAGTTCAACCAGAAGCCGCTGGTACAGCTGGCGTATCTCAGCGTCGATCAGCAGCCGGTCTCGTTCTGTGTCATCGCGTCCGGCAATCCCAACAGCGAAGCGGCCTTCGAGACCCGCAACGGTCTGGGCATCGTTCATTGGGTGCAGGGCGGCTTTGGCTACATGCTGATCGGCGATCTCGAAGAGGCACAGCTCGGTCAGATCGCTTCCGCGCTGAAGTCCCGCCTCGGCGCCTGATCTCCTGAAAACCTGTCAGTAGCGGATACTGAGCGCGTCCACGCGGCCGCGCGGCGTGTCCCGTTCGATCCGGTCGAAGCGGAAGGCGGCGAGCGCGTCTTCAAGTGCCGCATCCACCAGGATCTCGCCCGGATCGGCCAGATCCTCGCCCAGGCGCGATGCCGTGTTGACCGCCTCGCCGAAGAAGTCGCGTCCGTCGACCAGCAGGATCTTTCCGTAGGCGATGCCGATGCAGACGCGGATGTCGAAGCGCTCCACGGTCAGCAGGTTCATGCCCTGGAACTGCATGTTGGCGGCGATGGCGCAACGGAGGGCGTCGTTGACGGTTGGAAAGATGGCGAAGCTGTTGTCGGCCTCGAACTTCACGAGCTGGCCCTGATTGCGGGCGATGACGTCTTCCATCGAGATGTTCATCCGGCGCACCATCGACAGATAGTGAACCGCGCCGTACTGCTGCGTCAGCCGCGAGAAACCGGACATGTCGAGGACCAGAACGGCGGCCTCGATCCCGAACCGCCGCCAGATCTCGTCCTCGATGCGATGGCGGGTTTCCCCGTCCGATTCAGGCCAGTATTCGTCCAGAAGCCGGTGATAGGCGGCAAATCCGGTTTCTTCCATGATCCCCTCCCGTCGCAGGCGGTCGGGTCAGCCGTTGCCGTCCGCCTTCTGGGTTTCCTCGTCCGCCGGCCGGGGCATCCGGCAGTCGATGGCCCAGAGATCATACACCGGATGTTCGAGCGGGTTGAGTGACGGCATCGAGGCGAGCATCCAGCCTTCGAAGGCAACGGCGATATCCCGCTCCGGCGAGAGGTCGCGGACGGAAAGCAGGACGAAGGATTCGGGCTGTTCCTGGGGCGGCCGGCTGCGGCAGTAGTCGACGGTGATCTCCAGCGTCCCGAAACGGACCGTACTGCCGACCGGAACCTCGAGATCCGTATGGTCGGCTGTCACCTTGTCGAGGGCGCGCAGAATGGCGACCTCGCCGCTCTTCGAATAGTCCAGCTGTCCGCCGGCCGTCTGGGCGGCTGCGGGAAGCGCGCTCAGGCCCGCAAGGAGGCCGAAAAGCGCAATCTGACGTAGTCGGCGGTCCATCGTCCCTCACTGTCGCACAGGCTTGGCCGCAGGAGCTCGATCGCTTCCGAGCGGGCGGCCTCGCGCTGGTTTTCGGGCAGGGCGCTGAACAGGGCCTGACCGAAGGTGTCCATCCATCCGCCGACATCGGTCGGCAGCGGCGTCGGGCGGGGGATCAGATCGGCTGTATGCACCTGGAATCCCGCGGCGGTCAGCAGCGAGCCGTATTCCTCCGGCGTCGGGAAGTACCAGGGCGAATGCGCCGCGCCGTCGACGCCGCGGGCGTTCAGTACGGCAATCATGGCCGTCAGGCAGGCGGCGACATTGCCGTGCCCGCCGAATTCGCCGACGAACCGGCCGCCGGGCCGCAGGGCGCGCTTGACGCCGGCCACGACCTTCTCAGGCTGCAGCATCCAGTGCAGCGCCGCATTGGAGAAGACGGCGTCGAACTCGGCATCGAAGTCGAGGGCGTGCCCGTCCATCACATGGGCGTTCAGCCCCTTCTCCCGGGCGACGCGGATCATGTCCGCGCCCGCATCGACCCCGACCACATCGCAGCCTGCCTGAACCAGCTTCTCGGTCAGATAGCCGTCGCCGCAGCCGAGATCGAGAATGCGCTCGCCCGGGCGGGGATCCAGCAGTTCGACGACAGGCATGCCAAGTACCGGCACGAAGCCGGCATTTGTCTGGTAGCGGTCGGATTTCCAGTCCTGGGACGTCGCGGTCATTCGCTCTTGCCGCTGGAGTAGATCGCCTGGCCGACAAGGTCGATCAGGTTCACCGACCCCTGGGCGAAGCGGAAATCGTCCCCGGCCTGCAGATTGTCCAGCCCGCCGCCCGGCTCGACCGACAGGAAGGTGTCGCCCAGCAGACCGTCGGTCAGCACGCGGATGGCCGAATCGTCGGGGATGCCCACGCCATTGCGGATGCTCATCTTGACCACGGCCAGCAGGCTGGGTTGTTCAAGATCCATTTCGGTTACCGAGCCGATGGAGATGCCTGACATGCGCACGTCGGCGCCGACATTCAGCCCGCTGACATTGTTGAACTTCGCCCCCAGGGGATAGCCGGCCGACGGCGAGATGTCGGCGGTCCGGTAGGCGAAGATCACGAAGATCACGGCGATGGCGATGACCACCGCGCCGATGACGGTTTCCAGGACGTTGCTTGCCATGACTCCCCGCGCTTCTAGCTGTCCGGCGACCAGGCCTGATAGTCGCCCGTGGCTGCGGCGCGGCGGCCGCCACGGGTGACGTGGCCCTTCGGACGGTAGGCGTGCGGCGTGCCGGTCAGGTTCGGCTGATGCGGCTTCTCCCAGTTGTACTGGGGATCGCCGCTCGCCGGCGCCTGGTCGATAGTGTGATGCAGCCACGCGTTCCACAGCGGCGGCACCTTGGATCCTTCCTCGATCCCCTTGTAGACCACCCAGCGGCGGCTCTCGTCCTTGCGGCTGACGTAATAGGCGTTGCCGAACTGGTCCTCGCCGACCTTCTTGCCGGTCCGCCAGGTCAGGAAGCGGGTGATCGCGTTGGGCATCTTGTCAGGGGCTCCGATGTGAAGTCGCGGCGAATATGCCGAATGGGCTCAGGCAGGTAAAGTACTGCGGCTCAGGGGCTGGATTGTGGCAGGTCGGCGCGGAAGGTGAAGCTGCCCTTGCCGTCGGGTGCGAAATCGATCTGGACGCGGACTTCGCTGTCGCAGAGCCGTACCGTCCAGACCTCCCGCCAGAGCCGTTCCGCTGGGGCCGCCTCGGCCGAACGCCCGAGATAGCGCACGAAGCGTGTATCCACGATCCGCCGCGCCCCCTCGCGGCATTTCCGCCCCGCCCGCGCGCCCGCGATGGCGAAAGCGGCTTCCGAGGCGTCGTATTGCAGCTTGCCGTCGGCCTTGGAACTGCCGGGCAGAAGCAGGGTCAGATGGGGCGAATCGCCCTCGATGCCGGATACCAGAACATTGTGGAGCACTGTCTCGCCGCAGCGGTCGATCGCCATCTGCTCCCGCCACTGCCCGCCCTGGGGGATCGGCAGCGCGCCGAAGAAGACCGGTTCGGCGACGATCCGGAGTTCCCGCCGCTGCATGCCCTTCAGTTCGCGCGTGCAGCCGGGGGCGATCAGCCGTTCCAGGCCGGCGATCGCGCGGCCGATGTCCTCGAGATAGGCAGACGACGAAACGTACTTCCGCAGCGGCGCAGCCCAGTCAGGCTCGGCGGTGACCGCCGGGATACAGACCATCAGCGCCGAGGCCAACGCAAACAGCCGCGCAGCGCGCCGGTCGAGCCAACCCGCGCGGCGCGGCCTCATTACGCGGCGGACAGCCGGTCCAGCGCCGCCTGCAGCTTGGCGCGGGCTTCGGACGCCTCGTCGCGGCGCTCGCGCTCCTGCTCGACGACGTGTGCGGGCGCGCGGGAGACGAAGTTCTCGTTGCCGAGCTTCTTCTCGATCTTGCCGATCTCGCCGTCCAGCTTGCCGATCTCCTTCGACAGCCGGGTCTTCTCGGCGCCGAGATCGATGACGTCGGCCAGCGGCAGCACGACACGCATGCCGTCGACGACCATCTCGGCAGCGCCACTGCCGCCGGGTTGCGAGAATTCGCAGGCGGACAGGCGGGCGAGGCGGCTGATCATGCCCCAGTTGCCGTTGATCCAGTCCTTCTGGCGCTGATCGGCTTCGGGGAAGTGGACCACCATCTCCGCCTTCGCGGGCACGTTGGTCTCGGCGCGGACCGAGCGGATATCCGATATCAGGTCGATGACGAAGCCGAACTCCCGGCTCGCCGCCTCATCCTCGAAGCCGATGGCCGGCCAGTCGGCGGTCATCAGCGTTGTCTCGGCGCCGGTCCGCTGCGCCAGCTCTTCGGAGACGAAGGGGGCGAAGGGATGCAGCATGGTCAGTATCTGCCGCAGCACCCAGCCCGCGGTCTCGCGGGTCTCGCGGACCGTCTCCGGATCGTTGGCGCCGAAGGCCGGCTTGGCGAATTCCAGATACCAGTCGCAGAAGGTGTTCCAGGTGAAACGGTAGATGGTGTTGGCCGCCTCGTTGAATCGGTAGGCCTCCAGTTCGCGGTCGATATCGGCGGCGGCCTTTGCGGCCTCGCCGGCGATCCAGCGGTTCAGCGGCTGGGTCAGCGCGGCCGGATCGAAGGCGGCCGGCGCGGCGCATTCGTTCATCTCGCAGAACCGGGCCGCGTTCCAGATCTTGGTGGCGAAGTTGCGGTAGCCGGCGACGCGCTGCTTGGACAGCTTGATGTCGCGGCCCTGCGCGGCCATCGCCGCCAGGGTGAAGCGCAGGGCGTCGGCGCCGAACTCGTCGATCAGCTCCAGCGGGTCGATGACGTTGCCCTTCGACTTCGACATCTTCTGGCCCTTCTCGTCGCGGACCAGGGCGTGGATGTAGACCGTGTGGAACGGCGCTTCCTTCATGAAGTGCAGGCCCATCATGATCATCCGCGCGACCCAGAAGAAGATGATGTCGAAACCGGTGATCAGCACGTCGGTGGGGTAGTAGCGCGCCAGTTCCGGCGTCTCTTCCGGCCAGCCCAGCGTCGAGAACGGCCAGAGCGCCGACGAGAACCAGGTGTCGAGAACGTCTTCGTCGCGGGTCAGTTCGACCGGCTTGCCGTAGTGCTTGTCGGCGGCGGCCTGCGCCTCTTCCTCGGTGTGCTCGACGAAGATCGCGCCGTCCGGTCCGTACCAGGCCGGGATCTGATGACCCCACCAGAGCTGGCGGCTGACGCACCAGGGCTGGATGTTGCGCATCCATTCGAAATAGGTGTTCTCCCAGTTCTTCGGGACGAACTGGATCTTCCCGCTCTCGACCGCCTCGATGGCCGGCTTGGCCAGGGTCGCCGCGTCGACATACCACTGGTCGGTCAGCCACGGCTCGATGACGACGCCCGAGCGGTCGCCATAGGGGACCGTGTGGGTGATGTCGTCGATCTTCTCCAGCAGGCCGGCGGCCTCCATGTCGGCAATGACCTTCTCGCGCGCCGCGAACCGCTCCATGCCTCGATAGGCCTCGGGGACGTTCTCGTTCAGATGCGCGTGCTGGTCGAAGATGTTGATCATCTCGGCGCTGTGGCGCTTGCCGACCTCGAAGTCGTTGAAGTCGTGCGCCGGCGTGATCTTGACCGCGCCTGAGCCCTGCTCGGGATCGGCATATTCGTCGGCGACGATGGGGATGCGGCGGCCGACCAGCGGCAGGATGACATGCTTGCCGACCAGCCTGGTGTAGCGCTCGTCGTCCGGATGCACGGCGACGCAGGTGTCGCCCAGCATGGTCTCCGGCCGGGTGGTGGCGACGGTGATGAAGGTGCCGTCCTCGCCCTCGACCGGATAGCGGAAGTGCCACATGTGGCCCTGGACGTCCTGGTTCTCGACTTCCAGATCCGAGATTGCGGTCAGCAGCTTCGGGTCCCAGTTGACCAGCCGCTTGTCACGGTAGATCAACCCGTCCTTGTGGAGATCGACGAAGACCTTGCGGACCGCGGCCGAGAGACCGTCGTCCATGGTGAAGCGTTCGCGGTCCCAGTCGCAGGAGGCGCCCAGGCGGCGGAGCTGGTTGGTGATGGTGCCGCCCGACTCCTCCTTCCAGGTCCAGACCTTCTCGACGAAGGCCTCGCGGCCCATGTCGCGGCGGTCCTCGCCCTTTTCGGCCAGCTGGCGCTCGACGACCATCTGGGTCGCAATGCCGGCATGGTCGGTGCCCGGCTGCCAGAGCGCGTCGCGGCCCTTCATGCGCCGCCAGCGGATCAGGATGTCCTGCAGCGTGTTGTTGAGCGCGTGGCCCATGTGCAGGCTGCCGGTCACGTTGGGCGGGGGAATGACGATGGTGAAGGGATCGCCGTCGACCGATCCGCACCGGAAGAGGCCGCCCTCTTCCCATTCCTTGTAGAGCCGCTGCTCGACCTCGTTGGGCCGGTAAGTCTTGTCCAGCATCGTCCTGTCCGTGAATGGCCGCCCGCAGCCCGAAAGCCGCGCCCGCGGAATAGGCCGCTGTCCTAGGTCGGCGAGGGGCCGCTGGTCAAGGGGCTGGGCGGCTTTCCGCCGCCACGGGCGGGTTCGGCCGGGTCACCAGCCAGATTCCGACGGCGGCCATGCAGGTGCCGGCGACCCAGGGGATGAAGGATTCCGGGCCGTAGAGCCAGAGCAGCAGGGCGAAGCTGGAGCTCATGACCAGAACGGCGGCGATCTTGGCCTTGCGCGGGACGGCGCGGTACTTCTCCCAGTCCTGCACCGGCGCGCCGAGCCAGGGATGATGGTAGAGCCAGTCGTGGAAGCGGCGGCTGGAGCGCGAGAATGCCCAGGCGGCGATCAGCAGGAACGGCACGCCGGGCAGTCCCGGCAGGATCACGCCGGCGACGCCGACCACCGTGCAGGTCCAGCCCAGCACGATCAGCAGCACCCGCACGGCGCCATGAGGCAGGGGCGGCGGCTCGTCGTCTTGCGGGGAACTGGTCATGGGGCTTCCGGAACCGGTCGGCGGCGAGGCGGCAGCAAAGCACAGAAGCGCCGGGCGCTGCAGAATTTCTGGCCGCCGCGCCGGTTCGGGTGCAGGCTTGATCCAGTCCGTCCGGAACGGGAGGTCCGACGATGAACGAACTGCGCCCCGCACCTGCCGCATCGCGGCCCGCCAATCCGGGCCTGACGCCACAGATGCTGAACCACGCCGCCTATGTCACCCATGATGTCGAGGCGACGGCCGACTTCTATACCCGGGTCATGGGGATGGAACTGGCGAGCACGATCTATGACGACACCGTGCCATCGACCGGCGATGCCTTCCCCTATTTCCATATCTTCTTCCGCATGGCCGACGGATCGACCGTGGCCTTCTTCGAGGCGCCGGGCCTGCCGGAGAAAGCGGCCTCGACCCACCGGGCCTATGACGTCTTCGAACATTTAGCCATGCAGGCGCCCGACCGTGCCGGCGTGGAGGCCTGGCGCGACTGGCTGGTCTCGAACGGCATCGAGGTGATCGGTCCGGTGGATCACAAGGGCATGCTGCTGTCGATCTACTTTCATGACCCGAACGGAATCCGGCTGGAGATCACGACGCCGCTCGAAGCGGACTGGAACCGCCATGCCGGTCAGGGGCGCGCGGACCTGGAAGCCTGGGTCGAGACCAAGAAGAAGGCCGAAGCCGAGGGGCGCGACGTGAACGAGGCGCTGCTGGAGCTGATCCGGGAAACGCGGAAGCGCTACGGCTGAGCGGCGTCAGCCCTTCTTGTCGTCGACCTCGCCGGCCAGCTTGGCAATCTCGCGTTCGACGATGCGCTGGACGATGGCGGGCAGGTTCTGGTCCAGCCATTCCTTCAGCATAGGCCGCAGCAGTTCCTTGGTGATGTCTTCCAGCGTCCGGTGCGTCGGCACCGAGATATCGCGCTGCGCCGAAACGGTGCGGGCCAGTGAGGCCAGAGAAGCCGAGGCATCCGCGGCCGTGTCGTCGGAGATCAGCCGCGAGAGATCCTGCGCCGCGTAGGGATCCGGCTGCGGACGGTAGGCCGGCGCGGGTTCTTCCTCGAAGGACAGGTCATCCTCGCCGGCGTCGCCGGACAGATCGGTGACCGAGCCGTCATCCTCGACCAGCTGGTCGAGTTCGAGCACATCTTCCTCTTCCGGCTCGGGTTCGGGTTCCGGTTCCGGCTCGGGAGCGGGTTCCGGCTCAGGCTCGGGTTCCGGCTCAGGCTCCGGTTCGGCAGCGACAGGGGCCGGCTGCTGCTTCGGCTCGCCGTCCTCGTCTTCCGAAATGATGCGGCGAATGGAGGAGAGAATCTCCTCCATCGTCGGTTCGCTCTGGGCGTTTGCGTCGCTCATGCCAGTTCCGCGTCAATGGGTTGGCCGCCCGCTCGGGCCGGCAGTCCTGCTTCACACTGCACGGGCGACGCTAAGTTTTGGTTAACGCGTCGGAAAGGCTCAGTCCAGCCCGCCGTCCGTACCGTACCAGCGATCGCGCGTCTCCCGGTAGTGGATGGTGGGGTCATAGACCTCCACATCCAGCCCCAGGCTGGCTACATCCAGGCGCCCGATGGCGTCCAGCAACTGGAAGGCGGCGACGTATTCGTCGCGTTCCGACTGGACCAGAGCGACCTGGGAATCGAGCAGATCCTGTTCGGCGTCGAGAACGTCCAGCGTGGTCCGGGAGCCGACCTGGGCTTCCTGGATGACGCCTTCCAGCGCGATCTCGTTGGCGCGGACCTCGGCGCGGCCCGCGGTGATGCGGGCCCGTGCGGTCTCCAGCGCTTCCCAGGCCTGGGTCACGCCCTCGATCACCAGCCGCTGGGTTTCCTGCACCTGCAGGCGGCGCTGGTTGTGGACGTTGCGCTGCTGGCGGACGCCGCTGTAGACGGCCCCCTGCTGGTACAGCGGTACGGTCACGACGCCGCGGAGCCGCAGCGTGTTGCTGAAATCGCCGCCCTGGGTGCCATTGCGCTGATGGCTGGCGAGGCCTTCCAGATCGACCTGCGGCAGCAGCTGCCCCGAGGTGGCGCGGATATCGGCCTTGGCGGAGTTGGCGGTGCTCATGGCTGCCAGAAGGTCCGGATTCTCGGCCTGCGCGATGGTCACCGCCTCGTCCTCGCTGGCAGGCAGCTGCGGCAGGGGCGGCGGCGGCTCCAGCTGCCCCGGCGCGTTGCCGACAGCGCGCGAATAGGCGGCGCGGGCGGCGATCAGGTTCCCCTCGGCCTGCGCCCGGTCGGCGGCGGCGCGCGACAGCGCGGCCTCGGCCTGGGACACGTCGGTACGGGTGATTTCGCCGACCTCGAAGCGGTCCTTCGCGGCCTCCAGCTGCCGCTCCAGCCGCTCCTCGTTGTTCAGGTTCAGCTGCACGACGGCATAGTTCTGCAGCACGTCCAGATAGACGGTGACGACGTCGAGCAGTACGTCCTGTTCGGTCGAGCGGAGGTTCTCCTGGCCCGCCTTGACCAGCGCTTCCGCCGATTCGATCTGCGCATCGACGGTGCCGCCTTCATACAGGGGCTGCACGATGTTCAGGTTGGCGTTGGCCGGCAGCGTCGAGTTCGTCGACGCGATGCCCCGGACTTCCTGATCGTTGAGCTGCGCGCCGAGATCGCCGGTGACGATCACCGTCGGCTTCCAGCCCGAGATCGCCTGGTTGACGTTCTCGTCGTTGGCGCGCTGATTGGCCCGTTCCGCCTGGATCGTCGGGTTGGTGGCATAGGCCGCCACCAGCGCGTCACGCAGGGTCTCGGCGCTCGCCGCCGCCGACAGGCCCAGAAGGCAGAGCGCCCCGGCAGCTGTCAGTAGCGGGCGATGGACGGATCGATATCGAGCGACCATCGGTCGAGGCCTCCTTCAAGATTTGTCACGTTGTCGCGGCCCTGGCTGCGCAGGAACTGCACCGCCTGCATGCTGCGGCCGCCATGGTGGCAATTGATCACCACCGGCCGGTCGGCGGGCACGTCGGCCAGCCGGGCCGGCAGGGTCTGCAGCGGGATGTGGATGGCGCCCTCGATGTGGCCCTGGTCGAATTCCCATTGCTCGCGGACGTCGACGACGGCTGCGCCGGCGTCGCGCATCGTCGCGGCTTCCTGGACGCCGACCTGAAGCGGCAGTGAATTGCTCAAAAGACGAACCCCTGCTTCATCTCGAAGCCCGGCAGGACCGGCGTCGCCGCATCGAACAGCGGCCGCTTGCCGATATTGCCCTGGCGGGTGAACAGATGCGCCACGCCCATGCCGTCCCGGCGCAGGACGGTCAGCAGCCGGCCGCCTTCGGCGACCTGGTCCAGCAGCGCCTGCGGCACTTCGGCGACCGCGCCCTCGACCAGAACCACATCGTAGGGTCCCTGGTCGGGCAGGCCTTCTGCCAGCGGGGCTTCGACGACGGCGACATTGGTGATGTCGAGCGCCGCAAGCGTCTCCGTCGCGCCGGCGACATAGGCCGGATCGCTGTCGACGGCGACCACCGTGTTGGCGAGCGCGGCCATCACGGCCGCGGCGTATCCGGTCAGGCAGCCGACATCGAGAACCATGTCGTCCGCCTCGATCTCCGCGGACTGCAGCAGGCGGGTCAGGACCATCGGCTCCATCAGATAGCGCCCGCCGCCGAACGGCAGATCCTCGTCGATATAGGCGATGCCCTGCAGGTCCTTCGGCACGAAGCGTTCCCGCGGGACCGTACGCAGCGCATCGGTGAGGCGGTCGTCGACGAGTTTGTTGGGCCGCAGCTGGCTGTTCACCATGGCCGTGCGGGCGGCCTCGAAATCCAGGCTGGCGGACATCCAAATCTTCCTGTCGCACGGGCGGCGGGGCGGTGCCCTGCCGCGGATTTAACGTTACAGCTGGGGGTTATACGGTGCGGGGCCAGAGCGTGCAATGCAGCGGGCGCAACGGTTTGTGACTGATCCGCAACGCTGGCGGCGTTCCGGACTTGACCCTCCGGCCCGGTGGAGCCTATATCGCCGCCCACCACTCGATGTGACGAGGCGCGGTGGCGGAGTGGTGACGCAACGGACTGCAAATCCGTGTACACCGGTTCGATTCCGGTCCGCGCCTCCAGTTTTCCGTGTGGCTCCGCAGCCGGAAGGCGCGGGGTCGGCGGTGGGCGAATGCAGGCGGTGCGGCGGGCAACTTTTCTCTGGTCAAGGCCAGCGGGCTTTGCTATCAGCCGCCTCCGCCAAGAATGCTCCGCGGTAGCTCAGTTGGTAGAGCAAGCGGCTGTTAACCGCTCGGTCGTAGGTTCGAGTCCTACCCGCGGAGCCAATTCTTCCCCCATCGCTTTCGTTTCCCGGACAGTCGGCCGGCTGTCCCGTCAGGCCCGCAGCCCTTCCAGTTCCCGGTACATGTCCATCCCGTTCTGCGCGGACGCGTTGGCTGCGGCGATGGCCTCGTCGATGTCTGCGAGTGACGATCCGATCGCCTCGATCGAGTTCGAGACCTCGCCGATATTGCCGGAAAGATCCTGGCTCGTGGCTGTCTGCTGATCGAGTGCGCTGGCGACCGACGTCACGTGGCCCTGGACGGATTCGATGGCAGTCTTGATGGCCTTGAGGCGGCCGACCACGTCCGTCGAGGTCGCCTGCACGTTGCGGATCTCGTTCGAGATGTCGCCGATGGCTCCGGCGACCTGGCTGGCCAGCGATTTCACTTCACCGGCGACGACCGTGAAGCCCTTGCCGGCGTCGCCCGCCCTGGCCGCCTCGATGGTCGCGTTGAGCGCCAGCAGATTGATCTGGGCGGCGATGTCTCCGATGATCTCGACCACCCCGTTCATGGCGAGCGCCGCGCTTTCGAGCGACGTGGTGGCGTCGTCGGCGGCCGACGATTCCGTCATCGCGGTTTCGACAGAGGCCCGCGAGGATTCCATGTTGCGGGCGATCTCCTGCGCCGAGGCTTCGAATTCCACAGCCGCGGCTGCTACCGACTTGACGTTGTCGACGGTCGTGTGAGCGGCGTTCCGGGCCTCATTGCTCTGGGCGCCGGCTCGGGAAACCGAGTTCACGATCTCTTCCAGACCCCGTTCGACTTCCCTGCCGACGCATTCCGTCTCCATGCGAAGGCGGACGGCTTCGGTGATGTCGGTTGCGAACTTGACGACCTTGAAGGGACGGCCTGCGGGATCGAGGATCGGATTGTAGGTGGCCTGGATCCAGACGTCGTTGCCGTGCTTGTCCTTCCGCCGGAACTCCGCCGACTTGAAGGACCCGGACCGCAGGTCGCGCCAGAAGGCTGCGTAGGCTTCTGATTCGCGTTCCTCGCGGGTCACGAAGATACGGTGATGCTCTCCGGTGATCTCCTCCAGCCGGTAACCCATCGCGCCGAGAAACAGGTCGTTCGCCCACAGGATGTTGCCGTCGAGATCGAACTCGATGACGGCTTCCGAACGCCGGATGGCGGACAGCTGGCCTTCGTTGTCCGCGGCCTGGAGCTTGCGCTCCGTCACGTCCATGGCGACCTTCACGACCCTGACGGGGTTGCCCCGGGCGTCGCGGACCGGCGCATAGACGCCGTGAATCCAGATTTCCTTGCCGGCCTTTGTCCGGCGCGGGAACTCGCCCGACTTCGCCTTCCCCTCACGCAGGTCCTTCCAGAACGCCTTGTATTCGGCCGACTCGGCGTAGGCGGCATCGGCAAACATCCGGTGATGCCGGCCGATCATCTCGGCGGACTCGTAGCCGAACAGGTCCAGAAACAGGTCGTTCGCATGTCTGATCTGGCCGTCCAGATCGAACTCGATCAGCGCCTGTGTTTCTCCAATGGCCGCCAGCGTTCTGGAATCGTCGCGAGAAAATCGGGTTAGGTACATCGCCACCATCTGCAATTGATTGTTACTTGTCGGTAGCCACGGGTACGCCTCGGTTCTTAACAGGTTCTGAATCTCCAGATCGCAGGTGTTCTATTTCCGCCGCCGGAATGAATATTCGCCAACTCCAGATGGTGGAAGTCCAAGTCTCCCGGAAGTAAAGGTAGATTTCGTACGCGTCGGCGCCTTTCTCGTCTCGCCCTGTTGCGAAGTACAGGTCCGGACGCCAGGGCCCGATCACGACGCCAGAGTGGGGCGAGTACAATCACCGCCACGGTATCTGCGCCGCACCGGATCAAGTTGCCGAGATCGGCTTTTTCAGTCTTGAGACCGGCTCACCAGCCCCTATCTGACGCAAGGTCAAACGTTCTTGATACGAGAGGGATCCATGAGACTTCTATCCGCGACGGGGCTGGCCACGATGGCGATCGCAGGCAGCCTGTTCCTTGCTTCCAATTCCGCATCGGCCCAGTCGGCCTGCGCCACGGCGCTGGACAATCCGCGTCCGGCCTTCACGGCAACCGGGATCGAACTGGGTGAACTGGTGGCCGAGGTCCGCAACTCCGACGGTGACGCCGAAGCGTTCGTGATCGCCGAGGAAGGCATCATGTACGGCTATCTTGGCGGGCGTCGGATTCTACCGTCGGATTTCGTCGAGATGGCGGCGGCCGCGCCAAGGTTCTGGTCCGCACCAAGGAAGATTTCCAGGGCTTCCCCTCCTACAGCTGCTGACCCGCGCGCCTTGCCGCACCGGCTCCGGGCACTATAGTCCGGATCGGTGCGACAGGGAGAAACGCGATGACTGAACGGCAGTGGACGGTCTATCTTTCCGGTGAGATTCATTCCGACTGGCGCGAGCGCATTCGCGACGGCGTTGCCGCCGCAGGTCTGCCGGTGCGGCTGGTCTCGCCGGTGACGGTGCATGAGGATTCCGACGATTGCGGCGTGGCTGTCTTCGGCAGCGAGCCGGACAAGTTCTGGCACGACCGCAAGGGTGCCCAGCTCAACGCCATGCGGACCCAGACGCTGATGCGCGACGCCGATCTGGTGGTCGTCCGGTTCGGCGAGAAATACAAGCAGTGGAATGCGGCGTTCGACGCGGGCTATGCGGCCGCGCTCGGAAAGCCCTACATCACCCTGCATCCGGAACAGCACGATCACGCGTTGAAGGAAGTCGACGGCGCCGCCAATGGCGTGGCCCGCGAGCCGGAGCAGGTCGTCCAGGCATTGGCCTTCATCATACGCGGGGACATGCCGACCGCCGCCCACGCCGCCGCCGCCGCCGCAGAGTAGGGGGCCCGGCTTCAGTCAGTTCAGGCCGCGCAGCCGGAACCGGACGAGGAACGCGGTCGTCGCGTCGGCATCCCGGTCGCTGGTGAAGTCGCGCGACGCGCCGAACTGGAAGTCGAAGCATTCGTCCAGATAACGGATGCCGCCTTCCATGCGGATCGGGCCGCCGTCGAGGTCGCCGCGATATCCGCCGATCAGCGACCAGTTGTCGAGGAAGTTCACCGTCCCCTCGAAATTCACTTCCTCGATATTCCCGGCGTTCACGCCGTTGATGTCCCGCGGCACGGAGACGTAGCCGAGGTCGAGGGTGAAGATGTCGCCCAGATAGCGGAGCTGGTGCTCGTGGCGGTTCAGTTCCGGCCGGTCCAGGCCGACGCGGTAGCGGAAGGTGTAGTTGAACCAGCTGCTGGGAGCGATGGTGAGGCGCCCGACGATATCGGAGAAGCGGTCCTCGAGACCGCTGCCGACGCCGAACTGGGAATTGTCGTTCAGGCGCACCGACTGGCCGATTGCGAACTCGGTCGAGCCGCCGCTGGACCCCAGCAGCGCCGTGGTGAAGCCGTAGTTGACCCGCGAGCCGCTGTCGATCCGGTCCTCGCCGGCGAACCGGTTCTTCGAGAACAGGTTTGCGTCCGAGAACTCGAAGCTCTGGGAATCCTCGTTCGGGATATCGTTGGCGTTGCCGACCGCCGGCGAGCCGATGATCTGGATGCGGGGTTCGAAGGTCTGATCGATCCGTTCGCCGGTACGGACCATCGGCAGGCGCCAGTCCAGCACGGCCATCGGCCAGATGCGGCCGATGAAGTAGTCGTCCTCTGACGCGGTCGGGTCGGTGGCCTGGGCCTCCGAGACGTTGTAGCCGTCCGCGCTGACATAGCCGCCGATCGTCGTCACGCCGCCAATGCCGTCCACGAACTGACGCTCCCAGCCTGTGTCCAGCGACAGGCGCCGCACGTCCCGGCCGCCGGTCCGCTGCAGCGCCAGACCGGTGAACTCGGCCTGGACCCGCCCCCCGATCACGTCGGGCTCGCCACCGACGACAAGCTCGGCCAGCGGCAACACGATCGGGATGTCGCCCTCCTTCGCGCCATCGGTGAGATCCTGGAAATAGAAGGCTTCCATGCCGGCGAAATCACGGCCGTTGAAGCCGTTGACGAAGGCCCGGGAGCGCGTCTGCGTGCCGCCCTGGATGTCATAGACACGCATGTACGTGTCATCCGAGGTGTAGAGCACGTCATAGCCGGACGTGAAGTTGTCGTTCAGGCGGAAGTTGCCGACGCTCTTGAAATGACCGCGGACGACGTTGTCGCCGTTCTTGCGCCCGTTGCCGTCCTCGTCCTCGACATAGGTGATCGAGCCATCGCTTTCGATAGAACCGAAGCTGAACTGCTGACGGTGCTCTCCGCGCAGCACAGGGCCTTCGCGTGAGGTCAGCCGCGGCGACAGGGTCAGGTCGGACTGGTCGTCGATGACGAAGTAGACAGGCTGCTCGTACTGGAAGCCGAGTTCGCCCGAATGGGCGAAGGTCGGCGCCAGCAGCCCCGACTTGCGCTCGACCGTCGGGTCCGGATGGTAGAAATACGGCGTGTAGAAGACCGGGATGCCGAACAGTTCCAGCATCGCGTCGTCATATTCCACGATCTCCTCGTTGAGGTCGCGGGTGACCTTGCCGGCCTTCAGCTGCCAGATCGGCGGCCGGCCGGGTGTTCGGGGCATTCCTCGCACCGGGTGAAGACGGCCTGCTCCAGTACCGTGACGTTCTCGCCCTCCCGGCGCGCCTCGCGCGCGGAGAGACGGGCATTGTTCGAAAGCCGCGCCTTGAACTCGCGGACCACGCCCTGCTTGAAGTTGTCGCGCAGTTCCACGTAGTCGGAAAACAGGACGTCGCCGGTCGGCTCCCGCAGCACCACATTGCCGCTGGCGGTGACGACATCGTCGCGCTGGTTGTAGCTGACCGTATCGGCGAGCATGATACGCTCGCCCTGGACGATCTCCACGCTGCCGCGCGCTGTCACGAGATCCAGATCGCGTTCGTAGATCATCCGCTCGGCGGTGAGCTCGACGGGCAGGTCCTGCTGCGCACGGGCAGCCAGCGTCAGCAGGCACGCCAGCGCGGCCAGAAGCGGTACCCCCCACGCCCGGCGCACGGTCAGCCGTCCTCCAGATGGAACATGGCGGCCATGGCGCACATGCTGGTCACGGCGGCCGGCGTCCAAGCGGCCAGCATCACGGGCAGCTTGCCGGCGGAGCCGAAGGCCTCGACCAGATCGGTAATGAAGAAGACCGCGAATCCTGACATGGCACCGAGGAAGAATACCCAACCCGTGCCGCCCTGCCGCACCGATATTCGCAGGCAGAAGGTCGCCGCCAGCAACACCATCGCCGCCAGCAGCAGGGGCAGCGCCAGCAGCGAATGGAAGTAGAGGCGGTGGGCGAGACCGTTGAAGCCGGCGTTCTCCAGCACCTCGATGAAGCCCGGCAGCTGCCAGAACGAGAAGGTCTCCGGCGTCGCGAGGCTGTCGACGATCTGGCTCAGGGTCAGCGTCGTCGGCACGGCCATCACGTCGAACGACTCGGGCGGTTGATCGGGCGCGGTCACTGTGCCTTCGGTCAGCCGCCACTGTCGGTCGCCCAGCACGGCCTCGCGGGCATCGATCCGTCGTGCGAACTGGTCGCCATTGCCGAAGGTGAAGAAGGTCGCGGTGTCCAGAACCGTGCCGCTGGCCGCGACGCCGCGGGCGTAGATCACCTGCTGGCCGTCCTCGGAAAGCTCGCGCAGCCACAGTCCGGTGTTGGCCGAGACCGTGATCTGGCTCGACTGGCCCTTGAAGATGGCGTTGAACTTCTGCTCGTAGCGGCTGGTCAGCGCCGCCGCCAGCGGATTCAGCACCATGATCAGGAAGGTGCCGAGGAGTGCCGCGGTCACCACCAGCGGGCCCAGAATCTGCCAGACCGAGACTCCGGCGGAGCGGGCGACCACCAGTTCGCTCGAGCGGGAAAGCCGGGTCAGGGCCAGCATGGCGCCGAACAGCGCCACGAAGGGCCACAGCTTGCCCATGATCGACGGCAGCTTGTAGAGCGACATTTGCAGCACAAGGCCGAAACCGACATCCGGCTTGTTGCTGGCCCGGCGCAGATGCTCGACGGTCTCGGCGGTGAACATGACCAGCGCCAGCAGCGCGAGCACGATGCCGATGCCGATCAGGAAATGACGGATCAGATAGAAGTTGAGCGTCATCGAGGCGCCGAGCATGGTCAGGCAGCGCCTTCCGGCGCGTTCTGCGGCACCTGCTTCATGCCGGCCCCGGCGCGTATCAGGAACAGTGCGAACCCGATGGAACCCGCGAGCAGAAGATAGAGCAGTCCGATCATCAACGGTTCGGTGTTTGCGGCCTGCAGCAGCCCCAGCACCGCGCCCTGCAACATGCCGGCGCATATGCATCCGAGTGTCAGTCTTCGCCACGAGCCCCGTCTGTCGAACTCGCCCGAAAGTACTGTCGCGATCGCGATCAGCGCGAAGGCGACCGTCAGCAGGGGCAGGGCGATCCGCCGGTGACCCTCCGCCCGGTACTTGTCCAGTTCGTCGCCCACATCGTCGGCGCCGACGCTGAAGAGTTCGGCGATGTCGCGTTCCTCGATCTTCTGTCGTCGGACGGGCACGCCGGCGGCGAAACTGTCGATCTCGACATTGTAGCGGTCGAAATAGAGCAGGCTGACTTCGCCGGTCGACAGGTTCCGTTCCTGCCGGTTGCCGTTCAGCAGGATGATCTCAGGCCCCGTCTCCGCCCGCAGCAACGTGCCCTTCTCGGCCATCATGGTGACCGCACGGCCAGGGTTGCGGTCGTCGTGGATCAGCAGGCCATAGAGTTCGCCGCCCGGCCGCCGTTCGCGGACATAGATGGTCAGGCGGTCCTTCAGCGCAGTGAAAGCGCCCTCACGCAGCACGATGGTCGAGTAGATGTATTTCCAGGCGAAGCGCGTGTCGCGCATGGTCGAGTTGGCCGCCGGCATGAAATAGAAGGTCATGGAAGCGACGAGGATCGCGGCTGCACCGCCCAGGATCAGGCCGGGCCGGGCCAGCGACACCCGGCTCAGGCCCGCGGCACGCATGACCACGAGCTCACTGTCGGTCGACAGCCGCCAGTAGGCGTAGAGCATGCCGCAGAAGACGCCGATGGGCATCGTGACGGGCAGCAGTTGCGGCAGCAGCAGAACGGTAATCAGTGCAAATGCGCCGAACGACATGTCGTAGTTGATGATCTCGTCGACGAAACGGAGCGCCTGGACGACCCAGATGATGCCGGTCAGGACCGCAGTGACGAACAGGCACGGTCCGGCCGCATTCCGGATGATGTACTTCACCAACTGGCCCATGTGAGCCGGAGTATAGCGAGGGGCCCGGCCTGTCAAAGGCGATTGCCGTAACAGTTGATTGCGGGCTCACTGCGTTGGCCAACGTGCGGTTTGCGCACCACCTGAAAGACTGCAATAAATTCGGCATACAAACGGCCAACAGGACGGTTAGGGATGGACATTTCGATTACGGGCGCCTCGATTCCGGGGCGCGGTGCGGTAGCGGTCGGCGTTGCCAAGGACGGCAAGCTGAGCCCCGCTGCGAAGGCGCTGGACGACAAGACCGACGGCGCGATCCGCCAGGTCATCCGTTCCAGCCGTTTCAACGGCGCCAGCGGGCAGACCGCCATGATCCAGGCGCCGCGCGGCACCCGTCTCGACCGCATCCTGCTGCTGGGCATCGGCGATCCGAAGTCGCTGACCCAGATCGATCTGGAAGCGATCGGCGGCCGGGCCTACAGCCAGCTTGCCGGCAGCGGCTCGAAGCAGGTGAAGGTGGTGATCGACGCCGAGAACATGGGCGCGAAGACCAGGCTGTCGCGCGGCCAGGTGCAGGCGCATATCGCGCTGGGTGCGAAGCTGGCCAGCTACCGCTTCGACAAGTACCACACCAAGCTGAAGGACGAGGACAAGCCCTCGCTGGAGAGCGTCGCCATCGGCGCACGCGCGGCGGCTTCGGCTCGCGATGCCTTCGAGAAACTCTCGGCCGTCGGTGATGGCGTCTTCCTGACCCGCGATCTGGTCAGCGAACCGCCGAACATTCTCTTTCCGGCCTCGCTTGCCGACCGCTGCCAGGAACTGACGGCGCTCGGTGTCAAGGTCGAGGTCCTCGGCGAGGCGCAGATGAAGAAGCTCGGCATGGGCGCGCTGCTGGGCGTCGGTCAGGGCTCGGAGCGTGAGAGCCGCCTGGTCGTGATGCAGTGGAATGGCGCCACCAAGAAGGAGAAGCCGGTCGCTTTCATCGGCAAGGGCGTCACCTTCGACACCGGCGGCATTTCGCTGAAGCCCGCCGCCGGCATGGAAGACATGAAGTGGGACATGGGTGGTTCCGCGGCGGTGATCGGCACCATGGCGGCGCTGGCCGGCCGTCAGGCCAAGGTCAATGCCGTCGGCGTGGTCGGCCTGGTCGAGAACATGCCCGACGGCAATGCGCAGCGCCCCGGCGACGTGGTGACCTCCATGTCGGGCCAGACCATCGAGGTGTTGAACACGGACGCCGAAGGCCGCCTCGTGCTCTGCGATGCGCTCTGGTACACGCAGGACCGCTTCAAGCCCGAGTTCATGATCAATCTGGCGACGCTGACCGGCGCGATCATCATCGCCCTTGGCGATGAATATGCCGGCATGTTCTCCAACAACGACAAGCTGTCGGAGCGCCTTTCCGCCGCCGGCGAGGCGGTCGGCGAGAAGCTCTGGCGCTTCCCTCTGCACAAGAACTACGACAAGAAGCTGAAGTCCGAGATCGCGGACATGCGCAATATCGGTAATGCTCGCGGTGCCGGGTCGATCACGGCCGCGCAGTTCCTGCAGCGCTTCGTCAACGATGTGCCCTGGGCACATCTCGACATCGCCGGCGTTACCTGGTCCGGCGCCAGCAAGCCGACGTCGCCGAAGGGCGGCACCGGCTTCGGCGTCCGCGTCCTCGACGAGCTGGTGCGCCGCCACTACGAAGGGTAGGGAGATCGCGCTGCGTGCCGGGGACTGACCGGCACGCAGCGCGGCCCGTTTTCGTGCAGTCCGCATGACCGAAGTCGCCTTCTATCACCTGACCCGAAAGCCGCTGGAGCGGGCCATGCCCGAGCTGCTTGAGAAGGCGGTGGAGCGCGGCCTCCGCTGCGTCGTCATCGCCGGTTCAGCCGAGCGGGTGCGGCAACTCAACGATCATCTCTGGACCTGGGACAAGGGCTCGTTCCTGCCGCACGGCGCGGACGGCGACGGCGACCCGGCCGAGCATCCCGTCTGGCTGACATCGGAGGAAGAGAACCCCAACGGCGCGGGGGTGCTGATGCTGGTCGACGGGCAGGACGCAGGCTTCAAGGGCGACTTCGACCGCTGCCTCGACATGTTCAACGGCCTCGACGAGGAAGCCGTGCAGGCCGCGCGCGAACGCTTCCGCGCCGCGCGGGCCGCCGGCCATACCGTCACCTACTGGAAACAGACCGAACGCGGCGGTTGGGAGAAGGGGGCCTAGGCCTCAGATACCGGCCAGCCAGCGGCGTGCAAGCTGGTGCGCCAATGACAGCGACGGCGGCATTCTCAGCCCCTCGCCGGATTCGGATCGCTCGATCATCTCCCGGACCTGATCGCGGCTGAACCACTGGGCATCGTCCAGTTCGGCCGGGTCGATGGTGATCTCCCGGTCATCGGTCTCGGCGAAGCAGCCGATCATCAGGCTGGACGGGAAGGGCCAGGGCTGCGAGGCGACGTAGCGGACCTTCTTCACCTTCAGGCCGGCTTCCTCCCAGATCTCGCGCTGCACGCATTCCTCGATCGACTCGCCCGGCTCCATGAACCCGGCCAGCGCCGAATAGGAGCCTTCGGGGAACCGCGGCTGACGGCCCAGCAGGCAGTCGTCGCCATTGAAGACCAGCATGATGGTGACGGGATCGGTGCGCGGGAAATGCTGCGCGTTGCAGCGTTCATCGGTGCACTGCCGCATATAGCCAGCATCGCGCATTTCCGACGGCTGGCCGCAGACGGCGCAGAAGCCGTGCCGCTGATGCCAGTCGATCATGGAGCGCGCCTGGGCCAGGATCGCCGCATCGCCGGTCGGCAGCGACGGCGCGATCGAGCGGACGTCGATGAACTTGCCGCGGCTCAGCCAGGCGGCGTCGCGGGGCGCCTTGCGCGGGTCGGCCTCGATGGCGAAATGCGCCACGCCGTCCTCGACGCCCAGCAGCAGCGGGCGGTTGTCTTCCAGCAGATCCAGAGCCTCGATCGGGGAGCGCCAGCCGATCTCGGCCTCCACGTCCAGATCGACGAGCGCGCGCAAACGCGACATGGGCAGCAGGCGGGTGCTGGGGTTCATCAGCTGATCGGACAGCCAGTCGCCGTCCTTTCGCTTCTGATCTACGCGGTCCAGCCGGGAGCCGGAGAACGTGATCGGATCGTCATAGTCCATCGTCATTGCGGGCCGGAGATTGGCATGGCCCCGGCGGGGCTGCAACGCCGCTTTGCCCTTCGGATAGGCATGCAGAATCGTCTATGGTCGCCGGCCATGGCTGGCGGCGAACCCACTCCGATGATGGCGCAATACCTTGAAATCAAGGCGGCGCATCCGGATTCGCTGCTGTTCTACCGCATGGGCGATTTCTACGAGCTGTTCTTCGACGACGCGAAGCGCGCGTCGGCCAGCCTGGACATCGCACTGACAAAGCGCGGCAAGCATCTGGGCGAGGACATCCCGATGTGCGGGGTGCCCGTTCATTCGGCCGACCAATACCTTGCGCGGCTGATCCGCGACGGCCACCGCGTCGCCGTCTGCGAGCAGATCGAGGACCCGGCCGAGGCGAAGAAGCGCGGGTCCAAGTCGGTCATGCAGCGCGATGTCGTCCGGCTGGTCACGGCGGGTACCCTGACCGAGGAATCGCTGCTGGACGCGCGCCGCAACAACTACCTGCTCGCCATCGCCCGTGCGGGAGGGACGAACGGCCTGGCCTGGCTGGACATGTCGACCGGCGAACTCTCGGCCAGCGCCGTCTCCGAAGCCGCGCTCTCCGCCGAGCTGGCCCGGTTGCAGCCCGGAGAGATCCTGCTGCCGGACAGCCTTGTCGAGGACGGACCGGGGGCGTTCGCGGACTGGCAGGACCGGCTGACGCCGCTGCCGTCGGCGCGCTTCGACAGCGTCTCGGCCGAAAAGCGTCTCAAACAGGTCTTCGAGGTTGGTGCGCTGGACGGATTCGGCGCCTTTACCCGCGCCGAGATCGCTGCCGCCGGGGCCGTCGTCGACTATGTCGACCTGACCCAAAAGGGCAAGCTGCCGCCCATCCTCCCGCCGCAGCGGATCGAACCCGGCTCGGCGATGGGCCTCGACCAGTCGACGCGGCGCAATCTGGAACTGACCGAAACGCTCTCCGGTTCGCGGCAAGGCAGCTTGCTGTCGGTGATCGACCGCACCGTTACCGGGGCGGGCGGCCGGCGGCTGGTCGCCGACCTCTCCGGCCCGCTCACCGACCCGGATGCCATCGGCGAACGGCTGGACATGGTGCAGTTCTTCCACGACGCCGATGCGCTGCGCGGCGATTTCCGCGACGCCATCCGCCGCGCACCCGACATCGAACGCGCGCTTTCGCGGCTGGGCCTTGGCCGGGGCGGCCCGCGCGACCTGACGGCCATCCGCGATGCGCTGGTTGCGGCGTCCGCCGCGCGTCAGGTGCTCGGTTCCTCCGGCCCGGCGGGCATTCTCGAGGCGGCGTCCCGCATGGAGGGCTTCGGCGAGTTGCTGCAGACCCTGCAGACGGCGCTGAACGAGGATGTGCCACTGCTGACACGGGATGGCGGTTTCATCGCCGAGGGTTTCGATCCCGCACTGGATGAACACCGGACGCTGCGCGACGAGGGCCGCAAGCATATCGCGGCCCTGCAGAAGACCTATGCGGACCGCACCGGCATCGCGACGCTGAAGGTCCGCCACAACAATATGCTGGGCTACTTCGTCGAAGTGCAGCAGCGCCATGCCGACAAGCTCGGCGACGACTTCATCCACCGCCAGACGATGGCGCAGGCGATGCGCTTCACCACCACGGAACTCGGCGAACTGGAGAACCGGATGCGCTCGGCCGGCGACCGGGCACAGGCGCTGGAAGAGCGGCATTTCGAGGCGCTGTCGGCGGCGATCCTGAACGGGAGCCGGGATCTGGCCGCCTGCGCGGGCGCGCTGGCCCGGCTCGACGTCGCCGCCGCGCTGGCCGAGCTGGCGCGGGAACGGAACTATGTCCGCCCGCACGTGGACGACAGTCTGGACTTCGAGATCGAGGGCGGGCGGCATCCGGTGGTCGAGGCGTTGGCGGTGGGCGACAGCGGCGGGTTCCAGCCCAATGACTGCGATCTTGGGGCAGACGAAGGCCGACTCTGGCTGCTGACCGGTCCGAACATGGCGGGGAAGTCGACCTTCCTGAGGCAGAACGCGCTCATTGCCATTCTGGCGCAGGCCGGGTCCTTCGTGCCGGCCACAAATGCGCGGATCGGCACTGTCGACCGGCTCTTCAGTCGCGTCGGCGCGGCCGACGATCTGGCGCGCGGCCGCTCCACCTTCATGGTCGAGATGGTCGAGACGGCGGCGATCCTGAATCAGGCTGGCGAGCGGTCGCTTGTGATCCTCGACGAGATCGGCCGCGGCACCGCGACCTATGACGGCCTCGCCATCGCCTGGGCGACGGTCGAGGCGCTGCACGAGGCCAACCGGGCGCGCGGCCTGTTCGCCACCCACTATCACGAACTGACGGCGTTGGCCGAGAAGCTGGACCAGGTGACCTGCCGCACCATGCGGGTGATGGAGTGGCAGGGGACGGTGAAGTTCCTGCACCAGGTCATTCCCGGCGCCGCGGACCGCTCCTACGGCGTACAGGTGGCGCGGCTGGCCGGTCTGCCGGACGCCGTTGTCCGCCGGGCCGAGGCCGTGTTGAAGAAGCTGGAGGAGAGCGGGCAGGGGCGGAAGGCGGTGTCGATCGCCGATGATCTGCCGCTGTTCCAGGCCATGGCCGCCCAGCCTTCCCCCGCCGCGCCAGCAGGTCCGTCGGCGGTGGTGTCTGCGCTGTCCGAGATCAATCCTGACGACCTCACGCCGCGGGAGGCGCTGGAGGCGCTCTACAGGCTCAAGGAGCAGGCCGATGACTGATGCAGCTCTCGTCCTCTTCTCCGGCGGACAGGATTCCGCGACCTGTCTCGCCTGGGCGCTGGAGCGGTTCGGCCATGTGGAGACGGTCGGTTTCCACTACGGGCAGCGGCATGCCGCCGAGATGGATGTCCGGGGACCGGTGCGCCGCGGCGTGGCGGCGGCGCTGCCGGGCGGCGAGGCCCGGCTCGGGGAAGATCACGTGATCGATCTCGCCGTGCTGGGCGAGATGTCGGAGACCGCGCTGACCCGCGACGCCGAGATCGCCATGCGCGACGACGGGCTGCCGAACACCTTCGTGCCCGGCCGGAACCTGATCTTCCTGACCTTCGCCGGCGCGCTGGCCTACCGGCGCGGCTGCCGCCACATCGTCGGCGGCATGTGCGAGACCGACTTCTCCGGCTACCCGGATTGCCGTGACGATACGATCAAGGCGATGCAGCTCGCGCTCAATCTCGGCATGGACCGCCGCTTCGTCGTCCACACGCCGCTGATGTGGCTGACCAAGGCGCAGAGCTGGTCGCTGGCCGAGCAGCTTGGCGGCGGGATGCTGGTCGATGTCATCCGGGAGCGGACGCTGACCTGCTACAACGGCGATACGGAAACCGTGCACGACTGGGGCATGGGATGCGGAGAATGTCCCGCTTGCGGGTTGCGCAGGGATGGCTATCGGGAGTATCGGAGCGCCTCAGACTGACAAGGTGGGGTTCATGGACCGTCGCATCGTCGAAGGCACGATCTTTCTCGTACTGTTCGGGCTCTGCATTCCGGCAGCCAACTGGCTGATCGGCAATGCCGGCACAGTCTGTGTTCCTGACGGCCCGTGCCTCATTCCGGTGGTGCCCGGCATCATGGCGCCCAGCGGCGTGCTGATGATCGGACTGGCGCTGGTGCTGCGCGATCTGGTGCAGCGCCGCCTCGGCGTCGGCTTCGCCTTCGGCGCCATCGTCTTCGGCGCGGCGATCAGCTACGGCATCGCGCCGCCGGCGCTCGTGCTGGCCTCGACGCTGGCCTTCTTCGTTTCCGAAACCGCCGATCTGGCCGTCTACACGCCGCTGCAGAAGCGCAGCCTGATCGCGGCCGTTCTCGCCAGCAGCTTCGTCGGCCTGGTCGTCGACAGCGCGATCTTCCTCTACGTCGCCTTCGGCAGCTTCGACTACATCGCCGGTCAGATCGTCGGCAAGGCCTGGATGGTCATCCTGGCACTGCCCTTCATCCACCTGCTGCGCAAGCGCGACGAGCGGCTGGGCATCGAACCGGCCTGAGGCTCAGAGCCCCAGAACCAGCTTCGCCATGATGTTGCGCTGGATCTCGCTGGCGCCGGCGTAGATCGTCGCCGCGCGGCTGTTCTGGTGTTTCGCCATGACGCCGACCGAGTGGTCCGGTCCGACCGGGATCGCGTTGGAGAATGGCGTCCGGGTCTCCGGCTCGTAGGGGTTGGCGTAGTAGCCAATGGCCTCGACCGCCAGTTCGGCGGTGGCCTGCAGGCATTCCGAACCGCGCAGCTTCATCACCGACGAGGCTGCGCCGGGGTTCTGCCCGGCGCTCAGCGCGCTCATGGTCTTCTTCTCGTAGAACTCCAGCGCCGTCACCTGGGTCTCGATGTCGGCGAGCTTGCGCCGGAAGCTGGCGTCCTCGATCAGCGCCTCGCCGCGGCCGCCGGCCTCGTCGCTGGCGACCTTCTTCAGCTTTTGCAGCATGCCGTGCAGGCCGGGGCTGTAGGCCGTACCGCCGCGCTCGAACTCCAGCAGGTACTTGGCCACCGTCCAGCCGTCATTCTCCTCGCCCATGCGGTTGGCGACGGGGACGCGGACGTCGTCGAAGAAGACCTGGTTGACCTCGTGGTCGCCGGACATGGTCAGGATCGGCTCGACCTTGATGCCGGGCAGGTCCATCGGGAAGACGATGAAGCTGATGCCCTGCTGGGGCTTGCCCTCGCGGCTGGTGCGGACCAGGCAGAACATCATGTTCGCGTGGTGCGCGCCGGTGGTCCAGATCTTGGTGCCGTTGATGATGTAGTCGTCGCCGTCCCGCTCGGCCTTGCACTGCAGGCTGGCGAGGTCGGAGCCGGAACCCGGCTCGGAATAGCCCTGGCACCAGATGTGTTCGCCGGACTGGATCTTCGGCAGGTAGTGGGCGCGCTGCTCCGGCGTGCCGTACCTGATGATGACGGGGCCGACCATGCGCACGCCCATGGCGAAGAGCCGCGGCACGGAGGCGCGCTGGCACTCGCTCTCGAAGATGTAGCGCTGCATCGGGGTCCAGCCGGTGCCGCCATGCTCGACCGGCCAGGCCGGTGTGGACCAGCCCTTTTCGGCCAGCGCGCGGTACCAGTCCATGGACCCCTCGAAGTCCGAGACCACGCCGGCTGTCAGGCGTCCCGCTTCCTTCGCCTTCTCAGTGATGGACGTCGACAGGAAGTCCCGCACTTCGTCCTGAAAGCGGACTTCGTCCTCGGTCAGCGCCAGATCCATTGCCGTCTCCTCCCAAATGCAGCGGCCTGAAAATACCCCCCGGCGTCAGGCGGGCAAGGGGAACTTGTCCAGCCAGGGCCGGATCTCGGGTTCCAGGTCGATCTCCATCGTGTTCAGGAAGCGCACCAGCCCGACATAGAACGACACGGTCATCACCAGTTCGACCATCAGTTCGGTGCCGTATTCAGCCGACAGCGTGTCCCAGTGGGCATCGCTCATCTTCGTGCCGCGGACCATTTCGGCCGTGCCGTGGATGATCGCCTTCTCCACGGCGTTGAAGCCTGTATCCTCGCCGTCCAGTTCGGCCATCAGCTGCCGGATATCCTGCTCGGTGGCGCCGAAATCGAGCGCCAGCTTGCAGTGCTGCGCCCATTCATAGGGCGCCCGGGTGACGTAGCCGACGGTCAGGATGGCGAACTCGCGCAGACGGGTGTCGAACTTGCTGTCGAAGCGCAGCCAAAGCCCCATGTTGGAGAAGTTCCGCGCGCCGCCGATGGCGTGTCCGGCGGCCCAGTAGAGGTTGATCCGCCGCTCCAGAACGTCCCGGTTGTCGTCGGTGATGTCGGCTTCGGAAAGATAGGGAATGCGTGCCAAGTCTGCCTCCTAGTCGCGTGCGCGGGTGATGCCGGTGCCCTGATAGATGGCGCCGATGTGGGCGTTCATGGATTGCCCGTGGGCCGACAGCGCCGCCTCGTCGAGGTCGGCGGCGGGTGCGGGTTCGTGACGGAAATGGCCGAAGCGGTCCTCGCCGCGGACCAGCGTCGCGGCATTGGCCGATCGCTCGGGCCGGACATGCGGCGGCAGGTAGCGGATCGCCAGCCCGATCCGCCGGTCGCCGGTCGTGTTGGGTTTGGAGCCATGCATCAGCCTGATGTGATGCAGCGAGAACTCGCCCGCCTTGAGCGGCACGTCGACGGCTCTTGCTTCGTCGATCTCCAGGTCGGCGACCTGACCGCGGCTGAGCAGGTTGTCGGCATCGAAGGTGTCGCGGTGCGCGATCTGGCTGCCATGGGAGCCGGACAGGAACCGCATCGCCCCCGATTCGACCGGCGCATCCGAGATCGCCAGCCAGGCGGTGACGACATCTGCGGGGTCGAGGCCCCAGTAGGTCGAATCCTGGTGCCACGAGACGAAGGCCGGATCGTGCGGTTCCTTGATGAACAGGTTGGTGTTCCAGCAGAGGATGTCGGGACCGATGATCCGCTCCACCTGATCGAGAATGGCGGGGTGCCGGACCAGTTCGGCCGCCCAGGTCAGCAGCAGGTGGACCTTCTGGCGCATGTTGGATTTCAGCGGGCCGCCAAGGGAGGCTTCGGTCGCCTCGAGGCGGCGGCGATAGTCTGCCGCCTCGGTTGCCTGCATGGCGCGGAACGGGAAGGCGAAGCCGTCGCGCGCATAGACGCGCGCCAGATCGTCGGACGCTGTGTCGGGCATCGGCCGCTCCTCCCTGCAAACCGCATCCGACTCTAGGACCTTCGCGGCCCCGGTGTCATCGCCTATGCTCCGCCTCGCTTGCAGGGGAGGAAACGGATGGGCTTCGAAGCCAGCCTGACGGCGCGGGAACGCGACCTGGTGGAGGCCGCAGCGCACTTCACCGACACGGAGATCATGCCGAATGCGGCTGCCTGGGAGCGGGACCGCATATATCCGCGCGATGTGCAGATGAAGGCGGCGGAACTCGGCCTTGGCGGCCTCCTGACGCCCGAGGCCGATGGCGGTCTCGGCATGTCCTTCACGGCGGCCTGCCGCGTCTTCGAGGAACTGGCCCGGGGCTGCATGGCGTTCACCTTCAGCTTGGTCGTGCACAACAATTTCGTGCTCTCGATCTCGGCCAATGGCTCTGCCGAACAGAAGCGGAAATACCTCCCGGACATGCTGGCGTGCCGGAAGATCGGCACTTTCCTGCTGACCGAGCCGGGCATGGGCTCGGATGCCGCTGCCGTCGCCTGCCGCGCGATCCCTGACGAGGACGGCTGGCGGATCGAGGGCGAGAAGGCCTGGATTTCCAGCGCCTCTGACGCCGAGATCCTGTCGCTCTATGCCCAGGCCGATCCGACAAGGGGATCGCGGGGGCTCATCGCATTCACCCTCGAAACCGACCGGGCGGGCGTGCACCGGACCGGACCCTACGACATGGCCGGTGGGCATGCGCTGGGCACCGGCGGCTTCCGCTTCGACGGCGCACGGGTGACGAAGGAAGATGTCCTGATCCCGCAGGGCGAGGCCTTCAAGGCCGCGATGTCGGGTATCGATTCCGCCCGTGTCTACGTTGCGGCGATGTCGCTGGGCATGATGCGGGCGGCGCTGTCGCGGGCGGTCGACTACACGAAGACGCGCCCCGCCTTCGGTCAGACGATTTCCGCGTTCCAGGGTGTGCAGTGGATGCTGGCCGATGTCGCCACCGATATCGAGGCGACCCGATTGCTGACCTACAGCGCGTCGGCTCTGCTGGATGCCGGTGCAGACGCCACCGCGGCCGCGGCCCACGCCAAGAAGTTCGCGACCCGTGCGTCTCTGGCCCGGCTCGCCGACTGCATGCAGGTCATGGGCGCCAACGGTTTCCGGCTGGAAGAGCCGGCGGCGCGGCACCTCGCGACGGCGAAGATGTCCCAGTACATGGACGGCGCCACCGAGATTCAGAACGTCGTGCTTGCCCGCAAGCTGGGCCTCGGTTGAGCGCATTCCGGTTTACCGGCGCTTAACGCGATCCGCCTAGGATCGGGGATTGGCGGCATCCGGCCGCCCGTCGACACGAGCATCGGACGGTCCCTTGAGCGCGCAGCACGAGCATGCCCCGGAAGAGAAAGCCGGCCTCTGGCGCCGCCTCAACAGCTGGTGGGGCGGTGAGGAGATGCCGTCTGCCGGGCGGAGCGGCGCCCCGGCGCCGAACGTGCGCAAGGCTGCCGCCGAGGCGACGATCTGGCCGAAGGAGCGCCTGCAGGTGCTGGAAGGCCTGTTCGGACCCGGACTCGACGCGCCCTGGGTTGACGAGATTCACGAGCCCATGCTGCGCGAGCTTCTGCTGACGGAGGATTCCAAGGCTGTGGTGCTGGGCGGCGGTCTGGGCGGTCCCGCGGCGCGGCTTGCCGAGCTGTCGGGGTCCAACACCATCCTGCTGGACGACCGCGTCGATGTTGCCGACCTGGCGCAGAACTGGGTCTCGGAGAACGGCGCAACCCTGAAGGTCGATCGCCGCGACTTTTTCGAGACCGGTCTGAAGCCGGGCTATGCGGATGCGATCGTGGCGTTCGGCGGCTTCTCCCATGTCCGCGACAAGCGCCGCCTGTTCAGCCATCTGCTGCAGATCCTGCGGCCCAAGGGCAAGATCGTCTTCTTCGACTTCTTCGTCACCGGCATGGATCCGGACTGCCCCGAAGTGGCCATCTGGTCGGCGTTGAACGAGCGTCCGCAATACCTGCTGCAGCCGAACAGCTTCGCGGATCAGGCCTACAAGATCGGCTTCGACTATCCGGATTACCGTGACGTCACGGACCTGCATGCGTCCAGCATCCGCGCCTCCTTCCGCAAGTCGGTCGAGGTGATGAGGGCGGCCGGTCCCGACGCTGCACGGCTGCAGCCGGCGCTGGTCGCCGAACTGGAGACCTGGAACCGGCGGCTGGCCCTGATCGACAGCGGCGAGGTCCGCTACTTCCAGACCACGGTCGAGTTCTTCGGCGGCAGCGCCGTCGTCTGATCCTGCCCGTCAGCGGGCGCGGTCGAGCCCGTTATGCACCTTGTGGCGGGCGATCTCCTCGGGCGTCAGCCCGTCGATCTCATGCGGGAAGACGATCCATCGGTCGGTTTCGTGAATGAAGTAGTCCGGGGCGCGGTCGGTCCGGTTGAGCGTCGGCTTGTAGAACACCGTCGCCACCCGGATGTCCTCGGGGGTGTTGCGCCTGCACTTGCGCTGGATTTCGGTGATCACCGCATCGATGCTGCGCCCTGAATCGAAGGTATCGTCGACGATCAGCAGGTCGTCCGCGGCGTCGATATTGTCGATGATGTAATTCAGTCCGAAGACGCGGACCGTGCTCGACTGCTCGCCGGGCCGCACATAGGACGAGGTGCGGATGGCGATGTGGTCGTTCTTCACGCCGTAATAGTCCAGGACCTCCTGCACCGCGATGCCGATGGGGGCGCCGCCGCGCCAGATGCCGACGATGAAGGAGGGGCGAAAGCCGCTCTCGTAGACCCTGAGGCCGAGCTCGAAGGAGTCGCGCAACAGATCGTTGGCGGTGAGGAAGATCTTGTCCATCGCGCGTGATTAGCGGGTCGCTTTCAGGATTCCAAGCGCGCTGGCGATGGTCTAAGCAGCCCGTATGAACATCACTCCCGAACTTCCCGACATCGACGCCCTGCTCGACAGCCTGCCTCGCGGCGATGACGCGGCCGAGGCTGCCGCCAGGGCGCGGCAGGGGCAACTGGTGAAACCGACCGGTTCGCTGGGCCGGCTGGAGGACATCGCCGTCCACCTCGCACGCTGGCAGGGCGCGGAACGCCCCCGGCTGGAAACGGTCACGATCACGGTCTTTGCCGGCAGCCACGGCATCACGAAGCATGGCGTCTCGGCCTTTCCCGACGAGGTCAATGCCCAGATGCTCGGCGGATTCCATGCCGGTTTTGCAGCGGTCTGCCAGCTGGCGGAAGCCTTCGGCGCAGAACTGAAGGCGATCGACTGCGGTGTGGCGCATCCGACGGATGACTTCACGGTCGGCCCTGCCATGGATGCGGCGGCATTTGCCGAGGCGGTCGGCAAGGGCCGGGCGAGCGTCCGCGGCGACGAGGATCTGCTGATCTTCGGTGAAATGGGCATCGGCAACACGACGGCTGCGGCTGCGGTCGCGGCGGCGATCTGCGGCGGCGATCCTGCCGGATGGGTCGGGCAGGGCACCGGCGTCGACGAGGACGGGCTGGCCCGGAAGGCCGACGTCGTCCGGCGCGGTCTGATGGCGAACCCGGCCTCAAGCGGCAATCCCGTCGAGGTGCTGCGCTGCCTTGGCGGCCGGGAGATGGCGGCGATCCTCGGCGCCTGCCTGGAGGCCCGGAAGAAATCCATCCCGGTCCTGATCGACGGCTTCATCGCCACGGCTTCGGTTGCGCCGCTCGGCCGGCAAGGCCTGGCGCACTGCCTGTCGGGCCATGCTTCTCAGGAACACGGTCACCGCAAGCTGCTGGATTTCCTCGGTCTCGACCCGATTCTGGATCTGGGCATGCGGCTCGGCGAGGGATCCGGCGCGGCGACGGCGCTCGGCATCGTGAGGGCCGCGGTGGCCTGCCACAACGGCATGGCGACCTTTGAGGAAGCCGCCGTTGCAGGCAAGAATGGCTGAATGAATGCCTGGAGCGAGCTGCCCGGAGTGGACGCACCGCCGCGCCTGACGCTGGTGCTGGGCGGCGCACGCTCGGGCAAGAGCCGTCTTGCGGAACGGCTGACGCGTGACGCCGACCCGGCCGCGATGCCGGTCTACATCGCCACGGCACAGGCCTTCGACGACGAGATGCGGGCCCGGATCGCGCAGCATCAGGCGGATCGTGGCGCGGACTGGATGACAGTCGAAGCGCCGGAGGATCTTTCAGGTGCGATCCGCGCTGCGGGCACCGTGCCCGCGCTTGTGGACTGCCTGACGCTCTGGCTGAGCAACCGGATGCTGGCGGACGCCGATCTCGAGACCGACCGGGCCGGCCTGATGGCGGCGCTGGCCGACCGGCGCGCGCCAACGGTTCTGGTGTCCAACGAGGTCGGTCTCGGCATCGTGCCGGATACGCCGCTGGGGCGCCGGTTCCGGGATGCGCAGGGAATCCTGAATCAGGCCGTGGCGGCGGCGGCCGATTGCGTCATCTTCACCGCCGCCGGCCTGCCCATGGTGATGAAACGGCCATGAACATCAGCCGGATGAACGACGATCTGGCGGTAGCCCTTGGCTGGCTGACGCGCTTGCCGGTCGCGTTTCCGGCCAGCGCGCAGCCGCTGGGCATGGCAGCCTGGGCCTTCCCGGTGGTCGGCGTGATGCTGGGCGCGGCCGGGGCCGCCATCTTCGGCCTGGCGGGCTGGCTGGGCGCGCCGCCGCTGCTCTGCGCGGTTCTGGCGGTCGGCGCGCTGACCGTGCTGACTGGCGGGCTGCACGAGGACGGACTGGCGGACTACTTCGACGGCCTCGGCGCGCGCGGGGGCAAGGCAGAGAAACTCGCCGCCATGCGCGACAGCCGGATCGGCAGCTACGGTGTCCTCGCGCTGTTGTTCGTCACGCTGGCCCGCATCGCGGCGCTGGCGGCGCTGGAACATGCGCTGATCCTGATCCCGGCGCTGGCGTTGTCCAGGGCGTCGATGGCCATGCTGATGCGCCGCTATCCAAGGGCGAGGGCCGACGGCGCGGCAGCCACCGCCGGCGAGACGGGTCTCGCCGCGATGACAGTTGCGCTGGTCATCGCTGTTGCGACGGTCCTGCTGCTGGCGGTCCCTGCCGGGTACGGTCTTGCCGGTCTGGTTCTCGGGCCGTTGCTTGCCGTCGCGGTGACGGACCGCATCGGCAGTCTGGCGGAGAAGCGGTTCGGCGGCGTGACCGGTGATGTCTATGGCGCGGCCTGCCTGCTGTCCGAGGCCGCCGTGCTGGTTCTCTTCATCATGGCCGCCGCGTGACGCGGTTGCGCCGGGCGCTGTCGCATCGCGAATGACGGTCGGCGCGCGGCCGCGGCACTATTCTGCCCGCAGCGTATGAGAGGGAGCCTGCCATGACCGCGCACGATCAGTACTTTCCGTTCCAGAACCGGCCGGAACCGCAGATGGTCGACGGCGTGCTGGCCAATCCCTCGGTGGTGCCGCTGTTCGACGTGGCGAAGTTGCCGGAGAGCGCCATGTTCGTCGTCGTCGGCGCGGGTGTGCACGGCATGTCGACGGCCTGGCATCTGGCGCGGAAGCTGGAGGAAACCGGGCGGGGCAAAGGCTCGGATGTCGTCCTGATCGACAAGCAGGGTCCCGGCGCGGGTGCCACGGGCCTCGCCTGCGGCTGCGTGCGGAACATGTACATGACCGGCCCGCTGCACGGCATACTGCGCGAGAGCGTCGATGTCTGGACCGAGGATCCGGTCAATTTCGGCTTCCAGCAGGTCGGCTACATCTCGGTCGGCGAGGAAAACCAGGAAGCCGACTACATCAGGATCCACAAGTCCCAGAACGATCAGGGCTATCCGTCGGACCTCTATCTCGGCGCCGACGCCAGGAAGCATCTGAAATCGATCTGGCCGGACTTCAACACCGACGTCGCCCACTGCGTGCTGCATGAACGGCCGTCGGGCTATGCGGGAACGCACATGGCGGTCTGGGGGCTGGACCAGAAGTGCCGCCAGATGGGCGTCAAGCGCGTCTACGGCGTCGAGGTCACCGGCTACGACATGACCAACGGGCAGGTCGCGGCGGTGAAGACCTCGGCCGGCGACATCCGCTGCGAGCAGGTCGTGCTGGCGGCCGGCGCCTGGAACCCTGTGCACTGGCGCTGGGTGGGGCTGTCGGACAAGCTCGACATGCATTACCGCGACGGCCATGTCGAAAAGGATTTCGACATGTGGACCTACTGGCGGCTGCTGGAGGGCGAGGTCTATCTGAAGCCCGGCATCGATTTCCGCGACGCCAACGGCCACGACGCGCCGGTGCTGCATGTGGAACTGATGAACACGCCGGTGGTGACCGAAGACGGGCGGGAGATCTCCGACCACTTCTACACCTATGTCCGCTACGCCGCCGAAAGGGTCGGCCAGCCGGGCGTGCAGGGCGGCACCATCCCGGTACAGATCGGCCCCGAGGCGCAGCTGGAACCCTATGGCCACCTGAACGATCTCTACCAGGCCGACGACTGGTTCGCCGACTACTACTGCGCGACGCTCGCCTACCTGATGGACCGCTTCAAGGGCTGCCGCGCCGACTTCAAGGAACGCCGCAATGGCGGCATCGGCGCCTTCACGCCGGACAATGTCCCGGTCTTCGACTTCGTTGCGCCGAACGTCTTCATGGCCGCGGATTCCAACCATGGCTTCAAGATGATCGGTGTCGGCCGGATGATCGCCGAGACGCTGGCCGGCAACGCGATGCCGGAAACGCTGAAGCCCTTCAACCTGAAGCGCTTTTCGACCGGCGAGACCTTCGGCGACCGCAACAGCAACTGCCCCTGGGTGTAGTTGCCGAACTGAAGGTCTCCGGCCTCCAGGCCACCTCCACCGTCACCCCGGCCTTGAGCCGGGGTCTGGTGTCTGCATTTGGGGACGACGCTGGTGTCTGCGATTTGACGTCTGCCCGGATCCCGGCTCGGGGGCCGGGATGACGTGGTAGCCGACAATTCCGCTACCACTCCTCCCCAAAGGGCCGGATGGTCAGGTCGAAACTCCAGGCCGAGCGGTCCTGGTGCGCCAGGTGCCAGACTTCGTTCGCGATAGCGGCGGGCTGGATGAAGAAGTCGTCGGGCTTGCCCTTGCCGGGCCCGGCGCGGGTCCATTCCAGGTCGATCATGGCGTCTATGGTCAGATACGCGACGTGGACGCCCTTCGGCCCCAGATCGCGGGCCATGGATTCGGCGAGGATGCGCTGGGCCGCCTTGGTCGGCGCGAAACCGGCGAAGCGGGCCTTGCCCCTGTGCGCCGCGGTGTTCCCGGTCACGATGATCGCGCCGTCGCCAGCCTCGATCATTGCCGGGGTGAACTGCTGCGCCAGATGCAGCAGGCCCATGGTGTTGATGCGGAAGTTGCGCTCCAGCACCTTCGGCTCGATCTCGGCGAAACTGCCGAAGGCCGCGCCGACGGCGTTGTGGATGACGGCGCGGGGATCGCCCAACTCGGCCCTGACCCGGCCGCAGACATCCAGCAGGGCATCGGCATCCAGCACGTTGCAGGGATAGGCCTTCGCACCGTCGATCTCGTCCTCCAGCCCAGCCAGACGCTCCGCGTCGCGCGCGAGCATGGCGACGCGGTAGCCGCCCTCGGCGAAGCGGCGGACGACGGCCGCGCCGGTTCCGGGACCGACGCCGGTGACCAGCACAACAGGACCCTCGCTCACAACCGTTCGACCTTCTTCAGCACCGGCAGCAGGTAGGCCCGGAACTGTTCCGGGTTCTCCGACATCGGAAAATGGCCGAGTTCTTCCATGATCTCGGCCTCCACGCCCGGAATGTCACCGGCGGTGCGCATCGTGTCCTGCGGCGTGCAGGAGAAATCGTACTCGCCCGTCAGCAGGAAGACCGCGCATTTCGTCGTGTCGATCAGGTGCGTGCGGTCTCGGAAGTCGCTGTCTTGGCGGTAGAAATGCAGATCGCCCTTGAACACGCCCGGTCCGCTGGAGAGGTAGCCCCAGAGCGTTTCCCAGCGATGGACGTCGGGGCTCTGCGGCGCGACGAGCCCGGAAATCATCGCCGCGCAGACCTCGCCGCCATGCACGTCGGGGCGGTGCAGCCAGTCGGTATCGTACCAGGGCTGCTGATGGTCGGAGGCCTCCAGCCCGATCACGGCGCGGAAGGCCTCGGGGTGTGCGCCGGCCATGTGCAGCACGATCCGCCCGCCCATGGAACAGCCCATCAGCACCGGGCGATCGAGTTCCAGCGCCTGGCAGAAGGCGGTGATGGCAGCGTCGTAGGTCTCGGTGGTCAGACGGTATTCCTCGTGCTCGTAGCCTTCGTAGGGGTTGGACTTGCCATGGTGGGGCAGGTCGAAGGCGATGACGCGGAATCGGCTGGTGATCTGGGTGTCCGTCATCAGGTGGCGGAACTGCCGCCCGTCGGCGCCCGCGGTATGCAGGCAGACCAGCGGGATGCCTTCGCCAGCTTCCTCGAAATAGATGCGGGCGGCGCGGCCGGCGATGTCGAGATGGACATAGCGGCCCGTGATCGGTTCGAACTCGGCCATGTCAGTGATCCTCCATCGTGCGCGGCGCGGCGAGGATGTCCTTGAAGTAGCGTAGATTGGCCATCAGCGGCTGCAGGTCGCCGTCGATCGAGGCGCGCCCGGTCTTGGTCATGGCGAACAGGTCGTGCCAGCCGGGTTTCGGCAGCGGCGCCCAGAATCGCTCCCAGTTCTCGACCGGCCCGCGGATGGCGAAGGTGAAGGGGCGCATCAGCACCGGACCGCGCACCAATTCGACGATCAGCCCGTCGCGGATATGGATGTGATAGGGAACCTCGCCGATCTGCCAGACCCACTCGAGGTTCACGAAGCGGCCACGCCAGACCAGCGACTGGTCCGCGTGCACGGCGTCTGCGAGATGTTCGATGGCGTGGGCCGCAGGCGGCCCGCCATGGGGCGTCTTCTTCGCCATCGCCGGTCCCTCCCTATTTCTGCCAGCGCTGGATCTTCAGGTAGCTGTCGCGGTCGGCGCTGCGGATACTGGTCTCGAATGACGATCCCGCATCCTGCCGCATCAGGGTCAGCGCGATGTCGGACCCAGCCGGGCCCGCCGACCATAGTTGTTCGTAGAACTCGGCCAGGCTGCCGACCGCGACGCCGTTGACGCGCAGGATGATGTCTCCCTGTTCCAGCCCCGAATGCGCCGCCGGTCCGCTTGGCGAGGTTCCGAGCACGACGACATGGCCCATGCGCTCGTCGGCGAACAGGCCCAGCCAGGGCCGCGGCGGCGCGTTGCGCCGGCCCTTGATGATCAGGTCGTTCAGGATCGGCTCCAGCAGGTCGATGGGCACGATCATGTTGCCGGGCCGGGGCTTGCCGCCGGCCGTGGCGTCCTCGATGTAGAGGGAGCCGACACCGTAGAGCAGCCCGTCCATGCCGATCATCGCCGCACCGCCCCAGTTCGGATGCGCCGGTGCGGTGTAGATGGCCTCGTCCAGGGCGTATTCCCAGTATCCCTGGAAGGGCCGCTTGCCGGTGACGGTCTGGACGATGGTCTCCGCGCCGCCGCAACTGGTGACGACGGAGGAGCCGACCTTCAGGTCGCGCACCGTGCCGAAGTTCAGCATCGGGCGGTTCAGCGGCGAGACGGCGCGGACAAGGCCGAACCCGCTCTCGAAATCGTAGGCCAGCACATCCGCTTCGGTGGGGCGGCCCTCCGAATCCAGCACGGCGACGCTCTCGGCCTCCACGATCAGATAGCCGATGGTCAGGATCAGGCCCCCGGCGCCGATGACGATCCCGCCGCCGGCGCGCTCGGTCCCGAGCAGGGGCGCGGTGAAGGCGTCTTCCGGGATTTCCGCCTGCAGGGGCGTCAGCGCACGGTGCACGGCCTCGACATCGAAGGGCAGATCGTCATTCTCGGCCGGCGTCACCGCCGCGGCCGCGGCCGCCGGACCGCTGCCAAACAGCGCGGTCAGGTTCGGCAGCTTGTGGCCGTTGACCTTGAAGCCCTTCTCCTCGCCGGTTTCGTCGTCGTCAGCCATTCAGGTGCGGGGCTCCAGTCCGGCCTGCTTCATCCGCCAGAGGCACATGTCGATCCGATCCTGCCCGAAGAAGGGCTCGCCCTTGAAGGCGAGTGTCGGCACACCCCAGTGTCCACACTTTTCCAGCGCGTCCTCATTGACCTTGATGGCGTCCTCATAGGCCTGTTCGTTGCCCTCGATCGACTGCTCCATCGCCGCCAGATCGAGTCCGGCGCGCGCCGTGGCGTCCTTCAGGTGATCGCCCTGGTGCCAGTTCTTCACCGCCTTGCCCCAGATGGTGCGCGAGATCTCGTCCAGAAAGGCGAGGCCCCGGCCGCGGTTCACGGCCTCGATTCCCAGCCGTGTCAGCCTGTGGATGTAGGGCTGTTCCTTGGGGATGGTGCGTGTCTTCATGTCCATGACCACCGGATCCGGATCGGGCCACTGGAAGGGGACGCCCAGATGCTCCGCGACCCGGAAGACATCCTTCATCAGATAGGCGGGCCACATCAGATTGACCTGGGAGAAGAACTCCGGCGTGCGGATGGCGATCGGATAGACCGGCCGGACATTGACGGTCAGGTTCCAGTCCCGCTCCAGCTGCTTGAAGCGCTCCATGCCCAGATAGGAATAGGGGCTGCGGAATGACCAGAATAGGTCTACCTGCAGGGTCATGCACGTTCCTCCCGATGCGCGTCGATGCGCTTGCCGAGAGAGTAGTGGAGGCGCAGCAAAAAGGGGAGGGGTGGGAGACCCGGGTTCAGCCGGCGGCCCGTTCCGCGCGGCTGAGGCGCGGCTTCGCCCGTTCCAGCCAGGGCTCCGCAAGCCGGTTGACGTTGGTGAGGCCCTCCAGCAGGCCCGGCACCACGACCTCCGAAGGCCGTTTCTGGCGCGGCATCAGCCGCAGCGCCGCCGCCATCGCCGCGGGATCGCGGTCCCCGTCGTCGGCCATCATCTGCACCAGGCCCAGCTCGGCGGCCCGCTCGGCGCGGATGGTCTGTTCCAGACGGGGCACGCGCCGCGGAACGATGATCGCCCGCTTGTCCAGCGACAGGATCTCGCAGAACGTGTTGTAGCCGCCCATGGCGACAACGCCGGCGGCATCCGCCATGAGGTTCTCGAAATGCGGGTCGAAGGTGATGACCTCGACGCGGTCCAGCTTCGAGGCGCGCTCATGGAAGCTGGACTGCAGTTCAGGCGGCATGAAGGGACCGAGCACCAGCAGGGCCGGATAGGGCAGCAGCGGGTCGCTTTCGTAGGCCTTCAGCACCCAGTCGATCAGCCCCTCGCCGTCGCCGCCGCCGCCAGTGGTGACCAGCAGGAAGGGCCGGTTGGTGATCTCGGGCAGAGACACGCTGGCAGCCGTACCGGGGCGGCGGGGCAGATAACCGGTGTAGATCATCTTGTGCAGCACGCCCGGGGTCAGATCCATGCCTTCCAGCGGATTGCAGATCTGGGGCAGGCCATAGACCCAGATGTCGTCATAGAGGTCTTCGAGGGCCGGCATCACGTTCTTGCGCTGCCATTCCGGCGCCAGCAGCTTCGGCTCGTCCATGACGTCGCGCAGGCCCAGAACCAGCCGCGTGCCGCGCTCCTTCAGCATCTTCAGGGTGGCCGTGACCTCGCCGCGCAGGCCAAGCGGCTCCTTGTCGACGATGAAGATGTCCGGGTCGAAGCTGGCGGCCGTGTGGCGGATGATCGAGGCTCGGAGATCCAGCGTGTCCTCGATGTCCATGTGCAGATTCAGCGACGTGTATTCGCCGTTGCGCAACTTGATGACGCCGGGGACGCGGACGAAATCGACGCGGGCCCGGAAGTCGAAACTGCCGATGATGGGCGAGCCGGAAAGTATCAGTACCGACAGGTTCTTGTGGTTCTCGACCAGAGAATGGGCGATGGTCCGGCAGCGTCGCAGGTGACCGAGCCCGAACGTATCGTGGCTGTAGATCAGGACGCGCGATCCGCGGCTTGATGCCATGTTCTAAACCCCAATACGCCTTGGATTTTTGCGGGACTATGCCAGAACACTACTGAACCGGCAAATCGTCAGATTGACCGTCGTCAATGATTGTCGGTTCCAATCTGCTTCACTAGTGTGAACTCGGGCTGAATGAATGAGGGATACTGCCGCCGCGGGGGCGCGGGCGGCAGGAGGGGACGGCATGGAACGCAATGTATTCAGCTTCATCGTGAAGCACAGCTATCGCCAGCAGATCGTCCTCGTGGCGCTGGCGGTCATCAACATGCCCATCACCTTCTTCGGCTATACGCTGGTCGAGACGATCGTCAACGAGGGACTCCAGGGCTTCCGCAAGGTTGCGGTCGAAGAGGTTGTCGATGGCGAGACCGTCTCCAAGACGGTGAAGCAGAGTATCGAATTCCCCGAATTGGTCTTCGGAATCGGGCCTGAATTCGACCAGATCACCTTCCTGTTCATCCTTGTCGGCGTCTTCCTGATCAACATCCTGCTGTTGCAGGGCATCAAGTACATCCTGAACGTCTACCGCGGCCAGACCGCGGAGCGGATGCTGCGCCGGCTGCGCTACACGCTGTTCGAACGGATCCTCCGCTTCCCCCGTCGTACCTTCAAGAAGGTCAGCCAGGGCGAACTGATCTCCATGATCACGGCCGAGGTCGAGCCGCTGGGCGGATTCGTCGGCGAGTGTTTCTCGCTGCCGGTCATGCAGGGCGGCATCATGCTGATGTCGCTGGGCTACATGCTCTACGCCAACTGGATCCTCGCGCTGGCTGCCGTCTCGCTCTACCCGCTGCAGTTCTGGATCATCCCCAAGCTGCAGAAGAAGGTGAACATGATGGGCAAGGAGCGCGTCCGCCGGGTGCGGAAGCTCTCCGAGAAGATCGGTGAAAGCGTCACCGGCGTGAACGAGATCCACAGCAACGACACTACCAATCTGGAACTGTCGAACTTCGCCAACCAGCTGCACGGCATCTACTCGGTCCGGCTGGAAATCTACATCTGGAAGTTCGTCATCAAGTTCGTGAACAACTTCATCCAGCAGCTGGGTCCGGTGATGTTCTACTCGATCGGCGGCTATCTGGTGCTGACCGGCGGGCTGGATCTCGGCACGCTGTTCGCCGCGATCTCGGCGCACAAGGAAATCGGCGCGCCCTGGAAGGAGCTTCTGGGCTACTACCAGCGCCAGGCCGACGCCCGGATCAAGTACGAGCAGGTTGTCGAGCAGTTCGCGCCGGCAGGGCTGTACACCGAAGACCGGATCATGCACGACGCCGATCCGTCGATCCGCCTGACCGGCGATCTGAAGCTGACCGGGGTCACCATGCTGGACGAGCAGAATTCCAGCCTGGTCGAGAACCTGTCGACATCGGCATCGCTGGGCAAACGCATCGCCCTTGTCGGCGCCAGCGGATCCGGTTCTTCCGAAGTGGCCGACCTGCTGGCGCGGCTGGAGGAACCGGACCGCGGCAGCATCCAGTATGGCGATCACGACCTGCAGACCCTGTCCGAAGCGGTTACCGGGCGGCGCATTTCCTATGTCGGCGGCTCGTCCTTCGTCTTCAACATGACGCTGGGGGACAACCTGTTCTATGGCCTCCGGCACCGGCCGCTCGGTTCCCGCTCGGTCGAGGGCGACGACAGGAGCGAACTCGAGAAGTACATCTCCGAGGCGCGGGCCTCCGGCAATCTGGAGTACGATCCCCGGGCCGACTGGATCGACTACGAGGCAGCCGGCGTCACCGATCTTGCCGGTCTCCGCGCGGTGGGCATCGAGGCGTTGCGGATCGTCGGGCTGGATGAGGATGTCTACCAGTTCGGTCTGCGCGGGCAGATCGATCCGGGCGTGCAGCCGGAGATCGCCGAAGGCGTTCTGAAGGCCCGCGAGGCCCTGAGCGCGCGGCTCTCCGATCCGTCCTTCGCCAGCCTGATCGAGCGCTACGATCCGGAGAGCTACAACACCAACGCTTCCGTGGCCGAGAACCTGCTGTTCGGCACGCCGGTCGGCGATGCGTTCGACTTCGACCACCTGGCCGAACACCCCTACATCCAGGAGGTGCTCGAGAAGGTGGGCATGACCCGGATGTTCCTGGAAATGGGCTACCAGGCTGCCGCGACCATGGTGGAACTGTTCTCGGACCTGCCGCCGGATCACGAGCTGTTCCAGCAATTCAGCTTCATCTCGGCCGACGATCTGCCCGAGTTCCAGGCGATTCTGGCGCAGTACGACCGCGAGCAGCTCGACAACATCGACGAGTCCGAGAAGCTCCGGCTGATGTCGCTGCCCTTCAAGCTGATCCCCGCCCGGCACCGTCTCGGCATCATCAGCGAAGACGTCCGGGCCCGGCTGCTGGAGGCGCGGAAGGCCTTCGCGGACAACCTGCCGGATGATCTGCAGGGCGCGGTCGATTTCTTCGACCCGGCGGAATACAACGCCGCGGCCAACATTCTGGACAACATCCTGTTCGGCAAGATCGCCTACGGCCAGGCGCAGGCCCAGGAGCGCGTCAGTTCGCTCATCCGTGAAGTCATGGCCGAACTGGACATCATCGATACCGTGTCCGAGGTCGGACTGGCCTACGAGGCCGGCATTGGTGGCGCCAGGCTTTCCGCCGGACAGCGCCAGAAGCTGGCGCTCGCACGGGCGGTGGTCAAGAACCCGGATGTGCTCATACTGTCGGAAGCGACGGCGTCGCTCGATTCCAACAGCCAGGCCCGGATACTGGAACGACTGCTGGAGCGTTTCAGCGGCGGCGGCCTCATCTGGGGCGTCCACCGGCCGCAGATGGCCGAGCGCTTCGACCACATTATCGTCATGAAGGGCGGAACCGTGGTGGAGAGCGGGACGTTCGAGGAACTGAACAAGGAAGGTACGGCGCTCAGTGAACTGATCGCCAACGAAGCGGCGTGACGGCGCGCGTACCGGGAGGACCCACCCCATGAGCCTCAACGAAGAAGTCGATCTGCTCCGCCAGATCCCGATGTTCCAGAAGGTCGAACAGTCCAAGCTGAAGCTGCTTGCCTTTACCTCGGAGCGCCTGGTCTTCCAGCCGGACCAGACCGTCTGCGAGCAGGGCGAGCCCGGCGACAGCATGTACGTCATCGTTGACGGCGCGGCGGATGTCATCGTCAATCTGCCGAACGGGCCGCTCACCGTCGCCACGTTGAAGAAGAACAGCTTCTTCGGCGAAATCGCGATCCTGTGCGACGTGCCCCGGACCGCGACCGTGAAGGCGACCAGCAAGCTCACCACGCTCCGCATCACCAAGGACCTGTTCTACCGGCTGGTGTCCGAGTTCCCGCAGATGACCATCGAGATCATGCGCGAGATCGCCGCCCGTCTCGACCGGACCACCCAGGACCTGCAGTCGACGCGCAACGAGTTGACCGAACTCCGCAAGTCGTCCGGCGGCTGACCCGCAACCCATGTCGCGTCTCGATTCGGTCATTGATCGGCTGATGGCGCAGCGCGCCTGTCTGGACGCTGCCGCCGCCGCCGTCTCGAGTGTTCCGGGTCCGGTGCTGGAACTGGGGCTCGGGAACGGCCGTACCTATGACCACCTGCGAGCCCGTCTGCCCGGCCGGAGGATTTTCGTCTTCGAACGCCAGGTCAACGCCCACCCCGACTGCATTCCGCCCGATGAGGATCTGTTCCTTGGCGATTTCATGGATCACCTGCCGGAGGCGATGCTGCGCATCGGCGAACCGGCGGCGTTGGTCCACGCGGATATCGGAACCGGCGACAAACAGGCCAGCATGGCGCTGGCGGCCACGATCGGCTCGGCTGTCGTCGATCTGATGGCCTCGGGCGGACTGCTGCTGGCCGATCAGCCTTTCGGAGATCGCAGGCTGGCGCCTGCAGCGCTGCCGGACGGCGTGAAGCCCGGTCGCTATCACATGTTCAGAAAGACCGACGCATGAACCACCAGCCGATGGACGCCGCCCGGATCAAGGAGATCCTGACCAACCGGCCGCTGGCGCCAGCCAGTCAGATGCTGGGCTTTCATGTGCTAGATATCGATCCGGACAGGGGCTATGCCCGCGTTGGCTATCTGGCGAAGCCCGATTTCTGCAATCCGCTGGGGGTGATCCAGGGTGGTTTCCTGACCGCCATGGTGGACGAGGCGATGGCCGTGGCCTGCGTTTCGATGGCCCGCTTCTCGATCTTCATCCCGACGCTTGAACTGAAGGTGAGCTTCCTCCGCGCCGGATATCCCGGGCCGATGACCGCCGAAGGCCAGGTCGTGCGGATGGGCAAGTCGGTCGCGTTTCTGGAAGGCTCGCTCTTCGACGAGAAGGGCGAGTTGCTGATCCGCGCCTCGGCCACCGGCAAGGTGACGCCGAAGGACAAGGTGCAGGCTGCCAAGGCCGCGCGCGAAAGAGAGGACAGCGCATGATGGATCTGGAGGACTGGGCCGGGGTCGAGCGCCGCTACGGCGTCAGCCCGGATGCCTTTGCGAAGGAGATGGCCACGAAACATGGCATCCGCGAAGGCATGACCTTCCCGCGCCTTGTCGCCCGGGCCGCCGAACAGTTCCCGGCCAAGGTCGCCATCGTTCATCACGGCCGCATCCTCACCTACGCCCAGGTGATCCGGAAGGTGCAGGCGGTCCGCGCCTGGCTGACGAACGAGAAGGGCGTGAAAGCCGGCGAGCGTGTGGCGCTGCTGGTCGACAATTCGGACCACTACCCGATCTGGTATCTCGGCATCCTTGCCGCCGGGGCGGTAGCCGTGCCGATCAATCCGAAGCTCGTGCCGCGCGAACTGGCCTACATGATCGGCGACGCCGAGCCGGTCCTGATGGTCCAGGAATCCCGCTTCGACAAGCTGATCGATGACGCGTTTGCCGTGGCGGGTCACGAACTGCCGCGCTTCGTCGTCGACCGCGACCCGCCGCCGCCCTACGCCGGCGAGTGGCAGCACACCACGAAGACCGGCCTGCATGCACCGGCGGCGATCTACTACACCTCCGGCACGACGGGTTCGCCCAAGGGCGTCATCCATACCCATTTCAGCCTGATGGCCGGCGCGTTTCTCAGTCCCGAGGCCTGGGAACATTCCGGACCGTCCAGCCGGTTTCTCGCCTTCACGCCGATGTTCCACATCGCCAGCCATGTCTTCTTTCTGGTGATCCTGACGCTGGGCGCGACCCTGATTGTTGACAGCTACCAGACCGAACGGACGATGCGGCAGATCGCCGACCACAGGATTGACGCCTTCTTCGCGGTGCCGTCCCAGTTGCTGATGATGGAGCAGCATCCGCTCAGGTCGGAACTCGATTTCAGCCATGTCAGGGTTGTCACGTTCGGCGCGGCGCCCATGGCGATCGAGCGTCTCCAGGCGGTCCAGAACATGTTCCCGAACGCTGGCTTAGTGCATTGCATGGGCCAGACCGAAAGCTGCGGCATGATCGTCGCGCTGTCCTCGAAGGAGGCCTTCAAGAAGATCGGCTCGGTCGGGCTGGCATTGCCCGGCAACGAGATCCGGGTCGTCGATGCGGAGGACAACGATGTACCCCAGGGCGAGGTCGGCGAGCTGGTCAGCCGCGGTCCCCAGAACATGACCGGCTATCTCAACCGTCCCGAAGCGACCGAGGAGACCCTGCGCGGCGGCTGGCTGCACACCGGCGATCTCGGCTATCTGGACAAGGACGGTTACCTGTTCCTGGTCGACCGCTCGAAGGACATGATCATCCGCGGCGGCGAGAACATCTACTCAACCGAGGTGGAGGACGTCGTCTACATGATGGACGGCGTTTCGCTCTGCGCCGTCATCGGTGTGCCCGACAAGCTGTTCGGCGAAGAGGTTGGCGTCTTCATCGTGGCAAAGGCGGGGGCGTCGATCACGGCCGAGGACGTGCAGAAGCACTGCCGGGAGAACCTGGCCAGCTACAAGGTTCCGCGGATCGTCGAGTTCGTCGAGGAGTTCGCGATGACGGCCACCGGCAAGATCCAGAAGGGCGAGATCCGCAAGCTGCTGGCGGACCGCGAGGCCTAGCCGGCGGTGCCGCTGCCGCTGCTGCCGGCGACCAGCGCTAGGGCCACGGCGCCCAGCATCGCCACGGCCATGGCGTAATTGACCAGCCGCTGCGTCTTCGGCGGCAGATCGAGCCGCTTCAGCGTGATGCCCAGCCAGAGCCAGCCGAAATGTACCGGTACCCAGATCAGGTTGATGATCAGGAACTTGGTGGCGATTTCCGCGACCGGGTCGCCGAACCCAAGCGGCATCGAGCCGAAGAGCGTCGTGTTGACCGCGTAGGCCTTCGGGTTGACGAACTGCAGCAGCAGCCCGTCCACCGCCCCGGGCATCCGCGTCGCCCGGCTGAAGCTGATGTCGGAACCGGCGAAGGCGATGCGGAAGGCCAGATAGGCCAGAAAGGCCAGCGACACGCCGAGCAGGATCTCTTCCAGGTAGGGCACATTGCGGACGATGCCCCAGAGACCGCTGGCGACGAGGAGACCGACCAGATTGGTGCCGACGAACAGCCCGGCGATGAACTGGGTCCCGCGGCGTGCGCCGAAGCCTGCGCCGACACCCGCAACGCTGAGGACGCCGGGACCGGGCGTGATGAGCAGGCCCATGACGGCCATCGTGAAGTAGAGCATGTCGGTCGGGGACCTTCAGGCGGGAGCGAAGATTTCCGTCGGGCGGGTGACACCGCTCAGAGCATGAAAGCCGAGTGATTGCAACTCCCGGCCGTCTGCATGCACCGTCGCAAATTCGGCGGTCATCAGGATCGGATGCCTGAGCGCCCGGGTCATGCCTTCGACGCGGCTGACCTCGTTGACGGCCCGTCCGATGACAGTGAAATCCAGCCGGTCGGCCGAGCCGATATTGCCGAAAATCACCTCGCCGACATGCAGGCCGATACCGGCGGAAAGCTCGCATTTCCCCGTTTCGCAGCGTCGTCGGTTAAGCGCTGCGAGGTTCCGCTGACCTTCCTCCGCCGCCGCCAGCGCTGACTGGCAGGCGAGTTGGGCCGTCCGGCTGTCCATCGGGAAGATGGCAAGCATTCCGTCGCCCATGAACTTCAGCACCTCCCCGCCCATGGCCCGGATCGGCTCGATCATGCAGTCGAAATAGTCGTCCAGCACCTCGATGATCTGCTCGGCCTCGAGCTGTTCGGAGAGCGCCGTGAACCCCTTCAGGTCGCAGAGGTAGACCGCGGCCGTCAGCGTCTCACCCTCCGCGCGGTGAATGGTGCCGGCCAGAACCCGCCTGGCAGCCGCCTCGCCCAGGTATGTGTTCAGCAGCGAACCGGTCGCGAAATAGCTGTTCATCAGCTCCATGCGCAGGGCGATCAGCGGCGCGATGTCTTTCAGCCGGGCGATCTGGGCGGGTGTGAAGCCGGCCCGCCGCCGCGTCGAGAAGGCGAGCACGTTCACCTCGCCGGTCGAATGGCGCAGCGGCACGGCGACATAGTCGGTCATGCCCTGGGCACGGCCTTCCTTCCAGATGTCGAACTCGAGCAGGTCCTCGTCGACATCCAGCCGCTGGCGGACTTCCGGCGCGCCCTGATGGATCAGGTAGACGGGACTCTTGTAGTAGAAGTCGGTCGAAGCGACGCCGTGCGGCCGCTTGATCAGGCTGCTGCCGGTCTCGGGCGTCCAGACCAGGTTGCGCGACACGAACAGCGGATGCAGCGACAGCAGGCCGCAGAAGGCCCGGGCGATATCGATGCCTTCGCCGGCCAGCCGCTCGCAGAGCTCGGCGAAGAAATCGAGCTCGGCATTAGGCCTGTGCAGTTCGGTGATCAGCCAAGCGGCAAGCGGGTCCGACCGCCATCCCCGGGGCGTTACCTGTAAGGCGGTCTTTTCTTCGGCCTGCTGCATGTCTGGAAGGGTAGGTCCCCGCCTTGTCTTTGACAAATCGCGAAACAGGCTGCACAAACCCTTGATCCGGGCTGGCCTCCGCGCCAATTAGGGCCCGCATCGCCCCATGGGCCAAACGGAGGAACACATGTTCATCCAGACCGAACCGACACCGAACCCGCTGACCCTGAAATTCATTCCGGGAGTCACGGTCATGGCGGAGGGAGTCGCCGATTTCCGCACCGCCGCCGACGCCGAGGCGTCGCCGCTGGCAGAGCGCCTGTTCGAGGTCGAAGGGGTCGTCGGCATCTACCTCGGACTCGATTTCGTTTCCGTGACGAAGCACGAGAACTTTGAGTGGCACCACATCAAGCCGGCCATTCTCGGCGTGATCATGGAGCACTTCACCGCCGGGCTGCCGGTGATGAAGGAGGGCGCTGAGGCCCCGGCCGGCGGCGGTCACGCCGAGGCAAGCGAAGCCGACAAGGAAGTGGTCAGCCAGATCGTCGAACTGCTGGATACGCGCGTGCGGCAGGCGGTTGCGCAGGATGGCGGCGACATTGTCTTCCACGGTTTCGACAATGGCATCGTCTATCTGGCGATGCAGGGCGCCTGCTCGGGCTGCCCGTCATCGACGATGACGCTGAAGCACGGTATCGAGAACCTGCTTCGCCACTACGTCCCGGAAGTCGAGGAAGTCCGCGCCGTCGGCATGTAGGCGTCAGCCTGCCCCTTCCATCACCTTGTTGAGCGGCGTCTCGCCCCGGGCGAGGCGGTCGAGGTTCGCTGCGACGAATGTCCAGCGGCGGTCGATCTGCTCCTGCGTCCAGCCCGAGTTGTGCGGCGACATGATGATGTTGTCGAGTTCCTGCAGCGGGTGTTTCGACGGCCAGGGGCTGGGGTCGTCCGGCGTCGGGTAGTTGTACCAGACGTCGATCACCGCGCCGCCGATCCGCTTCGCCGAGAGCGCCTCGTAGAGCGCATCCTCATCCACGATCGGTCCTCGCCCGACATTGATCACCACGGCCGTCGGCTTCATGGCGGCGAACTGGTGCGCGCCGATCATGCCGCGGGTGTCGTCGTTGAGCGGGGCGCAGACCACGACGTAATCGGCCTCGGCGCACAGGTCCTGCAGCCTGTCGGCCTTGCCGTACCAGTCCAGTTCCGGCGGCGTCTCACGGTCCCGGCGGCCGATGCCGATAGCCCGGGCCTGGAAGGCGCGGGCGCGGACCGCCACTTCATGGCCGATATGACCGTATCCGACGATTCCGACGGTCTTGCCGCGGACCTCGCCATGTACCGGGCTCTGCGCCGGCCCCTTGCCGTTCCAGCTCTTCGCCCTGAAGGCGGCGCTGGTCTTCGCCAGGCCGATCTCCGATTCCAGCATGCCGAGCAGGATGTATTCGGCGATGGAGGTCTCGTGTTCATAGGTGTTGCAGACGAGGCAACCCGCCGGCAGCACCTCCGGTTTCAGGAAGTCGAAGCCGGTGAAGGGGATCTGGAACAGCTTCAGCTTCGGCATGGCCGGCCAGGGTGCGGCGATGTGGCCGCCGACCATGGCGTCCGCTTCCGGCGCGAGACGTTCGAAGGCGGCCCTGTCCTCGGCCGGGTCGCACGTCTCTATCCGCCAGTCCTCAGTCAGGTGCTTCCTCAGGAAATCGCCCTTGTGCATGGACAGCTTGCCGGCCAGCAGCACGGTATGGGTCACGGCTCGCCCCTCTCGGTCTGTGATTTCGGGAGGCCCGAGATTGGCTCCGGCAGCGGCGATCCGCAAGTTCCGGGGGCGGCGTGACGGCCATGACTTGCCCTTGCAGGCGTATGGACCCACCTTAGCGCCGACCGTTTTCTGCCGATGGAGAAAGACATGGCCATCCGCCGTTTCATTACCGGCCTTGCGCTGGCTGCGGCCGCCGCGATGCCGCTGGCCGCCCCGAGTTCCGCGAAAGTCGCGACCACCGACGAGAACCTGGAAGCCACCATCCAGATCGAACGGCGGGTCCGGCTCGCACAGGGCGGCGCGACCAGCCGCATTCACGTCAATGTCGCGCTGCGCAACACGGGCACCGAGGAACTGACCATAACGGCGCCGGGGCAGTGCGCGATCCACAACTACGCCATCGTGCTGCCGAACAACGATCCGGTGATCGTCAATGCGAAGAAGGAATGCGGCGGCGGCGAGGTGCAGGTCACGATTCCGCCCGGCGGCCAGATCCAGGAAGGCGCCACGATGCAAGTCCGCGGCGGCGAACTCGAAGCCGGACGGCGCTATTACGTCATCTACGAATTCTGGGGCGTCCGCATCCGCAGCCCGTTCCGCATCCTGGAAGACCAGTAGGCTGAACAGCAAGAAGGCCCGCCGTCTCCGGCGGGCCTTTGGCTTCTGACGGTCAATCCAGGCGGTGTGCCTATTCGGCGGCCTCCTGGATCATGTGAACCGAGCGCTGCGGGAACGGGATCTCGACCCCGATCTCGTCCATCTTCTCCTTCATGGCGCGCTGGAAGTCCCATTTCAGGCCCCAGTAGTCGCCGGCGGTGCACCAGAGCCGGATCGTGAGATCGACCGAGCTCTCGCCGAGGTTGGCGACGGCGATCATCGGGGCCGGATCCTTCAGCACACGGTCCTCGGTCTGAGCCATCTCCCGCAGGGCCTCGATCGCCTTGCCGATGTCGTCGCCGTAGCCGATGCCCAGCATCAGGTCGAGGCGGCGGGTCGGGTGGTGGCTGTAGTTCCGGATCGCGGTGTTCCAGAGCTGACCGTTCGGCACCAGGATCTGGATATTGTCGGCGGTGTGGAGCTCGGTCACGAACAGGGAGACGTCATCGATCGTGCCGGAAATGCCACCGGCCTCGATGAACTGCCCCTGCTTGAAGGGGCGGAAGATGAGGATCATCACCCCGGCCGCGAGATTGCTCAACGTGCCCTGGAGGGCGAGGCCGATCGCCAGGCCCGCCGCACCGATGATCGCGACGAAGCTGGTGGTCTCGACGCCGAACTGGTCCAGCGCGGCGATCACCGCGACCGCGATGATCGCATAACGGACAAGGGTGGACAGGAAGTTCGCCAGCATGGCGTCGACCTTGCCGGTCTTCACCATGGTCTTGCCGGCCAGGCGGGAGATCATACCGGCGGCCCAGAAGCCGACCACCAGAATGATCGCGACGCCGGCAATGGCGATCGCATACTCGACCACATAGGCCTGCAGCACTTCCGCCGAAACGGATGTCTCTTCTTCCATCAATGCACTCCGGGTGTCTGTTTGCGTTTCCGGCCGGATCGGCTCATCAGTTGCCGAACAGCCCTTTCAGTTTCTTGGTCGCGCCGGAAATCGGGTTCGAGGAGTCCGAGTCGCCCTCGGTCTTCTCGGGTGTCGTCTCGCCGGACGAACTGCCGCTGCCGGTCACGCTGTCGAGGACGCCCTTGACGCCACCCGAGGCCGCGCCGCCGACACCCTTGACGGTGTCCGCAACGCCCTTGACCGCATCGCCCGGCGCCTGAAGCACGCCTTTGACCACGCCCTCAAGGTCGGGCTTGATCGACGGGTCGGCCCAGGCGCCAGTGATCAGGATCGGGATACCCAGGCCGCCGCTCTCGCTCGCGCCCTGGCCGGTCAGGCTGGCCACCAGCTTCGGCAGCGCGCGGTAGTCGATGGTCTTCGGCGGCAGCAGGACGTCGCCCTGGCCGGTGACGCGCAGCAGGGGCGCATTCATCTTCAGGTCGGGATTGTTCACCACGCCGTTCTTCGCGGTGAAGCTGGCCGAGATCTCGGCGAAGTCGGTCTTCTCGGACTCGTCGTAGTTCATGTCGAGTCCGCCGGTGGAGATGTTGCGGACCGCGGCGGCCAGATTGTAGCCGAGAATGGCGCCGTCGGTGACGACGACATTGCCCTTGCCGTTCAGCGCCGTGACCAGTTTGCGCTCGGTATTGCCGCGGGTCGTCAGGTTGGCGGCTGCATTGACGGTGCCCAGGAAATCGCCGTAGTCGGCCAGCTGTTGCAGCGCCGGACGCGCCTGCATGTTGCTGATGTTGAGAATGATCGCGATGGCCGGCTCCGCCTGCCGCTGGTCGATGTTCACCGATCCGGTCGCCGCGCCCTCATAGAGATTGAGTTCATTGATGGTCAGATCGGCCTGCTTGCCCTTGGCGACGAAGGCCACGTCGGTCCTCGCCGTGTCGACGATGCCGGTGGTGATCTGGTCGGCGCGGAGACGGATGTCGATGTCCGCCGCCGTGAGACCGCTCAGGTCGATGGGCTCGTCCGACCAGTCGTCGGATCCGGCGCTGCCGCCACCGGCGCCAGCGCCGCCGCCACCGGCGCCGCCCTCAGGCAGATAGGCCCTGAGGTCGAGCGCGCCCGCCGTCAGATCGGCGACAGCAAACGGCTTGCCGCCTGTCAGGCCGGCCGAGATGTTCCCCTTCAGACTGTTGTCGTCGAAGCTGACCGTCGCGTTGGCCAGGGCGACCTTCTCGGGAGAGCCCGTCAGGTCGCCGGCAATGCCGATCGTTGCCGGCAGTTTCACGTCGTTGCCCAGCGCGACCGGAACCCAGGCCAGAAGTCCGGCGAGGTCCTCGACCGAGATCGAGGTGCGGCCCGCGCCGCTCGGCAGGTCGCCGCCGGTCACGGCGCCTTCGAACTCGACCCGGAAGAGCCCGTCGCTGGAGACGTTGGCCTTGACGGTCGAGCGCTCGCCGTTGGCGATGGCGATCGGATTGTCGACATGCGCGACCAGCGCCACGCGGCGGTTCTGCCATTCGGCGTCCGCCTCGACGTCGAAGGGACCGGTGATCGCGGGCAGGGACAGGCTCGCGTTGAAACCCTTGATCTCCTGTCGCTCGCCCGTCGTCGCGTCGGCGTAGACCAGCGTGGCGTTCTGCAGGCGCACATCGTCCAGCGACAGCTTCAGGCCGTCGCCCAGCCCGCCTTCACCGGCGGACGAACTGCCGCTGTCGGACGGGGTGCCCTGTCCGGTGTCGCCCATCTCGAAGTTGAAGCGGCCCTGCTTGTCCTTTTCGACCACGATGATCGGGTCGATCAGGACGAATTTCTGGATCACGACTTCGCCCGAAAGCGCAGCCATGAGGTCGACCTCGATATCGGCCTCGCCGATCTCGGCCAGGTTCTCGGCCTCACCGCCTTCGGCGTTGGACAGCGTGACCTTGCTCAGAGAGAGCTTCACTTCGGGGAAAACCGAGAATTCGGGTTCGGCCCCGACGGTCACCTTGCGGCCCGTGGCCTCCTCGATCTGGCCGACGACATAGGCCGTCATGGCGCTCTTCGGCACGATGAAGGGAAGGGCGACGACGACCGCTATGAGCAGCACCACGATGACGCCGATGATGATGAGGACCCGTTTCATGTCGATCTCCCTGTCGTACTGGTCCGGCGCGCCGTGCAGGCGGGTTGCCGCGAGCGCAGGTCTCCGAACGTGGACGCAGATACGGAACTGCCGGTACTCTAACGCAGAATCGCGTCCAGGTTGGCAACTGTCGACCCTGCGTTGCGATATATCTGTGACAGAGATCGCCGCAGCGCGGACAACATGCAGAAGCAGGGGAGGCGGAACGCATGGACGGACCGGATCTGACGGGAAAATTTGCGGACGTGGTGCCGAAGCCGGCCAGCAGCATCCTGCTGGTCCGGGACGGTGAGACCGGGCTGGAGGTCTTCATGGTCACCCGGCACCACCAGATCGATTTTGCCTCCGGCGCGATGGTCTTCCCCGGCGGGAAGGTCGATGCGGCGGATTCAGACGCGTCAGTGCGGCAGGTCTGCATCGGCGCGGAGGCGCTGGACGACACGCAGCTGGGGTTCCGGATCGCAGCGATCCGTGAGGCCTTCGAGGAAACCGGCGTGCTGCTGGCCTCGGGGCACGAGGGCGAGGATCTGGGCACCGGCCGCTATCTGGCGCTGAAGGAGACCTACGCCGCCGACATGGAAGCCAACCGGGTCACCATGGGCGAGATGGCCGAGCGCGAGCGTCTGATGTTCGATCTGCGCATGCTGCAGCCCTTCGCCCACTGGATCACGCCGGCGGTGTTGCCGAAACGGTTCGACACGCCCTTCTACATGGCCGAGATCCCGGAATCGCAGAGCGCCTCGGCGCTGCATGACGGCACCGAAGCTGTGGAAAGCGTCTGGATCAATCCGGCCGAGGCCGTCCGGCGCGCCGATGCGAAGGAGGTCACGATGGTGTTCGCCACGCGCCTCAACCTGATCAAGCTGTCGCGCGCAAACAGTGTCGCCGAGGCCATGTCGCAGGCGCGGGAGGACCCGCTGGTGCCGGTGACGCCGAAGGTCTACGCGAAGGATGGCCGACGGTTCATCGATATCCCGGCCGAAGCCGGGTTCGGCGGTCCGACCTTCGACGTCGGCGCGGCCGGCTGATCCGCCGGATCAGCTCCCGGTGCGTGCCGGGAACAGGTTTTCCAGCGCAGGCCGCAACTCGCCGAAGGTGACGTGCTGCTTCTCCGCACCGCGTTCGTGGACATAGAGAAACGCGATTTCGCCGCGCCTGTCGAACAGGAACACGGTCGGGATCCGGTCGACGCCGCCGAAGGTTTCCAGAATGTCCGGCTCGGCCTCGATCAGCCGGAATTCAGGGGCTGTCTGTCTGATGAACCGGGCGCGCTTTTCGGGCGAGGAGAGGCCGTCGAGGGTCTCGTGGACGTTGATGCCGATGGTCGTGAGTCCCTTCGGACCGTAGGCCCGGTGCGCCAGGTTGAAATGGTGGAACTCCGGGCGGCAGGGCGGGCACCAGCTGGCCCAGAAGGTGATCAGCACCGGCCTGTTGGCGATTTCCTCGATGCCCAGCGGCGGCCCGTCGATCCCCGGCAGCCCGATGAGCGACAGCAGCGCCTCCGGACCGGGGCGTGGAACGGCACGGGCGAGGCCCGGAAGCGCCAGCGTGGCCGCGGCGCCGAGCAGAAGGGAACGGCGGTTCATCATCGGTGGCAGCTAGCACGTTCCGCAACAAAACCGCAATATTGCGGCGGTCGGAACTCAGCGAACCGTGATTACCGGGGCGTTCCTGACGTCGAAATTGACTGAATTGGCGATGAAGCAGACCTTGTGGGCGGTGCCGTGCAGCCGCTCCGCATGCTCCAGTTTCGCCGCGTCCGCGATGACCACGCGGGGATTGAGCACGGCCTCGGTGAAACGGCCGCCGCCCTTGCCATCCTCGACCATCGTCGCGGTGGCTTCGTCGACATAGTCGATCACCTCGATGCGCGCGCGGGCGCAGCAGGCGAGATAGCTGAGCATGTGGCAGCTCGACAGGGCCGCCAGCAGCATGTCCTCCGGATTCCAGAGCTCGGGCGTGCCGAGAAACGCCGGGTCGGAGGAGACGGTCAGCACCGGTTTGCCAGGCGCCGCGATCCGATGGGTCCGGTCATAGGACTCGTACCCGTCAAATCCGGCGGCGGCTCCGGTCCAGGTCAGGCTGGTCCGGTACTGGTGCCGACCGTCCTTGTCCATAAATCAGGACCTCCAGAACGGCTTCTTGGCTTCGACGGCGGCGCTCTGCCGATCGATGCCGATGTCGCGCAGCAGGCGGTCATCCAGGCTCGCGAGCGCGGTCCGCTCGTTGGCACGCTGCTGCCACGCGGCTAAAAGACCACCGGAGTTCAGCACGCCGTCGACCAGAGCGGCAAGGGGGTTCAGACCCAGCCTGGTGCGGCCGGCGGTTTCGACCATCTTCGTCATTGTTCTTGCTCCTAGTGCAGAGAGAGCTGGCCCATCCAGCTTGAGGGCGGAGATAGGGTCGGGATTGGGCCGTGACAAACGATGCTTTTTCACGATATTGATTAGAAAATTTAAGCTGGAGAGATCGTCGTGTCCCGCCGTTTACCGCCCCTTAACGCAATTCGAGCCTTTGAGGCGGCTGCCCGTCACTTAAGTTTCACGAGGGCAGCGGACGAGCTGAACGTGACCCCGGCTGCGATCAGCCATCAGGTCAAGGGGCTGGAGGAATGGTTCGGCATCAAGCTGTTCCAGCGGCGCAACCGAGAGATCCTGATGACCGAGCCCGGCCAGATGCTCCTGCCCGGCGTTCGCGATGCGCTCGATCTGCTGGAGAGTTCGGTGCAGCGCATCGCCAGCAGCGATGGCGGCAACGAGCTGCGCGTCACCTGCATGCCGTCCTTCGCCGCGAAGTGGCTGATCCCGCGTCTGGGGCACTTCCGCGCCGATCATCCTGAAATCGATGTACTGTTGTCGACCGGCGAGGGGCTCGTCGACCTCGAGGTCGAGCCCTTCGACATCGGCATCCGCTCCGGGGCCGGCAACTATCCCGGGCTCGCCGTGCACCGGCTGTTCGACGATTCGGTCTTTCCCGTCTGCAGCCCGGAACTGCTGACCGGCGCGAACCCGCTCCGGCGCCCCGACGATCTGGCCCGGCACACCCTGCTGCACGACGACTACCCGGTCGGCTGGGCCGAGTGGCTGGTCGCCGCCGGGGTCTCGGGCGTCGATCCGAAGCGCGGTCCGACCTTCGACAACTCGGCGATGCTGTTGCAGGCGGCGGTCGAAGGCATGGGCGTCGCCATGGCGCGGCATGCGCTCGCCTTTGCGGATCTGCAGGCCGGGCGTCTCGTGCGGCCGTTTCCGATCACGCTGGCCTCCGATTTCGCCTATTTCCTGGTGCATCTGCCCAGGGTGGCCGACCAGCCCAAGATCGCCGTCTTCCGCGACTGGGTAATCGCCGAGGCTGCCGCCTACCGCGCTGAACAGGATGCAGGCTGACAGACCGGGCCGTCCGGCGATATCCTCGCCGCACGACACACGGGAGGAATCATGATCAAGCGGCTCAAGACCGCGGTCGTGACCGGATTCACCCTGCTGGCTCTTGCGGCGCCGGCCGCAGCGGAGACGCTGCGGCTCGGTGTGCTGGAGTTCGGGACCGTGGCATGGGAACTGGACACGATCCGACATCACGGCCTTGACCGGGCCGAGGGCATCGAACTGGAGGTCGTCGGCTTCGCCGGCAAGCAGGCCGCTGCCATCGCCTTCCAGGGCGGCGAGGTGGACGCCATCGTCTCCGACATCGTCTGGGTGGCGCGGCAGCGCGAAGCCGGACGCGCGATTACCTTCGCACCCTATTCGTCCACCGTCGGCGCCGTCATGGTGCCGGCCGTCGGGCCTGTGCAGTCCATCCCGGACCTGAAGGGACGGAAGATCGGCGTCGCCGGCGGCCCGCTCGACAAGTCCTGGCTGCTGCTCCGGGCGCTCACGAAACGCGATCAGGGCTTCGATCTTTCCGATGAGGCGGAAGCGGTCTTCGGCGCGCCGCCGCTGCTGAGGAAGCAGTTCGAAGGCGGCGGCATGGACGCGCTGTTGACCTTCTGGCACTACGCCGCCCGGCTGGAAGCGGCCGGTTACCGGCGTCTGGCCGACATGAACGGCATTGCAGAAGCCATTGCCGGCGTACGCGACGTTGCCATCGTCGGCTACGTCTTCTCGCCGGAACTGTCCGCGCCCGGCGAGAACAGGGCCGCCGCGTTCCTGCGGGCGTCCCTCGCTGCGAAGCGGTTGATGTTGAACGACGACGCCGAATGGGAGCGCCTCCGGCCGCTCACACGCGCCGCGTCGGACGAGGAACTCGCGACGCTCAGGCAGCGGTTCCGCGAGGGGATACCCCGGCAGTTCGGCGACGCTGAGATCGCCGCCGCGCGGAATCTCTATGCCGTTCTCGCCGGGATCGGCGGGAAGGCTCTGGTCGGTGATGCGAACGAACTGGACGCGGCGGCCTATCACCCCGCAGCCCGTTTCTGATCCTGTTGGTGCGTTCCGGGGCAGGTTCGGCGGCGATCTGGTGGCTGCTGTCGCTGTCGGCGATGCTGGCGATCTGGCTGGTGGCGGCGGCGTTCAGCGACCCGCAGGTGCTGCCCGGCCCGGCCAGGGTCGCAGCCGTCATCGCCTCAGAGGCCGCCACGGGCGAGCTGTTCCGCCACGTCGGGGTGACCCTGTTCCGGGTCGTTCTTGCCTTTGTGATCGCGATGGCCGCCGGCATCGGAATCGGCCTTGTCATGGGCCTGAGCCGGACCGCGGACCGCTTTCTCGATCTCTGGCTGGTGTTCTTCCTCAACCTGCCGGCGCTGGTGGTGATCATCCTGGCCTATGTCTGGCTCGGCCTGACCGAGACCGCCGCCGTGCTGGCTGTGGCGGTGAACAAGATCCCGAACGTGGTGGTCACCGTGCGCGAAGGCGTCCGGGCGCTGGACCGCGATCTCGACGAGGTAGCCCGTGTCTACCGCCTGTCCTGGCAGAGCCGGCTGGTCCATCTGATCGTGCCGCAACTGGCGCCCTATCTCGCCGCGGCCACCCGCTCCGGGATCGCGCTGATCTGGAAGATCGTGCTGGTGGTCGAACTGCTGGGCCGCGGCGACGGCGTCGGCTTCAAGCTGCATCTGCATTTTCAGCTGTTCGAGATCGACGCCATCCTGGCCTATGCGCTCAGCTTCATCGCCGTGATGCAGCTGATCGAGTGGCTGGTGCTGCGCCCGATGGAACGGCGCGCCAACCGCTGGCGGCAGGCATGATCCGCGTCCGGGTTACCGCCAAGCGCCACGCGGACGCCGACGTGCTCGGTTCCGTCGCCTTCGACATCGGCGATGCGGAGACGGTGGCGGTCTGCGGCCGCTCCGGTGTCGGCAAGACGACGCTGCTGCATCTGATAGCCGGGCTGGATCGCGATTTCGACGGTGAGATCGAGGGCTTCGGCGGCCGGGTCGGCTATGTCTTCCAGTCGCCCAGGCTGCTGCCCTGGCGGACAGCGCTGCAGAACCTGCGCATCGTCGCGCCGGAGCGGGCCGAGGCGGATCTGCTGGCGCTGCTCGATGACGTCGGTGTCGGCGAGGCCGCGCACCTGTATCCGGCGCAGCTTTCCCTTGGCATGGCGCGGCGGGTCGCGATCGCGCGGGCGCTCGCCGTCCAGCCGGACCTGCTGCTGCTGGACGAACCCTTCGCCTCGTTGGATGCGGAGACCGCGTCCCGGCTGCGGCGCCTGTTGCAGGATCTGCTGGCGCGCGCGCCGGTGCCGGCGCTGCTTGTCACCCACGATCCGGCGGAGGCCCTGGAACTGGCGCAGCGCGTCGTGGTGCTGGGCGGGCGACCGGCGACCGTCCGGCTGGACCAGCCGGCGGGCGACCTGGACGCGGCCGCGCTGGCCGCCTCAATCGCGCAGGAGCAGGCCTGAAAGGTCCGGGTCCAGACCACGGTTGATCACCATGCGCTCCAACCCGCGGACCGTAGCGTAGGGTACCAGCCCGGCCTCATTTCCCCGCTTGTAGACGGTCTCGACCGTTGCCCGGGTTTCGGGATACTCGATCAGGAACACAGGCTTGCCGGCGTCGAGCGCCAGTTGCAGGTGTTTCATCGGCCAGTCGACCAATTCCTTCTGGTTCGGCGTGTCCGGTCCGTCCAGCCCGTAGAACAGGTCTTCCTGCCCCTGGGCGTCGATGACATTCAGATACTCGGGATAGGCCAGCAGATCGGCGGCGTTCTGCGGCACGATCAGGAAGCCCGGCTTCTTCTTGCGGCCATAGGCGGCCAGCGCCGTGACGAAGCCGATCATGTCTGCTGCCGCGCTCTTGCGGCCTTTCTCCTGAAAGTACCAGTAGGCGTCTATGATATCGAGATAGACCCCGTCGAAACCGGCTGCGATGATCCGGTCCAGCGAGGCTTCCGGATTGCCGAAGATCAGCGCCTGCCAGTCCGGATCCCAGTAGCGGACCTTGTAGTTGCCGGGCCAGTCCGGGTTCTCGGCTTCCAGCCACGACGGCGGCTTCTTCGACCATTCCGCCTTCCAGTAGCCCCGGTAGTCCTCGGCCTCGCCGATGGACAGGTAGGACAGGACGACCCGCCGTCCGCCATCCGGCATCCGCTGCATCAGTTCGACCTCTGACGCGGCGAAGGCGCCCGCCAGGGTTCCATCGCGGGAATGATCGACAACCGCGAGTTCGAATCCGCTGGATGCAATCAGCGCGGGTTGCGGATTGGCGAGCCAGTAGGTGAAGTTCCGCACAGCGTTGATATCCGTGGCAAATCCGGAGCCGAAAGGCAGCAATACCATCGCGAGGACCGAAAAGGCGCGGAAAACTTGGCGTTTCCACGCAGCTTTCCAAACATCGTTATCGGATTGTTTACTCATCGAGGCCAGCATGAGGAGCATCGTTTCGGTTTCAGAGTGTTGTAAAGGCTGAGTGATATGGAGCACATGACCAAACGCGCGGACAAGGACCTTGGTGAACCTGTCGCCGTCGAGAGCGGTCCCGGTCACCAGATCATCCATGTCCCGAACACGCTCCGCGCGAAGGTCGGGTCGGGGACCCGGGTCGATCCGGCGCTGATCAAGAAGGCGCAGCGCGCCGTCGACGGCATGGCGACCGAGTTCCGTGAGCGCGCCCGTATCGAACTCGAAGAGATCAACGACATGGTGATGCGCGCGCCGTCGTCGGACGACATTGCGGCCTGCTACCAGGAAATCTTCGACACCGTCCACGATCTGAAGGGCCAGGGTTCGACCTTCGGCTTCACCCTGCTTACCAGCATCGGCGACAGCCTCTGCCGCTATCTCGACACGCTGGAAAGCCCCTCCGTCGATCACCTGACCATCATCGCCCCGCATGTCGAGGCGCTGCGCGCGATCATCCGCTTCGACGTGCAGGGCAGCGAGGATCCGGTCGGGCAGAAGATCGTCGAGAGCCTCTACAAGCTGACCACGCGCGGCCGCTGAGCCGGCGCCGCGTCAGGCGCCAAGCGCCTTCCGCATCACCCCGATCACGCGGTCCTGCTGCGCCTCGCTAAGGGCCGAACCCGAAGGCAGGCAGAGGCCGGTCGCAAACAGCCGGTCACTGACACTGTTCCCGTCGGCGTGCGGCCAGTAGGGTGCGCCGTCGAACAGCGGCTGCAGGTGCATCGGCTTCCAGACCGGCCGCGCCTCGATCTTCTCCGCCCTCAGAGCCAGCATGACGTCGGCCGGTGTCACGAAGGTCTGCGCGGGATCGAAGGTGCAGACGCTGAGCCAGCGGTTGCTGCGGCTCCAGTTCGGCTCCGGCATCCAGCCGACCGCGGGCAGGTCCGCCAGCCCGTCCCGGTAGCGGGCGAAGATCCGCCGCCGCGCCGCCACACGGTCGTCCAGCTTGTGCAGCTGCGCCCGGCCGATCCCCGCCAGCACGTTCGAGAGCCGGTAGTTGTAGGCCATCTGGCTGTGCTGGTAGTGCTCGGCCGGATCGCGACCCTGCGTCGCCAGCTTGCGCGCCAGCGCCAGCGCATCGAGATCGTCGGAGACCAGCGCGCCGCCGCCCGAGGTGGTGATGATCTTGTTGCCGTTGAAGGAGTAGACGCCGAAGCGGCCGATGGTGCCGCTGGCGCGGCCCTTGTAGAGCCCGCCAAGGGATTCCGCGGCGTCCTCGATCACCGGCACGCCGTATCGGTCCCCAAGCGCCATGATCGCGTCCATGTCGGCGCTCTGGCCGTAGATGTGGACGACCATGATCGCGGCCGGCAGGCGGCTCTTCGCGGCGGCAGCCGCAAGCGCGCGTTCCAGCGCCTCTGGCGACATGTTCCAGCTGGCCGGCTCGCTGTCGATGAAGACCGGCGCCGCACCCTGGTAGAGCACCGGATTGACGCTGGCGACGAAGGTCAGCGTGGAGCAGAAGACCGTATCGCCGGGCCCGATATCCATCAGCCGCAGCGCGAGATGCAGCGCCGCCGTCCCCGATGCCAGCGCCACGGCGCCACCGGCGCCGGTCGCGGCGGCCAGCTCGGCCTCGAACGCGTCGACATGCGGGCCGACCGGTGCAATCCAGTTGGTGTCGAAGGCCTCCGTCACCATGGCGCGTTCCTCAGGCCCCATGTGCGGCGGGGACAGCAGGATCTGATCGTCGGCGTCTGACATCGGTTCGGGGGCTCCTCGGCGGCCGGGCGGGCGGACCATACGCCGCCGGGCGCCGGGGAAACAATCGTCCGATTGCCCGGGGCGCACGCGGCCTCCAGAATGCAGGCCATGTCCGGAGCATCCGAGATTCGAGCCATCGCCATCGTCGGCAGCGGCAGTCACGCCCGCGAATGCATCGAGGCGGCCCGCGCCGCCGGCCTAGGCGTCGACTGCCTGATCGACGAGGACGAGGCCCGCTGGGGCGAGGAACGGCTCGGCGTCGAGGTGGCGCGCGGCGGGCTGGACGCCGTCACGGGCCTGGACAGCGCCACGGGGCTGATCCTGGCCATCGGGGACAACGCCCGGCGCAAGGCCGCGGCGGAGAAGCTCGCCGGCGCCCGTTTCGCCCGCCTTGTCCATCCCTTCAGCTGGATCTCGCCCAGCGCCACGATCGGCGAGGGCGCCATGATCTTCGCCGGCTGCGTGGTCCAGACCGAGGCGCGGCTGGGTCGGCATGTCATCCTCAACACCGGCGCCACCGTCAGCCATGACGGCGAAGTGGGCGACTTCTGCCATGTGGCCGTCGGCGCGAACCTGGCCGGCAATGTCCATGTGGGTGAGGGCGGCTTTCTCGGCGCAGGCGTGGTGGCGCGGCCGGGCGCGCGGATCGGCGCCTGGGCGACCGTCGGCGCGGGCTCGTCCGTGATCCGCGATGTCCCCGGCGGGACGACCGCCTTCGGCGACGCCAACGCCCGCCCGCGCTGACCCCTGTCCGAAACCCCTTGCGTTCCGGCGCCGGGCTTCCGTATACCCGGCGGCGGAGAGGTGGCCGAGTGGTCGAAGGCGCTCCCCTGCTAAGGGAGTAGGGACTAATCCTCCCTCGTGGGTTCGAATCCCATCCTCTCCGCCATTTGTTGCCATCAAGATATTGAATTAGTGTGTGTTTGAGTTGGAGGGATTTTCTTGATCCCACATTGAGGCCCACATTTGAAAGGCGGTTGAGGAGCGCGTTTCACCAGTACCTGGCCGTCGATCGCGCCGTTCTTCGATGCTGTATAATTCGGAGACGGGATGCAGGCTTTCCAATACCCCCACCTCACGATCGCCAATGGGTCCCATCCAGCCCCAATAGTGTCTGACAAGCCAGGCCGCGCAAGACGGTCCGCTGGCTTTCGCGGCTATATCCACTGAAAGGGGGCGGCAGGATCGGCAATCCGCCGCCCAGTGTCATTGCTGTTCGGAGCGCGTTTGGGCGACCGAATGGGATTTTTGCATTCGGTGGCCCATAGAATTGTCTGGGCTGTCGGGAAGCAGAACCACAAGCAGATGCCTAAGCGCGCGGTCATGCTGTCATTCCCAGCCCTCCATCGCGTGGTGGGCGACACTCATCTGCAGCCTGCAAGCGCGGGGCGGTTCGCGCATCGTGGACTGCCCAAGGAAAATGTTGCAGTGGTTAGGCAATCAGGGCCAATCGATATCGGGATCGCCTCGAATTCGCATTCCGTTCACATGCGTTCCTGATCATGGGAAGCGCCGGGAGCTTGCTTGATGTACAGACTCTTTGAGCAGAGCGCCAATGCAGCTCAGGAGAGCGCGGGGCCGCGGCGCGCGTTCTCTTGCCTGCTGCGACCCAATGCGAATTCTGCCGCTTTCGCTGCGCCTATGGTGAATCCCGGTTGCGGATTCTGAAGATCCAACTGAAAGCAGACGGCCTTGCGACAATTCCTCTCCTCGATGCATGTCCGGATGGCAGTGGTCTTTTCGGCCATCTTCGTCGTCTTCATCGGCGGATTCCTGCTCTGGTACGAATCCCACCGCCGCGCTGAGCTCGAGGCGGAGCTGGCGGCTGAGGTGGCATCGGTCGGCTTCAATATCGCAACGGCGGTCGCCGCGGCGGCGGAGGCGGGCCGGTCGGAGGATCTCGGGCATCTGCTGCGTCTCGGCCAGGGGCTCCGCTCGGTCCGCTGCGTGACGCTGCTCGACGCAGCGGGCAAGGTGATCGAGAGCTGGCCGACCGACAGCTGCGCTGCGCGGGCCGCGAAGAAGACCGCCGTCTTTCCGGTCCGCGGCGGTGGCGATGTCCGCATCGATCATGGCGGCAGCTGGGTCCGCGACACGATCCTTTACGAGCTTCAGTATGTCGGCGCAGCGCTCGGCCTATCGCTGTTGACCGCGCTTCTGGCCTCGATCCTCACCAATCACATGATCGTTCAGAGACGCCTTCAGCCCGTGCTGCGGGCGGCGAGCCAGGCGCGAGCCGACGTGGAGCAGCTGCGCCGGATCGCAGAGCAGGACGACGAGATCGGCAAGATTTCCGCGGCGTTCGTGCAGCGGATCGAGGCAGAGCGGGCTGCTGCAGAACACGAGCAGGAATCCCGCCTTCAGGATCAGCGATCGGAACGCGACCGGCTGATGGCCTCCATCTTCGACACGCTGTCAGAGGGGTTGCTGACCCATGACCTGAACATGAAGATCGTCGGCTGCAACGCCGCCGTCTGCCGTCAGTTCGGCTACACCGAGGCTGAGTTCCTCAAGCTGCACGTCAGCGATCTGATGCCGCCGGAGCAGTTCGAACTCTACAACCAGGTCTTCCAGGCCTATCTGGCCGGGGCCATCCCGCTGCCTGACCGGCAGACGACGATGACGGCGTTGCACAAGTCCGGCCGCCGGCTGATGGGCGATATCTCCTTCAGCGAGACCGTGATCGATGGCGAGCGGCTGTTCACCGGCGTGCTGACCGATCGCACGGCCGAACGGGAGGCCCAGGAGACCGCCCGAATGCTGCAGGAACGCCTGCTGGCAGCCATCGAGGCGGTGCCGGACGGCTTCGTGCTGTTCGACGCCGAGGACCGGATGGTCATCTGCAACGAGAAGTACCGGGAGATGTATGGCCGCTCCGCCGACATGATGACCCTTGGCACGCGGTTCGAGGACGGGCTGCGTGCGGGCGTCGGCCGCGGCGAGTATCTGGATGCGGTCGGCCGCGAGGAAGAGTGGATCGCCCAGCGCATGGCCGCCCACCACAATCCGCCGGACGAGCCGATCGAGCAGCAACTGGCCAACGGGCGCTGGATCCGGATCACCGAACGGCGCACGCCGGAGGGCGGCATCGTCGGCTTCCGCACCGACATCACCGAGTTGAAGCAGCGCGAGTTCGAGCTCAGCCAGGCGCAGGAACGGCTGGTCTCGGCCATCGAGGCGGTGCCGGACGCCTTCGTCGTCTACGACGCCGACGACAGGCTGGTGATCTGCAACCAGAAATACCGCGAGACCTACGACAAGAGTGCCGATCTGATGGTCCAGGGCACGCTGTTCGCAGACATCATTCATCACGGCGCCTGGCGCGGGCAGTATCCAGCCGCCATCGGCCGGGAGGAGGAATGGATCGCCGAACGCATGGCCGCCCACCGCAATCCGCCCGAGAAGCCCATCGAACAGCAGCTGGACGGAGACCGGTGGCTGTCGATCGTCGAGCGGCGGACGCCGGACGGCGGCACGGTCGGCTTCCGCACCGACATCACGGAACTGAAACGCCGTGAATTCAGCCTGCGGGAGAGCGAGGGCCGCATCCGCGCCACCATCGACGCCGCGCTCGACTGCATCATCATCATGGACCGCGACGGCAATGTCGTGCGCTTCAACCCGGCCGCCGAGAAACTGTTCGGCTACGACGCGGCGGCGGTGGTCGGAAAGGAGATGGCGGATCTGGTCATTCCGCCGGACCTCAGAGAGGCGCACCGCAAGGGGCTCGCCCACTACCTCGTCAGCGGCGAGGGCCCGGTGATCGGCAACCGGATCGAGATCGAGGCCATGGATGCAAACGGGCGCATCTTCCCGATCGAGCTGGCGATCAGCGTCGCGGACGGGCGCGGCGGACCCGAGTTCATCGGCTATCTGCGCGACATCACCGAGCTCCGGGACGCCCGGGCCGAGCTGACGCTGCAGCGCGACCGCGCCGAGGAGGCGAACCGTGCCAAGAGCCGGTTCCTTGCGATGATGAGCCACGAGATCCGCACGCCGCTGAACGCGGTGCTCGGGGTACTGGGCCTGCTGACCGAAACCCCTCTCTCCGGGGACCAGGAGAAATACGTTACCACCGGCCGCCGCTCCGCCGAGGCGCTGCTGACGGTCATCAACGACATTCTCGACTTCTCCAAGATGGAAGCCGGGAAGCTGGAACTGGAGGTCTCGCCCTTCGACCCGGCCGATCTGGTGCGGCTGGTGATGGAGGTACTCGAACCGCGGGTGCGGGAGAAAGGCGTGGACCTGCGGCTGGAAGCCGACCCCGACCTGCCGGCGCCGCTGCTCGGCGATCCGGGCCGCATGCGTCAGGTGTTGCTGAATTTCGGTTCAAATGCCGCACGTTTCACCCAGCAGGGCGAGATCGTGTTCCGCGTCGAACAGGCCGGCGGTCACAAGGCGAGGCCGAGGCTGCGGTTCTCGGTCACCGACAGCGGATCGGGCGTTTCCGAGGAAGTGCGCGACCGGCTGTTCACCGAGTTCGCGACCACCGGCGACGGCGATGCCCAGCTCGGCGGCACGGGTCTTGGGCTGGCGATCTGCAAGCGCATCGTCGACGCCATCGGCGGCGAGATCGGCTTCGAGAGCGAGCGCGGCCGCGGCAGCACCTTCTGGTTCGAGGCCGATCTGGAGCGGGCCTCGCTGTCCGCGCCGGCGGAAGCGGCCGCCGGCCCCGCCATCGACGACGCCGACACAATCGCCCGGCGCAGCCACGTGCGCCTTCTGGTCGCCGAAGACAATCCGGCGAACCAGATGGTTGTCCAGGTGATGCTGCAGAAGGCCGGCTTCGCCATGGACCTGGCCGGCAACGGCGCCGAGGCCGTGGAGGCCGTGGAGCGGCGTCCGTATCACGCGGTACTGATGGATATCGGCATGCCGGTGATGGACGGGCTGGAGGCGACGTCCGCGATCCGGGCCCTTCCCGGCGAACGGGGCCAGGTGCCGATCATCGCCATGACCGCGCATGTGCTGGAAAGCGAGAAGTCGAACATCCTCGCATCGGGTATGGACGATTTCGTCGCCAAGCCGATCGACCGGGCGCATCTGATCCGCACCATCGACCGCTGGGTGCTGACCGAGGCCCCTGTGCCGGAGGCGGTGGCGCCCGAACCGCAGCACGAACATCCGCTGTTCGATCCCGAGGTACTCGACCGCCTTGCGGAGGAGACCTCGCCGGAGGTCATCCCGCAGATGCTTCAGGTCTTCACCGAACATCTGACCGAATCGCTGCCGGAGATTGAAGCGGCCTCGGCAAGCCACGACGCGGCCTCACTGGATGCGGTCGCTCATCGTATCGGCAGCAGCAGCGGCTCTTTCGGTGCGATGCAGCTGTTCCGCACCTGCCGCGCCATCGAGGCGGCGGTCGCGGCCGGCAATGAGGGTGAGGCCTTCCAGCTCGCCGCCGGCTTGCCCGAATTGGCAAGACGATCGATGCGGGAAATGGAAGGCCACGCGACACGACACTACGGAAACTGAAGCCCTCCGGGGGGAGGGCCCAGGGTTCACCCCACGCTACGAAACCGGAAACCCAGAAGCCGGGGCAGCCACGGCAAGAGCGCCGAGAGCTGCCGGAAGCGGCGGGACAGGCCCTGGAAGGGCAATTCCATCTCGCGCTCGTTGAGGACCGTCCCGGCGATGCGCCCGCCCATCTCGGTCAGACGGTCCGTGGCGGCCTGCAGCCGGGCCGCAGACGTCACCGCGCCGGCAACGGCCAGATAGGTGACGTCGAACAGCGCCGTGACCGCGCAGCCGTCGACCGTTGCGCTGGTCCGTCTGGCGGCGACAGGAGCGCCATCGGCGACGATCAGGTCATAGCTCGCACCGAGCGTTTCGAGCTCTGCGGCAAGCAGGCTGCCATCCTTCTGTCCGGAACGCCTCGCGCCGGCCCAGCTGCGGATGCGGGTGACATCCAGGGTGCGGCCGGGGATGGTCTTCGGCGCGGTCAGCACACCCTCGAGTGGCTGAGGCCCGGTCTCCAGATCCAGGAACAGGACCTGCTCGGTGTAAGGCTTCAGCGGATCCAGATCGACGAACAGGACCCGCTGGCCCGACATCACCGCCCGCTGGGCGACCGCCCAGGCGAGGGTCGAGGCGCCGGCGCCACGGGTGGCACCGGTGAACAGCACCGCCGGGCAGCGCTCGCCGCCTGCCAGCGTGCGGAGCTGGTTCAGGATGCGGTCCAGCTCCACATGGTCGATCGGCAGCGGGGTCATCACAGCGCCCCCAGCACGGCGAAGATGGAGACGACCTGGAAAACGTCGCGCACGCCGTTCATGAAGATCTGCCAGTCGCTCTGGCTGAGCGAGGGGACGTAGACCGTGTCGCCCTTTCGGACCACCGGCAGCTCGGAGAAATCGCCGCCGCGGGCGAACTGGACCAGGTCGAAGGCCGTTGCCTTCGGCTCGCCGTCGACGACGTGGACCACGACGATCTTTTCCTGCCAGGCATCAGCGGCGGGGCCGCCGGCCTCGGCCAGCAGATCCAGAATGGTCATGCTGTCGTCGAACTTGTAGCGCCCGGGGTTGCGGACGGACCCGAGCACCCGGACCATGGCGGCCGGATCGGTCTCGGTGTAGTCGCGGTCGCGGCCGGGGACATAGATCACGTCGCCCGGCACCACCTGCGGCAGCAGGCTGTCGTCGCCGGTTTCGAAATAGAGTGCCAGATTGACCTTCGAGACCCGCGAACCGCTGCCGTCGCGATGGCTGATGCGGATGTTCTGCAGATCGGCGTTCGGCGTCGGGCCGTTCGCGGCCGAGACGATGTCCAGGAAGTGCAGGCTGGGGTTGAAGGCGTAGCGGCCCGGTGCGCCGACGGCGCCCATGACGTAGATCGCGCGGTCGGAGTCCAGCCGGGTCCATTGGCTGCGGTTGTCGGAAGGATCGCGCGGCAGTTCCGGCACGGTCACCGTGTCGCCGGCGTTCAGCCGCGGCAGGTCGGCCAGCGAACCGCCTTCGTTGATGAAGCTCTGCAGGTCGAAGACCCGCGCCTCGGCCCGGTCGCCATTCTGGTGCAGTATCTTGATCCTGGTCGCGTCGCCGTACTGGGTCGGGCCGCCGGCATGGGCCATCAGGTCCAGCAGGGACATCTCGTCGGACCACTCGTAGCGGCCCGGACGGTGCACCTGCCCGATGATGCGGATGGCGCGGTCGGTGCCGATCTTCAGCCAGGACTTCTCCAGCTGGTCGGTCTTCTCCGGCACGAAGATGGCGTCGCCGGGGTGGATCGCCGGCACGGTCAGGCCAGGGCGGCCTTCGGTGTAGCCGGCCAGGTCGAAGGGCAGCACTTCGCCATTGGCGCGGATGACGCGAAGCTGGCGGGTCTCGGCATAGCGGTTCGGGCCGCCGGCATTGGCCAGCACGTCGAAGAAGTTCGCGCCCTCGGTCATCTCGTAGGAACCGGGCTTGGCGACCTCGCCCATGACATAGACGGTGCGGACGCCGGCCTTCACCTCGTCGACATTGATCGGGACATAGACGGTTGCGCCTTCCTGAAGCTTCGGCAGCAGGGTCGCATCGCCGGTGTCGAAGTACTTCTTCAGGTCGAAGACGACCGGCGCGCCGCCGTTCATGATGCGGATCTTCTCGACGCCGGCATACCGGGTCAGGCCGCCCGCGCGCATGATCACGTCAACGACAGTCTGGTCGGACTTGAAGGCGAAGGTGCCGGGATTCTGGACCTCGCCGAAGACCTTGACGGCGCCGCGCTCCTCGCCGGCGTCGCCGGCTGCGGTCAGGGTCTTCGCGTCGAATTCGACCTCGACATTTCCGATCAGCGGCGACGACGGCACGAAGATCGTGTCGCCCGACTGAAGCGCGGGAATGGCGTTGAGGTCGCCGGAGTCCAGATAGGCCTTGTAGTCGAAGACGCGGGTGTCTTCGCCGCGGCGCAGCTGGAAGCGGTCCAGCTGGGCGCCCTGGCGCAGGCCGCCGGCGGCCGAAACCGCCATCTGGACATTGCCGTACTCCGGCAGATCGACTTCCTTCGGCTCCTTCACGAAACCGAGCACGGAGATCACCAGCCGCCGTTCCTTCAACCGCACCTCCAGCTGCGAGAGATCGCGGTAGGCGCTGGACAGGGCCAGATAGATGCGGCGGCGCGCCGTGTCGACGTCGATGCCGGAGACCGGCAGCGCGCCGGCCTCGGGCAACTGGATGACGCCGCGCGAATCGAGCTGGAAGGGCGCGTCGAAATCCGGCTCGCCGGGCAGGACGATCTGGATGATGTCGCCGGCGGTCAGGACCGGATTGTCATCGGCGGCAATCGCCGGCCGCATGAAGATGGCGGCAACGATCGCAAGCAGCGCATACAGCGCAAGCGCGTGGAAGCGGGTCATTGGTGAAGCTCCTCACCTTGAGTTGACGGGTTGTCATAGGTCGACGCCGTCGCGCGGCTTGGCCGCCCGCGCGATGGCGTTTTCGATCCTTTCGATGCGTTCGCGGAGTGCGATCAGGTTCCGGGCCGCCGACGCGTCCAGGCCCCCAGCGATCTCCCGGCCGGCCCGGATGGCGAGGCGTTCGGCCAGCACCAGTTCGGCGGGCGCCCAGCGCAGCGCGTCGCGCTGCACCGCGTCCTCCAGCCGGCGCAGGCAGCGGGCATGCTGCACCTGCAGCGCCTGCTCCCCGGCATCGGCCGCGGTCACCAGATGGACCGGGTGGGGCATGGCGGAGATCTCCGCCGCGCCGCCGCCCCGGTGCTCGGGCCAGGTCACCGCGCAGCCGCCGGCCATCGCCGCGAGGGCGATGACGGCAAGCATGGAACCGGAACGCGTCATGTCAGGCGGCCTGGGCCAGCGGCATGAAGCCGTCATCGGCGCGGTCGCCGATCGCCGCGGCAGGATGAACGTTCAGCGGGCGGGTCAGCTTCAGCTGCTGCAGCATGCGCAGCGGCTGACCGGCAATGCCGCGGATCACGAACTCGCCACGGCGCATCTTCATGCGCTTGGCGATATCGACCAGCAGGCCGAGGCCCGACGGATCCATGAACGGTACGTCGCGCAGGTCGACGGTGATGTGGTCGATGCCCGGCTCGGACAGCGCCTCGATGTGGCCCGCGGCATCCAGGACGCCGATGGCGTCGAGCGGGCCCTCGGGGCGGAAGAAGACGGCGCCAGGGGCGTCGAAGCGGAACTCGGTCATGGTCTCAGTCTCCCAACGGATGGTTTCTGAGACGGGGGTTCGCAATTCCCGGCCCGCTTTTGGGCCGAGATTTTTCGTCTTTATTTCAGTTAGTTAAGAAGCATGGACAGGACGAACATCCTGCAGTGTTGCAGGATGCAGCGGTCAGCGCTGCGCTCTGGCGCGGGCAGATTGCAGCGCATGCCGCAGGAATTTGAGACGCAGCGACGGCAGCGGACCATGCCGCGACCCCCCGAATTCGCCCGGCCGGCCCGGAAAGACGAGCAGCCCGTCGCCGTTCCCGCCGAAATTCCAGGTGTCGCGGAAGATGTCGACGCCCATCGGAACGAGGCGGTAGCTCTCGATGGCCTCGTAGTAGAGAAGCCCGTCGACCCGGCCGTCGATCTGGCGGAAGAAACGGAACAGGCGGCGGGCCGGCCGGTCGATCAGCAGGTCGGCGATGCCGGTTGCCGGACCCGGGCTCCGCTCGGCTTCAGGGGCTTCGGCGCGGTGCGGACCGCAGGAACCCATGCAACTCAGATAGGTCCAGAGGCCGATGTCGGCGTAGTCGCCGAAACCGGGATGGCGGCCGGAGACCAGCCGGTTGAAGACCGGGGCATAGGTATCGACCAGTCCCTCCAGGCGAGGGTCGCGGTCCGTGGTCACCAGCACGCGCACATCCGGGGCGAGACGCCTGTAGTTGCCCAGCGTCTCGGCAAGCGCGTCAAGATCCGCCGGCTCGTCAGCGGCATAGACCCAGGCCCGGCCCTTCAGCCCCTCGATCTCGACCGTGCGTTGCAGCGCCTTCAGATAGGCGGCCGGGTCCGGATAGCGGCTCGCGCGCGGAAACCCGACAAGGCCGTGGATGACCTGATCCATCACCGTCTGCCGGAAGGAGACGCCTGACCCCGCGCCGGCATCCAGATCGAGCCGGCCGTCGACGATGGGCGGAAACTTCACATAGGCCTGCATCGGCTGAAGTCCGTGATCGCGCAGCATCGCGGCATAGTTGCGGTACAGCGCCGAGGGATCCGTGCAGGCGGTCCCTGCGCAGTGACCCCGCAACAGGTTGGCGGGGTTGATTCCGACCATGAAGGGCAGGCGCGGTCCGGCAGCCGGTTCAATTGTGCGCACCTCGATACGGACATGGCCCCCGCCGATCTCGACGGTCTCGTTCCGCTCGGCCCGCCATTCCGCCAGCACCAGGCGGGAGAGCGTGCAAGTCGCTGCGGAGCGGGGCGCCAGGACCTCGTGAAAGGTGCCGGTCGCCGTGGCTTCGTCGCTCGGCGTTTCCGTTTCCAGCGGCAGCATCTGCCAGAAGGCGATGTCCGGGCGGCTGGCCGACAGCCGGACGCAGGGATTGCCGTCCAGCTTCAGGATCGCAAGGACCATGTCGCCGGGCGCGGCGGTGCGCCGGGTCTCCGTGCGCCAGTCTTCGCTGAAGGCGGGCCGTTCGAGCGGGTGCAGAACAGACAGATCACCGGCGGACGCCAGCGACGGCAGCACCGAGGCGAAGGCTGCGATCGCGGCACGGATCAACCGGCCTGAACTCTTTCCGCCAAGCCGCAACGGCCGGCCTCCCTGTAGGCGAACACCCGGGGCGGACCGGCGCGCAGGCCGGCGAACGCCGCCATGTGTTCCCGGAACATCCGGAAGGCGGGATAGCGCCGATGGGTCACACCGTCGAGCAGATATCCGTCGGCGCCGGGCAACAGATCGGCAGCTTCCCCATTGCGGTGAAGTTCCAGCAGCCAGATCTCGCCCAGACAGCCGATGGCGGCATAACGCCCGGCGACATAGGGACCCCGGTCGCTGAAGCTGTGCGTCTCGACCCGGCGAGCGATCGCCGGGTCCAGAACGGCGGCACCGGAGCCGCGCGCAGGCATGGCAGGCGCGGCCTTGCCTGCGATCCCCGCCGCACCGAGCAGAAGCGCCAGGGCAATCGCGATCTCAGGCAGGTTGCGGGCGCGCATGGGGCGTCTCCAGCGAAGTCCAGGTGACGGCGGCGGTCAGCACCGCCGTGAACAGGCTGATGGCCGTCGCGCCGCCGCCGTCGTGAAGCCAGGCATAGCTGGCGGGCGAGACAGACATGGCCGCCAGGCGAACGACGTTCAGAGCCACGATGAGGCTGCCGAGAAAGATGGCGTGCCCCGCCCCGGCACGGACACCCATGCCCCGCGTCACCGCGAACCAGAACAGCAGCGCCATCGACAGGTTGTTCACCGAACTGCATCCGGTCATCACGAACAGGCTGTGGCCGTTGCCGGTGACGATGATGTTGGCGCGCACCGCCTCGACGGGCAGGAACAGGGATGCCAGCCAGCCAGCCAGCAGCGCATCGGCGCGAAGCAGGGATTCGGCGAACAGGGTCGTGAGCAGCCAGGTGACCGGTTCGCGCAGGCTCACAGCCAACAGGACGGCCATGCCGGCCGGGACGACACCGTTGCGCCGCCATTCTGTTGCCGCCAGCCAGCCAAACGCCGCCGCGCCGGCGATCCAGGCGATGCGGGCGGAAGGCAGCAGACAGGCCGCGGCGACCGCCACGGCCAGGACCAGATCGGAAGGCGCCGGCGGGACATCCCGCCCCTCCCGCCACAGCCGCCACATGCCGAGCGCGAGCGCCAGCCAGACCACGGGATCGACGGCGAAGAGGCCGGCTTGGGTCACAGGACCCGCCACGGCATTGCCGGCGACCACCGCCGCGGCAGCCATGTGCACTGCACCTTTCGAGATCGCGTAACTCATTTCAGAGTTCCCGCCCCAGTGCTCTGGCGTAGACCTCGAGCACTTTCGTTAACTGGGCTTCGGCGGAAAAGCACCGCCGGATCGTCTCCCGGGCCGCCTGCGACATCGCCCGGCGTTCGGCATCGGTCGAGGACGCCCGGGCGAAGACAGTCCGGGCGAGCGCGTCCATGTCGCCGGGCCGTGCGAGATATCCGTCGACGCCGTCACCAATCAGGTCCGGCAGACCGCCGACCCCGAAGGCGGCGACCGGAACGCCATGCGCCATCGCCTCCAGCGCCGCCATCGGCAGGCCTTCCTGCCGGGACGGCATCACCAGCAACGACAGGCACCGCCAGTGCCGGTCCATGCCGGGCACGCTGCCGGCCATGGTCAGGTTGACCGGCAGACCGCGAGAGAGCTCGTCCTGCATGGGACCGCCGCCGAACATGACGAAATCGATGTCGGGCAGCCGCCGCGCCAGTTCGACGAAAAGGTCCGGCCCCTTCTCGTGGCTCAACCGGCCGACGAAGCCGACGCAGCGGCCCTGCGGCCTGCAGTCCGGCGGCGGGACATCGACGAAGTTGTCGATGACGGTCGGCGTGCCCGGCAGCTGCCCGGCAATCTCCCGCGACACCGCGATGTTGTGCGACATCCGGGCTGTAAGGCGGTCGGTGGCTGTGTAGAGCGCCAGCTTGCCCGAACCCCGATCGCCGTTGTGGAAGGTCGAGACCACGGGCCGGCAGTGCAGCGGCCGGGTCATGCGGCCCAGGATGCCGGCCTTGTAGCCGTGCGTGTGAAGCAGCGAGATGCCGTTCCGCTTCAGCCAGGCCGGCAGGTTGCCGCCCTCGTGCGGGAGAACCCGAACATCCACGCCGTGCCCGGATGCGGCGGCGTCCATCGGATGCGGGCCGTGATCAGCGATCCTCAGCACCGTTGCGGCATGCCCTGCCGCGTTCAGCGCGCCGGCAAGGATCAGCACATGGGTCTCGATGCCGCCGATGTCCCGGCTGTCGAGCGCGAGCACGATTTTTTCCATGGGTCTTTTCCCCGCGAATGAGTGTCGGCGGACTCACCGCAACAGGAATGCCAGCACCGGCTCCCCGGTTTGCTGCCTCGACTGTCGCAAGGTGCTGCATTCCGCAGCGGTCGGCCGCTGCACCCCGCCAATCCGCAGCAGGCAGCGAACGCCGGGCCGATTCATCGCCAACGGCCGGAACCAGCGGAAAACAGCGCTTCGGCATGGTCCGGAGCACGACTGGCGGGCGGCTTGCGCCAGAGGCCGCAGTGAACGTCCGAGGAGCAAGCCGATGTTCGATACCATTCTCGAGAACGCGACCGCCGCAAGCATGGCGGCGGTTGTCTACCACCACGCGGTCTATCCGAAGCTGGCCGCCCGTCTGGGCCGCCGCAGCGAGGACGCCACGCAGCGTCCGCTGCTCCGGCGTCTGCCGGCGCTTTCGATCATGATGCCCGCCTACAACGAGGCCGGCTGCATCGCGGCCAAGATCCACAACATCGCCGGACAGGATTATCCGGCAGGGCAGCTGCAGATCCTCATCGGATGCGACGGCTGCAGCGATGCCACCGCCGATCTGGCCCGCCGGGCCGCCGCCTGCCACCCCGGCCACGATATCCAGGTCATCGAGTTTCCCGAGAACCGCGGCAAGATCGCGATGCTGAACGACCTGATGGCGCGGGCCACCGGCGCGGTCACGGTGCTGACCGACGTCTCGGCCCTGCTGCCGGTCAACGGTCTCTCGCGGCTGGCGGCGCATTTCGGCGACGAACGCGTCGGCGCGGTCGGTGCGGGCTATCGCCCGGCGCTGGAGACCAATCCCGGCGAGAAGGCCTACTGGGACTATCAGCGCCGCATCAAGGCCGGCGAGTCGGTGCTGGGCGGTCTGATCGGCGCGCATGGCGCCTGCTATGCCATCCAGACCGGCGCCTGGCGTCCGCTCAAGGCCGATACCGTCAATGACGACTTCATCGTGCCGATGGAGATCGCGCTGCAGGGCTGGCGCACGGTCTACGACCCTTCGATCGCCTGCATCGAGCTTGATGCCGCGACCGACCAGGCCGATTTCCGCCGCCGCATTCGTATCGGGGAGGGCAACGCGCAGCAGCTCTGGCGCCTGTTGCCGAAGCTGCGTCTCGACCGCCCCGGACTCGCTTTCGCCTTCCTGTCAGGCAAGGGCCTGCGGGTGGCGATGCCGTTCCTGATGGCCTTCAGCCTCGCCGGAGCGGCGATGGCCGCCGCCGGCTCCGACCTGATGCTGATGGCTGCGTCCATGCAGGGCGCCGCCTATGGCGTCGCCGCGGCCGCGTGGATGGTTCCCGAACTGCGCCGGATCGGCACCGTCGAGGCGCTGCGTTACCTCGTCGCCGGCCATATCGCTTCCGCCATCGGCGCCATGCGCTTCGCGTTTGCCCGCCGCCGCGGCGCCTGGGGGCGTGTCGGTGGCGGAAACCGGAACCCGGGAGCCGCCGCATGACAACGCATTTCATTCTCGGCCGCGACGGCCGACGCCGCCCGCTCAAGGAGCTGATGGCTCAACTGGCCGGGCATCTCGCCACCGCGGACCAGATGGTCCGCATCGAACCAAAGCCGCTTCGTCAGGCCAGCAGTTGAGAGGAGCCACGCCATGACAGAGACACACATGGACCGCGCCACGCGCGTGGCCAAACGCAGCGTCGACATCGCCGGCGCCGTGACAGGCCTGATGCTGACCGCGCCGGTCATTCCCGTGATCGCGCTGGCTATCAAGCTGGAGAGCCGCGGCCCCGTCTTCTTCCGCCAGCTGCGCGTCGGCCGGATGCTGGCCGACCGCACCGAGCTGTTCCGGATGATCAAGTTCCGCTCCATGCGCCAGGACGCCGAAGCCCGGAGCGGCGCGGTCTGGGCCAGCAAGCGCGACCCCCGCATTACCCGGGTCGGCAACGTCCTGCGCAAGACCCGGCTGGACGAGATCCCGCAGTTCATCAACGTGCTGCGCGGCGACATGTCCCTGATCGGCCCGCGCCCGGAGCGCCCTGAATTCTACAAGCGGCTGGAGACGGCGATCCCGCACTACAGCGGCCAGCACCTTCGGCCTCCGCCCCGGCATCACCGGTCTGGCCCAGGTCAGCCAGGGCTACGACGAGACCATCGAGGACGTGCGTTCCAAGGTCATGTTCGACCACGCCTACGCCGTCCAGACCTTCCGTTTCAGCGACTGGTTGAGGAGCGATCTCCGGATCATCGGCCAGACGCTGTCCGTCATGGCCCTGGGACGCGGCCGCTAGCTCCTCACACCGGGGCGAGAGCCCCGGGCCGCGTCCCATTGCCCCGGCGGCGGGTCTCTTGGCCGGAGACCCGCCGCCACCACTGATCTCATCGAGGAGCAGCGACCATGATCTCGACCACCGCCAACTGGATCCGCCGCCGGGAAGACCCGATGGCCGATCGTCTCTATCGCCTGATCAAACGTGTCCAGGTTCTGGACATGCCGGTCCTGCCGGGTCTGCACATGACGCTCTACCGGACGCACCGTCTGTTGACCGGTCTGGGCAGCGACCTGATCCGCCGGGTGTACTGGACGCCGATGTTCCGCGCCCGCTGCGGCGGCACCGGCCGCCGGCTGCACATCGCCGGGGGTGGCATGCCCTTTGTCAGCGGTCCGGTCCGGATCCAGCTCGGCGACGACTGCCGTCTCTCGTCGGCGATGACCATTTCCGGCCACGGCCGCTCGAAGGCAACGCCCGAGTTCATCTGCGGCGAGAATGTCGGCATCGGCTGGCAGACTACTGTCGCCGTCGGCAGCTGCATCGTGTTCGAGGACAACGTCCGCATCGGCGGGCGCGCCTTCTTCGCCGGCTATCCGGGCCATCCCGTCAACGCCGCCGACCGCGCCGCAGGCCTGCCCGACACCGACGACCAGATCGGCGACATCGTGCTGCGCCGCGATGTCTGGATCGGCACCGGCTGCACTGTCAATGTGGGCGTCGAGATCGGCGCGGGCACCATCGTCGCCGCCGGCAGCGTGGTGACGAAGAGCCTGCCGGCCGGCGTGCTGGCCGGCGGCGTGCCCGCCCGCGTGATCCGCGCACTTAACCCCGAAGACAGGAGCCTCGGATGAACGCCCCCCTGATCGTGTTCGGCGAGGACTGGGGGGCGCACCCCTCCAGCACCCAGCACCTGATCCGCCGCATCGCCGCCGACCGCGATGTGCTCTGGGTCAACTCCATCGGCATGCGGCGGCCCCGGCTGAACCGCGCCGACGCCCGGCGCGCAGCAGCCAAGCTCACCGCCATGGCCCGCCGCGGCGGCGATGACGGAAGCCCGGCGCCCCTGGCGACGCCCGAACGGCTCAGGGTCGCCTCCGCGACCGCCGTGTCCTGGCCTGGCTCGTCCATCGCCCGGCGGCTGAACCGCGCGCTGATCCCGGGTTCCCTGAAGCCGCATCTGGCACGCCTTGGCGAGCGGCCGATTCTCTGGACCTCGTTGCCGACCGCGGTGGACGCCGTGGGTCAGTTCGGCGAGCAGGCCGTGGTCTACTACGCCGGTGACGATTTCGAAGGCCTGGAAGGCGTCGATCACGGACCCGTCGGCCGGATGGAACGCGAACTGGCTGCAAAGGCCGACCTGATCATCGCCGCCAGCGACGTCATCGCCGCCAAGTTTCCGGCGGAGAAGACTGTCGTGCTGACACATGGCTGCGATCTGGAGCTCTTTTCGACCCCGGCCTCGCGCGCCGACGATGTGCCCGGGGGCGCAAAGGTCGCCGGGTTCTACGGCAGCCTAGCCGACTGGCTGGACTACGAGATGCTGCAACGGGTGGCCAGCCTGCGTCCCGACTGGCAGTTCCAGTTCGTCGGCAATGTGCAGAGCCGCTCGCCCGATCTGGCAGCGCTGATGGCCCTGCCCAACACCCGTTTCCGCCCGGCGGTGCCGCATGCGGCGCTGCCGGGCTATGTCCAGCACTGGACCGCGGCCATTCTGCCCTTCCGGGACACGCCGCAGATCCGCGCCTGCAACCCGCTGAAGCTCCGCGAATACCTGGCCACCGGCGGCCGGTCGTCGCGACGCCGTTCCCGGCGCTGAAACCGTACCGGCGCATGGTGCGGGTCGCGATGCGGGCGGAGACCTTCGCGCTCAGCCTGGATGCGGCCGCCAATGAATCCTCGGCAATGCCGGCTGTCCGGCGGCGCATCGTGGCCGGCGAAAGCTGGGACGACCGCGCCGCCGAAGTGGAGACGATGCTGCGGCGCCTGGAAGGCCGGGCCGCACCGCTGCGGATTGCAGCGGCCGCTGCGTGAGGCAGCAACCGCTCCAGAACGGCCTGAGATCGATCTCAATGTTTTCAATGAGTTGAACGGTCCAAAAGGCGGAACGGCGCTTGCGGGTACCCGGGCACGTGTTGAGGAGCACTGCCATGAAACGAACCGTCATCCGCCTGATGGCCGTCATGACCCTGGGACTGGGCGCGACCGGCTGCATCGGCATCACCAAGGGAAATCCGCTCGCGCTGGTGCCGGCCTCGGAGCTCGCGTTGATCCGCAGTTCCGCCCCGGTCGAGAAGGAGGCCATATCGGTCGACGACCTGCTGGCCCAGGCCCGGGCGACGGGCAAGGACGCGGGGCCCGCCGCGGCCCCGGTTCCGATGCAGCTCGACCTCGCGTTCGAAGGCGAAGCCGTTGTGGCCGGGCCGGGTCACCTTGCATCGGTCGGCAGCTTCGTCGCCGCGGCGCCCGCCGGGAAGATCACCATCGCCTGCGGCTCCGGCCTGGACGCCGAGGGCCTGCGCGCGCACCGCCGGGCGCTGACCGTCCGCAAGCTGCTGGAGTTCGTCGGCGCCGCTGCCGAGATCCGGCGCGAACCGGGCCTCGCGCCCGGCACCATCCGTCTCATCCGCGGGGGCCGGCAGGCATGAAGGACGAATGGCGCATACTGATCCGTCTCTGGATCCAGACCGCGTGGCGGCTGCGTTACCTGATCTGCGCACTGCTGATCCTGCTGCCCGTCATCGGCGGCGTCGCCAGCCAGCTGCGGTCGCGGACCTACGAGACGAAGATGTCGATCCTGATCCAGGAATCGGCGAAGCATAATCCCTTCCTGGAAGATCTCGCCGTCGAGACCCGGGTGAAGGACCGGCTGTCGGCGCTGAACGCATTGCTGCACAGCCGCCACATCCTGCTGGGCGTCGCCATCGACCTGGAATGGGTCAACGACGATACCGAAGCCGCGCAGCGCGAGCGCGTCGTGCGCCAGCTTTCGGAAGCGGTCTCGCTGCGGCTGGTCGGCGAGGAGCTGATCGAGCTCAACTACAAGCAGTCTTCTCCCACCGATATCGACAAGGTGCTGATGGCGATCGCCCGCCGCTTCATGGAGAAGGTGCTGGCGCCGGAACGCTCGTCGATCGCCGGATCGGTGAACTTCCTGGAAAAGCAGATCGCCGAGAGCCAGCAGGCACTGTCCAAGGCCGAATCGGCGCTGGGCGCCTTCCGTTCGGATAATGCCGACAGCCTGCCCGACCTGCATGCGGGCAACATGCGCCGCCTCGCCGATCTGCGGCAGGAACTGTCCCTTCGCGAGGTGGAACTGGAAGGCGCGAACGCCGCCTTCGCCGATCTCCGCCGCCGCGTCGCCGCCGCCAATCCTGTGGTGCTGAACATCGAGCACCGGATCGTGCAGGTGCGGACCGACCTGGCCGCCATGCGGGCGCGCTACACCGACAGCCATTCCGCCGTCCGCGCCGCCGAGCGCCAGCTCGCCCGGCTGACCGCCGAACGCGACGCCCTGGTCCAGGGCGCGCAGGAAATGGACATGCAGAAGATCGAGGAGGTCTGGGGCGCCGCCCTGCGCCAGACCGAGCCGGACAGCGGCCTGCAGCAGCTGCTGGTAAGCCAGGTCGAGGCGCTGCGCGCCGCCCAGGCCGGCCACGTCCAGATGCAGCGTCAGGTCGAGGTTCTGCGCGCCGAGGTCGAGCGCATGGAGATGCAGACCGCCGGCTTCGGCGAAGTGCAGCGCCAGCTCGACACGCTGGAGCGCGACGTGGCTGTCCAGCGCGACGTGCACGAGAAGCTGCTGAAGCGCGCCGGAATGGCCCGCGTCACCGGCGCACTCGGTCAGTTCGAGGCCCCGGAGCGGGTCAAGATCATCGACCTGCCGACCGTGCCGGGCGGACCCAACGGCCTGCCGGCCATGGCCTTCGTGATCGCCGGCCTGTTCGCCGCCATCGGCGCGGGCGCCGGCCTCGTCGCCCTTTCTGAGGTCCTCGACAGCTCGGTCCGCACCCGCGAGCAGGCCGCCCAGGCCGGTCCGCCGGTGGTCGCCGTGCTTCCCCGCATCTCTCCCGTCGAACTGGAAGTCCGGAACCTGATCCGGCTCCAGGGCCTCAGCCGCAAGGAGCTACTCTCATGAGCACCGTCGCCCAGATCGTCCAGCATCTCCGCCCCGGCGGAATTGAATGCCTCGCCCTAGAGCTGCTGCGCAATCCGCCGGGCAGCGGAAACGGCCTGCTGATCAGCCTGGAAGGCGATGCCGACACCGCGATCCGCGAATGGCCGCGGCTTGCCGCCCATCGCGACCGCCTGGTCTTCCTGGGCAAGCGGCCCGGTGCCGATCTCGGCCTGGTCTTCCGGCTGGCCCGGGTGCTGCGGCAGCACGGCGTGGACCGGGTCCACACCCACCACGTCGGCCCGATGATCTACGGCGGCGCCGCGGCGCGGCTCGCCCGGATCCGCCGTCTCGTCCATACCGAACATGACGCCTGGCATCTGCAGGAACGGAAGCGCGCCCGCCTGGTCCGCCGGGTCTGGTCGCTGCTGCTGCCGCGCCTTGTCGCCGACGCGCAGCTGGTCGCCGACCAGGTCCGCGAACTGGCCCGCATTCCGGTCGCAGCCATCGTCCGCAACGGCGTCGATCTGGACCGCTTCAGCCCCGGCGACCGCATGGCCGCCCGGTCCGCACTGGGCTTGCCGGCGCATGTCGAACTGATCGGCGTGGCCGGCCGCCTTGCGGCGGTGAAAAACCAGTCGGCGGCCCTGAAGGCGCTGACCCGCCTGCCCGCCGGATCGATCCATCTCGCCTTCGCCGGCGACGGCGAGGAACGGGCCGCGCTGGAGGCCGAGGCCGAGGCGCTGGGTATCCGCCACCGCGTCCATTTCCTGGGCCACCTGGACGGAATCGAGCGGTTCTACCGCGCCGTCGACGTCATCTGCCTGCCAAGCCGGTTCGAGGGCTATCCCCTCAGCCTGATCGAGGCGCAGGCCTGCGGGACCCCGGTCGTCGCCACAAATGTCGGCGGCGTGGCCGAGGCGGTCTGCCCGGTTTCGGGCCGGCTGGTCGCCGACGGGGATATCGTGGCGCTGGCCGCGGCGCTGGATCAGGTGCTCTGGTCGTCCCGCCGCTGTGCGGCGCGGACCTTCGCCGAGCGCCACGGCTCCCTCGACACGATGGTCAGCGGCTATGCCGCGGTGATGGCCTGAACCATGGTCTCGCTGGCGGCAACCGGGAAAGGCACGCAGCTCGCCATCGCGGCGGGCTTCAGCCTGTTCGTCTTCGGGGCGCTGACAGGTTTCGCCCACCCGGTTGTGCCCGTGGCGCTCGGCCTGCTGCCTGTCGTGCTGCTGGGCGCGCTGCGTCAGGCCTGCATGCTGGGCATCCTGTTCGTCGCCTTCTCCTTCTTCCGGCTGCACGAGGTCGTGCCGCAGTTGATGCCGCTGAAGCTGCCGCTGCTGCTGGCGCTCGGCGTGCTGGGCACGCTGGGCTGGAATCTCGCCTTCAGGCGCACGAAGACCTACTGGGATCCGCTGTTCACGCCGTTCCTGCTCTTCTTCCTGATCGTGACCATCGGGGTCTTCGCCGGCACCAATACCGGCAACGCCTTCGGCTACTGGAAGGACACCTATATCAAGATTGCGATCATGGTGTTCGCTCTCGCCTGGCTGCTGCGGCATCCGCGCGACTTCGCGAAGCTGCTGGTCGTGATGCTCGGGTCGGCAACGCTGGTCGCGCTGGTCGCGCTGCAGAACAAGGCAGCGGGCATCGGGCTGGTGGAAGGCACACGCGTCACCATCGGCCGGGATATCGGCTCGATGCTCGGTGATCCCAACGACCTGTCGCTGGTGCTGCTGTTCGGCGCCGGCTGGGCGCTGGGCGCTGCGGACACGAAGGGTCTCGGCCGTTTCGCGCGGATCGCCGGGGTCGTCGTCTTCGTGCTGATTGCTCTTGCCGTTGTCGCCACCCAGAGCCGCGGCGGCCTGCTGGGCATCGCTTCGGTGGTCGGGGTCTTCGCCTCGCGGCGGATCAAGTCGAAGCTGCTGCTCGGGTCCATGGGCGGACTGGCCATGATGGTACTGTTCGCCGTCGCCGGGATCGACGACCGCCAGTCCGGCGGCGCGCATGAGGAAGGCATCGACGAATCCGCCATGGGCCGCATCTACGCCTGGCAGGCGGCGATGGGCATGGCGGTCGCCAGGCCGCTCTTCGGCGTCGGCGTCGACAACTTCCTGTTCAACTACTACCTCTACAGCCCGCACTGGGACGGCCAGAACCACGCCGTGCACTCGACATGGTTCGGCGTCATGGCCGAGACCGGGATCCTGGGCTTCCTCGTCTTCGTCACCATGGTCGCGGCACTGGGGATCTCGGCCTGGCGGGTGCGCAACCGCCTGCTCGCCGATCCGGACAGTCCGGCGGTGATGCGCGCAGCCGGCAGCGCCCTGGTCGGCGGCTTCGCCGGGTTTTGCGTCAGCGGCACCTTCCTGACCCAGGGTTTCGTCTGGCCTATCTACATCATGCTGGCCCTGGCCATCGCGCTGCGACAGTACGCGGCCACCGCTGCGGATTGCAGCGCCGCCGCGGCAAGCCGCAGTGCTGCAGCCAAAACCGACCTACAACCTGTTGAAACACAAGAGCTTCTATTGCGGCCCACGGTTTGCGACGCGCCGCACCGTACAGAATGAGGGAAACCGACATGAGACTGCCTGTCCTGACCACGATCCTGATCGCCGCCGGCACCGCAGCCGGCCAGGCGTTCGCGCAGGAGGTGCCGGAGAACCTGACCAATATCGGCGTCGACCGGACCATTCTGGATACCGTCGACCGCCAGTTGCCAGAGGCAGAGGCCGTCGGCGCGGAGTTTCTGAACGAGAGCTACTATCCGAGCCTGCGTCTGGACGCGGCGTCGCACCTGTCGGTCACCTTCGTCAGCGAAGGCGCAGGCTACAGAAACGCGGTTGGCTACTTCACCTATCAGGACGGGGCCTTCGACAATTACAGCTTCTCCGATTTCGACATGAACGGGTCGGGCAATATCAGCTACAGCGAAATGGCCGGATCCGGCGCGGTCGACGAAATCGGCGTCCTGTTCGGCAACTTCTCGGCCGCCGGATCGGGCGGTTCGCTGACTGCGGGCGACACCACGGTCATCGGCGGCGGCGGCATCAGCCTCAATGGCGACGGCAGCTGGCTGATGGACGGCGGCACGGTCTTCGACGCGGGCACCAATGTCGGATTCTTCCTGATCGCCAACGGCTGGAACGGCAGCGGCGTGAACGGCGTCGACAACCTGGCCGACAACGCAACCTACTGGTCGATGGACTTCCTCAATCCCGAAAACGATCCGGACGCCACCATCGAGGACGTCAGCCGGGACACGCGCCACCTCGCCATGCTGAACGTCAGCGATGCCAACCAGATCGTCGTCGGCTTCGAGGACCTCAACCGCGCCACCGGCGACAACGACTTCAACGACGCCGTCTTCATCGTCCGTTCCGACCCGGCCGAGGCGCTGCAGAACTCCAACATCCCCAAGGTCAGCGCCGCACCGGCGCCGGGCCTCGGCGCGGGCGCCGGCGGTCTGATCCTGGCCGGCGGCCTGCTGGCTGCGGCGCGCCGCAGGCGGAAGTCCGGGTCATGATCGCCCGGGCTGCCCGCCGCCTGCCGCCGGCACTGCGGCAGACGCTGCTCTACGCGCTGTCGATCGCGACCGCCAAGGCGGTGTCCTTCGTCATGGTGCCTGTGTTCACGCAGTTCCTGACGCCGGAGGATTATGGGCGGCTCGATGTCCTGCAGACGCTGGCGGATCTGCTGTCCGTGGTGATCGGGCTGGGTCTGGCCGACTGCGTCTACCGGTTTGCGGGCACCGAGAACGACCCGGCGCGCATGCGCCGGGCCGCAGCTTCGGTGTTCGGACTGGCCATGGCCTCGGGCGCGATCTTCCTCGCCGCAGGGCAGCTTGCCGCCCCCTGGGTGGCCAATCTGCTTCCGGGCGGCGTGCAGGTATCGGAGACGCGGCTGATCCTGATCAGCCTGGCCGCCTCCGGCCTGATCCTCGTCCCCCTCGCCTGGCTGAGACTGAACGGCCGCGCCGGCACCTACGCCCTGGCCAGCGGCGGCCGGGCGGTGCTGCAGGCGCTCCTCGCCACTCTGTTGCTTTCCCTCGGTTTCGGGGTTGCCGGCGTCCTGCTGGCCGGCATGATCGCGTGCATCGCGCTGACCACCTGGATGGTCGTCATGCAACTCCGCCAGACCGGACTGGTGCTGCAGGGCGAGGACGTCCGACGGCACGCGGCCTTCGGCGGTCCGCTGGTGCTGGCCGGCGCGGCCGCCTTCGTGCTGGGCAGTTGCGACCGCTGGTTCCTGGCGGCGCTGGACGGGACCGCGGCAGTCGCGGCCTACGCCGTGGCGGTGAAATTCGGCCTGATCGTGGCGATGGGCGCGCAGCCCTTCGAGCTCTGGTGGCAGGCGCGGCGCTTCCCGATGCTGGGCGGTGAGAACGGGCCCCGCCTGGTCGCCGCCTCGGCGTGGACCGGTACGGTCTGGGTCGTGCTCTGCGGTGTCGGCGTTGCGGCGGTGGCGCCGCAGCTGATCCGGACAATGACGCCCGCCGCCTATCATGGCGCGGCCGATCTGGTCCCCTGGCTTTCCGGCATTGCCGTGCTGCACGCCGTCACCGGCCTGCTGAATGTCGGCATCTACAGCGGCCGGACCGGCTGGGACGCCTTCCGTGTCGAGGGCGCGGTCGCGCTCGCCGCGCTGGCGCTCTATGGTCTCTTGATTCCGCGCTTCGGCGTCGAGGGCGCCATCAGTGCGACGGCGCTGGCGCAGGCCGGGCGCATGATCCTGGTCGTCGGGCTGGCGCAGAAGCGGCGGCCGGTTCCCTACCCTCTCCGCGCCATCGCCGTGCTGCTGGCGCTGGGCGCCGCGGCTCTCGCCGCGATCTGGATGCAGTCGGACTGGCTGGCGGAACTTGCCGCAGGCGTGACCGCCGCATTGGCGATCACGGGCTTCGCGCTGGTCGCGGCGCCGCTGCCGCCGGCGCTCGCGCACCTGCTTTCAATCCGGCTTCCGTTTCTCCCAGGCCATCTGCTTGCGGTAGATCGTCGAGGTTGAGATCCCGAGCACCCGGGCGGCCTGGGTGACATTGCCCTCGAACTTCTCAATCGCCGCCTCGATCGCCATCATCTCCAGTTCGGCCAGCGGTCGAACCAGGATATCGGCCGCATCGGCCGCCATCGCCGGCGCCGCGGGCGCGGGCGATGGCGCGGAATGAGCCGGCGGCAGCGGATGGCTGGCGAAGCCCGGCTGGGGCACGGGCTGGGCCTGCCAGCCCTGCGGCGCAGCGGGCTGCATCGCGGCGACGGGCGGGGCCGGCGGCGGCAAGGGAGGCAGCATCGCCGGCGTCACCATCTCCCCGTCATGCAGCACGGTGATGTTGCGGATCGCGTTCTCCAGCTGGCGCACATTGCCCGGCCAGAAATAGTGCTCGATGGCGGCGCTTGCCTGGGCATCGAAGCCGGTGAAGCGTTTGCCCTCCACCGCGGCATAGTCCTTCAGGAACCGCCGTGCGAGCAGGGAGATGTCGCCCGTCCGCTCCCTGAGCGGCGGCATCAGGATCGGGACCACATGCAGGCGGTAGTAGAGATCCTCCCGGAAGCGGCCCAGCTGCACGTACTCGAGCGGGTTCTTGTTGGTCGCACAGACGAAGCGGATGTCCGTCGGCCGGTCCTTCGAATCGCCGACGCGGCGGTAGGTGCCGGTCTGGATGAAACGCAGCAGCTTCGCCTGCAGGTCCAGATCCATCTCGCAGATCTCGTCCAGGAACAGGGTGCCGCCATCGGCCTCCTCGGCGGCGCCGACATGGTCGTTCACCGCGCCGGTGAAGGCGCCCTTCCGGTGGCCGAAGATCGAGCTTTCCATCAGTTCGCGCGGGATCGCGGCGCAATTGATGGCGACGAAGGGGCCGTTGCGGCGTTCGCCGGCATTGTGGATGGCGTTGGCGCAGAGTTCCTTGCCGGTGCCGCTCTCGCCGGTGATGAAGACGGGCGCATCGGACGGCGCGGCCGCCTCGATCAGCGCGAAGACATTCTTCATGGACGGGCTCTCGCCGAGGAAGCCCGACGGCCCCCGCTTCCGTTTGGTTGCGCCCGTCCGGGCCGGAGAGCTTGACGCCGTTTCGGCGACGGTTTCGGGCGCAGCACGTTCCCGCCGCGCCAGCGCCGTCTCGCAGGCTTCCCGCAGCTTCTTTGGGCTGCAAGGTTTCACGATGAATTCCATCGCCCCCAGATGCATCGCCTCCACCGCCGTCTTCACCGATCCCTGACCGGTGAGCACGATCGTCGGCGGCACCCGGCTGTCCTCGGCGCCTTCCCTCAGCAGATCCAGCCCGTTGCCGTCCGGCAGGCGCAGATCGAGGATCATGAGATCGAATAGGTGCTCGCCGATGCGCTGCCGCGCCAGCTTCAGCGTGTCGGCGCGCGTGATAAGGGGGAAGGACGGCAGCAGCCCCTGCTCGTAGAGCATCGCGCTGGCCGGATCGTCCTCGACCATCAGGATCTTCGGGGCATCATCGGTCACGCGGCAACTCCGGAATCGCGATCCTTTCGTTCACGGATCATCTTAGCAGCGTGCAGGTCCGGCGGCGCAACCTCCTGAGATCCGGTCCGGATTGCCGGACCGATCCCCTGCCGGCCGACGCCTTTGCGGCTCCTCCATGACGCATTGTCATGGCACAGGACGCAATCCGTTGCGGTGATCGCGTGGACAACCGACGCAAACCGGATTGTGTCCGCAAACTGGGGTCTGCCTCGTGGTGCATGGCAAAGTTTGCTAGATATTTCGATATGAGGATCCCGAAACTGAGTCAGCATCTTGTTCGAACCTAGACGCCCTCGCTTGAAGGTCGAGGAGTGTATTGATCTGAATGCCGATCAACTGCAGAAAGTAGGAGAGCTGACGCCTCGAACGCGCTCGACACTCAGTACCTATTGGGCGAGGAACCAGCGCTGGTGATGCGGCTGTAGCCGGATCCGCGCTGGCTGTTCATCGACCCTTGACCGGCACCCCGGCGCGACGACACTGGACCAGCAGGTCATCGAATTGGTTTCAGTCGGCTGTACCTAAGGTGGTCGCCGAAGCTTCTTCCTTTGCCCGGGGGACAGCTGCGGCCGACGCTGCGTGTCCCCTTGTTCCCCGTGGGGGGCTGTTCCGCTGCCGGGCCTGCCACGGGCTCATCTATGCATCCCAGACGAAGGACAAATGGGGGCGCCAACTCTGGCAGGCCAACAAGGTCCGTGAGGGCTTGGGCGGAGAACCTGGAACCAGCCAGCCGATAGCGGATCGGCAGCGCGGCATGTGGCGAAAGACCAATTGGCGCAGACCTAACTTCATCCTCTCCGCCATTCCAGACATGTCGCTCGAAGGTATACGCGTCGCCGGATCGTCGTGGTATCGTTCCATTGCCTGCCGCTGGCGATGGAGACCGGCGATGATCGAGCTGACGTCCGAGACCTTTCACGAAACCATGGCCGGAAGCGGCGCCACGGTCTGCTTTCTGCACCGCGGCCAGCCGGACAGGGCCGGTGATGTCGTCGCGGCGGCCGGCGAAGGCGGCGGCTTGCGCTGGGCCTCGCTGGATCTCGAGACGGCGCCGGACATCGCCGGCATGTTCGGGCTGCAGGGCGCCGAAGCGCATCTGCTGATGATGTCCGACAAGGTCGTTCTCTACAGTTCGGCGCTGGATGCCCGGCCCCCGGCCGAGACCGCTGCGATCCTGAAACAGGCGGTGAAGCTGGACATGGGCGCGATACGTCAGGAGCTCGACGAATGGCGCCGCACCGAGGAAGCGAAGGCGCAATTGCGCAGCCGCCGTATCTGCCCCACGGCCTTCTTCGAACCGAACCAGAGCTGATCCCGGTCAGCAGTCGAGCGTGTTTTCCCGCTCCCAGTCGGTGAGGTGGCGGGTGTAGTCCTGCCAGTCATTGTGGCGGAGCTTCAGATAGGCAGATGCGAAGTCAGGTCCCATCGCTTCGATCAGCGCCTTGTCCTTCTCGAAGGCGCGCAGGGCGTCGAGCAGGTTGAGCGGCAGGGTCTTCACGCCGCGGGCCTTGTGTCCCTCCGCATACATGTCGATGTCGAGCCGCTTGCCCGGGTCCAGCTTGCGTTCCATGCCGTCCAGGCCCGCCGCCAGATAGGCCGCCGGCATCAGGTAGGGGTTTGCCGCGCCGTCGCCGAGACGGATCTCGAAGCGGCCGGCGTCGGGGATGCGGACCATGTGCGTGCGGTTGTTGCCGCCATAGCTGATCGTGTTGGGAGACCAGGTGGCGCCGGAACTGGTGACAGGCGCGTTGAGGCGCTTGTAGGAGTTCACCGTCGGCGCGGCCATGGCGGCGAAGCCCGGCGCATGAGCCATCAGCCCGCCGAGGAAGCTGTAGCCCAGGTCCGAGACGCCGAGTTCGCCCTTGGCGTCGTCGAACAGGTTCTTCTTGCCCGACTTGTTCCAGACCGAGACGTGTGCGTGGCAGCCATTGCCGGTCAGGTGCCCGAAGGGCTTGGGCATGAAGGTCGCGCGCAGCCCGTGCTTCTCGGCGATGGCCTTGGCCATGTATTTGAAGAAGGCGTGGCGGTCGGCGGTCTTCAGCGCGTCGTCGAAATCCCAGTTCATCTCGAACTGGCCGTTCGCGTCCTCGTGGTCGTTCTGGTAGCTGCCCCAGCCGAGCGAGATCATCGCGTCGCAGATCTCGGTGATGACGTCGTAGCGCCGCATCAGGGCCGACTGGTCGTAGCAGGGCTTGGCCTGGATGTCGGCTGGGTCCGAGATGGCGCTGCCATCGGGCAGGATCAGGAAAAATTCGCACTCGACGCCGTGGCGGAAGCGGTAGCCCTGCGCCAGCGCCTTCTCGGAGACCTGTTTCAGCACGCGTCGCGGCGACTGCTCGACGGGCTTGCCGTCCATGAACAGGTCCGCGGCGAGCCAGCCGACCTCGGGCTTCCAGGGCAGCTGGATCAGGCTCTCGGGATCGGGCACGGCGAACATGTCCGGGTCAGCCGGGGTCATGTCCAGCCAGGCGGCGAATCCGGCGAAGCCCGCGCCTTCTTCCGCCATCTGGCCGATGGCCTGGGCCGGGACCAGCTTCGCCCGCATCACGCCGAACAGATCGACGAAGCTGATCAGGAAATACTTGATGCCGCGGTCCTTGGCCTCTTTCGGCAGGTCGATGGTCATCGCGGCGTCTCCTTGCTTGTCGTGACGGTCAGACGGAGTGGCCGGGGATCCAGCCGGTGCCGGCCAGCGGCACCCCGGCCATCGCCGCCGCCTCGATGGTCAGCGCGGCGAGATCCTCGGGCTCGAGATTTCTCAGGTGTGACTTGCCGCAGGCCCGGGCCAGCGCCTGGGCTTCCATGGTCATGACATTCAGATAGTTGGCGACGCGGCGGCCGGCGGCCTCCGGATCGAGCCGCTTCTCCAGCGCCGGATCCTGGGTGGCGATGCCGACCGGGCAGCGGCCGGTATGGCAGTGAGCGCAGGCGCCTGGCGCCGCGCCGATGGCGGCGTAGTCGTCCTCGTAGAGCGGACGGTTGCAGTTCAGCGCAATCATGGCGGCGACGCCGATGGAGACCGCATCCGCGCCCATGGCCATCGCCTTGGCGACATCGGCGCCGGTGCGGATGCCGCCGGAGACGATCAGCTTCACCTTGCGGTGCATGCCCAGCTCGGTCAGTGCACGTACGGCCTCGCGGACGGCGGGCAGGGTGGGGATGCCGACATGCTCGATGAAGACGTCCTGGGTGGCCGCGGTGCCGCCCTGCATGCCGTCGACCACGACAACATCCGCGCCTGCCTTCACCGCCAGCGCGGTGTCGTAGTAGGGGCGGCTGGCGCCGACCTTGATGTAGATGGGCTTCTGCCAGTCGGTGATCTCGCGGAGCTCGCGGATCTTGATTTCCAGATCGTCCGGGCCGGTCCAGTCGGGATGGCGGCAGGCCGAGCGCTGGTCGATGCCTTCGGGCAGGTCGCGCATGGCTGCGACCCGCTCGGTGATCTTCAGGCCGAGCAGCATGCCGCCGCCGCCCGGCTTGGCGCCCTGACCGACCACGACCTCGATGGCGTCCGCCTTCTGCAGGTCTTCGGGGTTCATGCCGTAGCGCGAGGGCAGCAGCTGATAGACCAGCTTTTCCGAACTTTTCCGCTCCTCGGGCGTCATGCCGCCGTCGCCGGTGGTGGTCGAGGTGCCCGCGGCGCTGGCGCCCCGGCCGAGCGCTTCCTTGGCGTTGGCGCCCAGCGCGCCGAAGCTCATGCCGGCGATGGTGATCGGGATCTTCAGCTCGATGGGTGTCTTCGCAAAGCGGTCGCCGAGCACGACATCGGTGCCGCAGGCTTCCCGGTAACCCTCCAGCGGATAGCGAGACATGGACGCGCCGAGCAGGATCAGGTCGTCGAAGCTGGGCACGGACCGGCGCGCGCCGAAGCCGCGGATGTCGTAGATGCCTTCGTCGGCGGCGCGCTGAATCTCGGCGACCACATGGGGCGGGAAGGTGGCCGCCGGGCGGATGGTTCTGGGGTCCTTCGCCATGTCAGCGCGCGCCTGCATTGTCGATGTGGAAATTGTAGAGCTTCCGGGCCGAGCCGTAGCGGCGGAACCCGGCAGGATCGGCATCCATGCCCGCCTGCGCCAGCAACTCGCCCAGGGCTTTCAGGTGCTTGGGTTTCATGGGCTTCTCGACGCAGTCGGCGCCCAGGCCGCTGACGGATCCCCGGACGTAGATCTGCGCCTCGTAGATGCTGTCGCCCAGCCCAGGCCCGGCGTTGCCGAGCACGACGATCCGGCCCGACTGCGCCATGAAGCCGCTCATGTGTCCGACATTGCCGCCGACGACGATGTCCGCGCCCTTCAGGGAGATGCCGCAGCGGGCCGAGGCGTTGCCGCCGATCACCACCAGCCCGCCATGGCCCGAGGCGCCGGCGGACTGGCTGGCGTTGCCCGTGATCCGGACCGAGCCGGACATGATGTTCTCCGCAAGACCGGTGCCGGCATTGCCCTCGACGGTGACGGCGGCCTGCCGGTTCATGCCGGCGCAGTAGTAGCCCGCATTGCCGACGATCGTGACCTCGACCGGGGCGTTCAGGCCGCAGGCCAATGCATGCTCTCCGCCCGGATTCGTCAGTTTGAACGCACCTTCGGGCGATTGCTTGAGGGCGCTGTTGACTGCCGTGACGCCCTGTTTTGCGACGTCGAGCTTGCGGCCTGCTGCTGTTTCTGCGGCAGCGTTCATGCGGCCTGTTCCCGTTCCCAAGAATAGACGATGCCCGGTTCCGGCTCCCAGACTGCGGCGTGCTTCACGCCCGGCAGCCGGGCGATGGCGCGGAATTCCGACGACATGGCAACCCAGTCGTCCGTTTCGCCGATCACCGCCGGCTTGCAGGCGACGGGATCGCGCAGGACGGCGAAGCCGCTGGCGGTGCCGACGGCGAAGGTGAAGAAGCCGTCGAGGTCGACCAGTGCCCGCTCCAGCGCGGATTTCAGACTATCGCCTTCCGCCATGCGGTGGGAGAGGTAGCCGGCGGCGACTTCCGAATCGTTCTCGGTCTGGAACCGCTCGCCGGCCCGCATCAGGTCGCGCCGCAGCCAGTTGTGGTTGGACAGCGAGCCGTTGTGGACCAGGCAGGTATCCTGCCCGGTGGAGAAGGGGTGGGACCCGGCGATGGTCACCTCGGACTCGGTCGCCATCCGCGTATGGGCGATGGCGTGGCTGCCGCTGCGGCCCGGCAGGCCGTAGCGCTCTGCAATCCGGTCGGGGTCGCCGACACCCTTGTAGATCTCGATGGACGCGCCCCCGGAGAGCGGCGTCAGGTCGGGCCGGTTGTCGAGCAGCCAGCGGCGAATGTCGTCGGCGCCGCTCGCCGTCTCGATCACCGCATGATCTTCCAGCGGCCGCAATTCGGCGTCCGGCGCTGGACCCTGCTCAAGTTCGCGGCGCAGGGCATCCCAGTCGGTTTCGAGGGGCCCCATCACGGTGATCTTCGCCCGGTTCCCGGCTCGGTCGTAGACGGCGAACCCTGCGGAATCCGGACCGCGGTCGCGCATCTCGTGCAGCATCAGGGCCGTCATGCGACCGAGCTCGCCTTCCAGTTTCGGCGTCTTCAGATAGAGACCGACAATTCCACACATGCTCCGCCGCTCCGACGACTGGCGCACCGGCGCGCCGCGCGAAATCCAAGCAGAAACATGGTTTCATGTCATGAAATAAATTTTACTTTCATGATTTCATGGGTGATACGATCACTGACAGATAGGTCGCGGGCAGGCGGCGGAGTTCCTGAGGCCCGTGCGGGGCGTCGGCGTCGAAGAAGAGCGAGTCGCCCGGACCGAGCACATAGGTGCGGTCGGCGTGACGATAGGAGAGCTCGCCATCGAGCATGTAGATGAACTCGTAGCCCGGGTGGCGGAAGATGGGGAAGGCGTCGGAACCCTGATCGAGCGTGATGAGGTAGGGTTCCACCTGGATGGAGCCCCGCAACGAATGACCCAGAAGCTGATAGAGATGGCCGGCCCGCGTGCCGCGTCGTTCGATGGCGAGGCCCTGGCCCGCCCTGACGAAGGTCGCGTCCCGCTTTTCGTCATAGCTGGCGAAGAGCGCGGTCAGCGGAATGTTCAGCGCCGCCGCCAGCGCCTGCAGCGTTGCCAGCGAGGGCGAAGTCTGGCCGTTTTCCAGTTTCGAAAGCATGCCGGGCGACAGTTTCGTGGCCCGCGCCAGGTCGGCTATGGTCATGCCGAGCGACTGCCTGAAATCGCGGACCTGCCGTCCGACCTCGATCTCCAGCGTCCGCGCTGCGCTGTCGCCCTGAGCGGTGCTGGCCGGTTCGTCGTCCTGTCGGTTGCGGGCCATGATCGCGCTCTCCCGGCGGGCGGCCTCACCGTGAAGCGCCCTGTTTCCACTAGGGATGACGAGCCGCCGCTGTCAATCCGCGACGCACGGCGTTCGGAAATCTGATGGCCGGTCCCTCCACCTGGCGCGTCGGCGTCCTGTTCTCGCAGACCGGCGTCACGGCCGGCATCGAATCGACCCAGCTCGACGGAACGATGCTGGCCATCGAGGAGATCAATGATGCCGGCGGCGTCCGGGGCAAGCCGCTCGAGCCCCTGATCTATGACGGCCGGTCGGATCCGAAGGTCTTCCGCGCCAACGCCGAGCGGCTGCTCGGTCATGACCGGGTCCGGGTGATCTTCGGCTGCTACATGTCCTCTACCCGCAAGGCCGTACTGCCGACGGTCGAGAGCTTTCGCGGGCTGCTGTTCTATCCGACCCTCTACGAGGGGTTCGAATACTCGCCGCACTGCATCTACACCGGCGCCGCGCCGAACCAGAACATGGTGCAGCTGGCGAAATACCTGTTCGAGTTCGTCGGGACGCGGATCTACATGGTCGGGTCCAACTACGTCTATCCCTACGAGACCAACCGGATCATGTCGGATTTCGTGGTGCAGTCGCGGGGGCGTGTCCTTGGCGAGTCCTACCTGCCGCTGGAGCCGCGCGCCGGCGATCTGGACAAGGTGATCCGCGATATTGCCAAGGCAAAGCCCGAGGTCCTGTTCTCGACCGTCGTCGGCTCAGGAACCGCGCGGCTCTATGAAGCGATCCGCGCAGCGGGCATCTCGCCCCGCGAACTGCCGATCGCCAGCCTGACCACCTCGGAGGCCGAGGTTGCCGAAATGGCCCCTGGTGCGGCGGAGAACAGCATCACGGCCGCGCCCTTCTTCGAATCACTCGGCCTGCCCGCTGCGAAGAAGTTTGTAGCCGCCTACCGCGCCCGTTTCGGCGAGGACCGGCCCGTCACCGCAGGCGCCGAGGCGGCCTATTTCCAGGTGCATCTGTTTGCGAGGGCGCTCGAGCGCGCAGGCAGCGACAACTTCCCCGACTTGCTGCCGGAAGTGCGCAAGGTGGAGTTCGCTGCGCCCCAGGGGCCCGTCCGCATCGATCCCGAGAACAATCATGCGCTGCTCTGGCCGCGCGTCGCCCGGGTCAACTCGAAGGGACGTTTCGACGTGGTCTGGAATCCCGGTGTCCGTCTCAAGCCCGATCCCTATTTCGTTGCGCCGTCGCTGGACGACTGGTCCGCCGAGATGGCGCAGGCGACGCACAGCTGACGGGGGCGAGCGGACGCCATGGCCATTCAGCTGCTTCGCGACATCAAGGGTCTCCGTGTGCTGGTCGTGCACGAACCGGACGACGAGGGCGTGCGCCTGGTCGAGCACCTGCGCCGGATCGGCTGCACCGTCGAGGCGCTCTGGCCGATGCCGAAGAAGATGCCGGAAAGCTATGAAGTGGTGCTGCTTGCGATCGAGCAGGAAAAGCGCGACGCCATCCTCAAGTTCGTCCGATCAGGCGGCGAACGCGCACCAATGCTGATCGGCATCGTCGGCTACGAGAACCCCAGCACCCTGCAACTGGTCATCGAGTCCGGCGCGACGGGCATCATCGAACGCCCGATCCGGCCCTTCGGTCTGCTGACCAACCTGATCATCGCGCGGTCGATCTGGCAGCAACAGGCGGAATCGCAGCGGCGGATCCGCAAGCTGGAACGGCGGCTGCAGGGCTTCCAGCGGATCCAGAAGGCGAAATCCATCCTGATGCGCCAGCAGGACCTGAGCGAGGACGAGGCATACGCCACCATCCGCAGCCGTGCCATGGCGAAGCGGGTGAGCATCGATGAAATGGCCGTCGCGATAATTAATGCAGATGAGCTGTTGAACACCCGCGCGAAGTGTGATTGACTTTCATCAGGTGAAATCTTGTTTCACCTGAATACGGCGTACCGTCAGGGTTGACGGACAGGCCGGAACCAGAGCGGGACGCCTTTGTGTCCCCATGGAAAGCGGACAGGGACGTCTGCTTTCCCACCTGAACCAACACCAGAACTGACAAGCGGCCGTCTGCTGCGCCTGTTTCGTGCGGCGTGCCCGGCGGCCCCTCCGGACACCTGACGCCATACCTGCGTCCGGACCGGACAGGCAGGTTTCACGATTAGTCCGTCGAGGAGGGCGATCCCCAATGAAAGTCAACCGCCGTTCATTCCTGAAGTCGACCGCGCTGGCGTCCAGCGCGCTTGCGGCCCCGTATTTCTTCCACCGCACCGCCTATGCCGCCGACGAGATCGAGGTGGGCGTCCTGTTCTCATTGACGGGCGGCCTGTCGATCATCGAGAAGTCGCTGGCAGATGCCACGATGATGGCCATCGACGAGATCAACGCCAATGGCGGCGTCATGGGCAAGCCGATCAAGGCGATCGTCGAGGACGGCGCTTCGGACCCCAAGACCTACAACGAGAAGGCCTCCAAGCTGGTCATCGCCGACCGGGTGCCGACGGTGTTCGGCTCCTACACCTCGGCGAGCCGCAAGGCCGTGCTGCCGGTGTTCGAGAAGCGCCGCAACCTCTACTTCTATCCGACCTACTATGAAGGCTTCGAGTGCTCGAAGAACGTCGTCTACACCGGCGCGGTCCCGAACCAGCAGCTGTCGAATTTCATCCCCTGGATCGTCAACACGCTGGGCAAGAAGAAGTTCTTCATCGTCGGCTCGAACTACATCTACCCGCGCGAGATGGCGAAGGTGTCGAAGATCCTGATCGAGCAGGCCGGCGCCGAATGGATCGCGGACGAATATCTCGAGCTCGGTCACTCCGAGTGGGGCGCGATGGTCAACAAGATCAAGAACTCCGGCTGCGACGTGGTGCTGTCCAACGTCGTGGGCGACTCGGTCGTCGCCTTCTACCGCGAGTTCAAGAACCAGGGCCTGACCCACGACAAGCTGCCGATCTGCGCCACGGTGACCTCGGAAATCGAGATCGCCGCCATGGGCGCCGAGTTTGCCGAAGGCAGCTTCACCTCGTTCCCGTATTTCCAAGCCATCCAGACGGACGTCAATCAGGCCTTCGTCGAGCGCTACCGGAAATACGTCAACGATCCCAAGGCGGTGACGCACCACGCGCTCGAGTTCGTCCTATTTCCAGGTCTATCTATGGGCGCAGGCGCTGGAGAAGGCGGGCGAGGCCACGCCGGACGCGATCCGCGAGGGCGTGAAGGGGCAGGAATTCGACGCTCCGAATGGCCACGTCACCATCGATCCGGAGAATCTGCACGCCTACCTGACACCGCGCATCGCCGAGTGGCTGCCTGACGGACAGGGCAAGATCATCGACGAGTACGAAGCGCCGGTCCGACCGCTTCCCTACGTCGCCTATGGCGAGAGCAGTGACAACCTGTTCTGCACCGAGAAGGGCCTCGACACCTCCAAGCTCTGATCGGCCACGGTTGCCGGCCCGCCGCCTCCCCGGCGGGCCGGCGCCTTTCACGGGAATGAACCGGATCACATGATCGAAGTCCTTTTCATCGGCTTTTCGCTGGCCTCCATCCTGCTGCTCGTCGCCCTGGGGCTGACGATCACCTACGGGGCCATGGGCGTCATCAACATGGCGCATGGCGAAATGGTCATGCTCGGCGCCTATGTGACGGTGGCGACCGGCATCTATCTGAATTTGAACATTTTCTTCGCGATACCTCTGGCCTTCATCGTGACCGCGGTGATCGGTCTGGGGATCGAGCGCTTCGTCGTCCGGTATCTGTACGGGCGGCTGCTCGACACCCTGCTGGCGACCTGGGGCGTCGCCATCCTGCTGCAACAGGCGATCCGGCTGGAGTTCGGCTTCTCCTTCTTCGGCATCCATATCGACGGACTCGGCCCCGGCCTGCAGAAGGTCGACGTACCCGCCACGCTGAGCGGCACCTTCGGGTTTCTCGGCGCCGAGATCAGCACCTATCGCAGTTTCATCATCGTGATGACGCTTGCGCTGACCGCGCTGACCTGGTGGATCATGTATCGCACATCGATCGGCACCCAGGTTCGGGCGATCATGCGCAACCCGCAGATGGCGGCAGCCTGCGGAATCGACGTGAAGCGCATCAATGCGCTCACCTTCGCCTATGGCTCCGGTCTGGCGGGCGTCGCCGGCGTGATGATGTCCGGGTTCAAGACGGTGTTTCCGGACATGGGCACCTCGATGGTCGTCGACGGTTTCCTCGTCGTCGTGGTCGGCGGTGTCGGCAGCCTTCTCGGCTCCATGGCGTCGTCCGGGCTGCTCGGCCAGATCAACGGCCTTGTCGCCTCGGGCACCAATGACATCATCGCCCGGGCGGTGGTCTTCGCCACGGTGATCCTGATCATAGTGCTGAAGCCGCAGGGCCTGTTTTCCTTCAAGGGACGCTGATCCATGGATCGTGTCCGCATCTCGCTCGACATCGCCGCCTACCTGGTCTTCTTCGCGGTGATCCTGGCGCTGCCGGCCTTCTACGACGCCTTCTGGCTGAACCGCTTCGCCAAGTATCTGGTCTACGGGATGCTCGGCGTCGCCATCGCCATGTCCTGGGGCTATGCCGGCATCCTCAATCTGGGGCAGGGCCTGTTCTTCGGGGCGGGCGCCTACATGCTTGCGATGTCGCTGAAGCTGGCCAGCCCGACCAGCCTGGCGCAGGGCTCCGACACGCCGGTGCCAGACTTCATGCTCTGGAACGCCGAGCCGGGCGCGGTCACCGATCTCTGCTGCATCAATCAGGGCTCGTTTCTCTGGATCCCCTTCCAGGCGCAGGGTTTCGGCATCTTCATGGGGATCGTGCTGCCGGTGGTGCTGGCCTTCATCCTCGGCTCGATCATGTTCCGCAAGCGGATCTCGGGCGTGTTCGTCGCCATCATCACGCTGGCCATGGTGCTGCTGGTCCGGCTGCTGATCATCGACGCCCAGCCCATAACCAACGGCTTCAACGGCCTGACCGATCTGGCCTGGTTCACGGTCGGCGGGTTCGAGTTCGATCCCTATCTGGTCGAGACCTACTACCTTGCGGCCTTCTCCCTGATTGTCGTCCTGATCCTGTCGCGGCTGCTGATGGAAACCCGCGCCGGACTGATCCTTCAGGCCACGCGCGACGATCAGAACCGCGTCCGCTACCTCGGCCATGACGTGCCGCTCTACCAGATCTTCTTCTTCTGCGCTTCGGCGGCCATCGCGGGCTTCGCGGGCATGCTCTACGTGGTCGTCTCCGAGTTCGCCTCGCCGACCTTCATGGACCTCAGCTTCTCGATCACCATGGTGGTCTGGGCGGCTGTGGGCGGGCGCGGGTCGCTGCTTGGTGCCTGTATCGGCGCGATCCTGATCAACACCATCGAAGCCTCGATGAGCGAGACCGAGGAACTGGTCGAGGCCTGGAAGGCGATCATCGGCTTCATCTTTGTCGCGGTCGTCCTGTTCCTGCCGCGCGGCCTTGCCGGCTTCGCCCAGGACTCGGTCGACTTCCTTCTTCAGCGCATCGCGGGTGGCAACGGCCGCAAACCCGCCGCTGCCGGAAAGCCCGCCGTCGAACGGCCTGTCGAAGCCGCTGCGGAGGGGGACTGACCCATGGCCGAGTCCGCTCTCACCATCGACAGCATCACCGTTGACTTCGGCGGCTTCCGCGCCGTCGACGGCTTCTCCATGATCGTCAAGGAAGGCGAACTCCGCGTGCTGCTCGGCGCCAACGGCGCCGGAAAGACGACGCTGATGGACCTGATCAGCGGCAAGACCAAGAGCACGTCCGGCCGGGTTCACCTCTACGACACGGAAATCACGAACCTGGACGAGCACAAGATCGCGCGGCGCGGCCTCGGTCGGAAGTTCCAGATTCCCAGCGTGTTCAGGGAACTCAGCGTTCGGCGCAACCTCGAGGTTGCCGCCTGCCGCAGCGATTCCATCTTCGCCAATCTGGGCATCGGTTTCTCGGCGAAACAGAAGGCGCGGGTCGAGGAGGTGCTGGAGCTCACCGGGCTGGGCGACGTCCAGGAGATGCAGGCCGGCGATCTGAGCCACGGCCAGACGCAGTGGCTGGAACTCGGCATGCTGGTGATCCAGGAGCCAAAGGTGATCCTGCTGGACGAACCCACCGCGGGCATGACCCAGGGCGAGACCCAGAAGACAGCCGAAATCATCACCAGCCTCGCCGGCGACCACACCATCCTTGTCGTCGAGCACGACATGGCCTTTGTCCGCACCATCGCCAACCGGATCACGGTGATGCATCTGGGCAGGCTGTTGGCCGAAGGCACGATCGAGGAGATCGAGACCAACAAGGATGTCCAGCAGGCCTATCTGGGCAGCGGGGGCATTCACTGATGCTGGCGTTGCGCAATGTCGACAGCTTCTACGGCCGCAGCCACATCCTGCACGATGTCAGCCTGGACATACCGGAGGGCGAAATCGTCGCCGTGCTGGGCCGCAACGGCGTCGGCAAGACCACGCTGCTGAAGACGATCATCGGGCTGGTCGACCGGATGGATGGCGAGATCGTGCTCGGCGACGAGCCGCTGGCGAAGGAGGAGACCTTCAAACGGGCGCGGGCGGGCATTGCCTATGTCCCGCAGGGCCGCGAGATCATCCCGGACTTCACCATCGAGGAGAACATCCTGATGGGCGGCTTCGCGCGATCCCGCGCACCGAAGAAGATCCCCGATCTGGTGCCGCAGCTCTTCCCCTATCTGATCGAGAATCTGGGACGCCCCGGCGGCGTGCTGTCCGGTGGGCAGCAACAGCAGCTCGCGATCGCGCGGGCGCTGTCGGTCGAGCCGAAGGTCCTGCTGCTGGACGAGCCGACCGAAGGCATCCAGCCGAACATCGTCGAGGAGATCGAGAACCTGGTGATCGCGCTGAACCGCGACCACGGGCTGACCGTGATCCTGGTCGAACAGAACGTGGCTTTCGCGCGGCGGGCCTGTCACCGCTTCGCGATGATGGAGAAGGGCAGGATCGTCGCCGATGGCGGCGTGGACGGGCTGACCGACGAGATCGTGCATCGGCACATGTCGGTCTGACCGCGGCGCCGGGTCGCTGACGGCATGCAACGGACGAGGAGGAACACCCATGTTGCACGGTGATATTTCCAGCAGTAACGACACGGTCGGCGTTGCCGTCGTGAACTACAAGATGCCCCGGCTGCACACGAAGGCCGAGGTGCTCGAGAACGCCCGGAAGATCGGGGACATGGTGGTGGGTATGAAACAGGGCCTGCCCGGCATGGACCTGGTGATCTTCCCGGAATACTCGACCCACGGGATCATGTACGACCCGGACGAGATGTACGCGACCGCGGCCACAGTGCCGGGCGAGGAGACCGAGATCTTCGCCGAGGCCTGCCGCAAGGCGAAGGTCTGGGGCGTGTTCTCGCTGACCGGCGAACAGCACGAGGAGCACCCGAACAAGGCGCCCTACAACACGCTGATCCTGATGAACGACAAGGGCGAGATCGTCCAGAAGTACCGCAAGATCATGCCCTGGGTGCCGATCGAGGGCTGGTATCCCGGCGATTGCACCTATGTCTCCGAGGGCCCGAAGGGCATGAAGATCAGCCTGATCATCTGCGACGATGGCAACTATCCGGAGATCTGGCGCGACTGCGCCATGAAGGGCGCAGAGCTGATCATCCGCTGCCAGGGCTACATGTACCCGGCCAAGGACCAGCAGGTCGTCATGTCGAAAGCCATGGCCTGGGCGAACAACTGCTACGTGGCGGTGGCGAACGCGGCCGGCTTCGACGGCGTCTATTCCTATTTCGGCCATTCGGCGCTGATCGGTTTCGACGGCCGGACGCTTGGCGAATGCGGCGAGGAGGACATGGGCATTCAGTATGCCGGTCTGTCGAAGTCGCTGATCCGGGATTCGCGCAAGAACATGCAGTCCCAGAACCACCTCTTCAAGCTGCTGCACCGCGGCTACACCGGCATGATCAACTCCGGCGAGGGGGACAAGGGCGTCGCTTCGTGCCCGTACGATTTCTACACCAAGTGGGTCACCGATCCGGACGCAACCCGCGAGATGGTCGAGAATCTGACCCGCGACACGGTCGGCACCGACGAAGCGCCCATCGAGGGTATCCCCAACGCGGCCAGCGGCCACCGCTGACCGCCAGAAAGGTCCGGGGCCGGGGAGGGTCTCCGCTCTTCCCGGCCCGGATGACCGAGATGCCTCACCTCTCCGGCATACTGGGCAGCGCTTCCGACCCTTCCATGCGGGATCCGATCCACGATCTCGCGCACAAGGGAAAGGTCGAGCACATCGTGCTGCCGTCGAAGGACACGGCGCGGCGGCGGCTGAGGGCCACCACCGACCGCGGGACGGAATGCACCATCGCGCTGTCCCGCGAGGAGCGGCTCTACAATGGCGCGGTGCTGTGGCTGGAGGACGACCTGGCGATCGTCGTCAGGGTCGAGGACGAGAATTGGCTCAGGCTGCACCCGACGTCCTCCGCCAATGCCATCCAACTCGGCTATCACGCGGGCAATCTGCACTGGCGGGTCCGTTTCGACCGCGACGATCTCCTGGTCGCGCTCGAAGGACCCGAGACCGACTACATCGAGCGTCTTTCCGAACTGGTGCAGGGCGGCGGCGTCGTGGTGGGCATGACCGAGACATGAACGCGCTCCTCCAGGCCCTGCAGCATGCGGACACCGCCTTCCCCAACGGCGGATTCGCGTTCTCTCAGGGCCTCGAAGGATGGTCGTCCGAGGGCGGGCGGCCATCCCCGGAGGCGCTCTTCACCTTCATCGCTCAGCAGATAAGTCATCGATGGGCCTGCGCCGACCGTCTGGCGCTGCTCCGTGCTCACGCCGCGGGCGATCTCGCGCAGACCGCGGTCATCGATGCCGCTTTCGACCGGACACAGACGGTCGCCGTGCTGGCGGAGGGCTCGCGCCGCAATGGCCGCGCGCTGCTCGCCAGCCACCGCAGGCTGGGCACGCGGGGGGCGGACGAGTTCGCCCGGATGGTGGCTGCCGGTGGGACGCCGGGCCACTTGCCGGTCGTCCAGGGCGCCATGTGGCGCGCGGTCGGCATGGATCCGGAGACTGCCGTTCTGGCAAGCGCCTACGCCTTCGCATCGGGTCAGATCGCGGCGGCGATCCGGCTCAACCTTATCGGCGCCATTGCCGGCCAGGGTCTGCTCTCGCGGTTGCTGACCGTGATCGAGGAGAGCGCCGCATCCGAACCGCCCGAAGATTATTGCGGCTTCACGCCCTTCGCCGAGATCGCGGCCATGCGCGGCGCGACGGGCGAAAGCCGATTGTTCTCGAATTGAAGGGAGGGGCCTGACCGCCATGCTGCTGACGCCCACCGAATACGAACGGCTGACAATCTATGTGGCCGCCGAACTGGCTCGGAAACACCGGGCCAAGGGCCTGAAGCTCAATCACCCGGAAGCCACGGCGTTGATCGCCGACGAGATCCTGGAAGGCGCGCGCGAAGGCAAGTCGGTCGCCGATCTGATGTCGGACGGGGCGGCGATCCTGTCGACCGACGATGTCATGCCCGGCGTCGCCGATCTGATGCCCATGCTGCAGGTCGAATGCACGTTTCCCGACGGCACGAAGCTGGTGACGATCCACGATCCGATCCGGGCCGGCGCCGAGGACGCCACCTTCGACCGCACGCCGGGCGAAATCCTCTATGCGGATGGCGAGATCGAACTCAACGCGGGCCGCGCGCGCACCGAACTGGAAGTCCTGAACACCGGGGACCGCCCGGTGCAGATCGGCAGCCATTACCACTTCTTCGAGGCCAACAAGGCGCTGGACTTCGACCGCGCCGCGTCCTTCGGCCTGCATCTGGACATTCCTTCCGGCACAGCCGTCCGGTTCGAGCCGGGGCAGTCCAAGAAGGTAACGCTGGTACCGTTCGGCGGCCGTCAGGAACTGACCGGCCTCAACGGTCTGACAGAAGGCCTCGCCACCGATGAGTCCGTGAAACAGGCCGCACTCGAACGGGCGAAAGCCCGCGGCTACCGGGGGGCCTGATCCATGGCGACAATTTCCCGCGAACGCTACGCCGAGATGTACGGCCCGACCAAGGGCGACGGCATCCGCCTCGGCGACACCTCGCTGATCGCCGAGATCGAGCACGACTACGCCGTATATGGCGAGGAATGCCTGCATGGCGGCGGCAAGACCCTCCGCGACGGCATCGCGCTGACGTCGGGCCTCACCTCGGACGAGGGCGCGCTCGACATGCTGCTGGTCAACGCCATCGTCATCGATCCGGTCGTCGGGATCGTCAAGGGCGATGTCGGGATCAGGGACGGGAAGATCGTCGGCATCGGCAAGTCCGGCAACCCGGCGATCATGGACGGCGTCGATCCGCGTCTCCGGCCGTCGTCCGCAACAACAGTGCGCGATTGCGAGGGGCTGATCGTCACCGCCGGCGCCATCGACGTGCATGTCCATTTCGACAGCGCCCAGCTCTGCGAGCATGCGATCTCATCCGGCATCACCACCATGCTTGGCGGCTCGCTGGGGCCGATCACGGTCGGCATCGATTCCGGTGGTCCCTTCAATGTCGGCAAGATGCTGCAGGCCGCCGAGCAGTGGCCGATCAATTTCGGTTTCCTCGGCCGAGGCAACTCCCATCAGTCGGCGCCGCTGGAAGAGCAACTCCGTACAGGATGTCTCGGTCTGAAGATCCACGAGGACTGGGGCGCCATGCCGGCGACCATCGATCACTGCCTGAAAGTGGCGGACGAACTCGATTTCCAGGTTCAGCTGCACACCGACACGCTGAACGAGAGCGGGTTCCTGGAGCAGACGCTGGAGGCCATCGGCGGACGCACGATCCACATGTACCACACCGAAGGCGCAGGCGGCGGGCACGCGCCGGACATCATCCGCGTCGCCGGGGTGCCGAACTGCCTGCCGTCGTCGACCAATCCGACCAACCCCTACACGGTGAACACCTTCGACGAGCACCTCGACATGACGATGGTGTGCCATCACCTCAATCCGGCAATTCCGGAGGATGTGGCCTTCGCCGAGAGCCGCATCCGCGCCCAGACCATCGCCGCCGAGGATGTGCTCCACGACATCGGCGCCATCGCCATGCTGGGCTCGGACAGTCAGGGCATGGGCCGGATCAACGAGGTGATCTGCCGGACCTGGCAGCTGGCCTCCAAGATGCGGGATCAGCGCGGCCGCCTGCCCGAGGAGAGCACCCGGATCGGCGACAACGAGCGCATCAAGCGCTTCATCGCCAAGTACACGATCAATGCAGCACGCACCTTCGGCATCGCCGATCACATCGGCTCGCTGGAAGACGGCAAGATGGCCGACATCGTTGTCTGGCGGCCGGCCTTCTTCGGCATCAAGCCGGAACTGGTGATCAAGGGCGGCTTCATCGCCTGGGGCGCGATGGGCGACAGCGCGGCCTCGCTGATGACCTGCGAGCCGCTGGCGCTCAGGCCGCAATGGGGCGCGTTCGGGCGGGCGAAGGAGAATCTCAGCGCCTGCTTCGTCAATCCACTGGCGATCGAGAACGGCATCTCGGACAGCCTCGGTCTCTCGAAGATGCTTCTCCCGGCGCGCGGCACGCGCGGCCTGACCAAGGCCGACATGCTGCACAACGACACCGCGCCGGAGATCACCGTCAATCCCGAGACCTTCGACGTCTATGTCGATGGCGAACTCGCCACCTGCGAGCCGGCGACCGAACTGCCGCTGGCCCAGCGCTACATGATGAGGTGAGCCGATGATCAGCCTTTCGCAGCAGATGGCGCCGGCGCAGGCTGCGGCCGCGGCGCGGGTCGGTATCGGCGGTCCCGTCGGATCGGGCAAGACAGCCTTGATCGAAGCGCTTCTGCCGCTGCTGGCGGAACGCGGCATCGATGTCGGTGTGATCACCAACGATCTGGTCACACGGGAGGATGCCGAACGGATCCGGCGCAGCGGCCTGATCGACCCGGAACGCGTGCTGGCCGTCGAGGCGGGCGCCTGTCCCCATACCGTCATCCGCGAGGACCCGACGCTGAACATTTCCGCCGCCGACCAGCTGGACATGGCCTATCCGGAACTCGATCTGATCCTGATCGAATCCGGCGGCGACAATCTGGCCTCCACCTTCTCGCTGGATCTCGCCGACTGGTGGATGTTCGTCATCGACGTTGCGGGCGGCGACGACATCCCCCGAAAGAAGGGGCCTGGTGTCGTGCAGTCCGATCTGCTGGTCATCAACAAGGCCGACCTGGCCCCGCATGTCGGCGTCGATCTGGAACGCATGTGCGCCGAGGCACGTGACGTTCGCAACGGACGTCCGGTCGTGCTCACGGAATGCCGATCCGGCAAGGGCGTCGATCTGATCGTCGAGGCGCTGTCGTCGGCGGTCCTGTTCGACCAGTGAACGCACCGCTGACTGAAGCGGCCGGACGGCTCGCCCGGCTTTCGCTGGACTTCCGGCGCACCCCGTCCGGACCGACGAAGCTGGTCCGGCAGTTCGCGCAGTATCCCTTTCATCTGACCCGGCCGTTCCATCTGGACCGGCCTCTGGGTCTGGCGACGCTGTTTCTGCAGTCGTCGTCCGGCGGCCTCTACGAAGGGGACAGGCTGGACATGTCGGTCGAGGTCGGCCCCGGGGCCGGTCTCCACCTGACCACACAGGCCTCGACAATCGTCCATCGCGGTCAGGGTTCAGCGCAGTCTGTGCGGCTTGACGTCGGCGCCGGCGGCTTTCTGGCCTGGATGCCGGATCCGTCGATCCTGTTCTCGGGCGCGGGGCTGGATCAGACGGTCAGGGCGGTGCTGGCCGAAGGCGCCAACCTGATGCTCTGCGAGGGGCTGCTGGCGCACGATCCGCGCGGACACGCCGATGGCGTCCGCCACTGGCGCAACGAGACCGTAATTGATCGGCCCGGCATGGATCCGGTGATCGACCGGCAGCGGCTGGAAGGCGAGAGCCTCGTGGCGGCATTGAGTCCCGACGGCCGTCATCTGGCGATGGCGAGCTACTTCCTCGCCGGTCCGGCATTCGGCGACAATGTGCTGACGCGGATGCGGAATACGCTTTCGGGGGACCGTCTCTACGCTGGCGCCGGGCCGCTGGCGGGGGGCGGGATCGTCATCCGCGCGCTGGCGGAAAGCGGCGCTGCCCTTGCGGCTGCGAGCGACATTGTCTTTCGTATCGGTTTCGAGGCCGCCACCGGCGTCCCGCCCATGCCGCGGGGAAAATGACGCCTACCGCGCCATGAGCCGGAAGTAGAGCATGGCGAGCCGCTCCGGCAGCTGCTCGACCGAGCGAAGCGGCAGAAACTGGCGGCGGCCGAAGACGGCCTGACCGGCGGCGCCAGCTTCGGGCTTGAGGCCAATCGCGAAGACGTCGATCGCCTCGGCCCGCAGTTCCTGGACAGCGCGTTTCGCATCCTCTGTCAGATAGCCCGGATCGCGGACATCGATGTCGGAAGGCTCGCCGTCTGTGAGCACGATCAGCAGCCGCCGGTGCGTCCGCTCTCCGGCCAGCAGTGCGCCGCAGTGGCGGATGGCTGCGCCGAGCCGGGTTGAGAGACCCGGTTCGACGGCGGCGATGCGCCGCGCGGCCGCCTCGCCGAAATCCTCGCCGAAGGCCTTGAGCGGGCGGAACCGGACCTTCTCCCGCCCGTCCGAATCGAAGGCGGCGACCGACAGCGGGTCGCCCAGCCTGTCCATTGCGCCCGCGAGAAGCAGGGCAGCGTCCCGTTCGATCCCGATCAGCCGCTCGCCCTTCGCGCCGGCCCGGTCGCCCGTCGACAGCGAGGCGTCCAGCAGCAACAGGATCGAGATATCGCGCTGCTCGCGCTCGAACGTCTCGTAGACCCGCGGATCGGGATCCTCGCCGGCCCTGATGGCAATGACCGACGCGATGGCGGCGTCCATGTCCAGCCGCTCGCCCTCGGCCTTCTTCTTCTGACGCTTTGGCCGCCCGAACTTGACCGACCGGACCAGCGCGTCGATGCGATGGCCCAGTGCGGGATGCCGTTCCAGCACATCCTGCATCGGATTGCGGGGAACAGGTTCCGGCTGCACTTCCAGGATCGTCGTCCAGTCGTGGCGGTAGCGAACGGCGGCCCGGTCCCACTCGGCATAGGTGGCCACGGGCACACCGTCTTCCGGCGGCCGGCCGGCGGGGCGGACGCGGCCCGTGTCCTGGTCCGGCGCCTGATCCTCCCGGCGCTCGCCGTCATCATTCTCCCGCTCCTCCTTGCGCGCCGTATCGATGGACATCTGCATTTCCATCTGCGGCCCGTCGGGCGGTTCCCGGTCCCAGAGTCCGGCATGATCGTCGCGGTAGACCGGCTCGGCGCGATAGGTCCTGGCGATGAAGGGGATACGCATCTGCCCCAGATCGTTGCCCAGCAGATTGCCGATTTCGCGGCTGATCGCCGGGTCGTCGATCCTGTCCAGGCGGTCCTGGAACATCGTGCGGCCCTTGCGGACCCAGGGTTCGGGATCGTCGAAGTCCGGGTCGAAGAGCGCTCGGGAAAGGCGCTCGAGAAGTTGCGGCACGGTCCGGGCAGTACCGGGCTCGATGGCATGAAACGGCCCCCAGAACCGCCGCAGGCCCGGCAGCCGCTGTATTGCCAGGTATTCGACCCGGGCATCCTCGATCAGCGAGGTCAGCACGATCTGCAGCGGCTTCAGACTGCCCGGGTCGAAACGGCCGGGTGTGAAGCGGCGGTGGGCGGCCGCGTGCGCGACGGCGGCGAAACAGGCCTTCCGCCGCATCTCCTCGGACACTTCCGATAAAGTTCGCGGCAGCATGACGAACCGGCCAGCCAGCACGGGCCGTCCGGGCGGGGCGTCGGGATCGTCCGGCAAGGGCAGGAATCCGAGCTTCATCGGCCGGTCCCAGAGCGCGTGCGCGAAGCTCTGCAGCGGCGCGGCATACTGCGCGGCGGCGCCTTCGCCGGCGTCTTCCAGCAGTTGCCGCGCCAGCGGATCGGCGAGCGAGAACCATGCGTTCAGCTTTGCCCGCGCCCCGCCGCCGGCGCGCAGGCCGGTCGCAACCCAGTCGACGAAGGCGGGCCCTTCCAGTGCCCGCCACACCGTCGGCAGGTTCTCCAGCGTGGGTTCCAGTGCGGCCGGACCGGCTTCGGCGGTGCGGCGCAGACCGTCCAGCCATGGCGCGGCCCGGGCTTCCGTCTCCAGCCGCGCTGCGCGTTCGCCGAAGCTTTCGATGAAGCGGGTCGCGAGGCGTGCTCCGCATTCACGGCAGATGGCGCGCGCCGTCCGCCCCGTCTCCAGAATCACGCCGGCATCCACCTGCCCGGCATGACCGGCAGAGAAGCGGAGATAGGCAATCACGCAACCCGGTCCGGCGTTGATGTCGAACAGGGCCATGACCGTTTCGGACCAGGCTTCGCGGTAACCGATCAGGGCCGTTCGCTCGAGACGCGCCCATTCGGCGTGAAAGGCGGCGCGCAGGTCGGGACGTCGGGCGACGTAGCGGTGCAGCCGGGTGACCGGGCTTTCCGGCTCGGCGGTGATGACGCTGAGCGCCGGTCCGCTGTCCGCGCCCTGCACCATCAGATGCAGGCGTCCACCAGTTCATCCAGGGCGATGCGCATGTCGCCGTCATCGGTGATCGGCGTGACGATCCCGGCGTGACAGGCGGTGTGCGGGGCGACCCCGGCCCCGATCAGGCGCGCGGTCTGGATCAGCATGCGGGTCGATGCGCCTTCCTCCAGCCCTTCGCCGCGCAGCGTTCGCGTGCGTACGCCGAGCTCGACGAGTTGCCGGGCGAGACCGTCCTCGACCGCCGCCTCCTTCGCCACGATCGATGCCTCGACGGCGGCTTCCGGGTAGTTGAAGTCGAGGGCCAGGAACCGCTGCTTCGTCGATTCCTTGAGGTCCTTGAGCACGCTCTGGTAGCCGGGGTTGTAGGAGACGACGAGCTGGAAGTCGGGATGCGCCTTGACCAGCTCGTTCTTCTTTTCCAGCGGCAGGATGCGCCGCTCGTCGGTCAGCGGGTGGATGATGACCGTCGTGTCCTGGTGCGCCTCGACGATTTCGTCCAGATAACAGATCGCGCCATGGCGGACGGCCTGGGTGAGCGGCCCGTCGTGCCAGACCGTACCCGCGCCATCCAGCAGGAACCGCCCGACAAGGTCCGACGCCGTCATGTCTTCGTGGCAAGCGACCGTTATCAGCGGCTTGCCCAACTTCCACGCCATGTATTCGATGAAGCGCGTCTTTCCGCAGCCGGTGGGGCCCTTCAGCATGACGGGCAGGCGGTGCCTGTAGGCAGCCTCGAAGACGCCGGTCTCCTCGCCCGAGGGTTCGTAGAAAGGTTCTTCGTCCAGCCTGTAGGCGTCCAGTTCGGCCATGGCGGTCCTCCAGAAACAAAATAAGCCGCAGCGGGACACGCGGTCCCGTCACGGCTTCACTGCCAAGTTTGGGTCGCGGACGGCCCTGTCCGCGTCTGTCGGCAGTTTCGCAAGTGCAGCATCGGCCCGCAAGCTATTGCTTGTCCGCGAGTTCCTCACGTCACGGATGGAAGGCGCTTGCGGCGGCCGCGTTCCGTCAATTGGTCGCACCCCGGAACCGTTCCGCCGGCCCCTGCGTAAACCGTCCGAAAAGCAAGAGGAGGAAACCATGATCGGGCGCATCATACTTCCCGTCGCAGCAGGTCTTCTGCTGGCTGCAGGGGCCGCTCACGCCGAGGGCGATCCGGTGGCGGGCGAGGATGTCTTCAAGAAGTGCAAGGTTTGCCACATGGTTGGCGACGGCGCCAAGAACCGCGTGGGACCGATGCTGAACGACGTCTTCGGCCGACAGGCGGGCGCACTGGACGGCTACCGCTACTCATCCGCGATGCAGAAGGCCGGCGAAGACGGCCTGGTCTGGTCGGAGGAAGCGATGATGGAATATCTCGAGAAGCCGCGCGACGTCGTAAAGGGTACGAAGATGGCGTTTCCCGGTCTGAAGAAGGAACAGGACCGGGCCGACGTGATCTCGTATCTGAAGCAGTTCACGAACTAGGCGCGGCTCGGGCGGCGAAGCGGGTTCCATGTCCCTGTCGCTTCTTGTCTTCATCGGTCTGAACGTGCTGGCGGCTTCGTCGGGTGCGCTGTTTCGGCCTGGCGGCTGGTACCGCGATCTCGACAAGCCGGCATGGCGGCCACCGGACTGGCTCTTCGGGCCGGTCTGGATGGTGCTGTACGGCATGATCGCCGTCTCCGGCTGGCTCGTGTGGCAGTCGGCGGGCTGGTCCGGCGCGCCGGAGGCGATTGCGGTCTACGGCGTTCAGCTGGTGCTGAACGCGCTCTGGTCTGCGGTGTTCTTCGGCATGCGACGGCCCGATCTGGCGCTGGCCGAGATCGTTCTGCTCTGGCTGTCGATCGTTGCGACCATCCTGCTGTTCCAGCCGTTCTCGCAGACCGCCGCCTGGCTGCTGGTCCCCTATCTGATCTGGGTCAGCTTTGCTGCCGTGCTGAACTTCAGCGTCTACCGCCGCAACCGGCCGTTCCGCATGGCCTGAGCGTTGGCCGGGCCGATTGTCACCCTGAAAGTCAAGTGGACTTGACACTTTTGGCGGACTACCCTTTCCGCATGTGCGCCGCATGCCGGCCCCCAGCGGGCCGCCGGCGAGACGAAGGGGGTCAGCTTGGCGACTGCGTTTCCGTTCTCGGCCATCGTTGGCCAGGAAGAGATGAAGCAGGCGCTTCTGGTGTCGGCGGTGGATCCCTCGGTCGGCGGCGTCCTCGTTTTCGGCGACCGCGGCACTGGCAAGTCGACAGCCGTCAGGGCGCTGGCCGCACTTCTGCCCGACATGCGGGTCGTCGACGGGTGCCGCTACGCCTGCGATCCGGACAAGCCTCTGGACCATTGCGAGGACGACTGCGCAGGACAGGTCTCGCGGGCCCGGCCGAAGGTTGCGCGCAAGCCCGTGCCGGTCATCGACCTTCCGCTTGGCGCGACCGAAGAGAGCGTGGTCGGCTCGCTCAATCTGGAGCGGGCGTTGTCCGACGGCGCCCGCGTCTTCGAACCCGGACTGCTGGCGCGGGCGAACCGCGGCTTTCTCTACATCGACGAGGTCAATCTGCTGGAAGATCATCTGGTCGACCTGCTGCTCGATGTCGCCGCCTCCGGCGAGAATGTCGTCGAACGTGAGGGCCTGAGCGTCCGGCATCCGGCGCAGTTCGTGCTGATCGGCAGCGGCAATCCGGAAGAGGGTGAACTCAGGCCGCAGTTGCTCGACCGGTTCGGCCTGTCCGTCGAGGTGACGACGCCGACCGACCTGAAGGCCCGCGTCGAGGTCATCCGACGCCGCGACGCTTTCGAGCGGGATCGCGAAGCGTATGCCGAGAGCTGGAAGAAGGCGGACGCGAAGATCCGCAACAGGATCGGCCGCGCACGCAAGAAGCTGCCATCGGTCGAAACGCCTGACAGCGCTCTGGAACTGGCTGCACGCATCTGCAGCGAGCTTGGCACCGACGGTCTGCGGGGCGAACTCACGCTGATCCGGGCGGCGCGCGCGCTGGCGGCGCTGAGCGGCAAGTCCGCCGTCGAAGAGGCGCATCTGAAGGCGATGGCACCGTCGGCGCTGCGTCACCGGCTCCGCCGTGATCCGCTGGACGATACCGGCTCCGGCGTCCGTGTCGAACGGGCGCTGGAGGCGGTCTTTGCCTGATGGGCCGGCCGGCCGCAGCCACCGATGCCGCGGCCCTTCCCTGGATTGCGCTCGAGGTTCTCGCCGTCGATCCGTCCGCGCTGGGCGGCGCGGTCATCAAGGGCATGCCCCATGAGATCCGCCGGCGCTGGCTGGCCTGTCTGAACGAGGTGATGTCCGAGGGTGCGCGCCTGATGCGCATGCCGGTGGGCATCACCGAGGATCGTCTGCTGGGCGGGCTCGACCTTTCGGCGACGCTGGCGCGCGGGCGCCCCGTCTTCCAGTCCGGCATTCTGGAGGAGGTGAGCGGCGGCCTGGTTCATGTCGGCATGGCTGAGCGGATCGAGCCAAGGCTTGCAGGACTTCTGGGCGCAGCCATGGACAATGGCCTCATTCCCGGGCCGGACGGCATTGCGCGGCCTGTATCCTTCGGTGTGATCGCCTTTGACGAAGGTGTCGGCGACGAGACCCCGCCGCCAGGCCTCAGCGACCGGCTCGGCCTCTGTCTGCATGGTGCCAACACAACGGTAGAGCCGCCTTGCGGCGTTGAGGAAATCCGTTCCCGCATCGATGACGCGCGGCGTCGCCAATCCGACATCGAGACACCCGCCGAACTGCCCGAAGTCCTGTCGGCTGTGGCGCTCTCTCTTGGCATCGAATCGCTGCGGGCGCCGATGCAGGCGTTGAAGGCGGCGCGCATCATTGCTGCGCTGGACGGGTCGAACGAGGTCGCGGACTTCCATGTGGCGCTGGCCGTTCAACTGGTGCTGGCCGGCCGCGCCACCCGGATGCCATCGGAAGAGGAGCCGGCCGAGCAGCCCGATGAACCGGAGATGCCGGAGGAGCCCGAGAGCGAGGATGCGAACGCCGAGGACGGGCAGGCGGTGCAGGACCGCCTGCTGGAATTGGTTGAGGCGATTCTGCCCGACGATCTGCTGCTCGCCCTGCGCTCCGGCGAAAGGCGGCGCAACGCGCAACGGCAGGGCAAGGCCGGCGCCTTCCGCAAGTCGGGACGCCGTGGGCGTCCTGTCGGCAGCCGCCGGGGCGACCCGCGCAGCGATGGCCGGCTCGACCTGATGGCGACGTTGCGGGCCGCCGCGCCCTGGCAGGCCTTGCGCCGCGGCCGAGATGCCGGGCCGGCGTTGCGGGTTCACATGGAAGATCTCCGCGTGAAGCGCTTCCGCGAACGCAGCGAGACCACGACCATCTTCGCCGTCGACGCTTCGGGCTCGGCGGCCGTGCACCGGCTGGCGGAGGCGAAGGGCGCTGTCGAGCGGCTGCTCGCCGACTGCTACATCCGGCGCGACAGGGTCGCGCTGATTGCCTTCCGCGGCGCTGTAGCCGACCTCGTGCTGCCGCCGACCGGTTCTCTGACACGGGCGAAACGGTTGCTGGCGACGGTGCCCGGCGGCGGCGGGACGCCTCTGGCCTCGGGCATCGAGGCGGCCACAGCTCTGGCCGTGAGCATTGAGAGCTCCGGCGCGACGCCGCTGATCGTGCTGCTTACCGATGGCCGGGCGAATATCGGCCGGGACGGCGCTCCCGGCCGGGCGCAGGCCGCCGAGGACGCCACGGCTGCCGCCCGCGTGCTGCGGGTGCGGGGCATCAGGTCGCTGTTGATCGACGTATCGCCGCGGCCGCGAACCGAGGCGAGCCGTCTTGCCGCCGAGATGGGGGCCGACTACCTGCCGCTGCCCTACGCGGATCCGGCCCGTCTCGACATGGCCATCCGGAATGCGGCCCAGCCTGCCGGAAAGGCGGCCTGATCGTGTTGCGCGCACCTGCCATCTGCGGCGCGGACGGCCGGGCGGACCCCGATGCGCCGGACTGGAGCCGTGACGGAAAGGACTGGCCGAACGCCGCGGCAAGCCGTTTCGTCGAGGCGGGTGGCATCCGCTGGCATGTGCAGGTGGCCGGCGATGGGCCGGTCCTGCTGCTGGTCCATGGCACCGGCGCGGCGACGCATTCCTGGCGCGATCTGCTGCCCTTGCTGACGCCGCATTTCACCGTGATTGCGCCCGACCTTCCGGGCCACGGCTTTTCGCAGCGTCTCAGGCGGCGGAGCGTCACTGTCGAAGGAATCGGCGAGGCGCTGGGCGCACTGCTCGTTCAACTGGATATGCAGCCCGAGATTGCGCTGGGCCATTCGGCCGGCGCCGCCATTCTGGCTGCCATGGCGATCGACAGCCGGATCGAGCCACGACTGCTTGTCAGTGTGAATGGCGCGCTGATGCCATTCCAGGGGCTCGCCGGTTTCACCTTCTCGCCGGTGGCGCGTCTGCTCAGCGCCACTTCGCTTGCGCCGCGCCTGTTTGCCTGGGGCGCCGCCGATCCGGCTGCCGTCCGCCGGCTGATCGAACGGATGGGCTCGCAGATCGACCGTGAAGGTCTGGTTCTCTACACGCGCCTGCTCCGCCGGAGCGGACACGTCGCTGGCGCGGTGGACATGATGGCCGGATGGGATCTCGAGCGGCTGGCCCGCGCGCTGCCATCCCTGAAGCCGAAGCTGGTCCTTGTGGCCGGCAGCCGCGACACGGCTGTGCCGCCACGTGACGCGGAACGGATCCGCGAAAGGGTGCCAGGCTCAGAGCTGGAGAAGCTCGACGGGCTGGGACATCTCGCCCACGAGGAGCGGCCCGACGCGGTCGCCGGAATCGTGCTGCGCCATGCCCGAATCGGCGACGCCGGAGGCGGGGGATAACGGGATGCGCATGCCGGCCGATCATCCGCTTCGTTTCGAACTCAACGACGAGGTTCATGCGCGGCCGCCGGAACCGCTGGAAGCGCCGCTCCGGATGTCCTACCTGGCGATCATGGGCGAGCGCGCCCGCCGGGACCGCGACATCGCCCCCCTGATCGATCTGGCCGAGCGTTTCAAGATCGCCCCGCCGGGCGCAAACCAGAACCACTTCCGCGCCGATTTCGGGCCGTTCCGTCTCAAGTGGGAACGGCATACGGAGTTCGCCCGCTTCACCTTCATGGCGCCGGGTGGAGAGGACGATCCGTTCGGCGGCACGGCGATCTCGAAAGTGCCGGAGGACTGGCTGGCTGGGCTGGAAGGTGAGGTGGTCGTGGCCGCGCATGCCGCCGTACTGAAGACCCGCTCCAGTGCACCGGATCCGGAAGAAATCTCGAAGAAGCATTTCGCCGGCAATGTCCTGATCGGCTCGGCGGTGGCCGACGGCGCCGGGGTGGCGCTGACCGATTTCCGCATCCGCGGCGACGGCTTCAGTCGGCTGCTGGTGCTGAACAAGAGCATGAGTGAGAACCAGACCGGACGAACGCTGCAGCGGCTCTTCGAGATCGATACCTACCGCGTCATGGCGCTACTGGCGCTGCCGCAGGCGCGCGTCGCCTCGCCCTTTCTCGACGAATGCGAGACCGAACTCGCAAAGATCACGCGGACGCTGTCGGCTGCGAACGAACGGGACGAGACGCTGCTGCTCGACCGGCTGACGCGGCTGGACGCGGAGCTTGAGAACCGCAACTCGCAGAACCACTACAGGTTCGCAGCGGCTGCGGCCTACCACGCGCTGGTGAAGCGGCGTATCGCCGAGCTTCGCGAAACCCGAATCCGTGGCCTGCAGACCTTCCAGGAATTCACCGAACGGCGGCTGGAGCCGGCCATGAACACCTGCGAGACGGTCGCCAACCGGCAGGAATCGCTGTCTCAGCGCGTCGCCCGGACCACGCATCTGCTTTCGACCCGCGTCGATATCAATCACGAGCGGCAGAACCAGGCTCTGCTGGAATCCATGAACCGGCGCGCCAAGATGCAGTTGCGCCTGCAGGAGACGGTCGAGGCTCTTTCCGTCGCAGCCGTGACCTACTACGCGGTCGGGCTGGTTGGCTATGCCGCCAAGGGCGCTGAGGAACTGGGCGTCGGTCTCGATCCGGCGCTCGTCATGGCGGTCAGCATCCCGATCGTGGCGCTGCTGGTCATCCGCAGCCTGCGCCGGGCGCGGAAGCTGCTGAAGGTCGACGACGACTGACGCCAACGCTTCCCGATTGTCTTTCAATTCAAATTACACATAGACTGTCAGACTATGTTGACAGTTGCTGACAGAAGGTCGGACTCGAGGGAGCTGGACAGGCGCCCGCATGCCGTCGTGATCGGCAGCGGTTTTGGCGGGCTGGCAGCGGCGGTTCGGCTGGGCGCACGGGGATACCGCGTGACAGTGCTGGAAAAGCTCGATCAGCCCGGCGGACGGGCGCGAGTCTTTCGCCAGGACGGGTTCACCTTCGACGCCGGTCCGACCATCGTCACGGCGCCATTCCTGTTCGAGGAACTCTGGCAACTCTGCGGCCGGCGGCTGGCCGACGATGTCACCCTTGTGCCGACCGATCCCTTCTACCGCATCCGCTTCGATGACGGCGAAAGCTTCAACTACAACGGCGATCCGGAGGCCATGCGCCGGGAGATCACGCGGCTCGCGCCGGACGATGTCTCCGGCTACGAGAAGTTCATGCGCCGCAGCGAGGACATCTTCCGCATCGGCTTCGAGGAGCTGGGCGACGTCCCCTTCGGCAGCATCGGCGACATGCTGCGCATTCTGCCCGACCTCGTCCGGCTGGGCGGACACCGGACGGTGCACGACATGGTCGCGCGCTATTTCCGTGACGAGCGGTTGCGCACGGTCTTCAGCTTCCATCCGCTGCTCATCGGCGGAAACCCGTTCTCCGTCACCGCCGTCTACTGCCTGATCGCCTGGCTGGAACGTCGGTACGGTGTGCATTTCACCATGGGCGGCACGAACCGGCTGGTCGCCGGTCTCGCTGGCCTGATCGAAGGACAGGGGAATGCGGTTCGCTGCAACGCAGACGTTGCGTCGATCATGGTCGAGGGCGGACGGGCCCGTGGTGTGACGCTGGCTTCGGGCGAGCGGATCGACGCCGATATCGTCGTCTCCAATGCCGACCCGACCTGGACCTACCGGCGTCTGGTGCCGCCACAGGCGCGGCGGCGCTGGTCGGACCGCAGGATCGAGCGCGCTCGGTATTCGATGAGTCTCTTCGTCTGGTATTTCGGCACCAACCGCCGCTACGACGATGTGGACCACCACACCATCATTCTCGGACCGCGATACCGTGAACTGCTGAAGGACATCTTCGACCGAAAGGTGCTGGCGGAGGATTTCAGCCTCTATCTCCACCGGCCGACGGCGACGGATCCGTCCCTCGCCCCGGACGGCTGCGATGCCTTCTACGTGCTTTCGCCCGTGCCGCATCTGGCCAGCGGCACGGACTGGCAGGCGACGGCGGAAACCTACCGCCAGGCGATCCAGCGGCATCTGGAGAATACAGTTCTTCCCGGGCTGGGCGACGCGGTGCTCACATCGCGGCTGCTGACGCCGGTCGACTTCCGCGACGATCTGAACTCGACCCTCGGCGCGGCCTTCGGCCTGGAGCCGGTGCTGACCCAGAGCGCGTGGTTCCGGCCGCACAACGAGAGCGAGGATATTGACGGACTGTATCTGGTCGGCGCGGGAACGCATCCCGGGGCCGGCCTGCCCGGCGTGCTGTCGACGGCGCGCGTGCTCGACAGGGTGGTGCCCGATGCCGACGCCCTTGTCCGGTAGAACCCATGCCAGCGACGCGGACCGCGCCGCTTGCCGGCGCGCCATCCGGCATGGCTCGAAGACCTTCTTCGCCGCGTCGCTGCTGCTGCCGCGCCGCGTGCGGGAACCGGCCTATTCGCTTTATGCCTTCTGCCGCCTCTCCGACGACAAGGTCGATCTCGAAGAAGGGGGCGCAGACGCGATCCGGGCGCTGGAGAAGCGGCTGGACCTGGCCTATCGCGGCAATCCGGCGGACGACCCGGTCGATCGCGCCTTCGCCGATACGGTGACCCGCCACACGATCCCGCAGGCGTTGCCCGCCGCACTGATCGACGGGCTGCGATGGGATACCGAAGACCGTCGCTACGAGACGCTGGAAGACCTGCAGGGTTACGCCGCGCGGGTTGCGGCCGCGGTCGGCACGATGATGACGCTGCTGATGGGCGACCGCCGTCCCGATGTGCTGGCCCGGGCCTGCGATCTGGGCGTCGCCATGCAGCTGACCAACATCGCCCGCGATGTCGGCGAAGATGCCCGTCAGGGACGTCTCTACCTGCCGCGAAGCTGGATGCGGGAGGCAGGTATCGATCCCGATGCCTGGCTGGCTGACCCGGTGCACAGTCCGGCCCTGTCGCTCGTGGTCGAACGGCTGCTGGCGGCGGCCGACCGGCTTTACCGGCGGGCGGGCGATGGCATCGCCGCGCTGCCGCCGGACTGCCGGCCCGCGATCAACGCGGCGCGGGTGCTCTATGCCGCCATCGGCCGCGAGGTGGAACGGGCCGGCCTCGATTCCGTCAGTGCCCGCGTCTATGTCACCGGCCGCCGGAAACTGATGCTGCTGGCCGGCGCCGTCGCCGCGACGCCGCTGTCGAGGCCGCGAAGCGTGGAGCCGGCCTTGCCCGAGACCCAGTTCCTGCTCGACGCGGTCCGCGCCGATCCCCGGCTCGCCCTGCCTGCCGAGCCTGCCTGGTGGGATGTAGAGAAGCAGGTCGGCCATGTCGTCGACCTGTTCGAGCGGCTGGAGCAGCGCCGGGACGCGGGGCGCGCCTGAGCCACGGAGGAAGGGTGATCCCCGATGCAGTCGAACTGGATCATCATTGCGGAGATCCTGATCTTCAGCGGCATCGCGCTGGGCTTCGCTTTCCGCGAGGTCTGGAAGCACAAGCAGTACAAGAAGCAGAAGGCGCTGGAGGCCGAACGCGACGGCGACGGCAACTAGCGCCGGGTTCGGGGCATCCGGAAGGGCAGCATGGGCCAGACCCAGCCGGCCCTGAGCCGATCGCCGTCGAGCGTCTCGTGCACACCGTCGGCGTCCTCGCCGTAGAGGCGGCTCCGGATCAGCGTGCGTGCGTAGAAGGGCGCGTCCTCCAGCCGGCGCAGAACCTGCGGTGTTGACCCGGCTTCGGCGCGCGTGCGGCGGCGAACGCGCCAGAGCGTGGCCGGCAGATCGGCCAGTGGCGGCGCTTCGAGCCGGGTGACCTCGCCCTTGCCGTCGAAACCCAGCGCGAGCCCCTGCGCCGGCGTCCCGCGCGGTTCGGTGTCGTAGTGGATGACGGTCCCGTGGGCGGTGCTGTGGCGCGACCAGTCCCAGCGTGCGAAGTCCTGCTCCAGCGGGGCGTCGCCCGCATTGCAATCGAAATAACCATGTCCCTGCCAGCGCATTACGGGGGCATCGAGATCGACCTCGATCCGTGCGACCGGCGCGACGGGCCACCAGGCGTGCCGTCCGTCCGGATGAATGGCGTAGGGACCGGCGGTGACCGCCTCCGGAATCAGGCGCACCTGGCCCCTGATGCGCCGAGGCAGGGGAACGGCACGTTCGTCGATGTCGATCGTCAGCGCGTCGCCTTCGAACGTCATCGAACTCGGCCCGATGGCAATGTGGTCCGAAGCCGTGGTCAGCGCGCGCTCGGGGCGTTCGGTCATCGACCAGCGCGCGGCGTCGTTGCCGTAGAGCGCCACGTTCAGGGCGACGTGGTTGCGGGGCCGGTTGCGGCCGCTCCAGCAGTAGTAGGGCGAGAAGACCGAACCGATGAAGGCGATCAGGGTGATCGCGTTCTTTCCGTCGTCGCTGACCCCGTCGACATACCACCAGGCATAGCCGCCCGGCGGGACCGGGGCGTCGAAGCGGGGGTGTCCGCGATCAGACAGGAGGCGGCGTGACGGCCCGACATGGCCGCCATCGGTACGCCCGGCCCCGGATGAATGCTGCCACCCGCCAGGTAGAGACCCGGAATTCGCGTCCGGTTGCCCGGACGCTGGAACGCCGCCTGCCAACCGTGCAGCGCCCGTCCGTAGAGGGCCCCGCCCGTTGCCGGAAACCGCGCCGCGAAGCTGGCCGGCGTCGCCAGCGCTGGCGGATCCGATCCCGGCGAAACCTGAATTCCGTAGGCGGCTGCGCGTTGCAGCAGTGCTGTCATCCATGACCCGGCCTCCGTGGGTACGCCGCCGCCCAGTCCTGCAGGCGCATTGACGAGAAAGAAGAGGCGCTCCGGACCGTCTGGCGGCGGCGTATCGTCGCCGCGGTCCTGCGCGCAGATGTAAATTGTCGGGTTCCTCGGCATCCGGCCGCTCCGGAACACGTCGTCGAACTCGGCGCGATAGTGGTCCGAGAACAGCACCGTGTGCCGGTCCGGCTTCAGCCCCGATACCCGACCGGTCATCGACAGGGTGACCGCGGATTGCGACGGGGCGGCCTGCTGATCCGATGTCAGGGCTCCGGCAACATCCGGCCCCAGCCGGCCGCCTTTCAGCGCCATGATGTCCCCGTTGAAGATGGCGGCGCCCGCTTCGATCCGCTCGCCTTCCGCCGTGACCACCGCCCGGACGCCGCCTGGACCGCATTCGATCCGCTCCGCTGCCGTGCCGAAGCGGAAAACCGCACCGAGGCTGGCGGCCGCCTCGGCCACGGCGTCCGCCAGCGCCTGCATGCCGCCGTCGACCAGCCACACGCCACGTTGTTCGGCATGGGCGACAAGCATCAGCGTGGCCGGCGCTTCGAAAGGCGACGCGCCGCAATAGGTGGCATAGCGGCCGAAGAGCTGCCGAAGCCGCTCGTCCCTGAAATAGCGGCCGAGCGCATCCCACATGCTGCCCATCGTGCGGACCCGGCCCAGCAGGCTCATCCCGCGCAGCCCCGCGCCCTGGAGCATCTGCGCCATGCCCGGTTCGGGCCGTCTCATGAAGGGCCGGTCGAGGGTCTCGAAGAGGCGCCGGGAATCGTCGAGAAACCTCAGATAGCCGCGGGACTCGGCGCGGCCGGCGAAGCGGCCGATCGCATCCGCCGAAGCCGCCGGCTCCTGAAACAGATCCAGCGTTTCGCCGCCGGGCCAGACATGCCGGGCGAGCCGTGTCGCCGGCCGGGCCTTGACCGCGGCATCGAAATCCAGACCTGCCTCGGAAAACAGGGCATCGAAGACCGGCTTCAGCGTGAACACCGTCGGACCGCAATCGATCCGCGCGTCGCCGACACCGGCCTGGGCAATCTTGCCCCCAGGCCGGTCGGCTGTTTCCAGCACCAGAACCGGCCGCCCTGCGACGGCGAGATCCAGGGCCGCGGCCAGGCCGGCGATCCCTGCTCCGATGATGACCGTCGGATGCTCCGCCATGGGCGCTCCGGGAAAAGCTCGTTGACAGCCAAAAGACGACTGTCCAGACTAATTGACACTATATAGCGACAGGAAAATCTTACAAATCCTGTCCGTGCCGTGGGAGGCCCGAATGGATGCCATGATGCGGATCGAGCAGATGCTGGATACAGCGCTCCAACGCGGTGAGGTCCCCGGCGCGCCACCCCGGCTGGCTGCCGCGATGCGCTACGCGGTCTTTCCCGCCGGCCACCGGATTCGCCCGAAGCTCTGTCTCGCCGTCGCGGCTGCCTGCGGCGACGATGCGCCCAATCTCACCGACGCGGCAGCCTCGGCCATCGAGTTCCTGCACTGCGCCTCGCTGATCCATGACGATCTGCCCTGTTTCGACGATGCCGACCTCCGGCGCGGAAAGGCGGCGGTGCACAAGGAATTCGGCGAACCCCTGGCAGTTCTTGCCGGCGATGCCCTGATTGTCGCCGCCTTTGAGGTGCTGGCCGAGGAAGCCCGGCAGCATCCGGACCGGCTGGCGCCGCTGACGCTGATCATCGCCCGTTCTGTCGGCATGCCGCACGGCATCGCCGCTGGTCAGGCCTGGGAGAGCGAGGAAAGCGCCGTCCTCATCGACTATCAGCGGGCGAAGACGGGTTCATTGTTCGCGGCGGCCACAGTCGCCGGGGCAACGGCTGCGGGGGCCGGAGATTCCGCCGCGTGGCACCGTCTGGGCGGCTGCATTGGCGAGGCCTATCAGGTGGCCGACGACATTCGCGACGCGGCGGCGACGCCCGAGGAGATCGGAAAGCCGGTCGGCCAGGATACGGCCCATGACCGGCCCAGCGCCGCGCTGGAACTGGGCATTGGCGGCGCTGTGAAGCGGCTGAAGGCGCTGGTGGCCGAGGCGACCGATACCATTCCCGATTGCCCCGGCCGCGGCATGCTCGAGAAGCTGATCATGGCCGAGGCCAGCCGCTTCCTGCCGAAGGAACTGGCCCGCCGCATCGCCGCCTGAGGCGGTGTGCCGCTCATGCCGCTCTCGCTGAGAGACCGGCTGCAGGGCTGGCGAGACCGCCTGCTGGCCGACCGCGGATTTCAGCGGTTTGCTGCACTTTTCCCGCTGACACGGCCGGTTGCGACCGCCGAGGCGGCCGCTCTCTTCGATCTCTGCGCCGGCTTCGTCTACAGCCAGATCCTGTTCGCATGCGTGCGCCTGGACATCTTCCGCGCACTGGAGGCCGGACCGATGCAGCCGGTGCGCCTGGCGCAGCGAATCGGACTCGCGCCGGAGGAAACAGTGCGGCTGGTGCGGGCTGCCGAGTCGCTCCGGCTGCTGGAGATGCGGCGGGACGGCCGGGTCGGCCTTGGACGCCGCGGCGCCGCGCTGCTCGCAAACCCGGTCGTCGCCGCGATGGTCGAGCACCACGCCCTGCTGTACCGCGATCTGGCCGATCCGGTCGCGCTGCTGAAGGGGGAGGCTGACGACACCCTGCTCCGGTCCTATTGGCCCTATGCGCATACGGACCAACCTGCCGAGCTCGATCCGGCCGCGATCGACGCCTACACCCGCCTGATGGCGGCGTCCCAGAGCGGTGTCGCCGAAGAGGTGCTCGACGTCTATCCAATGCGCGGGCCGACCAGCCTTGTGGATGTCGGCGGCGGTGACGGGAGCTTCCTGGAGGCGGTCGCCGCACGTCATGGGGAACTTGCGCTGGCGCTGTTCGACCTTCCGCCGGTCGCCGAGATTGCCCGCGCTCGTCTCAAGGAACGGGGCCTGGAAGACCGCATCGAGGTCCATGGCGGCGATTTCCTGAACGACCGGCTGCCCGCCGGCGCCGACGTCTACAGCCTGATCCGGATCCTGCTGGATCACCCGGACGACCGCGTCCTGCGAATCCTTGCCGCGATCCGGCGGGCGATTCCCCCGCACGGCGTCCTTCTGATTGCGGAACCGTTATCCGGAATCGATCCGGGCAGCCGTGTCGCCGACGCCTATTTCGGATTCTACCTCAGGGCGATGGGGCAGGGGCGCACCCGTTCGCTGGCGGAAATCTCCGCTCTTCTGGCGGGTGCGGGCTTCCGGGAACCTCGCGTTCTGGCGGCAAAGCGGCCGGTTCTGACGCGAGTCGTCGTCGCTCGTCCGCAGTCTTCCGCTTAAATGTAAGTCAGACTTGACGCATAGTAATGTCACGATAGACTTACATACATTGACGGTCTTGCCGGCCGTCAGGGCCACACCAGAGAGGGGGGCCGCAGTGCAGACGCTAGCCGTCGTTTTGGAAGAGCCGGAGAAGCTTGATCTCAGGCCACTTGACCTCACCGAGCCGCAGGACGGCGACGTGGTGGTCGATATCGACTGGAGCGGCATCAGCACCGGCACCGAACGGCTTCTCTGGTCTGGCCGCATGCCCTCGTTTCCCGGTCTCGGTTATCCCCTGGTTCCCGGTTACGAATTTGTTGGCCGCATCACGGGCGCCGGCTCCGGCGCAACGGCGCGCATCGGCGATTTCGTCTTTGTCCCCGGCGCGGCCTGCTTCGGCGAGGTCCGCGGCCTGTTCGGCGGTGCGGCTTCCCGGCTGATCGTCAACGGCGACCGCGCCCTGCCCATCCCGGAGCGGCTGGGCGAGGAAGGCTGTCTGATGGCGCTTGCCGCGACCGCCTATCACGCCATCGCTGTCGAAGGTGCGGCCCTGCCGCAGCTGATCGTCGGTCACGGCGTACTCGGCCGCCTGATGGCGCGCCTGGCGATGGCGCTGGGCGGCGAGGCTCCCACCGTCTGGGAGAACGATCCGCGCCGGCGCTCCGGTTCAACCGGTTACCCCGTCGTGGCGCCGGAAGACGATGCGCAGGCCGGCTATCGCTGTGTCTGCGACGTCAGCGGTGACTCCGCGGTGCTCGACACCCTGATCGCCCGTCTGGGCAAGGGTGGCGAGATCGTACTCGCCGGCTTCTACGGCGCGCCGCTCAGCTTCGCATTTCCGCCGGCCTTCATGCGCGAGGCCCGCATCCGCATCGCCGCCGAATGGCAGCCCGCCGACCTGATCGCCGTGCGCGAACTGGTCGAGGACGGGCGGCTCAGTCTCGACGGTGTCATCACCCACCGCAGTCCCGCACGGCTCGCTGCCGACGCCTACCGGACAGCGTTCGGCGAACCTGACTGCCTCAAAATGATCCTGGATTGGAGGGACGCACGATGAACGCCCCCTATGACCGCCCGATTGCCGACAGCCCCGAGGCCTATGCCGAGGATCTGCGCGCCGAAGCCTCGATCGAGCCCGACACCATAGAAGTCGTGCCGGCGAAGAAGGAAACGCAGATCATCGCCATCTACGGCAAGGGCGGTATCGGCAAGAGCTTCACCCTCGCGAACCTCAGCTACATGATGGCCCAGCAGGGCAAGAAGGTATTGCTGATCGGCTGCGATCCGAAGTCGGACACCACCTCGCTGCTGTTCGGCGGCAAGGCCTGCCCGACCATCATCGAAACCTCGACGAAGAAGAAGCTGGCCGGCGAGGAAGTCCAGATCGGCGATGTCTGCTTCAAGCGCGATGGCGTCTATGGCATGGAGCTCGGCGGGCCCGAAGTCGGGCGCGGCTGCGGCGGCCGGGGCATCATCCACGGCTTCGAGCTGCTGGAGAAACTGGGCTTCCACGACTGGGGCTTCGACTACGTCCTGCTCGACTTCCTGGGCGATGTGGTCTGCGGCGGCTTCGGCCTGCCGATCGCCCGCGACATGTGCCAGAAGGTGATCATCGTCGGGTCGAACGATCTGCAGTCCCTCTATGTCGCCAACAATGTCTGCTCGGCGGTCGAGTACTTCCGCAAGCTTGGCGGCAATGTCGGCGTCGCCGGCATGGTGGTGAACAAGGATGATGGCACCGGTGAGGCCGCGGCCTTCGCTGAATCCGTCGGGATCCCGGTCCTTTCGGCGATCCCCGCCAACGAGGATATCCGCCGCAAGAGCGCGAATTACCAGATTGTCGGCATTCCCGGCGGCGAATGGGGCCCGATGTTCGAGCAATTGGCCGAGCAGGTGGCCATCGCACCGCCGCTGCAGCCGGCGCCTCTGGACCAGGACGGTCTGCTGAACCTGTTCGACGGCGACGATGTTGGCCGCAACGTCGTACTGGAGCCTGCGACCGTCGAGGACATGTGCGGCAAGGCCGCCGTCGAGAAGCCTTCTCTGGAGGTCTTCTATGACAACGTCTGATCTCCGAACCGGCCGGAGCTGAGGCAATGGATCTGGTGACCGACAGAACCGCGGAAGAACCGGCCGCCGACACGGCGCCCGACCAGCGCGACGGTCTGGGCTGTCACGGCGGCAAGGCGGAGATGCAGAAGGCCGCTCGCGAAGCCGGCAAGTCCGAGGTCCTCGACCGCTACGCAGAGGACTATCCGACGGGTCCGCACGACCAGCCCCAGAGCATGTGCCCGGCCTTCGGTTCGCTCCGCGTCGGCCTCAGGATGCGCCGCACGGCGACCGTGCTTTCGGGCTCGGCCTGCTGCGTCTACGGCCTGACATTCACCTCGCACTTCTACGGCGCGCGCCGCACCGTCGGCTATGTGCCCTTCAATTCGGAGACGCTCGTCACCGGCAAGCTTTTCGAGGACATCCGCGAAGCGGTCTTCGACCTGGCCGATCCGGAGAAGTACGACGCCGTCGTCGTCACCAATCTCTGCGTGCCGACCGCGTCCGGCGTGCCGCTGCGGCTGTTGCCGAAGTCGATCAACGGCGTGCGCATCATCGGCATTGACGTGCCGGGCTTCGGCATTCCGACCCATGCCGAGGCCAAGGACGTTCTCGCCGGGGCGATGCTGAACTACGCACGCACCGAGGCCGAGGAAGGCCCGGTCCAGGCGCCGCGCCAGGGCCGAAGCGACCGGCCGACCGTGACCCTGGTCGGCGAGATGTTCCCGGCCGATCCGGTGGTGATCGGTCAGATGCTGCAGCCAATGGGACTGGCCGCGGGCCCGACCGTCCCGACGCGGGAATGGCGGGAACTCTATCAGGCGCTGGACTGCGCCGTGGTCGCCGGCATCCATCCCTTCTACACCGCATCCTTCCGCGAGTTCGAAGCCGCCGGCCGGCCGATCGTCGGATCCGCTCCGGTGGGCCGCGACGGTACCGCGGACTGGCTCGACGCCATCGGCGAGGCCGCCAATGTCCCGGCCGAGAAGGTCGGGCAGACCAAGAACGCCATGCTGGGCGCCATTTCCGGCGCGCTGGCCGGTGCGCCGATCAAGGGCCGGATCACCCTGTCGGGCTATGAAGGGTCCGAATTGCTGGTCGCGCGCCTTCTGGTCGAGAGCGGCGCCGATGTCCGTTATTGCGGCACCGCCTGTCCGAAGACGAAGCTCTCCGAGGCCGACCGCGAATGGCTGGAGGCGAAGGGCGTCCGTGTGCAGTACCGCGCCTCGCTCGAGCAGGATCTGGCCGCGGTCGACGAGTTCGAGCCCGATCTCGCCATCGGCACGACGCCGATCGTGCAGAAGGCCAAGGAACGCTCGATTCCCGCGCTCTACTTCACCAACCTGATCTCCGCCCGTCCGCTGATGGGGCCGGCGGGCGCCGGTTCGCTGGGCCAGGTCGTCAACGCCGCAATCGCCAACAAGTCCCGGTTCGAGACCATGACCGCCTTCTTCGAGGGCGTCGGCCATGGCGACACCGCCGGGGTCTGGGAAGACCGCCGAAGGCGCCGAAGCCGCGGAAGAAGCGCGCAGCGACCAATGACATGCACGTGCCGGTAGGAGGGGACTGATGCTGGTTCTCGATCATGACCGCGCCGGCGGCTACTGGGGTTCGGTCTACGTCTTCACAGCGATCAAGGGCCTGCAGGTGGTCATCGATGGCCCGGTCGGCTGCGAGAACCTGCCGGTCACCTCGGTCCTGCATTACACCGACGGATTGCCGCCGCACGAACTGCCCATCGTCGTTTCCGGTCTCTCGGAAGAGGAACTGGGCCAGAGCGGCACCGAGGGCGCGCTGAAGCGGGCGCACGGGACGCTCGACCCGGATCAGCCGAGCGTGGTCGTCACCGGTTCCATCGCCGAGATGATCGGCGGCGGCGTGACCCCGGAAGGCACCGGCCTGATGCGCTTCCTCCCCCGGACCATCGACGAGGACCAGTGGCAGAGCGCCAACCGCGCCATGTACTGGCTCTGGACCGAGTTCGGCGCCAAGCGCGGCAAGATGCCGAAGCCGAAGAAGCGGAAGGAAGGCGACAAGCCGCGGGTCAACATCATCGGCCCCTGCTACGGCACCTTCAACATGCCCTCGGACCTGGCCGAGATCCGTCGTCTGGTCGAGGGCATCGGCGCCGAGATCAACATGGTCTTCCCGCTGGGTTCGCATCTCGACGATGTCGGTCGCCTGGTGGACGCGGATGTGAACATCTGCATGTACCGCGAGTTCGGACGTCTGCTCTGCGAGAATCTGGACAAGCCCTATCTGCAGGCCCCGGTCGGCCTGCATTCGACGACCAGTTTCCTGCGCAGCCTCGGCGAGCTGCTGGATCTCGATCCCGAGCCCTTCATCGAGCGCGAGAAGCACACCACCATCAAGCCGCTCTGGGACCTCTGGCGGTCGGTGACCCAGGATTTCTTCGGCACGGCAAGCTTCGGCATCGTCGCCAACGAGACCCACACACGCGGCATCCGAAATTTCCTGGAAGACGAGCTGGGGCTGCCCTGCAACTTCGCCGTCTCCCGATGCGCCGGCGAGAAGACCCGCAACGACGAGGTCCGCGAGGCGATCCATACCAATCCGCCGCTGGTTCTGTTCGGCAGCTACAACGAACGCATGTACCTGGCCGAGTGCGGCGGCAAGGGCGTCTACATCCCTGCCTCCTTCCCCGGCGCCATCATCCGCCGGCACACCGGCACGCCCTTCATGGGCTACGCGGGTGCAACCTACATCGTCCAGGAAGTCTGCAACGCGCTGTTCGACGCGCTGTTCCACATCCTGCCGCTGGCGACCGACATGGACGCCGTGGATGCGACGCCGGCGCGCCTGCACGAGGCGCTGAGCTGGGACGACGACGCCCGCGAGGCGCTCAACGACATGGTCGAGGCCGAACCCGTTCTGGTCCGGATCTCCGCAGCGAAACGGCTGCGGGATGCGGCGGAGCGGGCGGCGCGCGACGCTGGCGAGGACCGCGTGACGGCCGCAAGGCTGCACGGCGCCCACCGCCTGGCCAGGGGGCAAGCGGCATGACGCAACAAGGCCGCAGCAATCACCGTCTCACAGGAGGGGACAGATGAGTATCACCTTCGACACACGCCCGCAGCGGCGTCAGTCCGAGAAGATCGAGTACCGGCTGCTTTACGCGGCGACGTTCTCGGTCTGCCTGATCGGCGCGACCGCCTCGCGGCTCGCGCCCGGCGGGCGGCAGGCCTACGCGCCCGCCGACGGCCGGCGCCGGTCGGTCTTCGGGGATGCCCGCGCGGCTGCCGACAGGATCGTGCCGTTCGCCTTCATGGCCTGACGGCGCAGACGAACATGGCCGGCCCCAGGGCCGGTCCAGAGATCCGCTTCGTCCATGTGACGGGGCGGTCCCGGCCGCGGGGTACCGCGGCGAGGGCCCTCGGGCCTGTAAAGTGGAGGGCGAAGCCATGGCAAACGGCTCGCAAAGACAGGGATCGTTGTCCGGCCTGACCGACGACGAAGCCCGGGAGTTCCATGACATATTCATGAGAAGCTTCATCATCTTCACGGTTGTCGCGATCATCGCGCACATCCTCGTCTGGATCTGGCGGCCCTGGCTGCCGTCCGAAGGCGGCTACTCGTCGATCGAGGGCGCCGTGAAGACCGTGGCCGCACAGGCCGTGACTCTGTTCAGCTAGGAGGGCATGAGACATGTGGAAAATATGGCTCCTGTTCGATCCGAGACGGGCTCTGGTGGCACTGTTCATCTTCCTGTTCGTGCTCGCGATCTTCATTCACTTCATCCTGCTCGGCACCGACCGCTTCAACTGGATCGAAGGCGCTTCCATGAGCGAGGCCTCTTCGATCACGGAGCTGGCGCCGGACACAACAAGACTGGGCTGAGCCCGGAAGGGGCCGGCGGCGGACCGGCAGTCTAGCCAGTTCCGCCGCCAGGCTGCCCCGGTAACGGACACCTGTCAGGGAGTACGCGGCCCGCACGGCTGCGCCGGAGGAATATTGCGATGGCGATGCTGAGATTCGAGAAGAAGTATCGTGTGAGGGGCGGGACGCTCGTCGGCGGAGATCTGTTCGATTTCTGGGTCGGGCCGTTCTTCGTCGGGTTTTTCGGAGTAGTGGGCGCGTTCTTCACCCTGCTGGGTATCGCGCTGATCCTCTACGACGTGGCCCACGGCCCCACCTGGAACATCTGGCGGATCAATGTTGCGCCGCCTGATATCAGCTACGGACTGGCACTGGCGCCGCTGCTGGAGGGCGGCGCATGGCAGTTGATCACGGTCTGCGCCATCGGTTCCTTCGTCTGCTGGGCACTGCGGGAGGTCGAGATCTGCCGCAAGCTGGGCATCGGCTATCACGTGCCCATCGCGTTCGGCTTCGCCATCTTCGCCTATGTGTCGCTGGTGGTGATCCGGCCGCTGCTCCTTGGGGCCTGGGGACACGGATTCCCCTACGGGATCATCAGTCACCTCGACTGGGTTTCCAACGTCGGCTACCAGTACCTCCACTTCCACTACAACCCCGCGCACATGATCGCCGTGAGCTTCTTCTTCACGACGTGTCTGGCGCTGGCCCTGCACGGGTCCCTGGTGCTCTCGGCGGTCAATCCGCAGGAAGGCGAGACGGTACGCTCGCCCGAGCACGAGGACACCTTCTTCCGCGACACCATCGGCTATTCCATCGGCACGCTCGGCGTCCATCGCCTTGGCCTGTTCCTGGCTCTCGCAGCGGTCTTCTTCAGCGCCGTCTGCATCCTGATCAGCGGCCCGTTCTGGACCCGCGGCTGGCCCGAGTGGTGGAACTGGTGGCTGAATCTGCCGGTCTGGTCCTGAGTTCCGGGGGGAAACAATGGCTGAATTTCAGAACATCTTCACGCAAATACAGGTCCGCGGCCCTGCCGAAACCGGCGTCCCGCTGCCTGCAGGCAACTGGTCCCGCGACGGCACGCCAGGCTTCAGCCGGCTGCTGGGGATCTTCGGCAACGCCCAGATCGGCCCGATCTATCTCGGCAGTCTGGGGCTTGCCTCGCTGATCTGCGGCTTCATCGCGATCGAGATCATCGGTCTCAACATGATGGCGTCTGTCGGCTGGGACCCGATCGAGTTCGTCCGCCAGCTGCCCTGGCTGGCCCTCGAGCCGCCCGGCCCGGAACACGGCCTGTCGATACCACCGCTCGCGGAGGGCGGCTGGTGGCTTATGGCCGGCTTCTTCCTGACCACGTCGATCCTGCTGTGGTGGGCGCGCATGTATCGCCGCGCGGTCCAGCTCGGCATGGGCACGCACGTGGCCTGGGCCTTCGCCGCCGCCATCTGGCTCTATCTGGTGCTGGGCTTCATCCGGCCGGTGCTGATGGGCAGCTGGGCGGAAGCGGTGCCGTTCGGCATCTTCCCGCATCTCGACTGGACCGCGGCATTCTCGATCCGGTACGGCAACCTCTTCTACAACCCGTTCCACATGCTCTCGATCGCCTTCCTGTACGGCTCGGCCCTGCTGTTCGCCATGCACGGGGCGACCATCCTGGCCGTCAGCCGCTTTGGCGGCGACCGCGAGATCGAGCAGATCGTGGACCGCGGGACGGCCTCCGAACGCGGCGCGCTGTTCTGGCGCTGGACCATGGGCTTCAACGCCTCGATGGAATCCATCCACCGCTGGGCCTGGTGGTTCGCCGTCCTCTGCCCGCTGACCGGCGGCATCGGCATCCTGCTGACCGGCACCGTGGTCGACAACTGGTACCTCTGGGGCATCAAGCACGGTATCGCGCCGCCCTATCCTGACCTGATGCCGGCGGCATCGGATCCGGCTCTGACCGCGGGAGGCTCGCAATGAACTTCACCCTGAAGATCTGCGCCGCGCTCGGCGTGGTGGCGCTGGTCACACTGGCGCTCACTTCCTTCGAGTTCCCGCCCATGGATTCCGAGCAGTACGGCATGCGCGGCGTCGGCATGGTCGAGATCAACAACCCCGAGAGCGAGGCGCCGAAACAGGCCCGTCTGGCGAACATCCCGGACGTCGGCCCGCCGATGGAGCCGGACGGTCCCAAGGTCGGCGAGATCTACGAGAACATCCAGGTTCTCGGCGATCTGACCGACGGCGAGTTCATCCGCCTGATGCTGGCGATCACCCAGTGGGTGTCGCCGGACCAGGGCTGTGCCTACTGCCACAACGAGGACAATCTGGCCGACGACAGCGTCTACACCAAGATCGTGGCGCGTCAGATGATCCAGATGACCCGCGACATCAACGCCAACTGGAAGGACCATGTCGGCGCAACCGGGGTCACCTGCTACAGCTGCCACGGCGGCCAACCGGTGCCGGCGAATGTCTGGTTCACAAATCCTGGACCGAAGGCGGCGCGCGGCATGGCGGCGCGCAGCGGCGGACAGAACATCGCCGGGATCGGTACGACGTCGATGCACTACGATCCGTTCGGTCCCCTGCTCAAGGATGACGGTGAGGTTCGCGTCGCCGCGACGGCCCCGTTGCCGACGGGCAAGGGCGGAGCATCGATCCAGGCGACCGAGCAGACCTACTCGCTGATGGTACACATGTCCGAGGCGCTGGGCGTCAACTGCGGCTACTGCCACAACAGCCGCGCCTTCTCGGACTGGTCGCAGAGCCGGCCGCAGCGGATCACGGCCTGGCACGGCATCAACATGGTCCAGGCGCTGAACAACACACATCTCGAGCCGCTCACGGGTACCTTCCCGCCCGAAAGGCTCGGCCCGGGCGGCGACGTGGCCAAGGTCAACTGTGCGACCTGCCACCAGGGTGTTTTCAAGCCGCTCTACGGCGAGGCGATGGCAGAAGGCTTCCCTTCCCTTCAGGAGTAAGGCCACCGGCGCCCCATCCGGGGCGTCACCATCTCTTCCCCATGGGCCCGCACCGGAAACGGTCGGGCCCCTTTTTTTGTCTGCAATAACCTCAGGGTTCGGCGACCTGCCAAGCGGCCTGCAGCGTGAAGTGCGGGAGACCAGCCCGCCAAAAGGAAACGGGCGGCGGCCTTTCGGCCACCGCCCGCTGTCTCGTCCCGCGATGTGAGGCGGGTCAGGCCACCTTGCGCGCCAGGGCGCACTGCGACCAGAGGTCGTTCAGCGCCCGGACCAGGTGGTCGATGTCCTGGTCGGTGTGCAGCGGGCCGGGCGTGATACGCAGGCGCTCGGTGCCGCGGGGCACGGTCGGGTAATTGATCGGCTGGATGTAGACGCCGTAATTGTCCAGCAGCACGTCGGAGATCCACTTGCACTTCACCGGATCGCCGACCATCACCGGAATGATGTGGCTGGGATTGCTCAGGTGCGGGATGCCGATGGCGTCGAAGGCCGCGCGCACCTTGGCGACGCGTTCCTTCTGCTTGTTGCGCTCGGCGTCCGACTGCTTCAGGTGCTGGATCGCCGCGGTCGCGCCGGCGGCGACGGCCGGCGGCAGGGCGGTGGTGAAGATGAAGCCCGAGGAGTAGCTGCGGACGAAGTCGCAGAGCGACTGCGAGGCGGCAATGTAGCCGCCCATCACACCGAAGGCCTTGGCCAGCGTACCCTCGATCACCGTGACCCGCTCCATCACGCCGTCACGGTCGGCAATGCCGCCGCCCTTCGGGCCGTACATGCCCACCGCGTGGACTTCGTCGAGATAGGTCATGGCGCCGTACTTGTCGGCCAGGTCGCAGATCGCACCGATCGGCGCGATGTCGCCATCCATGGAATAGACGCTCTCGAAGACGATCATCTTCGGCCGGGCCGGATCGATCGCCTTCAGCTTGGCCTCCAGATCGGCCATGTCGTTGTGCTTCCACAGCACCTTGTCGGCGCGGCTGTGGCGGATGCCCTCGATCATCGAGGCGTGGTTCAGTTCGTCGGAGAGGATCACGCAGCCCGGCAGCATCGAGCCCAGCACCTGCAGCGAGGCCCAGTTCGAGACGTAGCCGGAGGTGAAGATCAGAGCGGCCGGCTTGTCGTGCAGGTCCGCCAGCTCCTTCTCCAGAAGGACGTGGTAGTGGTTGGTGCCCGAGATGTTCCTTGTGCCGCCGGCGCCGGCGCCGCACTTGTCGATGGCGTCGTGCATCGCCTTGCGCACGCGGTCGGACTGGCCCATGCCGAGATAGTCGTTGGAGCACCAGACGGTGACTTCCTGCGTGTCGTCGTCGACATATCTCGTGGCCTTCGGGAAATTGCCGGCGTGACGCTCGAGGTCCGCAAACACGCGGTAGCGCCCTTCATCGTGCAGCGCCGCGATCTGCGCCTCGAAAAAGCCTTCGTAATCCATCACGGTCTCCCTTCGAAACCATCGGACGGGACCGGCGAGAGACAGCCGCCCTTCCGTTCCCTGGTGCGATCCGCCGTCTGACGCGACCGCATCCCCCAAGTCCACAATGCCGCCACGGGCAGGGGCAGCACCAGGAACCAATGCTCCATAAGTGCTAACACAATCAATGTACAAATGACCGTGTGCGCTGTCACCGCATAGGTTCCCGAGGCGGCATCCGCGGCCGCCATGCCTGAAACCACCGCCGCAGCCGTGGCTGCCGTAACGGAAACCGGGAACAGCGCGTTCATCGGCTTGCGTGTGAAATATCGCCTCAGGTGATCCAGCCTGGGCGGCAGGAACTCCTCGGCGGTCTGCGGCACGCCCAGGAAGATGTTCAGCTTGGTCGAAAGCCGCATCGCCCAGAGAACGCCGAAGGTCCAGATTCCGGCCTGGTTCGCCGCGCCCCAGCTGACCGCCAGCATGGCGAGGCCCGAGGCCGCGAGGGCGAGTTCGTGATAGAGAATGGTCTCGGTCGCATGCCAGGCGTGACGCAACCCCCGGCAACCGTGGCCGCAGGCCGTCCGCCTTGGTCCGGTGACATAGCCGAGCAGGAAGGCGGTCTCGTTCCAGCCCCAGATTCCGATGGCGCAGGCGAAGCCGACATAGGCGCCGGTCATCGTCGCATCGCCTGACGTCACCGCCAGGCCATAGAAGCTTGCGCCCAGCACCGCCGTCGCCCCGGCCATCGTCCAGGGACGTGTCCAGTCGGGCAGGCCGTCCAGATAGAGGATCGCCCCGGTGGAGAACCACCAGACGAACAGGACGTAGATGAGCGGCAGCAGGTAATCCACGGCGGCGGCGCTTCCCTACCAGGCGGGCTGCAGCCGGACGGTGCCGGGCAGCGCGTTCTTCTTTGCGGGGCGCAGGTAGAGCCGGCCGAAAGTGGCCGCCGCGGCCAGCGACAGGGCGGCGCGCTTCATCAGGCCGATGGCCCCGCCGCGCTCCTTCGCCTTCTCGATGCCGTGGGCGATCTCGACCAGCCGGTCGAGCCCCCTGCGGAATGACGGATGCTCGAAATCCAGCTCCAGCGGGAAGGTCTGGCGGGAGATCTCGCTGGTGATGCGGAAGACCTGCATGTCGTATTCGGTGATGTCCACACCCAGCGCCTCGTGGAAGGCGGTCCGGGAATGGTCGCGCACATACATGGTCGCGAAGACGGCCAGCAGGAAGAACTTCACCCAGAGCTTGTTCCGCCCGCGCAGCAGGTGCGGATTCGACCGCATGATCAGTGCGAAGGCGTCGCCATGACGGAACTCGTCGTTACACCAGCGCTCGAACCAGCGGAAGATCGGGTGGAAGCGGTGCTCCGGATGCTTCTCCAGATGCCGGAAGATGGTGATGTATCGGGCGTAGCCGATCTTCTCCGACAGGTAGACAGAGTAGAAGATGAACTTCGGCTTGAAGTAGGTGTACTTCTTGGTCCTGGTCAGGAAGCTCAGATCGACGCCGATTCCGAAATCCTTCAGGGCATCGTTGATGAAGCCGGCGTGCCGGCTTTCGTCGCGGGCCATGTACTTGAACAGGTCGTGCATGTCCTTGTTCTTCACCCGCTTGCGGATCTCGGAATAGAGCACGCAACCGGAGAATTCGGCCGTCAGCGAGCTGACCAGGAAATCGATGAACTCCTTGCGCAGTTCCGGCGACAGCCGCTCCAGATCGGCGTCCCAGCTGTCGTCGCGCTTGAAGTGGCCCTTGTTGTTGTCCTCGACCATCTCCGCGATCATCGAGTCCCATTCGGCGCGGACCGGGGAGACGTCGATCTTCTCCAGCGCATCGATGTCGGTGGTGTAGAAGCGCGGGCTGAGGATCGTTTCCGTCTTCGCCATCGACGTGGTGTCGAACCCGAGTTCCTCGGGGTTTGCAGTGGCCATGCTCATAGTCGTCTCCTCGTCGAGAAGCTCACTTCGATAAGTTCGGCCATCTCGAAATGGCCCATGAAACGTGCCCAGGCCCGCATCAGCGGCCCGGCGCGGCGGATTTCGACCTCGCGGGTCTCGACCACGCGTCCGCCTTCGGTCACGGAGACCGGCCGGCCAAAGACGCGGACACTGTCGCCGGGGCGGATGCCGTCGTCGGCGATCAGCACGTCGGCGTGCATTTCTTCCCAGCTGTAGCCGACATCCACCGTACAGGTCCGGCGTTCGCTCTGGCTCCGGAACAGGCGCTGGATCATCGTGCCGGCTCCGTCTGGAGCAGCAGCGCGAAGCTCTGCACGTTGGTCTCGCCGAACGGGTTCAGATCGATGGTCCGGCTGGTTGCCGGATCGTGCAGCACCAGCCGCCCGTCGGCCCGCGCGCTGAGCAGGAAGGGCGGCTGGGCGCCGACGCCGTTCAGCCGCCGTTCGCGGGCAAGGCCGCGCATGACGCCGCGGACGAAGCCGTTGCTCTCCGGCGCGAAGCGGTGGATCTCCTCACCGGTCGCGGCCGAGATCGCGGCGACCGAGCCGTCGGCCCGGTCCTCGAAGCGCAGTTCCAGCGTCACCTCGGTTGCCGCTGCGGGCAGGCGTACGGTGCCGTAGTCGGTCTCACGTCCGGCCCAGGCCGTTGCGATCGCCAGCCCGAGGAGGGCAGCCGCCGCGAAGAGCATCCCTCTCGGGAACTGCTGATCGTGCATGTGGGCATGAGACATGTCGGTTCTCCTAGCGCGAGGCCGCCGCGAGACCGCCTGCCGACCGGGCAGGGCGGGTAGGCCGCGTGTCGGCCATGGCCGGCGCTGCGCTGGTGGCGCCACCCTGCAGCGCCGTCGACAGCAGCTCTGCGGCCTTTGCCGCGTCGGGCACCGTCCGCAGCATCGGCTCGGGCTTGCGGAACCGCCACGGCCGGGCATGCGGCCAAAGATGCAGATAGGCCAGCTTGTCATTGCCGGTGGTGGTCAGGACGATATCGCCGGTGCCGTCAGGGTATTCACGCAGCGCGGCGCCGCCGATCTTCGCGAACGGGTAGTTCACCGCCATCTGCAATGCCACGCCGAAACGCATCACGACCCGTCGGTTGGTGATGGTGTAGACGGTCGTCCGCGCGTTCAGCCAGGCCAGCAGGACCAGCAGTCCAAGTCCGGCCGCGGTCATCGGCAGCAACGTCGCAAGGCTGGCCGCCCCCGCGGCGACACCGCCGCCATCGGCCAGCGCCGAGGCGAGGCCCCAGGCGATCAGCAGGGCGAAGTAGATTGCGACAACCCGAACGTGGAAGGTTCGCCGGGCCATCGCCCGCCAGTCCGGCCGGCCCTGCCAGACGATATGCTCGCCTTCGGGCAGACGCCCGGGCAGGCCGGGAACCGGCTCGTCGTCATGCTCCCTCACAGCAGCGGCTCCTGCCGCGCCGGGGTCGCGTAGAGATGACCGCTGGCGAAGTAGGCGCTGATCCGGTCTTCTTCCAGGAAGGTGACCTGATCGGGATTCTGCGTGCCCGGTGCGCGCCCGAACTGTTCGGCGGTCACCGAGTCGACCTTCACCTGGCCGCTGCCGGCGCTGACGACCGCCAGCGGCATCGGAAGCAGGACGCTGCGGCCCTCGTCACCGGCAGTCGTGACCTCGAGATAGCGCACCAGGAACTCGGTGCGATCGATCCAGACGTCGGAGACCGTGCCGGCCTGAGCGCCGTCGCAGCCAATCACCGACATGCCCCGCGGATCCGGGCTTTCCTCGTCGATCGAGAAATCCGGCACCGCGCGCAGCGGCGTGATCTTCGGGTCGCCGTGCAGCGTGACATCGGGCACGTCGCGGCGCATCGAGTAGGCCGCCGGACCGACGCCGTCGGCCATAGGGTCGCCGGTCGGCACCAGCGGTGCGCCGGTATGGCCCGCCACCGGTTCGGCCATGATCTCGCGGTCGTCGGTTTCGTCATGCGGCGCGAAGGTGCTCGTGCCGTCGTGCAGCCTGAACTCCTTCGGCGCGGCCGTGGACTGGATCAGCCCTTCGGTAACCGATGACTGGCCGGCGACTTCCGAGACAAGCGGATAGCCCTCGCGCCGGTCTTCACGGCGCAGGTACACGACCAGCCCGATGAAAAAGATGAAAAACGCGTAGAGCACGATCTGTGCAACGTCGATGTGGTTCGTGATGGCGCCTACCATGGATACCTCCTGTGGCAGTTGATCAGCCCGGGAACTCGGCCAGACCGAACTCGGATTGTGGGCGCTGACGCGTGCGGCCGGCGACGCGTACAAGCGGCCCGACAGCGACCAGGGTTGCAAAGAGAAGAACGATTTCGAGCGTATAGACCACGCCGTAGCCGACCGCGGGGCCGGTCAGGGCGGGGCCCAGAATGCCGGCATCGGCCAGGCTGGCGACCATGTCGCGCAGGGCACCGCCGAGGGCGATGCCGCCGCCTGCAGCTGTCGCCTGTACCGCGCCCCAGGCGCCCAGCGCCATGCCGCTGCCGCCGTTGCGGGCGAGCGCCATGGCTGCGGTGAGCATGCCGACGGCAAACAGGCCACCGCCGAAGCCGATCAGCACCGTGCCGGCGCTGAAGACAAGCTGCGATCCGAGCGGCGCGGCGAAGATCACGGCGGAGAAGGCGACGATGCCCGCCAGTGCGCCCAGGGCGGCAAGACGGTGCGGATCGCCGCCGCGCGACAGGCTGCGGGCGGCCAGGGCGAATCCGATCAGCGTGCCGCCGGCGAGCAGGGCGGTCAGCACTGTGGTCGCGCTGACCGAAAGCGAAAGGATCTCACCGCCATAGGGTTCCAGCAGGATGTCCTGCATGCTGAAGGCCGCCGTACCCATGCCGACGACGATCAGCAGGCGGCGCACCTGTCGGCCCTCGGCGAAATCGGCCCAGGCTTCGCGGAAGGTCGGCCGCGGCCGGTCGTGACGGGTCTTCGAGGGATCGCGGGCTTCCTGCTTCCAGAGCGCGACGATGTTCACCAGCAGGGTGACCACGGCGGCGCCCTGGACCACCTGGATCAGCTTCATGTGGGTGTAGTCGGACAGCAGCGCGCCGAAGACCAGGGCGCTGCCGGCCATGCCGATCAGCAGCATCACATAGAGCAGGGCCACGACCCGCGGGCGGGATTCTTCCGGCGCCAGGTCGGTGGCCAGCGCGAGGCCCGCGGTCTGGACGGTGTGCAGGCCGGCGCCGACCAGCAGGAAGGCCAGCGCTGCGCCGAGATGGCCGGCCCAGACCGGGCCGCCGATGCCGTCGCCGGAGAGGACCAGAAGGGCAAAGGGCATGATGGCGAGGCCGCCGAACTGCATCAGCGTGCCCATCCAGATATAGGGAACGCGCCGCCAGCCCAGGAAGGAACGGTGATGGTCGGAGCGGAAGCCGATCAGGGCGCGGGCCGGCGCGAAGACCAGCGGCAGCGCCACCATTGCCGCGACCAGCCAGGCCGAGACGCCGTGCTCGACGATCATCACCCGGTTCAGTGTGCCGGTCAGCAGAACGACAGCCATGCCGACCGTGACCTGAAAGAGCGCCAGACGCAGGATACGCCCCAGCGGCAGTTCCGGCGTCGCCACATCGGCGAACGGCAGGAACCGCGGGCCAAGCGAGGCCCATCCGCGGACAATACCCTGGGTCAGGCGTCTCATCTGCGTATCAGTTCCTTCGCCTGTGAGGTGTAGAAACCGCTGGCAATGCGCTCGGTGCGGTCCGGCCGCCAGCCTTCCAGACCGGCCTTCTTCGCGACCGTCCGGTCAAGACGCACGGGCGAGACCGGTTCGATGGCGGGCGCGCGGTCGCTGCGCGGGAACAGCCGGCCGCCGTGTGCATCAGCGTCAGAGCGGGCGTGCGCGGTGCGAAGGTGAACAGGATCGCCGACGCGGTGCGCCGGGAGAGTCCGTCGAGCACACCGACGATATCGGCGGTGCGGTAGTGGATCAGCGAATCCATCGCCACGACGTAGTCGAAGTGACCGAGGGCCGGATCGAGCATGTCGCCGACGCGGAAATCGATCCGGCCGCCACCCGGGATCGCAGGCAGCCGCTCGGATGCCAGCGTCACGAGCGATGGCGACAGGTCGACCGCCGTGACATGGGCGCCGCGCTTCGCCGCCTCCAGCGCCAGCGCGCCGGTGCCGCAACCTGCGTCGAGGATGCGGGCGCCGGACAGGTCGTCGGGCAGCCAGCCGAGCAGCGTCGCCCGCATCCGGTCCCGCCCGGCGCGTACGGTCGCGCGGATGCGGCTGACCGGAGCGTCGGAGGTCAGCTTCGCCCAGGCCTCGACGGCAGTCCGGTCGAAGTAGGTCTCAAGTTCGCCACGGCGGATTTCGTAGGAGGCGGCCTGCATGTCAGTCGAATCCCAGCAGTTCGAAGATGTCCCGGTCCTTCATCGGCGACGCGTCGAGCGGATCGCCGGGCGTCAGAAGCGATTCCGCCAGCCGCAGGTATTCGTTCTGCGTGGCGATCACTTCCGGCGTCTCTTCCATCTCGAACAGGGTCGACTTCTTCAGGCGGCTGCGCCGGATGGCGTCGAGATCCTGGAAGTGCGCCATCGTCTTCAGGCCGACCGCGGCATTGAACTTGTCGATCTGGTCGGTGTCCTTGCTGCGGTTGGCGATCACGCCGCCCAGGCGGACATCGTAGTTCTTCGACTTCGCCTTGATGGCGGCGACGATGCGGTTCATCGCGTAGATGGAATCGAAGTCGTTGGCGGTAACGATCAGCGCCCGGTCGGCATGCTGCAGCGGCGCGGCGAACCCGCCGCAGACCACATCGCCCAGCACGTCGAAGATCACGACGTCGGTGTCCTCAAGCAGGTGATGCTCCTTCAGCAGCTTCACCGTCTGACCGACCACGTAGCCGCCGCAGCCGGTGCCCGCCGGCGGTCCGCCGGCCTCGACGCACATGACGCCATTGTAGCCCTCGTAGACGAAGTCCTCGACGCGCAGCTCCTCGGCGTGGAAATCGACGCTTTCCAGTACGTCGATCACCGTCGGCAGCAGTGCCTTGGTCAGCGTGAACGTGCTGTCGTGCTTCGGGTCGCAGCCGATCTGCAGCACCCGCTTGCCCAGCTTGGAGAAGGCCACGGAAAGGTTCGACGAGGTCGTCGACTTGCCGATCCCGCCCTTGCCGTAGACCGCGAAGACCTGCGCCGTGTCGATCTGCAGGTTCGGGTCCATCTTCACCTGGACGCTGCCTTCGCCGTCTTCACGGCCCGGCGCGCCGGCCGGTTTCATGTAGGTCATGGCGTGTCCTTCCGGAAAATCATGCGGCAACCCCTTCCAGCCGGTCCTCGAGTTCTTCGCCGGCCTTCTGCAGCGCCGCCAGGGTCGCCGCATCGGGTTGCCAGTAGTTGCGTTCGTGTGCCTCGATCAGGCGGTTCGCGACCTTCATCGACGCCTTGGGATTGAGCTCCGCCATGCGGCGGCGCATGTCTTCGTCCAGCAGGAAGGTCTGCGAAATCTGCTGGTAGACCCAGGGCGCGACCTGACCGGTCGTGGCCGACCAGCCCATGGTATTGGTGACGTGCGCCTCGATCTGGCGGACGCCCTCGTAGCCGTGGCTGAGCATCCCCTCGAACCATTTCGGGTTCAGCACGCGGGTGCGGGTTTCCAGCGCCACCTGTTCGGACAGCGTGCGGACCTTGCCTTCGCCGTGGGTGTGGTCGCTGACATAGACCGGCAGATCGTCGCCGCGCGCCCGCTTCACCGCGCGGCCGATACCGCCCAGCGTGTCGAAGTAGTGGTCGAGCGTGGTGATCCCGAGCTCGATCGAATCGAGGTTCTGGTAGGCCAGCTGCACGCCGCCCAGCACGCTCTGCAGCAGTTCCGGCTGCGCCTTGGGTTCGCCGTCGGCGCCATAGGCGAAGCACTTGCGGCGGCTGTAGGCCTCGGCCAGTTCGTCCTCGTCCTGCCAACTGCCGCTGTCGATCAACTGGTTGACGTTGGAGCCGTAGGCGCCTTCGGCGTTGGAGAAGACCCGAAGCGCGGCGGTCTGAAGCGGCACGCCCTCGGCCTCCATCAGCGCCAGCGCATGCTTGCGCACGTAATTCTGCTCGACCGGTTCGTCGGCCTCCGCGGCCAGAAGCGCCGCTTCTGCGAGCATGCGCGTCTGGATGGGGAGGAGATCGCGGAAGATGCCGGAGAGGGTCATCAACACGTCGATGCGGGGCCGGCCGAGCCGGTCGAGAGGAACAAGCCGGGCGCCGCAGAGCCGGCCATAGCCGTCGAAGCGAGGCTCGGCGCCGATCAGGGCGAGAGCCTGCGCGATGGGCACGCCCTCGGATTTCAGATTGTCCGTGCCCCAGAGCACAAGGGCGACGGATTCTGGGAAGGCGTGGCCTTCGTTGATGTGCCGCTCGACCACCAGATTCGCCTGGACGCGGCCCTCGGCGACGGCGAAGGCGCTGGGCAGGCGGAAGGGATCGAAACCGTGGATGTTGCGTCCCGTCGGCAGGACGTCCGGCGAGCGCACCAGATCGCCGCCGGGCGCGGGCCGGATGAAGCCGCCATCCAGCGCATGCATCAGGGCGGGGAGTTCATGATCTTCGGACAGCAGCGCTTCCTTGCGGGCGGCGATCTCCGGGTCGTCCTGGCCCTCGCCGGCGATGCGGATCAGGTCGCCGCGGGCCTCGGCCGACATCGGCTTGCCGACCACATGCAGCCCGTGCGGGATAAGCGACTGCTCCAGCTCCAGGACAGCGGCCCAGAGGTCCTCGGTCTTGCCGTTCGATTCGATGTCGAGCTCTGCGGCCTGTGCGGCGACGAGTTCGGCGAGACGACCGCGTTCCGGATCGTCGCCTGGCGGCAGCGCGCGGAGGCGCTCCAGCGAAGCCTTCAGGTCGATCAGCCCCTTGTAGAGCCCGGCCTCGGTCACCGGCGGCGTCAGGTAGCTGATCAGCGTCGCGGCCGCCCGGCGCTTGGCGATCGCGCCCTCGGACGGGTTGTTGCCGGCATAGAGGTAGAAATTCGGCAAGTCGCCGATCAGCCGGTCGGGCCAGCACTCGGCGCTCAGACCGGTCTGCTTGCCGGGCATGAATTCCAGGGCGCCATGGGTGCCGAAATGCAGTACGGCGTCGGCGCCGAAGCCCTTGCGCAGGTAGCGGTAGAAGGCCGAGAAGGCATGGGTCGGCGCAAAGCCCTTCTCGAAGAGCAGGCGCATCGGATCGCCCTCGTAGCCGAAGCCCGGCTGCACGGCGACCAGCACGTTGCCGAACTGCTGTCCCAGCACGTGGATCGAGCGTCCGTCGGAGAGCTGACGGCCCGGGGCCGGACCCCACTGGGCCTCGATCTCCTTCAGCCAGGTCTCCTCGCGCACATGGTCGTCGGCGGAGATCTGATGGCAGACATTGGCGTCGGTGCCATAGCGCTCGGCATTGCCGTTCAGCACCGCGTCACGCAGCGCGTCGACAGTATCCGGCACCTCGACCGTGTAACCGCGGGCGGCCATGGCTTTCAGCGCGTTGTGCAGCGATTCGAAGACCGACAGATGCGCAGCGGTTCCCGTGCTGCCCGCATTGGGCGGGAAGTTGAACAGCACCACGGCGACCTTGCGTTCGGCGATGCGGGAGCGCCGCAGCGTGACAAGCTTCGAAACACGAGCCGCCAGCGTGCCGATGCGTTCCTCCGCCGGGTGCATGTCGCGTGCGGTCTTGCCGGTGGCGGTCTCGGAACGGCCGCCGAAGATGATCGGTCCGGTCGCGCCGTCCAGTTCCGGGATGGCGACCATGATGGTCGATTCGACCGGCATCAGACCCCTGTCCGAGGCCTGCCACTCCTGCAGCGACTGGAAGCCGACAGAATGTGCGGCGATGTAGGGGACGTCGAGACCGGCAAGCGCATCCTCGGCGGCGCGGGCGTCGTTGTAGGCCGGGCCGCCGACCAGCGAAAACCCGGTCAGCGAAAGCAGCAGATCGATCCGCGGCGTGTCGCCGTCGCGGAAGAAGGATTCGATGGCGGGCCGCGCGTCCAGTCCGCTGGCAAAGGCCGGGATGACGTTCAGCCCGCGGGATTCCAGCGCCGCGATCACCGCGTCGTAGTGGGCGGTGTCGCCGGCCAGCACATGCGCGCGCATCACCAGCAGGCCCACGGTGCCGGCCTTGCCGGTCCGGGGCAGGGCGGCGGCGTCCTCGGCGATCCTCTGCTTCAGCCGCGGATGGTAGACGCCGGTCTCCGGATAGAGGGCCGGCGCCTTCGCACTGACCTTGCTCCGCAGGGGCCGGCGCGGACCGTCGGCGCAGTGGCCGACCAGGAAGCGGACCATGTTGACCAGGTTTTCGTCCGAACCGCTCAGCCAGTATTGCATCGTCAGGAAGTAGGCCCGGACGTCCTGGGCGGTGCCCGGGATGAAGCGCAGGATCTGAGGCAGGCGGCGCAGCATCGCCATCTGCTGCGCGCCGGCGCTCTGACCAGGCTTGGACTTGCCGCGCAGCTTCTTCAGCAGCGACATCGGACCGCTGGAACTGCCGTCCATGGTGAAACGGCCAAGGCGGGTCAGCTTGGCGACCTCGGCTGCGGAGATGCAGACGACCAGCGCATCGCAATCGTCGCGGCGTGCCTGCAGCGCCGGCAGGATCGCCTTGATGTGGTCGTCCATGAACAGCATGGTCGCGACAATGATGTCGGCGCTGGCGATGTCCGCGCGGCACCGTTCGAGCGCGCCCGCATCCTTGCCCCACTCGGAAGCCGCATGCAGCGAGATCTCGAAGCCCGGCATCTCCCGCTTCAGGTCAGGCCGCACGCGTTCGAGCGCGCTCGACAGGTGACCGTCCAGGGTCACGATGACGAAGCGCAGCGGCGTGCTGCTATTTCCCGAAATGGGCCTTGGCATCGTAGAGCGTCTCGATCGTGATGGTGGCTATGCCCCGTTCGCGGGCGTAGGCCTCGGTGTTGCGGCGCGCTTTCCCGCGCACAAAGAACGGCACTTTCTTCAACTCGGACTCGGCTTCACCGGCCCAGTTCAACTCGTCGCTGGCGGTGTTTTCGTCGGACGGCGCGGTATCGGCGACCCGCTGGCCGCCGCCCAGATGCGACGGTCGCGCCTCGTCGTTGAACTCGAAATCGTCGCGGAACATGCCCAGCAGATGTTCTTCCAGGCCCATGACCAGCGGATGCACGAAAGTGTCGAACAGGACGTTGGCGCCCTCGAAACCCATCACCGGGGAGTAGCGCGCGGGATAGTCCTGGACATGCACCGGCGCCGAGATCACGGCGCAGGGAATGCCGAGCCGCTTGGCGATGTGGCGTTCCATCTGCGTGCCGAGAACCATCTCCGGCTGCAGTTCCTGAACCCTGTCCTCGACTTCCAGATAGTCGTCGGTGATCAGGGCCTCGACGCCGTGACGTTCGGCGGCGGCGCGGACGTCGCGGGCGAATTCGCGTGAATAGGTGCCGAGGCCGACGACTTCGAAGCCCAGTTCCTCGCTGGCGACGCGGGCCGCGGCGATGGCGTGCGTGGCGTCGCCGAAGACGAAGACGCGCTTGCCGGTCAGATAGTTCGAATCGACCGAACGCGAATACCAGGGCAGGCGGGATTCGATCTCGTCACGGGCCTTCGCCGGATCGATACCTGCAAGCTCCGCGACCTCGGCGACAAACTCTCGGGTCGCGCCCACGCCGATCGGAACGACCGTCGTATACGGCTGGCGGAAGGCGCGCTTCAGCCAGCGCGCCGTCGTGTCGGCGGTTTCGGGATAGAGCACGACGTTGAAATCGGCTTCCGGAATGCGGGCGATGTCGGCGGGGGTCGCCCCCATCGGCGCGGTCACGTTGACGGCGATTCCCATCACGCCGAGCAGACGCGTGATCTCGGTCAGGTCGTCGCGGTGCCTGTAGCCAAGAGCCGTCGGGCCGAGAATGTTGCAGCTGACGGGACGGTTCGCCGGGCGTTCTGCTGCCGCTTCCGTCTGCGTGGCCGTCAGGATGCCGCGGACCAGATGGTAGAAGGTCTCGGCGGCGCCCCAGTTCTCCTTGCGCTGGTAGGAGGGCAGTTCGAGCGGCACGACCGGCACCGGCAGGTTCAGCGCCCGCGCGAGGCCGCCCGGATCGTCCTGGATCAGCTCGGCGGTGCAGGAGGCGCCGACCAGCATCGCGTCGGGACGGAAGCGCTCATAGGCCTCGCGCGCGGCGTTCTTGAACAGCTCCGCCGTATCCTTGCCCAGATCGCGCGCCTGGAAGGTGGTGTAGGTGACGGGCGGGCGGTGGTCGCGCCGTTCGATCATCGTGAACAGCAGGTCGGCATAGGTATCGCCCTGCGGCGCGTGCAGCACGTAGTGCACGCCCTTCATCGCCGTCGCGATGCGCATGGCGCCGACATGGGGCGGTCCTTCGTATGTCCAGACCGTGAGTTCCATCGTCTAGACCTTCAGCCTGTCGCGGCGGACCAGCGGCCTGGCCGAACAGTTCGGCGAGATCGCCGGCCTGGTCGAAGCCGTGGATCGGCGAGAAGACGAGCTCGATCGACCACTTGGTGGCGACGCCCATGGCCTCCAGCGGATTGGCCAGGCCGAGGCCGCAGACGACCAGATCCGGCGCATCGGCGCGGCAGCGGTCCAGCTGCTTCTCGACGTCCTGGCCCTCGCTGACCCGGACCGTTTCCGGCAGCAGCGCCATCTCCTCGGCCATGTGCTGACGGTGCAGGTAGGGGGTGCCGATCTCGGTCGGCGTCATGCCCAGTTCGCGGTTGAGGAAACGGGCGAGCGGGATTTCGAGCTGCGAATCCGGGAAGAAGAAGATGCGCTTGCCTTCCAGCCGGTCCTTCCAGCGCTGCAGGGCGAAGCGGGCCCGCTCCTGGGCCGGCGCAATGGCGGCGCGGAACCGTTCGCCTTTCACGTCGAAGGCGTTGGCCGCGGCGCGCAGCCACTCGGTCGTGCCCTCGACGCCGAAGGGGAAGGGGGCGGCCAGCCGAGTCGCGCCGCGGTCTTCCAGCGCCCGCGCCGTGTCGGCCAGGAAGGGCTGGGCGAGCAGATACTGTGTCTCGGGGCCGACCGCGGGCAGTTCGGTCGAGCGCCGCGGCGGCAGGAACTCGACATTGCGGATACCCATGGCTTCGAACAGGCGGCGGAACTGGTCCTCGACCACATCGGCGAGGGTTCCGACCACCAGCAGAGACCGACGATCTGTCTCTGGCAGGTCCGGCACCATGGCGGCCAGGCAGGCATCCTCGCCCTGGGTGAAGGTGGTCTCGATGCCGCTGCCCGAATAGTTCAGGATCCGCACGCCCGGATGGAAGCGGCGGTTCAGGCGCGCCGCCGAGCGCGACAGGTCCAGCTTGATCACCTCGGAGGGGCAGGAGCCGACCAGGAACAGCATCTTGATGTCGGGGCGGCGGGCCAGCAGCCGTTCGACGACCCGGTCCAGTTCGTCCTCGGCATCGGAAAGGCCGGCGAGATCGCGCTCGCCGATGATAGCTGTGGCGAAGCGCGGCTCGGCGAAGATCATGACGCCGGCGGCCGACTGGATCAGGTGCGCGCAGGTGCGCGATCCGACGACCAGGAAGAAGGCGTCCTGGATCTTGCGGTGCAGCCAGACGATGCCCGTGAGGCCGCAGAAGACCTCCCGCTGTCCGCGTTCGCGGAGAATGTCCCGCTCTCCCGGCATGTCCGACCCCTCTCCGGTGCGCATGGCGAGCCCGGTCATCACACCGCCTCCATGACGGCGCGGCCTGTATCGCGGCGGGCAGCCCTTAGCTTGAGCAGGAACTGGGTGGCGTTGATGACGTAGGCCGCGTAGGCCGCCAGCGCCAGGTACATCTGCTGCGGGCCGGTCAGCGTGCCGGTCAGCAGCGCGGCCAGGTAGGCCGTGTGCAACGCCAGGACCAGCATGCTGAACACGTCCTCCCAGTAGAAGGCGGGCGCGAACAGGTACTTGCCGAAGACGACCCGTTCCCAGATCGAGCCGGTGATCATGATGGCGTAGAGAAGCATCGTCTTGACGATGATCGAAGCCGTCGCGGCGGCGAACCCGTCGCCGGTCTGGAGGTAGTAGACGACCAGGACGACGCTGACGGCGAAAGCCAGGAACTGGACCGGAGCCAGAATGCCCTGCACCAGCGTCCAGGGAGACTCATCACGCCGCTGCCGCTCCTCGTCGGTGTAGAGCGGTGTCCGGCTCCTTCGCGCTGTTCCACGCTTCGCCATGCGGCGTTGGCTCCCAGATGGGCTTCGGGAGCTTCGACTCTAGATCGCGGTCTCGCAGAGTGTCAATTACAGTTTACGTCATTTCTAATTGACATTGCCCCTCAGGTGCTCCCAAGCTTGGTCATGACGTTAGGTCAAAAGAGGGAAAGGAGTTGGGAACACGTCCTGCTCTCGATTTTGGGGTTCATGTCTCGCAACATTTCAGTCACACTCGACGCTACTGGGTATTTTCCCGGTGAAATGATTGGGGGAGACGGATGGGATATCCGAAAAGAGATGTCCTGTCGTCGCGAAGTCCAAAAGTCGTCTGCACAGAAGAGGGCGACTTCCATCTACCGGCAGAAGCTTTTGCTTTTGCTCAACGAAAAGATGGCGCCGCTTCAGACATCGATTCGCGGCTCAAATCAATGATAGAGCAGGAAATCATCCCGCTTATGGCGCTCGGTTCCGGCATGGAACGCCGGAATGGCGCGGCGTTTCGACGGCGCAGGGACGCCGAAGTGAAGCCGACGCCGGCGGACGTCGAGGAGCTTGCCCGGCTGGTGCTGTCGCACGAGACCCGGGTGGCGACCAACTATGTAGAGACGCTCCGCGGGGACGGCATTTCGCTCGAGGTCCTGCTTCTTGAGTTGCTTGCGCCGACAGCCCGGCTGCTTGGCGACTACTGGGTCAACGACACCAGGGATTTCGCCGAGGTCACGATCGGTCTCGGGCGGTTGCAGCAGTTGATGCACGAACTGACCCGCTCGGCCGGCGGTGAACCGCCGATCCGGGTGCTCCGGGAACGACGGCTGGCGCTGGTGGTTGCCGCGCCTGGCGAACAGCACACCTTCGGCGCCGTGATGGTGGCGGATTTCTTCCGCCGCGGCGGCTGGGATGTGGTGGGCGGCCATACGCCGGACGAAGACGAGATCGCGGATCTGGTCCGCTATCAGGAATTCGACATGATCGGACTGTCACTCAGTTGTGACAGTGGAGTTGAGCGCCTGGAGAAGACGATCGGCAGGGTCCGGGACCTTTCGCGGCAACGTGACATCACCGTCATGGTCGGCGGGCGCGTGTTCAATGACGATCCGGAACTGGCGGCCACGGTGGGCGCCGACATGACCGGCGCAGACGGACGCATGGCCTTGAGGGTTGCAGAACAAGCGGTTTCCAACGCTGCCAACTGGTGATAGACCGCCGGCCAGACTGACGCGTCCGTCACGGGCGTCGTGACACGGAGACTGAAGCATGCCCTCGAAGGGAGCGCAGATCGGGCCCATGGATGCAGAGACTGCCAACCTGCTGGTTTCCGCCGCCTCGGATCTGGCGCTGATCGTCAACTCCGATGGCATCATTACCGACATCACGGTGCGTCAAGGTAGTCTGACACCTCAGATGTTCGAATCGTGGCGCGGACGCCCCTGGCAGGACACCGTCACGGTCGAGAGTCGGCCGAAGATCGGCGAGATCCTCCGCTCGGCCGCCGAGAAGACCGCACCCCGCTGGCGTCATGTCAATCACCTGACGCCGGACAGCGGCGACATCCCCGTCGCCTACACGGCCGTGCGGGTCGGCGCCGAGGGCCAGTCGATCGCCATTGGCCGTGACATGCGTCCGCTGGCGAACATGCAGCAGCAGCTGGTTTCCGCGCAGCAGACGATGGAGCGCGACTATTCCCGGCTGCGCCAGGACGAACGGCGTTACCGCCTGCTGTTCCATATGGCAGGCGACGGGCTGATTGTCGTCGACGCCCAGAATCGCCGCGTGATCGAGGCCAACAAGGCCGCCGGCGTCATCCTGTCCGGCAACGGGCTGGATCTCACCGGTCAGCTCTTCCCCTACGGTCTCGACGAGGGCAGCGAGCGGCGGATGAAAGCCCTGCTGGATGCCGTATCGCTGGCAGGCCGCGCCGACGAACTGCCGTTCCGCAGCCGCATCGGCGAGGATCTGGTGGGATCCATCACCCTGTTCCGCAAGGACAACGAGGCCTTCTTCCTGGTGCGGCTGCAACTGGCCGACGCCAGCGTCGCGGCCCGCAATGCCGCCAACCCGATGCTGTCGGTGATCGAGCGCGCGCCGGACGGATTCGTCGTCACCGACCCGTCGGGCAAGATCCTCAGCATCAATCCGGCCTTCGTTGGCATGACCGAGCTGTCGTCGGCCGGCGATCTGAAGGGCGAGGGGCTGGAGCGCTGGCTCGGACGTCCCGGCGTCGACATGAAGGTGTTGATGACCAACCTCAAGGAACACGGCACCATCCGCAATTTCCAGACGGTCGTCGCCGGCGAGTATGGCGGCGTGACCGAGGTCGAGGTGTCCGCCGTGTCCGTGCCGACCGGGCTGGCCGCCGTGCCTGGGCTTCTCGATCCGGGAAACCAAGCAGCGGCTGCAGTCCGATATGGCGCCCGGCACACGGATGCCGCAGTCCGTCGAGCAGATGGCCGAGCTGGTCGGTCGCCATTCGCTTAAGGATATCGTGCGGCAGACGACCGACCATATCGAGCGCCTCTGTATCGAATTCGGCGCTCAATCTGACGCGCGACAACCGGGCCTCGGCAGCGGATATGCTCGGCCTCAGCCGCCAGAGCCTCTATGTCAAGCTGCGCCGCTTCGGCATGGGCGACGAGCCGGAACGCCACTGATCGTCAAAAATTCCTGACAGTGTAAATCTTGGTTGACGCTATGTAGTGTCAATCATACCATTTTGGTATGTCGAAATCCGCTGTCTCACCCTATCTGGAACTGCTGAAGCCGATCACCTGGTTCGCGCCGATGTGGGCTTTCGGCTGCGGTGTGATCTCTGCGGGCGCCCCGATTGCCGATCACTGGCTGGTCATCATCGCCGGCGTGATGATCGCCGGGCCGCTGGTCTGCGGCACCAGCCAGGCCGTGAATGACTGGTTCGACCGTCACGTCGACGCCATCAACGAACCGAACCGGCCGATCCCGTCGGGCCGTGTCCCCGGACGCCGCGGCCTGATGCTGGCGGTCGGCTGGACGCTTCTCTCGCTCGTCGTCGCCCTGACGCTGGGCACCTGGGGTTTTGTCGCTGCGGTGGTCGGGCTGATACTGGCCTGGGCCTACAGCGCGCCGCCGGTCCGCCTGAAACGCAATGGCTGGTGGGGCAACACCGCGGTCGCGGTCTGCTACGAGGGGCTGCCCTGGTTCACCGGTGCGGCGATCCTGGCCTCGACGGTGCCTGACTGGGAGATCGTCGCCGTCGCGGGGCTCTACAGCTTCGGCGCCCACGGCATCATGACCCTGAACGATTTCAAGTCGATCGAGGGCGACCGTCAGATCGGCATCCGGACATTGCCTGTGCAGCTCGGCGTCAACGGCGCGGCGCGGCTGGCCTGTCTGGTGATGGCGGCGCCGCAGGTTGTGGTCATCGCCCTGTTGATGCTCTGGGACCGGCCCTGGCACGCCGCCGGCATCGCCGTGCTTCTGGCGGTGCAGGTCGTGTTGATGACGCGTCTGTTCGATGATCCGGAACGCCGCGCGCCCTGGTACAACGCCACGGGCACGACGCTCTATGTGCTCGGCATGCTGGTCGCTGCCTTCGCGATATCCGGCGGGCTGGAGGCGGCGGGATGAGCCCGCTGGCCGCTCGGCTGGATCGGCATCGTCCGGCTCGGACTGGTGCAGACCGCGCTGGGCGCCATCGTCGTTCTGACGACATCCACGATGAACCGGGTGATGGTGGTCGAGCTGGCGTTGCCGGCGATGCTGCCCGGCCTGCTGGTCGGCCTGCACTACGCGGTTCAGCTTCTGCGGCCGCGTCTGGGCCATGGTTCCGACATAGGCAGGCGGCGAACCCCCTGGATTGTCGGCGGCATGGCTGTGCTGGCGCTGGGTGGCGTGGGTGCGGCCGGCGGCACGGCGCTGATGGAGACGCACCTCACGGCCGGAATTGTGCTCGCGCTGATCGCGTTCATGGCCATTGGCGTCGGCGTCGGTTCGGCGGGCACCTCGTTGCTCGTTCTGCTGGCCAAGCAGGTCGCGCCCGGCCGCCGCCCTGCCGCGGCGACCATCGTCTGGCTGATGATGATCGCAGGTTTCGCGGTGACGGCGACACTGGCCGGCGGCTTTCTCGATCCCTATTCGCCGGAGCGCCTGATTGCGGTGACCGCCACCGTCTCTGCCGCGGCGTTTGCACTCTCGGTGCTCGCGATCTGGGGCATCGAGAACCGCGCTCCGGCGCCCGATGCCGCAGCGGGCGCGCCAAAGCCCGCATTTGTCGAGGCGCTTTCCAGTGTCTGGCGTGAGCCGGTCGCGCGGCGCTTCACCGTCTTCGTCTTCGTCTCGATGCTGGCATACAGCGCCCAGGACCTGATTCTGGAGCCCTTCGCCGGCACCGTCTTCGGCATGACGCCGGGCGAGTCCACCAGGCTTGCCGGCCTGCAGCATGGCGGTGTCTTCGTTGGCATGATCCTGGTCGCGATCGTGGGCAGCCTTGCCCGCGGCCGCCGGCTCGGATCGCTGCGCGCCTGGACCATCGGCGGCTGCATCGCATCCGCGGCGGCGTTGATCCTCGTCGGCGCCGGCGGGTTGATGGCCGAAACATGGCCGCTGAAGGCCACCGTCTTCGCCCTCGGCGCGGCCAACGGCGCGTTCGCCGTCGCGGCCATCGGCTCGATGATGGAACTGGTCAGCCAGGGCGGCGGCGGCCGCGAAGGGGTCCGGATGGGCCTCTGGGGCGCGGCCCAGGCCATCGCCTTCGGGCTGGGCGGCTTCATCGGCACACTCGCCATCGATGCGGTCCGGGCGCTGATCGCCGCGCCTGAAATCGCCTACGCCATCGTCTTCACGGCCGAGGGCCTCACCTTCCTTGTGGCGGCGCTGCTCGCTGCCCGCATCGCACGTGAGTCCCTGGCGGCCTCCCGCGCCCGGTCTCTACCGCCGGGCGTATCCGTTGCAGATGCAAGCATGGGGTGACGCCATGACCAGGGAACACACATACGACGCAGTTGTGGTCGGCGGCGGGCCGGCGGCGCCACGGCCGTGGCCGATCTGGCGCTGAAGGGCTGGTCGGTCCTTCTGCTCGACCAGGCCGGGCGCATCAAGCCTTGCGGCGGCGCTGTGCCGCCGGCGCTGATCCGGGAATTCGGCATTCCCGACAGCCTGCTCTGCGCCCGGGTCGACACGGCGCGGGTGATCGCACCGAGCGGCCGGAACGTGGACATGCCCATCGGCGACGGCTATGTCGGCATGGTCGACCGCGGCGACTTCGACGAATGGCTGCGCCAGCGGGCCGTCCACCGCGGTGCGGAACGGCGGACAGGGAAGTTTGTATTCCTGGCGCACGACAATGACGGCACGCCGCTGGTGAAATACGCCGCCGACGGCGACAAGTCGAACCTGCACGAGGTTCGATGCCGCGTCGTGATCGGCGCCGACGGCGCGAATTCTGCGGTCGCCCAGCAGGCGATACCGGAGAAGGCCGAACAGCCCTTCGTCTTCGCCTACCACGAGATCATCGATACCGAAGGCGTTGCAGGCGCCGACTACGGCGCGGAACGCTGCGACGTCTATTATCAGGGCAAGCTGTCGCCCGACTTCTATGCCTGGGTCTTCCCGCATGGAGGCACGGCCAGCATCGGCGTCGGCAGTGCCCGGAAGGGGTTCGCGCTCCGCGGTGCTGTCGCCGAGCTCCGCCGCACCACAGGTCTGGACGGCCAGGCGACGGTGCGCAGCGAGGGCGCGCCGATCCCGTTGAAGACCCTGCCGCGTTGGGACAATGGCCGTGACGTGATCCTGGCCGGGGACGCGGCCGGCATGGTCGCGCCTGCTTCGGGCGAGGGCATCTACTACGCCATGCTGGGCGGACGTCTGGCCTCGGATGCCGTCGACGAATGCCTGCGAACGGCTGACGGCAGGGCGCTTGCCAGCGCCCGCCGGCGCTTCATGAAGCAGCACGGCAAGATCTTCTGGATGCTCGGGATGATGCAGAAATACTGGTATCAGACCGAGCGCCGCCGTGAGCGGTTCGTGAACATCTGCGCCGATCCAGACGTCCAGTATCTGACCTGGAAGGCCTACATGGACAAGGAACTCGTCCGGGCCCGTCCGATGGCGCATCTGCGGATCTTCCTGAAAGACATGGCGCACCTCTTCGGCCTCGTGACGCCATGACATTCTTCCGGCGCCGCCGCCCCTGGCTACCCGTTGCGGTTGCCGGGGCGGCCGCCCTGCTTGTTGCCATCCTCGGCGGCGCGGCCACGGATGTCGGTCCCTGGTACCAGTCGCTCGCCAAGCCGGACTGGCAGCCGCCGGAGTGGGCCTTCGGGCCCGCCTGGACTTTGATCTACGCGTTGACGGCACTGTCCGCGGTTGCGGGATGGCGCGGCATCCGCAAGCGCTGGCAACGCGAGTGGATGGTCGGGCTGTTCTGCCTCAACGGTGCGCTGAACGTCTTCTGGAGCGTGCTGTTCTTCAGTCTGAAACGGCCGGACTGGGCGCTCTACGAGGTGCTGTCTCTCTGGGCGTCGGTGCTGGTCCTGATCGTCTTTCTCTGGCCGCACAGGGTGTCGGCGGCCGCGCTGCTTGTGCCCTATCTTCTTTGGGTGAGTTTCGCGGGCTGGCTGAACTACACCGTCGTCGCCATGAACGCGCCCTTCGGGGCCTGAGACGTGGCCGGGTTCTTCGAAACCGGGCAGGCGGCCCTGCTGGTCCTTGCCGTGATCGCGGCAGAGGCAGCGCTGCTGCTCATCCTGCGATGGCTGGGCGTCCGTCCGGTGTTCTCGCTGTTGCTGCCCGGCGCTTGCCTGACTGCGGCCATCTGGACCACCGCATCCGGCAAGCCGTGGTTCTGGACGGCCCTGCTTCTGGCGCTCTCGTTTGTCTTTCACCTTGCCGATCTGCGGGAGCGGGTCAGGCTGGCAAAGGCCGCCCGGTCTGGCGCTGAGGGTCCGGATCGCTAGACTTGCCGGGCCGATGACACGGAGGCCCGAGATCCATCATGAGCCGGAATGACCCGCCCTTTGCCGATCCTGCGGTCGCAGCCTGCTTTCAGGCCGTGCCCGAACCGGCGCGGTCCGGCATGCTGGCGCTGCGCCGCCTGATCTTCGAAACGGCGGCCGAAACGCCGGGCGTCGGCGCGCTGCAGGAAACGCTGAAATGGGGCCAGCCAGCCTATCTGACGCCGGAGACGAAATCTGGATCGACGATCCGCATCGGGCTGCCGAAGCAGGGCGGCTACGCCATCTACGCCCACTGCCAGACCAGCATCATCCCGGATTTCCGCAGCCTGTTTCCCGACGATTTCGCTTTCGAGGGCAACCGGGCGATCCATTTTCCGGATGATGTCCCGCCGCCGGCCGAGCCGCTCCGGCTGCTCATCCGAAACGCGCTGACCTATCACCTTCGCCGGAAGCAGGGCGCGGCCTGACCTCGGCCGTCTGCGCCGCTTCAAGCACACTGCCCAGCAAGATCAGACAGGGTGCGTCCGGTGGCGTCGCCAGAGCGGCTTCGGCGGCGGTGGCGAGTGTCGCGTGGCGCCAGCTTTCCGTGGGCCGCGAGATATCGGCGCCGATCGAAAGCGGCAGGTCCGGTGCCGCCCCGAAGGCCATCGCCTGGCGCGCAAAGGCGGCGATCCGGCCGCGGCCCATATAGAGCGCCACGGTGCTGTCGCCGGATGCGATGGCGCGCCAGTCGACAGCGGAGTCCTCGCCTGCGCGACCGTGACCGGAAACGAACAGGAGTTGCCGGCCCTTCAGCCGGTCGGTCAGCGTCAGCCGCAGATTGGCCGCTGCCGCCGACGCCGCGGTGATACCCGGAACGATGCTGACGGGAATGCCGAGTGCCGCCAGCGCACGGACTTCCTCGCCGCCGCGGCTGAAGATCGCCGGGTCGCCAGCCTTCAACCGGACGACGTGCCGGCCCTCGCGCGCGAACCGGATCATGAGGCGGTTGATTTCCTCCTGCTTGCAGGAGGGCCGCCCGCCGCGCTTGCCGACTGGCATCCGCCGTGCCTCGCGCCGGGCCATTTCCAGCACCTCGTCGGAGACGAGTGCATCGTAGAGCACGACGTCCGCATCCTGCAGGGCGCGGATCGCCTTCACCGTCAGAAGGTCGGGATCGCCCGGACCGGCCCCGACCAGCGTGACACGGCCCGACGCTGTCTCCTCCCCGAGAAGCGCCGGCGAATTCGTTTCAGGCAGGTCACGCGCCGCCATTGCGCGTTCGGCGAAGCGCCGCCACCAGGCCCGGCGGAGGCTGGGCAGCTCGATTTCACGGGCAATCTCGGGCCGCAGCCCTTTCGCAGCGTCGGCCCAGCCGCCGAGCACGCGGGGCAGCATGGTCTCGATCCGGGCGCGGATGGCCTGCCCTAGCACCGGTGCGGCGCCATCGGTCGATACACCCACCACCACGGGCGAACGATTGACGATGGAGCCGAACTGGACCGTGCAGAATTCAGGACGGTCGATCTGGTTTACGGGGACCCCGGCGGCGCGGGCCGTGTCGAAGACCCGGCTGGCCAGCGCCTCGTCAGCGATGTCGGCCACGACCAGTGCGAAATCCGATAGCCGGACGAGAGCCTCGTCGAGCGTCAGCGTATCCAGCCCCTCACGGGCCGCGATTTCGGCTGCCTCTTCCGACATCGCGCCTTCGGCCAGCACCAGCCTCGCGCCGGCAGCGATCAGCAGTTCCAGTTTCCATGCCATGGCGGCGGTGCCGCCGATTGCGAGAACCTCGCGGTCGTCCAGCTTGTGGAACAGCGGCAGGACGGCGAGCTGGCCAATGGGGGCGGGCTTGCGCTCAGACGGCTTCTGCGACCGGGGCATCTTCCAGCATCCTTCCGATTTCGCTCTGGCAGGAACCGCAGCCGGTTCCTGCCTGTGTGGCCTCGCCGACGCCGCGGACGGTGCAGGCGCCGCCGGCGATGGCGGCGCGGATGGCATTGGCGCCGACGCCGTTGCAGGAACAGATCAGCGCACCCGGTCCGGCATTGGCGTCCCCGGGCCGGCCGGCGAGCAGCAGTGCGCGCTCGCGGCTGTCGGCCATCCTTTTGCCAAGCAGCCCCGTCAGCCAGTTCCGCTCCGCTGCGACCGGGGCGGGACCGGCGATGAAGGCGGCGGCGAGACGGTCGCCGTCGAAGGCCGCGACCCTGAACGCGCCGGCGGCGTTGTCCAGATAGTGAAGCGTCTCCAGACCGGCTTCCGGCGGTATTCCGAGCAGGCACGCTGCAAGGGCCGGATCGGCCATGTCACCGTCGCCGGCGCATTCGAAGCGGTATCCGGGACCGGACCGTGCAACGGCCCAGTAGGCCAGGTCATCGGCGGCAGGCCGTTCCAGGGCAACACCGAAACCGTACCAGGCCGGGCGGAAGGCGCTGGCCGTGACCCGCGCAGCCTTCAGTGCCGGCTGGCCGGAGATGGGATCGGTCGCGCCCGGCACCAGAACGTCGATGCGCGCGGCGCCAGACCACTGGCCGGACCAGTGCATCGGGACGAAGACCGTGCCTTCGGGCTGGGACGACGTGATCAGCGCGCGCAGGACCGCACGGCCCAGACCGTTGGACAATTCGACCAGCTCCGCCTTTCCGATACCCAGGCGTGCGGCATCCGCGGGATTGAGCGCGGCGAAGGGCTCAGCCAGGTGGCCCGACAGCCTGGGGGAGCGGCCGGTGCGGGTCATGGTGTGCCACTGGTCGCGGATGCGGCCGGTATTCAGCGTCAGCGTCTCTTCCGCCGGATAGGGCCGGGCCTGCGCGGCCGTCGCGATGAAACGCGCGCGGCGGTCAGGCGTGTAGAAGCCGCCCCTGGCGAAGAAGCGCGCTTCCGTCTCGCCGGACGCCCGCAAGGGCCACTGGAAGGGGCGCAGTACGTCGTAGGCATTGCGCGTCAGATCGGAGAGCGCGCCGATATCGAAGTCCCTCGTGCCGTCATTGCCCTCGGCCGACAGCGCCGCGTATTCCGCGAAGATCTCCGCGGGTCCGTCATAGTCGAAGGCCTCGCCGAAGCCCATTGCGGCGGCGACATCGCAGACGATGCGCCAGTCGGGGTGGACCTCGCCGGGCAGCGGCAGGAAGCCGCGCTGGCGGCTGATGCGCCGCTCCGAATTGGTCACCGTGCCATCCTTCTCGCCCCAGGCCGCAGCAGGCAGCAGCACATCGGCCAACGCCGCCGTGTCGGAGCCGCGCTCGACATCGGAGACGACAACGAAAGGGCAGTCCGCCAGGGCCCGGCGCACCAGATCCGCCTCCGGCAGGGAGACGACGGGGTTGGTAGCCATGATCCAGATCGCCTTGATCCGGCCGCTGGCCACCGCACGGAAGAGATCGACCGCCTTCAGGCCGGACCGTTCGGCGATGCGGGGGGAGGCCCAGAATTCCTGCACCAGCCGGCGGTGTTCCGGCTCCTCGAGCTCAAGATGGCAGGCGAGCTGATTGGCGAGGCCGCCAACCTCGCGTCCGCCCATTGCGTTCGGCTGGCCGGTGACCGAGAAGGGGCCCATGCCCGGCCGGCCGATGCGGCCCGTCAGCAGGTGGCAGTTGATGATGGCGTTGACCCGGTCGGTCCCGTCCGCGGCCTGATTGACGCCCTGGCTGTAGACCGTGACGACACGTTCGTTGGCGGCGAACAGCCGGAAAAAGGTGTTCAGGTCGCGGCGGTCGATCCCGGTGAGTTCCGCGGTTTCGTCGATATCCTGCGCAGCCGCGTCGAGGGCATTCGCCAGCCCTGTCGTGTGCGCGGCGACGTAGGCCTCGTCGGTCAGACCTTTCGCGCGCAGCCAGGTCAGCAGCCCGTTGAAAAGCGCCACATCGCCGCCGGCGCGAATTGGCAGATGCAGATCGGCCATGTCGGCCGTGGGAGTCCGGCGCGGATCGATGACGACGATCTGCATGCCGGGCCGTTTCTCGCGCGCCGCCATCAGACGCTGGAACAGCACCGGATGGCACCAGGCGAGGTTGGATCCGGTGAGCACCACCAGATCGGCGAACTCCAGATCCTCATAGGTGCCCGGAACGGTGTCGGAGCCGAAGGCGCGGCGGTGCCCGGCCACGGACGAGGCCATGCAGAGCCGCGAATTGGTATCGATATTGGCCGTGCCGATGAAGCCCTTCATCAGCTTGTTGGCGACGTAGTAATCCTCGGTCAGCAACTGGCCGGAGACGTAGAAGGCGACCGAGTCGGCGCCGTGTTCGGCAATGGTCGCCGAGAAGCGATCGGCCACATGACGGACGGCAGTCTCCCAGTCTGCCCGGCGGCCCTCGATCTCCGGGTGCAGCAGACGGCCTTCCAGCCCAACGGTCTCGCCCAGCGCCGCGCCCTTGGAACAGAGCCGGCCGAAATTGGCGGGGTGGTCCGGATCGCCGGCCACCTCCACACGATCGGGCGAGATGCGGCGGGCCAGCACGCCGCAACCCACCCCGCAATAGGGGCAGGTCGTGCGGGTGACCGGCATGCCGCCGCTGTCAGGCATCTTCCGTCCTCTCGATACGGAGGCAGCTCTCCGAGATCAGCACCCGGCCGTCGCGGACCTGGACCGGGAAGGTGCGGACCGCACCTTCGTCCGCGCCCTGGGCCTCGCCGGTCTTCAGGCTGATGACCCAGTTGTGCAGCGGGCAGGTGACCGAAGCCCCGTGCACGATGCCCTGGCTCAGCGGCCCCTGCTTGTGAGGGCAGCGGTCTTCCAGCGCGAAGACCTGGTCATCGACGGTCCGGAAGACCGCGATGCAGCCGTCCGGCGCTTTCAGGACCCGGCCGCCGCGGCGCGGAATATCCTCCAGCGCCGCGATATCCAGCCATTTCTCGTTGACGTGTTTCATCACGCGACGGCCTCCAGTCCGGTGGTGGGCAGGGGAATGAATTCATGCGCGTCGCGGCCCTTCGCCCGTTCCTCCCAGGGATCGGTCTGGGCGAATTGCTGCGAGAAGACGAAGCGGTCGTGCAGCGCAATGCGGCTCTCGGCGTCCTCGACGACGGCGCTCTGGACATGATCCATGCCGACCCGGCCGAGCCATTTGTGCATCCGGTCGAGGTAATGCGCCTCTTCGCGGTAGAGCTGCAGCAGGGCGCAGCAGTACTCCATCACCTCGTCTGCCGTATCGACGCGGCAGAGCAGGATGGTCTCCTTGACCTCCATGCCGGCGGCGCCCGCGAAGTGAAGCTCGTAGCCACTGTCCACGCAGACGACGCCGAAATCCTTCACTGTGGCTTCCGCACAGTTCCGGGGGCAGCCGGAGACCGCCATCTTCACCTTGTGGGGCGTCCAGGCGCCCCAGAGGAACCGCTCCATCCGGACGCCCAGCTCGACCGAGGCCTGGGTTCCGAAGCGGCACCATTCGTTGCCGACGCAGGTCTTCACGGTGCGCAGCGCCTTGCCGTAGGCGTGGCCGGAGACCATGCCGGCGGCGTTGAGGTCGGCCCAGACGGCGGGCAGGTCCTCCTTCTTCACGCCCAGCAGATCGATCCGCTGGCCGCCGGTGACCTTGACGGTCGGGATGGCGAACTTGTCGGCCACATTGGCGATGGCGCGCAGTTCATCCGGTGTGGTGATGCCGCCCCACATGCGGGGCACGACCGAATAGGTGCCGTCCTTCTGGATGTTGGCGTGAACCCGTTCATTGATGAAACGCGACTGCTGGTCGTCGACATACTCGCTGGGCCAGGTGGCCAGCAGGTAGTAGTTCAGCGCCGGTCGGCACTTGGCGCAGCCGCAGCTGGTGGTCCACTGCAGTTCCTGCATCACGGCCGGAATCGACTTCAGCTGCTTGGCGACGATCAGGCGGCGGACCTCGCCATGGCCGAGATCGGTGCAGCCGCACATGGACTGTACGGCCGGTCGGGCGTAGGCGTCGCCGAGGCTCAGCTCCAGAAGCTGCTCCACCAGGCCGGTGCAGCTGCCGCAGGAAGACGACGCCTTGGTGGTCGCCCGGACGCCGTCCAGCGAGTTCTGGCCGCCTTCGATGGCGGAGACGATCTTGCTCTTGCAGACGCCGTTGCAGCCGCAGATTTCTGCGTCATCCGGTAAGGCTGCAACGGCCGCCATAGGGTCCAGCGGGCCCGCTCCGGCGAAGCCCTGACCGAAGATCAGGGTCTCGCGCATCTCGGAGATGTCGGTCTGGTCCTTCATCAGCTGGAAGAACCAGGGGCCGTCGGCGGTGTCGCCGTAAAGCACCGCGCCGACGATCCGGCTGTCGCGGATCACCAGGCGCTTGTAGATCGACCGGCTGGCGTCGCGCAGCACGATTTCCTCGCGGTCGTCGCCCTCGGCGAAGTCGCCCGCCGAGTAGAGATCGACGCCGGTCACCTTCAGCTTGGTCGCCGTGATCGAACCCGCATAGGTCAGGCTGTCGTCGCCGGCCAGGCCTGCGCCGACCGACTTCGCCATCTCGTAGAGCGGGGCGACGAGGCCGTAGCAGGCGCCGCGGTGTTCGACGCACTCTCCGACCGCGTAGATGGCCGGATCGGAGGTGCGCATGTTGTCGTCGACCAGAACGCCGCGGTTCACCTCGATGCCGGCTTCCTTCGCCAGTCCGGTGTTCGGCTTGATCCCGACGGCCATGACAACGATATCCGCCGCGATCTCTGTGCCGTCGTCCATGCGGACGGCACGGACGGCGCCGGTGCCGTCATCCACGATCTCGTGGGTGTTGGCGCGGGTGATGACCTCGATCCCCCGGGTCTCGATGGCGCTCTGCAGCAGGTAGCCGGCACTCTGGTCCAGCTGCCGCTCCATCAGCGTCGGCATCAGATGCAGGACGGTGACTTCCATGCCGCGCATCTTCAGGCCGGCGGCGGCTTCTAGCCCGAGCAGACCGCCGCCGATGACCACGGCGCGGCCGCCCTTCTCGGCTGCCGCCAGCATGGCGTCGACGTCGTCCAGATCGCGATAGGTCAGGACGCCGTCCAGATCCTTGCCCGGTACAGGAATGAGGAAGGGCAGGGAGCCGGTGGCGACGATCAGACGGTCGTATTCGGCGACCGTGCCGGCGCGGGAGATCACCTTCCGCGCGTCGCGGTTGATGGCGATGACTTCCTCGCCGCGGATCAGGTTGACCTTGTTGTCGGCGTACCACTGATCGTCGTGGATCAGGATCTCCTCGTAGGTCTTCTCGCCGGAGAGGACCGGCGAGAGCATGATCCGGTTGTAGTTCACGCGGGGTTCGGCGTTGAAGACGGTGACCTCGTAGCGGTCCGGGTCGCGCTCGAAGAGCTCTTCGAGCGCCCGGCCGGCGGCCATGCCGTTGCCGATGACGACGAGTTTCTCTGTCATGTCATCCTCCTTGCGGATGCGTGCATGCGTCGGCCCGGCACATCAGAAGTACCAGGCCGCAACGTTGCGAAGCCCCTCCGGCCCGAAGACCGGCAGGGCGACGATGGAACGGAAACCGTGGCGCAGCGCGGCGCGCTCGCAGGCGCTGGAACCGGCTTCCAGGTCGGTCACGGCAGCCGGAATGCCGGTGGCGGCGACGGCGCCGATATGGCCCTCGCCCGGCTCGATGAAGCCCTGGGCGGCTTCACGGTGCGGCGCGCCTTCCGCCTCGCACATGCCGTCGGCGAACTGCAGCCGTCCCCCGCCGGCATGGGTCCAGATCTCGAAGCGCCGGGCGATGGGCGTGCCGCGGGCCGAGAGCAGCGCAAGCACCTCGGCGCCGGGCACGTTGGTCGAAACCGGAATGCCCAGACCCATGGTCATGCCCGCATCGCCGGCGTCGTCGGAGCGGATGAAGCGGTGGCTGTTGCCCAGATCGCGGATCAGGCAGGGCTGCCCGCTTTCCCAGACACGTCCCGGGAGGCCCTGGCCCATCGGGAACTGCGTCCGGCGGGAGATCCACTCGAAGTGCTGCGCCGAGCCGTAGTAGCCGTCGGCCAGGGACATGGTGTCGCCGGGATGGTACGTGGCGCGCCAGACCTCGATGGCGCCGATGTGCTCGGCATCCTGACCGCACAGGAAGACGACGACGCCTTTCAGCTTCCGGGCGCGGAAGACAGGGATGGCGACACCGGTGCCGAGACCCTCGGCAGCCGCGGCCTCGATGCGCTTGAAGTAACTGCCGCCGAAGCCGTTCAGCACGACTGTGCAACCGCTGGCCCAGGCGCGGCCGGGCAGGCCCTCGTCATAGCCGAAACTCTGGCCGCGGCTGACCTCGGCGAAGCGGGTCATGTCGCCATAGATGCCGCTGGCGAGGGTCAGCCGCTGGCTGGCTTCATCCAGCGTCCAGACTTCTGTGGCCCGGATGAAGGTGCGCGATTGCGGGGCGGTCACCGGTTGTTCCCTGGCGATCAACTGAACGATGCTGTTCACGCCGCTTCCTCCTGCGTCTGGCCCGAACCATTGCCGGAATCGGGCTTCGGCGCCGGACGCGCGCCGTGCTCGTATTCCTCGAGGAAGGAGAGAAGCTGCTCGCGGTAGCGGTAGTAGTCGGGATGCTCCAGCAGCGCCTTGCGGGTGCGCGGACGCGGCAGGTCGACTTCCATGATGCGGCCGATCCGGGCGTTCGGGCCGTTGGTCATCATCACCACGCGGTCGGCCAGCAGGATCGCCTCGTCGACGTCATGGGTGACGCAGATCGCGGTGACCTGGGTGCGCTTCCAGACGTCCATCAGGACCTCCTGAAGCTCCCACCGCGTCAGGCTGTCGAGCATGCCGAAGGGCTCATCGAGCAGCAGCAGTTTGGGCGACAGGGCGAAGGCACGGGCAATGCCGACGCGCTGCTTCATGCCGTTGGACAGGTCGGCCGCCATGCGGTCCATGGCGTCCGCCAGACCGACGCGGGAGAGGTAGTACTCCACGATGTCGGAACGTTCGGACGCACTGGCCTTCGGATAGACGCGGTCGACGCCGATCGAGACGTTCTCCCGCGCGGTCATCCAGGGCATCAGGCTCGGGGCCTGGAAGACCACGGCGCGGTCCGGTCCGGCGCCGTCGATCTCCCGCCCGTCGAGGACCACCGATCCCGACGAGATCGAGTTCAGACCGGCGGTCATCGAGAGGACGGTGGACTTGCCGCAGCCCGAATGGCCGATCAGCGAGATGAACTCGCCCTTCTTCATCTTCAGTTCGACACCATCGACGACAGTCAGCGGCCCCTTCGGCGTCGGATAGACCTTCGAGAGGTTGATGAACTCCAGATAGCGGTCCTCGCGCGGGCTGTCGGCCGCATCCAGATAGGCCTTGGGCGGCTGGTCCGAGGCTTCCTGGGTGATCGGCACGACGTTCGGCAGGCTCAGCGTCTCGTCCGCGCCGGCCGACCGCTCCATGCCGACCTGCATGAGGTACTGCGTGATGCCGGCGCGGAGGCGCTTGAACTCGGTGTTGTGGTTCATCGCCGTGCGTTCGCGCGGCCGGGGCAGGGTGACCTTGAATTCCGGGCCGAGCGTCGCCTTGGGGCCTGGATTGAGCGGAATGATCCGGTCCGCCAGCAGGATCGCCTCATCGACATCATTGGTGATCAGGACGACGGTCTTGCGGTCGCGCGCCCAGATGTCGGTGATCTCGTCCTGCAGCTTGGCGCGGGTGAGGGCGTCGAGCGCCGAGAGCGGCTCGTCGAGAAGCAGCACCTCGGGGCTCATGGCGAGCGCCCGGGCCACGGCCACGCGCTGACGCATGCCGCCTGAAAGCTCGGCCGGCTTGCGGTCGGCGGCGTGCGCCAGGCCGACCATGTCGACATAGCGTTCGACACGGGCGGCGCGCTCGGCCTTGCCTTCCTTCCGGAAGACCGAGTCCACAGCCAGTGCGACATTGCCGCGGACCGACAGCCAGGGCATCAGCGAGTAGCTCTGGAAGACGACGCCGCGCTCGGGGCCCGGCCCGTTCACCGTCTCGCCCTTCAGCACCACCTCGCCTTCGTCCGGCTGGATCAGACCGGCGATCGAGTTGATCAGCGTGGTCTTGCCGGAGCCGGAGAAGCCGACAATGGCGATGAATTCGCCTTCCTCGACGGCGAGGTCGATGCCGTCCAGCACCACCTCCCGGTCGACGCCCGTCCCGTAGGACCTGGTCAGGTTCCTGATTTCCAGAATTGCCATGATCCAGCCCTCCTCAACGGGTCGCCGAGTGAGTGAACATGGTCTGCAGCGCCAGCATCAGCCGGTCGAGCAGGAAGCCGATGATGCCGATGGTGAAGACCGCGACCATGATCCGCGCCAGCGAGGACGAGGAGCCGTTCTGGAACTCGTCCCAGACGAACTTTCCGAGACCGGGGTTCTGGGCCAGCATCTCGGCCGCGATCAGCACCATCCAGCCGACGCCGAGCGACAGCCGGAGACCGGTGAAGATCAGCGGCAGCGCCGAGGGCAGGACCAGCTTGAAGACCTGCTTCGACCAGGAGAGTTGCAGCACGCGGCCCACATTCATCAGGTCCTTGTCGATCGAGGCCACGCCATGCGCGGTGTTGATCAGGGTCGGCCAGAGCGAGCACAGCGTCACGGTGATCGCCGAGACCACGAAGCTCTTCGGGAACAGATCCGAATTGCCCGCATAGACCGCCGAGACGACCATGGTCACGATCGGCAGCCAGGCCAGCGGCGAGACCGGCTTGAAGATCTGGATCAGCGGATTGACGCCGGCATTCACCGCCTTGGAGAGGCCGCAGACGATGCCAAGCGGCACGGCGAGCACCGTCGCCAGAAGGAAGCCGAAGCCGACGGTGATAAGGCTGGTCCAGATCTGGTCGACATAGGTGGGCGCGCCGGTGTAGTCGCGCCACTTGATGCGGTCGTGCTTGCCTGCCTCGGCCAGCTTGGCGTTGCGCTCTTCCTGCCGCTCCATGAAGGCGGCTTCCTTGTCGCGCTCGCGCTGGTGATCGGCCCAGAGGTTCTCGACCTGCTCCCAGACCTCCACCGGGCCGGGCACGGCGCCCAGCGAGGTGTTGACCATCGGCGCGGTCTGCGCCCAGGCGAACATGAACAGCAGGATGCCGAGAAGGGGCAGGCCGAGCATCCGGCCGAATTCCTTCATCTGATGCCCCGCCGGCTCGCCGGCAGCGATCTTCAGCAGCGGCGTCACCCAGCCCAGGGCCAGCATGTTCAGATAGGCGTCGGCCTTGCCGATAACTGTGAAGATGCGCTCGGTGCGGCGCTTGCGCGCCTCTTCGGCGCTTGTGGTCTCGATGTCGGTCGCGGCGCTCATGATACCGGTCCTCTGAATTCTGAAGTGTCGGGATGTCCGGCGGGCGGTGACGTCGGCCCGCCGGATCCTTGTGCCCGGATCAGCCGGCTCAACCGCCGACCACGCTGTTGCCGTCCACCTTCTCGACACCCTTCAGGCCGATCGGGAACTGCTGCAGGTACTCGTTGGGCTTGCGGCCATCGAAGGTGATGCCGTCGATGAACTCGGACTGCGGCTCGCGGTAGCCGTCGGTCTCCCAGGGGAAGTCGGCTTCCTTCGCCATCTCTTCGTCGACCAGCATGCGCGCGGCCTGCAGGTAGATGTCCGGGCGGTAGACCTTCTTCGCCACCTCGTCGTACCAGGCGTCGGACTTGCCCTCGGTGATCTGGCCCCAGCGGCGCATCTGGCTCAGGTACCAGACGGCGTCGGAGTAGTAGGGATAGGTCGCGAAGTAGCGGAAGAAGACGTTGAAGTCGGGAACCGAGCGCTGGTCGCCCTTCTCGTACTCGAACGTGCCGGTCATGGAGTTGGCAATGACCTCAGCGTCGGCGCCGACATATTCGGAGCGCGAGAGGATCTCGACCGCCTCGGGCCGGTTGGCGTTGTCGTTCTCGTCCAGCCAGATCGCGGCGCGGATCAGCGCCTTGGTCAGCGCCAGCGTCGTGTTCGGGTACTTCTCGGCGAATTCGGCGGTAATGCCGAAGACCTTCTCCGGATTGTTCTTCCAGATCTCGTAGTCGGTGATGACCGGTACGCCGATGCCCTTGAAGACGGCCTGCTGGTTCCACGGCTCGCCGACGCAGTAGCCGTAGATCGTGCCGGCCTCCAGCGTCGCCGGCATCTGCGGCGGCGGGGTCACCGACAGCAGCACATCGGCCTGGATCTGGCCGCTGATGTTCTCGGACGAGTAGTAGCCGGGGTGCAGCCCACCGGCCGCCAGCCAGTAGCGGAGCTCGTAGTTGTGGGTCGAGACGGGGAAGACCATGCCCATGTTGAAGGGCTTGCCCTCCTGGCGGTACTTCTGGACGACGGGCTTCAGGTAGTCGGCCTTGATCGGATGCACCGGCTTGCCGTCATCCTGCAGCGGCACGTGCTTCTTCATCTCCGCCCAGACCTCGTTCGAGACGGTGATGCCGTTGCCGTTCAGGTCCATCGAGAACGGGGTGATGATGTGTGCCTCGGTGCCGAAGCCGATGGTCGCGGCCAGCGGCTGGCCGGCGAGCATGTGGGCGCCGTCGAGCTCGCCGGTGATCACCCGGTCCAGCAGCACCTTCCAGTTCGCCTGGGGCTCCAGGGTGACGAACAGTCCCTCGTCCTCGAAATAGCCCTTCTCATAGGCGACCGCGAGCGGCGCCATGTCGGTCAGCTTGATGAAGCCGAACTTCAGCTCGTCCTTCTCGACGTCGAGCATCTCGGCCTGCGCCGTGCCGGCCAGCCCGACCGCCATGACGGCGGTCATCGCCAGCGCGCCGCGCTTCACCGATGTCCAGAGATTGATCCCCATCTTCCGCACTCCTTTGGGTCTTCGCCCGCCGCGCTCCAGCGCGATCAGGCACAAAAAAAGCCGCCAACCCGCTCCCCCGGATCTTTTCCGGGAAACGCAGGTGGCAGCTTCGCCACGTCCGGGCCATCGGCGGCCCGATATGTTCAGAAACGCCGTCGTTGGCGCTGGTCATCTACTGGCAAGCCGCATGCCAGTCGGGGTTGGTTAGGAATTTGTTTACAAATCAGTTGCTTGGCGACCGGACCGTTGAAACGCCCAATCGCCACAATGCCTAATTGCCGGGCATTGTGGCTGCATCATTGTGCAGATGCACAATTCATGCGCTGCCTGCATTCAGGGTCTGCAGGTAGCCGGGCAGGTCCGCCGGATTGAACGCGAGACGGTCCATGAAGCCCTCGACGCGGCCAGCTTCCGCAGGCGCTTCTTCCCCCAGTGCGGCGGCCAGCAGATCGGGCCTGTATGTGTCGCCCGCCCTCTCCGCGTCGCGCGCGTCGTAGGGGGTCTGGTCCCACCGGACCATCTGGCTGTAGATCCACAGCGCACCCTCGCGCGTCGGATAGTTCACGTCATTGCCGCCGAGGCACAGGAAGTCCGGCACATGACGCATTGCCATGTCAGGATGCAGAACCAGCTGGCCGGCAAGGGCCCGGCGCAGGATGCGGCGCGGGGCGCCGACGAACTCCTCCGACGAGAGCAGGCTCGAGAGATCGTCGAGATTGTCGGGATTGTTGCACCAGTCGCCGGCGCGCTTGAGGCTGCGAAGCAGGCGCTGCAGCAGGCCGGGGTTCTCGCTGGCCCAGGCGGTGGTTACGCCGAGCACCTTTTCGGGAGCCCGGGCCCAGATGTCCTGTTTCACCGCCACGATGCTGGCAAGGCCCGAGTCCACGGCCAGGCTGGCCCAGGGCTCGCCGGCGCAGAAGCCGTCGATCTGCCCGGCGCGGAGGCTGTCGACCATCATGGGGGGCGGGATCACCACCAGCCTTGCGTCGCTGTCCGGGTCAGAGCCGGCGGCCGCCAGCCAGTAGCGCAGCTCGAAATTGTGGCTGGAAAAGGGGAACACCATGCCGAGCACCGGTGGCGCCTCGTCGGCGGCCGAACGCCTGTGAGCCAGGGCGGCGAAGGCGCTCGCGGCCTCCATCGAGCCGTCGCGCCAGGCAATGCCGGTGGCCTCCAGCTCCCTGGTGAGGCGGCGGCTGAGCACAATGGCGTTGCCGCCCCGGCCAAAGGCGAAGGGGGCGATCATGGGTACGGTGACATGTGCAATGCCCAGGGTAGAGGCGATGGGCATGCCAGCGAGCATCTGGGCCACGTCCAGGTGTCCGACGTTGATCCTGTCGCGCACACTGGCCCAGGACGGCTGCCGCGAGAGGATCAGGTCGATGCCTTCCGCGGCTGCAAATCCCCGGCGGGCGGCCACGATCAGCGGAGCGCTGTCCGCCAGCGGCACGAAGCCGGCGCGAACGGGCTCGAGGCCCGTGCCTGTACCTTTCTGCGTCGGAGTCATTGTCGTCCAGTCCTCACCATGCGGCGCCGGGCCCGCGCTGGACGGCGGCCCCGTTCTTCATTCTGTAAGGCGCGCGCCGTTGCGCTCCGTTCTCGGTCCGCCGGCTCGACGTTGAGCCCGCGGCCTGCCTGTCAGCCCAGCAGGTCGGCGGCCGTGATCACGCTTCTCGCGATCTCGGCGATCTTCTTCTTCTCGTTCATGGCGGTCGTCCGCAGCAGTGCGTAGGCCGCCGGTTCGTCGATCCGCTTCGATCGCATCAGAATGCCCTTGGCGCGGTCGATGATCTTCCGATCCTCCAGCGCGCCCTTGGTCCGCTCCAGTTCGTCGCGCAGCTTCGCAAAGGCGTTGAAGCGGCTGATGGTCATGTCGACGATCGGCTTGACCCGGGTCTTGACCAGGCCGTCGACGATATAGGCCGAGACGCCGGCCTCGATGGCCTCGTCGATCATCGCCCGGTCGGACTGATCGACGAACATGGCGATGGGACGGCGGACATCGCGGCTGACCTGGAACATCTGCTCCAGCACGTCGCGGCTGCTGTCCTCCAGGTCGATCAGGACGACATCGGGATCGATGGCGAAGATGCGCTGCAGCAGGTCCCGCGTGTCGGAGATCAGCGTGATGTCGACCTCGCCCGCCTCGGACAGGCCGTCGATCAGGATCGCCGCCCGGATCGGGTTGCGGTCGATGACTGCTACCTTAAGCGTCTCGTTGTGCATTGCGGCATCATGATGATGCATTGCACAAAAAACGGCAAGCGGGATTGCGGGGCCGGGCGGCACGTCGCCGGTCTTCTAGGAGGATCGTCCGGTTTCCGCACGTATCAGCGCTGCGCCCGCTTCCAGCGCCTTCAGCTTGCCGTAGGCGACTGCGCGGGACAGGTACTTCATTCCGCAATCCGGCGCTGCCATCAGACGCTCTGCAGGGATGTGCTTCAGCGCCCCGCGCAGCCTCTCGGCGACCAGTTCCGCGGTCTCGACCTCATCGGTTCCGAGATCGATGACGCCGTAGACGATCTTCTTCGACGGCAGCTTCTCCAGAATTGCCGGATCCAGCTTCGGCTGGGCGGCCTCGATGGAGATCGCATCGGCCGAGCAGGCATCCAGTTCAGGCAGGAAGGAATAGCCCGACGGCTTGTCCTTCACGACATAGGCGTAGCCGAAGCACATGTGGACAATCGTCAGGCCGCCGATCCCGTCGAGCGCCCGGTCGATGGCGCCGATCCCGTAGCGCGACGCCTCTTCGGGGTGAGCCTGCATGTGAGGCTCGTCGATCTGGATGACGTCGGCCCCGGCAGCCTTCAGGTCGCGTATCTCGGCGTTCAGCACGTCGGCATAGGCGTCGATCAGCTTGCCCTGATCGCCGTAGAATTCATCCAGCGCCATTTTCGCCATCGTGAAGGCGCCGGGCAAGGTGATCTTCAACGGCCGGTCGGTCTGGCCGCGCAGGAACTCGACCTCGCGGGCCTGCACCGCCCGGGTCCGCCGGATCGGTCCTGTCACGCGCGGCACCAGCGTGGGTTTGCCGGTCCTGCCGGGCACGGTGCCCGGGTTGTCGATATCGATGCCTTCCAGCGCATTGGCGAAGTGGTTGAAATAGCTCTCGCGGCGGACCTCGCCGTCCCCGACAAAGGTCACGCCGGCGCGTTCCTGATCGCGCAGGGCGATCAGCGTGGCGTCTTCCATGGCCTCATCGACCAGTTCCTCAGGCGGCCGCCATACGTCCTTCATGCGGACGCGCGGCGGGCCGGAACCCAGCAACTTGTCCTTGTCGACCAGCCAGGCGGGCTGCGGGTAGCTGCCGACCAGCATGGTCGGGATCAGCGTCTCGGTCATCGCTTCCTCCCCGGAGATGCGCGACGCATTCTGGCCGGGCCCTGGATGCCCGTCCACACCGGCGCGCTCGACGGGCCAAGGCTGCGTGCCTATCCTTGGGGCGCATGAGCAGGCAGGAGTTCACCGACGAGGCCGAGGACCGCGCGCGCACCAAGGCGGCCGCTGCCCAGCCGCGCCCGGACGCGGCGGGCGACACGCGGCTTGCCCTGATTCTCGCCGCGGAGCGGATCTTTTCTGCGGAAGGCATCACCAGTACATCGTTGCGGCGCATCAACCAGGCGGCGGGGCAGCGCAACGAGAGCGCTATCCACTACTATTTCGGATCGCGCGAGGGGCTGGTCGCAGCGATCCTCGAGTTGCGGACCGCGCCGATCAACGAGGCGCGGACGCGGATGATCCGGGACGCTCGCAAGCGGCAGGGCGCCAAGCCTCTCGAGTCACGCGACATCGCCGAGGCAATTGCCGGTCCGCTGATCGATCACCTGCGCGCCCATCTGGGCGAGACCTGCTATCTCCGGTTCCAGTGCATGCTCTGGCTCGACCGGCCTGTCTGGAAGAACTTCGTCCGTGATGCACGAGCCAGCGGCCTGAAGCAGGCCCAGGAGGCGCTCATCGAATCGCGGTCGTTTCTGCCGGAACAACTGGTCCGGCAGCGCTTCGGCCTGGCCCTGCAGATGGTCACCAATGCGCTGGCGCGTATCGAGCGCGTGGCCGAGGAGGCCGAGACCCTGCCGGATCCGGCATTGCTGGATGTAGAATTCGTGACTCTTGTCGACGCTGTCGTCGCCATCTTCGACGCAGCGCCGTCCCCGGAGCTGGTGGCGGCCATGCGCCGGACCGGAGAGGCCTGACCGCTTCAGCCGGTTAATGTATCCGAGTGAATTGCGGCCGGCGGCTGCAGTTTCTGCAGCCTGTTTCTTCATTCGCCGCTGTCGTCCGGCTTTCAAGGAATTGGGCCGTCGATCAGCCTTCTTTCCCGGCGAATCCCTGTTGCCAATCCGCGCGGATGCTCTAACCTGCATGAGTTAATTCGCTCGGGGAGGAGACGAACCAAATGCTCAAGCGGCTGAAAACCACGGCATGGGCCCTTGCCTTTGCCGCTGCGGGTCTGGCGGCTGCGACCGCGCAGGCGCAGGACAAGAAATTCCTGACCATGGACAGCAACCCGCCCGGCACGACGGTCGGTCAGTTCATGATCGCGTTCACCCAGGTGGTTCAGAAGAACCTGCCGATCGAGATCCAGATGTCGACCGGCAAGCCGTCCACCAAGTCGGCAGTCGACGCGGCGCTGCAGAAGGTGGATCTCTACACCGGTGCGCCGACCATCAACTGGTACATGCAGAACAAGGCGGCGATGTACTCGAAGGTTGAGAACGCGCCGGAGCTGAACAAGAACCTGCGCGGCCTGATCAACTACCCGCTCGGCCCGTATCAGATCGTGACCTACGCGGATTCCGGCATCGAGAAGCTGGAAGACATCAAGGGCCGCAAGGTCTTCCTGGGTCCGCCGGCCGGCGCCGCCACGAAGGTCATGAAGGATGTCGTCGAAGCCGTGACCGGACTTGTGCCGGACGAGGGCTACGAGGCCATGCGCTACGACTGGTCCTCGGCCGAGACCGCGTTCCTGGACGGCCAGATGGATGTCTACATCGTGCCGACCAGCATCCCGAGCCCGCAGATCCAGCAGTTCGCGCTGGTCCGCCCGATCCGCATCCTCGGCATTCCACAGGACAAGTTCGAGCATGACCTGATCAAGGCGGCGCTGCAGTACCCGGGCCGCACGATCTGGGACATTCCTCCGGGATCCTACGAGAACCAGGTGAACACGGAATCCGTCAACACCATCGGTTCATGGGTCGGCATCCAGACCCAGAAATGGCTCGACGAACAGCTGGCCTACGACATGGTCCGTGTCTTCTTCGAGCATCTCGACGAGGTGCACCAGACCGCACCCTGGATGAAGATCATCACGCTGCAGACCGCCCTCAATGAAATGAACGTGCCGCTGCATGCGGGCGCCTACCGCTTCTACAAGGAGCAGGGCCTCGAGATTCCGGAAGAACTGGTCCCGCCGCAGGGCGAGTGACGTACGGCGCCGGCCGGGCGGAGCAACCGTCCGGCCGGTCCGTCGTTCCGGGAGTATTCAGGACATGAGCATCGAAACGGAGGTCGTCCGGCCGTCCGAATTCTTCGACACGATCGCGCCGGGGATCCATCTGATCGGCGCCATGGGCAACAGCGTCGCCGTCGAGACCGATGCCGGCGTTGTCCAGGTCGATACCGGCGGCGGGCGCAAGCTGCCGCTGCGCATGATCGGAAAGCTGCGCACGGTGACCGATCTGCCGGTGCACGCGATCCTCTACAGCCATGGCCACCTTGGTTACAATTTCGGCATCCCGCATTACCAGGCGCACGCGAAGGAGCGGGGCGATCCGCCGCCGCGTCTGATCGCCCACGCCAATCTGGTCCGGCGCTACGACCGCTACATCGAGACAGCCGGGCTTCAGGAGCACCTCAACCGGATGCAGTTTCCGGACGGCGGGCTGGGTAACAACATTTCCGCCGATCAGTTCTGCTATCCGACCGAGACCTTCGAGACGTCGCTGACCATCGACGGCGGCAATCGCCGGATCGAGGTCTTCCATGCGCCGTCGGAGACCGATGACGCCATCGGCTTCTGGATCCCCGGCGAGCGGATTCTCTACGGCGGATCGGCGATGATCCAGTCCTGCCCGAATGTAGGGACGCCGCTCCGGACCATCCGCGATGCGATCCGTTGGGCCGAGACGCTGGAATCGATGATGGCCCGCGGCGCGGAACTGCTCATTCCCGAATGGGGGGCGCCGATCCGCGGCGAGGCGGCGGTAGCCGACGTGCTCGGCATCGGCGCGCGGTCGCTGCGCTACCTCCGAAAGGCGGTGGTCGAGCGGATGAATGCGGGCATGACCGATCTGGAGATCATCCACGACATCGAATACCCGCCGGAGATCTTCGAGCATCCGGCGATGAAACCGGTCTATGGCTGCCCGGAATACATCGTCCGGGACATCTACCGCTTCGAGAACGGCTGGTGGACCAGCCGCAACGCGACCGATCTGCACCCCAGCGCGCCGAAGGATTCCGCCGCCGCCGTGGCCTCGGCGATCACCGACCGCGCCGCCGTGCTGGAACGGGCGCGCCAGCTCCGCGACAGCGGCGAGCGGCAACTGGCGCTGCATGTGATCGATCTGCTGGCGCTGGCGCCCGGCGACGATGCCGATCTGAAGGCGGCGCGCCAGCTCAAGGCCGAGCTGCTGGACGACTTCGCCCAGGCGCATCCGTCGGTCGTCAGCCGCAATCTCTACCGCTCCTCTGCCGCCCGCATCCGGGGCTGACACAACTCGACCGGTACGCCGTGCTCGCCTATCCTCGCTGCAACCAGAACAACCGGGGAGGCGGAAATGTCAGGCGGACCGGGAAGCGATGTCTTCGAAGCGGGCATGGCGATGCGGCGGAAGACGCTGGGGGACGCGCATGTCGACCGCTCGCTGGGCAATGCCAGCGACTTCGACCGGCCGTTCCAGGAATTCATCACCGAACATGCCTGGGGCGCGCTCTGGACCCGTCCGGGGCTGGAGCCGCGCGAACGGAGCCTGCTGACCCTCGCCATCCTGGCCGCGCTCGGCCGCGAGGAGGAACTGGCGCTGCACATTCGCGCGACGGCCAATACGGGCGCGACGCCGGAGGAGATCCGGGAGGCGCTGCTGCATGTCGCGATCTATGCTGGCGTCCCGGCAGCCAACGCCGCCATGCGCGTCGCTCGCCGCGTGCTCGAGGAGCAGGGGCGATGAGCGGGGTTTCCTTCACGCCGCGGGATGCCGACAGCCATCCGCCCTTCATCGATCCGGACTACAAGTCGACTGGCCTGCGCGGGCCGACGAAGCCTCTGATTCCCTTGAAGCATTCGGCGTCAGAAACCACGGGCCCGCTCTATGGCCACGAGGCTGTTTCCGGACTGGACAACGATCTGACCCGCAACGGGGTGAAGAACGGCGAAGTGATCGGCGAGCGGATCAATGTGGCCGGTCAGGTGCTCGACGAGCTGGGCCGGCCCGTTGCCAACAGCCTGGTCGAGGTCTGGCAGTGCAACGCCGCCGGCCGCTACATCGACGACAATGACCGCCACGATGCGCCGCTGGACCCGAATTTCTATGGCGGGGGGCGCTGCGTCACCGACGAGAACGGCGTCTACCGGTTCCGAACCATCCGGCCGGCGGCCTATCCCTGGGGCAACCATCCCAACGCCTGGCGTCCGGGACACATCCATTTTTCGCTGTTCGGCGCCGGGCTGGCGAGCCGGCTGATCACCCAGATGTATTTCCCCGGCGATCCGCTGATCCGCCACGACCCTATCGCGCAGGCAACGCCGAGCGAGGCCATCGACCGCCTGATCGCCCGGTTCTCGCTGGAGGAGACAGAGCCTGACACGGCGCTCGGCTTCGTCTTCGACATCGTGCTGCGCGGGCCGAAGGAGACGCCGATGGAGAACCGACCGTGAAGCTGAAGCAGACGCCGTCGCAGACGATCGGTCCGTTCTTCTCCTACGGGCTGGCCCCGGATCAGTACGCCTACAAGCAGATGGCGAGCGCGGCCGGGCCGGAATTGGCGGCAGACGATACCGCCGGCGAGCATATCCGCCTCGTCGGACGGGTCTTCGACGGCAAGGGCGATCCCGTTTCCGACGCGCTGATCGAGATCTGGCAGGCCGATGCCGCCGGGCGTCACAGGCGGACGGCGGACGACCGGGCGGGCAACAATCCCTTCACCGGCTTCGGTCGCTGCGGCACCGGCACCGATCCGCAGAACCGCTTCGTCTTCCGCACGGTGAAACCTGGCGCGGCGCCGGAGGATGGCGCGCCGCATGTGAACCTGATCGTCTTCATGCGCGGCCTGCTGCAGCACGTCTACACCCGCGCCTATTTCTCCGACGAGGCTGAGGCCAATGCCGCCGACGCCGTTCTTCAGTCGGTGCCGGAAGACCGCCGCGGGACGCTTGTCGCGGAGCGGCAGGAAACGCCGGATGGCATCGTCTACCGCTTCGACATCCACATGCAGGGCGAGCGTGAGACCGTCTTCTTCGATGTCTGAGGCCCTTCGGTGATCGGTCTCTACAGCGGATTGCTGTCGGACGCCGATACGGCGGCGATCTTCTCCGATACACGCCAGATCGCCCTGATGATCGAGGTCGAACGTGCGCTCGCCCGCGTCGAGGGGCGGCTCGGCGTGATCGAACCGGCGCATGCCGCGGAGATCGACCGCCGTCTCGACGGCTTCCAGCCCGATGCCGAGGCGCTCGCCGAGGGCACCGAGCGCACCGGCGTGCCGGTGCCCGCGCTGGTGACGGCGCTCCGGACCGAGGTTGGTGGCGAGGCCGCGGCTTCGGTGCATTGGGGCGCGACCAGCCAGGACATTCTGGACACGGCCGTCGTGCTGGAGCTTCGCGAAGCGCTGGCGCTGTTCGACGAGCGGCTTCAACGGATTGCCGGCTCGCTCGTGTCGATGGCGAGAATGCACCGGCTGACGCCGGTCTGCTGCCGCACCCGTGCGCAGATGGCGGCGCCGACCAGCTTCGGTCTCAAGGCGGCGAACTGGGCCGAGCCGCTGCTCGCCGCGCGACGCCGACTTGGTGCGCTCAGGCAGGAGGTTCTGATCGTGTCGTTCGGCGGCGCTGTGGGTACACTCGCCTCGCTCGAGGACCGCGGGCTGGACGTCATGGACGCGCTGGCGGCGGAACTCGATCTGGGTGTCAGCGATCTCCCCTGGCATGTGCGCCGCGACGGGCTGGCGGCTCTGGCCGGCTGGGCGGCTGGCGTGACGCTTTCGCTCGGCAAGATCGCGCTGGATGTGATCGCCATGTCGCAGAACGAAGTCGCCGAACTGCGCGAGGGCGGGGAAGGGCGGGGCGGCTCCTCGACCATGCCGAACAAGGCCAATCCCGTCCGCTCGGAGGCCATACTGACGCTCGGCCGGCACGCGCGTTCGGCTGCCGGCGAGATGCAGGAAGCGATGCTGCATGCCCATGACCGTGACGGTGTGGCGTGGCAGACCGAATGGCTCGCGCTGCCGCAGCTGATGCTGGCTGCCGGCGCGGCGCTGCGTCAGGCCGAGGCGCTTGTCGCCGATCTGATCGTCGATCCCGACCGGATGCGCACCAACATCGACGCGACACGCGGCACGGTCATGGCCGAGGCGGCAACCTTCGCGCTGGCCCGCCACATGCCGCGGCCGGACGCGCACAAGTTGGTCAGCCAGGCCTGCCGCGATGCCGTCGCCGGGGACCGGAGCCTGTTCGACCTTCTGGCGGAACGGACGGATGCGCCCGTCGACTGGGCCGCGCTGCGGCGGCCGGAGAACCATCTGTCGTCTGCGGCCGCGATGCTGGATCGCTGGCTGGATGGTGTTGTCAGCCGACAAGGGAGGGACTGATGGGGCAACTCGTGCTCTATCTCGTGAAATACGAGAACGATCAGAAGGCTGCCATGGTTGCCGATCCGACGATGCGTGACCGGGCGGCCATTCATCGCAAGGCCATTTCCGATTTCGGCGGGAAGCCCATCGCGCAGTATGGCTCCTATGGCGAATGGGACATGGTCTACATCTACGAGATGCCGGACGACTCGGCGCTCGCGGCCAATCTGCATCTCACGGACTCATTCGGGCTGGCCAAGTATTCCAAGGCCATTCCGCTGATGAGCATGGACAGCTTCGTCGAGTTGCTGCGGCTGGCCGACGAGACGCCGACGGAATACACGCCAGCGAAAAGGTAGGCAGGTTCAGACCTCGCCCCAGACTTCCTTCGCGATGTCGACGATGAAACCGAGCTTCCGCCACTGCTCGTCCTCGGAGAGGATGTTGCCTTCCTCGGTCGAGGCGAAGCCGCATTGCGGACTGAGGCAGAACTGCTCCACCGGCGCGAACTCGGAGGCTTCCTCGATGCGGCGGAGCACGCCGTCGCGGTCCTCCAGCTCACCGAACTTCGAGGTCACCAGTCCCAGCACGACCCGCTTTTCGCCCTTGGGCAGGAACCGCAGCGGTTCGAAGCCGCCGGCGCGGTCGCTGTCGTATTCCAGGAAATAGCCATTGTAGGGCAGGCTGCCGAGCAGCCGTTCCGCCACCGGTTCGTAGCCGCCTTCCGAGATCCAGCTGGAGCGGAAGTTGCCTCGGCAGAGATGAGTGGTGATGGTCATGTCGTCCGGCTTCGCGGCCAGCGCGTGGCGGATCATGCCCTCATAGGCTTCTTCCAGCGCTTCGGGATCATCGCCGCGGTCACGGCAGGCCTGCCTCTCCTTCTCAGAGCAGAGATAGGCCCAGACAGTGTCGTCGAACTGCAGATACCGGCAGCCGGCGTCGTAGAAGGCTTTCACGACCTGCGCATAGGTTTCCGCTGTGTCGGCGAAGAAATTGTCGAGATCCGGATAGGTTTCCTTCGAGACCGACTGCCGCCCGCCCCGGAAATGCAGCACCGACGGCGAGGGGATGGTCATCTTCGGCGTCACGTTGGCGACGCTCTTCAGATACCTGAAATGCTCGATCATCGGATGGCCGGAGAACCCGACCTTGCCGGTGACGCCGATGCTCTCGGACTTGGTCTGGACGCCGGAGAACTGGATCGCCGCGGCACCCTGCACCCACTCGACGCCATCGAGGCCGGTCAGGAAGTCAAAGTGCCACCAGGACCGGCGGTACTCGCCGTCGGTGGCCGCCTTCAGGCCGACCGCTTCCTGCTTCGCCACGACATCACGGATGCAGGCATCCTCGACCGCCTTCAGCCCGTCGTCGTCCAGCGCGCCATCGGCATGAGCGGTGCGGGCCTCCTTGAGCTTCTGCGGCCTGAGAAGGCTGCCGACCTCGTCGGCGCGGTATGGCGGTCTGCTGGCGGACATGGCGGGCCTCCCTGTCATTGTTTTGCCGGAAACTCTAGCGCCGGGCATCCGGCCCCGCCATCCCGCGTCTGGTCGTCTGGAATGATTCCATTCCTCTCCGGATTGCACTACCGTCGGGGTAATGCGCGTCCGCATGAAGACGCGCGGCAACGACCCCGAAGAGGGTTCACCAGGGAGAACACGCATGTACCGGAAACTTCTGGCCGCCGGCCTTGTCGCCGCCGGTCTGGCCTTGTCGCCGCTGGCGGCAGGCGCCCAGGAGGTGACTTTGAAGCTGCATCAGTTGCTGCCTCTGAGAGCCACCATTCCCGCCAATTTCATCGAGCCATGGATCGCCAAGGTCCAGGAGGAGTTCGGGCGGACGGATCAAGATCGAGCACTATCCCTCGATGCAGCTGGGCGGCAAGCCGCCGGAACTGGTCCAGCAGGCAACCGACGGCGTCGTCGACATCATCTGGACAGTGCTGGGCTACACGCCGGGCCGCTTCCCGCGGGCCGAGGCCTTCGAACTGCCCTTCGTGATGACCAGCGGCGAAGCCACCTCGCGCGCCTTCCAGGAATATGCCGACACCTACATGAAGGACGACTTCCCGGGCCTGAAGGTCATCGCCGTTCACACCCACGGGCCGGGCGTCCTGCACACCAAGGCGCCGGTGAACAAGCTGGAGGATCTGGGCGGCATGAAGCTCCGCGGCCCGACCCGTGTGATCACGGGTATGCTGGACAAGCTCGGCGCGACGCCGGTTGGCATGCCGGTGCCGGCGGTGCCGGAAGCCGTCTCCAAGGGTGTCATCGACGGCACGGTGATCCCCTGGGAAATCACCCTGCCGCTGAAGATGACCGAACTGGTCGGCAACCACACCGAGTTTTCCGGCAAGTACGGCTTCTACACCGCGACTTTCGGCTTCCTTATGAACCAGGCCAGCTACGACCGACTGCCGGACGACCTGAAGGCGGTGATCGACGCCAATTCGGGCATCGAGACCGCCGCCTGGGCCGGCCAGGCGATGGACGGCGGCGACACGGCCGGGCGCAAGAAGGCCGTCGCTTCGGGCAACAACATCGTCACCCTGGACGATGCCGAGACGAAGCGCTGGGCCGAGGCGGCCGCCCCGGTGATCGAGGAGTGGATCGCCGAGATGGACGGCAAGGGCATGCAGGGCGGCGAACTGGTCGACGCCGCGCGCGCGCTGGTCGCCAAGTACTCCAACTAGGACGGGCAGGGGCGGCGGCGCATGTTCCTTCCGCCGCTCCCGCGTCCTGTCCGATGAAGACAGCCGCCTTTCTCTGCCGTGCGGTGGCGCTGTTCGGCGGTGCGCTGCTGCTCGTCGTGATGATGCTGGTCGTCGTCAGCGTCATCGGCCGCGCCTTCTCCGGCATGGGACTTGGTCCCGTTCCCGGCGATTTCGAACTGGTCGAGATGTTCACGGCGGTGGCGATCTTCTGCTTTCTGCCCTGGTGCCAGCTGGAGCGGGGACACGTCGCCGTCGATATCCTGGCCGGACCGCTCGGACCCCGCCGGGATGCGGCACTGGCGGTCCTGTTCAATCTCGGCATGACGGCGGTCGCCGCCTTCATCCTCTGGCGGCTCTGGGCGGGGATGCAGGACAAGATCACCTACAGCGAGACCACCTTCATCCTGCAACTGCCCGTCTGGTGGGGCTATGCAGCCTGTCTCCCCTTTGCGGGGCTTTTCATCGTCATCTCGGCGCTGACCGTCTGGCGCAGCCTGAAAGAGGCGCTGGGCTGAAATGGACAAGCTGGAGATCGCGCTTCTTTCATTCCCGGTCCTGCTGCTGCTGATCCTGTTCCGGATGCCGATCGGCCTGGCGATGCTGGTCATCGGCATCGGCGGGTCCGTCCTGGTCAACGGGTCGTGGCTGCAGGTCATGTCGCAGATGAAGTCGCTGCCCTACGACACCTTCTCCAACTACTCCCTGGGCATTATCCCGCTGTTCCTGCTGATGGGGCAGTTCGCGACTCACGGCGGGCTGTCGAAGTCCCTGTTCGAGGCCGCCGAGGCCTGGCTCGGGCACCGAAAGGGCGGGGTGGCGATGGCGGCCGTCGGCGCCTGCGCCGGGTTCGGCGCCGTCTGCGGCTCGTCGCTCGCCACGGCGGCCACCATGGCACAGGTGGCGCTGCCGGAACTGCGCCGCTTCGGCTATTCGGGTGCGCTGTCGACCGGCGCGCTGGCAGCCGGTGGCACGCTCGGCATCCTGATCCCGCCCTCGGTCGTGCTGGTGATCTACGCCATCCTGACCGAGCAGAACATCGCCAAGCTGTTCCTCGCAGCCGTGATCCCGGGCGTGCTGGCGGCGATCGGCTACATGCTGGCGATTGCCATCTATGTGCGTCTCCGTCCCGAGAGCGCAGGCACGCGGGAGCCGGCGCCGGTGGCCGAACGGCTGCGCGCGACCTTCCGCATCTGGCCCGTGCTCGCGGTCTTCGCGGTCGTCGTGGGCGGCATCTATGCGGGTATCTTCACGCCGACCGAGGGCGCGGCCTTCGGCGCCGCCGGGACAGGCCTGATCGCGCTGCTGAACCGCGGGCTGGGCATGGAGGAGCTGAAGAGCTCCCTGCTGCAGACGGCGACCGCCAGCGCCATGATCTTCTTCATCGTGCTCGGCGCGGCGGCGTTCAATTCGTTCCTGGCCTTCGCGCAGCTGCCGCAGGAGGCGGCGCGCTGGGTGACCGAGCAGGGCTTCGGACCCTACTGGGTGCTGTTCGCCATTCTGGCGCTCTATCTCGTCCTGGGCTGTTTCATGGACTCGCTCTCCATGATCCTGCTGACGGTGCCGATCTTCTTCCCGATCGTTGCCGAACTGGACTTCGGCATGACCCCGGAAGCCTTCGGCCTCTGGTTCGGCATCCTGGTGCTGATCGTCGTCGAGGTCGGGCTGATCACGCCGCCTGTGGGCATGAATCTCTTCGTCATCAACTCCATGTCGGGCGGCATTCCGATGGCGGCGACCTACCGTGGCGTCATCCCCTTCGTGATCAGCGACGTCATGCGGGTCGCCCTGCTCGCGGCCTTTCCCGTCATCACGGTCTGGTTCCTGTCCGGCGCATAGCGCCTTTGCTCTTCACACGGCCCGTTTCCGGCTAAGCTCGCGCATCGATCAGGGGAGGATCACCGAGATGAGACTGAAGGAAGCGCGCATCGCGCCGCTGCAGGACGACGAATTCACCGAGGAACAGAAGGAAGCCGTGCTGCCGCTGGCCAGCTGGGGCCGGGTGCTGAACATCTTCCGCACGCTGCTGCGCGCGCCCCGCGCTTTCAAGCGGTTCAACGTCTGGGGCGGCTATGTGCTGTCCGACAAGAACGACCTGCCGCCGCGCGAGCGCGAGATCATCATACTGCGCGTCGGCTATCTCTGCTCGTCCGGCTACGAGTGGGCCCAGCACGAGGTTATCGGGCGCGATTGCGGGCTGACCGACATCGAGATCCAGCGCATCAAGGAAGGACCGGCCTCGCCGCTGTGGAACGATCTGGAGCGCGCCATGCTGACGGCTGCGGACGAACTGGTGCGCGACCACTTTGTTTCCGACGGAACCTGGGCCGCGCTGTCTCCGCTGACCGACAAGCAGAAGATGGATGTGGTCTTCACGGTCGGCCAGTACACGCAGGTCTCCATGATGCTGAACAGCTTCGGCGTGCAGCTTGACGACGGGCTGACCCTCGATCCGGACCTGACGCGATGAGCAGCGTCGCCGGCCGGCTGGAAGGGCTGACGGCCATCGTCGCGGGCGGCGGCCAGCAGCCGGGCCAGACCGTCGGGAACGGCCGGGCGGCCTCGATCCTGTTCGCCCGCGCCGGCGCCACGGTGCTGGTGGGCGACCGGGATGCCGCCAGGGCCGGCGAGACTGCCGAGATGATTGCCGGTGAGGGAGGCAAGGCGGTCGCGATCGAACTGGACGTGACCTCGAAGGAAAGCTGCGAGGCTGCGGTCCAGCGGGCGCTCGACGAGACCGGGCGTCTGGACATCGTGCTCAACAATGTCGGCATCGGGGGCGGCGGGGATACGTCGGCGCACTGGCTGCCCGAGGATGTCTTCGACCGCATGATCGACGTGAACCTGAAGGGCGCGTGGCGCATGACCGCGGCGGCGATCCCGGCCCTCAGGGAGACAGAAGGCAACATCATCAACATCTCGTCACTGGCCGCGATCGCCACCTCGGGCATGACCGCCTACGAAGTGACCAAGGCGGCGTTGAACCGGCTCACGGTCAATGTCGCGCTGGGCAACGCCAAGTACGGTGTCCGCTGCAATGCCATCGCGCCCGGGCTGATGGACACCCCGATGGCCATCGAGCGGCGCGCCGCCGAGCCCGGTTCGTCGCACGAGACGGTGCGGGCGGCCCGCAATGCCCGCGTGCCTCTGAAGGGGAAAATGGGCAATGGCTGGGACACGGCGCATGCGGCCCTTTTTCTCGCTTCGGCCGAGGCGCGTTTCATCACGGGTATCGTGTTGCCGGTTGATGGCGGCGGCGGTGCGCGGGTCGGATAGATGTCTGTTTTTTGTTCAAAATTGACGTTTGCATACAATTAAGGCAGAAAAAATGCCTTTCTGATGAGCATTTGTGCATATGCACAATGGAGATCGGGTCTCAGAGAAAGGCTTTAACACTCTGATAAGAATTGGAATTCGGGCTATCTGCTGAAAAATGCAGCTTTGGCACGCCTCTTGGAATGTGATGAGCATTACTCGTCGCTTACAGGAGGTGGAGACAGACGATGTTCGGTTTCAGGAAATTCAAGGCGCTCGCAGCAGGCGCCGCCATGGCGGCGGGGCTCGCTGCCGGCGCTGCGCAGGCGCAGGACGACACGATCATGGTCGGTGTCCTGCACTCGCTTTCCGGCACCATGGCGATCAGTGAGACGACCCTCAAGGACGTCATGCTGATGCTGATCGAAGACCAGAACGCCAAGGGCGGCCTGCTCGGCAAGAAGCTGGAGGCCGTGGTTGTCGATCCCGCTTCCAACTGGCCGCTGTTCGCCGAAAAGGCTCGTGAGCTGATTTCGGTCAACGGCGTCGACGTGGTGTTCGGCTGCTGGACCTCGGTGTCCCGCAAGTCCGTCCTGCCGGTCTTCGAAGAGCTGAACAGCATGCTGTTCTACCCCGTGCAGTACGAAGGCGAGGAAAGCTCGAAGAACGTGTTCTACACCGGCGCCGCGCCGAACCAGCAGGCGATCCCGGCTGTCGACTACCTGATGAAGAACGAAAGCGTCGAGCGCTGGGTTCTGGCCGGTACCGACTACGTCTATCCGCGGACGACCAACAAGATCCTCGAGGCCTATCTGAAGGCCAAGGGTGTCGCCGCCGAGGACATCATGATCAACTACACGCCGTTCGGTCACGCCGACTGGCAGACGATCGTGTCGGACATCAAGACCTTCGGCTCGGCCGGCAAGAAGACCGCCGTGGTTTCGACCATCAACGGCGACGCCAACGTGCCGTTCTACAAGGAACTGGGCAACCAGGGCATCAACGCGGCGGACATCCCCGTCGTCGCCTTCTCCGTGGGTGAGGAAGAACTCGCCGGCATCGACACCGGCCCGCTGGTCGGTCACCTGGCCGCGTGGAACTACTTCATGTCGGTCGACACGCCGGAGAATGACGAGTTCATCGCCAAGTGGCACAAGTTCATCGGCAACGAGGACCGTGTGACCAACGATCCGATGGAAGCCCACTACATCGGCTTCAAGATGTGGGTCCAGGCCGTCCAGCAGGCCGGCACCACCGACGTCGATGCCGTGCGTCAGGCCATGTACGGCCAGACCGTTCCGAACCTGACCGGCGGCATCGCGGTGATGAACACCAACCACCACCTGTCGAAGCCGGTCCTGATCGGCGAGATCCAGGATGACGGCCAGTTCCAGACCGTCTGGTCGACCGAAGGCGTGGTCAAGGGCGACGCCTGGTCCGACTTCATCCCGGAGAGCTCCAAGCTGACCGCCGACTGGACCTATCCGTGGGTCTGCGGCGGCTGCGAGAAGCCGATGTACTGATTGCGCTCTGACCGCAACACAATGCCTGGCGAGGGCGGCGGTGGAAGAGGGTTCCGCCGCCGCCCGAACCGGCTCGAGGAAGTGACGCACACCCCCAGTCAAGAAGCGAGATCGGCATGATGCCCCGCTTTCTCGCCCTGTTTCTCGGCCTCTGCCTCTGCCTGCCCATATTCGAGGCGCGCGCCGAAGATCTCTCAGGGCTCGTTCAGAAACTGAACACCAAGGATTACGCGGCGATGGAGCAAACCGTCGCCGAGATCGCTGCAACCGGCGACGAGAGGGCCGCCGGGGTCCTCAGGGCGCTGGGCGACGGCGACCTCTACTACCGCAAGGACGACGACAAGGTCTTCATCGCCCGCGACGCCGATTCAGGCACCGACCTGCTGGACCCGCTGACCCGCGAGTTCGTCGAGAACGTCGGACGCCGCGACGCCCGCCGCATCGGGATCAACAACAGCCTGAGACGCGCCATCCGCGGCGCGCTGGGCGCGCTGACGCTGCAGTCCCCGGAACCGAGGGTGCGCCGCGCTGCGGCCGCCTCCCTGTTCAAGAGCCCGGATCCTGAAGCGATCGAGACGCTTGACGCGGCCATCGCCGCCGAGACCGACGAAGGCATCCGGAACGCCATGGCCGTCGCCCGCGCGGCGTCCGTGATGCGCTCCGATCTGGGCGAGGACGCGAAGCTCGCCGCCATCGAGACGCTCGCCGACCGCGGCGGGCGCGATGTCATGGCGCTGCTCAAGGGTGTGCCGGAGACCGAGACGGAAGCGGTCCGGGCCGCCGCCGTCAGCGCGGCCGAACTCATCCAGGAGCGGCAGGAACTCTGGGCCATGGCCCAGAACATCTATTACGGCATCAGCCTCGGTTCGGTGCTGCTGATGGCTGCCATCGGTCTGGCCATCACCTTCGGCGTCATGGGCGTCATCAACATGGCCCACGGCGAGATGGTGATGCTGGGCGCCTACACGACCTTCGTGGTGCAGGAGATCATCCGCAACAACGCACCCGGCCTGTTCGAATTCTCACTGCTGATCGCGATACCGCTGGCCTTCCTGGTCTCGGGCGCGGTGGGCGTGGCGATGGAGCGCGGCATCATCCGCTATCTCTACGGCCGCGCGCTGGAGACCCTGCTGGCGACCTGGGGTGTCAGCCTGATTCTGCAGCAGGCGGTCCGCTCGGTCTTCGGTCCCACCAATCAGGAAGTCGGAAACCCCGATTTCATGTCCGGCGCGGTGGAACTGGGCGAGATGACCCTGACCTACAACCGGATCTGGATCATCGTCTTCTCGCTGGTGGTGCTGTTCACGCTGATGCTGGTCCTGCGCAAGACGCCGCTGGGCCTGCAGATGCGCGCCGTCACCCAGAACCGGCGCATGGCTGCGGCCATGGGCATCCGCACTGACTGGGTCGATGCGATGACCTTCGGCCTCGGTTCGGGCATCGCCGGCATCGCCGGCGTGGCGCTCAGCCAGATCGACAATGTCAGCCCCAATCTGGGCCAGTCCTACATCATCGACAGTTTCATGGTCGTGGTGTTCGGCGGGGTCGGAAACCTCTGGGGCACGCTGGTTGCTGCCATGTCGCTCGGCGTCGCCAACAAGTTCCTCGAACCGTTCTCGGGTGCGGTGCTGGCCAAGATCTTCGTCCTGGTCTTCATCATCCTGTTCATCCAGAAGCGGCCGCGCGGCCTGTTCGCGCTCAAGGGCCGCGCGGTGGAGGCGTAAGACGATGCAGGGTTTCGTTTTCCGCGCCTTCGACCGCGGCGGGTTGATCTTCCTCGGCGTCCTGATGGGCCTCGTCATCCTGATCGGCCTGTCCAACCAGCTGCTGCCGCCTTCCTCGCCGCTTCACGCTCCGACCTACATGGTGGCGCTGATCGGCAAGTATCTGTGCTACGCGCTGCTGGCGCTGTCGGTCGATCTGATCTGGGGCTATTGCGGCATCCTGAGCCTGGGCCACGGCGCCTTCTTCGCGCTCGGCGGCTACGCCATGGGCATGTATCTGATGCGCCAGATCGGCGACCGGGGAGTCTATGGCAATCCGGAACTGCCGGACTTCATGGTCTTCCTGAACTGGCAGGAGCTGCCCTGGTACTGGCACGGCTTCGACATGTTCTGGTTCGCCATGATCATGGTGGTCCTGGTGCCCGGTCTGCTGGCCTTCATCTTCGGCTGGTTCGCCTTCCGCAGCCGGGTCACGGGCGTCTATCTGTCGATCATCACCCAGGCCATGACCTTCGCCCTGATGCTTGCCTTCTTCCGCAACAACATGGGCTTCGGCGGCAACAACGGCCTGACCGACTTCAAGGACATCCTCGGCTTCGATCTGCAGTCTGATGCGACGCGCGTCGGATTGCTGGTCGCCTCGGGCATCGCGCTCTGTCTGGGCTTCCTGATCTGCAAGGCGGTCACGCGTTCCAAGTACGGCAAGGTGATCACCGCGATCCGGGACGCCGAGAGCCGGACCCGTTTCCTGGGCTACCGCGTCGACCGCTACAAGCTGGCCGTGTTCGTCCTGTCGGCCTGCATGGCCGGCGTCGGCGGTGCGCTCTACGTACCCCAGGTCGGCATCATCAATCCCTCCGAGTTCGCGCCGCCGGTCTCCATCGAGGTGGTGATCTGGGTCGCGGTCGGCGGCCGAGGCACCCTTTACGGCGCGGTCATCGGCGCCATTCTGGTGAACTACGCCAAGACCTACTTCACCGGCGCGGTGCCGGAGATCTGGCTGTTCGCGCTGGGTGCGCTGTTCGTCGGCACCACGCTGTTCCTGCCCAAGGGCATCGTCGGCGCCGTCAACGGCTTCTGGGAGAAACGGCGAAGGAAGCCGGATCCGGGATCCGGCCAGGCCGAACCGAAACCGGCGGCAGCGGAGTAGGGCGATGGCAGTCGAACTGACAGACAGCACGCTCTATCTCGACGGCGTCAGCGTTTCCTTCGACGGCTTCAAGGCGCTGAACGAGCTGTCGCTGGTGCTTGCCAAGGGCGAGATGCGCGCGATCATCGGGCCGAACGGGGCCGGCAAGACGACCATGATGGACGTCATCACCGGCAAGACCCGTCCCGACAAGGGCGACATCTACTTCGAGGGCTCGATCGATCTGACAAAGCATGACGAGGCGGCCATCGCGCAGCTGGGCATCGGGCGGAAGTTCCAGAAGCCGACGGTCTTCGAAACGCAGACGGTCTTCGACAATCTGGAGCTGGCGCTGAAGGCCAACCGGTCGGTGATCACCTCGCTGTTCTGGAACCGCAGCAACGAGGCCCAGAAGCGGATCGACGACATCCTGGAGATCACCCGTCTCGGCGATCATGCAGGGCAGCTTGCGGGCTCGCTCAGCCACGGACAGAAGCAGTGGCTGGAGATCGGCATGCTGCTGGCGCAGGATCCGAAGCTGCTGCTGGTCGACGAACCGGCGGCGGGCATGACCGACGACGAGACCGCGGAAACGGCGAAGCTGCTGAAGGACATCGCGAAGAGCCACGCCGTTGTCGTGGTCGAACACGACATGACCTTCGTGCGCGATCTCGGCGTCCGGGTTACGGTGCTGCACGAAGGGTCGGTTCTGGCGGAAGGTTCGCTGGACACCGTCAGCGCCAACGAGCGCGTCATCGAAGTCTATCTGGGGCGCTGAACGATGCTGATGGTCAACGATATCGACCTGTCCTACGGCGCCAGCCAGGCGCTCTGGGGCGTCTCGCTGGAGGCCGAGCCGGGCAAGGTGACCTGTCTGATGGGCCGCAACGGCGTCGGCAAGACCTCCACGCTCCGCGCCATCGCCGGGCAGCAACCGATCATGAAGGGCGGCATGTCGCTGGACGATGCCGACCTGACCGGTATGAAGCCGTTCGAGCGCGCTCGCGCAGGCATCGCAATCGTGCCGCAGGGCCGCGAGATCTTCCCGCTGCTGACCGTGCGGGAGAATCTTGAGACCGGCTACGCCTGTCTCCCGCGCGCCGAGCGTTCGATTCCCGAGGATCTCTTCGACCTGTTTCCGGTTCTGAAGGACATGCTGGGCCGCCGCGGCGGCGACCTGTCCGGCGGTCAGCAGCAGCAACTCGCCATCGCCCGCGCGCTGGTAACCCGGCCGCGGGTGCTTCTGCTCGACGAGCCGACGGAAGGCATCCAGCCGTCGATCATCCAGGATATCGGGCGGGTCATCAAATTGCTCAGGGATCGCGGCGACATGGCGATCCTGCTGGTGGAGCAGTATTTCGAATTCGCACGCGATCTGGCCGACACGTTCCATGTGATGGACCGCGGCGAGATCGTGCTGTCGGGTAAGGCCGACGAGATGGATGAGGACGATGTTCGCCGACACCTCACCGTCTGAGCCGGCGGAATCGGCAGCCCCGGGCGATTTGGCAGGCAGTCCGGGGCTGCCGCGGTCGGTCGGCGCGGTCCGTATCGCCTTCCTGGGGGTAGGTGAAAGGACCGCGCTGGCCGATCTCCATCAGCAAGGTTGCATGAAGGCACGCCTGCCGAAAGTCTATCTCGACGAACCGCGCACGGCCGTCCTGATCAATACTGCCGGCGGACTGACCGGCGGTGATCGTGTTTCTGTCGACGCGACCTGGGGCGACGGCGTCGCCGCCTGCCTCACCACACAGGCGGCCGAACGGGTCTACCGATCCACCGGTGGCGATGCGGTGGTCACCAACAGGCTGGTCGCCGGCGAAGACGCCAGAGCCGAATGGCTGCCCCAGGAAACGATCCTGTTCGATGAAGGCCGCTTCCACCGCCGCACGTCCGTGCATCTCGCCGCAGGCGCCCGTTTCCTGGCCGTCGAATCGATGGTGCTCGGCCGCAAGGCCATGGGCGAAACCGTCATGGGCGGCCTGATCGATGATGAATGGCAGCTGCGCCGCGATGGCCGTCTGGTCTGGCGGGACAGTCTCCGGCTGGACGACACACATTTCGGCCCGCCGCCGCGGCCCGCCGTTCTGGGCGCCAACCGCGCCTACGCCACCATCGTCTGCCAGACGGCCGACCCGGACGCCTGCGCAGGCCTGATCCGGGAACATGCCGGCGCCCATGGCGGTGCGTCGGCGATGCGCGGGCTGGTGCTTGCGCGGCTGGCGGCGGAAGATGGCGACTCGCTGCGCAGGATCATGACAGGGCTGATCCCGGCGCTGCGCCACATCGTATTCGGAAGGTCCGCGCGTTTGCCGAGGCCGTTTCAGATCTGAAGGCTCGAGGGGAGGGCAGTAGATGAACCTGACGCCCAGGGAAAAGGACAAGCTGCTGGTCGCGATGGCGGCCGTCGTCGCACGAAAGCGGCTGGAGCGAGGGGTCAAGCTGAACCACCCGGAAGCGATCGCGCTGATCACTGATTTCGTGGTCGAGGGCGCACGGGACGGCCGCACGGTCGCTGACCTGATGGCCGAGGGCGCCTCGGTCATCACCCGCGATCAGGTGATGGAAGGCGTGGCCGAGATGATCCACGACGTGCAGGTCGAGGCCACCTTCCCCGACGGGACCAAGCTGGTCACCGTCCACGAACCGATCCGCTGAGGGGAGGGCGACCCATGATACCTGGCGAATACTTCATCAAACCCGGCGAGATCGAACTGAACGCGGGCGCCGAGACGGTCACCGTCACCGTGGCCAATACCGGCGACCGACCGGTGCAGGTCGGCAGCCACTATCATTTCTACGAGACCAATCCGGGCCTCGACTTCGACCGTGAGAAGACCCGCGGCATGCGCCTCGACATTCCGGCCGGCACCGCCGTCCGCTTCGAGCCGGGCCAGAGCCGTGAGGTGACGCTGGTGCCCCTGCTCGGCAAGCGTACCGTCTACGGCTTCAACCAGAAGATCATGGGGGGACTGGACTGATGGCCTATCGCATCGGGCGCGAGACCTATGCCGACATGTTCGGCCCCACCGTCGGCGACAAGGTGCGTCTGGCCGACACCGAACTGATCATCGAGGTTGAGGAAGACCGCACGATCTACGGCGAGGAAGTGAAGTTCGGCGGCGGCAAGGTGATCCGCGACGGCATGGGCCAGTCGCAGGCAAGCCGGGCCGAGGGCGCCGTCGATACCGTCATCACCAACGCGCTGATCGTCGACCACACCGGGATCATCAAGGCCGATATCGGCATCAAGGACGGCAGGATCGCGGCGGTCGGCAAGGCCGGCAATCCGGACACCCAGCCCGGCGTGAACATCATCGTCGGCCCGGGCACCGAAGCCATCGCCGGCGAGGGCAAGATCATCACCGCCGGCGGCTTCGACGCGCACATCCATTTCATCTGCCCGCAGCAGATCGAGGAAGCGTTGATGAGCGGCGTCACCACGATGCTCGGCGGCGGCACCGGTCCGGCCACGGGCACCAATGCGACGACCTGCACGCCGGGCCCGTGGCACATCGGGCGGATGCTTCAGGCCTTCGACTCCTTTCCGGTGAACCTGGGCCTGTCGGGCAAGGGCAACGCCTCGACGCCGAAGGCGCTGGAAGAGATGGTGATGGCCGGGGCGTCCTCGCTGAAACTCCACGAGGACTGGGGCACCACGCCCGCGGCCATCGACTGCTGCCTCGGTGTCGCCGACGCCATGGACGTGCAGGTCATGATCCACACCGACACGCTGAACGAGTCGGGCTTCGTCGAGAACACGGTCGCCAGCTTCAAGGGCCGCACCATCCATGCCTTCCACACCGAAGGCGCTGGCGGCGGTCATGCCCCGGACATCATCAAGGTCTGCGGTGAGAAGAACGTCATTCCGTCGTCGACGAACCCGACGCGGCCCTTCACGGTGAACACCATCGACGAGCATCTCGACATGCTGATGGTCTGCCATCACCTGGATCCGAACATCCCTGAGGACGTCGCCTTCGCTGAAAGCCGGATCCGGCGCGAGACCATCGCCGCCGAGGACATCCTGCACGACATGGGCGCCTTCTCGATCATCGCCTCCGACAGCCAGGCGATGGGACGTGTCGGCGAGGTGATCATCCGGACCTGGCAGACCGCGGACAAGATGAAGCGTCAGCGCGGGCCGCTGCCCGAGGAAAAGGGCGACAACGACAATTTCCGCGTCCGCCGCTACATCGCCAAGTACACGATCAATCCCGCCATCGCCCACGGCATGTCGAAGCACATCGGCTCGATCGAACCGGGCAAGCTGGCCGATCTGGTCGTCTGGTCACCCGCCTTCTTCGGTGTGAAGCCGGACATGATTCTGAAGTGTGGCACCATCGCCGCGGCGCAGATGGGCGATCCGAATGCCTCGATCCCGACGCCGCAACCGGTGCACTATCGGCCCATGTTCGGCTCCTACGGTCGTTCGCTGACGGAATCGTCCGTGACCTTCGTGTCGAAGGTCGCTGCACATTCGGGCATCGGCGAGGGGCTGGGGCTTCAGAAGCAGGTGCTCGCGGTCGAGAACACCCGCGGCGGGATCGGCAAGAGTTCGATGATCCTGAACGACCTCTGCCCGGAGATCAAGGTGCATCCCGAGACCTACGAAGTCCGCGCCAACGGCGAGCTGCTGACCTGCGAACCGGCCGAAGTCCTGCCGATGGCCCAGCGCTACTTCCTGTTCTGATGCTGAAGTGCCACGAGATCGTCGAGCGGGGCCACTTCGAGGCTGCGGCCGCGGTTGACCGAGTGGTGCTGGATCTCGAGGACCGCCGCCGCCGCCGTCTTGCCCTGACCGGGGAGAAGGGGCTCGCGTTCCTGCTGGACATGGCGGAAGTGCCGGCGCTCAGGGACGGCGACGGCCTGAAGCTGACGGACGGCCGCATCGTCCAGGTCCGTGCGGCGGTAGAGGACCTGATCGAGATCACCGCCGACGATACAGCGCATCTGGTCCGGATCGCCTGGCATCTGGGCAACCGCCACCTGCCGACCCAACTGCTGGATGGACGGCTCAGGATTCGCGCCGATCATGTCATCGAGGAAATGGTCCGCCGGCTCGGCGGTACCACGGCCGCCATCCGCGCGGCGTTTGACCCCGAGGGCGGGGCCTACGGACAGGGACCCGTTCACGACCATCACCACCACCATCACGACAAAGGAGGACACACCCATGCCCACTGACGTCAATCTGATGCGTCTGATGAGCTGGCTATCGCCCGCCTTCCCGGTGGGCGCCTACACCTACAGCCACGGCCTGGAGGCCGCGGTCGAGGAAGGCGCGATCCATGACCGCCAGAGCGCGGCAAGCTGGATCGTCGATCTGGTCGGCCAGGGCGGCGGCCGGGCCGATGCCGTGTTGCTGGCCCATGCGTGGCGCGCCGTCTTCAACAACGACCGGGCGGCGCTGGCCGCGGTCGCAGAACAGGCCGAGGCGCTGTCGCCGACCGCCGAACTCTCGCTGGAAACAGAAGCCCAGGGCCAGGCCTTCCTGAAGGCGGTCGATTCCGCGTGGCCGACCGAAGCGGTGGACATGCTGCGGGCCGTCCATGACGGCCCCATCGCCTATCCGGTGGCGGTTGGCGTCACCGCGGCCGGCCATGACGTGCCGCTCACCGAGGCCGCGGTCGCCTATCTGCACGCCTATTCCGCCAACCTGATCTCGGCGGTCGTGCGGCTGGTGCCCCTCGGCCAGACCGACGGGCTGATCCTGACCAAGGGCCTTGAGCCGCTGTTGCCGCAGGTCGCTGCGGTCGCACTGGCGACGCCGCTGCAGGATCTTTCCACCACCACCTTCATGGCCGATATCAAGTCGATGCAGCACGAAACCCAGAGAACGAGGCTCTTCCGCTCATGACGTCATCCCCCAACGGCCCCCTGCGCATCGGCATCGGCGGGCCTGTCGGTTCCGGCAAGACCGCCCTGATGGAGCAGCTCTCGCGCGAGCTGTCCAAGAGCTACTCGGTCGCGGCCATCACGAACGACATCTACACCAAGGAAGATGCGGAGATTCTGACCCGCACCGGCGCACTGCCGCCCGACCGGATCATGGGCGTCGAGACCGGCGGCTGCCCGCATACGGCCATCCGCGAGGACGCCTCGATCAACCTGCAGGCGGTCTCCGACATGTGGGGCCGGTTTCCCGATCTGGACGTGATCCTGATCGAATCCGGCGGCGACAATCTGGCGGCGACATTCAGCCCGGAGCTGGCCGATATCACGCTCTATGTCATCGACGTCTCGGCGGGCGACAAGATTCCGGCGAAGGGGGGACCGGGCATCACGCGCTCCGACCTGCTGATCATCAACAAGACGGACCTCGCCGAACTGGTCGGCGCCGATCTGGGCCGCATGGATCGCGACGCGAAGGCCCAGCGCGGCGAACGGCCCTTCGTCTTCGCCCAGGTGAAGTCGGGCAAGGGCGTGCCCGAGATCCGCGATTTCGTCATTGCCCGAGGTGGGCTGGAGGCGTCTGACGCGGCATGACTGCATTATAATGCAGCTATCGATCCACACTTGCGTCGGTTAAAAATTGCACTATACTGCATCTTCACAGGGACAGACCCTTGGGAGGATGCCGCGTGTCCAAACGCATCGATTTTCAGACCGACCCGTCGAAGTACCGCCACTGGCGCATCGAGTATGACGGCCCCGTCGCCAACCTCTACATGGATGTCGACGAGAATGGCGGTCTGTTCGACGGTTACGAGCTGAAGCTGAATTCCTACGACCTCGGCGTCGATATCGAACTCGCCGACGTGGTCCAGCGCATGCGCTTCGAGCACCCGGAAGTGCGTGCCATCGTCATGCAGTCGGGCAAGGACAAGGTCTTCTGCGCCGGCGCCAACATCCGCATGCTGGCCGGCGCGGCCCATGCCCACAAGGTCAACTTCTGCAAGTTCACCAACGAGACCCGCAACACCTTCGAGGCGGCGGGCGCGGAGAGCGGGCAGCACTACATCTGCGCCGTGAAGGGCGCCTGCGCCGGCGGCGGCTACGAGCTGGCGCTGGCCTGCGACTACATCATGCTGACCGATGACGGCTCGTCCTCCGTGGCCCTGCCCGAGGTGCCGCTGCTGGCGGTGCTGCCGGGCACCGGCGGCCTGACCCGCGTCACCGACAAGCGCAAGGTCCGCCGCGACCGCGCCGACATCTTCTGCTCGACCGAGGAGGGTGTGCGGGGCCAGCGCGCCCAGGACTGGCGACTGGTCGACGAGGTCGTCCGCAACTCGACCTTCGACGAGACCGTGGCCGAGCGCGCCGCCGAATTTGCCGAAAAGTCGCCGCGGGCCCGCGACGCGAAGGGCATCGAACTGACCCCGCTGGACCGGACCTTCCAGGACGACGGCTCCGTCACATACTCGCTGGTCGAGGTTGCGATGGACCGCGACGAAGGCGTCGCCACCATCAGCCTGTCGGGCCCCGAAGAGGATGCGCCGGCCTCGATCGCCGACCTGCATGCGCAGGGCGCCGAGACCTACATGCTGAAGCTGGCGCGGGAACTGGACGACGCCATCCTGCATCTGCGCCTGAACGAGCTTGAGACCGGCGTGCTGATCTTCAAGTCCCAGGGCGATCCGGAGAAGCTGATCGCGCACGAGAAGCTGCTGCTGGACAATGCCGACGACTGGCTGGCCAAGGAGATCCTGCTCTACTGGAAGCGGGTCCTGAAGCGGGTCGATCTGACCTCGCGCTCGCTGGTGGCGCTGGTCGAGCACGGCTCCTGCTTCGCCGGCGTGCTGGCCGAGATCCTGTTCGCCGTCGACCGCAGCTACATGATGCTGGACGAGTTCGAGGGCGACAACCGCCCCGTTGCCACCGTCACACTGACCGACGCCAATTTCGGCCTGATGCCGATGTCGAACGACCTGACCCGCCTGCAGACCCGTTTCCTTGGTGAGCCGGAGATGGTCGAGAAGGCCGAGGCCGCGAAGGGCGAGGCGCTGGAGGCGGAAGACGCCGACCAACTGGGTCTGATCACCGAGGCGCTCGACGACGTCGACTGGGAAGACGAGGTCCGCATCTTCATCGAGGAGCGGGCAAGCTTCTCCCCCGACGCCATGACCGGCATGGAGGCCAATCTCCGTTTCCCCGGTCCCGAGACCATGGAGACCCGGATCTTCGGGCGGCTGACCGCCTGGCAGAACTGGATTTTCCAGCGTCCCAACGCGGTTGGCGAGGCCGGCGCCCTACGGCGCTACGGCACCGGCGTCCGCGGCGAATACGATATGAAGCGCGTGTGAAACACGACATGAAATGCCTCTGAGCAATTGAGCTGAAAGGACAACGCCATGAGCGAGATGAGCGTCAGCTACGACACCATGATCCCCAACAATGTGAACCTGTCCGGCGACCGCCGTGTGCTCAAGGCGCTGGAGAAGTGGCATCCCGGCTACATCGACTGGTGGAAGCAGCTCGGCCCCGAGGGCTTCCAGGACGTGCCGGTCTATCTGCGCACCGCCGTCGGCGTCGACCCGAAGGGCTGGGCCAAGTTCGACTATGTGAAGATGCCCGACTACCGCTGGGGCATCCTGCTGGCCCCCGAGGTCGAGGGCCGCACCATTCCCTTCGGCGAGCATCTGGGCGAGCCGGCCTGGCAGGAGGTGCCGGGCGAGTACCGCGCCATGCTGCGCCGTCTGATCACCATCCAGGGCGACACCGAGCCCGCCTCGGTCGAGCAGCAGCGCCACCTCGGCAAGACCGCGCCGTCGCTCTACGACATGCGCAACCTGTTCCAGATCAATGTCGAGGAAGGCCGTCACCTTTGGGCGATGGTCTACCTGCTGCAGAAGTATTTCGGCCGTGACGGCCGCGAGGAAGCGGACATGCTGCTCCGCCGCCGCTCCGGCTCCGACGAGGCCCCGCGCATGCTGGGCGCGTTCAACGAGGAAACGCCGGACTGGCTCTCGCTGTTCATGTTCACCTACTTCACCGACCGTGACGGCAAGATGCAGCTGGAGAGCCTGGCGCAGTCCGGCTTCGACCCGCTGTCGCGCACCTGCCGCTTCATGCTGACCGAGGAAGCCCACCACATGTTCGTGGGCGAGACCGGCGTCGGCCGCGTCGTCCAGCGCACCTGCGACGCCATGAACGAGGCCGGCATCACCGACCCCTACGCCGTGGACCGTATCCGCGAGCTGGGCGTCATCGACCTGCCGACGATCCAGCGGAAGCTGAACCTGCATTACACGCTGTCGCTGGACCTCTTCGGTCAGGAGGTCTCCACCAACGCCGCGAACGCCTTCAACGCCGGCCTGAAGGGCCGCTTCATGGAGACGCGGATCGAGGACGATCACCGGCTGAAGGACGCCACCTATCCGGTGCGCCAGATCGTCGACGGCGCCATCAAGGTTGTCGACATGCCGGCGCTGTCGGCGATCAACATGCGGCTCCGCGACGACTATTCGAAGGACGCGGCCATCGGCGTCACCCGCTGGAACAAGACCATCAGCAAGGCGGGCATCGATTTCGAGCTGACCCTGCCGCATGAGGGCTTCCACCGCCAGATCGGCTACTTCTCCGGTGTGCCGGTCGATCCGCAGGGCAACATCGTCAGCAAGGACGAGTGGAACGCGAAGCGCGACGAGTGGCTGCCGACGAAGGCCGACGGCGACTTCATCCAGTCGCTGATGGTGCAGGTCACCGAGCCTGGCCAGTACGCCGGCTGGATCGCCCCGCCGCGCCGCGGCATCAACAACAAGCCCGGCGAGTTCGAATACGTCCAGCTGCACGACGCCTGATCCAGGCCGTCAGGAGCTTCCCTTCCGGGGCGGGCGGATCTTTTCGCCTGCCCCGATTTCGTTGGCGTCCAGCGCGTCGGCGAGCCGTTGCGCCGCCGAGCCGGGGCGGAGCGGCTGCTGTTGGCTCTCGTGCGGCGCCCAGCCGGTCAGGAAGACCACCTCGAAGGTCGCGGGCACACGGCCGTCCGCGTCGGCGTGGCGCTCGGCGTAGATCTCCATCGCCCGCAGCAGGGTGGCGCGGCGCAGGAAGGAGCGGCGGCGTTCGCGGATCACGTTCTGCTCGCCCATGCCGCGCAGATCGGCCAGCAGTTTCAGCGGGTTGTCGTAGGTCACCGTGATCGTGTCCATGTCGGCGACCGGCAGGGCCAGGCCGGCCCGTTGCAGCAGTCCGCCCGCATCGCGGATCTCGGCAAAGGGGGAGACGCGGGGGCTGGCCCCGGCCTCGATCTCCATCTCGGCTTCCAGCAGCGCGTGACGCAGCTCGTAGAGCGTGCCGCCGCCGAACAGCGCCGCCAGCAGCAGACCGTCGGGCTTCAGCGCACGGCGGAGCTGGATCAGCGCGCCGGGCAGGTCGTTGACCCAGTGCAGCGCCAGTGGGCTCAGGATCAGGTCGAAGCTGGCGGGCGCGAAGGGCAGGGCCTCCTCGTCCGCCACGACATGGGTGGCGAAGGGCGGGGTGAGATCCATGCCGACCGTCTCGTCCACCAGCCCGGGCGGCAGCGGCGCGCGGCACCCGACCACCAGCGCCCGGCTGAAGCGGCGGTTCACGTCCTGCAGCCGGTCGAACAGCCGCTCGCCGACCTCCCGGAACAGGAAGTCGTGCTCGGCGAAGTTCCGCGCGGCGCGGGCGCGGTTCTCCCGGTGCCGGCGGCGGTCGAAGATGTCGATGGCGTCCACCATGCCCCCGATATGGCGCAGCGCCGCCCGTCATGCCAGAGTTTCGCCATGAGCCGCATGACCGCATATGCCCGGCGCGCGCTGGACCTGCTGCTGCCGGCGCAGTGTTTCAGCTGCGGCGCGCCGGTCGCCGAACCCGGGCGGCTCTGCGCCGGCTGCTTCGCCGACAGCAGTTTCATCGCCGAGCCGATGTGCATCTCCTGCGGTCTGCCTTTCGAGTTCGAGTCGGAAGCAGGCCGCCTCTGCGGTCTCTGCGCGGCGTCCCCGCCGGCCTTCGATCATGCCCGCGCCGCCGTCCGCTACGACGAGCCGCTCCGCTCGGCGGTGCTGAAGTTCAAGCATGGCGACCGTACCGACATGGCCAGCGGTCTGGCCAATCTGCTGCGCCGGGCCGGGCGCGACATCCTGCCTGCGGCCGATCTGATCGTGCCCGTGCCGCTGCATCCCCGGCGGCTCTGGCAGCGGCGCTACAACCAGTCGGCGCTGATGGCGCTGGCGCTTTCGGAGCAGACCGATCTGCCGGCCGCGCCGGATGCCCTGCTTCGTAAGCGCCGGACGCCCAGCCAGGGTGGGCTCAGCGCCACCGCCCGGCGGCGCAACGTGCGCGGCGCCTTCGCCGTCGACGACCGCTGGCGGCCCCGGCTGCAGGGCGCGCATGTGGTTCTGGTCGACGATGTCTACACCACCGGGGCCACCGCCGAGGCCTGCGCGCGGGTCCTGCGGCTCGGCGGCGCGGAAACGGTGAGCGTTCTGACCGTGGCGCGCGTTGTTCAGAGCGGCCGGGTGCACTAGATTAGGTGGCAGTACCGCAGCCACTGAAAAAGACGAAGATGAGCAAGATCGAAATCTACACGACCGGCCTCTGCCCCTACTGCTATCGGGCGAAGAAACTGCTCGACGACAAGGGCGCGGCCTACGAGGAATTCGACGTGATGTTCACGCCAGGCAAGCGCGACGAGATGATCAAGCGCTCGGGCGGCCGCCGCACCGTGCCGCAGATCTTCATCGGCGAGACCCATGTGGGCGGCTATGACGATCTGGCGGCGCTGGACGGCTCCGGCGGGCTCGACCCGCTGCTGCAGGGCGCATGACCCGGGTCACCGCCGCCTGCATCCAGCCCAATACGGGCACGGACTGGGAAGCCAATCTGGCCGCGTGCACGGGCTGGATCGAGGCCGCTGCCAAGGATGGCGCAACCTTCATCCAGACGCCGGAAGTCACCAACTTCATCTACCGTCGCCGTCAGGACACCATGGCCGCGACGCACCCGGAAGCGGAAGACCCGTCGCTGAAGGCCTACCGCGATCTTTCGGCGAAGCTGGGTGTCTGGATCAATATCGGTTCGCTGGCCCTGCGCGGGGAGATGGACGACCGGCTGGTCAACCGTTCCTTCCTGATCGATCCGTCGGGCGGCATCGCCAACCGCTACGACAAGATCCACATGTTCGACGTGGAACTGCCGTCGGGCCAGAAATTCACCGAAAGCCGCGCCTACAGGCCGGGCGAGAGCGTGAGTGTGGTCGATCTGCCGTTCGGACGGCTCGGCATGACCATCTGCTACGACATGCGCTTTCCGCACCTCTACCGCGATCTGGCCAAGGCGGGTGCGGATATCCTGACCGCGCCATCTGCCTTCACCGCCGAGACGGGCAAGGCGCACTGGCATGTGCTGCTGCGGTCCCGCGCCATCGAGAACGGCTGCTTCATGATCGCCGCGGCCCAGACGGGCAGTCATGACGGCGGGCGGGAAACCTACGGCCATTCGCTGATCGTCAGCCCCTGGGGCGAGGTGCTCGCGGATGGCGGTGAGGCGCCCGGCTATGTCACGGCCGAGCTCGACATGGATGCTGTCCGGAAGGCGCGGCAGTCGGTGCCGTCGCTTTCGAACGACCGGGTCTACCGGCTCGAGGGACAATCTGACGCCGCGGCGGCCGAGTAGGGCGCTTGCCATCCGGCGGTCGGCCATTAACATTCTGATCAGTCCGGTCCCGTCCATGCGGGGCCGTTTTGTTGTTGCGGAAGCATTGGGGAGGGGTTCGACATGACCAAGTTCGGTGTCGCGCAGGCGGTCCGCCGCGTCGAGGATATCCGTTTCATCACCGGGACCGGCGGCTATTCCGACGATCTGCATTTCGACGGCGAGACCTATGCGGTCGTCGTCCGCTCGCCCTATGCCCATGCGAAGATCCTGTCGGTCGACGTGGATGACGCGAAGGGCATGCCCGGCGTGCTGGACGTCATCACCGGGCAGGACCTGCAGGACGCGGACGTGAAGGGCCTGCCGAGCCTCTGGCCGGTCAAGAACAGGGACGGCTCCAAGCGCGCCGAGCCGCCGCATTTCGCGCTGGCCCACGACAAGGTCCGCCATGTCGGCGACGGCGTCGCCTTCGTGGTCGCCGAGACCCTGGCCCAGGCCAAGGACGCGGCTGAGGCCGTGATGGTCGACTACGAGCCGCTGGACGCGGTCTCCGACGCGCGCAAGGCGAAGGCGGACGGGGCGCCGCTGCTGCATGACGGCGCGCCGGGCAACATGGTCTTCGACTTCGAGAACGGCGACGAGGCCGGCACGAAGGCCGCCTTCGAGAAGGCGCACAAGGTCGTCCGCGTCGAGGTGATCAACCAGCGCGTCGTCGCGAACTCGATGGAGGCGCGCGCTGCAATCGCCGACTACGACGCCGATGCCGACAAGATCACGCTGTACACGCCGACCCAGGGCGGCTGGGGCATCAAGCGCCAGTTGGCCGGCTGTCTGGGTATCGAGGAAAGCCAGGTCCGGGTGATCACGCCCGACGTCGGCGGCGGCTTCGGCATGAAGCTGTTCTTCTACCCCGAGCACATCCTGTCGTCCTTTGCCGCGCGGAAGCTCAAGCGCCCGGTGCGTTGGGTCTCGGAGCGGCAGGAGGCTTTCCTGACCGACACGCAGGGCCGGGATCACTGGTCCTGGGCGGAAATGGCGATCGACGAGAATGCGAAGTTCCTCGGACTGCGCGTCCACACGACCGCCAATCTGGGCGGCTATCTGTCGACCATGTCCTGCCTGATCCCGACCGCGGCCCACGCCAAGGTGCTGGCGGGCGTCTACGACGTGCCGGTGATGTATCTGGACGTCCACGGCATGCTGACCAACACGACCCCGGTCGACGCCTATCGCGGCGCCGGTCGGCCGGAGGCGATCTATCTGATCGAACGGCTGGTCAACAAGATCGCCATGGAGACGGGCCTCGGTCCCGACGAGGTGCGTCGCCGGAACTTCATCAAGCCCGAGCAGCTGCCCTACAAGACATCGACCGGCGAGACCTACGATTCCGGCGAGTTCCTGAAGGTGATGGAGCGCGCGCTGGAGGAGTCCGACTGGAACGGCTTCGACGCCCGCAAGGCCGAGACCGAGGCGAAGGGCCTGAAACGCGGCCGCGGCATCTGCTACTACGTCGAGGCGACGGCGGGCATGCCCGAGGAATCCGCCGCCATCCGTTTCGAGGAAGGCGGCAAGGTGACCGTGCTGGTCGGCACCCAGTCGAACGGCCAGGGTCACGAGACCGCCTTCACGCAGCTGATCTGCGACCGGCTCGGGATCGATGCGGAGCGCATCAGCATCGTCATGGGCGACACCGACGAGATCCCGTCGGGCGGCGGCACCGGCGGCTCGCGCTCGCTGGTTTCCACCGGCACCGCGATCCACGCCATGTCAGACAGCGTGATCGAGAAGGGCAAGCAGGCCGCGGCGCAGCTGTTCGAGACCAACGCCGTCGATATCGAGTTCAACGACGGCACCTTCGAGGTCGCCGGCACCGACCGGAAGATCGACATCATCGATCTGGCCGAGGAAGCCAAGTCGATGGCGCTGGCCGGTCAGATCGAGACCCTGGACACCCGCGAGACGACCAAGTTCAACCCGGTCACCTATCCCAATGGCTGTCATGTCTGCGAGGTCGAGGTTGATCCGGAGACCGGCATCACGACGATCGACCGCTGGTCCGTGGTCGATGATTTCGGCAACGTCGTGAACCCGCTCTTCGTCGAAAGCCAGGTGCATGGCGGCATCGCTCAGGGCGTCGGTCAGGCCATGCTGGAGCACGGGCTGTTCGACGATGACGGCCAGTTGGTGGCGGGGTCCTTCATGGACTACGCCATGCCGCGCGCGTCCGACCTGCCCAACATCAAGTTCGAACGCGAGGTCGTGCCCTGCAAGTCCAACATGCTGGGGACCAAGGGCTGCGGCGAAGCCGGCTGCGTCGCCGGTCCGCCGGCGCTGGTCAACGGCATCATCGACGCGCTGTCCGATATGGGCGTGACGGAGATCGACATGCCGGCGACGCCGCAGGCGGTCTGGCGGGCGATCCAGGCCGCGCGCTAGTCTGCTGCCACCGGTGTCACCCCCGCCTTGTGCGGGGGTCCGGTGCGGCCGCGCCGCAGGTTTCCGATTGACCGGATGCCCGCATGAAGCGGGCATGACACCTTTATGGGAAGGGGCGGTCCATGGACGCATTTCTGCCGGCGCTGGTGACCTTCTTCGTGATCATCGATCCGATCGGGATCGCGCCGGTGTTCGCGACCCTGACGGAGGGCGCGAGCCGGGCGCACCGGATCCGCATGGCGGTCCGGGCGACGGTTCTGGCGGCGCTGATCCTCACCGGCTTCGCCTATGGCGGCGCGTATCTGCTGGGCGCGATGGGAATCAGCCTCGACGCCTTCCGCGGCGCGGGTGGCGTGCTGTTGTTCCTGATCGCCATGGACATGATCTTCGAGAAACGCTCGGAACGGCGCGAGAAGCGGACCTCCGACTTTCAGGAGAAACATCACGAGGCGGCGAGCGACATCTCCGTCTTTCCGATGGCGATCCCGCTGATGGCCGGGCCGGGCGCCATCGCCACCATCATGCTCTACATGAAGCAGGCGGGCGGCGACGCCCAGTCGCAGATGGCCGTGCTGGGCGCCGCCGGCGCCGTGCTGCTTCTCTGCCTCACCGTGCTCCTGCTGGTCGGCCCGATCATGCGGCTGGTCGGCGACACCGTGGCCCAGACCATCGGCCGGATCCTCGGCGTGATCCTGGCCGCACTGGCGGTGCAGCTGATCTTCGACGCCATTGGCAACACCTTCGGTGTGTAGTGTTTCCGGTCACAGGGGCGGGAAAATTCCGCTTCAGTCTCCTGACACTTGATGCCGGGCACACGCTCAGGGCGGTTTTCGGGTTACTGTCGAAGCCTCGGTAGACGAGGTGCGTTGTGGTCGAACTGTTTGGCGAAGATCTGTACCTGCTGGTGTCGGCGGCGATCGGCCTGCTTCTCGCGGTCGCCTTCTGGCTGATGATCCCGCGCCGCGCCGAGGTCGAGGAAAGTCACGATCCGCATGCGCCCGAGGCGCAGTTCCGCGGTATCGTCGAGAACTTCAACAAGATGGATCAGTCCGCCAGCCCGGGCAGCCTGCACGGTGCGCCGAGCTGCCGCCCGCCGAAACGCTGAGAGCCCTAACGCGCGTCGTGGAAGATGACGCCCAGGGTCATTCGGGAGCCGCTGTGCAGTGTCGAGACCCCGTGGCGCATTGTGGCCCGGCTGTAGCCGCGCGCCGACCGGACGGGACGCTGATTGACGGCGAAGAAGACGGCATCGCCCTGGCCCAGCGAGATCGCCTCGGCCCGGTTCTGCATTCTGGCGCGCGTTTCCGTCAGCACGAACTGGCCGCCCTCGAATGAGGCGGGGTCTGACAGCAGGACCGCCATCTGCACGGGAAAGTGCAGGTCGCCGTACAGATCCTGATGCAGCCGGTTGTAGCCGCCTTCCGAATATTTCAGCACCAGCGGCGTCGGCCGCGTCTGCCCGGCGGCGTGGCACTCATCGAGATAGGCGGCATGGCTGCCGGGAAAGCGGTTCTGCCAGCCCAGTTGCTCCGCCCAGCGGTTGGCCAGCGGCGCCAGCTCCGGATAGGCGGTCTCCCTGAGCCGTTGCACCGGATCGGGCAGGGGATAGGCGAAATACTTGTACTCGCCCTCGCCGAAGGCGTGCCGGCGCATGACGATGCGGCTGCGAAAGCGCTCGGTGTCGTCATAGAGTCCGGCAATGGCTTCGCAGGCGTCCGGGCTGAGGACCCTCGGTGTGCGCGCGAAGCCGCGTTCATCCAGATCGCCGCGAACCTTTACCCAGTCGATCCCGGTCATGCCGTTGCCCGTCGCCGCAGAAACCGCCCGTCGACGCAGGCCAGCCCGATGAAGATCAGGACGAGGCCACCCACCGCGGTCAGTGACAGGCTTTCGTCGAGGAACCACACGCCCAGGAGGATCGCGCTGGGCGGGATCATGAAGGTGACGAGCAGCAGATTGGTCGCGCCGGCCCGCTCGAGGATGCGGAAATAGAGGATATAGGCGAGGCCGGTCCCGGCGACTCCCAGCGCGACCCAGGCCAAGACCGGGTAGAGTCCGGGCGCGGTGCCGGGCAGGCCCTCGGCGAGCAGGGCAACCGGCACCATCATCAGCGTCGACATGGTGAGCATGCCGGCCGCGGCAACCGGCGGGGCGAAACGGCCCAGCCTGCGGCCCCAGGCACCGGCAAAGGCATAGGAGATGGCGGCCCCGATCAGGGCCAGCTGACCCAGCAGGCTGCCATCGACGCCGGCGAGCGCGTCGGGACCGATCAGCAGGATGACCCCGCCGATCCCGAACAGGACGCCCAGCGCCTTGTTCGGCGTGGCGCGTTCGTCGGCCAGGAACAGGTGCGCGACGATGACGCCGAAGATCGGTGTCGTTGCGTTCAGGATCGACGCCAGCGACGAGGTGATCTGGGTCTGGCCCCAGAAGATCAGCGTGAAGGGTATGGCGTTGTTCATCAGGCCCATGACAGCCAGTTCACGCCAGTCGCGGAGCGTCTTCGGCAATACCGCCCCGCTGGCCAGCACCAGCAGCCAGAGCGTCGCCGCGCCCATCGCCACCCGGCCCAGCACCAGCGTGAGCGGCCCCAGGTCGCGCAACGCGATCTCGACGAAGAAGAAGGTCGCGCCCCACAGAAGCGACAGCGCCAGCATCATCGCCCATTCTGCCGCGCCCATCTGTCTGCCGGTCATCCTGTCCTCCAGCTGTTCGTCCGCTACGGGATAGCGCAGCGCTGCCGGCATGGCTTTCCGGTTCTTGTGGCGGTTGCCGCGATGGCCCCATGCCGTACACTCGGCGCCGGGGAGGACGCATCATGGATTTCAATATTCCGCAGGATATCGCCGACTATCTGGCGGTGCTCGACGACTTCATCGCCAAGGAGATCAAGCCGCTCGAGGAAGAGAACATCAAGTATTTCGACCATCGCCGCGAATACGAGCGGACGGACTGGGAGAACGGCGGCGCGCCCAAGGAAGAGTGGGAACAGCTGCTGCGGGAGATGAAGAACCGCGCCGACAAGGCCGGCCATCTGCGCTGGGCGCTGCCGAAGGAATATGGCGGCTCGGGCGGATCGAACCTCGGCATGGCGATCATCCGCGAGCACCTTGCGCACAAGGGCCTCGGCCTGCACAACGATCTGCAGAACGAGAGTTCGGTCGTCGGCAATTTCCCCGTCGTCCATATCTTCGCCACGGTCGGCACCGAGGCGCAGAAGGAAGAATTCATCGAGGACATGATCACGGGCCGGAAGCGCGTCGCCTTCGGCGTGACCGAGCCAAATCACGGCTCCGATGCGACCTTCATGGAGACCGAGGCGAAGCGCGACGGCGACGACTGGGTGATCAACGGCACCAAGCGCTGGAACTCCGGCATGTCGAACGCCAGCCACGACGTTGTCTTCGCACGGACATCGGGAACGCCAGGCGAGCCGATGGGCATCACCGCCTTCATCGTGCCGGTGCAAACGCCGGGCGTCGACATCGCCTACATGCACTGGACCTTCAACATGCCCTCCGACCATGCCGAGGTGCATTTCCGCGACGTGCGGGTGCCGAACTCGGCGATCCTGCACGAGGAGGGGCGGGGGCTGGAATGCATGCAGGCCTTCTTCCACGAGAACCGGATCCGGCAGGCGGCGTCCAGCCTGGGCGCCGGGCAGTACTGCGTCGACGAGGCGGTGAAGTGGGCGAACAGCCGCATTACCTGGGGCAAGCCGCTGTCGCGCAACCAGGCGATCCAGTGGCCGCTGGCGGAACTGAACACCGAAGCGGAGATGCTTCGGAATCTGGTCTACAAGTCAGCCTGGCATCTGGACCAGCAGGACCACATGGCGGTCACGCACTGGGTCGCAATGGCGAACTATCGCGCCAACCGCTTCGTCTGCGAGGCGGCGGACCGGGCGATGCAGGTACATGGTGGCATGGGCTATACCCGCTACAAGCCCTTCGAGCACATCTACCGCCACCACAGGCGCTACCGGATCACCGAAGGGACCGAGGAAATCCAGATCCGCAAGGTCGCCTCGGACCTGTTCAAGAAGTTCCGCGACTGACGGCGGCGCGTCCGGTCGGTCAGGAGACCGGATCGGTGGTCAGCGCGACGCGCTCGACATCGGTCCAGTCTTCGCCGGTGGCCATGACGCAGCTGATGCCGTTGGGCTGTGTGATCAGGATGGTCCACGTCTGGGCGCCTTCCGATGAGGTCAGGACTTCCAGTACGGCGCCGTTGGACGCGATGCCCATGGCGACCGGCGCTTCCTTGTAGTTGTTCGACAGTTTGTCGAGAACTTGTGCCCGCTCCTTGCACAACATCTGCGCACTGGCGGCCGAACAGATAGAGAAGATAGCTGCAGCTGCAATCAGGCCGGTTGTAATGGTCCGCATGATTGTTGCTCCTTTCCGGCCGCTCGGGATTGTTTTGATTCTTTGTCGGATTGGCGGCCTGACAATCTTTCTTCGAGATGGGGGCGACAGCGGTAAAGGGAAGATGCGGCACTTTGGCAAAGGGGCCTGGTGCGAAACCGGTCACAGTTTTGTCCTGGCTCCATGCTTTCCTGCGGGGGTCTTGCCCCGGGCCGTCTGAAATGCCCATATCCGCCGACAGGCGAACAGGGAGAACGCCGATGACGTTGACGATGATCCGGACATGGCGCGGCGGGTCCGCCAGGCTGCTGGCGGCCGCGGCGATGGCGATGCTGCTTTCGGCCTGCGGCGTCAACGAAATCCCGAAGCTGGACGAACAGGTCAAGGCCGCCTGGGCGCAGGTGGAGAACCAGTACCAGCGCCGGGCCGACCTGATCCCCAACCTCGTCGAGACCGTGAAGGGCTTCGCGGCGCAGGAGCGGGACGTGCTGACCTCGGTTGTCGAAGCGCGGGCGAAAGCCACCCAGATCACGGCCCAGATCACGCCCGAGACGCTCAACGATCCGAATCTGCTGAAACAGTTCGAAGCCGCCCAGGGTCAGCTGACCAGCGCGCTGTCGCGGCTGCTGGTCACGGTCGAACGCTATCCCGAACTGAAGAGCTCCCAGAACTTCGTCACCCTGCAGGCGCAGCTTGAGGGGACAGAGAACCGCATCGCCGTGGCGCGCCGCGACTACATCGAGGCCGTGCGCCTGTTCAACACCGAGTACCGGACTTTCCCCGGCATCATCTGGGCGAACCTGCTCTATGGCGATCTCGGGCCGAAGGAAAGCTTCCAGGCCGCCGAGGGCGCGGATCAGGCGCCGGCCGTCAAGTTCTGATGCTCCGCGCGGCGGCTCTCTGTTTCCTGCTGCTCGCCGCAGCGCTGCCGGCGCTCGCGCAGCAGTTTCCCGCCCTGTCCGGCCGGGTGGTCGATCAGGCCGGGATACTGGGTCCGGAAACCGAGGCGGCGATCGCCGATCAGCTGGCGGCGCATGAGCAGGCAACCAGCAACCAGGTCGTGGTCGCCACCATCGCCTCGCTGGAAGGCCACGACATCGCCGACTACGGCTACCGGCTCGGTCGCCACTGGGGTATCGGCCAGGAAGGCCGAAACAATGGCGTCCTTCTCATCGTCGCGCCGGAAGAACGCAAGGTCCGGATCGAGGTCGGCTACGGCCTGGAGGGCAATCTGCCTGACGCGACCGCGAAACTGATCATCGAGAACGAGATCCTGCCGCAGTTCCGGAGCGGCAACATGCCTGGCGGGATCCGGGCGGGTGTCACCGCGATCCTCGCGGCCATCGACGGCGCCTACGAGCCGGTCGCCTATTCGGACGATCCGGGTCCCGAGGACAGCTTCCTGACCTTCCTGCCGGTCCTGCTGTTCTTCGTCTTCATCGTTCTTGCGCGGTCGTTCTCCCGGCGGGATGGCGCGGTCGGGCGCCGCCGGCGTCGCCGCGGTATTCTGCTCGGCGGATCGGCCGGCGGCTTTGCCGGCGGTTTCGGCGGCGGTGGCAGCAGCGGCGGCGGCGGATTCAGCGGGGGTGGCGGCGGCTTCGGCGGCGGCGGCGCTTCGGGAGGCTGGTGATGGACGGCATTTTCTCCGAGACCGAACACAAGCGAATCGCCGACGCCATCCGCGAGGCCGAGAACCGCACCACCGGCGAGATCGTCTGCGTCGTCGCCCGTCAGTGCGAGCCCTACGCCATCATCGCCATGATGTGGAGTGCGCTGGGCGGCTTGCTGGCCGGTGCGGTCGCGGTTCCGTTCTGGTCAGGACTGCCGGTGTTCTGTCTGCCGCTGTTGCAGGTTGCCGTCGTTGCCCTGCTGATGCTTCTGCTTCAGATCACGCCGCTGCGCATGGCGATGGTTCCGGAGGCGGTGAAGCGCCGCAGGGCCGAACGGCTGGCGCGCGCGCAGTTCCTTGAGCAGGGCCTGCACCGGACAGAAGGCCGCACTGGTATCCTGATCTTTGCCGCCATGGCCGAGCACCATGTCGAGATCCTCGCCGACGAGGGCATCGATGCGAAAGTCGACCCGGCCACCTGGCAGACCGTTGTCGACGGCTTCACCGCGCAGATGAAGCGCGGCGAGACCATCGATGCCTTTGTCGACGCCATCGGTCAGTGCGGCGCACCGCTGGCAGAGCATTTCCCGAAGACGCCCGGCAACGCCAACGAGCTGCCGGACCGTCTTGTGGAGATCTGAGCGCTACTTGTTGAGGAAGTTCAGCGCCAGGCCGGGGCGGGGCCAGTCCATTGCCACCAGCTTGCCGGTCGAACTCAGCGTGATGTAGGCGGTCGTCAGGTCCTCGCCGCCGAAGCAGATGTTGGTGGTGATCGCGTCGGGCATCGGAACGTGGCTGACATGGCTGCCATCCGGCGGAACCACCGTGATGCCACCATTGTGGATGGTCGCGACGCAGACGTTGCCGGCGCCGTCGACGGCCAGCGAATCGAACAGCTGATGGCCCGGCAGGCCGACCACCAGCCGGCCCTGCGGCCCGCGCATCGGCATTTTCGGCGACGCGAGCTGCCCCGGCCCCGACAGCGGATAGGCCCAGAGCCGCCCGGTATGGGTCTCTGCGACATAGAGTTCGTCTTCGGCCGGCGAGAGGCCGATGCCGTTGGGGCCGTCCGAGGGGAAGATCGCCTCGACGATCTTCGAACCGTCCGCCAGCGCGTAGTAGACGCCCGTCGTGTCGCGGTCGCGCTTGCGCATCTTGCCGTGGTCGGTGAACCAGAAGCCGCCTTCCTTGTCGAAGACGATGTCGTTCGGCCCCTTCAGGGCGACGCCGTCGCAATGGGTGTAGAGCACTTCGACCTCGCCGGTCTCGATGTCGATGCGCTCGATCCGGCCGCCGGAATAGTCGTCGGGCTGATCGAGAGGGAACAGCCGCCCGTCGCGCTCGAAGATGCGGAAGCCGCCATTGTTGCAGACGTAGCATTTGCCGTCCGGGCCCATCGCGGCGCCGTTCGGTCCGCCGCCCGGCTGGGCGACCACGGTCTTGGAGCCATCCGGGTGCACTCGGGTCAGACGCCCTGCCGCGATCTCCACCACCAGCACGTCGCCGTCGGGCAACGCGATCGGCCCTTCCGGGAACCGCAATCCCTCTGTGACCACGCGAAAATCCGTCATGTCCGCCTCCCCGTTTACGGAACCTTGATCAACTTCTGGTCAGCATACGGAAGGATCGGGTTACGGGAACAGAAGCATGAACGCCAGCCTGCCAATCGGTACGGGCCGACCTTCCGTCACCATGCGCATCATGGGTGACATGACCATCAACGAGATGTCGGGCGAGACCGAGCGGATTTTCGGCCGCACGGCGATCGAATACTGGCGGAAACCGGTGGCCGAGGCCTTTCCTGCGTCGATTGCCGACGCGATGATGCAGGTCATCGTCGGCGCCCGTCAGGGCGGCAAGGAGCCGAAGATCTGCGGCGACGGCCACGGCGGCGAGATCATGCTGGTAGGACGTATGCGCTCAGCGCATGAGCGCGACGGAATCACCATTCACGTCTACCGGCTTTCCGGTGAGACCGACTGGTGGGAAGAGGAAGACGCCGCCCGCCATGCCGACGGTCAGCTCGGCGCCGACGAGTTTCTGGATCAGGCCGCGACCGGCATGGCCGATGGCGGCGCGGCGATGACGACACTTGAAGTGGCCGGCGGGCTGGACGATTTCGCCGACCGTGAGTTCGGCCGCGTGGTCGAACAGGAAGCGAAGCGCCGCGGCGCCAGGGCCACCTCCCGCTTCGGAAATGCCCGCTACGGCATCCTGCATGACGCCGCCGCCGACGAAGGCGAGATGCTGGCCGCGGTATCAGGCATGGCCGCCGATCAGGGCATCATCTCCGATCCCGCAACCGTCGCGGCGGAGCGCATCGACGCCGATGGTTCGGCGATCTCCCCCGAAGAAATCCGGGCCACGCTGAGCTTCTCGGGCAGCGGCCTCCGCGACCGTCTGAGCTCGGGCCTTCGCCGTGTCGGGCTGGGTGCGCGTCATGATGAAGCCAAGGTCCGCGTGGCCAAGCTGATTGGTGCGGCCCGCAAGGCCGTCAAGACCGGACAGATGATGGTCGAGAGCCGGCCGGTCCTCAGCCTCAGGAAATCCGCCGTCGCCATGCGGCAAGTCAAGTCCATGCCTGTCGTCGACGGCCGCCCGCTGGCGCCGTCCATGCTGACCGCCCTGGCCGATGCCCCGGGGTTCCGGGAAGAGATGGAAATCGCGACGTTCGCCAAGGCCCTGGAACAGCAGGTCGAGTGGAAGGTCTGGAAGGCCGTCTCACTGCGCGTGCTGGTCTCCATCGCTTCCGAGAGCCTTGCCGATGGCGGGGTCCGCAAGCAGGTGGATCAACTGATCCGCCGCCACAACGTGTCGGCCGGCAAGCTGTTGCTGCGCCCCGAACGGAAGCTGGGCGGCGATCTGACGGGACGCGGCGACGGCTGGCTGGAAGAAGCCGGCGGCACGGCGTGGCGGATCGTGGTTCCGGACTTCTATGCCTTCATCAAGGGCGAGGCCGCCGTCGGCGCGACGGGGCACCGGGAAGGCGATGCCCATGCCTATATCGAGGTCGATGCGCCGCGGCTGCAGGAACTGTCGAAGCAGAAGGACGGGGCCTTCCTGCTCCGTTCGCTGGTCCGTACCTGGCGCGAGAAGGGCATCGAGACCATCGTCACGCAGGTCAATGCCGCCGGCGATCTCGACCTGCTCGACAAGCTGGAAATGCGCTACGCCCGAGGTGAGAAGATCGGTCCCTGGACTGCCGCCTGACTTGCATTTCGGCGCTGGCCGTGGTGGAGGTGGGCGGTCCCGAACGAATTCCGGCCTGCCCGATGACCGTACCGTCGCCATGCATCTCCGTCTGCTATCTGGACCGCAATTCGGGCCATTGCGTCGGCTGCTACCGGACGATGGCGGAAATCGGCGAATGGATGCGCGCTTCGGATGACCGGCGAAGGGAGATCGTCAGGGATTGCGCCGCGCGCCGTGAGCAGGCGGTCAGCCGAGCGTCAGCCGCGACCCGTCCCAGCGCCTGATCAGCAGCAGCGCGGCCAGCGTCGAGACTGCCGACACGATGGCCATGACGTAGTAGGCGCTGCCGCCCAGCCCGTCATAGAGGAAGCCGGCGGCCAGCGCGCCGAACCCCATGAACAGGCCCATGCCGAAAGCGGAGAACAGGCCCTGCGCCGTGGCGGACATGCCTTCGGGCGCGGCGCGCTGGATGAAGTGCATGGCGCCCAGGTGTGCTGCCCCGAAGGTCAGCGCGTGCAGGACCTGTAGCAGGGCCAGTCCGGCGAAGTCCTCGGCCCCCGCCGTCAGGGTCCAGCGCAGCAGGCCAGCGGCGCAGCCGGCCAGCATCAGGCGAAGCGGCCCGGTCCGTCCCACGATGCGCCGCGACAGCCAGAACAGTACGATCTCGGCGACCACACCGATAGCCCAGAGAATGCCGATCTGCACGTCGTCCAGACCGACCGCGCGCCAGTGGATCGAGCCGAAGCCGTAGAGCACGGCGTGGGCGGCGCTGTTCAGGCCCGAGGCCAGCAGGAACAACGCGAAGACCGGGTGCCCGATCAGGGCGAAGGGGTTGCGTCTTCGGAACTGCGGCTTCGGGAAGCGGATATCGGGGAGGTTCGCGGCGACGATGGCGGTCAGCCAGTAGCCACCCACCATCAGCCAGAGGATGATCGACGGGGCTGCGCCTTCCAGCAGCCATCCGGCGGCGTAGACCGCGCCGATGAATGTCACGGAGCCCCAGAGCCGCACGCGGCCGTAGTCCAGATTGCGCTCGGCTGCGGCGGTCATGGTCAGATTGTCTGCCAGCGGCAGGATCGGCGAGTTGAAGCAGGACGCCAGCACCGCAGCGAGGAAGAAGGCCCAGAAGGCGTCGCCGGCCGCGAACAGCGCATAGGCTGCGCCCGCGCCGATCAGGAACACGATCAGGGGGCGGCGCCGCTCGCCTGACAGATCGGCCCAGCGGCTGCCGACGGGGTTCGCCAGCGGCTTGACCCAGAAGCCTATGGCGAGAATCAGTCCTATCTGGTCCGCCGACAGGCCGCGCGACTGCAAGTAGACCGGAAACCAGGGCATCGATACCCCGGCGACCAGAAAGATCGCGGCGTAGAACAGCGACAGCCGCACCGACCAGCCGAGCGGCGATCCGGTCGTCCGGCTGAGGTCGGGCGCACTCACTTCGTCAGCTTGTCCCCGTCGAGGAGAGCAGGGTCGATGGCCAGCAGCACCGAACGGCCGGTCGCGGCGAGCCCGAGACGCGTGCAGAGCGCTTCCGAGGGTGTGTTGCCCTCCCGAATACCGGTCCCGAACGAGCGGAACCCGTATCGGCGGTTCATCTCCACCATGGCGAGCGCGCCCAGATAGGCCGCCAGACCCTGACCCCGGCGCTCCGGCAATGTGGCCAGCATGCCCCAGTGCGCCTCGCCGCCATTCGGGGCGTCCGGGTGATGGGCACGTGTCGAAGAGGCATGGGCAACAGGGCGTCCGGAGCGGTCCTTCAGCAGGACATAGACGGATGGCAGGGCGATGCCGCGAACCACATTCTCCATCGGCAGCATCATCTCGCAGGCGGCGAGGAGTTCGGCCAGATCATGAAGACGGTCGATCGGAGTGTCCGGATCTATCCACTCCGGTTCCAGATCGTCTGGCAGACGGAACGCCGCGACGAGATCGGCGCAGGTTCTGAGCGACGTATCGCCGGTCAGCCAGTAAGCGTAGCGGTCCGTGATCAGTCCCAGTTCGCGCAGTTCGGTGTCTCGGATGTCCGCGTCGGCGTCGGCGATATCGTCGATCGGCCCGATCCCCTGAAGCCGGGCCAGCGCCAGGTGCAACTCGATATCGTCGGACAGCCTTGCATTGAGCCCGATGGCGCGCCCATGCGTGCTGTATCTCGGGTCGTCTTTCACCAGGCACCAGAGCGCAGCCGCACGCCGTGTCACCGCCTGCTGGGAGGGTGTGCCGAAAAAGCGCTGCCCTGAACTCATCCGCGCGGCCTAGCTCGTCTGGTTCTTGGTCAGCGTCTCGTTGGCGATGGCGGCGGCATAGTCGGCCTTGATCGCTTCGTGGCGCATGTCGATCACGGGCTCCATCATCGCGTGGCTGAAGATGTAGAGCCGGTTGTCGCGGATGCACTCGATCACCCAGTCCGCCAGCACGTGGGGCGGCATGCCGTGGGCGATCAGGTCGGAGGCCGTGACCTGCTGACCGCCACCGACATCCTCGGCGTTCGTCAGCGGGTTCGGCGTTCCGGCCGGCCCGGATGGACGACGGGCGCTGCTGCCGGCGATGTCGGTCTTCACCCAGCCCGGGCAGAGGATCGAGACGCCGATATTCTCCGGGGCCAGAGCCTGGCGGAGGCACTCGGAATATCCGACGACGGCGAACTTGGTGGCGCAGTACGGGCCCATGTTCTCGTTCGCCCAGTGTCCGGCCATGGATGCCGTGTTGACGATGTGACCGCCTTCGCCGTGCTCGCGGATCAGCTTCGTGAAAGTCTCGACGCCGTGGACCACGCCCATCAAGTTGATGTCGACGATCCAGCGCCAGTCCTCGATGGTCGCGTCGCCCGGCTTGCCGCCCAGGCCGACGCCGGCATTGTTGACGACGATATGGACCTTGCCGAAGGCGTCGATGGTGGCCTGGGCCGCGTCCTCGACGCTTGTGTTGCTGGCGACGTTGCAGACCACCGTCTCCGAGGCCTGGCCGAGTTCGGCCCTGGCCTGGGCCAGCCTTTCCTCATCGATATCGGCGAGCATGACCCGCGCGCCCCTGTCGATCAGCGCCCGCGCGATGGCGAATCCGATGCCGCTGGCGCCGCCGGTAACGAAGGCGATCTTGTCCTGCAGATCCTGCATCCTGTCCTCCCTTGTTCTTTGACTTCAATGACCACAATTGCGGCCCGCTTGGGAAGCCACTATTGAATCCGGACCAGAGACGAGGGGGGAACGCGATGATTCTGGCCGAACGGATGAGCCATCTCGGGACCGAAACGGCGTTCGAGGTGCTGGCGAAGGCAAACGCGCTGGCGGCGCAGGGCCGCTCGATCATCAATCTCGGTATCGGCCAGCCCGACTTCCCGACGCCGGAGAATGTCGTCGAGGCCGGGCGCAAGGCGCTGGCGGACGGCCATCACGGTTACACGCCTGCGAACGGCATCCCCCAGCTGCGCGGTGCCGTCGCCGCCGATATCCACCGCCGCTATGGCCACGAGGTCGATCCCGACCTGATCGTCTGCGTGCCGGGCGGCAAGGTAACGATGGCCTTCGCCATGCTGATCTTCGGCGAGCCGGGCGCCGAGATCCTTTATCCGGATCCCGGATTCCCGATCTATCGCTCGATGATCGAGTTTTCAGGCGCGAAGGCCGTTCCGATCAAGCTGCACGAAAGCGCCGGCTTCGCCTTCTCCGCCGATGAGGTGCTGGGGCAGATCAACGAACGCACACGGCTGATCATCCTGAACTCGCCGGCCAACCCGACCGGCGGCGTGGTGCCGCGCAGCGAGATTGACGCCCTTGTGGCCGGTCTCGAGAAGCACCCCGACGTCGCCATCATGTCCGACGAGATCTATTCCTGCATGACCTATGAAGGGCTCGATCACGTGACCCTGCTGGACTATCCGTCCATCCGGGACCGCCTGATCGTGCTGGACGGCTGGTCGAAGACCTACGCCATGACCGGCTGGCGTCTGGGCTGGGGGCTGTGGCCGTCGAAGTTGGCGCCGCTGGCGGCAAAGCTGGCCGTGAACACCCATTCCTGCGTCAATGCCGCGACCCAGTATGCCGGCATCGAGGCGCTGGAAGGGCCGCAGGACGCTGTGGCCTCAATGGTCGAGGCGTTCGACCGCCGCCGCAGTTTCATCGTCCAACGGCTCAACCAGCTTCCCGGCGTTTCCTGCGTCACGCCGCTGGGCGCCTTCTACGCCTTCCCGAACATCAGTGGCACGGGCCTGAGTTCGGGGGCGCTGCAGAACCGTCTGCTGGAAGAGGCCGGCGTGGCTGCGATCGCAGGCACCAGCTTCGGCATCCTGGGCGAAGGGTATCTGCGCTTTTCCTACGCGAACTCGCTGGAGAACATCGAAGAGGCGATGGACCGTATCGGTGCGTGGCTGACCGACAACGCCTGACCCCGCAGACATAAAAATGGCGGGTTCCGAAGAACCCGCCGAGTCTAACAGGGAGGCTTCACGTCTCAAGAGACGTCGGACAAATCACGACAGGGAGGCGCCGGAGTTGCCCGTCGATGTTGCAACGCAACATCTCATGACTGGAGATGTAGGACTCATGGGACGTGAAATAAAGTGGCACAGGCACAAATTACCCATGCGTCTCATGCATGCCTATAAGGTATTGATTTTTAACGTGAAACTTGTTTCAGAATTCGAATGAATGTGACCTGTATCAATATTGCATCGGTCAGAATTGTGTCTCGTTGACCTTTCGAATCAGGAAATCCCTGAATACCGCGATGCGCTTGGAGTTTCTGAGCTCCTCCGGATAGACGAAGAAGGTGTCGAAACTCGGTCCGGCGATGTCGTCGAGCACGCGGACGGCCTTGCTGTGATCCTGCACGATGTAATCAGGCAGGGTGGCGATCCCGAGGCCGCTCTCCACGGCCTGCAGCAGGCCATAGACATTGTTCACGGTCAGCACCGGCTCGCGCGGCTTGTCGGGCGAGGCGCCGAGATCCATCAGCCAGTTGCCGGCGCGCACCGGGCTGATGTTGTCGTCGCCATAGGTGATCAGGGCGTGGCGGTCGAGGTCCTCCTGCCGCTTCGGCGATCCGCGCCGCTTGATGTATTCCGGCGACGCATAGAGGTGGAAGTTCACGGCCATCAGCTTGCGCTGGATCAGGTCGGGCTGGGTCGGCGGCCAGAGCTTCAGGGCGATATCGGCTTCTCGCATCGTCAGGTCGACCTCGCCGTCGGTCAGCACCAGATGGACTGAAATGTCGGGATAGGCTTCGATGAACTCGCGGATGCGTGGCGTCAGCCACATGGACCCCAGGCCCACCGTGGTCGATACGGTCAGGTCGCCGCGGGGCTTCTCCTTGGCGTCCGTCAGCATGGCCTCGGCCATGGCGAGCTTCGAGAAGACCTCGCGGGCGGTCTTGTAGAGCAGTTCGCCCTGTTCGGTGAGAATCAGTCCGCGCGCGTGGCGGCGAAACAGGGTTGTCCGCAGGCTGTCTTCGAGAGCGCTGACCTGACGGCTCACAGCCGACTGGCTCAGATTCAGCAGTTCACCAGCGTGAGTGAAGCTTCCGGCATCAGCGACTGTATGAAAAATGCGCAGTTTGTCCCAATCCATCCGACGAAAATATCCGCCCGGATCGAATCGACAAGAGAAAAGGCGACAGCGGAAATCCGCGCCTAGTCGGCGGCGTCGGCCATCTCCGATTCGGCGAGGAACTTCTCGGCTTCCAGAGCGGCCATGCAGCCGGTCCCGGCGGCGGTCACGGCCTGCCGGTAGATGCGGTCCTGGACGTCGCCGCAGGCGAACAGGCCCGGCACGCTGGTCGATGTCGTTCCGGGCCGGGTCTCGATATAGCCCTCTGCGTCCATCTCGACCTTTCCCTTGAACAGCGAGGTGTTCGGGTCGTGTCCGATGGCGACGAAGACGCCGTGCATCGGGATATTGCGGATGGCGCCGGTCTTGACGTTGCGCACCCGGACCGCGGTGACGCCCAGCGGATCGGCATCGCCCACGACTTCGTCCAGGACGTGATCCCAGAGCGGTTCGATCTTGTCGTGTGCGAGAACCCGCTTCGTCAGGATGTGCTCGGCCCTGAGTTCGTCGCGACGGTGGATCAGCCAGACCTTCGTTGCGAAATTGGTCAGGAACAGCGCCTCCTCGGCAGCAGTGTTGCCGCCGCCGATGACGCAGACCTCCTTGCCGCGATAGAAGAAGCCGTCGCAGGTCGCGCAGGCCGAGACGCCGAATCCCTGGAACTTCTGCTCGCTGGGCAGACCGAGCCACTTGGCCGAGGCGCCGGTGGCCACGATCACGCTGTCGGCGACATAGGTGTCGCCGCCGTCCCCTGTCGCCACGAAGGGGCGCTTGTCCAGGTCGATGTCGCCGATGATGTCGTTGATGATGCGGGTCCCGACATTGGACGCCTGCTTCTCCATCTGCTCCATCAGCCATGGGCCCTGGATGACATCGGCGAAGCCGGGGTAATTCTCGACATCGGTGGTGATGGTGAGCTGGCCGCCGGGCTGGATGCCATGGACCATGACGGGCTCCAGGCCGGCGCGCGCCGCATAGACCGCGGCCGTGCAGCCCGCAGGGCCGGAGCCGATGATCAGCACCTTCGTCGAAATCGTCTCCGCCATGTCCGCCCGCCTCCTTGCCCGGAAAGAGCAACCTATTTCGTCTAACGCCCCCGCATGTCAAGTTCGCGCCCGACCGACGGAGGGAAAGTGATGGATCTGGATGAATTCCGCAGCCATGCGCATCAGATGGTGGATTGGATGACCGACTATCTGGCGGGCATCGAACAGTATCCCGTGCGCGCCCAGACCCATCCCGGAGAGGTCGCCGGGAAGCTGTCCGCCAGCGCGCCTGCGGCCGGCGAGCCGGTGCAGCGGATCATGGCGGATTTCGCCCGCGATGTGCTGCCGGGCGTGACCCATTGGCAGCATCCCTCCTTCTTCGCCTACTTCCCCGCCAATTCCAGCCCGCCCTCGGTGCTGGCGGAGATGCTGACCGCCACTATCGGGGCGCAATGCATGATGTGGCAGACCTCGCCGGCGGCCACCGAAATGGAAACGCGGGTCCTCGACTGGTTGCGCCAGATGATCGGGCTGGAAGAGGGCTTTACCGGCGTGATCCAGGATTCGGCCTCCGGTGCGATCCTGGCGGCGCTGCTGACGGCGCGGGAGAAGGCGACGGGCTTTGAGGCCAACGAGGCCGGACTGACCGGTGGCCCGGAACTGGTCGCCTATTGTTCGGACCAGACCCATACGGCCACCGAGAAGGGCGCTAAGATTGCCGGCTATGGCCGCCGGAACGTCCGCAAGATCGCCACGGACGACACCTTCGCGATCATCCCTGCAGAGCTGGAGAAAGCCATCCAGGCCGATATCGCCGCCGGGCGGAAGCCTGCCTGCGCGGTCGCCTCGCTCGGCGCGACCGGTGTCGGCGCCATCGACGATCTGGCGGCCATGGGCGAGATCTGCCGCCGCTACGGCGTCTTCTTCCATGTCGACGCCGCCTGGGCCGGCTCGGCGCTGATCCTGCCGGAATACCGCTGGATGCTGGAAGGGCAGGAGACCATCGACAGCCTTGTCTTCAATCCGCACAAGTGGCTGCTGACCAATTTCGACTGCGCCGCCCATTTCGTCCGCGATCCGGAGGCGCTGATCCGCACCTTCGCCATCGACGCCTCCTACTACGCCGGACCGGAGGCCGGGCAGGTGATCGACTACCGTGATTGGGGGGTGCCGCTCGGGCGGCGGTTCCGTGCGCTCAAACTGTGGTTCGTGATCCGCAGCTACGGCATCGAGGGATTGCAGGCCTTCCTGCGCCGTCATATCGCCCTGGCGGAGGAGTTGGAGGCGAAAATCGCCGCGGAGCGGGATTTCGAACTGGTGGCGCCGCGCGTTCTCTCCCTGCTCAACTTCCGGTTCCGGCCTGCGGGTTCGGCAAGCGAGGCGGAGACCGATGCGCTGAACGAGCGGCTTCTCAATACGCTGAATGCGTCGGGAGAGGCGTATTTCACGCCGAACCGCGTCCGCGACCGCTACGCCATCCGCATTTCCATCGGCCAGACACGGACCAAGGCGCGGCATGTCGATGCCGCCTGGGACCTGATCCGCCGGACCGCCCGGGCGCTCTGAGCGCCGTCAGCCCTCCAGCGTGTCGGACTCAGGCTCGCCACCATTCCCGGCTTCGCCGCGCAGCCGCCGCCGGCCGAACCGGAAGCGTTCGGCCATGTTCTGCAGCCGGCCGAGCTGGCGGTCCAGCGCCGCCATGGTGCGGGAGAGGTCGTCGCTGTCGTCGTCGAGGAAGGTCCGCATCACCGAGGCGTAGGCCAGGCCAAGCGCCCGCGCCCTGAGCCGCCCCTGCAGCCCGGCGGACGTGACGCCGGCGGCTTCCAGCGCTAGACGCATCGACTTCAGGCCTGGACCAGCGGCCGTCATCACGGCCACGGCGGGGTCGCCGGGCAGGCCGGCGAGAACAGCCCGCAGGCCTTCCCGGCGGGTCTTCAGGAAGTCGAAACGGGCCATCAGCAGCGCGAAGAGCCGGTCGCGGACCGATTCCTCGCCCCAGTCCTCGTCGACGGCGGCCAGCATGGCTTCGTCGGCGCGCGTGGTGAGGTGTCTCAGCGCGCCATTGCGCCCGCCGATGGCTTTTGCGGCCTCACCGACCTCTATTCCGGCCTCGGTGGCGATGTCGTAGAGCGTGACGTTGTTCCAGCCGCCGATGGCGGCCAGTGACAGCGCCGCATCCATGCAGGCGCCGGTGACGTCCTTCTTCCGGGGCATGCCAAACCTCCATCGCGTTGGGTTGCACCATCACATAGTGCATCCGTCGGGTTTTACACGGGAGGCGCCGGAGCGGATCAGCCGTTTTCCCAGGCCTGCTTCTTCCGGTAGATCGTCGAAGGGCTGACGCCCAGCAGCGAAGCGGCCTTGGCGATGTTGCCGTGGCAGATGCCGATGGCGTCCTCGATCGCTTCCCGCTCCACCGTTTCCAGCGGCCGGATGTCGGCTTCGGTCTTCGGACGTGGCGGCGCTGGCGCGGCTTCCGGCTGCGCCGACGGAGTAACGGAAGGCGCAGCCCCGACACCCGGACCGTAGCCGGCATTGATGTTGGGCGGCAGCATGTCCAGTTCGACCCGGTCGCCGTCATAGAGCACCGTGATCGAGCGGATGACGTTCTGCAGTTCGCGGATATTGCCCGGCCAGCGGTGCGCCTGCAGCGCGGCCGCGGCTTCGGCTGAAAATCCCGAGAAGGACTTCTTCTCTTCCTTGGTGTACTGGGCCAGGAAGTTGGTCGCGATCAGCATGATGTCGTCGCCCCGCTCGCGCAGCGGAGGCATCTGCACCGGGATCACGTGCAGGCGGTAGAACAGGTCCTCGCGGAAACGTCCCTGCTGTACGGCCTCCATCGGATCCTTGTTGGTGGCGCAGACGAAGCGGACATCGACACTGCGTGAACGATTGTCGCCGACGCGTTCGAAAGCCCCTGTCTGGACGAACCGCAGCAGCTTGGTCTGCAGGTCCAGATCCATTTCGCAGATCTCGTCCAGAAACAGCGTGCCGCCATGGGCGCGGGCGGCGGCGCCTTCGCGGTCCTGCACGGCGCCGGTGAAGGAGCCGCGGACATGACCGAAGATCTCGCTTTCGATCAGGCCCTTGGGGATCGCGGCGCAGTTGATGGCGACCATCGGGCCCTTCGATCTGGGGCTGGCAGCGTGAACCGCCTCGGCCGCCAGTTCCTTGCCCGTGCCTGATTCGCCGACGACGAACACCGTCGCCTTGCTGGGCGCAGCCATGCGGATGGTCTTGTAGACGGTATGCATGGCGCCCGACGCGCCGATGAAGCTGTAGAATCGTTCGTCCGATTCCGGCTCCCCGGCATCGCCTTCCGGCGCGATGTCCTGGCTGCGTCCGGCCTTCAGCGCGCTGCGCAGGGCGCCGATCAGCCGCTCGTTGTTGAACGGCTTCACCAGAAAATCGAAGGCGCCGAGCCGCATCGCCTCGACGGCCACGTTGATCGAGCCGTGCGCGGTGATCACGACGACCCGCGGCGCGCTCGGCTGCCGGTGCAGCCGTTCCAGGATTTCCATGCCGTCCATGTCGGGCAGCCGCAGATCCAGCAGCACGGCCTCGAACTCGTGCGCATCCAATGCCTCCAGCGCCTGGCGGCCGGTCTCGGCCAGCGTCAGGTCGTAGGGCTCCTTCTCGAGATACAGCTCGTAGGCACGCGCCAGCGAGCGGCTGTCTTCAACCAGCAGGACGGGCTGGCGTTCGCCGGCAGTCATCGACTCTCCCCGTTAGAACACACCCGCCACCCGAGTGAATCATCGCCCCTTGCAAAATGCAAACAGATTAGCCGCCGTGTGTGACGCCGCGCTCCTCTGCAGCCTCCGCCAGCATCCAGTCGCGGAAAGCGACGATGCGCGGTTGCTCGGCCTTTTCCGGGACGGTGGCGAACCAGTAGGACATGGTCAGCGGCTGCTCCGTCGCGAAAAGCGGCACCAGCCGGCCGTCGGCGATGTCCTGTTCCGCGATCGAACGCCGGGCCAGCACGATGCCGACCCCGTCGATCGCCGCCTGCAGGGCGTGGTCGGCGAAGGAGAAATGCGCGCCGCGGCGCCAGTCGACGATGTCGTCCACGCCGGCGGCGGTCAGCCAGGCCCGCCAGTCCGGCGTCATCGGGTCGAAGCGGAGCGAATCGTCGTGGACCAGCGCAAACCGCGCCAGATCGGCCGGGCTTTCCGCCGGCCCCTGCTGTTCCAGAAGGCTCGGGCTGGCGGCGGGCAGGATGGTGTCGTCGAGAATCTTCCAGACCTTCAGGCCCGGATAGATGCCGCGGCCGAAGCGGATCGAGCAGTCGATGTGGTCGCGGCGGAAGTCGGCAAGGTCCACGGACGCCGAAATCCGGACATCGTAGTCGGGATAGGACCGGTTGAAGCGTTCCAGCCGCGGTATCAGCCATTTCACCGCGAAGGACGGCACCGTCGAGACGTTGATCACGTGGCTCTCGTCGGGGTCGTCGAGGATGGCGAGCGTGTCGACCATCGAATCGAAGGCGGCCGTGAGGCCGGGAAGGACGCGCCGCGCGCGGTCGGTGAGTTCGACCGAGCGGTTCAGCCGGGTGAACAGTTCGACGCCCAGGTAGTCCTCCAGTGTCCGGATCTGGTGTCCGACAGCGGCCGGCGTGACCGAAAGTTCCTCCGCCGCAGCCTTGAAACTCTCGTGGCGGGCGGCGGCTTCGAAGGCGCGCAGGGCGTTCAGTGGAGGGAGTTCTGCGTCTCATGAACCCGATATACTTTTGGTATTCCGAAAGACAAGTTTAAGTCGCTTGCTGCATCGCAGCAACGCCCCAAATCCAAGTCATCGAAAGGCGGGAGCACACAGCCCCCGGAAAGTTGCAGAGGCAAACAATTCTTGCCGTGAAAGGAACAGGAAGATGGCCTACCAGACCTATGATCATCGGATTGCGGCCCGGAACAGCGTTCCCGGCAGTATCGGCGACTGGATCTCGGCCCGCATTCACGCCATCGGCGACTTCTACGCGGAGCGCGGACGGCTGGCGCAGCTTGCGGCCCTGGACGCCCGCACGCTCCGCGACATCGGCCTCGGCCGCGCCGAGCTGACCTCGGTGGCGCACAATGTCGGCGACCCGACGCGCCGCCAGCGCTGATCCGCACCGGACCGAAATGGAAAGGGCCGCCCCCCGGGGCGGCCCTTTTCGTTGGGGCCTAGTTGGGCCACTCCAGCTGGGACCAGGGCAGGAACAGGACAGTCCGGTCCGGACTGTCGGGATCGGCTTGCCGTCGGAAAGGGAACTCTCGTGAAGCGCCGGCGATCTCGACTGCGATTTCCGGCGCGTCGGCGGGCACGCAGAAACTCAGACCGTTGATCTCCGCAGCTTCGACTTTTCGGTGTCCCGAGACCGGGCAATCGATTCCGTGGACATGAAGGACCCAGCGCTCGTCACTTCGGTCGATGCCGAAGTCCAGCCGGTCTCTGAGGTGCAGATATTGCAGCAGCCGTCCGGTTGTTGCGACGAGGATCCGGCCGTTCCTGTGACGGTCGGAGAGTTCGCGGAAGCGGTCGTAGGCGTGTTCGTCGAGCACCGGCGGTGCAGTCGCCGTCCGCTTTGGTGCGTGGGGCGACGGCCAGCGCCCGCGCGCGGCGCTCAAACCGAAATGCTGGTAGATGATGGCCGCGCCGCGCCGGCGTTCCAGCATGTCGAGATCGGCTTCGGTCACCTGGACCGGGAACCCGTCCATCACCGGCTGATCCCAGCCGCGCTGTCGCTTGAAGGCCAGGATCGGCGTGCCGTCGCGCCCTTCGACGTGCATCAGGGTGCGATTCAGGAAACCGATCAGGTTCTGGCGAATCTCGGCGTCGTTTGCGCCGAGCACGACCGGCGCGATCCCGCCTTCGGGCTTCCGCCGCCGTAGCCAGGGACCCCAGTTGAACTGATGCAGCCGCTGGCGCACCTCACGGCGGCTCTCGAGCTGCAGATCGGACCCGAAGCCGTCGAAGATGGTGAAGACGTCCAGCCAGTGGAAGCGGAACCCGAACGACTTCAGCAGATCGAGACAGTAGAGCGGATGTTCCGGATCGTCCGCGCCCTGGTACCAGCCCCAGGGGCCGCCGACATTGCTCGGCGATGCGGAATGGTTGACCAGGACGTTGGGATAAAGCCCCAGACTGTCGAGCCGGTCGAGCAGATAGACCACCTGATCCCGGGCCATGTCCACGGGCGCGCCGCCGGGACCCAGCCGCCAGTTGCCGAGCGAATGCATCGTGTCGAGCCATCCGGCCTGCCCGAGTTCGACGATGCGCGCCAGATTCGCTGAATCCTTGCGCGGCTCGTCGTCCGGGTAGTGATCATGGAGTCCCATGCCATCGGGTACGACATGGCCGATCCAGCCCCAGTAGCTGTCGCCGATCTCGAGGTTCAGACCGTCGCGTCCTCCGATGGTTCCCGAACCGTTCAGGACCGCGTGCCAGTCCTCGAAGGCCGCGCGCCCGAAGCTGTCGCAGTCATTGCTGATGGCGAAGCCGGCGCGGTAGGGAAACGGGAAGTCCCGCACGCTGACGCCGCCGGCGGTGGCGCGACCGCCGTTGAACTCGTCGACGGTCAGGTCGTGAAGCAGCGCAGGCGGATCGAGGAAGTCGGTCATCGGCGCCGCCTATCCGGTCAGGCCGGAACGCAGCGGCCGCCACGTCCGGTAGAGGCAGTCGAGATTGACAAGGGTCGGGTCCTTCTCCCGGATCATCTCGATCGGATGGTCGGCGCCCTGCGGCAGGACCTCGATCTCGGGCGCATCGGAAGGCACGACAAGAGCGAGACCGTCGAAGCCGTTCTCGGCCAGTGCGCTGTAGTCCGTGTCCGCCGGGTCGCAGGCCATGCGGACGGTCCAGCGGTCTTCGGCGCGTTCGACCTCGAGCTTCAGGACCTGGCGAAGCCTCAGCCAGCCGAGCAGCCGGTGAGGGGGCATGACCAGCAACTCTCCCTTCGCCTGACGGTTCTCGATGTCGGTCCAGCAGGCCCGTTGGTGATAGTCCGCCAGAGGGTCGTCGATGTTCCGGGTCTCGTCGCGGTCCGGGGTTCTGCCGACAATCGACCAAAGGGCCGGTTCGAAATCGACCAGGGCGGCGCCCCGCCAGTAGACGAGCCAGTCGAGATCGTGGGCGTTCAGCAGCGCCGGCAGGGTGGTGGCGGTGCCCCGCATGGGTCCCGCGTAGCGCTTGAAGGGCAGGGTAGCATCTTCGCCGCCGACGGGCGTCTGGATCGTCCTGTTGAACCGGGCCACCAGTTCCGTCTGCCCGGCATGCGCTTCATGCGCCCACTGCTCCCAAAGATAGGCGTGCAGCTTGTTCCGGAAGTCCGGCTTGATCCGGTAGTCCAGATGGTCGCCGAACTTGTAGCGTTCGAGCAGGCTGTCGTCCGACCGGAAGCTTGCGCCGGGCAGGCCGGACGGGGTGTCGATGGCGATGCGCGGCGAGAGGCCGAGAACCTGCAGACGCTCCTGTGCGCGTTCCCAGTCGCGGTGGCCGGAGACACAGCGGATCGTGTCGAGCGCGCCGCACCGCACCAGTTCGGCGACCTGTTCTTCCTCGGCCTCCGGGGAACCGCTTCCGCCATCGCGATGGCCGAAGCTGAGGCGGTCTGTCTCCGTGTCGAAACCGAAGGCGGCCGAGACCTCCAGCTCCGCCGCCGGTGCGTCGTCGCCTTCTCTCGCAAAGTAGTTCAGGAACGTGCGGCAGGCGCGGGCGGTCATGCCGGTGACACCGGCTGTCACGGAGACCACACCCTTGAAGGGAAACGGATAGTCCCGGAGCGAGACCTGGCCCTGGGGCATGTTATGACGGCCGCTTTCCGGCATTGTCAGACTGCCGATCAACTGCTCGATCCTGTCGTCGAAGTTGACGGCAGCCGATTCCTCGATCCGCGGTGGGCTTTCGCTCACGCGGACCGCGCCTCGGCGGTTTCCGGACTTGCGATCCCGACCGCGAACTCCTCGATGGAGTCGGCCACGACCGGCATGAAATCGTCGCGGTAGTGTCGGAGATCCTCCTTCAGGGCCCGCTCGACCCCGTACTCGCCGACAAGTTCGTAGGGCTCCAGCACAGGTATGCCGAGCGTGTTGGCCGCGTTGAGGACGTCCTCGCGGAAATTCGCGGGCCAGGAGACCGGGCGTCCGTCCGGCATGTACTGGTTGATGAAGGTCAGAATGCCCATCGGCCGGTCGATCAGTTCCTGCATCCGCCGCAGACCGGCCATCACGTCACCCTCGACCATGACCGTGTCGTTCAGCAGTTCCCTGACCAGGTCGCGGTTCGGGAAGTCATCGGGCAGGGCATCCGACAGCTTCTCTGCGGCCTCGAGCCGGAATTCGTCGTCATGCTTGATGATGCCGCGGTTGTACCAGGCGCTGGTCAGGCGGGCGAGGTCGACATTGATCGCCTTGATCGGGTTCACGAGATCGAAGAGGCAGGCCCGGTGAATGCTGCAGCCGTGGAACTTGAGCTCATAGGGTGTCGCCGGTTCGAGCAGCACGACATCGACCGCCTCGAGCGTGCCCGCGCCGGGCTTGGGCTCGAAATCGTCTGCAATGCCGTGGATGAACCGCACCGTCTTGTCCATCCGGCTCTCGTTGCGGAGCAGTTCGACCACCTGGATCATCTCGTCGAAGGTGTAGGTCGGCGGAAGGTTGCCGCGGGAGACGAGCCTGACATTGTTTATGCGTCCGCCGCTGGAATTGGCCCGCGCGTTGACGGGGCCGTGCAGCAGGCATCCGCCCAGCAGGAATACGCTGACTTGGCTCATCTCATGTCCTCCTTGGCGCGGTGAAAGGCTGACCTAGGCCTGCTTCTTGGCAATGACAAGATCGATCAGTTCGCCGACCAACTCTGGCGCGTTGAGTTCTTCGGTCTCGAAGCGGATACCGAACTGGCTCTCGATCGCGATCATCATCTTCACATGCAGGACGGAATCCCAGAGGTCGACATCGTCCGCGGTGGTGTCACGGTCCAGATTGAGATCGGGATCGTCGGTAAGTTCCCGCATGATCTCCTCGATTACCGGCAGAACGTCGCTCTCTTGCATCTGCTGCTTTCCTCACATGTTGTCCGGGGTGGTCTCTCTGCGGTCGCTCAGTGCGACATTTCCGGGCGGTCTTCAATCCCGAATAGCCGTGCAGCGACCGGAAGGAGCAGATCGACTGGATCGGCCGATTCCGCGGTGGCGATGGTATTGGTCTGATCGGTCTGCACCCGTGGAAACCTCTCGATGACGATGTCCAGCCGTCTGGACTGGCGGTCCAGGTTGCGGCAGAGCGTTTCGCCCGCCGCCTTGGCGACGGAATATTCCAGCAGGTCCCTGACAGGTTCGTCGATCGCGACCGTCGAAGGGTACAGCACCGAGAGATGGCGTTTCGACCCGCCGGTCAGCCTTGCGACGAGCCTGTGAAAGGCATGCACATAAACGTCCATGAAGCTTTCCAGAACGGTCGGCGAAAAGGCCTCGACCCGGCGTCTGAAAATGTGCGGGGTGGCGAAGTACATGACCGCGTCGAACGGATCCTCCTCGGCAGGGAGAGCGGAGACGGAAGTCGGGTCCAGGACGTCGAGTGGCGCAGTGGCGCACTGCCCGCCGCCTTGCGAGATCTCTTCGGCGATCGCCCCGGCGCGATCCGCGGCGCTGCGATAGGTCAGCGTCGTCCGGCCGCCGCCTGCCGCGACCAGCTTGGCCGCGACTTCGCCGAGACCCCGGCTGCCGCCGACCACGAGACAGTGCTTGCCGGCGTAGGGCCGGGCGCCGCCAAGTCGGCGGACAATCCCGGCATAGTCCGGTTGCGCCACCGGTTCCGGCCGGAACATCGCCAGTACTGACGCCGATATGAAGGGCGACCGGGCGTCGATCCATGTCATGGATACCCGGTCGTCGACGCGGGCGACCTCATAGTCGAGACCGCCGCCCTCAGCCGCGCCGGGTTCCAGGTTGACCTCGAATTCCGAAAGTACCGAATACATGCCGGGCCATTCCATACCAACAAGCGTGGAAAGCCGGATGATCGACATCACTGTCATGGCCCCCAGCGCGCCGCAGCAGGCAGGAAACAGCGATTCCGGAGAGGTTGTGGCGCCCAGCGGCAGCGATCCGCGCACCGGCAAGGCCTCCGCGATGTCACGATTGAGCGGTTCGGCATGATACTCGACCGGTCCGGCGCGGAAGGAACCGGACGGGGGCGCAGCACGCGCGTGCTCACCGAACTCCAGCTTGACCTGCGCCACCGTGGTGTCGCCCACGGCCGCCCGCAGCATGCGGCTGCCATCGCTTCGGTCGGTCGCCGTGACGACAAACACCTCGTCCACATACAACGGCTGCGGCAACTTGACGGCCAGTCTCCGCAGGCGAAGGCCGGTCTCGTCCGGCGCCTCGCGCAAGTGGTGCTCCAGGGCCGTGAGAACCGTCTGCACGCCGAAGACGATCGGTTGGCCGAAATGGGTATAGCGGGCGATCTCGGGCCTTGTGTGAATGGGGTTCCGGTCTTCGGAGAGATCGGCGAAGCGCGCGAGATCGGCCGGGTTGATCCGGGTATGCACGTCCATGTTCGACTGTCCTGAAACCTGTAGGATCGGCCGGATAGTGCATCCTCGGCGGTCCGCTGTCGCAGCACCATCACCCGGCGGGAGCGTGTTCTGTCCCTATTGAATGACATCTGCGGACTCCTGCGTCCAGACGAAGTCGTCTTCGGTTGCGGTCACCGGGACGACTTCGACGTGCTGCCCGCCGAATTGCAGATGGCGGCGGGACTGGCCGCAGGACGGCGGCTCGACTTTCTTGCCGGACGGACCGCGGCGCGGTCCGCCCTGACCGCTCTCGGCGCGCCGCGGCAGCCGGTGTCCCGCGGATCCGATGGCAGACCGGTTCCGGAGGGCCCATACATCCTTTCGATCGCCCATGACGGGGGACGCGCCTATGCGATCGCAGCGAACAGGAGCAGCCAACGGAGAGGCATCGGGCTCGATATCATCGACCCGGAGAGGGCCGCCGGCATGGATTTCCAGCCGGTCCTCGACCGTGTGGCCAGTCCGGATGAGCCGACACCGAAAGGAGCCGCGCCTGCTGCTCTGTTCAGTGCCAAGGAGGCTGCCCTCAAGGCCCTTGTCGGCGCTGGCGATGCGGCGCAGTCGCTCTGGCACCTTCGGCTCCAGTACGGCGCGCAAGGGCTTTCGGCCGTATCGGTGCGCAGCGGCCGGGTCTGCAGTATCGTGACGTCCTTCACGAAACACGGCGTGGCCGCGGTCGCCAGAGTCGACACCGTCTAGAGCCGCCCCATATCGCGGATGGCGGCGCCGAAGGCTTCGGTTGACCGCCCGTCAGCGGCGCTGATATTTGCGTCTCGCAACCAGTCACATGTTCCGCTGCTGCGGGGGTTCTGCGTGTTCAAGATCGAGGAATTGCCGTGGCTTCCGGAGCCCTCGCCGGATTTCAGCAAGCTGTGCCGCGCCGCGGCGGACCTGCAGGACGGGCAGGCGGCCCAACTGCAGCATCTGGCGACCCACGCGCACAGCTTCCTTCAGACCCAGAGCCTTTCCAGGGCACTGCGGAAGCTGTCGGCAAGCGAGGGGCGCACGGACCCCTTGTCGAGGCTGCGTCTTGCAGTCCTGTCCAATGCGACGACCGACACCTTCGAGGACTATTTCCGTACGGCCGCGGCCCGTCACGGCGTGCTGCTGGACCTGGTGCCGGGCGGCTTCGATCAGGTCGAACAGCAGGTTCTGGACCCTGCGTCGCCCGTATTCGCCGATACGCCCGATGCCGTTCTGCTCGCCCTGGACTATCGCTGGTTCAGCCTTGACCGGCCCGCCTACGGCGCCGACGCCCGGTCCGTGATCGAGGCCGCGAGGGGTCGTCTGGTCCAGGTCGTCGACGGGATCCGCGAGCGCTGCAATGCGACCGTCATACTGCAGTCGCTGGCCACTCCGCCTGTAAGCAGCTTCGGAAGCTTCGACAGGGTGGCCGAGGGTACGGCCCGATCCATGATCGCGACCGTCAATGAAGAGATCGCGCGGATCGCCGGCCAACCGGGTTGCTGCCTGCTGGATGTCGAGCATGTTGCGGCGCAGGTCGGCGCGGCGAGATGGTTCGATCCCGTTCAATGGGCCGGTCACAAGATCCCCGTCAGCGCCGACTGCGTTCCGCTCTATGCCGATCATCTCGGACGGTTGCTGGCGGCATTGAGGGGCAAGTCCCGGAAATGCCTGGTGCTGGACCTCGACTTCACCTGCTGGGGCGGAGCGGTCGGCGATGAAGGCGTGGAGGGCATCGTTCTCGGCCCGGGTTCGGCCCTGGGCGAGGCCTATCTTGAGGTCCAGAAGACAGCCGGCGATCTCCGTCGCCGGGGAATCGTGCTCGCCGTGGTTTCCAAGAACAATGACGATGTCGCCCGGTCCGCCTTCCGGAACCATCCGGAAATGCACCTGAAGGAATCCGATATCGCGGTCTTTCAGGCCAACTGGCAGGACAAGGCCAGCAACATCGAACAGATCGCCGCGACGCTGAACCTTGGGCTGGACGCCTTCGTCATGCTGGACGACAACCCGGCCGAACGCGCCCAGATCCGGGCCGCCCTGCCTATGGTCGGTATTCCCGATCTGCCGTCCGATCCGAGCTACTTCCCATGGTTCCTGCAGGCTGCAGGCTATTTCGAGGCGATCTCGTTCTCCCGCGAGGATGTCGTTCGTGCGGAGTCCTATACAGCTGAAGCCATGCGGCTGGATGTCCGCAGCAAGTCGCGGGACATCGGCGAGTATCTGAAGTCGCTGCAGATGCAACTGGAACTGACGCAGTTCAACGATCTGGACATGAAGCGCACGGTGCAGCTGATCAACAAGACCAACCAGTTCAACCTGACCACGCGGCGCTATACCGAAGCCGAGACCGTTGCGATGCAGAACGACCCGGACGTCGTGACCCTGCAGGCGCGTGTCTCCGACAAATTCGGCGAGATGGGGCTGATCGGCATCATCATCGCGCGTCCGGACGGTTCGGACGGCGCGACGCTGGATATCGACACCTGGCTGATGAGTTGCCGGGCGCTGGGGCGCAAGGTCGAAGAGGCGATGCTGGAGGCGCTGGCCGATATCGCCCGGCAGAAGGGCTTCACCCGGCTGGCCGGCACCTACGTCCCGACCGCGAAGAACGGCATGGTCGCCGAGCACTATCCGAAATTGGGCTTCGCCCCGATCGATGAGAACGCAGCCGGTGACAAGAAGGGCTTCGTGCTCGACCTTGAGGCCTACGAACCTGCTGATCTGCCCTTCGATCTGACCTGGCGCAGCTAGGCGCGGGCCCAAACGGCGTTAGTTGACGCCGAGTTCCGTCAGTTTCTGCCGGGCGAGGACGACGCCGTTGTCCTTGGGGTCGCCGAGTTCCACCGCTTTCTTCAGCAGGTCGATGCCTGCCTCGCGGTCCTGACCGGCATATTCGGGGTCCAGCATCACCATGGCGCGCCAGTAGAGGGCGCTGGGCGCATCCGTCAGGCCCTCATGTTCCAGATAGCGCTTCGCCGCTTCCAGATCGCGTTCGATGCCGTCGCCGCGAACCGCCATGGTCCCGGCGAGGTAGGAGCCCAAGCGCGAATCGAACTCGGCCGCCGTGGCGCGCACGATCACGTTCGCGAGTTCGTAGTTCCGCTCCTCGGCGGGACCGCTCATGTGGGTGCGAGCCACTTCGACGGCGCGATTCTCGCCAGCGGCGCGGACGAAATCGGTGATGAAGGCCGCCTGCTCGACCTCGTGAACCGCTGAGAAGCGGGCTTCGACCTCGTCTGCACTCAGTGCGGCAAGCACCTCGGCGGGCAGGGCCTCCGGCGCGGAAGGGACAGGCTCGGCGGCCGGCTGCGGTTCCGCCGCCGGCTGTTCCTGGGCCGGTGCGGGGGCTTCGCCGCCCGTCGTGGTCTCCGCCGGGGCGGTTCGCTCGACCTTCACGGCATCCGACACCTGATTGGCCACTTCGGTCCCAGTCTCGTTCTTGCCGAGCAGATACCAACCGATGGCGGCGACGCCGGCAATTGCGATCAACAGGACAATGATCTTGAGCGCTTTCATGGACCGAACCTCAATCAAACGGGTCTGCTTGCCTACCTGATGTCACGAACCGCATCCGCGGTACGGCCGAAACGCCGGCGCTCTCCGTCGGACCGGGCCGTACTCGGTTGCCGGCAGGTGAGCGCCATGACGGCCTCGATATAGCGTATGCCTTTCCCGACTGCCACGTGTTTCCCGGTCATTCCGGGCTCTCGGGGTCCAGCTCAGGTTCGGGGGCTTTCGCCAGAAGCATGGCTGCCGGCTCGAGGCCCGGATCCAGTTCTAGCGCGCGCGCCGCGGCGCGGCGCATCGGTTCGACCATGCCAAGCCAGTCGTAACACCGGGCTACCTGCAGGGGAAAAATGGCGTTCTGCGGCTCCAGACCGACCAGCCGTTGCCAGAGTTCAAGCGCCTCCTCGTGCCGCCGTGCGCGGCTGAGCTGCTGCGCCAGCATCACGAGGATACGGGTATTGTCCGGTTCCATGCGCAGATAGGTCCGCGCACCCGCCTCGAACGCCTCCGGGTTCTCACGATCCAGGCGCAGTGCCTCGATCAGGGCTTTCCGTTTCAGACCGGCCGTCCACTGCTGCAGCTTGTCGTTTTCCTCGATCTCGGCGGCGGCAAGCCGATAGCACGTATGGGCCTCCCAAAGATCATCGATCCGGCTGCTGCCGGCTTCGATCCTCCGGCCTTCCGAGACCAGAGACGCCGCCAGACCGCGAAGGGATTTCCGGGCCTCGTCGGCCATGTCCTTGAATGCCGGATCCTCGGCCCGGCGGACCAATTCGAGATGAGCGCGTGCTGCGCCGGTGACGTCGCCCTGGCGGATCCGTGTCCGCGCAAGATTGAGGTAGGGAAGCGGGGTGCCGGGCTCGAGCCTGATGCATTCCAGAAACGCGTCTGCGGCCTTCTCCAGATTGCCTTCTGTTAGTTCCAGCCGGCCGAGGGTTTCGTGGGCCGTGAACACGGAGATGTTCGCATCGATCATCGCCCGGGCCAGTTGGCGGGCCTCGTCGGGACATCGGTTCCAGTCCATCTCACGCAGACGCCGCAGGGCGCGCCGGTGTTCCGCCTGGGCGCGGAGCCGCCAGTCGCGGGAATTGGCGGTGTCCCAGTCGGCGAGATCCAGCATCAGGCGAAATGCGTCTGCCCCGCGACCGGCTTCGGAAAGATCGGAAGCCCGCCGGGCGGCGTCCGCCACGAGCCGGTTGACGCGATCCCTGAGCGGTGCCCCGACAGGAAACTTCCTCCGGATCGCATTGCTCAGCTCGATCATGGCCTTTCGGTCGCCGTTCTCGATCGCCTCGTCGAGATGGCGTTCCATGTCGCCGTCACCGATCGCTGCATGGGCCTGCAGCCGGATGTGTCTTGCCGCTGCGTTGGCGGGATCGCGTCGCAGGAGATCGTTGGCGTAGACCAGTGCCGATTCCGGAAATCCACGTTCCAGCGAAATCGTCGCGAGCGCCGCGGCCGAGGCGCCGTCAAGCGGATCGAGCTCCAGAATGCGCCTGTGGATCAGATCTTTGACTTCGGTGGCGTTCCCGGCCTCGTCCTGTGCGAGGCGCCGCAGTCCGGGGAGATCGAGTTCGTAGAGCTTCCCGGGCCGCCCGATTTCCGGAGATTGTGCAGCCGGCGCCAATTCAGCACCCGCCCTGACCGGTAGCGGTTCGAGGAGAGCGGCCTGACATCGGGACATCAATTCCTGTCCGAGCAGGAATTCGAACTCGGCGGCGTAGTGAAAGATGTCCTTGCCGTCGGCCTTGAGCGCCTTCTTCGGCCCGACCTCGGCAATCAGGGCGGAAGGATCGAAGAAGGCGTCGCCGCTCTGCCGGGTATGTCGGGACGTCAGCTCGATGACCTTTGCCCGAGCGTCTATCGCTCTCGGTTCGGGCAGGTTGAAGTGCGACACGAACAGGAAACGGGCCGGATGCGTCTCGACGAGGCGGTCCATGGCCTCACTGAACGCGTCCTTGTCCATCTCCTTCATGCGGGCGGTGAGGATCAGTTCGTCGCGCCAGAGTTCCGCCGGTCCCGAACTTTCCGTCCGCGACCTCTCGACAAGTTCGTGCGCCACGCTCTCGCGGTCCGGACTTTCGGTCGCCACTGTCCGCCACCAGTCGAGATAGGGCTTGCCCCCCGAGCGCACGAAGTTGGTGGAAAAATAGTTGTTCTGGACCTCCAGACCGCAGGCCGTGAGCCGGGCGAGGGCGCTGATCTCGACGACGATCACGTCGAGACCCGCAACCAGTTCCGCGAACTGTTCGGTTGTCGGCCGGATCTGATCACGGCCGAAGATGTAGGGCGAGAGCGCTGGTTGGACGAACCGGCGGCCAAGGCAGTATTCGATGTACTGCTTCGCCTCGAGCGGCGAGTGCATGTAAGCGTTGAATGGGAATGCAACCAGCTCCGCTTCGCCCTGGCCGATCAGGCTGTGCACGGGACCATGGACGCGGCAGCTTCCGATAACGCCGATGGTGGCCTGGCCTTCGGCCGTCACTACGTTTTCGGAGCGAACGATACGCATGGTCTGGGTCGGTCTTCCCGGATTCAGGGTTGAATGATGCCCGCGGACGGTGCCGGGCCGGCGCGGACGCGCATGCCGCCGGCACAAGAGCGCGGGATGTTTGACGATGCGTTGACGGCGGTCAATCCCGCGTCCGTCAGATCAGATCGTCCACGGTTGCGCCGGAAACGCCCAGCAGATCGACCAGAGAACCGTCGTCGAAGCTGAACTCGTGTGTCCGCAACGCCGTCGAGGTTGAGGTCGGATTCCGACAATGCGCCGATCGATAGACCGATCAGAAGAAGTGTGTCCTCGCCGGTGACGAAATCGGAGACGATGTCGTGGGCGGGGCCGTCTGCGGCGGAGAACACGAACCGGTCCGCCCCGCCGCCGCCGGTCATGAGATCATCGCCGGCGCCACCGTCGATGAGATCGTTGCCCTCGTCGCCCAGCAGCCGGTCATTGGCGCTGCCGCCATTCAACTGGTCGTCGCCATCGTCGCCGAACAAGGTGTCGGACTCTGCGCCGCCGTAGATGAGGTCGCTGTCGCCGCCGCCGCGCAGGGTGTCCTGACCGTCGTCGCCGGTGATGACGTCGCTGCCGCTGCCGCCGAGAACCGAATCGCCGCCGCTGCCGCCTGCCAGACGGTCTCCGCCGTCGCCGCCGTCCAGTGTGTCGGCGCCCGAATCGCCCAGAAGCGTGTCGGCCTCGCCGCCGCCGAACAGCAGATCGTCCCCGCTGCCGCCGCGAACGATATCGCTGCCGCCGTCTCCGGTGATGAAATCCGCGCCGCCATCGCCCAGCAGCGAGTCGTTGCCGCTGCCGCCGGCGATCCGGTCCGCGCCGTCGCCGCCGGAGAGGGTGTCGTTGCCCGAGTTGCCCAGCAGCGTGTCGTTGTCCAGTCCGCCGAACACAAGGTCCGCGCCGTTGCCGCCGCGGGCGATATCGTTTCCGGCACCGCCCTCGATCAGGTCGTCGCCGTCATCGCCAAGCAGGCTGTCGCCGCCGCTGCCGCCTTCCAGGGTGTCGACGTCTGCGCCGCCGAGCAAGGTGTCTGTCCCGTCCCCGCCGGTCAGCAGGTCGAAGCCGATACCGCCCTGGATCATGTCGTCGCCGGCCTCGCCGGAGACCGAATCGTCGCCGGCATCGCCGGTCAGGATGTCGTCGCCGTCGCTGCCGAGTACGGTGTCGGCACCGGTCCCGCCGACGATGCGGTCATTGCCTTCGTCGCCGCGCAGGAAGTCGTCGCCGTTCAGGCCCATCAGCGTGTCGGCGTCCAGGCCGCCGTAGATGGAATCGGCGCCGTCATCGCCTTTCAGGACGTCCTGACCGCCGTCGCCCAGGATCAGGTCGTCGTCGGTGCCGCCGAGGATGCTGTCGGCGCCGTCGCCGCCATCGAGCCGGTCGGCGGCGGACCCGCCCATCAGCGTATCGTCGCCGGCCTCGCCGCTGAGCGTATCGGCACCGCTGCCGCCCCAGAGATCGTCATTGCCGAAGCCGCCATAGAGCGAGTTCGAGTCCATCGCCGGCGTCGATGAAGTCATTGCCGTCACCGCCGTAGAGACGGTCGTCGCCGGCGCCCGCGTCCAGCGTGTCGTCGTCGCCGTCGCCGGAAATGACATCGTCGCCGAGTCCGCCGGTCAGGCTGTCGATGCCGTCGCCGCCGGCCAGCCGGTCGTTGCCGTCTCCGCCGTCCAGGCTGTCTGCGCCCGCTTCGCCAAGGATGGTGTCCGCCTCGTCGCCGCCCTGCAGCGCATCGTCGCCGCCGCGGCCCCTGATGGTATCGCTGAACTCGGTGCCGATGACATCGTCGGCTTCGTCGGTTCCGACGAAGGAGAGCGGTCCGAGCGGTTCGGGAACAGGCTCCGGTTCCGGCTCCGGGGCATTCAGCAGGCTCAGGAAGTCGCCGGCCAGCTCCTCGATCAGCACCCCCAGCAGCGTCAGGCCGTTGCCCGCGCCGAAGTCCAGCTGGAAGTCGCCGCCGACCTGCCGGCCGGCGCCGATGAAGCTGTCGACGTCGAAGATGCCGGCGACGCCCTCCAGCAGGATGGTGTCGAAAGCGGCGTCGAAGTCGGTCACCGTGTCCAGCCCGCTGCCGGCGGCATAGCGGAACGTGTCGGCGCCCGCGCCGCCGGTCAGCGTGTCGTCGCCGCCGCCACCGTCCAGCACATCGTCGCCGCGCGCGCCGTTCAGGTCGTTGGCGGCCAGGTTGCCGATCAACGTGTCATCGCCGTCGCCGCCGAAGGCGTCCTCGATCAGCGTGCCCTCGGCCACGGTGAAGCTCTGGCCGGCGATCATGCCGGTCTGCCCGGCATTGAGGTCGATCAGCGCGCCGGCGGTCAGCGCAGCGGCATTGATCCGGTCGATGCCGCCGGCATCGCTCAGCGTGCGGCGCGACGCGTCCTGCGCGGCGAAGACCCCGTACTCGTCGGTGTAGACGTAGTCGTCATCGGCCGTGAGCGCGTCGCCGTAGAGGCTCAGGCTCCAGGTCAGCAGCGTGCCGTCGTCTTCCTGGTAGTGATCCTCGATCGCCAGCGTCCAGACGCCGGTGCCGTCCTCGCCCCAGTGCCGGGCGCTGGTCAGCACGAAGTTGATATCGTCCTGGTCCGTGCCCCACTGGCTGCTGGCGGAGACGCCGGGGCGGTTGACCAGCGTCGAGACCGTGCCGTCGGGCGAGGTCAGGGTGATCACCAGATCGCCGATCCAGCTGTGGTCGATCAGGATATCGACCTCGACCCATTGCAGGTCGATCGGGTCGGTGATCGTGATCTGGTCGGTCACCGTGGCATTGTCGATGATGGTGAGGACAGGGGTCCTCGAGGCGGTGACGACCTGTTCGTTGGCGAAGGTCGATTGCGTCGTCCAGCTCTCGGCGAGCCGCACCGCGGCGTGGGCGTCGATCAGGCCGTAGCCGAAATCGTGACTGACGTGCAGGCCGCCGCCGTTCCAGTCGCCGGCCGCGTTGACGGCCCAGCCACTGTCCGCCGCGTCGATCTGGCGGGAGCTGTAGGCCAGGATCTCCTGGACGTCGCGGTAGCCGAGGTTCGGGTTGGCCTCGAGGATCAGCGCCGTTACGCCGGAGACCATGGGCGTCGCCGCCGAGGTGCCGTTGAAGCCCGACGTGAAGTCGCCGCCGGCATAGCCGGCCGAACCGGTCCGGTCCGTCGAGATCACGCCCCCCAGGCCGCCGCCCGCCGCGACCGGGGCCGTAGTGATCAGCGCCGCGCCGGGCGTGGAGTAGAAGGTGACGTCGCCATCGTCTTCCGCCGCGGCCACGGCGATGGTGTACCGGGAGTTCTGAAAGTTGTGATAGTTGACGTCGTCGCCCGAGGTGCGGCTGTTGCCGGCGGCGAAGACCCAGACGGTGCCCAGGCCCTCGCGGCCGAACTCGACCGTGTCCTCCAGCGCATTGGCGTGCGGGCGGAAGATGCTGGACTTGAAGTTGTCCCCGAAAAATCCGCCGAAGCCCCAGCTGTTGTTGGAGACGTCGACATTGACCTGCAGCGCGATGTTCTCGGTGATCTGCTGCAGCGTGCCGTTGGCGCCGAAGCCCATGCGGAAACCGGCGATCGTGGCGTCCGGCGCGACGCCGCTGCCGCCCAGCGCATTGTCGTCGGCGGCGATGATGCCGGCCACTGCCGTGCCGTGGCGGTCGTCGCCGACGGCCATGGCGTCCGCATCGCCGTCGCGGGAATCATTGTCGATCGTGGTGTCGTAGTTGGCGATCAGATCCGGGTGGGTATGCTCCACGCCGTCGTCGATGATGCCGACGGTGACGCCTTCGCCGCGATAGTCTTCCCAGACCGGAAAGACGTTGATGTCGATCCCGGCGATCCCGCCGGTCTGGCCGGTGTTGTTGAGGTTGAACTGGCTGCCGAGCAGGGGGTCTGAAGGCAAAGCGAAACTGAGCGGAACCAGCGGTTCCGTCGCCGTCGTCTCCGACCCTGTTCTGCCGCTACCCAATCTGCCACCGCTTTCGGCTGCCGATCCCTGATCCTATCCTTGGATATGTGAACGGGCACTGAACACCCAATCCGAAACTATCCGCGGACAGCCTGAGAAAGCCTGCTGACGTGATGTGTGTCACTAATAGTTGATAATAGCAATAATTTAGGACGGTGGTTGGCACGCTGCCGCACGATATGGGACAATGGCATCCATTGCCCGACACATTTTTTTGCCAGATCGACCGACTTGGGGCGATTAGCCCTCGTGTTGACTCCTCAGGTCAACATTCGGAAATCTGCCGGATTTCGATTTGCATTATCCAGGTGAAGCGCCGATTCTATAGACTCAGGACAGGCTCTTCCTGAACCATGATGAGTAAATGGCCAGCCGCCCGACCGATTCGAAAAGAATCCGGTCTTTGTTGTAGTCAGATTCGCTATTCCAAGTCTCGATGATCGACCTCTGAGACCTTCTCCAGAAGTTCCCGGCCTACACTGTTGTTGGGATCGAGCGCCAAGGCGTGTTTCACCGCCTCTTGCATTGGTTCCCGCATGGCGAGCCGCTGGTAGCATCTGGCCAGCTGTAAAAACACGTTGGCGTCGGTTGGGTCAATCTTGAGCAATTGTTCCCAATATGGGATGGCCTCTTCATGTCGGCGACTGCTACTTATGAAGTGGGCAAGCATGCCAAGGACCCGTTTGTCTTTTGGGGCCATCATCAGGTAGTGGATCGCGGCTTCCTCAAATGTAGCGGCTTCTTCCCGGTAGCGGCGAAGGACGTCGAGAAGAGCGGTGCGACGCAGATTTGATGACCACCCGTCCAAATCCCGGGTCGACATTTCCGACGATGCAAGTTTGTAGTATCTAAAAGCGTCTAAGTACTCTTCGAAATCGGATGCCTTGTTTTCAATTTCACGCCCCTTCTGGACTAGAGGCGTGGCTAATGCTCTAAGCGATTTCTTTGCCTCTCGGAAAGCGGCGATCTTGTCGGTATCCTCCAGCAAATCGCGCGCGTGAACCAGGGCCTCGGCGGCAGCGGCAATCTCGCCTCTGCGGCCAAGTACCCGGGCAAGATTGAGATGCGAAATGGGATCATCCGCGGCCTCGGCTATCGCGCATCGGAACGCCTGTTCGGCAGCATTCAGATCGCCATCTGCAACGGCTACGCGGCCCAGCGTGTCATAGGCTGTTGATAGCGAGAGGTGGGCCGAAATCATGGATCGCGCTAGGGTGGCTGCTTCGCCATTCTTTCCGGCAAGTGTGAGGTCGCGCAGATCCTTGAGAACTTGGCGATGCAACTCGTCAGCGCGGCGTTTCCAACGGTCGCCGTTTCTGGGATCCAACTCTCGAAGTTCCGTCAACCGCCGGCAGGCCGCGGCGAGGTCGCCCTCCTGCTCCAGTTCATCGGCGTGCCGAACTCTTTCAGCAACAAGATCGTCGATCCGTCGCCGAATCGGTTCACTCTGTTGGTAGAGGCTTCGGATGAGCAGACACACGCGAGCCAGAGCCTTCGGATCGTCACGTTCAATGGCTTCGTCGAGGTGATCTTCGTGATCTCCTGCCCCGAGTTCCGTCATCGCCTGCAATCGAATACTGGAAGCATCATTGTTGTTTGGGTTCAGTTCCAGTGCGCGATTTGAATAGACAAGAGCAGATACCGGCAAATTCCTCGATATTGCCGCCTTTGCGACGGAGGCCAACGCGATCTCATCGAATGGTGCCAATTCGAGAAGCCGTCGACCGATAAATTCGCGTACCGATTCCGGCAGGTCTTGACGTGTCAACAAGGTACGCAGCATATCTAGCGGCATGTCGTACAGTTCAGAAGGTCGATAGAGCTTTTGAAGTGGGTTCTCAGTCCTGTTCTGCATCGATGCCGGGCGCTTCGTTTGCATGGCATCGGCGCATTTATTCAGCAGATGTTCGCCAATTATCGACTCAAAGCCACTTTCGTAATGGTAGATATCCTTCCCACCACCCTTCAGAGCGTTTGTCCGTCCAATTTTGGCCACGAGAGGTGTCGGATCGAACCATGGAATTTCCTGCCCACTACAGAACAGACCAACGTGTTCGGCGATCTTTCGGCGAATATTCAAAGAGTCTGCGCCCGGCAAATCGAAGTGTGAAACGAAAAGAAAACGCGAAGGCTGAATTTTTATGAGCGATTTCATCGCCGCGTCGCTGCAGTTGATATCCATCTCACGGTATTTGGTTGTTAGTAGAAGTTCCTCTCGCCAGGGTTCAATTCCTTTTGTATTTGAGGTTTTTATAGAATGAATTAAGGAATCAGAGATTTCGATGCGGTCACTGCTTTCAATTGTCACCGCCCGCCACCAATCAAGATAGGGGCGGCCGCCATGGCGAATCAGGTTTGCCGAGAAGTAGTTGCTCTGCATCTCTAGTCCGCAAGCCGAGAGTTGCATTACGCTGCTGATCTCAACGACGAACAGATCAATCTCGCTGACCATTGCTGCAAAGGGCCAAGTCGTCGGGGTGATCCTTTCCCGACCGAAGACGATGCTAGCCAATGCGGGTTGTACGAAAAGTCGACCGAGGCAGTAGTTGATGTACTGTGCGGCTTCTTGGGGTGTGTGTGTATAAGTATTGAATGGGAACGCGACCGGCGTAGCGCGTTTGCTATCAACCATCTTCTGGATGGGTTCATGAACGCGGCAGCTGCCGATGATACCGATGGACGCGGGTTTGCCCTTATCGTTTAGGATATCGTCTGATCGAATTATACGCATAGCTGTGCCGAGTCGGGTTGTATGACCTTCATGTCTTGTGATCAGGATTGGGGCAAGTTCACTGCGCCGCTGGCGCCGGCGCGGCGGACTCGATCAGTTCCTTCACGATCTGCCGGCGCTTCTCTTCGTCGGCCGCGCCGCCGGGCGAACTGCTATCGTCTGAGGCCATCACACACCCTCCGGACCCGATTACTGGTGCGCGCCGCCGTCGCGTGGCCGTCGGGGCGGCTGCCTGAGGGGCGCTTGGACGGGCGTATTAAGCTGGTATGTCACCAAAAATCAATGCCGCACCCGGCGCAATGGTGACAGGTATCAGCATACTTGAAACTTTGCCGCCGGCGTCTGTGACAGAGGCATGACTCAGCGAGCCGCCGCTATGGATTGTTGCCGCGCGAGCCACTATACGGTGCACGCCGCGGGCTGCCGCGGACTTGAGATTGCTGAGGGCGTGCAAGGAGGTTCCATGTCGGTGCCGGAACGGATCGCGGTCATTGGTCTTGGCTATGTGGGATTGCCGCTGGCGGTCGCGTTCGCGCGGGCGGGACTGGACGTGGTCGGCTTCGATATCAGCGAAACCCGCGTTGCCGAACTGAAGGGCGGTCACGACCATACCGGCGAGGTCGATGACGCCGAAATGGCGAAGCTGGGCGATTTCTTCTCTGCCGATCCGGCCAGCCTGGCCGACTGCACGGCCTATATCATCGCCGTGCCGACGCCGGTCGATTCCGCCAACGTGCCGGATTTCGGCGCGCTGCTGGGCGCCTCCCGACTGATCGGGCCGCATCTGAATCCGGGCGATCTGGCAATCATCGAATCGACCGTTTATCCAGGCGTGACAGAAGAGGTCGTCGGGCCCGAACTCGCGCGTGTCTCGGGCCTGAAGCTGTTCGACGAGATCAAGCTCGGCTACTCGCCGGAGCGGATCAATCCCGGCGACAGGGAACACACGCTGGAGCGCATTGTGAAGGTCGTGTCCGGCCAGGACGCGGAGACACTGACGCGGGTGAAGGCGATCTACGACAGCATCATCACCGCCGGCACGCACGCGGCCGAATCGATCAAGGTCGCCGAGGCCGCGAAGGTGATCGAGAACATCCAGCGCGACATCAATATCGCGCTCGTCAACGAACTGGCGATGCTGTTCGACAAGATGGAGATCGAGACCGAGGCGGTGCTGCGCGCCTCCGGCACCAAATGGAACTTCCTGCCCTTCCGGCCCGGTCTGGTGGGCGGCCACTGCATCGGCGTCGATCCCTACTACCTCACCTATCGCGCGGACCAGCTGGGCTATCACACGCAGATGATCAGCGCCGGCCGCCGTATCAACGACAGCGTTTCCGGCTTCATCGCGCAGAAGGTTCTGGAACTGGTCTACCGCTCCGGCGAGAAGGCGAAGAACCGCAAGGCCGCCGTGCTGGGCCTGACCTTCAAGGAAAACGTGCCGGACCTGCGCAACAGCAAGGTCGCGGGCCTGGTCCGGCAATTGCGGACCTACGGCCTGGAGGTTGTCACCCATGATCCGGTCGTCACCACCGAGGAGGCGATGGCGGAGATGGGCATGGATGTATGCGATCCCGAGCAGATCCGCGACGCCGATTGCGTGATCCTCGCTGTGCCGCACGAGGCTTACCTCAAGGATGGCTCTGCCTGGATTCTGGACCGGCTGGACGATGACGCCATCGTCGTCGACATCAAGAGCAAGCTGGACCGGACCCTGCTGAAGCCGGGCCAGCAGTACTGGAGCCTCTGATCAATTCGGCTGTCACGTCGCGGTCATCCCTCGTTGTATTATGGATCGACATGAGAGATCTGCCTTTCACCATCTGCGGCGTGGACGATCTGGACCGGCTGGTGACGCCCAAGGTCAGCCATGTCGTCTCGATCATCGATCCTGGCTGGCCGTCGATCGGGGCGTTGTCGCGCCTGCCGGCCTCCCGCGTGCACCGCTTCAACTTCAACGACGTGATCGCCCCGCGCGACGAGCATGACACCCTGCCGGATGCGTCGTCGGTCGCGCGCATCATCGAGGCGGGCCGGGCCATTCGCGACGACGATCCGCGGCATCTGCTGGTGCATTGCCAGATGGGTGTTTCCCGCTCCAGCGCGGCGACACTGATCATTCTCGCGGAGGGGCATCCCGGCGAGGAGATGACCGTTGCCGAACGGATCATGGAGCGCCGGCCGCAGGCGTGGCCGAATTCGCTCATTCTGGAGCTCGCCGACCGCGAACTGGATCGCGGCGGTCGGCTGATCGAGGCGGGACGGGCGATCCGTCGCAATACGGCGAGGATGCAGCCGGATTTCGCCGACTACATCCGCACCACCCACCGTCGCGCCGAGGCTGAAGACCTCGGGCTGTAGCTGGCTACGGTCGCATCCAGGCGTTCATCTTGCCCGGCTTCCGGAGCGGCGCAGCGATGTTCGCGAAGTCGCAGATCAGCGGCCGCGTCTCGCGCGGATCGATCATGTCCTCGATGGCGAAGGTCTCGGCCGTGCGGAAGGGCGAGCGCAGCTTCTCCAGCCGATCGGTGATCTCGGCCAGTTTCGCCGTCTCGTCCTCCGCCGCGTCCAGTTCCGCGCGGTAGGCCGCTTCGACGCCGCCCGAGAGCGGCAGGGAGCCCCAGCGCGCCGACAGCCAGGCATAGCGGTAGACCATGCGCGCCGACGGGGCGTGGGCGCCGCCGGCGACGCCGAAGGCGCTGCGGACGATGATGGTGCACCAGGGGACCGAGCACTGCTCGATCGCCGCCATGGCACGGACGCCGTGACGGATCGTGCCGTTCTGCTCGGCCTCCAGTCCGACCTGGAAGCCGGGGCAGTCGCAGAGATAGACGACCGGCAGGTGGAAGGTCTCCGCCAGATCGACCATGCGGACGACCTTCTGGCAGGCATCGGAGGTCCAGACGCCGCCGTAGTGGAACGGATCGGACGCGAGCAGCACCACCGGCCAGCCGTCGAAACGGGCGAGGCCGCCGATCACGGAGCGGCCGAACAGCGGCGACATCTCGAAGAAGCTGTCGCGGTCGGCGACCATCTCGATGATCTTCCGCATCTTGTAGACCTGCCGCACATCGCGCGGGACGATGGTGAAGAGCTTGTCTTCCTTGCGGTCCACCGGGTCGACGGGATCGGTCCGGGGCGGCAGTTCATCGACCGACTGCGGCAGGTAGGACAGGAATTTCCGTGCTTCCTCGAAGGCTTCATCCTCTGTGTCGACGGCGTTGTCCACGCCGCCGGCCGCCAGCTGGATCCGCCAGCCGCCGAGTTCCTGCTTGTCCAGATTCTGGCCGATGCCCTTCACGACCGGCGGGCCGGCGACGAACATTGCCGCCTGTTCCTTCACCATGACCGAGAAATGCGTCGCTGCGAGGCGCGCCGCGCCCAGACCCGCAACCGAGCCCAGCCCGAGGCCGACAGTCGGCACCTCACCCATGTTGTACATCAGCTGCTCGGCGCCGAAGGACTGGCCCCAGCCGCCGGGCAGGTTGGCGTGGCCGGTGGTCTCGATGGTCTTGACCGAGCCCCCGCCGCCCGACCCCTCGATAATCCGGATGATCGGCACGCGCATGTCGCGGGCGAGGATCTCGGGGTAGAGCGCCTTGCCCTTGTTGGTGGCGTCCGCCGAGCCGCCACGGACCGTGAAGTCGTCGCCGGTAATGACGACGGGGCGACCGTTCACCTTGCCCCGGCCCATCACCGAGTTGTTCGGCATCAGGTGTATGAGTTCGCCGTTCTCGTCGTACTCGCCCCGGCCGACGATGCGCCCGATCTCGTGGAAGCTGTCCGGATCGAGCATCTTCTCGACGCGCTCGCGCACGGTCAGCCGGCCGCCGGCGTGCTGCCGCGCAACCTTGTCCGCGCCGCCCATGGTGGCGGTCATCGCCTTGCGGCGATTGAGTTCGTCCAGCTCCGGCTGCCAGCCCTTTTTCGGCGGTTCCGGTTTCGTCGAGTCAGGCATGTCCACCTCTGAGCAGCTTGCCGGGCAGCGGACCGTCCGCGGCCACGGCATCGACGCCGTTCTGCCGGATCAGCGTGCCGTTCACAACCACCGCATCGATACCGTCGGCATCCGAAATCAGCCGGTCTGCGCCCGCCGGGAAGTCCCAGACGCGCTTGACCGGCCCGCAGCCGACCGTCTCCGGATCGAACACCACGACGTCGGCGGGCCGGCCCTCGGCCAGGGTGCCGCGGTCGGTAATGCCGAAGACCTCGGCCGGACGGCTGGTCAGCATGCGCACGGCTTCCTCGATGGAGAACACCTTCTTCTCGCGGACCCAGCGGCCGAGCAGGTGGGTCGGCAGGCAGGCGTCGCAGAGCTGGCTGGCGTGCGCGCCGGCGTCCGACAGGCCGATCACGGTGGTGTCTTCCTTCAGCAGCGGTTCCACCTCGTCCTCGAAATGGTTGGCGACGGGCATGCGGAAGCGGGCTTCCAGATCGGTCTCCAACGAGATGTCGAGCATGAACTCGGTCGCGTGCTTGCCGGCTTCCTCTGCGGCCTGCGCCAGCGTCTTCTCCGACAGCTCCGGATGACCGGGCACATCGGCGATGATGGTCATGTCGAAGCTGCGCTGGAAGCCGGGGCGAATATTGCCCGAGAGCTTGTGGCGGAAGGCCTCGCGGAAGTCCGGATCGGCGTAGAGCCGCTTCTTCTCCTCGAAGCTGGCGCCGCGGACCGGCTTGAACACCGAAACGGGCTCGAAGATGAAGGGCGCCTTCATCTGGATCTCGAACATCAGTGCCCGCGGCGTCACCTGGGGCACGATGTCGAGGCCCTGGTTCTTCAGTTCGCGGGTTCGCTTCAGGTGCTCTTCCGCCGTGCCGTCGGCGAGCTGTGTGCCGGCCAGCATGGCCGTCCAGGTCACCGGGCGGCCGGTCTGCCGGGCGATCCGTTCGAATTCCGGGATGAACAGGTCGCGGCCGATGGTGGCCTGCAGGATGCCCTTGCCCTTCTCGCCCAGCACGCCGGCAAGGGTCTCGATCTCCTCCATCGAGGCGAGACGGCTGGGAACGGGCCGGCCGGCATAGCCGGTATGGGTAACGGCCTTGGAGGTGGCGAATCCGATGGCGCCGGCGTCGATCGCCTCCTCGACCAGACGCTTCATCTCCGCCAGTTCGTCGGCCGTGGCCTCGCGTTCGGTGGCTTCCTCGCCCATGACGTAGAGGCGCAGCGGGGTGTGGCCACAGAAGACGCTGATGTTGATAGCGGTGCCGAGCTTCTCCAGCGCATCGAGATACTCGGGGAAGCTCTCGAAGCCCCAGTCGCCGAGACCGGTCTTCAGCGCCTCCACGCTCATGCCCTCGACGTTCTCCAGCGTGCGCATGATCAGTTCGCGGTGGCTCGGCCGGGTCGGCGCGACGGCGAAGCCGCAATTGCCCATCACGGCTGTCGTGACGCCATGCCAGGGCGAGATCGACAGCATCCGGTCCCAGACGACCTGTGCGTCATAGTGGGTGTGGATGTCGACGAAGCCGGGCGCGACGACGTGGCCCTTCGCGTCGATGGTCCGCGCCGCGTCGCCTTCGACATTGCCCAGCGCGACGATCTTGCCGTCCTTGATGCCGACGTTGCCCGAATAGCTGGCGCCGCCGGTGCCGTCGACGATGGTTCCGTTCTCTATCTTCAGGTCAAGCATGGCCGGCCTCCGCGATGGCGGGTGTGTCCGAAATCGGCAGATCGTAAAGCTCGCGGACATTGTCGCGCAGGATCCGCTGCTTCTCGTGCTCGGTCAGGCCGGCTGTCTGTTCGGCCAGGATTTCCTGCGACCAGGGCCAGGTGGCGTCGGAATGCGGGAAGTCGTTGGCCCACATGAGCCGGTCCACATTCAGGTGGTCCTTGAACTGGAAGGCCGACCAGTCGTCCTGGAAGGTGAGGTAGATGTTTTCCTTGAAATAGTCCGACGGCAGCCTCTGCAGCTCGTCGCACTTCATCCAGTAGCGGTGGCGGTTGTAGGCGTGGTCGGCGCGGTACATCCAGTGCGGCGCCCAGCCTGCGTCGGCCTCGACGCAGACCACCTTGAGGTCCGGATGGCGGTCGAACACGCCGGAGAAGATGAACAGGCCCAGAATGTCCTGGTTGCCCCGGATGATGGTCTGGAAGCTGTTGATCTTCGGGCCGCGGGTCTTGGCGACCGAGCTGTCCGACGAGGTCAGGATGTGGAAGCTGAGCGGCATCTTCAGATCGACCGCGGCCTCGTAGAACGGGTCGTAGATTGGATCGTCATAGTCCGCGATTGCCGGATTGCCGGGCATCATCACGCCGCGGAACCCTCGGGCCTTCAGGTCCTTCAGGTCGGCGATGCCTTCCTCGACCGTGCGCATGGCAAGCTGCGGCATGCCGAACAGACGACCCGGCGCGAAGTCGCAGTACTCCTCCAGCCACAGATTGTAGGCGTCGAAGCAGGCGCGCTTGTAGTCGAAGTCCGGATGGTTGCAGAGCATCATCCCGACCGAGGGATAGATGATCTCGCCATAGACGCCGTCGCGGTCCTGATCGGCCAGCCGCGCCTTCGGGTCGTAGCCGCCCGGATGCAGGTCGCCATAGCTCTGGGTCTTGAAGTTCAGATCCTTCGGATCGCGGCCGGCGGCGGCGACCAGCCCCATCGGGATCGGCTTGTCGAAACCCGGAATGACGAAGATCTCGCCGAACTTCGGATCCTTGACGATGTGCGGCGCCTTCTCGGCCCAGGCCTTGTCGATGCGGGCCGAATAGCAGTCGGGCGGCTCGGTGATGTGCGAGTCGGCGGAAATCGGTGTGATGGACATGCTGCAGTCCTCCCCAGAAGCGCAGAGTGGCCGATATCGTAGGGTCACCCGGATGGGCTGTCAGCAGACATTGCGGAATGACCGGTCTGCTCCCCGTCGCTGCCAGTCTCCGGCTGCCGGGGCAGCATCCGCGCATGGGCCGCCTGAAGCTCTTCCACCATCCGGCGCAGGCTGCTCAGGTCGTCGAGGATCTGTTCGGCCTGGTCGACCCCGATGACCCGGGCGACGGCGTCCTGCAGCAGGGCGGACTTCGCCGACTGGTAGGCCTCCCTGAACAGGGCGACACGCGCCTCGCGGGCCGCGGAATCGAGACTGCTGTCGAGGGTGCCGGCGGCCGTCGACATGGCTTTCTCGACGAGTCTCGGATGCTGGCCCCGGCCCGGCAATTGCGCCCTGAGACCGATCACGCCCTGCGCAAGGTGTGCTGCCGTCTCGTGATGCCGCGCCACCCTGACGATCTCCGGCAACTGCTCGGAGAGGTCGCGCGGCAGGGTTTCCATCCGGAACGACGTGGCAAAGGCGCTGATGGCGTCGGTCAGCGCCACGACCGCATCCGCCCGCCGCCGAAGCGAGGAGGGCGGAGGCGGAGACGGCGTGAGAACGTCGGCGGCCAGCTGCTCCACCGCCTCGTGCTGCCTGTTCAGTTCCTGATGCAGGGCTTCCGCCGCCATCACCGGCATGCCGAGGACGTTGCGGTCCAGGAACCGGGGCGTCGCCAGATCTTCCTCGGCGCTTCGGAACAGCCGTTCCAGCATCCGGGCGATCCTGTCGAGGAAGGGCAGGCAGATGCAGACCCCAAGCAGGTTGAAGACCGTATGGAACAGGGCGAGCAGCGGCGCCGGCTGGTCGCCGAAACCCGTCGCGCCGCCGAACGCCCGAAGGCCGGCCAGGACGAGCGGCAGAAGCAGCAGCGCGACGACGGCCGTGGACGCGTTGAAGAGGACATGACCGACCGCGACCCTGCGGGAGGCGGGGGTCGCGCCCACGACGGCCAGAATCGCCGTCGATGTCGTGCCGATATTGGCGCCGACGATGGCGGTCGCGGCTTCTTCCAGACCGATCACGCCCTGGGAGGCCGCGGTGAGCACGATGGCGATGGCCGCGCTGGAGGATTGCGTCAGCACCGTCGCGACGACGCCCATGCCCAGGAACGCCAGCAGCCGGGCGGTCTCGCCCGCGGCTTCGAAGTCGATGCTTCCGGCATCGGAAGCATAGATGGAAAAGGCGTCCTTGAGGATCGACAGCCCGAGGAAGAACAGGCCGAACCCGGCAAGGGCCTCGCCGAGGCCCTTAACCCTTGCGCCGGGCGACAGCAGCCGCAGCCCGACGCCGATCGCGAGCAGGGGCAGGGCGAAGGCCTCGATCTTGAATCCGAACCCGACAAGGCTGACGAGCCAGCCGGTCATCGTCGTGCCCACATTGGCGCCGAAGATCACGCTGAGAGCACGGTGAAGGCTGAGGATGCCGGCATTCACGAAGCCGATGGTCGCCACGGTCACGGCGCTGGAGGACTGGACCACAGCGGTAAGCAGGGCGCCGCTCAGGACGCCCTTTATCGGACTCGACGTCCAGTTCTGGAGAATCGATTTCAGCCCGGCGCCACCGAAGAGCTTCAGCCCCCCGGTCATCATCGTCATGGCGAGCATGAACAGCGCCAGTCCGCCCGCTGCATTGAATGCCGCTTCGATCATGGTTCCGCCGCTCCAACGGTCCGGGCGTCGTCAGGCCCGGATGGAATCGACAGTAAACATCAGCGGACAGCCGACGTGGAAGGGGAGAGAGGCTGCGGCCGCGTCAGGCGACGGCGGCCTTCGGTGTCCGGTCCGGCAGGGTCACAATGACGGTGGTGCCCTGGCCCGGCGCGCTCTCGACCTTCAGATCGCCGCCATGCAGCTGGGCGAAGCGGAGGGCCAGCGGCAGGCCGAGCCCCGTGCCGTCGAACTTGCGGCCCAGAGAGCTGTCGATCTGCTTGAAGGGGGTAAGCGCGCTGGTGACGTCGGACTTCTTCATGCCGATGCCCGTGTCGGCGATCCGGATCTCGGTGAACCCGTTGCGGTGGCCGGCGTGAATGGAAATACGCCCGCCCTCGGGGGTGAACTTGATGGCGTTGGAGATCAGGTTGATCAGGATCTGCTTCACCTTCTGGCCGTCGGCGACGATCTCCTCGGCGTCCGGCTCGATCTCGATCTGCATCGCGGCCTCGCGGTCGCGCGGGCAGGCCATGCGGGCGCTGGCTTCGATGATGGACGTCAGCGAGATGGCCTGGGCATGCAGCTCCAGCTTGCCGGCCTCGGCCTTGGAGAGGTCGAGGATGTTGTTGATCAGCGTCAGCAGGTGCTGGCCGGAACTGAGGATGTCGTGGGCGTATTCGTTGTAGCGGTCGTTGCCCAGCGGCCCCAGGCCCTCGCTCGCCATCATCTCCGAGAACCCGATGATGGCGTTCAGCGGCGTCCGAAGTTCGTGGCTCATGGCGGCCAGGAATTCTGACTTGGCGCGGTTGGCGCCCTCAGCCTCGTTGCGGGCGGTCGCCAGACGGTCGGCCAGGTCCTGCAGCACCTCGCGCTGCTCCATCAGCTCGGCCTTGGCGGTCTCCAGCTGAGTGATCTTGGCGTCGAGTTCGGCTTCGTGGTTCTTGTGCCCGCTGATGTCGGAGAGGACCATCACGGCGCCGCCATCGACGCTGCGGTTCAGCGAGACCGAGAACCAGCGGTTGTTGCTGGCGAGGAAGTCGCGGCGCATGCGCGCGTTCTCGACCTCCGCGGCCACCGTCGCCATCGCGCCCTTCGGCGAGACCTCGGGCAGCCTGAGCAGACCGGTCATCAGCAATTCGTTCATCAGCTGCTGCAGCGTGCAGCCCGGCCGGAGCAGATGCGCCGCCGGCGCGAAATCGTTGGCGAGACGGGCGTTGCACATCACGAACCGGCCATCGGGGCCGAACAGGGCCAGTCCCTCCGAGATCGAGACCAGCGCCTCCTGCAGGGCCTGGCTGGCGTCGCGGGCGCGGTCCATCGCGTTGCGTTCGCGGGTGACATCGGCGGCGACGCCGACGAAGCCCAGAAAGCCGCCATGTTTCGAGAATCGCGGCCGCGCCGCGAAGCGCACCCACATGCGGCCGTGCTTGCCGGTCAACCGGAGCGGCACGACGATGTCGCTGAAGGCTTCCTGATCCTGGAAATGGCGGATCAGGGACCGGATCTCCACCGGCGCGCTGCGCACGTCGAGAATTTCGATCATGCGGCGTCCCGAGAGACGCTCGGTCGGCAGGCCGGAGAGACGTGTGAAGCGGTCCGATACGGCGGTCAGCTGGTGGCCGGTGTCGGTTTCCCAGGTCCAGTCGGATGCCAGCTCGGTCAACTCGGCCAGCTTCTTTTCCTTGAGCTGGCGGTCCGCTTCGCGGGCGACCGCATCGGTGACGTCCTCGGTGACGACGTAGAGCATGCCGTCGGCCGCGGGATGCTGGGCCAGCTCGACGATCGCGCCGGATGGCATTGCAGCCCGGACGCGGACGGCTTCGCCCGCCACCAGTCGCTCTTCCGGCAACAGCTCGCCGTCAAGGGCTTCGAGGGTCTCGGCGTCGCGTGCGAAACCGGTGGCAAGATCGAGATGATGACCGGCGCCGGGCAGGCGGGTGAGTTCGCCGACCGGCGGTACCAGGGCGGGACCGCGCGGTCGGTAGACGCCCAGGCCACGGATCAGGCCCGACAGGCCCTCTGTCATCTCCCGCACGCGGTCGATGCGGCGATACCGGGTCAACAGCGCGGCGGCCAGGAAACCGGCCGCCGCAGACAGACCGGCGGCAATGGCGGCCAGCGCCGCGCCGGCCATCTCGCCGGCATTGGCGAACAACCAGTAGCCGCCGCCTGCCGCGGCAGCGGCAGCCGCGAGACAGACCGCGGCGGTCTGCACCAGTTCGCGGTTCCGGCTGTGTTGTTCGTCGGTGGCCAGCAAGCCGATCTCCTGACGGAACGAACTGTTCCGAGGAAACCTTAACCTGCTGACTGTAAACGGAGACTTAAGCCCGCTTCAGCGGGCCGGACGCCGACGCCCCTTCAGATCACGTCCGGACGGTTGGCGTTCTGCTCCGCCTCATGCGCTGCCAGTGCGGCCAGAGAGACCAGATCCGAGACCGTCGATCCCATCGGCGCGACCTGCACCGGATGCGAGAGACCGACAAGCATCGGGCCGATGGCCGTGGCGTCGCCCAGCGACTGGAGCAGCTTCCACGCGACGTTTGCCGACTGCAGCCCCGGCATGATCAGCACGTTGGCCGGACCGGAAAGGCGGCAGAAGGGATACAGCTCCATCAGCTCGGAGTTCAGCGCGACGTCGACCGCCATCTCGCCGTCGAACTCGAAATCCGTGTCACGGGTCTCCAGCAGCGAGATCGCATCGTTGATCCGCTTCGAAGCTGCGTGCGGGGCGTTGCCGAAGGTCGAGAAGGCGACCATCGCGACCCGCGGCTCGTGGCCCATGCGGCGCGCGAACTCGGCGGACTGCATGGCGATGTCGGCCAGTTCCACCGAGCTCGGCAGTTCGTTCACCGAAGTGTCGGCCAGGAACACCGTCCGCCCGCGCGCCAGCAGAACCGACAGGCCGAAGACGCGGCAGCGCGGGCGCGGGTCGATGACGCGCCGGACGTCGTCATAGGCGACCGAGAAGCGCCGCGTCACGCCTGTGACCATGGCGTCGGCGTCGCCCTGCGAGACCATCAGCGCGCCGAAGACGTTGCGGTCGGTGTTCACCAGACGCTGGCAGTCGCGGTAGAGGAGGCCGCGGCGCTTCCAGCGCTCGTAGAGCACATCGTAATAGGCCTCGCGGCGGTCGAAATCGCGGGAGCTGACCACCTGCACCTCGTCCGGCGAGTGGCCCATGGCCCGGAGCTTCTCGTGCACGCGGTCGGGATAGCCGATCAGGATCGGCTCGCCATAGCCCTCCTGCTTGAAGACCAGGGCGGCGCGGATGACCTTCTCTTCCTCGCCCTCGGCGAAGACGACGCGCTTCGGCGCGGCGCGCACCTGGTTCAGGATCATCTGCAGGATGCCGGTGGTCGGATCCAGCCGCGCCTTCAGGTCGTGCGTGTACTGCTCCATGTCCACGATCGGGCGGCGGGCGACGCCGCTCGCCATCGCCGCCTCCGCCACGGCGGGCGGGATCGCCGCGATCAGGCGCGGATCGAAGGGCGTCGGGATGATGTATTCCGGGCCGAACTGGAGCTGGGTGCCGCGATAAGCACGGGCGACCTCGTCGGGCACGTCCTCGCGGGCGAGATCGGCCAGGGCTTCGGCCGCGGCGATCTTCATCTGGTCGTTGATCGTCCGCGCGCGCACGTCCAGCGCGCCTCGGAAGATGTAGGGGAAGCCCAGGACGTTGTTGACCTGGTTCGGATAGTCGGAGCGGCCGGTGGCGATGATGGCGTCGTCGCGGACCTCGTGAATGTCCTCCGGCGTGATCTCGGGATCCGGGTTGGCCATGGCGAAGATGATCGGCTTCGGCGCCATCGCGCGCACCATGTCCTTGGAGACCGCGCCGGCCACGGAAAGGCCGAAGAAGATGTCGGCGCCTTCCATCGCCTCCGCCAGGGTCCGGGCAGGGGTGTCGGCGGCGTGAGCCGACTTCCACTGGTTCATGTTCTCTTCCCGGCCCTTGTAGACCACGCCCTTGCTGTCGCACATGATGACGTTGTCGTGGCTGATGCCCATCGCCTTGACCAGCTCGATGCAGGCGATGGAGGCGGCGCCGGCGCCGTTCACCACCATCTTGCAGTCGGCCAGGTTGCGGCCGGTCAGTTCGCAGGCGTTGATCATGCCGGCGGCGGCGATGATCGCCGTGCCGTGCTGATCGTCGTGGAAGACCGGGATGTCGAGGGCCTCGCGCAGCCGCTGCTCGATGATGAAGCATTCCGGCGCGGCGATGTCTTCCAGATTGATGCCGCCGAATGTCGGCGCGATCAGGCGGACCGTGTTGACGATCTCATCGACATCCTCGGAATCGACCTCGATATCGATGGAATCCACATCGGCGAAGCGCTTGAACAGCACCGCCTTGCCTTCCATCACCGGCTTGCCGCCCAGCGCGCCGAGATTGCCCAGGCCCAGCACGGCGGTGCCGTTGGAGACGACGGCGACCAGATTGCCGCGGGCGGTGTAGTCGTAGGCGGTGTCAGGATCGGCGGCGATGACGCGGCAGGGTTCGGCCACACCGGGGCTGTAGGCCAGCGACAGGTCGCGCTGCGTGGCGACCGGCTTGGTCGGCACGATCTCGATCTTGCCCGGCCGTCCGGTCGAATGGAAAAGCAGCGCCTCCTGATTGAGGCTCCGGTTGCGCTCGTCACTCATGGTATTCCCCGCCCGGGTTCAGGCCCGGTGATTGGTTGCTTCGAAGCGACGATATACACACGGCTGGCCGCGCGCCGAAAGGGCAAACCTGTCGCGGTGGAAACGAAAAAGGGCGGCCGCAGGGGCCGCCCTCTCGCATCGGGTCGACTTGTCGATCAGAGACCGAGAACCAGCTTCGCCATGATGTTGCGCTGGATCTCGTTGGAGCCCGCGTAGATCGAGACCTTGCGGTAGTTGTACATCCGCGGTCCGACCGCCGAGGCCCATTCCGGGCCGATCGGCGGTTCGTTGTCGCCGAACTTGAGCGGCTGGAAGGGCGACTGCTTGATGCCCGCGGCCTCGAAGGCCAGTTCGGAGACCAGCTGCTGCAGCTCCGAGCCGCGGCACTTGATCATCGAGCTTTCGGGGCCCGGGTTCTGGCCCGAGGACAGGCGGCCGAGCACGCGCAGCTCGGTGAACTCCATGGCGTGGATCAGGCTTTCGGCGTCCGCCATCTTCTTCTGGAAGACCGGATCGTCGAGCACCCGCTCGCCGTTCTCCTGCTCCTCGGAGGCGATCAGGCGCACCTTGTCCATGCCCCGCTTCAGGCCCTGGCTGTAGGTGCCGCCGCGCTCGAACTCCAGCAGGTACTTGGCGTAGGTCCAGCCCTTGTTGGGCTCGCCGACCATGTTTTCCTTCGGGATCTTCACATCCTCGAAGAAGACCTGGTTGACCTCCTGAAAGCCCTTCTCGGGCAGGTCGACGGTGATGATCGGATCGACAGTCACGCCGTCCGCGTCCATCGGCACCAGCACGAAGGAGATGCCTTCCTGCGGCTTGCCCTCGTTGGAGGTGCGGACCAGGCAGAAGATCCAGTCGGCATACTGCGCCACAGAGGTCCAGATCTTGGAGCCGTTCAGCAGCCAGTGATCGCCCTTGTCCTCGCACTTCATCTTCAGGCTGGCCAGGTCGGAACCCGAGCCCGGCTCGGAATAGCCCTGGCAGAAGACGATGTCGGTAGACTGGATCTTCGGCAGGAACTCGTCCTTCTGCTTCTGGGAGCCGAACTTCATCAGCACCGGGGCCAGCATGCGCGGGCCGAAGGGGATGGTGATCGGCGCGCCGGCGGCCGACATCTCGGCGTCGAAGATGTACTTCTGCGTCGGCGACCAGCCGCAGCCGCCATACTCGACCGGCCAGTTCGGCGTGGCCCAGCCCTTCTTGTGCAGCGCCTTCTGCCAGCGCACGTGCAGATGCTTCGGCATGTAGCCGGCGCGCGTCTTCTTCATCGCGGCGCGCAGCTCGTCGTCGAAGGCCTCGTCGAGGAAATCGCGGACTTCCTTGCGGAAAGCTTCGTCTTCGGGGGCGAAATTGAGGTCCATCCTGGGCGTCTCCCGGCTCGATTGATTGGTCGCAATGTCGCCCAATCCTACGGTCCGATCAAGCGGATCGGTTTACCGTAACGTCAAGCTTTCACGAGGTCCGGAATGGCGGGGCCGGCGCGGTGTTGCTAGAGTTCCCGGCGGGGAGACCAAGGGGAGAGACATGGCTTACGATTTCACCATTACCGGCCCGGACCGGATCATCAGCGGCATCGGCGCATTGCAGGAGCTACCCGGCGCCATGGACGCCCGCGGCGCGAAGCGGGCGCTGATCCTGACCGGCAACAGCCTGGCGACGAAGACCGATCTCGTCTCGCAGGTCGAGGCGGCGCTGGGCAGCCGCCACGCCGGCACCTTCAGCGGCTGCGCCCAGCACGTACCGTCCGGCACGGTCGACGCCTGCCAGCAGGCGGCGCTGGATGCGGATGCCGACTCGCTGGTGGTGTTCGGCGGCGGCAGTCCGATCGACACGGCCAAGCTGGTGGTCAAGCGCCTCGCCGAAGCGGGCAGGACCGGCGTCACGCAATTCGTCATGCCGACCACCCTGTCCGCCGGCGAGTTCACCTATGCCGCCGGGATCACCGACGAGACGACCCGCGTGAAGGCGGTCGTGGTCGATCCGGTGATGCAGCCGGAGGTCATCGTCTACGACCCGGAACTGACCCGGCCGACGCCCGTCGATCTCTGGCTGACGACCGGAATCAAGGCGCTGGATCATGCGGTCGAGGGTGTCTGGTGGCCGAACGGTCATCCCTTCACCGAGACCCTGCGGCTGGGCGCCATCGCCGATCTGCGCCGGCATCTCGAGGCCTCCAAGGACCCGGACGCGCTCGATGATCGGCTGGCCTGCATGCACGCGGCCTGGAAATCGATCTGGGGCCTGCTGAGCGCGAAGAATGTCGGCTTCCGGCTGAGCCATCCGCTGGGGCACCAGATCGGCGCGCGCTGGGACGTGCCCCATGGCGTCACCTCCTGCATCTCGCTGCCGGCGGCGGCGCGCTTCCTCCACGGCCTGCTCGGCCGAGGCGCAGGCGAAGATCGCGGCGGCGATGGAACTGGAGAGTCCCGAGGGTGCGGCGCCGGGCATCGAGGCGTTCTTCGAGACGCTGGGCGTGCCCAGGCGGCTTTCGCAGACCACGGCGAAGCGCGACGAGATCCCGCTGGTTGCCAAGGCGGTTTCCGACGAGCTGAAGCATCTCGGCGCGCCGGACAGCGACATCGCCACGCCGGAAGCTTTGATCGGATTGTTGGAGTCCGTCTGGTAGCGGCGGGTCAGCCCTTCGGGAAGTAATCCTCCAGCGAACCCTCGCGCCGGACGTCGGCCGTGCAGCAGTGCAGGCCGCCGCCGAAAGCGTAGGCGTCGCGCAGGTCGACCGGTACGACCTCCATGCCGAGGCGGTCGAGCTGGTCCATCTGGTGGACCTCCGAGGCCTCGACGCAGACAGTCTTGGGGTCCAGCACCAGCACGTTCATCGACAGCCAGACCGACGAGTAGCAGAGCGGCGGCGGCGAGTTGTGCGCCGGGCGGGCGGCGTCGACGATCTCCCACTCGTTCCGCTCGAACATCTTCCGCTGGTCGTCCGGCAGGCGGCGGTCGGGATTGTTGATGATCAGGCCGGGACGGATCGGCGTGAAGGTCGCGTCGATGTGGATGGGGTAGGGGTCGCCGGGGAAGTTGACCGCGTGCACCCGGTGATCGGGGAAGTGCCGTCGCAGCCAGTCGATGCCCTTCAGGTTCGTCGTGAAGCCGTGCTGGACCACAAGGTCCTTGCCGAAGCGCAGCACGTCGGCCGCGTCGAACAGCGGCTCCTCCTCTGTGGTGACGAAGTATTTCTCCGCCGTCCACTGAAGGCGCTTCTCGACGCCGATCTTCTCCGACAGGTAGTCGGGGCGGTAGTCCGCGTCGGTCAGGCGGGGCTTAGGCGCCGCCTCGTGGCGCATGCCGGGGTCTTCCTCGTAGTAGCGCTGCAGCAGCGGGCGGTAGCAGAGATACTCGAACCACCGGCAGCGGTACGACATGGTCGCTTCCAGCATTTCCTTGCCGACCGTCAGCAGCACGTCGCGCGGCGGCATGCAGCCGAACATGCTTTCGGTTTCCCAGTCCGGCGTGGCGACGGGCTGGTTGAAGTCGAGCGGGTCTGGTCGGTCCACCCTGACGCCGCGCTTCTTCAGCATGTCGGCGAAGTTGTCGAGCAGCTCGTTGGCGCGGTCGACCGTCTCCTGCGGCCGCGGTCCCCACTGACCGCGCATGTCGCTGTCCTCGGGCACCTTGGCGTCCAGCGCCGGCTCCGGCGGCGGGATGCAGCAGCCGTCCGCGCGGCCCACGATCACGTGGCGCAGCGGATCCCACTCGTTCCAGGACTGGACGACGGTCGGTTCGGTGTCGGTCATGGCTCGGCCAGAGGAGTCCCGGGACCGGGTCCCGGGACGGGTCCTACTTCTTCTGCTCGACCGGCTCGATCTCGAAGCCGGCCTTCTTCCAGGCGCCGAAACCACCGCCGATATGGCAGATGTTCTCCAGGCCCAGGTCCATCGCCACCGAGGTGGCCAGCGCGGAGCGCGCGCCTGCGGCGCAGTAGAAGACGAAGCGGTTGCCGCTCTGGAACACGTCCTTGGTGTAGGGGCTGTCCTCGGCGATCCAGAACTCCAGCATGCCGCGCGGCGCATGGTAGGCCCCGGGGATCTTGCCCTCGCGCCAGAGTTCGCGGACATCGCGGATATCGACGATGGTCACGCCTTCCTTGCCGACGAGGTCCTTCGCCTCTTCCACGCTGATGGTCTCGACCTTGGCCATCGCCGTGTCGATCATGTTCTGCACACCCTTCGGCATGTCGGTTCTCCCCTGATGATTGAAGTTACTGCGGGACGCTGCCTTCGATTCCCTCGACATAGAAGCTCATGCCCAGCAGATCGCCGTCGGGCGCGGTCTCGCCCGCCTTGAGCCAGACCGTGCCGTCCTGCTTGTTGATCGGGCCGGTGAAGGGATGCAGATCGCCTGCCGCGATTGCCGCTCGGGCGTCGTCCGCCATCTTGCGAACGTCCTCCGGGACCGCGGGACCATAGGGGGCGAATGCCACCATGCCCGACTTGATGCCGCCCCAGGTGTCTTCCGAGGCCCAGCTGCCGTCCAGCGCCGCCTTCGTGCGGGCGACATAATAGGGCGCCCAGTCGTCGATGATCGCGGTCAGCTGCGCATTCGGGCCGAAGCGCGAGACGTCGGAGGCCTGACCGAAGGCGTGGATGCCCTTCTCTTCGGCCACCTTCATCGCGGCCGGGCTGTCGGTGTGCTGCATCAGGACGTCGGCGCCCTGGTCGATCAGCGCGCGGGCCGCGTCGGCTTCCTTGCCCGGATCGAACCAGGTGTTCACCCAGACGATCTTGAAGGACACGTCCGGATTGACCGATTTCGCCGCCAGATAGGCCGCGTTGATGCCGCGCACGACTTCCGGGATGGGGAAGGAGGCGATGTAGCCGACGGTATTGGTCTTCGTCATCTTGCCGGCGATCAGGCCGATGACGTGGCGGCCTTCGTAGAAGCGCGCGGAATAGGTCGAGACGTTGTCTTCCCGCTTGAAGCCTGTGGCGTGCTCGAACTTCACGTCCGGGAAGCGCTTGGCGACCTTCACCGTGGGGTTCATGAAGCCGAAGGAGGTGGTGAAGATCAGGTCGTTGCCGCCCTGTGCCAGCTGCCGGATCACGCGCTCGGCGTCCGGGCCGTCGGCGACGCTCTCGACGAAGGTGGTCTCGACCTTGTCGCCCAGGGCTTCTTCGATGGCCTTGCGGCCCTCGTCATGCTCGTAGGACCAGCCGAGATCGCCGACCGGGCAGCAGTAGACGAAGCCGATCTTCAGCTTCTCCTGCGCCGAAGCGGTCAGGGAAAGGCCGGCCGCGAGGCCTGCCGCCGCCAGAGTGAGCATCCATCGTTTCATCGTCATCGCCTTCCCTGCTGCGCTGGAACCGGAACCCTTGAGTAGCCTATGAGACGCCGCGGTCAAGCGGAAGCGTGGAAGGTGCGGCCAAGGCTTCCGGGCGCGCGCAGCGCCTTGCGCGCCGGACCGCCGGAAATCAGCACCAGCACCACGATGGTGGCCACATAGGGCAGCATCGAGAGGTATTGCGACGGGATGTCCACGCCCGCGCCCTGGATGTGCAGCTGGGCGATGGTGACGCCGCCGAACAGGTAGGCGCCCAGCATCGCCCGGCCCGGCCGCCAGCTCGCGAAGACCACGATGGCGAGCGCGATCCAGCCGCGGCCGGCGGTCATCCCCTCCGACCACAGCGGCGCCAGGCCGATGGAGAGATAGGCGCCGCCGAGCCCGGCCATCGCACCGCCGAAGGCGATGGCGGCCAGCCGGATGCGGATCACCGGGAATCCGATGGCGTGGGCGGCGTCGTGGTTCTCGCCCACGGCGCGCAGGATCATGCCGGCGCGGGTCTGCGTCAGGAACCAGGCCACGGCGCCGGTCAGCACGATCGAAAGATAGAACATGATCTCATGCGAGAAGAGGAGCGGGCCGATCAGCGGCAGGTTGCTGAGATGCGTTACGTCCAGCTTCGGCAATGGCGGCACCGAATAGCCCGTATAGCCCTGACCCAGAAGCGCGGAGAGACCGAGTCCGAAGATCGTCAGCGCCAGTCCGGTCGCCACCTGGTTGGCCAGAAGCAACTGCGTCATGACGCCGAAGATCAGGGCCATCGCCATGCCGGCGACGGCGGCGGAAAGCAGGCCCAGCGCATGGGAGCCGCTGTCGGCGGTGACCGCGAAGCCGGCAATGGCGCCGACCACCATCATGCCCTCGACCCCCAGATTGAGAACGCCGGACCGCTCGACCACCAGTTCGCCCAGCGCGGCATACAGAAGCGGTGTCGCGGCCAGCATCATGCCGATGACGATGTCGATCGCGAGATCCATCAGGCGCTTGCCTCCGCCCGCGGTTTGAGACGGATGCGGTAGACCGCCAGCAGATCCATCCCCAGAAGAAAGAACAGCAGCAGGCCCTGAAACACACTTGTGACCGCGGCAGAGACCTGCATCTCGATCTGCGCCGCCTCGCCGCCGATATAGGTCACGGCGATCACGATGCCGGCCAGGACAATGCCGATGGGGTTCAGGCGGCCCAGGAAGGCGACGATGATCGCCGTGAAGCCGTAGCCGGCGGGCAGGCTGGGCACCAACTGTTCCACCGGTCCCGCGACCTCGAAGGCGCCAGCCAGGCCCGCCAGCCCGCCGGAGGCCAGCAGGCAGAACCAGACGATCCGGTTCTCACCGAAGCCGGCGAACCGCGCGGCCCGGGGCGACTGGCCCAGCAGGCGGATCTGGAACCCGATCACATGGCGTCCCAGCAGCACCCAGCCGATGGCGGCGGCAATCAGGGCAATCGGGAATCCGACATGGGCGCGGCCGTCCTCGAACAGCTTTGGCAGCAGCGCGCTGTCGTGGAAGATCCGGCTTTCGGGGAAGTTGAAGCCGTCGGGGTCCCGAAGAGGCCCGGTGACCAGCGCGCTCAGCAGCAGGGAGGCGACATAGACCAGCATCAGGCTGACCAGGATCTCGCTGGCCCCGAAGCGGGTCTTGAGCGCCGCCGGGATGGCGGCCCACGCCATGCCGCCGCCGATCCCTGCCAGGCACATCAGCGGCAGCAGCCAGAATCCCGGCTGGTCGTAGAAGGCCAGCGCGACGGCGCTGGATGCGATGGCGCCCAGGATGAACTGGCCCTCGGCGCCGATGTTCCAGACCTCGGCCCTGAACCCCAGCGCCAGTCCAGTGCCGATAAGGATGAGCGGCGTCGCCTTCACCATCAGTTCCGAGACCGAGAAGGCGTCCGCGAAGGGCGACAGGAAGATGATGCCGACGGCGCGGACCGGATCGACGCCAAGCGCCGCGAACAGCACCATGCCGGCCAGCACGGTCAGCAGCACGGATGCCACCGGCGTCAGCCAGATCACGGCGCGGGATGGCGCGCGCCTGCGCTCCAGCACGATCACGCCGCTTTCTCCCGCCCGGCGCCGCCCATCATCAGGCCGACCTCTGCCACGGTCAGCGCCGCCGTCGGCTTCGCCGCGGTCAGCCGGCCCTCGTTCAGGACGGCAAAGCGGTCGCTGATCGACATCAGTTCGTCCAGGTCCTGGCTGATCACCACGACCGCGGCGCCGGCCGTTGCCAGATCGGCGATGGCGCGGTGGATGTCGGCGGCCGAGCCCGCATCGACGCCCCACGTCGGCTGGGAAATGATCAGGACATCCGGCGCCTGCAGCATCTCCCGCCCGACGACGAACTTCTGCAGGTTGCCGCCCGACAGGCTGCCGGCCTGCGCGGCCGCGCCGCCGGCGACGACGCGGAAGCGTTCGATGATCTCGGTGGCGAAGGCCGTCGCGCGGAAGAAACGGAGAAACCCGCGCTGAACAAGGCCGCGTTCCCGGCGGCCCGCGATCAGCGTGTTCTCGGCCAGAGAAAGACCGGCGACTGCGCCATGGCCCAGCCGCTCCTCCGGCACGAAGGCCATGCCGCGGCTGCGCCGCCGCATCGGACCGAGCGCCCCGACGGGCGCGCCATCCAGTTCGATGGCATCCGGGGCGCTGCGCCGTTCGCCGATCAGCGCTTCCATGAGTTCGGTCTGACCGTTGCCGGCGACGCCGCCGATCCCCAGTACCTCACCGGCCCGCACCTCGAATGAGATGTCCTTCAGGCTGATGCCGAACGGATCGTCGGCCCTGAGGGAGAGGCCACGGACGGCCAGACGGGTCTTGCCGGTCTCGGCCGGAGTGCGGTCGCTCCGTACGAGTTCGTTGCCGATCATCATGGCGGCCAGGCTGGCGGCAGTCTCGCGGGTCGGGTCGCAGTTCGCCACCACGGCGCCGCGGCGGAGAATGGTCGCCCGGTCGCAGAGGGCGCGGATCTCGTCGAGCTTGTGGGAGATGTAGAGGATGGAGCAGCCACGCTCGCGTAGCTGCCGCAGGACCTCGAACAGCTTCTCCGCCTCCTGCGGTGTCAGGACAGATGTCGGCTCGTCCATGATCAGCAGGCGCGGCTTCTGCAGCAGGCACCGGACGATCTCGACTCTCTGCTTTTCGCCGACCGACAGGTCGTCGATCCGGCGCAGCGGGTCGACGCGCAGGCCGTAGGTGGCCGAAGTCTCGCGGATGCGGTCGTCCAGCCCGTAGCCGCCTTCCTCCGCCGGCAGGCCGAGCGCCACGTTCTCGGCGACCGTCATCGCCTCGAACAGGGAGAAGTGCTGAAAGACCATGCCGATCCCTGCAGCGCGTGCGTCGGAGGGGCGTTGAGGGAGGTAGGGATTCCCGTCCACCCGCATCTCGCCGGCGTCGGGCCTCAGGACGCCGTAGATCATCTTGACCAGCGTCGACTTGCCCGCGCCGTTCTCTCCCAGCAGCGCGTGGATGCTGCCCGGCGCGACCCGGAGCGAGACATCGCTGTTGGCCACGACTCCGGGAAACGACTTCGAGATTCCGGTGATCTGGAGAAGGGGCGTCGGGTCCATGTGCGGCTTTTTCCCATGGCCATCGCGCCCTGCGCAAGCGCTCTGGCTTGTTGCGCGGGCCGTCCGCCTGATAGCTTGCGCCGATAGCAGATACCCGGGGGGAGATGGCAATGGACATCAAGGGCAAGAAGGCGATCGTGTTCGGGGGGACCTCGGGCATCGGGCTGGCGACATCGAAGATGCTCGCAGAGCAGGGCGCGAACGTGATCGCGGTCAGCCGCAATCCGGACCGGGCCGGCGATGTGCCTGCCGGCATCACGCTGGCGCAGTGCGACGTCCGCGACGAGGCGGCGCTGCAGAAGCTCTTCGCCGACCACGCGCCCTTCCACATTCTGATCAGCGCCGCGACCGGCGGCGACCGCGCCGTTGGCCCGTTCCTGTCGATGGACATGGACGGCTACCGCAAGTCCTTCGACAAGCTCTGGGGCTACACCAACGTCGTCCGCTTCGGCACGGAACATCTGCCTGACGATGGCGCCATCGTGCTGGTCAGCGGCACGCCGGCGCGGAACGCCAAGCCCGGCCAGATCGCCATCGGCTCGGTCGGCGGCGCGGTGGAGCAGTTCGTCCGTATCGTCGCCCGCGAGATCGCGCCGAAGCGCATCAACACCGTCGCGCCGGGCCAGATCGATACGCCCATGGTGCCGCTGCAGGGCGAGGAGCGTGCGAAGATGTACGCCAACGCCACGAAGAACCACCTGATCCCGCGCGCCGGCCGGCCCGAGGAAGTGGCGCAGGCCATCGTGTTCCTGGTGCAGAACGACTTCGTCACCGGCACGACGGTCGATGTCGACGGTGGCTGGCTGCTTTCCTGACGGGCTCTGTCCCCGCCGCGACGCGGCAGGACGCTGAAACGCTTGCCAACTCCAGCCGCATTCGCCACGATGACGTCTTGCAGCGGTTCCGCCGTGTCCGAACGGGCAGGCGGTGTAACAAGGGAACACGGTGCGGCGTACCCATCAGGGACCAACTCCGTGGCTGCCCCCGCAACTGTAAGCGTCGAGGACGCCCCATCACGCCACTGGCCGCAAGGTTCGGGAAGGCGGGGCGGTCCGGCCGAGACGCGAGCCAGGAAACCTGCCGCTGCAATGAGGGAAACCGTTTATCCGCCGGTGGGGCGGAGAGGGAGCAAGACATGAACCGCATTTTCAACCGCGCCGGCCTCGGCGCTGCCGTTATCACCCTGACCGCGACCGCGGCCCAGGCGCATCACCCGCTGGGCGGCGGCACGCCGGAAACCTTCTGGCACGGCTTTCTGTCCGGCGTCGGACACCCAATGATCGGCATCGATCATTTCGCCTTCATCCTGGCTGTCGGCCTGGTGGCGGCGTTCTCCGCCTACCGTTTCTTCACGCCGGCTGTTTTCGTCATTGCGACCATGGCGGGCTGCATGCTGCACGTGGCCGGCGTCATGCTGCCGCTGCCGGAGCTCTTCATTTCCGCCTCGGTGGTCGCGCTGGGCGCGTTCATCCTGTCGGGCCGCCGCATGGCCGCACTGCCGCAGATGGCCTTCTTCGGCGTTGCGGGCCTGTTCCACGGCTTTGCCTATGGCGGTGCAATCATCGGCGCAGAGACGACCCCGCTGGTCGCCTATCTCGCCAGCTTCGCCATGACCCAGTACGCCATCGCGCTCGGCGCCATGGCGCTGGTGACGCTGGTGTGGCGGGCGGCGGACACGAAGGCGCTGCAGCCGCGCATCGCGGGCGCCCTGATCGCCGGCGTCGGCTTCGCGTTCCTGTTCGAGAATGTCGAGGGCATGATCCTGGGCTGATCGCCCGGGCGCGCCACGAACAATTGACGGTCCGGTCCAGCGTGGGCCGGACCACCCTGTTTCCCATTTCACGGAGGCTGGCATGTCCAGGATTCCGGCGACTGTCGTCACGGGCTTTCTCGGCGCGGGCAAGACGACGCTCATTCGCAATCTGCTGCAGAACGCCAACGGCAAGCGCATCGCGCTGATCATCAACGAGTTCGGAGACCTCGGCGTCGATGGCGAAGTGCTGAAGGGCTGCGGCGAGGAGACCTGCCGCGAGGAGGACGTGGTCGAACTGGCGAATGGCTGCATCTGCTGCACGGTGGCCGACGACTTCGTGCCGACCATGACCGCGCTGCTGGAGCGCCCCGACCGGCCCGACCACATCGTCATCGAGACTTCGGGGCTGGCGCTGCCGCAGCCGCTGGTGAAGGCCTTCAACTGGCCCGATATCCGCACCCGTGTGACGGTCGACGGCGTCGTGACGGTGGTTGACGGCGCGGCCGTGGCCGAGGGCCGCTTCGCCCATGACGAGGCGGCGCTGGACGCCCAGCGCTCGGCGGACGAGATGCTGGATCACGAAACGCCGATCTCGGAACTGTTCGAGGACCAGCTCGGCTGCGCGGACATCGTCGTGCTGAGCAAGGCCGATCTGCTGGCCGAGGACGGCATCGAGCGTGTGATGGCGCAGATCAAACCCGACATGCGCGACGGCGTGAAGGTGATCAGGGCCAGTCATGGCGACGTGCCGCCCTCGGCGCTGATCGGGCTGGGCATCGGCGCCGAGGCCGATATCGCCAATCGCCCGACGCATCACGAGCGCGAGGGGGCCGAGGATCATGACCATGACGATTTCGACAGCTTCGACGTCGCGTTGTCCGAGATCGCGGACGCCAATGCCTTCGCCGAGCATGTCGCCACCGTCATCCGCCGTCACGGTATCCTGCGGCTGAAGGGCTTCGCCTCGGTCGCGGGCAAGCCGATGCGGCTGGTGATCCAGGCGGTCGGTCCGCGGATCGAGACCTATTTCGACCGGCCCTGGAAGCCGGAAGAGGCCCGGTCGACCAGGCTGGTGGTCATTGGCGAGACAGGCTTCGACCGCGCCGCGATCGAGGCTGATCTGAAGGGATGAGCGGTCCGGCCGCGACGGTCTGATGCATCTTCTCCAGGCGCAGCCCGGGGCGATCGACGACGGCGAAGAGGCCGTCGATCTGGCCCAGGATCCGGCGGATGTGGTGGTACTGACCGCCGCGGACACCGAGATCGCAAGCCTGGCCGCGGCACGGGCCGAGCTCGGGGCGGACGCACCGTCGCTCCGGCTGGCCAACCTGACCTTCCTGAAACATCCGATGTCGGTGGACCTGTTTGCCGAGCGGACTGTCGCCGGGTCGAGACTGGTCGTGGGCCGGTTCCTCGGCGGTATCGGCTACTGGTCGTACTGCATCGAGGAGATCGCGCGGACCTGTCGCGAACACGGCGTCACCTTCCTGGCGCTGCCGGGCGACGACAAGCCGGATCCGGAGCTGCTTTCCGTGTCAGTCGGCGATCCGGACATGGCCGATCTGCTCTGGCGCTATCTGCGTGAAGGCGGGCCGGCCAACGCCAGACATTTCCTGTCAGGTTGTGGGTCGTTGCTCAACGGTATCGAGTTACCCCCTTCGCCGAAGCCCTTGTTTCGTGCGGGTCTTTACTGGCCGGGGCGTGAAAATCCCTCGATCAAGGAAATAATTCCTGGCGCTCGCGGCGCTGCCGTGGCCGTCGTGTTCTACCGTGCGTTGTTGCAGGGCGGCGCCACGGCGCCAGTGGATTCTTTGCTCCGCGCGCTGCAGCGGAAGGGCCTCCAGCCGCTGCCCGTCTTCGTCTCCAGTCTGAAGGACGGCGTGTCGTCGGAGGTGCTGGGCGAGCTGCTGGCCGCGGCGGATGTCGATGCAGTGATCAACCTCACAGCTTTCGCGGTTGGCCGCCCGGGCGAGGCGGACGGCACGGCGGCGCCGGTCGCGACGGTTCTCGAAAGCCGCGGTACGCCTGTGTTTCAGGCCGTTGTGGCCTCCAGCGGGGAAGCGGCCTGGCAGGACTCCGCGCAAGGTCTCGGCCCGCGCGATATCGCCATGTATGCGGCCCTGCCAGAGGTCGATGGCCGGGTGCTGACGCGGGCCATCGCCTTCAAGGCCGAGGCCCGTTACGACCCCGCGGTCCAGTGCGGCATCGTCGTCCCCCAGCCTGTGGATAACCGTGTGGACTTCGTCGCCGCCCAGGCGGCCGCCTGGGTGCGTCTGCGGCGGAAATCCGCACCCGACCGGCGAGTAGCTCTTGTCCTGGCAAACTATCCCAACCGCGACGGGCGGCTGGCCAACGGCGTCGGTTTGGACACGCCTGCGAGCACGGTTGCAGCGCTGCGAGCCCTTTCCGTTGCCGGCTACCACATCGAAAACATGCCGGCCGATGCGAAGGTGCTGATGGACGCCATCATGGCCGGCCCGACCAACTGGTTCACCGACCGCGCCGAACGCCGTGGCGGTGTCGTCCTGCCGGTGGCGTCGTACCGGCGTTTTCTGGAAGCCTTGCCGCCGCAGACAGCGGAATCCATCGACCAACGCTGGGGCGCAGCCGAGGACGATCCCTTCTTCGATGTGGACCGCGGCGGCTTCGTCCTGTCCGTGCTCGAATTCGGCAACATCGTCGTCGCGGTGCAGCCGGCGCGAGGCTACCAGATCGATCCGAAGGAGAGCTATCACAGCCCGGACCTGCCGCCGCCCCACAACCACCTGGCTTTCCACGCCTGGCTGCGGCATGCGTTCGACGCCGACGCCATCGTCCACATGGGCAAGCACGGCAATCTGGAATGGCTGCCCGGCAAGGCGCTGGCGCTGTCGGAAGCCTGCTTCCCCGAGGCTGCGCTGGGGCCGTTGCCGAACCTCTATCCCTTCATCGTCAACGATCCGGGCGAGGGGACCCAGGCCAAGCGCCGGACCTCCGCCGTGATCGTCGATCACCTGACGCCGCCCATGACCCGCGCCGAGACCTATGGCGCGCTGAAGGACCTCGAGGCGCTGGTCGACGAGTACTACGACGCGGCAGGGCTGGACCGGCGGCGTCTGGAGTATCTGCGGAAGGAAATCCTGTCGCTGATCCGATCCGAGCGGCTGGACGCGGACGCCGGGATCGCGCCGGACGAGGCGCCGGACAGCGCCTTCACCAAGCTGGACAACTATCTCTGCGAATTGAAGGAAGCGCAGATCCGGGACGGTCTGCATGTCTTCGGGGCATCGCCGGAAGGGCCGCAGCGGCGCGACCTGTTGGCGGCGCTGGCGCGGGTGCCGGGCCGGGGGCGGGCGTCGCTGCAGCGGGCCATCGCGGACGATCTGGACCTCGGCTTCGACCCGCTGGACTGCGAACTCGGCGCGCCCTGGGGCGGTCCGAGGCCGGATGCGCTCGTGGCGGTCTCGGACGATCCATGGCGGACGAATGGCGACACAGTGGAGCGGATCGAGTTGCTGGCGGCCGAACTGGTCGAGGCCGCATCACCCCCACCCCAACCCTACCCCCTCAAGGGGGAGGGAGAAGATGCGCGATTCCCAAACCTCCCCCCTGGAGGGGGAGGTCGGCACGCAGTGCCGGGTGGGGGTGGAACTCAGGCGGTTCTCGAACAAATTGCTACCGACATCGCCCCCGCCCTCGACGCCTGTGGTGACGCCGAGATGACCGCGCTGCTGGCCGGGCTGGACGGCCGCTTCATCCGGCCGGGACCGTCCGGCGCGCCGACGCGGGGCCGGCTCGACGTGCTGCCGACGGGCCGGAACTTCTTTTCCATCGACAGCCGCGCCATGCCGACCGAGGCCGCCTGGACGCTGGGCTGGATGTCGGCAAGCCGCCTGATCGACCGGCACATGCAGACCGAGGGCGACTGGCTCAGGACAGCGGCGCTGACGGTCTGGGGCACGTCGAACATGCGCACCGGCGGCGACGACATCGCCCAGGCCATGGCGCTGCTTGGCGTCCGCCCGGTCTGGGAGCCGGCCTCGCGGCGCGTCACGGGTTTCGAGATCATCCCGGCGACGGCGCTGGGGCGGCCGCGGGTGGACGTCACGCTCAGGATCTCCGGCTTTTTCCGCGATGCCTTCCCGACCCAGATCGACCTGTTCGATTCCGCCGTGCGGGCGGTGATGGCGCTGGACGAGAGCGAGCACGACAATCCGCTGGCCGCCGCCTTCCGACGGGATGCGGCGGCGCTGGTGGCGGACGGCGTGCCGGAAGCAGAGGCGGAGCTGCGCGCCGGTCACCGCATCTTCGGCTCGAAACCCGGCGCCTACGGGGCCGGGCTGCAGGCGATGATCGACGAGCGTCTCTGGGACGATGCCGGCGATCTGGCCGACAGCTTCCTGAACTGGGGCGGCTACGCCTATGGCGCCAGGGCTGCGGGCACGCGGGCGCGCGCGGATCTGGAGACGCGGCTCGGCGCAGTCGAGGCGGTGATCCAGAATCAGGACAACCGCGAGCACGATCTGCTGGACTCCGACGACTACTACCAGTTCGAGGGCGGTCTGACGGCGGCGGTAGCCCGGCTCCGCGGCCGTGCGCCGGTCAACTGGCACAATGATCATTCCCGCCCCGAGCGGCCGGTGATCCGCTCCCTGTCGGAAGAGATCGGCCGCGTGGTCCGCTCCCGCGCCGCGAACCCGAAATGGATCGCCGGCGTGATGCGGCACGGCTACAAGGGCGCCTTCGAGATGGCTGCGACGGTGGACTATCTCTTCGCCTTCGCGGCGACGACGACCGCGGTACAGAGCCATCACTTCGATTTGCTCCACGACGCCTATCTGGGCGATACGGAAGTCAGGGACTTCATCGCCGAACACAATCCGGCGGCGCTGGCGGAGATGGCCGACCGCTTCGACGAGGCGATCGAACGCGGGCTCTGGCAGCCCCGGGCCAACGACACCCGGGACCGGCTGGCGGCAATCAGACAGGGAGGCGGCACATGAGCGAAGACCAGGACGTCAATCAGCGCCACAACGAGAAGATGGCAAAGAAGAAGGCCGCGCGCGACAAGATCATGGCCGCCAAGACCGGGGAGAAGGGCCTGATCGTGGTCCATACCGGCAAGGGCAAGGGCAAGTCGACGGCCGCGTTCGGCATGATCTTCCGCTGCATTGCCCATGGCATGCCCTGCGCGGTCGTGCAGTTCATAAAGGGCGGCATGGACACCGGCGAACGGCGGCTGATCGAGGAGCGGTTCTCCGACCTCTGCACCTTCGACACGATGGGCGAAGGCTTCACCTGGGAGACGCAGGACCGGGAGCGCGACATCGCCAATGCCCGCGCCGCGTGGGACCTCGCGAAGCAGCGCATTCTCGACCCCGAGGTGAAGATGGTGCTGCTGGACGAACTCAACATCGCGCTGCGCTACGACTACATCCCGGTCGAGGAGATCGTGGCCTTCCTGCGTGACGAGAAGCCGGAGATGACCCACGTCGTCATCACCGGCCAGCAACGCCAAGGACGAGCTGCTGGAGATCGCCGATCTGGCCACCGAGATGACCCAGCTTGCCCATCCCTTCCGCGCCGGCATCAAGGCGCAGCAGGGCGTGGAGTTCTAGGGCAGGTCAGAATCGAATTGGCCCTCCCCCTCCAAGGGGGAGGGTTGGGTGGGGGTGGGAGTAGCTCAGGCGTTCGCCATTCTTCCATTCACGCAGCCGACCCCCACCCGTCGCTGCGCGCCGGCCTCCCCCTGCCAGGGGGAGGCTCTGGATCGGCGACGTCGTTGCCAGATTTGTCCTACGCCGGCCCTGCCTGTGCGCCGCGGACGAGGCGGCCCGGCGTGGCGCCGGTGGTCTCGGAATTGCTCGCCACCTCGACGCCCGAGACGAAGGTGTGGTCGATGCCGCTGACCCGCTGCAGGAAGCGGTTGCCGCCGGCGGGCAGGTCGCCCGCGATCTCCGGCGCGTGCAGGGTCAGGCGGTCGAAATCGATGACGTTGATATCGGCCTTGTAGCCCGGCGCGATGATGCCGCGGTCCATGAAGCCGACGGCTTCGGCGGTGGCCCGCGCCTGCTTCGCCACCAGGGTTTCCAGCGGGATACGGTCGCGCGGGCGGTCGCGGCCCCACCACTGCATCAGCGTGGTCGGGAAGCTGACGTCGCAGATCGTGCCGACATGCGCGCCGCCGTCGGACAGGCCCGGCACCGCCCAGGGGTGCAGCAGCTGCTTGCGGACGGAATCGAGATTGCCGTCGGCGAAGTTCAGGATCGGGATGTAGAGCAGGCCGCAGCCATCCCGCTGCATCAGCAGGTCGTAGGCCAGCTCTGGCGCGCTGACACCCTGCGCCTTTGCGCGCTCGGCCAGGTTGTCCCGCGGGTTCGGCTCGTAGACCGGCGGATCGCCCAGATCGAACATCAGGTGGAAGCGGTCGACCATGCGGCCGGCGAGTATGTGGCTGTCCTTGTCGACGGTCGCCTCGCTCAGGATGCGCTCGCGCACGTCCGGCTTCCGCATCTCGGCGACCATCTGCGTGAAGGGCAGCTTCTTGAGCGCCTTGTAGGTCTCGCAATGCATGAAGGGGCTGACCGTGCCGCGCAGGCTCAGGATAACGCCGACCGGCCGGGAGCCGACCTGCGCGCGCATGGTGACGCCGGCATCGCTCGCCTGCTTGATCGCGTCCAGCAGCATCCACCAGTTGTCCGGCTTGGCCTTGGCCTGGGCCACCGAGATCGAGACCGGCCGGCCCGAACGCTCGCCCATGGCGCGGGCCAGCGCGAATTCCTCGTCGAATTCCAGGAAATCGCTGACCAGCTGGATCACGCCCTTCTTCGCCTGTCCCAAGGCGCCGGCGATGCCCAGCATCTCGTCCAGTTCCGCCTGCAGGGTCGGCGTTGGCTCGCCCAGCGAGGAACGGTGGTTCAGCGTCCGCGAGGTGGTGAAGCCGATGGCCCCGGCCTCGACCGCGCGGCGCGCGATCTCGGCCATGGCGGCGATGTCGTCCGGCGTCGCCGGTTCGCGCCGCGCACCGCGCTCGCCCATCACGTTCACGCGGACGGCGGCGTGGGGCAGCTGCGCTCCGACATCGATGTCGAAGGCCCGCGCGCCCAGATAGTCGAGATACTCCTCGAAGCTCTCCCAGGCCCAGGGCAGGCCTTCGTGCAGCGCGGTGCCGGGAATGTCCTCGACGCCTTCCATCAACTGCACCAGGCGATCCCGGTCGCCGGGCTTCACCGGCGCGAAGCCGACGCCGCAATTGCCCATGACCACGGTGGTGACGCCGTGCCAGCTCGACGGGGCGAGTTGCTCGTCCCAGGTCGCCTGACCGTCATAATGCGTGTGGATGTCGACGAAGCCGGGCTGCACCAGCCGCCCGTCCGCCTCGATCTCGCGGTGACCGTGGCCGGAGACCTTGCCGACCTCGGTGACGACGCCGTCCTTCACCGCAACGTCGGCGGTGCGGCGCCCGGCGCCGGTGCCGTCGATCAGCGTGCCGCCGCGGATGACCAGATCATGTTCGCTCATGTCGCGCTCCTCCCGTGAAGCGCGCGGATGATGCCCGAATTCCGAAGCGGTCACAAATGCACAGCCTTCCGCCCGGCCATGCAGGCGGGCATGATTCCGGAATGCGCGAATCCGAACTCTACGCCCCGGTGAAGGCCTATCTCGAGGCGCAGGGCTACGAGGTGAAGGCCGAGATCGGCGATTGCGACGTGATGGCCGTGCGCGGCGAGGAACCGCCTCTGATCGTTGAGCTGAAGACCACCTTATCGTTGCAACTGGTCATGCAGGGCGTGCAGCGGCAGACCCTGTTCGACCATGTCTATCTGGCCGTGCCGGTCTCGGGCGAACGGGGCTGGAAGCTGAAGTACAGGGACATCGTCGCGCTGTGCCGCCGCTTGGGGCTCGGGCTGCTGGCGGTGCGGACGGGCAGGAAGGTCGGTGTCGAGGCGCATCTCGATCCCGGACCGTATGCGCCGAGGAAACGGAACAGGCGGGCCGGCCGGCTGCTGCGCGAGTTCGAACGCCGCGTCGGCGACCCCAACACCGGCGGCGTCACCGGGGTGAAGCGCATGACCGCCTACCGCCAGGACGCCATCCGGCTGGCGCTTCATCTGGCCGAGCATGGTCCGACCAAGGCGTCCGACCTGGCGAAGGCCATGGAGGTCCCGCGCGCCGGCGACATGCTCCGCGCCGACCACTATGGCTGGTTCGAGCGGGTGGAACGCGGGGTGTACCGGCTGACGCCGAATGGGGCGGCTGAGGTGGTACGCCGGGCGGCGGAGTAGGCCGTCTCGGGACGGCAGTGCCGCCTCTTCAGCCGTCATGCCGGACTTGATCCGGCATCCGGTCCGACTGTCGAACTTGCGGCAAAGCCGCACCGGACCCCGGCTCAAGGCCGGGGTGACGCAGTCACGGGTGGAACCGCCGGGAAACCGATCCTCGGCGTCAACCCACGGGCAACTGGGCTGGGGCTAACCCTTCGCCGACGCCTTGATCGCTGCGGCGCAGGCCGGGAAGTAGCCGTCGTCGTTTCCGTTCTCCAGGCAGGGTTCGACACGTGCCGGCCGCGGCGCTGCAGTAGTCCAGCACGCCGTCGTCGCTATCCCGGACTTCGGCCTGCAGGCGCAGGATGCGGATGCGGTTGAGCGCCACGGCGGCGGCCCGTTCCCGCGCCGTCTCGTAGGCGGCGACGAGGGTCTCGCGGTCGGCGTCGGGGATGCCGGGCGCGTCGAGCGCCTTGCGGTTCCGGTCCTCGCGCGGCACCCGGAAGCTCAGCGCGTCGAGGCCGCCCCGCTCGGCGTAGTAGGCCGTACAGGCGCGGAAGGTGCCGTAGCTCTGGCCGACCAGTTCCACATCCTCCGGCAGCCCGGCTGCCGCGGGCGTGGCGATCAGGCCCGCGAGGGCGACGGCTGTCAGGTGTTTCATCTCGTGCATCCTTCCTCCGCGTCCGGGGCGCTTGAGCCGGCGGGCCGGCCCGTGCGAGCCTTTCCCAAAATAATGAATCGATGGGCGGAATTCACATGACATTCGACTTTTCCAGCGTGGCGCGCGCGGGGCTGCCGGCGCCGGCGCAGCGTTTCGGCGGGCATCCGCCATACAATTTCGTCGGCGGCAACAATGCGGAGGAGATGGTGCCGGTGGATGCGCTACGCGCGGCCGCCGACCGCGTGCTGGCGCGTGAGGGCGCGAGCCTGGGCATGTACAATCTCCATTCCGGGCCGCAGGGCCATCTGCCATTGCGCGAATGGCTGTCGGGCAAGCTGAAGCGCTATGCCGGCATGGACTGCCCGGCCGACGACATCATGCTTACCTCCGGTTCGCTGCAGGCGATGGACCTGATCAACGAGGTGCTGCTGGCGCCCGGCGACACGGTGCTGATCGAGGCCGCGAATTATGGCGGCGTCTTCCCGCGCCTCGCCCGCAGGCAGGCGACGGTGGTGCCGATCGCGGTCGACGGCGAGGGCATGCGGATGGATGCGCTGGAAGATGCGCTGAAGCGTCTCGCGGCCAACGGCGTCCGGCCGAAATGCATCTACACCATCCCGACGGTGCAGAACCCGACGGGCACGATCCTGCCGCTGGACCGGCGTGAGCGGATGATGGAATTGGCCCGCGAATACGACACCGCCGTCTTCGAGGATGAATGCTATGCCGATCTGGTCTGGTCCGGCGAACGTCCCCCCGCCCTGGCGGCGATGGACCCGGACGGGCGCGTCGTCCATATCGGCACCTTCTCCAAGACCATCGCGCCGGCGCTCCGCGTCGGCTACATCGCCGCGCCCTGGAGCATGATGAGCCGGATCCTGTCGGTGAAGCACGACGCCGGCTCGGGCGCGCTGGAGCAGATGGTGCTGGCCGAGTACCTGCCGGACCATTTCGACGCGCATCTGATGGCAATGAACGCGCATCTGGAAGACAAGCTCGACAATCTGATCGCCGCGCTGGACGAGAATTTCGGCACCTCGGTGCACTACACCAAGCCGCCGGGCGGCATCTTCCTGTGGGTCCGGATGCCTGACGGCGTCGACACCGACCGGCTGACAGCGGTAGCGGGGCAGGCAGGTATCGCGGTCAATCCGGGCAGCGAATGGTCGCTGGAAGACGACCGGACGCGCTGGATCCGCATCTGCTTCGCCAATCCGCCGAAGGACGCCATCACCGAAGGCGTCGCGAAACTGGCCGAGGTCTGCCACGCCGAGTTCGGCGTGCCCGAGGTGAGCGCGAACCGGCGGCTTTAGCGCCTTTTTCTGCCTTCGGACCTGATCCGAAGGCCTCCGGCGCAGGCGGACGACAAGGTCCTCTGGGCATGCCCGGGGACGGGAAAGGGTAAGCGGCTCCGATTGTCCCCGAACACTGCCGTCCCCGGGCCTGACCCGGGGACCTGACCTTTCCAACGCCTCGGAGGTGGCGAGCCGAGGCCCCCGGGTCGAGCCCGGGGGCAACAGACAAGCAGCCACAAAGGAAAAGGGCGCCCCGGAAACCGGAGCGCCCTCTTTCGTTCGCCGGTGCGGCGGGTGTCTACGCCGCGGTCTTGCGGTGGTCGGGCGCGGCCTTCCAGAAGTACTTCTTGAAGCCGCGGCGCTCGTCCTCGACCTTCACGCGGAAGACCATGCGGAGCGGCATGCCGACCTCGACGCCGCCCTTGTCGACGTCGGTCAGGTCGGCCATCAGCCGGCCGCCGGCCTCGAAGGTGACCATGCCGAAATGGGTCGGCGGGTCCGGCGAGTAGGTCAGGCCGTCCGCGGTCCAGGACTGCACGGTGCAGGGCTCGTCCGCGAAGGGGTAGTCCTCCTGGCTCTTCCACTCGCCGCAGTTCGGGTTCACGCAGATATGCGACTTCGGATACTGCACGGTGCCGCACTTGGTGCACTTGCCGCCGACGAAGCCCAGGACCTTCTTGCGGTTCCGGTACAGCGTGGTCAGCGCGGTCTGCGCGTCGACCTCGGCTCGGATGCCCTTGTCGCGGTCGATCAGGTCGTTGAAGGCGAGGTAGCGGTTGTAGTTGCTCTCCGCCTTCTTGCGGCCGAGATAGCCCTCGACGCCGCCAAGCGCCGGCTTGAACTTCGCAATCGCATCGGTGGTCCGGAACAGCATCAGGTCGCAGCCCTGGCCCCAGCCGATCACCAGGATGGTCTTGCCCGGACCGGCGTTCTGCATCGCCTTCGACAGCATGACCAGCGCGTGCGCGGCGCCAGCCTCACCCATGACGGCATGCAGATTGTCCTGCACGGCTTCCTCGGCGATGCCGGCACCCTTGGCGATGCGCTGCGGCACGCCGCGGATCAGGGCGGGCATGACCATCATGTCGACGTCCGAACCGGCGACGCCGGTCTTGTCCAGCAGCGCCTTCACGGCCGGCGGGACGATCTTGAAATAGCCCTCGTCGCGGATCCAGCGCTCTTCCCAGTTGTAGTCGAAGGAGCGGTTCTGGCCGCGGTAGTGGTCGACGAAGTCGGTCGAGACCTGGTGGCTGCCCAGGAACTCGGCGATGACGCCGTCATTGCCGATGGTGAACGCCGCGGCGGCGTCGCCCATCTGCAGCTCCTGCGGGCCCGACGCGGCGGTCTCGCGGGTGTCGGCGGCCAGGAACAGGACGGTGCCGTCACGGCCCTCGGCGTTCTCCAGCGCGTCGATCAGGCCCGAGGTGCCGGCGCGCTGCGAGGAGGTCATGTCGACGGTGCGGATGTCCTCGCCCAGGTTCAGCGCCGTCGCGGCAACGGTGGCGTTCTGACGGTCGGCAAAAGGCATGGTCGTGGACGCGAAATAGATCGAGCGCAGATCCGCCGGGGGCGTCTCGCCCATGCAGTCGCGGGCCGCCTCGACCGCCATGGTCAGGCTGTCCTCGTCCCAGTTGCACATCGACCGTTCGCCCTTCGCCAGCCCTGCCAGCGCCGGGTTGAACCAGCCGTTCGCCTCGACCACAGCCTTTCGCTGCAGCCGCAGTCGCGGCACGTAGCCGCCGAAGCCGGTAATCCCTGCCATGATTTCCTCTGTCGCTTGTCTCCCCCGTGCGCGAACGCGCACTTGCTGGCAATAAAGCCCAAGGCCCGGTGCGCTGCAAGGGGGACAGGGGTTGCGCCAGCCGATGGCCGCGTCCCGCCCGGCTCATGGCGCGTGCGGAAACGGAATGGCTCGATGAAGGCTTGCGATTCGCGGCGGCGGCCCCAGTTCTGTCGCCGGCATCAGAGGGGGAGCGGATGACCACGGCAGCGGCATTCTGGGACAAGGTGGCGGCGAAGTACGCGAAATCGCCGGTGAAGAACGTCCGGGCCTACGAGCAGACGCTCGAGCGGACCCGCAGCTATCTCGGCCCGGAGGCGCGCGTGCTGGAGATCGGCTGCGGCACCGGGACGACGGCGCTGAAGCTGGCGGACGCCGCCGGCCACATCACGGCGACCGACATCTCCGGCGAGATGATCGTCATCGCCGAGGCCAAGCGGCTGACGGAAGGGGTCTCGAACGTCGAGTTCGCCACCACCGATTCCCGCGCGGCAGGCGAGGGCGGCTATGACGCCGTGCTCGCCTTCAATCTGCTGCATCTGCTGGAAGATCCTGCCGCCACCGTGCGGCATGCGCGGGAGATGCTGAAGCCCGGCGGCGTCTTCATCTCCAAGACCATGTGCCTCGCCGAGGCCAGCGTGATGTTCCGCCCGATGATCTTCATCATGCAACTGCTGGGGAAGGCGCCCCATGTCGGCTTCTTCCGCGCCGGCCGGTCTGGAGAGCCTGATCGCGGCCGAGGGCTTCGAGATCGTGGAGGCGACGGCCTTCGACGGCGCTCCGCACAGCCGCTACATTGTCGCCCGCCGGACCTGACGTCAGGCGCTTGACGGCAGCCCCGCGCGGCGCTAGAACCCGCGCCTCGCAACTGGTCCCTGCCCCGTTCGTCTAGTGGCCCAGGACGCCAGCCTCTCACGCTGGAAACAGGGGTTCGATTCCCCTACGGGGTACCAGTCTTTCCGAACATCGCCGATTTCCGCCCGCTGCGCCTTGCGCGCCCGTCAGGACATGAGATGGTTGCGCCTCTGTGCAACGGGGAGGCGGATCGATGAGCGGCATCATGGACGAGGTGACATTCCGGCAGATTCCGGTGAACGGGATCGAGCTCCGGGCGGCGGTGGCCGGCGAGGGGCCGCTGGTGATCATGGTCCATGGTTTCCCGGAGAGCTGGTATTCGTGGCGGCACCAGATCGGGCCGGTGGCGGCCGCCGGCTATACGGTCGCGGCCATCGATGTGCGCGGCTATGGCGGCAGTGCGAAGCCGGAGCCGGTGGAAGCCTACAGCCTGGAACAGATCACCGCCGACGTGGCCGGCGTCGCCGACGCGCTGGGCGGCGGCAAGGCGATCCTGATGGGGCACGACTGGGGCGCGCCCATCGTCTGGAACACGGCGCTGCTCTATCCGGAGAAGATCAGGGCGGTGGCCGGACTCTCGGTGCCCTATCTGCCGCAGGGCGAGTTCGCCTTCATCGACGTCGTGCGCAAGGCCTTCACCGAACGCGGGCGGTTTTTCTACCAGGTCTATTTCCAGGACGAAGGCGTCGCCGAGGCCGAACTGGAGGCGGATGTGCGCGGCGCGCTCCGGCGCTTCTACTACGCCATTTCCGGCGACGCGCCCGACGGCACCTGGCCGGTCGACAAACCGCATGGCGCGACCGTGCTGGACCGGCTGCCGGACCCGGATCCCTTCCCGGCATGGCTGACGGACGCCGATATCGACTACTACACCGCGGAGTTCGAGCACTCCGGCTTCCGCGGGCCGCTCAACCGCTACCGCAACCATTACCGCGATCATGCCTATCTGCGCCCGCATGCGGCGACGCCCATCGGCCAGCCCTCGCTGTTCATCGGGGGCACGCGCGATCTTGTGCTGAAGATGCTGCCCGGCGCCGACATGCTGGCGATGATGAAGCCGAACCTGACCGACCTGCGTGGCGCGCATCTGCTGGACGGGATCGGCCACTGGACCCAGCAGGAAGCGCCCGACGAGGTCAACAGCCTGCTGCTCGACTGGCTCGCCGGGCTCGACCGCAAGGTGTGATGAGACAGACGCTCAGGTTCCGCTAGAATTGCCGGACCATTCGAGGTTCGGCCCATGATTATGCTCCGCTGCGCCGCTTTGCTGGCGCTTCTCGTCCTGCCGCCGGCTGTCTTCGCGCAGGAGGACCGGGAAGAAGTCGACGTCGAGATCTGCCTCGCCGTCGACGGTTCGGGTTCGATCGATCCCGATGAATTCACCCTGCAGCGGCAGGCCTATGCCGCGGCCATCACCGACAGCCGGGTGCTGGAGATCATCCGGAGCGGCTACAAGCAGAGCATCGCCATCGCGATGATGGAGTGGGGCGGGGCCGACAGCATGCATCCGGTCACCACCTGGCACCGCATCGCCTCAAAGGAAGACGCGGACGCCTTCGCCGTGGAGCTTCTGGCCGCGCCGCGGCAGGCCTTCGGCTGGAACTCGATCAGCAATGCGATCGCCTTCTGTCACGCCTGGATCGAGGAGAATGACTACCGCGCTGAACGCATGGTCATCGACGTCTCCGCCGACGCCGGGCAGCGGGGCGGCATGCCGCTGCCAAATGCCCGTGGCGCGGCGCTGAACGCCGGAATCACCATCAACGCCCTGGCGCTGAACTACCGCAGCGGCGGCATGACCGGACCGTTCGGCGGTCCGCTGGCCGAGCATTTCCGGCGCGACGTGATTGGCGGACCCTGGTCCTTCGCGCTGGAGGTCGACGAACCCCGCGGCTTCAAGGAAGCGCTGGTCAAGAAGCTGGTCCTGGAGATCGCGGCGCGCTTGCCGGCGGCGCGAGACCGCAAGGGTTGAACCCGCAACGCCGGACCGCGGCTTGCCGGACTGCGGCATTCCCTGAATGATGGCGGGCACCGGCGGGCTGAGGGGCAGCGCGCCGGACGGAACGATTTGAGGGGGCCAGCCGCATGGCCGGGGGTCCGTCCGACAGGGTCAAGCGGGAAAGCGCGCAGCTCGACACGTCGCACGACATTGTCGACACTTGGCGACGCCTGATCGTCAATCTGGTCGTCGTGGCGGTCATTGCCGCCAGCGTCTGGGTACTTTGCACCCTCATCAGGTTCGGCATCGAATTCGGCGCCGAGTTCACCTTCGCGCCCTTCCACGGCCATGGCGGACACGGCGAACACGGTGGCCATGGCGCCGAATCGGGTCTGCCGGCCTGGCACGCCGACTACGCCGTCGCGATCCTTGTGGGCGTCATCCTGATCGGCGCGCTGCTGCGCGGTCTGCTGCTGCAACTGCCTTCCTGGAAGAGCTCCGAGGGCGACGGGATGGGCCGGTCGCTGGAAGCCTTCCACGCGACCTATTTCAACGAGAACGGGGCGAAGGACCGCTACGCCCAGCCGACCATCTTCGAAGCGCTGCGACGGGCTGTCCTGACAGTGCTGACGGTCGGCACCGGCGGGTCCGGCGGTATCGAGGCGCCGGTCGTGCCCATCGGCGAGAACCTCGGCGCCTGGTGGTCCAAGGTCATTGGCGTCGTTCGGCCGGACGATCTGCGCATCTATCAGATGGCCGGTATCGCCGCGGCGGTGGCAACGCTGCTCGATGCGCCGATGACGGCAGCCCTGTTCGCCGCCGAGGTCGTCTACAACGCCCGCATCCTCTACCGGACACTGATGTATTCGCTGATCGGGGCGGTCGTGGCCTATGCCATGAACAACCATTTCCTGGACATGCAGCCGCTGTTCTCGGTGCCGTTCCACAGCCACCGCTATACGCCGCTGGAGTACGCCGAGGTCGCGGTCGTGGCCCTTCTGATCAGCGCGCCTGCGGGTCTGGGCATCACGGCGCTCTTCACCTTCCTGAAGAAGCTGATCTCGCCGCTGGCCCCGGTGGCGAAGCCGGTTGTCGGTGCGGCCGTGGTGGCGGCCATCGCCATGGCGCTCTGGTACGGTCTCGGGATCGAGCCGCAGCATGTCATGGGCGTCTCCGAGCACACCATCGTCCAAGTCATCGCGGGCGAGGGAAATCCGTTGCTGACCGTCTGGTGGGTGCTGTTCGTGCTGGTGATCGCCAAGGCCGTGGCGACCGGTTTCACGCTGATGGCCGGCGGGTCGGCCGGTGCACTGGTGCCGGCGATGTACATGGGCGGCATCTCGGGCGCCGGCATGTTCCACCTGCTGGACCAGTTCGGCCTGACGACGGTCAACGATCCCTCGATCTATGTTGTCGCGGGACTCAGCTCTGCGCTTGTCGCGGTGGTTCAGGTCCCGCTCGCGGCTATCGTGTTCTCGATGGAAGTCTTCGGCGCCAGCTTCGGTCCGCCCGCCATCGTCGCCTGCGTCCTGACCTACAAGCTGGCACGGCGCTGGCGTCTGTATCTGACGCCGCCGCCGGCGCCGAGAAAGGCGGAGACTGAAGCAGAGGCCGCGGCGCAGGCTGCGCAGAGGACGCCGGACAACTAGGGCCTCAATCGGGAATCTCGATCCTTGGAAGCGAGTTCGAAATCCAACCCCGGTCTGGATGGGGCCGGTCTCGGCTTCGGCCTGATCGCGCTGGCCGGCTGGACCGCCTATGTGGTCGTCGCCAGACACGGGGCGCTGGCCGGCTTCTCGCCCCTTGACCTCGCCGTGGCGCGGTTGGTTCCGGCGGGCCTCGTGTTCCTGCCGTACCTCCTTCAGGTTGGCATTGCCGATCTCGGCGGTATCGGCTGGCGCCGCGGACTGACGCTTGCCCTGTTCGGGGGGCCGGGATTCGGCTTCCTGATGGCGGGCGGGTTCACCCTGGCGCCGGTCACCCATGGCGCGGTCATCGGCCCGGCGGTGCTGACGCTGGGGACCACTGTCCTGTCGATCGCATTCCTGTCCGAACGTCCCGGTGCGCTTCGGCTTGCCGGGCTGGGCATCATCGTCGCCGGTATCCTGCTGGTGGGCGGCGGCGCCTTCCTCACGCCGGTGACCGGGCGAATCCTGCTCGGCGATCTCTGCCTGGTTGCCGCCAACCTTTTCTTCGCGGTCTTCGCCATCCTGCTGCGGGTCTGGTCGGTGCCGCCACTGAAGGGCGCCGCCGTCGTCACCGTCCTTTCGCTCTTCGCCATGTTGCCCGTCTACCTTGTGCTGGCCGACATCGACGCCATTGCGGCCATCGGCTGGGACGAACTGGCGCTGCAGTGGCTGGGGCAGGGCGTCTTTGCCGGGTGCATTGCCACCGCAGCCTTCATGGCGGCTGTCGCACGGCTCGGTCCGTCGCGCGGCGCGGTCTTTCCGTCGGCCATCCCGGCCACCGCGGTTCTCGCCGGCGCGCCGCTGCTGGGGGAGTACCCCTCCGCGATCCAGATCGTTGGTGTCGCGGTGACTTCCGCGGGCCTTGTGCTGGCGGTGGGGCTGCTGAACCGCCGGGTTTGACTTGCCGCAATGCCTCATGGCCTGATGCGGCACGTCAAACCAACGGAGCGAGACATGGACGGGTTGCCCGACGACCAGGTGCAGGCACAGCTTTCGGACGCCGCAGAGATTGTGACGCGGCACCTGGATGCGGCCTTCGAGGAGTGCACCGAGAAGGGTATCGGCCGCGAGGTTTTCTCGGCGGCGGTCATGGCGACGCTGATGCAGGCCATGCAGACCAGCCTCGGCACCGCCGCCCAGGACGCGCTGCGCGACATGATCAATGTCATGGGTGGAGGCAACGGCCCGGCAAACTGATGCCGAATTGGGCGCTGCAGGTTTGCGAAAGGGGTGCGTAGCAGTGCCGCGTTGCGGTTCGTTGACAGTACCAAAGTGCCTAACTATTGTGCGGCGCACCATCCGGCAGGCTTGCCTGTCCGGTCGAGTGCGCCTCGGGGAGGGCGGATCCAGCCGGATCCGGAACCGATCCGGCAAATGCTGACATGAATTCTGGAGATCGCGGGAGATGAAGGTACTCGTCGCTGTCAAGCGCGTCGTTGACTACAACGTCAAGGTGCGCGTGAAGGCCGATCAGAGTGGCGTAGAACTCGCCAACGTGAAGATGTCGATGAACCCGTTCGACGAAATCGGTGTGGAAGAGGCTGTCCGGATGAAGGAAGCCGGCACCGCGAGCGAGGTCGTGGCCGTTTCGATCGGCGTTCAGCAGTGTCAGGAGACCATCCGCACCGCTCTGGCCATGGGCGCCGACCGCGGCATTCTGGTGAAGACCGATGACGAGGTTCAGCCGCTGGCGGTCGCCAAGCTGATGAAGGCGATCTGCGACGAAGAGAAGCCCGACGTGGTCATTCTGGGCAAGCAGGCCATCGATGACGACAGCAACCAGACCGGCCAGATGCTGGCCGCGCTGCTGGGTTGGAGCCAGGGCACTTTCGCCTCCGAGGTGAAGATCGATGGCGACACCGCCGAGGTCACCCGTGAGGTCGACGGCGGCCTGCAGACCATCAAACTGAAGATGCCGATGGTCGTCACCACCGACCTGCGCCTCAACGAGCCGCGCTACGCGTCGCTGCCGAACATCATGAAGGCGAAGAAGAAGCCGATCGACACGAAGTCGCCGGAAGATCTGGGCGTCGATATCGCGCCGCGGCTGAAGACGCTGAAGGTGACCGAGCCGCCGAAGCGCCAGGGCGGCGTCAAGGTCGAGACCGTCGATGAGCTGGTCGACAAGCTGAAGAACGAAGCGGGTGTGATCTGATGAGCATTCTTGTTGTTGCCGAACACGACAATTCCGAGCTGAACCCGGCCACCCTGTCCGCGATCACCGCGGCGAACGCCATGGGCGGCGACGTTGCCGTTCTGGTCATCGGCCACAATGCCGGCGCCGTCGCCGAGGCTGCCGCCAAGGTGGCGGGCGTCGCCAAGGTGCTGCATGCCGACGACGCCGGCTACGAGCATGCGACGGCCGAGAACCGCGCCGCACTGATCGTCAGCCTGGCCGGGGACTACAGCCACGTCGTCGCGCCCGCCACGACGTCGGGCAAGAACGTCATGCCGCGCGTCTCCGCGCTGCTGGACGTGCAGCAGATTTCCGAGATCTCGGCGGTCGAGAGCGCCGACACCTTCGTCCGCCCGATCTATGCCGGCAACGCGCTGGCGACCGTGCAGTCGTCGGACGAGAAGAAGGTCATCACCGTCCGTCCGACGGCTTTCGAGAAGGCGGCGACCGAAGGCGGCTCCGCGTCTGTCGAGAGCGTCTCCGCGGTCGACGATCCGGGCCTGTCGTCCTTCGTCGGCGAGCGCCTCTCCAAATCGGACCGTCCCGAGTTGGCGACCGCCAAGATCGTCATCTCCGGCGGCCGCGGCATGCAGAACGGCGACAATTTCGAGATGCTCTACAAGGTGGCGGACAAGCTGGGCGCCGCCGTCGGCGCATCGCGCGCCGCGGTCGATGCCGGCTTCGTGCCGAACGACATGCAGGTCGGCCAGACCGGCAAGGTCGTCGCGCCGGAGCTGTATGTCGCCGTCGGCATTTCCGGCGCCATCCAGCATCTGGCCGGCATGAAGGACTCCAAGGTCATCGTCGCCATCAACAAGGACGAAGAGGCGCCGATCTTCCAGGTCGCCGACTACGGCCTTGTGGCTGACCTGTTCCAGGCCGTGCCGGAACTGGAAGGCAAGCTTTGAACGCACCTGCGGGCCCCGGCACGCTTCAGCATGAAGGACGCGGCATGAGCGATCCCGTCAAAATCCGTTCGATCGGCGTCATCGGCGCCGGTCAGATGGGCAATGGCATTGCCCATGTCTGCGCCCTCGCCGGCTACGACGTGGTGCTGAACGACATCGACCAGGATCGCCTGGACGAGGCGATCAAGACCATCGACGGGAACCTCGCCCGTCAGGCGGCCCGCAAGCGCATTTCCGAGGCGGACCACGCCGAGGCGCTGGCCCGCATCAAACCCAGCCTCGATCTGGGCGAGGTCGGGCACACCAATCTGGTCATCGAGGCGGCCACCGAAGACGAAGCGCTCAAGAAGAAGATCTTTCAGGGGCTCACCGAGCATCTGAAGGAAGACACGCTGATCGCCTCCAACACCTCGTCGATCTCGATCACCCGTCTGGCATCGGTCACCGACCGGCCGGAGCGGTTCATGGGCATGCACTTCATGAACCCGGTGCCGATGATGCAGCTGGTCGAGCTGATTCGCGGGATTGCCACCGAGGATGTCACCTTCTCCGCCGTCCGCGAGGTCGTGGTGAAGCTGGGCAAGACCCCGACGGCCGCCGAGGATTTCCCGGCCTTCATCGTCAACCGAATCCTGCTGCCGATGATCAACGAGGCCGTCTACACCCTCTACGAAGGCGTCGGCTCGGTCGATGCGATCGATACCGCCATGCGGCTCGGCGCGAACCATCCGATGGGGCCGCTGGAACTGGCCGACTTCATTGGTCTGGATACTTGCCTCGCCGTGATGCAGGTGCTCTATGACGGCCTGGCCGATACCAAGTACCGTCCTTGCCCGCTGCTGGTAAAGTATGTCGAGGCCGGCTGGCTCGGCCGCAAGGTGAACCGCGGCTTCTACGACTACCGCGGCGACGCGCCGGTTCCGACGCGCTGATCGCCTGACGATCCGACGGGCGGCGCTCAGACGCCGCCCGCGATCTCTTCGAACTCTTCCAGCATCGTCGCGTATTTCGATGCGTCGGCTATGACGCGCGGCACCTTGTGCTGCCCGCCGGCCTTGCCCTTCATCTCCATCCACCGCTCGAACGCGCCCGGCGGCATCAGGCGGAGGACCGGTGCGTCCATCCCGGTTCCGCCGCCGCGATGGGCGGCATAGTCGTCGTTGGTCCGGTTGAGTGTTTCGTCGATATCGGCGGCCAACTGCGCTGCATCCGGCTCGCCCCGCGCCTCGACCAGATAGACATGGCCGCCGCGCCCGCCGCTGCCGCCGTTCAGCACCGGTCCGACGGTGAACTCGACGATATCGATTGACTGCTTGCCGGCCGCTTCGTGCACCGCCTGCTCGATCTCGCTGCCGATCAGATGCTCGCCGAAGGCCGAGAGCATGTAGCTGGTGCCGGCCGGTGATCAGCAGCCGCGGCGGATCGCGGTCGACGAAGCGCACGGTATCGCCGATCAGATAGGCATACAGGCCGGCCACCGACGAGACCGCGATGGCGTAGTTCACGCCGGTTTCCAGATTGCCGGCCCAGTGCCGCGTCGGATTGTCGGATCCCAGTTCCTCGACCGGCACGAACTCGAAGAAGATGCCGTTGTCGGGGATCAGGGCGAGGCCTTCGCCCTCGCCGCGGTCCTGGATCGCGATGAACCCTTCCGAGGCCGGATAGACTTCACGGGTCGCCGCACCGGTCTGCGCCAGGAAATCCCCGAACCGGTCCCTGTAGAGGTCCCAGGCGACGCCGCCATGAACCAGCAGCTGCAGGTTGGGGAACGGTTTGCGGTCCGGATGTTCGGCCTTCATCCGCTCCAGCAGGATCAGCATCCAGCTCGGCACGCCGGTCCAGATAGCGATGTTCTGGTCGAAACCGTCACGTACGAAGCGGCGGAGCTTCTCTTCCCAGTCGGCCAGCAAGGCTGTGTCTTCGGGCGGCCAGGCGAAGGGCCGGGTCCAGGCGCTCTGCGTCTTGACAGCGATTCCGCTGAGATCGCCGGAGAAGATGCCCGGAGCCTCCTCCACCAGATCGGTGGAGCCGCCCATCATGAAGGTCTTGCCGCCGAGCGGATGGCTCTTCGGATGATTGGCCAGGTGATGCACGACGACGTCGATCGCGGCGCGCTTGTTCGCGGCCACCATGCGGTCGGTCACCGGGATGTATTTCGTGGCGCCGCTGGTGGTGCCCGATGTGACGGCGAAGTAGCGCGTCCGGCCCGGACTTGTGAGATTCTCGTGGACGGGAAAGGCGTCGCTCCACCAGGTCTGCCAGAAGTCCTCATAGGCGCCGAGCGGGACGGCCTTCTGGAAATCGGCGACGGTCCGGATCTTCGCGAAGTCGTGAGCCCGGCCGAAGGCGGTGTCCTTTGCCCAGTCGAGCAGCCGCATCAGTTCGCGGTTCTGGGCGCGGGCGGGATCCATGTTGCGCAGACGGCCGATGCGCCAGCGGGCATAGGGTCGAAGAAGAAAGGAAAGGTCGGGCATGCGCTTCAGGTTGGCGCGGCCGCCGCTGGATCAAGACCTGCAATCCATGTCTTTCCGTTGTCCGGGCAAGACTTGCGGGCGCATGGCGGAAGATCGGGGGAGATGTTATTGATCGACATTCGATCAGGGGCGTGTGCAACAAGAACGGTACGAGGCGGGGAGAGGTATATGGGGCTTCGGAGACTTGTACTTGGACTGGCCGCCGCCGTCTTTCTGTCAGGCCCCGTCTGCGCCGCCGAACAGTTCATTCCCATTGCCGCCTACTGGACCGGTCCCTATGCCGTTGGCGGTTCCGCGCTGGGCGACGGCATGGCCGATTACTACGAGTTCCTCAACGTCCGCGATGGCGGCATCAACGGCGTCAAACTGACCTATGAGAAATGCGACACGGCCTACCGGGCCGACCGTGTGGTCGAGTGCTATGAGCGCCTGAAGAAGAAGGCTGCCGGCGCGCTGCCATTCTTCCATCCGCTGTCGACGGATGGCGCCTATGCCGTTTTCGAGCGCGCGGAGAAGGAACAGATTCCGGTCATCACCATGGGCTACGGGCGCTCGGACGCCTCGGACGGCCGGGTGTTTCCCTATCTGTTTCCGGCGCTGACGAACTTCTGGAGCCAGTCCACGGCGATCATCCGCTTCATCGGCGAGCGTGCCGGCGGCATGGACAGGCTTCAGGGGCTGAAGATCGCGAATCTCCGCCACGATTCCGCCTATGGCAAGGAGACGACCCCCATCCTGGAGGAGCAGGCGCGGAAATTCGGCTTCGAGATCCGCAGCTTCTCGGTCCCGCATCCCGGCCTGGACCAGAAGGCGGTCTGGCTGCAGATCGCCCGTCAGTTCCAGCCGGACTACGTGATCCTGCGCGGCTGGGGGGTGATGAATCCGACCGCCCTGCGAGAAGCTGCGCGTGTCCAGTACCCCGCGGACCGGATCGTCGGGGTCTGGTGGTCAGGCTCGGAGGATGACGCCCGCTCCGCCGGCGAAGCCGCCGAGGGCTACTATGCCGCGGGTTTCCCGGCCGCGGGCACCGGCTTCCCGCTGATACAGGAGATGATCGAGACCTTCTATTCGAAGGGCCTGGGGACCGTGACCAAGGAACGGCTCGGCACCATATACGTCAACCGCGCCTATGCGATGGCCATGATCGGCACAGAGGCCATCCGCGACGCCATGGCGATGGTGGGCGAGAACCGGCCCGTGACCGGCGCGGAAGTCCAGGCGGCTCTGGAACAGCTGACCTTCGACAAGGCACGGCTGGAGCGCCTCGGCGCGGCCGGCTTGCTGCCGGAATTCTCGATCACCTGCAAGGATCATGAAGGTGGTGCGCCGGTGCGGTTCATGCAGTGGCGGGACGGCGCCTGGCAATCCGCATCCGGCTGGATCGAGACGGATCAGACCATCGTGCGTCCGATGGTCGAGGCGTCGGCCGCGGCCTGGGCCAAGGAAAAGGAAATCACGCCGCGGGACTGCGGCTGAGATCGACGCGCCCGCTAGCCCTCGTCGCCGCCTGCTGACGCCGCGACCTTTGCGGCGATGTCCGCAGGCAGCCATGCCTGCCAGACGTCCGGTTTCTGGCGCAGGAACCACAGGGCAGCTTCCTGCGGCGCCTTTCCTTGCCGGTGCATCACGGCGAGCGCTTCGGATGTGAGGCGATTGCTGGTCCGGTAGAGCCCCAGAAACGCCGAGATCTCCGGCGCGGCCTTCCGAAAGCCCCGATTGACGGCAATGCTGATCTCGGAGACCGGGTAGGCGGTCGCGGCCTCAGGCTTGCGGCTGCGTCCCAGTTTCGCCCAGACATCCGGATCGTAGGGCGGTTCCTCGAGCATCACCAGATCGTAGGCGCCCAGCACCCAGGTCGGCCCCCAGTGGTAGGTGAGGAACGGCTCCTGTCTTGCGTAGAGTTCGGAAATGGCGCGCATCAGTGCGTCGCCCGAGACCGGGCGGAAGTTGTTGTAATGCGCGTTCAGCCCGTAGGCGTACAGCTTGGCGGTGTTGATGGCCTCGCAGCCCCAGCCGAGCATGCAGTTGTAGAAGCGCCCCTTGCGCCGGTTCTCCGGGTCGGCGAAGACCTGCTTGTAGCGCGGCAGGTCGGCAACTGCGGTCAGGCCGGCTGCAGGAGCATCATCGCCCTCGACCGCATAGCGGGGCACGAACCAGCCCTGGATCGCATCGGGATAGTTTATTCCGAGTTCGACGACCGAACCGTCGCTCTGGCTCCGCTGCCAGAGGCCGGGCAGGTTGTCTTTCCAGACTTCCATCATCACGTCGATCTCGCCGCGCATCAGCATCCTGAACAGGGGCCGTGTACTGCCTGTCGCGATCTCGACACGGCATCCGAAGCCGTCTTTCAGGATGCGGGCGGCGAGGGCGGCGTGGAAGGCGTTGGAGTCCCAGTTCAGTCCGGCGATGACGACGGGCCGGTCGACTTCGCAGGCGGCGCTGGCTTCGCCCGTCCCGAGCGAAGCCAGCGCGATACCCGCGGCAATGAGGAGGTTTCGAATGCTCCTCCGGCCCGTCACGCCCTGGCGGGCTGGCGGCCCGTGAACCAGGCGACTGCCATGGCCGGCACCGCCAGAACCAGGCCGGCGATCACCAGTTCGACATGGGTGAAGCCGGTCAGCTTGCCGCCCGGCGCCAGGAACAGAATGGCGGCGATACCAATGGCCAGCCGGATGGGCCATTGCAGCACCTGGTTGCCGTTCAGCCGTCCGATCCCGATCAGGTATCCCTGCAGCGCCGAGGCCAGCAGGATCACGCCGATGACGGCGGTTACCGTCACGGTCAGCACCTGTGCGACCGTGCCCTGCATGATCAGGCCCGGATTGAGCACGAAGAAGAACGGGATGAAGTAGATCACCGATCCCAGCCGCATTGCCTCGAAGCCTGTCCGCATCGGGTTGGACCCGGCAAGGCTGGCCGCCGCAAACGCACCCAGCGCCACGGGCGGCGTGATGAAGCTGAGCATGCCCCAGTAGAGCATGAACATGTGCACGGCCATCGGATTGAGGCCTGACTGCGTCAGCGCGGGCGCGAGGGTGATCGCCAGGATGATGTAGGCGACCGTGACGGTCACGCCGATGCCCATGATGAAGCTGGCGAGCGCACCCATCAGCAGCAGCAGGAAGACATCGCCGCCGGCCAGCGACAGCAGTTCGTTGGCCAGGGTCGAGATCTTCGCGGTCATCGACAGCGAACCGACGATCATGCCGATGCCGGCCAGGATCGCCGCCAGCTCGGCGAACAGCCGTCCGACGCCGATCACGAACTTGCTCAGATCGGCCATCTTCCAGCGGTTGTGCGGCGTGATCTGGTTGATCACGACCAGCAGCACCGTCGCGTAGTAGGGCGCGAGCGCTTCCCGCTGCAGGTAGAGCAGCATGAACACCAGCAGGAAGAAGACGAAGATGTAGTGCCAGCCTTCCTTGATGGTGTCGCGCAGGCGCGGCATCTCGGTCTTCGGCAGCCCTTCCAGCCCGGCGCGGGCGGCGTAGCTGTCGATCTGCATGAACAGGCCGAAGAAGTAGAGGAAGGACGGGATCGCCGCCGCGATGATGATCTCCGAATAGGGCACGTTCAGGTAGATCGCCATGATGAAGGCGGTCGCGCCCATGATCGGCGGCATCAGCACGCCGCCGGTCGAGGCGCAGGCCTCGACGCCGCCGGCGTAGTGCGCCTTGAATCCCGTCCGCTTCATGGCCGGGATCGAGAGCGCGCCGGTGGTCAGCACGTTGGTGATGACCGAGCCGCTCATCGAACCCATCAGGCCCGAGGAGAAGATCGCCACCTTCGCCGGACCGCCGCGGACATGACCGAGCAGCGAGAAGGCGAGGTTGAGGAAGAACTTGCCGCCGCCGGTGTACTGCAGTGCGACGCCGAACATGAGGAAGCCGATCACCAGATTGGCGAAGGCCCGGAAGGGGATGCCGAGGATCGATTCCGATGAGATCGCGTGATAGGCGACCGTCTTGCCGAAGGGCTCGTTCTCGAAGGTCTCCAGCGGCTCCGGCAGGTTCTCGCCGAACAGCGGATAGAGCGAGAAGATCAGGACGATGATGAAGACCGAGAAGCCCGCGGACCGCCGCGTCGCTTCAAGAACCAGCACCCAGAGGATGCCGGCCGCGATCTGGATATGGGTGGGCGCGGCCCACTCCCAGCCAAGGTTCACGATGTCCTTGGCGTAGACGAACAGATAGAGGTTCGCGCCGACCGCGGCCGCCATCAGCAGCAGGTCGAAGGCGAAGTAGGCGCCGTCCATCGGCGATCCGCCCTCCCGCACCGGCCGGATCGGGAAGACCAGGATGCAGAGCGGCAGCAGCAGCGCCAGCAGGATGAAGAAGTACTGGGTGTCGATCGGCACGTAGCCGAAGGTGTGGCCCAGATTGAACAGCTTGTAGACGGACAGCAGCACCGTCACGACGGTGATGACGATCATCACCGTCCGCCAGAAAGGCGACAGCGGCCGATACCGGAACTCGGTATCCGCCGCCACCATCTTCTGACCGGCGGCCGGCGTTCCCCCCGAGGGGTCCGCCGGCCCTGAGCCAGCCTGATTTGTCATTCAGGTTGCCCGGATCAGTTGAAGACGACCGGCATGCCGGCGTCCTCGAGGGCCTTCTTGCGCATCGGCATCCACTTGGCGCTGATGTCTTCCGGGCTCATGCCCGAAATGTCGCCCATCGACTTCCAGGTGTCGGCGATGATCTGCTGACGCTTGATCAGGGTGTCGTGGTTGGCCTGTGCCTCGTCGGTCCACATGCCCTGCTCCTTGTAGAAGCGGATGGCGCCGTCATGGTACGGGATGCCCCAGACGAGGTTCTGGTTCGCCAGTGCCCAGCCGGCAGCGCCCGGCGCGGCGTCCTTGTACTTGTCGTAGGTCGAGTGGATCGCCTTCACCAGCGCATAGACTTCGTCGGCGTCCTGCGGGGCGTTGGTGACCAGGATCGGGTACGGATAGGTGTAGCCGATCAGCGGGTTGTCCGCCGACAGGTCCGCGCCAACCGTGATGGTGTGCTGCAGCGCGATCGGCTGCGCGGCGTTCAGGCGCTTCCAGCCTTCCACGTCGTCATGCGGCAGCGGCGGCCAGTGGATGCCGCGCGGGCTGGCGGCCAGACGCTGCGCATGCGGCGTCACGGTCGACATGAAGGCGGCGTCGGACTGACCGTTGATGATCGCGTCGACGGAAGCCTTGAAACCCGAAACCTCGACCTTCTGGACATCGTCCCAGGTCAGACCGGCAAAGGCCATGTTCGCCGCGGCGTTCCAGTTCAGGGCGTCGCCCGCGACGACCCACGAGACGCGCTTGCCCTTCAGGTCGGCCATGGTGGTGATGTTGGCGTCCTTGGCGGTCGCCAGCGCCAGCCCGTTCGCGCCGATGGCGGTCATGACCACGCGCAGCGGCTGCGGGCCCCATTCCTCGGAGGCGAACAGGAAGGCGGCTTCCTGGCCGAAATAGGCGGCGGCGCCGCAGGCGCAGTAGTCGGCCTGGCCGTCGCGCAGCGGGGCCATGCGGCTGACGTCGTTCTTGCCGGGGATCACGCGCATCTTGGTGCCGTAGGTCTCCTGCAGCGCGTTGCCGATGGCGACCGACTGGGCATAGCCCGATGCGGTGGTGCCATAGGCGGTCCAGGTCATCTTGTCCGGCAGGCCAGCCTCGGCCAGCGCCAGCGTCGGGGCCGCTGCCAAGGCCGCAACAGCCGCAATTCGGGTAACGAACTTCATCGGGTCTACTCCTCCCTGTAAGACAACGCGCCGATCTTAGTGCCGGCGCGCTTCTGCAATAATATTCGCAGAGGCTGTCCGATCCTGCAACTATGGTAGTACGGCCTAACCGGTTGATATCCGAATGTTACCGGCAGGTAGAAAATTTGCATTCCTTGGGGAGGGGACAATGAGCGGTACGGCAGCGGATCTGATTGTGGCCTGTCTTGAAGCCGAGGGCGTGGACCGCGCCTTCTGCGTGCCCGGCGAGAGCTATCTGGCGACGCTGGATGCCTTCGCGCGGCGCAACCGTATCGACCTGGTCCAGACCCGTCACGAATCCGGCGCCGGCTTCATGGCCGTGGCCGACGCCAAGCTGACCGGACAGCCCGGCGTGGCGCTGGTCAGCCGCGGGCCGGGCGCCACCAACGCCTCGATCGCGCTACATACCGCCGAACAGGACGCCGTGCCGATGGTTCTGTTCATCGGCCAGGTGTCGCGCGACGAGATCGGCCGCGGCGCGTTCCAGGAGATCGACTATTCGAAAATGTTCGGCGAGATGGCTAAAGCCGTCTGGACCATCATGGACGCCGACCGCATCCCCGAGATCGTGGCCCGCGCCTTCCAGATCGCCCGCAGCGGTACGCCGGGCCCCGTGGTCATCGTGCTGCCCGAGGACATGCAGTTCGACATGACCGAGGCAAAGCCGCTGGACCCGATGCCGGTCGCCCGCCACGGCGCCCCGGAGTCCGCGGTGGCCGACATCGCGGCCCGCATCGCCGCCGCCGAGCGGCCGCTGATCATCGCGGGCGGGTTGCTTGACAACGCGAAGGGCCGGGCGGCGCTGCTGGCGGCGGCCGAGGCGCTGCGGATCCCCGCCGCCATGAGCTTCAAGCACCAGGACATGTTCCCGAACGACAATCCGCTCTTCGCCGGGCATCTGGGCTTCAACATCCCAAAGCCGCAGGTTGAGCTGCTCTCGGACGCGGACCTGATCCTGGCCGTGGGTACACGGCTGGGCGACACCACCACGCAGGGCTATGTCTTCCCCTCCATCCCGCCGAAGCAGCCGCTGATCCACGTCCACCCCGACGCCAACGTCATCGGGCGCGTCTTCGCGGCCGAGACCGGTCTGGTGGCGGATCCGGCACTGTTTCTGGAGGCGCTGGCGTCAGCAGGCGGCGGCGCTGCGAAGGGCCGGGAAGCCTGGATCGCGCGCATCAAGGGCTATATCGACGGATTGATGGGCGGCGAGCCGGAACCGGCCGATGACGGCATCAATTTCGGGCTGATCGTCGAGGCGCTGAAGCCGCATCTGACCGACGACGCCATCCTGATCACCGACGCCGGCAACTTCTCCAGCTGGATCCACCGCCATGTCCGTCTGAACGGCAGGCAGGCGATGGTCGGCGCGGTCTCGGGCGCGATGGGTATGGGCACGCCGGCGGCTGTGGCCGCGGGGTTGCGCTGCCCGGACCGGCAGGTGATCACCTTCCTGGGCGACGGCGGCGCGATGATGACCGGCAACGAACTGGCGACGGCGATGGCCCGCGGCGTCAAGGCTAAGGTCTTCGTCTCCAACAACGCCTCCTACGGCACCATCCGCCTGCATCAGGAGAAGTTCTTCCCCGGCACGATCTCGGCCACCGGGCTCGCCAATCCGGATTTCGCGCAGTACGGCGCGGCCTTTGGCGCCAAGGGCGTGACGATCACCAAGGACGACGACATCGAGGCCAAGGTCGCCGAGGCGATGGCCCATGACGGTCCGGTGGTCGTGGACGTGCACTCCAGCCTGGAGCGGATCTCGGCCTATGTCTCGATGGGCGACCTGAAGGGCTAGACTTCCGCGTCCTGTTCCTCGCGCACCGTCGAGAGGATCGCCAGACCGACGATCAGGAAGATGATGATCACCGAGATGCCGATGCGGCTGCTCTCGGAGGCCTCGGTGACGCGCGCGATGGCGAAGGGGGCTAGGAAGGCCGTCACCTTGCCGGAGAGCGAGAACAGGCCGAAATACTGGCCCAGCCGGTCCGGCGGTGCGAGGCGGGTAACCATCGAACGGCTGGCGGCCTGCGCCGGTCCGGCGACGATGCCCAGCACGGCGGTCATCAGCATCACCACCTGCTCCGCCGTCGAGGCGAACAGGCCGTCGTCCGGCGTGGGGAAGTCCATCGGCACGGCAAAGAAGACCATGCCGTCGCCGACCGAGATCAGACCGATCACCACGAGGGTCAGCCCGCCCACCGACAGGAACAGCGTTGCCTTCGAGCCGATCCGGTCGTCCAGCCAGCCGCCGACCAGGCTGCCCGGAATGCCGGCGATCAGGGCGACGATGCCGAACAGGCCGAGCTCGGTCAGGCCCCAGCCGAACTGCGCCGCGACGTAGATGCCGCCGAAGGCGAAGATGGCGTTCAGGCCGTCGTAGTAGATCATCCGCGCGATCAGGAAGCGGAAGATGTTGGGCCGCTGCGGCAGGGTCGCGATGGTGTGCCGCAGATCCTTCAGTCCGTCGCGGATCGCCTGCACGCGGTCGTTTACAAGCTTCGGTGTGTCCGGTGTCCAGATCATGAAGGGAATGATGAAGATCAGGAACCAGATGCCGGAAAACGGACCGGCGAGACGCTCGGCGATGAAACTGCCTTCCGGGAAGGACGGCCCGGGCACGCCGGGCATCTGACCGGTCACGATCAGCATGATGATCAGCGCGATCAGGCCGCCGACATAGCCCATGGCCCAGCCGAAGCCGGAAAGGCGGCCGACCTGACCGTTCTTCGCCAGATCCGGCAGCATGGCGTTGTTGAAGACGATGGAGAACTCGGCGCCGATGACGCCGAGGACGACGCAGGCGATGACCAGAGCCAGCGTGCCGCCGTCGGCATTGGGCACGGCGAACCAGAGACCGAAACAGGCGGCGATGCAGAGCAGCGTGAAGCCAAGTACCCAGGGCTTGCGCGGCCCGGTCGCATCGGCCAGCGAGCCGAGCACCGGCGCCATGAAGGCCATGATCAGGCCGGCAATGGTCTGGGTGTCGCCCCACAGCGCCTGGCCGCGAACCTCATCGGCGACGACGTGACCGACGAAATAGGGACCGAAGATGAAGGTGAAGATGATGGTGAAGAAGGGCTGGGCCGCCCAGTCGTACATTGCCCAGCCGAACCGTCCCTTGAAACCGGCCTGCATGCGGTGGTCTCCCCGTCGCCGTCGTGACCGGCGGCACATTAGCCGAATGTCCGTTCCGGGAAACCCGATTCGCTGACGTTGCGTCACCGTTGACGTTAACGTCAACTTCCCGTACTGCGTGTCGGTGCAGCGCCAGTTCGGGGAGAGAATTCATGGCCCAGCACATCACGCACGATCCGTCCTACGACACCGTCGATCGCGACGCCTTCCCTGTGATGATGGATGTCGGGCGCTACAACCGCCGCACCGACGCCTTCGATCAGATCATTTCGGCGACGCATGACCACTTCTGGGATCCGCTGGACGCGAAGTATGTCGACTACAGCCAGTCCTTCGATCTGGAGAAGGACTATCTGATGCCGCTGGAACAGGTGCCGGAACTCACCGGCGCCGTCCTCGAGCATCTGGACGAGGGCCAGCAGATCCGGCTGGCGAACGAATCCACCCGCTGGGGCCTGTCGTCGATCCTGCATGGCGAGCAGGGCGCGCTGAGCCTGTCGGCCAGCCTCTGCCACATCCTTGTCGACCCGGGCGCGCAGGAATACGCCTCCAACCAGGCGCGCGAGGAGGCACGGCACGTCACCGCCTTCGCCATGTACATCAAGTCGCGCTGGGGTACGGCCTATCCGGTCGGCGACAGCCTGGGCACGCTGATGGAGGAACTGGTTCTCGCGCCGGAGGTCTACAAGAAGCTGGTCGGCATGCAGATGCTGATCGAGGGGCTGGCCATGGGCGCCTTCGCCAATCTGCACCGTCACACCAACGATCCGGTGCTGAAGCGCCTGGTCCAGCTGGTGATGACCGACGAGGCCTTTCACCACAAGTTCGGCAAGATCTGGGCGGACCGGACCATTCCGAAGCTGTCGGAGAAGGAGCACGAGATCGTCGAGGACTGGGCGGCGAAGTGCTTCGAGACCCTGCTCTACAATCTGACCAACATCCGCCAGAAGCGGCACATCTATCCGCAGTTCGGCCTGGAATGGGAATGGGTCCGCGATGCCGTGCGGGAGGTCTACACCGACCGCGACGCCACCCGCCGCGAGAGCCTGCGGGACCCGACCAACATCATGCGGGTGCTGGTGAAGACCTTGCTCAACGCCGGAATCATCACCGACAGGACCCGTCCGCTTTACGCCAACTGGATCGACGTGGACGATCTGGAGCGCGAGCAGGGGCTGCATATCGGCGAGGCGATCGCCGCCGACGGCATGGCCTATCTGAAGGAACTCAATGCCGGGCGGAAGGTGATCGGCCAGAAGCCGATCTGAAAAGCAAAGACTTTCGCGGGACAGGGGCTGCGAGCGGTTTCCAACCGCCCCCGATTTGCTCTATAGACGCGGCCATGTCCCGCGAACGCACCAATCCCGTTCTGATCGCCATCGACACCGGCGATATCCGCGCGGCGTCCGGCCTGATCGCCGCGACCACCGATCATGTCGGCGGCGTGAAGCTCGGGCTCGAATACTATATGGCCAACGGGCCGGAAGGCGTGCGCAAGGCCGCGCCCGGCGGGGTGCCGCTGTTCCTCGACGTGAAGCTGCATGACATTCCCAACACCGTGGCCGGCGCAGTCTCGTCGGCGGCGCAGGCTTGCACGCCCGATCTGATGACGATCCATGCCCAGGGCGGTCCGGCCATGATCCGGGCGGCGCGCGAGGCCTCGGACGCATTCGGCGATGCCCGGCCCCGCATCATCGCGGTCACAGTGCTGACGAGCCTGGACGACAGCGATCTGGCGCAGATGGGCGTCGCCGGCTCCACCGAGGAGCAGGTTGTCCGTCTCGGGCGGATGGCCGTCGAGGCCGGCGCCGACGGGCTTGTCTGCAGTCCCATGGAGATCGGCCCTCTGCGCGAGGCGCTGGGCATGACCCCGATCCTCGTCGTGCCGGGGATTCGTCCTGCCGGTTCCGCGGTGGGTGACCAGAAGCGCGTGATGACGCCGCGCGAGGCGGTGGAGGCGGGCGCGAGCTACATCGTCGTCGGCCAGGGCGATCACGGCGGCCGGCGATCCAGCTGCTGCGGCAAGGGCGGTGGCCGACGAGGCGCTGGGCCGATGAGCGTTTCGGTCAAGATCTGCGGCCTCGGCACACCCGCTGACGTGGATGCCGCCCTGGAAGGCGGCGCCGATGCTGTCGGCTTCGTCTTCTATCCGCCTTCGCCGCGCAATCTGGATCCCGAGACGGCGGCAACGCTGGCCGAACGCGCCGGCGCGGTGCTAAAGGTCGGCCTTTTCGTCGACCCCGAGGACGCCTGGCTGGACAAGGTTCTGGCCAAGGTGCCGCTGGATATCATCCAGCTTCACGGCAGCGAAACGCCGGCCCGGGTCGAGCAGATCCGCGCCCGGACGGGCCTGCCGGCCATGAAGGCCATCAAGATTTCGGACGCGGAGGATTTCGGCGCTGTCGGGGATTATGACAGCGCCGCAAGCTGGCTGCTGTTCGACGCCCGTCCGCCGAAGGGGCAGGGCAAGGGCCTGCCCGGCGGGAACGGAGTCGCCTTCGACTGGCGCCTCATGCAGGGACGCACCTGCCAGCAGCCATGGATGCTCTCGGGCGGCCTGCATGCGGACAATGTCCGCGAGGCCGTCGAGACCTCCGGGGCGGGCTGGGTGGACGTTTCCTCCGGCGTCGAAAGCGAACCGGGGCGGAAGGATCCGAAGCGCATCGCCGAATTCCTGGCCGCCGCCAAATCGATCTGAAAGACGACATACCGATGAACGTACCGACGAAACCGAATTCCTTCCGGACAGGTCCGGACGAGCGGGGCCATTTCGGCCCGTATGGCGGCCGCTATGCCGCCGAGACGCTGATGCCGCTCCTGCTGGAGGTCGAGAAGCACTGGAATGCCGCGAAGAAGGATCCCGACTTCAAGGCCGAACTCGACGAGTATCTGAAGCACTACGCCGGTCGGCCGAGCCCGCTCTATTTCGCCGAGCGGCTGACCGAGCATTTCGGCGGCGCGAAGATCTACTTCAAGCGCGACGAGCTCAATCACACCGGCAGCCACAAGATCAACAACTGCATGGGCCAGATCCTGCTGGCCCGGCGGATGAACAAGCCCCGCATCATCGCGGAGACCGGCGCCGGCCAGCACGGCGTCGCCGCCGCGACGGTGGCCGCCCGTTTCGGCCTGCCCTGCACGGTCTACATGGGCGCGGTGGACGTCGAACGGCAGCAGCCCAACGTCTTCCGCATGAAGCTGCTGGGGGCCGAGGTGATTCCGGTCACCTCCGGATCGTCCACGCTGAAGGACGCGATGAACGAGGCGCTGCGCGACTGGGTCACCAATGTCGAGAACACCTTCTACATCATCGGCACGGCGGCGGGGCCGCATCCCTATCCGGAGCTGGTGCGCGACTTCCAGTCGGTTATCGGCAACGAGGCGAAGGAGCAGATGCTCGAGCGCGAGGGCCGGCTGCCGGACAGCCTGGTGGCCTGCATCGGCGGTGGCTCCAACGCCATCGGCCTGTTCCACCCCTTCCTGGACGACGAGGATGTCAGGATCTTCGGCGTGGAGGCGGCGGGCCACGGCATCGAGACCGGCGAGCATGCCGCCTCGCTGACCGGCGGTCGGCCGGGCGTCCTGCATGGCAACAAGACCTATCTGCTCCAGTCGGACGACGGCCAGATCACCGAGGCGCATTCGATCTCGGCGGGCCTGGACTATCCGGGTATCGGGCCGGAGCACGCCTGGCTGAAGGACATGGGCCGGGTCGAATATGTCTCCGCCACCGACGACGAGGCGCTGGAGATGTTCCAGCTCTGCTCGAAGCTGGAAGGCATCATCCCGGCGCTGGAGCCCGCGCATGCACTGGCGCATGTCGCCCGGATTGCCCCGGACCTGCCGAAGGACCACATCATCCTGATGAACATGTGCGGACGCGGCGACAAGGATGTCTTCACCGTCGCCAAGGCTCTGGGAGCGGACATATGAGCGCCCGTATCGACGCCCGCTTCGCCAAGCTGAAGGCGGAAGGCCGCGCGGCCTTCATCCCGTTCGTCATGGCCGGCGATCCGGACCCCGCGCACTCGGCGGAGATCCTGAAGGGCCTGCCCGGCGCCGGGGCGGACATCATCGAACTCGGCATGCCGTTCACCGATCCGATGGCAGACGGCCCCGCGGTTCAGGAAGCGGGTCTGCGCGCCCTGGCCGGCGGGCAGACGCTGGTGCGGACGCTGGACATGGTCCGTGACTTCCGGACAGGCGATCCGGACACGCCGATCGTGCTGATGGGCTACTTCAATCCGATCTTCTCCTACGGGGCGGAGCGGTTCTCGAAGGACGCCTCTCAGGCCGGCGTGGATGCGCTGATCATCGTCGACCTGCCGCCCGAGGAGGATGACGAGATCCTGTCGGCCGCGCGGGCCGAAGGCATTTCGCTTATCCGCCTGGCGACGCCGACAACCGACGACAACCGTCTGCCGACGGTGCTGAACAATACTGCCGGTTTCGTCTACTACGTCAGCATCGCCGGCATCACCGGGGCGGCGAGCCTGGATACGGAAGCGGTGGCGAAGGCGGTCCGGCGGCTGAAGTCGCACAGCGATCTGCCCATCGCGGTCGGCTTCGGCATCAAGACGCCGGAGCAGGCGGCGACGGTGGCCGCGGTTGCGGATGCCGCGGTCGTCGGCTCGGCACTGGTGAACAAGGTGAAGGACGCCGGCGAGGACAGGAAGGCTGCCGTTTCGGGCCTTCTGGACCTCGCCCGCGAACTGTCGCAGGCTGTCCGGGACGCCCGGACAGACAATACCGCCGCAGCGGAATAGGAGAGCGCATGAGCTGGCTCACCAACACGGTGCTACCGAAGATCGGGTTCGGCCGCAAGAAGGACTCGCCCGACAATCTCTGGGAAAAGTGCCGGTCCTGCGGCCAGATGGTGTTCCACCGCGATCTGGAACAGAGCCACAGGGTCTGCCCGCATTGCGATCATCACATGCGGCTGACCGCGAAGGCGCGTCTGCAGCACCTGTTCGATGGCGGCAAGTACAGCCGGATCAACACGCCGCAGCCGCCGCTGGACCCGCTGAAGTTCCGTGACCAGAAGCGCTACACGGATCAGCTGAAGGAAGCGAAGCAGAAGTCCGGTTCGGAATACGCCGTGGAAGTCGGCTATGGGGAGATCGGTGGCCAGAAGGCCGTCGTCGCCTCGCAGAACTTCTTCTTCATGGGCGGGTCGGTCTCGGCCGGCGAGGGCGAAGCGATCATTGCTGCCGCCGACAAGGCGGTGGAGAAGGACGCCGCGCTGGTGCTCTGCGCCGCTTCGGGCGGGATGCGCATGCAGGAAGGCATTCTCTCGCTGATGCAGATGCCGCGGACCACCGTGGCGCTGCAGCGGCTGAAGGACAGGAAGTTGCCCTACATCTGCATCCTGACCGATCCGACGACGGGCGGCACCACGGCCTCCTTCGCCATGATCGGGGATGTCACCATCGCCGAACCGGGCGCCCTGATCGGATTCGCCGGTCCGCGCGTGATCGAACAGACCATCCGCGAGCAGCTGCCCGACGGTTTCCAGCGGGCGGAATACCTGCTGGATCACGGCATGGTCGACATGGTGGTCCACCGTCACGAGCTGCCGGAGACGGTGGCGCGCATCATCTCGCTGTTCCGCGTGAAGGTGGTGGAACCGCCGAAGCCGCTGCCGAAGCCGGAATCCATCCCGCCGATGCCGGAGCCGGAGGCCGCGCCGGAGGCCGAGGCGCCCGCGGAAGAGCCGGCGGCGGAAGAGAAGGAAGCCGCGGCGGCTGCCGAAGGGGGCGACCAGAAGAAGTGACGGCGCTGCAGAGCGAGGCGATCCTTGCCCGTATCGCCGACCGCTCGGCGAGCCGCATCGAACTTGATCTGGAACGTCTGCCGACGCTGCTGGAGCGGCTGGGACGCCCGCATCTCCGTCTGCCGCGGGTCATCCACATCGCCGGCACCAACGGCAAGGGCTCCACGCTGGCCTTCCTGCGCGCCATGCTGCGCCACGCCGGCAAGCGGGTGCAGTGCTTCACGTCGCCCTATTTGCTGCGCGTCACCGAGGAGATCGAGCTGGCGGACGGCGAGATCGCCGACGACCGGCTCGCCGGGCTGCTGACGCGGGTCGACGAGGCGAGCGACGGCATCGGCCCGACCTCGTTCGAGGCGCTGGCCGCCGCTGCCTTCCTGGCCTTTGCCGAGGACGATGCCGACGTGCTGCTGATGGAGACGGCGATGGGCGGGCGGCTGGACGTCACCAATGTCGTGCCCGATCCGGCGCTGACCGTGATCACCCCCATCGCACTGGATCACCAGGCGTTCCTGGGCGACACGATCGCGAAGATCGCGGGCGAGAAGGCCGGCATTCTGAAGCTCGGCGCGCCCTGCGTCGCCAATCCGGAGCATCCGGATGCCGTCGAGGTGATCGAACGCCGGGCCGCCGAACTCGGCATCGAGCTCGACCTGCTTCCGCCAGAAGCGGATCATGACCTGCCGCCGCTGGGCCTCGCAGGTCCGCACCAGCAACGCAACGCCGCGCTCGCCGTCGCCGCGATGCGGCGCTTCGCACCGGAATTGCTGCCGGATGCGCTGGCGGGGCTGGTGGAGGCGCGCTGGCCTGCCCGGATGCAGCGCCTCGACCGCGACGATGTCGAGATCTGGATCGATGGCGGACACAATCCCCACGCCGCGCGCGCGATGTCGGCTGCAATCGCGGCCTTGCCGCCGAAGCCGCTCGTGATGATTGTCGGCATGCTGGACAACCGGCCGGTGGGCGAATTTCTTTCCGCCTTCCGCAGCTTCGAACCGCTGGTGATCGGCGTGCCGCTGCCGGGGCAGCCGGTCTATTCGGTCGGGCGTCCCATGGCGCCTGAAGTCATCGCCGCCGCAGCTCACGACCTCGGCCTTAATGCGCTGGTCGCCGGTTCACCGGCCGAGGCGCTGGAGCAGATGCCGGGCGCGTGGGAGGAGACGCGCATCCTCGTCACCGGTTCCCTTTATCTCGCGGGCCGGGCGGCGGAAGAGCTCAGCCGTTCCGATTGATTACCGGCGCGCCCTGGACTTGATCCAGGGCCCATGCCAGAGCGGTGCTGGCAGATCAGCGGCGGCGGAAGCACTCAGGAATGGGTCCCGGGTCAGGCCCGGGACGCCGGACGTTGCGGTCCGCCCGGTCCTTTTTTGTTCCCGGGCCTTCCCCCGCGCGGCGGGCTGGCCCATATTGCCGGCATGGCGACCTCCCTCGGACAGATCGACAGTTCCTTCCAGCAAGCGCTTAAAGAGGCCGAAGCCCCCATCTGGCTGCCCGAACGGCCTGACCGGCCGGAGAAATCCGAGGGCGGCCACGAACTCGTCATCTCGTCGGACTTCGCGCCGGCGGGCGACCAGCCGCAAGCCATCGCGGAACTGATCGAGGGCGGGCGCAACGGCGACCGGGATCAGGTGCTGCTCGGCGTCACCGGCTCGGGCAAGACCTTCACCGTTGCCCATGTCATCCAGGAACTGCAGCGGCCCGCGCTGATCCTGGCGCCGAACAAGACGCTCGCGGCGCAGCTCTATGGCGAGATGAAGAGCTTCTTCCCCGACAACGCGGTCGAGTACTTCGTCAGCTACTACGACTACTACCAGCCGGAGGCCTACGTCCCGCGCACGGACACCTATATCGAGAAGGACGCCTCCATCAACGAGCAGATCGACCGGATGCGCCACGCCGCCACCCGGGCGCTGCTGGAGCGCGACGACGTCATCGTCGTGGCCTCGGTCTCCTGCATCTACGGTATCGGCTCGGTCGAGACCTATTCCGACATGACCATGACCGTGAAGGCGGGGCAGCGCATCGACCAGCGCGCCCTGATCCAGCGGCTGGTGGAGCTGCAGTACCGGCGCAACGACAACGCCTTCCAGCGCGGCGCCTTCCGCGTCCGCGGCGACACCGTCGAGGTGCATCCGAGCCATCTGGAAGACCGCGCCTGGCGCTTCTCGCTGTTCGGCGACGAGCTGGAGGGGATCGTCGAGTTCGATCCGCTGACCGGCTCGAAGTCGCAGGATCTGACCGAGATCAAGCTCTACGCCAACAGCCACTATGTGACGCCGAAGCCGACGCTGCAGCAGGCCGCCAAGCACATCCAGGAGGAGCTCCGCGTGCGGCTGGAGCAATTGCACGGGGAAGGCAAGCTGCTGGAGGCGCAGCGGCTGGAGCAGCGGACCCTGTTCGACCTGGAGATGATGCAGGCCACCGGCTCCTGCCCCGGCATCGAGAACTATTCCCGCTATCTGACCGGCCGCCCACCCGGCGCACCGCCGCCGACCCTGTTCGAATACCTGCCCGAGAACGCGCTGCTGTTCGTCGACGAGAGCCACGTCACCGTGCCCCAGATAGGCGGCATGTTCCGCGGCGACTTCCGGCGCAAGTGGACGCTGTCGGAGTTCGGCTTCCGGCTGCCCTCCTGCGTCGACAACCGGCCGCTGAAGTTCGACGAGTGGAACGCCATGCGCCCGCAGACGGTCTATGTCTCGGCCACGCCCGGCGGGTGGGAACTGGAGCGGACCCAGGGCGTCATCGTCGAGCAGGTGATCCGCCCGACCGGCCTGGTCGATCCGGTCACCATCGTCCGGCCCGTCGCTGATCAGGTGGACGACCTGATGGCCGAATGCCGGGAGGTCACCTCGAAGGGCCAGCGCGTGCTGGTCACCACGCTGACCAAGAAGATGGCCGAGGACCTGACCGAGTATCTGCACGAGAACGGGGTCAAGGTCCGCTATCTGCACTCCGACATCGACACGCTGGAGCGGATCGAGATCATCCGCGACCTTCGCCTCGGCGTCTTCGACGTGCTGGTCGGCATCAACCTGCTGCGCGAGGGGCTGGACATTCCCGAATGCGGGCTGGTCGCGATCCTGGACGCGGACAAGGAGGGCTTCCTCCGCTCCGAGACCTCACTGGTGCAGACCATTGGCCGCGCGGCGCGAAACGTGGACGGCCGCGTCGTGCTCTATGCCGACAGGATGACCGACAGCCTGACCCGCGCGCTGGACGAGACCGAACGCCGCCGCAACAAGCAGATCGCCTACAACGAGGCGCACGGCATCACGCCGCAGTCGGTGAAGAAGAACATCGCCGACGTCATGCAGTCGGTCTACGCCAAGGACTCGCTGACGGTCGATGTCGGCGACGACGCGCCGGCGCTGCTGACCGGCAAGGACCTGAAAGCCGTCATCGCCGATCTGGAGAAGCGGATGCGCGATGCGGCCGCCGATCTGGAATTCGAGGAGGCGGCCCGGCTGCGCGACCAGATCAAGCATCTCGAAAACGCCGAACTGGAAATCGCCGCCGACCCCATGGCCCGCCCCAAGGGTCTCGCCGAGGCCATGGCGTCCTACGCCCCCGGCGCGACGAAGGCCGCAAACTCCAAGGCCCAGGGCAAGGGCCGCTACAGCCGCGGCCAGCACCAAGTCCGGGCGGCCGGGCGCGCGCCCGAGCGTCAAGAGCCGGAAGAAGTGACAATGGAAGACGCCTGGACTGCCGAAACAAGGGAAGCCGGCCTCGCCATTGGCCCGTCTGTGGACGCGGTAACGACGGTGGCCGCGTCTGCATCCGCGGTCTGGGACCGTCTGACCGAGGAAGGCTATCTGAAGAAGTGCCATCCGTTCTGCTCTGCCACCGAGGTCGAGCGCTGGCCGGGCGAGGGGGCGCGGGATTCGATCACCTATTATTCCGGCCGCCGCTACGTGCGGAACTTCGCGCGCTGGATCGAGGGCGAGGGCTACGACATCGAGCTCGGCGAGGGCGCGGGCCGGACGGCGCGGGTGCTCTGGCGATTCATTCCCGAAGGCGACGACCGGACGCGGGTCGACATACGCGTCTTCCCGCTGCTGCCCGGCGACATGCCCGAGGCAAGGAAGCAGGCGATCCTGGACAAGGAATTCGGCGCCGACCTGCAGCACTATCTCGACGGCGTGGTGAAGGGCATCAGGCACTGGATCGAGACCGGCACGCCGGTGACCGAGGACCAGTTCGGCTGGAACCCGCTCTACTCCGCGCCGCGCGTCTGAGCGCCATTGGGTCCCGTCTGCTCAGTCTGGCACCCCCGCTTCATGCGGGGGTCCGGCTGGTGAGTTGATGGCGACTGCCAAGGTCTGCGATTGACCGCTGCACCGGACCCCGGCTCGGGGGCCGGGGTGACGTGTAAGCGGGGGCATTGGCCGAGCAATGGCGTCATGCCGGACTTGATCCGGCATCCGGTCACTCGTCAGACTGGCGGCGCAGCCGCTCCGGACCCCCGCACAAGGCGGGGGTGACGATCCGGGGCCGGGAACCAACGTGAAGCAGGCCCTTCGGACCCCATGATCCACAGCATCGACTGTATGACCCGGCTGGAGCCGCCTGACGCCATGTCGCGCATCCGCGACGCCATCGCACGCCAGCAGGGCCGGATCGCCGATCACAAGCTCTCGGACGGGACGGTGGGCCTGTTCAACTTCGCCCTGCCGGACAGCCGCTTCGAGGATTTTCTGGACGGGTTGCCGGAACTGGCGGTCTGGGTCGAGCGGGCGGTCAGCCCGGAGCGGGTGCGGGGCCGGGAGATCCGCTGCCGCCTCGCCGTGGCCTTCCCCGATCTGGCGGAGTGACCGCCATGCGCGGCGCGGCGTTGACCGCTTCGCCGGGCAGGCCTAGCTTTCTCCCGCAACGCAGGGGAGCCAGTTCCATGCATCCGTATAGGGCGGTAGACGTATTGGTAAGGCGCGTGGGCCGGTAGCACCGGCAGCCATGACGGCACCCCATGCGCCTCCGGTTCTCCGCCGGGGGCGTTTTCTTTCTGCACCGATTTCCGAGACAGTCCCATGCGCCCCGCCTCTTCGCCGCCCCGCCTGCCGACACTGATCCTGCTCACCGCGCTGGCAATCCTGACGCTGAACATGTTCCTGCCGGCCCTGGCCCATATGGCCGAGGCCCTCGAGACCGACTACGCCACGGCCAGCCTCTCCATCGGCGGCTATCTGGCGGTGACGGCGGTGGTGCAGCTGTTCGCCGGGCCGCTGTCGGACCGCATCGGCCGGCGTCCGGTGGTGCTGGGCGCGCTGGCCATCTTCATCGCCGCATCGGCCGGCTGCGCCATGGCCGGCAGCATCGAGGTCTTTCTGGCGTTCCGGGTGCTGCAGGCGGTGGTGATCTCCTGCTTCGCCATGTCGATGGCCATCGTGCGCGACACCACCGCGGAGCAGAAGGCGGCGGGGCTGATCAGCTACATCACCATGGCGATGGCCGTTGCGCCGATGCTGGGTCCGGTGCTGGGCGGTGCGCTGGACACATTGCTGGGCTGGCGCGCGAACTTCTGGTTCTACGCCGCCGCCGGCGTGGCGATGCTGCTGCTCGCCTGGGCCGATCTCGGCGAGACCCGTCAGCACAAGGGTCCGGGCCAGCGGAAGGGCGGCTATCTGGAACTGCTGGCCGAGCCGCGCTTCTGGGGCTTCGCGCTGTGCACCATGTCCTCGACCGGCGCGTTCTACACCTTCATCGCCGGCGCGCCGCTGGTCGCCACCGAGACCTTCGGCATCACCTCGGCCACGCTCGGCATGATCATCGGGTCCATTACCGCGGGCTTCATGTTCGGCAGTTTCCTGTCGGGACGCCTGACCCGCCGGTTCGAGGTCACGACCATGATGCTGCTCGGGCGAATCGTCGCCTGCATCGGCCTCTCGGTCGGGCTGGCGGCCGTGCTCGGCGGACACGTCGAGCTCTGGAGCTACTTCGCATCGACCATCATGCTCGGCCTGGGCAACGGTCTGACCATGCCCAGCGCCCATGCCGGCATCCTGTCGGTCCGGCCCGATCTGGCAGGCACTGCGGCGGGCTTCAACGGCGCGCTGACGGTCGCAGGCGGCGCTGTGCTGACAACCTTCACGGCGGTCGTGCTGGTCCGGACCGATCCGCCGGCGATGCTGCTCGCCATCATGCTGGCGCTGTCGGTGGCCGGTCTGGCGGCCACGCTCTGGGTGCGGCGGTTGCGGCGGGTGGCGCCACCGGCGCCTACGGCCACGTGAAGCGGATCGTCCCCTTCTCCATCCCCTCGAGAACGATCTTCACCCCGCCGGATTTCATCATCCATTCCAGCCGGTGATCGCGGTATTCCCGCTTGATCTCGCCCGATGCCAGCCGCTCGGCGGCCAGCGCTCATGCCGCCCGCGGCGGCTTCGAACTCGGCGAAGGTGGCCTGCACCGAGGGGCGCTGGATCAACCGCTCCCGCCAGAGCGTCAGCGGCGCGCCGTCGGGCGTGCCGAGCCCGTAGTGGAAGGAGCGGTTCACGTAGGCCGCGACCGAAACGTCCGCCCAGCCAAACTCATTGCCGCCGAACCATGGGTCGTCCCCCAGCTTCGCGGTCAGCCAGTCCTGGAGGTCTCGGGTCTGGCGCGCAGCCTCGGCCAGCATCGCGTCGGCATCGGCGCCCGTCGCCCGTCGGAACCAGCGGATCTCGCCGATGCCCCAGTTCACGGCCTCGTAGAGCGTGTCGCAGACGTCCTCGATCATGCGCGCTTCGGCGCGTGCGAACGGATCGGCCGGCAGCAGCGCCGGCTCGGGAAACTTGTCCTCGAGATATTCGAGGATGATCGTGGAATCGAAGATCTGCGCCTCGCCGTCGATCAGCGACGGGACCTCCAGACGCACGCTGGATTCTGCGAAGGCGCCGCCGGACCGGCCCGAGCCGAGACCTTCCGGCAGTTCCTTCGTGAATGCGATGCCCTTCTCGCGCAGTGCGATCTTCACCTTCTGGACGTAGGACGACAGCGGGTGTTCGTAGAGATGCATCGGGTTTCCTTTCCCGCGGGGTATCAGCCGATCTCGATGATCAGCTTGCCCTCGGCCTTGCGGTCGCGCATGGCCTTCAGCGCGTCGATGCCGGTGTCCAGGCTGTAGATGCCGCCGATATGGGGGTGCAGCTTTCCCTGCTGCCACCAGTCGAACATCTCGGCCATGTTGGCGCGGCTCTTGTCGGGCATCCGGCGGGAGAAGCCCTGATAGGCGACGCCGACCAGTTCGATCTGCTTGATCAGTATGTGGTTGGCTGGCAGTTGCGCGATGGACCCCGCGGCGAAGCCGATCACCAGCATCCGTCCGCCCCAGTTGATGGAGCGGATCGCCTGCTGGCTGAAATCTCCGCCGACGCTGTCGAAGATCACGTCCGCGCCCTGGCCGCCGGTGGCCTCCTTCACCTGGTGGCGCAGTTCGGGGCCTTCCGCGTAGTTGATCAGGATATCGGCGCCGCGCCCCTTGCAGACGGCGAGTTTCTCCGCGCTGCTGGCTGCGGCGATCACCGTCGCGCCGAGCGCCTTGCCGCCCTCGATCGCGGCGAGGCCTGTGCCGCCGGAGGCGCCGAGCACCAGCAGGCTCTCGCCGGCCTTGAGTTCGCCGCGGTCCACCAGGGCGTGCCGGATGGTGCCGTAGGTCAGGCAGAAGGCGGCGGCGGTCTTCCAGTCCATCTCGTCGGGCAGGCGGAACAGCCAGTCGACGGGCGAGACGACATACTCGGCGAAGCAGCCAACCCACGGATGCACCGCGACCCGGTCACCGACCGAAACCCCGCTGACGCCAGGGCCGAGTTCCGCGACGATGCCGGCGGCCTCCATGCCGGGCGCGAAGGGCGGCTCGCCGGCATACTGGTACTTGCCCTCCGGCATCAGCACGTCCGGGAAGTTGAGCGCCGCCGCCTTGACCTGCACCAGAACCTCTCCGGGTCCCGGTGACGGCTTCGGCAGGTCGCCGACCGTCAGGTCGTCGATGGATCCGATCTTGCTGCAGACAATGGCTTTCATGGCGCGCTCTCCCCTGGGCCGAATGTCCGACGGGCAGGGAGGGCGGTCAACCGCTCAGGCGCTCAGGGCAGTTCCGCGTCCTGCGGTGGCCAGTTGGGCCGGTCGGGGGCGTAGAGGCGGGTGACATGACCCATCTTGCGTCCGGGCCGGGCCTCGGCCTTGCCGTAGAGGTACAGGCTGTCGCCGCCGGCCACGAGGTCCGACCAGCGGTCGGCATCGTCGCCGATCAGGTTCCGCATCACGGCGCGGTGGTGGAAGCCGGTCGCGCCCAGCGGCAGGCCCGCGGTGGCCCGCACCTGCTGTTCGAACTGGCTGACGCGGCAGGCCTCGATGGTCCAGTGGCCCGAATTGTGGGGCCGCGGCGCCATCTCGTTGAAAAGGACCCCGCCTTCGGGCGTGACGAAGAACTCGACCGCCAGAAGACCGACGACGTCCAGCGCCTCGATCAGCGTGCGCGCGGCCTCCTCGGCCTGCTTCACCGCCGACGAGGCGACGGCCGCCGGAGCGATGGTGAGGGCCAGGATGTGATGCTCGTGACGGTTCTCGACCGCGGTGTAGGACTTCACGTCGCCGTCCAGGCCGCGCGCTGCGACGACCGAGATCTCGGCGGTGAAATCGACGAAGCTTTCCAGAATGGCCGCCGGCCGGCCGAGATCCGCGAAGGCGGGGGCGGCGTCGGCGGCGGTGCGGATGATCCGCTGTCCCTTGCCGTCGTAACCCTCCCGGCGGGTCTTCAGCACGGACGGTGCGCCGATCAACTCCACCGCATCTTCGAGATCGGTGTCGCTGGTCACCGCCTCGAAGGGGGCGACGGGAACGCCGAGATTCCGCGCCGTGGTCTTCTCGGCCAACCGGTCCTGGGCCACGGCCAGCACATGCGATCCCGGCCGGACCGGCACGCGGGCCTCCAGCCGTTCGACCGCCGAAACGGGCACATTCTCGAATTCCAGCGTCACGGCGTCGACCGCGTCCGCGAACGCGTCCAGCGCCGCCTCGTCCTCCCATCCGGCGACTGTGGCCGAGGCGCAGACCTGTTCGGTGGGGCTGTCCGCGTCGGGGGTGTAGACGTGAACGCGATATCCTAGCCGCGCGGCAGCCAGCGCCATCATGCGGCCCAGCTGCCCGCCCCCGAGGACGCCGATCACCGATCCGGGCGGCAGGGGCATCATCCGCGGTCCGGTTCCTCGGCGACCGAATCGGTCTGCTTCGCCCGCCATGCCGCCAGCCGTTCGGCCAGCGCCTCGTCCTGCAGTGCGACGATGGCGGCGGCCATCAGGCCGGCATTCTTGGCGCCGGCCTTGCCGATCGCCAGCGTGCCGACGGGCACGCCGCCAGGCATCTGGACGATGGAGAGCAGGCTGTCCATGCCGGACAGGGCCTTGCTCTCGACCGGGACGCCGAGCACCGGCACCTGGGTCTGTGCGGCCACCATGCCCGGCAGATGCGCCGCGCCGCCGGCGCCGGCGATGATCGCCATCAGTCCCCGGGCGCGGGCGCTTGCAGCGTAATCCGCCATGCGTGCGGGCGTGCGGTGGGCGGAGACGATCTTTACCTCATGCGGCACATCCAGGCTCTCCAGGATCTCCACGGCGTGGGCCATGGTCTCCCAGTCGGACTGGCTGCCCATGATCACTCCGACTTTCGGTGCCGATTGCGCGCCGTTCATGCTTGCGTCCGTTATCCCCAGATTTCGGAAAGCGGCGGAGTATACGGGCCGCGACTGCCGAGGCAAGCGCCCGGTTCGGCGCGGTAGAAGTTTGTTAACTGACTGCGGCCATGATGGTCGCCGGGCGGCGCAGTGCGGGGTTCCCCATCGGGAGTGCAGAATGAAGATCGGCGGCTACAGCAATATCCAGTCTTCACGTCCCGCGGCACCGGCCCGCGGCCGGACGGCCGCCGCTGTGTCCGACAGCAGCAGCGGGTCCGCTGCCCGCGAAATCAACGACACCGCCGAAGTTGCGGGCATTCCCGCACATGAACTGACCCCGAAGGTGCGCGACGCGATCATGAGCCTGATGGCCGAGGTCGAGTCGCTGCGCAGCCAGTTGCACGATGCCCAGCGCCGCACCGAGGAAGCCGAGAAGGTGGCGGACCAGGATCCGCTGACCCCTGTCTCCAACCGCCGCGCCTTCGTGCGCGATCTCTCGCGGATGATCTCCTATTCCGAACGGTATGGCGTGCCGGCCAGCCTGATCTTCTTCGACGTCAACGGCATGAAGCAGATCAACGACACCCATGGCCACAAGGCGGGTGACGACGCATTGCTGACCGTTGCCGACAAGCTGGTCGCGAACACACGTGATTCCGACGTGGTCGGGCGGCTGGGCGGCGACGAGTTCGCCGTCGTGCTGGCCCAGGCCGACGAGAAAGCCGCCATGATGAAGGCGGAGGAACTGGTCGAGGCGATCCAGTCCGAACCGGTCGTGGTCAACGGCGAGACGGTGCCGATCTCCGTCGCCTACGGCATTTTCCCCTTCCGGCCGGGTGAGGATGCATCGTCGACGCTCGCGGAAGCCGACCGCCGCATGTATGAGCGAAAACGTCGCATGAAGGCCGACGCCGCCTGATCCCCGGGGCAGATGCACCTCGAGGAAACCCTTGCATTTCCTGAATTGTGGCCGAAAATGGGCGCAAGTCACCAAACGGCCACTACGCTGTCATGGCGGGGACATACAGCGACGATATCTTGAATCATCAGCGATCAGGCCCACCTTCCGGTGGTCGTTACGTGCAGCAAGACCCTGCATCGCTAATGAATGCAAAAAACAAGAGGTGCAACCACAATGAACACGATGGCAAAGTTTGCAACGCCGGCTGCGGTAATCGCAGCGTCGATGCTGTTTGCAGGATCCGCCATGTCTGCGGCCCATGAGAAGGGCGCCGCGATGGCGACGGAGAACCCGACGCTGGCTGAGAACCTGGCGCGCGAATACGGCGCCATGGCCGCTGAAGAAGCCATCGAAAAGGATGCCGCGGACGAGGCGCACTTCAGCGCCAAGGCCGCCGAGGCTGCTGCCGGTCATTCGGTGAAGCCGGACGCGCCGTCCAGCCGCGCGCTGCAGGCTGCCGATCAGGCCTATGCCGACAACACCTATGGCCGCATCAACGCTGCCTATGCCGGTGGCGCCGCCGACACGCACCCGCGTGAGCTGGCCACTGCCCAGGCGGCCTATGACTGCTGGCTGCAGGAGTCGGAAGAAGGCTATCAGCTGCTGCACATCTGGCGCTGCCGCGATGCCGCCAATGCTGCCCTGAACGCCATCGAGGCGCCGAAGGTTGCTGCCCCGCAGCCGCCGGAGGCCCTGCCGGCCCAGGAGTTCACCCTGTACTTCGCCTTCGACAGCGCGGCTCTGAGCCCGGCTGCCCTCGACACCATCACGGCGATCGCTGCGGCCTACGCCCAGCGTGACGGTGACAATGTCGACGTCGTCGGCCATGCCGATACCTCGGGTCCGTCCGACTACAACGTCGGCCTGTCCGAGCGTCGTGCCCGGTCGGTTGCCGAGGCGCTGGTCGGTGAAGGCCTGTCGCCTGCTCTGATCGACGAAGCCGGTGTCGGCGAGATCGCTCCGGCGGTCCAGACCGGCGACGGCGTCCGCGAGCCGCTGAACCGCCGTGTGGTCGTGACCATCACGAGCGAGTAACCGGCGACGCGCGTCGACTGACGCAAGTCAACAGGGACGGGGCTGCCGCGAAAGCGGTGGCCCCGTTCTCTTTTGGAGATCAGCGCGGGACACCGCCGTCCATCGGAAGGCGCGGCGGCGAGTTCTCAGAAGGTGAGGCGGAAGTAGATCAGGTCGGGATGGCCGCCATCCGCCGGCGGCACATAGGTCTCGAAGCCCATGCGGCGATAGATGCGCTGCGCGCTCTCCATCGACGGCAGGGTGTCCAGCACGACGCCGCGATAGCCCAGATCGCGGGCCCGCGCCACGACCGCTTCGGCCATCCGCGCGCCCAGACCCATGCCCCGCGCGGCATCGCCCAGGTACAACCGCTTCATTTCGGCGTACCCGTCCGGGGCCGGCCGCAGGGCGACCACGCCGGCGGCAGTACCGCTGACCTCGGCCAACAGCAAGGCGCCGCCGGGCGGCTGGTACTCGCCGGGGAACCGGGCCATCTCGTCATCGAAGCCCTGGAAGCAGAGATCGACGTCAAGGCTGCCCGCATAGGCGAGGAAGAGCCTCCGGGCCGTGGCAATGTCGCTGTCGTCGGTGGCGTCGCGGATCCGGACCGCGTCAGACATGCCGCAGCAGGAACTCGCGGCCGACCTTCACCCGAGGCGCGCCGTCATACTCGATGACATCCGCCGTCGCGTAGGTCTCCGACCAGCTGTCCGGCAGGTACGAACCGGTGCCCACCACGTCGATGGGCGCATTGATCGAGCCCATCACACGGCATTTCTCGGGTCCGAACCCTGATGAGGCCACGATCTTCACATGCTGGAAGCCTTCCGCGTCCAGCCGCTCCCGCAGGTGGAAGATGGCAGCGGCTGAGACACCGGTGCCGATCAGGTAGCGGAGTTCGGACTCCGACCGGTACTGGCGGGTCGCCTTCGGCACGTGCCGTTCCAGCACCGCGTAGGACTTCGACGGGTCCAGCCCCTCGACATACCGGCCGCCGTGGGTGTCCAGGCGGATCGCCAGGTCGCCGCGGCTGGCGATGTCCGGGAAGCGGCGGCAGACGGTCAGGGCGTCCGTGATCTCGCGGCCGAAATAGTCGACCAGAACCGTCAGCGGATCGTCGGGAAAGACTTCCCGGAACATCTCCGCCGCCCGCAGCGTCGATCCGGCATAGCCGATCAGCGCATGCGGCATCGTCCCGAGACCGCTATCGCGTCCGAAGAAGTGAGCCGTGGCGTCCGTGGCGTTGCCGATGAAGCCGACGGCGTCCTTGTCACGACGGGCGGCCTCGGATCCGACGGAAGCCGCGTAGGCCATCATCTCGGCCATGTCGGCGCCGGTGCAGTGCCGCGCGTCCATGGCCAGGAATGCCGTCTTCGGCATGTCGCAGCACATGACGAACGCGTTGTGGGCGGCGACGCAGGCCGCACCCAGCTTCTGCAGGTAGAGGGTCTCCAGATCGACGAGGTGTTGCAGGCCGCCCGACAGGTAGAGCAACGGATCGCCGGCGCCGACCCATTCGCCTTCCTGATGGCAGAGCTCGATGTCGAACGCCACACCGCGTTCCTCGGCCACCTGCTCGATCCATTCCAGCGCGATGCGGGGCGAGAAGATCACCGGCCGGCGCATGAAGACGGCATAGCGGACCTTCACGTCGCCGAAGCGCTGCACGATGGCCTTCGTCCGGCGGAAATAGTGGTCCGTCCGGCTGGCGATCGCCTGTTCGAGTTCGGTTGCCCGTTGTGACGGGGAACCGACGACCTTCAGGTCAGGATGCTTCCCGGAAACTGACATCTCTGCGGCCTTCCTTCAGCATCTCCGCGATCTGGAACGCCAGTTCCAGCGCCTGGCTGCCGTTCAGACGGGGATCGCAATGCGTGTGATAGCGATCCGAAAGATCCTTGTCGCTCAGGCCGTGGGCGCCGCCGATGCATTCGGTGACGTCCTTGCCGGTCATCTCGAAATGGACGCCGCCCATGAAGGTGCCCTCGGCCTGGTGGACCTGGAAGACCTCCTGAACCTCCCGGAGGATGCGGTCGAACGGGCGCGTCTTGTAGCCGCTCTCCGACTTGATGACGTTGCCGTGCATCGGATCGCAGGACCAGACGACATTGCGGCCGGCCTTCTGGACGGCGCGCACCAGCTTCGGCAGGTGCTCGCCCGCCTTGCCGGCGCCGAAGCGGCTGATCAGCGTGATACGGCCCGGGTCGTTCTTCGGGTCCAGCCGCTCCAGCAGCCGCAGCAGGTCGTCGGATTCCAGCGAGGGGCCGCACTTGATGCCGATCGGGTTCACGACACCGCGCAGGAACTCGACATGCGCCTCGTCCAGGTCCCGGGTCCGGTCGCCGATCCAGAGCATGTGCGCCGAGGTGTCGATCCAGTCGCCGCTGGTGGAATCCATGCGGGTCATGGCTTCCTCGTACCAGAGCAGCAGCGACTCGTGGCTGGTGTAGAAGTCGACCTTGGCGATCGACGGCGTGTTCTGGCCGTTGACGCCGCAGGCCGCCATGAACGCCAGCGAGTCGGCGATCCGGTCGGCCGTCTCCTGATAGCGCTCGCCGGCCGGGCTGTCGGCAACGAAGCTCTGGTTCCACTGGTGCACGCGGTGCAGATCGGCGAAACCGCCCTGGGCGAAGGCGCGCAGCAGGTTCACCGTGCTGGCGGCCTGGCTGTAGGCCTGCAGCATGCGCTGCGGATCGGGTTCGCGCGCTTCCGGCGTGAAGTCGATCCCGTTGATGATGTCGCCGCGGTAGCTGGGCAGCTCGACGCCGTCCACCTTCTCGGTGCCGGACGAACGCGGCTTGGCGAACTGACCGGCCATGCGCCCGACCTTCACCACCGGCAACTGCGCACCGAAGGTCAGGACCACGGCCATCTGCAGCAGCACCTTGAATGTGTCGCGGATGTTGTCGGGATGGAACTCGGCGAAGCTCTCGGCGCAGTCGCCGCCCTGGAGCAGGAAAGCGCGGCCGGCAGCAACCTCGGCCAGCGACTTGCGCAGGCTCCGGGCCTCGCCGGCGAAAACCAGCGGCGGAAAGCTCGAGAGCTGCTTCTCGACGGTCTTCAGCGCGTCGGCGTCGCGATACTCCGGCACCTGCCGAATCGGCTTGTCGCGCCAGCTCTTCGGGCTCCAGTCGGTCGCAGCCATGTCACTCTCCTGTCCTCGACCACGCAGGCGGGCGGCCAGGCCGGGTATGTCGCCACCCGGCATCCGCCGCCGGACTTATAGTGCGTGGCTGCCCGAAAGGAAACAGCCCAGCGCAGATGCCGATAGGCGGCCTTTACCCTTTCTTGACGCGGCTCTGACAGATTGCGCCATGAACCTGTCCCTAGCCCGCGCGGAGTCGGCACGTGAACCTTGACGACATCACAGTACTGGTCGTCGACGATCTGGAGATGAGCCGCCGGGCGCTGGTCAAGGGGCTGAACGTCCGGGGGCTTTCCGTGCTGGAGGCCAGAAGCGGCCCCGAAGCGCTTCGCATGATCGCCAACGGGCCGGTCGATGCGGTATTGCTCGACATCATGATGCCGGGCATGAACGGGACGGAAACGCTGCGTCTGATCCGTTCGCATCCCGAACACGCCGAACTGCCGGTTCTCATGGTGACCGCGGATGTGACGCCCGAGACCGTCCGGACGTGTCTTGAGAACGGCGCGAACGACTATCTCACAAAGCCGGTCGATGTGCCGGTCACGGTCGCCCGCATCCGCTCCCAGGTCGAGCGCAGCCGCGCCGTCCGCGAACTGAAGGACCGCAACCGCTCGATCCGCCGGCAGGTGGAGGAACGGACCCAGGAGCTGGAATCCATCAATGACGAGCTGCGCAGCGAGATCCGCCGTCGCCGCGAACTGGAGACCGAGCTTCGGGAATCCCGCCGCCGGGCCGAGGCCGCGAACCGGGCCAAGTCCGAGTTCCTGGCGACGATGAGCCATGAACTCCGCACCCCGCTCAATTCCATCATCGGGTTCAGCGACCTGATTCAGCTTCAGGCCGGCACTCTGGAGAAAGGCGAGCGGCTGGCGGAGTATGCGAGCTACATCAACGACGGTGGCAGCCACCTGCTCGGTATCGTCAACGATATCCTCGACCTGTCGAAGATCGACGCCGGCCGGACGGAGCTCAACGAGTCCCACATTGCCGTCGCCGATCTGATCGAACGCAGCGTCCGCATGGTCAACACATCGACCACGCATCACGAAGTTGCCGTTCATGTCGATCCCGCCCTGGACGAGGCCGATGTGTTCTGCGACGAGATCCTGATGCGCCGCGCGCTGGTCAACCTGATCGGCAACGCCGTGAAGTTCTCCGAGCCCAGGGAGCGGATCGACGTTCGGGCCGTCCCTTCGGAGGGCGATCTGCGCATTTCGGTGACCGACCGCGGCATCGGCATCGCCGAGGAAGACATTCCGAAGGTCCTCGAGCCTTTCGGGCAGGCCGGTTCCGAGCTGTCGCGTTCGCATGTCGGCACCGGACTCGGCGTGCCGCTGACCAAGTCACTGGTCGAACTGCATGACGGGCGCTTCGAGATCGAGAGCGAGCCGGGCGTGGGCACGACCGTGACCCTGATACTGCCGGGCGAACGACTGGTCCTGCCGAAAGATGCGGCGGCCGGCGGCGTGGCTGCGAACTCGGCCGCCTGAAGTCCGGGCGGTCAGCCGCTCCGCAGTTTCTGTTCCCGCGACGCGATGTATACGCCGCTCGCCACGACGATGGCGGCGCCGACCCAGACCCACTCATCGGGGAAGGTGCCGAACATCACGTAGCCGAAGAATGTCGCGCCCACGAGTTGCCCATACGAGAACGGCGCCACGACCGACGCTTCGGTGTACTGGAACGCCTTCACGACCATGTAGTGCCCGAAGCCGCCCAGCGCGCCGAGGCCGACGAACATCACCCAGTGCAGCACCGAATGCGGCATCTCCATTCCGTTGATCAGGAAGAAGGAGGAGATCACCGCGCCGACGACGGCGGTCATGGTGATGGTCGTCTCCGGGTTGTCCGCAGAGGCGATCTTGCGCGTCAGCAACTGGTAGAAGGCGTAGCAGACGGTGTTCAGGACCACGAGCAGCATGGCCCAGTGGAAGGCCGTGCCGCCGGGGCGGATGATGATCATGGCGCCGATGAAGCCGATGACGACGGCGATCGACCGGCGGACCCCGACCTTCTCGCCCAGAAACGGAACCGAAAGCGCGGTCACGAGGATAGGGCTGGTGAAGCTGATCGAGGCCGCGACCGTCAGGTCGATATGCTGGATGGCGAAGAAGTAGAGCGCCGTGCAGCCGAACAGCAGCAGCGAGCGGATCCCCTGCACACCCGGCCGTTCGGTCCGGAACAGCGCCCAGCCATGCATGGGCATGAACGCGATCACCATGAACACCAGATGCCCGAAATAGCGGGCCCAGACGATCTGGCCGTAGGGATAGCCCTCTGCAGCCAGGTATTTGACCGCCGCATTCATCGTCGGAAACATCACCGTCACTGCCATCAGCATGAAGGCGATCCCGACCATGGGGCTTTCGGCCAGACGCGTCGCGTCGGCCGGTCGGTACTGGGGGGAGGGCTCAGTCAACCGGCGGCTTCCAAACGGCTTGTGTGCATCGCGTCCCTGTCTAACCTGTCCCGATGACCGAAGCCCATGCCATTTCCGCAGACCGGCCGGACGCGGAGCCGGGCGTCCGCCTGGGCATTCTCTGCGGCATCGAGCGGGAAGGGCGCATCGCCCTCGAACTGTTGCGCGGCAGCGGCGTACAGGCCTTCGTGCGCTATTCCGGCGCCACGGCCGAGGGCGGCCGCCGTGCGGCCCGGGCCCTGATCGACGAGGGCGCGTCGCGTCTTCTCAGCTTCGGGGTCGCAGGCGCGTTGACCGACGACATGCGCCCCGGCGATCTGCTGCTGCCGGAACTGGTGCTCACGCAGGATGACGAACGGTTCGAACCCGATCCTTCCTGGCGGGCTGCCGCCGCCGCGGGCATTCCCGATGCGCGGGAGGCGAATCTTCTCGGTCTCGATCTCGCGGCACGGACTGTCGGCCAGAAGGTATTTCTGGGTGCGGCTTTCGACGCCGCTGCGGTGGACATGGAAAGCCATCACCTGGCGCGCACCGCCGTCGAGCATGGCCTGCCGTTTCTGGTGGTTCGGGCGATTGCGGACGACCGGCGGTCGTTGATCCCCCGCGCGGCGATGGTCGGCGTGGGACCGGACGGCCGTGAGCGGCCCTTTCAGGTCCTGTCGTCGCTGGCGCACCGGCCCAACGAGATCAAGGCCCTGATCAAGCTCGCATTTTTCAGCGGGAAGGCGTTCCGGACCCTACGCCGCGTCGGACGCGCCGGCCTCGGCCTTTGATCCGGGCTTGTCCGCCTGGGAAACCAGCCGGTCGAAGACGTACTCGGCCGGGCGCTGGTTCTCCAGATTGATCTCCGGCGCCATCGGTCCCTCGGTCCTGATCCCCTTCAGCGCCACCTTCAGGCCCTTGAGCGGGTTCTTGACCATGTCCTGAACGGCGGTCGCCTCATAGCCGCAATGGACCATGCAGTCGGCACACTTCTCGTAGTTGCCGGTGCCGTACGCCTCCCATTCGGTCTCTTCCATCAGCTCGCGGAAGGTCGATACGTAGCCTTCGTTCAGCAGGTAGCAGGGCCGCTGCCAGCCGAACACGTTGCGCGTCGGGTTGCCCCACGGCGTGCAACGGTATTCCTGATTGCCGGCCAGGAAGTCGAGGAACAGCGGCGACTGGCTGAAGGCGTATTTCGCCCCCTTCGCCTTCTGCTTGGCGAAGATCTCGCGGAAGAAGTTCTTGGTCTTCTGCCGGGTGAAGAAGTGCTGCTGGTCGGGCGCGCGCTCATAGGCGTAGCCCGGCGAGACGGTGATGCCCTCGACGCCCAACTCGGTCGCGAAGTCGAACAGCGCGATCGCGTCGTCGGCCGAGGCGTTGTCGAACAGGGTCGAGTTGATGTTGACGCGGAAGCCCTTCGACTTGACCAGCTTGATCGCCTGCACGGTCTTGTCGAAGACGCCCTTCTGGTCGACGGCGCGGTCATGGTGCTCGCCAAGGCCGTCCAGATGGATCGAGAAGGTCAGGTAGGGCGACGGTTCGAAGAGGTCGATCTTCTTTTCCAGCAACAGTGCATTGGTGCAGAGATAGACGAACTTCTTGCGCTTCACGAGTTCGGCGACGATCTCGCCCATTTCCTTGTGGATCAGTGGCTCGCCGCCCGCGATGGACACCATCGGCGCGCCGCATTCCTCGGCGGCGCCGACCGCCTCGTCCACGGACAGGCGCCGGTTCAGGATGTGGTCGGGATAGTCGATCTTGCCGCAGCCCGGACAGGCGAGATTGCAGCGGAACAGCGGCTCAAGCATCAGCACGAGCGGATAGCGCTCGTTGCGACGCAGGCGCTGCTTCACGATGTAGGCTCCGACACGTATCTGTTGCCGCAGGGGTACGCCCAAGGCTGCCTCCCAGGATGACATCTCGAACCGGCTGGATACACGCTACTGTTCGCACCCGCAACATGCGGTTGATCACATCGGCGTATTTCGCCTGTCGATCAACCGGATAAGAGCCGGCGTCCAGATCAGCGTATAGAAAAGTATGGACAGGATAGCGATGGTCAACAGCATACCCATCGAAGCCATGCCCATGTGTTGCGATAATGCCAGACTTCCGAAGCTGGCGAGGGTGGTCAGGGAGCTGAACAGCACGGCCCTCGGCGTCGAGGTGCGCATCAGGCTGGCAGCATCTCCGGTCCCGCGGCGGCGCATCACAAGATGCACCGAACTGGCGACACCGAGTCCGAACAGCAGCGGCAGCACGATCACGTTGGCGAAGTTCAACTGGATGCCCAGCGCCCAGGCGGCTGCGAAGGTCGAAAGCGCCGCCATCGCCACCGGCGCGGCGCAGAGCAGGACGTCGTCGATCCGGCGCAGCACGGCGCCCATCAGCAGAAGCACCAGAACCGCCGCGATGATGGCAGCTTCCTGAAAACTGCCGCGAACCGCCTCGCCGGCAAAGGTGACCATGACCGGCGCGCCTGTCGCCGACGGCATCGCCGCCTGCGTGGCTTCCGCATAGTCCGTCATCGTCCAGTCCGAAGAGAACGGCGCGCCCGGGAAGACCTCGATCCGGCGTCGTCCGTCCTCGGCGATCCACTGCGTGCGCAGGCTGTCCGGCAGGTCGGCCTCGGTTACCGGACCGGCCTCGAAGGCCAGCCGAAGATCGTCCAGCCAGGGTCCGAGTAGGCCGGTGGCGCGCCCCTCGAGGCGATCGAGACCCGGATCGTCGAGCGCTGTGAGGGCGCTGGCCAGACGGCTGGCCTCGGATTGCAGCGGTGACGGCGATGTGTCGCCGACCGTTGCCGTGAAGCTCTCGATGGCGGCGCGGCGGGCCTCCGCGGAAGGCGGCTCGGCCGGCTGGGCCATCAGGACCGGGAAGAGAAACAGCGCCGCGTTCTCCAGCGCCGCCAGCTTCTGATCCTGATCGTCCGGGATGAATTTTTCCAGATAGACGACCCTGCCACCTCTCGAGACGAGCTTCAGCCGATCCTCGACTGCGGTCATGTCGGTATCGGCCGACACCAGACCGTCGATGGCGTGGACCGAACGGTTCTCGGCGCTCTCGAGATCCCGGTAGGCCTGAACGGATTCCGAGGCAGGGTCCTTCAGATTGACCGGATCGGAATCGAAGCGGACCAGGGGCGCGGTGGCCAGACCGGCGACGGCGAGGATGATCCCCGCGAAGACCAGCGGGCGGGCCGGCATGCTGCGACTGTCGAACCGGCTCGGCTGCGCTGCAACTGTTGCACCGGTCGGCGCAGCACCGGTCAGCAGGGCTGGTAGCAGGGTCAGGTTCAACGCCAGCGCGATCACCATGCTGCCGGCCGCGATGATGCCCAGTTCGGCGAGCCCCAGATAGTCGGTCGGCAGGAAGGCGAGGAAACCGATGGCGGCCGCCAGGGCGCTCAGTGTCAGCGATCCGCCGACGCTGGCGGCGGTCCGCCGGACCGGGTCGCCGTCTTCACCCGTTGCTTCCCGGAAGCGCAGGCTGAAATGGATCGAGAAATCGACGGCGAGGCCGATGAACAGCACGGCGAACGCGACCGAGAGCAGGTTGAGCTGACCCACCGCCAGTGTCGCGAAGCCGAGGCTGATCACCAGTCCCGAAACCAGAACCGCCAGCGTGGCGAGCACGGGCCGGATGCCGCGCAGCCCGATGATCAGAAGCAGCAGGATGCCGATGCCGGATACGATGCCGGCGGTCGAGCCGCCGAGTTTCACGCTCTCCAGTTCCTCTGTGTTGAGTGCGGCATTGCCCGTGAGCCGGTAGCTGACGCCCTCGATCCCGTGATCGGCGAATATGGTGCGCAGATCGCCGATCGCGGCCTTGGCGGGTGAGAGCGAGGCGTAGTCCTGGACGGGTTTCGCGACCACGATCTGGCGGCCGTCCAGTCCGCGCTGCCCTTCCACGGCGAGTTGACGCCGCCAGGACAGCACCCGGGGCGCATCGGGGTCGTTTTCGGCCATGTCGGCAAGGGTCGCGACCAGTTCGGTCAGCTGCGCGGTCTGCACGCTCTCCGGATCGGCCTCGGCCAGCGCGAGTTCCAGCATGTCCAGCAGGCCGGTCAGATCCGGCCGCTCGGCAAGCACGGCCAGCAGCCCCTGCGCGGCCGCCAGCCGGTCCAGCAGGTCCTGCAGCCGCTCCGGCGGCATGAACATCAGGCCCTGCCGCCGCAGATACGGGTCGATTCCTGTGGCCTGAACGTGTTCGAACCGTTCGGGCCGGCTCTCCAGACGTTCGGCAAGATCGCGGGCGGCCAGTTCGGCCAGTTCCGGCGCCGGCGCGTCGATGACGATGGCGATCTGATTGCCGTACCAGGGAAAGGCGGCGCGGAAATCGAGATTGGCCCGCCGGAACGGCGTCTCAGGCGAGATCATGTCCAGCGTGTCGGTGTTGATCGAGAGCTGCCGGGCGGCATAAACCCCCGACAGGACGGTCATCATCAGCACCAGCGCAACCGTCAGCCAGCGCCGGCGGGCCGACCAGACGGCGATCCGCGCGGGCAAACCGGTCACAGTGGCTGGCTGATCCTGCATGTGGCGCGGCTTCTCCTCCGGACGGGTTGGCGCAGATCGAAGCCGCGCACATATGATGCTCTAGCCGACCGTCAACCTGCCGTCGAGAACTGGAAAAGCAACGTGATCCGCAGCTTCAAATTCCGCCTGCCTATTCTGGCTCTGGCCGCCGCCCTGACGCTGGCGTCCGTGCCGGCTTCCGCCGCCGGCGAGCGGGAGGCCATCGAGCGCCTGAATTCGGTCCTCGTCGAAACCATGAAGGGCGGGGAGGCGAAGGGCTTCGACTGGCGCTACGAGCAGCTCGACGCGCCGCTGTCGTCGCTGTTCGACTTCCGCACCATGACCCAGGTCGGGCTGCAACGGTACTGGTCCGATCTCGCCGAGGCCGAACGGACGGCGATCACCGAGGCCTTCGAGCGCATGTCGATTGCCACTTTCGCGGGCCGGTTCGACGCCTACAATGGCGAGCGTTTCGAGGTTGAGGGGGAGCAGCCCGGACCGCGCGGACTGGTGCTCGTCCCGAGTGTCATTCACCGCGCCGGCAAGGACTCCGTCAAGCTGACCTACGTCATGCGCAATACCGACAAGGGGCCGGTGGTGATCGACATTCTGGCACAGGGCAAGTTCAGCGAACTGGCGCGGCAGCGGGCGGAGATGTCCTCCGTCTACAGCCGCGAGGGCGCTGAGGGGCTGATCGCCTCCCTGAACGCGAAGTCGGCCGAACTGGCCGCCAGATAGGGGCGGTCCCGGGAGCATGCTCTCGGGTCTCGCCTTCGTCGGACGCAACGCCACCATTGTTCTCGCACTAGGCGTCTTTCTCGGTTTCGCCATTCCTTCGCTGGCCGCCTTTGTGCGGCCGTGGCTGGCCATCTTCATCGTCGGACCGCTGGTCATCGCCCTGATGCGGATCGAATGGGGCGAGATCATCGCCTATGCGCGGCGCTGGCGGCTGATGCTGGTGCTCTGCGTCTGGATGCTGATCGTCAGCCCGGTCGCTGTCTTCCTGTCGCTGTACAGCTCGGGTGTTGCGCCGGGCGTGGTGGCGGGGATCGTGCTTATGGCGGCCGCACCGCCCATAGTCTCGGCGGCGGCGATCGCGCTGATCCTTGGGCTGGACGGCGCCATCGTGGTGGTGACGACGGTGGCGGCCATGTGGCTGACGCCGCTGATCCTGCCGCCCATGGCGCTGAATCTCCTGGATCTGCACATCGATATCCCGCTTGCGGTGTTCATGGGCCGGCTGGCGCTGGTGATCGCGGTCGCGTTCGCGGCCGCCTGGATCGGCCGTTGGCTGCTGGGGCGGGAGCGCCTCTCGCGGGCGAAGATCCATCTGGACGGGGCGGCGGTGCTGATGATGCTTTGCTTCGTCGTCGGCGTCTTCGACGGGGTGACGGAGATGACGCTGGCGCAGCCCGGGCATGTGCTTCTGGCCGCCCTGCTCGGCTACGTCTTCAACATCGGTCTTCAGGCCGTGTCGGCCGCGGTGTTCTGGAAGCTGGGGCCGCGCGTTGCGCTCTCCGTCGGGCTGATGGCCGGCAACTGCAACATGGGGCTGGTGCTGGTGACGCTGGGGCAGGGGGCGGACGCCGACACGGCCATGTTCTTCGCGGTCGGTCAGCTGCCCATGTATACCTTGCCCATGCTGCTGACGCCGCTCTACCGTCGGCTGATCCGCGAGCACAGCGAAAGGGAAGCGACATGAGCAGGACCGTACTGATCACCGGCGCCGGGCGCGGCATCGGGCGCAAGCTGGCCGAGCACTACATGGGCGACGGCGCGAACGTGCTGCTGACGGCCCGCGATCCCTCGACGCTGGACGATCTGGCCGCGGGCGGCGCCGAGGTCTTCAAGCTCGAGGTCACCGATGCCGGCGATATCGCGCAGCTGAAATCCGCGCTGGGCAGCCGTCCCATCGACATCCTGATCAACAATGCCGGCATCATAGGCGGGCCGGGCCCGCAGACCTTCGGCGATCTGATCATGGATGACTGGGCCGAGACCATGCGGATCAACGTCTTCGCGCCCTTCGCCATCACCGAGGCGCTGATCGACAACGTGATGGCCAGCACCGAGAAGAAGTTCATCGTGATTTCCAGCCGGATGGGCTCGATCTCGCAGAACACGGCGCCGGACAAGATCATCTACCGCTCGTCCAAGGCGGCCGTGAACATGGTCTGGAAATGCCTGCACAACCGCCTGGCGTCGAAGGGCGCCATTGTCGTGCCGCTGCATCCGGGCTGGGTCTCGACCGACATGGGTGGTTCCGGCGCGCCCGTGACGCCGGAGGACAGCGCCGAGGGGCTGGCGAAGGTAATCGACGGCCTCAAGGCCAGGGATTCCGCGCAGCTGTTCGACTACCAGCGCGAGGAAATCGGCTGGTAGCGGAGCCGGACTGCAGAACACTTCCGTATCCCGGGCTTGACGCGGGATCCATTCCTGAGCGCTGCCGCCGCCGCCGATCGTTGGTCGAATCTCCGGATTGGGCCCTGGATCAAGTCCAGGGGGGCGCCCGGCTCAGACCGGCCGGGTCGCAGCTTCAAGCCAGCCGGCGGCATCGCCGACCAGCGGCCTGAGCTTCTCGCGGACGCCTTCGTGATAGGCGTTGAGCCAGGCCTTCTCGTCGCCGTTCAGCAGGTCCAGGTCCACCAGCCTGAGATCGATCGGCGCCTGGGTCAGGGTCTCGAACTCGAGCGTCGGGCGTTCGCCGTCCGCGGCTTCGGCCTCCCGCACACAGACCAGATTCTCGATCCGGATGCCGTATTCGCCGGTCTTGTAGTAGCCGGGCTCGTTGGAGACGATCATACCCGGCTCCAGCGCCACCGAATTCGGGATCTTGGAGATCCGCTGCGGGCCTTCATGGACGCTCAGATAGCTGCCGACGCCGTGGCCGGTACCGTGATCGAAGTCCAGCCCGGCCTGCCAGAGCGGCAGCCGCGCCAGCGTGTCTAGCTGGCTGCCCGTCGTACCCTTCGGGAAGCGCGCGGTGGCCAGGGCGATATGGCCCTTCAGCACCCGGGTGAAACGGTCCCGCATTTCCGGCGTCGGCTCGCCGATGGCGACAGTGCGGGTGATGTCGGTGGTCCCGTCGAGATACTGCCCGCCTGAATCGACCAGAAAGAGCTCGCCCGGCCCCAGCGGCCGGTTCGTCTCGCCGGTCACGCGGTAATGAACGATGGCCCCGTTCGGTCCTGCGCCGGAAATCGTGTCGAAGGAAAGATCGCGCAGCAGGTTGTCCTCGCGCCGGAACTGTTCCAGCCGGTCCGACGCGGTCATCTCGTCCAGACTGCCGGGGTCATGGGCGTCGATCCAGGCGAGGAACTTCGAGACTGCCGCGCCGTCGCGGACATGCGCCGAGCGCGTTCCGGCGACCTCAACCTCGTTCTTGCGCGCCTTCGGCAGCGCCGTCGGGTCGTCGCCCATGAAAAGCTCCGCCCCGGCCTCCCTGAGGCGGGTGGTGACAGCGGCAACGGCCGTGGTCTGATCGACCAGCACCTTCCTGTCCTTCAGCCCGTCCAGTCCGGCAAGCAGCGTGTCGGGTTCGTGAATGCGGACGTCGTCGCCGAGATGTACGCGCGTTTCGTCCGACAGTTTCGTCGCCGCCATGTAGAGATCGACGGTCGCATCGGCATGCACGATGGCGAAGCCGAGCGGCAGCGGCGTCCGCGGTACGTCGGAGCCGCGGATGTTGAGCAGCCAGGCGATGGATTCCGGCAGGGTCAGCACCGTTGCGTCCAGACCGTGCGCCCCGAGGCTTTCGCCGAGATCCGCAAGCTTCTCGCCATGTGGTTTGCCCGCAAACCGCAGATCATGCGGAACGACTGGCTCCGTTGGCGGTGCAGGCCGGTCGATCCAGATGGCATCGACCGGGTTCTTCGCCAGAGGCGCCAGTTCCGCACCGGCGGCCTTGGCGGCCGTCTCCATCCGGCGGATACCTGCCTCGGTGTGCAGCCAAGGATCGAAGCCGAGCTTCGCACCCTTCCCGAGCGCTTCCTTCAGCCAGGCGGTAGCGGGTTCCTCGGTGACGTGCCGGGTCTCGAAGATGCCTGTATCGACCTGATCCACCACCTGAAGCGTGTAGCGCCCGTCGATATAGATCGAGGCCCGGTCCGTCAGCACGATGGCCATGCCGGCCGAGCCGGTGAAGCCGGTCAGCCACGCCAGCCGCTCGGCGGAGGCCGGCACCCACTCGCCGAAATGCTCGTCGTTCCGGGGCACGATGAACCCGTCCACACCCTGACGCTCCAGTTCGGCCCTGAGGGCCGCTACGCGATCCTTCATGTTACTCCTCCGGGCCGGTGCAGGCGGAGCACGCTCCAGCCGTTCGACCGCCATTCCTCCGCCAGTTGCAGGCCCTCAAGCCGGTATCGCGCCATGATCATCGGGACCTGGCGCGTCAGCAGCCCGGCCAGTACCAGATCGCCGTCGGGCGCGACCTCGCGGGCGACATCCGCAGCCATGGCCACCAGCGGCCGGGCCAGGATGTTGGCAAAGACAAGATCGTAGGGCCGATTGCGGACGACAAGCCCGTGCCGGACACCGTCGGCATGTTCGAAGCCGCAGAGATGGCCCGCATCGTTGAGCCAGGCGTTCTCGCGCGCGACATCGATGGATTTCGCGTCGATGTCGGTGCCGACGGCGCGGGCGTTGGTCAGGCGGGCGGCGCAGATGGCAAGGATCCCGGCGCCGGTACCGACATCCAGCACCTGCCGGACATTCCGCCGCCTCGCAATCCGCTGCAGCATCACCAGGCAGCCGGTCGTGCTCTCATGGCGGCCCGTCCCGAAGGCCTGCCCGGCCTCGATCACCAGATCGATGATGCCGACCGGCGGCGGCGCGTCCCAGCCGCCGCGGATGTGGAAGCGCCCGATGCGGATGGCGGGCAGGGCCGCCTGCGACTGGGCGACCCAGTCCTGCTGGATCAGCGGCTCCATGGTGGTCTCGCCCGGCAGCGGCCAGTCGTCCGGGCGCGCCTCGACGATGGCCTCGACACGCCAGCGGCCGTCATCGGCCCTGAACACGGAGGTCGAGAGCGGCAGGTCGCCGAGCAGGTCCTCGATCTCTTCCAGCCCGGAAAGGGCGGTCAGCGTGACCACCTGCCAGTATCCGGTCTCTTCGCCGATCTCACTCAATGTGGCGCGGTTCCTCTTCCTCGGCCCGGGCAATGGGCGTGCCCATGATCTCGCGCAGCAGTTTCATGCGGATGGCGCGCGCGAAGTCCACATAATCCGTCGCGGTGATGATGAAAGCCCCGCTGCCGGTGATGACGTCGCTGCGGAAGTAGTGATCCAGTCGCGGCTCCTCGTTCAGGATCGCGATGCCGTTGATGACGATGCCGGCCTCGCGCGCCAGTTCGCGGGTCTCCTGCGGCAGGCGTCCCTCGTTCGAGCCGCCGTCGCCGGAGATGTCGATCACGTTGCGCCGCGCAATGAAGCCCAGGTCCCGGATCAGGCCGACGCTGTGGGCCATGGCCTCGCCCAGCGCGGTCTTGCCGCCGGTCATGGCACGCGGAGCGCTTGAAATGCGGCCTGCCAGCCGGTCGATGTCCTCGAAGCTCTGCAGCAGGGTCCAGGGCACGACCTGCACCTGCTCGTCGACCGCCGACCATTGCACCAGCGTGACCGCGAGGCCGCGCGGGGCGGCGGTGGTGATGGCGTACTGCACGGACGGATCGCGGAAGGCGGCTGCAAGTCCCGCCATCTGCAGGCTGTATTCCTTGTTGTCGACGCTGCGGGAGGTATCCACCGCGAGCACAAGCGCCATGTCGATGCGCTCCTGCGCCAGCGCGGACGACGCCGCGAGGAGCAGGAGGCCGAGGCCGGCCGCCCTACCGGTCCATCCTCGGTGCATTCGGTTCATCGCGGTGTCAGATGCGCCCAGAGGTGCCATCCCATCAGACGTCCACCCGGCCAGTTGGTGACCGGCAGGGGCGGGGCGTACATGAAGCGCTTGTAGGTCTTCGTCACCTGGAAATGCGGGAAGTCCTTCTCGACCTCCGCGCGGTCGTAGACCTTGGAGTAGGGGTTGCCGGCGCCGTCCGTCGAGCGGTGAATGAAGTTGTCCATAGCCAGATAGCGCCCGAGCCCCATCTGCTTCGCGTTGTCGTAGTGTTCGGCGTAGATGCCGCCGCCCCGGACGCCCAGCGTCACCATGGCCGCGAGCCCCAGCCGCCGCAGCACCGAAATGGCCACCAGGTAGTTCAGCGACCATTTCGCATACATCATGATGATCAGTTCGCCGCCCGGCCGGATCAGGCGCCGAAGCTCGGTCTCGGCCGTGGCGATATCGGGCACGTGATGCAGCACGCCGTGGCTGAAGATGATGTCGAAGCTGTCGTCGTCATAGGGGGCGTCGAGGATCGAGCCCTGCTTGACGGCGCCGAAATCGAGGCCCCGGAGCGCCATGCGCGTCGAGGTCCGGTCCACGGCCTCCTGCGTCAGGTCGAGGCCCGACCAGCGCCCGCCGCGGCGGATGATCTGCTCGGAATCGGCGCCCTGGCCCAACCCGATCTCGAGCACCTCCTTGCCGCGCCAGTCGATGCCGTCGAGGCAGCCGATGATGTGGCCTTCCTTGCGGTAGCGGAAGGCGTCGTAGCGGTTGAAGAAGTCGAGATAGTCGTCCTTCAGACCGCCCACCTGATGATCGCCGCACGGGTGGGTTTCCCAGAAGGACGCGACTTGCTGTTCGTTCATGCGGAGACGGTCCTTACGGATTCAGGCCGTAGCGGCGCAGGAAAAGTTCGAAGCTGATCAGGGTCCATATCAGCTTTTCCTGATTCTGGCGGCCAGACGCGTGTTCGTCCAGTATGCGGGCCAGTTCGCCGCGGTCGTAGAGCGGTGCCGAGCGGCTGTCGGCGCCGGTCAGGTGGTCTCGGACCCAGTCGCGCATCGTCGTCCGGAACCATTCGTTCACCGGCACGCGGAAGCCGACCTTCGGGCGGTTCAGGATCTTCTCAGGCAGGATCCGGCGCATCCCTTCGCGCAGCACCCACTTGTCCTCGCCGCCCCGGATCCGGCAGTCGTCCGGCAGCTTCGAGACCGTCTCGGCGAGGACGTGATCCATGAAGGGCATTCGGCCTTCGATGGAGGCCGCCATGGTCATGCGGTCGCCGCGCTCCAGCAGGTTGTCCGGCAGCCATGAGGTCTGGTCGAAATGCTGCAGACGCCGCAGCGTGCCAACGTCGGCGGGCGCCTCGAAGGGGGTGGTGTCGAACGGCGCGGCTTCGATGGCCTGGGCCAGCAGCCGGTCGCGCGCCGCGGGGCCGAGCACCCCGAACCAGCGCGGGTAGCGGTCGCGGATATCGCGTTCGGACAGGCTGTCGAACAGCGTCTTGATGCGCCGGAAGCTGTAGGGCAGGGCAGCCACCAGCGGGCGTATCAGGCCGGTATGCGCGAAGCCCGGCACCAGAGCGTGGTAGCGGGCGGCGTAGCGTTCGGCCCGATGCTTGGGATAGCCCGCGATCAGTTCGTCCGAGCCTTCGCCGGTCAGCACCATCTTCACACTTCTCCGCGCCTCTTCCGAAAGCAGGTAGATCGGAATGTCCGAAGGCTCGGCGACGGGCGCGTCGCGGAAGCCGATAAGGCCTGGCAGCCAGTCCATCAGCGTGTCGGCAGAGACTTCCAGCTCGTGGTGGTTGGTGCCGAACTGATCGGCGATCTCCTTCGCATAGCCGAGTTCGCTGTAGGCGCCTTCGGCGAATCCGACGGAGAAGGTGTTCACCGGGACCGTGCTGATCTGGCTCATCAGCGCCACGATCGCCGAGGAATCGATACCGCCGGACAGGAACGCCCCGAAGGGCACGTCGGCGATCATACGCAGCTCGACAGACTGGTGCAGCACGTCCATGAACCGGGATACCGGATCGCCGGTCAGCGGCTCGGGCGAGACGCGGCTGTCCGGCGTCGTCCAGTAGCGGCGGATCTCGACCTTGCCGTTCTCGCAGACCGCGACGGAGGCCGGCGGCAGCTTGACGATTCCGTCGAAGAAGGTGAGCGGGCCGGGCACGTAGCGGAAGTTCAGATAGTGCGGAACGGCGCCGAGGTTCAGTCGCGCCTCGATCCCCGGCACGGCGAGCAGCGCCTTGATCTCGGAGGCGAAATAGACGCCTTCGGGGCGGTCGGCCATGAACACGGGTTTCTTGCCGAAGCGGTCGCGGACGACGGTCATCCGGCCGCTGTCATGTTCCCAGATGATGTGGGCGAACATGCCGCGCAGCCGCTCGACCGATTGCGGTCCCCATTCGGCCTGGGCGGCGAGGACGACCTCGGTGTCGGATGTCGTCCGGAAGGTGTGGCCCAGCGCCTCGAGCTCGGCGCGGAGTTCGCGGAAATTGTAGACCTCGCCGTTGAAGACGATGGAGAGCTGCCGTCCGTCCGGCGCGGTGTAGTGCATCGGCTGATCGCCGGTGGCCAGATCGATGATGGACAGACGCCGGTGGCCGAGCCCGCCCCGTCGCGATCCGTCAGGGCTCTGCAGGACAAGCTGTCCTTCGCCATCGGGCCCGCGATGGGCGATGGCGTCGGTCATCGCCTTCAGGACGGACGGGTCGGGTGCGCGGTCGGTCTTCAGATACCAGCCGGCTATGCCGCACATCCGCCGCGGCCGCGCCTACTTGTAGGGGTCGGCCGCGTCGCGCAGTCCGTCGCCGAGGAAGTTGAAGGCCAGCACGACGATGATGACGGGCACCATCGGCCAGAGCAGCCATGGCGTCAGCACGACGGCATTCAGGTTCTGCGCCTCGTTCAGCAGCACGCCCCACGATGTGATCGGCGGTCTGAGGCCAATGCCGAGGAAGGAGAGCGCCGTCTCGCCCAGGATCATCGCCGGGATCGACAGCGAGGCGCTGGCGATGAGGTGGCTCATGAAGCTGGGCAGCAGGTGCCGACCGATGATGCGCTTCGGACTGGCGCCCATCAGCTGCGCGGCGACGGTGAAGTCCTCCTCGCGCAACGACAGCAGCTTCGATCTGACGGCGCGGGCCAGCGATGGCCAGTCGAACAGCGCAAGTATCAATGTGATGCCGAAGAAGACGAGCAATGGCGACCAGTTGGCCGGCAGGGCAGCGGACAGCGCCATCCAGAGCGGCAGCTCCGGGAAGGAGCGGATCATCTCGATGATGCGCTGGATGATGTTGTCGACCCAGCCGCCGTAATAGCCGGAGATGCCGCCCAGCACGATGCCGAGGATGAAGCTGAGCGTGATGCCGATCAGGCCGACGGTGAGCGAGATCCTGGCGCCGTAGATGATGCGGCTGAGGATGTCGCGGCCCAGCCGGTCGGTGCCGAGCAGGAAGAACGTTCCTCCCTCGGCCGGGCAGACGAAGTGGAACCGGCCCTCGATCATGCCGAAATACTGGTACTCGTCGCCCAGGCAGAAGAAGCGGAGCGGCTGCACCTTCTCCGGATTGGGCGTGTAGATGCGCTGCCGCAGGTCGCGGTCCTTGGTCAGGTCGTAGCCATAGACGAACGGGCCGACGAACGAGCCCTCGTGGAAGAGGTGGACCATCTGCGGCGGGGCCAGGATGTGCTTGGAATCGCGCGCATTCAGATCGTAGGGCGCGATCAGTTCGCTCATCAGCACCGAGAGATAGAACAACAGCAGGACGAGGCCCGAGATCATCGCCAGCTTGTGGCGGCGGAACTTCCACCACATCAGCTGCCACTGCGACGCCAGATAGAACTTTTCCTGTTCCGGCGTCAGGGTCTCGCGGGAATGCGGATCAAACGGCTGGTCGTCGACCCAGTGCTGCAGGCGGCCGCCTTCGGGATCGGACACGCTCATTTGGCGACACCTCCGCCCAGACGGATACGGGGATCGAGCATGGCCAGCAGCAGGTCGGAAATCAGCATGCCGACGACCGTCAGGAAGGCCAGGAACATCAGGATCGAGCCGGCCAGATACTGATCCTGGCTCTGCAGCGCCTGAAGCAGGATCGGACCCAGCGTGGGCAGCTGCATGACGACGGCGACGATGGCCGAACCGGAAACCACCGACGGCAGCAGGTTGCCGATATCGGCGATGAACGGGTTCAGGGCCATGCGCACCGGATACTTGACCAGCAGCTTGCCCGGCGGCACGCCCTTGGCGCGTGCGGTGACGACATACTGCTTCTGCAACTCGTCCAGCAGGTTGGCGCGCAGGCGCCGGATCATGCCGGCCGTGCCGGACGTGCCGATGACGATGACCGGCGCGATCAGGTGGGCGAAGACGGAGCCGATCTTGCCCATCGTCCATTCCTCGCCGAGATATTCCGGATCCATCAGGCCGCCGATCGAGACGCCGAACCAGAGATTGCCGAAATACATGATGATCAGGGCCAGCAGGAAGTTCGGCGTGGCGAGACCGAGATAGCCGAGGAAGGTGAACCCGTAGTCACCCCACGAGTACTGCCTGGTGGCCGAATAGACGCCGATGGGGAACGAGACCACGTAGATGAACAGGATGGTCACGAAGTTCAGCAGCATCGACAGGAACAGGCGGTCGCCGACCACATCGGCCACGGGCAGGTCCTGTTCGAAGGCCCAGCCCCAGTTGCCCTGCAGGATGCCGTCGAAGCCGCTGGGTCCGGGCCAGAAGCCCATCCACATGCCGTACTGGATGACGGCCGGTTCATCGAGGCCGTACTGCTTGCGCAGGAACTCGACCTTCTCAAGCGCGGCCAGCTTCGCCCTGCGCCTGCAGTTCCTTGACGAGGTTCGACAGATAGTCGCCCTCGGGCAGCTGGATGATCACGAAGGTGACGATCGAGATCACGATCATCGTCGGTATCATGATCAACAGGCGGTGGATGATGTAGGAGAACATCGGTCAGGTCGCGTCCCGGTTCGTCAATTGGTCTGCCGCAGGGCTTCGGTCTCGTACCAGAAACTGTCCGGCCGATAGAGTCCGAAATAGGCGCCCGGGTCCCAGTGATAGACCCCGTTCGCCGGCACGTTCCGCAGGCCGCGGCGCACCACGACCGGCTGCGGCACCGAAGTGACGACACCGATCGAGTAGACCTGTTCCGTGTTGATATCCAGAATTTCCTTCCAGACACGGACGCGCTCGGCGCGCTCGGTGGCCCGGTTCCATTGTTCGGTCAGGGCCACCAGCCTCTTCGGCAGCTCCATGTCCGGCGCCTCGCCCATGGTGCCGCCCGATTCGTAGTGGAGGCCCCATTTCGGCCACTGCAGCCCGAGCTGGCTGGTCGGCGCCAGTTCCTCGGGGCTCATGTCTGGTGTCGCCAGGCCGGCCTGGATGCCGGTCCAGACAGCGATCTGCGACAGGCCGGCCGACACGCGGTTGCGGAAGGTGTCGCGCTGGGTGGGCTTGATGAACAGCTTGATCCCGACCTCGCGCCAGGTCTCCCCGATGAGCTCCAGGATATCGGTCTGCTGCGGATCCTCGCCGGAAGTCTCGACGATCAGTTCCAGCGGCAGGCCGTCGGACAGCCTGCGGATGCCGCCCGGGCCCTTCTTGTCGAGGCCAATCTCGTCGAGGATCTGACGCGCCCGCTTCGGGTCGTAGACGGCATAGCGCGTGGTCATGTCCGCCTGATGCAGCTTGCTGCGCGGCAGGACCGTGTTGTTGGCCTCACGGGCGTCGCCGAAATAGACCACCTCGTTGATCAGTTCCCGGTCGATCGCGAGCGACAGGGCGCGCCGGAAGCGGACGTCACGGAACAGGTCCCGGTAGACCGGATCCTGGTAATTCATGTTGGGGAACAGCGCCATGGTCGAACCCATCGCGGTTTCCCAGGCGTGCACGTCGTAATTGCCGCGGTCCTCGGCTTCTTTCAGGAAGGTCCAGTCGACCAGACGGATGCCGATGGCCTGCAGGTCGGTCTGCCCCGAACCGGCCTGCGCCGGGATCAGCGCCGGCGAGGCGACGGTCAGGATCAGCCTGTCGATATAGGGCAACTGCCGGCCGTTCTCGTCGACCTTGTGGAAATAGGGGTTGCGGACCCCTTCAAAGCGGCCGGCGGACTTGTCCTTGGTGATGTTGCGCCAGGGCTGCAGCGTCGGCAGCTTCACATTGTCGAAGCGGTACATGCGGTCGCGGCGGTTGTGCAGCGACGCCCAGCTCGGACGCTTGCTCTCCTCGACCTTTACCGCCAGTTCCTCTGGATCGGCATACTTGACATGGAACTGCTTCAGATAGTGCGCCGGCCGGTAGATGAAGAGCGGGGAAGCGCTGGCGATGCGCGGCAGGAAGTGCGGGTTCGGTCCCGGCCAGGTGTAGACGACGGTCCACTGGTCCGGGAACGTGACCTGGGGCGGCTCGCCATCGACCTGCATGTAGGCGGGCACGCCGCCCGGATTGAGTTCCTCGTTGAGGACCACATCCTCCCACCAGTACCGGAAGTCCTCGGCGGTCAGGGGATGCCCGTCCGACCACTTGTGGCCCTTCCGGAGATGGAAGGTGAACTTGCGGCCTTCCTCGACCGTGTAGTCGCGCGCGATGTCGGCGATGAAATCGTAGTCCTCGTTGTAGCCGACCAGACGCGCATAGCCGTAGACCACCATGCGGCGCAGATACCGGTCGCGCGGGATCAGCATGTTCAGGTCGCCGCCATGGACGCCCGGCGCCTTGTCGCCGGTGAAGCTGACAACCAGCGGCTCTTCCGGCAGTCGGGCCTCGACCGGCGGCAGCTTGCCTTCGGCCACGGCCTTCTCGAACCAGGGGGTCTCCATCGCCGCCGCCTGCAGGGGCAGCAGCGCCGCGGCAACCAATCCTGCGAACCACCGTCTCATGCCGCAATCTCCGAGATGCTGGCGTTGCGCCGGGCGCGCACATAGTGGCCGTCGCCGAGATCGACCAGCTCGAGTTCGTGGCTGCCGTCGATGGTGAATGGTGCGGGCCATTCGGACGGGATGGAAGCCTTGCCCTCCATCAGCGCCGTCAGGTCGAGCCGGTCGTTCGGATCGGGCTTCGGCACCGCGTTCAGCAGCGCGCGCGTGTAGGGGTGGACCGGGTTGTTGAACAGCGTCTGGCGTTCGGCGGTCTCGACCAGCCGGCCCTGGCACATCACCGCGATGCGGTCGGCCATGTAGTCGATGACCGCCAGGTTGTGTGAGATGAACAGATAGGTCAGGCCGAGCTGTTCCTTCAGATCCTTCAGCAGGTTGAGCACCTGGGCCTGGATCGAGACATCCAGCGCAGAGACCGGCTCGTCACAGATCAGCAGGTCGGGCTGCAGGGCGAGGGCGCGGGCGATGCCGATGCGCTGACGCTGGCCGCCGGAGAAGCTGTGCGGGTAGCGGCGCAGGAACCGTTCGTCGAGGCCGACCAGATGCATCAGTTCGCGGACCCGTTCGATCCGGTCCTTCTTGGTGGCGACCTTGTGGATGATCAGCGGCTCGGAAATGATGTCGAGGACCGTCATGCGCGGGTTCAGCGAGCTGAACGGGTCCTGGAACATGAACTGCACCTTGCGGCGGTAGTTGAAGAGTTCCTTGCCCTTCAGCTTCAGCACATCGACCTGCCGGCCCCGGTCGTTGTAGAGCACCTGCCCGCTGTCGGGCGAGAGGGCGCGCATCAGCACCTTGGAAGTGGTGGTCTTGCCGCAGCCCGACTCGCCCACGAGGCCCAGGCATTCGCCGCGGCGGATATTGAAGCTGACATCGTCGACCGCGATGACGCGCGCGTCGTCGCCGCCAAGCATGCCGCCCTTCTTGATGGTGAAGCTCTTGGACAGGCCACGGACATCCAGTATCGGCTTGTCGATATCGGGGGCGTCCGCCGGCCAGGGTTCCTTGGCCTGCATCATGGCGCCGGCGGAATCGGTCGTGATCTCGCGTATCGGGACCAGCCGCTCCCCGGCCTCCATGTCGAAGCGCGGGACGGCGCGCAGCAGCGCCTGCAGGTAGGGATGCTGGGGCGCGGCGAACAGGTCCTGCAGCGTGCCCCGCTCCATGACCCGGCCGTGATACATGACGACGATCTCGTCGGCCATGTTGGCGACCACGCCGAGGTCGTGGGTGATCATCAGGATGGCCATCTTCAGTTCGGACTGAAGATCGTTCATCAGCTTCAGGATCTGCGCCTGGATGGTCACGTCCAGGGCGGTCGTCGGCTCGTCGGCGATCAGTAGCGACGGTCGGCAGACCAGCGCCATCGCGATGACCGCGCGCTGCCTCAGGCCGCCGGAAAGCTCGAACGGATAGGTCCGCATCGCCTTGGACGGATTCGGGAAGCCGACGAGGCCGAGCATCTCCTCGGAAATCTCGGCAGCCTGCTTGTCCGACTTGTCGGAATGCAGCCGGAGCGCTTCGGAAACCTGATCGCCGACGGTGTGCAGCGGCGACAGGCTGGTCATCGGTTCCTGGAACACGATCGAGACCTTGCTGCCGCGGAGCTGGCGCATCTGCGGCCCGTCGCGCTTCAGCTTGGTGATGTCGACGAAACTGCCGGGCTTCTCGGGGTCGAACAGCAGGATCTCGCCCTGCGCGATCTTCGCGGCCTTGGGCAGAATGCCCATGATGGCCTGGGAGATGACCGTCTTGCCGGAACCGGATTCGCCGACCAGAGCGACCGTCTTGCCTTGCGGGACGCGGAACGACACACCGTCGACCGCCTTGATGACGCCCTCGGAAACGTGAAACTCGACCTTCAGATCGCGCACCCTAAGCACGTTGGTGCTCATTCAGCCCAGCTCCCTGCATCATCCGAGAGGTCGAGGCCCAGTGCGCCCGCGTTCTGACGCGTTGTCGCGTCGAAGCCGATCCCGCGGGACCGTGCCTCGACGATGGCGGTCCTGACGAGTTCCTCGAACCCGTCAAGCGCCTGGTCGATGCGGACTACTGTGCCGTTACCCTTCAGACTCAGTTGCAACCATCCTGACTTTCTATCGCGCCAGGTTGAAAAGTATCTTAACCGGACCTCGCTCAACCCGTCCCACGCGATGCTCCGGTTGACCGGACCCGCAACCCTCAGGCCGTTTCCGTCCGTTTCGTAGCGGCTCAAATGGCGCAGAACCGTTCGTACCCCGAACGCGGCAAAGAGAGCTCCGAGCCCCCCGAACACGGCGACCATGACAGAAGACAGGGGCACAAACAATGCTGGAGCACCGAAGAATGTGAGGCCGATCACCGCCGCGCCGATGTCCCGCAGGGAGGCGGATTTCGGGTAGCGGTATTCGCGTGCCCCCACCCCGATCATCCCCCCGCAATGCGGCGCACGGCGGCGCCGATTCCTCCCAGATTGACGCCGCCCGCCTGCCGTGCCGGCACGTCCAGAGCCCTGCGCGCGGCAGCGGCCAGAGCCTCGGCCGAAAGCGCCGTTTCGGACATGATCCCGAACCCCAGAGGGGCGAGCGCCTCGGCCCGTCTCGACTGCTCCGTTTCCCCTTCGCCCCGGTAGGGAACCGCCAGCGCGGGCGTCGTCGTCTGCATCAGTTCGACGGCGGTGTTGTAGCCGAACTGGGAGACGGAAAGCGATGCGCCTTGAAGCCGCGCGGTGAAGTCGGCGGCAACAGGTTCCAGGATCGCCGAAGGCGCCGCCTGCTGCCGCCACTGCGCCAGAACGTCTTCCGATGTACCGGCGCCATGACGGATGCGCCAGACCTCGGGTCCGTCATGCAGGGCCGAAGCGCCCACGGCGGCCTCGAAGATCTGGGCGCCCGATGCCCCGCCGCCGGCGGAGACGAGGATCTCCGGCTGGCCGGGTTTGAGCGGCGGCGGCAGCGGCTCCGCGATATAGCCGGTGTGAAGCACTTCGCCACCGAACGACGCGATGCCGGGGACGCTGTCGGCTATCGGTGTCAGCGCCTCGTCGCCATGAACCAGCAGCAGGTCGAAGAAGGCGTTCAGCCAGTCCAGCGCCTCCGCCTCGCGGTGCGGGCGGCGATTGACGATGTCGCGGACGGAGCAGGCGATCAGTCCGGTCCGTGGCCGGGCGCGTTCCAGAAGCGGCAGCAGTTCGAAACGCAGCTGACGGCGGCCAAGGGGAAAGAGTTCGACGATCAGCGCATCGGGCCGCACCTGATCGAAAACCTCCAGCAGACGTCCGGTCCGCTCCGATCTGAAGGCGTCGTCTATGGCCTTGCCCTGATCATCGGCCAGCCCCGAGAAGGCGGCGTCGATGGTCCGGACGGGTGGAAGCTGAACGAAGCGCACCTCCGGCGCCACGGCGATCTGTGGCGCGGGGAGACCGCCGGAGACGAGCGTGACATCCTGTTCGGCCTTCGCCAGTGCATTCGCCAGCAGCGACATGCGCTTCAGGTGGCCCGTGCCCAGCAGGTGCTGGACATGGATCATCACGCGCCGTGTCATGCTGCCGACAGGCTCAGATTGGCCTGTTCGAGCGACAGGCGGCCATCGTCGAAGCGGAAAAGCTGGCCCTCGTTCCATCGCACCCGGAACGGCATGTCCGCGGTCATGTCCCAGTCCAGCGCCAGTGCGAACGCGGCGCGGATGACGCCCTTGTGGCAGACCGCGATCAGGTCGCCGCCGTCCTTCGACCGGAGGAATTCCACGAGCCGCGTCTGCACCTCGCGCGGGGTCTCGCCGCCGGGCGGACGCATGTTGATGCCCCGCGCCTCCAGCCGGGCCATGCCGTCGGCGTCCTCAGCCGTCAGTTCGGCATGTGTGCGGCCTTCCCAGTCGCCGAAGTCCATCTCTGTCAGCCGCGCATCCGTCACGGGGTCGAGCCCGAGCAGCCGGGCGGTCTCGACGGCGCGGGCGAGGGGGCTGCTGTAGGCCGGCGCTTGCGCAAACGCTGCGGGGATGCGGCGTGCCGCCTGTTCCGCCCGGCCTTCCGGCGAGAGCGGCACATCTGTCCGGCCCTGGATCCGCCGTTCGGCGTTCCAGCCCGTGCGGCCATGACGGATCATCAGGACTCGCACAGTGACCGCACGATGCCGTCGAGCGTATGCGCCGCCTGATTGAGGCGGTGGCCGCGCTCGATCTGACGCCAGCTTCCGACCTTCAGCCGGTGGAGCTGCTGGCGGTCGTCCAGCAGGCGCCGCGTCAGGGCGGCGAAGGCCGCCGGGTCGCGCGGCGGCGCCAGCAATCCGTTGACTCGGTGGCGGATGATGTCGGCCACGCCGCCCTCGTCACCGGCGACCACGGGCAGGCCATGCGCCGTCGCTTCCAGCAGCGCCAGCCCATAGGCCTCGTTTACCGCCGGCCAGAGCAGCAGGTCGTGGCTGACATAGAGTCCCTTCAGCCGGCTTTCCGGCACGCGGCCCGTGAAACGGACGCGGCCCCCGAATTGGGCGAAGGTCTGCCGAACCCGGCGCTTCATGATGCCGTCGCCGACGATGGTCAGGGTCCAGGACCGGTTGCGCAGACGGCCGAGCGCGCTGGCGAGCAGGCGGTAGGATTCCATCTTGTCGCCCGGCCGCATCATGGCGACGGCCAGCAGCCGAAGCGGCCGGCTGCCATGGCCGAGCGAGGGGCGGGGGCGCGTGGGGACGAATGGCTTCAGACTGTAGAGGCGTTCGGAGGGCACGACCTCCAGCAGGCCCCGCCGATCCCGGTCGGTCATGCAGACCAGCGCGTCCGCCTGCTGGATCGCGACCAGCGCATCGGCGGCGAAATGGGCGTGCGGACCTTTCAGACGCTTCTCGGCATGGCTGGCCTCGGCCGCGACATAGGGGATGCCAAGTGCGCGTGCAACGTCCGGTCCGATCAGGTCCGGGGCCTTGTAGTAGAGGTGATAGGTGAACCAGAGATCGGGCGGATCGTTCAGCAGTTTCGCCGACAGCATGGAGGCTTCCTGCCGCGCAATCAGGCGGATGCGGTTCTGTTCGCCGGCGTCGCCCTTCGCTTCGCGCGTCCGGAGGCGGCTGGCTAGAAAGACATCGTGACCGGCCACCTTCAATGCCTGCATCAGCAACCGCGCCATCGTCCGGTCGCCGGACGGCGAGGGGTGATCCGGGGCCTTCAGAGGGGCATGGAAGGCGATGCGCATCAGGCGGCCTGCAGCCCGAAGCGCTCGGCGAGCCGGCCGATGCAGGCGTCGAGATCGAAGTCGCGCCGGACGGTGATCTCGCCTTCGGCGCCCATGCGGCGGGCAAGGTCCGGATCGTCCAGCAGGCGGGTCAGCACCGCGGCCATGGCTGTCGGGTCCTTTGGCGGGACCAGCAGGCCGGTTTCGCCATCCCTGATCAGTTCCGGGATGGCGGAGACTGCCGTGGCGACCACGGGCAGGCGTTGGGATTGCGCCTCGACGATGACATTGGGCAGGCCGTCGCGGTCGCCATCATCGGTGATGCGGCTGGCCAGCGCGAAGATGTCGGCCTCGCGATAGGCCTGCAGAACGGCCTCCTGCGGCTGCGCCCCGCGCCATTCGATCCGGTCGGCAAGGCCCAGCTCCGCTGCCTGCGTCTTCAGATCATCGACAAGCCCGCCGCCGCCGATATGGATGAAACGGAAGGGCCGCTCGATCAGCGCAAGCGCCGCCAGCAGGTCGTCATACCCTTTCTTGGGGACGGCCCTGCCGACGGACACGATGACAGGTACATCGTTCGCGGCATTCGCACCGGGGACCGGGAAGCGGCTGAGATCGAGACCGTGATAGACGCATTCGACCCGGTCCGCCGGCGCCAGTGATGCGAGATGCTCGGCATTGGCGCGGGTGCAGGTGACAGCCCAGGCGCAGTCCTCGAGCTTTTCCCGTTTCTCCCAGTCCGGGCTGGTCCAGATGTCCTTGGCATGGGCGGAGACCGACCAGGGCAGGCCGCGGAGCATCGCCGCGTAACGCGTCACCGAGGCTGGCGTGTGCAGGAAATGCGCGTGCAGCCACGTGATAGCCGGATCGAGCTCCGCCGCCAGCACGAAGGCCTGTCCCAGCCGGCGGACCCTGTTGGTCGTCGCATCGCGGGCGAAATCCCTTTCCCAGAGCGCCAGCAAATCGCCGTAGCCGGACATGCTGCGGCATGCGGCGATGGCCGCCTTCACGCGGTCGGGTTCGTCCTTCAGATATTCGGGCAGGTAGTGGACCGGCGCCTCGATCTCCCGATGGACCGGATGGACCGATGTGTCGGTCGGATGACGGAGCGAATAAAGTGTGATCGGCAGGCCGCGCTGTTCCAGCGCCCGGATTTCCTGCGCGATGAAGGTCTCCGACAGGCGCGGGTAGCCCTTGAGCACGAAGCCGATGCGGTCCCCCATCGCCCCGGCCGCCTCAGCCGGGCTTCACCGCGATCCTCGCCGCGGTGTCGATCCGATGCATGAAGGGCCGGCCGCCCTGCTCGTCGAAATACTGGTCGGTGGCCTGCCGCGCGCCTTCATAGGCGCCGTAGTCGTCGATGATCAGGAAGCCGCCCGGCACCAGAGCCGGGTAGAGATGCGTCAGCTCGTGGTAGGTCGAGCGGTACCAGTCCGTGTCCAGCCGCAACATGGCGATCTGACCGGGCATCGCGGCGGGTATGGTCTCCTCGACAGTGCCTTCGATGTAGCCGACCAGGTCTGCCGGATAACCGGTCGCGCCCAAGTTCCGCTTCACCTCGTCGAGCGGCGCGTAGGCCCATTCGTTGTGGTCGTCCTTCTGCTGCATCTCCCAGCGCTTGATGGTGTCGCTGCCGTCGCGCTGACGAACGTCGATTTCCTCCGGCTTCACCATCCCGGCATAGGTGTCGTAGAGCCAGATCTTCCGGTCGGTGACGCCGAAATGTTTCAGGGTCAGCGCCATGGTCATGGCGCTGCCGCCGCGCCAGACGCCGCATTCGACGAAATCGCCTGGGATGTCCTGCTGGATCACGTGGCGCGTGGCGTTGAACAGCGCATAGACGCAGTCCGGGGTGGTCATGGTGTAGTCGCCGACCTGCTCGAAGATGTCGGCGAATTCGGGTTCGACGTCCCTGGGCAGCTTGATCTGGCGGTTGCGCAGCGCGTGCTGGGGCAGCTTGCGGAAGGTGAAGTCGTATCCGAACCGCAGCGCCAGCTTCTTCAGCGGCTGTTTCGCCATCAGGCGGCGGCCGCCGGGTCGCGTCCCAGGCGCTCCGCCTGCGCCTTGCGATAGGGCTGGGGCAGGTTCAGTTCCGTGCCCTTGTTGCGGAAGTGGAAGCCGAGGCTGATCCGCGGTTCGTCCGTCCGGTTGTGGAAGGAGCCGTGCACTGTATAGGTGTTTGCGATGACGGCGTCGCCGGGCTCCAGGATCATCGGCACCGGATCGCGGAAGGCGCTCATCTCGCATTCCAGGTTCTGCAGCCCGAATTCGTCGGTCGCGACCCAGTGATACATGCGGCCCAGCTTGTGTGTGCCCGGCACGAACCAGATGCAGCCATTGTCCTCGTTGGTCGCCGTCATCGGCACGAACAGGCAGCAGACCCGGCTGTCGGACAGGCCCCAGTAGACACCGTCCTGGTGCCAGTGCTTGGTCCGGACCTCATTCGGCAGCTTGGTGAAGGCGAAGCTCTGCAGCAGCTCCGACGGGCCGTTGAAGCGTTCGACGGTGCCCTTCACGATGTCGGAATTGAGCATCCGGTCGACCGCGGCCGACTTGGAATTGATGTCCTTCTGGGAACGGTGGTTCTTCGAGACCAGTGTCTCGACGTCGCCGCGGATGGCGTCCAGCGTCTCCGCCGGCACGTGGCCGCGAAGGATCGCGAAGCCGTTCGCGTTGAAGAACTCCGCGGTCTCCGCATCGAGGCCGGGGCCGGGTTTCGCAGGCTGGAACGCCTGCGGTTCGATGAAGTCGTCGATAGCCATGCCCGCTATCTAGTCCTTTTGGTGCGGGGCGAAAACCACCCATGCATGGCGTTTGTGCAAATAGCGGCGAATAGGTGCAAATCGGGGCTTGCAACAGGGGGACCGTGCCGCTAGATACCGCGGCTCGACGTTCGCACCGGCCCAGGTGGCGGAATTGGTAGACGCGCTAGCTTCAGGTGCTAGTTCGGGTATCCGAGTGGAGGTTCGAGTCCTCTCCTGGGCACCATTCTCGGGAAGACGAACGATCGAAGGGGCCGCAGACCTGAAGCGGACCCGATGCCCAGGTGGCGGAATTGGTAGACGCGCCAGCTTGAGGGGCTGGTTCTGAAATTCGGAGTGGAGGTTCGAGTCCTCTCCTGGGCACCACCCCCCTCACGCGATCTTCCGGCAACCGGTATTCCTGCAATTGAATCCGCTGGCGTTATCCGCGCCGCTCAGGCATGAGCCTTCGGTATGAGCTGGTCCAAGAAGTCCAGATCCCGGAAAGGCTATCATCACGGCAACCTGCGCGAGGCGCTGGTGGACGCGGCGCTGAGCCTGATTTCCGAGAAGGGTCTGGGCGGATTCAGCTTCGCCGAGGCCGCCCGCGCCGCCGGCGTCAGCCCGGCCGCGCCCTACCGCCATTTCCGCGACCGTGACGCCCTGCTGGCCGATGTGGCCCAGCGCGGCTTCGAGGCGCTGGCGGAACGTCTGGATGAGGCCTGGGACGACGGCCGGCCCGAACCGGTGAAGGCCTTCGATGCGCTGGGGCGGGCCTATCTCGACTTCGCGCGGGAGGAACCGGCCTATTACGTGGCCATGTTCGAATCCCAATTGGCGCCTGCCGACTATCCGGAGATGAACCGCGCCGGCGATGCCGCCTTCGGCGTGCTGCGCCGGGCCGCCGAGGCCGTCGCTGCGACCATGCCGGAAGGACGCCGCCCGCCCGCCATGATGGTCGCGCTGCACATGTGGTCCATGGCCCACGGTATCGCGTCCCTGTTCGGGCGCGGCGATCCCGGACGCCGGCCTTTGCCCATGTCGGCCGAGGCGCTGCTGGAAGCGGCGACACTGGTCTATTTCCAGGGCTTGCGCGACGACGGTCGCGGGCCGACATGAGCCTTGAAGGCCGCGTGTTCCGCGCCGTTACGATTTGTTGCCTTCCCCCGTTCGAAAACGCTTGAAACCCCCGCCGCTTCCAGCCATCTATGTTAATGTTGATAACATTAACTTGGGGCCGTGATGGAACTAGCAGCCAAAATCGACGACTACGGCAAGCCCGCGTGGATTGGCCTGATGGTCGTCTCCTTCATCGTCTTCTGGCCGGTTGGCCTGGCGGTGCTGGCCTATCTGATCTGGAGTGGAAGAATGGGATGTTCGAAGCGCGACTTCGGTCGCTGGTACAATCGTGAAGAAGGCCGCCGCAACCGGGGCTTCCGGCGCGGCAAGCACCGCTCCAGCGGCAACACCGCCTTCGACGAGTACCGCGAGGACATGATCCGGCGGCTGGAGGAGGAACAGGACGAGTTCCACGACTTCCTCGACCGCCTGCGCCGGGCCAAGGACAAGGCCGAGTTCGACCAGTTCATGGCGGACCGCCAGTCCCGCAAGGGCTCGGACAATGGCGACGCGGAGGCCGCGCCGGGCGCTGCCTGACCGCGGACCGAATTTGCACCTCAGGGGACGGCCGCCGGATCGGCGCCGTCCCTTTCCGTTTGCGGGCAGCTCAGGTGACTGGCAGCGGCGGCTTGCGCGCCGGCAGCAGCGCCAGCGCCAGTCCGGCGAAGACCAGTACCCCGCCGGTGATCTGCATCGCCGACAGGGTCTCGCCCAGGATGATCGCTGACAACGCCACGGCGAAGACGGGCACCAGCAGGAAGAAGGGCGCCACCGCAGCCGACGAGTAGGCGACCAGCAGCCGGCCCCAGATCGCGAAGACGACGATGGTCGCCAGCACGCTGGAATAGGCCAGTGCGATGATGGTGGGCCAGGTGATCGTGTCGATCAGGCCGGACACCGTGCCGTCACCCTCCAGCGCGTACGACAGCGCGAAAAGGGGCAGTGGCGGGACGGCCGTCATCCAGACCGAGACGCGGAACATGTCGGTCTGGCCGAGCGATTTCATGATGTTGTTGCCGATTCCGCCGGACAGCGCCGCCAGCATGATCAGCAGAAGCGCCACGGCCGATCCGGCCTGGCCGCGATCGACAGCCAGAACGGTGATGCCCGCGCCGGTGATCAGCAGCGCCAACAGCTGCCGGCGGTTCATCCGTTCGCCGAAGACCACCATAGAGATCAGGATGGTGAAGAAGGCCTGCACGTGCACCAGCACCGACGCCAGCGAAGCGCTCAGGCCCTGTGTCATGGCGATGAAGGTCAGGGCGAACAGCGCCGCACCCAGGAACAGCCCAAGCAGAAGCAGCTTCAGCACCGGGATCCGCGGCCGCGGCACGATCAGGATGAAGCAGGCAGCGCAGCTGAACCGCAGCGCCGTGAAGAACATCGGCGGCGTGTCCTGCAGGGCGAGAGCAGAGAACGGATAGGTCCCGCCCCAGATCAGGGCGGCGAGGACCGCCAAAAGGGCGTCGCGCCGGTTCACGGGGTGTGGCTCAGAATACGCCGGCGTTCTTCATGGCGGCGATCTCGTCATCGCCGTAGCCGAGGCTCTTCAGTGTCTCGGCCGTGTGTTCGCCCATCTCGGCCCAGGTGAGTGTCGGCCCGCCGGGTTCGTCGGCGAACCTGATCGGCACGCCGATATGCTCCCAGCCGCGCTCGTCCTCGAAGATCATGCCGCGGTGGCGGACCTGCGGGTCGTCGCAGCCCTCGCGCAGCGAGTTCACCGGCGCGAAGGCCGCATCGACGCCGTCGAACCACTCGACCCATTCGGCCCGCGTCTTTGTCCTGAAGGTCTCCCGCAGGAAGGCCTTGGCCGGTTCCTGGGTCGGGCCGGGCGGCGGCTGGCACGCCTCGATCAGGTCGGGCCGGCCGAACTTCTTCATCACGTTCTCGGCGAAGTGCATTTCCGAGGCGCCCAGCACCACGAACTTGCCGTCCTTCGTCTCGTAGATGTCGTAGAAGGCGTAGCCGCCGCCGGTGCGCTCCTCCTTCGGCTTCGGCGGGCGCTTCTCGGCGAAGGTGGTGCCCATCAGGTTGGGCATGGCCGCGAAGAGCGAATCCATCATGGCGAGGTCGATGTAGTCGCCCTTGCCGGTGGTCTGGCGGCGCAGCAGGGCCATCAGTACGCCGGACAGGCCCATCATCGACGAAAGCATGTCGGCATTGGCGATACCGGGGATGGCGGGCTTGCCGTCCCGACCCTCGTTCAGCGACAGCGCGCCGGCCAGCGCCTCGGTCGCCAGATCGTGCGCCGGCTTCTTCACATAGGGGCCGTCCTGCCCGAAGGCGGAGATCGAGATGTAGACCAGCTTCGGGTTACGCTTGCTGACGGTCTCGTAGTCGCAGCCGAGCCGCTTGACGACGCCCGGCCGGAACGCTTCCACCATCACGTCGCAGGTCTCGACGAGACGCATCAGCGCCTCCTTGCCCTCGTCGGTCTTGAGGTTGAGCTGGACCGACTTCTTGCCGCGGTGGGTGTTGGCGAAATAGACCGTCATCCCGTCGCGCTTCTCGCCGATCTGCCGATTCGGCTCGCCCGAGAGCGGCTCCAGCTTGATCACCTCGGCGCCGTGGTCGGCCATCATCTGGGTCAGCAGCGGGCCGGGCAGGAACAGCGACAGGTCCAGGACGCGGATACCTTCGAGTTTCATTCGGATTTCTCTCTTCTTGTCTGTCGTCCTCGGGTCAGATCCGGAGGCGGCAGATGGTGTCACGCTGGATGCCGGGCCAGCATCTGGCGGGCGATGATGATGCGTTGCATCTCGTTGGTGCCTTCGCCGATGCACATCAGCGGCGCGTCGCGAAAATAGCGCTCGACGGGAAACTCTGCCGAGTAGCCGTAGGCGCCGTGGATGCGCATGCATTCGGTCGCGTTCTCCAGCGCGGTCTCGGAAGCGAAAAGCTTGGCCATGCCGGCTTCCATGTCGCAGCGCTCGCCGCGGTCATAGGCCTGGGCGGCGTCCAGCATCAGCAGTTCGGCGGCCCGGCGCTTGGTCGCCATCTCGCCGAGCTTCAGCTGTATGGCCTGGTGCTGGCCGATGGGCTTGCCCATGGTCTCGCGGATCTGGGCGTATTCGACCGCCTTCATCAGCGCCGCCGTGGCAACGCCGACGCCGCGCGCTGCGATGTTGATGCGGCCGAGTTCCAGCCCGCCGACGGTCTGCTGAAAACCCTTGCCCTCGACGCCGCCGATCAGGTTGGCGGCGGGCAGGCGGTAGTCCTCGAAGATCAGCTCCGCCGAATCGATGCCCTTGTAGCCGAGCTTCTTCAGCTTCCGGCCCGTGGTGAAGCCCGGACCCTTCTCGGCGACGAACAGGCTCATCCCCTTGTGGCGGGGTTCGATCTCGGTGTCGGTCTTCACCAGCAGTGCCACCGCGCCGCCCTCGATGCCGTTGGAAATCCAGGTCTTGCCGCCATTGACGACATAGTCGTCGCCGTCGCGTACCGCCTTCGTCCGGATCGCCTGCAGGTCGGTCCCGCAATGGGGTTCGGTCAGCGCCAGTCCGCCGCGCAGTTCGCCGGTGGCGAAACGGGGCAGGAAGCGGGACTTCTGTTCCTCCGTGCCGAAGCGCTCGACCGCGGCGGCCATCATCAGGTGGGAATTGAAGATTCCGGTCAGCGACATCCAGGTCTCGGAGATCATCGCGACGATCTTCGCGTAGGTCTGGGCGGGCAGGCCGAGGCCGCCGTAATCCTGCGAGATGGTGGCGCCGAACAGGCCGAGCTGTTTCATCTGCTCGACCATCTCGTACGGGTATTCGTCGGCGTGTTCGAGTTCGAGAACCTTGTCTTCGACGTCGCGCCTCAGCCACGTGCGGATCGTGTCCAGCAGCTGGGTTTCGTCCTCGACGGTCAGTTCCGCGCCCGAGCGGCTGCGGATAACGGCGTCCATGTCTGCGACCCTCCCCGTCGTTTCATGGATAGTTTCCCCTTGTCGGCCATGATAGATGCCGCGGTCAATCCGACGAGTGGAATGCGATGTTGCTGAAAGAGCTTCTTGACGAGAAGGGCGTGCTGCTGGCCGACGGCGCCACCGGCACCAACCTGTTCGAGCTGGGCCTGCCCGCCGGACACGCGCCCGAGGACTGGAACGCCGCCGAGCCCGGGAAGGTGAAGGCGCATTACCGCACCTTCGTCGATGCCGGGTCGGACATCATCCTGACCAACACCTTCGGCGGCACCCGCTACCGGCTGAAGCTCCACGGCCTCGACAGCCGGGTCGAGGAACTGAACCGTCTGGGCGCTGAATTGGCGCAGCAGGTGGTGGCCGAATCTGGCCGGCGGATCGTCGTCGCCGGATCAATGGGGCCGACGGGCGAACTGCTGGTACCGCTGGGTTCGATGACCTACGAGGATTGCGTCGATGCATTCCGCGATCAGGCGCGCGGCCTGAAGGCCGGCGGCGCCGATGTCGCCTGGATCGAGACCATGTCCGCGCCGGACGAGATGCGCGCCGCCGCCGAGGCCGCCATCGCCGAAGGCCTGCCCTATGTCTACACCGCCAGCTTCGACACGGCGGGCCGCACCATGATGGGCCTGCCGCCGGAGATGCTGGCCGGCGTCCAGAACGGGCTGCCGCAGCCGGCAGTGGCCTTCGGCGCCAATTGCGGGGTGGGGGCGTCCGACCTCCTGCTCGCGGTCTCCGGCATGCCGACCGACGACCACGTCGTCGTCGCCAAGGCGAATTGCGGCATCCCGCAGGTGAAGGGCGACAAGGTCGAATACACCGGCACGCCCGAACTGATGGCGGCCTACGCGCTGTTGGCGGCCGATGCCGGCGCGCGGATCATCGGGGGCTGCTGTGGCACGACGCCCGAGCATGTCCGCGCGATGCGCGCTGCGCTGGATGGCTGGAAAAGGGGCGAGAAGCCGGAGCTCGACGAGATTGTTGCGCAGCTGGGCCCACTCATCGCACCGCCCGCCGCGGCCAATGACTCCGGCCGGCCCGAACGTCCGCGCCGCCGCCGCCGCGCCTAGGTTGTCGTCGTATGGCTAGGCCTTGCCCTCTTCGTCATGCCGGACTTGATCCGGGGGCATCCGGCAATTGTGAACCTTGCGGCGAAGCCGCTCCGGACCCCGGCTCAAGGCCGGGGTGACGTGATGGGAACCGAATCCATTCGAGATCAGGCGACGCGCTCGTAGCGGGCGGAGAAGCCGTATTCGGACCACTCCAGGCCCAGCCATTCGCCGTCGAGACCGTAGAGCACCTCGAGCTCCCGCCTTGATTTCACCGACCAGCGATGGGCGGTGCGTTCCCGGCCCAGGACGCTGACGATCTCCTTGCCGAGATAGCGGATATCGGTCGGGCGTATATTGCCCCGGGTCAGGTCCAGAAAGCGGTCGCGGTCGGCCGAATCAGAGCGCCAGATCGCCGAAGCCGGCCAGAGTTCGCCGGGCAGCATCTTCAGCCCCAGCCGTGTCGAGGTCGTGGCCAGCTTGCCGTCATTGTTCAGTTCGGCCTCGACGATGTCGTGGCGCTTGTCGTCATCCGTCTCGGCCCGCATCTGCAGCAGCTGGTCGCCGCGCCAGATCTCATCGACACGCTGCACGTAGCCGAAGGTGCCGATCAGGGGCACGCGTATCTGAAGGCGGATATCGATGGTCACGTTGAGCTGTTCGCCGTCGCGCGACAGGGCGATCCGGTGATGGCCCACATCGGACCCCAGCGCGATGATCCGGAAATCATAGGTCCAGTTGTTGCGGGCGAGGGCCGTGCCCGACAACGCCGCCGCGCCCAGCAGCGCGGCGCTGCCGGTCAGCAGCCGACGCCGGTTCATATCCGGATCCGACATGATGCCCATCTCCTTCATGTGCGTGTCCTGCCGCCGCCTTCAAGGAAGCGGCCTGCTTGTTGCCGGCGGCCCGATGCGCCATCTAGTCTGCGATGACCCTGCCGACCGCCGCAGCCGGATTGCTTCCATGATACCGCTTCACGACGATCGCAGCACCCATCTGACCCCCTGGGTCGTTCGCGGCGCGGTCGCGGTCTGCGTTCTGGTCTTCCTCTATGAATTGACCCTGAATGCCCGGGACGTGGCGCTGTTCAACTACAGCTTCGGCGTCGTCCCGGCCTCCCTGTTCGGGATTGCCGAACTGCCGGACGAGGTCGCTGTCATCCCCGCCTGGGCGACGCTGGCGACGACGATCTTCGTGCATGGCGGTTTCCTGCATCTGATCGGCAACATGCTGTTCCTCTGGACCTTCGGCGACAATGTCGAGGACAGCATGGGGCACGGCCGCTTCGTGATCTTCTTTCTGGTGACGGGCGCGGTCGCGGCATTCACCCACGCCGCCTGGGACATGAATTCGACCGTGCCGCTGATCGGCGCGTCCGGCGCGGTGTCGGGCGTGCTCGGGGCCTATATCCTGCTCTACCCGAGATCCCGCATTCTGGTCGGCATTCCGCTCGGGCCGATCTTCCTGCCCATCCGTCTGCGGGCCTGGGTGATGATCGGCATCTGGTTCGGACTGCAGATCTTCAACGTGATCTCCAGTGGCGTGGCCGGGTCGGGAACCGCGTGGCTGGCGCATATCGCAGGCTTCATTGCGGGCGGCGTGCTGATCCTGTTCATGCGCGACAAGCGCCACAAGCTGTTCTCGGACGAGACGGCGATGGCGCTCTCGCCGGCAACCGAACCGTCCGCGCTGCGGATCATGCGGCCCGACCCGCATCCGGACGCGCCGAACGGCAGCGGGCCGTGGAAGAAGGGGCCGTGGGGCTGAGCGTCAGCTCAGCGCGCGGCCCATCTTGAGGAACTTCTCGCGCCGCCTCTCCAGAAGCTTCTCGGGTTCCAGCTTGCCGAATTCGGCAAGCGCCTCGGCGATCGCATCGCCCAGGGCCATGACCGCTGCGCCGGGATCGCGGTGCGCACCACCGACAGGCTCGGTGATGATCTGGTCGGCGACGCCGAGATCCTTCATGTCCTGCGCCGTGATCTTCAGCGCCTCGGCGGCGTCCTTGGCACGGTCCGAGGTCTTGAACAGGATCGACGAGCAGGCCTCGGGCGAGATCACAGAATAGACCGAGTTCTCCAGCATGATCACCCGGTCGCCGGTGGCCAGCGCCACGGCGCCGCCCGAACCGCCTTCGCCGATGATACAGGCGATCAGCGGCGTCCGGACGTTCAGACCGACCTCGATGCAGCGCGCGATGGCCTCGGCCTGGCCGCGCTCCTCGGCGCCGACGCCGGGATAGGCGCCCGCCGTATCGACGAAGGTGATGATCGGCAGGCCGAATTTCTCGGCCAGCTTCATCAGACGTTGCGCCTTGCGGTAGCCCTCGGGCCGGGCCATGCCGAAATTGTGCTTGAGCCGGGTCTCGGTGGTCGCGCCCTTCTCGGTGCCGATGACCATGACGGCGCGGCCGCGGAAGCGGCCCATGCCGCCCAGCATGGCCTTGTCGTCGGCATAGGACCGGTCGCCCGCCAGCGGCGTGAAGTCGGAGATCAGCGCATCGACATAGCTCTGCGCGTGCGGCCGTTCCGGATGCCGGGCGACTTGGGTCTTCTGCCAGGGATTGAGCGAGCGGTAGGTGTCGGTCAGCAGCTTGCCGACCTTCGCCTCCAGCGTGTCGATCTCCTGGGCGATATCCACCTTGCCTTCATCCTCGGCGAGGTGGTTCAGCTCCCGGATCTTGCCTTCCAGTTCGGCGATCGGCTTTTCGAAGTCGAGGTAGGTTTTCATGTCCCGCCCGAGATGGGTGTTCGATGCCGCCACGTCTAGCTCAGCATCTGGCCCCCGTCCACAGCCACCGTCTGGCCCGTGATCCACCGCCCGGCGTCGGAGGCGAGGAACACCGCGAGATTGGCGACTTCCTCCGGCGTCCCCAGCCGGTCGAAGGGAATCGACGCCTGGATGGACTTGTAGAGGTCCGGCGCGTTCTTCTTCGCCATGTCCCAGACGCCGCCCTCGAACTCGATCGAGCCGGGGGCGATGCAGTTCACCCGGATGTTCTTCTTCGCCAGCTGCGCCGCCTGGGTGAGCGTGTACTGGATCACGGCCGCCTTGACAGCGCCGTAGGGCGGGGTGCGCGTGGACGGCGTCAGGCCGGAGATCGAGGAGATGTGGACCAGGCTGCCGCCGCCAGATTTCTCGATCAGCGGGATGGCCGTCCATCCCGCCCGGACCAGCGCCATCAGATCGACGTCCAGGCTGTTCTTCCAGCCTTCCTCGTCGTCTGTGCGACCAAAGCCGGACGGGTTGTTGACCAGCACGTTGAGCCCGCCCAGCGTCTCGGCGGCGGCGGAGATGTAGGCGGAAAGGCTGTCGGCGTCGGAGACGTCGCAGGTCGCCGAGTGAACCTTCACGCCGCTGGATTCCAGTTCGGCGACCGCCGTCTTCAGGCTGTCGGCCCCGCGGGCGCAGATCGAGACATTTGCGCCCTCGGCGGCGAATCCCTTCGCGATGCCGAAGCCGATGCCCCGGCTGCCGCCGGTCACGATCACGTTCTTGCCCTTCAGTCCCATTTCCATGGCGCGCCTCCTCTCCGGTTTCTTGCGGCCCCATCATGGGCATGCGCCCGCGCCCCGGCTAGTGCCCCGGACGCGGTGCGGGCATACCGCAGCCAAGGTGACAAACCCTCTGGAATTTCCCACACTGAGCGTTCGGGGGTTTCAGGGGGGCCTGGATGAACTCGATCAAGAATGCCGAGTTCCTGCACGCGCTGATGGTGCTGGTCGCCGCAGCCTATGTGCTGCTGATCTTCATCGCGCTGGTGCTGGACAAGTTGTCCGGCGCCTCGTCCGCTGTGGCGCTGCTGCTCGGCGGTCTGGCGCTGGGATCGTTCTGGGTCTTCGTCTGGCTGCTGCTGCGGGGCGAGCCGGTCGGCATCGAAAGCCACTGGGGCGGCATCGGCGGCGGTGTCGGCGGCTGGCGGGTCACGGCGCCGCTGGTCTTCCTGCTGCTGACGCTCTTCTTCGGCGGGGCGACCGCGGCGGTGGTCGCTGTCGATGCGGCCAAGCCGGCGGCGGCGCCCGACAGTCAGAAGCAGCAGCAGGGCTGAGATCATGGTTGCGGCACCGGATCCGTCGGCGCCGGTCCTGATGGTCGATCTCGGCCGGTCCTGGAACACGGATGGGCTGGAGCGGAACCGCAGCCGTCCTGCCTTCGCCAAGTCGCCGGCCTACGAAACCATCAAGCGCGAACTGATCCGGTACCTGAACGGGGAGACCCGTGGCCGGTCCTTCCTCGTCAGCGGCCACCGGGGCGCGGGCAAGACCTCGATGGTCCTCCGCGTGATCGAGGACGTTCAGGACTGGACGCTCAACCCCGAACCCGGAGAGAATCCGCCGCCGCAGCGGCCCATTCCGGTGAAGCTGCACGGTCCGACCCTGCTGGAGATGCTGCAGGACGCCCGGTCGCGCAAGTCGGGCGCGTCAGACGACGGAAACTCGCCCGAAAGCCAGGCGATGGCGCGGATCCTTTCGCAGCTGATGAACCTCGTCTACCGGGAACTGGCCTCGGAAGCGGTGCGCGGCTACCGCTTCCGGATGGACCGTGTCCGCGGCAAGGTCCGGCAGTATGGCGGCGTCGAGGAGGCCGTGGCGCAGTTCGCGCTCGCCCTCGACAACGCGCCGCCGCCGGAGGAGCTTCGCGAATACTGGCGGCGTGCCGATGCGCTGGAGAAGGGGGTCTTCTGGCCGGATGACGGTGACGAGACTGCGCCGCCGGCCCCCGGCATGGCGAAGCCGGTGCCCCGTTACAACCGCGACAGTTTTCAGGGCAGCAACGAACTGGTGGCGCTGTCCACGGCTGCGCAGGCCTATCGCTACATCTCGGGCCAGTACACCCATTCGCTGACGACGAAGGATTCGGCGAGCGACAATGTGACGGTGACGACGACCATGTCGCCCGACGTGAAGGTGATCGCCGACAAGGCGCTGGGGGTTGTCACCGGTGGTCTCGTGGGCGGTGCCGTGCTGGCCGGCGGCGGGGGCGGGCCGTGGCTGGCCGCCGCCGCCGGGCTGGTCACGGCGTTCCTGTCGGCCTGGACCTTCAAGTACACGGCCAGCCGGGACCGCAAGCGCAGCCGGACCGCCGACTACTCCTTCATCAAGGACGCCAATGTCGCCACCCTGGACCGGGAGATGCCGGTGGTGATCCAGCGCATCCGCCAGGCCGGGCTGGCGCCGGTCTTCGTGGTCGACGAGCTGGACAAGGTCGACGATCTCGAACTCATGATGACCGAGCTGGTGCGGCGCCTGAAGCACATGGTCGCCGACAGGTTCTTCTTCTGCTTCCTGACCGACCGGGACTACTTCGAGCAGCTGGAACGGCAGGCGCGCGAGCTGCCCTATCCCCGCGAGCACACCTATTTCAGCCAGCGGCTTTTCATCCTCTACCGGCCGGACGATCTCAGGGACTACCTCCGCGACGTGCTCTACTTCCCGCCAGGGCCGTCCGATCCGGCCCCGCTGGCGCCGGAGGACGACCTGTCGCCGGCGCGCAGGGACGAATCCTTCCTGCAGGACAACGAGCGGGTGCTGAAGGAGCTGGTTTCGATCTGGGTCCGCTACCGCGCCAAGCTTCATGTGTTCGATCTGCAGGGGGAACTGGCGCGGGCCTGCAACGAGGCGGGCGTGGTGCAGCTGTCCGAGGAGGATTTCGGTTCAGACCGCGTTGGACGCCGGGCGCAGATCATGGCGCAGCTCGCCGTGGAGCACCTGCTGCAGCAGAGCCCGCTGAAGGAACGGATCGACAGCGAACCGTCCTTCGGCCAGTTCGCCTATGACGCGCTCTACTACGCCCTGCGCGCATGGGAGCGGGGCGAGGAGGTGCTGCAGACGACCGACGTCATGATCGACGACCATCTGGTGACCCGCCTGGATGCGAATACATCGCCGCCACCGCCATCTCCGCCGGTCAGCGATCCCATGACGGCCGGTTCCCCGGTCGAAACGCCCGAGGATGCCGCCAGGCCGGAAACCATCGGCGAATGCCTGCCGGAGCTCGATGTGGAGATGCTCCGGGAAGCGGCGCGCGAGGTCCCCGAACTGCTGTCGCAGCCGGACCTCCTCGCCGAGCGGTTGATGGAGGATGGCATCCTCGGCGATCTGCACAGCCACATCACGCGTTTCTTCCTGCGCGAGGATCAGGCGCTGATCGAGAAGACCGGCGACGATGTCTGGGCGTGGAAGTGGGACCAGTACAACCGCGCCTTCGGCAAGCCGGACGAGCGCGCCCAGGAGTTCAAGGCGGACGTCGAGGACCGGCTGGCCCGGCTCCGTGCCCTGTCGGAGCTGGACGAGCTGCTCCGGAGCAACCTGTCATGAACCTGGACGACTACGGACTGGCGCTCCTCGACGATGTTCTGATCCTGCGGCGCGGATCGACCTGGAAATCGGTGCGCGACTTCGAAAGCCGGCTGATGCACGCGGCCCAGGATCCGGAGGATGTGGACCAGAACGAGATCCGCACCCTGCTGAGCTCCATCGACGAATATGAGGGCGACCTGCTGCGCAACGCGCCGATGGCGCTGATGGTCTGGGGCATCGCGCTGGAGTGCCGGCGCGTGCACGGCTTCGCCGCGCCGTTGAGCGACTACATCCTGACGATTCTGGAGTGTCTGGAACTGCGCGAGATGCCGGTCCCGGAAGCGACGGCGCGGGTCCGCGGCATGCTCGAGGCGGAGGGCGGCTGGGCCGAGGCGCTGATCCTGCCGGACGAGGTGACGGTCGATGACCTCAAGACGGCGACCGAACGCCTCCGCGATGCCTCGATGTCGGGATCGGACCGGGACCTCGGTCAGTGGGCCGAAGTCTTCTGGTCGGAGTGGGAGGAGCGCATCCGGGAGGAGACGGACGGGCGGCGGGGAGAGTACCCGGTGGGCTTCGCCGAGCTTGTCGTGCTCACCTGCGGCGAAGGCGGGATAGAATTCGTCGTCGAGGGGCTGCGGCAGCGGACGATCAGGGGGCTGGTCGCAGTTCAACGCATCGGCAACCGCTCTGCGGAAAGCTTTGCGCTGTCGCAACTGGTGCCGCCAGCCTGGCCTGTGGTCTGGGCGGAAGTCGAACTCGGCTATGGCGGGTTTCTTCGCGAACTGGGCCTCGGAGACATGGCGACCCAGATGCAGGCGCTGGATACCGTCAATTTCCACTACGGCTTCGTGAACAACGGCGTCGATGAGTGGGTGGTCGAGCGGGTCAGGAACGCGCCCGACGCGACGAACTCCGTGACGATCATGTTCCCGAACGATGTGTGGCGCTATGAGGGGATTGCGCCCTACCGCAGGGGCATGACTGGCGTCGCCGTCGACGCCGCGTATCGGGTCGAACCGAACCATATCCGCGACAAGTACGATAGCGCACAGGTCGAGCATCGTGATCGGCTGGAACACCTCGTGTCGCTGATCTTCCAGGACGCCCATGACGAGTTTGGCGACACATACCTTGCCGATCCCAATGACCGTGCTTTCGCCGTCATGCTGGCCGATAACCCCTCGGCGCTGTTGCTGGCGACCAACCCCATCATCCGCGTGCCCCAGACGTTCGAGGACGCCGTTTCGCAGGGCCAGCGTGCCATCTGGGCCTGGCGCAAGGAGCGGAACATCGTGCTCGACGGCGACGACTCCAGCCCCGACGGTTCCGGGCCATCGGCGCAGATGCGAAAGACCTCGCCGCGGCGGAAGAAGTAGCCCGCTCAGACCCCGCCGTAGGCAACGCTGAGCAGGATGGCGCCAAGGGCCAGGCGGTAGAGGACGAAGGGGCCGTAACCCGCGCGCCGGAGCCAGGCCATCATCAGCGCGATGGCGGGCAGGGCGGTCAGGAAGGCGACGCCCATCGCGACCAGCACCTCCAGCCCGAAGGTCAGATCGCCGGCCTGCCAGATCTTCACCAGGCTGTAGCCGCCGGCGGCCAGGATCGCCGGGATCGACATCAGCAGCGAGAACCGCGCCGCCTCGGCCCGCTCGAAGCCGAGCATGCGGCCCGCGGTCATGGTCATGCCGGCGCGGCTGGCGCCGGGAATCAGGGCGATGATCTGGAAGATGCCGATCATCAGCGCGCTGGCCGCGGTCATGTGTTCGACGCGGCGCAGGGTCATGCCGAACCGGTCGGCCAGCCAGAGCAGGATGCCGAAGACGATGGTCGCCCATGCCACCATCTCGATCGAGCGGAACATCTCCGTCCGGTCCAGCACGGCAAGCGCGCCGCCGGCGGCGACCAGCGGCACCGATGAGATCGCAAGGTAGAGCAGCAGCCGGCCGCCCGCGCTGTCGCGGAACACCAGTGCCTGGCCGAGACCGCCCAGCATCCGTCCGATATCCCGCCAGCAATAGAGCAGCACGGCCAGCAGCGTGCCGACATGCACGGACGCGTCGACCAGCACACCCTGATCCGGCCAGCCCAGCAGGTTGGACGTCAGGAACAGGTGGCCCGATGAACTGATCGGCAGAAACTCGGTCACGCCCTGGACGACGGCGATCACGATCAACTGGAAGAGCGTCAAGGCTGTCGAATCCCCTCGATTGCCAGCACGACTGGGAAAATGTCATATCAGAGCGGTTTAGAAACCCGAAACTCTTTGGCCGAACGGGGACCGACACGGGCGATGGCGACGCTCTATCACTACTGGCTGTCCCAGGGCAGCCGGTTTGTCCGGCTCCTGCTGGCCGAGCGCGAGATCACCTTCGATCTCGTGCTCGAGAAGCCGTGGGAGCGGCGTCCGGGTTTCCTCAAGCTCTGCCCGTCCGGCTGGCCGCCGGTTCTGGTGCTCGGCGGCGGCGTGCCGGCACTGTCCGACGCGCGCGCCATCGGCGAATACATCGAGGAGACACACGGTCAGGGGACGCTGCTGGGCGATCACCCGATCATCCGCGCCGAGGTTCGCCGGTTGCTGGGCTGGTTCGACACTCGCTTCGCCGCCGAGGTTTCCGACCTGCTGCTCTACGAGAAGGTCTACCGAAACGAGATGGGCGGCGGCCCGCCGGACCCGGCGACGATCCGGGCGGCGCGGCGCAATATCCGCTTCCACATGGAGCATCTGAGCCAGATGGCGGACCAGCGGCGCTGGCTGGCCGGGGACGTGATGTCGCTGGCCGATCTGATGGCCGCCGCGCATCTGTCGTCCGTTGACTATCTGAACGAGGCGCCGTGGGAGGACTATCCCGCGGCGAAGGACTGGTACAGCCGCGTGAAGTCCCGTCCCGCCTTCCGGCCGATCCTGGCCGACCGGGTCTCGGGCTTCGCGCCGCCGAAGCATTATGACGATCTCGACTTCTGATCCGCACGCCATTGCAGCGGCGCTCAGGCGCCGCGCCGGAGAGGAAGGGTTCTCGGCTGTCGGCATCACCCGGCCCGACGCGATTCCCGAGGCCGCCGATCGCCTGAAGACATTCGTCGAGGCCGGCCGGCACGGCGACATGCACTGGCTGGAGGAGCGGATGGGCTGGCGCGGCGATCCTGCCGCGCTCTGGCCGGCCGCGCGGTCCGTGATCATGCTGACGACAAGCTACGCGCCTTCGCACGATCCGCTGAGCCTGCTCGAACGGCCGGACCGCGGCGCGGTCTCGGCCTATGCCGCCCGGCGCGACTACCACGACGTGGTCAAGAAACGTCTCAAGTCGCTCGGGCGCTGGCTGGTCGCGGAACATGACTGTGAAATCAAGGTGTTCGTGGACACCGCTCCCGTGATGGAGAAGCCGCTGGCGGCCGCGGCGGGCGTTGGCTGGCAAGGCAAGCATACGAACATGGTGAGCCGCAGCGATGGATCCTGGACCTATCTCGGCGCCATCTTCACGACGCTGGACCTGCCTGCCGATGAGCCTGGAGCCGACCGTTGCGGCAGTTGCCGCCGATGCCAGGACATCTGCCCGACCGACGCCTTTCCGGCGCCCTATCAGCTCGATGCGACGCGCTGCATCGCCTATCTGACGGTCGAGCATCAGGGACCGATCCCGGTCGAGTTCCGCGCGGCCATGGGCAACCGGATCTTCGGTTGCGACGACTGCCTCGCGGTCTGTCCCTGGAACAAGTTCGCCGAGGCCAGCCGTGATCAGCGTCTGGCCGTGCGCGAAGGTCTGCTCGACCCGCCGCTTGAGGAACTGCTTGAACTCGACGATGCCGGGTTCCGGACCCTGTTCGCCCAGACTCCGGTGAAGCGGCTGGGCCTCGCCCGGTTTCTAAGGAACGTGCTGATTGCAGCAGGAAATTCAAATGAAATCAAATTATTGAGATCAGTTTCTGAGAAACTGGATGATTCAGCGCCGCTCGTGCGCGGCGCCGCGGTCTGGGCCCTGGGGCGGCTCGCAGATGCCGGCCGCTTCGCGGTCGAACGTGACGCACGGTTGCCTGACGAAACCGACGAGGACGTGCGCAGGGAGTGGGGCCGCTTCGAGCCGCTTTCCGGATCAGACTGACCGGCAGCCTCGAACCTGTCAGTCATGCCCGCCTTGCGCGGGCATCCGGTCGAACCATGAGACAGGCGGCGAAGCCGCTCCGGACCCCCGAGTGGCCCGCCGGGCCATCGGGGATGACCAATTGGTCATGTGATGCGGTGCGAGTCCTGCCCGAACCGGCGTTCAGGCCTGCAGCGCGGCTTCCATCGTGGTGCAGTAGTGGATCAGTGCCGGCTCGTTGCGGCCGTAGACGACCGAGTCCTGCATCGCCGCGTTGTGCCCGGCCTGGATTCCCTCGCTGGTCGGGAAGTCCTCCTGGTCAACGGTGCGGATGGCGAGATCGATGTTCTTGTCGTAATAGGCCTTCGCCTTGTCGGTCTCGACCCTTTCCGGCGTGTAGACCGAGACCTCGATCCGGGCCCTGGCCGGGTCCGCCGTCGGGATAGGAGCGCCACATCTCCACATGACCCGCCTGCATGACCAGGGTCACGTGCGGGAAGAAGGTGTAGACGATTGCCGTCTCCGGGATCAGGTCCCACTGGGACTCGGCCGGTCCTTCAGTTCCAGGATGCGCTTGCGCGGCACGATCAGGCGCGAGTTGCGCCCGAAGGCGTCGAACGGCATCAGGTTGGGGAAGAAGATCGGCGCCACCGTGTTCCGGTGCAGCGTCTCGAAGTGGTAGGCCTCCATGAAGGTCTCGGGGCTCAGCTTCCAGTTCATTTCCCGGCGGATAGTAGCGTGCCGGTAGGGATGGAAGCTCTCGAAGCCGTAATCCTCGATGTCGCGCTGCAGGCCGCCCATGGCCTCGTCGATATCCACTGGTTCGCCTTCGGGCTGGACGAAGATGAGGCCGTATTTCTCGACGGCGTGCAATTCCTTCAGGCCGTGGCCGGCCTTGTCGACCGCATCGAAATCCTTGCCCGACGGGACGCCCTTCAGCGCGCCGTCGAGGCCGTAGGTCCAGGCGTGATAGGGGCAGACGAGGCGGTTGGCATGACCGCAGCCCTCGACCAGCCGCGCGCCGCGGTGGCGGCAGATATTGGCGAAGGCGCGGACCCTGCCGTCCCGGTCGCGGGTCAGCAGGAGCGGGATGCCGGCAAGATCCTCGGTGGCGTAGTCGCCGGGCTTGCCGACCAGTCCACTGAGGCCGACCAGCAGCGGCCACTTGCGGAAGATCGTTTCCTGTTCGCGGCGGAAGCGGTCGGGGCAGGTGTAGACGCTCACCGGATTGCGGTGGTTCGCCTCGGCATAGGTGGTGGTGCCGTCCTCGACATGCGCGATGACCCGCCGGACCATCGCCACCTGATCTTCATGCTTCATGGTGCGTCAGACGGTTTCGGACAGTCCGAGGTGGCGGCGGACGGCGCCATGGAAATGCGCCAGCGTGGGCTCGTTCTTGCCGTAGTAGACATAGTCCTGCATGCCGGAATCGACGTTTTCCTGGATCAGCGCGCCGAGCGGGAAGTCCTCGCTCTCGACCGTGCGTGTGGCCAGGGTGAAGTTCTTGCGCCAGAACTTCTCCGCCTTCTCCGTCGTCGGCTTCTCGGGCACGCACATCGACAGTTCGATGACCGCCTCGCCGGGATTCTCGCTCGACGGGCTGACGCGCCACATCTCGGCCTGCACCGACCCCTGGATGATCAGGGCGGCCGCCGGGAACAGCCCGTAGACGAAGCCGATATGCGGCAGGATCTGGGCCTCTTCCTCGGGCACGCCCTTCAGTTCCGGCAGGGTCTTGCGGGCGATGACCATGCGGTGGTGGTCGCCATAGCCGTCGAAGGTGGTCAGGTTGGACTGGATGATCGGGTCGATCGTGTTCTTGTGCAGGGTGGAGATGTGATAGGTCTCCATGAAGGTATCCAGCACGAACTTCCAGTTCATCGGACGCACCATCCGGACGCTGTCGAAAAAGTGGTAGTTCTCGAACCCCCACTCGTCGATCTCGTCCTCCAGGGTGCCCAGCGGATTGCCCTCGAACGTCGCATCAGGATTGATCGGTCCGACCCAGATCAGCCCCTGGGATTCATGCACCGGGATCTCGCGCAGGCCGTGCGTCTCCTTGTCGACGCTGTCGAAGCTGCGGGCGTCCGGGATGGCCTTCAGGCGGCCGTCCAGATTGTAGGTCCAGGCGTGATAGGGGCAGGTGAACATCTTCAAGCCGCAACCTTCGCCCTCGACAAGCCGCGCGCCGCGATGGCGGCAGATATTGGCGAAGCAGCGGGCGACGCCGTCCTTGCCGCGGACCAGCACCAGCGGCACGCCGTCGATGGTGTCGGTGACGTAGTCGCCGGGATTCCTGATCCGCGGGGTCATGGCCATCACCACCGGCATGTCGCGGAAGAAGGTCTGCCGCTCGCGACGATGCCGTTCGGCGTCGGTGTAGCAGGACATCTCGTTGCGGAAGGTCCGCTCGGTGGTCGCCGTCGAACCTTCGTCCATGTGCCGGATCAGCCGGCGCATGAGGTCGAGTTGCTTGTCGCGGCGCATGTCAGGCCTCCCCAGACCAAATTAGTACACTAGCGTACTATTTCCGGGGGCGGCGTGAATGTCAAGGTTGCAGACCCGGTCAACCGTGCTCAGGGGCCTCGTGCGCCTTCGGCCAGTAGGTGCCGAAGTTCCAGGCCTGGCCCTCAGGGTCGTAGCAGCCGAAATCCCGGCTGCCGTAGTCGGTGTCCATCAGTTCCCGGAAGAAGGTTGCGCCAGCGGCCTTCGCCCGCGCATAGGCGGCGTCGGCATCGTCGATGGCAATGTAGATCGACTGCCCGCCCGCAGCTCCGTCGGGCCGTCCGACAGTGCCGGCATGGTCGTCCTCGCGGTCGTCGCCGAGCATGATCATGGAGGATCCGAAGGAGAGCTGCGAATGCATGACGCTGCCATCCTCGCCCTCGACGACGAAATGGGTCTCGAAGCCGAAGGCCTCTTCCAGCCAGGCAATCATCTTCTTCGTGTCGCGGTAGCGGCGGCTGACGAAAATGCGGGGCGGTTCGATCTCGGTCATCGGGTTCTCCTTGTTGAAGTCAGCCGAGGGTGCCGTGCCCGCCGCGCTCCGTATTGAAGGAATGTGATGCAGCCCAGGCCGTCGGCGTGCGCCCCTGCATCCGGGAGAACTCCCGCACCAGATGGGCCTGATCGGCATAGCCGGTTTCGTGGGCGATGGCGGCCCAGTCGAAATCCAGTTCTCCGGCCAGCCGGCACACGTTCCGGTGACGGAAGATGCGGGCGACGGTCTTCGGTCCGTGCCCGATCTGGTCGCGGAACCGGCGGGTCAGATGCTCCCGGCTGCAATCGAGCGAAGCGGCGACATCTGCGATCCGTGCAGCGCCGTGGCTGGCGGCGATGGCGCGCCAGGCCGCTGCGATGCGGCGCTCGGCAGGCGGCGCCTGACGCAGACGGCCGCGCACGAACCGGTCGGCAAGGTCCAGCCGCGCCCGCCAGTCGCGGAGATGGCCGAGCCGGTCGATGAAGTCGCGGCCCTCTTGGCCCATCAGATCGTCCAGCGCCACGACCTGTTCGGCGATCTCGTTCAGCGGCAGGCCGAAGAAGGCGCGGGCGCCGAAGGGCGTGAAGTCGATCTGAAGGCAGGCCGCCGCGCCATCGCAACGGATATCGGTGAAGCGGTCGATCAGGCCGGCGGCGAAACTGTCGTGGTCGCCGGGACGGACACCCCCGGATGCGATGGTCCAGCGCGGCCCGAAATTGACGATCAGCGGAAAGAACAGTCCGGCTGGCTGGCGGTCGTCGAACACGGTCGGCCGGTGCGCCTCGAATCCCTGATATCTCAGGACAAGGTCGCCGATATCCGGAGCCGGGCGAGCTTCGATCATGGCGAAACTGTCAGCAACCTCGGCACTGGAAACAGAAGCAAACCCTGACGCCACAAGTTCGTTGTCCATGGCGAAACCTTCAGATCTCCCGGATATGACGGCTACAGATTGAGCCGCCGGATTGTTGCACAGTAATGCTGGCCGGACGCGATCAACTGACTACCGGAGGATGAGAATGCGACTTCCGATTGTCCTGGCGGCAGTCCTGCTGCCCCTGGCCGCCGAGGCACATGACTACGAAAAGGGCGGCATCCACGTCGGCGATGCCTGGGCGCGGGCCCCGATCGGGCTAGGCACCTCGACGGCGGGCTACCTGGAAATCTTCGAGATGGACGGCAAGGGCGACCGGCTGATCGGTGCGCGCTCGGAAATGGCTGACCGGGTGGAACTCCACACCCACACCCAGGTTGACGGCGTCATGCGGATGCGGCCGCTGGAGGCGCTGGAGATCAAGCCGATGGGCGGCGGCGACCTCCAGCCAGGCGGTCACCATCTGATGATCATGGGCCTGAAGCAGACGGTAAAGCCGGGGGACCGGATTCCGGTCACCCTGATCTTCGAGAAGGCCGGCGAGATGCCTGTCCGCTTCACCGTCCGTGCGAAGCAGTAGGTCAGCTGGCGCCTGAAGAACGTGCATCGGCGGGCGGGCCGGAGCGGGTGCACTCCAGATCGCGCAAGCGGCCGTTCTTCAGGCCATAGATCCATCCGTGCACGGTCAGATCCTGCTCGCGCTCCCAGGCGCGGTTCAGGATGGGCGAATGGCAGAGAGCGTCGACCTGCGCCTTGACGTTCAGTTCGCAGAGCCGGTCGAGGCGGGATGCGTGGTCGGAAAGCTGGTCGAGTTCGCTTCGATGCACGCGCTTCAGGTCGCGGACTGGCTCAAGCCAATGTTCGACCAGGCCGTCGCTGGCGTCTTCCAGCGCCGCCTTCACGCCGCCGCAGCCATAGTGGCCGCAGATGATGATGTGTTTGACCTTCAGACTCTCGACCGCGAACTGGACGACCGACATGCAGTTCAGGTCCGCGGTGTAGACGATGTTGGCGACGTTGCGGTGGACGAACACCTCGCCCGGCGCCAGCCCGGTGATGACGTTGGCGGGCACACGGCTGTCCGAGCAGCCGATCCATAGGAAGTCGGGGGTCTGGAGTTCCGAGAGATGCTTGAAGTAGTCAGCGTCCTCCGACGTACGCTCGTCGGCCCAGCGCACGTTCTCTTCCAGAAGATCGGCCGGCGTCTTGATGGTCATGCGTTTCCTTCTCCGTTCCGAACCCACCGGTGCGCACCCGGTTCGCCGGGACTATAGGCGCGAAGGTCAGAAATGCGAAACTGGCGGTGGTCGGATTGTCGGATTTCCGTGATACGGTCGCCGAAACCATCCTCGGGGAGCGAAATGGGCATGATGAGGATCCAGCGCCTGGCCGGGGCCGGCGCGCTGGAGGACGCGACGGTTCCGGTGCCGGAGCCGGGCAGGGGAGAGGTCCGGATCCGGGTCAGCGCCTGCGGCGTCTGCCGCACGGACCTGCATGTCGTCGATGGCGACCTGAAGGACGTCCCCCCGGGCATCGTGCCCGGCCACGAGGTCGTGGGTGTCGTCGATGCGCTGGGCGACGGCGTCGAAGGTCTCGCAGCCGGTGATCGCGTCGGCGTGCCCTGGCTGGGCCGGACCTGCGGCGAATGCCGCTACTGCCGCGACGGGCGGGAGAATCTCTGCGACCGGCCAGCCTTCACCGGCTACACCATCGATGGCGGCTACGCCGAGTACTGCGTCGCCGACGCCCGGTTCGTGTTTCCGCTCCCCGACCGCTACACGGACGCCGAGGCGGCGCCGCTGCTCTGCGCCGGACTGATCGGTTACCGCTCATGGGCCATGGTCAGGGACGCCACGTCGCTCGGCCTCTACGGGTTCGGCGCGGCTGCCCACATCATCGCGCAGGTCGCCGTGGCCGAGGGCGCAAAGGTCCATGCCTTCACACGCGAAGGCGATCATGCGGCGCAGGCGCTGGCGAAGGAACTCGGCGCGGTCTGGGCGGGCTCCTCGACCGAGGCGCCGCCCGAGCCGCTGGATGCCGCGATCATCTTCGCGCCCGTCGGCGCCCTGGTGCCAGTCGCGCTGCGGGCGGTGCGCAAGGGCGGCAGCGTGATCTGCGCGGGCATCCACATGAGCGAGATTCCGGCCTTTCCCTACGACATACTCTGGGAGGAGCGGAGCATCCGCTCCGTGGCCAACCTGACTCGCCGGGACGGCGATGACTTCATGGCGATTGCGGCACGGGTGCCGATCCGCACGCATGTCACGGAATATCCGCTCGCCGATGCGAACCGCGCCCTTTCCGATCTCCGGGACGGCCGCCTGACCGGCGCCGCCGTGCTGGTTCCGTGATGCGGGGCGGTTCCGGAAATCTCCTGCGTCCCGAAACCGGCGAACCGATGCAGTCGAAGGTGAATATCGGACTGCGCGACTACTGGCTGGAACTCGCGAAGGACAAGGCGGTGCCATTGTGGCGCGACTTCGACCCGACGCATGTCCGCAAGCTGTTGCCCAATACGGTCGTGGTCGATGTCTCGGATGCCGAGCCGCGGTTCCGCTATCGCGTGATTGGAACGCGGGTTACGGAGATTGCCGGACGTGATGCCACCGGGCGAAACCTCGATGCCGATCTCTACGGCGACCTGCTGGACGAAATGATCTGGACGTTCCGGCGCTGCGCCGATACCGCCGAGCCGCTGGCCACCATCGGGCGGGTCCATTTCGCCGAGCGCGACTGGCTGACCCTGGAGCATCTGTTCGTCCCGTTCAGTCGGAAGGGCGGGACGCTCGACACGATCGTGTCGTCGCTCGACGTTCTCGAAGGGGATACCCGGCTGGCCTATGCGGACCAGCGGACCGAAAAGATCCTCGACTGGCGGCGCTAGACGCCTGTCAGGGCTTTTCGCAGGGGATCGTGCCCATATCCGCAGGCATCGAGACCTCGAGAATTTGGAAATCGTCCGAGGTCGCGATCTCGTTGTGCTTCAGCCCGCCGGGGATGAAGATCGACTCGCCCTTGCTGACCCGCACGGTCTCTCCGGTCTCGAACTCCAGGTCCACCCAGCCGCTGGTGCAGTAGACGAACTGCGCGTCGCAGACATGGTAGTGCCAGCCGGTCGGTTCGGTCATGCCGCGGTCGGCCGTGGTCAGCTGCGCCCGCATCTTGCCGGCGGTGGCTTCGGTCACACCCAGGTCGGTGTAGCTGAAAAAGGCGCGGCGGCCCTCGACCTTCGGTGCGGTCGCCGGATTGGCGTGGACCATCTTGCCCACTTTCGGTCGGTTGGACTGATCGTTCATCACATTCTCCCCATGTGGTTTTTCGACCGTATCACTGTTCAGGCGGCAAGCCGAGCATGCAGATTGCCGATCATGTCCAGGCATTGGTTCATCTGGTCCAGCGAGATGTATTCGTCAGGCTTGTGGGCTTGCTCGATGCCGCCGGGCCCGCAGACCACGGTGGGTATACCGGACTCCTGGAAAAGCCCTGCCTCGGTACCGAAGCTGACGACGCCCGCGGCGTTGTCCCCGGTCAAGGCCTGGGCCAGCGCAACCGCCTCGGAGGCCGGCATCGGCTCCAGCCCGCCGACCTCGCCAACGATCTCGAGCCTGATATCGGCGTCTGCGCCGACCTCCCGCATTCTGGGCAGCAACACGCTCTCGGCATAGGCCCGCATCCGGTCGCGGACGAAATCCGCGTCGGTGCGGTTCACCGGCCGGAACTCCCAGTCGACCTGGCAGTGGTTGGGAATGACATTGTGGGCGATGCCGCCTGTCATGCGGCCCACCGATATCGTGCTCCATGGCGGATCGAAGGGGCTGGCGGCAGGCGCCCGCGGCTTCAGATCCTCGCCTGCCGCCATCAATTCCGTGACATAGCGGACCGCGTATTCGACGGCGTTCACGCCCAGATCGGGCTGCGAGCCGTGGCCTTCCAGCCCGTCGAAGCGGGTCGTGTATTCGAAGCAGCCCTTGTGGCCTTCGATGACCTTCATCCCGGTCGGCTCGCCGATGATGCAGATGCCGGGACGGCGTCCGCTGCGGCCCAGCGCCTCCAGCAGCAGCGGCGCCCCCATGCAGCCGACCTCCTCATCGAAGGTGAAGGCCAGGTGCAGCGGGCGCGACAGTTCCGATTCCGCAAAGACCGGCGCCATCGCCATGGCGCAGGCAATGAAACCCTTCATGTCGCAGGCCCCGCGCCCGAAGATGCGGCCATCGGCGCGATGGGGCGAAAACGGGTCGGTCGACCATTCCTGTCCTTCCACCGGCACGACGTCGGTATGACCCGACAGGATCACGCCGCCGTCGACATCCGGCCCGATGGTCGCGAACAGGTTGGCCTTCGTGTGTTCGCGGTTCAGCGTCAGATAGGTCCGCGCCCCGAGCCGGTCGAGCCGCTCGTTGACATAGGCGATGAACTCCAGATTGCTCTGGGCGGAAACCGTGGGGATGGCGATCAGGTCTTCCAGGATGGTGCAGCTGTCGTCGAGCATGGGTCTCCTCAGTTCCGCCGGCCATGCCAGCGCACGGCAAGAATTGTCAGGTCGTCGGTCGCGACGGCGCCGTCGGCAAAGCGGCTGAGCGCGTCGATCACGGCATCGCAGACCTCGCGGGTGGTCGCGGTGCTGTCTTGTCCGGCGACGCAATCGCCGATGCGGTCATCGCCGAACCGCTCGCCGACGGCTTCGGCCTCGGTGATGCCGTCGGTCACGATCACCAGCAGGTCGTCGATGTTCAGGCGTACCTCCGTGGCCCGGTAGGCATAGCTCTCCTCCAGCGCCAGCGGCAGCCCGCCCTCCGAACCGAGTTGCAGCTTCTTGCCGTCCTGACCGACCAGCCAGGCCGGCGGATGACCGGCATTGCAGTACTGCAGTTCCCCGTTGGCGCAATCCAGCAGCCCGGCGAACAGTGTCACGAAGAAGCATTCCGGGTTCTCGCGCGCGATCTCCCGGTTTACCTCCGAGATGATGGTGTCGAGATCGCGGCCCCGGTCGCGCAGCACGGCGCTCTTCAGGTGCACCTTGGCGACCGACATGAACAGGCTCGCGGGCAATCCCTTGCCGGAGACGTCCCCGACCATGAAGAACAGCCGCTCGTCGTCGGCCATGTAGTAGTCGTAGACGTCGCCGGCGACCTCGGTGGCCGGTTTCAGCGTGGCGGCGACCGAGAATCTGGGGTCGGAATCGAGGGAATGGTCCGGTGCCGGCAGGATGGCCTTCTGTAGCCGCTGCGCGCTTTCCATCTCGGTCAGGCGGCGCGCCGCCTCGCGCATCTCGAAGACTTCGGCGATGGTCTTCTCGATGGTCCGGTCCAGGTCGGCGAAGTCGATCGGCTTGGTGATGAAGTCGAACGCGCCGCGGTTCATCGCGGTCCGGATGTTGGACATGTCGCCATAGGCCGAGATCACGACCGTCTTCAGCTGCCGGCGAAACGGCCCTAGATGGTTGAGCAGGGTCAGGCCGTCCATCTGCGGCATGTTGATATCGGTCAGCACGAGATCGACGTCCGGCTGTGGCCCCAGCACCTCGAGCGCTTCGGCGCCGTTGCGCGCGAACAGCAACTGGTAGCGGCCTTCCCGCACCTGACGGCGGTAACGCTGGCGGAACAGCATCTCCAGATCGGGTTCGTCGTCGACGACGAGGATTCTGGTCGTCATGTCGGCTCCTCACGCAGGCTTCGCCGCCGCGGCAGCACGACGCGTAAGAGCGCATACTCGCCGGGGTCGCTCTCGACGCTCATGCCGCCCGTGTGCTGCTGGACGACGATATCATAGCTGAGCGAGAGGCCCAGCCCGGTCCCGTCGCCGGCCGGCTTTGTCGTGAAGAAGGGCTGGAACAGGCGGGACTTTACCTCGGGCTCGATGCCGATGCCGTTGTCGCGCACAGCGATCTCGACCGACTCGCCGTGATCGCGCGTCGCCACCGTGATGGTCGGCCTGTAGCCTTCGCCGGCGGTCTCGCGCTTGCGGTTCACCGAATAGATTCCGTTGGCGACCAGGTTGATGACCACGCGTGCGATTTGCTGGCGGGAGATCTCGGCCCGGCCGGTGCCCGGATCGTAGTCGCGTTCGATGCGGATATCCGCGCCCCGGTTCTGCGCCCGCGCCCCGTGCCAGGCGAGGTTCACGGCTTCGTCGACAACCTCGGCCAGGTTGCACCATTCGGCCCCGCCGACCTCGCCGCGTGAATGCATGAGCATGCCCTTGACGATATCGTCGGCACGGCGCGCATGCTCGACGATCTTTTGAAGGTTGCCCTCGATCGTCGTGCGCAGCTCGTCGTACTCCCCGGCACGGTCTCTCGGCAGGTTCCGGACAGCCTCGGTCGCCAATTGCTGGAATTCGGCCATCAGCTCGACCGAAATCTCGGCGAAGTTGCCGATGAAGTTGAGCGGGTTCTTGATCTCGTGGGCGATGCCGGCGGTGATCTGGCCCAGCGAGGCCAGCTTCTCGGCCTCGATCAGGCTGGCCTGTGTGGTGCGCAGATCCTCGAGTGCGTCCTCGGCGGCAGCCTTGGCCTCGGCCAGCTCGGTCTCGACCCTCTTGCGTTCGCTGATGTTCAGGTTGACCGCGCCCAGGCCGATGGCGTTGCCGTCGGCGTCGAAGATCGGGAATCGGACGGTCGAAAAGGTATCCACGGAACCGCCGGGGCCACGGCTTTCGAACTCGTAGGCCAGCGGCTTGAACGAGCGCATGACCTCCTCGTCCTGGGCGCTGATCCTGGCGGCGATCTCGGGCGGATAGAGTTCGTCCGTCGTCTTGCCCAGCACATCGGCCATGTCCATCTCGCGACGGTCGCAGAAGTGCTGGTTGACCAGCACGTACCGGCCCTCCGGGTCCTTCAGAGTGATGGTGAAGGGGGCGGGGATGTGATCGATGATGGCAGCGAGGAGCTGCTGACTTTCCTTCAGCGCCTTCTCGGTCTCGATCAGCGCGGTTACGTCGGCGCCGGCGCCCCGATAGCCGGCGAAGACCCCGTCGACGTCATGGATCGGGTGGCCGCTGATGGCCACGAAGGCGCGGTAGCCGTCCGGATGCTGATGGACGCGAAGGAAGTTCCGGAAGGGCCGGCGTGCGCGGATGTCCTCCATGTGCGCCAGCCATTGTTCGTCGTTCTCGTCGCCTTCCAGCCGGAGTTCGTCGCGCCGCCGACCAAGGATTCGTTCCGTCGGCACGCCGGTGATCTCGGAATAGCGGTCAGAGACGAAGGTCATGACGTTGTTCGCGTCCATCTCGAAATAGAAGTCCGAGATGGCGTCGCTGTAATCGCGCAGCCGCTGCTCGCTGGTGATCAGACGCTGGTTCGCCCGAGCCAGTTCGCGCGTGCGCTGCTCGACCCGGTCTTCCAGATCGCGCTGATGCGCCGCAATCCGCTCCAGCAGGCCCGCAGTGGCGCGGAATACGTCGCCGATCTCGTCGCGCCGGGTCAACTCGCCGGCGAAGCGCGGTTCGTCGCCGATGTTCTCGCCCTGATTCAGCGCCCGCTGCAGCCTGAGCAGTGGCCGCAGGACGGCTGTGAGCAGGGTCGCCATCGTCACTAGGGTCAGCAGGGCCGTCAGCAGTATCACCAGACCTGCAATGTTGAGGGTGTAGGCGAGAAGCTCCTCAGGGATGTGATCCGCGTCCAGCCGCAGGGCGATCGGTCTCGCCATGCCGCTGCGGCCCGCGTCGACGAAGATCTCGATCCGCGTCTCGCCGGCGTGGACGTGGGAATCGTATGGGTCCGCACGGCGTCCTGCCTCGGTCCAGTCCGTCTCCAGCTCTTCGCCCAGCATCAGGGTTGTGCGGCCGGTGCCGTCCAGAAGCGCGACGCCTGTGATTTCCGGGTGCCGCATCAGGGCGCGCGCGACCAGCTGCGGCGGCGCCTGCGCATCGAGCAGGTCGCGCGTCAGGTGCAGGGTCTTCATCGACGAATTGATCAGTGACAGCGTCAGGTCCTCGCGCCTGTTGAAGAAGGACGGCACGAAGATCACGGCTTCCGCGATCAGGATGACGATGAAGATGATCAGCGTGATCCTGCGGATCAGCGGCGATTGCAGCACCCGGACGATCCCGGCGCGGATCCGTGCGAGTCCCCGTTTCGGCCCGGTCCGGCCATCTGCGGCAGACGCGGCGCGGGTTTCGGCCATCAGGCCGGCCTGCCGCCGATCTCCGCGACGATGCTCCGGAGACGCTGGAAATCGACGGGCTTGGAAACGAACTCCCGGGCGCCGTGGGAGATGGCCTTCTCGCGGTTCGTCTGCCCCGAATAGGCGCTGACAAGCACAACCGGCAGTTCGGGCCATTCCCGCCGGATTTCCTCCAGAAGCTCCAGACCGCCAAGCTCCGGCATGTTGATGTCGGACAGGACCACGTCGAAGCCGGTGCAGGCGCGCAGCTTCTCCAGCGCCTCGACGCCGTTCGCCGCAAAGACAAGCTTCACCGTTCCCGCCTTGATTTCCCGGCGGAAGCGCTGGCGGAACAGGTCGGGCACGTCCAGTTCGTCATCGACGACGAGAAGACGGGGAGCCATGGTCATCCCTTTTCTTGAGCGGTCATCGTATCCCTGACCACAAGGGGAAGCGAGACAATAAACTCCGTGAACCGGCCCACTTCGGTCTCGACGTCCAGGGTTCCCTGATGCTGGTGGACGACAGTGTCGTAGACCAGAGAGAGGCCGAGGCCCGTTCCGTATCCGGCGGGCTTGGTGGTGAAGAAGGGTTCGAACAGCTGCTCGCGGACGCTTGACGGAATGCCCGTACCGTTGTCGCGGATGCGGATGTAGAGGCGGGAGTAGGGCACCGATCGCCGGGTGGAGATCCTGACCGTCGGTGTGTAGCTGCCGGTCTCGGTCCGGGCCCGCTCGCGGACGGCGTAGAAGGCGTTGTTCAGGATGTTGAGCAGCGCCCGGTTCATCTCCTGTGCCATCAGTCGGATACTGCCGGCGTCCCAGTCGTAGTCCTTCTCGATCGTGACGTTGAACGACTGGTCCTGGGCGCGCGCGCCGTGAAAGGCGAGGTTCAGGGCCTCGTCGACCATCTCGTTAACCTGCACCGATTCCCACTTCCCCGGTTCGCCCCGCGAGTGCTGCAGCATGCTCTTCACGATTCGGTCGGCCCGGTGACCGTGTTCGACCACCTTGTCCAGATTGGCCTTCAGCGTCGGGGCCAGTTCCGCCAGTTCGCCGATCTCTTCCTCCGAGTAGCTGTCGATGCGTCGGCGGACGATGTCGCGCATTTCCTCCATCAGTTCGACCGAGAGTTCGGCGTAGTTGTTGATGAAGTTGAGCGGGTTCTTGATCTCGTGGGCGATGCCGGCGGTCAGTTGGCCCAGCGAAGCCATCTTCTCCTGCACGATCAACTGGCCCTGCGCCCGCTTCAGGTCCTCGAGCGACTCCGCCAGCCGGGCCTCCGCCTCCCGGCGGCGCTTGATCTCGGCGGACTGGTTGTCCCGTTCGACCATCGTGCGAACATTTTCCCGGAAGCTGTTGTAATTTATGCGAAGAAACAGGCCCATCGTCATGATCGTGACGATCAGGATGAGGGAACTGGCGAGGCCGCCGATGCCGTCGTAGATCTGGATGGCGATGACGGTTGCGACGACAGTCGGGATGCTGAAGCCGAGGCAGGCGCGCGGCACCATCCAGACCGAACCCAGCGCGCCGCCCCAGAGCGCCACCACCATGACATAGGTGATGATTTCGCCGACCGCCCCGTTGAGCGGGTAGAGATAGATCACCCCGGCGCCGATGATGGTGCCGAGCAGCATCGACCAGATGAAGATGTTGCGGATGTGGACCTTGCTCACGCGTTCCGGCGGCGGGCGGTCGCGGTAGCGGAAATACCGGATCGTCACGGGCACCATCATCAGCCAGATCGCGCCCAGCCAGATGATGTGGAACAGCGCCGGCGCCGTGCCCCAGAAGGTGGCGCTGGCGACGAAGGTCACCACCATGTTGCCGAGGATCAACCCCGGCTGCTGGCGAAGCATGCTGACGGCCTGCTGGATCCGGATTTCCTCTTCCAGCGTCCGCCCCGCACCGGTCTCGGCGGGCGTGTCCTCGACGGCGGTCATTTCTTGACGAACAGCTGCCGGGGGTAGTCGGCGAGGAACTCGGCCGGTCCCTCGTCGCGGATCCGGAGCGGTTCGGTGATTTCCAGCCCCCAGTCCTTCATCCAGAGAGCTGGCATGAAGTGGAAGGTCATGTCCGGTTCCAGCACGGTGGTGTCAGTCGGGCGGATCGAGAAGGTCCGCTCGCCCCAGTCCGGCGGATAGGACATCCCGATGGGGTAGCCGCAGCGACCCTCACGTTCGACACCTCGTCTCTCCAGCACGGCGTAGAAGGCGGCAGCGACATCGCCGGCGGTGTTGCCGGGCCGGGCGGCGTTGACGCCGGCCTCGATTCCCTCCAGCACGGCCTCTTCGGCGCGCCGCATGTCGTCCGGCGGTTCGCCCAGATGAATGGTCCGGCAGAGCGGTGCGTGATAGCGGCGGTAGCAGCCCGCAATCTCGAAGAACGTCGCCGCGCCGGTCTCGAAGGGCCGGTCGTCCCAGGTCAGATGCGCCGCCGTGGCGTCGAGCCCGGTCGGCATCAGGGGCGCGATGGCCGGATAGTCGCCGCCGAAGCTGACGCCGTTCTCCTCGGCGCCCCAGATGCCGGTCTTGTAGATCTCGGCGGCGATCTCGTTGCGCCGCTTGCCGGGTTCCATGATCTCCAGGATGCGGTTGTGCATCCGCTCCACGATCCGCGCGGCGCGGCGCATGTAGACGATCTCCGTGTCCGACTTCACCGCCCGCTGCCAGTTGATCAGCCCCGTGGCGTCCGCCGGCTCCCTGCCGAGCTGGGAGACGAGGACCGTGTGGGCGCGGGCCGAATAGTAGTAGTTCTCCATCTCGACGCCGATGCGCTTGGCCGCCCAGCCCCGCTCGCGCAGGATGTCGGCGAGATGCTGCATGGCGTGACGGTCGGCGGACATGACGTAGTCGTCGGAGTAGCCGACGATATCCTCGGCATCCATGTAGCAGGTGCGCAGCGCGCCGGCGGCGTCCATCTTGCGGCCCCAGAAGACGGGATCGCCTTCGGGTCCGACGATCACCCCCTGGTGAACATAGAAGCTCCAGCCGTCATAGCCGGTCAGCCAGGCCATGTTCGACGGATCGCAGGCGAACAGCACGTCGATGTTCGCCGCGTCCATCGCCGCCCGCACCTTCTCGAGCCGGTCCTGGTACTCGAAGCGGGTGAAAGGCAGTTGGACGTCGGGCATCGCGGGGCTCGCTTTCGTCAGTCGCAATCCGGTGGCGTTGAAACTCCCGGCTGCCCATGCGAGGACATGCGCGCAAGGATGAGATCATGCCGAACCTCAATTTGAGCGATATTTTTGCAGCGCGGCAACGGGTTGTGGGTGTTGTCCAGACGACGCCCCTTGTCCCGTCCGCGCTTTCCGGGCCGGGAAAGGCCCCGATATCGCTAAAACTGGAATGCATGCAGCCCACCGGCGCCTTCAAGCTGAGGGGGGCGGCGAATACTGTTGCGGTGCATCAATCCGAGGGGCGGACGGCGGGATTCGTTTCCGTTTCGACCGGCAACCACGGCCGTGCCGTGGCCTATGCAGCGGAACGGGCGAGACTGAACGCCACGATCTGCCTGTCGGAACTGGTGCCGGATGTGAAGGTGAAGGCAATCGAGGCGCTGGGCGCCGAGGTCGTGCGCGCCGGGCGCAGCCAGGACGAGGCGCAGCTGGAAGCCGACCGGCTGGTCCGGGAGAAGGGCCTGATCGAGATACCGCCGTTCGACGACCGGCACGTGATTGCGGGACAGGGAACCGTCGGGCTGGAATTGCTGGAGCAGGCGCCGGACCTCGACTGCATCGTCATTCCGCTTTCGGGCGGCGGGCTGGCGGCTGGCGTTGCGCTGGCGGCGAAGGCGATCAAGCCTTCCATCCGTCTCGTCGGCATCAGCATGGACCGGGGCGCCGCAATGCAGGCGAGCCTGACCGCCGGCAAGCCGGTCGAGGTCGAGGAATTGCCCTCGCTCGCCGACAGTCTGGGCGGCGGTATCGGTCTTTCCAACCGTTTCACCTTCGCGCTCTGCCGCGATCTTCTGGATGAGGTGATTCTGGTGAGCGAACAGGAGATCTATGACGGCATGCGGGCGCTCTACCGGGAAGACCGGATCGTCGCCGAGGGCGCATCCGCCGTGGGCCATGCCGCGCTGCTGGTCGGCAAGCTGGAACTCGATGGCCCGACTGCCTTTCTGATCACGGGACGGAATGTCGATATGGGCCAGTTTTCTGCCGTGATCGCCGGCGAGACCGTGCGGCTCGGCAATCTGGAGGTCAGAGGAGGCGGACATGCGTGATGTGACGGTTCTGACCGAAACGGATCTGCGCGCCTGCGTGCCACTGAACCTGGCCGCCATCGACGTGGTCGAGGCGGCCTTCCGGGCGCTGGCGACCGGTGAGGTCGTGATGCCGCCGATCCTGTCCATGGACCTGCCGATGGTGAACGGCGAGGTCGATGTGAAGACTGCCTGGATCCCGGGCTTCGACGGCTTCGCCATCAAGGTCTCGCCCGGATTCTTCGACAATCCGAAACAGGGCATCCCCAGCCTCAACGGGCTGATGATCCTGTTCGACGCGAAGACCGGACTGGTCGATGCACTGCTACTGGACAACGGCTATCTGACGGATGTCCGCACCGCCGCCGCCGGGGCTGTCGCGGCCCGTCACCTGGCCCCCGAGACGGTCGAGACCGCGGGGGTCGTGGGCACAGGCGTGCAGGCGCGGCTGCAACTTGAGGCGGCGTATCTGGTCCGGCCCTTCCGCAAGGTGCTCGTCTGGGGCCGGAATGCGGACAAGGCCGATGCCTGCGCCCGCGATATCGGTCGGGCGCTGGGTGTCGAGACCACGGTTGCGGCGTCGGCGGAGACTGTGGTCCGCGAGAGCGATCTCGTGGTCACTTCGACGCCGTCGCGTGAGCCGCTGATCCAGGCGGAGTGGCTGCATCCCGGCCTGCACATCACCGCAATGGGCTCCGATCAGGACGGCAAGAACGAGATCGATCCCACCGCAATCGCCGCCGCGGATCTCTATGTCGCCGACAGGCTGAGCCAGTGCGCCGTCTCCGGCGAATGGCAGGCCGTCCTGGCGAAGGGGCTAGACGGCGGCCGCACACCTCCCGAACTCGGCGTGGTGATCGCCGGGGCGGAAGCTGGCCGCAGGCGGCCGGACGACATCACCATTGTTGACCTGACCGGAACCGGCGCGCAGGACACGGCCATCGCAACGCATGCGCTGGCCTGTGCACGCAGCGCCGGCGCCGGATCGGTCATCCAGACCTGAAAAGGAAAGGGACACCCATGCTCAAGAACGATCAGCTCGATCAATGGGACCGCGAGAACTTCTTCCACCCCTCGACCCATCTGGGCCAGCACGCGCGCGGCGAAGCGCCGAACCGGATCGTGACGGGCGGCGAGGGCGTCTACATCCAGGACCGTGACGGCAACCGGCTGCTGGATGCCTTCGCCGGGCTCTATTGCGTCAATGTCGGCTACGGGCGGAAGGAAATCGCCGAGGCCATCGCCGAGCAGGCGAAGGAACTCGCCTACTACCACGCCTATGTCGGCCACGGCACCGAGGCCTCGATCACGCTGGCGAACATGATCGTCGAGCGCGCGCCCGATCACATGCAGACGGTCTATTTCGGTCTGGGCGGTTCTGACGCCAACGAGACCAATGTGAAGCTGGTCTGGTACTACAACAACGTCCTCGGCCGCCGGAAAAGAAGAAGATCATCAGCCGCTGGCGCGGCTATCACGGTTCGGGCCTGATGACCGGGTCGCTGACCGGGCTGGAGCTGTTCCACAAGAAGTTCGACCTGCCGCTGGCCCAGGTCATCCACACGGAAGCCCCGCATTTTCTCCGCCGTCCGGACGCGTCGATGTCCGAGCGCGAGTTCTCCGCCTGGTGTGCGGAGAAGCTGGAAGAGCTGATCCAGGCCGAGGGACCGGACACCATCGGCGCCTTCATCGGCGAACCGGTTCTGGGCACGGGCGGCATCGTGCCGCCGCCGGAGGGGTACTGGGAGGCGATCCAGGCCGTGCTGAAGAAGCACGACATCCTGCTGATTGCCGACGAGGTGGTGACCGGTTTCGGACGTCTCGGCTCGATGTTCGGATCCACGCACTACGGGATCAAGCCGGACCTGATCACCATCGCCAAGGGGCTTACCTCGGCCTACGCGCCGCTCTCGGGCTCGATCGTGTCGAAGGACATGTACGAGGTCCTGATGCGCGGCACCGACGAGCTGGGCCCGATCGGCCATGGCTGGACCTATTCGGCCCATCCGATCGGGGCGGCGGCCGGGATCGCCAACCTGAAGCTGGTGGACGAACTGGGGCTGGTCGCCAATGCCGCCGACACCGGCGCCTATTTCCGGAAGACGCTCGCCGATGCGCTGGGCGGCCACGCCAATGTCGGCGAGGTTCGTGGCGAGGGTCTGCTGGCTGCGGTCGAACTGATGGAGGATCCGGGCGGCCGCAGGTTCTTCGACGCTTCGCGCAAGATCGGCCCGACGATTGTCGGTGAGATGACGAAGCGCGGCGTCATCGCCCGCGCCATGCCCCAGGGCGACATCATCGGTTTCGCGCCGCCGCTCTGTCTCAGCCGCGAGGAGGCCGACCGCATCGTCGAGGTCACCGCGGAGGCTGTCGGCCAGGTTCTTTGATCGCGGAGCCGGTCTTCTATGCCGTCGCCGTACCGGTCCTGCTGCTGACCGGCATCGGCAAGGGCGGCTTCGGCTCGGGCGTCGGCATCGTGGCGGTGCCGACGCTGTCGCTGGTCATTCCGCCGCTGCAGGCCGTGGCGATCATGCTGCCGATACTGTGCCTGATGGACATCTTCGGCGTCTGGAGCTACCGCCGCCAGTGGAGCCGCCGCCTGATGCTCTATCTGGGACCCGGGGCGGTGATCGGTATCGGCATCGCCACGGCGCTGGCCGGTTATGTCGACGAGCACATGATCCGCCTGATCATTGGCGCCATCGCCGTGCTGTTCTCGCTCAACTACTGGCTGGGCGGCCGGCGCAACGGCGACGCGAAACCGGAGAGCAGGCCGAAGGGCGTCTTCTGGTCGGCGGTGAGCGGCTTCACCAGCTTTGTCGGCCATGCCGGGGGCCCGCCGCTGCAGGTCTACATGTTGCCGCTGAAGCTGGACAAGACGGTGTTCGTCGGCACGACCACGGTCTTCTTCATGCTGGTGAACTACGCCAAGATCGTGCCCTACGGCTATCTCGGCCTGCTGACGCAGGAGAACCTGCTGACCGCGCTGGTGCTGGCGCCGATCTGCCCGCTTGCCATGTTCGCCGGGGTCTGGCTGCACCACCGCATCCCGGAGCGGCCCTTCTACCTGATCTGCTACGTCTTCGTGTTCATCGTCGGGCTCAAGCTGCTGCGCGACGGGATCATCGGGACGTTTGGACTGTGACGTGACGAAGCCCAGTATTGCCTCTGCGGCGCCCTGGACTTGATCCAGGGCCCATGCCTGAGCCTCGAAGGATGACCGGCGGCGGTGGAAGCGCTCCGGAATGGGTCCCGGGTCAAGCCCGGGACACCGCAGCGTTTCCGGAATGACGATCGGCCCGGCTGCTACAGGTCGATCGCCATCTGGTGCGTACCGTTGGAGATCCGCTCCACCGTGCGGCCGTCGCGGCCGATGGTGGCACTGACCTGCCGGCGCAGCACCTCGAAGCTCTCGAACGCCGAGACGTTCACCGGCTCTTCGAAGCGGATGGTGGCGCGGTACGGCCCGTCGGGTCCGATACTGCGGACACCGAGCACTTCACCCCTGAAGGGATGGCCCAGGTAGAAGCCGCTGACCCGTTGGCCGACGGTAATCGGCGGGCCGGGCGGGCGGTTGCCGATGGCCGCGTGCAGGGTGTTCCAGTCGCGGTAGCCCAGCTGGTGCGAAATCATCTCCAGCGCCTGGCCGTGGCCGATCTCGACCCCGCGCGCATTCAGATCCTGACGCAGCCGTTTCGCCTGCGCCTTGGCGTTCTCGATGGTGGGAAGGACGGTCTCAGTCATCCCGATACTCCGTTTCTCTCCGTCCGCGAAATCGGGATGGGGCTCGCATTGCCATCCGGGCCGCGGTCGGTCCGGGTATCGAAAGGGATCGTCGAGAAGGCTTCACCGTGAGTGCGAGCGGCAGGCGCCTTCAGCCGAAGCGGCAGATAGGACGCCTGCGCCCCCACGTCAATGGGCAGGTGTCAGCGCGTGAAGTCGCGGAAGCCCTTGCCCTCGGCCACCAGCCGCTCGATCAGCGGCGCCGGTTCCCAGTCGTCGCCGTCGCCGGACTGTTCGTGGAAATGCCGGATGCGCGCCAGCACCTTGTCCAGCCCGACCGCGTCAGCGTAGTGCATCGGCCCGCCCCGGTGCTTGGGGAAGGCGTAGCCGTAGACATAGGTGATGTCGATGTCGACCGGACGGATGGCGATGCCTTCCTCCAGGATCTTCGCGCCCTCGTTGACCAGCGCGTAGATGCAGCGCTCCAGGATCTCCTCGTCCGAGACTTCGCGGCGCTTCACGCCGGCCTCGGCGGCATGCTTCGCGATCAGTTCCTTGATCACCGGATCCGGCTTCGGTGCGCGGCTGCCTTCCTCGTAGAGGAACCAGCCGGCCTGGGTCTTCTGGCCGTGGCGGCCCATCTCGACGATCTTGTCGGCCAGCGAGGAGTAGCGCTTGCCCTGCGGCCAGGTCTTGAGCTGGTGCTGACGGACGCGGTAACCGACGTCCAGCCCGGCCAGATCGCCCATCGCGAACGGGCCCATGGCGAAGCCGAAATCGTAGATCACGCGGTCGACGTCTTCGGGCTGCGCGCCTTCCTCGACCAGGAACTCGGCCTGGCGGCGGTAGGGGTGCAGCATACGGTTGCCGATGAAGCCGTGGCAGTTGCCGGCGAGCACGGCGACCTTGCCGATGGCCTTGCCCATGTCCATTGCGGTCTTGATGGTCTCGGGGCTCGATTTCTCGCCGCGCACGTTCTCCAGCAGCCGCATCACGTTGGCCGGGCTGAAGAAATGGGTGCCGATGACGTCTTCCGGCCGGCTGGTGGCCGAGGCGATCTCGTCGATGTCCAGCGTCGAGGTGTTGGAGGCCAGCACCGCGCCGGGCTTCATCACCTTGTCCAGCTTCGCGAAGATTTCCTTTTTCAGCTCCATCTCCTCGAAGACGGCCTCGATGACGATGTCGGCGTCGCCGATGTCCTCGTAGCTGGTGGTCGCGCTCAGGCGGCCCATGCGCTTCTCGACCTCTTCCATGGGGAAGCGGCCGCGCTTCGCGGAATTCTCGTAGTTTTTACGGATGATGCCGAAGCCGCGGTCCAGCGCCGCCTGCTCGTTCTCGACGATGGTCACCGGGATGCCGACATTGGCGAAGTTCATGGCGATGCCGCCGCCCATCGTGCCGCAGCCGATGATGGCGACCTTGCCGATCTTCTTCGCCTGGGTGTCCTTGGGCAGGTCGGGGATCTTCGCGACCTCGCGCTCGCCGAAGAAGATGTGGATCTGCGCGGCGCGCTGCGGGCTTTCCATCAGTTCGCCGAACAGCCGGCGCTCCTCGGCGAGGCCCGCCTCGAAGCTCTCGGCCCTGTAGGCGGCCTCGACGGCCAGGGTGCAGTTCTGCGGCGCCAGTACACCGCGCTGCTTCTTGGCCAGGTCCGACTTGAAGGTCTCGAAGATGGCCGGATCGGCCTCGTCCAGCTTGCCGCGGCTCTCGCGTATGACCTTCCTTGGCGCGCCCTCTGCGACCAGCTTCTCGCAGAAGGCGACCGCGCCGGGGATCAGTTCATCGACGATCTCGTCGACGATGCCTGCCTTCGCCGCCATCGGGGCGGGAACCATGTCGCCCGAGGTGATCATCTTCAGCGCCGTCTCGACGCCGGCCACGCGCGGGAGCCGCTGCGTGCCCCCGGCGCCGGGCAGCAGGCCCAGCTTGACCTCCGGCAGGCCGACGAAGCTCTTCGGCACGGCCACGCGGTAGTGGGCGGCGAAGGCCGTCTCCAGGCCGCCGCCCAGGGCGGTGCCGTGGATCGCGGCGACCACGGGCTTGGGGCTTTCCTCATAGGCGCGGATGACCGAGTTCAGATCCGGCTCCTGCATCGGCTTGCCGAACTCGCGGATGTCGGCGCCGGCGATGAAGGTGCGCCCGTCGCCGGCCAGCACGATGCCCTTGATCTCGTCGTCGGCATTGGCTTCGGCCAGCCGGTCGGCGAGGCCCTGGCGCACGGCCTGGCTCAGCGCGTTGACCGGCGGATTCTGGACCAGGATGACCCCGATCTCGCCGTGCTTCTCCAGCACCACAGGTGACGTCATGGCGGTTTCCTCCCCTCAGGAATTGTTGTCTTCTTGGCCCTGCCTTAGACCAAAGCGGACGGGCAGGGAACAGGCGGCCGGCGGCGTCAGCCCAGGCCCAGCTTCTCCGCCAGGCCGATGCGCTGCAGCTTGCCGGTGGCGCCCTTCGGAATTTCCTCCAGAATCAGCACCTTGCGCGGCACCTTGAAGTCGGCCAGCCGCTTCGACGCGAAGTCGCGGACGCTGCGCTCATCGGTTGCCTCGCCCTCGCGCAGCACGATCGCGGCGGCGACCTCCTCGCCCAGCTTCGGATGCGGCATGGCGAAGGTGACGGCCTGCGCCACGGCCGGGTGATCCATGAGGACCTCGTCGACCTCCCTGGGAGAGATCTTCTCGCCGCCGCGGTTGATGATCTCCTTCAGGCGGCCGGTGATGGTCAGGTAGCCCTCGGCGTCGATCACGCCCTGGTCGCCGGTGCGGAACCAGCCGTCGGTGAAGCCCTCGGCATTGGCCTTCGGATTGTTCTCGTAGCCGGTGGTGACGTTGGCGCCGCGGATGACGACCTCGCCGGTCTCGCCGGAGCCCAGCAGCTTGCCGTCCAGATCCATGATCCGGACCTCGGGGCCGGCGGCGATGCCGACCGCGCCGGGCTTGCGGGCCGCGGGCGGCAGCGGGTTGGAGGCCATCTGGTGGGTCGCCTCGGTCATGCCGTAGCTCTCGATCACCGGGCAGCCGAAGGTCTCCTCCAGTTCCGCCATCACCTGCGGCGGCAGGGACGAGGAAGAGGACCGGATCAGCCGGAGCGGCACGGCCTTCACGGTCTCCATGTTGCGGCCGGCGCGGGTCAGGATCGCCTGATGCATGGTCGGGACCGCCGTGTACCAGCTCGGCTTCGCGGTCTCCATCCAGTTGAAGAAACGGAGCGCATTGAAGCCCGGGCTGCACCAGGTGCTGCCGCCGGCGGCGACAGAGGACAGCACCGCCGCGATCAGGCCGTGGATGTGGAACAGCGGCATGATGTTGAGGCAGCGGTCGTTCGGCGTCAGTGCCAGCGCCTCGCCGATATTGCCGGCGCTGGCGGCAAGGTTCTTCTGGCTCAGCGGCACGATCTTCGGCCGCGAGGTCGTGCCCGAGGTGTGGAGGATCAGCGCGACATCGTCCGGCTCGGCTGCGCCGGCGGCGGCGTCTCCGCCCAGCGGCGCGCCGTCCAGATCGAACAGCCCGGCGGCTTCGCCGGCCCGCGCGGTCAGACGGATCACGCCGACGCCGCGGCCTTCGGCGACGCCAAGCGCCTCGCCGTCATAGTCGTGGGGGACGATGATGGCCTTCGCGTTCAGGTCGGAGAGGTAGAAGTCGAACTCCTCGGCGCGGTAGGCCGGATTCAGCGGCGCCGTCGTCGCGGCGGTCGCGACGGTCAGGAAAGCGGTCGCCATTTCCGGACCGTTGGGCAGCACGATGGCCACACGGTCGCCGCGGCCGATGCCGAGCTCGTTAAGCTTCGCGCGGGTCTCGTCGGCGAAGGCGCGGAGTGCGCCATGTGTCAGGTCCGGCCGGTCCTCGCCGCCGATGGCGGGGGCGTTCTCGGCGCCCGTGTCGAGCAGTGCGCGCACGGTATCGGTCATGGCAGGTCTCTCCGGCTGAAAATTCCGGATGGTTACCTAGCCCACCGGCGCGCCCCGGTCCATCCACGCCTGCAACGCATCGACGTCCGCGCCCTTCAGCGCGAACGGGCCGCGCCGTCCGGCGATGTCCTGGGCCATGCGGGGGAATTCGTTGTCTCTGATCCAGCGCGCCTCCCGCGCCCTGAGCCCGCCGCCGAAATCCTCGCCCAGATCGGCGTCGCGATGGCACTCGCCCAGAACGTCGGGCGCGAGCGGGCCGTGCCGGGCGACCAGACCGCGGATATAGGCGGCGTCGAGATGGCTGTAATTGGCGGCCAGCTTGTTGGCGAACTGGCCGTAGTTTTCCTCGATCAGGCCGTCGATCAGCCCGGCCGTGTCCGGGTTGGAGCCGACACCATACTGCGAAATGATCTTGCCGAACCGGTCGAGGAACCTGTCGTCCTGCCGCAGATGCTGGATGCAGGAATAGTCCCGACCGTCGTCGTAGTAGACGGAATCGATCAGGTCGTCGTCGTCGGGTTCCTGCGCGAACCAGAAATGGTAGCCGACCATAAGTGCGCGGAACGCGTCTTCCGGATCGCCGTTGCCGACGGTCCGTTCGACCAGCAGCATGTCCTGATCGAGCGGCAGGGCGATGGCCGGTTCGCCGTCATCGCAGCGGAACCGGTAGGCGTATTCCTCGCGGTAGGGGCGGCGGACGATGAAGGCGGCGCGGGGCTCGAACCTGTCCGCATCCTGCTGGTCGTCGGTCAGGTTGTAGGCCGCATCCTTCGGGCCTTCGGGCTGGATCGTGCCGCCGCGGGCGACGAAGTCACGGGCCAGCGCGACGGTCAGACGCTGCCTGTCGATGAAGACGCAGCGTTCGATCCGGGCCGGCATCTTGTCGATCACCAGCGGCCGTCCGGCCTGATGCCCCTCCAGGTTGACCGGTTCGCCCGGGTCTTCCGAAGCGCCCATCAGCCTTTTCAGCAGGCCGGGCTTGCTGGTGTCGAGATTGACCAGACGGACAGGCCGGATCAGATGCGGCGCGAGCCGTTCTATCTCGGCGGCCAGATCGGCGTCCGCGCGCTGTCCCTTCGGCGCAGGCCGCGCTGGATAGAGCAGATCACCGGTGGTCGGGTGGCCCCGGCTCGTGACGATATCCTGACCGCCTGTGACCCAGACGCCGCCAATGCCCATCAGGGCCGTGCGGCGGGCGATCCATGCGGCGAAGACGCCGCGGAATCCGATGGAGAAGAGGTCTGCCGCCATGACGCGGCCCGGTCAGGCCCCGAGCGTGCGGAAGGAGCGGATGAAGTCGCGGATGCGGGGCTGGATCTCGTTGCGGAACCGGCTGCCGTTGAAGACACCGTAGTGGCCGACATTGGCCTGGATGTAGTCGGCCTGACGGTTGTCCGGAATGCCCGTGCAGATGTCGTGCGCCGCCTGGGTCTGGCCGATGCCGGAGATGTCGTCGTTCTCGCCCTCGACTGTGAACAGCGCGGTCTTCTTGATCTTCGAGGTGTCCACCTTCCGACCGCGGTGCAGCATGTTGCCGTTCGGCAGGTCGAACTTCTGGAACACGATCTCGATGGTGTCGAGATAGAAGGCCGCGTCGAGGTCGAGCACCGACAGATACTCGTCATAGAAGGTGCGGTGCGCCTGCGCCGAATCGCCGTCGCCCTTGATCAGGCTGTCGAACAGGTTGCGGTGGGCGTCGATGTGGCGGTCCAGATTCATGGTCATGAAGCCGGTCAGCTGCAGGAAGCCCGGATAGACGCGGCGCGTGAAGCCCGGATGGGGTAGCGGAACCGGGGTGATGACGTGGCTCTTGAACCATTCCAGCGGCCGCGAGGTGGCCAGTTCGTTCGGGACCGTCGGGCTCTTCCGCGGATCGATCGGGCTGCCCATTATGGTCAGCGTGGCCGGGGCGCAGGGATCGTTGTCCTCGCTCATCAGCGCCGTCGCCGCGAGAACTGCCGGGCCGGGCTGACAGACCGCGATCACATGCGTGTTCGGGCCCAGCACATGCAGGAAGTCGATCACGTAGTCGACATAGTCCGCCAGGCCGAAACTGCCGTCTGACACCGGCACCTGACGCGCGTCGCGCCAGTCGGTGATGAAGACGTCATGCTCCGGCAGCATGCCCTGGACCGTGCCCCGCAGCAGGGTGGCGTAGTGGCCCGAAAGCGGCGCGACAATGAGGACGCGCGGCATTTCCGCGGTCTTCCTGCTCATCACGGTCCGGTCCTTCTTGAAGTATTTCAGCTGACCGAACGGCTTGCGCATCACGATCTGTTCCGTCACCGGAACGGGGTGGCCGTCGACCAGTACCTCGTCGATGCCGAAGGATGGCTTGCCGTAGCGCCGGGTGATGCTCTCGAAAACGTCAGCCGCTGCAGCCGCGGTGCGGCCCGGCAGCGTGTAGGCCGCCGGGTTCATCGGATTGCGGAGAAGCGCCTGGGTGACCTGCGCCGCGGCCCGGAAGGGCGTGATCGCGGCATGGTTCATTTCGTAGAGCTGATAGAGCAAGGGCGGGGCTCCTGACTGGGCCAATTGTGAAAGGAGTATTTCATAGTGCGCTGCACAATGTCACTTGCCGTTCTTGCAGGGCGTCCTGCGTGGGCGTTTTGCAATGATTTCAATCTGTTGAAGCCGGCATTCGCAAGATTCGATCAGCAGTGAGGTATTTGAAAACTACTTGAATCGGCCGTTCGTTGACGCGGGCGTGAGTTTGAATCCGCCGAACCGCAGCTACACTCCGGGCTTCCCGACAATTCCCGAACGGAGCACCGGTACCATGTACGCTCGACGCACCATCCTGCGCGGGGCCGCCGCCCTGCCGCTGACTGCCATCCTGGCCGACCCGCTGTTGTCGCGCGCCGCCGCCGCGACCCTGACGGAAACGAAGCTGACGACGGCGGGCGGCCGAACCGTCACCGGGTTCGTCGCGATGCCGGAAACCACCCCGGCGCCGGCGATGTTGCTGATCCACGAATGGTGGGGTCTGAACGACCAGATCAAGGCAGTCGCCGCAGATTTCGCCGCGGCGGGATACATCGCCGTCGCCGTCGATCTCTACGACGGCAAGGTGGCGACCGACCCGACCAATGCCCGCGCCTACATGAGCGCGGTCGATCCGGCGGAGGCGACGGAGACGCTGGCCGGATGGATCGACTGGGTCCGTGCGCACGAAGCCGCGACCGGCAAGGTCGGAACCGTCGGCTGGTGCTTCGGCGGCGGCTGGTCGCTGAACGCCTCGCTGGTCCGGCCGGTGGACGCCACTGTCGTCTATTACGGCAACGTTGCGAAGCAGGCTGCGGATCTGCAGAAGCTCGCGGGTCCGGTCATGGGGCACTTCGCCGAGAAGGACCAATGGATCAACAGGGACATGGTCTCCGGCTTCGAGGCCGAGATGGACAAGGTCGGCAAGCCGCTCGAGGCCTTCTGGTACGACGCGGAGCACGGTTTCGCCAATCCGACCACAGCCCGCTACGACGCCGAGGACGCCGCGCTGGCATGGGAACGGACCACGCGGTTCCTGACAGCGAATCTCGGTTGACGACGGCCCGGTCATGAGGCTCTTCCAGTATCCGGGCGCGTTCGGGCTTCCATGCCCCAGCCCCTTCTGCACCAAGGCCGAGATCCTGCTGAAGATGGCGGGCATCGATTTCGAGGATGTCCGCGTCAACGATCCCCGCAAGGGGCCGAAGGGAAAGCTGCCGGCGCTGGAGATCGACGGCAGGCTGATCGGCGATTCGGAGATCATCCGTTACGAGATCGAGAAGCGGACGGGCTTCGATTTCGAACCCGGTCTGGATGACCGGCAGAAGGCCGTGAGCCACGCCATGGCCCGGATGATCGAGGAGCGGCTGTACTGGGCCATCGTCCATACCCGCTGGGTCGACGACGCCTCCTTCGCCGGCATCCGGGAGAGCTTCTTCTCGTCGATGCCGCCGGTGGTGCGGAACATCGTCCCCATCGTCGCCCGCCGGCAGGTGAAGGGATACCTGCACGGGCACGGCCTGGGACGGCACACGCCCGAAGAGATCGCGGCCTTCGGCGCGAAGGATATCAGCGCCCTGGCGGATTGGCTGGGGACGAACAGCTGGATGATGGGCGAGACGCCGTCATATCTCGACGCCACCGCCTGGGCGCATCTCGCCAACATCGTCGTGCCGAAACATGCCGCGAGTCCGCTCGACGCCGCAGTCCGCACCCACGCAAATCTGATGGACTATGTGGAACGGGGACGCCTGATGTGGTTTCCCGACAGCGCGGCTGCCTGAAGATCAGCTCCGCGCCAGTCCGCGACGCAGGACCGCCGGCCGCTTTTCGCTCCAGTAGTGGCGGGTCAGATTCATCAGCATCCGGATTTCCGCCGAGCCGTCCACGGTCAGCGGCAGCATGATGTATTCGAGGCCGGAGACGTAGCCGTCATGGACGAGGGTCGGGCGGCCGCGGTACCAGTAGGGAATGCGCTCGGCGCAGACCCGCCGCAGCGCCTCGTGCACCGCCGTGTTGTCTCGGACCGGCTTCACCTCGTCGAGAAACTGTCCGATCCTGCTCGCGGATCCGGCGGCCACCAGTTGCGAGCCGAGCAGGCGGTAGCGGTAACGCGGCGGATCGCCGACGACGTCCAGCAGCCAGATGTGCGGCGTCAGCTTTGGAATCTCCAGCAGCGGATCCAGATCGCGGCGGTCGGGCACGTCCCGGTCGCCCGCCTTGTCCAGCCAGTAATCATGGATTTCCTGGATGATCGCGTCGGCGTCGGACGGGGGTCCCCCGAAGCGGTTCCGGAAGTCACCGTCGCTTGCGGGTTCGTGTAGATGCTGCACCGGCGGCGCTCCATCGGGTTCTGGTTGCCGCCTCGCGGCGGTGACGATCAAGACTGGGCTTCATGTAGCGCCCGAGTGGTTGATTTTCCGTCAATCATGCCTGTCGATTGATCGGTCAACCGGCGTAGAGACGCGTGTAGACGGTGGCGTTCATGATCATCCTGACATCCCCGGATCCGTTGACCGTCAGCGGCATGGACATGGTCTCGATCCGGGCGACGTAGCGGTCATGCGCCAGCCGCGGAGTTCCGCGGGCCCAGAAGCTCACCCGCTCGTCGACACTGCGGTCCAGCGCGGACTGCACCGGGTCGAAATTCCCGACCCGCTCGGTTTCGTCCAGGTGCTCACCGACTCTGGCGCTGGCGCCGGCGCGGGTGAGTTCCTCGCCGATCAGGCGGTAGCGATAGCGCCTTGGCGGTCCAACAACGTCCAGCAGCCAGATGTATCTCAGCAGTCGTGGGATCTCGATCACGGGATCGAAGTCGCGGCGGTCCGGAACCGCGCGGCCGGCGCGTCTGGAATCCCAGTAGGCGTAGCACTCCCGGATTGGTCGGGGCATGTCTGCCGGCGGCGGGCCGAACCCCAGGTCGTGCGTCGGGGCCTCCTCGCTCAATCGGCGTCCTCTCCAGCGGCGTTCCGTTCAGGCGGCCTGCGATGACAACCGGCGCCAGTCCGGTCAAAGCAAAACCCCGGCCGTCGGGCCGGGGCGATGCAGGCCGGCGCTGGGCGCGGCAGTTCAGGCGTTGGCTTCGTCGACCTCGACGGCTTCGGCATCGGCCTCGGCAGGCAGCGTCAGATCGGCTGCGGTGCCGCGGTCCTTGCGGGCCTTCAGGATGTCGCGCTTCAGGCGGCGGGCGTTCAGCGACAGCTTCGCGTCCGGCTGCTTCACGAGGTAGTTGTCGATGCCCTCATTGTGCTCGACCGAACGCAGCGCGTGGGTCGAGATCTTCAGGGTCACGATGCGGTTCAGCGCGTCCGAAACCAGCTTCACACGCCGGACGCTCGGCAGATACCGCCGGTTCGTCTTGATATTGGAGTGGCTGACATTGTGGCCGGTTTGCACACCCTTGCCTGTCAGCTCGCAGCGCCGAGCCATCTGCTCTTCTCCTGCCCGAAAGGATTGATTGACATGGGCCCCAGGGACCCGAGCGGCGGTGTTTAGCCAAGCCTCACGCGGGGGTCAACCCTTGGTTTGAGCGAGAAACAGCTCACGCAGCGCATCCGCCGCGGCGCCGGGCGTCGCATCGCCTGCCGCAACCCGTTCTTCCCAGTCCGGAAGCGCCTTCGCAACCCTCGCGTCTGCGATCAGCGCCTGCACCAGGCCGTCGATCAGTTCCTGCCACATCCAGGCCCGCGCCTGCTCGCGGCGGAGGGCCTCGAGCGCGTCGTCTTCGGCCAGCGCATCGCGGAATTTGCCGATATCGCGCCAGATCTCGTCGATACCGGTGCCCTCGCGGGCCGAGGCGAGCCGGACGCGCGGCCGCCACGCGGCGTGCTTGGGCCGGATCAGGCCGAGTGCGCCGCGATACTCCGTTGCTGCCCGCCTGGCGGCGCCCAGAAGGTCGCCGTCGGCCTTGTTGATGACAATCAGGTCGGCGAGTTCCATCACGCCGCGCTTGATGCCCTGCAACTCGTCGCCGCCGCCCGGTGCGAGCAGCAGCAGAAACATGTCCACCATGTCCGCGACGGTCGTTTCCGACTGGCCGACGCCGACGGTTTCCACAAGCACGACGTCATAGCCCGCCGCCTCGACCAGGATCATGGTCTCCCGGGTCCGCCGCGCAACCCCGCCCAGCGTGCCGCCGGAGGGCGAGGGACGGATGAAGGCGTTCGGGTCCCGCGCCAGCTGTTCCATGCGGGTCTTGTCGCCAAGGATCGAGCCGCCGGTCCGCTTCGAGGACGGGTCGACGGCCAGGACGGCGACCTTCAGTCCCTGGGCGGTCAGGAACTGCCCGAACGCCTCGATGAAGGTCGACTTGCCGACGCCGGGTGTTCCCGAGATGCCGAGGCGGACGGCATTGCCCGAACTCGGAACGACCTTCTCCAGCAAAGCCTTTGCCTGCTCGCGGTGATCGGCGCGGCTGGATTCGACCAGTGTGATGGCGCGCGCCAGGGCCCGGCGGTTGCCGGCCAGAACGCCGTCGGCCATCTCCGTCATGCCTTCACTCCGGCGAAGGGAAGGGGAGCGGCCTCGGCATCCAGCGGCCAGCGCGCCCTGGGCGCCGTCGCCAGTCCGTCGGTCAGCCCGAGACGGAAGCGCTCGACCCCGGCCCAGGCGACCATCGCCCCGTTGTCGGTACACAGGGCGGGCGGCGGCGCGAGAAAGGGCAGTTCCGCGTCCGCGCAGACGGTCTGAAGCCGGGTCCGGAGATAACGATTGGCCGCGACACCGCCGGCCAGAACGAAGGCAGTTGGGGCGTCCTCGCGGCTCCTGCACTGGCCGATGGCGCGTTCGATCCGGTCGGACAGGACATCGCCGATCGCGGCCTGGAAGCCGGCGCAGAGATCGGCCATGTCCTGCGCACCGATACCGGCGCCCAGTCCGAGCGCAGTCTGGCGGACCGCGGTCTTGAGGCCGGAAAATGAGAAGTCGAGCGCCTCCCGGCCCAACATCGGCCGAGGCAGATCGAACCGGGCCGGATCGCCTTCCAGCGCGCACCGCTCGACGGCGGGGCCGCCGGGAAAGCCGAGTTCCAGAAGTTTGGCCGTCTTGTCGAAGGCTTCTCCGACGGCGTCGTCGATGGTGGCGCCGAGCCGTTCGTAGTCGCCCACGCCGCGGACGAGCAGGATCTGGCAATGGCCTCCCGAGACCAGCAGCAGTAGATAGGGAAAGGCGACCGTGTCGGTCATCCGGACCGTCAGCGCATGAGCTTCCAGATGGTTCATCGCGATCAGGGGCTTTCCGGCCGACAGGGCCAGCGCCTTGGCCGTCGTGAACCCGACGATGACGCCGCCGATCAGGCCCGGTCCAGCCGTCGCGGCGATGGCGTCGATCCGGTCCAACCCCATGCCCGCCGTGTTCAGCGCCGCGTCGATAACCCCGTCAAGCTTCTCGACATGCGCGCGCGCAGCGATCTCGGGCACGACACCGGCAAACGGCGTGTGTTCATCGATCTGCGAATGCACGATATTGGCGAGAATATCCCCGTCGCCGCTGACGATCGCGGCGGCGGTTTCATCGCAACTGGTCTCGATACCCAGAATTCGCACGCCGGTCGGCTTCCTCGGACTGGTCAACGGGCCGCACGGGAGGTAACACCCAAGCCTATGAACGAACAAGCAAGCATTCGAATCGGGACGCGGGGCAGCCCGCTGGCGCTATGGCAGGCGAACGAGGTGAAGCGGCGGCTGCATGCCGCGCATGACGATCTGCCGGACGAGGCCGTCGAGATCGTCGTCATCACCACCACGGGCGACCGGATTCGCGACCGGGCGCTGGCGGCGCTGGGCGGCAAGGGTCTGTTCACGAAGGAGATCGAGGAGAGCCTCCACGCCGGCGACATCGATCTCGCCGTGCATTCCATGAAGGACATGCCGACGGAACTGCCCGACGGGCTGGAGATTTCCTGCCTGCTTCCGCGCGAGGACCCGCGGGACGCCTTCCTGTCCAATATCGCATCCGGCATCGCCGATCTGCCTGAGGGCGTCGTCGTCGGCACCGCCAGCCTGCGGCGGCAGGCGCAACTGCTGTTTCAGCGGCCGGATCTGAAGGTCATCACCTTCCGCGGCAACGTCGATACCCGCATCGCCAAGCTGGATGCGGGCGATGTCGCGGCGACTTTCCTCGCCAACGCCGGACTTCGGCGGCTGGAACGGACCGAGCGCATCACAGCGGTTATCGAGCCGGAGGAGATGCTGCCGGCGGTCGCGCAGGGTGCGGTCGGCGTCGAGATCCGCAGCAATGACGATGCGACGCGGGCGCGGCTGGCGCCGCTGCACGATGTTGCGACCGAACATGCTGTGACTGCCGAGCGGGCCATGCTGGCGGCGCTGGACGGATCGTGCCGGACACCGATCGCGGGGCTGGCGCTGCCGGATGGCGAGGGCGGGCTCTGGCTGCGGGCCGAGATCGTGATGCCCGACGGTTCCGAACGGCGTGTCACCGAACGCCGGGGCAGCACCGCGGACGCCTTCCGCATGGGCGACGACGCCGGGGCCGAACTGAAACGGCAGGCCGGTCCGGCTTTCCTCGCCGAGATCCTGTGAGGGTTCTGGTCACCCGACCGCGCGATGACGCCGAGGATACGGCGCGCCGATTGGCTGACCTGGGGCACGAAGTGCTCATCGAACCGGTGCTGGATATCCGGTTCCTGCGGCCGGCGTCGGTGGATCTCGCGGGCTTCCAGGCCTTTCTCGCTACCAGCCGCAATGGCGTCCGCGCCCTTGTCCATGCCGGTGCGCCACGCAACATGCCGCTGATGGCCGTCGGACGGAGCACGGCCGCGTTGGCGCGGGAATCAGGCTTTGTGGAGGTCCATGACGCCGATGGCGACGTACAGGATCTGGCGGCGCTGGTTCAGCGTCGCCTGAAACCGGACGGCGCCCCGCTGTTCCATGCAGCGGGCAGCGACCGTACCGGCGATCTGAGGGGTGAACTGGAGGTTGCGGGGTATTCGGTCCGGCGGGAGGCGCTTTACGAGGCTGTTCAGGCCTCCGCATTCTCCCCTGAAGCCGAGAAAGCATTGAAATACCGGCAGATTGACGCGGTACTTTTTTTCTCTCCGCGCTCGGCGGAGGCGTTTGCTAGGCTGGCTCTGCCGAATGACGGGGTGCGGCTTGCGTGTGGGGATATGGCCGCTATCTGCATTAGCGAACGGACCGTCCGGTCGCTTCATCCGCTGTCCTTCCGGGACGTGCGGGTCGCCGGACGGCCCAATCAGGATGCCCTGATGGCCTGCCTCCCGGCCATTGGCGGCGAGCGAGATCACGGACGGCCCGAATGACAGCGGACAAGGACAAGAAACCCGAAGCCGAAACCGAAGAGCCGCCGGTCGATGCCGCCGAGGCGGTCGAGCGCGAGGGCGACGTGGACGACACGGTGACGGCAGATGACACTGTTGCCGCGGATGACACGGTTATCGGTGAGACATCGGAAGACACGCCAGACCAGAACGAGATGCTCGACCGTCTGGAGCCGGCAGCGATGGCGACGACCACGGTGCCTGATTCCGACGCCGGCCGATTCCGGCTCCGGGTCGGGCCAGAAGCAGGCAGACGAGACACCGGAAGAAGCCGCGTCCGAGGAACCGGCGCCCGTGCCGCCGCCGCAGGTGATCGAGAAACGGAGCGACGGTTTTGCACGGGTTCTCGCCTTCGTGGCCCTTGTCGGCGCCGGCGTGACCTTCGCCATGTCCCAGCTGCCGGAGGTGCCGCAGGGCAGTGCGGCGAAACTGGCAAGCCTGCAGGACGAGGTCCGCGGCTTGGCGGGACAGCCTGCGGGCGGGGGCGACGAGTCCGCCGCCGAGATCGCCGCGCTGCGGGAACAGCTGGGAACGTTGAGGGGCGAGCTTGAAAATCTGACCGGATCGGTCGAGACCTTGCGGGAGACCGCGTCGGCGCCTGCCGAAGCCGGTCCCGATCTGTCCGGTGACCTGGCCGCGCTGGCCGACCGGCTGAAGACGCTGGAAGACCGGCCGGAAACCCCGCCGAGCATCAACACCACCGTGGGCTCCGGCGTCAGCGAGGAGACCATTGCCGGCCTGAACCAGCAACTGAACGATCTCGCGTCGAAGCTCGGTTCGCTGGAAGGGCAGCTGGAGACGGTGAAGTCCGAGCAAAAGGAACTGGATCAGAGCCTCGACAGCCGGATATCCGGGTTGCGCTCCGATCTGGAAGGCGAAATCGGACGCGAGACCCAGGAGGTCATGGGCCGGCTGGAGGAATTGTCGGCAAAGGCGGAGGCCGCGGGTGATGCGCGGCAGGGCCGGCTGGCGCAACAGGCGGCGCTGGTGCTGGCGGTCGGACGCCTGCGTGATGCCGTCGGCACCGGAAAGTCCTATTCGGGCGCCTGGGACGCCGTGGTCGAACTTGGCGTCGACCCTGCCGCCCATCCCGCAGTCGCTGGATACGCGGCGACGGGCGTCCCGACGCTGGACGCGTTGCAGGACCGCTTCCCCGTTGCGGCCAGCCGCACCATGGTGGCCAACCAGGTGGGTGAGGACGAAAGCTGGGTCGGCGGCGCACTGCGCCGTGTCGGCAATCTGGTGAACGTGCGGCGGACCGGCGAGCTCGAGGGCGACAGTGTCGAGGCGGTGCTGGCGCGGGCCGAAGCCCGGCTGAACGAGGGCGATCTGGACGCGGCGGTCGGCGAACTGTCCGCGCTGGAAGGCGCAGCCGCCAAGGAGATCGCTCCGTGGAAGGCCGATGCCGAGGCCCGTCTCTCACTGGACAAGGCGGTCGGAGCGCTGCAGGTCGCGCTTTTCGACGGTCTCGCGAAGGGTAACTGATCCGTGCTCCGTCTGATCGTCGCCCTTGTCCTCATCGTTGCGCTGGCCGCCGGCGCGGTCTGGCTTGTCGAAAATCCCGGCTTCGTCGACTTCCAGTGGGGCGGCTGGCGGATCCAGACATCTGCGCCCGTTGTCATCGTCGGCCTGATCGTGCTCGTCGGAATCGTGCTGGCGATCTACCGCATCATCGGCTGGGTGCTGGCCGGCCCGTCGCGGATCCGCGCCTATTTCGAGGGCGGACGCAGCGAGAAGGGCCACAAGGCGCTGACCGAGGGCATGGCCGCCATCGCCTCCGGCGACTGGCGCCGCGCCAACAAGGCGGCGGACCGGGCCGAGAAGTTTCTCGACAATCCGCCCATGGCGCGCCTGCTGAAGGCGCAGGCGGCGCAACTGGCCGGCGACGAACCGGCAGCCGAGGGACATTTCCGCTCGATGCTGGATTCGCCGGAAACCGAACTGGTTGCGGTCCGCGGCCTGCTGATCCAGGCCGGGCACCGCGGCGATCACGACCGCGCACTGGAACTGGCGAAGCGCGCCCACAGGCTCAGGCCCGACGCCGGCTGGGCGCAGCGGGCGCTGTTCGATCTGCAGACCGCCGGCGCCGACTGGGACGGGGCGACCCAGACCCTGGTCGCTGCCATCCGCAGCGGCGTCTACGACAAGGACCGCGGCCAGCATCTGCGCGCCGTCATCGAACTGGCGCAGTCGCGCGAGCAGGAGAATGCCGGGCATCTCAGGCCGGCGCTGTCCTATGCCGAGGCGGCGATCAAGCATGACCCCGACCACGTGCCCGCGCTGGTCGCCGAAGGCCGGCTGCACAAGGCGGCCGGGCACGACCGCAAGGCCGCCCGTCACCTGAAGGACGCCTGGGCGCGGCTGCACCACCCTGCGCTGGCGCAGGCCATGGCCGAACTGAAGCCCGACGAAGACCCCATCGCACGGCTCCGCCGGTTCGAGGACATCAACAAGTCCGACATGGACAATGCCGAGGTCCAGCTGGTGCTGGGCCGCCTCGCGCTGGAAGCCGACAATCCGGAACTCGCCCGCGAATACGCGCTGTCGGCCGCCAGCCGCGCGCATATCGTCGATCAGCGCTTCTGCCGTCTGGTGGTGGACGCCTTCGAGCGCACCAAGGACGGGGCCGAGAAGGCGCGCGACTGGCTGGTGAAGCTGGCGGACGCCCCGCAGCCGCCGCGCTGGCAATGCGTCAGCTGCAACGCCGTGGCCGCGGCCTGGGAGCCGCACTGCCCGTCCTGCCACCAGTTCGACGGGCTGGAATGGCGGGAGGCGGAGCCGATACCGGAGGCGGTGCTGCTGGTCGAGCAGCGGGATGACCACTCTCCGGCCGATGTGCCGCTGGAAGAAGCCGTGACCGACGAGGACGGCCCCCCCACGCGGCGCTGATGCCCGCCATGCCCGGATTGCCCCTTCCGGCGTCCGGATCGCTGTTCTAACCTCCCGCCGTCAATTCAAGGGGAGGATGACATGATCGGCGTTGTTGCCACGATCAAGGTGAAGCCCGGCATGGGCAAGGACTTCGAAGCCACCGCGAACCGGCTGGTCGAAGCCGTGAACGCGAACGAGGAGGGCTGCCTCTTCTATCGCCTGTTCCGCACCGAAGACGAGAACACCTACCGCTTCCTGGAAGCCTACAAGGACATGGACGCCGTCGGCGCCCACCGCGCCGCCGACCATTTCCGCACAATCGGCAAGGAGATGGGCGCCTTCATGGATGGCCCGCCGGACGTGGTGCGCATGGAAGGCGCCTCCTGAGGCGGGCGCCTTGCGCGGACTCGTCTGCCGCGACTGGCGGCCCTTCGAGGAACTGGAACTCGCCGACGACCTGCCCGAACCGGAACTGAAGCCCGATCAGGTGACGATCCGGGTCCGGGCGACGGGCATGTCGTTCGCGACCAATCTGGTCGTCCAGGGCAAGTACCAGCGCAAGCCGCCGCGGCCGTTCACGCCGGGGACCGAGGTTGCCGGCGAGATCGCTGCCATCGGCAGCGAGGTGACAGGTTTCGCCGTTGGCGACCGGGTGATCTCCTTTGTCGACTGGGGCGGCATGGCCGAAAGGGTCTCGATCTGGGCCGGGCAGGTCTATCGCCTGCCCGACGGCCTGGATTACCCGCAGGGCATTCCGCTGCTCTCTTCCTACGGCACGTCCTACGGCGCGCTGCATCTCAGGGCGCGGATGGAACCCGGCGAAAAGGTGCTGGTGCATGGCGCCGGCGGCGGCGTCGGTCTGGCGGCCGTCGAGATCGCCAAGGCGCATGGCTGCACCGTGATTGCGCGCGCCGGCACGGCCGAGAAACGGGCCTATCTGACCGAGCGCGGCGCCGACCACGTGCTCGACAGCCGCGCCGATGGTTTCAAGCAGGATGTGCTCGACCTGACGGACGGCCTCGGCGTCGATATCGTCTACGACCCCATCGGCGGACAGGTCTTCCATGAAAGCCTGCGCGCGCTCGACCGGGGCGGGCGCGTGCTGACCATCGGCTATGCCGAAGGCACGATCCCGGAGATCGGGATCAACCTGCTGCTGGTGAAGGACATCTCCGTGATGGGCTTCAACTGGGGCACCTACTGGGGCTGGAGCCCGGCCGACGAGCGGGTCCGCTTCCAGGGCGTCCGGAAACGGGTGATGGATGCGCTGTCCGAGCTGCATGCAAGCGGCGCGATACGTCCGCAGATCCACGCGACCTATCCGCTGGCGCAGTTCCGTGAGGCCTGGGCCGATGTGCGGGATCGCAAGGCCCTCGGGCGCGTCTGCCTGGCGCCCTGAGGCGGGGCGAAGGGCGCGCGCTCCGGACGCAGCCTCCACCCTTGCCGGAGCCGCCGCTTCGGGCTATAGACGCGGCCTTCCGAAACGGTGCGATGCACCGCTCCGGCGCCGTCGTAGCTCAGCTGGTAGAGCAACTGATTCGTAATCAGTAGGTCGGAGGTTCGAGTCCTCTCGACGGCACCATTTATTTCAATGACTTAGCGGAAAATCGGGCACTGGCGCCGCCCCTCAGTCCCCACCTGTCCACCACATCGAGCGATTTGGCCATCACGAAAGCTTGTCGGTGCCATGGGTCTCGACTGTCTGGACATGGAACCCTGACGTTCGCACGATTGCGGCTCGGATGGCTCATTGAAACCAACCGACCCCTGCGCCGCTCCGCTCAGCCCTCCGGTTTTGGGGCGGGGTGGCGCCTCGGGTCGCCCGATTCGAGCGGCGCTATCCCCTAGACAATTCTCTCGCACTCTCACAGGCTCATAGCGGGCCGGGCCCCGAATGGAACCCGTCCGGCCTACCGGCCGTCCTGTCCTTTCCCCACAAGTCTGGGCAGGGCGGCCCCCTCGTCGCCTCAAGAGCCGCCTGGCTTCGGGATCTGCACAGCCCCGAAACGACAAACCGCCCTTCCGTGGAACAGAAGGACGGCTCGCCGCTGTCTGGAATGTGGGAGCCGCAGCGTTGGGGGATGCGGCTCCGCGGAGTTGGTACGCTACTCGTGGTGCAACTCACTGTGCGAGCAACCTAGGCGACGCCTGCTGAACGAATGGTTAATGCCGTTGGAACTCCACGATGTCATGGAGATGGTCGGCGCTTGCGATTCGGACTGGATTACGATCAGCGCTTGCCCCGTCGCCAATCCCACGGCGGCACAAACCGACCGCGCCAGATGCCGAGACGGTTGCGCCGCGCCGCGTCCTCGTCGTCCACGTAGTCGGTCGAATACCGTCGGTAAGCCATCGCCCAGCCGTTTCGGACCAGCCATCCGTTCAGATCCACCCGCCCCTGGAAGCACACGGCGATGAATCGCCCGTAGCGGTCTGAGCCCGAGACCTCGCACGCCACAGGTGCTCGGCCGATCTTCTCCGCCAGCGCATTGGATGCCCTCTGGCCGCACCGCCAGTCCCCATCGTCAGAGCCGCACAGTTGCCGGCCCTCCGGCGCGTCGATGCCGTGGAAGCGGATGCGCTGCCCGTGGATCTCGATGGTGTCGGCATCAACGACAGATGCAACGCCCACCAAACTACTATGCAGCTCTCCCGAGCCTCCCGAGTTTGGAAACAAGAAAAACAAAGATAAGGCAGCTGCACTCAGTCTATAATCAATCACTGCCCTCTAACCTTCAGCGTCTCAATGGCAAATTGATCCATAGATTCGCCAACCGCTTGCCGAAACTCATCATTCAAATTGCCACTTCCAACAAAAATCCTCAATTGATTATCTGAAACTATTGAGAATATAATAGTTTCCCTGTTTGTGTTTGGAAATATTTTCCTTGCTTGGACAAATTCAATACTCAATGATCCGGCGCACCCAACTTCTCTACCACCCTGAGTAAGGGGCAGGCCAACCGCTGTGATCCAGACTTGTATGGCGGGAAATTCCTGCGGACGGCCCACCGCTGATATCTTAAAAATATTCCGCAGAGAAAGTATGGCTGTGTTCTTTACCGCGTCGATATTGGTCCAACAGCCGCCCGAAACATGATCAAATACTAAAACACTGGCACCTTTCGCAGAAATCACGGCTTCTCTGTCATAGAAACCTGGGAACTTCTCTGCCTCGTTTGAATATGAGTACTTAGAGGTTGACAGAAACATCACCCAAAAAGCCAGCACAAGTAACCTATGCATCTAAACACCTGCAAAAATCAATCGCCACTGACGCAGCGGCCTTCGCTCCAATCTTTACGAAGCTCGCCCAAATCGCAAGGCCATGATCCGATGGTTGCTGTATTGCCGAACACGCTCAAGGGTTGGATGTGCAGGCACTCTGAAGCGCGACCGCCCGCCACGTTGTTCCTGCCATGTTCTCAGGAGACGCTTTGCGGATGGAACCCGTTGACGAACACGAACTGACCGAAGCCATCGCCTATGCGCTTTGGCGCAATCATCAGGCCCGCCCCCGCCGAAAGAGCCTGGACGAGACGCGCCACTACGCCCGGACGGTGGTCGCGCACCTGAAGCTCTGCGGCATGAGTGTCGTCCAGCGGGAGCCGCGTCCACTGCACAAGACGCCGGAGTAGTGATTGTGTCAGAGCGTTCGGTTTACGACAGCAGGCCGACCACGATCTGCTCAGCAATCTCGGCAATGCCGTACCATAAGAGCGGCGTTGCAATTGAGATGAACAGCGTCTTGAGGATCAGGCCAAAATCTACCCTCCGCCTGAACGCCTCGGGGTGGCGCGTCAGGTTTGCGTATATGGACACTGCGATGACGCCCGACAGGAGCCAGGGATCCAAGTCCAGAAGCGCAATCGCCAATATTGCAGCCGCGGCCAAGAGCATGGCCGCTCTGCCTACAAAGCGTCGCGTAAACATCGATTTTCGCCCGGATGCTGATCAACGATAGCACCAAGCCAATCATTTTACGCAAAAATAATGCGGAACTTGTACGGCTCTGCCATCTCGGCCGCCACAACATTGGCTTCATTCTTTGGCCGGAACAGAAGGCGAATCGACCCTAGTGATTTGGGGGTGGTTCCCCCCAATTCTGGGGGTTCAAGGGGGTTCATTTTCCCCTTCCGTTCATGTCCGGCGCGAATAGCCCTCCGAGCCAACTCCGCAGTATCCCTTGCCTTTTCAAGATGGTGCGGGGTCCCGAGCACTGCCCGCGGAGGACAGTGGGCTACTCCCTTACCAAGGGAGTGCTCGCTGTGGCATTCGAGACCGGTCTTGAGAGGCTATTGCCGAAGTTCGGCAGCCCGTTCGACGATCCGTTCCGATGCGGCGATCAACGATCGGCAGGCGCGTTCATCATTAATCACGAGTTCCGGCATCGCGCCGGGGTCATTTGTCATGGCGCGAAGTCCGAGAATCCGGAACTCATACTGTTTTGCCATCACGTCCGCTGCCCGATCTGCCTCTTCTTTGGAGAGGCCGTTCGGATCGTCGAAAAGACCGGAACTGACGAATTGCGCCGCTGCGATCAGGTTGCTGGCGTCAGCCAGACGGGCAGCCTGATCGCCCGACAGCTCTCTGAGGCCGACCTGAGCACGTTGAAGACCTGCACAGCGCACGAACTGGTCGGTCGGCGAGAATGTGCTTTCCAGATCCAACTGGGCTTCGTCCATCGATCGTGAGAGCGGCTCCGCTTGTGCGACCACTGCGAGGCAAATGGCCAGTGCGGCGGCAAGGGGCAGTCGGCTCATCCCTTCCGCAGCCTGACGCCAGGCCCTCCACCGTTCTCCGGGATGAACTCAACGCCGGCCGTTTCAAGCGCCGCGCGGATGTCATCAACCGTCCGCTCGCGCAGATCTTCGCCACGCTCTAGGCGCGCGATGGTGTTCGGTGACACCTTGGCAAGCCCTGCAAGCTCCCGGACCCCCAAGCCGAGAGCGGCGCGGGCCATTCTGCACTGAGAAGCAATCATAGTAACTCTGTTATCATTTAGTTGATCTGATATCACATTCCCATTATGATAACACCGTGACGATTTGAGAACAAACACTCCGTCACGCGACAATCAAAGGGGATACAGATATGCAGACCAACATCAACCGCCGCACAGCGCTGACCGGCGTTGCCGCACTCGCCACCATCATCGGAGGTGCGTTCCATCCGAGGGCCTCCAAGGCCGCTGACGACAAGCTGGAGAGCCTTTGGCACCAATGGGTGGAGACCCGCGAGGCGGCTATCGAGGCCGACCATCAGGCGGACACCATTGAGGGAGAGATGAAGCGCGCGGCTTCGCGGAAGCTGCCGCCGTCCAGTCTCGAAGTGCCGGCCGAGTACGAGTGGTACCGCACCCGTCCCGCGTATCTGTTCGACGCGGTGACCGATCCGAACAGCCTGCTCTATCAGGGGGAGACCCTGCGGGCGTTCCGTGACGCTCAGGCGAAAGAAATAAGAGCGGAAGGCGACTTCATCCGTGCGCAGATGAAGGCCGACTCACGTCAGGCGGAGCTACAAGCAGCGAAGGCGCGAAAGGAGGATCTGCACTCCCGCGCCGACAGCCTTCGGGCCACCATTCTCGATACACCTGCGAACACCTATCGCGGCATCCGGATCAAGATGGCGGCTCAACTGCACGACACGGATATCGACGGATTCGCGGACGACGATGGCGACCACATGCGCGATGCCATCGACAGCGACCTGCGCCGCCTTCTTTCCTGACAACCCAACGGGGCGGGCCTCGGCTCGCCCCTCCACTCTGAAAGGGGACTCAAATGACAGTAGCGCTAGAACGCACTCGTCAGGACAACGCCGGAGCGCCTCGGACCGTAGGCGCGGCAGAGATGAGAGAACTCCAAACCGACCGGCTGGTAGCTGTCCGGATGATCGGAGACAGCATGTGGCCGAGATACAGCAATGGAGACTTTGCCTTCATGCACCCCGACGATGAGCCGAAGATCGGCGAAGACTGCATCGTCATCTTCGAAGGTTCGATGGTCGCTGGCGTTCTGCTGGACCGGAACCCTCGTTTCTGGCTTGTCGGCCAATGGGGCACCGGAAAGTCGTCCGCGATCCGCTCCGCCTTTGTGCTTAGGGTTCGCCGACTTGTGGCAGTGGGAGAGATCTACGGGGGCGGCAGGGTGCGTCCCTCCAATTCCTGCTTCGAACAGTACTTCGGTGAGGCTTGGAAGCTGCCGCATCGTCGGCGACTAAACGCTTCCAGTTGAACTGACCCTCGCACATCGCTGGCATGGTGGGGCCGTCCTTCGGGGCGGCCCCTTCTCTGTCGGTGACATTTGCGAATGCTGTCCGAAGCTGTAGTTTCGAGCGAACAGTTCTGATTCGGGAGATTGTCGTGGAAGACGAAACTCAGGCAATTGTAAGACTGACGGCAGAGGTTGTTTCCGCGTATGTCTCAAACAACGCTGTACCTTCTGACCAGCTTCCCGACCTGATTGCCAAAGTCAGTCAGGCTTTTGCCAGTCCGGCACCAGAACCAGAGCCGGAACCCCAGAAGCCCGCCGTCTCTATTCGCAACTCGGTCAAGCCGGACCATCTTGTCTGCCTGGAGGACGGAAAAAAGATGACGATGCTGAAGCGGTATCTCATGACCCATCACAACATGACGCCTGAAGAGTATCGCGCGAAGTGGAACCTCCCGGCGGACTACCCAATGGTGGCCCCGAACTACGCGGCCAAGCGGGCCGAGATGGCAAAATCCTTCGGCCTTGGGCGGAAAGGGCGGGGCGGCAAGTCCTGATAGTCTGGTCCGGGCGGCCGGACTTGAACCGGCACGGGCATCTGCCCCTCAGATTTTAAGTCTGGTGCGTCTACCAATTCCGCCACGCCCGGCTTGTCTGGAAGGATGACGGTCACGCGTGTCTCACACGCGAGAGGCCGGGGTCAATTGACCAACTCATCAGCGGTCCGTTGAGTTCGCTGCAACTCATCGACGGCATCCAGTATCCGCTGCCAGGTGGCAGCGCCGTCCAGATCCCCAGCTTCCATCAGTTCATCGGCGCGTGCGGCCGTCTCGAAGCCGGCGCCGTCGCCATAGCGCTCGACCATCAGCCAGGCGGTGCGCCAGATGTCGATGTCCGCGATGCTGATTGTCCACACCCATCTGAAACCGATGCAGGACCGAAAGTCTGGACCGAATCAGCGATTCGCACCAATGTCACTCGATGCCCGACCTCGCAGGAAGCAAAATAGCCTTCTTCGGTTTCACCGGAGCCATCGACCCAAATGGCGCCTCACGGATTGCGGCAGCGATGAATCATGCCGTGAATAATGATTTCGACGAGGTTGTTTTATCGTTCAGTTCCAATGGTGGCTATGTCGCGGACGGCATCTTCCTGTACAACCACATTCAATCCCTGCCGATAAAGGTCACGATTTACAACACGGGGTCCGTTTCATCTATCGCCGTAGCGATTTTTGTGGCGGCAGAGACTCGGTATTGTTCACAGCATTCGATGTTCATGATCCACCCGACGATGCTATTTCCGGGACAGGATGGAATGACCTCTGAAAGGTTGCAGGCTTCACTCAACGCGGCCCTGTTTGACGACAGTCGCACTGAAGAAATCTTGCGTAACCGGACGTCCTTGCCCCAAGAGGTTCTGAACGCCAGACGGTTCAAGGACTTCTATATCCGACCGCAAGATGCCGTCGATTGGGGGCTGGTGAATGGGGTGCGGGAGTTTTCGCTCCCAAACGGGAACCAGATCACTCAAATTTAGTTTCCGAGTGCCGTCCATTCGATTCCTCCACTAACGTCGTGACCATATCGACAACTTGTCATCGCGACAATCGAGTAGGGTGTTCAGATGGCCAGCAATAGCGCGCCAAGCCCAACCCAAGCCAACGGCCAGACGTAGCCCACGACGCCCGCCAGCCACAGCGCAGGTAGCCAGCCGAGTGCAATGCCCCATATGCCCAGCCAGAGCGAGAGGCCGCCCCACACGGCCAGGAAGACGCCCAGCACGGGGATGAAGGCGACGACATGGCCGAGCCATTCGATGAAGGCTCCGGTCCGTTCCTGACGTTTGGTAAGGGTCGCCATTCACTTGATATGGGGTCGGCCTCATTCGTTTGGAAGCTCGACACCGAGCAGGATGTCCGGGTTCTCTGCCAGCAGGCTCAGCCCTTCCAACCCGAGATCCGCGAACACAACGCGCGCTGTGTGCGAGCCTGCCGATGACCGTGAGAGCCGGGCCAGCTTCTCAAGCTTCTCCGGATCGGCCAGGGCCTCCGCAACGCGCTCCTGCACATGCCGGCGGCTGATGCCGAGCATTGCCGTGAACATGCGGCCGGCACGGGAGAGAGGTGCGAACAGCGATACGCGATAGAGCCGGGCGAACCCCTCCAAGGCGGGGATGCCCGTATTGAACAGGCGTGCGAGGTCCTTCGGCGCATCCGGTCCGGGCTTCCGTCCGGCGATTTCCAGCGCGTTCCGCCATGTCCGCAGGTTTCGGATGTAGTCGGCTCCAAGCGCCTGCTGGGCGATGGTCCGTCCCCGGCTGTTCAGGAAGGCGTCGATGCTCTTCACCGTCACCTGTCCACCGCTGGACATCTGCTCGCGAAGCTCTGCGGCGACGGCCTGCTTGAAGGCTGGCACACGATCCGGGCGGGTGCGCTCCAGGATGCGAAGCGCGGTGTTGAAGTTGCCCGCGTTGCCGTCACGGATCAGGTTGCGGACGATGACGGTCGGATCGGCAGAGGCAAAGCCGAAGGCCCTTTCGAACCGCGCCTTGGTTGCCTCGATGGTGTCGGCATGACGCTGCACAGCGGCCTTGAAGCTTTCGACGTTCCGAAGAGACCTGAGTACCTTCGGGCGGCTGGCGAACAACTGTTCCAGCGCGTCTCGGTTTGTCCGCAGAAGCTGCTTCAGGCGGCCGGCATTGATCTCCCCGGAACTGTCCAGGGTGCGGCGTTCGATCATGCCGAGAACCGCGTCCTGTGCGTCCGTGACGATGGCGCGACCACCGGGCATGTCCGATGCGGCCTCGATGAAGGCGCGGGCGTCGTCGGTGTTTCTCAGAAGGCTGAACGCCACGTCGTCACCGGACATGCGCGGCGTGCCGAACTGGTCACGTTTGGCGTACTTGCCGACAATGCCACGGTCGAACCGTTCAATGGCTGCCCGGTGCGCGGCTTCAAGCTGTCGGACTTCACTGACAATGCCTCCGGTCGGATCGGCCTTCATCAGCGCCGCGTCACGGGCCTGCTCAAGTTCCGTCCTGAGATTGACCAGCATCCGATGGCGCTGCGGTTCGTCCGCCATGCCGGGCCGCCGAAGCTCCCTGCGGATGTCTCTCAACGCCCGCTGCACATCGCCGAGCGTTGCCGGGGTCTCGCGCTCGCCAGCCTCTCCGGCCTCCCGCATGAGCGTGTTGCGGGTCTGTAGGCTGATGGATGGAAATACATCCTGACCTTCACGCGCCACGACTTCCCGGACACGCTTCGCGAACGGCTCCAGGTCGATGGTGAAGGCGGAGTTCTGGTGAAGCTCGGCGAACTGCTCATCGAACGGTGCAAACACCCGCTCGCGCGCCTCATCGATGTTCGCCCGCATCGAGGTCACCGCCGATGACGGGTCGCGGGCGATGTTGAGGATTTCGGCCTCTGCCTTCTGTGCGGCAGCCAGGGCACGGCTTACACGCTCGGAAGCCGGACGCAGGGCGCGGCGTTCCCGTTCAACGACCGCGGATTGCAGATCCCGGCCGGCGCGAGCCTGATCCGCCTCGCCTCCGGGAATGCTGTCCCCGATCAGGTCGAGGGCCTTTTCCTGCTTGTCGCGGATGTCGCGAACCGGCTTGCCAGTGCGCTCGGTTTGGAGTGCCGCCCGTTCGCCCGCCAACAGGCCGTCATTGCGCGAAGCCTGTCCGGGGCTGACGGGGAAGGGTTCACCCGTCAGGGCCTCTACGTCGCGCTGTACGGGCTCCACAGACGCCATGCCGTCGCGGATGGACTTCGGGTCGCTGACAACCTTGCCAACCGGTGTAGCCCCGTGGATGCGCTTCCACGCAGCCCGGAACATGGCGACGGTGATACCGCCCAGGCCCGCCGCGATGGCGGCGTCACGTGCACGCTTCAACGAGGCGTCGAAGATCTGCTCGTCGTTCATGTCGATCAGGCCACGTCTGCGCGCTTCCAGAAGCCGTCCGCCAAGGGCAAGGCCCTCTCCGGTCGCCTCGCCACTCACAGCGCCCGTGAAGGCCCCCACGGCGGTCCCTGCGCCCGGGCTGACCGCCGTACCTGCTGCGCCGCCTGCAAGGCCTACAGCGCCGCCACCGGTGACGCCTGCGCCAATGGTGGCCGCTTCGGGTGCGATGGCCCCCAGGTCGCCCCAATCGGCTCCGGGGGCGTTGACGAGTCCCCACTGATCCGCGCCCTGATTCCTGAACTCAAGCGCGCCTGTGTCCGGCCCGATTCTGGTCTCGACGGGTGCACCAAGGCTTCGGGAGAGAGCGCGGCGGGCAATCTCCGCCTCCTGCTCCGGCTTCTCGTCTCCGGTCAGGGGGAGGTTCAAGTTGAACCGCGCGCCTGCGCCCGCGCCTTCCGTGCCGATGCCGGTGCGGTTCGCCGTCTGCTCGGTCGTCTCGGCAAATCGGCCCTGCTGGATGACGCCCTCAATGCCACGCTTCGGCACGGGGTCGTCATCGGCCAGAGGCGAGCGGACCATCGGGGCGGATTGCCATTTCGGCTTGCCGCCCTGTGGGGGCTGCTTGGGTGCTTCCTCGACTACGGGTGCGTCCTGCCATCCCATGCCGGCCTCCTACTGCTTCACTCGGATTGAACCGTCCGGCGCGCGGAATTGCGTCCCCGGAGGCAAGGCGTCGTAGTCGGCATCGCCGGAGATGGTCGGGAGGTCCGCGCCGCGCTTCGCCAGAAGGTCGCGCTTGATGGCGTCCTTCATGCGCTCGAACTCGGTCACGTCACCGGAGATGAGCGATTCCTGGAGCGCCCGAACATCTGCCTGCGTCTGGGCGCGGGACGCCTGAACGGCACGCTGGCGGGCAATCTGGCTTGCAGCAATGCCTGCCGCGATAGCGTCGGCATTCGCTTCCGGGGTCGTTCCCAGACCACCGAACGCACCCTCGGCAAGCTGCACCTCGCGGGTGTTGAGGTTGCCCTTGAATTGCTCGAAACCGTCGATGACCACCTGTGTCGCCAGGCGCTGGAAGTTCTGCTGGTTGGAAAGGTCGCCAAGCTCGATACCGAGCCCCTGCGCCGTCGCCGAAAGATCGACGCCCATATCCTCGGCGATACCCTGAAGCGCGGCCACGGTCGGCTGCAGTGAGCCTGTCCGGACACCGCCTTCCAGAAGGTCGCCCAACTGGCGGAAGGTCTGTTCCGTCCCGACGGCACGCTGGCCAGCATCGACAATCGCCGTCCTGGCTGCGGCCAGATCCTTGCCGGTCGCCTTCTCGAACTCGGTCTCGCCCTTGCCCACGTTCACGGTCGTCTGCGGACGCTTCAACGGGGCCGTCTGCGCGATGTAGGCAGGATCGGCAGGACCGCCGGGGATCGGGGCAAGCCCGTTGTCCGTTTCCCGGAAGCCGCTCGGCGTGGTCTGGCCCATGTATCGCTGGAAGTCCGCGAAACTGCCCTCGAAACCCTGACGCTGCGCGAGTTGGTATTCGAGCATCGAAGATGTTGGCTTCGGCCCCGGTGCCTGTGCGTCGGGAAACACGCGGTCGCCCGTGTCGAGATACCGGAGGTATCCGCCCGCATCCTTCTCGGTCTGCCGCTGGGGCGGGTTCAGTTCCCGGCCCAGCAAGGCCGTGGCAATCTGTGAGGTGGCCGGGTTCGACAACATCGTCGCGATCTGGTCCGCCCTCGGGTTCGGGGTCGTGGCAATGTCGCCGATGCCCGCTCCGCCCTGCGTCGAGGTCTCCTGCGGGAGGATGCCGCGCAAGGCGCTCGCGAGTTCGTTGCGCTGATTCTCCTGCCGCTTCCGGTCGCCGTACTGCGCCAGGGCAACCGCGCCAAGCCGCAGGCCCTGCCCCAGCGCCGTCTTGTATGGGTTGGGCTGCATACCCTGCCGCAGAAGGGCTGCGGTCAGGTCCGTCTGTCCGTACTGGTTCACTGTCATTGGTGCCTCCTGATCCGGTGATCAGGCGTCAGAGATTCCGAACGGCGCGCGGGTCATCTTCCGGGCCGATGAAATGTTGCGAGCCGTAATCGTCTCGTTTCGTGTGGGTGATCTGTTCGATGCCTTCGAGTGCGCCCCAGGCGAGGCGCTCTGCAATGTCGATGTAATGGTCTCCTGTCCCGAAGCGGGCCGAACGAAGGGCGGCGATGATGCCGACAATCTGGGCGGTCACATCTTCAGGCGTTGTCGAAGTCGCGAAGGCCAGCGCGTCGAGCGCCTGCGCCGTGGCGTCCACCGCCTCTCGCGCGGCCGGCATGTCGTCCTCGGCGACGGCATCCTGAAACGCCGCCGCATGGTCTGCCATCTGTCGGGCGAGATCGGCCGGCGTCACGAGTTCTTCTCCGGGGCAAAGCGGGCCAGCCATTCGTCATCCGTCATGGGGCTGTCGCCACCCGGTACGAGAATGACCGCCGATGCGTGGCCCGTTTCCGTGCGGTGCCTGGCTATCGCTTCGTCGTCTGTTTCGCCGTCGCGGACATAGGCAACATAGGGGGTAGCGCGGCCGTGGCGTTCCAGCTTCGTCAGACGGTGATCAAGCTTCGGCATGACGTGCCTCCAATGCTGCGATTCGGTCTTCCAGATCCGCGCTCTCGACCGTGCGCCGGTAGGTTTCAACGATGCTCGCGACGCCGGTCGCCTCGCTCGGCGTCACCTGGCCTTCGGAGACGGCCTTGAGCAGGGCCGCCATTGCGTCAGCGGCATTGTTCAGGGTCTCGATGGCCGGGAGGTCGAAGCTGACGGGCCGATCCTTGACCGGAGGCGCGATGCGTTCGAGGCAGAGCCTCAAGGCGGTCGTGTCACCATCAAGCGCTAGTTCGACGGCTTTTCTCGTCAGGCCCTCGGCTTCGCCGTCCAGAAGCTCCAGCACGGCCAATGTTGTCTTGTTCAGCGCGCCTCTCGGTCGGCCTGCCGGATTGCCGGACTGGCCCGGCTGGAACTGCCCGGCGTTCGCCTGTTTCTGATCTGTATTTTCAGGCACTCGTCACCTCCGCTGCTCGTAGGTTTCGAGATCTGTGTAGAGGCGCTGCGCCCAGTAGCTCAGACGGTCCAGATCAGTGCCGGCGTAGCCTTCCTCGACCTCCAGCAGCCAATCGAGCACCTTTTCGCTGTCCTTGACGAATGCGCCTTCCGCCATGCCCTTCTCTAGGACGCGCAGGCGTTCCCCGACAAACTCTTCGTCATGGCGATTGCGTGGCGTGCGCGAAGCGCGCGCCCCTTCAGGGGTATCTATTCCGTCGTTTCTACGAGATGTATTCCCCGTTTCACGGAATATATTTACACGCTGTGTCCCGCGGAAACCGGGCGTCTCAGAAATTTTCTGGCAAACTATGCCGGCGTCGTCGTCGCCTTTTGGCAAACTATCGTCGGCCCTGGGAGCTTTGCCATCTGGCAAACCATTGCCCTTCATCACGGCGGCATCGTCGGCGGTGTAGACGACGCGGTAGACGCGCATCCGTGGGTTCACCGGGTGCTTGTCTTTGAGCAAATATCCCCATTCCGCCAACTGACGAATGTTCTCTGACAGGCGGGAGTAGTTGCAGCCGATCATCTCCGCCAACCGCTTGTGAGATGCCCAGCAGCCGGCGCCATTCGCCCCCAACCGGTCATGAGCGGCGATGACGGCGAGAGTCCGGTAGTGGCGCGCAGACAGACGGCTATCGACGCAGGCGCGCATCGGGATGGGCGCGTAGACGGGTTTGGGTGCGGCGTCCTTCTTCGGATGCTCGATGACCTCGCCGGTAGGCTCCGGGGTTTCCCCCAGAGCCGTCTCAGCCATCACTTCACTGATGGTTCGCATCATGCCGCGTCCTCCAGCATCCCGTTTGCACGGGCCTGCCGTTCGGCTTCGGCCAGTACCTCCCGGAGTTCGGGAATCTGGTGCACGCGAAGTCCGAACCCCGACTTGGTCGGAATCGGTCCTTCATCGCCGTCGATCCAGACGCGCATCGCGATCAGGTCGTGGCCCCTGAACTGATCCAATGACACGCGCAGGCGCTCGCGGCTGTTCTTCTGGATTTCCCGGATCACCATCACGAAACCCCCTGAGCGCGGCGCACCTTGGAAATCAAGATGCAGCGCCCGTGATTTCCGGCGAATTTCCCGCCGTGCCGTTCGCGCTTGGTCTCGATGGTGATGCCGTGGTTGCGCCTGAGTTTGTGGACGTAGGAGGAGAACCGGACGCCCTTGCATTCGAGCGAGGAAACGCCTCGCGCTCCGCTCTCAATCAGATCGTCAACGGTCTGAACGACCCTCGGTTCGCTGATCCACTCGATACGCTCCTCACCATCCTCGGTGACGATGTACGCAACAGGCTCGTTGCGAGGGCGCTGTCTGCGTTCCGGCTGCGCTGCCGGTTCCACGCGGGCGCTCAAGACTTCGGCTCCCAATGAGGGCGGGACCAGTCGCCCAGGTAGATCTCCGCGAGCCGCGGATCGATGCGATGCCGGCGGCTGAGAAAACCCGGTCGCCAGTCGGGATGCTGGTTGCCGATACGGTCGAATGTGATATGTTTCATTTGCAACTATTTCGAGGGCCGTACCCGGTCGCGTCATCAGCGCGGCCATCAAGGGGCGGCCCTCGCCTTTGCTGTCGATAGCTGGCTAGGCCGCGTACTCACTGGTGCTGTCTGCGAGACGGCCTTCCGCGTAAGAACGGAGGTCGCAACGGCGGTAGCGGATCGCCCGACGGCCAAGCCGGACGAATTTCGGACCGTCCCCACGACAGCGCATCTTGTTCAGATGGCTGGGAGACAGGTCGAGGATAATTGCGGCTTCCGCGACGTTGACGAGTTCGTCGTCAGGGTCGCCGCGGTCACCTGTGCGATTTTGGAGCCAGGGGCCTGACAAGTTGGAAGCGGCAGACGCCCTTGCGACGGCCTGCTGGACCTCGCGGGCGATGGCTTCGCGGACCTCAACTGGCAGAAGAGGGCCTTCGGCCGTGTTTGTGGCGGATGCGACGCTGGTGGTTGTGTCGGATGCCATCTCTGGGCACTCCATGTCGATCTGTATTGGCGACAGAGTGCGGCTTCACGGTGAAGATTTGCTTAACAACAATCCATGGTTTCCACCGTTCGCCAGTGTGCGGTCGAAAAGATTGAGGATCCGTTAACGGCCGCTGGAAATCCGAGGTGCTGGCGGAATACAACGTCTCTGGTTCGTAGGGCTTCATCACGCCGGCTGCCGCGAACTGATATCGACAACGTTGCCCGTCCGCGGCTCAATCAGTCCCGCTACATGCTTGCCCCAGGCCTCTAGCGCTGCCCTCCGCTCCTTCCGGTAGTCGTGGCGCTGATAGACGCCGACGAGGCCGCCCTGGGCGCCGGAGACATGGTTCAGAACGCGCTCGACGACATGCGGACCGAAGCCCATTCCAGCCATGCCGCTGGCTGCCGTCCGCCGCAGATCATGTGTCCGCCACGGGGCAGGGGCCTCGATTCCTTCATCTTTCGCCAGTTCGGCAACAGCCTCGTCGAGTTGCCGCTTGGCCTTGCCCCACTCTGCCGGCGGGTACTCGCCTGTCACGCCAAAGACGAAGGGGCCTAGCCGGGGACGTTGACCGAGAACGCTGTCACCTATCGCATCACGCAGGACGTCCAACATCTCGTCGGACAGATCCACCACGTGCGCCTTGTCGTTCTTCGACTTCTCGCGGGGGATGGTCCACTCGGCCTTTTCCAGATCAAGCTCCGAAGCTTCAAGGTTGCTCACCTCTGAGCGCCGCTGGCCCGTCAGGATCAGGGCGCGGAATGCCTGCCGATAGTGGAACTCCAGCTTCTCGGTTGCCAGCCAGACCAGTCGTAACTCGTCATCCGTCAGAACCCGGTCGCGGGCCTTGGGGGCAGGGGCTGCCTTGAGACCGAAGCAAGGGTTGCTCTCGATAATCCGGCGCTCGACGGCATAGCCGAACAGGCGGCGTGTCACGCTGAACACAAGCCGCGCCATGACGGGAGCGCCGTCCTCGATCTCGTCAATTAGTTCCAGGACATCTGAGCCGCCAATCTCGGCGATGTCCTTCTTCCCCCATCGCGGGATCAGGCGCTTCTCGATGATTCGTCGGTAATCCCTCGCGGTGGAGGGGCGAAGGTTTCGTTCCACGTGCCGGGTCAGGAAGGTGTTCGCTACGGTCTCGAAGGTCCGGTTGTCGTCCCTCCTTCGTTTCGAGACCTTTTCGCCCTGCGGGTCTTTGCCGTCCGCAACCATGCCGAGAATCCGGGTTGCCTCCGTGCGGGCCTGCTCGACCGTCCAGGGCGCGCCATGCTTGCCGATGGTGAAGTCCTTCCGGGGTGCGGCCCGTCCCGTACCCACTCGATACCGTACGAAGTAGGTGCGGCCCCCTCCGGTGGCGCGAACGCCGAAACCGTTGACGACATCATCCCAGACGACAGCGCGCTGCCCCTTCTCGACGGGAAGGGCATCGACGGCCTTTTTGGTCAGTTTCCGCTTGTCGGTCATCTTGTCCTCCGGTGGGGACCGGCGCTCTGTCCACCACCGGTCCACCACCAGAAAAGAAACTACAGGAAAGCGTGGGAAACGTCCAACAAGCGATATGGTTGGAATCTATGGGATTTCGGGATGTCCCGCCAAATCCAGGAAAGTCCCGGAAACGCCGCCTTCGTAATTCGTAATCAGTAGGTCGGAGGTTCGAGTCCTCTCGACGGCACCATTTTCCCCTTCAGGTCAGGCTCAGGAACTGGGGCCGTGCATCATGTCGTCGCTGGATGGCGCGAGGCGGACGCACTCGACGATGACCTTCGAGACATAGTCCGAGGGATGGCGGGTCGGGAGCTGGTCGCCGGCCTTGACGACCGCTTCCAGCCGGGCGCGGACATTGGCGCGGTGGGAATCCACCGGATACTGCGTCACGCCTGTCAGTTTTTGGACGTCGCCGGAGACGTCCGGACTGGGCGAGAAGCCCAGCCTGCTTTCATCGACCTGGCTCAGGAGTTCGAGCGCCCTTTCGAGATCGGCGACGAGCGGGGAGGCTGGCATGGTGACTCCTCTGAGTATCGGGAAATGTGTCTGCGCCCTGTTCCGGATCACCCAGCAAGACCGCTACATACGCCAACCGGCCGCCACACCGTCCGCTTCGATCGCACCCGCTGACCGTGCGTGACCGGGTTGCCCTGCTTTCCGTATGGTAAACCGGCAAGGCGTTGTTGTCGAATGGCGAAACGGGGCGCGCTCGCCGGGCGCGGCGAATTCACCGGCCCTCAAGCCGGCCCGGGCTCTGCCCCTGAAAAATTTGGCATCCGCACAACCAGCAGGCGAGATGGCTTTAACCGAATATTTTGCCCGATTGCACCAGGACCCGCTCGCCGGCAAATGCTGCAGTTTTGCAAGTCAAACGCATGATCATGTGTTGCCGCACATGTTCTGCGGGTGGTATTAACCTTCTTCGTGGGGGTTAGGGTTCCGAATCCAGGACGTTCCCGGCGTCTTCGGACCAGTGAGTAGGGCGTGAGTATTGTTTGACCGGACTTCCGCGCGGCTGCTGGCGAGCGCCGCGATGATCGCGTTGCTGGCTTCCGGCTGCGCGAGCAACAAGCATGCGGATATTCCCGACGCCGAATCCGCGGCGCCGCCGCCCATGGATTCTGCCGAGACGGCGGCGATTTCCCCGACATATCAGCGTCTTGCGAACCGGTTTCCGGATCCGTTCACCGGTCCGGTGCCAGAGACCGTGAAGGTCGTCGAGGAGCCGGATGACGGTGGCGGCAAGCTGATCGAGAAGGCCCCGGTCGACGTCGCGGACCCGTCGACGCCGAACGACCTGACCGAGACAATGACCCCCTTCAAGAACCAGTTCGGCGGACCCCGTCCGGCGCCGCAGGGCCGCGAACCGTTCCGGCTCGACAAGCTGACGGTCATCGATCTGGTTCAGTTCGCGCTGGACAACAATTCGGAACTTGCCGAAGCCGCAGAAGACATCACCCTGGCGGAGAAGGAACACCTGAACGCGATCTACGGCTATCTGCCGAGCATTTCGTTTCAGACAACCTACACGCGAGTGATCCAGAACGTCATCGAGACGGACAACGCGGTGTTCCAGGCCGGCGTCGCGAAGTTCCCGGTGCTGAACAATCAGGTCAATGTCAGCCAGCCGATCTTCAATATTTCGCGGCTTCTGGAGATCGACGCCGCCAAGGGCAACGAGAACGTCGCACGTGCGGCCTATCTGTCCGAAGTTCACCGCATTTCCTTCGAGGTCGTCGACAATTACTTCCGCGCCCTGGCCGCCGAGGCCAGCGCAAGCAGCGCGCGCGAACGCTCGGCGCTGATTTCGGAGCAGATCGCGGCCGAGGAGAAACTGGTCGCGGCCGGCCAGAGTGTCGAACGGGCCCTTGTCGCCCTGCGCCTGGAACAGGCCGAGGCCGATATCGAGGGACCGGAGTTCGAGCAGGAATATGCCGAGGCGGTGGCGACGCTGTCGCGGCTGACCGGCGTCTACTTCGAACGGGTGATCCCCTACGAGGTGCCGCCGGCCTTCATCGACGAACTGGCGGCGCTGGAACTCGAGCAGCTGTTCACCGAAGCGCTGCATGCGAACCCGGCCATGATGCAGCGGCTCTACGAGATCCAGCGGCAGCGCAGCGAGCTGCGTCGGGCGCAGGCCGAGGACTACATGCCGACGCTGGACTTCTTCGGCACCGGCGAACGCGAGAAGCGCAAGGCCTCGCGTTTCGGCGGCGGATCAGTGACGCAGGACTTCTCCTTCGGCGTCCGCATGCGCATGCCGATCTTCAACGCTTCGGCGACCGGCTATGCGAACCGCGAGGCGGCCAGCGACCTCCGTGCGGCGATCCTGGACGAGGTCACGACCCGCCGGAGCATCGAGGCCGAACTCAAGACGCAGCTGGAGCGGATCCGCATCCTGAAGCGGGCCATCGGCATCGCGCAGAAGACGCTGGATCTTTCGCAGCGGCTGGTCGAGGCGGATTCCAACGCCGTGGCTTCGGGCCAGGCGTCGGCGCCCATTGTGCTGGTACAGAAACTGCAGAGACGGCGGGCGAAGGAACAGCTCGACCAGTCGCGTTACGAGGCCATGCGGGCATGGTCTCGGATCGCCTACGTCACTGGCCGGCGGTTGTCCGATTTCCTGGGGGTGCCCTCAGCGGCCGGAGGATGAAAGACATGCATACCCGTCCCCGAGGAGTGTTGCGTTGGTGGGTCGGAAGCGGTGTCCTCGCCCTGGTGGCGGGACTGGCGGCCCCGGTTCTTGCCGCCGGTTCCGACACGCGGTTCGGCGACGAGCTGGCGATGAACGGGCTCGACTGCTCGATCTTTCCCGCCCGCAGCGTGGAACTGGCCTCCGATCTGAACGGCGTCGTCGACAGCGTCGAGGTCGTGCCGGGCCAGCGCGTGGAGAAGGGCGACCTGATCGCGAAGCTGGACACCGATCTGCTTGTCGCGGAATGGAAGTTCTATCAGGCGCGCGCGGAGGCCAAGGGCGCCATTGCGCTGGCCACCGAACAGCTCAAGACCGCCGAAGCGAAATACCAGTCGGCGGAAAAGGCGCTGAAATCCAACGTCATCAGCCGGGTGCAGTATGAAGAGGCGCTGGGCGAGTACCGGGCGGCGCAGAGCAGGGTGACCTCGGAAAAGGAGGCCCAGGCGATCGCGCGCGCCGAGGCGCAGCGGGCGAAGCTGACTGTGGCGAAGGGCGAGATCCGCGCGCCTGTGGCCGGCGTGGTGGGCGAGGAACTGATCGCGCCGGGCGAGTCCACCTTCGAACGGCCCGTCGCCCATATCGTCCAGGTCAATCCGATGCGGGTCGAGGTCTTCATCCCGCTGGAGCGCTCGCGGACACTGCTGTCCCGCGACGCCTACGAAATCGCCGCCGGCCCCGGCTTCGCCGAACGCCTGACCGTCGCCTTCGATTATGTCTCGCCGCTGGCCGACCAGTCCTCGCGGACCATCAAGGCCTATTTCAAGCTCGAAACCGACGCCGTGGCGCCCGGCATGCAGTGCGTCTTCATCACCGGATCCGGAGACGCCGCCATGGCGGCGCCGGACCGGAACTGACCAGAGGTAGCGTCTGATGGGACTGTTCCGCCGCAAGAAGCCGACCGCCCGGGTTTCAGGCGGACGCCTCCGCGCCCGCGCCGAGATCGAACCGCCGATCCAGCCGCTGGAGCCGCGCATCATGCTGGATGCGACGCTCGACCTCGATCCGGGCATCACCGACACGATCGATCTCTTCCACGCGGTCTTCGGCGCGGTCGATGCGCAGCGGCAGCAGGCACTGGGCGAGTTCCAGCAGTTCACAGACGACCTGAACGCCCAGGTCGCCTTCGTTGCGCCGCTGCTCGACATCGCCGGCGACACGTTCGACCTGCAGAACCCGAACCTCGACCCCAACAACACGCCCGACAACACCGCCGACGACATCACCGTGGCCCAGGCGGCCTCGGCCTCGGCGGATGCGGCTTTCGGCGACAATCTCTTCGGCTTCGTCGAGCAGACCGTGAACCGGATCGTTGCCGAACTGGAATCCAATCTGGATCAGTTCATCGCGGACGAGACCGCGAGCCTGCTCAGCGCCTTCAACGCGCAGGTGGCCGGAATCGATTTCGGCGGCGGCGCCACCGTCGGCAACAGCTTCGTCGAGGCCGCGGACCTCTCGGCGCTTTTCACCTTCGACAATCTGACCAGCGCCGACGACTTCGTGACCGGCGTCGGCGACGTCTTCCGCGCCGATCTGCAGGCCGGTCTCGGCGGCGCCTTCGACGAGGGCGACGTGACCACGCTGGCCAACGGCCTGAGCGGTGTGTTCGTGACACAGACCGCGGGATCGCTGGGCGACCTGTTCTCGATCACGCTCGCCGATATCGACGACCCTACCAGCGACGATCCGGCAGACCTGGCAGTCGCGTTCAGCGGCGGCGGCGCCACGGTGAATGTCCAGGTGACCCTGCCCGAGATGACCTTCGATCTCGATTCGCTGCTGGAGGAGGGCGATTTCGGCCTGTCCCGCGCCGATATCGACAATGCGGTCAGCTTCTCGGTGCAGCCCAGCTTCACCTTCGATCTTGTCGTCGATCCGGCGAACACCGGTGGGGGCGACAGCGAATTCTCGCTCTCGGCCAACAACTTCGCCGCACCGCAGCTGCTGACGGTCGGCGGCGACGTCTTCGATCCCGATCCCGACAATCCGGTGGAAACCCGTTTCGGCTTCCTGGACGTGACGCTGACCGATGTGCGGACGGCAGAGTTCACCATCGACATCACCGGCCTGGACAGCATCGATTTTTCGGCTGTGATCGATTTCGACGCGGCCAATCCGGCCATTTCCTTTGCCGGCAATGTCGCCGGCGTCGGGGTCGGTGCCTTCGTGACGCCGGTCGGCGGCGTCCAGACAGCCATCACCAACGAAGCGACCTTCAACCTGTTGCGGGTCGATGTCGATGGCGCGCTGAACACGCAGGACGATGACGGCGAGCTTGTGGCCGCCGACTTCGAGCCGGAGAACCAGTCGGCCATCGAGTTCACGGCCAGCGCGACCTTCACCAGCCTGCTCTCGACGGCGGGCGACGATTTCCTGACGGCTTTCCTGAACGCTGCCGATATCGGCGCCGGGTTCGACGTGACCACGGGCGGCCTGGATGCCGGCGTGGAAGCGGCGCTGGAGTCCTTCGTCGGTCAGCTCGCGGCGACCAGCTCTGCGGATGTCGCGAACTTCCTCAGCCAGCTCGGCGACAATCTGGAGGAAGTGGCCGCGGCGGCCATCTTCGACATCGATCTGCCGTTCACCGATCTCAAGCTGCTCGACGCATTCCAGACAGTGGTGTCCTTCGGCGAGCAACTGGCGGATCTCTTCACCTTCCAGCTGAACGATATCGGACTGGGCAGCTCGATCGCCATTTCCGGCGCCAACACCGTCACCGGCACGGCGCTGGATTTCGCATCCGGCGCTGTCCTCGACGGCTTCCCGCAGCTTTCATTCATCGTCAGCCAGGGCGATATCGACACGAGCATCCGTGTCCTTTCCCCGAACGAGAATGGCGGGTTTGCGTCGATCTCCGAACTGGTCGATGCCTTCAACACGGCGCTGGCGGGCACGAACGCCGTGGCCAGCGCCGATGGCGATGCGCTGGCCTTCGCACTGGTCGACGCGGGCGGCGACAGCGTCACGATCAGCGTGAATCCGGCCGAGGCCGCCGCGGCGCTGACGGTTTCGGGGCTGGTGACCTGGGTCAACGGACGTCTCGCCGATATCGTGCCGGACGGCCGCGTGATCCTGACCCAGCAGGGCGAGATCCTGTTCCGGCTGCCGGAGATCGGCGGCACGGTCGATATCGGCGATCCGGGCGATTTCTCAGCGGCGGATCTGGGCTTCGGCATTGCGGACAGCCTGTCGCTGTCTGCGGACCTGACCGCCAGCGCCACGGCGACGCTGAACGGCGTCTTCGGCTTCGATGTCGCCGGATTCATCTCTGAACTGGCTGACGATCTGGGCAACGATGCGCAGGATACCGGCTCGGTTCTGACAGAACGCGCGCAGAATGGCGGCAGTCTGGGCGCGGCGGCCAGCCCCGCGGCAGGCGGCGTCGATCTGGCCGATCACGCGTCCTTCCGCGACGTCGAGCTCTTCGGCCGCATCACGGCGACGGCGGCCTCGATATCGGGCACAGCCGATCTGGGCATTGTCAGCGCCACGTTCGGCGCCAACGACGCCGCGCAGAACAGCATCAGCGTCGACGCGCAGGTCAATGTCACGCTGGTCGAACGGCAGAACGACGGCAGCTTCGATTCCACCCTGACCTTCACCCAGATCGCCACGGCGCTGACCGATCAGGACGGCCGGCCGCAGGATCTGCTCGGCCGCTTCGAACTGCAGGGCGGTCTGATCGTCGACGAGGACGCGGCGCTGCAGCGGCAGGAGGCGAACGTCTTCGCCGCCGCGCCGGGCGAGGGCGAGATCGCCGCCATCGCGCTGGTGGCGCTGAACGATGTGACCATCGATGTGACCGGTCTCTCCGGCATTGCCGCCGATGCGCTGAACGGTGTGCGGATCGCGAGCCCCGACATCTTCGACACCACGACCTGGATCGTGGCGATCGATTCACCGATCGCCGAGACGCTGACCAGTATCCAGGGCAATGATATCCTCGACACGGCGACCAATATCGCCGGCGTCCTGGTCGAACTGGGCGAGTCGCTCAGCCAGGACTTCGCGCTGCTGGATACGCCCATCCCGCTGCTGAATGTCAGCCTGCTCGACTCGGTGGATTTCGCGGAAGACTTTCTGCAGGCGGCGCAGGAGGCCCGGAACAATCCCGAGCAGACCCTCGGGCGGCTGGACACGATCCTGGAGCAGGCCTTCGGCGACGACACCGTCGAACTGAGCTGGGATACCGGGCTGCAGACGCTGACGATGGCGCTCAGCCTCAGTTTCCTCGACGATGTCGAGAGCACGACACCCTTCAGCTTCGACCTGGGCCAGTTGCTGGGCGACAGCCTGGCGACAGTGCTGGGCGCCGAGGTGGCCGAGTTCGTCTCCGGCCTGGTGGACGTGAAGGGCGATGCGGCGCTCACCTTCGATCCGGACCTGCTGCTGGACTTCACCATCGGCATCGACCTGTCCGGCGTGCTCGGCGCAGGCGGCGCGGTGGACGGCGCGACCCTGCTGTCGGCCCTGTCCAGCGTCGCGGCGATCGCCAACGCGCCAGGCACCGGCAACGAACTGCGCATCACCCGGCTGAACAAGACCGATGGCGGCCGGTCGACGGTCAGCATCGATTTCTCCGATCTCACCGATATCGACAGCGTCGTCACCGCCATCGGCGACGCCTTCGCTGCCAACACGGCCTTCGCCAACGCCTCCGTCAGCTTCGACGCCGAGGCGGGCACCTTCATCGTCGAGGATACCCAGGCCGATGCCCGCGACACCGCCGGCGCCGACCTCGTCTTCGGCGGCGAGCTGGAGGCGGCCGACGCCCAGACCGGTGCGGTCGATCTCGGCGGCGTCGATCTGACCGGCGCGATCAGCTTCGACCTCGTCTTCAACGACGGCGATCCGGTGACCGTCAGCCTGGAGGCGGACGCGGCGCGGAACACGCCGGCGGCGTTCGTCGATGCGCTCAATGCGGCGTTCCGGGACATCGACGTCGCCCGTGCGGACATCACGCCGACGGCGATGCCGACCTCCACGGTGCCGCTGTCGCAGCTGATCGTGGCGGCGCTGGACGGCCACGCACTGACGCTGACCCAGACCAACTTCACGGCGGCAAACGGCTTCGACGACGCGACCTTCGCCGTGCAGGGCAACGACGCCAGCCAGGACATCCAGTTCCGGTTCGACGATCTGGGCGGTTCCAACGCCTCCCAGCTGATCGGCTTCACCGACGGTCTGGCGGTCGATGCGTCGGGTGGTGTCGTCTCGGAGACCCTCGGCACCGCCGGGTCGGCGCGCGTCTTCCTGGATGTCGAGAACACCGGCATCGAACTGCAGCTGACGGCCGGCGTCGCCGAAGGGCTGAACGTGCAGGTCGCGATGGGCCCGTTCAGCGTCAACATCGTCGACGGCACGGCGCTGCTCGGCAGCGGGGCGGGCGACGGCACGCCTGGGTCCATGCGCTTTGGCATCCTGGACATCGACGGCGACGACAATGACGGCCAGTACGATCTGGGCGACCTTGCCGACCTGTTCGGCAATCCGGACCGGAGCCTGCTGGAGCTGTTCTCCTTCACCACCGCTTTCGGCATCAGCATCGACCTGCCCCTGTCGGACACGACTGGCCTGTTCGATCCCGCGACCGACGGCATCACCTTCAATGCCGGGCTGCTGAACACGGTAGAGGGCGCGGACTTCTCGAGCTTCGACATCGACAATGTCGGCGACTTCTTCGACGGCGCGCTGGTCGACATCTTCGTCGACGGCTCGATCAATCTGGACGACATCGAGATCAACCTGCCGGATCTCGCGGATGCGCTGGCGAACATCAACGTCCTCGACATCCTGAACGATCCGCGGCTGGTGCTCGGCGGCCTGGACACCATCGTCAGCAATGTCTCCAGCGCGGTCGGGGCCTTCCTGGACGCGATCTCGCTGCCGATCATCGGCGACAATCTCGGCGCGGGCCTGTCGGTGCTGGATCAGCTGCGCTTCGACATCATCCAGCCGGCGCTGGACTTCGCCAGCCAGCCCGATGACGACGGCAACCTGCCGACGACCGTCGATCTGCTGACCGGCTTCGTCAACGACGCCATGAACGACCTGTTCGAGACCGACGGCGTCACCTATCTGCAGGCCTTCCTGGACACCTCGGGATCGACCGAGGAGAGCTTCCTCTACGGCGCCTTCTCCTTCACCGGCGAGCTGTTCCGCGAGGCCCTCGATATCGGCTTCGACTTCGGCATTCCGGGTCTGGAATTCGAGGTTTCCGACAGCTCCGCCATCGTGCTGGCCGCCACCTACACCGCGAATATCGGCTTCGGCATCGACCGCCGCGGCCTGTTCTTCCTGAACGACACCGACGAGACCGAGATCTCCATCGACTTCATTGTCGATGCTGGCGATTTCGAGGGCTCGTTCACCGTTGCACAGCTGCTGGAGCTGACCGCCTTCGCGGTCGAGGATCCGCTCGACCTGCCCGAGAACACCTTCGCGCAGCGCCCCGACTTCGAGGGCGGCGAAAGCGGCGATCTCAGCCTGACCGCCTCGCTCGGCGTGGACCTGTTCCAGGACCAGGGCGAGGACGAGGAGCGCGATCTTTCGGGCATCACCGTCCAGAAAAACGGCGAGGACATCGGCTACGAGAAATCGGTCCTCATTGGACAGCTGAAATTCGCTGAGCTGGCCGGCATTTCCTTCACCGCCGAGGCTGACGTCAACCTGCAGCTGATCGCCGAGGTGATCGATCCGACGACCGGCAATCCGATCACGGTGAACGGCGCCGAGATCGTGCCGAAGGCCGTGACCGAGCTGGTCATCGACGCCAGCTTCGACACCGCACGCGACGGCGACAAGTTCTCGCTCGACACGTTCATGTTCAACGACCTGCGTGTCGACGCCTCGGGCATCTTCGATACCTATATCCGGCCGATCACGGACCCGATCGAGCCGATCCTGGATCCGTTCCAGGCCATCGCCGAGATCACCAACACATTCCCGATCAGCCTGGCGCTGGGGGCGCTGGAAGAGATCTATCCGGTGCTGGCGATCCCGAACACGATCATCAACATTCTCGGCGCCCTGGGCGACCTGCAGGACCAGCTGCAGGATTCCGGCGGGTTTATCAGCTTCGGCGATTTCGACTTCTCCGGTTCCGGCGAGGACCTGGCCAGCGGCGAGACCAGCTCGTCGGATCTGGAACTGGACGAGGCGCAGCGTAGTGACACCGGCAGCGTCCAGAGCAACGGGCAGTTCGGCGGCGCGGGCCTGCAGATCAATCTCCCGATCCTGTCCGACCCCACGAACATCTTCAGTCTGATCCTGGGCAATTTCGACGAGGTCGATCTCGTCGAAGCCACCTTCACGCTGATCGACTTCGACTTCGAGTTCGATCTGGTCCGCGACCTGCTGGCGGCCGTTTCCATGCCAGAGGAACTGGCCGATGCGCTTGGCAGCTTCCTGACCGCCGAACTCAAGGCCCGGGCCTTTGCCGGCTTCACGGTCGGCTACGATCTGGGCGGTGTCTCCAACTTCCTGAACACGCTCGATCCCGAACGGTTGCTCGACGGTATCTTCATCGACAGTTCTGACGGCGGCCTGATCGACCTGTTCTTCGGCGCCAATATCAGAGCCTCGATCGACATCTCTGTTCTGGGCACGGGCATCGAGGCGGGTGCCAGCGGCGGCGGTGAGATCTTCTTCACCATGGGATTCAACGATCCCAACAATGACGACAAGCTGCGCGTCCCGGAGATCATCCGCATCGGCGAGGTCGTCGGCGACCTGTTCAGCGAAGGCGAGTTCATCGAAGCCATCGAGACCATGTTCAAGGGCACGGCCGGTTTCTCGCTGTTCGCCGAGGTCTTCGGCAAGGTGAAGGCGTTCGGGGCGACGATCTTCTCTGGCACCATTGAACTCTTCAGCATCAGCGAGAGCATCAGCTTCGGCGGCCTGCCGCTGCCGGTCGAGTTCGCACCGGAGCTGAGCGGCAGCGGCGCGGCAGTGCTGAATGTCGGCGCGCGCGTCGGTCAGAGCTTCTCGGATGCGACCCAGGACGGCGACGAGATCATCACCATCACCGGCCCGAACTCGCCCTTCGACATCAACTACCAGAACGGCAACGTCACCAATACGGGCCAGATCGACGACGCGGCGACTGCGCTGATCATCCCGGCAGGCATCGGCAACAATGTGATCGACCTGTCCGGCATCGTCGACAACACGCCGACCTTCATCACCACGGGCGCAGGCGCGGACCGGATCACCCTGCCGAACCAGGGCTTCCACGTTGTCTTCGCCGGCGATGGCGCTGACAATATCCAGGTCGATGGCGCGGCGACCGGCACCTATTACATCTTCGGCGAGGGCGGGGCGGATACGATCGAGATCGACGGCGGCAACACCGTGATCTTCGGTTCCGACTCCTTCGGCATGGCGCGGGCCTTCACCGCGCAGTTCGGCAGCGGCGCCAATACCTTCGACCAGGCCGCCGTTGACGCCTTCCTGGCTACCCAGCTGGGCGATTTCGAACAGAGCCTCGCCGACATGACCACCAACTACACGGCGCAGACGCAGGATGTCGCCGACAACGCGGCCGACGTGATCCGTGTTGCCTCGGGCTTCAACCATCGTATCTTCGCCGGCGCGGGTGACGACCTGATCGAAATCACCGGCACCACCGACACCGGCAATGTCACCGTTCTGGGTGGCGCTGGCACGGACACCATCACAGCGCGCGGCGCGGATGTCTTCGTCGAGGGCGGCGCCGGGTCCGACATCATCGTCCTGGGCGACGGCACCAACAGGGCCTTCGGCTGGGGCGCGCAGGCGGATGAGGGCGGGCTGGGCTCGAACGAACGGCTGAACGCGCTGGTGCTGCAGGACGGCGGCGACCTGATCATCGGCGGCGCCGGCACCGACACGCTGGTCGGACAGACCGGCGACGACATCCTGCAGGGCGGGCTGGGTGCGGACTCCGTCCGCGGCGGCCTTGAGGACGACATCCTGACCGGCGGCATCTTCGACATCGAGACCCGCGCCGGGGCGGACATCGATCTGGTGACCGCCAACCTGCATGTGAACCAGACCCAGACCCTGATCGTGAAGACCCTGGACGTCGCCGACGGCAACGACATCCTGATCGGCGACGGCGGGCTGGACGTGGCGTTGGGCGGCGGCGGCAACGACAATCTGAACGGCGGGGCCGGCAACGATCTTCTGGCAGGCGACTTCGGCCAGATCCAGCTGTCGTCGAACAAGGTGGCGCAGCAGTTCACGGCCATCGACGTGAACTCGACCAATGCCGGTCCGGACACGCTGGACGGCGGCGACGCCAACGACCTGCTGGTGGCCGGCGGCACCGATGCGGCCGGGACGGTGGAAATCCTCAACGACACGCTGGGGCAGAACATCTTCATCGGCGATTACGCCAATGTGGACGGCGCACGCATTCTGGAGGCGCCGACGGATATCGTCTCCGTCGACGCGACGCTGCGCGGCGGTGCGGACAGCATCACCGGCGGCCGCGGCAACGAGTTCGCCATCGGCGGCGAGGGCTCCGACACGATTTCCATCGGCAATGGCGTGAACCGCGTCATCGGCGACAATGGCGCGATCGACATCAATGGCACCTCGCTGACCTCGGCCTCCTACGCCTTCGGCAGCGACGATGTGATCACGGCCGGCAGCAACATCGACATGATCGTCGGCGGCTCCGGCAGCGATACGATCTCCGCCGGCGACGGCGACAACATGATCCTCGCCGACATCGGCCTGATCGATCACACCGGGACCTTCAGCGCAGAGACCCTGAGTGCGGACTCCGACGTCGACGGCCGGGACGGCAATGACAGCGTGACCTCGGGCTCGGGCAACGACTTCGTCATCCTGGGCGGTGCAAACGACACGCTGGGCGCCGGCGACGGCAACAACCGGGTGCTTGGCGACAGCGGCCTCATCGAGGTGACCGGTACCCGGATGACCACCGCTTCCGATGCGCAGGCGGGACAGGACCAGATCACCACCGGATCCGGCATCGATCTGATTGCAGGCGGTTCCGACAACGACACGATCTCGGCGGGCGACGGCGACAACCTGATCCTCGCCGATATCGGCCTGATCGATCACGACAGGGACCTGGCGGCCGATACGCTCTCCGCGGACTCCGATGCGAACGGGCGGGACGGCGATGACAGCGTCACTTCCGGAACCGGCAACGACTTCATCATCCTGGGCGGCAAGAACGACACGCTGGGCGGCGGCGAGGGCAACAACCGCGTCCTCGGCGACAGCGGTCTGATCGATGTCACCAATCGACAGATGCGGACCGACAATGACGATCAGGGCGGTCAGGACAACATCGTGACCGGCGCGGGGATCGATTTCGTGCTCTCCGGGTCCGACAACGACACGCTGAACACCGGCGACGGCGACAACCTGATCCTGACGGACACGGGCACACTGAACCACGCGGCGGACCTGTCGCTGGTCGACATGACGTCCGCATTCCAGGAACTGGACGGCGCCGACAGCCTGACCTCGGGCAGCGGCCGCGACTACGTCATCATGGGCGGCGCGGGCGACATCGCGAATATCGGCGACGGCGACAACCGGCTGCTGGGCGACAGCGGCGTCATGGACCCGCTGGAGACCGGCACTTCCGGACGCATGGTCTCGACCGATTTCGACCGCGGCGGCAACGACACCATCGACAGCGGCAGCGGCCGCGACTTCATCTTCGGCGGTTTCGGTCAGGACACCATCCGCTCGACCGATGGCGACGATCTGGTGGTCGGCAACTCCGCGGTGCTGCTGCACACGCCCGTCGTCACCGAGAACATCCGGCTTCAGATCCAGTCGCTCAGCCCCGCCATCGGCGATGCCGATCTGCTGATCTCGACCGGCGGTGACGATGTGCTGATGGGCGGCACGGCCAACGACACGCTGAGTTCCGGGGCCGACGAGGACATCGCCGTCGGCGACTGGATGCGGATCGACTTCCCGGATTTCACCGGCGCGGACGGCCTGATCCGGCCCACCGACCAGGCCGTGCAGGGGCGGGACAGCATCGATCTCGGCACCGACAACGACATCGCCTTCGGCAACGGGCTGGAGGACACGATCAATACCGGCTCGGGCGAGGACGTGGCGGTCGGCGACTTCGCCGAACTCGACTTCGTCAACAACACCGATACCAACCGGCTGGTGCTGACCGACCATACGCTGGGCGCGAACGACTTGATCGTGGGGTCCGGTTTCGGCGACAACATCATGGTCGGCCAGATCGGCAACGACACCATGATCGGCGGCGCCGACGAGAACCTGATGGTCGGCGACGTGGCGATCCTCCGCTTCGTCAACTTCGCCGATGTCGTTGTCGGTCAGAGCGCCAACGACCGTCTGACGCTGATCGAATCCATCCAGCCGGGCATCCGCGGCAATGACAGAATGATCGGCGGCGGGGACCGCGACGTCATGCTGGGCGGCTTTGGCGCCGATTTCTTCGAGGGGCGCGCCGGGCAGGACATCATCATGGGCGACGGCTTCATCGTCGAGATCGAGCAGGACGGCCGTCCCGGCTTCAACGGCGTAAGGCTGCCGCAGGATGGAGAGGTTCGCCTTTCGACCAACTTCGCCTTCCTGGATGGCGGGCGCGACACGCTGATCGGCGGTCTGGACCCGGACGTGCTGATTGGTGGCCTGGGTCCCGACGATTTCGTCGGCGACACGGCGAACGACTTCCTGGCCGGCGATTCCGCCTTCTTCCGTCTGCTGGGCACCCAGAACACCGACCGGGGAACCGGCGATCCGGCTGTGGACGGTCTGTCCACGCCGGCCTTCCTGCGCGTGATCCAGAGCAACTTCCCGGGCCTTGGCGCCAACGACCTCGTCTCGGATGCCCAGATCAACGAATCCACCTCGTCGACGCTCAGCATCCGCAAGGCCGATTTCGGAAGCCAGCAACGCTCGGCCGGCGGCGGCGCGCTCGAATTCGAACGCGGCCTCTTCGACGGCGGGCAACTGCAGACAGATCAGGATGTCCGCACACTCGCGCGGGAAATCGCCCGGGCCGCGCGGGAGGCGTCCACGCATCTGAGCGAGTTCGTCAGCGGAAACGACTTCCTGGAAGACCTCGCCGCCAGCATCGAACTTGGCGTCCAGTCGGATATCGCCGTCGAGAGCTATCGCCGGGACGCCATCATGTCGATCTTCGGCGGGCGGGTGCCGACGACGATGGAAACCTATATGGTCGAGAAGATGCTGGACGAGGCCCTGCCGCGCATCATTTCGGAATCCGTTCCCGGGACGGCGCCGGATGGCGGTGCGGAGCCGGCCCAGCCGTCCGAGAACGAGGAGCCGCCGGTTGACGGCGCGCCGCCGCCGGTTGAGGCCGAGGCGCCGCTGGCGGCGGTCAACTAGGACAGCGAGGATATTTCATGAGCAACGGACCCGAAGAGAGCTTCAAGGAAACCCGGTTTGGCGACGTGATGCTGACCTGGGACGACAGCGAGGTCGAGAGCAACTACGCCAACATCGCCACGGCGACGGCCAGCCGCGAGGAGTTCTTTCTGCTGTTCGGTACCCACCAGAACTGGCAGGGCAAGCCCGGCGACGGACGCGTGACCGTGAAACTCTCGGACCGCATGATCCTCAGCCCCTTTGCAGCCAAGCGCCTGCAGCTTGTGCTGTCCCAGACTGTGGCGGCCTATGAAGAGCGCTTCGGCACCATCAAGGTCTGATCCGACGCCGCCGCACGGCCGTTTCGCCGCCGTCCTGGAACTTGCTGCGCCGGCGCTGCCCGGACTGGTGCATGTGGCCCTGCTGCAGCCGGCCGATGGCGGGCTGATCGAAGCCGTCAGCGGCCCTGCGCCGGATCCGGATCTGTGCGAGAGCGCAGCGCGCGAAACCTCGCGGCGTTCTGCAGGACAGACGGCGCACATGGCGGCCGGAAGCATGCTGGTGCTGGCCGTTCGAACGGGGACGCCGGAACGGGTCGTGCTGGCGGCGCTGAGCAAGGATCAGGCACCCCCGGTTGGCCGCCTTACACGTATCTTTCTCGCGTTGGCCCGTCTGCTGACGGAAAAGCCGGCGCCTGCCGATCCGCTTGAGACGGCATCCGGCGATCTGCTTGCCGGACTTGCCGCCATCGGCACGCGCAAGGGCAAGGCCCGCGCCTACGCCACTCTGGAACTGGTCCGGCGCCTGCTGAACTCCAACGCGCGGCTGCTGCTGATCCGCAACGGCAAGGTCGACCGGGTGGTGTCCGACGAGAGCCGCAGCTCGGCGCGGAACCGTTCGCTCCGGATACTGGCGGATCGCGGCCTCGAGGATGGCGTGAACGTGCTGACCGCCTCGACCGAGAGCGAGGGCGAGATCGGCATCGAGGGACCGCTCTACTGCCAGAAGTTCGGTCTGCGGAACGTCGCCATCGGTCTGCCGGAAGGCGGGTCCGGCGGCGAACGGATCGGCATTTGTCTGGAGGACGCAAGCGCCGACGCTGCCTCGGCGCTTCCGCGCTTTGTCGAGATGCTCAACCTGGGCGTTACGGAAGGCAGGAAACCGGTCGCAGTGTGGATGCAATGGGCGGCGGTTGCGGCCATCCCGCTGGCCCTGCTGGTCTGGCTGCTGCTGCCGGGCGACTTCGAGATCACCGCGGAGGCGCGGGCGATCCCGGCGCAGAGCGTGACCGTGGCTGCACCTCTCGAGGCCCGTCTGGATCAGCGGACTGTCAAGATCGGACAGAGCGTCGTCGCGGGCGATCCGCTGGTCCGGCTGGATTCAGAGCAACTGACCGCCGAGGAAGCCCAGGCGGAGCTGGATCATCTGCTGGCCGAACTGAACGCCCGGGACGCGCGGGCCAGCGGTTCCTATGCCGAGTTCCAGATTGCGTCCCGCAAGGCGGACCTGTCGAAGGCGCGTCTGGAGCAGGTGCGGGAGCGGTTGTCGTGGCTCTCCGCTGCCGCGCCACAGTCCGGCCGCGTCATCGACCTGATCCCCCAGAACCGGGTTGGCGATATCGTTGCCCGCGGCGAACGGCTGGCCGAGATCCAGCTTTCCGAAGGCATGCGTGTCGAAATCGATCTTGCGCAGGAAGACGTGCGCTTCGTACAGCCGGGGCAAACCGGGCGGTTCGTGGTTCGCGGCCTGGTGGATGGCGAGTTCCGCGTCGAGGTCATCGAACCGGCCTTCGCCTATGCCGATGAAAAGGCCGAGCGGATGAAATTCCGCACCACCGCCGATGTTGTCTCCGAGCGGGCCTCCGGGTTGGCCAACGGCATGAGCGGGATCGTGCGACTGACCGCCGGACGGCGGTACAATTTCGAGATCGTCGGAAGATACATGATGGACTGGGTGAGGCTGACGGCATGGGAACAGCTGGGTCTTCGGCTCTAGGCTGGGTCCGCCTGCACCTGTTGCCGGGACGAAACCGGCACCATGTGCTGCTGTCGGATCCGCGGTCGGAAAAATTCTTCGATCTGGAGGCCTCTGTCGCCAGCCAGATCTGGCGGCGTCAGAATCTGGCGCGGGGCCGCCGGGCCGAACTCCGCGGCACGCCGCCGCCGGATGCGGAGATGCGCGCAGCGCGCTTTGCCGAGTGGCTGACCGACGACAGCCGGCTCTCGGCGCGGCGGCAGATGAACCCGCTCTTCATGCAGGTGAAGCTGTTCGAGGTCGGACCGCTGCAACCGCGGCTCGCCGGGCTGGCGCGGTTCTACTGTTCCCGGCCGGCGGTCATCTTCATCGTCCTCCTGGGGCTTGTCGGGCTCTGGTTGTCGGTGGCCAACGACTGGGCGATCCTCAAGGGGCCGGAGGCGACGCTGTCGGCCGAGACGCTGCTGACCTTCGCCCTTCTGACGCCGTTTCTGAAGATCTTTCACGAATTCGGGCATGTGCTGGTGGCGACGCGCCGGGGTGTGCCGGTGCGCTATTGCGGCTTCTACCTCGTCGGACTGTTCCCGTTGCCCTTCGTCGACTGCAGCGAGGCGGAACTGCTGGATTCGAGGAAGGAACGGCTGACCATCTCGCTGGGTGGGCTCTACGCCGACTTCACGGTGGCGGCCATAGCGCTGATCCTCTGGCATGTCATGGAAGGCGAGACGGCCAAGGCGATCGCAGCGAGCGTGTTCCTGTTCAACTCCGTCCACACGCTAATGTTCAATATCAATCCGCTGCTCAAGCTGGACGGCTATTTCGCGCTGCTGGACCTGCTTGGGCTGCGCAACCTCTATTCCCGAAGCTTCATGGCGCTGCGCGTGCTGATGGGCAGGATCGTCCGTTTCGACATGCCGGGCGCCGGGTCGGTGATCGCCGAGTACGGGCCGAATATCGCCTACGCGCTCGCATCCTTCGCCCTGAAGATCTGGATCCTCATCTTCATTGCCTGGCAGGTGCTGCCCCAGGTCTTCGGTCTGGGCACGCTGCTGGTGATCTGGGGCATCGGCGGCATGTTCTTCTCGCCGCTGCTATCGGCCTCGTTCGGCAGCGAGCGCAATCCCGGCGCGCAGCGGGTGCCGCGCGGCAAGCTGGCGATCTGGGGCGCGATCTTCTGCAGCCTGGTCGGATTGCTGTTCATCATCCGGCTGCCCTTTGTCGAGGCCGTGCCCGTGCGCATCGACTTCGAGAACGTCTACGCCCTGCGGGCCGCGAGCGGCGGGGTGGTCGAAAGCGCTGCGCCCGCCGGTTTCGTGCGGGAGGGTGATCTGCTGCTGAAGCTCACCGATCCGGAGGCCGAAGGCGAGATGGTCGTCGCCGAGCGCCGTATGGCCCTCGCCGAGGAAGCGCTGCAGGCGGCACGCGGCTCCGGCCCTCTGGCGGTCGAGGGGGCGCAGCGGCGTCTGAAGACGGCCGGCACCGCGATTGCCCTGCTGGAACAGCAGGCCGCTGCGCGCGAAATCCGCGCTGCCCATGACGGGCGCTTCCGCCCCTGGCGCGCCAATCCCGCCGGCGCGCGGATCGAACCGGGGCAGGCGGTCGGGGTTCTGCTGCCGGATGACGGAGCGCTGGTCTTCAGCGGAGACATCCATGAGCTCTATGTCAGCATGTTCCGAGATGACCTGCAGGGCGCGGAACTGCAGATCGGCGCGCGCTATTTCGACGGGGACGGGGTCGCTGCACGCCTGACCGACGAACGCACGGCCCCGCGCGACGGCGGGGCCGGAACCTACCGCTTTCAGGTTGTCCTGCAGGATGGCGCGGCACAATCCGCCGCCGGTCCGGCAACGGCGCGGCTGATCTTCGGGACCGCACCGCTCAGCGATCATATCGCGTTCTGGGCGCGCAAGATCTGGTTCGCCTTCCGGTCGTCGCAGCTCCGCGCCAACGCGCCGTCCGGTTAGCCGCGTCCGGCCCAGACCGGCTTGCGCTTCTCCAGGAAGGAAGCGATGCCTTCCTTGCCCTCGTCGCTCAGCATGCAGCGGGCGAAGCCCTGTGCGGCGAAGTCCAGCATGGCCGGGCGGTCGAGATGGCGCGTCGCCAGCACGATCTCCTTCGTCACCGCATTGGCGCCGGGCGCGCAGCGCATCACCTGCTTCTTCACATCGGCCTCGACAGCCTCCAGACCTGCTGCATCTTCCACGACGAAGTCGGCGAGACCCAGCTTGCCCGCTTCCGTTCCGTCGAAGCGGGCCGCCGTAAGCATCAGCCGCCGTGCGGTGCTGAGTCCGAGCCGCTGGACCACGAAGGGCGCGATCTGGGCCGGCGGAATGCCGAGCGTCGTCTCAGTCATGGCGAACTTCGCATCCGACGTCACCGCCACGACATCGGCAGTGCAGACCATGCCGAGACCGCCGGCCATCGCCGCGCCCTCGACCAGCATCACCACCACCTGCGGCATCTCGTTGATCTGGTCGAACATCTCGCCGCCATCCCGGCTGGAGGCAGCCACGTCGGCGATGCCCTGCGCGCCGCCCTGATAGTTCGAGCGGAAGCCCTTCAGGTCGCCGCCAGCGCAGAAGATGCCACCCTTGCCGCGGACGGTGATGCCCCGGATGCTCCGGTTGTCGCGGACCGCAGACAGCACGGCGCGGAACTCGGCCGTCAGCTCCTGCGACAGGGCGTTTCGGGCCTCCGGCCGGTTGAACCAGATGGTCAGCCAGCCGTCGGACTCTTCCAGAATCAGGGTTTTCGTCTCGGGTATCGCGCTCATTCGTCCTCCCCCGGTGTCCTGTGCGCCTCGTGCGCCAAGACTGGCCCGCCCGGCGCTGAAGGACAACGGCGGAATGGCTGCCCTGCAGCGGCGTTATCCGGTTGACGCTCCGGCTGACTGGCCGTACCCCAATGTGGCTGCAGCAGGGGAGGCTCCGCAGATGAAATTCTACAATTCCGTCGGTCCGAATCCGCGCATGGTGCGCATCTTCATGGCCGAGAAAGGCGTGACGCCGGAGTTGGTCGATGTCGATCTGCGCGGCGGCGAGAACCGCCAGTCGGACTACATGACCAAGGTCAACCCGATGGGCCAGCTGCCGGCGCTCGTGCTCGACGACGGGCAGGTGATCACCGAGATCACGGCGATCTGCGAGTATCTGGACGAAATCGGCAAGGGCGACAGCCTGATCGGCAAGGACGCCAGGGAGCGCGCCGAGACCCGCATGTGGACCCGCCGGATCGACCTGCATATCTGCGAGACCATGGGCGCGGCGTTCCGCTTCGGCCCCGGGCTGAAGATGTTCCAGAGCCGCATCCACTGCATCCCGGCGGCGGCCGAGGATTTCGCCCAGATCGCGCAGGAGAAGATCGCCTGGCTGAACGATCAGATGGACGGCAAGGAGTGGGTCTGCGGCGATAGGTTCACCATGGCGGACATCCTGCTGTTCGCGTTCCTGGAGTTCGGCGCGAATGTCGGGCAGGCTGTCAACGACAACAACAAGAACGTGATCGCATGGATGGAGCGGATGAAGGCCCGGCCTTCAGCCGCGGCCTGACCGGACGGCGGCGTTGAACGGCGGCGGCCGCAAGGCGCATATCGCAGGCATCGGCCAGAGCGAGTACACCCGCTGGGGCGGCATCATGGACCGCAGCCAGTTCCAGGTGACCGCCGAGGCGATCCTGGCCGCGCTTGCGGATGCGGGCCTCTCGGCGGCGGACGTCGACGGCTTCACCTCGTTCTCCAATGACGGCAACGACGCGCCGTCGATGCAGGTCGCGCTCGGCGTGCCCGAGCTTCGCTTCTCGGCCATGGTCTGGGGCGGCGGGGGCGGCGGTTCCTGCGGCGCCCTCTCGCTGGCGACGGCCGCCGTGGAATCGGGCCAGGCCGATGTGGTCGTGGTCTATCGCGGGCTCTGTCAGGGGCAGGGGCGGCGCTTCGGTCAGGCCGGACTTGGCCGGACGCACGGCAACTTCATCATGCCCTTCGGCCTGTTTGCGCCCTCGCAGATGCTGGCGCTGATGATGCAGCGTTTCATGCACGAGACGTCGGCCTCGCACGAGCACATGGCCGAGATCGCACTGAGCTTCCGCGCCAACGCGAACCGCAATCCGAACGCGATCATGCATGACCGCGCCCTGACGAAGGAGGACTACTTCGCCAGCCGCTGGATCGCCGAACCGTTCCGCCTGTTCGACTGTTGTCTGGAGAGCGACGGCGCGGCTGCCGTGGTGGTCACGACCGCCGAGCGGGCCCGCGATCTGAAGCAACGGCCCGTCGAAGTGATGGCCGCCGCGCACGGTTCCGGCGCGGGCTGGGGCACCGGGCCGCTCGGCGCCCAGAACATGCCGGATGAGACCTATGCCTCGACCAACAATCGCCGCATCGCGAAGGAGCTGTTCGCGAAGGCCGGTGTGACGCCGGCTGACATCGACGTGGCCCAGATCTACGACCACTTTTCCGGCCTCGTGCTGATGGCGCTGGAGGATTTCGGCTTCTGCGGCCGGGGCGAGAGCGGTGACTTCGTCGCTGCCGGGAACATCCGCTTCGAGGGCGGGAGCCTGCCGCTCAACACGTCGGGCGGACAGCTCTCGGAGGCCTATGTCCATGGCGTGAACCTGATCATCGAGGGCGTCCGGCAACTGCGCGGCCAGTCGACCTCGCAGGTTGCCGATGCACGGACGTGCCTTGTCACCGGCGGACTGGGCGTGTCGCCAACCAGCGCCGCCATCCTGGGAGTTCTCGTGATGGCCTTGTTTCCTGACGAGATGCCGAAGGTCGATCCGGTCTGGGATGATCACGATTTCTGGGAGCATTGCCGCAGGCGCGAGCTCAACTTCCAGGCCTGCGCCGATTGCGGTGCGCCGCGGCATCCGCCCACGCCGGTCTGCCCGGCCTGCCACTCGATGAAGGTGAAGTGGCTGCGGGCGCCGGCCGATGCGGAGCTGTTCAGTTACACCCGGGTCCATTACCCAAGCCATCCCGCGGTGAAGGGCAGCCTGCCCTATGTCATCGGTCTGGTGGTGTTTCCGGCCCTGCCCGGCGTAAAGCTGGTCAGCAACGTCACGGATGCCGATACTGTCGAGATTGGCATGAAGCTGAAGCTCTGGTGGGACGACGTGGGCGACGGAATGTATCTGCCCCGGTTCCGGCCGGCAGCACGGAGCTGACAGACGGGGGGCAGGGTGGCGGAGCCGGGATACAGGTTCGCAGGCTTCATCAGCTACAGCCAGAAGGACAAGTCCTGGGCGAAGCGCATCCACAGGGCGCTGGAGACCTACCGGCTGCCCGTCGGCCTGCCCGGCGCCGACCCGAAGCGGCGCAAGCTCGGGCGATTCTTCCGCGATGATGACGAACTGGCCGGGGAACCGAGCCTGGGCCGCGCGCTGGAAGGCGCACTGGAGGACTCGCGCACGCTGGTCGTGATCTGCAGTCCCAACGCGGCGAAGTCCAAATGGGTCGATGCCGAAGTCCGGCATTTCAAGTCGCGTGGACCGGACACGAAGATCCTGGCCGTCATTGTCGGCGGCAAGCCGGACAGCGACGATCCGGACGTCATGTGCTTTCCGCCGTCCCTGCTGCGCAAGGTTGGACCGGACGGGGAACTGACCGACGAGCCCGATGAACCGCTTGCGCCCGATGCCCAGAAGGAATCCTTCCCCCGGCTGGTCGCCCGGCTGGTGGCGGGGATTGTCGGCGTCCGCTTCGACGAACTCTGGCAGCGCGAGAAGCGCCGTCGGCGACGGCGGGCGGCGCTGGTGGCGGTGGGCGCGCTCGCCATCGCGGCCGCCGGGGTCGCACAGTACATCTTCTATCAGGATACCGAGCGCAAGCGGCTGGCCGAGGAGTCGCGCAACCATGCGGCCGAGGCGCAGCAGGCCATGAATGACGGGCGGTTCGACGAAGCGCTGGAATTTGTGCTCGACGCGCTGCCATCGGATTTGGCGTCACCGGAAAGACCGCTCGTCCCGGAGGCCGCCGCCGCGCTGCGCAGGCTGATGGGCGGCAATCCGGCTGCCGGCGTGCTGGCCGATTTCGGCCAGCCGGTCGATGATCTGAGGTTGGTCGGTGACGATCTGATCGCGGTTCGCTTGAATGACAGCTCAATTCAGGTCCTCGATCGCGTCTCCGGCGAGGTCAGGCAACGCCTTGCGGCTGAGGACGGGCTGGATTTCGATCGCGCCGGCCGGTTTGCATTGCGGACGTACACGGATGAACGAACTGATGCCGGCGGCGTCCTCCGGATGACCCATACGGTCAATATCCGGGATCTCGAAACCGGGCGGATCGAACGTGATTTCCGACATGACGATATCCGCTGGTACGCCGGCCCCTGGGCGGCCGTCTCTCCGGACCGCAGGCGTATCGTGGTACAGGCGTCACTGGCGGTGCCGGAAGACGAGCAGAACGATCTGGCGGTCTGGGAACTGCCCGACGCGCCCGGTGGCCAACCGATGATCGTCGCCCGCATCCGCTCACCTTTCGCGGATGATGACAGTCTCGTCCGACATGCTTTCGTCAGCAACGACGCGGTCGTCATGTTTCACGGTCGCCCGCGCTCCCGTGCGGCTTACTGGAACCTCGCGACGGGCGATGTCCGCATTCTTTGGCCCGCCGATTCGCCCACGCCCTGTGGCGCGCCGCGCGACGAGGACCGTCGGAAGCAGGACAGTCTGATCTTGTCCGGGAATGGCGGTCTGATCAGCCACGCCATGCCCATGCTGGGCGGCGGCTGGTGCGTCGGCCTCTGGGAGGCGGCAAGCGGCGAGATGCACGATCCGATCGAGGTCGATGTACCGGCTCCCGCAAGTTTCGATGCTGTCGATCAGGATACGCTGGTCGTCGTCGGGCACTCGGCATTTGCCGACAACGGTGTCTGGCGCCGCGGCGCCGAGTATCTGACCGAGATCGGCTGCGGGGCCGGGCGATCGAGCGGCCTTGACGCCATTGTCGACGACGCGCGGTGGCGGGTGATGGATGGCGCGCGCTGGTCGGTCTGTTCCATCGGCACCGACATCCGGCTGCAAACCGGCCACGAGATGGATTTCGAACTGATCATGCAAGGTCATAAACAGGACGTCAGCGCGCTCGCGGTCGACCAGCGGTCAGGCCTGATCTATTCCGGCTCTGCAGACGGCACGGTTCGAATATGGGATACGCGACGTCTGGCCCGGCCTGTGCCGTTGCCCGGTCGCGCCCTGGAGATCTCGAGCTGGGGTGAGAAGGTCGCGGTCCTGCATCATGGCGCCGACGGCACGGATGTGCGCGTCTTCACGGCGTCGGGCGAACCGCTTGGCCGGCCGGTCCCGGTCCCCATCGCCGGGCTCGACGCCGACCCGCCGATCAGGGGTCGGCTGAAGCTGGCCGCATTTGCTCTGGCGGGCAACGCCGTGCTGACAGTCGAGAGCTGGGATTGCGGCATGCTGGGTTGCCCGCGCGGAACGCCGCGGCGGGCGGTTCTCGGTGATGTGTCGAACGGGGCAGGGGGTCTGGTGCTGGAGGATCTGGCCGCGGGCGGATTCCTGGAGCGGATGCCGGCGGCGCTGGATGCAGATGCGGCGCGGAACCGCCTGGTCGGCGTTCGCCGCGACGGCGGCGTCTTCTCGGTCGACGTTTCGCGTGCCACGGTCACCGAATACGCGGTTCCGGACGGGCTTGAGGTCAGCCAGGCCGTCTGGGCGGGCGACAACATCTGGGCCGTGGCCGACGACTCGGCTGATGAACCTTCGGACCGCCGCGAATTCGTCCTGCGTCTCGGAGACGACGGGTTCGAGATTGCCGGGCAGGACCGCGCGCAACGTGCCCAGCTGTTCGCCGCGGGCGACGGACACGGTGCGATCGTTTCGCTTGATGTCATCCACGCAACCGACTCGCGGCCGCTCTACCGCCTGATCCAGAACGGGGAACTGTCGCCGGCATTCGCCATGCCGTTCGCGCGGGCCGTCGGCGAGCAACTGCAGCATGCGCGGTTCTTCGCGGATGGACGCAAGCTGGCGCTGTTCTTTTCGGACAACACCGTGCCACCGCAGACAATCGAGTTGCCCGAAAGGGGCGGGGAGCTTCCCGCCGGGATCGGGAACCTGGCGCCGGTCAGCCCGGCCAGCCTGCTCGACCCCTGGCGGAGCGACGACCCGCATGCCCGGGCGGTGGTCAGCACCGGCGGCGATGTCTTCACCGCGCATCCGCTTGGGCAGGACGCCATCCTCTGCAGTGAACTGCACGGCAAGCCCGCCAGCGCGGTGGCCTTCGACCCGGACGGGGGTCACCTGGCGGTCAGCGGCGGCGAGGCTGGCGATACCCGCATTCATGCGGTCGACAGCTGCGACGTCCTGCAGGCCATTCCGATGGAGGTCGCCCATAATGGCGGCCGCATGGTCTTCGGCGATGCGGCGCATCTCTGGCTGCTTTCGGACGCAGGCGACGCGCGGATCCAGCGCCTGGAGACCAATCTCGCCGAACTGCATCGCCGTGCATTGGAGCTGCACGCCAGCATGCATCGCAAGGACGCGGATTGAGCACCGGTCACAATGGTGTCGGGATGGCCGGCAGGCTTGCCACAAGGCGTTGCGCAGGCCCTCCGACTGTGTGATCTCTGCGCGGCGGGTGTGAGGAGTTCCGGGCGCCGTTCCGGCCGAGCCCGACTGACTGCCAGTGCGAAGGTTCGGGAGCAGACTTGATGAACATGGGACCCACGCTTCAGCGTCTCTACGACTGCCAGATCGAGCAGACACCGAAGCTGAAGGACTCTATCGACAAGCGGATCAAGGCCACGGAGGCCGGCGATCTGGCGTTTCTGGACGGGCTCGCCGACATGGTCATCCGTCTGGCGGGCGGCGAACTGGCCCGGTTCTGCAAGGACTACGGCTGGATCTGCGACACCATCCTGCGCGAGGAGATCCATTTTCGCCGCAATGGCGCCTATCGCCTCTCCCGTTTCGAGGACGCCGTCGCCGAGGTCTATTCCAGACCCGAGGTCATGGCGCCCTACATGAACGGGTTGCTGATGACCCAGGTCTGGTGGCCGAACCACACGAGGTCCGTCGAGTTCCTGAAGAACGGCTTCCTGCCGCGCTGCAGGGACGGCTACCGGATGCTCGAGATCGGGCCGGGCCACGGCCTCTTCATGTATTTCCCGGCCATCGACCCACGCTGCAGCCATCTCGAAGGCTGGGATCTCAGCGAGACCAGCATCGAGGCGACACGGGAGTCGCTGAGCAATCTCGGTGTCGGCGGCAAGGCCGCACTGAAGCAGCAGGACCTGTTCGACGCCGCCAGCTATGCGGGCGGGTTCGATGCCCTCATCTTCTCGGAGGTGCTGGAGCATCTGGACAGGCCGAAGGAAGCGCTGGAAGCACTCCGCGAGCTGCTCAGCGCCGAGGGCAAGATCTACATTCACATGCCGATCAATGCGCCGGCACCGGACCATCTGTTCAATCTCGACTCTCCTGAGGACGTCTCGGCGTTCGTCCAGAGTGCGGGCTTCCGCGTGATCGACAGCGAGGCCGCGCCGATGCTCGGCTACACGCTGGAGCGCGCACTGAAGATGCAGCTGACGATCAGCTGTCTGGTGATCGCCGAACGGGCGTAGGCGTCCGTCGCGTTTCAGATTGCGCGGCCGGTCTCCGGGTCGAACAGGCGCACGGCCGATGGCTCCACCGAGAGCCGGATCATGTCGCCTCTGGTCACGGCCATCTGGCGCGGCAAGCGTGCGGGCAGGTCGATGCCGTCGGCGCGCAGATGGGCGATCTGGTCGGCGCCTAGCACTTCGATCATGTCCGCCTTCAGCTCGATCGCGCCGTTCGGGTCAGGCGTCATGTTCTCCGGCCGGACACCGGCGACCACCGGCCGGCCTGCCTCGTGCGGCGTGGCGAGCGGCAGCCGGACATGCCCGGCCAGGTCGACCGCAGTGCCGTCGGCGGCGACGCGCCCCGGCGTCAGGGTCATGGGCGGCGTGCCGATGAAGCCGGCGACGAAGGTGGTGGCCGGTGTCTCGTAAACCTCGTCGGGGGTGCCGATCTGTTCGGCGACGCCCGCATTCATGACCACGATCCGGTGGCCCAGCGTCATGGCCTCGACCTGGTCGTGGGTGACGTAGAGCGAGGTGGTGCCGAGCTCGGACTGCAGCTTGTGGATCTCGAGGCGCATTTGCACGCGAAGCTTGGCGTCGAGGTTCGAGAGCGGCTCGTCGAACAGGAAGGCGCGGGGCTCACGCACGATGGCGCGGCCCATGGCGACGCGCTGTCGCTGGCCGCCGGAGAGTTCGCGGGGCTTGCGCTGCAGGAAGGGGCCGAGCTCCAGGATCTCGGCCGCGCGGTTTACCCGGGTCTCGATCTCCGCCTTCGGCATCCCGCGGATGGTCAGCCCGTAGGCCATGTTCCGGTAGACTGTCATGTGCGGATAGAGCGCATAGTTCTGGAACACCATGGCGATGTCGCGTTCGGCCGGTTCCAGATTGTTCACGACCTTGCCGTCGATGGCGATCTCGCCGCCGGTTATCAGCTCCAGTCCCGCCACCATGCGCAGAAGCGTGGACTTGCCGCAGCCGGAGGGTCCCAGAATGACGATGAACTCGCCGTCGGCGACATCCAGATCGACACCGTGAATGACCTGGTTGTCGCCATAGGACTTCCGGACATCGCGGAAACTGATCGAACCCATCTGCTTCTCCGGCTCTACTTCTCGGTTTCCACCAGACCGCGGACGAACTGGCGCTGCATGAAGATGACGATCAGGACGGGCGGGATCATCGCCAGCGTCGCTGTCGCCATCACGTAGTGCCAGACCGGCAGCTGCTCGGCGGCGTTGACCATGCGCTGGATGCCCATGACGACGGTGTAGAAGCTCTCGTCCGTGGTCACCAGCAGCGGCCAGAGATACTGGTTCCAGCCATAGATGAAGAGGATCACGAACAGCGCCGCGATGTTGGTTCGGCTCAGCGGCAGCAGGATGTCCCGGAAGAACCGCATGGGGCTGGCCCCGTCGATCCGCGCCGCCTCGGCCAGCTCGTCCGGCACGGTCATGAAGAACTGCCGGAACAGGAAGGTGGCCGTCGCCGACGCGATCAGCGGCACCGAAAGGCCGGCATAGGAATTCAGCATCCCCAGATCCGCGACGACCTTGTAGGTCGGCAGGATGCGGACCTCCACGGGCAGCATCAGGGTGATGAAGATGATCCAGAAGCACGCCATCCGGAAGCGGAAGCGGAAGTAGACGATGGCGTAGGCCGCGATCAGGGAGATCGCGATCTTGCCGAAGGTGATCAGCAGCGCCATCACCAGGCTGTTCATCATCATCAGCCAGACCGGCACGCCGCCCGCGTCGGCGATGCCGCCCGACAGGACCCGGCCGTAGTTCTCGAAGAACAGCGGACCCGGCAGCATCGGGATCGGCGCCTGGGTCAGCGCATCGGGCGGGTGGGTCGAGGCGACGAAGGCGATCCAGATCGGCAGCAGGGTGACCGCTGCGCCGAGGATCAGCACCAGATGCGTGATGATGTTCAGGAAGGGGCGGTTCTCGACCATCAGTACTGCACCTTCCGCTCGATGTAGCGGAACTGGACGACGGTCAGGGCGATGACGATCGCCATCAGCACCACCGACTGCGCCGCCGATCCGCCCAGATCGAGGCCGATGAAGCCGTCATTGTAGACCTTGTAGACCAGGATCGAGGTGGCCCCGGCCGGGCCGCCGTCGGTGGTCGCATGGACGATGCCGAAGGTGTCGAAGAAGGCGTAGACGACGTTCACGACCAGCAGGAAGAAGGTCGTCGGCGACAGCAGCGGGAAGATGATCGTCCAGAAGCGTCGCACCGGGCCGGCGCCGTCGATGGCCGCGGCCTCGACCAGGCTTTTCGGCACCGCCTGCAGGCCGGCCAGGAAGAAGAGGAAGTTGTAGCTGATCTGCTTCCAGACCGCGGCGAAGACGATCAGCGCCATGGCGTGGCCGCCGTTCTGGTAGTGGTTCCAGTCGACGCCCAGCCCCTTGATCATCCAGGCGAGGATGCCGATGGTCGGGTTGAACATGAAGAACCAGAGCACGCCCGCCACGGCTGGCGCGACCGCGTAGGGCCAGATCAGCAGGGTCTTGTAGGCGGAGCTGCCGTGGATGATGCGGTCGGCGTTGACCGCCAGAAGCAGGGACAGGCCCATCGAGAGCGCTGTGACGAGCACGGAGAAGACGAGGGTGATCTCGAACGAGGCGAGGTACTGCGCGCTGCCGAACAGGTCGGCGAAATTCTCCAGTCCGACGAACTCGGTCTTCAGGCCCCAGGCATCCTCGCGCAGCACGCTCTGCCAGAGCGCCTGGCTCGCCGGCCAGATGAAGAACGCGAAGGTGATCGCCAGCTGGGGCAGCACCAGCGCATAGGGCAGCCAGGGATGTCGGAAGAGGGCGCGTTTCATTCAGGGTCGTGAGAAACGGCGACCGCCGGCGGGTCGCTTGATCCGCCGGCGGCCACACATTCCGTCGCCTCGGTCAGTTCGTCTTTTCGAACTTCCGCAGCAGCTCGTCGCCGCGGGCCTTGGCGTCGTTCAGCGCCGTCCGGGCGTCCTTCTGACCGGCCCAGATCGCTTCCATCTCCTCGTTGATGATGTCGCGGATCTGGACGAAGTTGCCGAAGCGCAGGCCCTTCGAGTTCGGCGTCGGCGTGTTCAGGCTCAGCTGCTTGATCGCCGTGTCGGTGCCCGGGTTCTTCTCGTACCAGCCCTGCTCCTTCGACAGCTCGTAGGCGGCCGTGGTGATCGGCGCGTAGCCGGTGAACTGGTGCCAGTCGGCCTGGATCTCGGCCGAGGACATGAACTTGAAGAACCTGGCGACGCCCTTGTATTCAGGCGCCTCGTGACCGCGCAGCACCCACAGGGTCGCGCCGCCGATGATCGAGTTCTGCGGCTTCTCCACGACGCTGGCCGAGTAGGGCAGCATCGCCTGGCCGAACCTGAACTTCGCCTGATCCTGGATCGAGGCGTAGTAGGCCGACGAGTTCATCCACATGGCGCATTCGCCGGTGACGAACAGCGGCAGGCTCTCGCCGCGGCGGCCGCCATACTTGAAGGTGCCATCGGCCATGGAATCGCGCAGACGCTGCAGCAGCCCGACGATGGTGTCGTTGTTGAAGGTGAACTCGGTGTCCGTACCCTCGAAGCCGTTGGCCTTGGTGCCGATGGGCAGGTTGTGCCAGGCGGACATGTTCTCGATCATCACCCAGGACTGCCAGCCGAAGGAGATGGCGCAGTCATGGCCGGCTTCCTTCAGCTTGGTCGCCGCGTGATAGACGCCGCCCCAGGTCGTCGGGACCTCGGCGATGCCGGCCTTGTCGAGCAGGTCCTGATTGTACCAGAGGACCGGTGTGGAGCTGTTGAACGGCAGCGACAGCAGCTTGTTGTCGGTGTCGGTGTAGTAGGAAATCACCGCGGGCAGGTAGGCTGACTGGTCAAAGGCCTCACCGGCGTCGGCCATCAGTTCGTGGACCGGATAGACGGCGCCCTTGGCGGCCATCATCGAGGCGGTTCCGACCTCGAAGACCTGCACGATATGCGGCTGTTCCCTGGCGCGGAACGCAGCGATCGCGGCTGTCATGGTCTCGGTGTAGTTGCCCTTGTAGACCGGCTTGACCGTGTACTCGCCTTGGCTCTCGTTGAACTTCTTGGCGATTTCCTCGACCTTCTCGCCCAGGCTGCCGCCCATGGCATGCCACCATTCGATCTCGGTCGCCGCCTGCGCCAGCCCCGAATAGAGCATGGCCGCAGCGGCGATGACGCCGACGCGCTTCATCATCTCGACTACCCCCTTGTTGGGATTGCAAACAGGAAGCTGGTTAGCCGGGCGCTGTTGCGGCCAGATGAAGGTCTTCTTACGGAAATGTGTCGGCGCGGCCGCTCAGGGGCGGATGAAGTGGGGCACGAAGCGCGCGCCGTCGCCGGTTATCGGCCCGTCATCCTCCCGAACGCCGAGCCCAGCCGGTTCGCTGGCCACGACCCAGCAGCCACAGACCGGACGGTTGCCGGCGAAGTCGGGCAGGGGATGATATTGCTGGACGATGAAGCCCTCGGCGCCGTACTCGCCACCCTTGCTGGCTTCGACGCCGGGGGCCGAGATCTCGACATTCGCGCCCTCGCGCCCCAGCAACGGCTTGCGCACGCTGGCCGCGAGATTCGCCGCGGCAGGGTCGTCGGCGAACCACGCCGGCAACAGGTTGGGGTGATCGGGAAACATCTCCCAGAGCAGCGGCAGCAGCCCCTTGTTCGACAGGATCGCCTTCCATGGCGGCTCGATGAAACGGCACCCCGAACCCGGGATGTGCGCGCCGAAGGATTCGGCCATCAGCCATTCCCAGGGATAGAGCTTGAACAGCCACGAGATCGGCTGGTCCCAGAGATCGACGAAACGCCCGTCGGCGGCCAGGCCGATATCCTCGATGTTCAGCCGTTCGGTCGCCAGGCCGGCCTGCCGCGCGCAGTCGGCGAGGTACTCGACCGTGCCGCCGTCTTCCGCGTGATCCGCCACGGATGCGAGGTAGAGCATGCCGTCGATGCCCAGCCCGCCCAGCGCATCGACCAGCCGCTCGTGCAGGGAGTTGAACTGGTCCGCGCCGGCCGGCAGCGCCCCTCGCTCCAGTTGCTGCTCCAGCCAGACCCACTGGAAAACAGAGGCCTCGTAGAGCGCGGTCGGCGTGTCGGCGTTGTATTCCAGCAGCCTGGGCGGGCCGCTGCCGTCATAGGCGAAGTCCATGCGGCCGTAGAGGTTGCGTTCTCCGTCCTTCCAGCTACGCGCGATCATGCCGTGGAACGCTTCCGGAATCCGGAGGCGGCGCATCAGCAGCGGTTCGGAGACCACACGGTCGACCACATCGAAGCAGAACCCCTCGATGGCCTCGACGGCGGCCTCGAGATCGTCCTCGATCTGGGTGAGGCTGAAGGCGTAGCAGGCGCGTTCTTCCCAGTAGACGGTATCGTTGGGGGAATGGAAGTCGAAGCCGTGGGCCTCGGCGGTCATACGCCAGTCCGGCCGGGCTTCGATGTCGATGCGCTGCACGCTGGGTGGGGTATCAGCTGCCGACGCTGCCGAAGGCGCGGGCCCGCGAGCCGAAGCCGCCACGCGGCACCGGCCGCATGTTCGGCTGAACGCTGGACACCGCCGAGCGCGGCGACTGGTTCAGGCCGACCTTGTCGCCGACGCGGACGTTCTGGCCGGTCCGGAAGCCGCTGCGGTCGTCGCCGGACCGGTAGAGCGGTTGGGTAGCCGCCGTCCGGCCGCCGCCCGAGAGCATCGATCCCATCAGATAGCCCGCAAGCAGGGGCATGAAGACGCTGCCGCCGGAGGAGGTCTCGTAGGGCGATGTCTCGCACTGGCCATTGCCGAAATCGGCCTCGCAGTCGGCCTTCGAGAGGTACTTCGGCGCGACCTCGGCATGCTGTTCCCGCGCCACCTTGAAGTCGGCTTCGCACTGTTCGGTCGAGAAGAAGCCGCCCTGGATGCACTGCTCCGCCAACTCGTAGATGTGCGTGGCGGTCTTTTCCTCCTCGCAGGCGGCCAGCGAGAGCGTCGCCGCACCCATCGAGATAAGCGCCACGCGCCTTGAGCGTTTCACCTCAGTTTTCCTCGCGCTTGTCGAAGTGGGCATAGTAGCGGGAACCGACCCGGTCCATCTCGACGGTGACGAAGACGTCGACCGTGCCGAACTGGTGATCGATTACAGCGCCGTCGCCGATCACGCCGCCGAGACGCAGATAGGCCTTGATCAGCGGCGGCATGGCCTTCCAGACGCGCCGTGCGTCGATGTCGTCCTTCTCGACGATCTCCATATCCACATAGCGCTCTTCCAGCGCGCGGACCGTCCGGCCCTCGGGCGCGCCGTGGAAGTGGCGGAGATAGGAGAGCGCCTCGGCATGCGCCTTCGGGTCCCGGCCCTGGAAGCTGGCGCAGCCGAAGAGCGTGGTCAGCTCATGCTCGGCCAGATAGGCGGCGATGCCCCGCCAGAGCAGCTGGATCGTGGACTTGGACCGATGGGTGGAGGCGACGCAGGAGCGGCCGAGTTCCAGCAGCGATTCAATCGGCTGGTTCATCAGGGGTGCGAGATCGAACTCGTCGGCCGAGTAGAAGCCGCCGTTCTCCTTCGCCACGCTGCCGCGCAGCAGACGGTAGGCGCCGACCAGCTGGTCCTGCTCGTCCATGCTGCGGTCCATGACGATCAGGTGGTCGCAGATGTCGTCATAGCGGTCCATGTCGAGGCGCAGGCGGCGCGCCACGGGATCGGGGCGCGCGCCCATCTCCTCGTAGAAGACGGTGTAGCGCAGCGACTGCGCGGCGCGGATCGCGTCGCGGTCGCGGGTGATGTAGACCTCCAGATTGCCGGCTGAACAGACCGGTCCCGACGCCGGAAGATTCCAGCGCAGACGGGCGGTCGGTGCGGGGCGTGCGGGCGCGATGGGTTCGACGACGGCCAGCGTCGTCCCGTCCCGGGCGGCGCGCTTTGCGGCCCGGCGTTCCTTCAGCTTGGTCGCCGCCACCTTCGGCAGGAAGATGACGTTCTTGATCATCGTCCGCCGCTTGCCGGGCGTTTTCGGACGCGCAGGACGGACCCGCCGCAACGCGCGCGGCAATTTACGGATAGCGCTCATTCAGGTCTACGAGGGCGGATCAGCCCTTCTTGTCTTTGGTGGCCGTCTCGGACCCCGTGTCCTGCATTACGGTCTGCGGAGCCTTCTTGGACGCCGTGGCGCCGAAGGGGCAGGCGGCGGCAATGGCAGGCGCGAAGGCGGCGGCCAGAGCGATCGCAACGACGAAAGAGCGCATGATCTCACCTCATGTTGGCGGGACTGAATCGTAGTCCGAAGCAGCGATGAGGGTCAACACGGCTAACGCCGTCCGCTTGCGAATGCGCCGCGCCGCGCTACCCTCCCGCAATCGTTGCGAAATCGGAGGTTTCCGGTGCCCAGACTGCCGCTCGTTCTTGCCGTTCTCGGCCTCGTTCCGTTCGCCTGGGGCGCATGGACCGCCCATTTCGGCGAAGGTGGCTGGCTCGGGATCGCGCGATTCTCGATGCCGATCTATGCCGCGGTGATCCTGTCCTTTCTGGGCGGCGCGCAGTGGGGCATGGCGCTCGCGCCTGGCGCACCGGATGGAAACCGGGCGATCCGGCTGCTGGTGTCGATGATTCCCTCGATCGCCGGCTGGGTGATGATGACGCTGCCGTTCACGGCGCCGCAGAACAAGTATCTGATCTTCGCCGCGTTGCTGGTGGCCTGGGCAGCCATCGATCACATCTACGTGCGCCGCGGCTGGGCGCCGGACTGGTACGCGATGCTGCGATGGCCGATCACCGTCGTCGCGGCGGGCTGTCTGGTGCTCGGCAGTCTCTACTAGGCCTGCTGATTCCGGTATTCGGCCGCCAGTTCGGCATAGTGCGAAGCGCCGCGGGTGATCATGGCGATGTCGCGCTCGGTGACCTCGCGCAGCGGCTTGGCGGGCCAGCCGGCCCACATCTCGCCCTTCCGCGCAACCTTGCCCGGAGGCAGCAGCGCCCCGGCGGCGATCAGCGCGCCGCCTTCGATCACGCAGCCATCCAGGATCACGGCGTTCATGCCGATGAAGGCGTCGTCCTGCAGTTCGCAACCATGCAGCATCACGTTGTGGCCGACCAGCACGTCATTGCCGATCACCGTCGGGGTGCCGTTGCCGTTGACGTGGACGACCGTGCCGTCCTGCAGGTTGGTCCTCTCGCCGATCCGGATGAAGTTCACATCGCCGCGCAGCACGCAGTTGAACCAGATGCTGGAGCCCTTGCCGATCTTCACATCGCCAATGACATGAGATCCCGGCGCGAGAAAAACGCTGTCGTCGATCTCCGGCCAGGTGTCGCGGAAGGGGTGGCAGGAGCCTCTTTCCATGTCGGTCGCCTTTCGTGCTATCTGCCGCCTGCTGTAGCCGCTCTGGTGCGGCGCGCCAAGTCACGGGAACCCGGCCATGCATTATCTCTACCTCTTCGGAGCGATCGTGGGTGAGGTCGTGGGCACCAGCGCGCTGAAGGCGACCGAGGGCTTCACCCGGCTCGGGCCGTCGCTGATCGTGGTCGCGGGCTACGGTATCGCCTTCTTCCTGCTGTCGCTGTCGGTCGAGCGGTTTCCCATCGGCGTGCTCTACGCCGTCTGGTCCGGCCTTGGTATCGTGCTGATCGCGGTGGCCGGGTTCGTCCTCTACGGCGACCGGCTCGATCTGCCTGCGATCCTGGGCATGGCGATGATCCTGGGCGGGGTGGTGGTGATCCAGCTCTTCTCCGAGACGGTGCGGCATTGAGCGGGATGAAGCATCCGCTGTCCGGCGCCGATCCGGCGACTTTCTTCGGCGCGCTGGCAGCCAATGGGGGCGTCGCGGGCGGTCAGGCGCTCCGGACGCTTGGTATGGCCGGCGCGGTGATCGGGCGGACGCCGTTCAGCCTGGCCGAACGGCTCTGGTGCGCCGCGCGCGTGCCGAGGAACCTGCCCGAGCCGCCGGTATTCATCGTTGGCCACTGGCGCAGCGGGACGACGCATCTCTACAACATCATGTCGAAGGGCGAGTTCGCCTTTGTCCCGCCGCTGGCGACGGGTCTGCCCTGGGACCTGTTGCTGATCGGCGGGCTGTTCCGGCCGCTGCTGGACCGGGCGCTGCCCGACAGCCGGGCCATCGACAACGTGCCCGTCACGCCGGACGCGCCGCAGGAGGACGAGATCGCTCTCGCCAACATGACGCGGCAGTCCTTCTATCACGCGCTCTATTTCCCCGGCCGCTTTCAGGATCATCTGCGCGCAGGGCTCTTCTTCGAGGGTGTGGACGACGCCGGGATCGCAGAGTGGGAACGGCAGGTGCGGCGGCTCTACGCCAAGCTGGTGCACGCTCAGGGCGGGCGGCGGCTGCTGATCAAGAACCCGGTCTATACAGGCCGGGTCGCGCATCTGGCCCGCATGTTTCCGGGCGCGAAGTTCATCAACATGGTCCGCGATCCCTACGACATCTTCGTCTCGATGCGGAACTTCTACGTCAAGCTGCTGCCGGAACTGGCGCTGCAGAACTATGCCGATGTCGATATCGACCGGGCCGTGCTGACCGTGTTTCCGGAATTGATGCAGCGCCTGCGCGCTGACCGGGCGGCGCTGGCCGGCGGCGACTTCGTCGAACTGCGCTATGAGGAACTGGACGCCGAGCCGGTGGACACGGTCCGCCGCGCCTATGAGGCGCTCGGCCTGCAAGGCTTTGAAACAAGTGTTGAATCCTTCCGAGCCTATCTCGGTGGTATCCGCTCCTACAGGAAGAACGAATTCAGGATGCCGGCGGACGTGATCGAACTGGTGAACAGACACTGGGCCGACGAGATCGAGGCGCTAGGCTATGAGGTGCGGGTGCCGTGAAACGGCTGGCGGCGGCAGCACTCCTGACGCTGTTCGCGCTGCCTGCGATGGCGGCGTACGAGTGCCGCCATGTAGATGTGGTCAGCACCCTGACAGGTGTGAAGCTCGCCGGGATCGAGGATCTCGCCTACCACCCGCCGAGTGGCAACCTGATCCTGTCTGTTCACGACCGCTGGGGCGACAGGGATGGTCGTTTCGAGGCGCAATGGGGTCTCTTTCGCCTGCCGCTTGATCAATTGGAGACCGGTCAATCAAGCGTGAGGGCCGATCCGGCCCGGAAGGGTGAGGCGTTTCTCGACGAGATGAAGCCGCATGGCATCGCCCTGCGGCAGATAGACGACGGCTCGTGGCGACTGCTGGTGATCAACCATCGTTTCCTCGAGGAAGAAAGCGGCCCCCTCGGGCTGCCGGGCACAATGATCGAGGAGTTCGAGGTCGATCCTGAAGGACATCTGACCGCGCTCCGGTCGGTTGGCCATCCGGCTCTGTGTCCGGCCAATGATCTCGACTGGATCGATGGCGACCGCGCACTCGTGAGCCTCGATCGGACAAACTGCGGCGGCCTTTCCCGATTCTTGGAACTGGCGCGTGGGCAGTGGCGCGGGCGGCTGGCGATTGTTGATCTTGCAGGTGGCGGAGAACCTTTCGTGCTCGCGGAGAAGCTCGGCTTTCCGAATGGCGTCGCGGTCCGGGATGACGAGACATTCGTGGCGTTCAGCCGAGAGGAACGGCTTGCGCGATATCGGCTGACAGCAGACGGCCTGGTCGAGACCGGAAGCTGGCCGCTGAACGGTGGCGGTGACAACCTGGCATTCGATTCCGCAGGCCGCCTGTTGCTCGCGGTTCATCCGGACCTCTTCGATTTCGGCCTCTACACCCTCCGGGTCTGGGGCTTCGGTTCTGCGCCGACCCGCATGGTCCGGTTCAGCCCGGACGGCGAGGAGCGCGAGATCCTGTTGGAAAGCCAGGATGGCAAGCCGCTCTCCGGCGTCACGTCGTTCGTCGAGGCGCGCGATCTTCTGGTTGGAGGCGCCGCTTTCGACGAGGGCATCGCGGTCTGCGAGGAGAAATGACCGGCATCGATCTCGTCACCGGCGGTTGCGGCTTCATCGGCCGGCATCTGGTGGCGGCGCTGCAGGCGCGGGGGCGGGCGGTGCGGGTGCTGGACACGGCGCCACTGCCAGATGGCATGACCGGCATCGATCACCATCGGGCCTCGATACTGGACGTGCCCGCCGTCGATGCGGCGGTCGCCGGCGCCGAGCGGGTGTTCCATGTCGCGGGCGATCCGTCGCTCTGGGCAAGGGGCGGCAAGGCCTTCGACCGCACCAACCGTTCGGGCGCCGAGACCGTGATCGACGCGGCCGTCGAGGCGGGCGCGAGCCGTATCGTGCTGACCTCCTCCCACGCCATTGACGTGAAGGGCAGGCCGACGGAGACCGCGATGCCCGGCCCCTACACCCGCGCCAAGTTCCGCGCGGAGCAGTTCGCGCTTCGGCGGGTGGGCGAGGGCGCACCGGTCATTGCGGTCGCGCCGACCATGCCGCTCGGACCCGGCGATCGGAACCTCACCCCGCCGACGCGGATGCTGCTGGAGTTCCTGCAGGGGAAGAACCCGGCCTTCCTCGATTTCGAGGTCAACCTGATCGACGTCCGGGAGGTGGCCGAGGGTCATGTGCTGGCCGCCGAACGCGGGGAGGCCGGTGTCCGCTACGTGCTGGGCCGGCACAACCTGATGCTCTCGGACATGCTGGCAATGGTGGAGCGGATCAGCGGCAGAGCGATGCCGAAGCGGACCATCCCCTACGCGCTGGCCTGGGCCTCTGCGGCAGTGATGGAGGCGGGGGCCCTGATCACGCGGAAGCCGCCCCGGGCGTCGCTCGAGGGCGTGCGGCTGGCGCGGCGGCTGATGCCGGTGGCCGACGATCCGGCTGCGGTGCTCGGTCTGCCTGAGTGGCCGCTTGAAGCGATGCTCCGCGACGCCATCGGGTGGCTCGAGGAAGAGAGGCACTGGCGACGCGATGGCTGACACCGAACTTGTGATCTTCGACTGCGACGGCGTGCTGGTGGACAGCGAGCCGCCGGCAAACCGCGTTTTCGCCGCCTATCTGAACGAACACGGACTGGCGTTGACGGTCGACGAGGTGATGCGCACCTTCGTCGGCCTGTCGCTGAAGAGTTGCGTCGAGATCGCGCTGGACCGCTATGGCGTCCGTCTGCCCGACGACTTCATTCCAGAACTGCGGCGTCGCACCGAGATCGTGCTGGCAGAGGAGGTGCAGCCGGTCCCGCATGTGCGCGGCGCCGTCGGGTTGCTGGCCTGCGCCACCTGCGTCGCCTCTTCGGGGGAGTTCGGCAAGATGCGGCTGACGCTGGGACGCACCGGCCTGCTCGACCTGTTCGAGGGCCGGCTGAATTCGGCGACCGAGGTGAGCCGCGGCAAGCCGGCGCCGGATCTCTTCCTGCTGGCTGCGGAACGCATGGGCGTCGAGCCTGCGCGCTGCGCCGTGGTGGAGGACAGCCCCTTCGGCATCGAGGCGGCGCGGGCGGCGGGCATGCGGGCGCTGGGCTTCTGCGGCGGCGGCCACCGCGATCTGGAACGCGATGCGCCACTGCTGGTGGGCGCCGGGGCGGACATTGTCTTCGACGACATGCGGCGCTTGCCGGGGATCGTTTCGATAGGCTAGCATCCGTGGATAAATGAATGCCAGTCAGTTAAAGACTGCGCCGCCACGGGAGGCACCCATGAACGATCAATCGCCGTCGAACAGTCAGGCCATGTTCAATCCGTTCTCGCCGGAGTTCGTGCGCAACCCCTATCCGTCGTTCCACATGCTGCGGGCGAGCCAGCCGACCATGAAGACCCCGCTCGGCTTCTGGGTCGCCACCCGCTACGAGGACGTCGCCCAGATCCTGAAGGACAAGCGTTTCGGCAAGGGCTTCGAGGCCCGCACGATCCAGCGCTATGGCGAGCAGATCTTTCAGAACCCGGCCTATGACTCGATGCGCAACTGGATGCTGACGCAGGATCCGCCGGATCACACCCGTCTGCGCGGCCTGGTCTCCAAGGCCTTCACCGCCCGGCGTATCGAGGGGCTGCGTCCGCAGATCCAGGCGCTGGTCGACGAATTGCTGGACGGCGTCGTCGGACGCGGCGGCATGGAGTTCATCCGCGAGTTCGCCTATCCGCTGCCGGTCAACGTCATCTGCGACATGCTCGGCATCCCGGCCGAGGACCGCGCCCGCTTCGAGGTCGGCGGCAAGATGTCGGGGCGTCTGATCGACCCCACGCCGCTGACGCCGGAAGAGTTGCAGTCGTCCAATGAAGGCTTCCTGGAGCAGGCCGACTACTTCAAGGAGCTGTTCGCCGCCCGCCGCGCCGAGCCGCAGGACGATCTGACGACGGTGCTGGTCCAGGCCGAGGAGGCCGGCGACCGCCTCAGCGAGGACGAACTGGTCGGCAACATGATCCTGCTGTTCGGGGCGGGCCACGAGACCACCGTCAACCTGCTGGGCAACGGCATGCTGGCGCTGCTGTCGACGCCGGGCCAGTACGAGAAACTGCGCGACAATCCCGATCTGATCCCGGGCGCCATCGAGGAGATGCTGCGCTTCGACTCGTCGGTGCAGATGACCGGCCGCGCCGCCTTCGAGGATGTGCAGGTCGGCGACGTGACCATCGGCAAGGGCGAGCATGTGCTCTGTCTGCTGGGCGCCGCCAACCGCGATCCGGAACAGTTCGAGGACCCGGACGACTTCCGCGTCGACCGCGTCAACGTGCGGCCGATGTCCTTCGGCGGCGGCATCCACTTCTGCCTCGGCGCCCAGCTTGCGCGGGTCGAGGGCGAGGTGGCGTTCCGCTCCCTGCTGCAGCGTCTGCCGAACCTGCGCCTCGGCTTCGAGGGCGATGCGGACTTCAAGCCGACCTTCACCCTGCGTGGCCTCACCGGCCTTCCGCTGGCCTGGGACGTTTGAGGACCACGCACGGTCCAAGGCCTTCGTACCGTTTGTCTTGCGGCAAGGCCGCTCCGGACCCCGGCTCAAGGCCGGGGTGACGAATGATGTGTCCGGTTGCGCTAGTCAGCCGCTGTCGCGGCGCTGGCGTCGGCCAGCGGGATGGCGAAGCGGAAGCAGCTGCCGTTGGCGCCGCCGCGCACCAGCTCCAGCCGCCCGCCCAGCTTGCGGGCGATCTCGGCGCTGATCGCGAGTCCCAGGCCGGTGCCGGAGCGGCCCTTCTCGATCTGCCGCCAGCCGCGCGAGAACTTCGAGAACAGGTGCCCTTCCTCGACATCGCCGACGCCGGGACCGTTGTCGGCCACATCGATGATGAAGTGGTCCTCGTCGAGATAGCGGCTGACCCGGACCCAGGGCCGTGGGTTGTCGTTGTACTTGATGGCGTTGGAGACGAGGTTGATCACGACCTGGGTGATGCGGTCGCGGTCGCCGAGCACAGTCGCGGGCGTGTTGCAGGCCACATGCTCGATGGTGATACCCTGTTCCGTGGCCAGCCCCTCGCAGGCGAAGACGGCGGAGGCGACGGCGCTCTCGGGCGTCAGGCGCTCCGACTTCCACTGCACCTCGCCGCGCTCCAGGTGGCTGAGGTCGAGGATCTCGTCCAGCAGGCCGGTCAGTCGGATGCTTTCCTCGTGAATGATGCGGACGAAGCGTTCGACCTTTTCCTCGGTCAGGTCGTCCGAGTTGAGCAGCAGTTCCGAGAAGGACCGGATCGAGGTCATCGGGGTCCGCAACTCGTGGCTCACCTGGCTCAGGAAGTCGTCCTTTTCCGTGTCCAGCCGCATCAGCCGCTCGTTCGCCTGACTGAGCTGGCGCGCGGTCCGCTCCAGGGCCTGTGAGTTGGCTTCCAGCGCCTGGCTGTACTCGATCACCTGCTGGGTCTCGTCGACCATCTTGATGATCTCGTCCAGGCTGATGCTTTCGCCGGAAACCACTTCCGAGATCATCACGCGGGCCGAGGCGGCGCCGACGCTGCCGCCGATCTCGCGTTCCAGATTGGCGATCAGCGTCGCGTCCGGAATGGGGTTGCCGCGCTCGCGGCCCTGTTTCCGGGCGTAATCGTCGAACAGGCGGTTCGCTGTCGGGCGGCCCAGGATGCGGCTGGACAGGATGCGCAGGTCGTCGATGGCCGCGGTGCGGACCAGCGCCGTGGATTCGCGGCCTTCCGGATTGCGGAAGACATCGACGAACAGCGCGCCCTGCAGCCGCTCCAGCGGCTTGGCCTCGCTGAACAGCGATCCCAGTGCGAGAAGGAAGGTGTTGGCCGAGAGGCTCCAGAGCACCGAATGGACCAGGGGATCCATGCCGGTCATGCCGAACAGCGCCTGCGGCTTCAGCCAGACCGCGCCGAACAGCCCCTGCGCCACGATGTCGGACACCCAGTTGCCGGGCAGCGCCAGGCTGGGCAGCAACAGGGTGTAGATCCAGAGCACCAAACCTGCGATCAGCCCGAGCTTGGCGCCCGTCGCGGTCGCCTGCCGCCAGTAGAGGCCGGCGATCATGGGCGGCAGGAACTGGGCGACGCCGGCGAACGCGATCAGACCCATCGAGGCCAGCGCCTCGGTCTGGGCGCTGAAACGGTAGTACATCAGGCCGATGAACAGCACGAAGACGATGCTGAAACGACGGCTGTTGAGGACGAAGGTCTTCAGGTCATCCGACTGACGAACGCCCATCGCGTTCATGCGCAGCACGATCGGCATGACGATGTGGTTGGAAATCATGATCGACAGGGCGATGCAGGCGACGATCACCATCGACGTCGCCGAGGAGAAGCCGCCGATGAAGACGAAGAGCGCCAGCAGTTCCTGATCCGCGGCCAGCGGCAGGGTCAGCACGAACATGTCCGGATCAGCGCCCGGCGGCAGGGTGGTCAGACCGCCCAGCGCGATCGGCAGCACGAACAGGCTGATCAGGAACAGATAGGCCGGGAACAGCCAGCCGGCGGTCTTCAGGTGGCTCTCCCGTCCGTTCTCGACCACGGTGACCTGGAACTGGCGCGGCAGACAGAGAACGGCCGCCGCCGAAAGGAAGGTGAGCGCCGTCCAGCGGCCTCCGAACATCTCCTCGCGTTCGGTGATCATCCGGCGGGCGGCGTCATTGTCGAACAGCTTCTCCAGCCCGCCGACAGAGTAGACGACGAAGATTCCCACCATCACCAGCGCCAGCAGCTTGATCAGGGCTTCGAAGGCGATGGCGGCGACGACACCCGGATGCTGCTCGTTGGTCTCCAGATTGCGCGTGCCGAACAGGATGGTGAACAGCGCCATGCCGGCGGCGACCCAGAAGGCGCCGTCGAAGAAGCCGCTCTCAACCGGCGGCAGCGGGGCGAATCCGGTGCCGGGCGGTGCGCTGAGTACGTCGAAGCTGGATGTCACCGCCTTCAACTGCAGGGCGATGTAGGGGGTGGTGCCGATGACCGCGATCAGGGTCACCAGAATCGCCAGCGTGTTCGACTTGCCGAAGCGGGACGAGATCAGGTCGGCGATCGACGAGATGCGGTGCGTGTGACCGATGCGGACGAGTTTCCGGAGCAGGTAGAACCAGCCCAGAAAGACCAGCGTCGGCCCGAGATAGATGGTGGCGAAGTCGAGGCCGCTGCGCGCGGCCGAACCGACGGCGCCGTAGAAGGTCCAGGACGTGCAGTAGACCGAGATCGAGAGCGTGTAGACGATGGCGGAATTGCCGATCCAGCCTTGGCCGCGCCGCGCCCAGCGGTCGCTCAGGAAGGCCAGCAGGAACAGCAGGCCGACATAGCCGATGGCGATGATGATGACGACGTCAGCGGTCAGCATCGTCCGCGTCCTCCGCCGCCGGATGGTTGACCGGCGGCGGTTCGTCGGTCGTCGCCAGCTTGCGCGACAACAACAGCCCGAGGCCTATCAGCACCGCCCAGACGGCGAAGATGTAGACGACCAGCGACGGCACGCCGGCGATCTCGCCGGACCGGCGGAACAGGCCGACGAAGGGCGGCATCAGCAGCAGCAGCCCCATCAGGGGCAGCAGAAGGGCGGCGTCGCGGAGCTTCTGGCGGTTCACCGGCTCACGGACGCTACCGCCCGCAAAGGCCCGCGACGCAGTCCACCACCTCGCGGTTGGAGAAGGGTTTGGTGATGAAGGCGTTGACGCCGAGATCCTCGGCGACCTTGCGGTCGCGGTCCTGCCCCTTTGCCGTCAGCATCAGGACGGGCAGCTTCTTGAGACGGGCGTCGCTTCGCACCTTCTTGAGAACCTCGTAGCCGTCCAGCTTGGGCAGCATCAGATCCAGAATCATCACATCGGGCGCTTCGCGCATCAGGCTGTCGACCGCGGCCTCGCCATCGAACACAGCCGCAGGTTCGTAGCCCTCACGCTTCAGGATGAAGGTAAGAAGTTCGACCAGATGCGGTTCGTCTTCGGCGATCAGCACGCTTGCCGCCACCATCCGTTCCTCCCAGGGGTCGTAGGACCGGCTTTTTCGCCGATTTTGTTTGGACTTCGGAATCATACACTCGGGTTTCGAGGCCCGTCATCTACAGATTTTGGCTGGCCAGGAAAGAGGATTCTCCGCGATGGGCGCAGGCGCCGCGGGGGCAGAGCCGGCAGGCCGGACCGACCGGCGTGGCGATCCGCTGGGACGAGAGGTTCATCCCGTCGGCGTAGATCGTCTGGTCCGCATAGGCGACATCGCAGGCCAGCATGATCGAACTGGAGAATGGCGCCTCGTGATAGGCCGCGGGTTCGTGGCGCACGGTCCGGGCGATGAACAGGAAGCGCGAGCCGTTGGGGAACTCCGCCAGCTGCCGGATCATACGTTCGGGTGTCTGGAATGCGGCATAGAGCGGCCAGAGCGGGCAGGCGCTGCCACTGCGCGGCAGCGGCAGGCCGGGCAGGGGGTAGCGCTTGCTGATGAAGCCTGACGGGTCGGTCTTCATCAGGGCGAACGGTACGCCTTCGGCGCCCGGCTTCTTCAGCGACAGCAGCCTCAGGCAGACCTGCTCCAGGCTGGCGGCGTGGCGCTGCCTCAGCGCCTCGATGTCGTACCGCAGCGCTTCGGCATCGGCCAGAAACAGGTCGTAGGGCATCAGCAGCGATGCGGCGGCGGCGGAATAGAGCGCCGAACGCGCCCGTTGCCGCGCCGCGTCGGTGGTCAGGATATCTGACACCAGCACGCCGTCGGCGCAGTCGGGTTGGGCGCGAATCACCAGCGCGCGGGCAAGCTGGAACCGGCGGGTCGCCGCGGGCGCCGTGGTCAGCAGATCCAGACGTCCGGCTTCCGGATCGAAACGGGCCGAGTTGCGGAAGCGACCGGCGGCATCCGCCGGCAGGGTGCGGACCTCGATGCCCAGGCGTTCGCCAAGCGCACGGTAAAGTTCATCGTCGTCGATGCGGTCCGGCAGGCCAAACTCGCTGCGCAGGTCCTCGACGGCCTCCTCCAGCTCAGGGAACCAGGCCCGGTTCTGGATGTAGAGGTCGTCGACTTCCTCGGCGGGCGTGCGCGATGTCCGCCGCGCGGCGCCGGTCTCGAACAGCTTGACCAGAACCTCGGCCTGGCTGGAAAGCGCGCCGCTGTGGGACAGGATGATGTCGATGAAACGGTCCCGCTCGTCGCCGGTCAGGTCGTCGACGGTATCCAGCACTTCCGAGGTCGACCGTATGGCCGTCGCGCTCGTCAGCATGTCGTGCACGGCCTCGGCCAGGGTCGGGTCCTGATCGAGCCGGTCCGCCAGCGCCGAAATGTGCTGTTCACTGTCCCGGTGCGCCCGCCACAGACCCAGCATCGCGCGGGCCCATTCGGGGTGGCGGCTGACAAATCTGTTGGCGCTGGACGGATCGATGCCGTGCTCGAGCAGCTCCGGCTGGGCGGCAACCTCGGACAGCCGCTCGACCAGCCGCCGTTCCTGCATGCCGGAGAGGATGTCGAGATCGACGCCCAGCTCTCCGGCGATCTGCTGCAGCAGCGATCCGCCGACGGCCCGCTTGTCCGCCTCGATCAGATTCAGGTAGGAGGCCGAGATGCCGACGCGGCGCGCCAGTTCGGCCTGGGTCAGCCCCATTGCCTTCCGCTGACCGCGTATCCGGATTCCGACGGGACCGGCGACTGCCATTGCTGGCCTCCCAACGTGTTTCGCGCCTGTAAATTATTTACAATTTGCTGCGCCGCAGCAAGTCGAAATTTACAAAGGTTTCCCGGTTTTCTGGGGCCTGCTTGATGAGATTTACAACTTTCCGTAAAGGCAGTGATGGATTGGGCGGGGTGGTCCTCCGCTTATCTGTTCAAATGACGTCAACGAACACCCGTCTTGGGAGGCAATGAATGACCATCGAGAAATCCAACCTGTCGCGGCGTACGCTGCTGAAGGCCGGCACGGCCCTCGGCGCGGGCATCGCGGCTCCGACCATCTTCTCCAGTCAGGCCTGGGCGCAGTGCTATGCGAACGAGCCCAAGGGATCGACCGTGACCTTCGGCTTCAACGTGCCGCAGACCGGTGCCTATGCCGACGAGGGCGCTGACGAACTGCGCGCCTATCAGCTGGCCGTCGAGCACATCAACGGCGAAGGCGACGGCGGCATGCTGAACACCTTCTCCTCCAAGGCGCTGCAGGGTAATGGCGTCAACGGCAAGAAGGTCGTGTTCGTCACCGGCGATACCCAGACCAAGTCGGACGCCGCCCGCGCCTCGGCCAAGCGCATGATCGAGAAGGACGGCGCCATCATGATCACCGGCGGCTCGTCCTCGGGCGTGGCCATCGCGGTGCAGGGCCTCTGCCAGGACGCCGGCGTCATCTTCATGGCCGGCCTGACCCACTCCAACGACACGACCGGCAAGGACAAGCGCGCCAACGGTTTCCGTCACTTCTTCAACACCGAGATGTCCGGCGCGGCGCTGGCTCCGGTGCTCAAGAACGCGTTCGGCACCGACCGCACCGCCTACCACCTGACCGCCGACTACACCTGGGGCTGGTCGCAGGAAGGCTCGATCAAGAAGTACACCGAGGCTCTGGGCTGGAAGACGGCGGCCGCAGTCCGCACGCCGCTGGGCGCCGGCGACTTCTCGCAGTACATCACGCCGGTCCTGAACTCGGGCGCCGACGTGCTGGTGCTGAACCACTACGGCCGTGACATGGTCAACTCGCTGACCCAGGCGGTCCAGTTCGGCCTGCGCGACAAGCAGGTGAACGGCAAGGACTTTGCCATCGTCGTTCCGCTCTACTCGCGTCTGATGGCGCAGGGCGCCGGCGAGAACGTCAAGGGCATCTTCGGCTCGACCAACTGGCACTGGTCGCTGCAGGACGAGGGCTCGCAGGCGTTCGTCAAGTCCTTCGGCCAGAAGTACGGCTTCCCGCCGTCGCAGGCTGCCCACACCACCTACTGCCAGGCGATCCTGTATGCCGACGCCGCGCAGCGGGCCGGCACCTTCCGTCCGGACGGCATCGGCGCCGCCCTGGAAGGCTTCACCTTCGACGGCCTTGGCAACGGCCCGACCGAGTACCGCGCCGCCGACCACCAGTGCTTCAAGGACGTGCTGGTCGTGAAGGGCAAGGAAAACCCGAGCTCCAAGTTCGACGTTCTCGAGGTCGTGGAAGTCACCCCGCGCGCCCAGGTCGAGTACGAAGCGGGCATGCTGGGCGGTGAGCTCGGCCCGTACAACAACGGTGCCTGCTGATAGACAGGAACTGATTTGAAGACTGGCCGGTCCGGTCCTCCCCCCGGACCGGCCGTTTTTTCAATTCAACCGGGAACTGAACGATGGATGTCATTCTGCTGCAGTTGCTGAACGGCCTCGACAAGGGGGGCGCCTATGCGCTCATCGCCCTTGGCCTGACCGTCATCTTCGGCACCCTCGGCGTGGTGAATTTCGCCCACGGCGCCCTTTTCATGCTGGGCGCGTTCTGCGCCGTGACCGTGAAGGCCCTGCTGGGCGCCGAGAAGATCGCCATTCATCCGACCGAAAAGACGGCATGGGGTTCGCCGCTCGAGATCCGCACCCCCTATGTCGAGGACTGGTTCGGCGATTTCGGCACGCTGTTGCTGGACTACTCGGTCCCGGTATCAATCCTGATCGCCATTCCCGTGATGCTGTTGATCGGCATCGCCATGGAGCGGGGTCTGATCCGCTTCTTCTACAAGCGTCCGCACGCCGAGCAGATCCTTGTCACCTTCGGTCTGGCCATCGTCATTCAGGAGATCGTCAAGTCGCAGTTCGGAGCGAACCCGATTCCGCAGCCCGCCCCCGATGCGGCGCAGGGCATGCTGGACTTCGGTGCGGCCATCGGCTTCGACGCCGGCAGCGTCGTCTACCCGACCTGGCGGCTGGTCTACTTCCTCTTCTCGCTGATCGTCATCGGCGGCGTGTTCGCCTTCCTGCAGTTCACCACCTTCGGCATGGTCGTCCGCGCCGGCATGGCGGACCGCGAAACGGTTGGATTGCTGGGGATCGACATCGACCGGCGTTTCACCATCGTCTTCGGCATTGCGGCCATCGTCGCCGGTCTGGCCGGTGTGATGTACACGCCGATCCTGAGCCCTGACTATCACATGGGCATGGATTTCCTGGTGCTGAGCTTCGTCGTCGTCGTGGTCGGCGGCATGGGCTCGCTGACCGGCGCCGTCCTCGCCGGTTTCGTGCTCGGCATCCTGCAGAGTTTCGCCTCGATGAACGAGGTCAAGAACATCCTCCCGGGTATCGACCAGATCATCATCTACCTGATCGCCGTCGTGATCCTTCTGGTTCGCCCCCGTGGCCTGATGGGCCGCAAGGGCGTGATGGAGAACTGATCCCATGAAGAGCCTGTTCAACATGCAGCGGAACGACATCATCCTGCTCGTCTGCTTCTCGGCTGTCGTGCTCGCTGCGCCGGTGCTGTTCGCGCCGATCGGCGCCGGCTACCCGGACCTGCTGCAGAAGTTCGCGATCTACGGGATCCTGGCGATCGGCTTCAACATCCTGTTCGGCCTTACCGGATACCTGTCCTTTGGCCACGCGGCCTTCCTGGGCGTGGGCTCCTACACGGCGGTCTGGACCTTCAAGCTGTTCAGCATGAACCCGATCCCGGCGATCATCCTGGCGACCCTGGTCGGCGGTCTGTTCTCGGCCCTGATCGGCTACATCTCGCTGCGGCGGACGGGCATCTACTTCTCGATCCTGACGCTGGCCTTCGCGCAGATGTGCTACAATCTCGCCTATTCCGTGCTGACGCCGATCACCAACGGTGAAACCGGCCTGCAGCTGGACCAGTCGGACCCGCGTGTTCTGGATACAGCGTTTGGCCGCGACTACGGCGCGGTGCTCCCGCCGTCGGACCTGTTCGGCGCCCCCATGCGCGAATGGCCCGCCTTCTACTTCTGCGCCGTCGTGCTGATCATCTGCTTCTTCATCGCCATGCGCATCTACCGCTCCCCGTTCGGGATGATGCTGCGCGCCGTGAAGTCGAACCAGAACCGCATGAACTACACCGGCCTGAACACCCGGCCCTATGCGCTGGCGGCCTTCGTGATCTCCGGCATGTATGCCGGCCTTGCCGGCGGCCTGCTGGCGGTGACCGACCCGCTGGCCGGCGCCGAGCGCATGCAGTGGACCGCATCCGGCGAGGTGGTTCTGATGACCATCCTGGGCGGCACGGGCACGCTGCTGGGGCCGGTGATCGGCGCAGCGGTGATCAAGTACTTCGAAAACATCTTCTCCGCTTTCAACGAGGGCATCCTGCTGTCGATCTACGATTTCCTGCCGGAATCCCTGCAGCACGCCATGGTCTCGATCTCCTCGCTGTTCGTGGGCGAGGGCTGGCACCTGACCCTCGGCGCGCTGTTCATGATCATCGTGATTTTCCTGCCGGGCGGTTTGATGGAAGGCATCAAGCGCCTGATAGCGCTGGTCCGCCGATCCGGCGGCGGTGGCGGGCGCGCTTCGGCGCAGCCGGCCGAGTAGGGGAACGCACATGGGCATTCTGGAAGTCAGCAACGTCAACAAGTCCTTCGGCGGTCTGAAGGCACTGCACGAGGTCAATCTGAGCGTTGAGGAAGGCACCGTTCACGCCATCATCGGCCCGAACGGCGCGGGCAAGTCGACCCTGCTCAACTGCTTCATCGGCCGTCTCGTCCCCGATACGGGCTCGGTCATGTTCGACGGCACCTCGCTGCTGGGCATCAAGCCGCACGAGATCAACCAGGCCGGCGTCAGCCGCGTGTTCCAGACGCCGGAGATCTTCGGCGACCTGACCCTGCTGGAAAACGTCATGATCCCGGCCTTCGCCAAGCGCGACGGCGCCTTCACGCTGAACGCATGGTCGTCGGTCGATGAGCAGGAAGACGTGCATGACAAGGCGGTCAGCCTGCTGAAGGACCTCGGTCTGCACGGCAAGTCCCACGAACTGGCCGGCACGCTGTCCCGCGGCGACAAGCGGCGGCTCGAGTTGGCGATGTGCCTGGTTCAGGATCCGAAGCTGCTGCTGCTGGACGAGCCGACGGCGGGCATGGCGCGCGCCGACACCAACAACACCATCGATCTGATGAAGGACATCGCCTCGACCGGCAAGACCATGGTCGTCATCGAACATGACATGCACGTCGTGTTCTCGCTGGCCGAGCGCATCTCGGTTCTGGCCCAGGGCACGGTGATCGTCGAGGACCATCCGGACAAGATCAAGGGCAACCCGAAGGTCCAGGAAGCCTACCTGGGCGGCGCGCACCTGTAGGCAAAGGGGGCCATTGGAGATATGAATATGCAGGCGGCAACTCAGACTCAGGGCGTGATGAGCGAGGAACTCTACAAGGGCAAGGTGCCTGGCAAGCAGCCGACCACCAACAAGGGCGGTCAGCCGGCCTACTTCTCGTGCTGGGATATCCACGCCTATTACGGTGAGAGCTACATCGTCCAGGGCGTCAGCTTCGATATCCGGGAGGGCGAGATCGTCGCGCTGCTGGGGCGGAACGGCGCCGGCAAGACGTCGACGCTGCGCGCCATCGCGCGGGTCGACGACCCGGCGCTGCGTTCCGGCGAGATCTGGCTGGACCATGAACCGCTCCACGAGATGCGGGCGCATCAGGCGGCCCGGCTGGGCATCGGCCTGGTGCCGGAGGACCGGCGCATCATTCAGGGTCTGACCGTCGAGGAAAACCTGCAGCTGGCCCAGATCGCGCCGCCGGTCGGCTGGTCGATCGAGCGCATCTACGACCTGTTTCCGCGGCTCGGCGAACGCCGGCAGCAGGAAGGCACGACGCTGTCGGGCGGCGAGCAACAGATGCTGGCGATCGGCCGCACGCTGGCGCGCGACGTCAAGCTGCTGCTGCTGGACGAGCCCTATGAGGGGCTGGCACCGGTCATCGTGCAGGAAATCGAGAAGACGCTGGACCAGATCAAGAAGCTGGGCATGACCACCGTCATCGTCGAGCAGAACGCGATCGCCGCGCTGCATCTCGCAGACCGCGCCATCATCCTGGACATGGGCCAGGTCGTGTTCGATGGCACGTCGCAGGAGGTTCTGGACAACGCGGAGCTGCGCCAGCAATACCTCGCCATCTGACGGGGCGCCGGAGACCCGACAGTCATGCCGACCGATGCCGAGCAACCGCTCGCACTCAGTACGAAACTTGAAGAAGACTTCATCACGCCGCTGACGGCGCTGCGCGGCGTGCTCGAGATCTTCCGGGACTTCGACGATCTGACGGAAGAGGAACGGCGGCGGTTCGCGGAATCGGCCCTGGAGGACTGCCTCCGGCTGGAACGCGGCATCGACGACCTGGCGGTGCGCGTCTATGCGGACACCGAGGCGCCGGTGGCCGAGCCGGTCGCACCGAGCGTCTATGCCGACCGGGTGGAGGTGCTGAGGGACCGGCAGGTGATCGATCTCGATTTCAGCGGCTTCGTGTTCTCCGGGCCGGCCGTCGTCGATGAGTTCTACGATTATGTCGAGAGGCTGGTCGAAGAGACCGGGCAGGACTGGTACTTTACCGTCAACTACAGGAACTGCGCCGTCTGGCCGGAGGCCTGGGTGGCCTACGCGCATCGTGCGAAGCGGCTTCAGATGAGCCATGCGCTCGGCACTGCGCGCTACAGCGCCGACGCAAGCGCGGCCGAGGCCCGGACGGAAGGTGGCATGCTGCAATCCAGGGCTGCGGCCATCGAATTTCTGACGAAGCGCCGGAACGGTCCGTCATAATGGACCGGCCGGCAGAGAAGAACCGGACTACGGAGGGCAATGATGAGTGAGGAAGCGATCCACGAGGTGCCGGCGGAGGTCGCCGCGAACGCGCTGATCGACAATGACGGCTATCTCGAGATGTACGAGAAGTCGGTTGCCGACCCGGAAGCCTTCTGGGGCGAGCAGGGCAGGCGGATCGACTGGATCAAGCCCTACACGCAGGTGAAGGACGTTTCCTACGACCAGTCCGATCTGCATATCCGCTGGTACGCCGACGGCACGCTGAACGTGGCCGCCAACTGCCTCGACCGTCACCTCGCCGAACGCGGCGATCAGGTGGCGATCATCTGGGAAGGCGACGACCCGGCGGACGACAAGAAGATCACCTATCGCGAACTGCATGAGGAAGTCTGCAGGTTCTCCAACGCGATGAAGGCCCGTGGCGTGAAGAAGGGCGACCGCGTCACCATCTACATGCCGATGATCCCCGAGGCCGCGGTGGCCATGCTGGCCTGCGCCCGCATCGGCGCAGTCCATTCGGTCGTGTTTGGCGGCTTCTCGCCCGAGGCGCTGGCCGGACGGGTCGAGGATTGCACCAGCAACTGCATCATCACGGCCGACGAAGGCCTCCGCGGCGGCCGCACCGTACCGCTCAAGAAGAACACCGACGAGGCCCTGGAGCATCACGCCGACGCGAAGGTCGACACCGTCATCGTCGTGAAGCGGACCGGCGGTAATGTGTCGATGAAGGAAGGCCGGGACGTCTGGTACCACGACATCATGGCCGACGCCTCGGCCGACTGCCCGCCGGAGGAGATGAGCGCCGAGGATCCGTTGTTCATCCTCTACACGTCGGGTTCGACGGGCAAGCCGAAGGGCGTGATGCACACCTCCGGCGGCTATATCGTCTACGCGTCGATGACCCACAAGTATGTCTTCGACTACAAGGACGGCGAGATCTACTGGTGCACAGCCGATGTCGGCTGGGTCACCGGCCACAGCTACATCGTCTACGGACCGCTGGCCAACGGCGCGACGACGGTGATGTTCGAGGGCGTGCCGAACTACCCGGACGTTTCCCGCTTCTGGCAGGTCTGCGACAAGCACGACATCAGCATCTTCTACACCGCGCCGACGGCGATCCGTGCCCTGATGGGCGCCGGCTCCGATCCGGTGAAGAAGACCAGCCGGAAGTCGCTGCGCATCCTCGGCAGCGTCGGCGAGCCGATCAATCCTGAAGCCTGGAACTGGTACTACGATGTGGTCGGCGAGGGCCGCTGCCCGATCGTCGATACCTGGTGGCAGACGGAAACCGGCGGCATCCTGATCACGCCGCTACCCGGCGCCACGGCGCTGAAGCCCGGCTCGGCGACGCGGCCGTTCTTCGGTATCAAGCCGATACTGGTGGATGAGCAGGGCAAGGAACTGGACGGCGCGACCAGCGGCAATCTCTGCATCACCGACAGCTGGCCCGGCCAGATGCGCACCGTATATGGCGACCACGAGCGCTTCATCCAGACCTACTTCTCGACCTATCCCGGCCGCTACTTCACCGGCGACGGCGCGCGGCGCGATGAGGACGGCTATTTCTGGATCACCGGCCGCGTCGACGACGTGATCAACGTCTCTGGCCATCGCATGGGCACCGCCGAGGTCGAAAGCGCGCTGGTCGCGCATGACAAGGTCTCCGAGGCGGCGGTCGTCGGATATCCGCACGATCTGAAAGGGCAGGGCATCTACGCCTATGTCACGCTGATGGCGGGCCAGAACCCGTCCGACGACCTGAAGAAGGAACTGGTGCAGTGGGTGCGCAAGGAGATCGGACCGATCGCCTCGCCCGACCTGATCCAGTGGGCTCCGGGGCTGCCAAAGACCCGGTCCGGCAAGATCATGCGCCGCATCCTGCGCAAGATCGCCGAGGACGATTACGGCAGTCTGGGCGACACCTCGACACTGGCCGAACCGGCCGTGGTCGATGACCTGATCGAGAACCGGCAAAACCGCCGGTGAGCCTGGAGAGGGGTCGCTGCGGCGGCCCCTCTGCATTTGCGGGAGCGCGCGCATGAACATCAACCAGATACCCGTCGGCAAGAACCCGCCCTGGGACGTCAACGTCGTGATCGAGATCCCGATCGGCGGCGAGCCGGTCAAGTACGAGGTCGACAAGAACTCCGGTGCGCTGTTCGTCGACCGCTTCCTGCATACGGCGATGTACTATCCCTGCAATTACGGCTTCATCCCGCACACCCTGGCCGATGACGGCGATCCGGTCGATGTGCTGGTGGCCGGTCAGCAGCCGGTGATACCCGGCGCCGTGGTCCGCGCGCGGCCGGTCGGCGCCCTGATCCTGGAAGACGAGGCGGGGATGGACGAGAAGCTTCTGGCGGTGCCCGTCGACGCCCTGCATCCCTACTACACCGGGATCTCGTCCTACCGGAACCTGCCGAAGATCCTGCTCGACCAGATCTCACACTTCTTCGAGCACTACAAGGATCTGGAGCCGACCAAGTGGGTGAAGGTCCATCGCTGGGCGGAACCGGACGAAGCCTGCCGGATCATCGAGACGGCCATCAAGGCGGGCGCCGAGGCCGACTGACGGCATTTACGTCTTCTTCACACAGTCGGCGCTACCCTCGAATGTACGGGCAAAAGAGGGCATTTCCGATGGCCGAGACGCTGGCAGTAAACAAGATCGACCTCGACGATTTCACCGACGCCGAGCGCTGGGAAGCCGAGGACATGGTCCGCCGCTTCGGCGCGGAAGCCGAGAACATGGCGACCGAGCGGATGATCGAGGTTCTGGATGACGGCGATGTCACCGCAATCATCTCCCAGCTCCGTCTCCGGCGCTGCATCCGCAAGATCGGCCAGAAGGATCCGTACATGCGGCGTCTGACCGACAAGATCGCCGCGGCCGCCGAGCAGGCGCTGGAGCAGGGCAAGGTCTCGCTGGCCGCGCGGCTGAAGCCGGCCTTCAAGGCCGCGCGCGAGGTCGAGCGCAAGTTCCAGATGGACCGCCGGGCCGTCGACAAGGCCGCCTGATCCGCCGGGCGTCAGCCTTTCCAGAGATCATAGGCGAGCGCGATACCGGCGCCGATTCCGACCCAGATCGCAGCGTATCGAAGGCCGGTCCGGAAGCTTGTCTGCCGCGAAAGATAACCCGGCACCACCAGCACCAGCAGGCAGAGCAGAAACACGACACCGGCGATCAGTCGGCCTTCTTCGCTCATGCCGAACGCCTAGCATGTTCGCAGTCCGTTCGCCAGTGATGTAAGCTGTCTCCGATTCTCCGGAGGCAGTGATGGAACAGACAGGCATACAGTTCTGGCAGGTCGTTCTGGCGGCAGGTGCGGCGGCTCTCTTGGTCGGGATCGCACTCTGGCTTGCGGTGCGTCGGAGCCTGGACGGCCGCTCCGCGCTCGACGCAGCCGAGACGGCGCGGCGCGAGGCGGAAGGCCGGGCCGAGCGGCTCGACGAGGCCGTGCGGCGGCTCGAGGTCGAGAAGGCGGGGGACGAGAAGGCCTTCAGGGAACAGGTCGATCGACTTCAGGAAGCGCGGGATCAGATTTCCGCTCAGGCCCGCGAGATCGCCACGCTGACCATCGAGAAGCAGAAGGACGCCGAGCACGCCGAGGCCCGGATCCGGGAGCTGGGCGAGGCCCGTGAGAAGATGAGCAAGGAGTTCCGCCTGCTGGCCGAAGAGGTCATGGAGAAGCACGGCCAGACCTTCAAGCAGCAGAACCGGGAGCAGCTGGACGTGCTCCTGAATCCGCTGCGCCAGAAGATCGTGGAGTTCCAGACCGGCATGACCGACGCGCAGAAGCAGGCGGCGGCGGGTCGGGCTCAGCTCTCGGAACAGATCCGGCACCTCAGCGAGCATTCCAGCCGCATGACCCAGGAGACGGTCAATCTCACCCGCGCTCTGAAGGGCAGGGCGCAGACCCAGGGCGCCTGGGGGGAGATGGTGCTGGCGACGATTCTGGAGAAGTCGGGTCTTCGGGAAGGCGAGGAATACGTCACGCAGCAGAGCGAGACCATCGACGGACAGCGGCTGCGTCCCGACGTGGTCATCAATCTGCCAAACGATCACAAGATCATCGTGGATTCAAAGGTTTCTCTCGTTGCATTCGAGGAATTTGTGAACGCTGAGAATGATGAGTTGCGTGACGCCGCCCTGAAGCGTCACGTGACCTCGATGCGTGCCCATGTGAACGAGCTGGCGAAGAAGGACTACAGCCGCATCTCCGGCCAAACGCTGGACTACGAGATCATGTTCGTACCTATCGAGGCCGCGGTCTCGGCAGCCCTGCAGGCCGATCCCGCGCTGACCGCCTTCGCGATCGAAAAGAACATCGCCATCGCGACACCGACCAACCTGATGATGGCGCTGCGCACCGTGGGCGGGCTCTGGCAGGTCGAGCGGCAACAGAAGAATGCCGAACAGATCGCCGACCGGGCAGGCAAGCTCTACGACAAGTTCGAGGGCTTCGTCAGCGACATGACGCTGATCGGTACCCATCTCGAACGGGCTCAGAAGGCGCATGGAGAAGCGGTCGGCAAGCTGGCCGGCGGTAGCGGCAATCTGGTGCGCCAGGCGGAGATGCTGAAGGACCTGGGCGCTAGGACCAAGAAGACCCTGCCGCAGGAACTCGTCGACCGGGCCGGCGTCGAGGCCATCGAAGCCGCGGACGACTGAATCTGGTCAGGACGAACGAAGCCCGCGCAGTCGCCTGCGCGGGCTCCGGAAAAAGAACCGGCCGAAACGCGGTCTAGCGCGGGGCCAGCACCATGGTCATCTGGCGGCCTTCCGTGCGGGGATGGCTCTCGACTTTCGCAGTCTCGGCCATTTCCTCCTGCACGCGCCTCATCACGACCATGCCGAGATCCTGATGCGCCATCTCGCGACCGCGGAAGCGCATCGTGACCTTGACCTTGTCGCCGTCACCGATGAACTCGACGACCTTCTTCATCTTGGTCTCGTAGTCGTGGTCGTCGATGTTCGGCCGCATCTTGATTTCCTTGACGTCGACCGTCTTCTGCCGCTTGCGGGCAGCATTCGCCTTCTTCTGCTCCTCGTACTTGTACTTGCCGAGGTCCATCAGCTTGCAGACAGGCGGTTTCACATTGGGCGAGACTTCAACCAGGTCGAGCCCGATGGTCTGCGCCGCGCGCAGCGCATCGACGGTGGCGACGACGCCGTGATTGTTGCCTTCGTGATCGATCAGCCGGATTTCGCGGGCGTCGATCATGTCATTGGCGCGCGGTCCATCGCGGACCGGGGCCGAAGTAATAGGCGGACGAGCTATGAGAACCTTCCTTCGTGTCTGTTGTTGCTCGTAGTATTCCTGCTTGCCGCGATGTCAAAGCGCGGCCGGAGGCACTTCCCGCTACCTTAGATCGGGAGGTGTCCCTTCTCTGACAAGGATATCAATCGCCTCATCAAGGGCAAGAACTTGTTGCTGCTTGTCGCCGAGCCGGCGCACGGAAACGGTGCGCTCCTCGGCTTCGCGCTTGCCGACCACCAGCATGACCGGGACCTTGGCCATGCTGTGCTCCCGGACCTTGTAGTTGATCTTCTCGTTCCGCAAATCGCTTTCGATGCGGATGCCCGCAGCGGCGGCGGCCTCGGCTACCTCCTTCGCATAGGCATCGCCTTCGGAGGTGATGGTCGCAACCATCGCCTGCACCGGCGCCAGCCAGAGCGGGAAGCGGCCGGCATGTTCCTCGATCAGGATACCGGCGAAGCGCTCGAACGATCCCAGGATCGCGCGGTGCAGCATCACCGGCCGGTGCCGCGCGCCGTCCTCGCCGACATAGGACGCGTCCAGCCGTTCCGGCAGGACGAAGTCCACCTGCAGCGTTCCGCACTGCCAGTCGCGGCCGATGGCGTCGCGCAGAACGAATTCCAGCTTCGGTCCGTAGAAGGCACCCTCGCCGGGATTCATCTCGTAGGGCAGGCCGACCTTGTCGATGGCTTCCTGAAGCGCGGCCTCGGCCCGGTCCCAGACCTCGTCGGAGCCGGCGCGCACGGGCGGACGGTCTGAGAACTTGATCCGGACATCCTCGAAGCCGAAGTCCTTGTAGATCGACAGCAGGAGCTCGCAGAAGATCGCGCTCTCGGTGTTGATCTGGCTTTCCTCGCAGAAGATGTGCGCGTCGTCCTGGGTGAAGTTGCGCACCCGCATCAGACCATGCAGCGCGCCCGAAGGCTCGTAGCGGTGGCAGCAGCCCATCTCCGCCATGCGCAGCGGCAGCTCGCGGTAGCTCTTCAGGCCCTGGTTGAAGATCTGCACATGGCCCGGGCAGTTCATGGGCTTCAGCGCGTAGAAGCGTTCGTCCGATTCCGAGATGAACATGTTCTCCCGGAATTTCTCCCAGTGCCCCGAGTCCTCCCAGAGCTTGCGGTCGACGAGCTGCGGGGTCCTGACCTCCTTGTAGCCGGCCGCGTCCAGCCGCCGGCGCATGTACTGTTCCAGCTGCAGGTAGAACTTCCAGCCCTTCGGATGCCAGAAGGCCATGCCCGGCGCCTCTTCCTGGATATGGAAGAGGTCCATCTCCCGGCCGAGGCGGCGGTGATCCCGCTTCTCCGCCTCTTCCAGCATGGTCAGGTAGGCCTTGAGCTCCTTCTCGTTGCGCCAGGCGGTGCCGTAGACGCGCTGGAGTTGGGCGTTCTTCGCGTCGCCGCGCCAGTAGGCGCCGGCCAGCTTGGTCAGCTTGAAGGCATGGCCCAGCTTGCCGGTCGACGGCAGATGCGGTCCGACGCACAGGTCCTTCCAGTCGCCCTGGGTATAGACCGAGATCTCGTCATCGGCCGGCAGGTCGGAGATGATCTCCGCCTTGTATTCCTCGCCCATGCCGCGGAATTCTTCGATGGCCGCGTTGCGATCCCAGACCTCGCGTTCGAAGGGCAGGTCCCGGTCCACGATCTCGTGCATCCGCTGCTCCATCGCCTCGACATCTTCGGGGGTGAAGGGCTCGTCGCGGGCGAAGTCGTAGTAGAAGCCATTCTCGATGGACGGACCGATGGTCACCTGGGTGCCGGGAAACAGTTCCTGCGCCGCCTGGGCGAGCACATGCGCCGCGTCGTGCCGCAGCAGCGGCAGCACGGTCTGGTCGTCGGATTTGACGGTGACGATCTCCAGATCGCAGTCGCCCGGAATCGGACGCTTCAGGTCCCAGAGCCGGCCGTCCAGCCGGACCGCCAGCGCGGCCTTCGCCAGGCCCGGACCGATCGCTTCGGCGACGTCCAGCCCGGTCGGCGTCTTGTCAAACGTCATCTGCTTGCCATCGGGCAAGGTGACGGTGACGCGCGCGGGGTTCTGGACGTTCATCTCTCCGGACTCCAATGGTTCATCATGCCGGGCTGGCCCCGGCGGGCGGACTTTATGGTTGCATGGCCCTTAGTCAAGGGCGGAGGGGCCGGAATGCCTCAGCTTGCGGCCTCGAAGACCAGCCGTACCTCCAGGCCGCCGCCCTCGCGCCGGCTCAGCTCCACCGATGCGCCGTTGGAACTGGCCAGACTCCCGGTCAGGGCCAGGCCCAGACCCAGCCCCTCATGCTGGCGGTTGAGGCCGCTGTCGAGCTGCATGAACGGTTCCATGGCGGCGTTGAGCCGGCCTTCGGGGATGCCGGGCCCGCGGTCGGCGACCGAGATCGCGATCCGTCCGTCCGGCGTTCGCCGGGCGACGAGTTCGATGATCGATCCCTCGGGCGAGAATTTCGCTGCGTTCGACAGAATGTTGTCGAGCATGCGGTCGGCCATGCTCTGGTTGGCGAGGAGCGCGATGCCCGGATCCGCCTCCACCGCTGGCGCAAGGCTGCGCCGGGCCAGGGCATCGGACCAGCGGAGCACGCCGCGTTCGAGATAGCCGGCGGCGTTGATGCCGATGCGGTTCGGCGTGACCGGCGTGGCTGTGGCAATCGCATTGACCTGGGAAATGATGCTGCTCAGGCGCTGCGCGCTGGCGGCGATGTCGTCCATATAGCCTTGGGCGCGGGCCGGCTCGATCGCTGCACGGCCTTCGCCGCATGCGGCGTCCAGCACCCGTCGCACAGGCAGTTCGAACTCGGTCCCCACGGCGGCGACGAAACGCGACTTCGTTTGCTCGTCGGCCACCGCCGCCGCGGCGAAGGCGCGGGCGTGGTCGAGTTCCGCCCTGGCGGCAAGCAGTTCGCGGTAGTTGCGCCGGGTCAGGATCTCGCGCGAGTAGGCGTTCAGCGTTGTCGTTGCCGCAATGCCGGCGACCATCATCAGTTCGAAGAAGGTCTTGGATTCCGGCAGTCCCTTGGCCTGTGCTGCTGCGAGGATCGACCACAGTGCCAGCGGAACCGAGACCGCCGAGAACAGCAGGATCAGCCGGAAGCCGGCGCGGAAGTAGTTGGCGCAGAAGGCGTAGGTGACCGCCATCTCCATCAGGAAGAAGTAGCAGATGATGTCGCTTTCGGCCCAGGCGTGCCCGACCGCCGCGTTGGCGAATGCTGCCGATGCGGCGGCAAGAAAGGATACGTCCAGAAGCCACCAGCGCCGAACCATCATCACCGAGACTGTCAGTTCGAAGACGAGAAGCGGCAGGCAGACGAAAAGCCGGACAGGTTGCTCGGCGAGCAGGAACGCCGGATCCATCACGCCCATGACGATGATGATGCAGATATAGTAGCTCAGCGCGCAAGCGGCCCAGATCCGGTTCGTTCGAAGCCCGGCCGTGCGCCAGCTGCGCCGGAAGGCAGCCTCCATCTTGGGCGAAACGAAGTTCAGCGAGCCGGTGCGGATGCGTCCGCCTGCCCGGCCTTCCGGCAGTTCGGCCGCGCTGTCGGTAGCGGCGCTCATCCGGCCTTCCTCTGGTTGCTGTCCGGCGACAGGGGCAGACGGTTCACCAGGCTGGCCGGTATCCGGAGCGCGTGCACGGTGTCGCCGTCCTGCCGTCGGATCACGCAGAACCTTGCGCCCTGCGTCCGGGCCTGAATGGCGGCCAGTCCGCCCGGGTCGGCGGCACTGGCGGGCCAGGCGGTTCCTGGGCGCAGTCCGGACTCGCCGCTCTGTCTCAATGCCCAGAGCACCAGATCGCCGTCTGCGGTGGCGGTCGAGGCCAGCTGAACGATGGGCCCGTCGCCGGTGCGGATCGCAGCGTTCAGGGCGCTGTCGAGAACGAAGGCGTAGACCGAGGGGTCTCCCTGGACGATGTGCCGGCTTTGCGACAGGTCGCCGGATGTCCGGAACCGGAGCGCCGGATCGGCGCCCGAGGCCCGGGCGCAGGCATCGTTCACGGCTTCCTCGAGATCGAGATGCATCCAGGGTTCGGGCGCGCTGCCGAGCGGGGACTCCGCCGAGGCGAGGACCAGTTCGACCAGGTTGCGCAGCTGGCGGGCATTGTTCTCGATCTGGCGGAAGCGGGCTGCAACCTGCGGTGACAATGCGCCGCCGACGCCCAGCTGAGCTATCTCGGCATAGCCGCTGATGCCGTTCAGCGGCGTCCGCAATTCATGCGCGGCCATCGAAAGGAAGCGCGATTTGGCCTCGGCGGCGGCGCGGGACCGGTCTGCCAGTTGCGCCGCCCGCGATCTCAGCATTCGTGAGCGCTGGATTTCGCGGAAGTTCCGGCGCGCCATCACCTCCCGGGCGTAGGTTGCAAAGCTGCATGTCAGGGCCAGACCGACGGTTGTCAGGACCAGCATGGGGGCAGGCACGTCGGGCGTCCGGCCGAATGCCGTCCCGAGCGAGAAGGCGGCAACGGCGCCGGCCGTGCCGGTCAGCGTGAAGACGATGATCATGTCCCAGCGCGCGGCGAAGTAGCACTGGACGAAGATGAAGATCATGGCGCATTCGAACAGATACATGCGCCGGTCCACGATCTCGGCCAGCGTGTAGCTGTAGACGGCATTGCCGAATGCCGCGAATGCGGTGGCCAGGAACAGGCCGTAGTAGAGGCCTTCGCGCGGGCGATCGGAGAAGGCGTAGATCAGGCTGACGCCCATCAGCGGCAGGACAACGGCAAAGCGGAACCACTGGAATTCGATGAAGCCGGGACTGCTCACGAAGGCAAGGAACAGGGCCATGCCCGCATAGCCCGCAAAGGCGGCTGTCTTCCAGACCGTGTTGACCTTCCGCGTGACCTGAAGCCAGCTCTCGCGGTAGGCGCGTTCGGTGCGGTCGTCGCGGAATCGGAGCGGCACGGCCTTGAGCGCGAACTGCCGCGCCAGATCCTCCTGAAAGGGCCCGTCTGAAACCGTAACGCTCATCGGCGCATCATGCGCCGGAAACTCTTAAGCCGAGGTAAGCGGCGCGGGCCCTGAATCCCCTGTCATCCGCGGATCACGTGCTCTTTCGTGATGACGAAATCCAGCTTGTCGTGGTCAATGAAATTCGGCTCGTCGGCCATGGTCGCCTTGTATTGTTTCGTCTCCGGCGAGGCCCGCATGTCCGCCATGGAGTTGAACCACACCATCGCGAAGCCGTCGCAGAACGGCTGACGTCCGTTGGCGTAGGCCGAAAGTCTTGCGTGATTCTGGATGTAGCGCCGGACGGCGGGAATGGATGCGCCGAGGGGGCCGTGGATCTCCCGCCAGTGGCGCTGGCAATCTTCGACGGTCATGCCCTTCCTGCGGTGCACGATCTCGATGATCTTGAAGCCGTCCGCGGCGACGGGCTCGTCCTTCATCACAAGTTCCTCGACCAGCAACAGCTGCATCGAGGAGCGGTCGATGAATTTCTCCTCGTCGGCGACCAGCTCCGGCCAGACCGGACTCTCGGCATTGCGCTTCATGGTCTCGGTGTCCGGCCACCAGGTTTCGGCAAACCCGTCGTGGGGCAGGGCGCGCTTGTCGTAGCCCTGCTTCAGCGGATGGTCCTGAACATAGCGTTGCAGGCCGTCCAGCTTCAGCACTGCCTTTGGATGCTCATTCAGCCAGTAGTCCTGGAACTCGTCGACCGGCATCCCCGGCCGGCGTTTGAAGGCAAGTACGGATTTGATCATGGTGCTCCTCCCCAGGTGCGGTTTCAGCCGGTCTCGCCGGGCATTTCGAACGGCGCCGGATCGGCGAAGCGGCGCACGACATTGGTCGTCAGCTTCGCGAGATCGTTGTCGAAGCCGTTGACCGGCAGCGCTGAGGCGTAGGCGATCGACCCGGTCGAGAAGACCGCGCCGCCATTCGGGCATTCGAAAAACGTCATGTCCGCCCGCACCTTCGGATCGTCGAAGGGCGGGATGGTGGAAAGGAACTCCTCCTTGGTGCGCAGCATGTCGGGCCCGAGATCCTCGGAGGTGGCGACCACCAGCGCGTGCGCCGGCGATCCCAGCCGGCCGTCGCAGCGATCGATCTCCTCCCCGGCCGCACCGCCGCCGAGCAGGCCGGTATTGCCCACCACGTCGGCACGGATACCTTCGAAGATGAAGGCGGCGCGGGGGTCGTCGGCGCCCGGCATGCGCCGATAGTAGCCGCTCTTGTCGAAGCCCTGCGCGGCGAATCCGACGCCGACCAGGCGGTTGGGCGCGCGGCCGATGCGGCGCCACAGGCCGCCATATTCCCCGTTGAAGGCGTGATAGTACTCGCCGGGCTCGGCGATCCAGGCCCGCGTGCCGTCCTCGGCGCGGCGGACTTCCAGCACGCCGGGCAGGTCGTCATGGAAGGCGACGCGCCAGTAGAAGCCGTTGCCGCCCATGTACATCAGCCGCCCGCCCTGACCGAGCCAGGCCTCGAAGCCGTCCAGCATCGCCGTCGAGTGATACTCGGGGTGGGAGCCGGTGATGACGGCCCTGTAGGGCTTCAGCAGGGCGTCGCCGTGGGTGTGCAGGTCCTCGTCGGTGATCACGTCATAGGCCTGACCGGCATGTTCCAGCCAGCCGATGATGTTGCAGTCGGCCGGCAGCCCCCAGAGCCGGTTGTCCACGGGCTTCATGTTGGTCACCGGCCGGAGCCGGGAGGCAATCGCGACGCCGGAACGGTCGTTGTGCAGATCGTAGGTCGAGTTGCCCATCTCCGGATGCGTGCCGAGAAAAGCGTCGTTGGCGTTGTTCGGGCGCCCGTCGCCGAAGATCGGGTTCGCCTTCAGCCTGAGCCGGTAGTTCGCATAGGCGAGGTAGGAAGCGGTCGGCACCAGAAAGGCCACCGGCGCCGTGGCCGTACCGAGTGGCGGGCGCACGGCGAAGGGGATGTAGTCGACATCCTCGCCATGCTCCAGCCGCGCCGCATACAGACCGCTTGGAAGGTCCGTCGGCACCTCGAAGCTGAAGTCCGCTTCCCAGCCCGCGTCGTAGAGGTCGTCGTCGTGGAAGTGGATCGCGCCGTACTGCCCGGGCCTTTCCTGCCAGTTGTGGGTGCTGCCGTCCCAGTTGTGGCCGGTCATGGCGCGGGTCGGGATGTTGACAAGTGTGCCGTGCAGGCCCCTTGGCCCAAGGTCGGTAACGGACTGTGTGTCGATATCGCGGCTGAAATCCCAATGGCCGAGCAGTTCGTCGCGCAGGGCCGCGTCGGGTTCGGCCGAAAGCAGGCGGTCGATGCCCGCGGCATCCAGCGCCCGTCCGGCCATGCGCGGCCGGTCGATCTTGCCGTTGAAGTGCGCAACGGCCTCACCGTTCGAGATACGGGCGGCAATGGTCACTGGCTGGTCCGATGACCGGATTGGTGCCGCGTCCTGCAACGCCGCAATCCTGACGGCGGCGTGGACGCTGACCGCCTGTCCTGGCGAGAGGCTTTGCGGCTGCTGGGATATCGTCACCTCGCCGCTCGCCGGGTCGTAGCTGGCCGACACGCGATACCAGTACCGGGGCCGCAGGGGAGCGCCGGTCGATATCGTCTGGCCGGCGATCTGCAACGCTGCCGCGCCGGTTTCGTCCAGATTGAGGCAAATGCCGTCACCGCAGCCGATGATCGTCTGGACCCCGTTGCCGGGCCGTGTCGGCCAGATCCAGGCGGCGAGGGTCACACCGTTCGAAGGATCGGGGTCCGGCACCGCCCCGGTGACGGCGTAGGAACCCGTCCGGACGGGCTGATGACGGCCCGCATGTTCGCCCTCGAAGGTGGAAGGCACGTCGTCGTAGATCATGCCGCCATCGGGTCCGCGTTCGCCCGAGCGGATCCTGACGAGGCTGGCCCGGTAACCGCCCGGCGCGTAGGTCGACACCATGAAGCGCACCGTGCCGCCGGTCTCGACCGAGAATGGATCGCAATAGCCCGTGATGGTCTTGTCCCGCATGTTCCTCCCCCTTGCCGGACCGAACGTCAAACCCGCCTGTCGGTCTCCAGCACCGTGTCCGGACTGATGGCGGGTTTGCCTTTCAATTCATCATAGTAAGGCGAGAAATCGGGACGTGTCGCCTCGAACAGCTGATCGTAGCTGTCGATGACGAAATAGGTCTGCTGGAAATGGTCGATGATGTAGTCGGTCTGCATGATCCGCATCAGATCGAACGCGAGGCGGTTCGGCGCGGGATCGTCCAGCGCAAAGATGCTCTCGCCCTTCGAGGAAACGATGCCAGCGCCGTAGATCCTCAAGCCTTCGGGCGTCGCGATCAGACCGAATTCCACTGTGTACCAGTAGAGCCGCGCAAGGTTCTTCAGCGCGCCAAGCCGAAGTGCCTTGAGGCCGCCGCGCCCGTAGGCGGCCATGTAGTCGGCGAAGACCGGATTGAACAGCATCGGCACATGACCGAAGCAGTCGTGAAAGCAGTCGGGTTCCTGCAGATAGTCGAGCTGCTCCGGTTTGCGGATCCAGTTGGTGACCGGAAAGCGGCGGCGTGAGAGCAGGTCGAAGAAGACCTCGTCCGATATCAGACCCTGGACCGCGACGATCCGCCATCCGGTGGCGTCCTCCAGTCGGTCGGAAAGCCTTTCGAAGTTCGGTATCCCTCCGGCGTCGACGCCCAGCGCGTCCAGGCCGTCAACGAATTCCGGGGCGGCCCGACCGGGCAGCATGGCAGCCTGGCGTTCGAACAGCAGCCGCCAGGTTTCGTGATCCTGGTCGGTGTAGGCCTCGTAGCCCTGATCGATGATCGCGTCGCGTGACATGGCTCCAGTGTAGGTCCGCCATGCGCCCCTTCAAGCGTGTGTCCGCACGATGTTCAGTTCCCCGGCGCTGTTCTGTACAACGGTGTCAGCAGGGATTCGCCCGGAGTTTGCGGCATTAATGGAAGAGCCGGATTTCGCCATCCACCCGCTCACGCTCCGGTTTCGCGACCGGACGGTCGAGGCCGCGTTCCAGACGAGCTGGTTGCGGGGCACCATGCCCATGCGGCGGTTCTGGGCCATCGGCGCTATTCTGGTCTACGGCCTCTACTCGACGCTGATCCTCGGCGCGTCGGCCCACGGCTTTGCCGACCTGCACTGGTTCCGTTTCCTGGTCTGCCTGCCGATTCTCGTACTTGTGGCGGGCGTAACGGTCTCCGGACGGGCGACGCCGACAATGCTCAACACCCTGTTCCCGATCGTGACCGCGGCGCCCTTCGGCAATGCCTGCTTTGCCTATGCGACGACCGGGGGCGAGGAGTCGCTGCTTTACCTTTATGAGATGGCGTCGCTTTTCGTCTGTTCCATCTTCTATTTCCCGATGTTGCTGGTGCCGCTGCTGATGTTCATCGTGATCGGCACGGCGATGTCGTTCGTGACCTTCTGGAGCGTCTGGCTGGCGGCCGGTCAGGGTTGGGATGCCATCGCCGTTCAGACCATGTTGTTGCTCGGCCTGACGGCGGCAGGCATCGCGGCGGCCTATTCGAAGGACACGCTGGTCCGAAGGAATTACCGCGCCAGCCAGATGCAGCAGGCGGCGCGGCGCGATGCCGAGATCCTGGCCCGATCGGCCCAGGCTGCGTCAGAGGCGAAGTCGCGCTTCATGGCGATCCTGGGGCATGAGTTCCGGACCCCGCTCAACGCGATCATCGGATACTCTGAGCTGATGCGCGCCACCACGCCGCCGGATGCGCTTTCGGCGGCAAAGTGGCCGGAATACCTGGACGATATCCATCACAGCGCCGCCAAGCTTCACCATCAGATCGAGAACGTCCTCATGCTGGTCCGGGACGATCAGTCGCCGCTGCGCCTGAATGCCGAGCGTTTCGATCTGGCCGTGACGGCTTCCGCTGTCGCGGCGCGCCTGCAGGACCGGGCCGATCAGCGGTCGATCAGTTTGAACGCGCCGGGGGAGTTGCCGCCGGTCGAGATCACGGCGGACCGCTGGATGACCGAGCGGATGGTCGGCGAACTGCTCACAAATGCGATCAAGTTTTCCCGCGCCGGCAGCGAGATCAGCCTCAGCGTCGGCAGGGGTGAGGGCGGCGTGTGCCTGTCGGTGACCGATCGGGGCGACGGCCTCGACGCCAGCGCGCTGGGCACGGTGTTCGACCCGTTCGTCCAGACCGACGATGACCTGAACCGCCGGAACGACGGTCTCGGCCTGGGGCTGTCGCTGGTGCGAAAGATGATCGAGGCGCATGGCGGCCGCATCGAATTGGAACCGGCCGAGGGCGGCGGCACCCTTGCCCGGCTGTTCTTTCCGGACGCCGCGCCGGCGGCCTAGAGGCCGAAGCGGCCCCAGCTTGTCCGCGCTTCGATCTCGGAAGCCGCCTGGGCGGCCAGATCGGGCGCCGAGGCGCCGCCCAGCAGCCGCCGGATCGGCGAGGAGCGGGGCGTCAGCCGCTTGAGAACGAGATCCTTTCCGAACCGCGCCCGCAGCACCGAGTCCATGTCGCCCAGTTCGTCGATCAGGCCCATGCGCTGCGCTTCCGCGCCGAGGAAGATCTCGCCCGAGAACATTTCCTTGTAGCGGCGGCGGTTCAGCTTGTCGCCGCGCCGCGCCTTCACATGGTCCATGAACTGCTCGTGAATCTGCTTCTGGATCTCGTGCAGCCGGGCGACGTCCTCCTCCTTCTCCGGGCTGAAGGGATCCATCATCACCTTCTTCTCGCCGGCGGTATGGATGCGCCGCTCGATGCCATAGCGCTGGATCAGTTCCTGGAAGCCGAATGAGGCCGAGATCACGCCGATGGAGCCGACCACCGAGGCGGAGTGCGCGAAGACCTCGTCGCCGGCTGCCAGCAGCCAGTATCCGCCGGAGGCTGCGACATCCTCGGCGAAGGCGAGAACCGGGACCTTCTTCTCTTCGGCGCGGCGGCGGATGGCATCGGAAATCAGCGCCGACTGGACCGGCGACCCGCCGGGGCTGTTCACCTGCAGCGCCACAGCGGTGAGGCGTGAAGGCTTGAACGCCTGGTCGATCATGGACTGCAGTGCGTTCATGTTCAGCGAGCCGGGGCGGAGCGGAGTGCCGCGTCCCGGGGCGATGACGCCCTCCAGGCGCAGCACGGTGACCACGGGCCGGTTGCGGCGGTGCTGCAGCCACTGGCGGGGATTGCGGTAGATTTTCGGACGGTCGGACATTTCGCCTATGTATCCCGCCTGGCGCGGCTTGCAAGAAGTACAGGCCCTTCGGACCAGAAAACCGGCGCGGCATGGCGGAATATGGCTGCGGCCAGGGCCGTTTCACGGCCGTCCTGGTGATGCAGCCGCAACGGCTCCAGCGTTGCCACCCGGCCGCTGCCCGGCCGAAGCCGCAACAGGTTCCGCTTGGCCGGCTTCGCGGGGTTCCCCAGAACGGGCCGGACCTCGGCGTCAAAGGTCACGGGGCGCGCCGCCAGCGCCTCGCCCGTTCGTTCGGCGCGCAGGATGAAAACGGCCTCGCCGCCGGGTTTCAGCGCGGCAACAGCGGCCGCGATCCACTGGACCAGCGACGCGCCGGTCTCCGCCCGCGCCCGGTCGCGGTCGGGATCGGGCGACCGGCGGTAGCGGCCCTCGACGAAATAGGGCGGGTTGGCGAGAACCAGATCGAAGCCGCCCGGCGGCGCCGGAGAGACAGCGATGTCGCCGCATAGCACCGCGGTCCGTCCGGCCATGCCATTCCGGATGGCGTTGAAGGCGGCGAGCCGGGCGGTGGGCGGATCGATCTCGAGGCCGGTCAGCGAAACATCCGGCCGCCGCCAGCCCAGACAAAGCATCGCCGAGCCTGTACCGCAGCCCAGCTCCAGTACTTTCCCGCCGGGCCGTGGATGCGACGCGGCAGCCAGCAGCACGGCGTCCGTGCCGCTGCGGAAGCCCTTCACCGGCTGGCGCAGCAGGATCCGACCGTCCAGCACCTTGTTGTCGGCGCCGGCGGGCATGTCGATATCAAAGCAGTCCGGCATCTTGCAGCAGCGCCCGGGCCGCGGCTTCGTCGTCGTCTGCGACCGCAAGGCGCTTCGGCAGGATGCCGAGAGAGCCCTCGAGCACGCTCATGTGCTGGTCGAGGACCAGTGGTTCGATGCCTTCGGCCTTCAGGACCGCCTCGGCAAAGGAGATCTCGACGGGATCGTTGGAGCGGAAGAGTTCCTTCATGGCGATCACATACGGGAGGCGGGGGGAGGCGACAACTGGTCCGCGCCGGTCCGCTTGACCGTATCACTGCCGTAATTATGGTCAGATGGCCGACGATGATGCGGCGGAACGTGCAGGAGCAGCGGACTTGAGCAATGTCGTTTCCCTGAAGGGGGGAGAGCCGGAGAAGCCGAACGGGCTCGAGATCCTGCGCCGGCGTGTCGATGACGGCATGGACCGGGTCAACGCGGTCATCCTGGACAAGATGCAATCCGACGTCGTCCTGATTCCGCAACTCGCCAGCCATATCATCGCCGCCGGCGGCAAGCGGCTCCGGCCGATGCTGACCCTCGCCGCGGCAGATCTGTGCGGCTATGAGGGCGAACGCCACATCCATCTCGCGGCCTGTGTCGAATTCATCCACACGGCGACGCTGCTGCATGACGACGTGGTCGACGAGAGCGACCTCCGCCGCGGCAACGCCACCGCCAACGCCGTCTTCGGCAATCAGGCCAGCGTGCTCGTGGGCGACTTCCTGTTCAGCCGCGCCTTCGAACTGATGGTCGCCGACGGATCGCTGGAGGTTCTGGCGATTCTCTCCCGCGCATCGGCGATCATTGCCGAGGGCGAGGTGATGCAGTTGATCACCACCAACGACACGGAGACCACAGAGGACGCCTATCTGGACGTGATCTCGTCCAAGACCGCAGCCCTGTTTGCTGCGGCCTGCCGGGTCGGCGGCGTCGTCGCCGAGGCGCCGAAGCCGCAGGTCGAGGCGCTGGACGCCTATGGCCGCAACCTCGGCATCGCCTTCCAGCTGGTGGATGACGCGCTGGACTATTCCTCGCGCAACGCCCAGCTCGGCAAGTCGGTCGGCGACGACTTCAAGGAAGGCAAGATCACCCTGCCGGTGGTGCTGGCCTTCCGGCGCGGCAGCGAGGACGAACGCCGCTTCTGGCGCCGCTGCCTGGAGGATCTGGACCAGCGCGACGGGGACCTGGAAGTGGCCCAGGAACTGATGGGCCGCCACACCGCGATCGACGACACGATCGAACGCGCGCGCCACTACGGCGCCAAGGCGCGGGACGCGCTGGAACTCTTCCCCGACAGCGAGTTGAAGACGGCGCTGAACGACGCCGTGCAATTCACCATCGAACGCGCCTATTGAGGCCTTGCGGGGTTGGAAGGCAGCCGCTATACAGCCGCTCGCCTCCCGGCGCGCCCTGGGCGCGCAGGCACCGGTCGGGGAGTAGCTCAGCCTGGTAGAGCACCGTCTTCGGGAGGCGGGGGCCGGAGGTTCAAATCCTCTCTCCCCGACCAACTAGTCTTAAGAAACCAGCAGCCGTGATAACGGGGCCAGAGAACCTGGGGCTTCGAAGTTCCTCCGGTTCTCGTCAGTTGCGCCTCTGTTGGGGCTGTTGTTTTCGGCTCCTTCTTCATCCCAATGATCCCACGATTCCTTTTGCTGTTCGGTGATCGTACCATCACCGGGCCGGCCTACAGTCGATTCATGAGTGGCGGACGGTGATCTGTTTGCCGTCTACGAAAACGGACAAGGCCTCGCGGGTGAATCGAGGTCAGCAGCTCAGTCGATAGCGCCGAGTTTGCCAGCCTCGTGGGCGTCGATCACCGCCGCCAGCTGGTCGGCGTCACTCATCGCGAAGGGGCCCTTCTGCACGAAAGGTTCGCGCAACGGGGTGCCACTCAGGAGCACGGCCTGACCGCCTTCACCGCTCAGCAGGCGGACCTCCTCGACGCCATGGGCCGCAAGCGCTGCGTTGCCGCTGAGCCGGTGGCGGATTCCGTCCAGTTCAACCTCGATGTCGCCCTGGATCGCGTGCAGCCAGACAGCGTCGCCGGAGTCGGGACGATGGGCGAAACTGCCGTCCGGCTGCAGGGTGATATCGAGGATCGTGAGGGGCAGGGCAGGCGGGGCGGCGCCGACAACGCCATTGCTATTGCCGGTCATCACCCGCACCCGATGTTCCGGGCCTTCGATCACCGGCATCTCCGTGGCGGGTACATGTCGCGCACCGGGTGCCTCCAGCTTCCTTGCTGCCGGCAGGTTGACGAACATCTGCAGGGCGTGGGTCCGCGAACCGGGCGTGGGCGCCTCGTCATGGATCGCGCCGCGGGCGGCATTCAGCCAGTAGAGATCGCCAGGGGCGAGTTCGATGTCGTTGCCCAGCGAGTCCCGATTGCGGAAGGTGCCCGTGCTGTCTTCGAACAGCACGCTCACCGCCGAGATTCCCGCATGGGCATGTGGGCCGAAGGTGGGTTCGGTCATGGTGAAGTGATCGACCATGATCAGCGGGTCCATCAATCCGTCAAGCTGACGATGGATGAAGCTGAGAGCTTCGAAGCCATCGCCTCTGGTCATCTTCTCCCCTTGCTGGAACGCGTTGATCGTGGCGTGGGACTTGTGGGTTGGAATGATGTTCTGAACGGTCATTTTCGCCTCCATTGCTGAATTTGAAGCTAAGATCAGAACGATACGGGTGAAATATGTTGAAACTGGAACATATCGTTCTGTATTTGGAACGATAACTGCGAGGGAGATGTCCGGATCATGGATCTCAATCAGGCCCGCTATCTGGTGAATGTGGTTGAGAAACAGGGGTTCTCGGCAGCGGCGCGGGCGCTGGGTATTCCCAAATCGAGGATCAGCCGGCAGGTGAAGAGCCTCGAGGAGTCCCTGGGCACGCGGCTCCTGAACCGGGATTCAAGACGCATGTCGCTGACGGAGGCGGGCGAGGCCTACTATGGTCACGCCAAGGCGGCGATGGAATGCATGATGGCTGCCGAAGCTGCGGTGCGCAGGGATCGGGACGTATTGGAAGGCACCGTCACACTGTCCTGTTCGGTCGGTGTCGCGCAGTTCGCACTCAGCCCGATCCTGCCACGTTTTTTGGCCGAGAACCCGCGCGTCGTCCTGCGACTTCAGGCCTCCAACGACTATGCCGACCTGATCAGTGAGGGCATCGACCTGGCCGTTCGGGGGCATCTCAGTCTGCTGCCCGACTCGGGGCTGATCCAGCGGCGCCTGACCGAAGTCCCGTGGCACCTGTTCGGTTCGCCCGGCATTGCGCAACAGATCGGTACTGCAGCTTCACCGACCGAACTCGAGGGCCAGCCCGGACTTGCGCATGGCTGGCGGCCCGGGGGCGACTCCTGGTCGTTGCAGGGGCCCGGCGGCAGCAGCGCCTCGGTTCCCTTTGCGGCGCGAATGCGCAGCGATGACATGGTCGCCCTGAAACAGGCGGCCGCAGCCGGGCTCGGTGTGGTGGCCCTGCCGGCCTATGTCTGCGCCGAGGATCTCGCCGCAGGTCGGTTGACGCGCCTCCTGCCGGAATGGATCGCCGGACTGCCGGAGATCAGCCTTCTGATGCACGAGCGCAGGGGCAACCCGCCGCAGGTCGATGCCCTGGCCGCCTTTCTGCGCCGCGAACTGCCGGAGGTCATGAACGGCGGCGGCAGCGGGTAAGGCGTCACTGTCAGACTTCAGGCCGGTTGCGCCTGACCGTGCGTCATCCATAGCAGCCCGAGAAGGAGCAGTGCGGCGGCAAGCGTCGCCGCGCCGGTCCGCACCGAGTTCCAGAAGGTCCAGCGCGGGACGTAGGTCCGGCTCCAGTAATTCCGCGTCGCTTCCGAGGTCAGGTCCATGCCGGCCAGCGCCTCATTCAACGGCACGTTGAAGACAACCGTCACACCGAAGCAGCCGATGAGGTAGATCAGCGCGGCGAACCCGATCAGCGTGCCCGCCGGGCCGGAAACCCCGATCCAGGCGTAGCCCGCGATCAGGACCGATACGGCGGCCATGCCGAGGAACAGAGCCATGAAGACCCAGCGGAAGACCTCGCGATTGATGACCTGCATGGCCTCCACGCCGCCGACGCCCCCGGTGCGGGCGAGCGACCGCATGATGAAGTCCGAGAACGCGAGGAACACCCCCGCGACCAGCGCATAGGCCAGGATCGAGATATGAATCAGGATCACGATGACAGCTGACATTGGTTGACTCCTTCGATTGCAACGGATGCGGCGGGAGTCCTTGCCCTCCCGCCGCATCGGATTGCGGTCATCGCGCGGCGAGGCCGGAGACGACGGGCCCAGCGCCCCGCCGGAATGCGAACAGGCACAGCGCGGCGATGGCGAGTTCGAGGACCAGCGCGCCCACGATGCTGCTCGACGGGATGCCGTCGATTGCAAGGCCGACCAGGCGACCCGCCGGAAACGCGAGGAATACGGTCAGCGCAGCCACGACCGCGCTCTGCCGCAGCGCCGGCCTGACGATCCCGGCCAGCATCACAGCTCCGAAGGCGGCAAGACCCGCGCCGGGCGCGCGCAATTCGCTCAGCAGGCCGGGGTCTTGCCCCAGAGCGATCCCGTAGCTTGCGTAGAAGGCATGTGGCGCTGCGAGGATGAAGCCGCCGATGCCGAGTGAAGTGAAACCGGCGACGCCGAGTGCGATTTTCTGGACAGGTGTCATTGGGTTTTCTCCTGGTTGGGCAGGCGCCCAGGGTCAGGCAGCGGCCGGCCACGTGTCCGCCCTGGCCGCTGACCGGGCGAACTCGGCAAAATCGCGGGGCGGGCGGCCGAGGGCCTGCATGACGCCATCGGTCGTGTGGGCGTTGCGGCCGTCCAGCGTCTCGCGCGCTATCGCAGTGAAGACATCGGCCACGAAGTCGCCACCCGCAGCCGCGACGTTCGCGTGGAAGTCCTCGAAGCTGATGGGAACATGCAGGATCCTCCGCCCGATGGACTCGCTCATCACCTCGGCCATTTCGGCGAAGGTCATCAGCCGAGGCCCCGTCACTTCATAGAGCCGGCCCTTGTGACCCTCTTCCGTCAGTGCCGCCACCGCCACGTCGGCGATGTCGTCGATATCGATGATGGGCTCCGCGATATCGCCGCCGGGCATCGGCAGTACGCCGGCCAGAACCGGATCGCGCAGGTAACCCTCGGAGAAGTTCTGCGCGAACCACGCGGCGCGGACGATGGTGAAGTCCACACCGGAGTTGCGGACGACTTCTTCGCCAAGCCGGGCGTGGTACTCCCCCCGGCCCGACAGCAGGACGAGATGCTCGACGCCGACGTCTTTCGCTGTCTCGGCGAGGGATTCGAGCTTTTCGACCGCGCCGGGAAACGCAAGATCGGGGAAGTAGGTGACATAGGCCGCCCGGGCACCGGTCAGCGCGGGGGCCCAGGTTTCGGGCGCTTCCCAGTCGAAGGGCGTGGCCGAGCTGCGCGAACCGCGGCGGACGGGAAGGCCCCGGGCTTCCAGCTTTGCGGCAACGCGTGAACCGGTCTTGCCGGTGGCGCCGATGACGAGGATGGGATTCGGTTGCATGGGTATCTCCCTTGTTCGAGTTGACGACCAAGGGATAGGCGACCGTCGTAGGCACGGTATTGACCGGGATTGCCAGCATTTTGACCGTTGCCGCCAGACGCGGTCAGCGCTGCGCGTGCGCCTTGCGGTAGCTTGCCGGTGTCATGCCGACCCAGCGTTTGAACGCGCGAGTGAAGGAGCTTTGCTCGGCGAACCCGGTCAGAAATGCGATCTCGGCCAGCGAGTGCCGCTCGTCGCACAGGAGCCCCTCGGCCAGGTCGCGGCGTGTCTCTTCGGTCAGGGTCTGAAAGCTCATCCCGTGCTCCGAGAGCCTTCGGTGGAACGACCGCGCACTGAGCCCGAGATCACGCGCGATCTCCGCCATTTTCGGTGCACCCTCGCTGAGCGCCTGCGCGATGGCATCCTTCGTCCGGGTAACCAGTGGGGCCTCGTCGGCGATCTCCGAGAGTTCGCGTTCGAGATGGGTCGCGAGGTATCCGGAAATGCCCGCATCCCCGAGAATGTTTGGCTGCGCCAGCGTCTCGGGCGAGAACAGGATGGCGTCGAGGTCCGCCCCGAACCGGACCGGACCGCAGAACCACTCCTCGTGGGCGGCGAGAGATCTTGGGGCAGGATGCGCAATCAGGACCTCGAGCGGCAACACCGGCGTCGGGCAGACTTGCCGGGCGATCGAGATGGCGCTCGCGAGCGTCGCCTCGTTCGACAACCGCATGCCCAAACGACGCTCGCCTTGGCGATGCAGGATGAACAGCGTGCCGCGCGCGTCGGGGCGCAGTTCGTACTCGACGACACTGGTCCAGAGGCGGGCGTAGCGCTCGACGCGCGCGTAGGACGCGCCCAACGTCGTGGCCGCCTTGAAGGCGAGGCCGAGTGCGCCGTATTCGTCAAGGCGCATGGACGCGCCCACTCTAAGCGGCAGATCGGTGACATCGAACTCAGCCGCCATTTCTTCGAGCATGTCGTAATAGGCACGATCCGGGATCATCACCTTCGGGTCCCAGGCGCCTTCGGGGTCGATGCCCGCTCCGCGCAAAAGTGCCGTGCCGTCGATGGTGTCGCCAGCCGCGGCAACCATCTTCCGCGCGAAGAGAGAGGTGACATAGCCCATGATGTCCATCCTATGGCGGATGGGCGGGTGGGCAAAGCTGCGTGGATCGGCCGGAATCGAGAAGGCTTCGTTCCAACTGACAGGCCGCCATTTGGGTATTGTCAGACTAGAATGACCGACCGGAGCGGTTGTTAAAGGCCCTTGATATCAAACTGTTATATGTCGCCGGTCCGTTGGCTCTGTATCGCGGTGCTGTTTGAGGTCCAGGCGACCATCATCGGTTTCGCGATGAACGGGCCAGTTCGCGCGCCAGTTCAACGAAGGCCCTGAAGGCAGCCGGCGGATTGCGCCGGCTCGGATAGTAGAGGCACAGGGGCGAGAGCGGGGGCGTCCATTCGTCGAGAACGCGCAGGAGCCGTCCCGCCGCGATGTCATCGAGGACATCGGACTCCATGAAGAAGCCGATACCCACGGAATCGAGCACAGCCAGCCGTGCCAGACTGGCTTCGTCCAGCGTGATCGGCCCGTCTACATCGACCTGAACCGGTTGCCCGTCTGCCTCGAACTGCCAGCGAAACATGGCGCCGTTCGGCAAGCGCGTCCGGACGCAAGCATGTGTCAGCAGGTCGGAGGGCAGGCGCGGCGGTTCGCGGGTATCGAAATAGGCCGGAGAGGCGACCACGGCATATCGCCGATCCGGCCCGAGCGGGATGGCGATCATGTCGGCAGGCACGAGGCTCTTGCTGCGCACCCCGAAATCGAAACCGTCAGCCACGATGTCCACGAGGTTTCCCTCGGTCACGAGGTCGATCCGAACCTCGGGAAACCGCCGCAGAAACTCGAGGACGAGCGGCGACAGGATTTCTCTTCCGGCTGTGGCGAAGGTGTTGATTCGCAAGGTGCCGGACGGTGTATCCTGTTGCGAGCGTACGGTGTCGAGCGCCAGGTGAATGTCCTTGAGTGCCGGACTGACCTGATCGATGAAGCGCTGCCCGGCTTCGGTCAGTGAGACGCTGCGCGTCGTGCGGTTGAAGAGTCTGACGCCCAGCTGCTCCTCTAGCCGCGAAATCGCGTTGCTGAGTGCGCTTGTCGACATCCCGACATCCGGCGCTGCGGCGCGGAACGAACCTCTGCGGGAGATCGCGATGACCGCATCGAAATCGGTCAGCTTGTAAGTCGACATTGTCCCGAAATCCGAAATTCAACATGCAGAATAATCCTGCTTATCCACACGATGTCAAAGCCCCAGATCCATGTCGCCAAAGCAGTGGATCGAAGGAACGCCGCAATCTCGGCCATTCATCAGTGCGGAGCAGATCGTCGCCGTCCCGGCCAACGTGTCGAAGGCGTTGATCCCGTCCGGACCCTGGAATGCGAGCGCCAACATCGGCAGCTGCCGCGGAAACCCCGAACAAGGAAAAGGAGACGGATCATGAGTATCGAGCTGCCAACCGCCATCGCCGCCTATTTCTCGGCTGACAAGAAGGGCAACGCGCATGCGATAGCGGAATGTTTCACGCAGAATGCCGTCGTTGTCGATGAAGGCAACACCTACACGGGCCGCGATGCGATCCGGTCGTGGATGGAGAATGCGTCCACGCAATACACCTACACTGTCGAGCCGTTTGCGCTGACACGGGACGAGGAGCGCACCGTCGTGACCGGTCACCTGGTCGGCGATTTTCCCGGAAGCCCGGTGGACCTGCGCTACTTCTTCGTCCTCCGCGAAGACAGGATCGCCGAACTGGAGATCGCGCCATGACCCCCTTCGTGACCCTGGCGGGAAAGCGGACTCTCATCACATCGGGCACACGTGGTGCCGGACGGGCAACCGTCGCGTTGTTCAGGGAACTCGGGGCGGAAGTTCTGACGACAGCGCGGACCAGGCCGCCGGAGTTGCCGGAGGCTCATTTTGTGGCGGCTGACCTCGCAGAGCCGGAAGGCTGTGCCGCGGTGGCAGCGGCAGTACTGGATCGGCTTGGCGGGGTGGATGTCGTCGTCCACATGCTCGGCGGCTCCTCGGCGCCGGCCGGCGGTTACACGGCGCTCGGCGACAGCGAGTGGAAGTCGGAGCTTGACCTGAATCTCATGCCGGCGGTCCGCCTCGATCGCGTGCTGGTCCCCGGCATGGAGGCGAGGGGCTCCGGCGTCGTGATTCATGTGACATCCATCCAGCGTGAATTGCCGCTGCCCGAGGCGACAACCGCCTACGCCGCGGCCAAGGCTGCTCTCTCCACATACAGCAAGAGCCTGTCGAAACAGGTATCGTCGAAAGGTGTGCGCGTCGTGCGTGTGTCTCCGGGCTGGATCGAGACCGAGTCCTCCGTCGAACTGGCGACCCGCCTCGCATCGGAACACGGCGTGGACGTCGAAGAGGGGAAGCGAATGATCATGGACTCGCTGGGCGGGATCCCGATCGGGCGTCCGTCGAAGCCCGAGGAGGTCGCGAACCTTGTCGCCTTTCTCGCTTCCGACCGCGCGGGCAGCATAACGGGCACCGAATATGTCATCGATGGCGGTACCGTGCCCACGGTGTGAGGCGCAATTTGGGACAAGGCCAGGGGAGCGGGTCAGCCCCAATCTAATCTGTTTCGGCGATTCCGAACGATGGTTTGCCGCCACAGAAGCCGGGCCGAAGTAGTTCAGCCCGGTTGTCGAGGGCGGACCGCCAGCAGGCAGGCGGCGCCGGCGAGAAGGCCGACGACAGCAGCGACGATCGCCAGCGCGTAGCTGCCGGTCAGGTCGAACAGGAAGCCGGCGAGCGTCGGGCCGGTGAGCACGCCCAGCCCGGCGCCCGAATAGTTCACGCCCAGGATCGAGCCGAGATGCCGGACGCCGAAGACGTCGGCGATGATCGCCGGCATCAGTGGCGCGAAGCCGCCATAGAGCGTCCCGAAGATGATGGCGAAGAACGTCAGCGTCCAGGCGTCGCGGGCGACGTACCAGAAGGCCATCATCACGGCGAGAGCCAGATAGACGCCGATCAGTGTCCTGAGACGCCCGAGGCGGTCGGCGACGACCCCGAACAGGAAGCGCCCGGCAAGGCTGGACACGCCGATCAGGCTCAGCAGCCAGGCCCCGATGGCCTCGTCCATGCCGTGGTCCAGCACATAGGGGACCATGTGCACCATCGGCACGAACAGGGAGAAGGAGATGAACAGACCGGCCGCGCCGAGCAGCCAGAAGTCACGCGTCCGCAGGGCCTCTCGAAGGGTCGCTGCCGGACCGGGGGGCGCACTGGCGTCCGGCGGCGGCCCGCCGTCAGGGTAGAGGCCGCGCTTCTCCGGCGAGTGGCGGAGCGCCAGCATGGCAAGTCCGCCGACCACCGCAACCACGACGGCGAGCAATGTCATCGCGTCGCGCCACCCGTGATGCTCGATCAGCCAGTTGGCCGCCGGCGGGGTGACCAGCGCGCCGGCGCCGATCCCCATGACCGCGAGACCCGACGCCAGGCCGCGCCGAAGCACGAACCAGCGCTGCACCGCACTGATGACGGGGATGTAGATGAAGCCGGTGCCGACGCCGACCCCCAGCCCATAGGCCAGATAGACATGCCAGAGCGCCGTCGCCTTCGCCGCGCCGGCGAGACCGGCTGCGACCAGCGCCATGCCCGTGGCGGCGAGGGCGGCGGGGCCGAGGCGGTCGGCCAGCGGGCCGCTGACCGCACCCAGCGCGAACAGCAGGGCGCCGGCAATCGCGGATACCAGTGCGACGTCGGAGCGGCTGGCCTGAAACTCAGTCTCGATGGCGGGGAAGAACGGCCCGAAGGAATAGGCGATGCCGAAGGCAAAGAATGTCCCGACGAATGCGGCGGCCACGACGATCCAGCCGTAGAACAGCCGCGGCGGCGTATGCGTACCGGACGCCACGTGGTCCTCCCCTTGCCCAAAGGCGTGTCGCGCTCTCCGGCGCACTTGTCCGGGATGATGCGTGGCCTGAGAGCGCGTTGGAAGATGTCAGGCCGCTTGGCAGCCATGCTCGCAGTTGTGGCGGCCTGACGCCGGACGGCTTCGGGTCAGGACCACGGCGTGACGAGGTACTTCTCGCCCGTCTTCACCTGGCGATAGTCGGTGACGGCTTCCTTCGTCAGCATCTGCTCGAGATTGACCCGCTTCTTGTAGCTGCTGGCGAAGGTCGTGGTGAGGCTGCCGAGGACCCTCTGGCGCATCCGCGTGATCGTCTCCCGGCCGGCGTTGGCGAGAAACGGGGTGAGCAGCCAGCCGGACAGGGTCCAGCCGAAGCCGTAGCTGGGTGTAAGGATCGTCGGCCCGAGATCCAGCCTGCCATAGATGAACATGCGCTTGGCCTGGTTCGAGCCGTAGCGCGAATACTCGCTCATCCTCGAAACCGCGACCTGCTCCATCGCCTTGAAGACAGTGTCGACGGTCTGCCCGCCGCCGATCGGATCGAAACCGTAGAATGCGCCGGTCGCATCGATGGCGTTCCGAAGCTGTGCCTTGAAGTCATCGTCCGACGAGTTGACGACATGCGTCGCGCCAAGCCCCTTGAGCATGTCGACATGCTCCGCCTTGCGGACGATGTTGACGAGATCGATCCCGTCTTCTTCACAGATCCTGATCAGCATCTGGCCAAGGTTGGAGGCGGCCGCCGTGTGAATGATCGCCTTCTGCCCGTCCATCTTCGCGTTCTCGACAAACCCGAGCGCGGTCATCGGGTTGACGAAGGCGCTGGCGCCGTCTTCCGCTGTGTGATCGCCAAGCGGCAGGCACATGGCCGCATCGGCGATGCAGTACTGGCTGTAGGCGTTGCCCGGCACGCAGGCGACGCGCTGGCCCATCAGCGCCTTCGCCATGTCGCTGTCGCCGGTGGCGACGACCGTGCCGGCGCCTTCATTGCCGGCGGGCAGCTTCTGGCCATGGCGCGCCTTCGAGCCCGTGTTGAACGGCTCAGGCATGTTGGCGACATACTTGCCCGGCGAATATTCGGCGTTCTCGAGATCGGCGGCGCCGGTAAGGATCGCGAGATCCGACGGGTTGATCGGCGCCGCCTCCATTTTCACCAGCACCTTGTTGCCCGTGGGATCAGGAAAGGTCACATCCTCGATCGCGACCGTCAGCGTTCCATCTGCCTCGAGGGTGGTGAACAGTTGTTTGCCGGTGGTTCCCATATCGGTATCTCCCTGTTTCGGTTCAGGCGCCGGACTCGACGACCTGCCGTATTTCTCCACCTTCCTGCCCTGTCTCGAAGACGGCAAGAGCCATGCGGCTGAGGACTGTCCTATTGGCCCTTCGCCGCGACAACCAGCGCGTTGAGGCTGGCGCGCGTCGCGCGGTTCTTGCCGCTGAGGGCGAGGTCCACGCTCTCCATCGATGCGGATGGCCCGGCGGCGCCGTCGGCCATGATGGCGTAGGCGAAGCCCTCCTCGAATGCCGGACCGAACCGGTAGAAGCCGCCCAACGGGACCATTTCGGGGTGCAGCATGTTCACGCGGTATTCCCAGGTCAGATAGTCCCTGACGCCTTCGCTGCCGGTGGAGTAGCAGCTCTCGTCTTCGGCGGGGCGGGAGGTGTCCTGTTCCGTGCAGGGGCGGCTGTATTTCCCGGCCGCGACCAGCGCGCGGCCGGCCGCCAGAGCCCTTTCGCCGGCAGCTGCAATGCGATCGGTATCGGCGGGCTCCATCGGCGCTCCCGTGATGGGGTGAAAGTCGAAGCGGCAGTCGACAAGTGGCAGGCCGCGGCGGAAGCAGTCGGGCAGCTCGACCGGAATCTCCTCGGTGATGGGGCCCGGTTCGCCGAAGTAGTTCGGGGATTCGACCTCCTTCAGATCGACCATGATCACGGTCGCCAGCCGTTGACCGTTCTCCGGATTGAAGCGGATACCGCTCACAAGCCCCATGCACATGGTCGACTTCGAGAACCCGCGGGACTCGTAGACCTCCAGAAACGTGTCGGACACCGACAGCAGGTTTCCGCCGTCGCCGTAGTAGAAGCACTTGTTCGGAAGAGCCGGCTCGTCCCTGTGGGGGCCGTAGTTCTCCTCCATGAGGCCGAGCTGGTACTGCGAATCGACGTCCGTCAGAAGCACCGGATAGGTCGGATGCGGCGGCGAGGAGGGGCCACCCTCCATGTAATTCCAGAGCACACCCCACAGCCACCCTTCCATCACGTCGTGCTGATCCGCGCTGGCGGGCTGCAGGAACGAGAGCAGGCTCGCCATCGCCACTAGGAATGACGCTCTGGAAGGAAGGGCCGACATTGGCATTGCTCCGGTATCTGTGTTCGATGTCTCGGTCGGGTTCGGTTTCATTGAGGGGGATGTCATGGCGGTCGCCGGATGTCACCCCTCGACCAGGAAGAAACCGCTCTAGTTCGATGCGAACCGGTCCTCGATCTCGCTCATGAGGCTGCGTTCGATGCCATGTTCCCGCAGGACGCCGAAATCGTCCGAGACCAGCAGAGCCCAGGGCTGGCCCCCGACAACGGCGCCCTGATGCTCAAGGTAGGCTGCCCTTGCGTCTTCGGTCCGTCCCGACAGCATCAGCGCGTGGGCGCGATTCAGGGCGTAGGCTTCGTTATCGGGTTGGAGACCGATGGCTTCTTCCGCCGCCGCCAGAGCCCGCTCCGTATCGCCCGAGAAAAGCCCGTACCAGGCGACGTTGTTGAGGGCGGCGGCCAGGTTTCCGGTCAGTTCGCCGGACCGGCGAAGATCTGCCGCGTTCATCTCCGCGGTCTCGAGCGCGCCGCCGGTATCGCCGGTGCTGAACCGCGCCAGCGACAGCTTTTGGGCAGCACGCGACGCGGCATCGAGCTGGACCGTGCGGCCTGTTTCGGCGTGGGCTATTGCACGCGCCACCTCGAAGGCGCCGGAGAAGCGGGCCTCGGCATCCGAATACGCTCCCACACGCCAGTAGGCCTGGCCCAGCCTGTCCTCGCTGACCACGAGGTCTTCGGCCCACTCGACGCGACCTGGATCGGATCGGTAGAGCCGTCTGGCGATCTCTGCATCTGCCTTGAAGAAGGAGAGCGCGCCTTCCGGGTCGTTCTGTATGAGCCGAAGTTCACCGATCTTCTGGTTTATCACGGACAGGTCCCGCGACAGGCTGGTGTTCGAGGGATCCAGCGCCGAAAGGGTCCGGGTGATCGACAGGCTGCGCATGTAGGCGTCTTCCGCCGCCTCGATGTCATCCCGGGCCAGTTGGGCCTGGCCGATCTTTTCGAGCACGACGGCGATGCCCCGGCCGTCCGGCTCGTGGGTTTCGCGCAACGCAAGTGCCTGGCCGTAATTGGTCAGCGCCGCATCGATGTCGTCGCGCAGCAGGGCGAGCGTTCCGACTTTCTCGAAAGCCACGGCGAGATTGAGGCCGGATGCCGGGTCGCCGGGGCGGCCCGCGACCAGTTCCCTGTTCAGGGCGAGGCTTTCGGCGAAGACGGTACCGGCTTCCGATCTCTGGTCCAGGGACAACAGGATATCGCCGAGCCGGTCCAGGCTTGCGGCCCTGTCCTTCCGCCATTGTTCTTCTTCAGGCTCCGCCGCCAACAACGCGGCGAATCCGGCGGCGGCATCGCTGGCAGCAGACAGGGCGGCCTGGAGGTCTCCCTGTCGCGCCAGCGTCACTGACATTTCCGTCAGGGCGGCCGCCCGGCTTCGCAGCAGGTCCGGCCTGTGCTCGCCCTCCAGCGCCAGCTGGTCCACAAGTCCGCGAGATCGCTCGAGGATGTCTCTGACCAGCTCCTGGGGAATGCCTTCCCGGTCCCGGAATCTCTGCGCGAGGTCGAACACCAGATCGTTGGCCGTCTGGCTGCCCCGGTCCAGGATGGTCTCGGCCCGGTCGCGTTGTTCGGCGGCGATCTGCCTGTTGAACTCGGCGAAGATGCCGAGGCCGATGGAGATCGCGGCAACCGTGATCGCGCCGACAAGCCAGTTCCGCTGCCGCCGGTTCGCTGCGGCGCGGCTGACTCCGATCCACTCCCGGTGGCGGGCGGTCGGCGGCGGCGCGGTGTCGGGCTGAACCGAGAGCCATGTCTCGGCCTCGCTCAGTTCGTCACCGCGCAGTATCCGGGTCCGCGACGACTTGCCTGTCCGATGCCATTCGTCGGCTCGCTCGCCGAACTTCGTATGGTTCCGGACCCAGTCGATATCCGTCGTGCAGGCATCCCGGACGAGCAGGATCGCTGCATCGAAGTCCCTGTCGGGCGTGGCGAAGATGTAGTTCAGCTTCTCGATTTCTGGCGGAACGAGGGCGTTGTCCACGTCTTCGATGACCAGAGGGATGATCCGCTTGTTCTGCTCGACCGCGGTCTCGATCTCCCACGAACACACGGTCGACCGGACCGAGTTGGGGGACATCACGAAGACGATGCCGTCGGCCCCGGTGATCAGCCCCTTGAGGCGTCCGCGCCAGTCTTCAGCCGGCAGGATCTCCTCGGTATCGCGGTAGACCGTCAGGCCGGCTGCTTCCAGGGCCTCATAGATACCTTCCGCCCGCGCCTTGTCGCGGCGGGCGTAGGAAAAGAAGATTCTCGCGTCGCTCAGCTTGTTCATCTGAAAGCGATAGTACTCCCGATCGGCATCGAAGCGCCCGTCAGGCTGGCCGGATAGCCAATCCGTTCCGGCATTTCAACTGCGCCAAGCCGAACGTCCGAGTGGCGGAGGCCCATGCAATCCTGTCCGAAGTGCGCCGGGGATGCGTTGGTGTAACAATGCTGGCGTCGGAACGAACAAGAAGGGGGAGGGGCATGATCGAATTCGTCGAGATCACGTCGGGTCTGCAGTTTCCGGAAGGACCCATCTGGATGCCGGATGGCAGCGTCATCCTGGTCGAAATCCAGCGCGGCACCTTGAGCCGGGTCGCCCCGGATGGCCGCATCGACGTCATCGCCGAAACCGGCGGCGGACCCAATGGCGCGGCCATCGGTCCCGACGGGAAATGCTACATCTGCAACAATGGCGGCTTCACCTGGGGACATGAGGGCCGTGACGGGGAATATCTGCGCCCGACCGGCGCCCCCGCCGACTACACGAACGGCTGGATCGAGAGAGTGGATCTGCAGACCGGCGAGGTCGAGGTTCTCTACGAGGCCTGCGACGGGCACCCGCTGCAGGGACCCAACGACATCGTCTTCGATGCCCATGGCGGGTTCTGGTTCACCGATCTCGGCAAGCGGCATCCGCGCCGGATCGATCTCGGCGGCGTCTACTATGCGAAGGCGGACGGCAGCGAGATCCGTGAAGTCGTCCATCCGCTGATCACGCCGAACGGTATCGGTCTCTCACCGGACGGAACGCGCCTCTACGTGGCCGAGACCGAGCCCGCCCGCGTGCTCGCGTGGGATGTGACCGCGCCGGGCGAACTCCGGATGGACCCCTGGCCTGCGCATGGCGGCGGCGAAGTGCTGGCGGCGCCTGCGGGGTATCAGCGCTACGACTCGCTCGCCGTCGAGGCGAACGGGAATGTCTGCGTGGCCACCCTGATCAACGGCGGGATCACGGTCGTCAGCCCGGACGGGACTTCGGTCGAGCACCTCCCGCTGCCCGATCCGATGACCACCAACATCTGCTTCGGCGGTGGTGACCTCAGGACAGCATTCATCACCCTGTCTGCGACCGGCCGACTGGTCTCCTGCGACTGGGCACGCCCCGGAACCGCGTTGAACTTCTGAAGCGCAGGCCGGCCGGCGGTGAATTTCCCTCAGCCAGCCGGACGTTCGGATGTGTTGGCAATGAGCGCCGCGAATTCGACAGGGCCGCCAACCGCCGGGTCGGCGTGCATCCTCCGGTCGTTCCGGGCTAGCATGCCGGCTGCATCTGCATACCGGGTTGTCAGGGGAGGACACTTGGATGGACATACGCGGCCTGATGGCGCGTTCGGCGCGCTACTATTCCGATCATGAGGCGGTGGTCTGGGGCGACCGGCGGCTGACCTTCGGCGAGGCCTGGAATCGCGGTCTCAGAATGGCGAACGCGTTGCTGGCGCTGGGCCTGAAACCCGGCGACCGTGTCGGCGTTCTGGAGGACAACTCGATCGGGGCGTCCGACATGTTTCTCGGCGCGGCGGCGGCGAACCTCGTGCGTGTGCCGCTCTATCCGCGCAATGCCCGGGAAGCCCATGTGCACATGCTCTCGCATACCGACTGCCGCGTGCTCGTGGTTTCCGGCAACCATGCGGCGGAGGCCGCCGGGCTGGAGGACGAGGTGCCGTCGCTGGAGCACGTGCTGATCCGCGATGACGGCTACGAGGACTGGCTCGCCGGACAGGACGACAGCGATCCGGGCATCGAGGCGGATGCCGATGACCTGTTCATCATCCGCCATACCGGCGGCACGACCGGCCTGCCAAAGGGTGTCGCCTACACCCACAAGGCCTGGCTGTCTGCCGGCCGCGACTGGCATTACCTCTTCCCGCCGATCATGCCCGGCGACAAGTGCCTGCACATCGGCCCCATCAGCCACGCTTCGGGCTATTCCTTCGTGCCCGTCTGGCTGAGCGGCGGCTGCAATGTGCTGCTCGACCACTTCGATCCAGGCGATACGCTCGACATCATGGAGCAGGAGGGGATCAGCATCATGTTCGCCGTCCCGACCATGGTGAACCTGCTGGTCCATCACCCCGGCGTCGAGGGTCGAAAGTTTCCGAAGCTGAAATGCATGCAGATCGGGGCGGCGCCGATCACGGAGACGACCGCGCTGAAGGCGCACGACATCTTCGGGCATCGACTCTGGCAGGTCTACGGCCAGACGGAGGCGGTGCCGATCACCGTCATGGGTCCGGACCAGTGGTTCGCGAAGGTCGAGGGTTCGAACCCGCTGCAGGCCTGCGGCATGCCCCTGCCTTTCGCCGATCTCAAGGTCTGCGACGAGGACGGCCACGAGGTGCCGCCCGGTGAGGCCGGCGAACTGGTCGCGCGCTGCGACGGGCAGATGACCGGTTTCTGGAACGATCCGGCAGGGACGGCCGAACGGATGATCGACGGCTGGGTCCGGACAGGCGATATCGGGCGCATCGACGAGAACGGCTATGTCTACATGCTGGACCGTGCCGGCGACATGATCGTCTCCGGCGGCTTCAACATCTATCCCGCCGAGATCGAGAACGTCCTGGCCTCCCACCCCGCGGTGATCGAGGCGGCTGTCTTCGGCATTCCGAGCGAACGATGGGGCGAGAGCCCGATGGGCATCTGCGTCACCGACGGAAAGACGCCGGTGACGGAGGAGGAACTGATCCAGCTCTGCGCCGACCGGCTGGGCTCCTACAAGCGGCCGGCAAGGATCGAGATGCAGACCGATCCGCTGCCCCGCTCGCCCGTCGGCAAGGTGAAGCGAAAGGACCTCCGCGAACCCCACTGGCGCGGCCAGACCCGCCGGGTCGCCGGCAACTGAGGGGCCGAGGCGGTCGGAGAAGCCAGCCTCGGGGTCATCTCCGATGCGCCGGTGCCCTAGAACGGGCTTCGGATCGCGCCGTGGTAGAAGTAGGTGCCAAGGCCGGTGGTGAAGATCGACCAGCCGGCGAAGGCATGCAGCACGTTGGCGAACCAGAATGACCGGCGTTCCAGGTAGGCCCATCCGAAGGCCGCGCCGCCGGCGACGGTGAGCGCGACTGCGACCCAGTTCAGGAAGAAGAGGTGCGCCAGGCCGAAAGCCAGCGCATTCACGGCGATGGCCGCGGCGTTGCTGGGGAACAGCACGCGATAGCGCTCGAAGAAGAGCGTCCGGTAGATGATGCCCTGGGGCAGCACCGAGAGGAGCGGGTAGTAGAGCATGATGCGCTGCCACAGATCCGGCGAATAGCGCGGCATCGAGAACAGTCGCCCAGGCACCAGCCACCAGGTCAGGCCGATTGTGACGGCGGCTGTCAGCGCGAAGAACAGGAGCATGGCCTTCCAGTCCGCGACCGGATTGCTGAGCAGCATGCGCCTGAGCGAGAAGCCGGGCGTCAGGGCCGTCAGGACGATCGCGATGACGAAGAGGGCTGCGAATGCGTTGGGCGCATTGCTGGCCGAGATCGTGCCGGTGGCGACGAATGCTGCCATGAGCAGGGGCGCAAGGAAGTAGATCGCCGCGAATTCGAGCCAGCGCCAATTGAGCCGCCTGTCCACTGGGGCGGCCGTGGCGGTGTCGTTCATCGGGTGCTCCTGCACGGACCGAAGGGCGGCGGAAGCGGATTCCCGGGCGGCCTGTCGTTCGGCAGGGTCCGGCGGGGACCGTCCGCCGGGCGGTCTTGCATCGCAAATTTCGCTGTCATGCCTGCGAGGATGAAGTGAGGGCGTTGCGGTCAGGGTATCAGCCGGAACCGCATTGACAATGCCCCCGGAGAATATCCCGCGCCGCCGACGATAGCCGGCGCCATGACGCCGCAACCGGCCGGATTGACCCGGCAGGGTCATCGTTTCACGAGGCCCTATTCCCCATTGACAATGTGTGGAATTCACATAGAAATATTCAAAATAATGAATTTCTCGGGAGGGTACAGGGTTGCGTTCGCAATTGCGCCTCGGGTTGACGGCGGCGGCGATTTCATCGGCGATGACACACCACAGTCTGGCGGGCGATCCCGCCTATGGCGAATACCTCTCCGGTGAATGCGTCGCCTGCCATCAGAAGAGCGGCGCAGCGGACGGCATTCCTTCCATCATCGGCTGGGACGAGATCAGCTTCGTCGCCGTGATGCTCTCCTACAAGCAGGGTGGCCGCGAGAACGAGGTGATGCAGAACGTCGCCCGCTCGCTCGACCAGGAACAGATCGAGGCGCTTGCCGCCTATTTCGCGCGCCTGGAAGCCAGGGAAATGTCACAGGGAGAGAAACAATGACCATATCACGTCGTCGATTCGGCAGGCTTGCCGGTGCGGTTGCGGTAACGGCCGCCGCACCTGTCGGCTTCGTCCGCGGGCAGGCGCGGCCGAAGGTCGTGGTGATCGGCGGCGGCGCCGGCGGCGCCACGGCAGCCCGATACATCGCCAAGGACTCGGAAGGCGCGATCGACGTGACCCTGATCGAGCCGACCCGCAAGTATTACACCTGCTTCTTTTCCAACCTCTATCTCGGCGGTTTCCGGGATCTGCCATCGATCGGTCACACCTACGACAAGCTGGCCAGCGAGTACGGCATCAATGTCGTCCACGACGTGGCCACCGGGGTCGACCGCGGCGCGAAGACCGTGACCCTCTCCAGCGGCGGCGTGCTTTCCTACGACGCGCTGGTGGTTTCGCCCGGTATCGCCTTCAAGTTCAAGGACCTGCCCGGCTATTCCGTGGAGGCCGCCAACAGGATGCCGCACGCTTACAAGGCCGGCACCCAGACCACGCTGCTGAAGAACATGATCAACGCGATGCCGGAAGGCGGCACCTTCCTGATGGTGGCGCCGCCGAACCCCTACCGCTGCCCGCCCGGGCCATATGAGCGGGTGTCGATGGTGGCGCATGTTCTGAAGCAGAAGAACCCGACGGCGAAGATCCTGATCATCGATCCGAAGACCAAGTTCTCGAAGGGCGCGCTCTTCTCTGAGGGATGGCAGAAGCACTACACGGGCATGGTCGAATGGATCGGCAATGACGTTCATGGCGGCATCAAGTCGGTCAATGCCGACGACATGTCCGTGACGACCGACTTCGATACCTTCAAGGGCGACGTGGTCAATGTCATCCCGCCGCAGCGGGCCGGCAACATCGCCAAGGTTGCGGGCCTCACCGACGAGAGCGGATGGTGCCCGATCGTCCCGGCGACCATGCAGTCGAAGATGGATCCGGCAGTCTGGGTACTGGGCGATGCCACCATCGCCGGCGACATGCCAAAATCCGGCTTCTCGGCCAACAGCCAGGCCAAGGTCTGCGCCATGACGGTGCGCGGCGCGCTGACAGGTTCGAAGACCTTCCCGGCCCGCTTCCGCAACACCTGCTGGTCGCTGATCGAAGCCGATGACGGCGTGAAGGTCGGCGCGAACTATGAAGCCACGGACGAGAAGATCGCCAGCACCGACAGCTTCATCTCAAAGACCGGCGAGAGCGCCGATCTGCGCAAGCAGACCTATGAGGAATCGGTCGGATGGTACAACGGCATTACGGCGGACATGTTCGGCTGACCGGATATCCGCCGCACTATTGCGGCCCGCGTTTCCGGAAAGGAAAAACGCGGGCCGCTCACAGGGGGAGACGATGATCAACAGACGCGCTTTCGTGGCCGGAGCCGCCGCGATGTCGGCCGTTCCGGCACTGCCGGCTGCCGCCGTCGAGGTCGGCGACAACGGCCTGCATGTCCAGAGCTGGTTTCTGGACAGTTTTCTGGACCTGGGGGACGACCTCGCCGAAGCGGCGGACGGCGGAAAGCATCTCGCCGTCTTCTTCGAACAGCGCGGCTGCCCCTATTGCCGCGAGATGCATGAGGTGAACCTGCAGATGCCGCATGTCGCGGACTACCTGCAGACCAATTTCAGCATCCTGCAACTCGACATCTATGGCAGCCGCGGCGTCACGGACTTCGACGGCGAGGAAATGGAAGAACGCGAGATCGCCCGCCGGTGGCGCATCAATTTTACGCCGACCGTTGTCTTCTTTCCGATGGACAGGGACGCCGTGGCCGGCATGAACGGCCGTGACGCCGAGATCGCGCGCATGCCCGGCTACTTCAAGCCGGCCGCCTATCTGGCGATGTTCCGCTACGTGCATGAGGGCGTCTACAAGGACCAGACCTTCCAGCGCTATCTGAAGGACAATCCTCGGCTGCTGGAGAATGACGGTGCTTCATCCGGCTGACTGCCGGACCTGAACGTCATGGAGCTCGAACTTCCCATCCTGATGGCCCTTTGCGGCTTCGCTCTGGGGACGGTCGCCGGGCTGGCGGCCCGCGGCGCGGATTTCTGTACCTATCGCGCCATAGAGGACTGGTTTCTCGTCGGCGATACGGCCCGGCTCCGGACCTGGGCGCTGGCTGTCGCGGTTGCCATGATCGCGGTTCAGGCGATGTTCGCGGCGGATATCGCACGCATCGGCGAGAGCTTCTATCTGGCCCCCTCGCTGGGTTGGGGCGGGGCCATTGCCGGCGGCCTGCTGTTCGGCTGGGGCATGGCCATGGTCGGAACCTGCGGATTCGGGATTCTGGTGCGTCTGGGCAGCGGCGACATGCGGGCGGTGCTGATGGTGCTGGTCATGGGGCTCTCGGCCTACATGGCGGCGCGCGGACTGACCGCCCTCGCCCGGGTCAATCTGCTGGAACCTTTGCGGCTGGATCTGGGCGGGGCTGGCGGACAGGGGCTCGGTCATGTGATCGGCGCCGCGACCGGCCTCTCACCGGGAGGAACCGGTCTTTTTCTCGGCCTCGCCATCGGTGCGGCGCTGATCCTATGGTGCCTGTCGGACCGGCGGTTCCGCCAATCCGGATACGGCGTCGCATCCGGTCTGGCGGTCGGCGTGGCCGTGGCAGGCGGGTTCGCTGCGACCGGCATTCTCGGCAATGACGACTTCGATCCGCAGCGTGTGGAGTCGCTGACCTACGTGCTGCCGCCGGGCGAGACGATCATGTATCTGCTGACCTTCACCGGGGCGGAAATCACCTTCGGCATCGGCGCGACACTCGGCACCGTTTTCGGCGCCTTCCTGACGACATCGACCCGGATGAATTTCCGGTTCGAGGCCTATGACGATGCGCGCGAGATGCGCCGGCATGTCGTCGGCGCGTTCCTGATGGGATTCGGCGGTGTTGCGGCGCTCGGCTGTACGGTCGGCCAGGGCGTCTCGGCGATGTCGACGCTGTCGCTTGGCGCCCCGCTGGCGATGGCGTCGATCGTTGCGGGATCGGTGCTCGGCATTCGCTATCTGACGACGGGTAGTCTGCTCGGCTCGGCTGAACAGGGGAGGGAACCATGAAACTGACGGCCACGCTCGCCGGCGCCCTGATGCTCGCTACGGCGGCTTCTGCGAACCAGAACATCGCGGACCAGTATCCGCAGTCGATGCTCTACAGCCCGCCGGTCGAGGTGATCCCGCATGTCTGGTCGGCCATCGGCGCTACGGCGCCGCCGACCTACGAGAACGGCGGGCACAACAACAACCTGTCCTTCATCGTCACCGGCGACGGGGTCGTCGTGATCAATGGCGGCGGAAGCTACCTGCTGGCCAGGGCCCTGCACGACGAGATCCGGCAGATCACCGATCAGCCGGTGAAACAGGTGATCGACGAGAACGGTCAGGGCCACGCCATGCTTGGCAACTGCTACTGGGCCGAACAGGGCGTGCCGATCCTGGCGCACGAGGACGCTGCCGCCGAGTTCGAGGAATATGGCGCCCAGATCCTTCAGGCGGCGAAGAGCAGGCTCAAGGAGCGTGCCGACGGAACCTGCCTGAAAGGACCGGACGAGACGTTCAGCGACAGGCATGTCATCGAGATGGGCGACTTCACGATCGAGGCCCTGTACCTCGGTCCTGCACATTCGCCGGGCGATACCCAGGTGTGGCTTCCGAAGCAGAAGATCGTGATCGCCGGCGACATGGCCTTCCACGAACGCCTGCTGCCGATCTTCGATCACACCGACACGGCGGGCTGGGTCGAGACCTGGCCGCTGTTCGAGGCACTTGGTGCGACCTACGTCATCCCCGGCCATGGGCACCCGACCAACTACGCGCAGGTACGGCGCTACACCTATGACTACCTCGTCTACCTCCGCGGCAAGATCCGGGAGGTGCTGGATGAGGGCAAGGGTCTGGAAGACAGCTATTACGTCGACCAGTCGCCCTATGCGCATCTGCACACGTTCGACGAACTCGCGACACGCAATGCCGGCCGCGTGTTCACCGCGATGGAGTTCGAGTAGCCGCTAGTCTGCGACGAATTCCGCGATCAGATCGGCCGCATCTTCGGCGAAGAAGTCGAGGAACATGTGACCGGCATCCTGGATAACCTCCAGCCGGACACGTTTGCCGTCGGCAATGCCGGTCATGCGGTCCGGCACTTCGGGCACGACCGTGTCCTTCGATCCGGCGATCACCAGCACGGGCATCGTCAGCCCGGAGATCACCGTCGGCGTGTCGCGGTCCTGGAAGGCGCCGCCGAGATAGGATCGGATCGCCGCGGGTGTCGCTTTCGCATCACGGCAATAGACGATGCCGGGCACATCGGTCAGTTCGCCGGCCGTATCCGCCATCGCGATCACCTCTGACCTGTTGGCGCCGTAGCGGCCCTGATAGCGCCGGTCGCGCTCGGCGTCGTCGTGGCCGACGGCAGGGGCGATTGCCACCAGCTTCTCGGTCAGGTCAGGATGGGCGCGTGCAAACAGCGCCGCCTGGTTGCCGCCCCGGCTGTGACCGGCGACGACGATGCGGCCATGGCCCTCGGCCTTCAGCCATGCGGCCCAGACCGCCAACTCGTCGACGGCTTCCTCATGCGTGTGACGGAACGGGACCGCGCAGTCATACATGCCTTCGCGGCGGTCCTGCCCGAAGGTCAGGCCGGGTGCGAGGCTCGAGACACCACGCTCGGCGAGCAGCTCCTGCAGCGTGTCGATCAGTTCCTGATCCCGGTGCGCCAGCGTGCCGTGCAGCAGCAGGACGACCGGCGTACCCGCCTCGGCGCCATCGCCCTCGACCCAGTCGGCGAGCGCGGTGCGGCCGCCAATGGTCTGCTCGACGGTGACAGGATCGGCCGCGAGTGCGCCGCCGGCCAGCAGGCAGGCGAGCGCCCCGCCGAACAGTGCGCCCCGGCTAGTCGAGATCATTGTCGGGGGTCACGTCGAGCACGCGGGCCCGCATGGTGACCTTCACGTCGGTCTTGCAGTTCGACATGCACGGCTCGCCGTCCGAAAGCATCGGCGTGTCGGGGCGCGCGTCCTCGATGAAGCCGTCTTCGTTGGGCAGATGGACCGTGGTGAAGTTCTCCTTCGATAGCACGAACTCGTCATCGACGACGTTGTTCGAATAGAGCAGATAGGCGGTGATGGCGTAGACCTGATCCGGCGTCAGCGACTGCGCATTGCCGAAAGGCATGGCGCGATTGACGTAGTCCCAGACCGTCGAGAGATAGGGCCAGTAGGACCCGATGGTCTTCACCGGGCGGTCCGATTTCAGCGTGTCCATGCCGCCGGCCAGGACCGGCCAGCGGTCCACGCCCTCGGCAAAATCGCCATGGCAGACGGCGCACTGCTCGGCGAACAAGGCTTCGCCTTCCTCGACCGAGCCCTGGCCGCGCGGCAGACCCATGCCGTCCGGACGGACGTCGATGTCCCAGCCGGCGATCTCCTCCGGCGTCGCTGGGCGGCCGAGTTCCGCATCCGCAGCCAGCGCCGGGGCCGCCATGCAGGCCAGCAGGCCCGCGGTCAGAACTGTCCTAAGAAGAAACTTCGACATTTTCCGCCTCCCCGTTGGACCGAACCAGCCAGGTCTGGATGCCGTTGTTGTGGTAGATCGAATTTTCGCCGCGGACGGCGCGGAGCTGGTCCTTGGTCGGCTGGACATATCCGGTGGAATCGATCGCGCGGCTCTGCAGCAGCATCTCCCGCCCGTCCCAGTCGAAATCGATGTAGAAGCGGTGCGCGGACTTGTCGAGACTGGGGCCGTCGAGGCGGGCGGTCTGCCAGTTGGCGCCGCCATCCATCGACACGTCGACGCGCCGGATGGTGCCGCGGCCCGACCAGGCCAGCCCGGTGATGACGTTGCGGCCCTTCGCGGTCAGCGGCGCCTGCGGGCTGGGGTTGGTGATGACCGACTTGCAATCCATCTCCCAGGTGAAGCGCCGCGCCTTGCCGTTCGCCAGAAGGTCGGTGTATTTCGAGGTTTCCTCGCGGTGGTGCCAGGGCATGTCGCCGACCTCGATCCGGCGCAGCCACTTGATCCACATGTTGCCTTCCCAGCCGGGCACGACCAGCCGCAGCGGGTAGCCCTGCTCCGGGCGCAGCGCCTCGCCGTTCATCTTCCAGGCGATCATGCAGTCGTCGAGCCCCTTCTCCATCGGGATCGAGCGGGTCATGGCCGAGGCGTCGGCCCCTTCGGGCAGCAGCCACTTCGCGTTGGGCTTCAACCCGACATGCGCCAGCACGTCCTTCAGCATGACACCGGTGTACATCACGTTGTGGATCATGCCGTGGGTGAACTGGCAGCCATTCAACTGGGCGCCGCGCCACTCCATGCCGGAATTGGCGGCGCATTCCAGGAAGTAGACCCTGTTGGTCCGCGGAAAGCGCTTGATCTCGTCCACGGTGAAGATCAGGTCGCGATCGACCAGGCCGTGTATCATCAGCCGGTGGTCGGCCGGATCAATCTCGGCGATGCCGCCGTGATGGCGCTCGAAGCAGAGGCCGTTCGGCGTGATGATGCCGTCCAGTTCGTGCAACGGGGTGAAGTTGACCGAGGAGACCGGGTCGGCCGTCAGCCACTCGACATTCCGGCGCACCACATGGGCTTCATGTTCGGACGGCATGCCATAGGGCCGCGCATCGACTCCGTCGCCGAGGTATCTGGACCAGTCCGGCACATGCGGGGGCAGGTTTTCGGGGTTCGCCGCCCTGGCGGCCGAGCCGGCAAGCGCGCCGGCGCCCAGCGCCGCTGCGCCGCTGAGAAATCGCCGCCGCGACGGCATGTCCGCCGGCGGTCTGTCGAGATCCCGTGACATTTTCAGACCTCCCTGAATTGATCGCGTTGTTATTCCACAATCATATTTTGTATTTGGAATATGTCCAGCGTCATCCGCCGATCAGACGCACATTGTCATGCGGTTCTGCGGTCACCGTGCCGTGCTGGCGGATGTGATCCGAGACCACATCCCAGACCGGCGGTCCTTCGGTGCCCTCGTTCACGCTGGCCCAGCCGGCGACAGTATATTCGCGGGACGGATCGACCGGGTCGCCGCTCTTCAGCATGGTCATGTTTCCGATCCGGCTGCCGATCTCCTTCAGGGGATCGATGGTGAAGCCCATGCCGCCGACCCGGACCATGTCGCCGCCCTGCTGGTAGTAGGGATCGACGTTGAACAGGTTGTCGGCGACGTCTTCCAGGATCGTCTTCAGCAGTTCGCCGGTCATGCCGGTGCGGTAGGTGGCAGGGTAGGTGATCGAGGTCATGTTGTGGACGTCCTCGACAGTGATGTCCTGACCCGGAATCAGGCTGGCGCCCCAGCGGAAGCCGGGCGAAAGGGCAATCTCGGCGTCCCGCTGTTCCATCAGCGCATTGCAGATCACGTCGTCGAAGGTGCCGTTCAGGTTGCCGCGCCGGTAGAGAACCGAATCCGTCCGGCCCAGCACAGTCTCCAACTCGGCCTTGTAGGGCGCGCGGATGCTCTCGATCAGCGCCGCCATCTCCGGATCCGGCTGAATGACATCGGCGAACACCGGAATGAGCTTGTAGCGGTAGCCCTTCAATTCGCCATCGCGCACATCCAGATCGATCCGCGACAGAAACTTGCCGTGGCTGCCGCTGGCGATAAGCAGCGTGTCGTTGACCTCGACGGCGGCGGGCAAGGCGTCATGCGTGTGACCGGTCAGAACGACGTCGATGCCGTTGACGCGGCTGGCCAGCTTACGGTCGACATCGAACCCGTTGTGACTAAGCAGGACGACCAGATCGGCGCCGTCCGCCCGCGCCGCGTCGACCCGCTCCTGCACCAGCGATTCGCGGATGCCGAAGGACCATTCGGGGATCATGTAGCGGGGATTGGCGACCGGCGTGTAGGGGAAGGCCTGGCCGATCACGGCGATCTTCGCGCCACCGCGCTCATAGGTGGCGGTCGCTTCGAATACCGGCTCCTCCCACTCGGTATCGACCACATTGCCGGCGACGAAATCGAATCCGAGCTGTTCGACCAGTTCCTTCACCCGGTCGGTGCCGTAGGTGAATTCCCAATGGGCGGTCATGGCGTCGGTGCCGAGCGCCTGCATGACCTTGACCATGTCTTCGCCCTGGGTGCGATAGCTGGTCAGCGACCCCTGCCAGGTATCGCCGCCGTCGAAGAACAGTGCGTCCGGACGTTCCGCGCGGACGGACTTGATCAGCGTTGCCAGCCGGTCCATCCCCCCGACGCGGCCATATGATTGCGCCAGCGCTGCGAAATCCTGATCCGTCAGGGCGTAGGCCCTTGCCGTGCCAGGGTCGATACCGTAGCGCTTGAGGAACGCCTCGCCGGTGACATGCGGCGGCAGCCCCTGCACCTCGCCGACACCGATGTTGACGGTCGGTTCGCGGAAATAGAGCGGCACCAGCTGGGCATGGCAGTCGGTGATGTGCAGCAGCGTGACATTGCCCAGCGGGTCGAATCTGAGCAGATCGTCCTGGGTCAGCGCCTGTTGAGCAGCCAGCCGGGACCAGTTGGCGCCGGCGCCCAGCAGCGTGCCGGCAGCGATGCCCATCTGAACGAATTCGCGTCGAGAAATCATGGGTGCCTCATCGGGGAAGAAAAAGGGCCCCGGACCTTTGTGGATCCGGGGCCCACGGCTCCTGTGCCGCGGCGGGGGCCGCGACGGGGGAGGAGACTACTGACGGACCGACGGAGCTTCGACGGGAAGTCCCTGGCCGCGCCAGGCAACGTAGAGCTCGAGAGCGATCAACTCATCGGAGCCCACGGCGAAGCCGTCGGCCCGGATGCTGCCCATGCAGCCCTTGAAGCGGCGGTGGATCGAGCCGAGCTTCTGCCACTTCAGCCGGTAGACCGGGAAGCCGTTGGTGTGACCCTGGCTCAGCATGTCGGCGCGGATGTACTTGCCGTAATTGTCCTCGTGGCAATTGGAGCAGGCCATGTCGAGCTGACCGAAGCGGGTGTAGTAGAGTTCCTTGCCGCGCTCGAACCAGGGCGCTGCCTCACCGTCGGTCTTGACGTTCATCGGCATGCCGCGCGACTGGGCGCCGACATAGGCGGTCATGCCGAGCATCTCGTCGGATTCCCAGGTCCATTCCTGCGCTTCCATGCGCTCGGTCCGGCAGGCGTTGATCTGCTGTTCCAGCGTCACCGGCTTGCCCTTGGCGTCGTTCCACTTCGGATAGGTTGCCCGGACGCCCTTCATGCTGTCGGCAGCGTCGCCGTGGCACTCGGCGCAGGACTTGTTTGCGGCGCCGTCGACCTGGGACCAGAGCTGTTCGGCCTGGTCGACCCAGATGAATCCGGGATTGTCGAAGTCATCGTCCTGCAGGGCCTGGGTTTCCGCATTGCGGAACTGGTAGCCCGAAATGATCTTCGGCAGCGGATGGTCGGCGCTGACCGGCTTCACGCCCTCGAGCTTGTCGGTGTCCATCTCCGCCAGTGCCGGCAGCGAGAATGCTGCGAGCACGGCGATCGCGCCGGCGCTCAGGATCTTCTTCATGTTTCCCTCCCTGTTGGCTTTCGCCGTTCCTTCCGGTCAGCCGACCTTCAGCTTTTCGCTTTTCGTGTAGGTCGAACCGTCATCGTCCACCCAGGTGAAGGTGAACTCGCCCGGACCCGGCACCTTCATGGTGAATTCCAGGAACGGGTTGGCCGAGATCGCCGGGTCGAGATCGACCGCGAAGACCGTCTCGCCGTTGAACTCGGCGGTGAAGCGGTTGATGATCTGGCGCGGGATCAGGTTGCCGTCCTTGCCCTTGCGCAGGCCCGATTCCATCTTGTGCGAGATCAGGGTCTTGATGGTGATGATCTCGCCGACCGCGGCGCTCTTCGGGACCTTCACACGGGGTTTTGCGTCTGCCATTTCTCTGTTCTCCCCTGTTCCGTCAGCCGCCGCAGCCGCCGATGGTGACCTTCACTTCGGCCTTCGACATGTGGAACGTGCCGTCGGACAGTTCCGCGATGGCGATGACGTTCTGGGTCTTGGCCAGCCGCATGCGGGTGTTGGCCTCGGCCGTCCCGCTCATCGGGCTGAAATGCATCGTGGCGACCGCGGAGCGCGGGTTGCCGTCAGCCAGGATCCGGACGCGCTTGACGTAGTTGTCGGCGGTCATGGGGCTGTCGACGCTGATGGTGATCGGGACCGTGTTGCCGTTCTCGGCGATCTCCGGTGCGGTCAGGGTGACGATGTTGTCCTCCACCACATCCGCGCCTCCGGTGAAGGCCTTGATTTCCTCGTCGGCCGTATTGGCCAGAGCGCCGCCCCTGAAGGGCGTCAGCGAGATGAACAGGGCGCCAGCGCCTAGGGCGAGTGCTTCCCGGCGATTGAGTTTCATGTGCCGAAACCTCCGATGTTTCCGGACTATTCCTTGAGGGTGGTGATGTAGGCGACGATGTCCTCGACCTGCTGTGCGGTCAGGATGGTCTCGCCCTTGAAGTCCTTGCCGGTGCGGTTGAAGCCGGACACACGGTAGAAGGCCGGCATGATCGTCTGATCGCCGAACACTTTCTTGGGATTCACGATGATGGCCCGGATCTGGGCGGGCTCCCAGCGGGATCCGGCCCCATCAAGCGGCGGACCGACCTCGCCATGGAACGGTTCGGTCGCCATGTCCGAGTTCATGTGGCAGGCGAGGCAGTTGCCCTGCTTGCGGTCCAGAAACGCTGCGCGGCTGGCCGCCGGATCTCCGGCGCTGTCGGTCAGCATTGCCGGAACCGTCAGATCGTCGGTCAGCTTGACGTCGTCCGGCGCGACCTTGCTCTCGGCCCACGCCGCGCTGGCCAGACCGGCGGCGCCCAGCGCGGCGGCGATGACTAGAATGCGAGCTTTCACGATTGTCCTCCCTGGTGGTGTTTGCGGCCCTGCTACAGGCAGCTTTCACGCTTTTGTTTTGTGAATTGCCCTATGGCTTACGCCACGCAGTGCGACATATCAACACAAATATTGCAATATTTGAATGTGGTGGAGATTCAGCCGACCTGCCCGAGTGCCGGGATCATTTCCTGCAACCAGAACCCGATCGCGTTCATCGATCCGGTCATGATGAGGATGCCGGTGAGGGCGAGCAGGGCGCCCATTGCCTTCTCGACCCGGCCGAGGTGGCGCCGGAAACGGGCGAGAAAGCCGAGAAAGGCCGAGGAGAAGATTGCGGCCAGCAGGAATGGAATGCCGATCCCCGCGGCATAGGCGCCAAGAAGCATTGCGCCCCGGCCGGCAGAATCCTCCGCCCCGGCCATGAACAGGATTCCGGCCAGCACCGGACCGACGCAGGGTGTCCAGCCGAAGGCGAAGGCGAGCCCGACCAGATAGGCGCCGAACCAGCCCGCCGACGTGCCGCTGCTGTGAAAGCGCGCTTCCCGGAACAGGATTCCGATGCGGAGGATGCCCATGAAGTGGAGTCCCATCGCGATCAGGATCCCGCCGGCGACGATTGCCAGGACATCGAAATAGGCTGAGATCGCCTTGCCGACGGTGCTTGCCGTAGCGCCCAGCGCGACAAAGACCGTCGAGAAGCCGAGGATGAAGAGCACAGCCTTCAGGATGATCGCGCGCCGGTCGCCGAATTCGACCTCGCCCGTCAACTGTTCGAAGCTGATCCCCGCGAGGTAGCAGAGGTAGGGCGGCACGAGGGGCAGCACGCAGGGAGACAGAAATGAGAGGAGTCCCGCGACCAGCGCGCCTCCCGTCGTGATGTCGAATCCCATGACGTCGTTTGCCCAAATATTCCAATTACACTATCTATGCGGCATGAAACCATGGTTCGCGTCAATCGCCATCCTTGTTGTGCTGCTTGCGTCCGGGCCGTCGACGGCTGGCGAAAGCCGCACCGAACTGATCATGTTCGAACAGCAGAACTGCAACTGGTGCGAGGAATGGCTGCGGGTCATCGGGCCGATCTATCCGAAGACCACGGAAGGCCGGCGGGCGCCGATACGCCGCGTGGACATTCACGCTCCGATGCCTGATGACCTTGAACATATTGAAAGTTCACGCTTCACGCCCACCTTCGTGCTGATGCACGAGGGGGTGGAAATCGGGCGCATCAGAGGGTATCCGGGCGAGGACTTCTTCTGGGGCCTCCTAGGCCAGATGATGCAGAAGCTGCCGCCGGAGGGTTGAAGGAAGAGCCATGTCGATCATTACAGCACTCGAGCGCGAGGACGATACGGATTCCCTGATGGAGAATGCGCGCCGTGCGGCTTCGTTCCTCAAGGCGATCGGGCACGAGAGCCGGCTGGTCATCCTCTGCACCCTGGCCGAGGGCGAGAAATCCGTCGGTGAGCTGGAGCGGCTTCTGAAGCAGCGTCAGGCGGGCATCTCGCAGCAGCTCGCGCGCCTGAGGGCAGAGGGCCTCGTCCAGGCGAGGCGCGACGGCAAGCAGGTCTACTACTCCCTGTCCAGCAATGAGGCCCGCGCCGTGGTCGGCATCGTCTACCAGATGTTCTGCGCCAAGTAAGTCAGGGCGCCGGCGCCCGGCCTCCGGAAATCAGTCTGACGATTCCCGCTTCCCGGTCTTGATGAACTCCATGAACTCCAGAATGGCGCCGTCTGGGTCGAGGCAGCAGAAGACCTTCTGCCTTGTGCCGCCGAGGTCGATCGTCAGCGGCTCGCTCAGGCATTGGGCGCCGGCCGCCTGTGCGGCGGCGTAGGCGCCATCCGCATCCTTCACCTTGAAGCAGAGGCGCGCCATGCCGGCCTGGCTCATATGAGCCGGCTCTCCCCCGGTGCGGGGCTCCTCCCACTGGATCAGGTCGAGCAGTGTGGCGCGGGGATCTTCGCCGAGGCGCATCAGGATGGCCCGCGAGCGGCTGTCGGGATCGACACCCAGGATGCGTGGCAGCGCCGGGTCCTTGTCGCCCACCCGCCGGGCCTCCGTCGGCACGCCGCCGACGCCGAAATCGTTGACGATCCGGAAGCCGAGCGCGGCGTAGAACCTGGCCGACGCCTCCAGATCGCGGACATTCAGGTTGATGTGAAAGATCTGGAGATTGTTGCGCTCCATCGGCAACGAGGTCATCGGCAGCTCCTCCCGCAGTTCCGTTCCCGCGACCGTAAGTTCTGCCACAAATATATCCAATGATTTGATCTTAAGAATCTGGCGTGCAACCGCGATCCGGCCTCGGCGCTCCGGGCAGGGTTGCCGGCCGCAGCCTTCCTTGCACCGCCGCCGGCGTTCGGTCGGATCGGTGGCTGGATTCCGTGGAATCCGATTTCCCCTGTCGGGCCAAGCACTTGCCGGCCGGATCCGACCCAAGCGTATTGCTGCGCTGCACCAATTTTTCTCACATTGATATCATGCATCGATCAGTTTCGGTGCATTGTGCTCGTAAAATAAACATCATAACTGAAATTTATTTTCAGGATTAGAATTTGCGATTTCTGGCTTTCCAGACCCTCAAATAGGATGAATTTAGGAAACAGATTTTCCGAATACGTCGATCAATGCTCGATATTTTTGAATATCGGGAGCAGGAGGGCTGCAAATGTCGAAGAATTCGAATGAAACTCCCGAGGACAGCAAGGTGACAGGCGCGGCGGAAACGCCGGAGTTTTCGCGCCGCACAATCATCAAGGGCGCGGCCGCGCTGGCCGGCGCTGCGGCGGGTTCCGGCGCAATGACCGGCTTCCCGACCATCTGGGCGCAGGAGATCAAGGACATCGAGTTGCGCCATGTCGGCGTGTCCTATTCGGTAGTGAAGGCGATCGGCGACCAGGCCTCCAAGGACCTGGGTTTCAAGGTGACGATGCAGAACCTCGACACCACGGCCGCCATCAACCGCTTCGTCACTCAGCCGGACACGGTCGATATCGCCGACGTCGAGGGCTGGCAGGCCAAGCTGGCCACCAAGCGCGGCGTGATCCAGGGCATCGAGCGCGCCCGGATCAAGGAATTCGACAACATCCTGCCGATCTTCACCAAGGGCGAGATCGAGGGAAATGTCGTGTCCCGTCAGGGCATCTCGCCCTACGAGGCCATGTATATCGAGGAGAAGGACTCCCGGGACCTGCATGAAGGCGTCACCGACTGGATGACCTTCCTGCCCCAGGTCTACAACGCCGATTCCATCGGCTACCGCCCCGACCTGGTCGAGAAGCCGGTGACCGAGTGGAAAGAGCTGATCGACCCGAAATACAAGGGCAAGGCCGCCATTCTGGACGTCCCGGCCATCGGCATCATGGACGCCGCGCTCTGCTTCGAGAGCGCCGACATGATCAAGTACGGCAACAAGGGCAACATGACCCGCGAGGAGATCGACAAGACGATCGACGCGCTGATCCAGTTGAAGCGTGACGGCCAGTTCCGCGCCACCTGGACCACCTTCGACCAGTCGGTGCAGCTGATGGCCGCCGGCGAGGTGATCATCCAGTCGATGTGGTCGCCGGCCGTCGCCGCGGTCCGCGTGAAGGACATTCCCTGCATCTACGCGCCCGTGAACAAGAAGGGCGACAAGGAAGGCTATCGCGGCTGGTGCAACGGCATGGCGCTGATGAAGCACCTGGACGGCAAGAAGCTGGAAGCCGCCTACGAGTACCTGAACTGGTATCTGTCGGGCTGGCAGGGCGGCTTCGTGGCACGCTACGGCTACTACAGCCCGGTCCCGTCGACGGCCAAGAAGTACCTGACGCCGGAAGAATGGGAGTTCTGGTACGAGGGCAAGCCCGCCTCCGCGCCGATCCCGGATCCGTACGGCGTGCCGATGGAAGAGACCGGCGCCCAGCGCGACGGCGGCTCGTTCCTGGAACGCGTGACCAACATCTCCTGCTGGAACACGCTGATGGACGAGGCCGCGTACATGAACAAGCGCTGGAACGAGTTCAAGGTCGCCTGATCCAGGTGAAGCTTCCCATGACTTCCGCCGCCGTGTCCGGGCTTCTTGAGCCGGCGCGGCGGCGGATCAGCGAAACCGGGCACTCATGACACTTTCACGCAATCTCACCGGCTGGCTCTACGTATCTCCCCTGCTGGTGGTGCTCGTGCCGTTCTTTCTTGCGCCGATCGGTGTCGTCGCCATCGCCAGCTTCTTCGAAAGCGACGGCTTCGGCGGCTTCATCTACGAACTGACCTTCGAGAACTATATCGGTGTGCTGACGTCGGATCTGACGCTCCGGCTCTACCTCTCGGCCTTCAAGTTCGCGGCGCTGACCTGGATATTCACCGCGCTGCTCGGCTTCTGGATCGCCTATTTTCTGGTCTTCCACGTCCGCAGCCAGCTGCTGGCCATCGGACTGTTCCTGATCTGCACCGTGCCCTTCTGGACCTCGACGATCATCCGGATGATCTCCTGGATTCCGCTGCTGGGTAAGGAGGGCCTGATCAATTCCGGTCTGCAGGGCGTCGGTGTCATCGACCAGCCGCTGGAGTTCCTGCTTTTCTCCGATTTCGCGGTGGTGGTCGCCTATGTCCACCAGCTCACGATCTTCATGATCGTGCCCCTGTTCAATTCCATGTCCCGCATCGACCCGCGTCTGATCGAGGCCGCGCGCGACAACGGCGCCACGCGCTGGGACGTCGTGCGGCTGGTCGTGCTGCCACTGACCCGCAGCGGTCTCGCGCTGGGCTCGATCTTCGTGCTCTCCATCGTCATGGGCGACTTCCTGGTGGTACGGGTGATGAGCGGCGGCGGCTCCGCCTCCATCGTCGGCGCGCTCTACGAGGACATCACGGTGCTGCAGTATCCGCCCGCCGCGGCCGCGGCCGTGGTCCTGACCGTGGCCGTCATGGCGGTGATCGTCCTGATCCTGCGCACGGTCGATATCCGCAAGGAGCTCGCCCGATGAAGTCCGGCAAGCGCCCCTGGACCTTCTATGTGCTCGGCGGGCTGTTCGTGCTCTATGTCGCCGCGCTCTACGGGCCGATGATCTGCATCTACATCCTGTCGTTCCAGGACGTGCGTGGCGGTCTCGTCTTCCCCATGAAAGGCTTCTCGCTGCACTGGTTCGATGACCTGTTCAGCCAGGTCCGGACCGGCGACGTGAAGGGCAGCTTCCAGCGCTCCATCATGCTGGCGCTGCTGGTGACCCTGGTGACCGTGATCGTCTCCTTCATGGCCGGCATGGGTTTCCGCCAGCGGTTCCGCGGCGACGGCTTCGTCTTCTATCTGATGATCGGCAGCCTTGTGGCACCCGGCCTCGTTCTGTCCATCGGCACGGGTCTGCTGTTCCAGTTCTCGGGCGTGCCGACCCACTGGGCCACGTCGGGTCTCGGCGCGCAACTCAGCTTCACCCTGCCGTTCGGGGTGCTGGTGATGTTCGCCGTGATGTCGCGCTTCGACCGGTCCTGGGAGGAGGCGGCGCGCGATCTCGGCGCCAGCGCCCGCCAGACCACATGGATGATCGTGGTGCCGATCCTGACGCCCGGTCTCGTGGCGGTCGCCCTGTTCGGCTTCACGCTGTCCTACGACGAATTTGCCCGCACCCTGCAGACCGCCGGGCCGCTCAACACCTTGCCCCTCGAGATCTGGAGCATGACCCTGAACGTCACGTCGCCTTCCCTCTACGCCCTCGGCACGGTCACGACCCTGCTGTCCTTCGCCATCATCGCCGGCAGCCTCTATTCCATCGCCGCCATCCAGAAGCGCCGCGCCCGGCGCGCCACCTTTCGGTAGGGGCGGGGAATGGCGAACGGTGACATCGAACTGGCAGGCCTGGTGAAACGTTTCGACGGCACGGTTGCAGTCGACGGCGTCAATCTGAAGGTCCCCGACGGCGCCTATTGCTGCTTCCTGGGACCGTCCGGCTGCGGCAAGACCACGATCCTGCGCATGATCGCCGGCCATGAGGAGCCGACGGCCGGCGAAATCCTGATCGGGGGCCAGAACGTTGTCGGTCTGCCGGCCACCGAGCGGCGCACGGCGATGATGTTCCAGTCCTATGCGCTGTTTCCGCATCTGAGCGTCCGCGACAATGTCGGTTTCGCGCTTCGTGTCCGCGGGCAGTCGAAGACCCAGCGCAACAAGGCGGCCGACGAGATGCTGGAGAAGGTCCGCCTCTCGGCTCTGGCCGACCGCCTGCCGGGTCAGCTCTCCGGGGGGCAGCAGCAGCGTGTGGCTCTCGCCCGTGCAGCGATCACGGAACCCCGCGTGCTGTTGCTGGACGAACCGCTTTCGGCGCTGGACGAACAGCTCCGTCTGGAAATGCGCACCGAGCTCCGGCACATGCAGCGGGAACTCGGTATCACCTTCATCCACGTCACCCACACGCAGCTGGAGGCCATCGCCCTGGCCGACACGGTCGTGGTCATGGAGCAGGGCAAGATCCGTCAGGCTGGACCCGCCCGAGAGGTGTACGGCTCGCCGCGGGACCGGTACGTCGCCGAGTTCATCGGCGGTCAGAACGTGCTCAGCGGCAAGGTCGAGCGGGTCAACGGGGCTTCCGTCGAGGTGAGGGCGCCTGATCACGGCGGCATCTTCGTGCCGCTGCCGGCGCAGCGGAAGCTGAACGACGGGGAGACCGTCGATCTCGCCGTGCGCCGCGACCACATCCGGCTGCTGCGGCCGGGCGGTGACGGACTGCCGCCGGGCACCAACTCCGTCGGGGCGCGCATTGACGCGGTGGAGTACCAGGGCAGCTTCGTCAAGGTGATGCTGGACGTCGCCCATGTGCCGGGCTTCGTCGTCTATGTCCCTGAAAAGGATTTCTTCGCCGATCCCTTCGAGGTCGGCGACCAGGCGCTCGCGACCTGGCCGGCCGATGTATCGCGCCTGCTGGCTTCGAGCTGACGAAAGGATGGATCGCTTGCAGATCGCTCTCCAAATCAACGGTCGGCCGGTGAAGGCCGAAGCGGAACCGGAACTTCTTCTGGTCGACCTGCTGCGCGAGCGGCTCGGTCTGACCGGCACCCATGTGGGCTGCGACACCAGCCAGTGCGGCGCCTGTGTTGTCCATGTCGACGGCGTTTCCGTGAAGAGCTGCACCATGCTGGCGGTCTCGGCCGACGGCGCCGAGGTGACCACGATCGAAGGTCTAGCGAAAGGCGCCGAACTGCATCCGATGCAGGCGGCGTTCCACGAGAACCACGGGCTTCAGTGCGGCTTCTGCACGCCGGGCATGGTGATGAGCGCGATCGATTTCGCGAACCGCAATGACGCGCCGAGCGAGAAGGACGTCCGTCACTGGCTGGAAGGCAACATCTGCCGCTGCACCGGCTACCAGAACATCGTCGCTTCGGTGCTGGACGGGACGGAACGCATGAATGCGGCGAAGGGGAGCGGAGCATGACAATCCAGACCGGCATTGGCGCCTCGGTACGCCGCAAGGAAGACCTGCGTTTCCTGACCGGGCGCGGCAACTACGTGGCCGACCACAGCCTGCCGCACATGACACGCGGCATGTTCCTGCGTTCGCCGCACGCTCACGCGACCATCGATTCCATCGACATCTCCGGCGCGCTGGCGGTCGAGGGCGTCATCGCCGTCTATACCGGCGAGGACATGCAGGCGGCCGAGGTGGGCGGACTGCCCTGCGCCTGGCCGGTGACCGGCAAGGGCGGTGTTCCGACCATCGAACCGATGCATCCGGTACTGGCCGTCGGCAAGGTCCGTCACGTCGGCGACCCGGTGGCGATCGTCGTGGCCGAGACGCTGGAAGCCGCGACCGCGGGCGCCGAGGCCATCGAGGTCGAATACGGGGTGCTGGAACCAGCAGTCGGCATGCTGGAGGCGCTCGCGCCGGGCGCGCCGGTGGTCCATGACGATGCGCCGGGCAATCTCTGCTTCGACTGGGAAGTCGGCGACGCGGCGGCTGTCGATGCCGCCTTCGAGAAGGCCGCGCATGTCGCCCATCTCAGCCTGGTCAACAACCGTCTGGCAGGTAATCCGATGGAGCCGCGGGCCTGTATCGGCGACTACAACACCGGCACGGGCCAGTTCACCATGTGGACGACCAGCCAGTTCCCCCACATCGTCAAGCTGCTCATGGGCAACTTCGTGCTCGGCATCCCGCAGCACAAGCTGCGCGTGATCTCGCCGGACGTCGGCGGCGGCTTCGGCGTGAAGCAGTTCCACTATGCCGAGGAGGCCGCGGTCACCTACGCCGCGAAGCAGCTCGGACGGCCGGTCAAATGGGTCTGCGAGCGGACCGAGGCCTTCATTTCCGACGCCCATGGCCGGGACCACATTTCGGAAGCCGAACTCGCGCTGGACGAGAAGGGCACCTTCTTGGGCCTTCGGGTCAAGACGATCGCCAACATGGGTGGCTACCTCTCGACCTTCGGCCCGAACATCCCGACCAACCTGTACGGTCTGCTGCTCGCGGGAGTCTACACGACGCCTGCCATCTACTGCGAGGTGAAGGGCGTCTTCACCAATACCCAGCCGGTCGACGCCTATCGCGGCGCCGGGCGGCCGGAGGCGACCTTCCTGCTGGAGCGTCTGGTCGATGTCGCCGCCGATGACATGGGGCTCAGCAAGGTCGATATCCGCCGCCGCAACTTCATCCCCAAGGATGCCTATCCCTATCAGACGCCGGTGATGGTCAACTACGACAGCGGCGACCACGAGGGCTGCCTGGACCAGGCGCTGGCGTCCGCCGACTGGGACGGTTTCGAGGCGCGGAAGGCCGAGTCCGCCCGGAACGGCAAGCTCCGGGGTATCGGTCTCTGCACCTATATCGAGGCCTGCGGGCTGGCGCCGTCGCGCATCGCCGGTGCGCTGGGTGTGCGTGGCGGCCTGTTCGAGAGCGCCACGGTCCGCGTGCATCCGACCGGCGACATCACCGTTCTGATGGGCACGCACAATCACGGCCAGGGCCACGAGACAACCTTCGCCCAGATCGTCTCCGAGCGGTTCGGCCTGCCGACCGACAAGATCGAGATCGTCTTTGGCGATACCGACAAGATCCAGTTCGGTCTCGGCACCTACGGGTCGCGCTCGCTGGCCGTCGGCGGTCCGGCGCTGGTCCGCTCGACCGAGAAGGTGATCGAGAAGGGCAAGAAGATCGCGGCCCACATGCTGGAAGCCGACGCTTCCGATATCGTCTTCGAGAACGCGACCTTCTCGGTGGCGGGCACCGACCGCAAGAAGGATTTCGCCGAGATCGCGCTGGCAGCCCACATGCCGCACGACTATCCGCTGGAGGTGCTGGAGCCCGGTCTGGAGGAGCAGTCCTTCTACGATCCGGTGAACTTCACCTATCCGGGCGGCGCGCACATCGCCGAGGTCGAGATCGACCCCGAGACCGGCATCGTCGATCTGCTCTCCTATGTCGCCGTCGACGACATCGGCACGGTGATCAACCCGATGATCGTCAAGGGGCAGCTGCATGGCGGCATCGTCCAGGGCGTCGGGCAGGCCCTGTTCGAGAACTGCGTATATGACGAGGAGTCCGGCCAGATCCTGTCAGGTTCCTTCATGGACTACTGCATGCCGCGTGCAGATCGGCTGCCGAACATGGTGGTGGAGACGCACTCGACGTTCTGCACCCACAACGGACTTGGCGTGAAGGGCTGCGGCGAGGTCGGAACCATCGGCTCGCCGGCCACCGTCATCAATGCCGTCGTCGATGCGCTTTCGCATCTCGGCGTCACCCATGTGGACATGCCGGCCTCCCCCAGCCGGGTCTGGCGGATCATCAACGAGGCGGCCAGCCGTCAGGCTGCCGAATAGGGAGCGCGCGCATGAAGACCTTCGCCTATCACCGGCCCGGAAGCGTCGCCGAGGCCGTCGCCCTCTTGGGTGGCTCCGAGGACGCCAGGATATTTGCCGGCGGTATGACATTGCTGCCGACCATGAAGCAGCGTCTCGTCGAGCCGTCGGACCTGATCGATCTGACGGCGATCCCGGAATTGACCGGAATCACGGCAGGCGGTGGGACTGTGAAGGTCGGCGCCATGGCGAAACACGGTGCGGTCGCCACTTCCGAAGAGGTCATCGGCGCGATCCCGGCGCTGTCGTCCCTGGCCGCCGGCATCGGCGACCCTCAGGTGCGCAACCGCGGCACGATCGGCGGCTCGATCGCCAACGCAGATCCGGCTGCCGATTACCCTGCGGCTGTCGTCGGTCTGGGCGCTACTGTCACGACCGACCGCCGGGAGATCGCCGGGGATGCCTTCTTCACCGGCCTGTTCGAGACCGCGCTCGAGGACGACGAGGTGATCGTGTCGATCTCCTTCCCGGTGCCCGAGGCGGCTGCCTATCTCAAGATGGCCAATCCGGCCTCGCGCTACGCCATCGTCGGTGTGTTTGTCGCGCGGTTCCCGGATTGCGTGCGCATCGCGGTGACCGGGGCTGCAGCCTCCGCGTTCCGCGCGACGGCGATGGAACAGGCGCTCGATGAGCGTTTCGAGCCGACAGCGCTGGATGGGGTCCGGATCTCTCCGGACGGCTTCAACAGCGATATCCACGCCGACGCCGCCTACCGGGCCAATCTCGTCCGTGTCCTGGCCCGGCGCGCCGTCATGGCCATCCAGACCGCAGCGTCCTGAGGACCGGAGACATGTCAGAGGCTCCAGCCGCCTCGGGAACGGAACTCGCCCGTCTCCCGGCAACAGAACTCGTCGATGGCTATCGCAAAGGACGCTTCTCGCCGACCGAAGTGATCGAGGATGTCATCTCGGCTCTGGAGCAAGTCGACGAGACCTGCAACATCATGGTCACGCCCATGTTCGATCAGGCGCGTCACCAGGCGGCGGAAGCCGAGAAGGCGTGGCGCAGCGGCAAACCGACGGGACCGCTCTGCGGTGTGCCTGTATCGGTCAAGGATCTGATCTATGTCGCTGGCGTCCGCGCCAGCGGCGGTGCGCCGATCATGGCTGATCATGTGCCCGAGGCGGATGGTGCGGCGGTCACCGCGCTGCGCAAGGCCGGCGCCGTGCTGACCTGCAAGACCACGACCTGCGAGTCCGGGTACAAGCTGACAGCCGACAGCCCGGTGACGGGCGTGACCCGCAATCCCTGGTCCACGGACCGGACCAGCGGCGGTTCCAGCGGCGGTGCGACTGCCGGCGTTGCGGCGGGTGCAGGGCCTCTTGCGCTCGGGACCGACGCGGTGGGTTCCATCCGTGTCCCTTCGTCCTTCTGCGGCGTGTTCGGAATCAAGCCGACCTTCGGCCTCGTGCCGCGCCCGCCAGGTTTCTTTCCGCCGTCATGGGGCTCGCTGGCCCATACCGGGCCCATTGGCCGCACGGTTGCCGATACCGCGCTGCTGCTGGAAACGGTCGCAGGCTTCGACAGCCGCGATGCCGTCAGCCTGCCTCTCCAGAGCCGGAAATTCGATGTGACACCCGGGCCGCTGAAAGGCGTCCGGATCGCCTGTTCGCCCGATCTGGGCTACGCCGCGGTCGATCCGGAGGTCCGGACCGCGTTTCTGGCGGCGGCCCGTGTATTCGAGGACCTCGGCGCGACAGTCATGGACGACGATCCGGGCCTGCCTGAAGACATCCTGGAAGGCGTGCTCAAGCCCATCGGCTACACTGAGCAGGCCAGCGCCGTCGGCGACCGGGACCCGGAAATTCTGGCGAAATCGGACGCCGAGTTCCGTGATGTCGTTGCCAGGGGCCGGACATTCAGCGGCACGAACTATGTCGATGCGCTGCATCGCCGGACGCAAGTCCGCGGAAAGTTCCTCGATCTGTTTGGCCGCGTCGATGCCCTGCTGACACCAACTGTGGCCGTGACTGCCTTTGCCGCGGGAACGCTCGGAACAGACACGATCGACGGGAAGCCGGTGGACCGGCATCTCGGCTGGTCGCCTTTCTCATGGCCGATCAATCTTGCCGGTCTGCCAGCCGCGTCGGTGCCGGCCGGCTTCGACCGTGACGGTCTGCCGATCGGGCTTCAGATCGTGGCGCCGTGGATGGACGAAGGCCTGATCATTCGGCTGGCTGCAGCTTTTGAGGCGGCCCGGCCGTGGCGCCATCTGTGGCCGTCCCGTTAGCCGTGACCGTGCTGTCGGTCTGGTCGCCGTCGATTGCGCTCTTGCCGAGATAGCGCGCCAGGTAGTTGTGCAGAGCCGTCGCCGCCGGTGTCGGCGTTCCCGGCGCGTGGTAGAGCAGCAGATCCACCTTCGGCAGCGGCGGGAAATACTCGCGGACGCCGATGCGCCGCATCCCCGGCACGACGGCGCTTTCTGCCAGAATTGTAACCGCCATGCCTGAAAATACGGCAGCCTGAAGTCCGCCGACGCTTTCGCTCACGCAGGCGATCCGCCACTTGCGGCCGATCTGTTCCAGCGCCTCGATGGCGTGATCGCGGTAGATGTTGCCATGCGGCAGCAGCGCCAACGGCACCGGATTGGCCAGATGGGTGTCCTGACCCTCGCCCATGATCCAGACGAGCTGTTCCTGACGCACGAGGACGCCCCCGGTGAAGTCCCGCATCCGTGTCACCAGCGCGATATCGACCTCGCCGCGCTGGACGAGGCTTACCAGCGGTGTGCTCAGTGCGCATCGGAGTTCGACCTGGACCCGCGGGAAGGTCTGCCGGAAGCGCGCCAGGATCGCGGGCAGCAGATAGGCGGAGTAAAGGTCCGGCGTGCCAAGGATCACGTGGCCTTCAATGTCCGGGCTGAGCAGGCGCGAGAGCAGTTCGTCGTGCATCCGCAGAATTGACTTGGCGTAGCCAAGCAGCATCTCGCCGTCGTCGGTCAGCTTCTGCCGACGGCTGTCGGGCTCGAACAGGCTCTTGCCGATCATGTCTTCCAGCCGCTGGAGTTGGAGCGTTATCGCGGGCTGGGTCCGGCCCTGACGACGCGCGGTCTCGGTGATCGAGCCGGTCTCGACAACCGAGATAAACGAGCGGAGCGTGCGGATATCGAGCGAAAAGCTGGCCATGGCAACCGGTCCCGGCGGACACGCCAGTCCGCCTCAGTCATTGTCCTGGCTAACTGCTCCGCAAGAACCGCACCAGACCCGCGTGCGAGCCGGAACGCACCACCGCCTGGGCGACGGGACGTTCCGGCCGCCAGCCTGACCCCCGATCAGTCCTGCGCGATGCGGGCGACGTAGATGTCGCCGGTCTTCGCGGTCAGCACGATGACGGCGGTGAGATCCAGCATGTTGGGCAGGTCTGCGAGCGCGCGCTGGCCGGCCTCGGAAGCCATGGCGGCCTCGTAGGCGTGCTGGTTCCCGAAGGTCACCTCGGCGATGGCGTCGACCGGCTGGTCGTCGCCGCCGTAGGGCGGGAAGAAGGTCAGCCGGTAGTCGATCAGCCCCGGCAGGGACAGCGCCAGCGGGACATGGGTGTCCAACTGGTAGGCCTTGAAGGCGTCGAAGCTCATGCCGTCCTTCTTCTTCACCAGATAGGTCGCGACATAGGGTGCGTCGGAGGTCTTCATGGCGTCGGCGAGTGCCTCGCCGGTCGATGTGGCGACCAGGGCGGCGGTGAGCAGGGCGGCGTGTCGGGCGATCATGTCGGGACTCCTCTGTGTTAGGGTTCCCGGAGAGGTTAGGAATGCGGCCGGCGGCGTCATATGTCGCCAGGCGTCAAACAGGGGGCGAAACGGATGCGCGTCGAAGCGGATCGCTACCGCACCTGGCCGTCGTCGCGAGCCGGCGACGAGGCCGCCGCGCGGCCGCCCGTGCGCGTGGCCATCCTGGCGCTGCCCCAGGCCAGCATGGCCAACATGGCCGCGGTCTACGAGGACCTTCAGGCGGTCAACGTGTTGCCGCCGGGACCGTCCGGCGGCCGCCGCTTCCTGCCGCGTATCGTGGCTGCCGATATCGATCCCCGCCGGACCATAAGCGGGCTGGGACTGACGCCGCATGCGGCGCTGGACCAGGACGATGTCTACGACGCCGTCGTCGTACCGACGCTCTATGACGACGGGTGCCTGTCGGATCCCGACTACGGTCCGATCCTGGGCAATGCCGAGCGCGACTGGTTGCGCCGTCAGCACGAGGCGGGCGCCTTCATGTCGACCATGTGCTCGGGCGCCTACGGTCTGGCCGAAGCGGGTCTGCTCGACGGCCGGGAAAGCGCCATGCACGGTCTCTATGCCGAGGCGTTCCAGACCCGCTACCCCCGTGTCCGGGTGCTGCGGAAGCGGACGCTGGTGGTCTCGGGGGCGCGGCGCGAGATCGTGACCGGTGGACAGTCGGTCTATTCCGCCGATGTCAGCCTGTTCATGATCGCGCATTTCCATGGCGCGCCGCTGGCCATCGAGTTCGCGACCCTTTACGGGCGGACCTGGAGTGAGGCGCTGCACGAGTGGTCGCTGGCCACAGCCGCGGAGGCGGATGGCGGCGACCACGTGGTGGCGCTGGCGAAGCAGTTCTTCCATATGCATCTGGCCGATGCCGGCCTCGTGGGTGCTGCGGCGGATCTCGCCAATCTGAACGTTCAGACCTTCTCGCGCCGTTTCCAGCGGGAAACCGGCATCGCGCCCCGGGCCTATGTCACCGGGCTCCGGATGGAGCGGGCGATGCGGCTGCTGGCGGGCAGCCGGATGCCGATCGAGGACGTAGCGGCGCGTGTGGGTTACGCCGACCGCTCGTCGTTCGCCAAAGCCTTCCGTGAGGCCGTCGGCCTGCCCCCTGCGGAATACCGGACGCGGTTCCAGACCGCCGCGCGGCTGGCGGCGACGGCGCAGGCCTGAGCGCGGGCGTCAGCTGTTCGTAAGCACGACCCGGCCGCCTGTGGCGCTGCCGTCGATTACCGATTTCATGGCCGTTCTGAAATCTGCCATGGCATGCGTGGCGTGGACCGGCGGCGTGACCTTGCCGGCGGTGTACAGCTCGAACAGACGCGCCAGATTTTCGGTCAACAGGTCGGGTTCGAAGATGCCGAACTGACGGTAATCGACGCCGACCAGCGCCGCGCCCTTCAGCAAGGCCAGGTTCACGGGAAGTTTCGGGATCGAGCCCGCCGCGTAGCCGACCACCAGATGCCGCCCCTTCCAGCCGAGGGAGCGGAAGGCCCTTTCGGTGACGTCGCCGCCAACGGGATCGACAACGATGTCGACGCCCTTGCCGGCAGTCAGCGCCTTCAGCTGATCGCGCCAGTCCTCGGCGTTGTTGTCGATGGCCTCGTCTGCGCCGCATTGACGGGCCAGCGCCCGCTTTGCCTCGCTGGAGGCGGATGCGATCACCCGTGCGCCGAGCGCCTTCGCCATCTGGATGCAGGCGGTGCCGATGGCGCCCGCCGCGCCGAGCACCAGCACCGTCTCGCCGGGCTGCGTCTCCGCGCGTTGCACCAGTGCGTAGTAGGCGGTGCCATAGCTGACGCGGAACACCGAGCCGTGCTCGAAGCTCATGCCGTCGGGCATCCTGACGGCGGCCTTTGCCGGCACCGCGCAGAGATCGGCGTAGCCGCCGCCCATGTTGCCGGCCACGACACGGTCCCCCGGCTTGAATGCGCTGACCTGATCGCCCACGGCAACGATCTCGCCGGCGAATTCCGTTCCCGGGACGTAGGGCAGGGGCGGCTGGACCTGATACTTGCCCTGCGCCACCAGCAGATCGACGAAGCTGATTCCGGCGGCGCGTACCCTGATCACGATTCCATCGGGCGCTGGCGCGGGGTCCGGCGCGTCCCGATAGCTGAACACGTCAGGCGGCCCGAACTCGGTAGCGGTGATGGCTTTCATGTCGGTTCCGGCCCTCCAAACGTCCGCGTCGTGGCTCGACTCTAGACCGGAACCTGCCGGGCCGATAGCGAGGCGGGCGGCCGCTTCCAGCCGGTTCTAGCCGCCGGTGACATGCATCGCCGCAACCTGGTCGCGGATGGCGATCATCTTCCTGCCAAGTTCCGTGACGCCCATGGCCTCGAGCCGTTCGCTGATCCCGATGGCGACGATGCTGTGGCTCATCCGTTCCGGCCGGTCGAAGAAGGGGACGGCGACGATGGTCACGCCGCCGATGTAGCGACCGCGGTCGATGGCGAATCCGTCCTGCCGTGTCCGGGCCACGTCTTCCTGCCATTCGGCGAAGTCCGGTTCGTCGTCCCAGTTCAGTTGTCCGAAACGCTCGCGCAGGGCGCTCTCGTCGAGATCGCCGAGATTGAAAGCGGCGTGGCAGCGGCCCGTCGCACTGATCAGAGCGGGGAAGCGGCTGCCGAGGTCGACCTGAAGTCGGAAGGGCAGCGGCGCGCGCGACAGGGCGACGACGACCATGTGCTCGCTGTCCGTCATCTGCGTCGCGACGGCCGTACCGCCGAAGGCGACCGACAGTTCGGTCAGGCGCGGTTCGATCAGGCTGGCGAAACCGTTGCGGTGAATGGCGTTCCGCGCGATCGGCAGGATGCCGACATCGATGGTGTAGCGCTTCGAATGTGGATCGAAGGCGACCAGCCCCTCGTCGGTCAGGGCGCGCAGGATGTGCAGGCAGGTGCTCGGAACAAGGCCGAGTTCCCGCGCCAGCGCGTTCACGCCGACCGGCTCGGTGGCGCGTCCGAGGTGGCGGAGAATGGCGATGGTTCGCGCCACGGCCGGGACCGGCCGGCGGGCGGATGCGGTATCGGGCATCGAGGTCTCCAGGGCGATTTCATTGTATATATAAAATAGTATGCGCTTATTGACAATAAAAACGCACCGCCGATACCCTTGTGGCAACAAGGGTCGAAACCCGCTTGGGGAGGGCGGAGGCGATCATGGGGAGGCTTACCGGCTACACGTCCTGGGCGGATGCCCTGTCGCAGTTCTCGACGGCTGAGCTATGGGACCTGTTCGACGGCGACCGGGACCGGCTGAACATCGCGCATGAATGCATAGACCGGCATGCGGGCGACCCGGACCGGATCGCGGTGCGGATCGCGCATGAGGACGGCCGCGACGAGTTCCTGAGCTTCGACGACCTGGCTGCGTGGTCGTCGCGTTTCGCCAACTGGCTGACGGCGCGGGGCGTCGAGCCGGGCGACCGGGTCGCCGTGATGCTGGAACCGTCGCTCGGCTTCTATGCGGGCATGTTCGGCTGCATGAAGGCAGGTGCAGTAGCGGTGCCGATGTTCACGCTCTTCGGTCCCGAAGGTGCGCGGCTCCGGCTGGACGACAGCGCGCCGAAACTGCTGCTCACCAGTCGGGAGAAGGCCGACGCACTGGGCGCCATCGACGGCATCGAGACCGTGGTGCCGGACGATGCATTTCTCGACCGGCTTGCGGGGTATTCCGACGTCTGCGACTTCGCCACCGGCGCCAACGACATGGCCGCCTACCAGTACACCTCCGGCACCACGCGGGAACTGCCGGAGGCCATCCGCCATACCCATCGCGCCATCGTTCTGGTCACCATCGCAGCGCTTTACGGCACCGGCATCCGGCCGGGTGACGAGTTCTTCTGCCCGTCATCGCCGGCCTGGGGACACGGCCTGTGGCACGGCACGCTGGCGCCGCTGGCGATGGGCGTGACCACCGGTGTCTATGCCGGCCGCTTCGATGCGGACCGTCTGATGCGCGCGTTGCAGGATTATGGCGTGACCAACCTGTCGGCGGCGGCGACCCACTACCGCATGATGAAGAACGCGGGGACGGCGGACCGTTACCGCTTCCGGCTCGAGAAGCTCTCCTTCACCGGTGAACCCATCGATGAGGAGACCGCTGCCTTCGCCGAGCGGACCTTCGGTCACCGGGTCTGCAGCATGTACGGCACGACCGAAGTTGGCGTGATCCTGGTGAACTATCCGGGCGCGAAGGATTTCGACGTTCGTCCCGGTTCGCTGGGCAAGCCGGTGCCGAACATGGAGGTCGAGATCCAGCGATCCGACGGCAGCCGCGCCGCGCCGGGCGAGATCGGCGAGATCATGCTGAAACGCCGCGACACCTGGGTGCCAACCAAGGATCTCGGCCACACCGATGAGGACGGCTATTTCTATCACGACGGCCGGGCGGATGACGTCATCATCTCGGCCGGCTGGACCATGAGCGCGGTCGAGATAGAGAACGCGCTGCTCGCCCATCCCGACATCCGCGAGGCCGCCGCCATCGGCGTCGCCGATGAGACCCGCGGCCAGGTGGTGAAGGCCTTTCTGGTCACGCCGCGCGCCAATGACGAGGTCTTCCGGCGCGAGGTGCAGGACTTCGTCCGCAACCGGCTCAGCCAGCATGAATACCCGCGGCAGATTGCGGTGGTCAGCGAACTGCCGAAGACGCCCGCGGGCAAGGTCAACCGCAAGTTCCTGCGGGACCGCGAACAACAACAGGCTGCCGCCAGCCAGTAACTCCAGGGAGACGAGACGAATGAACGCGCAGACGGACATCTTTCCGAAGATCACCGACGACGGGCTGGAGCAGCTTCGACGCCGCACGGGCAAGCTGATCACCGGTTCGCTGGAGCCCTGGTGCCACGAGGCGACCCGCGACAACATCCGCCACTACGCCCACGGCATCGGCGACGACAATCCGCTCTGGTGCGATCCCGACTACGCGGCGAAATCGCGCTTCGGCACCATCGTCGCGCCGCCGAGTTTCCTGTTCGCCTGCGATCGTATCGTCTCCGGTTATGTCGGCGGTCTGAGCGGCGTCCACGCCATGTGGGCCGGCGCCGACTGGACCTGGCACGAACCGGTGCTGCGCAATGACGAGATCACCACCGAGGCGCGACTCAAGGACCTGATCGAGCATCAGACCCGCTTCGCCGGCCGCGCGATCCAGCAGATCTACCACGTCGACTTCTTCAAGCAGGACGGCACAAAGGTCGCCGAGGCGGACAGCTGGTGCTTCCGCACCGACCGCGACGAGGCCCGCGAACGTGGCACCAAGTACAAGGAGGTCAAGGCGCGGGCGCCGGAGCCCTATACCGACGCCCAGCTCGAGGCGTTCTACGACCTCTATGCGAAGGAAGAGGTCCGTGGATCGACGCCGCGCTACTGGGAGGACGTTTCCGAGGGCGACGATCTGCCGAAGATGGCCAAGGGCCCGATGACCGTGACCGGCTTCATCGCCTATGCCCAGGGCTGGGGCGGGCTCTACATCCGCGCCAACAAGCTCAACTGGCGCCAGATCACGGCGCATCCGGGCCTGGGTATCAAGAACAGGTTCGGCGTGCCTGACTGCCCCGAACGGGTCCACTGGGAGGACGAGTTCGCGCACATGGTCGGCACGCCCGGCGCCTACGACTACGGGCCGGAACGGTGTTCCTGGCTGACCCACCACATGACCAACTGGATGGGAGACGACGGCTTCCTGCGCAAGGCGTCCTGCAAGATCCGCCGCCACAACCCGGTCGGCGACATGCTGGTGATCTCCGGCAAGGTCACGCGGAAATTCGTCGAGTACGGCCGGCATCTCGTCGAGATCGAGCAGGCCGCGCACAACCAGCACGACGAACTCTCGGTTCTCGGTTCGGGCGTTGTGGAACTGCCGAGCCGCGCGGGCTGACGGCCATGGCTTCGGGCTGGGCCGGGCCGCTTGCCGGGCTGAAGGTGCTCGACCTGACCCGGGTGCTGGCCGGCCCCTACGCCACCCAGAGCCTCGGCGATCTGGGCGCCGAGGTCTGGAAGGTCGAGCCGCCGGACGGTGACGACACGCGGCGCTTTCCGCCCTTCGTTGGCGGGGAGAGCCACTACTTCCTGGCGCTCAATCGTTCCAAGAAGTCGCTGGCGATCGACCTGAAGCAGGCTGACGGGCAGGCGCTGCTCCGGCGGTTGGCAGCCGAGGCCGACATCCTGGTCGAGAACTACCGCCCGGGGGTGATGGCCCGGCTGGGTCTCGACTACGGGACGCTGTCGGCGCTCAATCCGGGGCTGATCTATTGTTCCATCAGTGGCTTCGGGCAGACCGGGCCGCTGAAGGACAAGCCGGCCTTCGACATCGTCACCCAGGCGATGAGCGGCGCGCTGTCGGTGAATGGCGAGAAGGGCAGGGCGCCGGTCAAGCTTGGCTTGCCGCTCGGCGACATGGTCGGCGGCGTCTACGGGCCCATCGCCATTCTGGCCGCCGTGCACGAACGTCACGCGACGGGGCGCGGGCGTCTGATCGACATCAGCCTGCAGGACGGGCTGATCGGCATGCTCGGTTATCTCGCTCAGCTCGCCTTCGTCACCGACGAGGACCCGCAGCCAGTTGGATCGATGCATCCGACGCTGGTGCCTTATGGCGCGTTTCCGGCGTCGGACGGGCAGATCGTCATCGCCGTGCTGTCGGAGGCTTTCTGGCCCAAGCTCTGCCGGGCGCTGGGCCGTCCGGACCTGGCCGGGGAACCGCGCTTCGCGACGCTGGCCGACCGGCGCGAGAACCGCGACGAGCTGGAGGCCATTGTCTCGGGAATCACCGCACAACAGACCGTGGCCGAATGGGAGGCGCGGCTGGAGGCACATGATGTGCCCCATGCGCCGATCCTCGGCGTCGGCGCTGCATTGGATCATCCGCACGCGAAAGTGCGGGAGATGGTTGTCACGGCCGAGCATCCGAGCGCCGGGGATATTCGCATGACCGGACGCCCGGTCAAGTTCCCGGGCGCGCCGCAGACGGCCCTCACGGCACCGCCGCGCCTCGGCGAGCACACGGTCGAGGTGCTCCGGGATGTTCTCGGCTGCCAGGAGACAGAGCTCGGCGACCTTGCCGCGCGTGGCGTCATCGGCGGCCAGGTGGCTGATGCCGGGTGACTTCCGCGCGCTGCGCACTAGTCTTTCGGCGAATGAATGCCTGACGGGAGGTCTGAATGAGCCGGGAAGTTCTGGGTGTGGTCACCGCTCACCAGCAACGCGAGGGCGCCGGGTTTCTGGTGCGGCGGGCCTTTCCGACGCATGGCATCGATCTGGTCGATCCCTTCCTGATGCTCGACGAGGTCGGACCGGTCGACTACGGGCCGGGCGAGGCGATCGGGGCGCCGGATCATCCGCACCGCGGCTTCGAGACCGTCTCCTACATCGTCCAGGGCGAGAAGCTGCATGAGGATTCGACCGGCAAGACCCAGCTGATCGGGCCTGGTGACGTGCAGTGGATGACGGCCGGTTCAGGGATCGTGCATTCCGAACTGCCGTCACCGGCGATGCGGAAGAACGGCGGCCGCGCGCATGGCTTCCAGATCTGGGTGAACCTGCCCGCGAGCGAGAAGTTCGCCGAGCCGGGCTACCAGTACCTCCAGGCCGCCGACATCCCGAAGGCCGTGAGCGAGGATGGCCTGATCGAGGTCACCGTCGTCGCGGGCGAGGCGCTGGGCGTCAGCGCGGCCATCGGCACACGGACGCCGGTCTGGCTGCAGGACTGGCGCGTCCGGGCGGGCGGCGAGACGCGTGTCGCCATCGATCCCGGTTTCAATGCGGCGGTCTATGTCTTCGATGGATCGATTGCGCTGGGACCGGAGCGGACGCCGGTGACCCGGAGCCAGCTGGCCGTCCTCGGCCCCGGCAGCGAGATCGGGGTTGCGTCGTCGGGCGACGGGGGCGGGCGCTTCCTGCTGCTGGCGGGCCGGCCCATTGCCGAGCCGGTTGCGCGCTACGGCCCCTTCGTCATGAACACCGAGGCCGAGATCATGGCCGCGGTACGCGACTACCAGTCGGGCGGCATGGGCACGATCGAACGGCGGTGACGGGCCGGCGATCCAGCCGCCGCCAACGAAGCTCGGCTGTCAAAACAAGAATTCTAATTCATATTAACACTCTCTTCAGTTCCCCTGATGCATACCGCAGCCGTAACGAAACAGCGTTGACGTCTCCGGTCGCTTGACCGGTGCGCGTCACGGTATTTGCTCGGCGGAGAATTTTCATGCGGAACTGGTTCCAGAACCTGCGGCTGAAGCTGCAGATCGGGACGTTGGCGCTGGTAGGCGGCATCGCGCTCCTGGCGGTTGGGGTGGTCTATCAGATCAGCGACACGCGAGGGGCATCTCTGCGGGAAGCGCGGCAGGAAATGGCGAGGGAGTTCCTCACCGGCAAGGCTGCCGAGGCCGCCTTGCAGAAGGCGCGCCGCGAGCAGATGACCTTCATGCTGTCCCGGGATGAGGCCGCCATTCAGGCATTCAATGCGTCCGCAGCCGTCGCGCTGGAGACCCTCGACAAGCTGAACGCCGAACAACTCGATGACGAGACCCGGACCAGGGTCGTCGCCGGTGCGCACCGGTATTCCGAGCTGTTCGGGGCCCTTGCCGACGCGCAGAAGTCGCTTGGCCTCGATGAAAAATCGGGCTTGCTGGGGGCGCTGAGAGCATCGGTGCATGCCGTCGAAACGGAACTCAAGCAGTTCGAGGCCGACAAGCTGACGGTGAAGATGCTGATGATGCGCCGTCACGAGAAGGATTTCCTGGCGCGCGGCGACGAGAAATACGTGACCCGGCTGGATCAGCGCGTCGCCGAGTTTGTCGAGCTTCTGCCGGCAAGCGGCATTCCGCGGGCCAACCAGAAGGCCATCCTGGAGAAGCTGGACGCCTATCACCGGGATTTCCGGAATATGGCCGACGGCTATCTGGAGCGCGACCGGATCGCGGTGGCGATGGATCAGAGCTTCGCCGCGCTGACCCCGCTGCTGGCGCAGATGGAGGAGGTCCATCTCGATCATCACCGCACTTTCGAGACCGCCGAGGCCGAAAACATCGAGATGACCTTCTACCTGATGCTGGGCGCGTTCTTCGCGGCGCTTGCCGGGCTGGCCAGCGCGTCCTGGTGGATCAGCCGTGGCATCTCCGCTCCGGTCGAGCAGCTGACCGGGGTCATGAGCGATCTGGCGGCACATCGTCTTGAGACTGAAATTCCCAATGCCGACAACCGCAATGAGATCGGCGAGATGGCCCGTGCGGTTCAGGTGTTCCGCGACAACATCATCGAAGCTGACCGGCTGGGCGCGGAGCAGAAGGCGGATCAGGCCGCCAAGGCCGAGCGGTCCGCACGGATCGAGGCTCTGACAGCGAGGTTCGACACCGCAGTTGGCAGCCTTCTCGACGGTTTCGGCGCAGCGTCCACGCAGCTGCAGTCGACGGCCGAAGCGATGACTTCGACCGCCGAAAGGACCTCGATGCAGGCCACCACCGTCGCCGGTGCGGCGGAGGAGACCTCGATCAGCGTGGAAACTGTGGCTGCCGCCACCGAGGAACTGAACGTCTCCATCAGTGAGATCGGCCGTCAGGTAGCCGAGTCCGCGAAGATCGCGGAGGCTGCAGTGAATCAGGTCGAATCGACCAACGGTACGGTGCAGAGCCTCTCCGAGGCGTCCCAGCGCATCGCCGAGGTCTCCGGCCTGATCAACGGGATCGCCGCACAGACCAACCTGCTCGCGCTGAACGCCACGATCGAGGCGGCGCGGGCAGGTGAGGCCGGCAAGGGCTTTGCGGTCGTCGCGTCAGAGGTGAAGTCGCTCGCCAATCAGACCTCGAAGGCGACCGAGGAAATCGGCGATCAGATCGGCGCCATTCAGGAATCGAGCGGACGGGCCGTCGAAGCCATCCAGGCCATCGGCGAGACCATCCGGCAGGTCAGCGAGATCGCCTCGGCCATCGCTGCGGCCGTGAAGCAGCAGGGCGCTGCCACCGGCGAGATTTCCGGCAGCGTCCAGCAAGCCGCTCAGGGCACCCGTGAGGTCTCGAGCAATATCATGGAAGTCACGAGCCATGCCGGCGAGGCGGGCATGGCAGCCGGTCAGGTGCTTGATGCCGCCGGTCTCCTGGCGAAGCAGTCGGGCGACCTGCGCGGTGAGGTCCAGACCTTCCTGCACGGCATCAAGGCGGCCTGAGCCACGGTCCCGGGAAGCTGGCGGCGTCTCAGGCCTCGACGGCCCGGGCGGCCAGCTGATCCGGCGGTAACCGGTCGGCGGCCCAGCTCTCGACGGCCATCCGGCCGACCCTTGCGATGACGTCGTGCGGAACGGTCGTCTCGCCCGTGCGGCGGAGCGGCGGGTCGTGGAACAGGTAGAGCCGCGAGAGGAACTGCTCGAACTCGAGCGATCCCTCGCCGTGGCGCTCGCCATTGCCGCCGGTCGTGACGGTGACGCCCTGGCCCCAGTCCTGACCGCTGTCGTTGTTGGGATTGTAGAAATAGACCCGCATTTCGCCGTTCCGCCCCGGCGCAACCCTGAGGATGGCGATAGCGTGCCAGCCGACGAAGGCGCCGGTCGCATCCGTCGACGCAACCCCGGCGGGCTGCGGGTGGATCAGCGGTCGGCCGCCATTGTAGTCGGGGTGGTAGGTCTCGTGGAACCGGCCGACGAAGCGGTCATAGTCCGACAGCTTGCCCGACACGATATCGACCGCGACCGCGCAGTCTCGCGCCACCCACCAGCCGTGGAATTCCGGATTGATCCAGCGGTGCGGATCGCCCTGCCGGTCGGCGCATTGCCGGCCCATCTCGGCATAGACCCTGTCGAGATGCGGCACCAGAAGCACCGACACGGGATCGGCGTCGATCGGTCCGAAGCCGGCCAGGCCATGGGGCAGGTCGGCGGCGTTGATCAGGCCGCCCTCGAAATGCATCAGCACGGTGTCGGTTTCGGCGGCCTGGACGATCAGATGCAGCAGGTAGTCCGGATCGATCAGCGCCCACATGGCGATCGCGCGGGCGGACTGGCAGGTCGGATTGGCGCCCTGACCGACGCCCAGCGGCTGACCCAGGATCTCCAGCGCACCGGCGAGCAGGTGCGTCTCCGGATCGGCGCCGACAAAGACGAGTGACAGCCGTTCCCGCACGGCTGGCGTCAGTTCCATCCGCATGACGCGCCGTAGCGACGGTGCGACGGGTTCATGGTGCAGCACGCCCCGCTCCAGCAGCGATGCGAGACCGTGAACGGCCTGCGGCGTTGCCGGTGTCACTGCGGCTTCGATCAGTTCCTCGATCAGGCCGCGGTAGTTGCGCCAGCCGTCCAGACCCGTTGTGCCGAGGCCCAGCGCCTCGACCAGAAGGGGGCGGTCCGGGTAGTCGAGCGCCCAGCGGACGAAGGCCGCGTGATAGTCCGAGACCAGGCCGGTGTCGTGCATCGAGCGTGCGAACCCCATGGCCTCGCGCGAAAGACCGGTCTCATCCATGTGCGAGAGCCGATCCAGATAGGCGTCGAGGCCGGGATCGTCGAGAGTCTCCGCCGTCGGCCCGAACAGGGCGCTGACAAGCCGCTCCGCGCCCAGCCGCTCGGCTCCCGGCTCGCTGCCCTGACGGTTCAGGGCGACGGCGATCTGGGTGACCATGTCCTTGACGGGTCCGACCTGGACCGGCCGCTGCTCCAGGATGCGCCAGATCTCTGCGACCAGCACGCCCAGAACGTCGCGGAGTCCGATGCGTTCGGCGATGAAGCGCATCAGCCGTTCGTTGGCCTCGTCGCGGCCGCCGTCGCTGCGGCTGGCCTCATCGGAGAGCCGGAAGAAGCGCTTCAGGTTCAGCGCCAGAACCTGGGTCAGGAAATGCCGGGCGTGATCGGCAGTGAGTGCCGGATGGTTCCAGCCGCTGCAGGCCGCGGCCAGAAAGCGCAGCAGGCTGGCCGCTTCCAGGCTGGCCAGCGCCCTGTCGTCGCCGTCGAGCGTGTTCGCGACAAGCTGCGGCAGCAGTGCCGCGGGCGTCGCCCAGTCGGAGCCGGCAAACAGGCCGGCCTCGTCCAGGCGGGCTGCCCGCTCGTAGACCGCCTGGACACCGCCCGGCGCCTGCAACAGCCGGCCGATCACGTCGAGCGCCGGCCGCTGGTGCCGGGCCTTCGCGAAGGCGCGCGACCGCTCCAGGCGCTCGATGGCGTTATCGAGCGTCTCCGAAAGGCGCAGGCTGTCCTGTGTGGACTGCATCATGGCGGCCCGGCTCTCTCCGGTGCGCCGTGTTCGGTAGTCACACGTAGTAGTCCAGCTCTTCCTGGCTCTTCAGCAGGTCCCGCATCTGGTGCGGGTTGTCGCCGAAGAAATAGGCCAGCCCCCAGTGGGTGCCGAAAGCGGTCCGCTTCGCCACCTTCTGTTCCATCGGATCGGACAGTTCGTGGAACTCGAAATAGGGATGATCGGCGGTTTCCTTCGGTACCTCCAGCCGGCTGACCACGCGGCGGCGCGGATAGACGCCGAAGCAGCCCGCATGGCCCTTCGCGTCGGTGACCGGCTTCGGGAAGAAGGCATCGAGCTCCTCCTGCGTCGCCTTCGGATCGAAGGCCAGGACCATACCCTGATAGCCGTTGAAGCCGTAGGCGCGCTCGATCAGTTCCAGCGCGTTGAAGCCCGGCGGCCGGAAAGCGACCTCGCCGAAGTAGAGCGTGTTGTCGCTGGTCAGGAAGTACTCCGGATGGATGAAGCCGAAATCGATGTCGAAGGTCTCGATCAGCTTCTCGATCTCGGTGGTGATGCGTTCGCGGTGCGCCTCGAGTTCCGGTGTCGCGGGCACGAAGACCGAATAACCGAGCGTTACGTATTCGGAGATGTTCAGGAACTGGATCTTGCGGTCCTTGATCCAGGCCTCGACCGCGAACTCCCAGCCGTCGAGGTGCGATTCCAGCAGCGCCGGGAATTCCTCCATCGGGATGTTGTCGACGTCTTCCGGCGTGCGGATGACACGGTGCCCGGCGGTACCGGACTTGTCGAAGGCCTTGAAGTGGATCGGGTCGTTGGGGTCGCCGTCCAGCTTCAGCAGCGTCTGGTTGACGCGTTTCAGGAACCGGATGACATCGCCGCGGTCCATCGCTTCCTCGAAGACGCCGACGCGGATGCCGCCCAGCTGCGCGCGGCGCTTCATCAGCGACTTGTCGCGGAACAGCATGGACTGACCCAGCAGACGCGGATTGCTCAGCAACACCGAGTTGATGGCGCCGGCCCATTCGACGGTTTCCTCGAACAGCGGGATGGCGACATCGACGCCTTCGTCCTTCAGCTGATGCGCAAGTTCGTGGGACCGCTCGTTCAGCCGGTCGAAGTTCCAGGGGATGAACGGGATGTCGTGTTCCTTGCAGTAGGCCTCGGCCCAGGGGGGTGCGACGACCACGTAGCGGCGGTCGAAACGGTCGACCGCATCGATGGCGTTCAGGCTCCAGCCCAGCAGTGCGATGTAACCCTTGTCGGGATTGTAGTCGGTCATGTCTCCTCTTCTGGTCCGCCGGTCCGGATCGTGAGGGACGCATGTGCAGCCGCTCGTGCGGCCGGGGACGGTCTGCCCCGGCCCGAAGACCCGGCAGCGGCGGACTGCTTTGCTTGTGCAAGTCGCGGCGGAAGGTGAGGGGGCGGCGGCGGAATGGCAACAGTGACAAGGGGCGAATGCGACGATGCGTTGCACCCCGGCTGCGGTGAAGGATGGCCGGCGGCGCTACTTCTGTTTCGGGTGGATGTGGCCGGTCGACAGCACCGGCGATGCGTCGATTTCTGCGGCATCCAGCATGGCTGCGACCCTTTCCAGGGATGCGACCAGCTGCGCTTGTTCCCAGTCCGCCAGCCCCTCGAAAGCACGGACATAGCGCTGCTGCAGGGCGTCGGGCGCCTGCGCTAGGCAGGCGTGGCCGGCCTCGGTGATGGTGATGTCGGTCTGGCGCCGGTCGGTCACCGACGGCGTCCGCGCCACCATGTCCCGCGCGACCAGCTTGTCGACCAGCGCCGTGATCGTCGCCTGGCTGACGCTCATCTGCTGCGACAGCGTCTTTGGCGTCGCGCTGGGGCGGCTGTCCACGATTTGCAGCACCCGAAGCTGCGCCGGCGTCACGCCGGCCGACTGGGCCAGACTGCGCTCGTAGAGTTCCGTCGCGCGCAGGATCCGCCGCAGGGCGATCAGGCTGGCATCGGTCCGATCGTGAACGGATTCGGTCATGCGGATATACTACCAGAGGAAATGCTTCGATTTCTGAAACGTTGGTGAATCAATCGATTCACGCGGATCAAATGCCGATCTGTTCATAAAATTTCAATGATATCAGATATATATGCAGGTGCGACAAAGCTGACCGAGATTTCTGCGCCGCGGTGTTGAAGTTTGATGGGGCAACATCTATTTAGCTATTCAAATTGAAGCGGAGACGATGCGACGATGCCGAAGAACATCGCACATGAACTGACCGCCCGAGAAACCGCCCGCACGCCCCGGTTGCGCAAACCGGACGCCACGGATGGCGCCGCGGTGTGGTCCCTGGTTCGCGAATGCGAACCGCTCGACGAAAATTCCATGTACTGCAACCTGATTCAGGCCGACCATTTCCGGGACACCTGCGTGCTCGCGGAGCTGGACGGCGACGTCGTGGGCTGGATTTCCGGCCACATGATCCCCAACGACGACGCGTTCTTCGTCTGGCAGGTTGCCGTCAGCCCGAAGGCGCGCGGCATGGGTCTCGGCAAGAAGATGCTGCTGCACCTTCTCGATCGGGATGCCTGTGCCGACGCCGAGGCGCTGAAGACGACCATCACCAAGGACAACGAGGCATCCTGGGCCATGTTCCGAAGCCTCGCACGGTCGGTCGGCGGCGAGCTGACCGACGAGCCGCACTTCGAGGAAGGTGCGCATTTCGAGGGGCGTCACGACACCGAACATATGGTGACGATCACGCTGCCGGGCGACGAGGCCCAGCTGAAGCGGGCGGCCTGAACCACCCCACTGAATTTCCGAGTTCCCGAAAGGATTTCCCCATGCCCTATGACATGGACAGCCCGACGTCTGTCTTTGCGCGACGCGAGAGCGAGGCGCGTTCCTATTGCCGTGCGATCCCGCAGCTGTTCACCGAAGCGCGCGGATCGGAGATGTTCGACGCCGACGGTAACCGGTACATCGACTTCCTGGCCGGCTGTTCGTCGCTGAATTACGGCCACAACGATGCGGACATGAAGGCGGCGCTGATCGACCACATCGCCGGCGACGGTATCGCCCATGGTCTGGATCTGCATACCGACGCCAAGCGCCGGTTCCTGGCGGCCTTCGAGTCCCACATTCTCAAGCCGCGCGACATGGACCACCGCGTGATGTTCACCGGCCCGACCGGCGCCAACGCCGTCGAGGCGGCGATGAAGATCGCCCGCAAGTCGACCGGCCGCACCAACATCATTGCCTTCACCAACGGCTTCCACGGCGTGACGATGGGCGCGCTGGCCGCGACCGGCAACGGCTACCACCGCGGTGGCGCCGCCATGGATACGTCCGGCGTGACGCGGCTGCCCTATGACGGCTATGCGGAAGGCGTCGACAGCGCCGCGCTGCTGGAGCAGATGCTGAACGATCCCTCGGGTGGCGTCGATGCGCCGGCGGCGATCATGCTGGAGACCGTGCAGGGCGAGGGCGGCCTGAACGCTGCGTCGGCCGGCTGGGTGAAGCGCATCGCGAAGATCGCCCAGGCGCATGGCGCGCTTCTGATCATCGACGACATCCAGGCCGGTTGCGGCCGGACGGGCACGTTCTTCTCCTTCGAGGAAATGGGCGTCAAACCCGATCTGGTCACCATGGCCAAGTCGCTTTCCGGTTTCGGCCTGCCAATGGCGATGGTGCTGGTGCGTCCGAAGCACGACGTTTTCGGACCCGCCGAGCACAACGGCACCTTCCGCGGCAACACCCATGCCTTCGTCACCGCGCGGGTGGCGATCGAGAAGTTCTGGGCCGATGACGGCTTCCAGAAGGAACTGGCCGGCAAGGCCGAGCGGCTGACCGAGGCGCTGACCGCCATCGCCGCCACCGTGCCGAACGCGCGGCTGAAGGGCCGTGGCCTGATGCAGGGTGTCGATGTGGGCTCCGGCGAACTGGCCGGCGAGATCTGCGGCCGGGCCTTCGAGATGGGCCTGATCGTGGAGACCTCGGGTCCGCGGGACGAGGTGGTCAAGATCCTCGCGCCCCTCACGACCCCGGCGGAGATCTTCGACGAGGGTCTGGCGATCCTCGAACAGGCAGCCCGTGACGTCCAGGGCGAAACCCGAATGGCAGCGGAGTAGCACTCATGATTGTACGCGACCTGAATGAACTGATGAACACCGACCGTGCCGTCTCCGACAAGCAGTGGACATCCGTCCGGATGCTGCTGGCAGATGACGAGATGGGCTTCTCCTTCCACATCACCATCCTGCAGGCCGGCTCGGAGCACACCTTCCACTACAAGCACCACTTCGAGAGCGTCTACTGCATCTCGGGCAAGGGCTCGATCACCGATCTGGGCACCGGCGAGACGCATCAGATCCGCCCTGGCGTGATGTATGCGCTCAACCTGCATGACCAGCACACCCTCCGCGCCGAGGAGGAACTGGTGATGGCGTGCTGCTTCAACCCGCCGGTCACCGGAACGGAAGTGCACCGCGAGGACGGGTCCTATGCACCGGCCGACTGACCATGGCTCACACTGTCGAAAAGATCGGCGGCACGTCGATGTCGCGCCTGGACGAGTTGCGCGAGAACCTGTTCCTGCGGGACCCGGACAACCCCTATGGCCGGATCTTCGTCGTCTCGGCCTTCGGCGGCATCACCGACCTGCTGCTGGAGCACAAGAAGACGGGTGAGCCGGGCGTCTATGCGCTTTTCGCCAACGCCGACAACGACCGCAGCTGGCACGACGCACTGGGCCGGGTGAAGGGAGCCATGTCCGACGCCCATGCGGCCGTTCTGGATCATCCCGACGACCTGGCGGATGCCGGGACCTTCGTACGGGAGCGGATCGAGGGCGCGCGCAGCTGCCTGACCGATCTGCACCGGCTCTGCGGCTACGGCCATTTCCGCCTGTCCCAGTACATGCTGCAGATCCGCGAACTGCTGTCGGGCCTGGGCGAGGCGCATTCGGCCTATGTCGCGACGCTGATGCTGAAGCGCGCCGGCGTGAACGCCTGCTTCGTCGATCTGACCGGCTGGCGGGACGAGGGCGACGAGGGCAACGTCTCGCTTGAGGAGCGTATCAACGACGGCCTGGCGGGCGTTGATCCGGAGCGCGAGATCCCCATCGTCACCGGCTACGCACAGTGCGCCGAGGGTCTGATGCGGGAGTTCGACCGCGGTTATTCCGAGGTCACCTTCTCCCGGCTCGCGGCCCTGTCGGGCGCCAGCGAGGCGATCATCCACAAGGAATTCCATCTCTCCTCGGCCGATCCGAAGACGGTCGGGCACGAGGCCGTCCGCAAGCTGGGCCGAACCAACTACGATGTCGCCGACCAGCTTTCGAACATGGGCATGGAGGCGATCCATCCGAAGGCCGCACGGACCCTGCGCCGCGCCGAGGTGCCGCTGCGCGTCACCAATGCCTTCGAGCCGGAGGATCCCGGTACGCTGATCGACGACCAGCCGGCGCAATCGGCGGCGGTCGAGATGGTCACCGGTCTCGACATCATCACGCTGGAAGTGTTCGAGCAGGACATGGTCGGTGTGAAGGGCTACGACGCCGCCATTCTGGACGTTCTGAAGCGCCACAATGTGCGCATCGTCTCGAAGGTCTCGAACGCCAACACGATCACGCATTACCTCGACTCATCGCTGAAGACCATGCGGCGGGTCGAGAAGGACCTGCAGAAGCTCTACCCGTCGGCGTGCATTTCCGCGCGTCCGATGGCGATGGCTTCTGTGATCGGGCGCGATCTGAATGGCCTCTCGGTTCTGACCCGCGGCCTGCAGGCCATTGCCGGGGCAGGCCTCGAGGCGGTCGGCGCCAGCCAGGGACCACGGAATGTGGACGTTCAGTTCATCTTCGAGCGCGATCTTCTGGAGCCGGGCATCCGCGCCCTGCACGCTGCTCTGGTCGAGGATCAGAAACCGGCCCTTTCCCGGGCCGCCTGACCGCACTCCTGACATCGGAACAGATCCGGAGAGCAGCCGGCGCGGCCAGAGGGCTTCGCCGGCTGCTTCTGTTTTCGGCATTGGTGAAAAACTTTGCAGCGGCTTTCTCGAGCTGCACAAATTGTATGCAATCAAGGTGGTGTGAGGAGTGATTTTGGAAAAATCATAATTAAAACAATATCCTAGCTTCCGGCGTGGCGATTGCTTTGGATTGTGTGCAATCCGCCCGCGGACGCCTGCTGCCGTCGGGCCGGTCAGAACGCAGAGAGGGAGACACACCATGCGATTGACCCGCCGTACCCTTATCGCCGCCGGCATGGCGTCCATGATGACGCTCGGCACGGCCGCGATGGCCGATGACGCCAAGACGGTCGGTATCCTCATTCCGGGCTCGAAATCGGACAAGGGCTGGATGGAATCCGGCTATGACGGGCTGGTCGCCGCGCAAGAGAAGTACGGCGACAAGCTCAAGGTCCAGATGATCGAGAACATCAACTACGCCGACATGGAGCAGGCCATCACCCAACTCGCCGTCGGCAACGAGCTTGTCATCGGCGTCGGCGGCCAGACCCAGGCCGCGGTTTACAAGATCGCGCCGCGCTTTCCCGACACCAAGTTCTCCATCGTCGGTGGCAATGAAGGTGACTCGCCGGCCAATGTCGCGGGCTATGACGTGAAGCAGGCGGAAATCGCCTTCGTCGCCGGCGCGGCCGCCGCGATGCTCTCGAAGAACGGCGCCGTCAGCTATGTCGGCGGCCTCGAGATCCCGTCGATCGTCAATGCGGGCACCGAATTCGGCAATGGCGCGCGCTACATCAACCCCGACATCAAGTATTTCGAGAACTACACCGGCGACTTCGACGACGTGGCGAAGTCCAAGGAAGCGACCCTGGCGGCCATCGCCCAGGGTGCGGATGTGCACTACCACATTCTCAACCTCGGCCTGCGCGGCATGGAGCAGGCGGCAAAGGAAAAGAGCACGCACATCATCGGCAGCTACACCGACCGGTGCGGCACGGATCCGCTCTACATCGCCTATTCGATCACGGGCGTCGGCTTCCAGGTCCAGTACGCCATCGACGAACTGATGTCGGGCTCCTGGGCGCCGGGCTACAAGCCGTTCGGCCTGGCGATGGGATCGTCGGCCTCCGACATGGTCGTCTGCGACGGCACGCCGGAGATGAAGCAGAAGCTGGACGAGATCAAGGCCGACATCCTGTCCGGCAAGATCAAGGTCCTCGAAGGGTGACACCCGACGCGGGAACCGCGGCGCCGGTGGCAGCGAGCGATGCTGCCGCCGGCGCAGCCCGGTTCTCGATGCGCGGCGTCGGCAAGCGCTTCGGCGACTTCGATGCGCTTTCTGGCGTCGATATCGAGTTTCGGGCAGGTGAGATCCATTGCCTGCTGGGCGAGAACGGCGCGGGCAAGTCGACGCTCTGCAATCTGATATTCGGCGTGCATCAGCCGACCTCGGGCGAGATGGCTCTGGAGGGCGCGTCCTGGGCGCCGGCCGGACCGCGTGAGGCGCTGGAAAACGGCATCGCCATGGTCCACCAGCACTTCAGTCTGGTGAACGAACTTTCCGTGGTCGACAACCTGCTGCTCGGGCGTGGCCTCGGGCGGGTCGACCGCGCGGCCTATGCCGAACAGCTCAAGGAGCTCTCTGAGCGCTATGGCCTGAAGCTGGAGGCGTTCCGCACCGTCGGCGACCTTTCCATCGGCGAGCGCCAGCGCGTCGAGATCGTCAAGTGCCTGATGCGCGAACCGCGCCTGCTGATCCTGGACGAGCCGACCGCGGTGCTGCTGCCCGACGAGATCGCTGCTCTGCTGGAGACCTGCCAGCGGGTCGCGGCCGAAGGCACGGCGGTGGCGCTGGTGACCCACAAGCTGGCCGAGATCAAGAAGGCGGCCCACAGGGTGTCGGTCCTGCGCGCGGGCGAGATCGTCACCACGTCGGACCGCCCGTCCGAGGAGATCGACCGCCTGGTCAAGGCGATGATCCGGCGGGACACGGAATCGCTGGACGCCTCCATGATGTCCACGCTCGGCATGGGCGGGGAGGCGGCCGGCGCCGAAGGAACGGCGCAAAATCGCCTCGACCGGCAAGCTGGCCCTGCAGGTCGATGGCGTGTCCTTCAGGGACGCCAGCGGCGCACAGCGGCTGGACAATGTCACGCTCACCGTCCGGCCCGGCGAGATCGTCGGCATCGCCGGCGTCGAGGGCAACGGTCAGAGCGAGCTTGGCAACATTCTCGCCGGCCTGGCGCATCCGAACACGGGGCGCTGGTTTGTCGGCGACACCGAACTGACGAAGGCCAGCCCGGGCAGGATCACGGCCGCGGGCGTCGGCATCGTGCCGGAAGACCGGCACCTGGTGGCCGCCGCCGACGACATGTCGCTGGCCGAGACCATGCTGAATAACCGGATGGGCAGCTATGCCCGCTTTGGGCTGATCGACCGGCGCGCCGTCCGCAAGGAGGCCGATGAGCTGATCGGGCGTTTCGACGTGCGGACGGCGGGGCCCGACGTGCGTTTCGGCAGCCTGTCGGGCGGCAACCAGCAGAAGGCCGTTCTGGCCCGCGAACTGACCATGCCCGGCCTCAGCTTCCTGCTGGCGGCGCAGCCGACGCGCGGTCTCGATGTCGGCGCGGTCGAAGCGGTCTACGGCCTGATCCGGTCGGCCTGCGACAAGGGGGCGGGGGTGCTTCTGATATCCTCGGAACTGGATGAAATCCTCGCCGTGGCCGACCGCGTGCTTGTCATGTACCGCGGCCGCATCGTCAACGAACGGCCCGCCGATCCGTCCGAGAAGGACGCCATCGGCGCCATGATGGCAGGACAGACGGCATGAGCGCGGCGCTGGCCATGGGCAGCCGGATCGCGCGCCTGCCGGCGGTGATCCCGGTACTGGCCGTGCTCGCCGCCTTCATCGTCGGACTGTTGCTGATCGTGGCGACCGGCTCCTCGCTGGGGCAGGCGATCTCGGCCTTCAGCCAAGGGGCGTTCGGCTCCTCCTACGCCATCTCGGTGTCGCTCAACCGGGCGACCGTCTACGCCCTTGTCGGCATCGGCTTCGTCATTGCCGCCCGCGCCGGGCTGACCAATGTCGGTGGCGAGGGGCAGATCGCCGTCGGGGGCATCATCGCCACTGCCGTCGCCGTGCACGGCGGGGTCGACGGCCTGCCGCTCGGGCTCGCCGTCATCATTCCCGTGCTCGCCGCCTCGCTGGCCGGCGGCCTCTGGGGCGGCCTCGCGGGCGTGCTGAAGGTGAAGGCCGGCACCAACGAAGTCATCTCGACCCTGCTGCTCTCCTTCATCGCCATCTGGATCGTCTACTGGACCGTGCAGTCCACCGACCTGCTGCGCCAGCCGATGACCAGTGCGGCGACCCTGCCGGAATCGCCCACCGTGCCGATGTCGACGCAGGTGCCGCTGCTGACAGGCTCCTACGCCGCGCCGGTGACTATCGGCGTCGTCATCGCGCTCATCCTGGCGGTCATCGCCGCGATCGCGCTGGCCCGTTCGACCTTCGGCTTTCAGTTGAAGTTCGTCGGCATGAATCCGACCGCCGCCTCGCGAGCGGGCATTCCGGTGGAACGCATGACGGTGCTGGCGCTGTTCATCGCCGGTTCGCTTGGCGGCCTGGCCGGCGCGATCATGCTGCTGGGGGAACAGCACTCGCTGAAGACCGGCTTCTCGTCGGGCTACGGCTTTGACGGGCTGGTGGTCGGACTGCTGGCGCGGGGGCGGATCTCCGGCGTCATCGCCGGCGCCCTGCTGTTCGGTTTCCTGCGCTCGGGCGGCATCACCATGGAGATGGCCGCAGGCGTGCCCACGGCGCTGGTGCAGATCGTCCAGGGCCTGATCGTGATTTCCATCGCGGGCGCTGCCTACTGGATGGACCGGAGGAGCAACGCATGACCGAGGAACTGCTGGCGGTCTTCATCGCCTCCACCATCCGCCTCGCCACGCCGCTGTTGCTGGCGGCCATCGGCGAGTTGCTGAGCGAGAAGGCCGGCGTGCTCAACATGTCGGTCGAGGGCATGATGCTGACCGGGGCCTTCGCCGCCGCGGCGGGCGCGTCGCTGTCGGGCAGCCCCGTGATCGGCCTGTTCTGCGGCCTGATCGCCGTGATCCCGCTGTCGCTGCTTCAGGCCTTCCTGACCAACACGTTGCGCGCCAACCAGATCGTCACCGGTCTCGGTATCAACATCTTCGTTCTTGGCGCCACGACGCTCGGATACCGCGAGCTGTTCGGCGCGCGCTCCCGCGAGGTCATTCCGGGCTTCGACAAGTGGAGCCCGCCGATCCTGGGCGACATTCCGGTCATCGGCCCGACCATCTTCGAGCAGGTCTGGCTGGTCTATCTGGTCGTGCCGGTAGCGCTGATCGTCTGGTACGTGCTGGCTAAGACCGGCCTCGGGGTCGCCATCAAGGCCGCAGGCGCCGCGCCGCGGACAGTTGCGCATTCCGGCCTGTCGGTGACCCTGATCCGCTACGGCGTGACCCTGGCGACAGGGCTGCTGGCCGCGCTGGGCGGGATCTTTCTCTCCATCGGCGACATCCACACCTTCACCGAGGGCATGACCCGCGGCGCGGGTTATCTCGCCATCGCGGCGGTAATCTTCGGCAACTGGAAGCTGGGCCAGACCATCATCGCCTGCCTGGTCTTCGGCGCGGCCACGGCGCTGCAGTTCCAGCTCCCGGCGCTGGGCGTCGATGCGCCCAACGCGCTGCTGATCATGATGCCTTACCTGCTGGCCTTCATCGCCGTCTCCGGCCTCGTCGGCCGCCAGAGCGCACCGCGCACGCTGGCCCAGCCGTACTGGAAGTAGGCCTCAGACCGCCGGCCGTCGCGCGGCGGCGATGCCTTCACGTTCCAGGTGGCGGGCGGCGCGGAGGGCCAGGTCCTCGCGCCAGGGCGGGGCGATGATCTGGACGCCGATGGGCATGACGGTGCCGCATTCGATGGGCGTCGCGGCGACCGGCAGGCCGATGCAGGAGACCGGCTGGGTGAAGAGGCCGAGATTGGGCCGGACGGCCAGCTCGTCGCCGCGCAGTTCCATCGTCTTCTGACCGATCAGCGGGGCGCTGAACGGCGTCGACGGTGCAATCAGCAGATCGACCTCCTCGAACAGCGCCGTCACCTGTTCCAGATACCAGCGCCTTACCTGCTGCGCCCGTACCAGCCAGCCTGCAGGCAGCATTGCCCCGGCGAGGAAGCGGTCGCGGGTATCCGGGTCGAAATCGTCCGGGCGGTCCCGAAGGCGGTTGAGATGGAGTGCAGCGCTTTCGGCATTGGTGATGATGAAGGCGGCTGCGCGGCCCGCCGCGGCGCCCGGCACCTCGACGGTCCGGCCTGCGCCCAGACCCTTCGCGGCCGTCTCGACAGCGGCGGCGGCGTCCGGCAGGCCGTCCGTGTCGAACCAGCCGCTGGCGACCGCGATGCGCAGTCCATCAATGCCTTCGTCCAGCAGGCCGGTGACGGCTTCGACAGGCCGTCCGGCCACGGACGCATCGCGCGGGTCGGCCCCCTGCATCGCGTCATAGGCCAGCGCCAGATCGCCTGTCGAGCGGGCGAAGGGGCCGAGATGGTCGAGGCTGTCGACGAAGGGAAAGCTGCCGTGCCGGGTCAGGCGGCCATAGGTCGGCTTCAGCCCGAAGATCCCGCAGAGCGAGGAAGGGACCCGGATCGAACCGTTGGTGTCGGAGCCGAGGCTGAGCGGCGCGATCCCGGCTGCCGTCGCCGAGCCGCTGCCTGAACTGGATCCACCGGACATGCGGTCCGTGTCGTGCGGGTTGCGGCAGGCGCCGTCATGCGCGTTCTCGCCAGTGAAGTCATAGGCGTACTCGCCCATGTTCAGCCCGCCGAGGAGAACCGCGCCGGCCGCTTCCAGCCGCCGGATCAGTTCGGCGTCGGCCATCGCGGCAGGGTTCTCCCGGTTGATCTTCGAGCCCGCGCGCGTGACCAGCCCCTCGATGTCGAACAGGTTTTTCACCGCGAAGGGCACGCCGGCCAGCGGTCCCGGATCGCTGCCACCCGTCACGGCGGCATCGATCTCTGCGGCCCGGAAGCAGGCGCGCTCGGCGGTCACGTCGGTATAGGCGTTCAGCGTCGGGTTCAGCGCCGCGATCCGCGCCAGATGATGCTCGGCCACGTCGCGCGCGCTCAGTGCGCCGCTTCGGACGCCCTGGGCGATCTCCGCTGCCGTCAGCCAGTCCGGAACGCTCAAGTCCCGCGCTCCAGGGGCGTGTAGACGGGGGCCAGTTCCAGCGTGTCGTGGGGCACAGGCGCGGCCTCCAGAAGGCCGTTCATGCGGGCGGCGAGTTCGAGAAACTGCTTCACGCCCGGCTTCTGCGCCTCGGATATCTCCAGACCGAGTGTGGCCGCCATCGCCGCGATGTGCGCCTCGGCATCGAATCCGGCCGCCATCAGGCCGCCTCCGCCTTGGCGAGCGTGGCCGCGACGGCATCCGAATTCGAAACCCAGCCGAAGATGCCGCCCTGGGCTGCGATCATCTTCAGCCCGATGGCGTGGAACTCGGGGAAGTACGATCCGCAGGCGTCGCCGACGACGATGCAGCGGAAGCCGCGGTCATTGGCTTCGCGGACCGTAGTGTGCACGCAGACTTCCGTGGTGACGCCGCAGACCAGCAGCGTCTCGGCACCCCGGTTCTTCAGCATCAGCTCCAGATCGGTCTGGTAGAAGGCGCCCTTGCCGGGCTTGTCGAGCACCGGTTCGCCGGGTTCGGGGGCCAGCGCCGGGATGATGTCGTGGCCCGGTTCGCCGCGGACCAGAATCCGGCCCATCGATCCGGCATCGCCGATCCGCATCGACGGCGCGCCGCGTTCCACCTTGGCCGGCGGCGCGTCGCTCAGATCGGGCCGGTGGCCCTCCCGGGTATGGATCACCAGAAGCCCGGTATCGCGCGCCGCGTCGAGCACCTTGCGGCAGGGTTCGATGGCCGCGCCGAGCAGGCTGACGTCATTGCCCAGGGTCTCCCCGAAACCACCGGGCTCCAGGAAGTCCCGCTGCATGTCGATGATGATCAGCGCCGTCCGCGCCGGATCGATGTCGATGGGCGCCGGATCGGCGTCAATCTGCAATCGCGGCAAGTTCCGTCTCCCCTCCGTCTCCGGCTTCGGCCAGATAGCTGCGCCACCCGCCATGATGGGTGATGTCGCGGGCATCCGCGACCGCGCTGGCCTCGCAGATGAAGCCCTTCACCGATGTACCGTCCGCCAGCGCGATCGTACCGAGGCCCAGCGGCGCAGGAATCGCGGTCAGCAGGCTGCCCACCGCGGCGACCGGCAGGCGCCAGACCTCGATCTCGATCGGCGCCCCCTTGCCGGGGCTGCGGACGAGGCCGGGCCGGTCGGGCTTGGGTCCGGCCAGCGCATAGAGGCGGTAGTCGCCGGCGGTCTTCACGGTGCGGGCATAGGTGCCGCCCAGCGCCTTGAGTTCCCCGTTGAGCGGCAGACCGGTCATGTGCGCGCCGCAGACACCGATCTCGATGCTGTCACCCGGCACCGGCACGATCGGAGCCGAAGCGTTGAGCGGCATCCGGCTGGCGCCCATCGGCAGGTCCTGCGCGGCATGGAAAGCGCCGCCCAGCGCCAGCAGCCGGCTGTCGTGGAAGGCCGGTGCGGCAAGCGTCACGCCGAGCGGCATGCCATCGGGCCGGAACCCTGCCGGCACGGCGACGGCGGACAGATCCAGCAGGTTCATGAAGTTGGTGTAGCTGGCCGAGATTGGAGTTCAGCCGGATCGGATCAGCCTCCACCTCGGCGATGCGGTAGATCGTGCCCACCGTCGGCAGCAGCAGCACGTCGATTTCCGCAATCAACATGTCCGCGGCCCGCCGCAATTCCGCCAGCCGGTACTCGGCGCGGAAGAGGTCGGTCGCCTTCGGGTCGCGCCCGCCCAGCGTGATCTCCCGCGTCACCGGATGCACGGCGTCGGGATCGCACTCGATGAGCTCCTGGATGGCGATGTAGCGCTCCGAGACCCAGGGACCTTCATAGAGCAGCCGCGCCGCATCGAGCAGCGGGGTGATGTCGACCGGGATCATCGTAGCACCCAGCCGCTCCGCGGTTGTCACCGCACCGGCAAAGAGGGCCGCGGCCTCCGCGTCGCCGAAGAAATCGAGATTGGCGTCGAGCGGCACGCCGACCCGGCAGTGTTCCCAGTCCGAGGGACCGGAGATGTTCTCGGGCGCCGGGCGGGAGAAGGCATCGGCAGCATCGAAGCCGCTGACGATCTCCGCCACGGCAGCGGCGTCCCCGGCGGTCAGCGCGAAGACGGAAATGCAGTCGAGCGAGCGGCAGGCGGGGACGAGACCGGTCGTGCTGAGCAGGCCCTTGGTGGGCTTCCATCCGACCAGATTGTTGAAGGCGGCCGGCACGCGGCCGGAGCCGGCGGTGTCGGTGCCCAGCGAAAAGGCCACCAGCCCCATCGCCACTGCGACTGCCGAGCCGGAACTGGAGCCGCCGGGCACGAACTCGGGATCGATGCTGTTGCCGGGGATGCCATAGGGCGAGCGGACGCCGACGAGGCCGGTCGCGAACTGGTCCAGATTGGACTTGCCGACAACCAGTGCGCCCGCGGCGCGCAGGCGGCGGACGACTTCGGCATCGGCTTCGGGCCGGTATTCGAAGGCGGGGCAGGCGGCGGTCGTCGCGAAGCCCCGGGCATCGATATTGTCCTTCACGGCGCAGGGGATGCCCAGCAGGGGGTGATCGGCAGGATCGAGACCGTCGAGCCGCTTCGCCTCCGCCATCAGGTCTTGCGACGATGCCCGGCTGATCCAGATCGCCGGATCGGCGGCGTCGCATCGCTTCAGCACCTCTGCGGCGATGTTCGACGGCTTGATCCCGCCGTCCAGAACCGCGCTGCGCAGACCCGCAACAGTCAGCACCTCATCGTCGAGGACACTCACGACACCTCCTCCGCCAGGACCGGCTGCCGGGCCGCCTGGTCCATGTCCAGATGCGGCACCGCGTCGATCAGCGTGCGCGTGTAGGGATCCTTCGGATTGGAGAGGATCTCCTCCGACGGTCCTTCCTCGATGATGCGTCCGCCGTTCATCACGATCACACGGTTGCACAGAAGCCGGACCACGTTGAGGTCGTGGCTGACGAAAAGATAGCTCATACCGAGCCGCCGCCGCAGATCGCCCAGCAGGTTGAGCACGATGGCCTGAACCGAGACGTCCAGCGCCGAGGTCGGTTCGTCCAGAATCAGCAGCTTCGGACTGACCGAGATGGCGCGGGCGATGCCGACGCGGGCCTTCTGGCCGCCGGAGAGCTGATGCGGGAAGCGGCCCAGCAGGTGTTCCGGCAGCCCGACCATGCCGGCCAGTTCGACAACGCGCGCCTCGCGCTCGGCGGCGTTCGAGATGCCCTCGAGCCGCATCAGCGGGTCGGCGATGCAGCGGCGGGCGGTGAACCGCGGGTTGAGGCTCTCGGTCGGGTCCTGGAAGACCATCTGGATCAGCTTGCGCTCGGGCCGGCCGGCGAAACCGGACGCGGGAATGGCGGCAAGGTCCTGGCCCTCGAACAGGATCTGGCCTTCGGTTGGGTCGAGAAGCCGTGTGATCATGTTCGACGTGGTGGACTTGCCGCAGCCGGACTCGCCGACCAGCCCGACGCTTTCTCCCGCACGGATGTCGAAGCTGACATCGTCGACCGCGCGGAAGGGCTTTTCCGGCTCCGTCGAGCGGCCGGTGATCCGTTTCCACCAGCCGCCACCGTCGGAGCCGCCGAATTCCCTGACCAGATTGCGCACCGACAGCATCGGCTCGCCGCTGTCGGGAAGGGGCGCCGCCACGGCGGAGGGGCGGCTCGCCGGGACATCGTCGGAGAGTTCTTCCAGCTTGCTGTCCAGCCGCGGGGTCGCGCGGATCAGCTTCTGCGTATAGGGGTGCTGGGGGTTCTCGAAGAGATCCAGTGTCGTCGCGGCCTCCACCACTTCACCCGATTTCATCACCACCAGACGATTGCAGTACTGGCTGGCCAGACCGAGATCGTGGGTGATCAGGACTGTCGCCAGGTTGCGCTCGCGTCCCAGGTCCCGGATCAGGTCCATGATCGTCTTCTGCGTCGTGACATCGAGGCCGGTGGTCGGTTCGTCGGCGATCAGCAGTTTCGGCGCACAGGCCAGGGCGATGGCGATCATCACGCGCTGGCACATGCCCCCGGAAAGTTCGAACGGGTAGGCGGAATAGCGCTGCTCGGGATTGCGGATGCGGACCGCGTCGAGCGCCTCGATCGCCTTCTTCTTCAGGTCGCGGGAGAGCGTGGTCGTGTGCCGCCGCAGGACGTCCTCGATCTGATCGCCGACGGTGCGGATCGGGTTCAGCGCCACGCGCGGGTTCTGGAAGATCATCGACGCCTCGCGGCCCCGGATCTCACGCAGCGCCCGCTCGGACGCCGTGGTCAGGTTCAGGCCCTGGAAGGTGATATGCCCCTCGGCGACGCGGCCGGCGGCGTCCAGAATGCCCATGATGTTGAATGCGGTGACCGACTTGCCGGAACCGCTCTCGCCGACGACGCCCAGCGTCTCGCCCCGGAAGAGCTCGAAATCGACCCCCTTCACGGCGTGCACCGTGCCGCCACGGGTCTTGAAGTCGACGCTCAGACCCTCGACCGAGAGGATGGGGACCGGGTTGTTCGAAGCCGTCATTCTGGCCTCCTCAGGTGCGCTGCCGCGGGTCGATAAGGTCGCGCAGACCGTCGCCCAGCAGGTTGAAGCAGAAGACGGCGATCATCAGCGCCGCGCCCGGGAACAGGGCCAGCCACCATTCGCCCGAGACGATGTAGGTCGCACCCTCGGCAACCATGATCCCCCATTCCGGGGTCGGCGGACGGACACCGAGGCCGATGAAGGAAAGGCCGGCAGCGTTCAGGATCGCCCAGCCCATGTTGAGCGAGACCTGGACCATCATCGGCGGCAGGACGTTGGGATAGATCTGGGTCGCCAGCAGCCGGACGTCGGAATTGCCGGCCAGCCGGGCGGCCATGACGAAGCCGGCGTCGCGGCGCACATTGACCTCGGCGCGGGCGACGCGGGCGTAGAACGGGAAATTGATGATCGCGGTGGCGTAGACGATGTTCTCCACCGTGTTGCCCAGGGCTGCGACGATGCCCATGGCCAGCACGAACAGCGGGAACGCCATGATGGTGTCGGTCAGCCGGCCGACGACGCGGTCGATCCAGCCGCCGTAATAGCCCGCGGCGCTGCCCAGCACGCTGCCAGCCATGAAGGACAGCGCGACGGCGACGATGGCGATGGTCAGGTCCAGCCGCGTGGCGACGATGACCCGGCTGAGCACGTCCCGGCCCAGCTGGTCCGTGCCGAACCAGTGCTGGGCGCTCGGCGGCTGCAGCGCGTTGGGTGAGCTGGCCAGCGGGTCGTAGGGGGCGATCCAGGGCCCGAACAGCGCGAACAGGACCAGCAGCAGGAAGATCGAGCCGGCGATCAGCGTCACCGGATTCTCGGTCAGGATGTATTTCAGGTGCTTGAAGAACTCCGGCATGGCTCAGGCCTCCAGGCCGATGCGCGGATCGACCACCGTGTAGAGGATGTCGATCACCAGGTTCAGCGCGACGTAGAGGAACGCCATGGTCAGCACGAAGCCCTGCACGGCGGCATAGTCGGAAACGATCAGCGCCTCGATGGCGAAGGAGCCGATGCCCGGCCAGGCGAAGACCTTCTCCACCAGTACGTTGGAGCCGAGCATGAAGGAGAAGACCATGCCGAGCGTGGTCAGGATGGGCAGCATCGCGTTGCGCAGCGCGTAGGTGTAGAGCACCGTCGAGCGCGACAGGCCGGAGGCCCGAGCCGTTCGGATGAAGTCGCTCGACAGCACCGCCAGCATGGCGCCGCGGGTCATGCGGGCGAGCGGCGCCAGGGTGAACAGGCCGAGCGTGATCGCGGGCAGTATGAGCTGCGAGAAAGCCGCCGTGAATGTCGACATGTCACCGGCCAGCAGCGCGTCCACGGTGAAGAAGCCGGTCACGTGCGGCGGGTCGATGAAGAAGATGTCGATGCGCCCGAGTGGCGAGGGCGCGATCCCCAGGATGAAGTAGAAGATGTAGACGAGGAACAGGCCGGTGAAGAAGACGGGCAGCGAGACGCCGGCCGTCACGATCACCCGGCAGAGATGATCGATCCAGCTGTTGGGGCGGGTCGCTGCGAGGATGCCCAGAGGCAGCGCGACCGAAAGGGAGAAGATGAGGGCCAGCAGCGTCAGTTCCAGCGAGGCCGGCAGGCGGTGGATGATCTCCTCCATGACCGGCCGGTGCTGATGGACTGGCCCAGGTCACCGGTGAACAGGTCGCCCAGATAGATCAGGAACTGTTCCGGGAGGGAGCGGTCGAGCCCGAGCGCGACCCGGACCTGCTGGATCGACTGCTCGTCGGCGGCGGGTCCGGCGAAGTAGACCGCCGGATCGCCCGGCAGGGCGCGCGTCAGGATGAAAGTGACGATGATGACGCCGGCGATCGACGGGACGGCCTGGATCAGCCGTCCCCCGATCAGCGCGGCAGTGGAACGCCGTGCCATTCAGCGTGCCTCCGCTCAGGCCTTGTCGAGCGAACGCGCGTCGAGCTGGCGGTGGAAGTAGTACTTGTAGCCGCTGACATTCTTCTGCATCGCCACGTCCAGGAAGGGCTGGAACACCGGGATCAGCGGCACTTCGTCGAAGAAGATGGAGATCAGCTTCTTCACGCCCGCCTGGTAGGTCGGATCGTCGACCGGTAGGTGCAGGATCTCGTCGGTGATCTTCTCGACATCCTCGTTGCGGTACTTCATCGAGTTGAACAGCCGGCCGTCCTGATAGACCCAGTAGGAGTAGTAGTCCGGGTAGTTGAGCCAGCCTCCGAAGTTCTTGATGTGCATCGGCCACTTCTTCTCGATCAGCACCTGGGTCCGCCAGTTGGCGCCCGGCACCTTCTCGACCGCGGTCTTGATGCCGACCTTGGCGAGACCTTCCTGGACCAGCAGCGCCATCGGCTCCGACCACTGGGCGAAACCCAGGTTGAAGGCGAACGGGACCTCGAAACCGTCGGCGTAGCCGGCTTCCGCCAGCAGGGCCTTCGCCTTGTCGTAGTCGGTCGAGTAGGGGAAGGGCTGCGGCCAGGCCAGCGTGGCGGGCTCGAAGGACGCGCCGCCCCACATCGGGATTCCGCGCTCGAAGGTCGCCTGCTTGAAGATCTGCTCATAGGGGATGGCGTAGGCCACGGCCTGGCGGACGCGCTTGTCCTGGAAGGGGCCGTAGGTGGTGTCGAGACCGATGGCGATCATCGAGTTCTCGATCGGGGCTGCGGCGACCGTGTACTTGCCCGAGGCCAGAAGCTCCGCATAGTCCTTCGGCGGCAGGTCCAGCGAGATGTCGGCGTCGCCGCGTTCCAGCAGGGCGCGCCGGGTGGAGGCCGAGGGGATCTCGCGCATGATCACGCGCTCCACGCCGGGCAGGGCGCCGCCCTTCCAGCCGTCGAAGCGCTTGTAGACGACCTGCTGGCCGGGGTCCCAGCGCTCCAGCATGAAGGCGCCGCTGCCGGCCGGGTTGCGGTGCAGGTACTCCGATGCCCAGGGATCGTCGGCCGTGGCGTGCGCCTTGGCGATCTTCGAGTTGATGATGATCGGCACCGGGACGGCCAGGTCCGGCAGCGTCAGCTTCGACTTGCGGACGAACTCGATCCGGAAGGTCTTCTCGTCGACGGCCACGAACTGCTCGGGCTGTTCCAGCGAGCCGGCCTTCATCTGCGTGGTGGGGAAGCCGCCGACCGACACTGCACGGTCGAAGGACCATTTGACATCCTCGGCGGTGACCGGGCTGCCGTCCCAGAAGGTCGCGTCGGCCTTGATCTTGAAGGTGACGGAGCCGCCGTCCGGCGCGACTTCCCAGCTCTCCGCCAGTTCCGGCGTGAGGGCCTCGTAGTCGTACATCTCGGTGCCGTCTTCCAGCGTCTTGGTCGCGAAACCGACGAGACGGTCGTAGAGGTTCACCGCGATCGCGTAGCTGGGCCGGTTTGTGCCGGCGCGGTGGATATCCATGCTGTTGATGGTGCTGCCGACAACGACCAGCAGCGTGTCCTCGCGGCCCGCCGCGCGCGGCGTCCCGAAAGGCGCCAGCATGGGGATCGCCGCCGCACCCGCACCATAGGCCGTCAGCCTCAGAAAGTTCCGCCTGTCCATCTTGCCACTCCCTTGTTTCCGCGGCGTGTGCCGCGACCCTGGAAGCGCCAACGCAATTGATGGGCCAGAAAAATTAGTCAATTAAATCAGTTATATAAAATTCATTGTATGCAATTAACGGAGACTGTCGCCTCATTGTTCGGCAGTCGCATGGATTGCATACATCTTCGCCGGTCAGATACGGCCGGGCCAGATGCGTGCATTTACAATTGGTTAAGGGCTGATTTGCCCGCAATTTCGGCAGAATATGTGCAGTGCACAAATCCTCCGCAGCCTGTCGCGCAAACAGGCATGTTGTATGCAATTAGTGATAATTTATTGAAATTACAGGGTTTCAGGCCGACTTCTTGTCGATACCGGCGTCGAGTTGCAGCGTCCGGGCGACATAGACGACCGAAGCGTCCCGGACGGTCAGGATATGCGCTCGCATGGCGCGGTAGGCCCGCTCGCCGTCGCGTTCGCGGATCGCCGCGATGACTTCGCCATGTTCCTGATAGGAGGAGCCGACCCGGCCCCTGACATTGAACTGCGCACGCCGGTAGGGCGCGACCCGGCGGCGGGCCTCCATCGTGGTATCCACCAGCATCTCGTTGTGCGTGCCGCCGTAAATGGCGCTGTGGAACCGGCGATTGAGGATCTCGTAGGCGTCGTGGTCATCGGCGTTGACCGCGGCCAGCGTCTCCCGGTGCAGCGCCATCAGGCTCTGCTGCTCGTCGGCGCTCATCCGCTCGGCGGCGAGTCGCGCGCAGGCGGCTTCCAGCTCGGCCATGACCTCGAACATCTGGTTCAGCAGATCGACGGTGACGTTGCGGACCACCGCGCCGGCATGGGGGCGCTTTTCCAGCATGCCCATCGCGACCAGCTGCCCGATCGCCTCCCTGACCGGTGTCCGCGAGACATTGAATCGGTCGGCCAGGCCCTGCTCGTCGAGCCGCGTGCCAGGCCCGTGCCGCCCGTCGACGATTTCCTCGGCGAGCGTCTGGGTCAGCCAGTCGACGCGGGTCATCCGCGCCGGACCTCGACCGTTCTTTCTTGCCGGCGGCTTAGGGGCCACGTCTGGTTTCCGTCAGTGTTTCCGTCCCGCCACGACTATGGGCATGCGCCACGCGTTTCGCCAGTCCGCAACGCCGCACCGGGATCTGCATGTTAGCCCGCTTCTTCCAGCGCAGCGCGGACCCGACCGGAATCGCTGACGAAGCCGTAGCAGTTCTTCACGTTCCAAAGGGTCGCCTCGGTGCAGAAGTCGGGCGAGGTGGTGGCGCAGCAATCCTCCAGCAGGATGCAGCCATAGCCCAGGAAGTTGGCGTCGGTCAGCGAGCAGAAGACGCACTGATCGGTGTTCACGCCCGCGAACAGGATGGTGCGCGTGCCCAGGTTCTTCAGGATGCTTTCCAGCGGCGTGTCCCAGAAGCCGCTGATGCGGTACTTGTCGACATAGATGTCGGCGGGATCTGTATCCAGTTCGTCGACGATGGCCGCCGCCCAACTGTCCTTCTGCAGCACCGGGGCGCCGTTTGCGGGCAGGGGCTCGCCGAGCCCGACGCCCGTGCCTTCGGGCTTGTAGAGGTGGATCTGGTTCGGCGCCATGTTCATCAGGTCGGGCCGGTTGCCCCAGTTGACCCAGATGATCGGCACGCCGGCCTGCCGGAGCGGCGGGATCAGCCCGTTGAGCGGTTCGATCGGCCTGCGGTCCGGCGTGTAGTCCTGACCCAGCTGGTCGACCCACCCGTCCTTGGCGCAGAAGTCGTTCTGCATGTCGATGACGATGAGCGCCGTGCGGTTCAGGTCGCAGATCACCGATTGCGGCTCGCCCGCGATGGTGATGCGGCGCGGTTCCGGAAGCGGCATCGACATGTCGACGGTCTTCTCGTCGACGCGCCAGTAGAATGTCGGGGAATTGCCCAGCTTTGCCCGTTTGCTGCTGTCCATCGTGTCGGCCATGGCGTCCTGTCTCCCGTCCAGAAGTTCGGTTCTTTCAGTTGTATGCAATAGCAAGAGGCGGACCATGGCCGGGGCCGCATGCAAAGGCGCAGTTGCGCGTCATGTGCGCCGGAACCGGGCCGGGATGCCCAGAGAATGGCGTCCTCTGGTCAAAATCTGGGCAGAAGCGCCGGGGGCTGCCGGGTCGCGCCGCCGAGGCGATGCCGCTACTCTTGCCGGGAATCTGGCTGATGAAACGGGTGGGCCTTGGATCGGATCGGACTGACGGACGCGGCGCTGTTTCTCGACTTCGACGGCACGCTCGCGCCGCTTGTGGCCAGGCCCGAACTTGCGGCGATGGCAGCGCCGACCCGAGCGTCGCTGAACCGCGTCGCCGCGGCGTCCGGGGGCGCGGTCGCGGTGATTTCCGGGCGGCCGCTGGCGCAGCTCGACGCGCTGCTGCATCCCCTGGAACTGCCTGTCGCCGGGTCGCACGGGGCCGAACTCCGCGGTATCGACGGCAGCATCCGCACGCTCGGCGAGGCGGCCCAGGCCGCGCTGGATGAGGTCCATGCCGGGCTGGGTCAGCTGGCAGTGGCGGAGAACTTGCTGATCGAACGCAAGCACGGCGCCGTATGCCTTCACTATCGCGGCCGGGCCGAACTCGCCGGACGGTGCCTTGATGCCGGACGCGGGGAGGTCGCCGCGCACCCGGAACTGAGACTGATGGAAGGTCATATGGTCGTGGAGATCGCATTGAGGGACCTGGACAAGGGCACGGCGCTGCGCGCCTTCATGTCCGAACCGCCGTTCTTCGGCCGGACACCTGTTGCCGCGGGCGACGACACGACGGACGAGGATGCGATCCGGGCCGCCCAGGCGCTGGGCGGTATCGGTATCCGCATCGGCGACGGCGACAGCGAGGCCCGCATCAGGATGGCCGGCATCGACGAATTTCTCGCCTGGCTCGATGCCGTATCAAGGGATGAAGCCATGACGATCGGGGCGACGGCGCCATGAAGGCTGGCGTGATCGGAAACTGCGCCATCGCGGCGGTGGTCGACGCGGACGGCGCCATGAACTGGCTCTGCCTGCCGCGGTTCGATGGCGAGCCGGTGTTTCACGCCCTGCTGGGCCACGGTGCTGGCGAGCCCGGCGACGGCGCCTTCGCGATCGAACTGGAAGGGCTGAAGGCGACCAGCCAGAGCTACGACGTCAACACCGCGGTCATCCGGACGGTCCTTGAAGCCGAATCCGGTTCGGTGGAGGTGATCGACTTCGCGCCGCGCTTCGAAGCCCGCGGCCGCATGTTCCGCCCGCAGATGATCGTCCGCGTGATCCGTCCTGTGTCGGGCTGGCCGCGCATCCGCATCAGGCTCAGGCCCCGGTTCAACTGGGGCTCGGCGAAGCCGACGGTGACGCGCGGGTCGAACCACATCCGCTATGTCGGGCCGGACGACACCATACGGCTGACCACCACCGCGCCCGTCGATCACATCCTCGACGAGCGGGTGATCAATCTCGACCGGCCCTATCACTTCGTGCTCGGCCCCGATGAATCGCTCAGCGAGCATCCCGGCGAACTGGCCGAGCGCTTCCTGACCGATACGAGGACCTACTGGCAGCGCTGGAGCCGCCGTCTGGCCGTCCCGCTGGAATGGCAGGACGCCGTGATCCGCGCCGCGATCACGCTGAAGCTCTGCAGCTATGAGCCGACCGGCGCCATCATCGCGGCGGTCACGACCTCTATTCCTAAATCCGCCAACAGCGGCCGCAACTGGGACTACCGGTATTGCTGGGTCAGGGATGCCTTCTTCACCGTCCGGGCGCTCAACAGCCTGGCGGCGACACGGACGCTGGAGAACTATTTCCAGTGGCTGATGAATGTGGTCGCAGATGCAGCCGGCGGGCACATCCAGCCGGTTCTCGGCGTCGGGCTCGAGCGCCAGTTGACGGAAACCTTCGCGGAGAACCTGCAGGGCTATCGCGGCATGGGGCCGGTCCGTGTCGGCAACCAGGCCTTCGAGCACTTCCAGCACGACACCTACGGCAACATCATCCTTGGCGCCGCGCCAGCCTTCTTCGATCAGCGCCTCTACATGAACACCGGCGTGGAGGCGTTCCAGATGCTGGAGCCGCTGGGCGAGCAGGCGTGGCGCTTGCACGACAAGGAAGATGCCGGAATCTGGGAACTTCGCACCCGCGCCAGGGTTCATACCTCGTCGTCGCTGATGTGCTGGGCGGCCTGCGACCGGCTGGCCAAGATCGCCGACCGCCTTGAACTGGCCGACCGCGCCCAGCACTGGGGCGGCCGCGCGGCCCATATCCGCAAGCGCATCTACGAGGAGGCCTGGTCGGAGAAGCGCCAGGCCTTCGTCGAGAGCTTCGGCGGCGAGACGCTGGATGCCAGCGTGCTGCTGATGGGCGAGGTGGGCATGATCGAACCGAAGGACCCGCGTTTTGTGGCCACCGTCGAGCGGCTGTCGGAAACGCTGGGACGCGGCGCCTTCATGCTGCGTTACGAGGAGGCGGACGATTTCGGCGAGCCCGAGGTCGGTTTCAACGTCTGCGCCTTCTGGCGGCTGGACGCGCTGGCCAAGGTGGGTCGGCACGGCGAGGCGCGCGAGCATTTCACTGATCTGCTGGCGGCGCGGAATCCGCTCGGCCTGATGTCGGAGGACACCGATTTCCGCAACGGGGAAGCGTGGGGGAACTTCCCGCAGACCTATTCGATGGTCGGCATCATCAACGGCGCGACGCGTCTGTCGAAGAGCTGGGAGAGTACGATTTGAGCCGACTGATCGCCGTATCCAACCGCGTATCGGACCCGACGGCCGGCGCCCAGTCCGGCGGGCTGGCTGTCGCGCTCGGCGAGGCGCTGCAGGAAAGCAGCGGTCTGTGGTTCGGCTGGAACGGCGATGTCGTGGTGAAGGGCGACGAGGAGGCGCCGGAGATCTCGCAGGCGGGGAAGGTCACGCTGGCGACCTTTCCGCTGAGCCCGCGGGAATACAGGAAATACTATCTCGACTATGCCAATCAGGCGCTCTGGCCCGTCTGCCATTACCGCCTCGACCTTGCCGAGTTCGATCCGGCCGGTCTCGATGTCTACAAGGCCGTCAACCGCCGCTTCGCCAGCATGCTGGCGAAGCTGGTGCAACCCGATGATCTGATCTGGATCCATGACTACCACCTGATTCCGCTGGCGGCGGAGCTGCGGCGGATGGGTTGCAACAACCGCATCGGTTTCTTCCTGCACATCCCGTTTCCCCCGCCGGAAATCGTCAGCGCGATCCCGAGGCACGAATTCATCATCGATTCCCTGTTCGCCTATGACGTGGTCGGCTTCCAGACCGATCAGCACGTCGAGAACTTCAAGCGCTACGCGGCGGATACGGCGGACGGCATCGATGCCATAGATCATCCGTTCCGCTCGATGCGCCGCATGCCGCTTGCGCGCAGCTTCCCGATCGGGATCGACCCCGACGCCTTCCGGCAGATGGCCACCACGCCGGAGGCCGAGGACCGGATCCGGCGTTTCCAGCGCGGCGGCATCCGGAACCACATCATCGGGGTGGACCGGCTGGACTATTCGAAGGGACTGCCCGACCGCTTCCTCGCCTATCACCGGATGCTCGACCGGTTCTCCGAGCATCACAAGACGACGATCCTGACGCAGATCGCACCGCCGACGCGTGAGGAACTGACAGCCTATGCGGACATCCGCAGCGAACTGGAACGGCTGTCGGGCAACATCAACGGCGAGTTCGGCGACTTCGACTGGACGCCGCTGCGCTACATCCACCGCTCGGTGCCGCGCGAGGTGCTGGCGGCACTGTTCCGGGCGGCGCGCGTCGGTCTGGTGACGCCGCTTCAGGACGGCATGAATCTGGTCGCCAAGGAGTATGTCGCGGCACAGGACGAGGACGATCCGGGCGTTCTGGTTCTTTCTCGCTTCGCAGGCGCGGCAGCCGACCTGAAGGAAGCGCTGCTGGTCAACCCGCACGACACGGACGAGATGGCCGGCGCGCTGCACGCGGCGCTGACCATGAGCCTGACCGAACGCAAGGAACGGCAGGCAAAGCTGCTCGAGCGCGTGCGCCGCAACGACATCGCCGCCTGGAGGACATCCTTCCTGAAGGCCCTGAGAGGCGAGGCGGATGACGAAGCGGCCTGACCGCCTCCGGTTGCTGGCCGATGTTGGCGGCACCAATGCGCGGTTTGCGCTCTCGGCGGGGCCGGGCGACATCCGGAGCGTCCGCAAGCTGCCGGTCTCGGGCTACCCGAGCTTCGAAGCTGCCATGGCGGCCTATATCGACCTGGTCTTGCCGGAAGCGCCGGTCGGGGAGGCCGCTGTCGCCGCGGCAGGCCCCGTCGACGGCCAGACGATCGATCTGACCAATGCCGACTGGCGCATTTCGGCGGCCGGCATTGAGGCCGCCGGGATGGGCAGGGCGCGGCTGTTCAACGATCTGGAGGCCGTCGGGCTGTCGCTTCCCGTTCTCGGGTCAGGTGATACGGCTGCTGTTCGGGAGGCTGTTGTCACGCGACGCCCGGAGCGGATGATCGCCCTGAATGTCGGCACCGGCCTCGGGGCGGCCATCGCCGTCCGGCAGGGCGAAACCTGGACCAGCCTTTCGACCGAGGCCGGGCACATGGCCTATGCGGCAGCCAACGCGGCGGAGGCCGAATGGCTCGGTGAGGCAGAGACCTACGAGGCGCTGCTGTCCGGGCCCGGCCTGCGGCGGCTTGCCGGTCGCGAGCCCGATGCAGCGGTGCGGCGGATGCTGTTCTCCGGTCTTCTCGGCCGGTTCGCGGGCGACATGGTGCTGGCGGCCGGCGCCTGGGACGGTCTCTGTCTCTGCGGCGGCGTTCTCGACGACTGGGAGGAGCATGTCGATCCGGCGCGGTTTCTCACGGCCTTCGATGCCAAGGGGCCAATGAGGGGCCGCATGGCGGCGGTGCCTGTCCTCCGCATCGTTGCCGAGTATCCCGCCCTGATGGGCCTGGCGGCGGCGTGACCAAGGCCACCATGCCCCGCAAATTGACCTGACAAGCCGGAAACGCCGCTGTTAGCATGGCGGACAGGACCCCGTTTGACCTGACGTTTCCTGGAGGGCGCTTGTCCGACCGGAACATCGCGATTGATGGCGGCGCAAGCCGCCCTGTGGACGGTGACGGCTTCCGGCGTCTCGTGGCATCCATCGTCTTCGCGCTCGCCCTGTTTCTTGGCGGCGCAGCGGCTGCGGAGACACGCGTGGCGCTGGTGATCGGCAATGCCGACTACGGCGCGATGGGACGGCTGAAGAACCCGGTCAACGATGCGCGGCTGATGGCACAGACGCTGCGCGACGTCGGCTTCCGGGTGATCGAACTGATCGACGCCGACCAGCAGGAGATGAAGCGCGGCGTGCGCGATTTCGGCCGCTGGCTGCGTCGCGCCGGCCCCGAGGGTGTGGCGCTGTTCTACTATGCCGGACACGGCGTTCAGGTGTCGGGCCGGAACTACCTGCTGCCGGTCGAGGCGCAGATCCTGGCCGAGGGCGACGTCGACATCGAATCCGTCGCCGCCGACAGCATCCTCGAGCAGATGGAGCACGCGAACACCGGCGTGAACATCGTCATCCTCGACGCCTGCCGGAACAACCCGTTCCAGCAGGGCTTCCGCTCGGCGAGCCGGGGGCTGGCGCGGATGGAGGCGCCGACGGGCAGCTACATCGCCTATTCGACGGCGCCGGGTCAGCTGGCGATGGACGGGGACGGCCCCAACAGCCCGTTCACGCTCTCGCTGACCAACGCCATGCAACGGCCTGGCCTGAGCATCGAGCAGGTCTTCAAGACGGTCCGGCAGGAAGTCGCGCGGTTCTCGGAGGAACGGCAGATCCCGTGGTCATCGTCGTCGCTGATCGGCGATTTCGCCTTCCGCGGTGGGGCTGCGGCGGCAGCCGCGCCACCTGCGCAGGCCCCGCTCGCCGCACCGCTGCCCGCGAACGACCGCGAGGTCGAGATGCTCTACTGGGACAGCATCAAGGACTCGTCCAATCCCGCACTGTTCCGCGATTACAAACGGCGTTTCCCGGATGGCATATTCGCGGCCATCGCGGATGCGCGGATCGAGGCGCTTTCCGGGGCGGGGCCTGCCAGGAACCCGCCGCAGGTCGCTGCCGTTCAACCCAAGCCGCAGCCCGCCGTTCCCGCGCGGCCGGCCGCGCCCGAACGTCCTGCCGATTGCGCTGGCCTTTTCCGGCTGACTTCAGGCACACCGCCGCCCTATTGCCTGGAGATCCGGCGGACCGGCCGCTACGAGGTCTCGGAGAAGTGCGGAGCCATATCGACCCGGGGTCTCAGCGACAATCGGGGGCAGGAAAAGACGGCTGTCCTGACCGAGGGCAGCTTCGTTGCGGTGTCCGAAACCCGCTCCATCCACTTCTACGGCGAGGAGACCCGCTGCTACTGGATTGCGGAGAGTCCGTCGGACGGTGTGAGCGGCAATGATGGCTGGGTCATCGTGGTGCCTGAGCCGGAACTTCGCTTCGTCAGGCTGCGCGAGCCCGACTGACCGGATCAGGGCCTACTTCTTGTCGAGGACGCTGACACCGGTCCATTCAGGGGGCGGTGAAGCTGCGAGGTCTTCGGCGAACGCCTGCATGCGCCCGGACACCGGGTCCGCCTCCGCCAGTGCCGCGAATCCCTTCGCCGCCGCCTCGAAGTCGCCGTCCTCATAGGCCTGCCGGGCCGCTTCATAGCCTTGGATCTGGGCCTGGCTCAGACCCGTGGCCAGGCCGTAGACATCTGTCGCCTCGTTGCGTCCGACGACCTGGACCCGGTCAATCAGCCGGAGGTCCGGGCCGTTGTCGGCCTCTGCCGTTGCCCGGCTGATCAGGACAGTCGAACCGTATCGCTTGTTCAGGCTCTCCAGCCGGGCGGCGAGGTTCACGGCATCGCCCATGACAGTGTAGTCGAAGCGCTGCGCGGACCCGATATTGCCCACCAGCGCGGGGCCGGTGTTCAGACCCAGCCGCGTATGCGGCCATGGCCTGCCGGAGCGGGCCAGCCTCTCGGCGGCGAAGGTCTCCAGCCGGGCCTGGCATGTCCGCGCCGCGTCCAGCGCGTGACGCGCGTGATCGGGATCATCGACAGGAGCGCCGAAGACGCCGACGACGGCGTCGCCGATATACTTGTCGATCATGCCCCGGTTGGAGACGATCATATCCGAGACGATGTCGAGATACTCGTTCAGCGCGGCGACCAGCTCCTCCGGGCTCATGCTCTCGGACAGCTTCGTGAAACTCGCAAGATCGGAGAACCAGATCGTCACTTCGCGGGTTTCGCCGCCGAGTTCCGGCGCCCTTCCGCTTCGGGCCAGTTCTTCCACGACCGCCGGACTGAGATAGCGGGCGAAAGTGCGGCGCAGATAGCGGCGGTTCCGGTCTGTCACGGCGAAGCGGAAGCCGTAGCTGACGCCGGCGACCGCCAGCAGGGCCGCCTCGGCGGTCAGCCACGGCGTCGTGACACCGCCCACGAAGGCGGCGAGTGCGCCGCAGGCGGTCAGGAGCACCAGCGCGATCATCGCTGCGACGGCCTGAGCGGGCGATGCGGCAAGAACCACCGCCGCGGCCAGCAGGCCCAGAGCAAGGATTGCAGCCGCCTGCAGCCAGGCGGGGAGGGCGCGCAACCCGCCCCCGGCCAGCAGATCGGTCACGGCCCGGGCATGGACCAGGACACCCGGTATCGTCGCGCGGACGACGGCGTCTTCGTAGATGCTGGCCATCACCGGGTGCACACAACGCGGCGCGAAGCTTTCGCCGTCCTGCCGTCCGAGATAACGCGCCGAGGTGGTCTTGCGGTCCTCGATATCCAGCATCGATCCGATCAACACCACGCGCCCCTCGAAGGCATTTCTCAGATATCCGGTCCTGTCTTCCCGGATGCAGGCGAGGATATCGGCCAGGCTGTGGACCGGAATGGCTCCGGGCCGGCCTCTGAAGTCGAGCAGCAGCCCGCCGTCGGGATGCAGCGGCGACGTCCTGTCGCCAGGCCCGATACTGTCCGGCCCGACAGAAGGCGCAGCCTTTGCCGCCCGCGCCGCGAGCTCTGCCGGGAAGGAACTCACACTGTCCCCTTCGGTACCGAAGAGGACCGGCGCCCGGCGGATCACGCCGTCCGGGTCGGTCAGCAGGTTGAGCAGCCGGATGTTCGCGGCGCCACGGATCAGCAGCTGGTGCGCCGGGTGAGGGCCGACCTGCTCGCCCTGGTGCCGCACGGCGCCGAGGACGATCCGGTTGCCGGCAGCGCCCGCGGCGAGCGCCGCCAGATAAGGCCGGTCATGTCCGGGCACGAGGGTCTCCAGACTGGTGGGCAGGATCAGGTCCTGACCGATGACCAACGCGCCGGACGACAGAACCGCAGAGACGACCTCTCCCAGCAGGGGCGTCCAGGCGACCTTCGGCGTGGCCTCGAAGGGCGGCCGCCGATAGGTCTCTTCGTCGATCGCGATGACGACCGCGGGTGGGCGGTCCGGGGATACGGGCTCGAAACCCGCGGCGTGACGCGCCGCGAACAGAAGGTCCGTCGACAGCCCGTTGAGCCAGGAAGCGGCGGGGGTTGCGAACAGGAACAGCGTCACGACCGCACTGATCGCTACAGCCGCGGTTACGGTGCGGAGCCAGCCCACCCGATCAGAAGAAGATGAGACGGGTCAGCACGGGGCCGCCGACGGTCCGGGCGTCAAAGTCGATCTCGACCGTTCGGGTCCGGTCGCCCGCGCGCATGACGTAGATCCCACCGGCTTCCAGCACGATCCCGCGCTCGGCGAAATCGATTGCCGTGCCGGGGCTCTCCAGCGTCACGGGATCCGACGGCCGGTCGGTCCGTTCGATGATCAACCGGTCGGGGAGCGCAGAAAACCGAAGCAACGGCGTCAGATTATCGAGCAGCACAGGCTGCATCGAATTGGGATCGCGCCAGGCGCTGGCCCCGCTTTCCTGACGCTCGCCATTCGAAAGCTGAACCCTTGTGACGCATTCCAGTTTCAGGCGCTCGACCTTGCCGCTGTCAATCCGGCTTTCCGCCGATCCGACGGTGACGGTGCCGCCGGTGATGTTCTCCTCGACGCATGAGGCCGGATAACCGAGCACGACACTGAGGCCGCCTGCGAGGTCGATGCGTTCGCCCTGCTGCAGGAACTGGAACGGTTGGAGACCCGTCGCCGGGTCAGCCGACTGGACGAGAGCGTCGTTCGCCAACGCAGCGAACGCAGAGGTGCACAGCATCCCTGTCAGGAAGACCATTCGGGCAATCCGCATCCGACCCCGTCCCGGACTGTTGTTCCGATGTGTCCGAATCTCGCGAATTCGCAGGTCCGGGGCAAGGCCGCCGATCACAACCCGGCGGCTCAGGCCGCGTAGGGGTCGTCGCCGAGCTTCACCACCTGCTTGCCGAAGTTCTCGCCCTTCAGCATGCCGATGAAGGCGCCAGGCGCGTTGTCGATGCCCTCGGCGACGGAGAGGCGGTAGGTCATCTGTCCGCTCTTCAGCCAGCCGGCGACGTCGTTCACGAACTCCGGGAACAGGTCGTAGTGGTCGGAGATGATGAAGCCCTGCAGCCTGACCTTGTTGATCAGAAGGCTCTGGACGTACTTGATGCCCTCGGGCTCGGTGAGATTGTACTGGCTGATCAGACCGCAGAGCGCGATGCGCGAATGCTGGTTCAGCACGGTCAGCACCGCGTCCAGCATCTTGCCGCCGACATTCTCGAAATAGACGTCGATGCCCTTCGGGCAGTGCTCGTGCAGCGCCTTCGCGTAGCTGTCGACGGTCTTGTAGTTGAAGCAGGCGTCGTAACCGCATTTCTCGGTGACATAGGCGCACTTGTCGTCGGATCCCGCCGAGCCGATGACCGTCGCGCCCCTGATCTTCGCGATCTGGCCGACAACCTGACCGACCGCGCCCGAGGCGGCGGAGACATAGACCGTCTCGCCGGCCTTCGGCTCGCCGATCTTCAGCAGACCGTACCAGGCGGTGAAACCGGGCATGCCGAGGACGCTGATGTAGTAGGGCAGGGGCGCGGCCTTGGGATCGACCGGCATCAGACCGTCGCCGCCCTTGACGAGGGTGTAGGTTTCCCAGTTCAGCATGCCGGTCACGACGGTGCCTTCGGGGATCTTGTCGTTCCGCGACTTCACGACCTCGCCGATGGCGCCGCACTGCATCACCTTGCCGAGCTCGAAACCGGCGGCATAGGACTTGGCGTCGTTCATCCGCCCGCGCATGTAGGGGTCGACGGACATGTAGATGTTCCGGACCAGCACGTCGCCGTCGGCCAGTTCCGGGATCGCGACATCCCTGATCTCGAAGCAGTCGTCGCTGACCCAGCCCCTGGGGCGCTTGGCGAAGATCACCTGGCGGGTGGTGTTGGTCATGGTCGTCTCTCCCTGAATGCGAACCGGCTTGTTGGCCGCGGAGGGTAGTGGAGCGACCGGTCAAGTAAAGCGCCGGACCTGACGCCTCAGGCGCGCACCATCCGCCCTGCGATCAGCAGGCCCATACCGATACAGGCCGCCAGCAGTGCAGTGCCCATCAGCGCCGGCTGAAGCCATGCCGCCAGTTCGGAGAGCAGCAAGCCGAGGATCGCCAGCCCCGGTGCGGCGCTGAGAACAACGATGCCGCCGATCTTCAGCCCGCGTACCAGACGCTCGCCGCCATCGTCGCCCATGGCCAGCAGCCGGTCACGCAGCGCTGCGTCCACCGGTTGACCGCTCTCGATCAGCCGCCGCAGCGTGTCATGCTGCAGCTTGCGGTTGGACGCGCTGTAGACGATGCCGGCCAGAATGATGGCGGTGACGAAGCCCCAGAAGGCCAGCGCCGCCAGTCCGTCTCCGATGGTCATGTTCCGCCCCCGGTTCCTGCCGCCAGATGCGCAATTCTACATCGGCCAGGCGGGGAACAGGACGGTCAGGTTGTCTCAGTTCTTGGGGCCGGCCGCCTGCGCCGTCTCGTCCGCGGCGATCCAGAGCGCGTTGCCGTCGAAATCGGGTGTCACCGCGGCCACGAAGGCCTCCATGATGTCGTCCGGGTGCGGCAGGGTCTCGGGATCCTCGCCGGGGAAGGCGGTGGCCCGCATCTGCGTCCGCGTGGCGCCGGGATTGATCACATTGACCCGCACCGACGTCTTCTCCATCTCGGCGGCGTAGGTCTGTGCCAGCTTCTCGACGGCGGCCTTGGTGGTGGCGTAGACGCCCCAGAAGGCGGCCGCGCGGCGCGTGACGCCGGAGGTGACGAACAGGACCCGGCCGGCGTCCGAACGGCGGAGCAGCGGGTCCAGCGCGCGCAGCAGCCGCCAGTTCGCATGGACATTGATCCGGAACGCCTTCTCCCACTCCTTCGGGTCGATCTGCGGCACAGGCGTCAGCGTGCCCAGGATCGCCGCATTGCCGACAAGGATATCCAGCTTGCCGAACCGTTCGGCCAGCGGGGCTGCCAGGCCGTCGACCTGTTCCCACTTCTCCAGGTCCAGCGGCACCAGCGTGGCGGTACCGCCGAGTTCGCGGATCTCGTCGTCCACTTCCTCGAGTTTCTTGGTGTTGCGGGCGACGGCGATGACATGCGCGCCCTCGACGGCGTAGCGGCGGGCGATGGCGCGGCCGATCCCGCGGGAGGCTCCGGTTACCAGGGCGATTTCGGCCTTCGAGACGCTTCAGCGTCGGTTGCTCGCTCATTTCGGGTCACTCCTCCGGCTCGGCTCGTGCGAAAGCGCAGGTTTGCCCGACATATCGCCGCTTGCAAAGCCACCGCCTTGAATTTGCCCGATACGCCGTGCAATTGGACGTTCCATGATCCCCCCGCAACTCGCTTCGGCCAGACTGACGGTGAACCTCGGCGCGCTGGCCCGGAACTGGCGCCGGCTCGATGCCATGACCGGACCGTCGGAGACGGCTGCGGTGGTCAAGGCCAACGCCTACGGTCTCGGGATCGAACAGGCGACGCCGGCGCTCTGGCAGGCCGGCTGCCGTACATTCTTCGTCGCCCAGGCCAATGAGGGCCAGCGGGTGCTGGCCGGACTGCCGGAGGCGGATGTCTTCGTCCTCAACGGTCTGATGCCCGGCGCGGCTGCCGACTATGCCGAAGCCGGCTTGATGCCAGTTCTGAATACAATGCCGCAAGTCATTGAATGGACGACAGAAGGAAGGCGGCGTGGGCAGGCGCTGCCCTGTGCGGTTCACATCGACACGGGCATGACCCGGCTGGGTCTGCTGGGCGCGGACGTGGAGGCGATCGCGGCCGATCCAAGGCTTCTGGAAGGCGCCGATGTCCAGGTTTGGCTGACCCACCCGGCCTGTGCCGACCAGCCCGGGCACGCTCTCAACGACGAGCAGCTGGCGCTGTTCCGGGACCGGCTGGCGATCCTGCCGAAGGCGCGGTCCAGCGCCGCCAACTCGCCGGCCATCTTCCTCGGACCCGAATGGCATTTCGATCTCTGCCGGCCCGGCGTGGCGCTCTACGGGTCGACGCCGTCGCCGCTCGCCGAGCTGCCGATGGAGGAAGTCATCCGGCTGGACGCCCGTATCCTGCAGATCCACGAGGTCGAACGCTGGCGCAATGTCGGCTATGGCGCGACGCAGACTGTGGAGCAGGGCTCGCGGATCGCCACCTGCGGCGTGGGCTATGCCGATGGCTATATCCGCTCGCTCTCAAATGTCGGCTACGGCGTGCTGGCGGGCCGCCGTGTGCCGCTGGTGGGGCGGGTCTCGATGGACCTGATCACCTTCGACATCTCCGCCGTGCCGCCAGGCGATATCGGGCCGGACAGCGAGATCGCGATCATCGGCGGCGGCGTCGATCTGGACGAACTTGCTGCATTGGGCGGCACGATCGCCTATGAACTGCTGACCGGTCTGGGGGACCGATTCACGCGCGCATATGTCGACGGAGCTGGTGCTTGAGCGGTAGCTGGAACATTTTCGCCCTGGTCGGGCGGGTCGTACTCGAGTTTCTGGCGGCCCTGGGACGGCTCTGCATCTTTGCCGGCCATGGGCTGCAGCATTGCGTGACGCCGCCCTGGTACTTCCGCCAGTTACTCCGGCAGATGATCCAGATCGGCTACTTCTCGCTGCCGGTCATCGGGCTGACCGCCTTTTTCACCGGCGCGGTGCTGGCGCTGCAGATCTATATCGGCGGCGACCGCTTCAATGCCGAGAACCTCGTTTCCTCGATTGTGGTGCTGGGCATCACCCGCGAGCTGGGTCCGGTCATCGGCGGCCTGATGGTGGCCGGCCGTGTCAGCGCCGCCATGGCCGCCGAGATCGGCACCATGCGCGTGACCGAGCAGATCGATGCCCTGACCACGCTGTCGACAAACCCCTTCAAGTATCTCGTCGCGCCGCGGCTGATCGCGGGCGCGACCATGCTGCCGATCCTGGTCCTGGTCGCCGACATCATCGGCGTCTTCGGCGGGTTCGTCGTCGGCACCCAGAAGCTGGGCTTCAACCCGGGCAACTACATCGACAGCACGATCGATTTCCTGCACGCCGATGACGTCGTCTCCGGCCTGGTGAAGGCCGCGATCTTCGGCTTCCTGATCTCGCTGATGGGCTGCTACCACGGCTTCATGAGCCGGGGCGGCGCGCAGGGTGTGGGCCGCGCCACAACCAACGCCGTCGTCTCCGCCTCGATCATGATCCTGATCGCCAACTACATCGTCACCGAAATCTTCTTCGCGTCATGACCGCTACCCCCAAGATCGCCATGAAGGGCGTCACCAAGAGCTTCGGACCCAAGCAGGTACTCCGCGGCATCGACCTGGAGATCGCCAAAGGCGAGTCGCTGGTCGTGATCGGCGGATCGGGCACCGGCAAGTCCGTGATGATCAAGACCGTACTGGGCATCATCCGCCCCGACGGCGGGTCGATCCGCATCGACGGCGAGGAGATGATGACGGCGTCCTCCGCCGAGCGGGAGGCGCATCTCTCCAAGATGGGCATGCTGTTCCAGGGCGGCGCGCTGTTCGACAGCCTCAAGGTCTGGGAGAATGTCGCCTTCGGCCTGATCCAGGGCAAGAAGGCGAAACGGGACGAGGCCCATGCCACGGCGATCTCCAAGCTCGGTCAGGTCGGCCTTGGCGAGGATGTCGCGGAACTGTTCCCAGCCGAGCTGTCCGGCGGCATGCAGAAGCGCGTGGCGCTGGCCCGCGCCATCGCCACCGACCCCGACATCATCTTCTTCGACGAGCCGACCACCGGCCTCGACCCGATCATGGCGGACGTCATCAACGACCTGATCGTGAAATGCGCCAAGGAACTGGGCGCGACGACGCTGTCGATCACCCACGACATGGCGTCGGCCCGGAAGATCGCGGACCGCATCGCGATGATCTACGAGGGGCAGATCATCTGGTCGGGTCCGGCCTCCGAAATCGACAGCGCCGGCAACGACTATGTCGACCAGTTCGTCCACGGCCGGGCCGACGGGCCCATCAAGATGCAGGTCCGAAAGACCTGATGGCCCGCGCCACGCGCCGATATGTCTGCCGGGAGTGCGGCGCGAACTTTCCAAAATGGCGCGGCTTCTGCGATGCCTGCGGGACCGCGGACTCGGTCGAGGAAGAGACGGTCTCGGCCCGCCCCCGGGCCTTCGGCGTCGTCCAGGGCGGCAAGTCCAGGCCGGCCGAGATGACCGATCTTTCCGTGCAGTCGATGGACGAACCGCGGCGCTCGACCGGCATGGGCGAACTGGACCGGGTGCTCGGCGGCGGGCTGGTGCAGGGCTCGGCGGTGCTGATCGGCGGCGATCCCGGCATCGGCAAGTCAACCCTGCTGCTTCAGGCGGCGGCGAGGCTGGCAGGGGCGGGCGGCAACGTCGTTTACGTCTCCGGCGAGGAGGCGACGGCGCAGGTCGCGATGCGTGCGCGCCGTCTGGGCCTCGACGGCGCCGCTGTCCGTGTCGCCAACGCCAACGCGCTGGGCGAGATCATGGCCGCGCTGGACGCTGGCCCGGTGCCGGACCTGCTGGTGATCGATTCCATCCAGACCGTCTTTTCCGAGAACCTCGACAGCGCGCCGGGCACGGTCGCGCAGGTGCGCGCCTGCGGCCACGACCTGGTGCAGTACGCCAAGAAGTCGGGCGCGGCGGTGTTTCTCGTCGGGCACGTCACCAAGGACGGCCAGATCGCCGGCCCCCGCGTGCTGGAGCACATGGTCGACACGGTGCTCTATTTCGAGGGCGACCGGAGCCACCACTTCCGTATCCTGCGTTCGGTCAAGAACCGCTTCGGCGCCGCCGACGAGATCGGCGTGTTCGAGATGGCCGAGCAGGGGCTGATCGAGACGCCCAATCCGTCGGCGCTGTTCCTGGGCGACCGGGACGAACCTGTTGCGGGTGCGGCGATCTTCGCGGGCATGGAAGGCAGCCGGCCCCTGCTGGTCGAGGTTCAGGCGCTGGTCGCGCCGTCGCCGCTGGCGACCCCCCGGCGCGCTGTCGTCGGCTGGGACAGCGGGCGGCTGGCGATGATCCTGGCTGTCCTCGACACCCGTCTTGGCCTGTCGATCGGCCAGAACGAGGTCTATCTCAATGTTGCCGGTGGTCTCCGCATCTCGGAGCCGGCGGCCGATCTCGCGGTGGCGGCGGCGCTGCTGTCGTCGCTCAGCGGCAGGCCGCTGCCGCAGGCGACAGTCGTCTTCGGCGAGATCGGGCTTTCAGGCGCGGTCCGCCGCGTGGCGCGCGCCGAGGCGCGGATCCGCGAGGCGGCGCGGCTGGGCTTCGAGCACGCCATCCTGCCGGCGGGATCGGAAGGGAAGGATCTGATCCGGACGACGGAGATCGGCGGGCTGGACCGCCTGCTCGGCCTGTTCCCGCTGGAGGACGGGTGATGGAATTCACCTTCGCCGACATCATCGTGTTCGGCATCATCGGCATTTCCATCCTGTTCAGCTTCTTCTTCGGCTTCGTCTGGGAGGTGCTGTTCTTCGGCAGCTGGGTCGGCGCCGGACTGGCCGCCTATTTCGGCTTTCCCTATGTCAGCCCCTTCGTCGAGGAGCAGATCGGCTACGGTCTTGCCAGTGACATCATCACTGCGCTGGTGCTGTTCGTCGCCGCGCTGATCGTGCTGATGATCCTGACGCAGACGATATCGGCGCGCGTGCGCCGCAGCGGCGCCGTCAGCATCGCGGATCGCGTGCTGGGCCTGCTGTTCGGCGCGGCCCGCGGTGCGCTCGTCGTCATTGCCATCTGGCTCGTGATCGACTACGCCGCGCCCAAGGATCCGCCCGCGACCGTGCGGGACGCGTGGAGCCTGCCCTATGTCCAGCAGGCCTCGGCGTTCGTGCTGTCGAAGGTGCCGCAGGCGCTCAGGGACCGGGCCCGCTCGACCGCCGACGACACGTCGGACAAGGCCGGCGCGGCGCGCGACATGATGGACGCCGGGCGGCGGCTGCAGGGCGGAGACGGGGAGGCCGAGAAGGGCTATAAGCGCGAGGACAATCGCCAGCTCGAACGCATGATCGAGAACTCGACCGAGGATCAGTGAGCGAATGATCGACCTTTCCAGTGCGCATCCCTTCCAGTCCCACGACGATCACTTCCACGAGGAATGCGCCGTGTTCGGCGTCTGGGGCGTCGAGCAGGACGAGGACAATCCGGCCCGCGCGGCGACCATCACCGCCATGGGGCTCCACGCGCTGCAGCACCGCGGCCAGGAGGCCTGCGGCATCGTCGCCTTCGACCGGGAGCGGTTTCTGGTTCACCGCGCCATCGGTCTTGTCGGCGACGTCTTCGGCAAGGGCAAGGCCGATACGGCGGCCGGCGGCGGGCGGCTGCAGCGCCTGGTCGGCCCCGCGGCCATTGGCCATACGCGCTACGCCACCTCGGGCAAGGGCGAGGGGCCCGCGCCGGTGCGCAACATCCAGCCGCTCTGGACCGATCTGGACGAGACCGGCGGCTTTGCGCTGGCGCACAACGGCAACCTGACCAACGCCAATGTCCTGAAGGCGAAGCTGCGCGGCGAGGGCCGCCGTTTCCAGTCCACCGTCGATACCGAGGTGATCCTGGACCTGATGGCGCGGAGCCGGGAGCGCAGGCTGGCCAGCCGGCTGATCGATGCGCTCAACCAGGTCGTCGGCGCCTATTCCATCGTCGGCCTGTCGGCGAAGAAACTGATCGGCGTCCGCGATCCTTCCGGTGTCCGCCCGCTCGTGCTCGGGCGGCTCGACAATGCCTGGATCATCTGCTCGGAAACCTGTGCGCTCGATATCGTCGGCGCGACCTATGTCCGCGATATCGATCCTGGCGAGATGGTGGTGATCGATCAGGACGGGCTGCAGACCTTCCGCCCCTTCGCCCCGGCGCCGCGGCGTTTCTGCATCTTCGAGTACATCTATTTCTCCCGGCCCGACTCCTTCGTCGAGGGGCACAATGTCTACGCCATCCGCCAGGCCATCGGGCGCGAACTGGCGATGGAGGAGACCCACAAGGTCGACATGGTGATCCCGATCCCCGACTCGGGCACACCCGCGGCCATCGGTTACGCGCAGCAGAGCGGCATTCCCTTCGAACTGGCGGTGACGCGCAGCCAGCTCTCGGGCCGGAGCTTCATCGAGCCGGACCAGGAAAGCCGCGAGCAGGTCGTGCGCCGCAAGCTGAACGTCAACCGCGACATGGTCCGTGGCAAGCGGGTGCTGCTGGTCGACGACTCCATCGTCCGTGGCACGACGTCCAAGATCCTGGTGCGCATGTTCCGGGATGCCGGCGTGCGCGAGGTCCACATGCGCATCGCCAGCCCGCCGACCCGCAGCCCCTGCTACTACGGCGTCGACACCCCGTCGAAGGGTGAGTTGATCTACAATCAGTACGCCAATCTGGAGCAGATGGAGCGGCATCTCGGCGTCGACAGCCTGCGCTATCTCTCGGTGCACGGCATGTACCGCGCGGTTGGCGAGAACAACATCCCCGAGAACGAGAGCGAATGCGGGGGGCAGGCCGGTTATTGCGATGCCTGCTTCACCGGAGTCTATCCGATCGAACTGATCGACTCCTCCGCCGAGCGCGACCGCCAGAAGGACCTGTTCCGCGAATTCGGGAACTGAAGTTCCAAATTTGTTCCGGAACACCGGTTGACAGAAAAAGAACAATAAAGGAACTTGCGTCCATCATCAGATGGAGGCGGACATGGACTGGTTGAAGGATGTGGGCGCGGCAGTGGCGCTGATCGGGTTCTGGGGCGTGATCGTGGCATGGTCCCAGGTGCTTGGCGTTCTGGGGATGATCGGCTGACGGCTCCCGGACACGGGCTTATCCACAACTTTTCGGCCGCCGGTGGCGGACTCGCGCCGGCGGCTTTGCGACAATGAGGCGATTCCCCTGACCGGAGATGCGCCATGTCCCATGCCGGGTTCGTTCATCTGAGGCTGCATACGGCCTACTCGCTCTCCGAGGGAGCGATCCGGACCGGCGATCTGGCGAAGGCGGCTGCGGCGGCGCGGATGCCGGCGGTCGCCATGACCGACACCAACAATCTGTTCGGCGCGATGGAGTTCGGTCCGGCGATGGCCGGTGCGGGCGTGCAGCCGATCATGGGCTGCCAGCTTGCGGTCCAGTACGGGCTCGACAGCCGCGCGCCCGCGGGCGTCATCCGTCCGCTTTCTGCGCCGGTCGTGCTTCTGGCCCAGAACGCCGAGGGCTACGCCAATCTGATGGCGCTGATCTCCTCGGCCTTTCTCGACAGCGATCCGGCCTTCTCGACCCATCTGCCGCAGGGCGGTCTGAAGGGGCGGACGGCTGGACTGATCGCCCTGACCGGCGGCGCGGGCGGGCCCCTCGGGCGCTTGCTGGCGGAAGGCGAGACGGCCGCGGCGCGCGCCTGGTTGTCCGGCATGAAGGATCTCTTCGGCGACCGGCTCTATGTCGAACTCTACAGGCACGGACTGGCCGACGAGGACCGGGTCGAGGCGCCGATGGTCGATCTCGCCTATGAGTTCGACCTGCCGCTGGTGGCGACCAATGACTGCTACTTCCTCGAAGAGCGCATGTACGAGGCGCATGACGCGCTGATCTGCGTCGCCGAGAGCGCCTATGTCAGCCAGGAGGAACGCCGGCGGCTGACCCCGGATCACCGCTTCAAGTCGGCCGAGGAAATGACGGCGCTTTTCGCCGACCTGCCTGAGGCGGTCTCGAACACGCTGGTGATCGCGCGGCGCTGCGGCTTCGCGGCGCCGAAGCGGGGACCGATCCTGCCGCGCTTCGACACGGGCGAGGGCCGGTCCGAGGCGGACGAGTTGCGGAAGATGGCCGAGGAGGGGCTGACCGAACGCATCGCCTTCCTGCGCGGCAAGGGCCAGGAACTGGATGAGGACGCCTACCGCGCGCGGCTCAAGCTGGAACTCGACATCATCATCCAGATGGACTTTCCGGGCTACTTCCTGATCGTCGCCGACTTCATCCAGTGGACCAAGGCCGAGGGGATACCGGTGGGACCGGGGCGCGGCTCCGGCGCCGGCTCACTTGTGGCCTACGCACTGACGATTACCGATCTGGACCCAATACGTTACGGTCTTCTGTTCGAGCGGTTTCTCAATCCGGAACGCGTGTCGATGCCGGACTTCGACATTGACTTCTGCCAGGACCGGCGGGACGAGGTGATCGGCTACGTCCAGGACAAGTACGGCCACGACAAGGTCGCGCAGATCATCACCTTCGGAAAGCTGCAGGCGCGCGCGGTGATCCGCGATGTCGGCCGGGTGCTGCAGATGCCCTACGGCCAGGTCGACCGGATCTCGAAGCTGGTGCCGAACAATCCGGCCAATCCGGTGACGCTGGACCAGGCGCTGAAGACCGAACCGCGCCTGTCGCACGAATACGACAATGACGGCTCGGTGAAGCATCTGGTCGATCTGGCGCTGCAGCTGGAAGGCCTCTACCGCCACGCGTCGACGCATGCCGCCGGCGTGGTCATCGGCGACCGGCCGCTGGAACAGCTAGTGCCGCTCTACCGCGATCCGAAGTCGGACATGCCGGTCACCCAGTTCTCGATGAAGTACGTCGAGAGTGCCGGCCTCGTGAAGTTCGACTTCCTCGGTCTGAAGACCCTGACCGTGCTGGACCGCGCCGTCGGATTCGTCCGCAAGGGGCCGCTGCCCGATTTCGATCTGGCGCAGATCCCCGAGGCCGACGGCACGACCTTCGAGATGCTGGGGCGCGGCGACACGGTCGGCGTGTTCCAGCTGGAAAGCTCGGGCATGCGCGACGTGCTGCGGCAGATGAAGCCCGACAAGTTCGAGGACATCATCGCCATCGTGGCGCTCTACCGCCCTGGCCCGATGGACAACATCCCGACCTACATCTCCACCAAGCACGGGCGGGAGAGCGCCAGCTATCCGCATCCGCTGCTGGAACCGATCCTGGCCGAGACCTACGGCATCCCCGTCTATCAGGAACAGGTGATGCAGATGGCGCAGGTGCTGTCGGGCTACAGCCTGGGCGAGGCTGACCTGCTGCGCCGGGCCATGGGCAAGAAGATCCAGGCGGAGATGGACGCCCAGCGCGCCCGCTTCGTCGAGGGCGCCGCCGACAATGACGTCTCGCCCGAAAAGGCGAACCAGATCTTCGACCTGATCGGCAAGTTCGCCGGCTATGGCTTCAACAAGTCCCACGCCGCGGCCTATGCCCTCGTGGCCTGGCAGACGGCGTGGCTGAAGGCCAATTTTCCGGCCGAGTTCCTGGCCGCGTCGATGACGCTCGACATGGGCAATACCGACAAGCTGGAGGTCTTCAAGCGGGAGATGAAACGGCTCGGCATCCCGCTGCTGCCCCCGGATGTGAACGCGTCCCGCGTCGCCTTCAACGTCGAGCGGGACGGCGAAGGCGCAGTATCCGGCATCCGTTACGCGCTGGCGGCAGTGAAGAATGTCGGCCGCGACGCCATGGCGGCGATCGTGGCGGCCCGCGACGCGGACGGCCCCTTTGCCGATCTGTTCGACTTCGCCGTCCGTACCGCCGGGTTGGCGCTGAACAAGCGCCAGATGGAGAATCTCACCCGCGCCGGCGCGCTGGACGGCCTCGACCGCAACCGCAAGCGGGTGCTGTCCTCCATCGACATCCTGGCCCGCTACGCCCAGCAGCAGGCCGAGGACCGCGCCAGCGGCCAGATGGGCCTGTTCGGTGGCGGTGGGGGCAATGACGAGGCAGACGGCGAGGACCGGCCGCCGCTGCCTGCCGTGGCGCCGTTCGACGATCTGGAGCGGCTGGCGGAAGAGCGGGCGGCCATCGGCTTCTACCTGTCGGGTCACCCGCTGGACGATTACCAGAAGCGGCTGGCGCAGAAGGGCATCACCCGGATCGAGAACCTGCCCGAGGCCTTCGCGCAGCAGAAGACCAATATCGGTCTGGCCGGGACGGTCTCGTCGGTGCAGATCCGGCGCAACGCCAAAGGCAACTCCTACGCCTTCATCGGCCTGTCTGACCCCAGCGGCGAATGCGAGGTCCTGTGCTTCTCCGAGGTGCTGAACCGCTTCCGCGACGACCTCGAATCCGGCCGCAACGCGGTGATCTATGCCGATGTCATGCGCGACAGGGAGGAGCCGACATTGGTGATGACGGATCTCCGAGATCTCGATGGTTACGTGGCCGACGCCGAAGCCGGGGCGCGCGTGGTGTTGTCGGAGCCGGCGGCGCTGAAGCCGATCCGGGCGGTGCTGGACCGGGCCGGGCCGGGGCGGGGCCTGATCCGCCTGGTGATCCGCCCCGGGGGCGAACCGCGGGAGATCGAGATCGACCCGGAAGAGACCTTCCGGATCGACCGTGCGCTGCGCCAGTCGCTGAAATCGATGCCCGGCGTGATCGACGTGGCCGAAATCTAGGCCGCCGCAGCGTCGGCGGTTTCGCCGCGGCGGGAGAAGCGCCGCCGCATGCGCTCCGCCATGACGAGAAGGCCTGCCCACATCGCGACCAGCATGCCGACGACGAGCCAGACCGGCAGGTCGAGCCCGTGCCGCTGCGCCGCGAACAGGCCGGCGGTGAGCAGTCCGCCATAGAGCATGATCATGCTGTAGCCGTGGCCCATGATATTGCCGCGACGGCGTGCGCGAATGCTGATGGCCAGCGTGATCAGGGTCCAGACCGACAGCACGTGAAGCCCGTTCATGCCGCCGGTCAGTCCGGTCAGGAAGAAGGAACTCAGCGCCGTCAGCGCCATGGCTCCGACATAGGCCTGGCCGAGCCGCCGGTGGGCGCCGCCGCTCTTGCGCCGGGCCATCTGGATGCCGCCGAGAACGAGGGCGGCGAGGGCGAGCACCGTGTGTGCGTATTCCATTGTCTGCCTCCGCATTGGTTGGATGCGGAAAGCAATGGCGAGACGTGTCCGGCGCCGCCACGCTGGGTGCGGGAGGTGCGCCGGAAATGCGTGAAAGCGCCTGAGTTCGGCTCGCGCTTCGTGAAATGCACGCGGCCTGTCAGGCCGTCAGGAGCTCTCGCCGGTTCCCATCTGGGACTGGTTGTAGTTCGCCAGCCCGACGGTCTCGATCAGACCGAGCTGGGTCTCCAGCCAGTCGATGTGCTCTTCCTCGGATTTGAGAATGTCCTCGAACAGTTCGCGCGAGACGTAGTCGCCGGCCTTCTCGCTGGCGGCGATGGCTTCCTTCAGGGCCGGGTGGGCATCCATCTCCATCGCCAGATCGCATTCCAGGATCTCCCTGGTGTCCTGGCCGATGCGAAGCTTGCCGAGGTCCTGCAGGTTGGGCAGGCCCTCGAGAAACAGGATCCGCTCGATCAACTGATCGGCGTGCTTCATCTCGTCGATGGATTCTTCGTATTCGTAGTGACCGAGCCGCTTGAGGCCCCAGTCGTTCAGCATCCGGCTGTGCAGGAAGTACTGGTTGATCGCCGTGAGCTCGTTATACAGCACCTTGTTCAGGTGACCGATGATCTCCGGGTTGCCCTTCATGCGTCTTGCCTTCCCATGTTCCGTTGCGCGTGACCGCCCTGGGCCGGGACCTTTCGCCTTCCGGGTTGTTGCTGTCGGCAGGCCGCAGGGATCCGTTGCGGCGGCACTTCATATAGTGGATGAGCTGCTGGCTCGCGAACATGGCTATTCCGCTGCGATTGCTGTGTGGCCGGGGGAATGATTTAACGTCTCGTCCAGCATGTCGGCGATCGTCGGCAGGCAACGGCCGCACTGGACCCGGCAGGAGAGGGCCGGATGCAGGTCATGAGCGTCGCGGACCGCGCCGCTTTCAATGGCGCCGCTGACCTGTCTGTCGGAAAGGGCATTGCAGATGCACACGTACATATCCGTCTCCTCTGCACCCATATTTGTTGTGAATGCGAATGAGTGTCAACAACAAAGAGACGTGATCGGCTATCCCCGCCCGGGGGCGGCCGTCGCGCGGGAGAGTTGAAGCGCGTCTTCCAGCGTCCACCGGAACTCCGACAGCTCCTCCGGCGTCAGGAAGGCGCCGATCCGGACGCGGCGGTCATGGCTGCCGACATAGAGCTTACCGAAGCCGCGCCGGTCCGTTTCCATGTCGGCGCGCGCCCAGTACGCGGGGAACTCCCAGAACTGTTCGCGGCCCCGGGCGTCGCGCCGCACGACGGTGACATTGCCGCCGGAAATCACCACCCGCTCCCGGATTCGGCCGGTGCGGTAGCTCATGCGGAAGGCGACGTAGATCAGGAAGACATCGAGACCCAGGAACCCCATCACCGGCCAGGCGCCCTGCAGGATGAAGACGATGCCGGCGATGAAGCTGAAGCCGCCGATCAGGCCCATGACCAGGAAAAACCCCTTCATGCCCAGCGAACGGTGGGGATGCAGGACAAAATCATAGTCGGGCGGGGTTTCCAGCATGGGACGATACTAGTTCGCAACTGCCGGGATACAATTGCGGAACACCTGTCCGCGTCATAATGTGGCCGGCAATCAGAACAGGTATTCTGGAGGAAGCCGACATGGGTCTCCCCGCCGAAAAGGTGAACGGCGTCGTCGCCGATCTGACCGCCCTGCTGGGCGAGCGCTGCAGCACGGCCAATGCCGTCCGCGAGCACCACAGCCATGACGAGAGCTATCACCATCCGGCCTTGCCCGACGCGGTCTGCTTCGCGCATTCGACCGAGGAAGTCTCGGAGATCGTGAAGATCTGCGCGAAACACGGGGTGCCGATCGTGCCCTATGGCGTCGGCACCTCGCTGGAAGGTCACGTCATCCCCGAACTCGGCGGCGTCACCGTCGACCTCAGCCAGATGAACGAGGTACTGGAGGTCAACGAGGCGGATCTCGACTGCGTCGTGCAGCCGGGCGTCACCCGCAAGCAGCTGAACGAGTATCTGCGCGCGACGGGGCTGTTCTTCCCGATCGATCCGGGCGCCGACGCCTCCATCGGCGGCATGACCGCGACGCGTGCCTCCGGCACGAACGCCGTGCGCTACGGCACGATGCGGGAGAACGTGCTGGCGCTGACCGTCGTCATGGCCGACGGGCGGGTGATCAGGACCAACCGCCGGGCCCGGAAATCGGCCGCCGGCTACGACCTTACCCGTCTGATGGTCGGCTCCGAGGGCACGCTCGGCATCATCACCGAGGTCACGCTGCGGCTCTACGGCATCCCCGAGGCGATCAGCTCGGCCGTGGTGTCCTTCGCCGATCTGGAAGGCGCGGTGAACACCACCATTCTGACCATCCAGTCCGGCATTCCGGTGGCGCGGATCGAGCTGCTGGACGATGTGCAGATGGACGCGGTCAACCGCCATTCGGGCCTCGACTATCCGGTGCAGCCGACCCTGTTCCTGGAATTCCACGGCTCCGAGGCCAGCGTGAAGGAACAGGCCGAGATGGTCGGTTCGATCTGCGAGGAATATGGCGGCTCGAACTTCCAGTGGACGACCAAGGCCGAGGACCGCAACAAGCTCTGGGAAGCGCGCCACAACGCGGCCTACGCCGCCAAGGCGCTGAAGACCAACGCCTCGATCTGGGCGACCGACGTCTGTGTGCCGATTTCCCGGCTGGCCGAGTGCATCCTGGAGACCAAGAAGGACATCGTCGCCAACGACCTGACGGCGCCGATCGTCGGCCATGTCGGCGACGGCAACTTCCACCTCGCCTTCGTCTTCGCCGAGGGCGACAACGAGGGCATGAAGAAGGCCGAGGAAGTGAACGACCGCATGGTCATGCGGGCGCTGTCCATGGGCGGCACCTGCACCGGCGAGCACGGCGTCGGCACCGGCAAGATGAAGTTCCTGATCGCCGAGCATGGGGACGCCGTCTCGGTGATGCGGGAGATCAAGAAGGCGCTGGACCCGCAGAACATCTTCAATCCGGGCAAGATCTTCACGGTCTGAGCCAGACTTGACCGCTCCGCGTCTCATCGTCGGCATGTCGGGCGCCTCGGGCGCGGCCTATGGCATTCGCCTGCTGGAAGTCCTGCGGGACACGCCGGTTGAGACCCATCTGGTGATGAGCAAGGCAGCGGCCATGACCATCGCCGAGGAGACCGACCGCACCGCCGATCAGGTCCGCGCGCTGGCCGATGTCAGCCATCCGGTCGGCGATATAGGCGCCGCCATCGCAAGCGGTTCCTTCCGGACGGCGGGGATGGTCATTGCGCCGTGCTCGATCAAGACGCTGTCGGAGGTCGCGACCTGCAACACGGGCAATCTGCTCAGCCGGGCGGCCGACGTGACGCTGAAGGAGCGCCGGCGGCTGGTGCTCCTGGTACGCGAGACGCCGCTGCACACCGGGCACCTGCGTATGATGACCCAGGCGTCGGAAAGCGGCGCGGTGATCATGCCGCCGGTCCCGGCCTTCTACGCCAAGCCCGAAAGCCTCGCCGACATGGTCGACCACACGGTCGGGCGGGTGCTCGACCTCTTCGACATCGACAACGGACTGGTGAAACGCTGGAAGGAGGGGTGAACTTGCCCCCCGGCGTGCCCTGGACTTGATCCAGGGCCCATTCCTGAGCGTCGATGGATGGTCAGCGGCAGCGGAAAGGCTCCGGAATGGGTCCCGGGTCAAGCCCGGGACGTCGGGCACAACGAACGCCGCTGCCTCAACAGTTGCCCCGCTGTTCCCGCCAGAGGTCGAGCTTCTGCTGCACCGGCCGGTCGGAGAAAGAGAAGATCACGCAGTCTTCCGCGGCGCTGAGGCGGTACCAGGCCCAGGACGGGGCGACGAAGTGGTCGCGCGGGCCGAAGGCGAAGGTCTGCCCCGCGATCTCGATCTCGCCCGTGCCCTCGACCACCGAGAAGACGGTGGCGTCGGTGGCGCGGTAGGGGATGCCGGCGAAGCCCTTCGGCAGCAGCTGCATGAAGGTGCCGATGGTCGGCATGGCGAAGTCGCCGTTCACCGGATTGACGTAGTTCAGCTTCAGCCCCTGCGCGGGGTCCCACTTCTCGTGGGCGCGCATGGTTTCCAGCGCCTCGCGCGTACGCGCGTAGGGATAGTTGAAGACCGGCGAGGTGTGGGACCGGGCCTCGTAGCCCTCCGGCATCAGGCCCTGGCCATAACGGGCCAGCGAGTCGCCTTCGGGCCGGGAGAGCGGCTGGCTGTCCTCGGGCCATTTCTCGGCGAAGCTGGCGCCGAAGAAGCTGACCGTCGGGATGTCCAGCCCGTCGAGCCAGACCATGGGCTGATCGGAATCGTTTCCGTGATCGTGCCAGGTCCAGGACGGCGTGATGACGAAATCACCGGGGCTCATGCTTGTGCGCTCCCCGTCGACGGCGGTGTAGGCGCCCTGGCCCTCGACCACGAAGCGCAGCGCCGACTGGGTGTGGCGGTGCGCCGGCGCGACCTCGCCGGGCAGGATCAGCTGCAGCCCGGCATAGAGCGAGGTGGTGATCTTCGATTCGCCGGGCAGTCCGGGATTCTCGAGGATCAGCACGCGCCGTTCGGCCTCCTTGGCGGTGATCAGTTCGCCCGACGCCATGATGTGGTCGCGGATGTCGTCATAGCGCCAGATCGCGGGCTGAACCCGGTGCACGGGCTCAGGCGTCACAAGGCCGTGCAGCACTTCCCAGAGCGGCGTCAGGTTCTGTTTGCCGATGGTCTCGTAGAAGGCCTTGCGGTCGCTGGCTTGGGACATGGGACAGGCTCCGGCGGGCGTTGTATCGCTTGGATTTGTGCGGACGGCGATCTTCGGACAAGATCGCGCCGCCGTCAAAGGAGGTCGCATCCGGCATGAAGGACGCGCTGGCATATCTGATCGAGGGGATGCTGCTGATGAGGCAGGCGCCGGGACTGTTCCTGGCGCTGATCACAGCGAGCGCCGCCATCGGCTACTATTCTCCCGGCGGATTCGGCTGGATCGCGCTCGGGATCAGCTACTCGATCCTCTACTACTACTGGGGCATGCGTCTGACGGCCCAGGTGCTGTCGGGACAGGCCTCCCGGCCGCTGGCGTTCCTGCAGGTCGACCTGCAGGCACTGGTGGCGAGCGTCTTCTACCCGTTCCTCGCCATGCTCTGGGGCATGCTGGTCTCGATGCCGGTCTGGCTGATCGGCAGCATCGTGATCGCGAGCGTCCTGGGCAGCCAGGTCTCGATCGAGAACGAGGCGGCGATGGCCGAGGCGATGCGGTCGCCGCGGCAGATCGCGATCTTTCTGGTCATCCTGCTCGTCACCTTCGTGATCTACCTCAAGTATCTCTCCAACCGGATCACGGTCCCGATCGTCATGGTGATCTGGGGCGCGGACATGCGGGCTGCGGATTCCCATGCCGGCCCTGCCTCGAAGCGGCGGTTCACGACAATCATCTGGATCTTCGCGCTGCCGATCATTCCGTCCTGGGGTCTGACCTTCGCCGTCTTCAACGCCTTCCCCGATGCGGGCAGCGTGCTGCTGCTGCTCGATTTCGTGGCCGCCTTCTGCGCCATCCTCCCCATCGTCGCCACAACCGCATACGTCTACCGGGAGATCGGTCCGCCGCGGACCTCGTCTGCAGGCACGTGACGGCGGGTAGCCTGTCCCGCTAATGTCGGCTGCTGGGGAGAGTGGAGGAGAGACCCGATGAATGTTTCCAACCCGTTTGCGCCGGTCACGGAGCATCCCGCGGCCGAAGTGGCCGAGACGGCGGAGGAGGCCATTGTCTCGCGCCGGTCGGTACGGGGCTTCCTGCCGGATCCGGTGCCGATGGAGCTGGTGCGCCATATCCTTGAGGTCTCGGCCCGGGCGCCGTCGGGGACGAACATGCAGCCCTGGCAGGGCCATGTCGTGGTCGGCAGGAAGCGCCAGGAGCTCTGCGACGCGGTGGTGCATGCCTCCCTGCACGAGCGCGGGGACTACGAGCGCGAGTACAAGTACTACCCGGACCAGTTCTTCGAGCCCTATCTGACACGGCGCCGGACAGTCGGCTTCGGCATGTACGACCTGATCGGGATCAGGAAGGGCGACACCCAGCGCATGAAGGAGCAGGGCGCGCGCAACTTCACCTTCTTCGACGCGCCGGTCGGCATGATCTTCACCGTCGACAAGCGGCTCGAGATCGGCTCGTGGCTGGATTACGGCATGTATCTGCAGAACCTCATGATCGTGGCGCGGCAGTACGGGCTGCACACCTGTCCGCAGGCGGCCTGGCCCAGCTATCACGTCATCATCAAGCGCATCCTCGGCATTCCGGAGGGCCTGACGGTGCTCTGCGGCATGGCGCTGGGCTACGAGGACACGTCGCGTCCCGAGAATGCGCTGCGGACGGAGCGTGCTGACCTGGACGACTACATCACCTTCCACGAGGACTGACGCCGATGGCGTGGCAGGCGGCGAAGGAAGCGCTGCGGCAGGCGGCGCACAGCGCGAAGGCGATCGCCAGCGGCGCATCGCGCGTGCTGCCGGACTTCGTCATTGTCGGCGCACAGAAGGCGGGGACGACCTCGCTGTTCCACTACCTGCAGCAGCACCCGCGGATCGCCACGCCCTCCTCGAAGGAAGTCCACTACTTCGACTACAACTACCACCGCGGCGAGAGCTGGTACCGGGCGCATTTCCAGCGCGCCGACGAGAAGGCGAGGCAGGAGGAGGAACTCGGCGCCCTGGTCCTGAACTTCGAGGCCAGCCCCTATTACATGTACCACCCGCTCGCCATCGAACGGATGAAGGCGGACCTGCCGGAGGTGAAGGCCGTCGCCATGCTGCGCGATCCGGTGGCGCGGACCTACTCCCACTACTGGCACGAGCACAACAAGGATCAGGACGATCTCTCCCTCGCCGACGCCATCGAGCGGGAACCGCGGCGGCTGGCCGGTGAGGCGGAGAAGATCAGGGAGACGGCGGGCTATCACTCCTATGCCCACCAGCATTTCTCCTATGTCGACCGCAGCCGCTACGGCGCGCAGGTGCAACGGCTCTTCGAAGTGCTGGGGCGGGAGAATGTCTGCCTGGTGAAGTCCGAGGCCTTCTTCACCGACCCGGCCGCGGAGACCGAGCGTGTGTTCGAGTTCCTCGGTCTCCCGCGGGCCGACGGCATCGACTACGCGCCACAGAATGTCGGCTCCTACGGCGACGAGATCCCGCCCGAGACCGTGGCGCGGCTGAAGGAACTGCTGGCCGGGGACTACGCCCTGCTCAGGCAACTCGCCGGCGAGAGATTCGACTGGTTCGAATAGGACTCAGTCGTCCCCGACCACGACATGCTCCTCGCCGAACCAGAGCGGCGAGTTGGGCAGGTCGATGAACTTCGCCTCGTCCTCCAGCAGGATGCGCCCGGCCTCCCGGGCCGCGGGATCGTCCAGCGACTTCTCCAGTTCCTCGACCGATTCCCACCAGAGCTCGGCGACGCCGTCGAAGCCTTCGGGCGCCTTGCGCGCCTTCTGCATGCCGGCCGACAGCGCCGTCTCGATGGCGTGGACCTGGACGTAGCGGACCATCCGCAACGCCTTCTGATGCTTCCGCACCAGGGGTCCGTGATGGTTCAGCCAGTAGTCGTGGAACTCCTTCAGCGTCAGTCCCGGCTTCCGCTTCAGACAAAAGGTGATCTTGATCATCGCGGCATTCTCCCCTGTTAACCGGACCTGATCGGTTTCTATAATGCCCGAGTTCTGCGCCGGGAGGGGAGCCGCATGGCGGACGTGCAATCCGAGTATGTCTTTACCGCACGTTTCGACGTGCCCGAGATCCGCGACCTGGGCGCGGGCCCGTTCGGCACGCGCCGGATCGCGACGGTGACCGGCGGCAGTTTCGAAGGCCCGGAGATGAAGGGGACCGCGCTGGCGGCGCCGGGCGGGGACTGGCTGACCTTCACCGCCGACGGGGCCACCCATCTGGATGTGCGGCTGACGCTGAAGACCGATGACGATGCGCTGATCTACATGACCTATGGCGGCCGGCGTCATGGCCCGCCAGAGGTGATGCAGCGGCTGGCGGCCGGCGAGGATGTCGATCCCTCGCTCTACTATTTCCGGATCGCGCCGCGGTTCGAGACCGGGGCGGAGAAATACGGCTGGATGAACCGCACGGTGTTCATCGGCACCGGCCACCGGACGCCGGGCGGCCCGGTCTATCACGTGCACCGGATACTCTGAGGGGGAGGGGACGATGACGACGGCGCTTTCCTTCGAGCACATGTTCGACATCATCATCGACGTTGGCGGACGGACCATGATCGGCGATACCGGGGCCGGACGGCGGCTGATCGCCGAGGTCACCGGCGGCCGGGTCGAGGGGCCGAAACTGAACGGCAAGGTGCTGCCCGGCGCGGCGGGCGACTGGGTCGTGGTCGGTTCGGGCGGGGAACTTCGCCTCGATGTCCGGCTGACCATCGAGACCGGTGACGGCGCGCTGATCCTGATGAAGTATCACGGCTTCCGGCATGGCCCGAAGGAGGTGCTGAAGCGTCTCGACAGCGGCGAGGCGGTCGACGCGTCCGAATACTATTTCCGCACGGCGCCGACGTTCGAGACCGGCGACGAGCGCTACTACTGGATGAACAACATCCTTGCCGTCGGGCTGGGCGACCGTCATCCGGGCGGGCCGCTCTACCATGTCCACCAGGTTCTCTGAGGCGCGGGGGTGGCGGAACGCTACGATGCCGCCGGTCTGAAGCGCTTCGGCGCGGATCTCTTTGCCGCGGCCGGCATGCCCCAAGACCGCGCGGCGACCGTCTCCGAGATGCTGGTCGACGCCGACCTGATGGGCCACGACACCCACGGCCTCAACCTGGCGCCGCAATATCTCGCCGCGCTGGAAGGCGGCGAGATGCCGAAGACCGGCGATCCCGAGGTGATTTCCGACCGAGGCCCCTCGGTGCTCTGGGACGGCGGCTATCTCTCCGGCGTCTGGCTGGTCCGTCACGCCATGGATCTGGCCATGGACCGCGCGCGGCAATACGGGCTCTGCGGCGTCTCGATCCGCCGCTCCGGCCACATCGCCTGTCTGGCGAGTTTCCTGCCGGTTGCCACGGCGGCGGGGCAGATGCTTCTGCTGCTGTCGTCGGACCCGGCCAATGCTGGCGTCGCGCCGCATGGCGCCGTCGAGCCGATCTACACGCCGAACCCGATGGGCGTCGGCATCCCGACGGACGGCGATCCGGTGCTGATCGACATCTCGGCCTCGATCACGACCATGGGGCTGACCGGCCGCGCTGCGGCAAACGGCGAGCGCATGCCGGGCAAGTGGCTCGTCGACGCCGAGGGCCGCGAGACCGACGATCCGGCGGCCTTCGGCAACGGCGGCGCATTGCTGCCGCTGGGTGGCATCGAAAGCGGTCACAAGGGCTTCGGCCTGGGAATCATGATCGAGGCCATGACCTCGGGCCTTGGCGGCTTCGGGCGCAAGGACAGGCCGGAACAGCACGGCGCGTCCGTGCTGGTGCTGCTGATCGATCCGGAAGCGTTCGGCGGCCTCGGCGCCTTTGCCGCCGAGACAGGCTTCTTCGGCGCCGCCTGCCGGGCTGCGCGCACGGCCGAGGGAGCGCCGGGCGTCCGCCTGCCGGGCGAGCGGGCGCTGCAACGCAAACGTGACGGCGAACAGAACGGCGTCGCGCTTTTCGACGGCATCATGCCGCGACTGATCGAATGGGCCGGAAGGCTGGGGGTCGAAGCGCCGCGGGCGCTCTGAGAAGAAGGGGACAATTTCAATGCGCACCAACAAGGTCCGGGATATCTGGAATGCCGGCGGCAACGTCGTGAACGGCTGGCTGGCCAGCGCCAGCTCCTATTCGGCCGAGATCATGGCCTCGCTGGATTTCGACAGCGTCGGCGTCGACATGCAGCACGGCATGATCGATCTCGACCAGGGCATCCACATGCTGCAGGCGATCTCGATCCAGGACGCGACGCCGCTGGCGCGCATCCCCTGGAACGATCCCGTCTGGATCATGAAGACGCTGGACGCCGGCGCGCTGGGCCTGATCTGCCCGATGGTCAACACGCGCGAGGAAGCCGAGCATCTGGTGCAGTGCATGCGCTATCCGCCGGACGGCTTCCGCTCCTATGCCGGCGTGCGCGGCCCGCTGCTGATGGGGCCGGACTACGGCAAAATCGCCAACGACACGGTGATCAGCTTCGCGATGATCGAGACCAAGACCGCGCTCGACAATATCGAGGAGATCTGCGCGACCGAACGGCTCGACGCGGTCTATATCGGCCCGTCCGACCTGGCGCTGGGCCTGGGCTATCAGCCGCTGCCGGACCCGACGGAGAAGGAGGTGCTGGAAGCCATCGAGCACATCCGCAAGGTCTCCGTCGACAATGGCGTCGTGCCCTGCATCCACGCCGCCGGCGGCGATCACGCCAACCGTCTGTTCGCCCAGGGCTTCCGGCTCTGCACCATCGCCAACGAGGTGGCGCTGATGCGCAAGGCCGCGACCGCGGAGATCGGTCTGGCGCGTGGCTGATGGCTTCAGCCTCGATCCGCGGCTTGCCGGAACCAGCGTCGAGGTCGGCGACTGGCCGCTCTGTCATGTGCGGCTGGCCGACGATGCGCGTTGGCCCTGGCTGCTGCTGATTCCGCGGCGGGCCGGCGCGGTGGAACTGTTCGACCTGTCGTCCGAGGACCGCGCGGTGCTGGTCGAGGAAGCGTCGCGGGCGGCGGAAATCGTCCGTGACCTGATCCAGGCCGACAAGACCAATGTCGCCACCCTGGGAAACCAGGTGCCGCAGATGCACGTACACGTCATCGGCCGGCTGAAGGGCGATGCGGGATGGCCCGGCCCGATCTGGGGCGTGGGCGAGGCGGAGCCGTACATGCACGCTGAACGCGAGCGGCTGGTCGTCACGATCCGCGACAGAATGTGAAATGAGATTCGTGTAATGAGAAGGGGTCACAATTCGTGATCGATTTCCGGGAATTCGAACTCAACTGGAAACCCAACCAGTTTCTGACCGCGCCACGGGATTTGTGCCGGAACGCGGAACCGCATGCCGAGAGTCCGATCTTCGATCTGACGCCGGTGGAACTGTTCTCGGCGGTGCGGAAACTCGCCGGATCGGAACCGCGCGTCACCGAAACCCGGATCGACGAAAACAGGCTGCAGGCCGTTTTTGTCGCCAGATCAAAGGTTTTCCGCTTTCCCGACATCATCGACGTGCTGGTGCTGGATGCTGGCGAGGGCCGCTCGACCCTGGCCGTCTACTCGCGCGCCAAGATCGGAATCCGCGATTTCGGCGTAAACCGGAAGCGGATCGAGGACTGGCTCCGGCGTCTCAAGGGGTGATACCCGTCACACGCTAACTGCCGTTAACGTCACGTTTACAGACTTGGCCCGTCTTTTGCGGAAGTTGCTACAGGCAATTATACACGCAAACGGGGAAGGGCCATGTCCCGCACCGCAGGACCCATTCTGAAGGCTTACTGGGAATCGAAGTCCGGTCCCGGGCTGATTCCGGACCGCGCCGACATCGATCCGGCCGAGATCCGTGGCGTGCTTCCGGACCTGGCGATGATCGAACGGGCCGGCGACGGAACGTACCGGATCCGGCTTGCCGGCACCCGCGTGTCGCAGCGTTGCGGTGTCGAACCGACCGGCATCGTCTTCGGCGAAGGCCACGCGAACGAGGGTCTGGCGGATCTGGCGCGGTTGCTCGACACATGCACCGTTTCCGGCGGACCCGTCGAGAGCGACATCGCGAATTTCGGTTCTGCTCCGTCGTTCGTGCGTATCGAAGCAACCGTCATGCCGCTCCGACGGGGTGGTGACACGATAGAGATGTTCATCCTGACGCTGGAGTTCGTCGTCTCGTCGGATCAGGAATTCGGCGCCAGGCAATACCGCAACTGCTGACGGTTACCCGCGGTCTTCCCCCGGCAGGCTGATCGTCTCCAGCATGCCCATCAGCTTCGTCCGGTCTTCGCGCGGCAGGCGATCCATCAGACGTCTCTCGTAGTCGCGCGCCAGCGGCACAATGCGGCCATAGGTTTCCTCGCCCGCGTCTGTCAGCCGCAACGTCGACCGCCGGCGGTCGTCGGGCGAGAGCCGCCGCTCCAGCCGCCCGGCCGCCATCAGCCGCGCCACGGCCCGGCTGACCTGCACCTTGTCCATGGCGCCGCGCTCGGCGACTTCGTTGGCCGAGAAGTCCTGGAAACCGGGCGATCACTGCCATCACTCTCCATTCCGGGATCGTCAGGCCGAAACGGTCGGCGTAGAGCCGGGCGAGTTCGTCGCCGACCCGGTTGGCGGCGACGACCAGCCGGTAGGGCAGAAAGGCCGGCAGATCGAGCGGTTCATCATCCATGTTGCAATTAGTTTCAATTGAAACTAATATCCGGTCAAGTCAAAACGCGTCAGTGGAGGAACGCATCCATGGCCGATCTCTGGGACAACCCGATGGCGACGGACGGCTTCGAGTTCATCGAATTCACCGCGCCGGAACCCGAACCCCTTGGCGAACTATTCGAGAAGATGGGCTTCACCGCCGTGGCGAAGCACCGGTCCAAGAATGTGACGCTCTACCGCCAGGGCGACATAAACCTGATCGTGAACGGGGAGCAGACCGGGTTCCCGCGGTCGTTCTCGCGGCTCCACGGCCCCAGCGCCTGCGCCATCGCCTTCCGCGTGAAGGATGCCGCCAAGGCCTACAAGCGCGCGCTTGAGAACGGCGCCTGGGGCGTCGAGACCCATGTCGGCCCGATGGAACTCAACATTCCCGCCATCAAGGGCATCGGCGACAGCCTGATCTATCTGGTGGACCGCTATGGCGACAAGGGCTCCATCTACGAGGTCGATTTCGAACCGATCCCGGGTGTCGAGAGCCGGCCGAAGGGGGCGGGGCTGACCTATATCGACCACCTCACGCACAATGTGCACCGCGGCCGCATGGCCGAGTGGGCGGACTTCTACGAGCGGCTGTTCAACTTCCGCGAAGTGCGCTTCTTCGACATCGAGGGCAAGGTCACCGGCCTGAAATCGAAGGCCATGACCAGCCCCTGCGGCAAGATCCGCATCCCGATCAACGAGAGCTCCGACGACAAGTCGCAGATCCACGAATATCTGGAGCAGTACCGCGGCGAAGGCATCCAGCATGTCGCGCTGGGCACCGACGACATCTATGCGACGGTCGAGCATCTGCGCGAACTGGGCATGCCCTTCCAGGACACGCCGGCGACCTATTACGAGGGCGTGGAAGCCCGCGTGCCCGACCATGGCGAGGATCTGGACCGGCTGAAGAAGAACGCCATCCTGATCGACGGTGGCCCGGACCAGGGCGGCGGCCTGCTGCTGCAGATCTTCACCCAGACGGTGATCGGCCCGATCTTCTTCGAACTGATCCAGCGCAAGGGCAACGAGGGGTTCGGCGAGGGCAACTTCAAGGCGCTTTTCGAGTCGATCGAACTCGACCAGATTCGGCGCGGCTACATCAAGGACGGCGCCGAAGCGCAGTAGGGGGATCATGAAACTCGCATCGCTGAAGGAAGGGCGCGACGGCCGGCTTGTCGTCGTGTCCAGGGATATGAAGAAGGCCGTGCCGGCCGGCGACATCGCGCCGACCCTGCAGGCGGCGCTGGACGACTGGGATCACTGCCGGCCGCTGCTGGACGCGACCTACCATGCGCTGAATGTCGGCAGCGGACGGGACGTGTTCGACTTCGATCCGGCGGCCTGCGCCGCGCCGCTGCCGCGCGCCTACCAGTGGGCCGACGGCTCGGCCTACGTGAACCACGTCGAACTGGTCCGGAAAGCCCGCGGCGCTGAACTGCCGGAGAGTTTCTGGACAGATCCGCTGATGTATCAGGGCGGTTCCGACAGCTTTCTGGGACCGCGCGAGGACATCAGGGCGATCTCCGAAGATCATGGTATCGATTTCGAGGCAGAGATCGCCGTGATCACCGGGGATGTGCCGATGGGAGTCCCGGTAGCAGAAGCCGGTGGACACGTCCGCCTGCTGATGCTGGTCAACGACGTATCGCTGCGCGGCCTCATCCCGGCCGAACTGGCCAAGGGTTTCGGCTTCTTCCACGGCAAACCCTCCAGCGCCTTCAGCCCGGTCGCGGTGACGCCGGACGAACTGGGCGGTGCCTGGGATGGCGCGAAGCTGCACAGGCCGCTGCTGTCCTTTCTCAACGACGCGCCCTTCGGAAAGCCTGAGGCGGGCGAGGAAATGACCTTCAGCTTCCCGCAACTGATCGCCCATGCCGCGGCGACGCGGCCTTTGTCCGCGGGCACCATCGTTGGCTCCGGCACGGTGTCCAACCGCGATGCGGATGGCAGCCCGGGCAAGCCGGTCGCCGAAGGCGGGCTGGGCTATTCCTGCATCGCGGAAATCCGGATGATCGAAACCATCGCCAGCGGCAAGCCGTCCACGCCCTTCATGCGTTTCGGCGACCGCATCCGTATCGACATGGAAGACGGCGATGGCGCATCGATCTTCGGCGCCATCGATCAGACGGTTGTCCGCTACGGCGGCTAGGTCTTCGGGTCTTGCCCATTCTCTGACTCCGGCGCGCTGGCGGTCTCTTCTGCTGGCGTAGCAGCCTCGGGCGCCGCGTCGTCCGGCGCAGCCGCTTCTGATGGCTGCGCGTCCTCGCTCATGCCGACATCGACGGGCGTGAGCGTGTAGGCCGCGTTGGCCGCCTCCGAGAAGACGCCGCGGGTCTCTTCCGGTACCACCGTCCGCTGCCGCAGGCGGTAGAAGACGAAGACGGCAAAGATCAGGTGCACGCCGGCGGTGAAGTAGAACAGTCCCTGCAGTCCGATGCCGGAGATCAGCGCCGAGGCGCCGATGGGGCCGATCACGGCGCCGGCGGCCCAGGTCAGCAGCAGCCCGCTGGCCGCCTCGACGAAGCTCTTGTTGTCGACGAAGTCGTTGGCGTGCGCGACGCAGAGCGAATAGAGCGGGAAGGCGAACATGCCGAAGGCGAAGCCGGTCACCATCAGCAGCGTCTGCGAACTTGCGCTGAAAAAGGCCAGCGCCAGTCCGGCAGCTGCCGATAGCAGCGATACCGCGATGATCAGCTTGCGGCGGTCCATGCGGTCCGAGAGCTTGCCCAGCGGGTACTGGGCCGCGGCGCCCGCCACCACGGATACCGCGATGAAGATGGCCGCCAGGCTCGGGTCGTTGTGGCCGTTCTGGGCGAAGATGGGAGCCAGCGCCCAGAAGGCGCCGTTTGCCAGTCCGACGGCGAAACTGCCGATGAACCCCACAGGTGAGAGCTTCAGCAGGTAGCCGATCCGGACGCCGACGCGCTCGACCGGCGCCGGGCTTTCGGATCGTGACAGCGCCAGCGGCACGGCAGCCCAGGAGATCAGGATCGAGGCGATCAGAAAAAGCGGAAAGCCTTGCGGATTGCCGAGGGCGATCAGCACCTGACCGGCCGACACCATGGACAGGTTGATGGCGGTATAGACCGAGAAGACCGTGCCACGCGTCTCGTTGGTCGCCTTCTCGTTCAGCCAGCTTTCGATGATCATGAACAGCATGGCCACGCAGGCGCCGGACAGCAGGCGCACGATCCACCAGACCACGGAGTTGGGAATCAGTGCGTGGACCAGCGCCGAGGTCGAGGCGATGGCGACGATGGCGGCGAATGCCCGGATATGGCCGGCGCGCCGGATGATGACGGCGCCGCGCCAGCAGCCAAGGGTGAAACCGACGAAATATGCCGAGCCGAGAATGCCGATCTCGAGCGGCCCGAACGCCTCGATCTGCGCGCGCAGCGGAAGCAGGGTCGACTGGAGTCCGTTGCCCATGAGCAGCATGGCGACAGACAGGAGAAGGGCTGCGACGGGGGCGAGGGCGGCAAGCATGCCGGCATGTTAGACTGTGAACATCTCACGGCAAGTTGTGCGATATCTGGCAAAGGAGTTGCGTAGTGAGGCATATGAGCCGGATGCCGATACGAATTGCACAAACCTTCCTGAGCGTCATGCTGGTCGTGGCGGCACTCGGCCTGTGTTCGCAGCTTGCGGCCGCGGAGCAGCCGCGGCGGATCATCGCGCTGCATCACCCGCAGGACGAGATCCTGAAGCTGCACGACCTGCACCGCTTGGCCGAGATGCCCCTGAACTGGCTCGGCTACGTGCTGGACTACCGGGAACTTGACGATGGCTTCCCGGAGGATGCCGTCGACGACCCCGACGTCGCCGGCGTCATCACCTGGTTCGAACAGGGCAGCATGGAGGACCCGCTCGGTTATCTGAAGTGGGCCAACCGGATGGCGGACGCCGGCAAGAAGTTCGTCATCCTCGGCGATTTCGGCTTTCTGGCGCAGTCCGGTGGCGCGCCGGTGACCGATGTTCGGCTGGTAAACGAGTTCCTGAACAAGATGGGCGTGCAGCTCGGCGGCGACTGGACGGACGTGACCTTTGACACCGACATCGTCGAGCGGAATGCTGACTTCTACGACTACGAGCGCCGCATGGGCGGGCAGTTGCCGCCTTACGAACTCTATCGGGCGGTCGGCGACGATACCGAAGTGATGCTGAAGGTCCGCAACCGGACCTCGGGCGCCGAGAGCGCGCTGATGATCGTTTCCTCGCACGGCGCCTTCGTCGAGGGCGGCTGGGTCTATTACAAGGATCCGGTCTTCTTCAAGACGCAGTGGTACGTCAATCCGTTCGCGATGTTCCGGCGGGTGTTCGGCGAGGAGGTGAAGCCGGTTCCCGACATCACGACGCTGTCGGGCCGGCGCATGTATTTCAGCCATATCGACGGCGACGGCTGGCGGAATGTCAGCCTGGTGCAGAAATACAAGAAGGATCAGACCTACTCGGCCCGCGTCGTCATGGAAGAGGCGATCAAGCCCTATCCGGACCTGCCGATCACGGTCGGGCCGATTGTCGCCGATCTCGACCCGGCCTGGTCCGGCGACGAGGAAGCGCAGCAGATCGCCCGCGAGATCTTCGCCCTGCCGCAGGTGGAGATTGCGCACCACACCTACAGCCATCCCTTCGAGTGGCGCTTCTTCAACGACTATACGCCGGAGAAGGAAGCGCCCTTCGTCCCGCTCTACAAGAATGCGAACATCTCGGCCTGGGGCGCGGATGTCGTGAAGACGGGCGCTGTGCGGACCGTGACCCTGAAACAGGCCTACGACCAGCCGCGCGGTTTCGGCACCTTGCCGTTCGACATCAATCTGGAATTCGGCCCCGCCGCGGATTTCGTCAACCGCTTCGCACCGCCCGGCAAGAAGGTCGAACTGGTGCTGTGGTCTGGGGACACCTCGCCGTCGGAAGAGATGATCCGGGTGTCGCGAGAGGCGGGCCTGTTGAACCTGAACGGCGGCGACTCGCGCTTCGACCCCGAGTTCCCGTCTGTCAGCTTTGTGCCGCCGGTTGGTTTCACGGCCGGCAGCCAGCAGCAGATCTATGCCGCGAACAGCAACGAGAATACCTACACAGATCTCTGGTCGGGACGGTTCTTCGGTTTCCGCGATCTGGTGCATACCTTCCGGAACACCGAGATGCCGCGCCGTCTCAAGCCGGTCAACGTCTACTACCACATGTATTCGGGCGAACGGACGAACGCGCTGAACGGGCTTCTCGCCAATCTCGAATATGCCCGCAGCGAGAGGCTCACGCCGGTCAAGGCCAGCCGCTTCGCGCGGATCGGCGAGGGCTACTTCACGACGCGGTTTGACCAGCTGGGTCCGATGCGCTGGCGCGTGCTGAACCGGGGCATGTTGCAGACGGTCCGCTTCGACAATGCCGACGCGCTCTCCATCGACCTCGCGGCGTCCGAAGGTGTGCTCGGCCAGAACCGGCATCAGGGCAGCCTCTACGTCGCCCTGGACGCGCGGACGGAGACGCCGGTGATCGCGCTGACGCAGGCTCCGACTCCGGCCGCGCCCTATCTGATCGACGCGCGCTGGGACCTCCGCGATCTGGAGAGGCAGGGCCGCACGCTGACTTTCCGTGCCGAAGGTTTCGGCGATGGCCAGATGCGCTGGGGTGCCATGTCCCGGGGCAACTGGGAAGCCGTGGCGCGCCGGAACGGCGCCGAACTGGCCCGCACCGAGGCCGAGACGGATGAGCAGGGCGTCCTGAACATTGTCCTGGCCGCCGATGCGGTCGAGCCGCTCGACGTGACGCTCACGCTCGTCGATCCGGAGTAGCCCGCAGTGCGTCTCAACCTCATCCTGCTTGCGCTGATGGTCGTGCTCGGCCTCGGCATCAGCTTTCTTCTGGTGCCGCGGGAGAAGGACGTCGCGCTGCTCAAGCTGCGAAGCGACGCTTCGGACGAGGCGCGGCAGGTGCTGCTCGACCAGTACGACCGCGGCGACAGGTCTGTCGCCGTCATCGCTTCACTGGCCGAGATTGCCATCGGCGACGGCGAGATCCCGACCGCGGTGGAGCTTCTGGAGGCCTATGTCCAGAAGAACCCCAAGGATATCGGCGCCCGACGCCGTCTCGCCGAGTACTACCGCTTCGACCAGCGCCGCGGCGACTATGTCGACATGCTCGCCGATGTAGTCGGCCGGGACGGTACCCCGCAGGAGCGGCGGCAACTGGTCAATCTCTACCGGCTGCGCGGCGAGTACGATCTGCTGCTGAGTGCGCTGAAGGACCTGATCGATCGCGGCCTGGCGCAGCGTCCCGACTTCGCCGAAGCCGCATCGCTTTCGGCCTCCGCGGGGCGACTCGACCAGTCGCTCGCACTGACCGAGGCGATGTGGCGTGCGCTGCCCGCATCCTTCGATGCGCGCAGCATCCGCCTCTACGTCATGGTCGCCGAGGCTGCAGGCGTGCCGGACAAGGCGGTGGAGGCTGTCGGACGTCTGGCTGCGGGTGAGGGCGGCCCTGGCCGCCATCGTGCCGGTCATTCAGGAAGTCTCGGACCGCGATCAGGCCGCCTTCGGCCTGCGTCTGCTGCGGCAGTTCGAGGAGACGCTGCATCTGACGCCACAGCTTCTGGTCTCCTGGGCCCGGATGCAGATGTCCCTCGACAAGGATGCGGTGGCGCTGGAGCGGCTGACGAAGCTGGAGGAAGCCGGCGATCTTCCCGATCTGGCGGTGCCGGTTCTCCTGGATCTCGCACTGGCGAAGGGCGACATTGATTTGATCGCGACCGTGCTGGAGGACCGGAGCGTTGCGAAGATGACCGACGTCCGGGTCCGCGCGATCGCCGATCTCGCGGTCTTCGAACGGCGGTCGGATCTGCTGCAGCAGATCCTCGATCAGACCTTGCCCAGCTTCCGGGACAATGAACCGGCTCTCATGGCCGAGATCCTGATTGCGCTGGGCGAGCTTGATGAAGGTCTCTTCCGCGTCCAGCATGCCCGCCGGCAGGAAATCCCGCGCCTCGATCAGCTGATCCGGCTCGCGCGGGCGGAAATCCGCCTCGGTCTCGACAACGACGCCGCGGTGACGCTCCGCCGGATCGCCAGGGCCGCCGACCTCGACGAGACTTCGATGCGTGCCCTGGCGCAGCTCTATATCGACACCGAACGGACGCGGCAGGGACTGGAAGATTTCGAACGGATCCGCACCGAGCGGCCCTCCTTCGCCGCGTCGGCCGGCTGGGCCCGTCTTGCCGTGCGGGAGGGGCTCGACAGCGAGGTCCTCGCGTGGATGAACGAGCGCGAGGGCCTGGGCGAGGATCTTCTGTCGGACATCGCCGTGCTGGGCCTGCCCGACAGGGCGCCGGCCTCGGCGCTCGAGGCTGCGCGGCGCCTTGCCCGCGATCATCCATCCCGCGAGTCGGACAGGCTTTTGGCGGAGGCGCTGATCGCCAATGGCCGTGCCGGTGAGGCGCTGACGATAGTCGAGGCGCTGTTGCCGGGCGACTCCGAGGAAGCGAGCACCTACGTCACTGCGCTGAATGCACTCGGCCGGGATCAGGCGGCGCTGGAGTTCCTTCTGCAGCGCCAGGCCGAAAGGCCGCTGGAGCCGGCGCTGGTCGACGAGCTTGTCGCACTGGCATTCCAGCTGGAGCGGAAGGATATCGCCTACGCTGTCGCGGACCGCGGGGACCTGCGGAAGATCGAGGAGACGGCGCTGGTCGAGCTTGTCACCAATGCCGCCGAGGACAAGCGTCTCGAAATCGTCGACCGGATCGTCGCGCAGACCGGGCCGGCCTTCCTGCAGGCCCGGCCGGTTCTTGCGGGCGAGGTGGAACTGGCGCGGGGCAACCCAGTGGATGCCAGGCTCTGGGCCTACGAAGCGGCCTGGCCGGATCTCGGACTGGCGGAGAAGCTCGGGCTGGCGCGTCTCTGGGACCGGCTGGGCGAGCAAGGGAACGCCCTCCAGCTGTTGCGCAGCATGGCGCGTGACGATCAGACCCCGGCCTTCGCGCTGGCCGATCTGGGCGCCGCTTATCTCAGGCTCGGGCGTGAAGCGGAGGGACTGGCGGTCTTCAGGGAACTGAAGGAGCGGCGCGCCGATGCGCCGGTGATGGAGAACTGGGCGCGGCTCGAGACTGCCGCCGGCGATCCCGCTCAGGCGCTGGCGTGGCTTGAGGGGGCAAGCGGCGTGTCTCCCCAGGCATTGACCGACATCCACTACATCGCGCTGGAACGGCCAGCGCCCGAACTCTCTCTGCTCGCGGCTCGGCGTCTTGCGGCCGTGCAGCCGGGACCGTCCTCGGACAGAATTCTTGCAAATGCGCTGCTTGCGCAGGGGCTTGCGGCCGAGGCGCTGCCGCTGATCGAGCCGTTGTTGCCCGGCGATGACGATCTGACCGAGGCCTATGTCGGGGCGCTGACGGCGCTCAGGCGCAACGCCGAAGCCTTTGCCTGGCTGGAGAAGCGCCGGTCCGAAGGCGCCTTGCCGCTGCGCCTGGCCGACGACTATATCTCGCTGGCCCTTGATCAGGGACGGTCGCAACTGGCCTATGCCGAGGCTGGCCGTCACGCCTTGTCCGAACTGCCCGACGAGGTGCTGATTGCGCTTGCGCAGAGCGCGGCCAACGACCGGGCCTTCCAGCTCTTCGACCGGATCGTGGCCGAACTCGGTGACGAGTTCCTGGCGGATCGTCCGGTGCTGGCTGCGTCGCTGGCTCTGGCGCGCGAACAGGAAGCCAGTGCCCGCGACTGGGCCGACAAGGCCTTTGCGCGGGAAGGGCGGACGAACAGCGAATCCATCCAGCTGGCGAATGTCTTCCTGGCGCTCGGCAATCCTGAACGGGCGCTGGGGCTGTTGTCCGGCGTGGCGCGCGACCCCGAAACGCCGGACACGGCGCTTGTCGATCTCGCCAACGCCTATCTGACGCTCGGGCGGGCGAAGGAGGGCCTGCCCGTCTTCCGTTCCTTGATCGAGACCCGGACTGCGCCCGGCGTGCTGGAAGGCTGGGCCAGACTGGAAACGGCCGAAGGCCAATCCGACAGGGTGCGGGATTGGTTGAAGTCGGCGGACAATGTTTCCGCACAAGCTCTTGCAGATATTCATTATATCGCCGCCGAGCGCCGCGCCGACAATCTCGCGTTCGAGGCCGGCGAACGGTACTATCAGACCTATCCGGGCCCCGAATCCCGCCGCATCTACGGCACCACGCTGGTCGCGCGCGGCCGGGCGGAGGATGCCATTCCGGTGCTGGAAGAACTGCTGCCGGGCGATGACGAACTGGCCGAGGCCTATGCCGGCGCACTGTCCGCGGTCAACCGCAAGGCCGAAGCGCTGGCGTTCCTCTCGCGCCGCTCCGAGGGCGGCCGGTTGCCGGTGCGGATCGCCGACGACTACATGGCGCTGGCGATCGAACTGGACCAGCCGAAGCTCGCTTATGCCGAAGCCCGCCGCCACGACCTGTCGAAGTTCGACGGCGACACCATTGCCTCGCTGGCCGAGAACGCCGCCGAGGACAATGATCTGGAACTGATCGACCAGATCGTGGGCCAGACGGAGGCCGTGTTCTGGGAAGCCCTGGCCGGTGATGGCCGCGCGGATCGAACTGGCGCGCGGCAACGAGGCTGCGGCCCGAGGCTGGGCCGAGAAGGCGCTGGCAGCGGGAAATCTGGAGAACGCCGATTCGCTAAGGCTGGCGCGAGTCTTCAACGATCTGGGCGAGACAGAACGGTCGCTGGCGCTGCTCGAGCGGCTTGCAGGCGACCCCGAAACACCGGCTTTCGCGATGGCCGATCTCGCGAACCAGTATCTGCGGCTGGGCAAGGCGGAACAGGGACTCCCGGTGCTGCGGCGTCTGATCGAGCGGCGCGGCGAACCCCAGATCGCCGAGGGCTGGGCCCGGCTGGAGACGAAGGCGGGCGATCCGGCGCGCGTGCAGCGCTGGCTGAAGGACGCGGCGGAGCCCGGCCGGCAGGCGCTGACCGACATCTACTACCTGGCGGCCGAACGCAACGCGACCGACCTCGCTCTCGACACCTCGGCGCGGCTCTTCGAGCGGTTCCCCGGTCAGGAGGCCCGTCTCATCCGCGGTCAGGCGCTGGTTGCTGCCGGACGCGGCAAGGAGGCGGTGGCGATCCTGCAGCCCCTGCTGCCGGGCACGCCCGAGGTCCGCTCGGCCTATGTGGCAGCACTGGGGCAGGGGGGTGAGACGCGGGACCTGAAGGCCTTCGCCGAACAGGTGCTCGACGATCCGGACCTTGAGCCCGAGATCCGCTCGGCGCTGCTGTTCGCGCTGCTGGAGAACGGCGCCGCGGACATGGCCCTGCCGAGGCTCCGCGAGCTTGCGCGCCGCGATCCGAAGACCTGGGAGCTTGCCTATTTCGACGCGCTCCGCCGCGCAGGAACCATCGAGGAGCGGGTGGGCGTGCTCACGGCGCGCCTCGACGCCAATCCCGCGCCGGCGGCAAGGGATCAACTGCTGTTCGAGCTTCTGGAAGCCGGCGGCCCGGCGGCGGCCTTGCCCTACCTGAAGCGCGCAGCTGAAGGCGATCCGGACGGGACCTGGCCCGCCAGCTACGAGGCGGCGCTGGCCGAACTCGGCCGCACCGAAGAACTTGTCGCCTGGCTGACGACGCGTGCGAAGCTGCCGGGCACGCCGGAACGGGTCCGCCGCGAACTGGCGTTCCGTCTGTTGGATCTGAACGCTCTGCGTCAGGCCGAGGCCGTCTTCCTGGACCTGGCGACGGGCGCGCCCACGACGTCGCCGGACGTCCAGCAGTTGCTTTATCTCTGGGGGCCGAAGCCGCCGGAGCGTGGCATCGAGTGGCTGGTCGCCCGGACCCGCGGCGCCGAGGCCGAGGACCGCGGCCGCTGGCTCGGTCTGTTGGCGAACATGCGCGCCTGGGATCAGATCGTCGCGCTGGGCAGCCGTCCGGGACCTGCATCGGCGAAGGACCCGGCTCTGGCGCCGCTGATCAATGCGTTGATCGCCACCCGGCGCCGCGCCGAGGTCAGCGCCGTGCTGGATCCGCTGATCGCGAAGACCGACGATCCGAAGGACCTGTTGCAGATGGCCGACTGGGCCGAGCAGGCCGAGAGATCGGACACCTCCGTCGCCGCCTATCAGCGTGCGATGACGCGCATCGGCGACGATCCGGAGGCGCTGCTGCGGGCCGGACGGGCCTTCACCTTTGCGGGCCGGGCCGAACTGGCGAAGGAGACGCTGGAGCGGTACTTCCGCGCGCCGGGCAACAAGGGCGATACCGATCACCGGCCCTGGTACTACTACGGCCAGTCGCTGTCGCAGATGAACCGCCAGCCGGAGGCGCGCGAGGCCTACCGCCGGATGCTTTCCAACATGCAGCAGAACGGCGCCAGCGATTTCGACAGCCGGCGCATGGCGGCGACCGGCCATGAGGCGCTGGGCGACGGCGAGCGGGCGGTCGAAATCTATGAGGGCCTGCTGGCAGAGCGACCACGCGACCGGTCGCTGGTGGCGGACTTCGCCGCGCTTCTGATCGAACTCCGGCAGTTCGAACGGGCGGAAACGCTGCTCAGCCAGAACTGAAGCGGCGGTTCCCTCAGCGTGCGAAGTGATCTAGGTTCCGCCGCTCCGCCCCGATCCAACCGGTTCCATTGGTGCGTTCATGATCTACGATTTTGGCGAAGCCTTCCGCAGGGCGCCGCACAAGGCGATCACGCTGCTCGGCATGTCCGGCGTCGGCAAGACGATGCTGGCCGACCGTCTGCCCAAGGCCGAATGGTTCCACTACTCGGCCGACTACCGGATCGGCACGAAGTATCTGGAAGAGGACATCCTAGACAACATCAAGCGCAAGGCGATGCAGGTGCCGTTCCTGCGCAAGCTGCTGCTCTCGGATTCGATCTACATCTGCTCCAACATCACCGTCGACAATCTGGACCCGATCTCCACCTATCTGGGCAAGATCGGGCGCCCCGATTCCGTCGGCGCCGAGGAAGGCGGCCTGTCCTACGAGGAGTTCCGGCACCGTCAGGACCTGCACGAGCAGGCCGAGATCGCCTCGATGATCGACGTCGCCCGCTTCAAGGCCAAGGCGCTTGAGATCTACGGCTATCCGAACTTCATCAACGACGCGTCCGGCAGCATCTGCGAGATCGTCGATCCGAAGGCCGGCACCGACGATCCCGTGCTCGACATCCTGTCCCGCGACACGTTGCTGCTCTATATCCGGGCAGGCGAAGCGGACTACAAGCGGGTTGAAGCAGCGGCAATGCGCAATCCCAAGCCCCTGTTCTACAGGGATGATTTCCTCCAGGCAGCGATACCGGAGTACCGGTCCGAAGCCGGACTGCCGCCATCGCCCGTCAGCCATGTCGACGACATCGATCCGGACGATTTCGTGAAGTGGATCTTCCCGAAGCTCTGGCGTCACCGGATCCCGCGCTATCAGGCGATCGCGGACCGGCTGGGATATGTCATCGAGGCCGACGAGGCGGCGAGCGTCCGCGACGGCCATGATTTCACCGATCTTGTCGCCGGCGCCATCGACCGGCGGCAGAAGGCGGGCGCCTGAGCGATGACGGCTCTGCTTCAAGGCGGTCTTCCGGCCGCGGACCTGCTGCGCAACGAGGGCATCGAGGTCGTCGAGCACGATCCGGTGCTGCGGGCGAAGGAACCCGATCTCGTCATTGCGATCCTGAACCTGATGCCGGACAAGGTGGCCACCGAGACCCAGCTGATCCGGATGCTGGGCGACGGCCACCGCCAGGTCGAGATCGTGCTGTTCGCCACCAATGCCTACATGGCACGGGTCCGCGACCCGGATTTCACTTCCGCCAACACGCCGGTCGAGCACATGCGGCGCTACTACCGCAGTTTCGACGAGGTCCGGGATATGGACATCGACGGTCTGATCGTCACCGGTGCGCCGGTGGAAAGGGAACCTTTCGAGGATGTGCCCTACTGGGAGGAGCTGCTGGATGTCTACGCCTGGGCGCAGCAGCGGCAGACCGGCGTCTTCAGTATCTGCTGGGCGGCGCAGGCCGCGCTGCGGCACTTCCACGAGGTCCCCAAATACGTGCTCGATCGGAAGATGTTCGGGGTCTTCGAACACCGGATCGAGCGGCATGGCGACCTGCTGGCCGGATTCGGCGACAGTTTCCGCATTCCTGTCTCGCGCCATTCCGAGATTTACCGCGAAGATCTGCCGGATTCTCCCGATCTCGTCGTGCTCGCGGATTCGGACGAATTGGGGCTTGGTCTGCTGGAGGACCGGCGCCTGCGGCACCACTACATGTTCAATCACTTCGAGTACGACGCCGACACCCTGAAGCGCGAATACGACCGTGACGTCGAGGCGGGCGACGCCATCCAGTTGCCCGCCCACTACTATCCGGACGACGATCCGGGCCAGCCGCCGGTGGAGGACTGGCGCGAGGACGGACGCCGCATGTACCAGAACTGGCTGGCCACGATCGAGGCCGACAAGGACGCCACCATCGAGTGATCTTGCGGCGACAGTAGCGGCTGATTTGCGACAGATCGGCATTCGAGACTGGTTGACGCGGCGTATTTCTTGCAGAATCAGGGCGGTATCCGAGCGGCATGACCGTAGTCGGGCGTTTTGTTGCGAGAGCGGTGCAGGTTGTGATCCGGGGCATATTCGATAGGCGGACCATGCGGACGGGGGCGATCGCGCTTGCGGCGCTTGCTGCTGCCGGCGCCGCGATGCCGTCGGCAGCCCAGACGCAGCGGGAACTGGCTCCCATCAGCGCCCCCCGGGTGTCCGTGCTTTCTGCCGATCTGGGACCCATGGCGCGGATCGAACTGACCTGGCCGGTGCATTTCGACGTGCAGTCGACCGATGATCGGCGATTGCTGGTGCTGACCTTCGATCAGCCCTTCAACGCGCCGGATCTCGGAGCGCTGCGCCAGCGGCTTGGCAACTGGATCGCCGGCATTTCCAAGAGCGCCGACCGCATCGAGATCAGGGCGGCGCAGGATGTCTTCTTCGACGTCTACAAGGACCGGCGGCAACTCACCATCGAGATGACCTACGCCAGCAATTTCCTGCCGGGCATCGCCGGCCGCAGGAATCCGGGCGTTGACCGGATCGAACTGACTCCGCCGGGCGCCGCAGCGCCTCAAACCCCCGGTCCGACCGCGCGGCAGCAGGCCGTTGCAGCGCCGCCGCCGCCACCCGAGCGGCCTGACGATCCGCCCGCCGGGGCAATCGACGACCGGGCCCGCGAGGCGGCGGACCGGCTGCGGATTTCCGGCGAACGGCGGAGCGGGTCGCTTTCGCGCAGCCAGGCGTCCCAGTCGGTCACCGTGACCGACAGTTTCGTGTCCCACATGGAAGCGGTTTCCCGGGTCAGTGTCGAGATCGGTGCCGACAACGCCCGGATCGATATCGACTGGTTGCGGCCTGTCGGTGTGACAGCGAGCGAAGAGGGCCGGGAGTTGCTTCTCCGGCTCGACCGGCCTCTGGAAGAGGGGCTGACAGATGGTCTGGCCGAGAAGCTGCCCGACTGGCTGCAGGGCGTGAGCACCGGCTACGACACCGTGCTGCTGATCGGCGAGGCGGATGTCCGCTTCGAGACGGAGCACGCGGGCGCCAATACCAGCATCCTGCTGCGCCGTGCCAGCGCCGAGGAGGGGGCCGGTCGCGATGCTTCCGATGTCAGGCTGGATATCCTGCGGGCGCGTCTTGCGGCCCGGCAGGGCGAGACCGGCGAGGCCCGGCAGAAGCTGGAATCGCTTCAGACCGAGAATCCCGACAACGCCGACGTGCTGATCGAGATGGCGAGCATCGAGGCCAGTGTCGGATCGTGGCGGCGCGCGTCCAACCTGTATGACCGGGCCATCGGCGTCGATCCGCAACGGCGTGACGCCGCTGCCGCTTCCCGCGCGCTCGACCGGGAATTCGGCTCCCAGCTGCGGCTGGATATCGATTACCAGCAGGTCAAGGACGGGGACCTCCAGATCATCGGAGTCCTGAGCGGACAGTTTCTGCCGACCGACATGATCGATGCGGGTTTCCGGTTCGAGAACCGTTACCTGGACGACGATCAGGTGCTGCGCGCAAATGGTGTGACCGAGGCGGTGACCATACACCGCCAGCGCGGCGAAGCCTGGATCGGAGGCAGTCCGTCCTCGGGACACCGTGTCGAGGGCGCGCTGCTCGGTTCGGCCGCCGGGCCGGGGGCTGCGCTTCGCTACAACTACCGCACGCCTGACACCCTGACCGGCATCTCGGCGACCTGGAACCGCGCCTACTGGGATCTTGTCGAAGGCATCGCCGACGATGCGGCGCAGGACCGGCTGGTGCTGAGCCATGAGCGGCAGTTAAATCCGCGCTGGAGCGCGAACGGCGAGGTTGCGGTCAACCGCTACAGCATCGACGACATCGACACCGCGGCGACATCGCTGGATCTCTCGGCTGCGGTCAATTACCTGGTGCCGTGGGAAGCCGCGGACCTGAGCGTCGGATACTCCTTCGACGGCCAGTATGTCGGCTCCATCGAAACCCGCATCGACGCCAACGGCAACGCCTTCAACCCCTTGCCGCTGACGGATACCGAATTCCATGCCATCAACGTCTCGCTTGGCGACGTCATCGGCGAGGACTGGCGATATCTGGTCTTCGCCAGCTTCAGCCTCGACCGGGTGGGCGACGGCATTGGACCCAGCGTGGGCGGCGAACTGATCTGGGAACCCGACGAGGATTTCCAGTTCGGGCTCCGGGCGGGGCATTCGCGTGTTTCCGGCCGCGGAGACGACGCCGTCTTCACGCGTGTCGGCGGTCATCTGCTGGTTCGGTTCTGATGGCGAACAAGCTGCAGCCGAACATCAAACTGACCGGCTCGGCGGAGATCGATCGGGCGACCTATGCCGGCGCCTACCTGACGCCGCCCCGCCGCTCGATCGCCTATCTGGAGCTCGTCATCGGCATCGCGCTGCTGCTGGCGATCGACTACGCCTTCGGATCGATGGACGGGTTCGAGACGCTCAACCCGAACCCCTACTGGATCCCGATCATCCTGCTGTCGGTGCAGTACGGCGTGTTCGAGGGGCTGATCGCCGCGGTTGTCTGCGCGGTGGTTTCGATCCTGTCCGGCATCGATCCAGACATCTATCAACTGATCCTGTCAGAAGGGCCCGGCGCCGCACTCGACCGTGCGGCCGGCGCGAGTTTCGAGACCTTCACCAACGAGGACTACCTGATCGCCTGGGACTATGCGGCCCAGCCGTTGCTGTGGGTAATAACCGCGCTCTTCATTGGCCTGCTGCGGGAACGGCTGAGGGAACGGAACCGGGAGCTGGCGATCAATCTGGGCCAGACCACGCACCGCGAGAAGGTGCTGTCCGACGCCTACAACCAGTTGCTCGACACCAAGGAGCAGCTGGAGGTCCGCGTCGCCGGCCAGCTGCGGACGGTCTTCACGCTCTACCAGGCCGCCAAGGCGATCGAGAAGCTTGGCCCCGGCGAGGTGCTGATCGGCATCGCCGACCTGGTCAGGGCGGTGATGCAGCCGACCAAGTTCTCGCTCTACCTGCTGAATGGCAGCGTGCTGGAGGCGGTGACAAATGACGGCTGGGAGGATGACGATACCTTCCAGCGGGTCTTCGATTCCGGCACGCCGCTCTTTCAGGAGGTTGTCGGACGCCAGCGCTTCCTGTCGGCGGTGAACTCCCAGGAGCAGCGCATTCTCGGCGGCGAGGGCATCCTGGCCGGCCCGCTCACTTCGGTCGATACCGGCGAAGTCGTTGGCATGCTGAAGATCGAACAACTCGGGTTTCTGGAGCTTCACGTCTCCTCGCTGGAGAATTTCCGCATCCTCAGCGACTGGGTCGGCACCGCTTTCGCCAATGCGCGGCGATTCCGGAAGGCCCAGGGCAACATGTTCATGAACGAGGACCGGACACTGTTCACCGACGTGGTCTACCGGACCAACGCCAAGCTGATGAAACAGTTCGGCGAACGGTTCGGTCTGGGCGTGACCGCGGTCATCGTGAAGGCCGAAGGGCTGGATGTCCTTCACGCCGAGCGCCGTCAGGCCGTGATCCGTGCCCTGAAGCAGGTGCTCGACAACCACATGCCGCCGACCGTCATGGCGCATGAATACCGCCAGGCCGGCCGCGAGTTTGCGCTGATCGTGCCCGGCGCCAATCCCGTCACCGCCGGACCTGAACTGGCCGCGAAGGTCGAGAAGGCGGTCGAGCACTATCTGAAGGAAGCCAGCATCGAAGGCGTGGACATTTCAACGACGGTAAAGGCGCTGCACACGCCAGGAGGCGCCGAAGGGCAGCCGAAGGAGAAGGTGGCGGGATGAGCGCGCCGGTCGTCGACGCGGTCGAGGAAGAGATCGAACGCATCGAATCCGAACGCCGCCGCCGGCAGGTGCAGGCCCAGGGCGGGGCAGGGCGCACGCTGCTGGTCGCGGGTGTCGGCTTGGCTGCCTTTGCGGTCGAATGCCTGATCGTGTGGCTCCTCTGGAACGAGTTCCAGCCGATCTGGCTGCCACCGGTGCTGCACCTGTTGGCCTGTGCCGCTGCGTTCGCGCTAGCCTGGTATGTGCGTCCGGGCGGCAGCGTTTCGCGCTTCATGATGCTGATGGCGCTGTCGCTGTTCTTCATGGGGCCGATCGGCCCGCCCGGCGTGCTGTTCGCCATGGTGCTGCATGCGATCTTCCGCCGGAGCGCCACGCCCTTCGACGAATGGTACCAGTCGCTGTTCCCCGAGGAGGTCGATGAGCCCTCACGCAAGCTCTACGAGATGCTGACCCGCGGACTGGCCGACGCGGCAAGCCAGGAAAACGTGACCTCGTTCACCGACGTCCTGCAATACGGCTCAATCGAACAGAAGCGTGCCGTCATATCGCTCCTGTCCCGGGATTTCCGTCCGGAATTCGCCCCGGCGCTGCAGAGTGCGCTTGCCGATCCGAACCCGGCGGTTCGCGTTCAGGCTGCGACGGCCGCGGCCAACATCGAAGGCGATTTTCTGGAACGGGCGATCGAGCTGGAAACGGCAGCCCGCCGCGCGCCGAACGACTCGACGACACAGATCAAGGCGGCCCGGCATTTCGACGACTATGCCTTCAGCGGCATCCTGGACGGCGACCGTCAGGCCGAGAACCGGCGAAAGGCGGAGACCTACTACCGCGCGGCGCTCGACCTTGATCCGGAATCTGCCGCAGCCTCGCTCGGCATCGGACGGCTGCTGGTCCGGCTGGGGCGGCTGCAGGAGGCTGAGGACTGGTTCGAGGCCGGCTTCGACCGTGGCCTCGTGGGGCCGGCTGAACTCACCTGGTACCTGGAAGCGACCTACAGGCTCGGCGATCTGGACCGTCTGCGCTATGCCGTCGCCGGGTTCGGCGACGACATTCTCGCCGACCCGCGCACCAGCGAGCGCCTGCGCGACGTGATCCGCCTATGGATGGGCAAGGCGCAGCCCTCGGCGCCGGCGCCGGGAGAGATGCGCCTTGTATAGGATCGACAATTTCGAACCGGTGGACGTCTGTCTGGTGCTGGAAGGCACCTATCCCTACGTTGCCGGCGGCGTCTCGACGTGGGTGCACGATCTGGTCACGGCGCAGAAGGACCTCAAGTTCCACATCGTCAGCCTTCTGCCAGGCAAGAAGCCGCCCGAGCGCCGCTACGAGATGCCGGACAATGTGCGCGGCATCAATCACGTTTTCCTGCAGGATCTGCCGGAGGGCCGTTCTGGAATCCGACGTCTCGGCAAGCGGCTCGCGGCGATGGAAATGCCGCTCCGGGCGATGCAGTCGGATGGGGACCTGCGCGACCTCGACCGTCTGATCCGTGCGCTCGCGGAAGGCCGGGGCCGATATGGCCGCGACACGCTGATGGATTCGCCCGAAGCCTGGGACCTGCTGCTGCGCATGTACCGCAAGGACATGCCGGACGGATCCTTCCTCGACTATTTCTGGACCTGGCGCTCGCTGCTGGGCGGGCTTTTCAGCGTGCTGCTGTCGCCGATGCCGGAGGCCCAGGTGTTCCACACCGTCTCCACGGGCTATGCCGGGCTGTTCGCCGCCCGGGCGCGGATGGAGACCGGCCGCCCGGTGCTGCTGACCGAACACGGCATCTATACCAACGAGCGCCGCATTGAGATCGCCATGGCGGACTGGCTCTACGAGGGGCCGGCGGGCAGCCTGGGTCTGGAGAAGCCGAAGCGGGACCTGAAGGATCTCTGGATCGACACCTTCGTCGCCTACAGCCGCTGCTGCTATCAGGCCTGCGACGAGATCATCACGCTCTATTCGGGCAATCAGGATCTTCAGCGCCGCGACGGGGCGCAGGACACCAAGCTCAGGATCGTGCCCAACGGCGTCGACTACGAACGCTATTCGCAGGTGCCACGTGAGCCCCACGACCGACCGACCGTGGCGCTGATCGGGCGAGTCGTGCCGATCAAGGACATCAAGACCTTCATCCGCTCCGTGGCGGTGCTGAAGCAGGAGATCCCCGACGTTCTGGCCCTGATGATGGGGCCGACGGAAGAAGACGAGGATTACTACCGGGAATGCGTCCAGATGGTCGAGCACCTGGAGCTGCAGGACAGCTTCGTCTTCACCGGCCGCGTGAAGCTGGACGAGTATCTGGGCAAGGTCGACGTCATGGTGCTGACATCGATTTCGGAAGCCCAGCCGCTTGTGATCCTTGAAGGCGGTGCGGCAGGGATTCCCTGCGTATCGACCGATGTCGGATCCTGCCGTGACATGCTCTACGGCATGCCGGACGAGGAACCGAAGCTGGGCAGGGGCGGGGCGATCACGCCGCTTGCGAACCCCGCCGAAACCGGCCGCGCGCTGGCGGCGCTGCTGAAGGACCCTGACACGCTGAACTCGGCCTGCAACGCCATTCGGGAGCGTGTCCGCCTCTACTACAACAAGGTTGAGATCGACCGGATCTACAACGAGCTCTATCTCGAGCACATCGCCATGCCGGTCGATGACATCCGCGAACGGCTGAAGGACGCGCCGGAGGATCCCCCGGAAGAGACCCAGGGCGAGGCCGCCTGATGGCAGGCATCGGTTTCGCACTCCGGCGGCTGACCAACCGCGACGACCTGATAGGCATCGTCCAGGGCTATACCCATTCGGCGATCGTCTCGTCCGGACCTTGGCTGTTCACGATCCTGGCCGTCGGTTCGATCAGCCTGTTCGGCAACTATCTGACCGACCAGGCCCAGTTGCTCAACTTCCGCCTCATCCTGATCTACAACTTCGCTTTCAGCCTGGCCTTCTCCGGGCCGGTGCTGCTGGTTTCCACCCGGTATCTGGCCGACATGATCTTCCGCAAGGAGGTCGAGGAAGCGCCGGGCATGCTGCTGGGGTCGATGCTGCTGCTGCTCGGCGCGCAGGCGCTGGTCGTCGTGCCGGCCTATCTCTTCATTTTCGATCTGCCACCCGACCTGACCGCCGCCGCGCTGGTGAACTATTTCCTCGTCACCGCGATCTGGCTGGTGAACGTCTTCCTGACCGCGCTGAAGGACTACCGCTCGGTCACCGTCGCCTTCCTGCTGGGCATGATCGTCGCCGGTTCGGGCGCGCTGGGGCTGGCGCAGTATTTCGGCGCTGTCGGCATCACCATGGGCTTCAATATCGGGCTTGCGGTGATCTTCTTCGCGCTGATTGCGCGGGTCTACGCCGAGTATCCCTACCGCATCACCCGGCCCTGGCGGTTCATGAAGTATTTCGGCAAGTACTGGGACCTGGCGCTGGCGGGCCTCGCCTACAACCTGGCCATCTGGGTCGACAAGTGGGTGATGTGGTTCGCGCCCGAACGTGAGGTCACCTCGTCCAACTTCATTTCATATCCGGTCTACGACGGCGCGATGTTCCTGGCCTATCTCAGCATCGTGCCGGCCATGGCGATATTCATCGTCAATATCGAGACCCGCTTCTTCGAGCACTATCAGCGCTTCTACCGCGATATCGAGCACCACGCGAACTACGCCCGGATCGAGGCCAACCACTCCAACATCATCCAGGCGCTGCTGATGGCGTCGCGCAACGTGATCGTGCTTCAGTTCTGCATCGCGGTGGCGGTCATACTGGTCGCCGGCCAGCTGTTCGAGTTGCTGTCGATCCCGACCCTGCAACTCGGAATCTTCCGGTTCGGCGTGCTCGGTGCGCTGTTCCACGTGCTGCTGATGTTCGTCGGCATCGTGCTGGCCTATTTCGACCTGCGGCGCACGATGCTGCTGATCCAGGTCATCTATCTGGCGCTGAACGGCCTGCTGACCTGGGCGACGCTGGAACTGGGCTTCGCCTGGTACGGCTACGGCTACTTCCTGGCCTCGCTACTGACCTTCGTGCTGGCCTATGCGCTGTGCGCGTGGAATGTCGGCCGGCTGCCGTATCTCACCTTCGTCCGAAACAACGCGTCCGTCTGACGGCGGCGGATCGCGCCGCGCCAGCCGCGCCGCCGGGACCGCGTAGACCTTCTCGGGCAGCATCATCCAGGCGTGATATCCGCCCCGGAACAGGCCGCGGAAGGCCGGGTCCGTGACATCCAGCCCGCCCGTATAGGCGCCGAAGGCCGGTACGATTACCCGGGACCCGTCGGTCGCGAAGCATCGGGCCGAGACGCTGCGGCCGCGGCGGCGGATCCGCGCCTTGGGGTGGAGGTGGCCGGCCACCTCGCCCGGCGCGATGCGGTTCGGCGTCGGTTCGTGACGGAAGACCAGCGGGCCCATCGCGACCTCGCCGGCGACGGTGCCGCCGATTTCTGCCGGGGGCTCGGGATCGTGGTTCCCGGCAATCCAGATCGTGTCCTGGGCAAGCGATATGGCGGCGAGCCGCTGACGTTCCTCCCCGGACATGCGGGCGTACGCGGCCATGTCGTGGAAGGAATCGCCGAGACAGATGAGCCGGGCCGGCGTGAACCGCTTCAGCAACCGCTCGATCCGGGTCAGCGTCTCGATCGTGTCGTAGGGCGGCAGCAGGCCATGGCCGCGCGCCGCCATGGCCGAGCCCTTCTCGAAATGGAGATCGGAAACGACAAGCAGCCGCTCGGCGGGCCAGAACAGCGCACCGGACGGATCAGCGACCAGCCGCGCCCCGTTGACCAGCATTCCCTGCCCCCGGCTCCGGCTACTGGGTGACGGGAGTCCAGGTCTGCTCCTTGCAGAGGAACAGCACGCAGCCTTCGACGCCCAGGCTGCCGTCATCGTTGATGAAGATGTTCGAGTTGTAGGAGTTGCCGTCCTGCGGATTGTAGATCTCGCCGTCTTCCCACCGGCCGACCTCTTCCTTCTCGAATCCGCCGATGATCTGCAGACCCAGAATCGGCTGGCTCTGTTTGGCCTCGTCCTCGTTGTTCACGTCCAGCTTGGGCGTGCCGTCGGGCCGGTTCGGCTCGTTCATCCAGGAAATCTTGCCGCAGACGGAATCGCCGCAGGGTTCGATGGTGATGTGCGCGGTCTTCTCCTCGTTCCACCAGGTGCCGACCACCGGATCGTCGGCGGCGGCCGAAGCCGCCAGAGGTGCGAGAAGGAAGGCGGCTGCCGTGACGGTCAGGCGAAAATTCATCGTTCGATCTCCGGATTCAACTGGGGAGGTCCATAGGGGCCCGGATCGGGGCCGGCGTCCAGTAACACGTTTGCTGTCGGCCCGCTGCGTTCAAGAGCCTTCGCGGCCGCTCTTGAGGCCAAGCTCCTGCTCGGCGAGTTGCCGGGAGACCTTGCGGCCCTCGCGGACGGCTGCCCGGTCCAGCCGCGTGACGGCGTCCTCGCAGGCTGCGTATGTCCGGTCGAGCCAGGTCGACAGGTACTGCACCACCGGTGGCGAGATGGAAAGCTGACGGTCCGCGGCGAGCTTCAGGATCAGCGGTCCCGCCATCTCGTGGTCCAGCGCGCCGATCGCAACCTGTGGCGTCGCCGCAACCCGGGAAGAGAGGTCCGGCAGTTCGATGTTCCAGGCGGCGGGCCTGAGCCGCGCCGTCATCAGCAACAGCCCCCCGTTTTCGCGGACAAGGTTATAGAGGTGGAACAGGGCCCGTTCGTCACTGATGCCGTCGGCGCCTTCAATGGCGAGATTGCCGCCTGCGAACTCGGGAACGTTCTCCTGCGTCAGGCGGGAAGCCTGGACGATCTGAGCGTCATGCGCGGCGGCCCAGATATGGGTGAGGTGCGTCTTGCCCGATCGGGGCGGCCCGGTCAGCACCAGGGCGTGCGACGGCCATTCGTCGGCGCTGGTGATCCAGCGGTGCGCCTCGCGGTTGCCGGGAAAAATCAGGAACTGGTCCGCCGAATAGGTTGTGGTTTCGGCGAACTGGAACAGAAGCTGTTCGGAAGTCATGCAGGATTGTCGGGATCGTAGAGCCTGCTGGCGAGATAGCGCTCCAGTCCGTAGCGGGCAAGCACGCCGATCACGGCCGAGACGGGCAGGGCGAGCAGCATGCCGACAAAGCCGAACAGGACGCCGCCGGCCAGCACGCCGAACATGACCCAGACCGGATGCAGACCGATCGAATCGCCGACCAGCTTCGGCGTCAGCACATAGCCCTCGAGGACCTGGCCGATGACATATATGCCAACGACGATGCCGATGCGGAGCGAGTCGTCCGGCCAGAACTGGACGACGGCCAGACCGATGGACGCGAGTGCGCCGAAGATCGCGCCGACGAAGGGAATGAAGGACAACGCGCCGGACAGCAGGCCGATGACGAAGCCGAAATTGAGCCCGACCGCCGACAGCGCCACCGAGTAGTAGATGATCAGCACCAGGCAGACGGTGCCCTGGCCGCGGACGAAACCGGCCAGCGTGCGGTCGATGCGGCGGACGACATCCTTGATCTCTTCGGCCTGACCCTTCGGCAGCCAGCCGCTGATGGCGGAGACCATGCGGTCCCATTCGAGCAGCAGGTAGAAGGTCACGATCGGGGTGATCACCAGCAGCGAGAAGAAGTTGAGCACCGCAACGCCGCCGCGCAGCAGATCGCCTGCCAGCTGGCCGAAGAAATTGACGGCCTGGCGCGCGTAGCCCTTGAGCGCCTCCTTGCTGTCGCCGCCCGACATGTCGAGGCCCTGGTTCTCGGCCACGACCATGACGTTCGCCGCCAGCAGGTTCAGAAGCTGGGCCGCGCGCTCCATGTAGTCGGGAAGGGCGGCGAGCAGCGCGTTGGTCTGGCGGACGATGGCAGGCACGATCAGCAGCAACGCGATGATGAACAGGGCCAGGAAGCCGACCGTGATCACGGTCGTCGCCTGGGTGCGGGACAGTTTCAGGCGCTCAAGACGGTCGGCGAGCGGATCGGTCAGATAGGCGATCGCCATGCCGGCCACGAAGGGCAGCAGCATGTCGCGGAGCAGCCAGATCATGAGGCCGAAGCCGACGGCGATCCCGATCCACCACGTCGCCTGCCGCCGGGGGGTCACTGTGTTGCGCCGCCCCGAAGCAGCAGCCAGAAGCCTTCGTCTTCGGGCTGCAGGTCGAGGCCCGCGCGCCGCATGGCCTTCTGCAGATCTTCCGGATCGCCGCCATATTCCAGCTCGATCAGCGCATCCCTGACCGTCAGGCCGCGCAGCTTGGTGCTCCGGACGACATGAATGCCCTCGATTGTCCGTGACAGGTCCAGCCAGTCCTGCAGGCCGGAGACCGGCGCGAGGGCGGTCAGCTTGTTGATGATCGAGAAACGAAGGACCGTGGCTTCCTTCCACTGGTTGTCCAACTGGACCGCCAGCTCTTCGGCTGCGGTGGCCAGAAATGCGGCCACCTCGGCGCCGGGTTCGCTCTCGAATTCGCGCTGGAAGGGCTGGAAGTCGCTGCTGCCATAGGGCGTGACCTGCACCGACAGGCGGGACGACCCGCCGTCCGGCGACAGCACCAGCGCTGCGTCGAGGACGAACGCCGTGTCGGCTTCGTAGCGGTCGGCCAGAGCCAGTATCGCGGCCTCGTCGCCGCCAAGCGCCTGGTCGGCGCTGAGCATCACCACATCCTCAATGTCGCCGAAAGGGGCGAGCGGCGGCACGAGATGCTGGCTGGCGTCGATGCCGGCCCAGGCATCGAGCCAGAGGTTCGGGTCGTTCCAGAGCGCGGGTTCGCCGCCGATGGTCATCACCGGCACCATCAGCGCCGGACGGGATCGCGATTCGGTGTATTCGATCTGGTTGAGCGCCAGCAGCGCCTTCACGGGCTGGGCCGAGAACTCGAAGGAAACGCTGGCGATATAGCGGTCAGGGCCACGCTTCTCGTCCACCACCTGGAACGAATCGATCATCGTCTGGATCTGGTCGTCGGGTGCGGATGGCAGTCTTGGATGGTCGATTTCGCGCGTCAGCCGCTGCATCAGTTTCAGCAGGGCCGCGGCACGCGCCGCGGCAAGACCCTGGGCCTGGGCGGCGGCGGCGCTTTCGGCGCGGACATCGACCGGCACGCCCGCGATCGTGTAGAGGTCAGCGCGGGCGGCGGCTGCCGTCAGGAGAACACACGCGATGGCCAGCGGCAGGGCGCGGCTCAGACGGGCAAGCATTGCAATCCGGCTCCTTTGGCGGCATAGACTCGGCGCACTTTAGACGACGGGTGGACGAGCGTCATTACGGCTGGGCTGACATATAGGGACGCTGGCGTCGACGTCGACGCCGGTGCCGAGCTGGTCGATCGGATCGGCGGCGATGCGAAGGCGACGAACAGGCCCGGCGTTGTCGGTGGTCTGGGCGGCTTTGGCGGTCTGTTCGATCCAAAGGCCGCGGGATACGAGGATCCGCTGCTGGTCGCGGCGACCGACGGGGTCGGCACCAAGCTGACGCTTGCCGGGCAGGTCGGCCGCCATGACACGGTGGGCCAGGATCTTGTGGCGATGTGCGTCAACGACCTTGTGGTACAGGGCGCCGAACCACTGTTTTTCCTCGACTATTTCGCCACCGGCAAGCTGTCCGTCGATCAGGCGGCGGAAGTTGTCCGGGGCATCGCGGATGGTTGCAAGCTGGCGGGCTGCGCCCTGATCGGCGGCGAAACCGCCGAGATGCCGGGCCTGTACCGTCCCGGAGAGTACGATCTGGCGGGCTTTTGCGTCGGTGCGGTCGAGCGCGAGCGGCTGCTGCCCAGGATCGAGTCCATCCAGCCCGGCGACGCCGTTCTTGGCATGGCCTCAAGCGGCCCGCATTCCAACGGCTATTCGCTGATCCGACGGATCGTGGATGACGGCAAGCACGACCTTGCGGCTTCGGCGCCGTTCGACGCGGGACAGACACTCGGCGAGGCCCTTCTGACGCCGACCCGGATCTATGTCCGTCCGTTGCTGTCGGCGCTGAGGCTCGACCAGATCAAGGCTCTCGCTCACATCACCGGCGGCGGCCTGACCGAGAACATCCCGCGCGTGATGCCCGAAGGCATGGGCGTGCGGCTGGATGCAGCCGCCTGGACGCTGCCGCCCGTGTTCCGCTGGCTTGCCGCTGAGGGCGGTGTGGCGCCGGCCGAGATGGCCCGGACCTTCAACTGCGGTATCGGCATGGTGCTGATCGTGCCGGCCGCCGAGGCCGACAAGGTGAAGGCGCTGCTGACCTACAAGAACGAAACGGTCTGGCAGATCGGCGAGGTCACTGCCGAAGAGGGCGTCGAGATCGAGGGACTGGACGCGTGGCGAAGCTGAAGCTGGGGGTCCTGATCTCGGGCCGCGGCACCAATCTGCAGGCCCTGATCGACGCCTGCGCGGACGAGGCCTATCCGGCCGAGATCGCGATCGTGATTTCCAACGTGGCCGACGTGAAGGGACTCGAGCGCGCCCGCGAGGCCGGGATCCGGTCGCTGGTGATCAATCACCGTGAGTTCGAAAGCCGCGAGAGCTTCGACGAGGCCGTCGCGTCGGCACTGAATACCCATGAGGTCGGGCTGATCTGCCTCGCCGGGTTCATGCGGCTGCTGACCCGGAATTTCGTCGAGCGGTGGCGCGACCGGATCATCAACATCCATCCGTCACTGCTGCCGTCCTTCAAGGGGCTGAACGTGCATGAGCGTGTTCTGGATGCGGGTGTGCGCATTACCGGCGCGACGGTACACTTCATCCGCGCCGAGATGGACGAGGGGCCGATCATCTGTCAGGGCGCCATGGCCGTCAGCGCCGAGGACACGCCCGAGACGCTGGCCAACCGGGTGCTGGAGATCGAGCATCAGCTCTATCCGCTGGCAGTCCGGCTGATCGCCGAGGGCAAGGTGCGCGTCGCCGGGGAGACCGTGCCCTATGTCGATATCGGGGATCCGGGCGGGCCGCTGATCAATCCGCGCACCTGACCGTCCGGCGCGCCACTGCAAAACCTGGGGAGGGACCGACATGGCAGCTGAACCGCCGCGCGACCACAATGACAAGAACGTGCGCGCGCCCGGAACAAGGGCAATGCGCCCGCGCGACGCCGCGACGCTCATCCTCTACCGCAAGTCGAAGAACACCGTCGAGGTGGTCATGGGCGAACGCCACGCCAAGCACGCCTTCATGCCGAACAACTGGGTGTTTCCGGGCGGGCGCGTCGACGGAACCGACTGGCGCGTGCGCGCCGGCACCGAACTGAAGCCGCATGTCGCCGGCCATCTCAGCAAGGCGGCGACGCCGGCGAGGGTCCGTGCGCTGGCCGCCGCCGCGATCCGCGAGACCTTCGAAGAGACGGGCCTGATCCTGGGTGTGAAGGATCCGGAGCCGGGCAGCGCCGTGCCGCGGAACTGGCGCGATTTCTTCGCCACCGGCTTCGCGCCGGACTTCGAGGCGCTGGACTACGTCTACCGCGCCATCACGCCGCCCTACCGGCCGCGGCGCTTCAACGCCCGCTTCTTCATGGCCGATGCGGACCGTCTCGCCAACGAGGTGATCGAGTCCGACGGCGAACTGCTGGATATCCACTGGGTGACCATCGAGAAGGCGCTGACGTTGCCGATCCCGAGGATCACGGGCGTCGTCCTTCGCCGCATCGAGGATCTGGTCGAGAACCCGCCGCCGGAGACGTCGAAGCACAAGGTGCCGCTGTTCCGCTATCTCCACGGCAAGCATCTGGATCTCGAAGAATGAGCGAGACCCCGAAGCGGCCAGTCCGCCCCCGTGACGCCGCTTCGCTGATCATCCTGCGCGGCGAGGGGCCGGACACCGAGGTTCTGATGGGCCAGCGGGCGCGCCGTCACCGCTTCATGCCCGACATGTACGTCTTTCCCGGCGGGCGGCTGGACCGTGGCGACCGCAAGGCCCCCGTCCTGCGCGATCTGCCGGAGACGCCGCTGGCGCGCCTGACCTTCCAGACGGGCCGCGAGGATGTGGCCCGTGGCCTGGCGGTCGCTGCTGCCCGCGAGACATGGGAGGAGACCGGACTGGTCTTCGGCGCCGTCGAGAACGGCGACTTCCTGCCCGACCTTTCCGGCATGGACTATGTGGCGCGGGCAATCACGCCGCCGCCGTCGCCGATCCGCTTCCACGCCCGCTTCTTCGTCACCGAGGCCGAACGGGCTGTCGGCGGTTCGGATGCGCCGCTCGGCGGCTCCGGAGAACTGCTCGACCTGGCCTTTCGGCCGCTGCTCGAGTGCCTTTCCATGCCCATCGCCGACGTGACCGAGTTCGTTCTCGAAGAGGTGCTCCGCCGGGTCCGCGGCACGTCGATCGAGGCGGTGCCGATCTTCAGCTACCAGAACAACGCGCCGATCATCCGCTACCAGAAGCTGGACGGAAAATGACGGACGCAGCGGCCCTCACGCCCGGTGAGCGCCGCGCCGGAATCGTCGTTGCAACCGCCTGCGTGGCTTCGGCAGCGCTGGCCTTCGGGCTGACCCTGCCGCTGCTCGGACTGCTGCTGGAACAGGACGGCTGGAGCCGTACGGCCATCGGTATCAGTTCGGCCGCGGCGCCGCTGGCCATCCTGTTCGCCTCGCCCTTCGTGCCCCGGCTGGTGGCGCGCTTCGGCGCAAGGCGCGTGATCCTGACGGCGGCCATCGGCGACGCCGTGCTGATGCTGATGCTGAAGGTTACGGACAACTATTACCTCTGGCTGCCGATCCGGCTGGCGATGGGCGTCGCCGTCTCCGCACTGTTCGTGGCCTCCGAGAGCTGGATCAACGAGGTCACCGAGAACCACAACCGCGGCCGGGTGATGGCGATCTACAACATCATGCTGTCGGCAGGGTTCGCGACGGGCCCGCTGATCCTGCTCGCGGTTGGAACCGAGGGCTGGGCACCGTTTCTCGCGAGCGCCGCGGTGCTGCTGGTGGCGGCGATGCCCATGGCGCTGACACCCGTTGTGACACCGGATTTCGAAGGAACGCCCAGCTTCAGCGTCCTGAGGTATTTCCTGGTGGCGCCGACGCTGGCCGGCGCCATGCTGATGTTCGCGATGGTCGAGAACGGTTCGACGTCGCTGCTGGCTGTCTATGGCGCCCGCGCCGGATTGCCGGAGCCCGCCGCAGTCACCCTGATCAGCGCCGTCGTCTTCGGTGGCATGGTCATGGCGTTTCCGGTCGGCTGGCTGGCGGACCGGATGGACCGGATCCGGCTGATGCTGATCCTGGCCTTCCTGGCAACGGTCATGACGGTTCTGATCCCGTTGACCCTGCACATGCCGGTGGTCCGGCTGGCGGTCCTGTTCTGCTGGGGGGCGTCAGCGTCCTCGATCTACACCGTCGCGATGGCGCTTCAGGGCGAACGGTTCCGTGGGGCAGATCTGGTCACCGCCAATGCTGCGTTCGGCACGATCTATGGCCTTGGCGCGCTTGCCGGTCCGTTGTTCATCGGCGTCAGCATGGACTACGATGACCCGCACGGTTTCGCGTGGGCCGTCATCTTCATCAGCGCTTCCTTCCTGATCTTCACGGCGATCCGCCAGAGGATGAAGAAGGGGTGAGCAAGCCGTATTCCGGGGAGGAAAACCGATGCTGAAAGTCTGGGGACGGACCAACTCGATCAATGTCCAGAAGGTGATGTGGACGATCGCCGAGCTGGGGCTCCCGCATGAGCACACCAATGTCGGCGGCGCCTTTGGCGGAAACGACTCCGCCGAGTACCTGGCGATGAACCCGAACGGGCGGGTGCCGGTGATCGACGATGACGGCCTCGTCATCTGGGAAAGCAACGCCATCGTCCGCTATCTCTGCGCCAAGCATTCGGAGGGGGCGCTCTGGCAGGCCGATCCGGCCGCGCGCAGCCATGCCGATCGCTGGATGGACTGGCAGGCGTCGAGCCTGATTGCCGATCTGGTGACGGTGTTCTGGGGACTGATCCGCACGCCGGAGCCGGAACGGGACTGGATCGCCATCGGCGATGCGGCCACGCGTCTCAACAACCAGATGGGCATCCTGGACGCGCATCTGTCGCAGCTGCCCTGGGTGGCAGGGGACCGGATGACGATGGGCGATATCCCGATCGGGGCGCTGGTCTACCGCTGGCTGCACCTGCCGATGGAACGTCCGGAGGCGCACAACATCGATGCCTACTACCAGCGCCTGACCGAACGCCCGGCCTTTGCCGACCACGTGATGATTCCGCTGACCTGAGGGGCACGCCATGAATGTCATGAAATCCAGCCGCCCGCCGCTTGACGAGGATTGCGCCGAACTGATCCGTCAAGTCGAACGGGGCGGCAGCATGTTCAGCAAGCCGGACCATCACCAGATGCGGGCGGGCTACAACGCCGCCAACGCCGTGTTCAACCCGCCTCACACCGAGTTGCGACGCGTCGAGGACGTGACGATCCCCGGTGACGGCAGCGACCAGCCGGCCGTGCCGATCCGGATCTATCGGCCGGATGCGGTATCCGATCCGGCGCCGGCCATCGTGTTCTATCACGGCGGCGGATGGGTGCTGGGCGATCTGGAATCCCACGACGCGATGTGCCGTATCCTGGCCAAGCGGAGCGATGCCGTGGTGATCGCGGTCGACTACCGGCTTGCGCCGGAGCACCCGTTTCCGGCCGGCCTCGAGGATTGCGAACTCGCATGGAACCACCTCCATGCGCACGCGGACCGCTACGGCATCGATCCCGACCGCATGGCGATGGGCGGCGACAGCGCCGGCGGCAACCTGACCGCGGCGACCTGCCAGCGGCTGAAGCGCGACGGCGGACCCCTGCCGGTCCTTCAGGTTCTGATCTATCCGGCGACCGACTTCACGGCTTCCGGCGGGTCGCTGACGGAAAACGGCAGCGGCTATTTCCTGACCAAGGACCAGATCGACGCGATGGCGGAGATGTATCTGGGCGACCGTGACAACTATTCGAACCCGGATGCCTCACCGCTTCTGTGCGAGGACCTGTCGGCTCTGCCGCCGGCGCTGGTGCAGATCGCCGGCTACGATCCCCTCCGTGACGAGGGCGTGGCCTATGCGGGCAAGCTGCGGGAAGCCGGCGTGCATGTCGACCTGATCGAGTATCCGAGCGTCGTGCATGGTTTTATGCGGATGCTGAAGCCTGTCGCCATGGCGCAGGTCGCGCTGGACGACGCGGCAGCCGCATTGCGCCGGGCGTTCAGAGAGGCGTGATCCGGGCCGATCCGGCTTCGAGGTCGCCCTCGGTGCGCTCGATCCTCAGGACCGCGAGCGCCTTGCCGCCCAGACCCGTCCGGATCGTGCCGATCTCGATGCCGTCGGCCAGCACCGGCGTGCCGGGTTCCGGCAGGTCGCCATCGACGGCGACACAGGTCAGCCGCTTCCGGACATTGCCCCGGTACTTGGTCCGCGCGGTCAGCTCCTGGCCCACGTAGCAGCCCTTCTTGAAGTCGATGGCGTGGAACTCGTCCATCCGGTGTTCCAGCAGGAACGACTTCTCGACCTCGATGTCGCGGCTGCCGTCGGGCAGGCCCAGGTCGATGCGCCGGGCTTCATACGCCTCGAACGGAGCCTCCTGTCCGCCGGGCCTGGACTGGGCCGGCAGGATGGCGCGCTGTCCGATGCCGTCATGGCGCGGGTCGGTGAAGAGGAACGGGGCCTTGACTTCGCCTTCCTGCACCGCAAGCACCTGCCAGCGGTCGCTCTCATCGGTCAGCTCGACCTTCGCGCGCAGCTTGTAGAGGGTCAGCCGCCGCTTCAGGTCGGCCAGGCGGTCCGCCTCGCAATCGAGCAGAAACCCGCCCTCGTCGCGGACGACGAAGAAGTCGTGCAGGAATTTCCCCTGGGGCGTCAGCAGCGTCGCGTAGACGCCCGTGTCGGCTCCTGCCGGCTTCACGTTGTTGGACACCAGATTCTGCAGGAAGTCCTCTGCTTCGACGCCGGCGACGCGCAGCAGGCCACGATTGGGCAGTCGGACATAGGTCGGTTCGCTCATGCCCATGATCTGGCCCGGCGCGGTACGGAAATCAACGGCCAGCCATTCCGAAGACCTTCAGAAGGAAGGCGTAGTTCAGCGCGACCTCCTTCAGCTTGTCGAAGCGGCCTGCCGAACCGGCGTGTCCGGCCTCCATGTTGATCTTCAGCAGCAGGAGGTTCTCGTCGGTCTTCACGGCCCTGAGCTTCGCCGCCCACTTGGCCGGCTCCCAGTAGGTGACGCGGGGATCGGTGAGCCCGCCGGTGATCAGCATTGCCGGATAGGCCTTCGCCTCGACATTGTCGTAGGGGCTGTAGGCCCGCATCAGGTCGTGGATTTCCTTCGACGCGATCGGATTGCCCCATTCGGTCCATTCCGGCGGGGTCAGCGGCAGGCTGTCGTCCAGGATCGTCGTCAGGCAGTCGACGAAAGGCACTTCCGCGACCACGGCCTTCCAGAGATCCGGCCGCATGTTAGCAGCCGCGCCGACCAGCATGCCGCCGGCGCTGCCGCCATGAATGGCGATCTCGCCTTCCGCCGCCCAGCGGCGGCGAACCAGTTCCTCACCTGCGGACACGAAGTCCCGGAAGGTATTGGTCTTCTTCTCCAGCTTGCCGTCGAGATACCACTGGTAGCCCTTCTCCATGCCGCCGCGGATATGGGCGACGGCGTAGATGAAGCCGCGGTTCACCAGGCTGAGGCGATGCGGACTGAACCCGGCCGGCATCGACATGCCGTAGGAGCCGTAGCCGTAGAGCAGTACCGGCTCCGAGCTGTCGAGTTTCGCGTCGGCGCGGTGCAGGACCGTCATCGGAATCCCGGTGCCGTCATGGCCCGTCGCCTGAACCCTGCGCACGATATAGGCCGCCGGGTCGTGACCCGAGGGAATCTCCTGTTCCTTCAGTAGCGTTCTTTCGCGGTCCGACATGCCGTATTCGAAGATCCGTTCCGGCGTCGTCGGCGAGGAATAGCTGAAGCGGAGATTGTCCGAGCCGTATTCCTGTCCGCCCGAGAGACCAAGGGCATAGGCTTCCTCGTCGAAGGCGATCTCGTGCTCGCCGCCGCCTTCGGTGTCGGTCACAACCAGCCGGGGCAGGGCGTTGACGGTCTCGAGGCGCGCCAGCCATTTCTGGAAGGCCAGCACCCCGCGCACCAGCACGCCGTCGCGCGCGGGCACCAGATCCGACCAGCTGCTCTCGAAGGGGCTCCAGATCGGCGCTTCCATCAGCTTGAAGTCGATGGCGCCGTCGCGATTGGTGCGGATGACGAAGCGGCCGCCCTGATCGGTCACATCGTACTGGTGCCCCTCGCGGCGGGGCGCGATCAGCACCGGTTCACCACGCGGCTCATCGGACCGCAGGAACCGCCATTCGGTCGTCTCCGACGCATGGGAGGCGAGATACACGAAGCTCCGGCTGTCGCTCTCCTCCAGCGAGAGGAAATAACCGCTGTCCGGCTCGTGATAGACCAGCCGGTCGTCGGCCTGCGGCGTCCCGATCCGGTGACAGAAGACCTTGTCGGGCCGCAGATCGTCATTGAGCAGCGTGTAGAAGATGTGCTCGCCGTCGCGCGCCCATACCACGGCGCCGGACGTGCCCTCGATGACGTCGTCGATCAGGGCGCCGGTTTCGATCTCGCGTACCCGGATCCGGTAGAGCTCCGAGCCCTTCACATCCTCGGACCAGGCCAGCCGGCCATGGTCGAAGGACTGACGGATCGCGCCGAGGCGATAGAAGGCATGTGGCTTCGATTCCGCATCGCCGTCGAGCAGCACCGACTCCTCGCCGCCGTCCCGAGGCGTGCGGCAGTAGAGCGGGTGCTCGCCAGTGGTCTCGTAGCGCATGTAGTAGGCGAAGGGCCCGTCATTCACCGGCGGCGAGGCGTCGTCGGGCTTGATCCGCGCCTTCAGTTCCTCGAACAGGTCGGCGCGCAGTTGCTCGACATCGGCAAGCTGTGCCTCGGTCCAGGCGTTCTCGGCCTCGAGATAGGCGCGGATGTCGGCCTGCAGGACCGAAGGATCGCGCATCACGTCCCGCCAGTTCTCGTCGCGCAGCCAGTAGTAGGGGTCTTCCCGGTCCACGCCGTGGGCGGAGAGGGTATGCGGGCGGCGTTCGGCGATAGGCGGGCTGTCTGTCATGCGGTGCGATCCAATGCTTTCGGGAATCGGGTGGCGGCGACTATAAACGGCGCAGAGGTCAGTGATGAGGGATATGGGATGAAGCCGGTCAGAGAACACCCCAACGCGATCGAGGCGGCGCGGCTGGTCAGCCGGATGCTGATCGAAACGGAATCGGTGCATTTCAATGCCGACAAACCCTTCATCTTCACGGCCGGCTGGGCGAGCCCGGTCTATATCGACTGCCGGCGGCTGATCGCCTTCCCGCGCGTGCGCCGCAAGCTGGTCGAACTGGCCGACGAGAACCTCGGCCGTGAAGTCGGATTCGAGAGCTTCGACGCTGTCGCAGGCGGCGAGACCGCCGGCATTCCGTATGCCGCCTGGATCGCCGACAGGCTGATGCTGCCGATGCAGTATGTGCGCAAGAAGCCCAAGGGGTTCGGCCGCATGGCCCAGATCGAGGGCAAGCTGGACGAGGGCGACCGGGTGCTTCTGGTGGAGGACCTGACCTCCGACGGCGGGTCCAAGATCAATTTCTGCGAGGCGATCCGGAATGCGGGCGCCTCGGTCGAGCATGCCTTCGTGGTCTTCTATTATTCGATCTTCCCGCACGCGAACGCCAACTTCGAGAAGGCGGGGATCACACTGCATTACCTCGCCACCTGGTGGGACGTGCTGGAGGCGGCGCGGGCCAGCGGCTACTTCGAGAGCCGCACCCTGGACGAGGTCGAGAAATTCCTGAACGACCCGGTCGGCTGGTCCGGTGCACATGGCGGCAGGTCCGAAGCCCCGGCTTGACGACAGCCTCGACCGGCCTGCGATGCTGCGTCGCGCAATGCTTTATTGTGCGGCGCAGCAAATGCGCCTATGTAACGGAATCGAGCGGCGATGCCTGAGGCGCGCTGCGCATGATTTCGTGACCGAGACATAGGATCAGACCGATGACTGACGAAACCGAAAAGGCCCCGGCCGCCGAAGCGCCGGCCAAGGCGGAAACCGCGACCCCCGCCGCCGAGGCGAAGACCGAAGTGAAGGCTGCCGAGCCGGCCAGGAAGGCCGCTGCTCCGGCAAAGAAGCCTGCGCCGCGCAAGACCGCCGCGAAGAAGCCGGCCGCTGCGAAGAAGCCGGCTGCGCCCAAGGCGCCTGCCAAGGCCGCTGCCGCGCCGAAGACCGCTGCGAAGGCTGCTGTGAAGACGACGGCCAAGACGGCTGCGAAGACCGCGACCGCGACGAAGGCCGCTGCCAAGACGGCGACCAAGACCGCCACAAAGAAGGCCCCGGACGCCGCCGTTTCCGCGACCGAGATCACGACCGAGATGACCGCGGAAGTGGCCAAGTTCGTGCAGTCGCGTCTGGACGAGAACATCGCCTTCCTGAACGGCATGCAGGACATCACCTCGCCGACCGATTTTCTCGAGGCGCAGCAGCGCTACGTCGACGGCGCGGCCAAGGCCTATGCCAAGCAGATCGAGACCATGCAGGGCTACTGCCAGAGCCTGATGACCGCCTCGTTCGACCCGATGCTGTCGGGCTTCAAGGACGCCGGCGACCAGTGGCGCAAGGCGGTGGGCGTCTGAGGCGTATTTCGCTTCGGGCAATGCCCTCCTGAAACGTCAAAGGCCGCCGGATCGCTCCGGCGGCCTTTTTCGTGGGGACTCCCGGCCGGTCCGAGGGGGCTTGGCCGGCCGGGAGTTGCCTGGTCGGGCGGGACGCCCATCCAGGGTCAGGGAACCTCGATCAGCCGTCCTTCTCGCCGTCTTCCTTGTGCCGGCGGTGGTGGCCGTCGCCATGACGCTTGTGGGTCAGGCGCTCGACGGTGGCCTTCTGCTCGTCGCTGAGAACGGCGTAGAGCGGGTCGAACTTGGACCTGATGGTCTTCGTCGCACCCAGGGCGGTCTCCATGACCTGCTCGACCTCGGCGAGACGCTCGGGCGCGTTGCCGGTGCGCAGGGTCTCCATCCGGTCGCAGGCGGTGAGCATCTGCTGCCCGCCAGTGCGCACAGCCTCGGCGAAGGCGTCCCATTCGTCCTGCTGGTCGTCGGTGATGCTCAGTCGGATCTCGGCGAAGGTCACGATGTCCTCCAGCCGGTCCTCGCCCTGCGTGCAGATCATGTGCATGCCGCGGTGATGGCCGCCGCCGTAGCGGGCCTTCTCGAAGCCGTCCGGCGAGGCGGCGCTGAGGGTGGCGGCGGCGCCGGCGATGCCCAGAGCCGCAATGCCGCTGGCCACCAGAATCTTCATACGGGTCTGCATTCCATTTCCCTTTCGAAATCTCTCGGTCGTCAGTGTCTGACATGGCCTATCTACGTGCGGAGCGGGCACCGTTCAGCCCGCCGGGGGCAACCAGGTGTAACCGGTGGTAAGCGCAGCGGGGATCGTTACGAAGGGTTACGAAAAACCCGGGCCTGGACGCCGAAACGGCTATAAATCGGGGTCATGCAACGCCGTCCGCACATCCTGATCGTCGACGACGACCGCGAGATCCGCGATCTCCTGGCCCGGTTTCTCGTGCGTCATGACTTCCGTGTCGATACGGCAGCCGACGGGCGCGAGATGGACAAGGTTCTGGCGGGTGGGCGTTTCGATCTGATCGTGCTGGACCTGATGATGCCGGGCGAGGACGGGCTGGCGATCTGCAAGCGACTGCGCAACGACACCTCGATCCCGATCGTGATGCTGACCGCTCTGGGCGAGGAGGCGGACCGCATCGTCGGACTGGAGATCGGCGCCGACGACTATCTGCCGAAACCGTTCAATCCGCGCGAACTGCTGGCCCGTGTCCGCGCCGTCCTGCGCCGGGTGGAGGCGACGCCGGAGGCGGCGTCCGGGACCAGCGCCAAGACGCTCACCTTCGACGGCTGGCAGGTCGACCTGAGGAAGCGTGAGTTGCGCGATCCGGAAGGGACGCTGGTGACCCTGACCTCCGGCGAATTCGATCTGCTGGAAGCGCTGGTCGAACGGCCGCAGCAGATCCTCAGCCGCGATCAGCTGGCCGACCTGACCTCCGGCCGCCAGCTCGGGCCGCTGGACCGCTCGATCGACGTTGCGCTCAGCCGCCTGCGCCGGAAGCTCGGCGAGGATCCGAAGTCGCCGCAGCTGATCAAGACGGTACGGCACGGCGGCTACTATTTCGCCGCGGAAGTCGAGGGATGCTGAGCCGGTTCCGCGATACCGGGGTCGCCGCCCGGCTCGCGCTGATCCTGATGATCCTGATGCTGATCGCCGTCGGGCTGTCGGTCGGCTGGTACGTGAAGGAGCGGACCGAGGCAGCGACCAAGCTGTTCGCCTTTTCGGCGACACGGCGCATCGACAACATCGTGCCCCTGCTGGACAAGGCCGGCGTTGCGGAACGCCGTGAACTGATCCGGGCAATTTCGGGGCCGACGCTTCGCGTCCGCCTCGAAGCCGGCCCGCCGCCGGACGACCCCGAGTTTTCAGAGCACTGGCAGGCGAAGCGGCATGCGCGGCGGATGCTGCAGCGCCTTGGCGACCGGCCGCTGGTGATTTCGCGCATCGGCGACTGGGAGCGCCCGCTTTTCGGCCGCGATGACGACGATGAGAACGAGGGACGCCGTCGTTCACACCCCGAGCCCGACATTCTGCCCAGCCGGGCCAAGATGGTCATCGCCACGACGCTGGACGACGGCCAGTGGGTGCATTTCATCCTCGCCACCGACCTGACCTCGCTCCGATGGGCGGTGCGGATGGCGTTCTGGGTGATCTCACTGGGTGTCGTGATCATGCTGTTCTCGATCTGGGCGGCGAACCGGGCGACGCGGCCGCTGCGGAAAATGACCGAGGCCGCCGAGCGGCTGGGCCTGAACGTCGATGCGCCGCCGCTCGAGGAAACCGGCTCGCGGGAGATGAAGAAGACCGCCGGGGCCTTCAACACCATGCAGCAGCGCATCAAACGGCTGGTCGATGACCGTACCCTGATGCTGGCGGCCCTGAGCCACGACCTGAAGACCATGCTGACGCGTCTGCGGCTGCGTGCGGAGTTCATCGAGGACCCGGAGCAGCAGGCGAAGGCGATCCGCGATATCGACGACATGGATCTGATGGTGGATTCGGCGCTGAGCTTCGTGCGGGGCGACCAGGCCAACGAGACCGTCTCGCGCATCGATCTGGCCTCTCTGGTGCGCGACATGGCCGACGATCATCAGGCGCAGGGCCATGATGTCGAACTCTCGGGACCCGAGAAGCTGCCTATGTTCGGGCGGCCGGTGGCCCTGAAGCGGGCTGTGGGCAATCTGATCGACAATGCCGTGCGCTATGGCGGCCAGGCCGAGATCGTCCTCGACCGGGACGAGGAACGGGTGACGCTGCTGGTGATGGACGGCGGTCCGGGACTGCCGGAGGGGGAACTGGAGAAGGTCTTCCAGCCCTTCTACCGCGTCGAGACTTCGCGCAACCGCGACACCGGCGGCAGCGGCCTGGGGCTGGCCGTCGCCCGCGACGTGTTCCGCCGCCTCGGGGGCGACCTGACGCTGGCGAACCGGCCGGGCGGTGGGCTGCTGGCGGAGGCGTGGCTGCCCGGCGACGGCGCGAAGTGAGCGGCCCGACGCCGCGGATCCGGGCCTGGCGCGCCGCCTACCGTGCCGCCTGGGTCGTCCGCAGGGGCGTCCGGCTGCTGCCCTGGCCGCACATGAACGGCGCCATGGCGGCCGTCTGGTGCGATGGCCAGGTGCTGCTGGTCCAGAACAGCTACAACGATTTCTGGTCCATGCCGGGCGGGCGTCTCAATGCCGGGGAGGACTACCGGCAGGCCGCCGCCCGCGAGCTCCATGAAGAGACGGGCGTCATTGTCGATGCCGGAGACCTTGCGTTCGTGCATGGCGAGTTTCTGGGACACGTGCTCCGCCGCGACCGGGTGGAGATATTTGCGGTCGACGTTGAGAGGCGGCCCAAGGTCACGCCTGAGCCGGTCGAGATCGCCGCGACCCGCTGGGCGACCCCTCATGAAGCGATGGGCCTGCCGCTGTTCGGGCCGACCCGGCGCTATCTTCAGTCGCTCTGACCTTCCAGCCGGCCCCAGGCGTCGGCATGGTCCGCCCACAGCCGGTAGCCCAGCGCGCGCAATCGCGCCGAAACCGCCCGCCTGTCAGGTGTCGACAGATGCTTGTGTTCATATTGCAGCAGCCGCGGCCGCCAGCCGGTGTCCAGCGCCATGCGCAGGATCTCGGCGTCGAAGCCTTCGGTGTCGATCAGCAGGATGTCCGGATCGCGGATGCTGACCGAGGCGGCAGCACCGCCCAGCGTCGACAGCGTCACCGGTTCGCTGGTCAGGAAGGTCTCGGCATCCCCGATCCCGTTCTGGCGCAGCACCTGAATGACATGATCGCGCTCGAAGGAGGCGATGCCGTCGGACATGTTCCGCCCCAGGCGCGCCTTCACGGCATCGCGGTCGATCGACCAGATCGTGCGCTCACCGGCTTCCCGGTCGATGGCGGCGTTCAGACAGTGGATCTCGCCAAAGCCACGGTAGCGCGCCGTCAGCCGCTCGAAGGCGGCCGTCTGCGGTTCGATCAGCAACGCACGGTCGATGCGTTCGGGGTCCTCCGCGATCATGCGGGCCAGCGGATCGTTGGCGGAACCGTCATTGGCGCCGACCTGAACCAGCGTCACCGGCCGTGTCGACGCCAGCTCCGACGCCAGTTCGGCAAAGCTGCGGAAGCGGCCGAGATACTGCCGCCATGCGATGTCGGGGTTGCGGACGAGCGCCTTGGACGAGAAGTGAATGCCCAGCGCCCGTTTCAGCCGCCGGATCACGCGCCGTCCGCCCCGCTTTCGTCCCAGAAGTCGCGGATCCAGGGGGTCGGCAGGCAACGGCGGTGCAGCCGTTTCGCCTTGTAGCCCTCCAGCGCCTGGTCCGGATCGGGCAGGCCGTGGAAGACGACCATCCGGGCGTCCGGCGGCAGTTTCGGGGTCTGGATCAGGTTGAGCGGGAAAGGCGGGATGCAGTGCCGCTTGAAACTCTGCGCCCATTCCTCCGGCCACCAGTACTTCTCACCCAGCCCGTAGGTCAGATAGGTCTGGGGCGGCTTGAAGTTGGCCATCGCCCATTCGGCCTCGGCGTAGAACTTGTCGACGATGAACTGCGTCGTGTTCGCGCGCCAGCGGAAGACCGAGGAGTTGCCGATATCGGGCCGCTTCTTGAAGATCAGATGGCGCTGGATCCAGTTGTGGATGATGCAGCGCTTGCCCGGCATGTACTCGAAGAAGCAGTCGATATTGCCGGTGATCAGCAGGTCGAGATCCAGGAACATGCAGTCGCCCTGCATGTCGGCCAGCCCGTCCATGAACAGGCCCAGCTTCAGCCAGGTCGTGCGCTGGTGGCTCTCGGGCAGCACGATGGGCGGCAGCGGGTGCACCTCGACCTCCGGGTGGAGGCCGTCGCCGTTATCGGTGAAGCAGATGAAGCGGAAGGGCCGGGTGAGGTTCTTCGCGACCCCGTTATAGAGCCGGTTGGCGAATTCCGGCCCGTATCGGTCGCCCCATTTCAGGGTGACGATGTTGACGGCTTCGGGGCTGGACGTGTCGGACATGATGTCTCCGGCGGCAGGAATGCTGCAGGTGCGACATAGCCAATGCGCCGGGCGCGGTCACCCCAAAATCGTCTCGGCCTCCGCCAGATCTTCCGGGCGGTTGATGTTGAAGAACGGGTCGCCGCCAGCGGTGTCCCATTCGACATGGACGGTCCGCCGTCCGGCGGTGAAGCGGTCGATCTTGCGGACATCGTCCTCGACCAGCGCCTGCCGAAGCGGCGCGGCGAGGCCGACGCGCCACAGCGCGACGACCGGATGGGTGCGCCCGCCGCTCGTCGCCACGGCGATCTCGGCATCCTCGCGGTCCGCCGCTTCGATGAGGCGCTCGGCCAGATCGTCGGGCAGCAGGGGTGCGTCGGTCGGGGCGGAGAGCAGCCAGTCCGGCGCAGGCTCCTGCAACGCGGCCCATTCGAGCCCGCTCAGTATACCGGCGAGCGGTCCCGGATAGCCGCTCACCGAATCGGCGATTTGCGGCAGGCCGAGGGCGTCATAGGCCGGGTGAGGCGTGTTGACGTTGAGCGCCAGCGGATCGGCCTGCGGCGTTATCCGTGCGATGACATGCCCGATCAGATGGCGGCCCTTGAGTTCGAGCAGGGCCTTCTGCCCGCCGCCCATCCGGCGCGCCTGTCCGCCGGCGAGGATGACTCCGGCGACGCTCATTCCGCCGCTTTCCGGCGCAACTTCGCGGGCTCGTCGGGGACTTCTTCCGGGTCGAGGTCGAAGTCGATGCGGTCCTGACCCGACAGGCAGACGAAACGTTTGCCGCGGGCGCGGCCGATCAGGGTGAGGCCTGCCCGGCGCCCCAGCTCGACGCCGGAGGCAGTGAAACCGGAACGCGAGATCAGCACCGGAATCCGCATCTGAACCGTCTTGATCACCATTTCCGAGGTGAGCCGGCCGGTGGTGTAGAAGATCTTGCCCTCGGGCCCGATGCCATTCAGGTGCATGTAGCCCGCGATCTTGTCCACGGCGTTGTGGCGGCCGACATCTTCCATGTAGATCAAGGGTTTGTCGCGCTCGCACAGGACGCAGCCATGGATCGCGCCGGCCTGCAGATAGAGCGACGGCGTGGTGTTGATCGCCTTCGTCAGCGCGTAGAGCCAGGACGTCTTCAGCGTCGCGGCGGGATCGAGGCGCACGCTGTCGAACTTCTCCATCACGTCGCCGAAGGCGGTGCCCTGGGCGCATCCGGAGGTCAGCGTGCGCTTCTTCAGCTTGTATTCGTAGTCGGTGCGCCGGGCGGTCGAGACGAAGATATGCGGCTTCTCGTCATGGATCTCGATGCCGCTGATCGTGTCGTCGGCGTTCAGCATGTTCTGGTTCAGCAGGTAGCCGACGGCGAGGCAGTCCGGGTAGTCGCCGATCGTCATCATGGTGACGATTTCCTGCCCGTTCAGGAACAGGGTCAGCGCGGTCTCGACCGCCACATCCTGTTCGGCCGGCGCGCCGGTGTGGTCTATTCCGGCCATGCGGCGGGTCAGACGGCCGTCTTCCGGGTCGGGCCGCAACATGTAGGGGTCTGGCTCGCTCATCGCTCGAATGTGGGGCAGTTCGGGCCATTCTGCCAGCCTTGACCGGTCATGCCCCCGGTGGTTTGCTCCGCCGCTCTTTCAACGCTCTGGGGGAATCCGATGGCGGGTGTGGTGATCGTGACCGGCGGCAGCCGGGGCATCGGTGCGCAGGTCTGCCGCCTTGCCGCAGCGCAGGGCTACGCCGTCTGCGTCAACTACACCTCGAAGCGGGATGCCGCGCTGGAGGTGGTGAAGCAGATCGAGGACGCCGGCGGGCAGGCGATCGCGCATGGTTGCGACGTCTCCGACGAGACCGGGGTGAAATCGATGTTCCGCCTGGTCGAGAACGAGCTCGGCAAGGTAACGGCGCTGGTCAACAATGCCGGTATCGTCCAGCCGATCTCACGCGTCGACGAAATGGACGCCGAGCGTCTGAGCCGCATTCTGGCCGTCAACGTGACCGGGTCCTTCCTCTGCGCACGCGAGGCCATCAAGCGCATGTCGACGAAGCACGGCGGGGAGGGCGGCATCATCGTCAACATGTCATCTGCGGCGGCCCGGCTCGGCTCGCCCAACGAGTTCGTCGACTACGCCGCCACCAAGGGCGCGATCGATACCTTCACGCTGGGGCTCAGCCGGGAAGTCGGTCCCGAAGGCATCCGCGTCAACGCCGTCCGTCCGGGCCTCATCGAGACCGAGATCCACGCCAGCGCCGGCGATGCGGACCGGGTCGAGCGGTTCAAGGACAACGTGCCGATGAAGCGGGCGGGCAGCGCGGCGGAAGTGGCAGAGGCGGTCGCCTGGCTGCTTTCGGACGGCGCCTCCTATGTCAACGGTGCGCTCATCGACGTCGCGGGAGGGCGCTGAGATGGATCAGAAGACCCTGGCGGAGGCGCTCGTCCAGATCACCGAGGAGGCCGGTCACGCCATCCTGGAGATCTACGGCACCGATTTCGATGCGAAGACGAAGGACGATTCGTCGCCGGTGACCGAGGCCGACGAGCGGGCCGAGGCCATCATTCTGGAACGGCTTGCCGAACTGGGCACCGGCATCCCGGTCGTCGCCGAGGAATCCGTCGCCGCCGGCCGCGTGCCGGACATTTCCGGCGGGCGGTTCTTCCTGGTCGACCCGCTGGACGGGACCAAGGAATTCATCAGCCGCAACGGCGAGTTCACGGTCAACATCGCGCTGATCCAGAACGGCGCGCCGACCCTGGGCGCGGTGCATCTGCCGGCGCTGGACCAGAGCTACTGGGGCTACGGCAAGGGCAATGCCTTCCGCCGCTCCGGAGCGGGCGCAGCCGAGGCGATCAGGGTCCGGCCCGTCGATCATGACGGCTATGTCGTGGTCGCCAGCCGTTCCCACCGCGACAGCGCCACCGACGATTATCTGAAGGACGTTCCGGTACTCGAGCTGGTCTCGGCGGGCTCGTCGCTGAAGCTATGCCGTGTCGCCGAGGGCAAGGCCGACATGTATCCGCGGCTCGGCCGCACCATGGAGTGGGACATCGCTGCGGGCCATGCCGTGCTGGCCGCCGCCGGGGGCCTCGTGCAGGTCATCGAGGGCGGTGACGTGAGGGGCGATGTCGGCAAGCCGCTGAGCTACGGAAAGCCGGGCTTCGAGAATCCGTTCTTCGTGGCCCGCGGCGGCTGAGGGTCAGACCGGCTCGCGGCGGCGGAACAGGCGGGAGAGCCAGCTGGCCGGGGTGTTGGCGACGGCTGGCCCGAAGGCGCCGCCCGGCTGTACGGGACGGCGGCTTCTCGCGGGCGCCGGCAGCCGGTCCTCTATTGTTGCCTGCATCCGCTGCACCTGAACCTCGATCTCGCGCGGCGAGGGTATGCGCTCCTGGCGGAGCAGCATGACTTCGGCGGCGGCATAGAGATAGGCGTTGCCGGCCGCGCCGCCGGCCCGGTCGAGGAATGCCGGCAACCGGTGCTCCGTCGCTTCCTCCATCGATGCGGAGAAGGGAACCGAGGCGACGAGCGCGCGCTCGCCCAGTTCGGCGCGGAGTTGCGACACCAGGCTCACATGCGCCTCGAGCCAGGGCTGGACCCGCGTGAACAGGATCAGCGGATCGGGCGCAGTGATCCGGCCCGCACGCCTCAGCCGCGCCATGGTGTGTTCCAGCCTGCGGAGACCTTCGACCGCGAACCGTTCCGGGGGAAGCGGCGTCAGGACCAGATCGGCGACGCCGAGCGCGGATACGGGCGCCGCGCCGAGCGAGGGCGGGGTGTCGATGACGATCCAGTCGAAGGACGGCGCCAGCCGCTCGATCACCCGCCGCAGCCGTGCCGGGGCGTCCCGGTCCTGCGCGAGTTCGATGTCCAGGCCGGCGAGTTCAAGCGAGGCTGGCAGGATCTCCAGCCCGACGACCGAGGTGCGGCGGCACCAGTCGGCGGCGACCGGCTGCCCGGCCAGGGCGGCATAGATGCCCGGCGTGTCGTCGGTGGCCTCGTCCACGCCCAGCCCGAAGGTGGCGTTGGCCTGGGAGTCGAGGTCGATCAGAAGGGTGCGTTGACCGGCGACGGCGAAGGCGGCGGCAAGATGGATGGCGGTCGTGGTCTTGCCCACGCCGCCCTTCTGGTTCGCGATCGCCAGAACCGTCGCCAATCTGCAACTCCTCGCCCGAAGGAGTGGTACGAAGGCGCTACGGTCTCACTTATCTTCCGGCTTGGCAAGCATTCCGAAGTATTCAGACCTGAGACAAAGCCTGGTCAAGATCGGCTATCAGGTCTTCGACGGTCTCGATGCCGATCGATATTCGGACTACATCAGGCCCCGCACCGGCTGCATTCTGTTGTTCTTCGGTCAACTGGCGGTGGGTGGTGGAGGAGGGGTGCAAAATCAAGCTGCGCGTGTCTCCGATATTGGCGAGGTGCGAGAAAATATTGACCGCCTCGACCAGCCGGATGCCGGCCTCGTAGCCATCCTTCAGTCCGAAGGTGAACAGCGGAGCCGCTCCCCTGGGCAGGTATTTCTCCTGTAATTCCCGGTACTTGCTGTCCGGCAGGCCCGGATGCGAGACCCAGGAAACCTTGTCGTGCCCCTTGAGCCACTGTGCGACTTTCAGGGCATTGGCGACGTGGCGTTCCATCCGGAGCGGCAGGGTCTCGATGCCCGTCAGGAGCATGAAGGCGTTGAACGGCGAGAGCGCCGGTCCGAGATCGCGGAGGCCCACCGCCCGGCTGTAGGCCGTCACCGCGAAACGGCCGAAGGTCTCGTAGAAATTCAGCCCGTGATAGGCGGGGCAGGGGGCGGCGACAGAGGGGAAGCGGCCGCTCGCGGCGTAGTCGAACTCGCCGCTTTCGACGATCACGCCGCCGACGGAGTTGCCGTGCCCGCCGAGATACTTGGTCGCCGAATGGGTGATCAGGTCGGCGCCCCATTCGAACGGGCGGCAACCCCAGGGCGTCGCGCAGGTGTTGTCGACGATCAGCGGAATGCCGGCGTCATGGGCGATCTTCGCGAAGGCCTCGATATCGGTGATGACGCCACCCGGGTTTGAACTGGATTCGATGAAGATCGCCTTGGTCTTCTCGTCGATCCGGGCCTTGAAGTCCTCGGGCCGGTCCGGGTCGGCGAACTTGCACGTCCAGCCCATCTTCTGGAAGGTGACGCCGAACTGGGTGATCGAGCCGCCATAGAGCTTGGTCGAGGCGATGAAATTCTCGCCCGGCTCCAGCAGCGCGAACATCAGCACCATCTGTGCCGCGTGGCCCGAGGCGACGGCCAAGGCTGCGGCGCCGCCCTCCAGCGTCGCCACGCGCTCCTCCAGCACCGATACGGTGGGGTTGGTCAGGCGGGAGTAGATGTTGCCGAAGGTCTGCAGGTTGAACAGGCTCGCGGCCTGATCGACATCCTCGAAGACATAGGACGTGGTCTGATAGATCGGCGTGGCGCGCGCGCCGGTCACCGGATCCGGGGCGGCCCCGGCATGGATCGCGATGGTCTCGAATCCGTAGTCGTTCTTGGTTGTCATCTCTGCCCCTCCCTCGGCGGCCCGAGCATGGCAGGGGCAGGCAGCCGGGCGCAATGTGCGTCAGGCGTAGTCGGCCTCGTCATAGGTGTGCAGCGCATTGTTGAAGCGCGAGAACAGGTTCGCCAGACCGATCACCTGGGTGAGCGCGATGACGCCGTCATTGCCCAGCCCGTCGCGCAGCCGCGCCAGCAGGTCCTCGGGCGTCCGGCCCGGCTTGCCGGCAACATGCTCGGCGTAGCGGATGGCGTCCTTCTCCAGCGCGGTGAAGGCGTCACTGTCCGCGGCCCGGTCGAGCTCCGCGATCTGCCTTTCGCTGGCGCCTTCCTTCCGCGCTTCTGCCGTGTGGTTGGCGACGCAGAGCTTGCAGCCGGCCAACATGGCCGTGCGCAGATAGACGATTTCCCGCAGCTTCGGGTCGAGCGGGCAGTCGTAGATGACCGATCGGGAGAAAGCCGAGAACGCCTTCAGCGCGTCCGGCTGCGCGGCCATGAAGGCGAAGGACATCGGCACCTTCGACCACTGTTTGCGGAGGTCGTCCAGCACGGCGCGCTGCTCCGGATCGGCGTCGCGCAGGCTGACGGGTTCGACGATGCGGTCGATCGTCTTCATACCCGTCGGTTCCGCCGCGAGGAGATCACGCCGGTGTTCACCCCCATCCAGCCGATCTCGCCCGAGAGGCGGCCGTACTCGATCTTGGGGCAGCGGTTCTGGATCACGGTGAGGCCCGCGGCGCGCGCCTTGGCGGCGGCCTCGTCATGGCGGACGCCGAGCTGCAGCCAGAGCACCTTGGCGCCGATCCCGATGGCCTCGTCGGCAATGGGCGGGATGGCGTCGGAGTTGCGGAAGCAATCGACCATGTCGACGGGCACGTCAATGTCCTTCAGGCCCGCCACCGCCTTCTCGCCCAGGATCTCGCTGCCCGCCGCCTCCTCCTTCGGGTTCACCGGAATGACGCGGTAGCCCTTCTCCTGAAGGTACTTCATCGCGAAGAAGCTGGGGCGGTTCCAGTTGGCGGAGGCGCCGACCATGGCGATGGTGCGGCACTCCCGCAGCACGCTGCGGATCTCGTCGTCGGCGTAGACCTCGTCGGGCAGGGCGGCGGTGTCGGGCATGGCCTCAGCGGTCCTCCCAGACCGGCTCGCGCTTGTCGATGAAAGCCTGGATGCCCTCGGCGGCATCCCGCGCGGCCATGTTCTCCACCATGGTGATGGAGGCGTGATCATAGGCGCTCTTCAGGTCGGGCTGTTCCAGCTGGTCGTAGAATGCGCGCTTGCCGATCTTCAGCGTGTAGGAGGATTTCGAGGCAATCCGGCCCGCCATCTCGCGCACCGCTTCATCCAGCTTGGCCGCCGGGACGGCGCGGTTGATCAGGCCGAAACGCACCGCGTCATCGGCATCCATCATTTCGCCGGTCAGCAGCATTTCCATGGCGTGTTTGCGGCTGACATTGCGCGACAGCGCGACCATGGGCGTGTGGCAGAACAGGCCGATATTCACCCCCGGCGTCGCAAAACGCGCGCCGTCCTCGGCGATGGCCAGATCGCAGCTGGCGACCAACTGGCAGCCCGCCGCCGTGGCGATGCCGTGCACGCGGGCAATCACCGGCTTGGGGTGATGCACGATGGTCTGCATCATGTTGGAGCAGGCCCCGACCAGTTCCTTGATGAAGGGCTGGTTGTCCTGGTTGCCGCGGACCTCGCGGAGGTCGTGGCCGGCGCAGAAGCCGCGCCCCGCACCCGCGAGCACGATCACCCGCACCGACGGGTCGTCGGCCATGCGGTCCAGCTCTTCCTGCAGCCGCGCGATCAGCGGGCGCGAGAGGCTGTTGAAGGCGTTGGGCCTGTTCAGGGTCAGCCAGGCGATCCCGTCGCGGTCCTCGCGCAGCAGGATGTCTTCGTTCGTGGCGGCAGCTTCGGCGGTCATCGGACCCTCCCCGGGTTCGTCTCTCATTGCTACAAGGATAGGGCAGGACCGGCGCCGTTCACAGCCCCGCCGCATGCGGACAGGGCATGCCGGACCAGCGTAACGAGAGCAAGGAAGCCCGAATGTCCGCCGAGCCCCGCCTCTACATCGACGCCGATCTGGCCGAGAACGCCGAGATCGCGCTGGAGAAGGATCAGGCCCATTACCTGAAGAACGTCATGCGGCTGGGGCATGGCGCGACGCTGAAGCTGTTCAACGGCCGCGACGGGGAGTGGCGGGCCGCCATCGACCATGTCTCGAAGAGCCGCGTTGACATCGCGGTCATGGACCGGCTCAGGCCGCAGGTGGCCGAACCCGATCTCTGGCTGCTGTTCGCCCCGATCAAGGGCAAGCGCATCGACGCCATCGCCGAGAAGGCCGGGGAACTGGGCGCGTCGGAGATCCGTCCGGTGCTGACCGAGAGGACCGTGGTCGCGCGGGTGAACACCGAGCGGCTGCAGGCCAATGCCCGCGAGGCCGCCGAGCAATGCGAGCGGCTGACCCTGCCGGCGGTACACGATCCGGTGAAGCTGACCGACATCGTGGCCGCATGGCCGTCGGACCGCAGTCTGCTCTACGCCGACGAACGTGCGAACGCGGCGCCCATCGCGCAGGCGCTGGCCGGCAAGGCGCCGGGCGGCAGGTGGGCGGTGCTGATCGGGCCGGAGGGCGGCTTTTCGCCGGAGGAACAGACGCTTGTCCGGGGGCTCGCCCAGGCGGTTCCGGTCAGCCTGGGACCGCGGCTTCTGCGCGCCGACACGGCGGCCTTCGCGGCCCTTTCGGTCTGGCAGGCGCATCTGGGCGACTGGCGCGACGGCGACGGGTAGGGGGTGCGACCGAGCGCGGATTCCCTTTTGCTCGAATCCGCCCTAGGTTCGCAGGCACTTGGGTGAGGAAGACGGAGCCGTGCATGTCGACCATGATCGATTCTGAGGAGGGGCGGGCCCTCTCCTCGACAGTGGTCGAGAACCGCGATCAGCTGGTGGCCTATATCGAATCCGGGTCCAAGCCGCGCGAGAACTGGCGCATCGGTACCGAGCACGAGAAGTTCGGCTTCAATCTCGAGACCCTGCAGCCCATCCCATATGACGGACCCGCCGGTGTGAAGGCGATGTTCGACGGTCTGGAACGTTTCGGCTGGCAGCCGGTGGTCGAGAACGGCTTCACCATCGCCATGCACATGGAAGGGCAGACCATCAGCCTGGAGCCGGGCGGACAGTTCGAGCTCTCCGGCGCGCCGCTCAAGAACCTTCATGAGACATGTACCGAGGTGAACACCCATCTGGACCAGGTGAAGCAGGTCGCGGCCGAACTCGGCATCGGCTTCATCGGCATGGGTTTCCACCCGACGGCGACGCGCGCTGACTTCGACACCATGCCCAAGGCCCGCTACGACATCATGAAGGCCTACATGCCGACGAAGGGCTCCAAGGGACTGGACATGATGTTCCGCACCTGCACCGTGCAGGTGAACCTCGACTTCGGCTCCGAGAAGGACATGCGGGAGAAGTTCCGCGTCGGCATGGCGCTGCAGCCTGTCGCCACCGCCCTGTTCGCCAACTCGCCGTTCAAGGAAGGCAAGACCGGCGGCATGGTCAGCCTGCGCTCCGACGTCTGGACCGACACTGACCCGGACCGTTGCGGCAACCTGCCCTTCGTCTTCGATGACGGTTTCGGCTTCGAACGCTATGTCGACTACGCGCTGGACGTGCCGATGTATTTCGTCTTCCGGGACGGGAAGTACATCAACACGGCGGGCCAGTCGTTCCGCGATTTCCTGGCCGGCAAGCTGCCCGGCTATTCCGGCCACAAACCGACCCTGAAGGACTGGGACAACCACCTGACCACCGTCTTCACCGAAGTCCGGATGAAGAAGTTCCTGGAAATGCGCGGGGCCGATGGCGGTCCGTGGGCGCGGATCTGCGCGCTGCCGGCGATCTGGGTGGGGCTGCTCTACGATCAGCCGGCGCAGAATGCGGCGCTGGATCTGGTGAAGACCTGGACCGCAGCCGATGTCGATGCGCTGCGCGCCGCGGTGCCGACGCAGGGCTTTGCCGCGGCGACGCCGGACGGCCGGACCGTCCGGGAAGTGGCCGCCGACATGCTGACCATCGCGGAGAAGGGCCTCGGCGCCCGGGCGCGCGAGGACCAGATGGGACAGGACGAACGCCACTTCCTGGGCACGTTGAAGCACATGGTCGCCGAGGGCCGCACGCTGGCCGACGAGATGATGGCGAAGTACGAAGGCGAGTGGGCAGGCGACGTCACCAGGGTGTTCGCTGAGTACGCCTACTAGCTCCACCGTTTTCCTCGGTTGCCAGGCTCCCTGTTCGTCCTTCCTTAACGCTGCGGCACTAGGTTTGGCGCTCCGCCTCCGCGACAGCCGAACCGATGCGCATTCTCACCTGCCACCGTCCCGAACACGATCTGGTCATCTTCACCCCGAAAGGCGCTCTCGACCTGCGGGAGTCGTTCGCCTTGTCCGACTCCCACTACGCGCAGCATGGCACGGCCCGGGTGATCTGGAATCTGACAGAGATTGAGGCCTCCGAACTCACGCTGGACGACATGACCTGCGCCTACATCAAGGACCGTAAGAACCCGCACCGGCCCGAGACGCACCGCATGGCAATCGTCATTGGAAGCGACCTGCATACAGGCCTGGCCCATCTCTACCGCGCCATGGTCCGAAACGCCGGCGGTGGCATGCAGATGGAGGTGTTCCGCTCCATGGACGACGCGCTGGACTGGACCGGCGCCAGGGGCGGGTCGGCAGTCGACCAGACCTAGCCGGTCCCGCCGGCAACCCGTTCCCGTCGATGGAAGGGCCGTTGCCTGGCCTCATCTTTTGCGTGCAGGAATGATCCGTGTCATGGTCCCGTACTGAGGTGTTCGCGTAGTTCGAGTGGTCATGACCATATCTGTCGAGTTGAGTGCGGAAGGCGACGTGGTCACGTTCACCGTGTCAGGCCGCGTCGATATGCGGGAGGCCGTTTCGGTTGCGGACGCGTTCCATCGCCGTCGTACCGTCGACAAGGCGATCTGGGATTTCACATCTGCCGACACATCGGAACTGACCATCCGGGACATGCTCGCGGCCTACGGTCCGGAGCGGGGCTTCCGTCCATCCGCCCGCCGCCGCTACACCGCAATCCTGGTGCGGGACGACCTGCAACTCAATTTGGCCCGTGTGTTTCAGGCCGTCGCGGAAATGAAGGGGTCGCCGGTTCAGTTCGGCTTTTTCATCACCGCCCGTCAGGCCCGTGGCTGGCTCGAGAGCATGACGGCGGAAAGACAGATCCGCGCCATGCGTCGCGCCCGGTGACCATCTGCAACGTGTCGTCCCGGCCCGCCGGTCAGCGCAGGCGGCCCCTCGCATATCCGATGTCGTTCCGGATCCGGTACATGACTTGATGCCGGTCGCCTTGCCGCTTGCCCGGGCCGGAGGGCTCGGTTAACAGATGAGAATGGATCGCATCGAGATTCGGCACGACCCTGCCGCCGACATCGTCTTGTTCACACTGATCGGAGAGATGACACTCGATGCCATCGTCCGCGCCGGCGACGGCCATTTCGGCCCGCATGGCACGGCCAACTCGGTCTGGGATCTCCGGGCGGCCAATGTCAGCGGCATCGATGTCGGGGCGCTCAAGGAAATTGCCATGCGTTCGCGCGAGGCGGCGGGCCGGCGCCGAAATCCGCGCACCGCGCATGTCGTCGATGACGCCGGAAAGCGCGCCCTGCTGAAACTCTACGAAGCGGTCGCAGATCCGTCGTCGGGCATCGATCTCCGATCGTTCCGGACCCTGGACGAGGCTTATGACTGGCTGCTGTCCGGCGCCCGTCCGGCATTTCCGGCCGAACCCGCCCTGGTGCTCGAGATCGAAATCTGACGCCGTTCGTCAGGCGCCGGCCAGCATCGCCGGTGGCTGCAGGAACGGGCCGACCACCCCGATCGCCCGCAACAGGTACTCCTCCTTCTGGCCGACCGGCGCCACGTAGTGCAGCGCCGCCTCCGCGTCTTCGCGCGTGCCCAGACCCAGCATCAGCCAGGTGGCCAGGTATTGCGACGCCAGGCAGCCGCCGGCGGTGGCGATGTTGCCGTCGGCGTGGAAGGGCTGATCCAGCACCCGGACGCCGGCATCGATGACCCAGGGTTTCGTGGTCAGGTCGGTGCAGGCGGGGCGCCCGCCCAGCAGGCCGAGTCTGGCGAGCAGGAGCGTGCCGGAGCACTGGGCCCCGATCATCTGGCGTGCCGGGTCCAACTGCAGCCGGTCGAGCAGCGCCGTGTCCTGCGCGATGGCGCGGGTCATGATACCGCTGCCGACGATGACGGCGTCGGCCTCGCGGGCGAACTCCAGCGGCTTCTGCGCCTCGACAGTAACGCCATTCATCGAGGTGACCGTATCGGCGGAGCAGGTGATCCATGCCTTCCAGCCCTTGGGCTTCAGGCGGTTGAGAATGCTGGCGGCGACGAAGGAGTCGAGTTCGTTGAAGCCTTCGAAGGTCAGGACCGCGATCTGCATGACGTCATCTCCGCAATTGCCGGGCGAACCCGATGGGAGACCTACTTTCAACCTGAATGCGGCGCAATCGCGGCGGCTGCGCGGTCGGATGACGGCGGTGAAAGTTCTGCTTTCGTTCTGAATGCGCTACAGCTATGGTTGCGCCGTCATGGTCGCCCGTATCGCCACAGTCGCCTTTCAGGGGTTTCGCGCCCGGCATGTCGATGTCCAGGTGCAGATGTCGCCGGCGATGGCGGCCATAACCATCGTCGGCCTGCCCGACAAGGCCGTGGCCGAAAGCAAGGAGCGCGTCCGCTCGGCGCTGGACTCCATCGGGCTCAGCCTGCCGGCGAAACGGGTCACGGTGAACCTGTCGCCCGCGGACCTGCCCAAAGAAGGCAGCCACTACGACCTGCCCATCGCGCTGGCGCTGTTGACCTCGATGGGCGTGCTGCCGGCGGAGGAGATGGCCGGCTACATGGCGCTCGGCGAACTGGCACTGGACGGGCAGATCGCGCCGGTTGCCGGTGTGCTGCCGGCGGGCGTCGCGGCGGCGGAGCAGGGCATGGGGCTGATCTGCCCCGCGGCCTGCGGCGGCGAAGCGGCCTGGGCCGGGGATCTCGATATCGTCGCGGCGCGCGACCTGCTGGCCATTGTCAATCATTTCAAGGGGACACAGGTTCTGCAGCCGCCTGCGCCCGGTCCCGTCGATACCGGGGCCGGCGGTCCGGATCTGCGCGACATCAAGGGACAGGAAAGCGCCAAGCGGGCGCTGGAGATTGCGGCGGCCGGCGGCCACAATCTGTTGATGATGGGCCCGCCAGGGTCGGGCAAGTCAATGCTGGCGGCGCGGTTGCCGGGCCTGCTGCCCCCGCTGGAGCCGGCCGAGGCCCTGGAGGTCTCGATGATCCGCAGCCTCGCCGGCGAACTGGCCGAAGGCCGGCTGAGCCGGCGGCGGCCCTACCGCAACCCGCATCATTCCACCTCGACTCCGGCGCTGGTCGGCGGCGGCCTGCGCGTGAAACCGGGCGAGATCAGCCTGGCGCACCGCGGCGTGCTGTTCCTCGACGAGCTGCCGGAGTTCCCCGGGATTGTGTAGCAAACACACCTTTTCCTCAGTGGTGTTGAATCCGCAGGGATTCTAGCATTTCCGGCCATGGAACACACGATTTCCGGGCTACTCCGCAAGCGATCCGAACTGGCCGGTGACATTGAGGCAACGCAGGATCGCGTTCGGCAGTTGCTCATCGACCTGGACAGCATCGACCACACCATCCGCGTCTTCGATCCGGACATAGACCTACAGGACGTGCGGCCCAAACCGATGCCCCCGAGGCAGGGCGCAGCGCAGGGCGAGATGACACGCATCATCCTGTCCGCCCTGAGGCAGCACCGGCGCATGACGGCCCCGGAGATCGCCCTGCACACCATGGCAGCGCGCGGCATGAACACCAATGACCAGCGGATGCGGAAGACCGTCACCAAGCGCGTCATGTCCATCCTGCGCCACCACAGGACACGGGGCGTGCTCAAATCAGAGCATGGGCCGGAGGGGCTGTTGGTTTGGAGTGTGGCTTAGGGGCGAGCCGAAGCCCGCCCCCTTGCTCACTCAGAACAGATCGTTAAGACCTGTTGGGATACCCTGACGATTGCAGATAGGATCAAGCCCATGCCGAAGATCAGTTTCAATCCGAAGGCGGTCGGCAGAACTGTCGACCCGGAACTGACCGATATGTGTGACCCCATACTGGATGGCGCGTTTGTACCCCTCGTGCTGCCCGATGCGGACATAGAGACGGTCATTGAGGTTTTCCGTCTGACCTACGTAGAGCGCATCCCACCGATTCGGGAGTAGGCCTGCGGTCTTTCGGCAAAGCACATACACGCCGCCGACCGGGAGATAGTCGTCACCAATTGGACGAACAAAAAACGTGTACTCTATGCCGGATGCTCCGGTCCATTTCACTTGCGTAGACACTGGTCATCGCCTTTCTGCGGCATCGCCGCACTAGAGAAAGGAACCGCTTGACCATGAGGACTCGGCGTGCATATTGCACACGTCATATGAGACCTGTCCGCAGCGGTTCCACCAAACTTTTTGCGGACAACGACTGAGAGGCCGGGAGTGGGAGTTCCCGGCCTCTTGCCGTTTATGACGAATCGGATTCCTAGACGGTTAACTATCTCCGGGCAACAGGAAAATCCGACATCTTGTGTGTGCGGCCTTCCGTGCGTGCACATCTGGGGCCTACCGCTGCCAATACCCCTTCCAAGCCCGGCTGACCGGATGCGCCGCCGCTGCCGCAGCGGTCAGGGCGAACAGCTTGCCATTATCCATGCGGCGATGGTCTTCCCGCCAAGCCATCTCGCCCGCGTAAGCGTAGAGGTATGCGCCGCTGATCTTGTGATGCTGGCCGATCTCGGCGCGGCGCAGGCGGGAGAAGTAGCTTTCCGCCATGTTGGTGCAGACGCCCTCATCCATGAACGCAACCGAGTGATTGACCCGGCGAGTATCGTAACGGGCGTGCAGCGCATCCCAGCTTGAAGCCTCATCGGCAATGACAGTGGTTCCGGTCTCGACGCGGGCGCGGATAGTCTCAATGCTGTCGCTCTCGTGCTTGAAGACGAACGGGAGGGTGCGGCCACCGCGTTCCCGCATGACGACCACGACGCGGCGCTTGCCGGTCTGGTTGCGCTTCAAGCGGAGATCCTTGCGGTCTTCCTTCCGGTTCTCCGGCTTCACATAGCCGCCGAAATACGCGCCATCGACCTCAACCTCACCGGAGAGTGTCATGTCGGCATGATCCGCCGCCATGGCTTCCCGCAGCTTGTGCGCCAGGACGTAAGCCGTCTTGTACTGCACATCCAGATCGCGGCCCAATTGCAGGGCGGAAATGCCCTTGACCGCGTTCACGAAGATCGCGATGGCCAGCAGGTAGTCGCGGACAGGCAGCTTGCGGCTGGCGAAGATCGTGCCGCTGGTGACGCTGAACTGGTGGCCGCAGCCCTTGCACTTGAAGATCGGGCGGGACTTGTACTCGTAGCAGGCAGCGCAGCCGCACTGCGGGCAAACCGGCTCGCCATCGGTATCGGCCCAGCGGATCGAACGGAAGACCTGACGCGCTTCTTCATCGCTCATACGCGCGACCTTCACGACGCTGAGCGTCCGGGCCTTGGCTGAGAGAAGGAAGTGCTGCGACATGTCACCATTTCCGATGCTTATGCATCGTATATAATGGCGATATGTGGCGATGACAAGGGCAAAAGCATCTTATATGATGGCATTCGCCATAACGGAGGCTTGAATGCCAGATCAGAAGGAATGGGAAGACCGGGTAAAGGGGCTGCTCAAGGCCGAGCTAAAGCGCCGGGGCGTGACCTATGCCCAACTGGTCGAGAAGCTGGCGGAGATTGGAGTGAAGGAGACAGAGCCGAACGTGCGCAACAAGTTGGCGCGCGGGAAGTTCACGGCTGTCTTCATGGTGCAGTGTCTAGAGGCGGTTGGCTGCACCAGTCTTCGGCTTAGTGAGTCCTAGAACTGCGGCTCGTAGGGAACTCGCCTCGGCTGGCCGTTGTCGATCTCGACTTCTACGGACTCAGCATCGGCGGGGCCAAAGGCGATGACTAGCTGGCGCTCCCAGGTCCACTCGTCGCCGGGTTCTCGTTCCGACCAGCGTTCCGGAAGGGTCTTTTCGTGCTCGTAGGCAAAAACGCGAATGTCGTTCCCTTTGAGCATTACAAGATGTTCGCGGAGCCGGGCCCGGTAGGCCACTTGCCGCTCGAATGACAATTGCCCGTCTCCGTGCTCGGTGATCGCCTCACGCAAGGCGGTTTCCAGACCGACCGCATGGCCTTCAAGGCCCGCAGGAAGATCGACCGCCATTTGCGCTATCACGACATCTTGCGAGAGCGCCTGGGATAGCAGATCGGCCTCGCTGTCGGCGCGTGTCGCAAGCGCCCTGTCGTGCCGGAGAATATCGATGAACTCGGGCGTCGGTTTCTTGCCCTTGGCGACGTTCCCGGATTTGCCACAATTCCTGTCAGCGACCACTGATACGACAACCCAAACCGCCGTGGCGGCTGCGGCTCCAATGACATACTCGTTTGAAAGGAAGTCAGAGAGGAGGGACATCAGGCGTTCCCCTCTGCTGGCCAATTCCTTGTCGGTGCCGCTGGTCTCCAGCCATTGCTCGTAGAGCAGCGTTGCTGCGCGGTCCAGGAGCCACAGAAGGCCGTAGCCGACGAGGCCAAGTGCGGGAAAGCGCACTCTCCCCCGTTGCCGCTGCCACCAGTTCCCGACCCAATCCAGCATCCTTGGATCATAGCGTTCCCCTTTCTGCCTTGTCGCGCAGCAACCTGATCCACTTCGGAACAGGTGTGTCTGCTACATAAGGCCGGAGTTCCCGCGCCCGGCGCTTGAGGCGCTCCGTCAGCCGCTTGAAACGGCTGAGGCCGTGGTGGCGCGCGCCAATGCCCATGTCACCTATCCGGCGCGGGTGCAGCTCGTGGCCGCCATGAATCCCTGCCGCTGCGGGCATCTGGACGATCCCGAGCGCGCCTGCAGCCGCGCCCCGCGCTGCGCCGCCGACTATCAGGCGAAGATTTCCGGCCCCCTGATCGACCGCATCGACCTGATCATCGACGTGCCGGCCGTCTCCGCTGCCGATCTCGCCTTGCCGCCGGCGGCGGAAGGATCGGACACCGTGGCCGAACGGGTCTCTTCGGCGCGCAGGGTTCAGACCCGCCGCGCCGAACGCCTCGGCCTGAAGGCCCGCACCAATGCCGAGGTGGACGGGGAGGCGCTGATCGAGGTGGCGACACCCGAACCGGCCGCGCAGCAATTGCTGACCGATGCGGCCGACCGGCTGAAGCTGTCGGCGCGCGGTTACAACCGTGTCATCAGGGTGGCACGCACCATCGCCGACCTCGCCGGCGCCGACACGATCGCCCGTCCCCACATTGCCGAAGCACTCACATACCGCAGACGCGGACCTGTCAACTGACGTGGCATTTCCGCGCCGTTCGCGGAAAATCCTGTGACGACGGGCAGTTGCTCACCATTTTTCAACTGTCAGCACGGAAATTGCATCCTATTTGGGGTTTGCTGCCCCGCGGGCGGCAAAGGGGTCGCGATATGGTACAATTTCGCGAAACGGGGACCTGAGCGGAGATCCGCGTGATCGATATCGGACAGGATCGGATTCAACGGCGGCACAGCCTTGGACGGCTGCGCTATTTCGGGCCATTGCTGGTCATTGCCGGGATTGCCGCGATCGTCTGGATCTTCAACGCCGACCTGTTCGCCGGTGAGGACGACATCACGCTCGGTCCGAAGTCGATCAGCGCCATCGTCATCGTCGTGGTCCTGGTCATGGGCATCCTGATCGAGGACGCCCGTCGGAAATACATGCGCCTGAACGTCCAGGCACGCCGGATGGGGGAGATGGCCGACCGGTTGTCGGAGACCGTCGAGGCGCTGAACGACATGAACGCGACGTTGCGCGCCAACGAGGAACGCTATCGCGGTCTTGTCGAGACCCAGCACGACCTGATCATGCGCCTGGGCACCAATGGCAAGCTGACCTTCGCCAATGAGGCGCTGACACGCAGCTTCGGGCTCGGCGGCGACGCCACAATCGGCCAGTCCTTCTCGCCGGAAGTCTCCGATGACGAAGGCTCTGAGCCGTTCGATCTCGATGCCGTGCTGCTGCCCCCCTACCGCCGCGTCTACGATCAGCGCGTCCGCACCGACAACGGCTTCCGCTGGATCTCGTGGGAGGATGTAGCGCTGCGTGATCCGGACGGCCGGATCCTGGAAATCCAGCGGGTCGGACGCGATATCACGGACCGCAAGGTGCAGGAGCAGGAACTGGCCGAGCCCCGCGATCTCGCCGAGGCCGCCAACCGCGCCAAGTCGGGCTTCCTGGCGACCATGAGTCACGAGATCCGGACGCCGATGAACGGCGTCATCGGCATGACCAGCCTGCTGCTGGACACCCGGCTGACGGCCGAGCAGAAGAACTACGCCGAGGCGGTTCAGGAGTCCGGTCAGTCGCTGCTGACCCTGATCAACGACATTCTCGACTTCTCCAAGATCGAGGCCGGCTTTCTGGAGCTGGAGGAGATCGACGTCGACATCGCCGGCCTGGCCGAGAAGATCGCCGAACTGCTGGCCCCAAAGGCGTTCGAGCGGGGCATCGAACTGGTGACCCAGATCGACCCCGACGTGCCGCGGCATCTGGTCGGCGATCCCGGCCGTCTGCGGCAGGCGCTGGTCAATCTGGTCGGCAACGCCGTCAAGTTCACCCACGAAGGCGGCGTGGTCATCGCCATCCGCAAGATGGCCGAGGCGAAGAAGACGGTGACCCTGCGTGTCGAGGTCATCGACAGCGGCATCGGTGTCCCGCCCGAAAAGCAGAAGACCCTGTTCGAGGAGTTTACCCAGGTCAATTCCTCGGTCTCTCGCCGCTATGGCGGCACCGGCCTGGGCCTCGCCATCACCAAGCGCATCGTCCAGAAGATGGACGGCCAGATCGGCATCATCTCCGAGCCGGGGCAGGGCAGCACCTTCTGGTTCGAAATCAAGCTGCAGCGCGCCCGCGGCGCCGTCGAGACCCAGGAAGAGAACTCGCTGGCCGGCGCCCGGGTGCTGATCGTGGACGGCAACCATGTCAGTCGCTGGGTGCTGAGCGACCACATCATCGATTCCGGCGGCATGGCCGATGCCGTGGCGAATGGCGCGCTGGCGCTGCAGAAACTGCGTGAGGCCGCAGGCACCTTCGAGGCCTATGACGCGGTGCTCTATGACGGTGCCGTTTCGGACATGACACCTGAGGCCTTCGCAGCCGAGGTGCGCAAGGATGCGGCCCTGGCCGGCACCCGTCTGGTCGTTTCAGTGCCGGCAACGCGGCGCGGCGACACGGACGACCTGAAACAGGCCGGTTTCGACGCCTATCTCACCAAGCCCATCCGGCGTCAGTCGCTGCAGCGGCATATCGTCGAGGAGCCTGAGTCCGACATTCCGGAAGCGGTGGAAGCCGCGGCGGCCGCGAAGCCGGCGGCCGAAGTCTCGTCGGGGCCGCTCCGGATCCTTCTGGCCGAAGACAACGAGATCAACCAGATGCTGGCGCTTGCCCTGCTCGGCAAGCACGGCCACCAGGTCACTGCAGTGGTGAATGGGGCGGAGGCGATCGAGGCGGTCAAGAAGGACGAGTTCGACCTCGTTCTGATGGATATCCACATGCCCGAGGTCGACGGCCTGGAGGCCACGCGGAAGATCCGCGAGATCAATGGCGGCGACCTCGACCTGCCGATTGTCGCGCTGACCGCCAACGCCATGGCCGAGGACAAGCAGATGTGCCTCGACGCCGGCATGGACGACTACCTTGCCAAGCCGATCAACGAGGCGGAACTGAACAAGGCGCTGGAACACTGGCGTCCGGGACGGGCGGCCGGCCCGCGTGTCTGAGCGGCGCTTCCCCAATCCGTCGAGAGCGTGATAGGAAGGCCGTCTCGTCCTTCCGGGAGGCCAATTTGCGCGATCTTCAGCAACCAGGCCGTTCCGTCGTCCATGCGACGAACGGTGCGGCGGCGACCAGCCATCCGTTTTCCACCCTCGCGGCGATGGAGATTCTCCAGGCCGGCGGCAATGCCGTGGACGCGGCGGTCGCGGCCTGCGCCGTGCAGTGCGTCGTCGAACCCATGTCGACCGGCATCGGCGGCGACTGCTTCGTGCTGCTGCAGAAGGGCGGGCAGGGTCCGGTCATCGGTCTCAACGGGTCCGGCCACGCGCCGGCGAAGCTGACCGCCGATCACCTGCTGGATCAGGGCATCGACAGCATCGGTCTGGAAAGCCCGCATTCGGTGACCGTGCCGGGCGCGGTGGACGCATGGTGCCGGCTGCTGGATGACCACGGCACCATGGGCATCGACCGGGTGCTGCAGCGCGCCATCGCCTATGCCGAGAGCGGGTTCGCCGTTACGCCACGCATCTCGGTCGACTGGTCGCGCAATGTGAAGCGGCTGTCGCTGGATGCCAGCTCCGCGGCCCAGTATCTCCGCGACGGCGTCAGCCCGTCGGCGGGCGAGGTGTGGAGATCGCCCGAGCTTGCCGGCACGCTGAAAGCGATCGCGAGCAAGGGCCGGGCGGGCTTCTACGAGGGCGCGGTGGCCGAGGACATCGTCGCCCATCTGCAGAGCCACGGCGCCGTGCACGAGCTGGACGATCTGGCAGCCCAGGCCTGCGACTATGTCGATCCGATCTCCAGCGAGTATGCGGGCCGGCAGATCATGGAGATCCCGCCGAACGGGCAGGGCGTCACCGCGCTTCTGATGCTGAACATCCTGAAGGGCTTCGATCTGGAGGCCTACGACCCGGTCAGCGTCGAGCGGCTGCATATCGAGGCCGAGGCCACGCGGCTGGCGTTCGCGGAGCGCGACAAGTATGTCGCCGACCCGCGTCAGTCCAACGTGCCGGTCGAGCATCTGTTGTCGGAAGAACTGGCCGCCGAACTGCGGGAGAAGATCTCGCTCGGCAAGGCCATGGCCGATCCGGCCAAGGTCACCGGCCCGGTCTACCGCGATACCGTCTATCTGACGGTGGTCGACCGCGACCTCAACGCGGTCTCTTTCATCAACTCGCTCTATTTCTCCTTCGGGTCGTGCCTGACCGCGCCGAAGTCGGGCGTGTTGCTGCAGAACCGCGGCGCCGGCTTCGTCGTCGACAAGGAACACCCGAACTGCGTTGCCCCGCGCAAGCGGCCGCTGCACACTATCATCCCCGGCATGGTGCTGGGCGGGGACGGGCGCTGCGAGATCAGCTTCGGCGTCATGGGCGGCGGCTATCAGCCGGTCGGCCACGCGCATCTGCTCACCAACATCTTCGACTACGGCATGGATGTGCAGGAGGCGATCGACTGCCCGCGCACTTTCCACGTCGCCGGCAAGCTGGATGTCGAGCGTTCGGTCCCCGACAACGTGCGTCAGGGGCTGGCGGCGCTCGGCCACGAGACCCAAACTCCCGAAATGCCCTGGGGCGGCGCGCAGGCGATCATGATCGACTACCGCAACGGCACGATGGCCGCGGGTTCCGACCCGCGCAAGGACGGCTGCGCAATGGGCTTCTGAGCCCGCGGATCAGGCGGTCAGCGGTTCGTCGAGCTGCCTGGCGAACAGGTCCAGCGCGTGGATGGCGAAGCGGACCATGTTGTCCCCGCGGTCTTCCTCGCCGGTCTCCAGCGTGACCACGACATTGGCCGGTCCGGTCACGGCCTGACAGCTGTGCCCGGCCGCGTCGCCATAGCCGTTGCCCGGCCCCGCGGCGCCGGTTTCGGCGAGGCCCCAGGTGGTCTCGTGGCTGGCGCGGATGCGCTCCGACAGCAGCTTCGCGAAGGGCTCGGAGCTGGAGCGGATCTTGTGCTCCTTCCAGAGCTGCTTCATGTCCAGCCCGGCGAATTCGCGGATCGACGTCTTCGTGTAGATCACGCCGCCGCCCAGGAAATAGGCCGACGCCCCGGGCACGCGCAGCAGCGCGGCCGAGATCAGACCGCCGGCGGAGCTCTCGATCACCGCGACGGTCTCGCCGCGCGCCTTCAGCTTGGCGGCGACGCGCTCGCCCGCGGCCCAGAGGTCGTTGATATCGGCTGAAATGGTCATGTCGTCTCCTTCGGGTCAGGCCGGAAGCCGGACCGCAATCATGGCGCTCGCGATCACCGCGAGGTCGTTGTTCTCCGCATCGTTGACATCCAGCCCGCCGAGCGTGGCCGTGACCGAGACCTTGCCGACCGGCAGCGCCTCGGCGACGCGGCCGCAATCGACCTGATCCGGCTTCTGGACGCCGATGGTGACGTCCACGGTCATTTCGGACGGGTCGATGCCCAGCGTGCGGACGAAGGTCAGTGAACTGTGCTGCAGGGCGTTCTGCACCGCCCGGATGGCGGCCTTGGTGTAGTCGCGGCCATGCAGATCGGTGCCAGCGCCCATCTCCAGAATGGCGCGCGGGCCGCTCATGCCGGGTCTCCCACGTTCAGAAAGACCTCGGCGGCGGCATGGGCCATCACCGTGACGTCGGTGCCGGGATCGTTCGGCATGACGAGGCCGCCTTCGACGACCTCGACCTCGCCGGCGCCGTGGGGCAGGACGGCGAGGATCTGGGCCTTGTCGACGCTCTCGGGGTTCGGCGCCCCGATCCAGACCTTCACCCGCATGTCGTCGGCGTCCTGGCCGATGGCAGGACCGATGGTCAGCGCGTTGCGCCAGAGTGCGTCCTTCAGCGCGCGGACGGCGGCCTTGGTGCTGTCGCCGCCGCGGATGTCCGTGCCCATGCCGATCTCGAGGCACATGCGTTTCCAGGCCATGGCTCAGCCCTCGCCCGTATCGATCCGGACCAGCAGGGCGTTGGAGCCGACCTGTTGACCGGCGGCAACGGGCGCTTCGGCGACGGTGCCTGCGACGGGCGCGACGATCTCGTGCTCCATCTTCATGGCTTCCAGCACGGCGACCAGCTGGCCCTTCTTGACCGTATCGCCCGCAGTGACCTCGATCCGCAGCACGCGGCCGTTCATCGGCGAGACGACAGCGCCGTCGGAAGCCGCGGCCTCGGCAGCGCGGTCGATATAGGTCGTCTCCTCGGCGGCGAAGTCGTGGGTCGCGGTCTGGATCAGGATGCGTCCGCCGCTTTCCGCGAACCAGACGCGTTCGGTCGCGCCGCCGCGGCGCCAGGCTGCCTCGTTGCCGCCGATGCAGAGACCTTCGAAGACGAAGATTTCATCGCCGACAGTGACCTCGTGGTCCTCGCCGCCATGCCAGACGACGCTGGCCGCATGATCGTCCTCGCCGATGCGCACGATCATCGGGCTGCGCGGCGTCTGGCCGGAGCTGCGCCAGCCGAGAAGGGCCTTCGGGGCGTCGCTGCGCTGCCGGTCGAACAACAGCACGGCGGCCAGCGCAATTTCCGCCGGAGCGGGCGCGGCCAGCGCTAGCCGTTGCTTCGGGAAGCGCTCGCCGATGAAGGCGGTGGTCGCGCCGCCACCGGCGAAGACCTCGTCGCCCAGCGCCTCGATCAGGAAGCGCCGGTTGGTCTCGACGCCCAGCAGCACGGTGCCCTGCAGCGCCCGGATCAGCCGGGCGCGGGCGGCTTCGCGGCTCGGGCCGTGCGCCATGATCTTGGCAATCATCGGATCGTAGAAGGGCGTGATCTCCTGGCCTTCGCGCAGACCAGCATCGGTACGCACGCCTTCACCGGAAGGCTCGCGCCAGAGATGCGCCGTCCCGGTGCGCGGAAGGAAATTCTTCGGCGGGCTTTCGGCGTAGAGCCGGACCTCGATGGCGTGGCCGGAAAGCGTCACCTCATCCTGCGAGAGCGGCAGCGGTTCGCCCTCGGCGACCCGGATCTGCCATTCGACCAGGTCCTGCCCGGTGATCAGTTCGGTGACCGGATGTTCCACCTGCAGGCGGGTGTTCATCTCCAGGAAGTAGAAATTGCCGTCGCGGTCGAGCAGGAACTCCACGGTGCCGGCGCCCAGATAGCCGATGGACTTCGCGGCCTGAACCGCCGCCTCGCCCATGGCGGCCCGGATTTCGGGTGTGACAGCGGGCGAGGGGGCTTCCTCGATCACCTTCTGGTGGCGGCGCTGGACCGAGCAGTCGCGTTCGCCCAGATGAATGACGTTTCCCTGACTGTCTGCGAAGACCTGGATCTCCACGTGGCGCGGTTCGATGACGGCCTTCTCCAGGATCAGCCGGTCGTCTCCGAATGCGTTCTTCGCCTCGGACCGCGCCGTCTTCAGCGCCCGCTCCAGCTTCGCCGGATCCTCGACGAGACGCATGCCGCGGCCGCCGCCCCCGGCGCTGGCCTTGACCATCAGCGGGAAGCCGACCCGCTCCGCCTCGGCCAGCAGTTTCCCGTCCGACTGGTCCTCGTCCTGATAGCCGGGGACGGTGGGCACCCCGGCGTCGATCATGCGCAGCTTCGAGCGCGCCTTGTCGCCCATCAGGTCGATGGCCGGGATCGGCGGACCGACAAAGGTGATGCCGGCATCGGCGCAGGCCTGCGCAAAACCGGCGTTCTCCGACAGGAAGCCGTAGCCCGGATGGATGGCGTCGGCGCCGGTCAGTTTCGCCGCGTCGATGATCTTCGTCGCGACCAGATAGCTTTCGCCCACCGCCGCCGGACCAATCAGCACCGCCCGGTCCGCCATCTGCACATGCGGCGCGCCGGCATCGGCCTCCGAATGGACGGCGACGGTGGCGATGCCCAGCCGCTTCGCGGTGCGGATGACGCGGCAGGCGATCTCGCCGCGGTTGGCGATCAGCAGGGTCTTGATGGTCATGGTCGCATTTGCTCCGCGCTTTCCGGCCCGCTTCTCACTGTCACCCCCGCTTCATGCGGGGGTCCGGTGCGGCTTCGCCGCGAATTCGATGGTTCGACCGGATGCCCGCACAAGGCGGGCATGACAGCAGGTGCCGGGCTTCAACGTTGGTCCTGGTCGTCCGTCTTCTGGTTCTTGCCGGGCAGGGTGCCCATGTACTTGCAGATGATCGACAGCATCACCTCGTCGGCGCCGCCGCCGATGGAGGCGAGGCGGCCGTCGCGGTAACGGCGGCTGATAGGGGTCTCGTTCATGAAGCCCATGCCGCCGAAATACTGCAGGCAGCCGTCATAGACCTCCCGCTTCAGCCGGCCGACCTTCAGCTTGCCCATGGAGGCCAGCTTGGTGATGTCCTCGCCGGCGACATACTCCTCGATGCAGCGGTACATCAGGGAGCGCAGCATCTCGACCTCGGTCTGCATCTCGGCCAGACGGAAGTGGATGACCTGGTTGTTGATCAACGGCTTGCCGAAGGCGATGCGCTGGCTGGTGTATTCGATCGTCTCCTGGATCGCCTTCTCCAGGCCGGGAAGTCCCGAGGCGATGGCCCACATGCGCTCTTCCTGGAACTGCTCCATCTGGTAGGTGAAGCCCTTGCCCTCGTCGCCGATGCGGTTGCTCTGGGGCACGCGGACCTCGTCGAAGAAGATCAGCCCGGTGTCCGAGGAGCGCATGCCCATCTTGTCGAGCTTCTTCGCCTTCTCGATGCCGGGGCTGTCCATCGGCACGACGATCAGCGACTTGTTGCGGTGGATGTGGCCGTCCGGATCGGTGTTGACCAGCATGGTCATGTAGTCGGCCTGCCATGAGTTGGTGATCCACATCTTCTGGCCGGAGATGACGTAGTCGCCGCCGTCCTTCTTCGCGTAGCTCTTCAGCGAGGCGACGTCGGATCCGGCGCCGGGTTCGGAGACGCCGATGCAGGCCACCATGTCGCCGGCGATGGCGGGGGCGAGGTACTCGGCGCGCAGCTCGTCGGAGCCGTGCTTCGCCAGCGCAGGCGTCGCCATGTCGGTCTGAACGCCGACGGCCATGGGCACGCCGCCGCAGTCGATATGGCCCAGCGCCTCGGCAAAGGCGAGGTTGTAGGAATAGTCCAGTCCCAGCCCGCCATAGGCCTCGGGCTTGTGGATGCCGAGAAAGCCCAGCTTGCCGAACTTCCGGAAGACCTCATGCGCCGGGAACGCGCCGTCGGCCTCCCAGTCGTCGACATGGGGATTGATCTCCTCCTCGATCAGCTTCTTCGCCGACCGGATGATCTCGTGGTGCTCGTGCGTATAGACGCCCATGCCGCGCCCTCCCCAGACCGCGTTGCGAGTGATGCGGGCAATCTACGCGGGCCGCAGCGGCGGGGGAAGGGCGCTCGGGGCAGCGGTGCTATTCGGCAGGTCGGGGCTTCTCTCCGAGCCGGTCGTCGAAGTGCGACGGCGTCGTTGAGAAGAGACTTCGTGGACACCGCCAGGATCACCGGAGATGTCGCGTGGTTCGGGAGTGCCGTGCGTGCAGTGTTGCTGGCGGCGATGCAGCAGGGCTCAGCCCTGCCGGAACCTCACATAGACGAGGATCATGTCGATCCTCTCTCCATCGTCGGACAGCGGCAGCCTGAGCGATTCGAACTGCCGCGGCTTGCCCTCGCGGTTCTCGAAGGAGAGGCGGGCCAGCTGGGGCGTTCTTTCTTCCACCACCCTGGTCAGATCGGCATGCACCGAACGGGCGAAGCTCTCCGGCTGCATCTCGTCGATGTAGATCCGGGTCAGCGGGCGGCCATGCACCGATTCGGCGGCGGTACCGGCCAGACGATGACGAAATCGTTGCGGCGTGCCTTCCGGCTGCATCAGCATCAGCCCGGGCAGGCAGGATGTCAGGTCAGCCGGGTCGATGGCGTTCCGTGGCGGCCCCGGCAGGTCTCCCTTCAGCTCGTTCCAGTACGACCAGACACGTAGCAGGTTGGGTCCCAGCGCCGGATCCGGCGGCAGGGGGAGGAATGTGCGCCGGAAGTTGCGCGATTCCAGGATGACGGTGTCGGGTTTCACGGTGCCAGTCTGACTTGCGGGCGGCGCGCCGCGCCTGGCAACACCTCTGATCCCCAAGCACAACCGAAAGAGGTGAAGGTTCCGTAAATCATGGACGCGCCGCGTGCGAGATCATTGACAGGTCAAGGACAATGCCGCCCGGCTGGCGGTCGGGTTGCAACCATGGCATGTGTTGCGGTCGGCGCGCCGGCTTCTTGACAGGCGGTCATGGGGGCGGCTTGCTTGTCTGTGAGGGAAGGCGGCCGCGGCGGCGGCGCCTCAGGGCGTGAGGGCGTTTCACATGATGCGTTGGGTTGTCTGTCTGGCCGCAGGCCTGATGGCTGTTGCCTGCCAGAGCCAGGTGAGCGGGGTTGGAGAAGGTCCGCTGATCATGAGCGAGCAGGCGCGCGATCAACTGCGTACCTGGCGCGGGCCGGAACGGCTGACCGACATGACGGTGGCGATCGAGCGGAACTCGCGCTCGATGGGCGCCAGCCATTGCGCCGTCGGTGCAGGCAATTGCCTGCAGGACGCCGGAATCCAGGCCATCGACCTCTGTGAGAAGGATGGACGCTTCGAGTGCTACGTGCTTTTTCACAATGACGACATTGTCTGGCAGGGGCCGATCTATGTCATGAACCGGGCCGTGCGGCAGGCCATTCCCTGGCATGGCCGCTGGCCGGTCGAAATCCGGCGGGAAGGCGAACCCGCGGCCGGGGCCACGGTCGTCGTGTCCAACGGACGCCGCTGGGTCGAGGGACTCTCGGGTGACAAGCCCTGCCGCTCGAACCTGCAGCCGCGGGGCCGGGAGGGAGGCCGCTTTTCCATACAATGCCCCGACGGATATGCCGTCAGCGGTCAGTACAAGTCGGCTCCCCGCGTCATCCACGGGTCCGGGACCGGCAGCGACGGCCGGGAACTGGCGTTCACCATCGATTTCTCGGCCGGCGAGGGCCTGCCGCCGTTTTCCGGCTACTAGGCCGGTCGCGCGCCGCGGATGCGGCTTGATCCGCGGTCGGCACGCTATGTAGGATTCCAGACATGCTGGCGAGCGGCGGCACAGAACCGCCGGACCGGCGATACGTCTGGGAGGACGCCATGACCGCAGAGACTGCCGGAAGCGGCGGGCCGGGTCGCCCGCGCGGGATCAATCATCTGGTGCTGAATGTCCGCAATCTGGAGGCATCGCACCGGTTCTGGACCGAAGTCGTGGGTTATGTGCAGGTCGGGGAACTGAAGCCGAGCGAGGCCCGGCCGAACCCGCCGAAGATGCGGTTCTACAGCGGCGACTATGACGGCAAGATGGACCATCACGACATCGCGCTGGTCGAGAATCCTGACCTGCCGGCTCCGCCGGAGGACTGGGCCATGTTCGGCATGCCGCACGCGATCAACCACATCGCCATCACCTTTCCGGACCGGGAAGCCTGGCTTTCGCGGCTGAAGCATGTCCAGGACTTGGGCGTCCGCTTCAACCGCCGGGTCGATCACGGCATGACCCACAGCCTCTACATCAACGATCCGGACGGCTATGGCGTCGAACTGATCTACGAGCTGCCGCGCGAGGTCTGGGAAGGCGATATCGATGCGGCGCTGAACTATGTGAAGGTGCGGTCGACCGAAGGCGAGGCGGCGCTGGAGGACGAGCCGGACGACGTGCCGGTGTTCGACGGACAGGCGGCCGAATAGACGCCGGCGATTTCGGGCCGGCCAGGGGAGGGGAAGGTCATGGCGAAACGCGTCAGTGTCGAGATTCCGGGATTCTCGCACAGCAATCCCATTCCCGGCGCAAGCCGGATCGGCAACATCGTCATGTCCAGCGTGATCTCGGGCCGGAATCCCGACGGCAGCGGCATGCCCGAGGGCATGGCCGAGCAGGTCGCCAACGTCTTCGCCCATATCCGCAGCGCCATGGAGGCTGCCGGCGGCTCGGTGGACGACATCATCAAGGTAACCTTCTGGGTGGAGGACCCGGCAAGCGGCCGGGCGGAACTCAACGACGAATGGGTGAAGATGTTCCCCGATGCGGATTCCCGCCCCGCGCGCCACACCCAGCGCGGTGCCGGCGGGGCCTCGAAGGTCAGTTGCACCTTCGTTGCCGTACTCGGCTGACGGGCGCGCAAGCATGAAATTCGGCATCGGACAGCCGGCCTCACGGCTGGAAGACGTGCGGCTCGTCCAGGGCCGCGGCCACTTCCAGGACGACCGGGTGCTGCCCGGACAGGCGCATGCGGTCTTCCTGCGTTCGCCGCATGCGCATGCGGTCATCCGGAACATCGACACGGCCGAGGCGCAGCAGGCGCCGGGTGTGCTTGCGGTCTACACCGGCAAAGACGTCGAGGCGGACGGGCTCGGCATGCCGCGGGCGAAGCAGCCCCGGAAGCGGGCCGACGGCTCGCCCATGTTCGCACCGCAGCGGCCGCCGTTGGTCAGCGACCGCGCACGCTATGTCGGCGATCCGGTCGTCATGGTGATCGCCGAGACTCTCGCCCAGGCGAAGGATGCCGCCGAACTGGTCGATGTCGACTACGAACCGTTGCCGTCGGTCACGGATACCGCGCATGCCGCCGAGTCCGGATCGCTGCGGCTCTGGGATGAGAATCCTGACAACATCTCTCACATCCACCAGCGTGGCGACGAAGTGGCGACGGCTTCTGCGTTTGAGACGGCGAGCCACATCGTCCGGCGACGCTACGTCATCAGCCGCGTGCACGCGCAGTACATGGAGCCGCGCGGCGCCATCGGCGTCTGGGATGCGGGCGAGGGGCGCTACACGCTCTATGCCGATGTGAACTATCCGCACCGGGTCCGGGGCATGCTGGCGAACGACGTCTTCGGCGTGCCTGAAAGCGATGTCCGTGTGGTGGTGCAGGATGTCGGCGGCGGCTTCGGTGCCAAGGGCTGGCAGTATATCGAACACCGGCTCACGCTCTGGGCGGCGAAGAAGCTCGAACGGCCGGTGCGCTGGAAGTGCGAGCGCTCCGAGGTAATCCTCGCCGACGAGCACGGGCGTGACAATGTCGGCGACATCTCGGTGGCCTTCGATGACCAGGGGAAGATCCTCGGGCTGCGGCTGGAGATGATCGCCAATCTGGGCGCCTATGTCGCCTCCGACCGGCAGCTTCTGACGCCGTTCGGCATGATCGCGACGGTGACCGGGGTCTATGATGTCCCTGCGGCCTTCATCCATATCGACGCGGTGCTGACCAACACCAACCCGACCGCACCGTATCGCGGGGCGGGCCGGCCGGAGGCGATCTATCTGATCGAGCGGTTGCTGGAGGAAGCGGCCGATGAACTCGGAATCGACCGTATGGAACTCCGCCGCCGCAACCTGATCCGCGGCGAGCAATTGCCCTACAGGGCGGCGATCAAGCCGGTCGTCTATGACAGCGGTGATTTTGCCGGCAACATGGCGCGGGTTCTCGATATCTCGGACGCGGTTGGCTTCGAAGAACGAAGGAATGCGGCGCGGCAGAATGGCCTGCTACGCGGCTACGGACTGGCCAACGCCATCGAGCAGGCGGCGGGACCGGTGCCGGAACTGGCCGAGATCCGTTTCAACCCGAGCGGCACGGCGCTGCTGATGATGGGCACCAAGTCGCACGGCCAGGGCCACGAGACCGTCTTCAAGCAGATCCTCAACCAGCATCTCGGGATCGATCCCGGCGAGGTCCAGTTCATCGACGGCGACACCGACCGTGTGGTCTTCGGCATGGGCTCGAACGGCTCGCGGTCGATGGCCGTCGGCGGGTCGGCGCTGGTGCTGGCGGCGGAGAAGATCGTCGCCAAGGCGAAGCGGATCGCTGCGCATCTGGTGGAGGCGGCGGAAGACGATCTGGCCTTCGAGGACGGTGTGTTTTCGGTCGCCGGTACGGACCGGAGCATCACTCTGAAGGAAGTCGCCCGGGCCGCGTTCCTGCCGGCGAAACTGCCGGCCGGCATCGAGCCGGGTCTACATGAAACCGCCACATATGCCCCGGCCTTGCCGACCTTCCCGAACAGCGCCCATGCCTGCGAGGTCGAGGTGGACCCGGATACCGGCACCGTGCGCATGATCGGATACTGGGTCGTCGACGATGTCGGTACGGTCATCAATCCGAAGACGCTGGCCGGCCAGATCCATGGCGGCGTGGTGCAGGGCGTCGGGCAGATCCTGATGGAGCAGGTGGCCTACGACCGGGAGTCGGGCCAACTCGTCTCGGCGAGTTTCATGGATTACGCCATGCCGCGGGCCGACGATGTCTGCAACATCGTGATTGAATCGAACCCGCATCCGACCGACCGCAATCCGCTGGGTGCCAAGGGCGCAGGTGAGGCGGGGACGGTCGGCGCGATGCCGGCGGTGATGATCGCCATCATGGACGCGTTGAAACAGGTCGGGGTCCGGGATATCGAGATGCCGGCCACGCCCGACCGGATCTGGCGCGCTATCAGGGAAGCCCGGGAATGACAAAGACGAAACTGACGCCGTCGCAACTGATGGAAACCTATCTGACGGAAGTCGCCCAGAAGGGCCGTCTGGAGCTGATCGACGAACTGGCCCAGCCGGACATGGTGGACGAGGCCAACCAGGCCTTCGGCGGGCCGCCGGGCCGGGCCGGACTGATCGCACATGTCGTCGGATTCCGGCGCAATATCGGGGACCTGGAAGTCACCGTCGACCGGATCGTCGCGGGCGAGGACGAGGTCATGGCCAAGTGGTCGTTCAGGGGGCGGCTTGTCGGGCCGTGGCTGGGCCGCACGCCGGATGGCGACGAGGTCTCGGGCGACTGCTTCAGCTTCTTCGACCTGAAGGACGGCCTGATCAGCCGCTACCGCGTCTGGTTCTGCGCGCAGTTCGACGAAGCGGTCGTGTTCGATTCCTCCAACCCGGTCCTGCCGGGCGGCTGAACCCGATCAGCCGCCGTTGCGGGCGGCCTTCCAGGCCTCGTAGTCGGCCATGCGGGCGTCGGTGAGCGGGAACAGCCCGACGAAAGACTCGCCTGCCGCCACACGCTCAGCGGCGAAGGATTCCCGATCCTCCTGCTCGACCGTGTCGCGGACGACTTCCTCGACAAGATCGGCAGGGATCACCACAGCGCCCTCGCCATCGCCGACCACGATGTCGCCGGGCACGACGAACACGCCGGCGCAGCTCACAGGCTCATCGGCGGAGAAGGGCATGTGCTGGCGGCCCAGGACGGCGCCGTGGGAGGCGAGGTGATAGACGGGGTGGCCGAGCGCCTGGATCGCCGGCGTGTCCCGCAGCGCGCCGTCCGTGACGATGCCGCGGCAGCCGAGATGGAAGGCGCGGGTGGCGTAGATGTCGCCGATGGTGGCGGCGTCGGGCACGCCGCGCGCCTCGATCACCAGCACGTCGCCGGGCGTCATCGAATTGACGATCGAACGCTGCGCATTCATGCCTGCGCTGTAGTCCTTCTGGACGTCCTCGCGCACCGCCACGTATCGGAGCGTGCGCGCGCGTCCGACCATGCGCTTGCCGGGATTGAGCGGCTTCAGACCGGCGAAGAAGGTTGTCCGGATGCCCCGCTTCTGCAGCTGATGCGTCAGCGTCGCCGTGGCGACCTCCATCAGCGCCGCCTCGATCTCCGGCGTCAGGACGTCCCGGATTCCGTTCTCATCCGCCATGTTTTCCTCCCCCGCCGGATTATCGTTGCAACATTGCAGGCCGTGGGCGGCCGGGGTGTCAAGCGGCTCCCGCTCAGGCCCGAAGCCGCTCGTTCTCCGGATCGAAGGGGCTCTCCGGGATCACCGTGACCCGGTGCATGTCGCCGAGGATGTTCATCTCCAGCTCGGTTCCCAGTTCGGCGTATTCCGGCCCGACGACCGCCAATGCGTAGGACTTGTCCGTCCGCGCGCCGTAATTGCCGGAGGTGGCGCGGCCGACCAGCCTGCCGTCCTTGTAGATCGGGTTGTTGCCCAGCGGGTCGGCGTCTGTGACGCCGTGTACCTCAAGCGTGACGAAGGCGTTGGCGAAGCCCTTCTGCTGCCAGGCGACCAGCGCGTCGCGGCCCTTGAAGTCGCCCTTGTTCGGATGGACGAAGCGCTCCAGCCCGCTTTCATAGGCGGCATACTCGATGGACATCTCGGTGCCGACCATGCGGTAGGACTTCTCGATGCGCAGCATGTCCATGGCGCGGATGCCGAAGGGCTTGATACCGAGGTCCTGACCCGCGGCCATCAGCGCGTCGAAGATGTGGTTCTGGTACTCGATCGGGTGATGCAGTTCCCAGCCGAGTTCGCCGACGAAGTTCACGCGGCAGGCCAGGGCAGGGGCCATGCCGACATCGATCCACTGCGAGGTCAGCCAGGGGAAGGCCTCGTTTGAGAGGTCGGCGTCGGAAACCCGGTTCAGCAGTTCGCGCGACTTCGGACCGGCGACGACCAGCACGCCCATCTGGTTTGTGATGTTCTCGAACTGGACCGAGCCGTCGGTCGGCATGTGCTTCTTCAGCCAGTCATGGTCCAGGCGCTGATACATGCCGGCGGAGACCAGATAGAAGCTGTCCTTTGCCTCGCGGACGACGGTAAATTCCGAATGCACGCCGCCGCGGCTGTTCAGCGAATGACAGAGGCCGATGCGGCCCTTTGACGGAATGCGGTTGGCCAGCATCCAGCGGAGGAAATCCAGCGCGCCGGGGCCCGAAATGCGGCACTTGGCGAAGGCGGTCATGTCGAGCACGCCAACATTCTCGGCGACGTTGAGCGCCTCGGCCTTGGCATGCTCGAACCAGCCCGAGCGGCGGAAGGACCAGTCGTCCTTCCGTTCGACGCCTTCGGGTGCGAACCAGTTGGCGCGCTCCCAGCCGAACTTCTGGCCGAAGACGGCGCCGAGATCCTTCAGACGGTCGTAGCAGGGCGCCTGACGGAGCGGACGGCCGGCCTCGCGCTCCTCGTCCGGGAAGTGGACGGTGAAGACGTTGGCATAGGCTTCCTCGTTCTTCTTCCGAAGATAGGAGCGGGTGGCGTAGTCCCCGAAGCGCCGCGGCTCGACGCCCAGCATGTCGATGGTCGGCTCGCCCTCGACGATCCACTCGGCCAGCTGCCAGCCGGCGCCGCCGGCGGCGGTGATGCCGAAGCTGTGGCCTTCGTTCAGCCAGAGATTCCGCTTGTCCCAGGCCGGACCGATGATCGGGCTGCCGTCGGGCGTGTAGCAGATGGCGCCGTTGTAGACCTCCTTCACGCCGACCTCGCCGAAGGCCGGCACGCGGAAGATGGCGCTCTCGATATGGGGCTCCAGCCGCTCCAGATCTTCCTGGAACAGTTCGTATTCGGCGTCGTCGGCCGGGCCGTCGACATAGCAGCAGGGGGCGCCGACCTCATAGGGACCGAGAAGCAGGCCGCCGCGTTCCTGGCGCAGGTACCAGCTGGCGTCGGAATCGCGCAGCACGCCCATCTCCGGCAGGCCCTGCTCCTTGCGGGCGACGATCTCCGGGTGGTCGTCGGTGACGATGTACTGGTGCTCGACCGGGATCACCGGGATCTTCAGGTCCAGCATCTTCGCCGTCTGCTGCACGAAGTTGCCGGTGGCCGTGATCAGGTGTTCGCAGGTGATCTCGCCCTTGTCGGTTGTGACCTTCCATTCGCCCGACGCGGTCTGCTCGATGGCGGTGACGCGGGTGCGCCGATGGATCGTGGCGCCCAGGTTCCGGGCGCCGGTGGCCAGCGCCTGGGTCAGGTCGGCGGGCTGGATATAGCCGTCATCGGGATGCTGGATGGCGCCGATCAGGTTCTCGGTATTGCAAAGCGGCCATATCTCCTTGACCTGGGCCGGTGTCAGCACGCGGACGTCGACGCCGATGGTCTCGGCCACGCCGGCATACTGCATGTACTCGTCCCAGCGGTCCTTCGTCTGGGCGAGGCGGATGTTGGACACGCGGCGCAGGCCGACATCCTGTCCCGTTTCGGATTCCAGTTCGCCGTAGAGCTTCACGGAATACTTGTGAATCTGGCCGACCGAATAGGACATGTTGAACAGCGGCAGCAGGCCGGCCGCATGCCAGGTCGAGCCCGAAGTCAGTTCGTTGCGCTCGAGCAGGACCGAGTCGGTCCAGCCCTTCTTCGCCAGGTGATAGAGCGTCGACACGCCGACGACGCCGCCTCCGATGACCACCGCGCGCGCATGTGACTGCATTGTTCTCGCTCCCGCTCCGACCTCGACGCCAGTTGATGGCAGTCAATGCCCGTTCGGAGCAAGCGCGTCTGCGCTGCCGACGACCACGGCGTGACGCAGAATGAATATCGGGGCGGGGTCAGGCCGCGTTGAGCGGGGCTTCCATCCAGATGCTGAGCCGGTTGAAGTCGCCTTCCCGCTCATAATCTGCACGCGAAGACACATTATGGATCAGCCTCAGGCCCAGGCCGCCGATCGGCCAGCGGTCCAGTTCGGGAGCTTCGGCGACCTCGACAGAAAGCGGGTTGAAGGCCGCGCCGGGTTCCCGGTAGTCCAGCCGCACCTCGTCGCCTTCGCGGGAGAGGCTGATGTTCACCTCGCCGCCGGGCGTCAGGTTGGCGTGATGCAGGGAATTGGCGAACATTTCCTCGGCGACGAGCGCGAGACGCAGCGAATCCTTTTCCGGCAGACCAAGGGCGGACGAGGTCTCCTCGACCCAGAGCGCCGCAGGCTGCACCTGATCGGCGGAACATTTGAACGATGCGCTATGGCGTCCCGTCATGGCCGAAGTATAACATCCATTCTCAAAGCTAGAACGCTGATCGCCATTTGAATCGTAAAGGGTGACAAACATGGCAAAAGTGATCTCCGTATCATGGTCGGCGATATTTCTTGCCATCTCACTAGCAGTTCTGATGCCAGCTGCCGGGGCCTCGGCTCAGGATGTGATCGCCGTCATCCAGCAGATGAAGGGTGACGTCGAGGTCGCCCGCGACGGCGAACGGCAGAGCGTCACCTCGGGCTACGGGCTGGAAGTCTCCGACGTCATCCACACCGGTCCGGACTCCGCGGCAGGGCTTCAGTTCACGGACGGGGCGCTGGTAGCGCTCGGTTCCGAGACCGAATACGCGCTTGAAAGCTACGAGTTCGATGCCGCCGCCGACCGGGGCAGTTTCGACAGCAGCATAAGCCGCGGCACGCTGTCGATCCGTTCGGGCCGCATCGCCAAGAAGGGCGTCGACCGCATGCGGGTCCGCACACCGGCGACCATTCTGGGCGTCCGCGGGACGCGCTTCATGGTCCGCGTCGATCCGGAAGACCAGTAGACCGCAGGCCGCGCATATCCGGCGCGCGTCCAGCGCGGCTGTCGCAGGGGAAGCCTCTGTGGTAGTCTAATTCACAAGAATTAATTCTGGGAGAGAATGCGCCATGACCATGCAGCGCCCGACCGTGACCTATCAGGATCATTGGAAGACCGAAGGCTACGACACCATTGATGTGCGTCCGGTTACCCCCGTCGTGGGGGCCGAGGTTCACGGTGTCGATCTGACCGTGACGCCTTCGGGCAAGCAGCTCGAGGAGATCAAGCGGGCCTTCCTGGCGCATCACGTGCTGGCCTTCCCCGACCAGAATATCGACCGGGAGCAGCACAAGGCGTTCGGCCGCCTGTTCGGCACCCTGCACGTACATCCGCTGAAGCACGACAAGAACAAGTCCGGTGGCAACAACGGCCTGTCCCATATCGATCCCGAGCATCCGTTGAACCAGGCAGGCTCCGAAGACCCGGATCCCGAGATCCTCGAGATCAAGACGACCCGGAATTCGAAATACACCGCCGGTGGCGCCTGGCACGCCGACGTGACCTGCGACGAACGTCCTCCGATGGGCTCGATGCTGCTGATCAAGCAGGTGCCCGAGGTCGGCTGCGGCGGCGATACCTGTTTCACCAACATGTACCGCGCCTTCGACACCCTGTCGGACTCGATGAAGGACTACCTGCGGACGCTGACCGCCGTGCATGACGGCGCGATCCCCTACATCGGCGCCTACAACACCGTCGCACCCGATGGCGGCTATCCGCGCAACGAGCACCCGGTGATCGTGCGCCACCCGGAGACCGGACGCGAACTGCTCTACGTCAATCCGGGCTTCACCTCGCACATCGTCGGGCTGACCAGGTTCGAGAGCAAGCACCTGCTCGAGATGCTGTATCGCCACGTCGAGAGCCGGCTGGACCTGCAGGTCCGCATGAGCTACCGGCCGAACACGCTGATGTTCTGGGACAACCGCTGCCTGCAGCACCAGGCATCCTGGGACTACTGGCCGTACAGCCGCTACGGCGAGCGCGTCTCCATCATCGGGCACCGTCCGGCGCGCGAGTTCAACTGACTGCCCAATGGCCTGGCAGACCCTGCTCTACGACCGTGACGGTCACGTCGGGACCGTCACGGTCAACCGTCCCGATGCGCTCAATGCGCTGAACACGACGGTCTTCGCCGAGCTGTCCGAACTGTTTTCCGAGATCGCTGTCGATCCGGACGTGCGCGTGATCGTCCTGAAGGGTGCGGGGGAGAAGTCCTTCGTCGCCGGGGCGGACATCAAGGAAATGACAGGCATGACCCGCCAGCAGGCCGAGGCGCGCAGCTGGACCGGCATGCGGCTCTACGACCAGATGCGAAGGATGCCGCAGCCGCTGGTGGCGTCGATCCAGGGCTATGCGCTGGGCGGCGGCATGTTGATCGCCATGGCCTGCGATATCCGCGTGGCCTCGACGGCGGCGACCTTCGGCTATCCCGAGATCCGGCTGGGCATCTTTCCGGGCACCGGTGGCACAGTGCTGATCGACAGGCTGATCGGACCCGCAGCGGCGCGTGCGATCTGCCTCCTCGGGGACCGCTTCCCGGCCGAACGGGCGTATCAGCTCGGGCTGGTGAACCGGCTGGTCGAACCGGGGCTGCTTGTGGCGGAAACGGCTGACGTTGCGGCGACGCTGGCGGGCTACAGCCCGGTCGCGATCCGCGAGCTCAAGTCGGTACTCAACGCATCGCTGGAACTGGACTTCGCAACCGCCCGCGAGGTCGAGATCGACGCCTATGGCCGCGCCTTCGAAAGCGAGGACCGCGTCGAGGGAACGACCGCCTTCGTCGAGAAGCGCAAGCCCGACTTCAAGGGCCGCTGATCAGGCAGCCGGCACGACAGACCGTACCTTCCGTGGCGCGGCCTTCCAGATCGAGAACCCCGACAGGGCGGCCATGCCCATGCACACCGCGAACGCGATATCGTAGCTGCCGGTCACGTCGTGGATCATGCCCGTGAACCAGGGACCCACGGCGCCGCCCCCGATCAGGGCCACCGTCACGGCGCCGAAGATGGTGCCGAAGTGCGGACCCTCGAAGATCTCGGCGACAATGGGGCCAAGCACCGAGGTCATGGCGTAGCCGAGCAGGCCCTGACTGATCACCATCGTCCAGAGCAGCGCCGCCGACGGCTCAAGCCGCATGGCGATCAGGCAGGCGAAGCAGATGACGAAGCCGGCCGACGACAGCATCCAGACGCCCTCGCGCCCGATCCTGTCGGACAGGGCGCCCAGGCCGATCTGGCCGGGTATCGCGACGACCACGACCATGCCCAGGGCCTGGGCCGCCAGCGCACCGTCGAAGCCGATGTCGAGCAGGTATTTGGTCTGATGCACCTGGGCCGAGTACCAGACGAACAGGGCGCAGAAATAGCCGATGGCGATCCACCAGAACCGGGCCGTCCGAAGCGCCAGCGGCAGGGACCATTCGATGGCGGTCCAGTCGGGATCGACGATGCGGTAACGGCTGCCCGCAGGGGCGTCCGGGTCGTCGCTGCGGCCCCCATCGGGGCGCAGGCCGAGGTCCTGGGGGCGCTTCCGGATCAGCAGGTTGAGCGGCAGCAGCAGGCCGATGGTCAGGATGCCGAGATAGAGACAGGCCTGCCGCCAGCCTTCGGTCTCGATCACGGTCTGGAACACGGGCAGCAGCACGATCCCGCCGATGCCCGCACCGGAAAAGGCGATTGAGATGGCCAGCGCACGGTGCCGTTCGAACCAGTTCGGCAGATACATGGACTGCGCCGTGTAGGCCATGAAGTTCACGCCGGTCACGACGAGCAGGCCCAGTGTGGCGTAGAGCTGCCAGGGGGTCTCGATCCACTGCGCCATGATCAGACCGCCGCCGACGCAGACCACGCCGACCTCGATAACGAGAACCGGCCCGTAGCGGTCCATCATCCGGCCGGTCAGCGGACCGAGCACCGCGGTCAGCAGGAACCCGGCGGAAAAGGCCCCGGCGACGAGGCCGCGCTCCCAGCCGAACTCGTCGATCAGGGGCGGGACCACCAGCGAGAAGGATGTCCGCGCGGTCACCGCAATCCCGACCGTCACGAAGACGATCGCGACGATGATCCAGCCATAATAGATCGGCAGTCTCGGCATTCCGTCAGCGGCCCCCGCCGGCGCGATGGCTGACCCGTGGCCGCGCCCGCCCCGGGGCCATCATCGGCAATGTGATCACGTGGTTAACCTTTCGTTAATGGCTGGCCGCCTACCGGTTGCTTCCGGCCATGATGACCGGATTTGCGGGAGCGATTGATGCCGTTCAGCGACGGACAAGAGCCAACATCAAGCACGGCGCCGTTCGCGGCAATCCTGAATGCGGTTTCCGACGCCGTGCTGACGACCGATGCCGAGGCGAACATCCGCTGGTGCAACCGTGCGGCCACGGCGTTGCTCGGATACAGTGCCGATGAGATGGCCGGCATGTCGGTCAGGCAGTTGCTTCCCCGGGCGGCCGCGAGCCGCCATGACGGTCATATCGACGCGTTTGCCGCGCGAGGATACACCGATCTGACAGGCGTGCCGCGGGAACTGACCGTGCTGACCCGGACCGGTGAGGAACGGCATGTCGAACTGATACTCGATCCGCTGCCGGGCGACGGCCAACGCCGCTATGTCGCCATCCTGCGCGATCTCTCGATGCGGGACGAGAGCCTTCAACTGGCCGAGGAGCGGGAGAAGCTTGCTCGCAGCGAGGCCCGGTTCCGCGACTTTGCCGAATGCGGCGCCGACTGGTTCTGGGAGATCGATCAGGACCTCCGCTTCACCTACATGTCGCCCCAGGTCGAGGAAGCGACCGGCTACCCGCCCGAATGGCATGTCGGCAAGACGCGGCAGGAACTGGGCCTGGACGACGGCAACGCCGAGCTGATGGAGAACCTCTACTTCAAGGTCGACGAACTGGAGGAATTCTACGACCGGGTTCAGGTCCGGCGGCGCAGGGATGGCGGCCATGTCTGGATCGCCTTCAGCGGCACGCCCGTGCTCGATGCCGACGGCAACTTCGCCGGCTACAGGGGCGTCTCCCGCGATGTGACCAAGTCGGTCGAGCGTGAGAAAGCACTGAAGCGGTCCAACCGTGACCTCGAGAATTTCGCCTACGCCGCCTCGCACGATCTGCAGGAGCCGTTGCGCAAGATCGTCGCCTTCGGCGAAAGCCTTCAGGAGGGGCTGGGCGACGGGCTGGACGAACTGAACGCGCACTACCTCTCGCGCATGACCGCGGCCTCGAAGCGGATGAGCGGGCTGATCGACGGTCTGCTCGACTTTGCCCGGGTCGGCCGCCATGACGATCCGGACGTGGTCGTGGATCTGTCCGATATCCTCGACCAGGTCATCTCCGATCTGGAACTGTCCATTGCGGGCTCCGGCGCAACGGTCGAGCGCGGTCCCTTGCCGCGGCTGACCGGCCAGCCGACGCACTACTACCAGCTGTTGCTGAACCTGATCGCAAACGCCCTGAAGTTCAGGGATCCGAACCGGCCGCCCGAGGTGCGCATCGATGTCGAGCGCAGGGGCGAGATGCTGTTTCTCCGGGTGTCGGACAACGGCATCGGCTTCGACAACGAGCATGCCGGCCGGATCTTCGAACTGTTCGGCCGGCTGCATGGCCGTGACCGCTACGAGGGCACCGGGCTGGGTCTGGCTCTCTGCAAGAAGATCGTCGAACACGCCGGCGGCAGCATCACCGCGACCGGTATCGAAGGCGAAGGTGCGGTGTTCACCGTCGCGCTTCCGGCCGTGCTCGGGAAGGCTGCCGGCGCGCGCTGAGCCGGAAGTTCCGGCCGGCTCGGCGGGTGTTCGGCGCCGCGCTCCGGTCTTCCCGCTGCGGGTCTTTCAAACTAGGCTTCCGGCTTCGCAACGGGAGCTGCCGGTCATGAAGAAAGTCGCCTTGCTGGCAATTGGATTGGCCGTGATAGCCGCCGGTGTCTATTTCGGGCTGCCGGCCTTCGCCGACCGCCAGTTCCGCAAGGCCCTCGATGTCCATGTCGCCGCGCGGGGCTCCGATGCCGCCGGCTACAGCGACGCCGCCTACGACTACTGGACAGGCGCGGCGCGGATCGGCTCCTTCCGTGATGTGGTCGTCTTGCCCTTCGGCGATGCCATGCTCGCCGTATCCGTCCGGATTGACGGGCTGGCCATCGACGGTGTCGATCTGGACGCCCTGGAGGACGCCACGGCCGGCGATGTCGCCCGTTCCGCATCCTGGACCGGGGTGGTGATCTCGATGGGCGACGGCGCTGTGGTCGCGACCGGCGGGGCGGGGCGCATGGAGGCGCTCTCGCTGGCCGGAACCGGCGGTCTCTACGGGCCCGAGAATATCCGTTTCGCGACCTTGATCCAGGACCCGTTAGACCTCGTGGTCGCCAGCGACGGGCTCTCTGGAACCGGCCGTCTCGGCGGTATCGAGGTGACGGACTATGCGGGCAGCGCCATCGGCCGGTTCAGCGCCGGTCCGGCAGCACTGGACCTTCAGGCGTCGGAAGGAACGCGCGAGAACCGCATTGCCATGGGCTGGGAGACCCTTGTCCTCAACGGCCTGGCGCGCGGCGAGCCGGCGACGCTCGACAGCGGCGAGCATAGAGGCATGTTTGTCGACTTCGACGTCCGGGATGCCGACGGCACGCCGTTGAAGGGCCGCTTCGCCTATGGCGCCTACGCGGTCGAGAAGGCTCGGTTCGACGAACGTGTTCTGGGCACCTATGCGGCGATACTCAAGCTGGCGGGCGAACGGGAAGGGGAGCCGTCTCCTGAAGAGACCGCGGCAGCGATCGAACTGGTGATCGCCAGTCTGGAACGCGCTGTCGCGCTGGAGACCGGCGCGGAACGGTTCTCGCTGAACGACCTGGCCGTCGAGATGCCGGGGGTCCAGGAACAGCACATGGACAGCATCTCGGGCGGCCCTGTCCGCGGTCTGTCCCTGACCAGCGTCGAGACGCTGGGGCAGAAGCAGACAGACGCGCTCGGCAATCGCACCAGTGTCCGGCGCAGCGTCATCACTGGTGTCGATCTGAATGGGGTGCCGGCCTATCTGCGCGAAGTGCTTGGCGCGCCGGTCACGGCCGGATCGTTGAAGGCGGCTGGCGATTTTTTCAGGACCCGGCCTCTGGCCGATACCGTACCGCCTTTCGACTTCGGCGCCTGGCATTCCGAGGACCAGACGATCTCGACGGCCAGCAGCGGCACGTTCCACATCGAGCGGCTCTCCATGGATGCGATGAAGGCGGATGGACAGGGCAATTTGGAAATGAGCTTCTCGGTCGCCGGGATCGGCGTCAGCCTGGACTCGGTGCCGCCCGCTTCGCCGGAAGCGGTTGCAATCTTCGAGGCCATGCGCGCTGACGGTATCGAGGAGATCGAGCTGGATGTTGGCGTTGCTGTGCGGGCCGGTCTCGCGGACGGTCTCATCCGGGTGGAGAAGCTGGCGCTGACCGCCGACCGTCTGGCGGACCTGCAGTTTTCAGCGGAGGTGAATGGCCTGGATTTCGAGCAGCTCCGGGGCATGCCGGCGGAGCAGCGCAGTCAGGCAATGATGCTGGCTCCGCTCAGCTCCGCCGGCGTGACGCTTTCCGACAGGGGGCTTCGGCGGCTGATGCTCAAGGTCGTCAGCGGCAACAGCGGTGCGGAAGCCGACGAGGTTGCCCATGTGCTGGCATTGCAGGCCGAGCAGATCGCCGCCGGATTCGGATCGCCCCGCGCTGTCGCGATCGGCGAGACAGTGGCGCAGTTCCTGCTGTCCGGCGGGGAAATCCGGCTGGCGGCCGACATAACGCCGCCGGTGCCGCTGCTGCAGCTGATGCTCGCCGCCCAGACCGCCGGACCGGGCGAGGTGCTGGAGAAAATGAACGTGACCGCGGAACATTCGCCTCAACAGTAGATTAACCAGCTTGTGAGAATTTGCCCGTTTGAACTGTCAGACGGCCACGGGTTACAGAGTGAGTATGAACAGAACGTCGCGAATTGCACCGCTGATCCCCAGCAAGCACACCGAACTGGACATCGGCGAGATCGGAAACTTTCCCCTGCTCGATCACATGTGCCGGTTCTGGCGCGAGGCCAATGACGGCGACGTGCCCGTCAGGATCGAGCCGTTCGACGTGCCGGCCAAGCTGATGCCCTACGTCATGCTGCTGGACCTGGAAGAGGAACCCCGCCGCCTCCGCGTGCGGCTGGCCGGGACCGCCGTCTGCGACAAGCATGGCGGCGAACTGAAGGGCAAGACGACCGACGACTTCTTTCTGGAAGACGATGCCCGCGCCGTCGTCGACGCCGCGCTGGTGGCGGCCGAGACCCGGCAGCCGACCCTGGCGCGGCGCGAGTATATCGGTCTAGACGACCGGCTCTGGGGCTACGTGCGGTTGATCCTGCCGCTGTCCTCGGACGGCGTGAAGATCGACCGCTTCTTCAAGGCGGTCGAACCCCACACGCTGCACGAAATCCGCGGTTAGGCCGCCGCCAGTTCCTTTACTGCCTCGGCCAGCGCCAGCTGCTTCTTGGCCTGTTCGACATGCAGGTTCTCGATCATGCGGCCGTCGACGGTGACGACGCCCTTGCCCTCGCGCTCGGCTTCCTCGAAGGCGGCAACAATGCGGGCTGCGGTCTCCAGCTGCGCCTCGGTCGGCGAGAAGGTCTCGTTGCAGGGCGCGACCTGGCTCGGATGGATCAGCGTCTTGCCGTCGAAGCCCAGTTCCAGCCCCTGCACGCAGGTGGCCCGGAAGCCCTCGTCGTCCTTGATGTCGTTGTAGACGCCGTCGAGGATCTGGATGCCGTAGGCGCGCGCGGCCAGCATGCAGAGGCCCAGCGCGGTAATCATCGGCAGGCGCATCGGCGTGTGATGCGCACCGGTATCCTTGGCGATGTCGTTGGTACCCATGACCCAGACCGCCTGCCGGTCGGAAGCGGCGGCGATTTCCTGCGCGTTCAGGATGCCGATCGGGGTTTCCATCATGCACCACAGCGCGGTCGTCTTCGGCGCGCCGGCGGCGTCCATCGCGGCCACCAGATCCTTCACCATCTGCCCGTTGTTGATCTTCGGCACCAGGATCGCGTCCGGGCCTGCCTTGGCGACGGCTTCCATGTCGTCCTTGCCCCAGGCGGTGTCGAGGCCGTTGATGCGGATGATCATCTCCCGCTTGCCATAGCCGCCGCCGGTGATCGCCGCACAGACCTGTTCCCGCGCCGTGGCCTTGGCGTCCGGCGACACCGCGTCTTCCAGGTCCAGGATCAGCGCGTCGGCGGCGATGGTCTTGGCCTTCTCCAGCGCGCGAGCGTTGGAGCCCGGCATGTAGAGGACGGAACGGCGCGGGCGGACGGGTGCGGACATGTCTGTAAATCTCCCTCGAAAATGTTCCGGCGCACTATAAGGTCGGCGGATCGTTCTGCAATCGGGAGAGGCCCGGAAATGGCGGTCCTCAGCATCTCCAGCCAGGTCGCGCAGGGACATGTGGGCAATTCGGCGACCGCATTTGCGATGCGGCGTCTCGGCCGGGATGTCTGGGATTTGCCGACGGTCGTGCTGAGCCACCATCCGGGCCATGCGAAGCCGGCCGGCATGGCGATGCCGCCGGAGACGGTGCGCGCCATGATCGAATCGGTGCTGGCGCGGGGCCGGCCGGAGGCGCTGTTCTCCGGCTACCTGGCCAATGCGGAGAACGCCGTCACCATAGCCGCGGTGGCCAGGCGGCTGCGTCTCACCGGCCATCTGCCCTATGTGCTGGACCCGGTTCTGGGGGATGCCCATACCGGCCTCTATGTCGGGGAGGATGTCGCATCGGGGGTTCGCGACACCCTGCTGCCACTGGCCGACATCGTGCTGCCGAACCGTTTCGAACTGGCCTTCCTGACCGGTCGGGAGATCACGAGCGTCGAAGACTGCACCGCGGCCTGCCGGCAACTGATCGCCGAGGGGCCGCGCGCGGTGATCTGCACCTCGTCGCCGGCGCCGGCGCGCAAGGTCTCGGCGCAGATCGTCACCACCGACAGCGTCTGGCGGGTCTCGATGCCGGAGGTCCCCGACGCGCCGCACGGGACGGGCGACCTGTTCGCGGGCGTCGTGCTGGCGAAGTCGCTGGACGGCATGCCGATCCATGAGGCCGCGGGCTATGGCGCCGGCGCGGTACATGCCGTCGCGGCCTGGTCGAAGGCGATGGGGCTCGACGATCTGGCGCTGGTCCCCGCACAGGCCTCGATAGGCGACCCGCCGGTGCTGCCGGAGATCGAGACGCTCTCCTCCAATAACTAGCGCAATACAACAGTGAAATTTTATAGTTGAAATATTTGGTTGGCATGGGAATTATAATATTCTTTGTTCTTTCTGTTTTGTGGACGATTTCCGCTTTCGTTTTGATTTTTATCACCATGCGGGCAGTTAGATGGCCGTCGAGTTCTTTTGGTGAGGTCGTCGATATCGATACGCGACGGCGATCCGCGAGAGGTGTCTGGGCGCTGGTGGCTGGTATTTTTGCATATTTTTTTATTGTCGCATTAATTAAATATGAGAGCGATCTCCAGTATCTAGACGAATCTATTTTTGCACTTTTTGACTGGCTGCTTATGGCAATCTTTATCGAATTTCCTATAATTTTTATTACATTCTCACTTTTTTATATCCCATTGATTGGATTTATCTTGGAGCGTTGGAACATTTCGGTCTTTTTTCTTGGAATTGTAGTCCTTGTTTTGCAGTATTTGATATTATTGTTGTTTGAAGTTCTGATCTTCGATACGGATTCGTATCACTCTCGAGAATCGAATGTCTCTGACGCATTTGTGGATTCTCTCATGGCAACTGCCACTGCATATTGTTTCTATTTTGTCGGTCGATATGGGCTGGTTTGGCGACCGGTCCGATCCAGATAGTAGTTATTGACTCAATATTGCTGGCAATTCCTATCTAGAATAAATCACCAGCACCAGCGCACCCGCTTCGCTCTTGGACTCATGCATCGCGCCCGGTGCGCGGATGGCGTAGTCGCCGGCGTGATAGGTGTGTTCGCCGTCGTCGAAGGAGCCTTCCAGGATATAGAGCTCCTCGAACTCCTCGTGGGCATGCGCCGGGGCGTATGCGCCAGGTTCGACCTTCATCAGCCACGTGCGGCGGCCCGTGGCCGGGTCTTCGTGCAGCGGCTTGACCAGAAATCCGTCGGATCCGCTCGACTGCCAGTCCTGACCGGCGGTGCGGGCGACCAGCGTGCCGGCGTCGGGACGCGGCAGGCCCGCGGTCTCGCTCGAAAACATCTCGGTCATGTCCGGTCCTCCTTCTGCGTATCCAGGCTTTCCGCCCAGCGGTCGGCCCATCCCGTCAAGGACACCAGTTTCGCGGCCAGTTCGCTACCCGTTTCCGTCATCGCGTAGCCGTCGTCCAGGAGCTCGACCAGCCCGCTTTCCCTCAGTTCCTTCAGACGCGCATTGAGCGTCGTCGGCGAGACATCGTCGCATCGCTCCCGGAGCATGCGGAATGTGAGAGGGCCGTCGCGCAGCTCCCAGAGGATGCGCAGAACCCAGCGGCGACCGAGCAGATCCAGCAGGACCATGATCGGTCGGCCGGTGCTGGAGCCGCGAACGGGGATTCCGGGCTTCGGTGTCGGCAATGCGGACCTCCTTGACGCTACAGATATTGTAGCATACTGGTTGCTACGTAATTGGTAGCAGAGGATTGCGCCATGTCGAACCCCCTTTCACCCTTGCCCGAACCCTGGCCGCCGGCCGTCGCCGAGAGGCTGGCCCGCTACCCGCAGCGCGACGGCTACATCCTGAAGCTGTTCCGCAGCTTCGCGAACTCCGAGCGCTTCCTGGCGAAGGGCGTTGCCAACCTGCTGGACCGCGAGAGCCCGCTGCCGATGCGCCAGCGCGAGATCGTCATCCTGCGGGTCACGGCCAATCTCGGCTGCGAATACGAATGGGGCGTGCACGTGACGGCCTTCGGCCAGCATGTCGGCTTCACGCCGGAGCAGATCGCGGCGACGAGGAGCGGCGCGGCCGATGATCCCTGCTGGCCCGCTGAGGAAGCGCTGTTGCTGGCCGTCGTCGATGGCATCTGTCGCGACGGCCACCCGGACGAGATCCGGAAGGCCGCATTCCGGTCGGCCTGGACCGTCGAGCAACAGCTCGAGATCCTGGCACTCTGCGGCAACTACCACACGATCAGCTTCGTCGCGAAGACGGCGGAGCTGGAGCTGGAAGACTTCGCCGCCCGGTTTCCGGTGTAGCTCGGTCGGGGCTTTGACACTGTCGTCACCCCGGCCCCCGAGCCGGGGTCCGGATGCCGACGCACCTTCAAAAGCATGCGCTTGCAATGATCCTCCGTCCCGGATCCCGGCTCAAGGCCGGGATGACGGTGTGGTCCTTTGAATGCGGTTGCAGACCGGTGGACGACAGCAAGTAGCATTGGCGATGCCGCGCACATGTTGTCACCCACGAATGAATCGGGGGTGACACTCAGAGGCTGGTTGTTCCGATGAGAACCTACCGCCGCTGCCGTCCGCCGCGGCGGCGGGGGGCGCCGGTGTCGCCTGCGGGCTGCTGCCGGGCGGGCAGGGCGACAGCTTCGGATAGATGCGGGAAGGGCTCGGTCTTGTTGGGCAGCGCCATGGCGTTGACGAAGTGCTCCTGGAAGCGGGGTTCCAGCGCCGTCTCGATCTTCTCGACCTCCCGGACCAATTCCTCGACCTCGCGGCGGTGGCCGCGGTTCAGCAGCGCCATGCGCGCGCCTGTGCCGGCGGCATTGCCGACGGCGGCGACCTGATCGAGTTCGCAGTCGGGAATGAGCCCGAGCACCATGGCGTATTTCGGGTCGATGTAGCTGCCAAAGGCCCCGGCGAGGCGGATGCGTTCCACGTGGTCCACGCCCAGCTTGTCCATCAGCAGCCGCACGCCGGCATAGAGCGCGGCCTTGGCAAGCTGGATCGCGCGCACATCGTTCTGGGTCACGGTGATGTCCATGGTCGCGCCACGCCAGAGCACGTAGGTGAAGGTGCGGCCGTTCGCGACGACGCGGTCGGAGGATTCGGCGAGGGCGCCGTTGACGACCCCGTCCTCGGAAATGATCCCGGCCAGGAACATCTCGGCGATGGTCTCGACGATGCCCGACCCGCAGATGCCGGTGACGCCGACCGCCGGGGCCTCTTCGGCGAATTCGGGCTCGTCCGACCACCGGTCGCAGCCGATTACCTTGACCTTCGCTTGCAGCGTCTCCGGATCGATCCGCACGCGTTCGATGGCGCCCGGCGCCGCGCGCTGGCCGCAGGATATCTCGGCCCCTTCGAAAGCGGGTCCGGTTGGCGAGGAAGCGGCGAGCAGGCGGTCGCGGCTGCCCAGGACGATCTCGGCATTGGTGCCGACATCGACCATCAGCGTGATCCTGTCGGTCTTGTGCGGGGCTTCGGCCAGGGTCGCGGCGGCGGCGTCTGCGCCGACATGCCCGGCGATGCAGGGCAGGACATAGGCCCGGCCGCCGTCCATGATCTCCACGCCGATATCGCGCGCCGCCAGCGCCAGCGGTCCCGAGACCGCCAGCGCAAAGGGCGCGCCGCCAAGCTCGGTCGGGTCGATGCCCAGGAAGATGTGGTGCATCACCGGGTTGCCGACGAAGGTCGCCTCGACGATCAGGTCGCGTGTGGCGCCGGCGTCCCGGGCCACCTTCTCGGCCAGCCCGTTGACCGCGCCCCGCACCGCCTCGGTCAGCGCCGGAAGGCCGTCGGGGTTCATCAGCACGTAGGAAACCCGGCTCATCAGGTCTTCGCCGAAGCGGACCTGCGGGTTGGCGGTGCCGGCAGAGGCGACGGTCCGGCCGCTCATCATGTCGACCAGATGCGCGGCGATGGTGGTCGAGCCGATATCGACCGCGAGGCCGAAGGCACGCTGCTGCAGGCCGGGCCACAGCGCGGTGATCAGCGGCCCGTCGCCGTCATCATGCACCGCCGCCGTCACCTTCCATTCGCCCTTGCGGAGGGTCTTCTGGAGCTTGGCGAAAAGCGGCGGATCGAGCCGCGCGCCCTTCACCATCCACTCCCGTTCCAACGCCTCAGAGAGCCGGTCCAGATCGCCGGACGGGTTGGCCATGTCGGGCTCGGTGACCTCGACATACATCAGACGCGTGGCGGTATCGCGGTCGATGCTGCGGTTCTCGGCCCGCTTGCGGACAACCTGCTTGTTGACCGCCGAATCCGTCGGCACGTCGACCACCATGTCGCCCAGGATCTTCGCCTGGCAGGAAAGCCGCCGGTCGGCGGGCAGGGCGCGGCGGCCGGAATATCGGGCTTCGACCTCGTTCGGTGGCGACAGGTTTTCCGGTCTCGCCGTGATCTTGTGCTTGGCAAACTGGCCGGGTGTCGGGGTGATCTGGCAGCGCCCGCAGAGACCGCGGCCGCCGCAGACGCTCTCGACATAGACGCCCAGCGAGCGCGCCGCATCGAGCAGCGGCGTGCCGATCTCGAACCGGCCGCGGCGGCCGGACGGCATGAACAGGACCAGGGCGTCGCCGGTTTCGGTCATGGAACGGTTCGATCCTCTCGGTTGCTGTGTCCGCGATTAGAGGACCGGCAGGCCGAACGCCAGCGTCATTGCGACGTCCGCTTGATTTTCGGCGGCGTGCCGCCACAGTCTGGACCATCTCTCCGGCACCGGATCATCCCGACATGTCCCTTCTGAACAGCATGCAACAGGGCGCGCGCGCCACCGCGGGCTTCACCATCGGGTCGAGCATGTTCGGCATCGTGTTCGGTTCGGCGGCCATCGCCACCGGCCTGACCGAAGCGCAAGCCGTGATCATGAGCGCCACGGCCTTCGCCGGCGCGGCCCAGTTCGCGTCGCTGGCGGTCTGGGATCATCCGATGCCCTGGCTGGCCGTCGCCATCACCGTGGCGCTGGTCTCGACGCGCAACGTGCTGATGGGCCTGAGCCTGTCCTCCGATTTCGGCAAGGCCCCGTGGCCGTTCCGGCTCATTATCATCCACATGCTGGTCGATGCCAGCTGGGCCATGTCGATGCGCCACCGCGGGCGGAGCGACATGGCGGCCTTCTATTTCGGCAGCGCCGCCAGCCTCTACGTGACCTGGATGGTGGGCGTGGCCATCGGCGTACTGCTCCCCGATGCGATGGACGCGGTCACGATGGCGGCGATCGGGTTCGGCGGCGTGCTGTTCCTGTCGCTTGTGCTGGTGATGCTGGCCAGGGCGAGAATGGGGCCGAGATTGCCCTGGGCTGTCTCGGCCGTGGTGGCTATCAGCCTGTCGTTCGTCGCCAGTCCCGAGGTGGTGCTGCTGGGTGCTGTCGGGTCCGGCGCGAGCTTCGCACTGCTGTTCGACGGGCGGCGTGCATGAGCGAGTTGTCCGAAGGCTATGCCGCCATCGCCATGATCACCGCGATCGTGTTCGCGTCGCGGCTCGGGGGCTACCTGCTGGGTTCGACCGTCCGCGAGGGCACACGGCTGCGGCGCCTGTTCGACGTGCTGCCCGGATGCGCCATCGCCGCCGTGGTCGCGCCGATGATTGTCCGGGCGCAGCCCGTCGAGATGGTCGCGCTGGCGGTGGCGTCGTTGTTGCTCTGGTTCACGGCAAGCATCGGGCTGGCGCTGGCCAGCGGGCTGGCCTTGCTGGTCGCGGGCGCCCATATCTTCGGGCTCGGATGATCACGATCCCTTGATGTGCGGGTCTCCGAATAATCACAGCGCCGATCTTGTTAACGTCCGGAGGCGCGACGACAATAAAAAGGCAAGGGGCCTTGAGGATCGGCCTCTTTGGCGTTCCATGGGAGAGCATCTGATGAACAAGTTCCTGATTTCCGCCGCGGCGGTCATGTTTGCGGCCGGCGCGGCCTGGGCCGGTGCGCACGGCTCGATGTCCGACAAGCGCGTTGACGCGATGAAGAGCATCGGCGGGTCCATGAAGGCCATCGGCGAGGGCAATGGCGACGCGGTCCAGCACGCCCAGAACATCAAGATGCAGTTCGGCGACATGCTCGAGAAGTTCCCCGAAGGCTCGATGGAATACCGCGCGAAAGCCAACATCTGGACCGACTGGAGCGGCTTCGAGGCCGCCATGGGCAAGAGCAATGACGCGGCGGCCAAGCTGGTGACCGCGGCCGAAGGCGGCGACAGCAGCGAGATCGGCAACGCGCTGAAGAATCTCGGCGGCACCTGCAAGGGCTGCCATGAGGAGTACCGCGGTCCGAAGCCCGAATAGGTGAGGCGCACCGCACTTACAGGTCTGGCGGCGCTAGCCGGGGCAGTGGCCCTGGCCGGCGCACCTGACGCATTTGCGCAGGACGCGGTCGAGCGCGGCGAGTACCTGGTACGCGCCGCGGGTTGCATCGCCTGTCATACGGCCAAGGACGGCGGCCAGCTGTTCGCGGGCGGATATGCGCTGAAAACGCCGTTCGGCACCTTCTACAGCCCCAACATCACGCCCGACCGGGAGACCGGGATCGGGGCGTGGACCGACGAGGATTTCGTCGGCGCGCTGCATGAAGGCAAGCGGCCCGCCGGCGGCCGCTATTTCCCCGTATTCCCCTATACCAGCTACACGAAGATGACCCGGGAGGACGCGCTGGCCATCAAGGCCTACCTGTTCTCGCTCGACCCGGTCAGCCAGCCCAACCGGGACCATGGCATCATGTTCCCGTTTTCCATGCGCATCCTGCAGCGCGGCTGGCAGATGGTGAACTTCGAGGCGGGCCGGTTCGAGCCCGATCCGGGCGCCAGCGATCCGGTCAACCGAGGCGCCTATCTCGCCCAGGCGCTGGCCCATTGCGGCGAGTGCCACACCCCCCGGAACATGATGGGCGCGACCGACGAGGACATGTACCTCGCCGGCACGCCCGACGGCCCCGAAGGCGAGGTGGCGCCCAACATCACGCCCCATTCGACCGGCATTGGCGACTGGAGCGAGGCCGACATCGCCGAACTGCTGAAGAGCGGCTTCAAGCCCGATTTCGACAATGTCCAGGGGACGATGGACGAAGCCATTGAGGACGGGCTCAAATATCTGACCGACGCGGACAGGGCGGCGATCGCCGCCTATCTCAAGTCTGTGCCACCGATCGACAACAAGGTCGGCTCCGGCGGCTAGGGCCGTCATTGACCCGTCACGTATGACCTGACGTAGGGTGCCCATGCGTCCGTGCCCACTGGTTCACGGGCCGCCGATCATCTATGTCTGACTGTGGAATACCGGGGAAACGTAACGGAACAGCCGAGTTGGCCGACATCCATCGCAATCTGCCGTCATCGTCCAGCGACCACCATCTGGTGATCGAAGCGCGGGACAACGGCGTCATCGAAGTCGAGGATCTGACCCCGCGCCAGCCGCGCGGGCGGCGTCTGCTGCGTACCTTCCTGCTGTTGGTCGTGCCTGTGGCTGCGCTGCTTGTCGGTGGATATTTTTACGCCAAGTCAGGGCGTTACGTCACGACCGAGAACGCCTATGTGAAGTCGACCAAGATCGCGGTGTCGTCCGATATCGCCGCCCGGGTCGCCGCCGTGCATGTCCGCGAGAACCAGCGCGTGAAGGCTGGCGACATGCTGGTCGAACTGGACGGCCGCGACTGGGAGATCGCCTTCCGCGAGGCCGAAGCCGAGATCGTCCGTACCGCGAGCGCCATCCGGCAGTTGCAGGCGAACTACCGGGCCGAGCTGGCGCAACTGGCCGAAGAGCGTTCCCGCATCGACCAGTTGCAGAGCCAGTACGACCGCTTCCGCAAGCTGGCGGAGCGCGGTATCGCGCCGTCCCAGAAGCTCGAGGAAGTCGAGGCCGAACTGAAGGTCGCCCAGCGGCGTGTCGCCACCCAGCAGGAGCGGGTCGGCCAGGCGCTGCTGACCATCGGCGGCAGCCTGGACAAGCCCGTCGAGGAACACCCGCTCTATCTCAAGGCCGAGGCAGAGCGTGACGAGGCGTTGCTGAAACTGGACCGCACGCGGCTGCGCGCGCCGGTCGACGGCATCGTCACCGTACTGAATCTGGAACCGGGCGAGTTTGTCGAGAAAGGCGAGCCGCTGTTCGCTCTGGTCGATGACCGCGTGCCGTGGGTCGAGGCGAATCTGAAGGAGACCCAGCTGACCCATGTCGAGGTCGGTCAGGAGGTCGAGGTCGAGGTCGATGCCTATCCGGGCGTGAAGTGGCGCGCGACCGTCGCCAGCATCGCGCCCGCCACTGGCGCCGAGTTCTCGATCCTTCCGCCGCAGAACGCCTCGGGCAACTGGGTGAAGGTCGTCCAGCGCGTGCCGGTCAAGTTGCAACTCAACCCGGGTCAGGACCGGCCGCTGCTGCGTGCCGGCATGACAGCGCAGGTCGCCATCGACACCCTGCGGGAGCGTGAGCTGCTGGTCTTCGTCCGGTCGGCCATCGCCCGCATCGGAAACGACGCCGAGCAGCGCTGACCGCAGGCCTTGAGGCCTGCCGCGACAGCCCGTCCATTTGCCACAGTCCTAAATCGTGATAGCTGAGCGCTTCAACAGCTGGAGAGCGCCATGATCCCGCGTTATTCGCGCCCGGAGATGACCGAAATCTGGTCCCCGGAGAACCGCTTCCGCATCTGGTACGAGATCGAAGCCCACGCCACCGACGCCCAGGCCGAGCTGGGTATCGTGCCCAAGGATGCCGCGAAGGCCGTCTGGGACCGGGGCGGCTTCGACGTCGACCGTATCGACGAGATCGAGCGCGAGGTGAAGCACGACGTCATCGCCTTCCTCACGTCGCTGGCCGAACATGTCGGCGACGAGGCCCGTTTCGTTCACCAGGGCATGACCTCGTCGGATGTGCTCGATACCTGTCTCGCGGTTCAGCTGACGCAGGCCGCCGACATCCTGCTTGCGGATCTCGACGCCGTGCTGGCCGCGCTGAAGAAACGCGCCTTCGAACACAGGATGACGGTGAAGGTCGGCCGCAGCCATGGCATCCATGCCGAACCGACGACCTTCGGGGTGACGCTGGCGACCTTCTACGCCGAGTTCGAGCGCAACCGCGAGCGCCTCGTCGCGGCGCGGAAGGACGTCGCGACCTGCGCCATTTCCGGCGCCGTCGGCACCTTCGCCAACATCGATCCGTCGGTCGAGGCCCATGTCGCGAAGAAGCTGGGTCTGGAGATTGAACCGGTCTCGACGCAGGTCATTCCGCGCGACCGTCACGCCATGTTCTTCGCCACGCTGGGCGTCATCGCTTCGTCCGTCGAACGGCTGTCGACCGAGATCCGGCATCTGCAACGGACGGAAGTCCTGGAAGCGGAAGAGTATTTCTCACCGGGGCAGAAGGGCTCGTCGGCGATGCCGCACAAGCGCAATCCGGTGCTGACGGAGAATCTGACCGGCCTCGCGCGCTATGTCCGCGCCCAGGTCATTCCGGCGATGGAGAACGTGGCGCTCTGGCACGAGCGGGACATCTCGCATTCGTCGGTCGAACGCATGATCGGCCCGGACGTCACGGTGACGCTGGACTTCGCACTGATGCGGCTGGCGGGTGTGGTCGAGAAGCTGGTGATCTATCCGGAGCGGATGAAGGCCAACATGGACCGTCTTGGCGGCCTGATCCATTCGCAGCGGGTGCTGCTGGCGCTGACCCAGGCCGGGGTCAGCCGCGAAGGCGCCTACCGTCTGGTGCAGCGCAATGCGATGCAGGTGTGGGAAGCGAACGGATCAAAGGATCTGCTGACCCTTCTGAAGGGCGATGCGGAGGTGACCGCCGCCCTGACCGAGACCCAGCTCGAAGCCATGTTCGACCTCGACTATCATCTGAAGCATGTCGACACGATCTTCGAGCGGGTCTTCGGCGCGAACTGACATTCAGGACGCGAACAGGTTGCGGGCCATGCGGCTCAGCCGATAGACAGGCTTACGGCCACCGGCGCCGGCTTCCAGCGTGATGTCGGTCACGGTGACGTTGTCGGCGACCGGACGGGCCTGGCGTGCAGCGGGCGAACCGATGGCGTGCAGGTCGGCTCGGGCCGCGGTGATCATTGACTTGGCGAAGATATCGTACATTTTTTGCCTCCATTGGCTGGCAGGTTTCGATGCCGCCTATTTGGAGCGGAACCGCATGGTTCGCCAGTCAGGAATACTCTCCAGATATGTAAGATGAACTGACATGACCATACGCTGGGATCTGCCGCCTCTGACGGCAGTGCGCGCTTTCGAGGCAGCCGCTAGGAACCAGAGCATGAGCGGCGGGGCGAGCGAACTGAACGTCACTCATGCAGCCGTCAGCCAGCAGGTGCGTGCACTCGAGGACTGGCTGGGGGTGCAACTTTTCCTGCGCCGGGGCCGCCGGCTGACGCTGACCGCCGAAGGCGCCACCTATGCCGAGGAACTGCGCGGCGCGTTCCAGCGGATGGAAGACGCGTCCCGCGCGGTGCGCCGCCATGTCGAGACCCGGCTGCTGGAGGTCGCGACGACCTTCGCCTTCGCCTCTCGCTGGCTGACGCCGCGCCTCGGACGGTTCCAGATGGCCCACCCCGAAGTGGCTATCCGGCTCTCGCCGAGCCGGCATCTGGTCGATTTCCGCCGCGATCCGGTCGACGTCGCCATCCGCTTCGGTGAGGGCAACTGGCCGGGTCTGATCTCGGAACCGTTCCTGGCAGGGCGTCTGGTCGCGGTTTGCAGTCCGTCGCTGCTGCCGCCCGGAAAGACCTCGCTCGAGCCGTCTGACCTCGACCGGCTGAACCTGTTGCACGACACGGACTACGAGGAATGGCGCAGCTGGGTGCGGTTCAATGGCTGGGAAGATGTGAACGTGGATCGGGGCGATGTCTTCGGCATGACGACGCTGGGTCTCGAGGCGGCCATCGCCGGCCGCGGCGTCGCGTTGATGGTCGAACCCTTCGTCGAGGAGGAAGTTGCCAGCGGGCGGTTGATCGGCCTTTCCGAGGAGGCCGAGAACAGTCAGGCCGGCTATTATCTTGTCTACCGGGAGCAGGATGTGGACCGCGCCAATGTGGCGGCCTTCCTCGACTGGATGCGCGCCGAGGCGCATGTGGAGATCGAATCCTAGATCACGCCGCGTTCGACAATGGGCCGGTTTGCCGCGATGCGGTCGAAACGGAAGCGGTCGAGGTTCAGAGAAGTGCTGGCGCCGTCGAGTATCCACTCTGCCAGCGCCCGCCCCACCGCAGGCGACTGTTGCAGCCCGTGGCCGGTGAAGCCGTTGGCGAAGTAGAGGTTCCCGATCTCCGGATGCGGACCCAGGACCGCGTTGTGATCGAAGGTATTGACCGCATAGAGCCCGGCCCAGGCGCCCGCCATCTTCAGACGCTCGAAAGCGGGAACACGGTGGGCGAGAGCGGGCCAGCAGATGTCGTCGAACTGCGTGTAGACGGGATCGAGATCGAAGGTGTCCGGGTCCGTATCGCCTGCCAGCGGCGATGATCCGGCAAGGAAGCCGTCACCCTCCGGTCGGACGTAGACGCCGGACGGATCGACGATCAGCACCGGGTCCTGCGGCGGCTCCGGCGTCGTGACCCTGAAGACGGTCCGCTTGCGCGGCCGGACGGGCAGGTCGATATCCGCGGTTGCAGCGAGGTCGCCAGCCCACGGGCCGGCAGCATTGACCACATGGCCTGCCGCCAGTTTTCCGCCATCGGCCAGTTCGACGCCGACGATGCGATTCACTTCCCGAACCAGCCCAACGGCGCGGTCCTGCAAATAGACGACGCCCGCCCGGATGGCTGCAGCCCGAAAGGCGCGCAGCAGGGCGTAGGGATCGAGCCAGCCCTCGTCGCGTTCCCCGATCGCAGCGGCGGCGATGTCGTCGTTCCGGATCCAGGGCAGGCGCTCCGACAGCTCGGCCGGAGTCATCAGGGTGATGTCCGCGCCGGTCTCCCGCTGGACCCGGACATTTTCAGCCAGTGTCTCCGCGCCCCTGCCGGTCGCGAGAAACAGATAATGTCCGGGCCGGAACTGGACGTCGGGCCGCTCGCCATCGACTTCCAGAATCTCGCCCGAGCGGCGGATGAAGTCGATGCCGAAGCGGGAAATCAGGATGTTTTCGGGCGTCGAGAATTGCTGCCGGATCGATCCGAGAGAGCGCCCCGTCGAACCGCGTTCATAGGTGACGTCGGGTTCCAGAACGGTCACCCGCGCGTCCGATCCCTTCGCGCCTTTCAGCCACCAGGCGACGGCGCTGCCGATGACGCCGCCGCCCACGATCAGGATGTCCGTCCGCTTCATTGCGCCAGCTTGCGGTCGGCGGTGGCTTCCCGCAAGGTGCCGCCATGAGAAGGACATTCGACATGATCGTGCATGGCGGCACGGTGGTGAACCAGAACGGCGAGGGCCTCGCCGATGTGGGGATCGTGGACGGCCGGATCGCCGAGATCGGCGACCTGGGACAGGCGGATGCGGGACAGCTGCTGGACGCCGCCGGGCTGCATGTGCTGCCCGGCGTGGTCGACAGCCAGGTGCATTTCCGCGAGCCGGGGCTGGAGCACAAGGAAGACCTGCAATGCGGCATGGACGGAGCGGCGCTGGGCGGCGTCACGGCCATATTCGAGATGCCGAACACCTCGCCTTCGACGACCGACGCCGCGGCGATCGAGGACAAGCTGGCCCGCGCGAAGGGCCGCGCCGCGGTGGATCACGCCTTCTATGCAGGGGCGGCGGCCGAGAACATCGGCATGCTGCCCGAACTCGAGCGGATGCCGGGCGTCTGCGGCGTGAAGATATTCATGGGCGCCTCGACCGGCAGCCTGCTGGTCTCCGACGACGAGACCCTGCTTGAAGTGCTGCGTGCCGGCGTCCGCCGTGTTGCTGTCCACGCCGAGGACGAACCGCGCATGAACGCGCGCAAGGATCTGCGGGTCGAGGGCGATCCCTCGACGCATCCGGTCTGGCGCGACGACGAGAGTGCGATCCTGGCGACACGCCGCATTCTGGCGCTGGCGCGCCGTGCCGGCCGCAAGGTCCACGTGCTGCATGTCACCACCGCCGACGAAATGGACATCCTGGCCGGTCACAAGGACATCGCCACCGTCGAGGCGACGCCGCAGCATCTGACCCTGGCGGCCGAGACGGCGTATCCGGAACTCGGCACGCGCGCACAGATGAATCCGCCCATCCGCGGCGACGCCCACCGACAGGGGCTGTGGCGGGCGCTGCAGCAGGGCGTGGTCGACGTCATCGGTTCCGACCATGCGCCACACACGCTGGAGGAGAAGGCGAAACCCTATCCACAGAGCCCGTCGGGCATGCCGGGCGTGCAGACGCTGGTGCCGATCATGCTGAACCATGTCTCACAAGGTCGGCTGTCACTGCAGCGTTTCGTCGATCTGACCAGCGCCGGGCCGAATAGGGTATTCGGCATGGCCGGGAAGGGGCGTCTGGCCATGGGCTATGATGCCGACCTCACCATCGTCGATATGAAGCGGACCGAGACCATCACCGATGCGATGATGGCGAACCGGTCCGGCTGGACGCCCTACAACGGCATGCAGGTCACCGGCTGGCCGGTCATGACCGTGGTCCGCGGCACGCTGGCCATGCGCGAAGGCGAGGTGCTGGGCCGGGACCACGGCCGTCCAGTGCGCTTCCAGGAAACGCTGCCGCGCGGCTGACCGGTCCTCATCCGCTCCAGATGCCGGCGGGCGCGGCGTCCTGCGCCCGGCGGCAGGCATCCGCCCGGTTCAGGAAGCGGGTCCGGTATTCGGGGTGTTCGGTCCCCATCAGCCGGTCCCAGAAGGTGAAGTAGAGGCCGTAGTTGAACCGCCCGTGCTGGTGGTGCATGTCGTGATGGGTCGGGGTCGTCATCCATCGCGTCAGCTTCCAGTCGATCCAGCCCGCGGGAAGGAACTCGTAGCCGCAATGGCCGATGACGTTCCGCGCGAGCATATGCATCAGGAAGATGAAGATGGCGATCCCGTCGGCCGGCAGGATCAGCAGGTAGATCGGCAGGAACAGCGCTTCCAGAACCGCTTCCAGCGGCGCGAAGGCGTAGGCGGCCCAGGGACTTGGAGTCCGCGAACGGTGATGCGTGATGTGCGCGGCCCGGAACAGCGGCCGCCAGTGCATCGCCCGATGGATCCAGTAGAACCAGGCGTCATGGGCGACGATCAGGCCGAGCGTGTGCACCAGGATCAGCCAGGCCGGCGAGTCCCGCAGGATGTCGGCCAGACCCAGCTGGGCGAGACCGAAGACCAGGAAGAATCCGTTCAGCGAAAAGATCACCGAAGTCAGCAGGGACCATGCGAATTCCCGCCGCCGGTCGGTCGAGGACGGGATTCGGTTCTGGATCCGTCTCGGCGCCAGCGGCTTCCTGAAGACATTGATCAGGATGGCTGCGGCGAGGCCGAAAAGCAGGTAGCGACCCGCATCGAGCATCAGGATGGTTGGCCAGACGTCGGGAAAGAGCGCCAGCACCTCGGCGGGGCTTCTGGTATCCTGTGACATTGCAATTCTCCGTCATTGCGGGTGCAGATGACGGAACCCTGACGGGACGGCGAGGAAGCATCTCGCCGATTGCCTGAAAGCGCTCGCCGTTTCCGGAATCGGCGAGGTTTTTCAGGTTTCGGCGTTGTTTCCGCCTTGCCGAAACGCCGACGGCGTCTCGCCGGTGATGTCGCGGAAGGCGCGGTTGAAGGGACCGACGGAGCCGTATCCCAGATCCATGGCGATGGTGAGGATGGGCAGGCGCGTCATGGCCGGGTCCCGCAGCCGCCGTCTTGCTTCGGCAATGCGATGACTGTTCAGGAAGGCGTTGAAGTTGCGGAAGCCGAGTCCGCCATTGATGGCGCGCCGCAGGCGATACTCGGGCACGCCGAGGTCGCCGGCCAGGCTGGCCACCGTGATGCCGGAGCGAAACAGGCCTCCCTCGTCGGCATGAGCCTGCAACCGGTCCAGCAGACCAGCCTCAGGATCGGTTGTTTCTGCCGGCTTGGCACTTTCGGCTACTGTCGCCACTGCAGGTGCAGGGGAGGAGGCCCGGCGTGGTGCGAACAGCGCCATGCCGAGCAGGGTCGTCACCGTCAGGATCGATATCGCGGCGAGCGGCTCCAGGGGTGTCCGGTCCGCCGGATCGCTGAGGATCAGTTCGACCGACAGCGTCACAGCCGTGTAGAGAACGGCGACACCGACGACGAAGATCCGGGCGCGGCGCCGGCCTTCAACCAGATCGCCTCGGTAGTCGGCGATCAGGTGCCAGATCGCATGCGCCAGCACGGCGAGGCCGAACAGCCGGATACCGTTCCAGAACAGCGGCTCCCACCAGGCGGTCAGGGCAGCGGCGAATGCGGCGCCAGGGACAGCGAGCGCCGCCCCGGCTGCCCGGGGCATGCCGCCGGGCGCGTCGTCGAAGACCTGCCGCGACAGCGCCCAGAGCGCCAGCGGCACGGCGACCGAAAGGGCGATCAGCAGCGCCCGCAGGACCCCGGACGGCGCTGGCCAGGGGCCGGACAGCCAGAGATAGCCGGCAACGCAGATCATCGCCGCAAGCAGGGCCGGACCGAAGCGCGGACGCGGCCAGGCCGACAGCGTCAGTGCAGCGAGCATAAGGTACTCGCCCAGCACGATAATCCGGACGGGTCCGTCGATTGCCTCGAACATCGGAATTCTCCCTTCGGCGGCGTCGCCCCATCACCCTTTCGTGTGACACCAAATTGCCGCATTTCCGCCCCTTGGCGGACCGGGGTCGAGCACACATATGCCGGGTCAGGGAACGGGCTGGCCGGTGCGCAACCTGATCCCCAGGTGTCCCCCTCCACCTGCCAGAGCGCGCCGGCCGGTCCACCCCTCAAATACCGGACGAAACCCTCGTCAGGAGCCGCCCCGGGGTACCCCCCAATCACCCTCCCCCGGGGTGGATGACTGACATACCGTCCGACACGATCGCCCGTCGTCCGCCATGGAATCCCCCCTCAATTCCTCCCGGACGGCGGGCGTTCATTTTGCCCTAGTCGCTTCAGATCTTGTCGAGCCGCACCTCGATCCCGGCGCTGCGGGCGTCTTCCAGCGCATCGACGGCAGCCTCCACCGTGTCCACATAACTGACGTAGTCGGCGACGGCCGGCGCCGCGAAGTTCTCCGCCACGATATGATCCATCAACTGGCGGAACGGGGTGAAGTAGCCGTGCTGATCGACGATCACGATCGGCTTGCCGTGCAGCCCGAGCTGGCGCCAGGACAGGATCTCGATCAGTTCGTCCAGGGTGCCTATGCCGCCGGGCAGGACAACGAAACCGTCCGATCGGCGGACCATCTCGGCCTTGCGCGTGTGCATCGTGTCGACGATCAGCAACTCGGTCACATCGTCGTGTTGCACCTCGACTTTGTGGAGGTGTTCCGGAATGATTCCGATCACTCTGCCGCCTTCCGAAAGCGCGCCGTCGGCGACCCGTCCCATCAGCCCCAGCCGGCCGCCGCCATAGACGAGTGCGCGGCCGCTGCTGCCGATCAGCCGGCCGAGGCGCTCCGCGGCGTCAAGGAAATCGGGGGCGGCCCGGCTGCTGGAGCCGCAGTATACACAGATCGATTTGAGGTCCGTCATGAAAGTCCTGTTGCTGGTGTTCGCGATGCTGCTGGTTGCCCTTCCTCAGGGGCCAGCGCGGCGGGCGAGGCGGATGTTGTCGGCGTCGAGGTCGTCCGGCTGACATCGTCCGGCAATACTGTATTCCGCTTCCGCGTCACCGTCGCCCATGCCGACACCGGTTGGGACCACTATGCCGATGCATGGGAAGTGGTCGGGCCCGACGGCACCGTGCTCGGCCGGCGCGTCCTCCTGCATCCTCATGTGGACGAACAGCCCTTCACCCGCAGCACTGACCTCGAGATACCGGCATCGGTCGCGCGCGTCACCGTCAGGGCGCATGACAAGGTGGATGGCTTCGGCGGCAAGGAAATGCAGGTCAAAATACCCCATGAAGAATAGGCGAAGCCAAGGGAATCATTGCGGTTGTCAGGGCCGTGGATTAGTTAGTCCGGGTTTGTGACAGTTTTTGGATCGGAACCGTCTTGAACAGAACTGTGGGCGCCGTCCTTGTCGTGCTCGTCGTGGCGGTTGTCGCGGCGTTCCTGCTGTCGCGTGGCGGTGACGAACCCGAATCGACTGCCGATAACGGCAGCGTGAAGGTCACCACCCAGGAACCTGCGGCGCCGGCGCAGCCAGCGTCCGAAGATGCGGCCACGGCCCCGGAATCCGGTGGTGCCGCTCAGTCCGACAAGACAGCCGTGAACGAAGACAAGGATGGCGTGGCTGGCGCCGTCGACAAGGCGGGCGACGCCGTCGCCAAGGCTGTCGAGAATGTCGGCGACCGTGTTCGCGAGGCTGGCCAGGCGCTGTCCAGGGCCGCCGGCTCGGCCTCCGAGGAAGTCGGCAAGGCGGGCGAGGAGGTGGCCAAGGCTGTCGGTGCCGACGACGTCGCCGAGCAGGCCGGGAACGAGCGCGATGAAAAGCGCGAACCGGATCCGGCAACCCGCGAGACGTCAGGCGAATCGAAGGGCGAACCCGAGGCGGTGACGCCCAGCCGGAAATCGGCGACCGAGGATGAGCCGAAGGTGGCCGCGCTGCCGGCGCTGACGCCGCCGAGCTTCGACATCGTCCGGATTTCGAACCGCGACTGCACGGCGGTCCTCGCAGGGCGCGCGGATCCCGGCGCGACGGTGACGCTGCTGGCGAACGGCCAGCCGCTGGCGACGGTGGTCGCGGAATCGTCGGGCGAGTGGGCGCATCTGATCCACGATCCGCTCACCCCAGGCTCGATCAGTCTCTCGCTGGTGGCCGAGCTGGACGGGCGGCAGGCCGCCGCGTCGGACGACGTCGTGCTGATCGTGCCTGACTGCAGGGAAGGCGGGGACAGCGATACGGCCATTGCCGTGCTGACGCCGAAGTCCGGCGGCGGCACCCGGCTCCTGCAATCGCCCGAGCCGGAACAGCCCGGCGCGAAGCCCAAGGGCCTGAATGTCGGCAAGGTCGATTACGACGACAAGGGCAACATTTCCGTGTCCGGTTCCAGCGATCCGGAGCGCGAAGTGCGCGCCTATGTCGACGACAAGCTCATCGGTCGCGCGGCCGTCGACAGCGAGGGTCAGTGGAAGCTGGTGCCGGAGACCGAGATCAGCCCCGGCCTCCATGTCCTGCGCGTCGATCAGGTCGATTCTGCCGGCGAGGTGCTGGCCCGGATCGAACTGCCGTTCGCGCGGGCGCGGCCCGGTACGCTCGACCTCTCCGAAGACCAGATCATCGTGCAGCCGGGTAATTCGTTGTGGCGCATCGCCCGGCGCACCTATGGCGCCGGCGTCCAGTACTCGGTCATCTATCAGGCCAACTCGGACCGTATCCGCGATCCCGACCTGATCTATCCCGGCCAGGTCTTCCGCCTGCCGGCAATCAGCGGCGGCGCCTCGAACTAGTTCAGCAGCGGCTGGAACCGGAGCGGCGCCGGATCGGCGACGACCAGGCCGGACTCCGTTACCCGCATGATGGCGAGAAGCCGCTCGGCCGTGCCGTCCCGCTGGATCCGGAACGCCCCGAAATAGGCAGCGTAGCCATCCGGTTGCAGGATCATGTCGGAGGTGATGCGGCCGTCCGAGCCGACGCGTCCGGCCAGATCGGCGGCGACAGCGACAGCATCATAGGCAAGCGCGGCCAGCCGGCCGGGGTAGACGCCGTAACGGTCAACGTAGCGGGTCATCAGCTGCTCGAACTCGTCCGGGCTGGGACCGGGGAAGACCGCGTTGATCAGCGTCGGCTCGCGCTCCAGCCCCTCGCCATACCAGCGGCTCAAACCCAGAAACTGGATCCGCTTCGGATCGACGTCGTAATAGGCCAGTAGCGGGGCGACGGTGCTGAGCCGGTCTTGCGGTTCGGCAAGCAGGACGGCGTCGAACGGCGGATCGCCGAAGGTATCGAGGTTCTCCAGACGGGCCAGGGCGCTGCCGGTGGCGTTCGCCTTTTCCCGCTGGAGCGCCGCTCTGCGTGCATCGTAGTCGGCGAAGCGCCGGGCCGTATCCAGCAGTACCTGATTGTCGGCGAAGGCGCCGGCCGGATAGTGAGTGATCCGCACGGCTTCCAGACCGGACAACGGCGCCAGTTCGCGCAGCTTGTCGGCGACCAGAAGGCCGAAGGGGGAATCGGGAAGGAAGGCCGCGATCCGCTGCAGGCCCTGCATGGAGGCGTGGCCGAGAATGCGGCGGACCTCGTTCTCGGGCGTCAGGCCCAGCACGGCCGCGCCGTTGCCGGCGGCGGAGTGGTCGTTGGAGAAGGCGAGAACCGGCACGCTGCGCGCCGACATGATCTGGGCGACGGGCTGCACATGGGCGCCGAACAGCGGACCCAGAACAAGCTGTGCGCCGTCCTGTTCGGCCGCCATCGCGGCTGCGCGGGCGCCGGCGGGCGTGGATTCCGTGTCGTAGGGCATCAGCGTCATGCGGTCCTGACCGGAATCGAACACGGCCATCTGGGCGGCCTTGAGAATGATCTCGCCCGCCGCGCCGGCCTGTCCGGACTGGGGCAGCAGGATCGCCACCTTGAGCGGCAGCGGTGTGCCGACGGGACGGTTGCGGCGATACAGGCGGTCGACCTCGTTGTCCTGACGCGCGGTGTCGATGTCGTCCAGCGAGCCGGTCGCCAGACCCGGGGGCAGAGGCTGCGGGGCCGGCTTCGACGGCGCCGGCGCAGTCGCGGCGGGCTTCTGCGACGTGCTAGCCTTGTCCGACGAACTGCTGCTGCAGGACGCCAGCATCGAAGCGCCGGCCATGATCGACAGAATGGCGGTGAGGTGTGTGAGGTTTCTTGTCGTTATCATTTGTTCACCTGGAGTTAGAGTTGTCCAACGCCGCCGACGACCGGAGCCCTCCCAGACTGTCCCCCGGTCTCTACGTGGTTGCGACACCAATCGGGAATCTGGGCGATATCACCGACCGGGCTCGCCTTGTGCTGTCCCAATGCGACCTCCTTCTGGCCGAGGATCGTCGGTTCGCGGCGCGCCTGCTGTCCCATATAGGCGCGTCCGTTCGCATAGAGAACTATGCCGACCACAATGCCGCAAGCGTCCGCCCGCGGATTCTCGAGCGCCTCGCGGCAGGCGCTGCCATTGCGCTGACCAGCGATGCGGGCACACCGCTGATCTCCGATCCGGGCTACAAGCTGGTCGACGAGGCCCGGGAAGCCGGGGTTCCCGTGCATGCCGTGCCGGGACCCTCGGCGGTGACGGCCGCGCTGTCCGTGGCAGGACTTCCGACCGACCGGTTTCTCTTTGCCGGATTCCTGCCACCTAGGCAGACCGCGCGGCGCCGGGCGATCGAGGAAGTCCGCGCGGTCCGTGCGACGTTGGTCTTCTACAAATCGCCCAAACGCCTGCCGGGGCTGCTGGAAGATCTGCACGGGGTGCTGGGCGACCGGCCGGCGGCTTTGGCGCGCGAGCTGACGAAACTGCATGAGGAGGTCCGCCGGGACGGGCTTGCAGGGCTGGCTGAGCATTACGCGACGGTAGGCCCGCCAAAAGGCGAAATTGTGGTGCTGGTGGGCTGGACCGAACCGGAGGCGGTCGACGACGCGGCGATTGACCGGCAACTGGCCGAATTGATGCAGCAGATGAGTCCCCGCGACGCGGTCGACAGGGTGGCCGCAGAGACAGGTGCGCCGCGGCGTGAGGTCTATCAGCGCGCGCTGGCGATCAAGGACCGCGATGGCCAGGCCTGACCGCCAGGCGCGTCAGGCGGCGGAGAAGGGCGGCCGGCGGGCCGAGACCCTGGCGGCGCTCTACCTGCGCTGCAAGGGCTACAGGGTGCTGGCGCGGAATGTCCGCACACCGGCCGGCGAGGTCGATCTGGTGGTGAGGCGCGGACGTACGGTTGTATTCGTCGAGGTGAAGCAGCGGACCGGTCGCGCGGAAGCCGGTGTCGCGGTCGCCCGCGGCCAGCAGCAACGCATCGCCCGCGCCGCCGAGTACCTCTCCGGCACCCCGCGTTTCAGCAGCCTCGGCGACTGTTTCCGTATCGATCTCCTGCTGCTCAGACCGGGACGCTGGCCCGAGCATCTGACCGATGCCTGGCGGTCTTAGAATTGCCACACCGTTTCCCGTATGATTCCGCCCACGATTCAACGATTCGTTGGACTGAAAGGACGGTAGCGGTGAACCAATTCCCTCTTATTCGCGTGCTGGCGGTCGCCGGTGTTCTGGGCAGTGCAGTGCTGCTGCATGGCTGTGGCGGTGTCCTCGTCGGCGGCGCCGCGGCCGGCGGGATCGGCGTGGCGCAGGAACGCTCGGTCGGCAATGCAATCGACGATACGGCAATTGCGACAAAGCTTTCCGCCAAACTCTTCGATGAAAGCTTCAAGCTGTTCCGCGACGTCGATCTGGAGGTCGTGGAGGGCCGTGTGCTGCTGACCGGCAAGGTCGAGGAGCAGGCGTCGCGCCTGAAGGCCGAGGAACTGGCCTGGTCGGTGAATGGTGTGACGGAAGTTGCCAACGCGATCCAGGTCACCAGCGAGGGCGGAATTGGATCCTACGCCAGCGACGTGCGCATCTCCAACGAACTGCGGGCGAAGATCATCGGCGACGGCGACATTCTGGGGATCAACTACTCGATCGAGACGGTCAGTCAGGTCGTGTATCTGATCGGTATCGCGCAGTCGCAGGAGGAACTGGACCGGGTGATCGCCCACGCGCGGTCGATCAAGGGCGTCAAGAAGGTCGAGAGCTATGTCCGACTGAAAGACGACCCGCGCCGCACCGGCTGATCGGCGGGAGCCGTGGACTGGCGGGCCGTGCTGGAGCGGCAATCCTTTCTGGAAGACGACGAACTCGACGTCGCGGAGACACTGCTGGCGCTGTCCGCCGCCGACAATCCGGACCGCGATCTCGATGCGGAACGCGAGCATCTCGCGTCGCTCTCGTTCGGGATGACCGATCCGCCCTCGGCTCTGGCTCTGGCGCAGAGGTTGTCGGGCGAACTGGGATACCAGGGCGACAACGAGACCTATGACGACATGCGCAACGCCGATGTCGCCGAGGTCATCCGGCGCCGCCGCGGCCTGCCGGTGGCGCTGGGCCTGCTCTACATCGTGACCGCGCGGCAGCTGGGCTGGGAACTGTCCGGGATCAATTTCCCCGGTCATTTCCTGATCCGCCTGACGACCGGAGAGGGACACCAGATCATGGATCCCTTCAACGGCGGCGAAGTGGTCACGCCCGCAGACATGAAACAGATGTTGACGGTGATGGCCGGCGGGGACGCGCGGCTGCACCCGGCCTACATGGGCAGCGTGCCGGTCCGCCAGGTCATCGTGCGGCTGCAGAACAACATCAAGATCCGGGCGCTGAAGGCCGGCGATGTCGCCGCGCCATCGAGATCCTGGAGCGGATGAGTCTGTTTGCGCCTTCGGAAGCTTCAGTCTGGCTGGAATGGTCGGGCGTCATGGCCGGGCAGGGCAATCTGAAGGAAGCGATCTCGCTGCTGGAGGAGGGTGCGGACCACGCGCCGGACGAGGACTCGCTGCAGGCAATGGCCGATGCGCGCCAGGCATTGGGCCGGCGGCTGAACTGAGGCTTTACCGGCCCGGCAGCCGCCCTATCATTCCGCCGGTCCGAGGAGGGGAGCGTCACCGCATGAGCCTGAAAGTCGCGGTCCAGATGGACCCGATCCACCTGATCGACATCGACGCGGATTCGACATTCGCGCTGATGCTGGAGGCCTCGAAGCGGGGTCACGATCTCTATTACTATATGCCCGGCGAACTGGCGTGGGCGGGTGGCACCGTGCGCGCCCGGATGCGGCCGGTCGCTGTCCGCCGCGAGCATGGCGACCACTACGAACTCGGCGACGACACGGTCGTGGATCTGACCAGCATGGATGTGGTGCTGCTGCGGCAGGACCCGCCCTACGACATGTCATATCTGACGACGACCTGGCTGCTGGAGCGGGTCCATCCGAAGACGCTTGTGGTCAACGACCCGGCCGAGGTCCGCAACGCGCCGGAGAAGATCTTCGTCACCCGTTTCGCCGATCTGATGCCGGAGACGCTGATCACGCGCGACGAGGCCATGATCCGCGATTTCTACCGCGAGCATGGCGACATCATCATCAAGCCGCTCTACGGCAATGGCGGCGCCGGCGTCTTCCACCTGAAGCCGGGCGACGACAATCTGAGCTCGCTGCTGGAAACCTTCTTCCAGATGTTCCGTGAACCGGTGATCGCGCAGCGCTTCCTGCCCGACGTGCGCAAGGGCGACAAGCGCATCATTCTGGTCGACGGCGAGCCCGTGGGCGCGATCAACCGCGTACCGGCGGAGGGGGAGGCGCGCTCCAACATGCATGTCGGCGGCACGCCGCTGAAATCGGAGCTGACCGAACGGGAGCAGGAAATCTGCGCCCGGATCGGGCCGGAACTCCGGGCCCGGGGCATGATCTTCGTCGGCATCGACGTGATCGGCGGTCTGATGACGGAAATCAACGTCACCAGTCCGACCGGCATCCAGGAGATCGACCGCTATGACGGCTCCAACCTGAGCGGTCTGATCTGGGACGCCATCGAAGCCAAGGTCCGTTGATTCTCACGCATGAAAAAGGGGGCCCGGCAGGCCCCCTTCTCCGTTCCGTGCCCTGGAGGGCCGGATATCAGAGCTTCTCGAGGATCGCGTCGGCGCCCGAGACGGTCAGTTCGCCCGGATTGCTCTCGACGGCGAGGTGCTCGACCTTGCCGTCATTGACGACCATGGCGAAGCGGGTGGCCCGCTTGCCCATGCCGCGCGGCGTCAGGTCCAGCGTCAGGCCGAGGCGGGAGACGTAGTCGCCGGAGCCGTCGGCCAGCATCATGATCTTGCCGCCGGCGGCCTGGTCCTTGCCCCAGGCGTCCATCACGAAGACGTCGTTGACGGACAGACAGGCGATCGTGTCGACGCCCTTGGCGGTCAGCTGATCGGCCTTGGCGAGAAACCCGGGCACGTGCTTTGCGGAGCATGTCGGCGTGAACGCGCCGGGAACCGCGAACAGCACCACCTTCTTGCCGCTGAAGAGCTCGTCCGACGTGATCGGCGCCGGGCCCTCTTCGGTCATGTGCATGAAGCCGCCCTCGGGTACCTTCTCGCCTACCTGAATGGTCATGGGAACACCCCCTTTTTCTGGATTTGATTCTGTCGCTCCGCGCCGTCCCGCGCGGTCGAGGGGGCAGGTAGTGTCGTCGACCTCCCCTGTCCAGATTGTGCGACCTATCGCGCCCGCTTGTCCACGGTCACATCGGTCTCCAGCGCCCATCCGCGGTCATGCAGGGTCACCGTCAGCGTTTCGCCATCCAGGGTGCGTCCGCCCGGGGCGTCGAGGATCCGCGCCTGGCATCGGACGGCTGCCGCTGCGGCCTCACAGGCCGGCCGTGCGAGCACGAATCCTGCCGGCGGCTCGAAGATCGCACCTGGCGAAGTGACAGCGCCCCCGGGCTGTAGCTCCACCTTCACGACGCCATCGGGCATGGCCATGGCGCTGGCAGAGGGAGCGGGGACCGGACGTTCCGGCACCTGAAGCAGAGCATCGGCGATGGTCGCGCCGTGACGGTTCACCGGCCAGTCGCCGCCAGGCAGGTCGAGCGTCAGCGCCGCCTCGGCCGGCACGCAGATCTCCGCACAGGCCGCGTAGACCAGGTTGAGGCGGATTCGGGCCGCGCCATCCCGCTCGATCCGGACGGGTAGCACGGCCTCGTTCTCGTAGCCGTAGGTCTCGAGGCCGTAGAAGACGAAATGCTTCGGAATCGGCCAGGCAATCCGCTCGTTGCCGACACCTTCCGTACCGCTCCAGTCGGGCTGCGGCGGAAAGCCGGCATCGCCCGGGCTGCGCCAGTAGATCTTCCAGTGCGGCGCCATCGCGAAATGCATGCCCAGCATGTCCTGACCATCCGGCGTGCGGCCGGCGATCAGCCGCACCTCCGCCTCGGCGATGCCCGCCCAGTTCGAGGCGAACTCCGACGCGCTTGCCGTGCCGGCAGCCGCCAGCAGACCGGCGGCGATCAGGATGGAACGAAGGGATCTCATGCACCTTCTATAGGCACGTGGACGTCCGGCTTCCAATGACCTGCGCACACAAAGCCGTGTCGTCACGCGCAGGGCTGTCATTGCTTGAAAGCCGCCGGCGGGCGTACCATCCTGCCATCATGAGCAGTGACACGAAGGCCTCCCGCGGCGGCGACAGCCTGGAGGGCCAGATCCTCATCGCAATGCCGACCATGGCGGATCCGCGCTTCGAGCGCTCCGTGATCTACATGTGCGCGCATTCGTCCGACGGCGGGGCGATGGGACTGATCGTCAACAAGTCGCTGAACAATCTGAGTTTCGCCGATCTGGCCGGACAGCTTGATCTCGGACGGCCGGAGGACATGCCGCTGATCCCGATCCACTACGGCGGGCCGGTCGAGACCGGCCGGGGCTTCGTCCTGCACAGCCAGGACTATGGCCGCGACGGCACGATCCCTGTGGGCGAGGGCGTCTGCCTGACTGCGACGGTCGATATCCTGCGCGCTATGGCGGGCAATCACGGGCCGGAGAAGGCCGTACTGGCGCTCGGCTATGCCGGCTGGGCGCCGGGCCAGCTGGAAGGGGAGATCCAGCGCAACGACTGGCTGCATTGCGACGGCGATCCCGGACTGCTTTTCGATTCCTCGCTGGATGACAAGTGGACCGCGGCGGTCGCCCGCATCGGCATCGATCCGGCGCTGCTGTCGTCGGAGGCCGGCCGCGCCTGACGCGAGCCTGCCGGGGGGAGGAATACCATGAAGATCAACGCGACGCCGTTCGCCATCGACGTCGACCAGACGGTGCTGGACGACCTCAAGGCGCGTCTGGAACGCACACGTTTTCCCAACGAGCCCGAGGGCGGCGGCTGGTTCTACGGCGCGGACCTGACCTATGTGCGCAAGCTGGTCGAGTACTGGCGTGCGGGCTACGACTGGCGGCGCTGGGAGGCCGAGATCAACCGCTGGTCCGGCTACATGGCGCATGTCGACGGCTTCGACATCCACTTCCTCTGCGAGCCGGGTTCCGGCAGCAATCCCGAGCCGCTGCTGGTTACCCATGGCTGGCCGGGATCGATCTTCGAGTTCCACTGGATCATCGAGCGGCTGGCGCATCCGGAACGCTTCGGAGGCGATGCGGAAGACGGCTTCACCGTTATCTGCCCGTCACTGCCCGGCTATGGCTGGTCCAGTGCGCCGGACAAGCCGATGCATCCGAAGCTGATCGCCGATCTCTGGGCGCGCTTCATGACCGAGGTTTTCGGCATCGAGAAGTTCTCGGCGCAGGGGGGCGACTGGGGTTCGATCGTCACCTCCTGGCTGGCGCACCGGCATCCGGAGCGGCTGAACGCCATCCACCTCAACATGGTGCCGCTGCGGCCATATCTGGGCGACGGCGCTCCGCCGGTCTCCGACGACGAGCGGAAGTGGATCGGCGCCTTCAAGAAGCGGACGGCCCGCGCGATGGGCTACTTCCAGATTCAGGGGACCAAGCCGCAGACGCTGAACTACGGTCTTGCGGACAGCCCGGCCGGACTCGCGGCCTGGATCGTCGAGAAGTTCCAGTACCGCATGAAGGAGGGGCCCGGCGAGCTGTCGCTGCACTCGATGGACGAGCTGCTGACCAACATCATGATCTACTGGGTCAACAACGCCCACAACTCGGCCAGCTGGATCTACACCTCGGTCACGCATGAGGGCGGTATGGAACTCGGGGTTCGGGACGACGGGACGCCGGACCGGATCGAGGTGCCGACCGGCTTCTGCCTGTTCCCCTACGATCTGGTGCCGATCCCGCCCGAGAGCTGGCTGCACCGCGCCTACAATGTGAAGCACTTCACCGCCGAAGCCGACGGGGGGCATTTCGCGGCGCTGGAGAAGCCGGAAGAGCTGGCGGCCGATATTTTCAAGTTCTTCAAGGGCCTGCGATGATCGAGACGCCGGAGGACCGGGCTCAGTACTATGAGAGCTACTCGGTAGGTCAGAAATTCTTCGGGCCGGGCGTGACCCTCACGGAAGCGGACATCATCGATTTCGCCTTCCGCTACGATCCGCAATCGCATCACATCGACAAGGAAGCTGCCGAGCGGTCGATATATGGCGGTCTTATCGCCAGCGGCCTGCAGGTCCTCGTCACGTCGTTCCGCATGCTGATCCAGGGCGGTTTCGCCGGTTCGGCGTCTATGGGCGCCAATGGCCTGAAGGACCTTACCTGGCATGCGCCGGTGCGTCCGGACGATACGATCCGGGGCGAGGTCGAGGTGGTGGATATGCGCGAGAGTCAGTCGCGTCCGGGGATCGGGCTTGTGGCGATGCAGTGCCGCGTCTTCAACCAGCGCGACGAGGTCGTCTGTTCCTGGGGGGCGACCCAGTTCATCCGGAAACGGCCGGCCTCGTGATCATTCCCTGCCAGCGACACCTGTTCGATCTTCCGGACGACCGCGCCTATCTGAACTGCGCCTACATGGGCCCGTTGATGCACGACGTGGTCGATGCCGTGGCAATGGGGGCCGCGCGGAAGGCGACGCCGTGGACCCTTTCGCCGGAAGATTTCTTCACCGAGACCATGAACGCGCGCAGCCTGTTCGCCCGGCTCTGCGGCGCGACCGCCAACGACATCGCCGTCGTGCCCGCTGCCAGCTACGGGCTTGCCGTCGCCCAGCGGAACATCCCGGTGGGCGAAGGCCAGCGCATCATCGTGCTGAAGGACCAGTTCCCCTCCAACGTCTATGGCTGGCGGGAACTCGCCGCCGCCAATGGCGCCGAGGTCGTGACGCTGGAACGCGGTCAGGACGGCGACTGGACGCGCGTCATTCTCGACGCCATCGACGAGCGGACAGCGCTGGCGGCGCTGGCGCAGAACCACTGGACCGACGGCAGCCTCATCGATCTGGAGCGGGTGGGCGCACAACTGCGGGATGCGGGCGCAGCGCTGGTGCTCGATCTGACCCAGTCCCTCGGGGCCATGCCCTTCGATGTGAAGACGGTGAAGCCCGATTTCATGGTGGCGGCCTGCTACAAGTGGCTGCTCGGCCCCTACACGATCGGCTTTCTCTACGCCGATCCGAAATGGCATGGCGGCGAACCGATCGAGCAGAGCTGGATGATCCGTTCCAATGCCGAGGATTTCGCCGGGCTGGTCAATTACGTCGACGGTTTCCGTCCCGGCGCCCACCGCTTCGACATGGGGGAGTTCTCCAACTTCGCGCTGATGCCGGGCGCCATCGCGGCGATGGAGAAGCTGCTGGAGTGGACGCCGGAGGCCATTGCCGAGACGCTGGGCAACCGGACGCGTGATATTGCCGAAAGGGCCGCGCGCCTCGGGTTGAGATCGCCGCCGGATGGCGCGCGGGCGCCGCACTTCCTGGGGCTGAGCTTTCCCGAGGCCATGCCGCCGGACCTTGTCGGCACGCTGGCGGCGCGCAATGTCCATGTCAGCGTCCGCGGACAGTCCATGCGGGTGACGCCGCATCTCTATAACAATGACGATGATGTCGCCCGGCTGATGGATGCGCTGGGCGCGGTACTCTGAGGGGGAAATTCGAATGGAATATGTGCGTCTCGGCCAGACCGGCCTGAAAGTCAGCCGCCTTTGCCTCGGCTGCATGACCTATGGCGATCCCGACCGCGGGCACCATTCCTGGGTGCTGCGCGAGGCAGATTCGAAGCCCTTCTTCCGGGAAGCCTGGGAGGCCGGGATCAACTTCTTCGACACCGCCGACATGTACTCGATCGGCGCCTCGGAAGAAGTCACCGGCCGGGCACTGAAGGAACTGGCGCCGCGCGATCAGGTCGTGATCGCGACCAAGGTCTTCAATCCGATGTCGGATGCGCCGAACGACCGCGGTCTGTCCCGGAAGCACATCATGGCGGGTATCGACGACAGTCTGCGCCGTCTCGATACGGACTATGTCGATCTCTACCAGATCCACCGCTTCGACTACGACACGCCCATCGAGGAGACGATGGAGGCTCTGCATGACTGTGTGAAGGCCGGCAAGGTCCGCTATATCGGCGCGTCGTCGATGTGGGCGCGGCAGTTCATTGAGATGCAGCACGTCGCCGATCTGAACGGCTGGACCCGCTTCGTCTCGATGCAGAACTTCTACAACGCCGCGTACCGCGAGGAAGAACGCGAGGTCATCCCGTATTGCGAGGACAACGGGATCGGCCTGATCCCCTGGAGCCCGATGGCCCGCGGGTTCCTGACCCGGCGGCCGGAAGGCAAGTCCTTCGGCAGCACAGAGCGCGCAAAGTCCGACCCCGTGGCGGCGCGGGTGTTCGGCCGGGACGCCGATTTCGATGTCGCCAATGCCGTCTGCGACGTCGCCGATGCGATGGGTGTGCCGCCGGCGCAGGTGGCGCTGGCCTGGGTGCTGAAGAACCCTGCGATCACCGCTCCGATCATCGGCGCCTCGAAGGACGGGCACCTCAAGGACGCGCTTGCCGCAATGTCTGTCGAGCTGTCTGCCGAGGACTGCAAGAAGATCGAGGACGCCTACCAGCCGCAATGGCCGAAGGGTCACCGCTGATCCGCGCGGGTGTCTTCCAGAGCGCCGGCGATCTCGGCGATCCGGCCGCCCGGTTCGCCGCGCTGGAAGCGGCGTTGCAGGGCGCCGAACTCGATCTGCTGCTCTGCCCGGAGCTGTTCCTGTCCGGATACAATGCCGGACAGGCGATCCGGGACCGGGCCGAACCCGTCAACGGTCCTTTCGCGGCGCGGGTATCGGGGCTGGCCCGGCGGACCGGCACGGCCATCGCCTATGGCTTCCCCGAACCGGGTCCGTCCGGCATCTACAATGCAGCGGCCTGTTTCGGGCCGGACGGGACCTTGCTGGCGCATCGCCGCAAACGGGTGCTGCCACCCGGCTTCGAGGTGGAGATGTTCGTCCCCGGCGACAGTCCGCTGACCATGTTCGAGATGGCCGGCGCGAAGGTCGCGCTGGTGATCTGCTACGAGATCGAGTTCCCCGAGAGCGCCCGCGCCGCGGCAAGGGCTGGGGCGGACATCCTGCTTGTGCCGACGGCGATCTCGACCACCTGGCCGCTGGTGCCGGAGAAACTCGTTCCGTCGCGAGCCTTCGAGAACGGCCTCTGGCTCCTCTACGCCAACCATGCCGGCCACGAGAACGGCATCGACTATGCCGGACAGAGCTGCATCGTTGCGCCCTTCGGCGAGGTGGTTGCACGTGCTGCGGTCGACTCCGAACTGATCATGGCCGGCATCGATCATTCGGAAGTCGAACGGGCGCGCGAACGGCTGCCGTTCCTCAAGGATCTCCCGCAGCTCGGCTTCTAGACCATCACCGTCTCGGCCTCAGCTGGACAGTAGCAGGGCACGTCCGCGCCGCGCTTCTCGATCATCATCCTCGCGATGGCGTGCTTGGCGTCGATGGCGTCGTCGTCCTGGTCCGGGTCGTGGTGGAACAGGTAGAGGCCCTTCACCTCGCCACGGCAGGCGAGTTCGACCACCTGGCTCAGGCAGGAATGGCCCCAGCCGACCTTCGAGCGGTATTCCTCGTCGGTGTAGGTCGTGTCCGTGATCAGCATCTCGGTGCCGCGGACGAAGTCGGCGAGCTGATCCATGTAGCCCGGCGAATGGTAGTCGGAATCGGGCAGGAACATCTCGTTGTCGGTGATGTAGCAGACCGACCTTCCGCCATAGTCGACGCGGTAGCCGAGGCAGTAGCCGGGGTGCGACAGCAGCATCGTCTTCACCTGCAGCCCGCCGACGTCATAGGTGCCCTCGCGCAGGTCGCGGTAGGTCACCCGCGCGCCGAATTCCCGAACGGTGATCGGGAAGTAGGCGCCGCTCATCTGTTCGGAGACCAGCTTCTCGATGCCCAGCGAGCCATGCATCGGCCCCAGCACCTCGTAGTCGTTGCCGGGGATGAACAGCGGCGCGAAGAAGGGCAGGGCGTTGATGTGGTCCCAGTGCGGATGGGAAATGAAGATCTTGCCCTCGGTGCGGGTCTTGCCGCTCGCGAGCAGATTGGAGCCGACCTCCCTGATCCCGCTGCCGGCGTCGAAGATGAAGAACTGCCCGCGCGGGAACGAAAGCGTCACGCAGGACGTGTTGCCGCCATAGCGCAGCGTGTTGGGTCCCGGCTTCGGCAGCGTGCCGCGCACGCCCCAGAACTTCACCTCGACCCGGTCGCCCAGTATGCGGTCGACGGTCGACAGGAAGCTCTCCGCCTTGATCGGCTTCAGGATGTAGGCGTCGGCGCCGAGTTCCATGGCGCGGGCGCGGTCGTATTCGAATGCCTTGCCCGAGAAGACGAAGATCTTCATCTCGTCGAAGGACGGGTCCTCGCGCAGCTTCTGCGTGAGTTCCATGCCGTCCATGTCCGGCATCATGACATCGGTCAGAACGGCGTCGGGCCGCTCGGACCGGATCGCCTCGAGACCCTGGATGCTGGAATTGTGAACATCGACCTTGTGCCCCGCCTTCTGCAGGACGGCCTTTGCATGGCCCGCCGTCAGACGGTCGTCGTCGATGATGATGAACCGCTTCGGCTCCAAGCGTCACCCCCTGCTCAGCCTTGGCCGCCCTCCCGGCCAGGGTCCGGGCAAAATGGCCGAAAAACCCGGTCGATGCAATTTTCGTGGCGGTAACTGGTTAACGCGCAAAGACCTTCTGCAGAAGGGCGGTTGTGCGCTCTGCCGGATTGTTGCGGATCGCGGCCTCTTCCTGCGCCAGATAGTGGAAGATGCCGTCCAGCCCCAGGTCGAGAACATGCTCTGTCAGATCGGCCTTCAGGTCCGGCATCAGCGGGACTTTCGAGAACTCGCCGACGGTCTGCTCGTAGGTCTGGATGGCGCCGACATCGGCGAGGCTGCTGTCGACGACGGGGCGCATCTCCGACTTCAGGCCAGGGGTCATCTGGCGGCGGAAATACTGCGTTGCCGCGTCGTCCGGACCGTTGAAGATGTCCATGACATCCTGAAGGGTCATGGCCTCGATGGCGTCGAGGAAGAGCGGTTTGGCCTTGGCGGAGGCGACCTCGGCGGCGCTGTTGAGGCGGTCCTCAAGCACGTCCAGCTCGTTCGACATGCCGAGCCGCTTCAGGATCGACTGCGCCTTCCTGAGATTGTCAGGCAGTGGGATGTGGATTGCCGGGTCGCCGTCGAAGCCGCCGGCTGCGCTGACCTGCTCGACCACACGGCCCGAACCGACGCTTAGGGCCTCCTTCAGCCCAGCGCCGATCTCGGCCTGCGACAGGCCGGAGGAACTCGAGCCGCCTGTGACGCCGCCGAGCAGGTTCTTTGCCTTGCCGAAGAGGTTGTCGGCCAAAGCCGGTGGGGCGGCAAAAAGTGCTGCCGCGAGGAACAGATGGATGAAGCGCATCGTCGGTCTCCGTTTTCAACACCCGGAGAGCGATGGTCGCAGAGCTTGGGGGGAAGGGAAAGCCAGAGGACCGCGGCGACCGATCCGGCCTGGATTTGGGGGGTCGGGGATCCTGTCCACCGAACCGGCCGCCGGGAGCCTCATGGCTGATCTGGATACCGCAAGCATCAGGCCAGATTGGGGCCATCCCGGCCTGTCTGGTGGGTGGAAAAACGCTGATTCGATGCGTAACGCGTTGAAAAGCCGAAATTTAAATTCGTCCGGCGTTCCCGTTTGGCGGCCAAGATTGCGTGAGCGGCATCACATTACCCGTTCCGCGAGCCGATTTCCCCTGCGGAAGCTCTACCGGGTATGGTCGCGCGTGTGGCGAAACAGGAAGGCGTCTGTCCCATTTACTGGTGCAATTTGCGACCCGGTTGGTTAACCGAATGGAACTTTCGCGAAATCAGCTTTTCTTGCGGAACGCGTCGAGCGAGACGACTTCGCCGGTGGTGTCGGATTCCGCCGCTGCCTCCGCTTCGCCCCGTTCCTCGGCGTCGTCCTGGCTGGTCGGGGCGGGCTCCGGAAAGGACCCGTTATCTCCCTCGACAGGAAGGGCGGCCATGCCCGCCGGCTGGAACTGCAGACCGAACTGAACGCTGGGATCCGCAAAGGACGTGATCGCATCATAGGGCACGCGGATACGCGTCGGCAGCTTGTTGAAGCTCAGCGATACCTCGAAGGCCTCGTCGCCGACTTCCATGTCCCAGAACTGGTGCTGCAGCACGATGGTGATGTCATTTGGATACCGTTCCAGCAGGTGATCGGGCAGTTCGACCCCTGCGAATCGGGTCAGGAAAGTGACATAGAAGTGGTGGTTGCCCTGCAGGCCGTCCGTGGACGCCTTCTCCATGGCGGCACGGACCACGCCCTTCAGCGCGTTCTCCACCATCTGCGAATAATCCATGCCACCTCCTGGCGCCCGGACCGCCCGGGCGTCGCTTCATCGTCCGGCCACCGGTTCGGCAGCGGCCGCAAATCAGTGGGGGGCTTCTGTTGCCCGGCGCCCCCCGGGCCGCGCTTACCTGGCTATATTAGGCAGCGAGCGCCATTTCGTTGTCGTTGGCACTTGTGAAAATGGTCCGATATCGGCGGTACCATGCCGAGCGAAAACTACATCTTTACCACGCGCGTCGATCCTGTTTCGCCCCCGTCAGCTGCCGACCGGCGAACATGCCGGAAGATTTGGTGGAGGCGCCGGGTACTGCCCCCGGGTCCGCTACGCTTATTCCATGAAGCGTTTATCGCCATAGTCGGTTACCCGACGCCGCAACATATAGGCTGTTTGCGGCCCGATTTCCACCGTGGGCGATGTGGCGGCCACGCGGTGCGTCGAATCGCATAAGATGTGCGGCCACCCAGTCCACGGAGAGCCGGATGCCGCTTACCGACGAACAGCTCGCCCAGATCGAGGCGCAGCGGGCCGAAACCCAGCCGACGCGGCGCGCGGTATCGTCTGCGCTGGAAGACGTGCTCTACAAGGCCATTCCGGTGCTGGACCACGGCTTCGTGCGCGTCGTCGACTACATGGGTGACGACGCGGCGGTGGTGCAGGCGGCGCGGGTGTCCTACGGGCGCGGGACGCGGCAGGTCAGCCAGGACGCCGGCTTGATCAACTATCTGATGCGGCACCGTCATTCGACGCCGTTCGAGATGTGCGAGATCAAGTATCACATCAAGCTGCCGATCTTCGTCGCCCGTCAGTGGATCCGCCATCGCACGGCCAACGTGAACGAATATTCGGCGCGCTACTCCATCCTGGACAAGGAGTTCTATATTCCGGCGCCCGAGCATCTGTCGGCGCAGTCGTCGTCGAACCGGCAGGGCCGTGGCGACGTGCTGGAAGGCGAGGAGGCGGCGCGCGTCATGGACCTGCTGCGCGAGGACAGCGAGCGGGCCTATGCACATTACGAGGATATGCTGAACGAAGGAGCGGACGGCGAACCGCTGGATGCCGGGCGCTCAGGTCTGGCGCGCGAACTGGCGCGCATGAACCTGTCGCTGAACTTCTATACCCAGTGGTACTGGAAGACCGATCTGCACAACCTCATGCACTTCCTGTCCCTGCGCGCCGACAGCCACGCGCAGTACGAGATCCGTGTGTTCGCTGACGCGATGATCGACACCATGCGCGCCTGGGTGCCGCTGACCGCAGCCGCCTTCGAGGAGTACCGTCTGGGCGGCGCGAACCTGTCGGCGAGGGGCCTCGACGCCGTGAAGCGGATGCTGAAGGGCGAGGCCGTCGATCAGAAGTCCAGCGGCATGTCCGCGCGCGAATGGCGTGAACTGGCCGCAATTCTGGACGTATAACACCCCAATACCCGTATGGGTTTCGAAGCGGTACGCGCCTTGCTAGAGAGGCGAGAGAACCGTTAACTATCCGCATTCTGCAAGCCGGGGTGCCGGATCGGTGTGGATTGGCAGCCGAAAGAGTGCTGGGGCGTCATGAGTGAGGCAGAACGCGATGACTATTCCGGGAAGCCCGACGCTGTGACCATGGAGCAATTCGACCGCTGGCTGCAGGACTTCGGCGCGGCCTGGCAGAATCTTGACGCGGAGCAGGTCGCAGCTCTCTTCGATCCCGAGGCGGCGTTCTTCGAAACGCCTTTTGGTCCGCCGAAGCGCGGGCAACAGGCCATCCTGGCTCACTGGCGCGAGGCGCTGTCGAAACAGTCCGACGTCGTCTTCATGTACCGCGCGCTCGCGGTTAACGGCGATCTGGGTCTGGCCCGCTGGGCGGCGCAGTTCAACCTGATCGAGGCCGGCGTCCGGATCGAGTTCGACGGCATGCTGGAATGCCGACTGGGCGACAGCGGCGACGCCCGCCTGCTGCGGCTCTGGTGGCATGACCGCGAGGCGCCGAAGCGCAACTCCGCAGCCTGAGGCCGATCGGCCCATTGTCCTGAACCCACGGAACGCTATCATCCCGCGCCGTTCAGCGGGGGAGGAGAACGCATGTCCGTGAAGGTCTATGACTGGCTGGCGCACCACACGCAGTTCGGCGGTGACCGGTTGGCGCTGGTCGATCTGGAGAGCCGCCGCCGGTTCACCTATGCCGAGGCCAATGACAGGGCAGGCCGCGCCGCCGCACTGTTGCGGCACCAATTCGGCATTAAGCGCGGCGACCGGGTCGGCATCCTGGCGTCAAATTGCACCGACTACCTGGAGATACAATTCGCCTGCGCCAAGCTGGGCGCGGTGTTCCTGCCGCTCAACTGGCGTCTGACGGTTCCGGAACTGTCCTTCATCGCTGGCGACGCCGGCCCGAAGATCATGATCCACGGCCCCGAATTCGCAGAGACCTCGGCGGCTGTCGCAAAGGAAGCCGGCATCGCGCATCTGCTGGAAACCGCCTGCGACGGTTCCGACAGCGCCTATGAGCGCGGGCTGAAGGCGCAGGCCGGACCGGTCGAGATGGTCGATCTCACCCACGACGATCTCTGGACCATCATGTACACCTCCGGCACGACGGGCCTGCCGAAGGGGGCGATGATCACCCATGGCATGACCTTCTGGAACACGGTCAATCTGGGACATCCGCACCGCATTTCGCCCGACACCGTGCAACTGACCGTGCTGCCGCTGTTCCACACCGGTGGCCTCAACTGCTACTCCAATCCCGTGCTCCATGCCGGCGGTACGGTGCTGGTGATGAAGGCCTTCGATCCGGCTGTGGCGCTGGACCTGATCAACGATCCCGAACTTGGCATCACCCACTTCTTCGGCGTGCCGGCCAACTACCAGTTCATGGCGCAGCAGCCTGGCTTCGCGGATGCGGACCTGTCGCGGCTGCAGATGGCCGGCGTCGGCGGCGCGCCGGTGCCGGTGCCGTTGCTGGAGATCTGGGACAAGCGCGGCCTCGGTCTGGCCCAGGGCTTCGGCATGACCGAGACCAGCCCCTCCGTGCTGGCGCTGGACGCCCGCGACGCCATGCGCGCGCCGGGTTCGGCCGGCAAGCCCGTGTTGCACAATCAGGTCAAGATCGTCGACGAGGACGGCAAGGAGGTTCCCGTCGGCGAGATGGGCGAACTCTGGGTGAAGGGTCCGAACATCACGCCGGGTTACTGGAACCGTCCGGAGGCCACGGCATCGACCATCACCGATGGCTGGCTCCACACCGGCGATGCCGCCCGGATGGACGAGAACGGTTTCTACTACATCGTCGACCGCACCAAGGACATGTACATCTCCGGTGGCGAGAACGTGTATCCGGCCGAGGTCGAGAACGTGATCTACCGCCTCGACGACATCGCAGAGGCAGCGGTGGTGGGGCTGCCTGACGACAAGTGGGGCGAGATCGGCTGTGCTGTGGTGGTGCTGAAGAAGGGCGCCGAACTGACGGCGGATCAGATCATCGCCCATTGCCGGGCCAATCTGGCCACGTTCAAGACGCCGAAGCGGGTCGAGTTCATCCAGGCCCTGCCGCGCAATGCGACGGGCAAGGTGCTCAAGCGCACGCTCCGCGACGACCTTGCGGCCGCCGACGCCAGGGTCGCCTGACGCTTGCCGCCGATCCGCAATGACGAGCGGCTGCTGGTCGAGGCGGTCGTCCGCTTCGCCGGGGACCGGGGTCTGAAACTGGTGCGCATGTCCCAGGACTGGGTCATGGCGCTGGAGGGACCGGCGGGAAGGCATCTTGTCTTCGGCTATGATCTGGGCCTGAACGGGGCCACGACGCTCAGGGTCTGCAACGACAAGGCGGCGACATACGACGTGCTCGCCGCCGCTGCTGTGCCGATGATCGAGCACCGGCTGTTTCTCGAGCCGATCATGCACCGCTTCACCGGCCTGCCGGGCAACTGGTCACGGCTGCTCGAGGCATTCGAGGCCTTCGCGCGCGATGTCGTTGTGAAGGCCAATGAGGGCACCAGCGGCAATGACGTGCACCGCGTGACCTCGACGGCGGAACTGGAGCGGGTCGTGCACCTCTTGCTGCAGTCCTGCCGGTCGGTCGCTGTCTCGCCCTTCACCGAGCTGACTGCGGAGAAGCGTTTCGTGGTGCTCGACGGCGAGATCCTGCTCGCCTACGCCAAGGAACGGCTTTCGGTCGAAGGCGACGGCAAGACAGCTATCCGGCAGCTGGCGGCGGCGGCCATGGACCCCGCCGGCGCCGAGGAATTCGCCGACTGGCTTGCCGGCGTTCCGCGGTCCGAACTGGACCGTGTGCCGACGGCCGGAGAGCGCGTCGTGCTGGGCTGGCGGCACAATCTGGGGCACGGGGCGCAGGCCGAGCGCATCGACCCGGAAGCGCCGGCGCATGCCGCCGCCGCCGGTCTCGCCCTCAGGGCGGCGGAGGCCGTGGCGCTCCGTTTCGGCAGCGTGGACATCGCCGAGACCATGGACGGCGCGCCCGTCGTCATGGAGGTGAATGCCGGCGTGATGCTGGAGCATTTCGGCCGGCGCGATCCCGAGGCCCGTGCAACCGCGCTCGGCATCTACACCGCGGCGCTTGCGCGCGCCTTCCCCGGCTGAGCATTGCGCCGCACGCCGCGGATGCTCTAACTAACGCCAACGCAGTTTCGAAGCCGGGGGAGCGCATCATGGCCGACACATTCAGGGCGATCGTCGCCAACAAGACCGATGACGGGTACGTCTCGAAGATCGAGCAGATCGGCCTCGATCAGCTCTCCGAAGGCGATGTCGTCGTCGACGTCGCCTATTCCACGCTGAACTACAAGGACGGCCTCGCGGTCACCGGCAAGGGCAAGATCTGCGAGAGCTTCCCGATGGTCTGCGGCATCGACTTCTCGGGCACCGTGGCGTCGTCGGACTCCGCCGACTTCAAGCCCGGCGATCAGGTCGTGCTGAACGGCTACGGTCTCAGCCAGAATCACTCCGGTGGCTATGCCGAGAAGGCGCGCGTGCGGTCGGGCATGCTGGTCAAGCTGCCGGATGGGGTCGATCTGAAATCGGCCATGGCTGTGGGCACCGCCGGTTATACCGCCATGCTCTGCGTGCTGGCGCTGGAGAAGCACGGCGTCGGACCGAAGGACGGCGAGGTTCTGGTCACAGGCGCGGCCGGCGGCGTCGGCTCGGTCGCCGTCAGCGTTCTCGCGAAGCTGGGCTACACGGTCGTCGCCTCGACGGGCCGCGAGAGCACCCATGACTATCTGAAGAGCCTCGGCGCGGCGGAGTGCATCGACCGCAACACGCTGTCCGAGCAGGGCAAGCCGTTCCAGAAGCCGCGCTGGGCCGGCGTCGTCGACACGGTCGGCTCCCACACCCTGGCCAATGCGCTGGCGCAGACGAAATATGGCGGCTGCGTCGCGGCCTGTGGCCTCGCCGGCGGGCCGGATCTGTCGACCACCGTGCTGCCTTTCATCCTGCGTGGCGTGACCCTGGCCGGCATCGATTCCGTCGAGGCGCCGATGGCCGCGCGGACCGAGGCCTGGGCCCGTCTGGCGGTTGACCTGCCGATGGACAAGCTCAACGCGATGACCGAGACAGTGCCGCTGGAGAAGGTGCTGGAACTCGCGCCCGAGATCCTGAAGGGTCAGGTCCGCGGCCGCGTCATCGTCGACGTGAACGCCTGAGGCTGACAGCCGGGCGGAGCGTCCCGCCCGGCGTCGACCGCTATGAGCCCTCGCCCTCGTCGCCGGTATCCGGACCGGTGTGGTGGGCCGACGACTTCCGGCCTTCCTCCGCCTGGTCCTGACCGGGCGAGGGGCCGCGCGCCGGACGCTTCTCGGTGATCTGCGCCTGCTGGCCGCCGCCGGAGTCCGGACTGGCCGGCCTTTCCGGTGCGTTGTCCTCGGTGCCCGGAATGGCCTCGGGCCGACCGAAGGGCAGGGTCTCCACATAGAGCGACGACGACGGGAAGGCGAAGCCGGTGCCGGCGTCCTCGACAAGACCCTTGATGTGGTAGAGCAGCCGCTCCTTGACCTCCATCCACTCGGCCCACTTCGTTGTCTTGGTGAAGCAGTAGAGCATGATGTCGATCGAGGAGTCGTTGAAGCTGTCGACATGGATCAGCGTCGAGACGCGGTTCGGATCGGTCTCGAAATCGTCATTGCCGTAGACGTAGTCGTTGATGCCGCGAACGACCTGGGCGAGTTGCTCCTGCGTCGTGCGGTACTCGACGCCGATCATCCAGTAGATCCGGCGGTTGGTCATCAACGAGAAATTGACGACGGCGTCGTCGGACAGCTTGGCGTTCGGCACGGTCACCAGCGCCTTGTCGAACCGGCGGATCTTGGTCGTGCGGAAGCCGATCTTCTCGACCGTGCCCTCGACGTCGGCGGAACGGATCCAGTGACCCTCGACGAAGATCTTGTCCAGGAAGATGACCAGGCCGCCGAACAGGTTGGAAATCAGGTTCTGCGCGCCGAAGGCGACCGCCATGCCGATCAGGCCGAGACCGCCGAGCACGGCGGCAATGTCGAAGTCCCATTCCTCGAGGATCGCGGCGATACCCAGCACCACGATGATCACCCGGAAGACCCGGACCGCGAAGTTCTTCAGCGCCGCGCCCAGTTCCTGGCCGCGCATCGCGGTGAAGGCCCGATCCAGCGCGAAGGAAAGCGGGATGGCCATCCGGTAGATCGCCCAGAAGATCGTGAAGGCGATCAGCGAGCGGATCACCTTGGTGACATAGGCATCGACGCCCTCGGGCAGCGGCGCCACCCGCATCGCGAAAAACAGCCCGGCGACAAAGAAGGTGAAGCGCAGTGGCTCCTTCATGGCCGCGAGAATCTGGTCGTCCACCGTGGTTTCGGTCTTCGCCGTCAGGCGTCCGAGCGAGGTGATCACGATCCAGGTGAAGAGCCCGCGTAGGATCACGAACACGATGAAGATGGCGATCGCGAGCAGGATGCTGTCGATCTCCACGCCGAAGACTCCGCGGCGCCAGACCGCTTCGATCTCCTGCCAGAACGCTGTCAGGTCAGTCATGGTGGCGGAGAATATGGAGACAAAAGTGTCGGGGCAATTGCAGCCCACCGTGCCGCACCGTCGCAGTGTCGGGCTGATGGCTGGTCCGCATCCGCCCCCCTTGCCTTGATGGGGCCGTTCGTCGGACCATGTGGCTCATCAGGGCCGCCGGATTCAGGGGAGGATCAGTCATGGCCGACAAGATCATACGTATCGGAGGCGCTTCGGGATTCTGGGGCGACAGCGGTGTTGCCGCGCCTCAGCTCGTCCGCCGGGCCGAGATCGATTACCTCGTCTTCGACTATCTGGCCGAGATCACCATGTCGATCATGGCCCGGATGCGGGCCAGGGATGCCGATACCGGCTATGCCGTCGACTTCGTCTCCGTGGCGATGAAGCAGGTGATCCGGGAGATCGCCGAGAAGGGCATCAAGGTTGTGAGCAATGCCGGCGGTGTGAACCCGCAGGCCTGTGCCGTCGCGCTGAGGGAAGTCTGCGAGGCTGCGGGCGTGAAGCTGAAGATCGCCTGGGTGACCGGCGACGACCTGCTGCCGCAGGAGGATGACTACCGCAAGGCCGGGACGACCGAGATGTTCTCGGGCGCCGGTTTCCCCGAGAAGTGCTGGTCGATGAACGCCTATCTTGGGGCCGTTCCTGTCGCGAAGGCCCTCGATGAGGGCGCCGACGTCGTCATCACCGGCCGCGCCGTCGACAGCGCCGTGACCCTCGGTCCCCTGATCCACGAATTCGGCTGGTCGCCAGACGATTTCGACCTGATGTCGGCCGGCAGCCTTTGCGGTCACATACTGGAATGCGGCGCGCAGGCGACGGGCGGTCTCTACACCGACTATCACCGCGTGCCCGGCTGGGACGATATCGGCTATCCGATCGCCGAATGTTCTGCCGACGGCAGCTTCGTCGTCACCAAGCCGGACGGCACCGGCGGACTGGTCGAGGCGGGGACGGTCAAGGAGCAGTTGCTCTACGAGATCGGCGATCCGACCGCCTACATCCTGCCCGACGTGGTCTGCGACTTCACCCAGGTGAAGGTCGAGGAAGTGGGCGAGCACCGCGTGAAGGTTTCTGGCGCGAAGGGCCGTCCGGCCACGGACAGCTACAAGGTCTCCGCGACCTTTCAGGACGGTTTCCGGGCGACGGCGCTGATCACCATCGGCGGCTGGGATGCGGTGCAGAAATGCGAGAAGACCGCGGACGCGATCCTGAAGCGGACCCGGCGCATGCTCGCCGAGCGGAACATGGGCGACTATACCGAGGCGCTGGTCGAGGTGCTGGGCGGGGAGGCCATGTACGGGCCGCATTCGCGCACCCGGAACGCCCGCGAGGCGGTGATGAAGCTGGCCGTGAAGCATCCGGATCCGAAGGCGCTCTCGATCTTCGTGAAAGAGATCGCGCCGGCGGGCACGTCGTTCTCCCAGGGCACGACCGGTTTCGGCGGCGGCCGCCCGAAGGCCCAGCCGGTGATCCGTCTGTTCTCATTCCTTGCGAAGAAGACCGAAGTGCCTGTGCAGGTGCATGTCGACGACCGGAGCTTCGACGTCGAGGTGCCGGCGGGTCAGCCGCTGGATGCGTCCACCGCGTCCCGCCCGGAACCCGTTGCGGCCGAGGCGCCGTCAGGCGAGACCGTGACCGTGCCGCTGCTGGCGATCGCGCACGGCCGCTCCGGCGACAAGGGCGCGCACGCCAATATCGGCGTCATTGCGCGGCAGCCGGAGTATCTGCCGGTGCTGCGGCATGCGCTGACCGCGGAAGCCGTGGGCGCCTACATGTCCCATGTCTTCGACGACGGCGTGAAGATCGACCGCTTCGACCTGCCAGGCATTGGCGCCATGAACTTCATGCTCTACGAGGCGCTGGGCGGCGGCGGCGTCGCCAGTCTGCGCAACGATCCGCAGGGCAAGGCCTACGCCCAGATCCTGATGGACATGCCGGTCGAGGTGCCGAAGGCCTGGGGTGTGCACGAGGACGTTCGCGAAGCGGCGGCCTGATATTGACGACAAGCCCCGGATGGCGGGGTTGAGCGGAAAGGACGATCTTGCGGTCATGGAGAAGGAGCAAGCCATGACCGAGCATCGATACTGGACCGCCGTCGAGACGCGCGACGCGAACTATGACGGCCACTTCGTTCTGGGCGTGAAGACCACCGGCATCTACTGCCGTCCGAGCTGCCCGGCCCGAACGCCGAAGCGGCAGAACATCGTCTTCTACGACGTGCCGGCCGCGGCCGAGGCCGCCGGTTACCGGCCCTGCAAACGCTGTCATCCGCAGCATCAGCACCTGGTCGACCCGATGATGGCGTCCATCGAGGACGCGGCGCGTCAGATCGAGACCCGGCTGATCGAGGCCGGCGAGGTGCCGACGCTGGAGCAGCTGGCGGAGCGTGCCGGGTTCAATGCCCAGCATTTCCAGAAGGCGTTCAAGAAGGCGCTCGGCGTCAGCCCGAAGCAGTATGCCGACGCCCGGCGGATGGCTCTGCTGAAGGGCGGTCTGAAGTCCGGGGGCGGCGTGTCGGACGCTATCTATGCCGCCGGATACGGCTCGCCGAGCCGGGTCTACGAGAACGCCGGACGGCAGATGGGCATGGCGCCCGGCGTCTACGCGAAAGGCGCACCGGGGATCCGGCTGGCCTACGGCTTCGCCGACTGCCATCTCGGCCTTGTCCTGGCTGCGGCGACCGAGAAGGGCGTGTCGGCTGTCTATCTGGGCGACGACCCGGCCGCGCTCGCGCGTGAACTCAAGGACGAGTATCCGGGCGCCGCGCTGCAGGAAGATGGCGGCGCGCTCAGCGGCTCGCTTGCGGCGCTGACGGCCTATCTCGACCGGAACGGACCGCATCCGGCACTGCCGCTCGATGTCCGCGCCACAGCGTTCCAATGGCGGGTCTGGCAGGCGCTGATGGAGATCCCCTATGGCGAGACCCGGACCTACAAGCAGGTCGCCGAGATGATCGGCAATCCGAAGGCCGTCCGCGCCGTCGGCACCGCCTGCGGCCGCAACCCGGTTTCGCTGGCCATTCCCTGCCATCGGGCGCTTGGCTCGGACGGGAAACTGCACGGCTACCGCTGGGGCCTCGAGCGCAAGCAGGCCCTCCTGGAGATGGAACGGCAGGGCTAGGCGCCCGGGCCTTCAAGCCGGCGGTCCGTTTCTCTACACTCCGGCGGGAAACGGACCGCGCCCTTTCCGGTGATCGGGCAATCCGCGGCCGAGGCGGAGCCTGGAATGAGCATCGACCACCTGAAGACCATCGAGCAGCGGCTGCTCTGGCTGTCGCACTGGATGATCCACAACGCCAACCACATCCGTCCGAACGAGGACGGGCTGAAGGTGGGCGGTCATCAGGCATCGTCGGCGTCGATGGTGTCGATCATGACCGCACTCTACTTCTCGGCGCTACGTCCCGAGGACCGGGTGGCGGTGAAGCCCCACGCCTCGCCGATCTTCCATGCGATCCAGTATCTGATGGGCAACCAGACGCGCGAGAAGATGGAGGCCTTCCGCGGCTTCGGCGGTGTGCAGTCCTATCCCAGCCGGACCAAGGATATCGACGATGTCGATTTCTCCACCGGCTCGGTCGGCCTCGGCGTCGGCATCACCGCTTTCGCCTCCATCGTGCAGGACTACATCGCCGCCAAGAGCTTCGCGCCGGACAGCCCCATGGGCCGCATGGTGGCGCTGGTCGGCGATGCCGAGCTCGACGAGGGCAATGTCTACGAATGTCTGCAGGAGGGCTGGAAGCACGGCCTCAGAAACTGTTGGTGGGTGATCGACTACAACCGCCAGAGCCTCGACGGCGTCATCCGCGAGGGGCTGTGGGAGCGGATCGAGAAGATCTTCGACGCTTTCGGGTGGAACGTCGTCCGCCTGCGCCACGGCGTCATTCAGGAGGCGGCTTTCGCCGAACCCGGCGGCGAGCGGCTGAAGGAATGGATCGAGGCCTGCCCGAACCAGCTCTATTCGGCGCTGACCTTCCAGGGCGGCAAGGCCTGGCGCAAGCGCCTGATGGACGAGATCGGCGATCAGGGCGACATCACCGCGCTACTGGACAGGCGCTCCGACGACGAACTGGCCGAGCTGATGCAGAACCTCGGCGGGCAATGCGTGGAGACGCTGGCGGATGCGTTCTCGAAAATCTCCGACGACCGCCCGACCTGCTTCCTGGCCTACACGATCAAGGGCTGGGGTACGCCGCTGGCCGGCCACAAGGACAATCACGGCGGGATCATGAATCCGCCCCAGATGGCGGAGTTCCAGAAGCGCATGGGCGTCGCCGGGGGCGAGGAATGGGAGCCGTTCGCGACAGTCGACGATACGGAGGCGCTGAAAGACTTCCTGGCCGATGTCCCGTTCTTCGCGAAGGGTACGCGGCGCTATTCGGACGCCGCGGTCGAGGTGCCGCCGCTGGAAGTGCCGAAGGACGGGTCGATCTCGACCCAGGCGGCGTTCGGCAAGATCATGGACGCCATCGCCAAGTCGAAGAGCGGGCTGTCGGACCGGATCGTTACCTCGTCGCCGGACGTGACGGTCTCGACCAATCTGGGGCCATGGGTGAACCGCCGTCACCTCTATGCCCGCGAAGCCATGGACGACACCTTCCAGGCCGAACGCGTGCCTTCGGCGCAGAAATGGCGCTTCCGTCCCGACGGGCAGCACATCGAGCTCGGCATCGCCGAGATGAACCTGTTCCTGCTGCTCGGCGCGGCGGGATTGTCGCACAGCCTGTTCGGGACGAGACTGCTGCCGGTCGGCACGGTCTACGACCCCTTCGTCGCCCGCGGTCTCGATGCGCTGAACTATGCCTGTTACCAGGACGCGCGCTTCATCATCGCGGGCACGCCCTCTGGCGTGTCGCTGGCGCCGGAGGGCGGGGCGCACCAGTCGGTCGGCTCGCCCCTGATCGGCATGAGCCAGGACGGGCTGGCCGCCTTCGAGCCGGCCTATGCCGACGAACTCGCCGCGATCATGGAATGGGCCTTCGCCTACATGCAGCGCGACGGGGAGGGCGATCCGGATGAGCGCACCTGGCTGCGCGACGAGACTGGCGGTTCGGTCTATCTCCGGCTTTCGACCCGCTCGCTGGAACAGCCCATGAAGCGGGACGGCGAGGCCTTCCGTCAGGGCGTCATCGACGGCGCCTACTGGTGGCGCGAACCCGGGCCGAACGCGGATGTCGTCATCGCCTATCAGGGCACGGTGGCGCCGGAGGTGATCGAGGCCGCCGGGCGTATCGGCGGGCACCGCCGCGACATCGGGGTCATGGCCATCACCTCTGCCGACCGCCTGATAGCCGGCTGGACCGCGGCGCAGCGCGCCCGCAAGCGCGGCGACGCCAATGCCCGCAGCCTGATCGAGCGGATGCTGATGCCGCTGCCGCGTCACTGCACGATCATCACCGTGATCGACGGGCACCCGGCGACGCTCGGCTGGCTCGGTTCGGTCGAAGGCCACAAGACCGTACCGCTCGGCGTCGAGCATTTCGGCCAGACCGGCACCATCGAAGACCTCTACCGCCATTTCGGCATCGACGCCGACACCATCGTGGATGCCGTCAGTGGCCTGACGGCGGGAAAGAAGGTCGCCGGGTGGTCGTAGGGGAGGCCGTCACCCCGGCCTTGAGCCGGGGTCCGGAGCGGCTTCGCCGCAAGGCTGTTTGATTGGCCGGATGCCGGATCAGGTCCGGCATGACGCCAGAGGGTGCAATCAGTCCCCGTAGTCGATCGGGGTCGTGTCCCAGCCCTCGGCGTGGCGCTGCCAATAGACGTCCTTGAGCTTCGCACTGATCGGGCCGGGGCGGTCATTGCCCTTGATGCGTCCATCGACGCGGCTGCACGGCATGACTCCGCCCGCCGTCGTTGCGGTGAAGATCTCGTCGGCCTCGCGGAACTCGTCCGCCGTGATCGGGCGGATCTCGGTCGGGATGCCCATGTCGGCGCAGAGATCGAGCACCGATTGCCGCGTGACGCCTTCCAGCGCGCCGCGGTCGGGCGTGACCACCGTGCCGTCGATGACGGCGAAGACATTGAAGCCCGGCCCCTCGGTCAGGTAGCCGTCCAGATCGAGCAGCACCGCCGTGTCGGCGCCGGCGTCGTCGGCCTCGAACTGGGCCCGGATCAGGTCGCCCCAGTGATAGTTTTTGATGGTCGGATCGACCGAGGCCGAAGGGATGCGCGGCGTCTTGGCGATGATCAGATGCGCGCCGCGTTCCTGCACGTCGGGCTTGATGACGTCGACCCAGGGGATGGCGTAACCGATGAAGCGGTTCTCGATCAGACCCGGCTTGCGGGGCATGCCGGGCTTCGGCACGCCGCGGGTGGTGACCATGGCGACATAGGCGTCGCGCAGCCGCGCCCGGCGGACGCATTCGGTCAGGATCTCCGCGACCTCTTCCTGGCTGTAGGGGATCGACATGCGCAGGCCGGCCATCGAGGCCCAGAAGCGGTCGAGATGATGCTGCAGGCGGAAGAATGCGCCGTCCTTTACATGCACCACGTCATAGGTGACGTCGGACTTGTTGAAGCCCCAGTCGAGCACGTTGACCGAGACATCGGCGATGGGCTTGTAGACCCCGTCCTGAAAGCCGCAACCGCCGGACATGTTGCGGTCGGTAACGTCGTCTCGGAAAGGTTTCACTTCGTTCATGGCGGGTCTCCCCGGGCAGGTCAATCGAGACGGCTATCGTCTCATGCGCGCAGGAAGGGTCAAGTCTCGCCCGTCACGGATGCGCCGGATGACAAGCGGTGGGGCGGGCCAGGGACAGCCGGCTTCCGTCAGCGTGGCAGGATGCGCCGCTCCTGCAGGTCCTCGAACCAGTCGATCAGCGCGTCCTCGCTGTCGAGGCAGTCATGGAACCCGGCCTGTTGCAGCTTGACCGTCGAGAGCACGGTTGCCGAGGGCTTCTTGCCGTGGCCGAGCACGAAGTCGGCGAACTGCCACGACGCGCCTACGGTCTCGGCCAGGCCGAGCGGCTGCAGCCCGTGTTTCTGGACGATGTCACGCCAGACCGCTTCCTTCGCCGGCATGGTTTCGGCCAGCGAGAAGGGGCGCGGGGGCCCGAGTTCGAGGCCGAAATGCCGGGCGATGGCGGGATAGAGGTTCTGCCAGATGACGATGTCGCCATTGGCGACGTTGAAGATCTGGTTGCCGGCTGCCGCCGGGTTGTCCGCCGCCCAGGCGAAGCCCCTCGCGATCAGCCGCGAATCCGACATCTGCTGGATGAAGGGCGGGCCGCCGGAGAAGATCAGCGGTTCGCCCAGCTCCCGGCAGATGGCGGCATAGGCGCCGACGGCGAAGATCATGTTGATCGGGCTGCCCGGCGAGAAACCGGTGACCAGATGCGGCCGCCAGATGGTCCACGACCAGCCCTTGCCCGCCGCCTGTCGGGCCTTCAGATAGTCTTCCTGCAGCCAGTAGAAATTGTCGTGCGGGTCGCGCGGCCAGCGTTCCTTGGCCGGGCTTTCCATGTGGCGGATGTGGACGCCATAGGCTTTTGCTCCCTGCATCAGGGAGACGTGCTGCAGGCCCTTCGCATAACGCTCAAGCGGCCCAAACAGGTTGCGCAGCATCAGGTCGTTGATGCGCATCTGCTCGTGATCGCGCCAGCCCGCGATCACGTCCTCCTTCTCGTAGAGGGCGGCGTAGACGAGATGGGTGACGTCGCCGAAGTGTTCTGCCGCCGCAGCCTCGCAGGCGCCGGCGTCCGTCAGGTCCAGCGAAAGGTGCTCGGCGTCGTGGTCGTAATCCGGCGCCCGGCGCGACAGGGCCACCACCTCCCAGTCCGGCAGCGAACCGAAATGGCGCACCGCCGCGCCGCCCACGATGCCGCTGGCGCCCGCAATCAGGACCTTGCCGCCCATGGGACTAGAGGTCTTCGGGCGGGTTGGGGCCGTCGTACGTCGTGCCCTGATCCCCCAGATGCGCCAGGCGGAAGCCGATGGGCCGCTCCAGTTCCTCGACGCAATGGCCGATCAGACCGGCAGTGCGGCAGAGGATGGAGATACCCTTCAGCGCCGCAGGCGGGAAGTCGAGGTCCAGCAGCACGGCGGGCAGGGGACCGTTCAGGTTCATCACCATGGACCGGCCGTAGATCTCGTCGGCGACCTCGGCGCAGGCCTTCAGGAATGCGACATGCTCCCCAGCCGCGCCACGCTCGTCGGCCAGTTCCAGGATGCGTACCGCGCGCGGATCGACCGGCTTGTGGATCGGATGGCCGAAGCCCGGCAGGAATTTCTTCGCGTCCCTGAGGCCCTGCACCATGTCCCGTGCAACAGCTGCGCGGTCTTCGCCGGCAGCGACACGCTTCACACCCTCGCCCTGGAAGCGGCCTGCGTCTTCGGCGGAACCGAGAATTACGGAACCGCAGCCCAGAATGCCGGCGGCGACGGCGCCCTGCATGGCGTCCGGTCCGGCCTGCAAGGTCATGCGCGCGGCCTGGGCCGAGGGCGTCAGCCCGTGCTCGGCCAGCGCCACCAGCAGCGCGTTCAGGAAGAACAGCTGGTTTTCGGTCGGCATCTTCCCCGTCAGGTGCATGAAGAAGAAGCTGGAGAAATCCACCTTGCCGATCAGGTCGTCGCAGAGGTCGTAGCCGCGGATACGGATCTTCGTCCGGCTGGCCTTGGCGATGGCCGAGGCTCCGGCGCCCTTGTCACCCATCATGGCGCTGCTCCTACTTCTTCCAGCCGGCGGAGAAGCCCGCGGTCATGCCGCCGTCGACCACCAGGTGATGGCCGTTGACCCAGCTCGGCTGGCCATTGGCCAGCATCACCAGCGCTTCGGCGATGTCATCGGGCTGACCGGCGCGGCCGGTCATGTCGATCATCGTCTTCATGGTGTCCTCGCCCGCGAAGTGGGTGAAGTCGGGCAGCAGGGGCGTGTCGACCGGGCCGGGGCCGACATCGTTGACTCGGATGCCGCGCGCCAGGCCGCGGCCGGCCAGCATCATCGTGTAGACCACGACGGTTTCCTTGCTGAAGGTGTAGGGGTCGGTGCCGACCTCGGCGCCGTTCTTCTCCCACCAGGCCATGCCGTCCTCGAAGCTGCCGGTCGTCAGCAGGTCGGCGATGGCGGCGCGGCGCTTGCGCCAGTTGTTGCCCGCGATCGACGAGACGCTGACCACCGTGCCGCCGTCGGCGATGTCATCGAAGACGGCCTCGGTCAGCTTGCGCAGACCGAACACGTTGATCGCCATGCACTTGGCGCCGCCGACCGATTCCGGCACGCCGGCGACGTTCAGCAGCGACGAGTATGGCCCCTTCAGCTTGCCCAGCAGCGCGTCGATGGCCGCGGGATCCCCCAGATCGCAATTGTGGTGCTCGTGGACCGCCTGTTTCGGTTCCTTGATGTCGACCGAGATGACCGTGTTGCCGGCGTCCAGCAGCCGCTTCGCCGTGGCGTCGCCGATGCCGCTGGCCGAGCCGGTCAGCAGGACAGGATGCTTCATCGCCATGTTCTTCCTCCCCAGGTGAATGACGTTCAGACGGGCAGGTTAGGCGATGGACCTAGTCCGGGAAAGCATCCGCATAGACGATCAGCCTGAGCGGACCGGGAGTCTCGGCGCCCAGCGGCCAGCAGGTGGTCAGGGCCAGACGCGGGACGCCGCCGCTTGCGGCGGGATAGCGCCATGTCCGGCCGTCGACCACTTCGGCATGGGTGACCGCGAAGGCCCGGCTCGGCGAGCCCGGTCGCTCGAGGATCACCTCGTCGCCGGGTGCCAGTTTTCCGAGGAAGGCCATGTGCGAATCGCGGTGTCCGCCGACGGCGGAAAGACCCGGTTCGCCGGGCAGGACGGTGCCGCGCACATGGCCCGGCCCCCAGGCCATGGCCTTGCCAGTGGCGCTGTCGAGGACAATGACCGCTTCGCCCAGCTTCGGGATTTCGAGCCGGGCAAGCGCCTTCAGGTCCGCCCCCGGCCACGGCTCTCCGCCGCTGTCATAGGCGCGCTCCAGAAGCACCTGCCCGAAGGAGGCCTTGACCGCCATGAACAGCCCGTTGCCGGCGATCAGAGCGCCGACGATGGCCGCTGCGAGGAGAGCTGCCCGCAGCGGCCACCGGACCCGTTTCCGGCGGCGGATCATTCCGCGCCGGCCGGGTCGCGCCGGCGGGTCAGGAGCCACCCCGCCAGCGCCAGGACGATCAGGGCGATGCCGGCCCAGAACTGCCGCCGCCAGTTCAGCGATCCGCGCGGCGGGGCCGCTGCCTCGGCCTCCGCGGCCGGGGCGCTGGTCTGCAGCCGCGCGATCTGCGCCTGCGGCAGGGCGGCGCGCTTCATCGCCGGCTGGGGCGCCGGCGCCGCCTTGTCGAGGAACACACCAGGATTCCATCCCGCGGGCAGGTTGAGCGGCACCTTCGCCGTACCGAGCGGCGCGTCCGCCGGACGGCTGGGCGTCGCGTCCACGGCAACCAGCGAGGTGAGCCGGCTGACCAGCCCGTGGTTCAGCGCGGTCGCCAGGATCTGCGCCTCCAGCGCTTCCTGACCCATCTCCCAGCCGATCTGGCTGTAGGCCAGCGCCTCGAGCGCGCGGATGTGCTTGCGCGCCCAGAGCTTGGCCACGCCCTCGCGCTCGGCGGCGCGGGCCAGATCGATCTGCCAGGTGAAGGAGCCGCCGGCCCGGTTCGCCACCAGCCGGAGCTGGCCGGCATCGCCTTCGGGTGCATGGAAGGCGAAGACGACCGGATCGCCCGCGTAGAGATCGGGCAGAGGGTTGGGGGAGATGTCTGCCGCGCCATCGGGCAGCACCGCGGCGACATCAGTCAGCACCGGCGTCTCCAGCTTGGCGAACAGCCCGGCCATCTGCCCGGCGACCTTCGTCAGGTCGTCGACATAGACGGTCGAGCCACGGCCGAGCTCGGCGGCGCGGGTCATGAAGTAGCTGTTGGGCGCCGAGCCGATGCCGACGGTGAACAGCCGCGACCGTCCGAGGCCGGTGGAGATCGCTTCCAGCATCTGCGCCTCGTTGCCGACGGCGCCGTCGGTCAGGAAGACGATCTGGCGCAACGGCCCGTTGTCGCTGCCGCGGTCGATCAGGGCTTCCTTCAGGGCGGGCAGCATCTCGGTGCCGCCGCCCGCTTCCATCCGCGCCGCCGTCGCAAGCGCCCGGCGCATGTTTTCGGGGGTGGCCGGGACCGGGTCGTTGGCGAAAGTCCAGTATTGATCGTTGAACAGGATCAGGTTGAAGCGGTCCTCGGGCCGCAGCCGCTTGAGCGCCAGGGCGAGGCCCTCCCGCGCCTGCCGGATCGATTCGCCGTCCATGGATCCCGAGACGTCCTGGACGAAGATCACCTCGCGGGGGCCGCGGTCGGTGACGTCATCCGCCTCGGATGGTGTCAGCATGGCCAGGTAGTAGTCGCGGCCCTGGAAACTTTCACGGAACAGCGCGGCATGCGGAACGCCGTCGACCGCTGCGGTCCAGCGCAGGATGAAGTCCCGGTCGGCGGCTACCGGACCGGAAAGCTCGATCTCGGCGCGCGTATCGGCGGGGCGGCCGACCTCGACCGTGTGGTGGCGGCTTTCGACCAGATCCAGCGGAAATCCGGCGTCGAGATCGATGCTGATCGTGACCGGGTTGTGGATCGTCTCCGGGTCCTGTGTGCGGGGATCGATCAGCGGGGATTCGATACGGTCGCGGTCGGGCACGGGATCGCTGATGGCCCAGCCATTGGGGCCGAAATCCACGGTCTGGACGATCGGGTTCGGGTTGTAGCGCGGCGCAACGACCAGCGGCAGGCGCATCTCCCAGGCCCCGGCCTCGGGCGCCAAGGTCTGCAGCCATGTGATCTGCACGACGACCACATCGCCGGGGCCGATATTGGCCACGTCATTGGTGAACAGGTTCGGGCGGTGCTGTTCGACCAGCGCAGCCTTGCGGCCCTCGGCCTTCGCCCGCTCGTAGGTCTCGCGGGCCTCCTGTTTCTCCTTGATCTCGCCCTCGATGAAGCGGTCGCCGATGCGCATCTTCAGCCCGTCCACTGCGAACTCGTCGGGCAGGGGGAAGGCGTAGCGGCCTTCGACCCATTGCTCGGACGGGTTGATGAAGCGCTGGCTCAGCGTGGCGCGGACCACGGGGCCGCTGATGTCGATATCGAAGCTGCTGGAAACCAGCGGCGCCCGGACATAGCGGCCGGGGATGTCGGACTTCAGCAGCAGGCTGCCGGTGCCGACATCGTCCAGGGTAACCAGTCCGGCGGCGCCTGCAGCGTTCGCCGTGCCGCCGGCCGGATTGGCGAATGCCGCTGGAACGACAGTGAGCGCGATGGCCGCGCCGAAAATGAGCCTGATGAACACACTACCCATTGTCCCGCCTCCTTGTTCTTGCTGGGTGACTGAGACAGGAAAGCTGCGCAATGGGGCGTCAGCTTGCCGAAATGTGGCTGAAACGGGGTCTTGTCGGGGCGGGGCCGCCGCAATAGTTACGCGGCGGCGCTCATGCGGGCACGGGGAGGAGGCGAGGCATGAAACGGCAGGCGGACTGGTATTACGACGCTGTCTCTCCTTACGCCTATCTGCAGCTGATGCGCTTCGGGGAGCTGTCAGACCGGCTGGAGATCCGCGCCGTACCGGTGCTGTTCGCCGGGCTGCTCGGGGCCTGGGGGCAGCTTGGACCGGCAGAGATTCCCGCCAAGCGGATCCAGACCTACCGCTATGCGCACTGGCTGGCTGGCCAGCGGGGCGTGAAGTTCAAGGCGCCGCCGCGGCATCCCTTCAATCCGCTCGGCATTCTCCGGCTGGCCATCGCCGCCGGCGGGACTGTCGAAGCAGCGGAGAAGGTCTTCGATCACGTCTGGGGGAGGGCCGGGACGGCCAGGACCCGGATGCGCTGGCGGGCCTTGCTGCCGAACTCGGCATTACCGACATGGCGGCGGCGGTCAACGATCCGGCGGTCAAGGCGCAGCTGAAGCAGAACACCGACGACGCGGTGGCCGCCGGCGTTTATGGCGTGCCGACCTTCCGCATCGGCGAGACGCTGTTCTGGGGCGACGATCTGACGGGCATGATGCTCGACTGGCTGGACGACCCCGCCATGCTGGACGAGGGCGAATACGGCCGTCTCGCGACAGTCCCGACAGCATCGGTCCGCAAGCAGAGCCACGTCTGAAGCGAAAGAACCCCGCCGGATCGCGCCGGCGGGGCCCGTTATCGTATGGCGTCGCGGGACGCCACTCCCTGTGCGTTACGCGGCTTCCGGCAGGGCCTTCTGGTTGCCGTTGATCGCGATCTGGCGGGGCTTCTCGGCCTCGGGGATCTGGTTGACCAGATCAATGTTCAGCAGGCCGTTGACCATCTCGGCGCCGGTCACCTTCACGGTGTCGGCCAGATGGAAGCGCCGCGTGAACGCGCGGCGGGCGATGCCGCGGTGCAGGATCGCAGCGCCTTCCTGGCTGTCGGACTCTTCCGAAGCCTTGCCGGTCACCGTCAGCACGCGGCCTTCCTGAACGACGTCGATGTCGCTCTCGCCGTAGCCGGCCACAGCCAGCGTGATGCGGTAGTTGTCCTCGCCATGCTTGACGATGTCGTAGGCGGGGAAGGCCGGACCGTCATTGTTGGCGTTGAAAGCCACGTCGAACAAACGGTCGAAGCGGTCGAAGCCGACGGACTGGCGGAACAGGGGGGAAAGGTCAAAAGTGCGCATGTCACATCCTCCTAGAAGCAATGCGTCAGTGAGACCGGTCGCGCACAACCGCGCTCGGGTCCCTTTGGCAATCCGCCAACCCGGTCATCCGGCGAAGGCGGGGTTCATCGACGACGCCCGTGCGGGCCGCCGTCGCTGGAAGATTTAGGAACCGGGATTTACGGTTCAAGAGCTTTTCGCGCACAAAAAAACGGCCCGTCGCGGGTCTCCGCAACGGGCCGTCTTTCGGCCGGATATTTCCGGCGAAAACCCTACTTCAGGCCGAGATTGGCGTAGCGCTGCTTGAACTTCGCAACGCGGCCCTTCTCCATGATGCGCTGCTGACCGCCGGTCCAGGCACCGTGGCTGGTGGGGTCGATATCGAGGACGAGCGTGTCGCCTTCCTTGCCCCAGGTCGAACGGGTCACATAGGACTCGCCGTTGGTCATCTGGACCGTGATCTCGTGATAGTCGGGATGAATGTCGGGCTTCATGGCGCTCACCGCTTGTCTGTCAGGGGCGCGCCGCCCATGCGGACACGCCCGGATAATCCGGAAGCCGGGCTTATACATAAGGCTTGAGTAGGGGGCAAGCACCGGATTTGCGGCTATTCGGCCTTTTGCTTGAACCGGCGAATTCGGCGGCTATGATCCGCGCCGCCGCGCATCGTGCGGCATTGCCCCGGTGGCGGAACCGGTAGACGCGACAGACTCAAAATCTGTTTCCCGCAAGGGAGTGTCCGTTCGAGTCGGACCCGGGGCACCAGCTTTTCTGCCATGCAATCGCCGTCATGCCGCCGGGCCGGGCGTTTCTCATGAAATGCAATGGCTTGGCCGCCCCTGCGGCGCGGGATAGGCTCGGCTGGTCCTGGGAGGATCCGAAATGACCGACAAGACCGTTCTGACCGAACGTAATGGCCGTATCGCAACGCTGCGGCTCAACCGGCCCGCCGCCATGAACGCCCTGACCGCGGACATGCTGTCCCTGCTCGGCGACGAACTGGAGGCGATTGCCGGCGATAAGGGCATTTCGGTTGTCGTGTTGACGGGCGAAGGCCGCGCCTTCACCGCCGGGGTCGATCTGAAGGCGCTGCGCGACAGCGGGCAGGATCTGACCGAGGGCAATGTCGGCGATGCGCTGAATGGCGCCGCGCGTTGGGTGCAGCAACTGATCGAGCGGATGCCACAATGCGTGATCGCCAAGGTCAACGGCTTCTGCTTCACCGGCGGCGTGGAACTGATGCTGGCCTGCGACATCATTATCGCGGCCGAAGAGGCAAAGTTCGGCGATACCCACGCCATGATCGGGCTGCGGCCGACCTGGGGCATGACCCAGCGGCTGGGCCGGAAGGTCGGCATGCAGCGCGCCAGGGAGCTCTCTTTCACCGCCCGGACCATCACCGGCGTCGAAGCGGCGGCATACGGCCTGGCCATGGAGGCGGTGCCGCTGGCGCAACTGGACAGCCGTGTGGACGAGCTGGCACAGGCCATCGCGAAGAACAGCCCGGGCTCCATCGCCGCCTACAAGGATCTCTACCGGAAGTCGGAGAACGCGGGTCTCGATGCCGGCCTGGCCTACGAATACGAGACCAAGTACGAGATCGCCGATGTCCGCGAGCGGATGGCCGAAATCCTCAAGAGGCTGGGTGGTTAGGCAGCCTTCTTCAGGCTTTGCTCGAGATATTTCCGGAAGTGCTGGACCGGTGGGGTCTGCACCCCCGGATCCTTGGCGAGGTCGTCCCAGCGCCGCAGTGACACCGCCTCCTGCGCATAGGGCCGTGAAAGGAAGTATTCCGCTTCCCGGCCCGTGAAGGGGCCGCCCTGGACCTCCAGAGAAGTAACGGATGCCGGCGAGAGGGTCGCGAAATATTCGGGATCGGTCGCGCAGAGCAGGCGCTTGGCGTCGACATGCAGACGGACGGGCTGGATGACGTCGTCGCCGAACCACTGCGCCAGATGATCGGCGCCGATCTTCTCGTGCTGAAGATCGATCCCGTCCGACGCGGCCTCGGCATCGTCTTCCAGCACCAGATGCCCGATATCGTGCAGCAGGGCGGCCGAGATGGTGGCGGGCGTCGCACCCGAGCGCTCGGCCAGCAGGGCGCACTGGACGCCATGGGCGAGCTGGGTGACGGCCTCGTTGCCGTACATCGCGCCGCCCCTTTCGGCGAGCAGCATGATCAGATCGTCGGCGATGGACACAGGAAATTCTCCCGATTTCGGCGATGAGGGAGGGCGCTGAAACGACCCGGTCAGTCTACCTCACCAGATGCCGAACCTGTACCCCCGTTCCCATGCCTTGCCGGTCGAATTGCGGATGATGTCGTCAGTCTGTCCGACCCGCGATTTCCGTTCTGACATCCATTGCATCAGGCGGAGTTCCATATCGTCGCAGACCGAGGCGTGGCCACTGTCGCCGCCCAGATCCTGCTGCTCCAGCGGGTCGCTTGCCAGATCGTAGAGCTCCGGCCGGAAGCGGGCGTGGTGTACGTACTTCCACCGCGGAGTCCGCACCATCCAGGACCTGGTCTCGCCCGGCTCCAGACCCAGTGTCAGGCGGGCGTGTCTGAGCGAGTAATCGTGCTCGGCGAAGACGGCGTCCCGCCAGCCGTCGGGTCCGTGCCCGCGGATGTAGGGGGCGAGAGACCGGCCCTCCAGCCGCTGCCAGGCAGGTTCGCCGCCCATCAACTCGATCAGGGTCGGGATCAGGTCGATAGCCTCCACCATGTCCTCGACGACCATGCCGCGCGAGACATCGGCCTCGGGCGAGGGATCGGTCACGATCAGCGGGATGCGCAGCGCCTCCTCGAAATAGAGCTCCTTCTCCCCCAGGCCGTGGTCGCCGAGATAGTCGCCATGGTCGCTCGTGAAGACGATCACGGTGTCGTCGAGCAGCCCGCGCCGGTCCAGGAAATCGATCATCCGCGCCAGGTGATCATCGATCTGCTCGATCAGGCCCATATAGGCCGGGATCACGGTGTCGCGGCATTCGTCGCGGCGGAACTCGATCGATTCCGGGTGCTGGCGGAAAGCGTCGACGACCGGATGGGCCTCGCCCTCGCCCTCACCGCGATTGCCCGGCAGGACGTCGGTCCTCGCGTATTTCCGGTGGTAGGGATCGGGCGCGACATAGGGCCAGTGCGGCTTGATGTAGGAGAGATGGAGGCACCAGGGCGTGTCGCCGGCAGCCATGATGAAATCCATCGCGCGCCGCGTCATGTAGGCGGTCTCGCTGTCTTCCTCGGCGGCCACGGTCGGGAAGACGGCGTTGCGCATCAGCCAGCCGGAATTGTCCGCGCTGTCCTCTCGGCGGACCGAGTTCGCCGCCTCGTGCCAGAGGTTCACGCCCTGATAGCCCCGGGAGCGGAGATAGGCCTCGTATTGCGTATCGGGCACGTAGGGCGCCAGCCGCTGCAGCCCGTCGTCGCGGTCCCAGGGTTCGAAACCGAGTTCGGCGGCCAGCAGACCGGGGCCCGCCGCGGGGTCGAGGCCCAGCCGCTGCAGCCCGGCGAGGTCGGGTTTCATGTGCGTCTTGCCCGCCAGTGCGGTCCTGAGACCCAGCGGTCGCATGTAGTCGCCAAGGCCCCATTCGTCGGCGCGATGGGGATAGTTGTTGTAGGTCGCGCCGTGGCTCATGACGTAGCGGCCGGTATAGAACGACGCCCGCGACGGGCCGCAGACCGCGCCCTGCACGAAGGTGTTGGCGAACCGCACGCCGCGTCTGGCCAGGGCGTCGATGGTGGGCGTCCGGATCGTCGGATGTCCGGTGCACCCCAGAAAGTCGAACCGGAGCTGGTCCGCCATCACGAACAGGATGTTCCGCGCCGCCATCTTGTTTCCCCCCTGCGCCTCCCTGTCAGCATATCGCGCCTGCCCGACAGGCTGCGAAAAAATCCGGCCTTGCACCTTGAAACATTCTTGGGAATGTTATTTATATTCGCAGGAATGTTTATGGGAGCGAGAGATGATCTCCAGACGCAGGTTCATTCGGGTGATTGGCGGCGCGGGCGCGGCCGGGGTGCTGGTCGCCGGCGGCGGCTTCTGGGCGGGTACGCGCGGGGCGATGCCGGAAAGCGCAGTGGCGCCGTGGCGCGACCCTGGCGCTGGTCTGGACGACCCGCGGCTGAAGGCGGCGGCACACGCGATGCTCGCGCCGAACCCGCACAACATCCAGCCGTGGCAGATCCGGCTGCAAGGCGACGACGCGCTGACCCTCCACGTCGATCTGGCGCGCACCCTGCCGCACACCGATCCGCCGGGCCGGCAGATCCTGATCGGGCAGGGGACGTTCCTGGAACTCTACCGCATGGCGGCGGCCGAGTTGGGCTACCGGGCCGAGATGGACCTGCTGCCCGACGGCCCTTTCCCGCCGAACCGCCTCGATGGCCGGGCGGTGGCGCGGATCCGGCTGGTGCGGGATGCCTCGGCGCAGAAGGATCCTCTGTTCCGCTTCGCCGGTCAGCGCCGCAGCATCAAGGAACCATTCGACACGGCCCGTCCGGTCGCGCCCTCGGATCTGGAGGCGCTGAAGAGCGCGACGCGGAACGAGGCGATCCTGAGCACCACGGCGAATCCGCAGCGGGTCCAGACCTTCCGCGATCTGACCCAGCAGGCGCTGGTACTGGAAATCGAGACGCCGCGGACGCTGAAGGAGAGCATCGACCTGATGCGGATCGGTCCGGCCGAGGTGGCGGCCAACCCCGACGGTATCGACCTGCTCGGCCCGATCATGTGGTGGGGGCCACGGCTCGGGATCGTCAGCAGGGAAGACATCGCCACGCCGGGCACCCAGTCCTTCCAGGTCGGCCTCGACATGGCGAGCGACCAGGCCCAGACCGCGATGGCCCATGCCTGGCTGGTGACCCGCGACAACAGCCGGCTCAGCCAGCTGAAGGCCGGCATGGACTATCTCAGGCTGAACCTGAAGGCGGCGGAGCTTGGTGTGGCGATGCACCCCATGAGCCAGTTGCTGCAGGAATATCAGGAGATGACGGACCTGCAGGCAAAGGCTGTCGCCGCCATGGGCGTCGAAGCGCCGGCGCATCCGCAGATGCTGGTCCGGCTGGGCCACGCCGAACGGCCGGGGCCGAGCCCGCGCCGGCCCGTGGATGCTATCATCGCCGCGTGACCCATTCAGATCCCAACAGCTTTCGCGATGACAGCCTGAGCGAGCGTCAGCGGCTCCAGTGGGAGTTGCTGACCAGCTTCGGCATCATCACGCAACTGTTCGAGGACCGGGCGCGGCGGGTACTCCCAGCAGACCTGCCGCGCCCGCTCTTCTCGATCCTCAACCATTTCGTCCGGCTGGGCGGCGACAGGACCGTCACCGATCTGGCGCGCGCCTTCCAGACGCCGCAGCCTGGCATGACCAAATCCGTCCAGAAGCTGCTCGACCGGGGTTATCTGCGCGTCGAGGGGGATCCGGAGGACGCCCGCCGCAAGCGGCTCTTCATCACCGACGAGGGTGCGGCAGCGCACCGGAAGGCGCTGATGGGCCTCGGACCGGATGCCGAACTGGTCTTCGGTTCCTGGTCGACCGAGGAGCTTGCCGAGTTGCAGAAGCCGATCTTCCGCCTGCGCCGCTGGCTCGACGAGAACCGCGAGACACGAGCCGATGCCGGACCCGACGCCAAATCGTGATCGGTCTTGGCGTTGCCCCGGCGAGGTTCCGGCCCCATCCTGAACAGGGCGTGGAATTCCGGAGGACAGCATGATGAAGCGCCTCGCCATCCTTACCATTCTTGCCGCGGTGGTTGCCGCCGCCGGTGCCGCCTCGGCCAAGCCCTACAAGAAGGCGACCAACGTGCCGTTCGCCGTGAAGCTTGAATGGGCCTCGCAGCACCAGTTGATCAACGCCTTGCAGCTCAGCTGCCGGATCAGCGACCACGAGGGCCGAATGGTCGGCCGTGGTGTCTTCGAGACGCGCCTGGATCCGGCATTCCTGTCGCGGCGCGGCGCGGTCGAGGCCGTGATGCCTGCGGTCGTTCAGGAGGGCGCGGACCCGGAACTCGGCTTCAAGTGCTCGTGCCGGGCCCGGTTCGATACCCGCAGCATCTTCTTCCGCTCCGGCGTTGGCGATTTCGGGCAGCTGCCCTGGATGTTCGCCCGCCCGCGCAGTTTCGCCGAAACCAGCTGCGCGCCGCTGCCGATGACACCGAAGGAATCCTGATGACCTGATCCGGCCCGGCCGCTAGCCTCCCCGCCGGAGACGGAGGGGACCATGGCTGACGAGACGGAAGTGCGTTACGAGACGGGTGCGCCGGTGCCCGGCTGGACGGGCGCCGAACCGGTCTCCCGCGATCCGATGCAGGGCCGGTATTGTACCCTTGAATTGATGGATCCCGAGCGGCACGGCGACGACCTGTTTGCTGTGTTCCAGCGGGGCGACGATGTCCGGGACTGGCTTTATCTGCCCTACGGCCCGTTCGGCACACACGCCGATTTCGACGCCTGGATCGGCAAGTTCAGCGGCCTGGACGATCCTCTCTTCTTCGCCATCCGCGAAGGCGCGGGCGGCCGCACGGTCGGTGTGGCGTCCTATCTGAACATCGGGCAGGCGATGGGTACGATCGAGGTCGGCCATATCCACTTCTCGCCGGCGATCCAGCGCTCGCCCGTCGCGACCGAGGCGATGTATCTGATGATGCGGCGCGCCTTCGAGAGCGGCTACAGGCGCTACGAATGGAAGTGCGATTCCTGCAATCTGCGCTCGCGCCGAGCCGCGCAGCGGTTCGGTTTCTCGTGGGAGGGCCTCTTCCGCCAGCACTACGTCGTGAAGGGCCGCAACCGCGACACGGCGTGGTTCGCCTGCATCGATGGTGAGTGGCCGGCGCTGAAGGCCGCCTACGAGACCTGGCTGGAGCCTGACAATTTTGATGCGAAAGGCCGGCAGCGGCAAAGCCTGAGCGAACTCACCGCGCCAATTGTCCGACGCGAACCCTGACCGGTTCGGCAATCTGAACATTTGAGGCGCAAGCCAGGGGAGAGGGAAATGGCTGAGAAACTCGGTCTGGAGCAGGCCCGGATCATCGTCGACGCGATGCTCGAGGAGGCCGCGAAACAGGGGCTCAAATTTGCCGTCTCGGTGGTCGATGCGGGCGGCGATCTGATTCACATGTCGCGCATGGACGGCGCCTCGGCGCTGAACGCGCGCATGAGCTACAACAAGGCCTACACGTCGACGAAGTGGCAGCGCGACACGAAGCGGATCAAGGACCGCCTGTTCGACAATGCGCTCGGCGACGAACGGCGCGACATCACCTGGTTCGGCGATCCGCTCTACACCCCTGTCTGGGGCGGCATCGTGCTCCGGTCATCCGACGGGACGATGCTCGGCGCGCTTGGCGAGAGCGGCGGGACCTACCAGCAGGACGAGGAGATCGGTCAGCTGGGCAAGAAGGTGTTCGAGGCGCTCTGAGGCCCCCGCGCGGGGCAGGGGCCTCGGATCGGCGGAAGGCTGGACCTATTCGTCGAAGAACAGGAACGCGCGGACCTCGATGCTTTCCCGTGCTGGCGCGTCGGCGGGCGTGCCGGGGTGGTCGAAGGCGGTGTGCGGCGTGAAGCGCGCGCGCCCGTCCGTCTCGGAGTCGTAGCTCTTCAGCAGCAGCACCTCGTCCGCGGTCATGTCCGGGAAATACGTCCAGCGGTGACCGGGCTTGTGGGCGAACTCGTAGATCTCGCCGACGCGGTCGTCATAGACGAGGTCGGTTGCGATCAGGTCCTCGAAGGCGATCGATGTCGCTTCAGCAACTGCCAGCGGTGCGCGCTGAACGGTTCCGGCGATGGAGCGCCAGACGTTGATTTCGGAGACGCGGCGGCTCAGCAGGTCATCAGCCTCCTCGGGCGCCAGGTCGCGGACGCGCTGCGGACCGGACTTGACCGTGTAGTCGACATGGGCGCGCCGGACGGGCAGGCGTTGACCCAGCGCCGCGCTGCGGTCGCCGTCGTCGATGCGGATGGTGTGGTCGAAGATGATCACGCGGCTGGCGCCGGTCTCCCGCTTCAGCAGGGCCTCGACCTCCGGATAGTAGACCTGCTCGACTTCCGCATTATCGAAGAAGTCCTTCACCGCGGTCGGCGCTTCACGGAGCGCGATGCCGTGCTCTTCCAGATTGATATCGTCCTGATGCGGCCAGCCGTTGTGGATCTTCACAGTGGTCGGCATGTCCGGGTGCGAACGGCGGTAGGCGCCGCTGCCCATCGGCGGAATGAAGACCTGGTGACGTCGGCCGTCCTCGGGCGTGTAGACCACGTCGGCCTCGACGAAATCCTCGGCGACGGGCGCGCGGGTCTCCCGGACCTCGGCAGTATTCAACATAGACCTGCTCCATCGTGAATGCGTTGCTGGCTCAGAAGATTGCGCCTCGACCCGACGTTTTCCAGCGAGGAGTTCTCGCGCATTGAGATAGAAAAACTGTCTCTACTGGACCCGGGTGCGGAGCCAGTCGGTGACGTATTCCATCGCCAGCACGATGACGAAGATGGCCAGGATGATTGCCGCCGCGTTCTGGTACTGGAACAGGTCGAAGGCGACCTTCAACTCCTGACCGATCCCGCCGGCGCCGACCAGGCCCAGCACGACCGACGAACGGACGGCCTTCTCCAGCGCGAAGAGCGAGGTGTTGATCATCGAGGGCAGGGCGTCCGGCAGGATCGCACCGCTCAGGATCGAGAGCCGGTTGGCGCCGATGGCCGACAGGGCCTGTTGCGGTTCCTTCTCGGCATCCTCCATCGCTTCGGCGAAGAATCGTCCGCAGAAGCCAATGGTGTCGACGATGATGGTCATGGTCCCGGCGACCGCGCCCAGGCCGACCGCCGAAACGAACAGCAGCGCCCAGACGAGGTCCGGGATGGTCCGGAACAGCGAGACCAGCGCCTTCATCAGGAAGGCGAACGGTCCGAGCGGTGAGATGCCCCGCGCCGCGCCCCAGGCGATCGGCAGGCTCAACAGGATACCGATGGCCGTGCCGACCAGGGCGATCTGGAAGGTCTCGACCATCGTCCAGGAGATCCGGCTGAGGAACTCGGCCTCGGTATTGGGCGGCAGCATCCTGCCGATCAGATTGCCCATGCGCGGCAGCCCGTCGGACAGCCGCTCGACCGACGGGGCGACATCGCCGAGCGAGGCGACGATCAGGGCCGCGACCGCCACCAGCAGGGTGAAACTGACCGGTGAGATGCGCTCGACGCGGCGGGGGGTGGCACGGTCAGCCATCGAAGAACCGGGCGAGATCGGCGGCCTGGACGATGTCCGCCGTGACGTTGAGCGCGATCACGCCATCCTTCAAACCGACGATGCGGTCGGCGTAGGAGACCGCGTGTTCCATGTCATGGGTGGTGAACAGCAGGGTCAGGTTCCGCTCGTCGACCAGGCGCGTGAACAGCGCCATGATGTCCCGGCCAGCCGCCGGGTCCAGGCTGGCAGCGGGCTCGTCGGCAATCAGCAGTTTCGGCGTCCGCGCCAGCCCCCTTGCGATCGCGACGCGCTGCTGCTGGCCGCCGGACAACTGGTCGGCTCGGGCTCTGGCGCGGTCGGCAAGCCCGACAGCATCCAGCGCCTCCATGGCCTGTTCCCGCCAGGCGTGCGGCGCGGTCATCTGGCTGAAGCCGCGCCAGCTGCCGGGTTCGCCCAGCATGCCTTGTACGACGTTCGAGAGCACGGAGCGGCGGCGGACCAGACAGTGGTTCTGGAAGACGAATCCGGTCTGACGCCGCAGCCGGGCCCGCTGCGCCGCCCGCAGGGTATCGCCGAAGCGTTCGCCGAGGGCGAGGATCTCGCCGCCCGATACGGGGGTCAGCCCGATGAGGCAACGCAGCAGCGTGGACTTGCCCGACCCGTTCGCGCCGATCAGCGCAACCCGCTGTCCTGCAGGCACGTCGAGGGTGACGCCGTCCAGAACAGGTTGGCCGCTCCGGTAGCTCTTGGCGAGACGGGTGCAGGCGAGAAGGGCGCCGCCGCACGGGACGGCGGCCCCAATCGCGTTGACGTCAATTGCCGACAAAATTGCCGAAGGTCTCGACGCCGATGGTGCGGTACATGTCGCGCACATAGTCGTAGTTGGCGTCCTTCACCTTGCTCAGGAAGAAGCCGCCTTCGTACTTCTTGTTGTCGTCGCCCTTCAGGACGGCCGCCATCAGCTTCTTGCCGTCATTCACGAAGGCGTCGCGGACTTTGGCGACCACGTCGTCGGACACGCCCTTCCGGGCGAGGAGAATGTCGTTCGGCAGGTCGCGGCCGCGGGCGACCACGGTGAAGGACTGATCCGGGAAGGCGGCCCGGATCCGGGACAGATGGCTGCGGTTCATGCCGACGGCCTGGACGTCGCCGCGGATCAGTGCCTCGACGGCGACATTGCGGGAAATGATCCTGGCCGTGTAGTCCGTGCCCATCTTCAGACCCATGTCGGCCAGCACCTGGGCCGGGCCGAGATGCTGCGAGGTCGAACCGACGGAACCGAAGGTCACCGTCTGGCCTTTCAGATCCTGGACCGAGCCGATCGGGCCGTCGGTCAACACGACGATCTGCGCGTAGTATTCGGGCCGCTGCCAGGCGACCACGATCTGCGGATCGGTCAGTTGCTTGATGACGACGTATTCGGCCGGGCCGGTCAGCACGAAGTCGACCTGCTCCGCCTTCATGGCCTCGACGGCGGCGGTGCGCGAGCTTACCGGGAAGAGCTCGATGTCGAGGCCCGTGGCCTCTTCCAGCGCCGAATCGAATGCGTCGAACTCCTGCTGCAGCGCTTCCAGCCCCTCGATGTCGGTGACGGCCATCCGGACCGTCTCGGCGGCGGCCGGCATTGCAAAGGCAAGTGCCAGCGCCGCAATCATTGCGCGAAACATTCCCTGTTCTCCCTGTCCCACGGATGTCACAAAGCCCTGTAAAAAGGCCCTTTCTCATAGGCCGCTCGCGTGACAGCGCGGTGACAGACGAAGACGTGGGAGACAGGATTTGGCGGACTGGGTCATTCGGGGCGGACGCGTGCTGATGGGTGGCGAGATCGTGCGGACAAGCGTCACGGTCGATGGCTGCCGGATTGCCGATGAAGGCAAGGCGTCCCGCCATATCGATGCCGAGGGTCTGCTGGTGCTTCCCGGGATCGTCGATATTCACGGCGACGGTTTCGAGCGGCAAATCATGCCGCGGCAGGGCGTCGGCTTCGGTCTGCCGCTCGCGCTGGTCGAGACCGACCGGCAGTTGATCGCCAACGGCATCACCACGGCCTTCCATGGTCTGACCGTTTCATGGGAGCCGGGTCTGCGCAGCATCGAGAACGCGCAAGCCTTCGTCGATGCGCTGCAGGCGACGCGGCCCTTGCTGGCCTGCGACACGCGGCTTCATCTCCGCTGGGAAACCTTCGCGCTCGACGCAGTTGACCTGGTTGCCGGGTGGTTCGATCTGGAGCCGCCGCCTATCCTGGCCTTCAACGATCACACCACATTGACGGTGCAGGCGCTCCGTCCCGGCAACAAGCTGGAACAGTGGGCGTCGCGGGCCGGCGTCACCTCGGACGCCTATGTCGAACTCGTCAACGACGTCTGGTCGCGGCGGGAGGAAGTGCCGGCCGCCATCTCGAAGCTGGCCGAACGGGCGCGGGAGAAGGGGCTGGTGCTGCTGGCCCACGATGAACGGTCGCCGGCGGAGCGGGAACAGTTCCGCGCCATGGGCGCCATCACCTCGGAATTTCCCATGACGCCCGAGACGGCCGCCGCCGCCCGCGAAGCCGGCGAGCACACGGTTCTCGGCGCGCCCAACGTGCTTCGCGGCGGCAGCCACACGGGTGCGCTGAACGCAGCGGATTCGGTGGGCGAGGGGCTCTGTACGGTGCTCGCGTCGGACTATTTCTATCCCGCCCAGCTTCAGGCGGCGTTCCGGCTGGCCGCCGAAGGAGTCGCCTCGCTGGAAGCGGCCTGGCCGTTGGTTTCCGCAAACGCTGCTGCGGCGGCGGGTCTCCCCGACCGCGGGGTCATCGAGCCTGGAAAGCGGGCCGACCTGATCCTGGTCGATGACAGCGACCCGGCTCTGCCGCGGGTCAGGGCGGTTTTCGTCGCGGGGCGAAAGGTCTACGAGGCGGCCTGAGTCAGTTCGCCGGCGTCATCCGGTAGAGCGACCTGTCGCCGACGGAAAGGAACCAGATCGATCCGTCGGGCGCCTCGCGGATGTCGCGGATGCGGTTGTAGTCGCCTTCGAACAGCTGCTCTTCGCCCGTGATCCGGTCGTCGTCGCGGTCGAGCCGGCTGATCAGGTCGAACTTCAGCGAGCCGACGAAGATGTCGCCCTGCCATTCGGGAAACAGCTTGCCGGAATAGATCGTCATGCCCGACGGCGCGATCGACGGATCCCAGTAGTGCTTCGGCTGCTCCATGCCCGGCGCCTCGGTGCCGACGCCGATCTTGCCGCCTGAATAATGCGTGCCGTAGGAGATGATGGGCCAGCCGTAGTTCAGCCCGGCCTGCGGTTGGTTGATCTCGTCGCCGCCCCGGGCGCCATGCGCGACGGTCCAGATGCGTCCTTTCTCGTCCAGCGCAGCGCCCTGCGGGTTACGGTGGCCCATCGACCAGATCTCCGGCAGCAGCGGGCCGTTCGCGAACGGATTGTCGGACGGTATCGAGCCATCGCGGTTGACCCGGATCAGCTTGCCGTTGTGCGCGTTCGGGTCCTGCGCCCGCTGGGCGTCGCCGCGGTCACCGACGGTCAGGAACAGCTTGCCGTCATCGGCCTCGACCACCCGGCCGCCGAAATGGGCATTGGAACTCGTCGCATCCTTGAGCTGGAAGATGACGCGGAAATTCTCGAGGCTGTTGCCGTCGTCCGACAGCCTGGCGATGGCGAGCGCGGTGCGCTTCAGACTTGAGGTCTCGGGCCTGGCATAGGTCAGGAACAGTTCCCTTGTGGTCCCGAAATCGCGGGCGGGCACGACGTCGAAGAAGCCACCCTGACCGGCGTTCGATACCTCCGGAACGCCGGCCACCTCGGTACGCCGGTCCGTGCCGGGGGTGATGCGCAGCAGCTTGCCGTTGTCCCGCTCCGTCACCAGCACGTCCCCGTCCGGCAGGAACGCGAAGGACCAGGGGTAGCTCAGCCCGTCCGCCATCTTCTCCACACTGACCTTGCCGGCGGACGTATCGTGGAAATCTTCGGCGGAAGCGGGAAGAGCGGCCAGCCAGCAGGCGGCGGCCGCAGCAACGGCGGTCAGGTGGCGCATGGATTCGGTCCTCGGCGTCTGAAGGCGTTCCGGGGGATATGGGTGTGGAAACGCGCGGCGTCAGCCCCCACCTCGGATTGACATCGTTAACGTCATTGTAATGCTGCCTGTGCGACCTAGCGGATTGCACGGGCAAGGATCGGAGACATGCCGCTTCAGAGTATTGTGGGCCGGCTTGGCGAGGCCAAGTTCTTCGACGCGCTCGTGGCTTCGACGGAATCCATTGTGGTGGTGACCGATGCGTCGGGCCGGATCGCAATGGTCAACGATGCTTTCGAAAACCGGTTGGGATATTCGGGGCGCGACGTGATCGGACGGCCCATATGGGCGTTCCGTGCGCTCGACGATATCGCGGCGGCGCGGGAAAACTTCAACAGCGCCCGCGGTCCGCAGGTGATGCGCCGGGAGCCGTCCCTGTGGCGGCGCAAGGACGGCGGCGACCTGCTGCTGGCCTGGTCGATCCAGATCCTGCACGACGATGACGGGAACGAGGTTGCTCGGATCGGCACCGCAATCGACCTGACCGAGGCCCGCCAGGCCGAGGGCCGGGCAAGGGCCGCGGAGCGGCGTCAACGCATCTTCGAACAGATCACCGCCAACCTGACCGAGCCGCTCTTCTTCATCGAACCGGACGGCACCATCGCCTTCGCGAGCGATGCCGTGCGCCGGGTCTACGGCTACGAGCCGCACGAACTTGTCGGCCGTTCCTCGGCGATCCTGCGGCCGGACGACCGGGTCGAGATCATGGCCGAGCATCTTGAAAAGATGCGCGAGACAGGCAAGGCGCGGAAGATCGAGACCGAGGCGATCCACAAGGACGGACACCGGATTCCGGTGGAGCTGCGCACGGCGCCGGTCTTCGACGAGAATGGCGAGTATGCCGGCGTTTCCGCGGTCGTCTATGACATGAAGGACCGCTACGAGACCGAGCAGGAACTGCGTCGGCTGGCGGGCACCGATCCGCTGACGGGGGTCTCGAACCGGCTGGGCTTCACGACCTTCGCCGAGCGCGAGGTGAAGCGGGCCCGCCGCTATCAGCACGATCTCTCGGTGATCGTCGCGGACATCGATCATTTCAAGGCGGTGAACGACACCTACGGCCATGCGGCCGGGGACGCGGCCCTGGTGCGTTTCGCCGATGTGATGGGCTGGTCCCTGCGGCGTCCCGTCGATCATCTTGCGCGCACAGGCGGCGAGGAATTCGTCGCCATCCTGCCCGAGACCGGCGCCAAGGGCAGTCTGACCGCCGCGGAGCGGATCCGCGCCTCGGTCGAAATGAATATCGTCCGCTACGGCGATACGGAGTTCAGGCTGACGGCGAGTTTCGGCGTCAGCAGCTGGCAGCCCGACGAGGAAGATCTCGGCGCCGCTGTCGATCGTGCCGACGAGGCGCTCTACGAAGCCAAGAACAGCGGCCGGAACCGTGTTGTCTATATGGGGCCGGAAGGTCAGATGCTGCGGCGCATGGCGGGCTGAGCCGCGCGGTCCGGGCCGGATTTTCCGCAACCGCGAAACCCGGCCCTTGCTTTCTTCGGCGGTCCGGCGTATGTCCCGCCGCGATCACACACGCGGGTCTGGGACGACGGGCCGAAATCCCCTTCGTCCATTCCGGTGTCCGGCGCGACCGGACCGATGCACCCGCGGAGGCGAAACCGGAACAACAGGAGCATACAGGCCATGGCATTGCCTGATTTCTCGATGCGTCAGCTTTTGGAAGCCGGCGTTCACTTCGGCCACCAGACCCAGCGTTGGAACCCCCGCATGTCGCCGTACATCTTCGGCCAGCGGAACGGTGTCCATGTCATCGACCTGTCGCAGACCGCGCCGCTGATGCATCAGGCGCTGAAGGTCACCCGCGACATCGTCGCCGGCGGTGGCCGTGTGCTTTTCGTCGGCACCAAGCGCCAGGCCTCGCAGTCGGTCGCCGACGCGGCCGGCCGCTGCGCCCAGTTCTACGTCAACCACCGCTGGCTCGGCGGCACGCTGACCAACTGGAAGACCGTGTCCAACTCGATCCGCCGTCTGCGCGATCTCGAGGAACTGCTGGTGCAGTCGGAGACCGGTCTGACCAAGAAGGAATTGCTGCAGTTGACCCGCGAGCGCGACAAGCTCGACCGTTCGCTCGGCGGCATCAAGGAAATGGGCGGCCTGCCGGACGTCATGATCGTCATCGACACCGGCAAGGAGAAGATCGCCGTGGCCGAGGCCCGCAAGCTGGGCATTCCGGTCGTCGGCATCTGCGACACCAACGCCGACCCGACCCACATCGATTTCCCGATCCCGGCGAATGACGACGCGCTGCGGGCGATCAATCTCTACTGCGAACTGTTCAGTCAGGCTGTGCTGGACGGTATCCAGGCGGAAATGGGCGCCAGCGATCAGGACATCGGCGAGCTTGAAGAGCCGATGATCGACGTGCCCTCCGAGGAGGAGATCGCAGCGGCCGAGGAAGAGGCGCCTGCGGCGGAGGAGCAGGCTGCTCCGGCCGAAGAGCCGACCGAGACTGCCGAGCCGGCCGAGACCGCGGCCAAGGACTGATCGAGGAACCGGCGGGTCGCCGACCCGCCGATCTACTGGACCCGGATAACCGAAAGAGGCTGATCATGGCTCAGATCACTGCTGCGCTGGTCAAGGAACTGCGCGAGAAGACCGGCGGCGGAATGATGGACTGCAAGAAGGCCTTGCAGGAGAACGACGGCGACCTGGAGGCTGCGGTCGACTGGCTGCGCAAGAAGGGCCTTGCTGCCGCCGCGAAGAAGGCCGGCCGCACGGCTGCCGAAGGCCTGGTCGGCGTTGCCGCCGCCGACGGCAAGGGCGCCATTCTGGAGCTCAACTCCGAAACCGACTTCGTTGCCCGCAACGACAAGTTCCAGAAGCTGGTTGCCGATATCACGGCGATCGCCCTGGAGAAGGACGGCAATCTCGACGCCGTCAAGGCCGCGCCCTATCCGGGTTCGGACCGCGACGTCGAGGGCGAACTGACCAATGCCATCGCCACCATCGGCGAGAACATGTCGCTGCGCCGCGCCGCTGCCATGACCGTGTCCGACGGCGTGGTCGCCACCTACATCCACAATGCGGTGTCCGACGGTCTCGGCAAGATGGGCGTTCTGGTGGCGCTGGAATCGACCGGCGACAAGGCGAAGCTGGAAGAGCTGGGCAAGCAGCTGGCGATGCATGTCGCTGCCGCCAACCCGCAGTCGGTCTCGCCGGACGATCTGGATCAGGAGATTGTCGAGCGCGAGCGCAACGTGCTGCGCGAGCAGGCGCTGGCCTCCGGCAAGCCCGCCGAGATCGTCGAGAAGATGATCGAGGGCCGTATCCGCAAGTTCTTCCAGGAAGTCGTGCTGCTGGAGCAGACCTTCGTCATCGACGGCGAGACCGTGGTGAAGAAGGCCGTGAAGAACGCCGAAAGCGGCGTCGGCGCGCCGATTGCCGTCAAGGGCTTCATCCGCTTCGCCCTGGGCGAGGGGATCGAGCGCGAGGAGCAGGACTTCGCTGCCGAGGTGGCCGCCGCCACCTCCGGCTGATATCGGACGGAGATACCGAGCCATGGACGACCGTCCCGCCTGGAACAGGGTGCTTCTGAAGTGTTCCGGCGAAGCCCTGATGGGCGACGGCGCCTTCGGTATCGACTTCAAGACGCTTGAGCGGATCGCCGGTGACATCGCCGAGGTCCGCGCGCTTGGCGTTCAGGTCGCCGTCGTCGTTGGCGGCGGCAACCTGTTCCGCGGCGTGAAGACGGCGGCCAGCGGCATGGACCGCGCCAGCGCCGACCAGATGGGCATGCTGGCGACCGTGATGAACGGACTGGCGCTGGCGGACGCGCTGCAGCGCGGCGGCGCGCCGGCGGTCTGCATGTCGGCGATCCCGATGACGTCGGTCTGCCCGACCTACACACGTCGCGACGCCGTCGCCGCGCTGGAAACCGGGCAGGTCATGATTTCCTCCGGCGGCACCGGCAATCCGTTTTTCACGACCGACACAGCGGCGGCGCTCAGAGCAGCCGAACTTGGATGCGACCTGCTGGCCAAGGGCACGCAGGTCGACGGCGTCTATTCGGCCGATCCGAAGACGAATCCCGACGCGGTTCGGCTGGAGACCATCAGCCATTCGGACGCCCTGGCGCGCGGAATCAGCGTCATGGACACCGCGGCCATCGCCCTGACGCAGGAAAACCGCATTCCTGTCATGGTTTTCGATCTTCATCGGAAAGGCGGCTTTGCCGCGGCATTGACGGGCAGGGGCCGGTCGTCAACCATCACCGTCGGCTGACCGGCAGCGGCGGCAACAGAACGAGAGCGACTGGGAGGGACAGGATGGCCGAGGAACTGGATCTCGACGATATCGAACGCCGCATGAACGGCGCCGTCGACGCCCTGCGCAAGGAGCTTTCCGGCCTCCGGACCGGCCGCGCCTCCGCCAGCATGCTGGATACGGTGCACGTCAATGTCTATGGCACCGAGATGCCCCTGAATCAGATCGCGACCGTCAGCGTGCCCGAAGCGCGCCTGATCTCGGTGCAGGTCTGGGACAGCAACAACACCTCGGCCGCCGAGAAGGCGATCCGCAATTCCGGCCTTGGCCTCAACCCCGCCGCCGAAGGCAGCCTGATCCGGGTTCCCATTCCGGACCTGACCGAGGAGCGCCGCCGCGACTACACCAAGGTTGCCGGCCAGTATGCCGAGAGCGCGCGCGTCGCGGTCCGCAACATCCGCCGTCACGCCATGGACGAGCTGAAGAAGCAGGAAAAGGACGGCGACATCAGCCAGGACGATCACCGCCTCTACAGCGACGAGGTCCAGGAGGTCACGGACCGCACGATCAAGTTGGTCGACGAGATCGTCGAACAGAAGCAGCAGGAGATCATGCAGGTCTGATGGCGAACCCCGAACCCCAGTTCGGCGGCGCGCCCGTCCCACGCCATGTTGCCATCATCATGGACGGCAACCGCCGCTGGGCGCGCGGGCGCAACCTGCCGCGCCTGGAAGGGCATCGGCGCGGCGCCGAAGCGGTCCGCAACACCGTGCGTGCGGCCGCCGAAATGGGGATCGAGTATCTGACGCTGTTCGCCTTCTCCTCGGAGAACTGGAGCCGACCGCAGCAGGAAGTCCGGGACCTGATGGGTCTGCTCAGGCTCTATCTGCGGCGGGAACTCGCCGAACTCCACGCCAACGGTGTCCGCGTCCGCATCATCGGGGAGCGGGACGAACTCGATCCCGACATCTGCGGCCTGATCGAGCGGGCCGAAGAGACCACCCGCAACAACGGCCGCGTGACCCTGATCATCGCACTCAACTACGGCGGCCAGGCCGAGATCGCCCGGGCCGCGCGGGAATTGGCGCAACGGGTCGCGCGCGGCGAGCTGAAGGTCGAGGATATCGACGAAGCCGCGGTCTGGTCCTGCCTCTACGCACCGGACGTGCCGGAGCCGGAACTGCTGATCCGCACCAGCGGCGAGCAGCGGCTGAGCAATTTCATGCTCTGGCAGACGGCCTATACCGAGTTCGTGTTCGATGACGTGCTCTGGCCCGACTTCGACCGTGCCGCGCTGGAGCGCGCCGTCGCGACCTATTGCGGCCGGGAGCGCCGCTTCGGCGGACAGGTTGGCTGACCGCGAGCCGCGCCGACAGGTCATCGTCAGCCGTGTCTTCTCGGCCGTTGTTCTCGCTTCGGCGGCGCTGGTGGCGACACTGGCGGGCGGTCTGGCCTATCTGGCGCTGATCCTCGTCTTCGCTGCTCTGGTTCACTGGGAACTCCACAGGATCACCCGCGCACCGGCCATGCCCTGGTCCTTCGGCGTGCTTGCGGTGTGCTGGGCCGTCGCCGTGCTGGCCTGGTACGGTGAGGTCAACACCGCCTGGGCAGTCATTCCGGTGGCGATGGCGGTCGCGCTGATGACGGTCATCTGGCGCGGCGGCTCGCCGGGCTGGGCCATCGCCGGCAGCTTCTACGTCGCCTTGCCCTGCGCCGCGCTGGGGGCAATCCGTCTGCCAGGCGCCGAGCCGGTGATCTGGCTGTTTGTCGTGGTCTGGGCGACCGATACAGGGGCCTATCTCGTTGGCCGGAAGGTCGGCGGCCCGAAGCTGTGGCTACGTGTCAGTCCCGGCAAGACCTGGTCCGGCGCTGTCGGCGGTCTGGTCATCGGCACTGCTTCCGGTGTCGGGCTCATGGCCTGGATCGGCGCGACGCCGCCGGGTGCCGGGCTGGTCCTCCTCTCGGCAGTGCTGTCCGTTGCCGCCCAGCTTGGCGACCTGCTCGAGTCAGCCGGCAAACGGGCATTCAATGTAAAGGATTCGGGGAGTATCATTCCCGGTCATGGCGGCGTCATGGACCGGCTGGACAGCGTCATTGGCGCAGCCGTCGTTCTGTTTATGCTGCAGTCTTTTGCGGGAGTATCGATTTGAGGCCGAAACGGTGAGCGGAATGCCTGCCATGGACGGTGCCGCGCTGGCGCCCTCGGCCCGCAAGGGCGTCACGGTACTGGGTGCGACGGGATCGATCGGGCTCAGCACACTCGATCTCGTTTCGCGCCATCCCGACCGGTTCCGCGTTGACACGCTGACGGCCAACAGCAACGTCGCTGAACTGGCGCGTCTGGCAGTCGATCATGGCGCTGCACTGGCCGTGGTGGCCGATCCGGACCGCTACCGGGACCTGAAGGACGCCTTGTCGGGCACAGGTGTTCGCGCTGCCGCCGGGCCGGAAGCGCTGGTCGAGGCCGCTCAGGGCGACAGCGAGTTCGTGATGGCCGGGATCGTCGGCTCCGCCGGACTGGCGCCGACGCTGGCCGCGGTCCGCCGCGGCGCCGATGTCGGGCTGGCGAACAAGGAATGTCTCGTCTGCGCCGGGGACATCGTGATGGCCGAAGTCGCGCGGGCCGGCGGCAAGCTGCTGCCGGTCGATTCCGAACACAATGCAATCTTCCAGGTCTTCGAGACCGAGCGCGCGGCACAGGTCGAACGCATCATACTGACCGCGTCGGGCGGGCCGTTCCGCACCTGGACACGCGAGGCGATGGGTGAGGCGACGCCCGAGGCGGCCGTGGCGCATCCCAACTGGTCGATGGGCGCCAAGATCTCGGTCGATTCCGCGACCATGATGAACAAGGGCCTCGAGATGATCGAGGCCTTCCACCTGTTCCCGGTCGAGCCGGCGCAGATTGACGTGCTGGTGCACCCGCAGTCTGTCATTCATTCGATGGTCGAGTATGTCGACGGCTCCACCCTGGCGCAGCTGGGCAGCCCGGACATGCGGACGCCGATCGCCAGCTGTCTGGCCTGGCCGGAGCGCATTCATGCGCCCTCGCCGAAGCTGGATCTGGCGGCGCTCGGACAATTGACCTTCGAGCGGCCCGACTTCGAACGCTTCCCCGCACTGCGTCTGGCGCGCTACTGCCTGGAAAGCGGCAGCGAGGCGGCGACCGTGCTCAATGCCGCGAACGAGATCGCCGTCGCAGCCTTCCTCGACCGTCGGCTCGGTTTCCTGCAGATCGCGGAAACCGTCGAACGCGCCTTGGAAACGGTGGGCCGGCAGACCACATCGACCCTGGACGAGGTCGTCGCGCTGGACGCCGAGGCCCGCCGCGTCGCCCGCGCTATCATCGAAAAGGCTGGACACTGAACATGATCGACATGCTGGTGACCTGGGTGCTGCCGTTTCTCGGTGTGCTGACCGTTCTGGTTTTCGTCCACGAGATGGGCCACTACCTCGTCGCGCGGTGGTGCGGGGTGAAGGTTGACGCGTTCTCGATCGGCTTCGGGCCCGAGATCTTCGGCTGGAACGCGCGGTCCGGCACGCGCTGGAAGGTGTCGTGGCTCCCCTTCGGCGGCTATGTGAAGTTCGCCGGCGATCAGAATGCGGCGAGTGCGCCGGACGTTGCGGCCATCGATGCGGACGATCCCGACATCTTCCACAACAAGCCGCTCTGGCAGCGCGCGGCTGTCGTCTTCGCCGGCCCGGCAGCAAATTTCCTCTTTGCAATCGTGATCTTCGCGGCTCTTTTTGTCACATTGGGTCAGCCGCACACTCCGGCCCGGGTCGGCGAGGTGCTGCCTGACACGCCGGCCGCCACCGCGGGTCTCCAGCCCGGCGATCTGATTGTCGAGGCGGGCGGCGAAAGCGTCGACGGCTTCGACGACCTGCGCCGCATCGTGGCGATCAATCTCGACCGCGAACTCGATCTGGTGCTGGAGCGCGACGGCCGCACGGTCGTCGTCCAGTTGCGTCCGGATGTTGTGGAGGTCGATGACGGCTTCTGCCGCACCAGCCGAATCGGGCGTGTCGGCGTGAAATCGGCCGCCGGTGGCGAATTCATCGAGATGGGGCCGCTGACGGCGGTCGCCGCAGCCGTGGAGCGGGTCTGGGATACGGTTACCGCGACCCTGAAGGCGCTCGGCGACATGATCATCGGGGAGCGGTCGGTGTCCGAGCTGCGCGGGCCCGCCGGAATCGCTCATCTGGCCGGCGAGGTGGCGCAGTTCGGTATTGTGTCCCTCGTCAATTTCGCCGCATTCATTTCCATAAGCCTCGGGCTGATCAACCTGTTTCCCATCCCGATGCTGGACGGCGGGCATCTATTGTTCTATGCCGTCGAAGCAATTCGTGGTCGGCCGCTGGGCGAGGCGACCCAGGAGATCGGATACAGGATCGGCTTGGGACTGGTCGTCGCTCTCATGGTCGTCGCCACGGTGAACGATTTTGATCAGTTCGGGCTCGTCGAATTCATTGGCGGCCTGTTCTCCTGACCGGCCAGCGCCGGGACCAGACGTGGGAGTGGTACGCGCACCGTGCTTCGGCGATTTGCCATCTATCTGTCGCTGTGCCTGCTTCTGCCTGTCGCCGTGGCCGCTCAATCGGCATTCATCCGGGACATTGCCGTCGAAGGTAACCAACGCGTCTCCGCCGAGACCGTGCGGTCCTACATGCGCGTCGAATCCGGCCAGCCCTTCGACCGTGGCGAGCTCGACGAGGCGCTGAAGAGGCTCTACGCGACGGGACTGTTCGCGGACGTCACCTTCCGCCGTCAGGGCGACGTTCTGGTCGTGGCCGTGGTCGAGAATCCGATCATCAACCGCATCGCCTTCGAGGGAAACAAGGCGATCGACGACGAGACGCTCGATTCCGAGGTCCGTCTGAGACCACGCATCGTCTACACGCGTTCACGCGTGCAGAGCGACGTGCAGCGGCTGTTGCAGCTCTACCGCGCCAGCGGACGCTTCGCCGCCGTCATCGAACCCAAGATCATCCAGCTGCCGCAGAACCGCATCAATCTGGTCTTCGAGATCGATGAAGGCTCGCCGACCGATGTGCGGGCCATCCGCTTCCTCGGCAACCGCGCCTTCGACGACAGCGATCTGCGCAAGGTGATCGCGACCAGCGAGAGCGCCTGGTACAAGATTCTGGCGACGACGGATCACTATGATCCGGACCTGCTCGCGTTGGACCGCGAAAGGCTGCGCCAGCACTACCTGAATAACGGCTACGTCGATTTCCGCGTCGTGTCCGCCGTGGCAGAGCTGACGCCCGACCGGAAGGACTTCTTCATCACTTTCACGGTGGAGGAGGGCGAGCAGTACGCGGTCTCCACCGTCGATGTCGAAGCGAATATCCGCAACGTCGATCCGGAAGAGATCAGGGGGCAGGTCGAGGACCAGGCCGGCGAAACCTACAGCGCCAAGCGGATCGAGGATGCGATCCAGGACATCAAGTTCGGTCTGGGCGAGAAGGGCTTCGCCTTCGTCGAGGTCCGCCCGCGCACGGAACGGAACCGCGAAGACCGGACCATCGCACTGACATACCGGGTCTCCGAAGGGCCGCGCGTCTATGTCGAGCGGATCGATATCGAGGGCAACACGCGTACCCTGGATCCGGTGGTCCGCCGCGAGATGCGGCTGATCGAGGGCGACGCCTTCGACACGGCCAAGCTGGAGGCGTCGCGGCGGCGTCTCAGGGCCATCGACTACTTCTCCAACATCGAGATCAAGCCGGAGCCCGGCAGCCGTGAGGACCGCGCGGTGGTCAAGGTCGAGGTCGAGGAACAGCCGACCGGCGAGCTTTCGCTGGGCGCCGGCTTCTCGACCAGTGAGGCGATCATCGGCGACATCTCCATTCGTGAGCGCAACCTGCTGGGCCGCGGTCAGGATATCCGCCTCGGCCTGTCGTTGTCGCTGCGCCGCCGCGAGGTCGATCTCTCCTTCACCGAGCCGTATTTCCTGGGCCAGCCGATCGCGGCCGGCTTCGACATCTTCAACACCAATCTGGATTTCCAGGACGAGTCGTCGTTCGACCAGAACACGACCGGTCTGAAGCTGCGCAGCGGCGTCTCGCTCAGCGAGGCCACGCGTTTCAACGTCAACTACCAGTTCCGCCGCGACAACATCAAGAATGTCGGGAACAACGCCTCGCAGTTCATCAAGCAGCAGCAGGGCGTCTCCGTCACGTCGTCGGTGGGCTATACCCTGCGCTATGACAAGTCGGACGACCCGATCACGCCGTCGAGCGGTTTCATCAGCACGCTGGAGCAGGAATTCGCAGGGTTGGGCGGCAACGTCCGCGACGTCCGCACCCAGCTCAGGCACGCCCACTTCTTCCCGATCACCGACAACTGGGTGCTGCAGGTCTCCGGCCGCGGCGGCGCCGTGGTTGGCGTCGGCAAGGACATCCGGATCAACCGACGGTTCTTCGTCGGCGGCGATTCCTTCCGCGGCTTCGCGGCCAGCGGCATCGGCCCGCGCGACATCGCCACCGGCGACGCGCTGGGCGGCGAGTTCTTTGCCGTCGGCACCACGGAACTGCGGTTCCCGCTCGGTCTGCCGGACGAGTTTGGCCTGTCGGGACGTGTCTTCACCGACTATGGTACGGCCTTCGGCGTGGTGGCGACCGGCGGTGTCGAGGACGACATCACGCCCCGCATGTCCGTCGGCGTCGGCGTGACCTGGCGGTCGCCCTTCGGTCCGATGCTGTTCGACCTGTCGCAGGCGGTCATCAAGAATGATATCGACGAAACCGAAGTGTTCCGCTTCAGCTTCGGGACCCGGTTCTAGGAAGTTTCCATGCTGCGTCGTCTGTGCGTCATCCTGATCGTCTCTGCCGCGGTTCTGGCCGCGGCGCCCGGGGCGTCGTTCGCGCAGCAGATGCCGAATGCAGTCGTCGCAGTCATGGACAGCCAGCGCATCCTGCGGGACGCCAAGGCCGGGCAGAGCGTCGCCAAGCAGATCAAGGCCTATATCGACAGCTTCCAGGCGGTGGTGAAGCAGGAGGAAGACGGACTTCGCGAACGTCAGCAGGACCTGCGCAAGCAGAGCGCGATCCTGTCGCCGGAAGCGATGGAGCAGCGCCGCCTCGAACTGCAGAAGAGCTTCAACGATGCCCAGCGCATGGTCCAGGACCGCCGCATCGCCATCGACAAGACCCGCCAGCAGGCGCTCGAGGTGATCAAGGCCCAGATCCTGGAGATCATCGAGGAGCTTCAGAAGGAGCGGAAGTTCAATCTGGTGCTGGACCGGACTTCGTATTCCTGGGTCGCCGCCGAACTCGACATCACCCAGGAGATCGTCAGCCGCCTCGACAAGCGTCTGCCGTCGGTCAAGGTCGAACGGCCTGAGGGGTTCTGATGGCGGACGCCCGGTTTCATGAGCGCCGCGGTCCCTTCAGCCTCGGCGAGTTGGCCGAGGCGACCCGCCTTTTCCAGATTCCCGAAGGGGCCGACCCTGCCCGGAAGGTGGTCGATGTGGCGCCGCTGGAAACGGCCGGCCCGGACGACCTGACCTTCCTGGAGAACCGGAAGTATCTGGAACAACTGGCAGGCAGCAGCGCCGGATTCTGCGTCATCGAACCGGAACTGATCGACAGGGTCCCGACGGGCACCGTCGCTCTGGCGACGCCGCATCCCTATCTCGCCTACGCACTGGTCGCGCAGGCGCTCTATCCTGCGCCGGCAACTCGCCCCGGCACCCATCCGGCCGCGTATGTCGATCCGTCCGCCAAGGTGGGCGAGGGTGTCGAGATCGCCGCGAATGCCGTCGTCGAGGCCGGCGCCGAAATCGGTGACGGCACGGTCGTTGCCGCCAACGCCACGGTCGGACGCGGTGTGGTCGTGGGACGCGAGTGCCGCATCGGCTCGAATGCGTCGCTCGAGTTCTGCATTCTGGGCGACCGCGTCGACGTGCAGGCGGGCGCGCGGATCGGCGCGCCGGGCTTCGGATTTGCCCCTCATCCCGAACGCCATCGCACGGTGCCCCAGCTGGGCCGCGTTCTCGTCGGCGACGACTGTCATATCGGCGCCAATACCTGCATCGCCTGCGGCTCGGGCCACGATACGGTCCTCGGCCGCAATGTCTGGATCGATAACCTGGTCCAGATCGCCCACAACTGCGAGATCGGCGACGGCTCGATCCTGGTCGGCCAGGTCGGCATGGCGGGTTCCACAAAGGTCGGCCGCTTCGTTCAGATGGGCGGCCAGGCGGGACTGGCCGGTCATATCCGGATCGGCGATCAGGCCCGCATCGGCGCCAAGGCCGGTGTGATGAATGATGTGGAGGAAGGCGCTACCCTGATCGGACAGCCGGCGATTCCCGTCAAGGAATTCTGGCGGCAGGTTGCGGCCCTGCGCCGCCTCGGTAGCCGAAAGGGAGCGGGCAAATGACGGAAGCTGTGCAGGAGGGCGTGGTCGGTCCGGTCGAGATCCGGCGGATCATGGACATGATTCCGCACCGCTATCCGATGCTGATGGTGGACCGGGTGGTCGACATCGTTCCGGACGTCAGTGCCGTCGGCATCAAGAACGTGACCGTCAACGAGCCGCACTTCGTTGGCCATTTCCCCGTGGCGCCCGTCATGCCGGGCGTGATGATCATCGAGAGCATGGCCCAGACGTCGGCCGTGCTGTTCGCCGTGACGCTGGGCAAGGAGATGGAAGGCAAGGTCGTCTACTTCATGTCGATCGACAATTGCCGCTTCCGCCGTCCCGTCGTGCCGGGCGACCAGCTGAAGGTGCATGTGCACAAGGTCCGCGGCCGGGGCACGCTGATCTGGCGGATGAGGGGAGAGGCGTTCGTGGACGGGAAGCTGGCGGCCGAAGCCGAGTTCGCGGCCATGATCCAGGAAAACCTCTGATCATGTCCGCATCAATCCATCCCACCGCGATCGTCAGCGACGGCGTCCGGCTGGGTGATGGCGTGAAGATCGGACCCTATTGCGTCGTGGAGGGCGATATCGAGCTCGGTGACGGCGTGGAACTGATTTCCCACGTCGCCATGGCCGGCCGCACGAAGATCGGCGCCGGTACTCGCATCTTCCCGTTCGCGTCGATCGGCCACGCCCCCCAGGACCAGAAGTTCAAGGGCGAGGAATCTTTTCTGACCGTCGGCGCCAACTGCGTCGTCCGGGAGCACGTGACCATGAACCCGGGCACCGAGTTCGGGCGGGCTGCATACGCGCGTCGGCGATGGCAGCCTGATCATGATCGGCGCCCATATCGCCCATGACTGCCAGATCGGCAGCAACTGCATCCTGGTGAACAACGTCACCCTCGGCGGCCATGTCGAGATCGACGACTGGGCGATCGTCGGCGGCATGACCGCGATCCACCAGTTCGTGAAGGTCGGCAAGCACGCCATGATTGGCGGCGCATCGGCGCTGGGCGGCGACGTCATCCCCTATGGTCTGGCGCGCGGCAATCTGGCGACGCTCGACGGCCTCAATCTCGTCGGACTGAAGCGCCGCAACTTCAGCCGCGATCAGATCCAGACGCTGCGCCGCGCCTACCGTTTCCTCTTCGGCCCCGAGGGCACGATGGAGGAGAAGGTCACCGATGCGGCCAAGCTTTTCGAAGGCGAGGCCGGCGTTTCCGAGGTCCTCGAGTTCATCCGCCTCAGCGGATCGCGCGGGCTCTGCACGCCCGCGCAACAGGATGCCGCCTGAGCGCCTGGGTCTGATCGCCGGGGGCGGTGACGTCCCGGCCAGCGTCGCCCGTTCCGCCGAGGATGCGGGGATGGCGGTGCATGTTCTGGCCTTCGAGGGCGTGACCGACCCGGATCTTCTGGCGTGCTACCCCCACAGCTTCATCCGTTTCGACAAGGTCGGCGGAACGGTCGACGCGCTGAAGAAGAACGGCTGCGACAGTGTCTGCATGGTCGGCAAGGTGGCGCGGCCCGATTTCGGCAAGCTTCGGCCTGACATGGCGGGCATCAGCTTGCTGCCGAAGGTCCTGAAGGCGGCGAAGCAGGGCGACGATGCGCTGCTGCAGGTTCTGGTCGACTTCTTTCAGAAGAAGGGGTTCACCGTGCTGGGCGCGCACGAGGTCGCGGGCGATGTGCTCGTGGTCGAGGGACTGATGGGCGGAGTCCGGCCCACCGACGAGAACCGCGCCGATATCGAGAAGGGGATAGCCGTCGTCGATGCGGTCGGCGCGCTGGATATCGGTCAGGGCGCGGTGATCCAGCAGGGCCTGGTGCTGGCGGTCGAGGCAGCCGAAGGCACGGACCGGATGCTGCAGCGCTGCCGCGACCTCACCAACGGGCTCGGCGGCGTTCTGGTCAAGCTCACCAAGCCCGGACAGGACCACCGCGTCGATCTGCCGACCATCGGCGTCACGACAGTCGAGGGCGTGGCGGCGGCGGGGCTGAACGGCATTGCCGTGGAGGCGGATGCGGCGCTGGTCATCGACCGTGCTGCAACCGTCGAGGCTGCGGACCGCGCCGGCATCTTCATTGTCGGCGTCAGGCGACCGGCCGCCGTCTGACATGCGCCAGAAACGCATCATGCTGGTCGCCGGCGAACCCTCCGGCGACGCGCTCGGCGCACATCTGATGCGCGCCATGAAGGCGCTGGCCGGGGACACGGTGCGGGTCACAGGTGTCGGCGGCGAACTGATGGCGGCGGAGGGGCTCGAAAGCATCTTCCCGATGGACACGCTCTCGGTGATGGGCCTGTTCGAGATCCTGCCCCGATATCCGGCCATCCGGCGTTGCTTTCGGGAGGCGGAGGCCTTCGCCCGGGCGGAGCGGCCCGATCTGATCCTGACCATCGATTCGCCGGGCTTCAACAAGCGGCTGATCGCGCGGCTTCAGGATCTGGACACCGTGAAGGTGCACTACGTCGCGCCCTCGGTCTGGGCCTGGCGGCCGAAGCGCGCCGAGAAGATGGCGCAGCTCTACGATCATCTCCTGACCCTGCTGCCCTTCGAACCGCCGCTCTTCGAACGGGAAGGACTTCCATCGACCTTTGTCGGCCACCCGGCGGTCGAGGCGGAGCACCGGTTCAAGGGTGATCCGCGGCGCTTCCGCGCCGACATCGGTGCGCCGCCCCACGGTCCGCTGATCAACGTGCTGTTCGGCAGCCGCCTCGGCGAGGTTCGCCGGCTGGGGCCCGTCTTCGTCGATGCGCTGCGCCGCCTGCACAGCAATGTGCCGGTCGGCAGGATCGTTTCGCCCACGCTGCCGCATCTCCGCGAGGAAGTGGAAGGTCTGCTGAAGCGCCAGCCTTACGACTTCACCGTCGTCGGGTCGGACGCCAAGATGGACAGCTTCCATGCCGCCGATGTCGCGCTGGCGGCCTCGGGGACGGTCGCCCTTGAGACGGGTCTCGCCGGCCTGCCGACGGTTGTCGCGTACCGCCTGAACCCGCTGACGGCAATGATCGCGAAGCGGCTGATCCGGATCGAATACGCGAGCCTGATGAACATCCTGCTGGACCGCGCCGTGGTGCCCGAACTGCTGCAGGAGCATTGCAGCGGACCCGAGATCGCGGCATGGCTGGAGAAGCTGCTGACCGATCCGGTGCATCGCGATGCCCAGATCGAAGCCGGCAATCTGGTCCGGGACATGCTGAAGCCGGGATCGCTTTGGCCTTCGGCGAAGGCGGCCCGTGTGGTACTCAACCTCGCAGACAGAACTTCGGGAGGCGAGACATGAAGGACGCGCGTCTGCTGCACACGATGATCCGGGTGAAGGATCTCGACAATTCGCTGGATTTCTACACCCGGCTGCTCGGGATGAAGGAACTGCGGAAGAAGGATTTCCCCACCGGCGAGTTCACCCTGGCATTCGTCGGCTATGGCGACGAGACCGACAGCACCGTGATCGAACTGACCCACAACTGGGGCCAGGAAGAGAACTACGATCTCGGCAACGGCTTCGGTCATCTGGCCATCGGCGTGCCCGATATCTATGGCACTTGCGAGGAGCTGGAGAAGGAAGGCGTCTCCATTCCGCGGCCGCCGGGGCCGATGAAGCATGGCGGTTCGGTCATCGCCTTCATCGAGGATCCGGACGGCTACAAGATCGAGTTGATCGAACGCAAGGCGGCCTGAGGGTCGGGCGCTACATCCACTTCGCGATCATGCGGTGCTGCACGGCTGCCTGGGCGGCGACGCGGTAGTAGGTGAGCAGTTCGCGCAGGGGACTGCCCATCCGGTCGAAGCCGGAGATGAAGGCGACGACCACGCCGACGCTGGTCTCGCCGCGGATCACCATGATTCCGCCGAAGATCAGCACGCCCAGCGGCGCGAGCGCGTTCATGGCGTTGATCAGGCCCTTCATCAGGAACTTTATCGCGAAGGTCCGGATCCGGTTGCGGTAGAGGTCGCCGGCCCTGTATGCGGCATCGTCGTCTTCCCTGCTGCCGATGGCGTCGCTCATCTCACGCATCTGGCCGAGCCGCTCTTCGATCAGGCGGTTGATGTGCGCCTGGGCGACCGGCACCAGCAAGGCCTGCGGAACCAGAAGCGCTGCGCCAAGAAGCGCCACAAGCGGCTCGACGGCCAGCATGTAGCCGAGGATGGCGAACAGCATGCCGCCATTCACCACCGGCTGCGATAGCCCTTCGCCGACGAAGCCGCCCAGCTTGTCCATCTCGGCGCCGATGATCGAGACGGCCCGGCCTTCCTCGCCGTCGCCGACGTCGCGTTCCCGCTGGATCTTCATCAGGTGCCGGCGGCCGTAGAGAATGGCGCTCTCGCTGAGCCAGCCCTGATACATCCGAAGGGCGAACTTCAGCACCGTGCTGACTGCGATGACCGCCAGATAGACGCCGCCGAGCAGCAGCAGATCGCTCAGATCGGCGGCGTCGAGCGCGCCGTCGATGATCCGGCGCTGCAGTTCCAGCGGCAGCATCGTCAGCGCGGCGACGATTGCGGCCAGCAGGCAGATCCAGATCTGGTGCGCGCCGCTCATCCGCCAGACGAACTTCAGCAGCGAGTTCGACGGGCCGGTCGTCGCCGGTGCGCGGGATGTCGCGCGGTGGCAGTCTCATCCTGCCGAGATGGCAAGGACATGGCGGGCGAGGGCGATGCGGTCGTCGAGGTCCTTCATCACCGTCGCCGTCACCGAAACGCCGCCGACCACGCGGCGGACCTCGTTGGCGAGGGATACATCGGCCTCGTCGATGACCAGGTGGCCGATCAGGCCGGCATAGCGTTCGGCGATGGCCACCACCGACGGCTCGACGCCCAGTTCCCGCATCATCTTCGCCGTCGGGCCCTTGATCGCATCGCCGCCAACGATGGGCGACACGGCGATGACCGGCGCGCCGCTTTCGGCAATGGCTTCCTCAATGCCGTCCAGCGCGAGGATCGGGTCGATGGAGATGAGCGGATTGGACGGGCCGATGACGATCCGCTCGGCGGTGGCAATGGCGCCGAACGCTTCCGGCGTCAGCGCGAGATCGACGCCGCCCAGCAGGCTCAGACCGGTGACGGCGGGCGCTGCGCGGTAGCGGACGAAATAGTCCTGGAAAGGCAGCCAGCCGTCTTCCGTGTTGATCGCGGTCGGCGCTTCCTCGTCGCACATGGGCAGGATCATCTGGCGCACGCCGACCGCCCTGGCCAGCCGGGCCGTGATCTCGGTCAGCGTCAGACCGTCGTCCATCATCGACTTCCGCGCCGCATGCATCGCCAGATCGCGGTCGCCAAGGAAGAACCAGTCGGGGCCGCCCAGCGTCTTCAGCGTCTCCATGAAATGGCCGCTCTCGTCCTCGCGGCCCCAGCCCTGCGCCTGATTGGCCAGACCCGACAGTGTGTAGACCAGCGTGTCGATATCGGGGCAGACGGGAAAACCGAGATGAACGAAATCGTCGCCGGTATTGGCGATGATGGTCAGGTCGTCCGGGTCGAGAACCTTCGACAGGCCGAGTGCGAGCTTGGCGCCGCCGACGCCGCCCGAAAGGTAGACGGTGCTCATCGGAACAGGTCCATGTCCGGGTGGCGGATCAGGTTGGCCGTGCGGCCCTGTCCAAGGAAATGCGCCGCACCGCGGACGATGGCGGCGGGGACGCCTTCGGCGGCCTGTCCCATGACGATGGAAGCGGCGGCGGCGATCTCGTCAGCCACAGCCAGTTCGCTCGCCTGCATCTCGCGCCCGTCACGGTCGCGGCGGCCGCGAAGATCGAGCACGGTGGCGACTCCAGCCACGCCGATGGCGATGCCGACCGATCCGACCCGCCAGGCCCGTCCCGGGCTGTCGTTGACGATGACGCCGATCCGGCCACCCAGGCCGGCGCGGAGCCGTTCGGCGCTGCCGTCCGGATCCTCGGGCAGCAGCAACACCCGCTCGCTGCCGTTCATCTGCGGGACGTTGGAGGCGTCGATGCCGGCATTGGCCAGCACATGGCCGAGGCGATGGCGCACAATCAGGACGCCCGGGCGGTGGCGCAGCACCTCGGCGCTCTCCGACAGGATGACGGCGACCTGACGTGGATCCTTGTCGCACTGCGCCGCGATCCGGCGCGCCCGGTCGTCTGGCCGGACGTCGCGCAGGTCGACGAAGCGGTCTTCGGCCTTGGACACGATCTTCTGCGCCAGGACCAGGACGTCACCGTCCCGCAGCCCGCCGGCGCCGTCAGCAGCTTCGCGGACAAGCGCAGTCAGGTCGTCTCCAGGCCGCACTTCCGGCAGGCCCTCGAGGCCAATGACCTCCAGCCGTGGCGGCACAGGCGTCGTCAGTCCGCGTCGGGGATGTTGGTGATGCGGATGCCGGCGCCGGGGCTCTTGTAGCGCTTGTTCATGAAGATCAGCACGGATGTGAGCGCCTCGGCGACAGCGCTGTTGTCGATCGGCCCGACATGCCAGCCGCGCATGCCGCAGGCCTCGACCAGTTCGACGACCGTTTCGCGCGCCGCAACCACATTCCCCGCGACCAGCACGTCGCAATCCGGATCGTGCTCCAGATCGGCCAGATGGTCGGCCGCGACGTTCTGGAAGGCCGAGACAACCTGTACCTCGGGACCCAGAATCTCCTGCGCCGCCTTGCCGGCAGAGCCTTCCGGCGGCATCTGCACGCGGCTGACCTTGGGCGGCACCAGCGGCACTGTCACATCGACGAAGATCTTGCCCTGCACGGCGTCCCTGACCGAGCCAAGCGTGGCGGCATGGTTGGAGAACGGTACGGTCATGACGACGATCTCTCCGGCCTCGGCCGCGGCGACGTTGTCGAGGCCGCGCACATCCGCGCCCGGGATACGTTCGGCGAGATCCCTTGCGGCAGTCTCGGCCTTCTCCGCGGTCCGCGATCCGATAACGACGGGATAGCCGGCGCGCGCCCAGCGCAGCGCCAGGCCCGAACCGAGATCGCCCGATCCGCCGAGCACTGCGATTGCCGGTTTGGTGTCACTCATTTCTTCTTCTTTCCTCCCTTGGCGGCCGGTGCGGTGTCCCAGTTCTCGTCGTCCACGGTCAGCACCCGCCGTATCTCGTCTGTCATGAAACCGATGGCCATCGGCCGCCGGACGCCCGGCAGAACCGAAACGTCGTAGAGCTCCTGCACGACGCCCTCGATTCTCAGCCAGTGAACGATATCGCCCGACTTCAGATCAATCACCTGCAGCGCGCAACGGGGTCCGGTATCGGCCTTCTTCAGCCGGTCGTCCAGTTCCAGACCGCTGAAAGTCCGGTTCTCGCGCGGCATCGACAGGCCGACAATGGCGAAGTCACCTGTGAAGGCGGCGCCGCGCAGGAAGCCCGGGCAGAAGGCGAGGGGCTCGAACTTCCCCGTCTTCAGGTCGATATGGCCGAATTCGCCGGTGCCGGCGTTCGACAGCCAGAGCTTCCCGTTGTGCCAGCGCGGGCTGTGCGGCATCGACAGGCCCTCGGCGACGATCTCGCCGCTCTCGACATCGATCACGATGCCGCCGTCGGTGCGCCTGTCGCGCCAGCCGTCGGCGACGTCGGAGCGGCTGACGGCTGTCACGAAGGCCGGCTTGCCGTCGCGCATGGCCAGCCCGTTCAGGTGGCAGCGGTCCTCGGCCGCCAGTTTCGACAGGAACGGGGGCTTCCAGAGCGGCCGGAAGGAATAGCGGTCGCTGACCGTCGCCAGGCATCCGAAAAGGGTCGCCGCGAAGACCGGCTTGCCGTCCGTATCCACGGCGACGTCGTGAACGTCGATGTCGCCGGTCGTGTAGCCCACCTGCGGGACGTAGACCCTGTCATAGCCCTGGTAGGATTCGCCGGCCGGCAGGATGTTTTCCATGCGCCAGAGCTGGAACAGCGAACTCATCCAGAGCGTCTGTCCGTCGGCCCAGAGGCCCATGCAGCGGTTGAAGGTCCGTTCGAAGATGGACAGGCGGCCGTCGGCCTGGGTCCCGATCAGGAACAGCTTGCCGGCCTGGTAGGTGGTAAAGGCCAGGCTGATGCGCTGTTCGGCAAGCCAGCTGCCGAACTGACGCGACGGGGTCAGCACCAGCTTTTCATCGTTGGCGGAAGCTTCGCTTGCCTTGTCTTCCTGCCCTGCGGTGTCGCTGTCCGTCATTTCCGCTGCGGTTCCCCCGGTCGCTCCCGGACCGGCTGTAGCACGGCGCAGCGGTGCGCAACAGGCTGATTTCCCGGGCGGATCGCACAAAAAAACCCGGCCACTCGGACCGGGTTTTCAGTTTGGCGTTTTGGGTTTCCCGGATTTCTCCAGGAAGGCGCGCGGTTATCCATGCATGCCGTCGGGGAATGTGCCTGTGATCGAAGTCACAGCCGCCGGGGCAGGCGGAAAAACGTGATCGCGTTCAGGCATCTGTGATTGGAATCACTGGCGTGTGTTGCCGACAGTACACAACTATTGTGGGATAATTGCAGCGAATTCAACGCTGCGTGAGAAGGGTCCGAACAAGGGCGGCGCGGCAAATTCTGTTTGCAGTGCGGAATCGAAGGCGGACAAGCGCTCTCGAACCGTTATACTGCCCGCCGGGGTGAGTCGACAGACGCACAAAGGATTCGTGCGCCTGTCGAGCTAAGGTAGATGGGGCAGCATGACGCAACAGCAGGCACTGGGAACTCTCAATGGTTGCGAACTGCTCGGCGGTCTGGCGCCCGAGCAGATTGAAGCGCTCGAACGCCGGTGCACCTGGCGGCGGTTCAAGAACGGAGAGCAGGTTCTCGACCGCAACAGCGACTCACGCGACGTGTTCTTCGTCGTCGAGGGCGAGGTACAGATCGTCAACTACTCCGCCTCGGGACGGGAGATCGCCTACGCCACGGTGAAGACCGGCGGCTACTTCGGCGAACTGGCCGCGATCGACGGCGAGCCGCGTTCCGCTTCGGCGGTGGCGCAGGGCGCCTGCGTGCTGGCCCAGGTTTCGCCTTCGGTCTTCATGGATTTCGTCGGCGAGTCCCCGTCGGTCGGCCAGCGGGTGATGAAGCGTCTGGCGCGTATAATCCGCACCTGCGACGAACGCATCATGGATCTGTCGACGCTCGGCGCCGTGCAGCGCGTCTATCTGGAACTGCTCCGGCTTGCCGAAGAGGACCCTGTCACCCAGGGCGCCTGGGTCATCTACCCGATGCCGACCCAGAGCAATATCGCCGCCCGCGCCTCGACCACGCGCGAGACCGTCGCCCGTGTGATCAGCCAGCTTGCCCAGGAAGAGCTGGTGAAGAAGAAGGGCAAGAGCCTCTATCTGTGGGACCGCGACGCGCTGGCGATCCGCGCCGAGAAGATGTCTCCGAACGAGCCGCAGGCGCGCTAGGACCGCCAGGCCATTTCCAAGGCCGGATGCGTTTTCTATGTTGGGCCCCGCTGACGGGTGGGGAGCCAACGAATGACCGATGAAATCGATGTTCTGGTGATCGGCGCAGGCAATGCTGCGCTGTGTGCAGCGCTGTCGGCGCGGGAGAGCGCGGAGCGTGTCCACGTGCTGGAGCGCGCGCCGAAGGCCGAGAACGGCGGCAACAGCCGCTTCACCGCCGGCGCCATGCGCTTTGCCTATGACGGACTGAACGATCTGCAGAAGGTCATGCCCGACCTGACGGACGAGGAGATCGCCACCACCGATTTCGGCAGCTACACGCGGGACCAGTTCTTCGACGACATGTTCCGCGTGACGCAGTACCGCTGCGACCCGGAGCTGGTGGAGATGCTGGTAACGCAGTCCCGCGACACCATGATCTGGATGCGCGAGAAAGGCGTCCGCTTCGTGCCGATCTACGGCCGGCAGGCCTTCAAGATCGACGGCCGGTTCAAGTTCTGGGGCGGCCTGACGGTCGAGGCCTGGGGCGGCGGCGAGGGACTGGTCGAACTCACTGACCGAATCCTGCGCCGCCCGCGGTATCGGCATCGAATACGACGCCCGCGCCGTCGAACTGATCACGGACGGCGTCGCGGTCACCGGCGTGATGGTGCGCCGGAACGGCGGGAAACCGGAACCGTTGCATGCCCGGTCCGTCGTCATTGCCTCCGGCGGCTTCGAGGCCAATCCGGAATGGCGGACGCGCTATCTGGGGCCGGGCTGGGAAATGGCCAAGGTCCGCGGCAGCCGCTTCAACACCGGGGACGGCATCCGCATGGCGCTCGACATCGGCGCCAGCGCCGCCGGCAACTGGTCCGGCTGCCACGCCGTCGGCTGGGAGCGCAACGCCCCGGAATTCGGGGATCTGGCCGTCGGCGACCAGTTCCAGAAGCATTCCTATCCCTTCGGCGTGATGGTCAACGCGACGGGCAAACGCTTCCTGGACGAGGGCGCGGACTTCCGGAACTACACCTACGCGAAATACGGTCGGGTGATCCTGTCCCAGCCGGGCGAGTTCGCCTGGCAGGTCTTCGACGCCAAGGTGAAGCACCTGCTGCGCGGCGAATACAACATCAAGCAGGTCACGAAGGTCACGGGCGACACGCTGGAGGAACTGGCCGGCAAGATGGAAGGCGTCGATCCGGCGGGCTTCCTGGCCGAGATGGCGCGCTACAACGAGGCGGTCCGGACCGACATCGATTTCAACCCGAATGTGAAGGACGGGCGCTGCACCGAGGGCCTCGATGTGCCGAAAAGCAACTGGGCCAACCGCGTCGATGAGGGACCGTTCGAGGCCTATGCCGTCACCTGCGGCATTACCTTCACCTTCGGTGGCCTGCGGGTCACCACGGATGCGCAGGTGCTGGACAGCGACATGCGGCCGATCCCGGGGCTCTTCGCCGCCGGCGAACTGGTCGGCGGGCTCTTCTATCACAACTATCCGGGCGGCACGGGGCTGATGTCCGGCGCCGTCTTCGGACGCACCGCGGGCCGCAGCGCGGCCGCTGCAGCGGCAGTTCAGACGGCCGAGGCCGCGGAATGACCGTCGCCTTCATCGGTCTCGGCGTCATGGGCGAGGCCATGTGCCGGAACATCCTGAAGAAGGCCGACCAGCCGGTCATCGCGTTCGACCTGAACCCCGATCCGGTCAGTCGGCTGGCGGGCGAGGGGGCGGAGACCGCCGCCGATACTGCCGACCTGATGGCGCGAGCGGATATCGTCATCACCTGCCTGCCCGGTGGCGCGCAGGTCCGCGAGGCGGTGCTCGGCGAGAGCGGGCTGGCGTCGATGGCGCGCGAAGGGCAGGTCCTGATCGACATGTCGACCTCCCAGCCCGGGCTGATGCGGGAGATCGCCGAGGCGCTGGCCGCGAAAGGCGCAGCCTTCGCCGATGCACCGATCGCCCGGACGCGGCAGGCCGCCGCCGACGGCACGCTGGCGATCATGGTAGGCGCCGACGACGCGACCTTCGCCCGCATCGAGCCGGTGCTGGCCTGCATGGGAACGGACATCCTGCATTGCGGTCCGGTTGGCTCGGGCCAGATCGTGAAGATCCTGAACAACATGGTGCTGTTCCAGACAAACGTGGCGCTGGCCGAAGCGCTGAACATCGCCGAGGCGCAGGGCATGGCCGGAGAGACACTGCTGCAGGCGATGTCGAAGGGCTCGGGCGACAGCTTCGCGCTGCGCAATCACGCGACGAAAGCGATGCTGCCGGGCGACTATCCGAACCCGTCCTTTTCTGTGAAGTACGCCCGCAAAGATCTCTCATATGCCATTGAGATGGCGGAAGAATCGGGGTTGCCGCATCCAGGATGCGATACGGTCGACGACCTGTTCGAGAAGGCCATCGAGGCGGGCGACGGCGACCTCTACCACCCGGTGATCCGCAGGCAACTCGCACGGGACGCATGACTGCCGCGAGTTGAGCGGGCGTTCAGGGAAGCGTATCCTCAGGGGCAAATCCGGCGCTGGAGCGCCGTTGCGTACCTGGGGAGGAACGTCATGAATTCACCCGTCCCGACATCAAACTACGGTGAGCACCAGAGCGCGATGGAGCGCTACATGGCCGAGGGCGAAGCCCGCGCCATGGCGCTCGGCAACCGCGGCCCGATCCGCTTCATCGGCGAGGGCATCCTGCATCCGGACATTGTCGAGGCCTACTGGCGCTGCGGCTTCTACGTCTTCGAGGGCGTGCTGAAGGACGATGAACTGGCCGATATCGAGGCCGACCTGCAGAGCATGATGAGCCGTTTTCCGGTGAAGAAGGGGGCGGATGTCGATGCCGAAGGCCGTCCGGCGCTGGGCGCGTCGAACAAGGCGCCGAAGCTGTTCTGGTCGAAGCCGCTGGCCGACCCGTTCGGCGGCACCGAGAAGGCGAACGGCCGCCATCCGGTGAAGATGTACGAGCCCGTCGCCGCCAATGATGCGCCCGAAGACATCGTCTATCTGTCGCTGGGCACGCTGGAATTTTCCGAGGCGCATCTGAGGGTCTACGGCCATCCGGGCATCCTGGGCGTCGCCGCGGCGATCAACGGTCAGGACTTCGTACCCTTCAACGAGGCCTATTTCATCAAGGCGCCGGGTCTCGGCGCGTCGGTCGCGTGGCACCGGGACGGTGTCACCCACTGGGACTCCCCGGACTGGGATCAGGGCACGCACGGCTTCAACTTCATGGCGCAGCTCTATGGCTGCACGCCGGCCAACGGTCTCTGGATCGTGCCGGGTACACACAAGATGCGCACGGTCGACATCAGGCAGATGGTGGCCGACGCAGGCAGCGAGCGGCTGCCAGACGCGGTCCCGCTGGTCTGCAAGCCGGGCGACGTGGCGATCACCAACCGCCAGCTCGTCCATGGCTCCTTCGCCAACACCAGCCCGGACTGGCGCGTGACGCTGAATTTCGGCTTCCACCGCAGGCAGTCGGTGCTGGGCGTTCAGGGCGGGGGCATCCACAACGCGCCGGCGGTCTATGACGACGAGCGCATCCGCCGCCGCGCCCGCATGATCGGCTATGCCATCGATGCCCGCCGCCAGCGGTTCCCGGACGAGACGCCCTTCACCTACCGCCCGCACGAGAAGAGCGGCGAGGCCTGGACCTGGGACGAGAAGGCGAAGGCCGACGTGGTCGACTACAATCTCGAAGACTTGAGTATCTGACCTCGGAACCCCGGCGCTACGGCGTCGGGCCCCTGGGCGCTGCCATCATCAACTGATTGTCCTGCGTCAGGATCAGCGGGCGGAATTTCGCGGCGAAAGCCATGAAGTCGTCATCTGCATAGACCCGGTTCCAGTGCGCGCGGCGGTCGGCATCGTCCTCGAACTTCCAGATGTGGACGATCTTGTTCAATGCTCCCACATCGCCGGTGAAGTAGCCGACAAGCTTGTCGCCATGTTTCTCCAGTGCCGGCCAGCCAACCGACCGGTAGAGCTCCACTGCCTCGCCCAGCTTCCCTGCGTAGAGCGTGTACGTCCGCAGTTCGTAGATCGCCATTTGCGCCTCTCCTTGCCGTTACGGCTCGTCTGGATAGACCGGCTTGGTCCGGTTCTCGGTGGCGACCAGGCCGGCGCCCGCCGCGGCCGCGACGGTCTGCGGCGCCGGGCGGGACGGGGAGGGATGCGGCGGCTCGGCGGGCGCCGGGGCGTCGGGGGTCAGGTCGCCGTCGCCGTTCTGAGCGGCCTGCTCCTGCATCCATTCCGGCCAGTCGATCTGCACCCGGCGCTGGGCCAGTTCGATGCCCTGCTCGTAGAGCGCGTTCTTCACTTCCTGGAAGACGGCCTTGCGGATGATGAACTGCTCGCGCGGCTTGCACATGAATTTGGTGCGCACGATCAGCGCGCCTTCCTCGATCTTGAACACGCCCTGCGATTTCAGCGGCTGGATGAACTTCGGACCGAGTTCCGGATCCTCCAGCAGGCGCAGGCCGACCTTCTTGATGATCTTGCGGACCTTGTCGGTATCCACCTCGTAGTGCAGGCGGAACTCCTGCTTGTAGATCGCCCAGTCGCGGTTGTAGTTCGTGATCGAGCGCAGTTCGCCGAACGGGATCGTGTGGATGGCGCCACGGTGATGGCGCAGCCGCATGGAGCGGATCGAGATCATCTCCACCTGACCGCGGATGTCGCCGAACTCCACGTACTCGCCGACCCGGAAGGCGTCGTCGATCAGGAAGAAGATGCCGGAGATGATGTCGCGGACCAGCGCCTGAGCGCCGAAGCCGATGGCGATGCCGACCACGCCGGCGCCCGCGAGCAGCGGGCCGATATCGAGACCCATCGAACTCAGCACGACCATCACGGTCACGGCGGCCAGCACCGACAGGATGAAGCCGCGGATCAGCGGCAACAGCGTGCCGAAGCGCGAGGTGACCATGCCGCCCAGGCCGTCCTCGTCGGTGACCGCCTCGGCGGCCATCTCCATCGCCTTCTCGTGCTCGCGCCGGATGAAGCGGTCGATGGTGCGCTTGACCGCAGACCAGATCAGCGAGGCGACCACGATGATGATCGCGATCTCGATCAGGACGTCGGTCGCGTGCTGGCCCAGCGGACTGCGGTAGGCCGCGACCATGTCGACGCCCAGAATGTGCAGGACCGACAACAGTCCGACGATGCCGAGCAGCGTCCGGGCAATCGTCCGGAAGGAGGGCAGCAGCGAGGTGCGCTTCTGCAGTGGCAGGGGCGCGGGGTCCGGTTCGGGCACGACTTCCGCCGGTAGCGCTTCGGCTGCCGCGGCGGCCGCGTCTTCCGGATCGATGGGGATCTGCGAAATGCTGCGGTTGAGGTCGATCGGCTCGGGTTCCGGCGCCCGGCCCGGCAGGACATGGCCGGCATAGACCGCCAGCGCGAAGGCGGTGAAGCCGATCATGACGGCGACGATCTTGCTGCCCTCGGCCGAGAAGATGCTCAGCGTCCAGATCAGCAGGAACAGCACGCTGGCGATCTGCAGCCAGGTCCGGCGGTAGCGCCCGAACAGTCCGTCCAGAATGCCCTCGGGCTGCCGTGCCGGATCGTTGGCGGTGGCCGTCGTGACCAGCAAGAAGGTGATTGCGGTGACGACGAGGCCGGCGATGACGAGCAGAACGGCGAAGACCGCCGGCGGCATGCCCAGCAGGCGGATCATGCCGACGCTGAAGCCGATCAGCCCCATCACGGCGGCGACCGCGGTGGTCCATCGCGCCAGCGTCAGCGCCATCCTGTCATCTGCGTCGATCAGGCGGTGCCCCGGCCGGCCTGGCGCAAAGAGCGCGCCTGAAATCACCCAGCCCGCATAGGCGACGGAGACCGCGCCGAGATAGGAGATCAGGAAAATCCGCATCGGGTCGTATTGCTGGAACCAGACCAGCGAGATCAGGAACCCGGTGACGACGAAGCCGATCAGGAAGACCAGATCGCGTAGGAAGACGACGGCGGCGATCGGCAGCCGGTCCATCGTGAAGGGCGCGGCCGCGGACGGCACCGTCAGGATCCGGCGTGTGGCGCGGCGGAGCAGCCCGGCGACAAGGAAGCCGCCGGCCAGCATGGCCGCCAGGTTCAGGATGCCGGTCCACATCCGCGGCCAGCCTTCGAAGTCTGTCAGCAGGATGAAGGCGCGGTCGATCTGGTCCGACAGCTCAGGAATGACAGCGAGCGTGGTGCGGATATTGTCGGAGATTGTCGCGACGCTCATCCGGGCGCCGTCGATCACCTGGGCGAAGGGATCGCCGGATCCGCCCGATTCGGCTGCTGCCGTGGCCGCGGCGGGCTCGGACGCCCGCTGGTCCAGTTCCTCGCGGACCTGCTGGCGGATGGTTTCCTTCAGCGCCGCATCCAGGCTGCCCGGCTGCGCCGCCGGGTCTTCGGCGGAATTCTGCTGAACCGCGGCGCGCTGTTGCACCGTCAGCGCCGGATTCTGCGCCGATGCACCGGCAGCGGCCATCATCAGCGCCGTCAGCGCCAGCATCAGCGCGGCAATGAATGTCGGGAAAGTCTGTCGCATCGGATCGCCCCTCAGCTGTCTGCGGCCCGGTCCCCTCAATCCACGCCCGTCCGGCAACCTGTGCGTAATGATCAGTCTAGTGAATTCCGTGCAAAGGGGAATCTCGGGCTGCGTCAAAGATTCCGGGCCAGGGCGTGTGATCGCCGACACATTGACGTGCGCGTAAAGCAAAATTCGTCCGGAAACCGTACGTAGACAGTTTTTCGGTAACCTTTTGCCCCCATCTCCAGACCATGTCCTACCACGACGATATTCAGGATCTGCTGCCGGACGACGACGCGATGCTTTCGCGCCTGGCGAGCCGCGTTGGCAAGCCGCTGAACCGGAGGGCGTTCCGCTACTGGCTGTCGATCCGGGGGCAGCGGGCGATGCCCCTGCGGCGGGATTTCGATCCCTTCGCCATTCCGTCGGTTCTGCCGTCCGTGATTCTTCTCCAGGTCCTGCACGCGGAAAAGGACTTCCTCTACCGCGTTGTCGGCACGCGCTGGGTGGATCATTTCGGCCAGCAACGATGCCTGGCGCCGGATGAGCCAGATCCCGCACCAGCGCCCGCCCTCGGCGGTTTGGGAAGCCTGCGCCAGCGTTGTGGAGTCGCGTCTGCCCCTGATGCCCGAGCACCTTCCCTATGTCGGACAGCAGTTCAAGGCGCGCGACATCGAGGTGCTGATCATGCCGCTGTCGGCGACCGGCGAACTCGCGGATTACCTCTTCGTCACGGTCGATTTCGTGAAGGACGACGCGGTCGCCTGAGGCCGCCTCAATTGCGTTTCGGCGCGCGGTACGTCTCGACCTCGTTGTTCACCATCACCATCCATTCCGCATAGTCCGGATCGATCGACTTCCCGGCCTGGACCAGCTCCTGGCGGAACGCGGTCTCCAGCGGACCGCCGCGGCCGGGCCAGATGCGGAACTTGATCCGGATGAACTGCCGGCCCGCCGCCGTCGTGGCGGGATCCATGACTTCGGGCGGCGCGCGGAAGATGCCCGCGAACTGTCCTTCGGCGGCAGCGCTGAGTACGCGTACCCTGTCCTCCATCCGCTCTGCAGCGTCCGCGTCCTGCGGCAGGGTCACGTCGACGAAGCAGCGGACATAGCCGCGCGGGTAGGCGACGACGTTCAGGATCGAACGGTTCGGGACGAAGACCTCGGCCCCGAGCGGGCTGCGAAGCACGGTGAAGCGCATGCCGAAGCGTTCGACCACGCCCACCTGGCCGCTGATCTCGACGACATCGCCGACGTCGAACAGGTCGGTGAAGACGATGGTCACGCCGCTGACGACATCCTGCACGATGCCCTGGGAGCCGAAGGCGACCGCCAGACCGATGATCGAGGCGCTGGCCAGATAGGTCGAGAGCGGCACGCCCGCCTCGGTCATCACGAAGCCGAAGGCGGTGAAGTAGATCACGAACACGGCGATGCTGGTCAGCAGACTGATCAGCGTCAGCGCCTTGCTCGAGCTTCGGGCGATCTGCGACGTGGTCGCCCGACCGCTACCCCAGCGGATCAGCCGAACGAGCAGGTGGCCAAGCACGGCCAGGCCCGCCGCCAGGGCGACGCGCTGCCATGTTCCCAACTGGTCATAGAAGTCGAGCATGGCCTCGCCGTCTGGCCGTGATCCGTTGCTTGTTGCTATTGTGCCGACGCTCACCAGTAGATGGGAGAGGACCGGAATGTCCAACCGAATCTGGATCGCCCTTGCCGCAGCCTTACTGGCCTTCGGGCCGGCATGCGCCCCGGCGAGGGCTGCCGAGGATGTCTACAGGACCGCGGTCAATGCGCAACTTGTCCGAGAGGCGCCGATCGGCAAGGCGCTGAAGGTCGAGTTCGACGGCATACCGGGGCCGAGCGAGCAGATGCGGGCCATCTTCAACGAGGAAATGCAGCTGCGCGGCTATCGCCTGGACCCGGTTTCTTCGACGGTTCTGACCATCCGCTGGCGCGGATCCTTCAGCGAGACCGACCAGCCCTCCCGCTTTCAGGCGCGCGGGAAGGGTGGCAGCGACTCACGTACCGAACTCGGCTTTGCGATCACGCTGGGCGTGCCAGCCGCCAACGAGGGCGAAGAGACGTACTCGCTCGGCGCGTCGCTGGCCGATGGCGACGGCGAGATATGGAAGGGCAAGGTCATCGCCGTCAGCGCGTCGCGCCAGAAGACGCATATTCTCCGGCAGATGACGCGGCAATTGCTGGACGTCGTGGGCGGCAACCTGTCGACCGAACCGCCTGCGGCTCCCCCCCGCCGCGCAGCGAATGACCGGAGCCGCGGCTGGGCGACCGTGGCGTCAGTCCTTCCAGTGATAGATGGTCATGTTCAGCAGCATGCGCGTCTCGGCGGAATGCTCGACGCTCATGGGCAGAACCACATATTCCAGCATCGGCAGGAAGCGGTCGCGGATCAGCTGCGGATGGCCGCGCCGCCAGTAGGGAATCTGACGATCACAGCAGGTGTTCAGCGCGGCGACCGTCTCCGGAATATCGCCGGCGCCCTCCTGTTCGTCCAGATACTGGCCGATGCGAGGACGCGTGGTCGCGCGGGTGAGATTGCTGCCCATCAGCCGGTAACGGAAGCGGCGCGGTTCGCCCACGACGTCCAGCAGCCAGACATTGGCGAGCAGTTTCGGGATCTCGATCACGGGGTCGATGTCGGCACGGTCGGGAATCGGCGCATCGCCGATCTTGGCCAGCCAGTAGCGGTGCAGGGCCAGGATGTCTGCGTGCATCCACGCTGGCGGCGGACCGAAGCCGTGTTCGCTGTCCTCGTTGAAATCCCGTCGTTTCGTCATCGTATCGGTTGATGTAGCTGCAGGGTGTAAACGGACAATGAACTAGCCGGATACCGCGACACGGAGCGGAGCCGAGAGAAGGAATGCCTTCACCGTCAGGAGGCCGGCCGGTCGTAGATCGTCATCATCAGCAGCAACCGGACGTCCTCCGATCCGCCGACGGTGAGCGGCAAGGCGAGGTTCTGTAGTCCGGAGATGTGGTTGTGGTGCGCCAGCTGGGGGCGGCCGCGGCGCCAGAACACGATCCTCTCGGTGCAGCAACGCTTGAACGCCGTAATGGTCGCGAAACCGGCCTCGTCCTGCGGCTGTTCCTCGGCGTACTGCCCGACCTGGGACGGGCCGCCGCTTCGGACGAGATCGTTGCCGATCAGCCGGAAGCGGAGCCGGAGCGGATCGTGCTCGACGTCCAGCAGCCAGACCGCCGAAAGGAGCTTCGGAATCTCGATCAACGGGTCCAGATCCTTGCGGTCCGGGATGTCGCGGTCGCCGCGTTTGTCATCCCAGTATCGGTAGAGCTGATGGATGCGGGCATCGAAATACGGTGGCGGCGCGCCGAATCCGCTTTCTTCTCTGATTTCGGGAGTTTCTGCCAAGTTGGGGTATTCCGATGCGACTGATCCGAGGCGGACACTACGACGGCGAGGTCTGTCTGTCGTCGGCTATTCCGAAAGTCGTCCGGTACATCAGCCTGCGGTGACCGTCATAGTCGTTCACCGCGTAGTGCATGGTTGTGTAGTTGTTCCATACCGCGACCGTGCCGGCGCGCCAGCGATGGCGGACACAGAATTCGGGCCGGGTCGTGTGCCGTTGGATGGCGTCGAGTATCGGTGCGCTCTCGGCCTCGGTCCTGCCCGACAGCCGGAGCGCGTAGGTCGGGTTGAAATTCAGTGCGGGCTTGCCGGAAACCGGATCGATGCGGATCGCCGGATGGGGCATTTCCCGGTCTGCCTGCGGGTCGTCGCGAACCATGCGGATCGAGCCGCCGGACCGCTCTTCCTCCTTCGGGGCGTGGCTGACGCCATAGGGCTTGCCGATATGGATCGCGTCCCGGCCATCGATTTCGGCGCGGAGATCTGCCGACAAGGCGTCCAGCGCCGCCACCTGGTTGGCCCAGAGCGTGTCGCCGCCGAAGGGCGGCACCTCGACCGCATTGAGCACGGAGCCCAGCGGCGGAACCGGCAGAAAGCTGAAATCGGAATGCCAGTCGCCGCCGAAGACGCCGACATTGACCTCGCCGGCCTCTTTCAGCACCGCGATCACATCCGGCTCGTCGTCCATCGGCACGACATAGGGGCAGCGTTCCAGCGGGCCGAAAACCTGCGTCAGGCGCTTCTGTGCCGGAATGTCGAGATGCTGGTCCGGCAGGAAGATCACCTGCCAACTCGCCAGTGCGTCTCTCAGCGCCGCCGCCAGTTCCTCGCCGATGGGCCCGGTCAGGTCGGGTCCGAAGATCTCGGCGCCGGTCCAGCGGGTGAGGGGCCGAATGTCGAACGCGGACATTATCGTCCCCGGTAGGTCTCGACATCGGGGTCGGGCAGCCAGACGCCGCTCGGCGGTTCGCCGGTCTGGTAGAAGACATCGATCGGGATGCCGCCGCGCGGATACCAGTAGCCGCCGATCCTGAGCCATTCCGGCTCGATGGCGTCGACGATCCGCTTGGCGATCAGCAGGGTGCAGTCCTCGTGGAAGGCGCCGTGATTGCGGAAGGAGCCGAGGAACAGCTTCAGGCTCTTGCTCTCGACGATGTGGGCCTTCGGCACGTAATCGATGATCAGGCGGGCGAAGTCCGGCTGGCCGGTGACCGGACAGATCGAGGTGAACTCCGGCGCGGTGAAGCGGACGACATAGGGCGTGCCCTGATGCGGGTTCGGCACCGCATCGAGTATGGCGTCGTCGGGGTTGTCGGGCAGGTCGCTCTGCCTGCCGAGATGTTTTATCGCATCATCCATCTGCCGCCTCCTGTGGCAGGTTCCGCGCATGGCGCTCAGGCTGGTCATCTTCGACTGCGACGGCACGCTCGTCGACAGTCAGCACGGTATCGTCCGCTCGATGCAGCAGGCGTTCCTGAGCTTCGGCTTGATTGCACCGCAGCCGGAGGCGGTCAAGCGCGTGGTGGGGCTGAGCCTCGATCATGCGGTCAGCACGCTTGCCCCTGAACTCGGATCGTCGGATGTGAGTCAGGTCGCCGGCACCTACAAGGCGCTGTTCAGTGAGCTGCGGCGCGGCGGGGACCTGCCCGAGCCGGCCTTTCCCGGCGTGCTTGACGCCGTCGCGGAGCTGGAACGGCGCGGCTATCTCCTCGGCGTGGCGACGGGCAAGTCGCGGCGCGGTCTCTTCGCCGTCGTCGAGCGCCTGGGACTGGATGGCAGGTTCGTCACGCTGCAGACCGCCGACGACGTCATGGCCGGCAAGCCCGCGCCCGACATGTGCCTGCAGGCCTGCGCCGAGGCCGGTGTCGATCCCGCGGACGCTGTCGTCATCGGCGACACCACCTATGACATCGCCATGGCGCTCAGCGCGCGGGCCGGGGCCATCGGGGTCGCCTGGGGCTATCACCCGCCGGCGGAACTGCAGGCGGAAGGCGCGCGGAGCATCGCCCGGCACGGGCGGGATCTGCCAGGTCTCGTCGACGACCATTTCAGTGAGGCTGCATCATGAAGCGCTTCTACAAGGCAGCCGGTGTTGTGGAGGCCGAGGACGGTTTCGACGTCCAGCTGGACGGCCGGGCGATCCGCACCCCGGCGAAAAAGGTCATGCGTCTGCCGACGCGGCCGCTGGCCGAGGCGGTCGCCGCCGAGTGGAACGCGCAGGACGACGAGATCGACCGTATGGCGATGCCGCTCAACCGGATGACGGGCACCGCCATCGACGAGCTGGCCGGACGGCGCGCGGCGACGGCGGCCGCGGTCGCGAACTACGCCCGTGCAGACATGGTCTGCTACTGGGCCGAGCATCCGCAGACGCTGATCGAGCAGCAGCAGGCGGCATGGCGGCCGCTGATCGACTGGGTCGGGGAGCGCTACGGCGCGCGACTGCTGGTGACGTCCGGCATTCTGCCGATCGAGCAGGATCCCGACACGTTGGCGCGCCTCCGGTCTGCCGTGGACGAACTGGACGATTTCCGCCTGGTCGGGCTGTCGGTCGCGGCCGGCACGGCAAGTTCCCTGGTCATCGGGCTGGCGCTTGTCGAACAGCGTCTGGACGCCGAGGCTGCCTTCGAAGCCGCGCAGCTCGACGAGAGCTATCAGATCGCCGAATGGGGCGAGGACGAGATCGCGGCGACCCGCAGGGCGGGGGTGCTGGCCGAGTTCCGCAACGTCGAGGCCATGATCCGCGCGCTCCGCAGCTGACGGCTGCCGCCAAAACACTGGCGGGGCTGCTGGCCCGATGCTATCCAGCCGGAAGTACTGAAGCGGCTGCCGGGGGACAGGAATGCAGGACATCGTCCAGATGCTGGAGGAGAAGCGGGCCAAGGCGCGGCTGGGCGGCGGCGAACGCCGCATCGAGGCGCAGCACGGCCGGGGCAAGCTGACGGCGCGTGAGCGCATCGAGCTGTTGCTTGACGAAGGCTCGTTCGAGGAATGGGACATGTTCGTCGAGCATCGCTGCACCGATTTCAGCATGCAGGACAACAAGGTGCCCGGCGACGGCGTTGTCACGGGCTACGGCACCGTCAATGGCCGTCTGGTCTTCGTCTTCAGCCAGGACTTCACCGTCTTCGGCGGCGCACTGTCGGAAATGCATGCGCGCAAGATCTGCAAGGTGATGGACAAGGCGATGCAGGTCGGCGCGCCGGTCATCGGCCTGAACGACTCCGGCGGCGCCCGCATCCAGGAAGGCATCGACAGCCTTGCCGGATATGCCGATGTCTTCCAGCGCAACGTGCTGGCTTCCGGCGTGGTGCCGCAGATCTCCCTGATCATGGGCCCCTGCGCCGGTGGTGCCGTCTACAGCCCGGCCATGACGGACTTCATCTTCATGGTGAAGGACACGTCCTACATGTTCGTGACCGGCCCGGACGTGGTGAAGACCGTGACGGCCGAGACCGTGACCGCCGAGGAACTGGGCGGCGCGATCACCCACACGACGAAATCCTCGGTCGCCGACCTGGCCTTCGAGAACGACGTCCACGCCCTGACCCAGACGCGGCGGTTCATCGATTTCCTGCCGGCGTCGAACCGCGAGGCGCCGCCGCGGCGTCCGACGTTCGACAATCCGGAACGGCAGGAAGCCTCGCTGGACACGCTGGTCCCGGCGAACCCGAACAAGCCGTACGACATGATGGAACTGATCGAGAAGATCGTCGACGAGGGCGACTTCTTCGAGACCCAGCCGTCCTACGCCAAGAACATCCTCACCGGCTTCGGCCGCATGGAAGGCCATACGGTCGGCATCGTGGCCAACCAGCCGATGGTGCTGGCGGGTTGCCTGGATATCGATTCGTCGAAGAAGGCCGCGCGGTTCGTGCGCTTCTGCGACTGCTTCAACATCCCGATCGTCACCCTGGTCGATGTGCCCGGCTTCCTGCCTGGCACCAGCCAGGAATACAACGGCATCATCAAGCACGGCGCAAAGCTGCTGTTCGCCTATGCCGAGGCGACGGTGCCGAAGGTCACGATCATCACGCGCAAGGCCTATGGCGGCGCCTATGACGTCATGAGCTCCAAGCATCTGCGCGGCGACGTGAACTATGCCTGGCCGAACGCCGAGATCGCGGTGATGGGCGCCAAGGGCGCCGTGGAGATCATCTTCCGCGCCGATATCGGCAATGACGAGAAGATCGCGGCCCGGACCGAGGAATACCGCCAGACCTTCGCGAACCCGTTCATCGCGGGCGCCCGCGGCTTCATCGACGACATCATCATGCCGCACAACACGCGCTTCCGGATCATCAAGTCGCTGCGGATGCTGAAGTCCAAGGAGCTCAGCAATCCCTGGAAGAAGCACGACAACATTCCGCTTTGATCAACGGGTACTGATTGTCACCCCCGCCTTGTGCGGGGGTCTGGTGCGGCTTCGCCGCGGCTTTTCGACTGTCCGGATGCCCGCACGAAGCGGGCATGACAGCCAGCGCAAGAAAAAAAAGCCCCCGGCGCAATCCGGGGGCTTCTTCGTTTCAGGTGTGGCGGCGCGCAGTCACTTCAGCGCGGCGCAGGCCTTCTGGATCCGCGTGCAGGCCTCGGTCAGCGCCTCGGTGGAGGTCGCATACGAGATGCGGAAGTGGGGCGACAGCCCGAAGGCCTCGCCCTGGACGCAGGCGACGCCGACGCTTTCGAGCACATAGGTGACGAAGTCTGTGTCGTTCTCGATCTTCTTGCCGTCCGGCGTGGTCTTGCCGATGCAGCCTGCGCAGGACGGATAGACGTAAAAGGCGCCTTCCGGCGTCGGGCAGTGCAGGCCCTCGGCGTCGTTCAGCATCTTCACCACCAGATCGCGCCGGGCCTGGAAGACCTCATTGCGTTCGGCGATGTAGTCGTTCGGTCCTGACAGCGCCTCGACCGCCGCGGCCTGGCTGACCGAGGAGGGGTTGGAGGTCGACTGCGACTGGATCTTGTTCATCGCCTTGATGAGTTCGACCGGGCCGCCGGCATAGCCGATCCGCCAGCCGGTCATCGCATAGGCCTTCGAGACGCCGTTGACCGTCAGCGTGCGGTCGTAGAGCGCCGGGCATACCTCGGCGATCGTGGTGTACTCGAAGCCGTCATAGACAAGGTGCTCGTACATGTCGTCGGTCATGATCCAGACATGCTCGTGCTTCTTCAGCACCTCGCCCAGCGCCGCCAGCTCGTCTCGGGTGTAGGCCGCGCCGGTGGGGTTGGACGGGCTGTTCAGGATCAGCCACTTGGTCTTCGGCGTCAGCGCCTTGTCCAGCGCTTCGGCCGACAGCTTGAAGCCCTGGTTCGGCCCGGCCTCGACGAAGGTCGGTTCGCCGCCAGCGAGAAGCACCATGTCCGGATAGGAAACCCAGTAGGGCGCCGGGATCAGAACCTCGTCGCCCGGGTTCAGGGTCGCCATCAGCGCGTTGTAGAGCACCTGCTTGCCGCCGGTGCCGACGATGATCTGATCGGGCGTGTAGTCCAGGTTGTTCTCGCGCTTGAACTTGCCGCAGATCGCCTTGCGCAGCTCCGGCGTACCGCCGACGTCGGTGTACTTCGTCTGGCCTTCGCGGATTGCCTTGATCGCGGCTTCCTTGATGTTGTCGGGCGTATCGAAATCGGGCTCGCCCGCACCGAGACCGATCACATCCTTGCCGGCGGCCCTCAGCTCACGGGCTTTCGCCGTGACCGCGATGGTCGGCGAGGGCTTGATGCGGCTGAGCGACGACGCAAGTATCGACATGGTCTGTCTCCGGATTGTCAGGTTGCGGAAGGCCTTCCCCCCTCGGAAAGGCCGCGCGGACCCTACGCCGCGCGCGTGACCAACTCAAGGCAATGTCGAACCTGACCTGAACCTTTCCGGGGTATTCAAGTGCCGTTCAATGCCCCGGAAGACGCTGTTCCCGTTGGTAATCGACAACGGGGAAACTGTCATGAAACTCAACCTTCTCATTCCGCTGCTGCTTGCAGTCGCGGTCGGGACGCCAGCACTGGCCGACGACCGCGGCCGCGGACACGGCCACCAGTTCCAGCGCGAACTCCGCCAGGACCTTCGGGAAAGCCGCGAACGGCGGCAGGAACTGCGGGACCGGTTGGCCGATATTCGCAGCGACCGCCGCGAATTGCGCGATCGCTTCGGCAATTTCGGCCGGGGCCGCGTTCACACGCGCCGTCACGATGACTTCCGCAACCGTGGCCACCGTTTCGGGCGCCTGCACAATGAACGCCGGGAACTGCGCCGCGAATTCCGCGACACCCGCCGTGAATTGCGTCAGGAACGCCGGGAATCGCGCCAGACCCGGCGCGAACTGCGCGAGTTCCGCGAGCGCCGGGACGACCGTCAGGCCTTCCGAGATCAGCGCGATCGCCGTTTCGACCGTGATGGACGGAGTGACCGGGGTGATCGGTTCCGCGACAACCGTCGTGACCGCTTCGACAGCGGCCGCGAACGCCGCCGCGAGAACCCGCGGGACCTGTAACAGGTGAGGCTGCGGCCGGATCAGCCCTGAAGCATCAGGGTGCGGCGGACGAATTGCCGCCAGTCGTCCCGCGGGGACTGACAGATCCGGTCGCGCCCTTCCCGCAGCATCAGCGCCACCGCGCCGCCGAGCCAGAGGCGGCCGAAGAGCTCCGGATCGCTCAGCGCGGCCCGGTGCATCGGCGCGCCCTGGACCGGCTTGATACGGTCCCTGTAGAACAGCACCAGCGCCAGCAGGAGCAGCAGGAACGTCAGCATGCTGAGCGTGACCGGCGAGCCCATCAGGGTGATCTCGATCTCCTGCAGCAGGAATATCTGGGCGGCGGCGAACCAGACGAACAGCGCCGCGAAGGCGCCCTTCATGAAATGATCCCGGACCGTGACCGCGCGGGCGCCGACCTGCTCGACCAGCGCTTCCCGGAAGCCTTCGACCTTGCGGGCGCGGCGGTAGTGGACATGCATCGAGACGGCGCCCGCCTCATGTCCCCGCCGTATGGCCTCGACAAGTTCGGCGTCGCCCTCCCTAGCCACGCTCGCCCGCCTTCCAGCGGTCGATGAAGGTGCCGCCCTGGGGCGCAGGCATGTCGCGGCCCTTCGTCCAGCCGTCGGCGAAGGGCAGGCTCTCGAACCGGCCGCCACGGACCTCGCCGGCGCGTCCGAGCGCCGCGATGCCCAGCCGGGCGGCCAGCCGGTACATGGCCGGGCGTTTCGCCAGCCAGGCCCAGGCCGCGAGGCCATAGCGTTCGCGCGCCGGCGGCAGCTTCTTCTCGAAAGCTTCCTCGCGCCAGTGGCGCATGATCTTCGGCAGCGGAATGCGCATCGGGCAGACCTGCTCGCAGCGGCCGCAGAAGGTCGAGGCGTTGGGCAGGTGCCGCGCTTCCTCGATGCCGATGAAATGCGGGTCCAGCGCCGCGCCGATCGGCCCGGGATAGACCCAGCCATAGGCGTGCCCGCCGACGGCCGTGTAGACGGGACAGTGGTTCATGCAGGCCCCGCAGCGGATGCAGCGCAGCATGTCCTGCTTCTCGGTGCCCAGCAGGTCGGAGCGGCCATTGTCCAGCAGCACGACATGGAAGCCCTCCGGGCCGTCCAGGTCGCCCTCGCGCTTCGGACCGGTCGACAGCGTCGTGTAGGCTGACATTTCCTGACCCGTTGCAGACCGCGCCAGCACCCGCAGGATCGTCGAGACGTCCTCCAGCGTCGGCACGACCTTGTCGATGGCCGAAATGACGATGTGCGCCTTCGGCAGCATCTGCGTCAGGTCGCCATTGCCCTCATTGGTGACGATGATGGTGGAGCCGGTCTCCGCGATCAGGAAGTTCGCGCCGGTGATGCCGACATCGGCGTCGAAATACTTCTGCCGCAGCACCTCGCGGGCCTCGGCGACCAGATCCTCGGCTTCCGTCAGGCGCTCGGTCTTGCCGTATTTGCCGTGATGCGCGTGGAACAGGTCCGAGACCTGGTCCTTGGTCTTGTGTACGGCGGGCCCGATGATGTGGCTCGGCGGTTCCTTGGCCAGCTGGATGATGTACTCGCCCAGATCGGTCTCGACCGGTTCGATGCTGTTGGCTTCCAGGAAGTCGTTCAGCGCGATTTCCTCGGCCACCATGGATTTGCCCTTGGTCACCGATTTCGCGCCATAGGTCCGGCACAGATCCAGAATGGTCTGCCGCGCCTCCTCGGGCGTGGCGCAGAAATGCACCGTGCCGCCCTGGGCCGTGACCCGTTCTTCGAACAGCGTCAGATAGTGGTCGAGATTGGCGAGGATGTGGTTCTTCAACTCGACGCCGGCGTCGCGCATGGCCTCGAACTCGTCGAGCCCGTCGGCGGCGCGTTGCCGGGCGGCGACGAAGCCTGTCTGGAGATTTTTCAGCGCCTGCTGCAGGTGGGTGTCGTTGATCGCCTCGGCGGCCGATTCCTTGAAACGGTGGGAGGTCGTCTGCATCACTCAGCCTCCCCGATGGCGGGGCGGTCGGTCATCCCGGCGAGCACCTCGGCGACGTGTCGCGCCTTCACTGTGGAACCGTCGCGCTTCAGCTTGCCGGCCATGTTGAGCAGGCAGCCCATGTCGCCAGCCAGAAGCAGGTCGGCCTCGGTCGCGGCGATGTCGGCGGCCTTGCGGCGGACCATCTCTGTCGAGACGTCGGAGTACTTGATGCAGAAAGTGCCGCCGAAGCCGCAGCAGGTCTCTGCCGTCGGCAGTTCCGTGAGGCTCAGCCCGTCGACGGTGGCCAGCAGACGGCGCGGTTGCTCCTTGATCTTGAGTTCGCGCAGTCCGGAACAGCTGTCGTGATAGGTCACGGTGGCGTCCAGCTTCGCATCGACTTCGGTGACACCGCAGACGCCGGTCAGGAAGCTGACCAACTCGTAGGACTTTGAAGCCATCGTCTCCGCCCGGGCCTTCCAGTCCGGTTCGTCGCCGAACAAGGCGGGGTAGTGATGGCTGATCATGCCCATGCAGGAACCGGACGGCGCGACGACGTAGTCGAAGCCTTCGAAAGCCGCGATGACCTGTCTGGCAATGGCCTTCGCCGTCTTGCGGTCGCCGGAATTGTAGGCCGGCTGGCCGCAGCAGGTCTGCGTCAGCGGCACCGTGACGGTGCAGCCGGTCTGGCGGATCAGCCTGTCCGCCGCAAAGCCGACGCTGGGACGGTAGAGATCGACCAGGCAGGTCACGAAAAGCCCGACATCGGGGCGCGCATTGGGTCTCGCAGTCATGGTGCCGATTTATAGTCCAGATGGCAGGGGCTGCTAAGCGTCAATCCGGAGCGGCTTTCCAGCCGGCATCCGTTGTGGTTTCGTCGCCGCATGACCGACACCGCTCCCGATCTCGATGTCATCGCCCGAATGGGCGAGGAAGCGCTGAACCAGATCCCGGCCGAACTCCGGCGCCATTGCGAGGGGCTGGTGATCCGCGTGGCGGACTTTGCCGACGATGAGGTACTGCAGGATCTGGGGATCGAGGACCCGTTCGAACTGATGGGCCTCTATCAGGGCGTCGCCCTGCCGTATCGGTCGGTGATGGATCCGGGTGGCGAGAATGACTGCGTCTGGCTCTACCGGCGGCCGATCCTGGATTACTGGACCGAGAGCGGCGAAAGCCTCCGCCATATCGTCCGGCATGTGATGATCCACGAAATCGGTCACCATTTCGGCTTTTCCGACGATGACATGGATACCATTGAATCATTGGACTAGACTTGAGGAAGACAATATTCGGATTCCCTGAGTCACAACCAATGGTGGTCAATTCAGAAAAGTCGGCCGCGGGGCACGGAATTCTCCGGTCCTGCCGTTACGCGTCCTATCGTATCGGCTCCGAAATATTTCATCGTGTCACGTTGACCGGGGCCTTTACGCGACCGCAACGGGTCTCGCTCTACGAAGCTCTGTTGCGGATCAACGAGACCGACAAGATTTTCTGCGTTCTCGACAACCGATCGAACCACGAGAACAGGTTCTCCATCGAGGACATCAAGTTCGTCGGCGAGATGGTCGCCAATGCCGGGATCCGCCATTTCTACGGTGCCACGGTCACGCCCGATACCGCCTACAACGGCATCGTGAAGCTCGCATCCGCCAATCTGGGCCGCCTGAACCTTGAGGGGGAGCTGATTGCGACTGACGACTACGACGAGGCCGAACTGTTCGTGACGGCGCATATCGAACGCATCAACCGGCTGGCGGGCCGTTGACAGCACCCCCTGCGGGCGGATCATGGAAGGTGGCAAGGCAGGGGAGGAAACAATGCCTGAGACCTATCGCTTCGATGACCGTACCATCAGTTGGAAGCCCTTCGCCGGTTTCGAGGGGCTCTACTATCACCTGCTCTCCGTCGATCATGACGCACAGGTGGTGGACATGCTGATGAAGTTCGATCCGCGCGCCGAATGCGTGCCGCACCGCCATGCCGGGCCGACCAAGACGCTGGTGCTTCAGGGTGAGCACAGGCTCTACGATCCGGTCCTCGACCATGGCGACGCCAACACGGTCCGGACTGCTTCCGGGTTCGGCAGCAACCGCGGCGACGAGACGCATATCGAGGGTGGCGGGGACGAAGGCGCGATCATCCTGCTGATGATGACCGCGGTCGATGGTGTGATCTACGAGATCCTGACGCCCGACGGCCAGATCGACCGGGTCATCACCATAGACGATTTCCAGCGCGGGCTCGAACGCCAGCAGAAGGCCGCGGCCTGACCGGTCCTAGCGGGCGGCTCTGAAGGCTTCCGGTATGTAGAACAGGTAGTCCGTGTGCGCCTGCGCTGCATGACAGGTGTGGCAGAAGGTGACATTGGCGGGTTCGGCGCCGGTGGTGTCGCCGTAGACCTCGCCTGCGGGCGTGATCATGACGTAGCGCCAGTCGCCGGTCTGCGGACTGGCGCCGGGCGCGAGCTTTTCCATCAGGAAGAGCGACTGTGCGTAGACGTCGCCATCGGTGGTGGCGGCAAAGGCGTCCTTCGCCAGGACCGCGCCGGGCGGCATGGCCACGCCGTCGAGCACTTGCGGGTAGTCGGCGGCGAGTTCGTTTCCGTAGTTGCTGACGTAGCGTTGACCATGCGAGGCGGACCGGTAGGGCGCGCTGCTGAAGCGTGTCCATTGCTGGTAGGCGCTGGCGTGCGGGATGTCGGCCTCGCCGTAACGGGTCCGCATGTCGGCCGCCAGGGCCTCGTAGACGCCTCTTGCCGCTTCGGCCGTCAGTTGCGCCGAGTCCATGGTCCGGAAGTGGGCGTTGGCGGGCTGATCCGCACTGTCGGCGCTGGATGAAGGATCGATGACATAGAAGGCCACCGCAGCAATCGCTGCGACGGATACGATGCCGATAACCGGACGGCTGACCATGATGACGATACACCTGCAGTTCGGGCGGGATGTCTGAAACCGGAGATGTCAGGTCGGTGCGCCCCGCTTTCCAGTGGCAGAAGCGCGCATCACGATCTGTTGTCATCGGGTGAGGGCGGCCGGGCTATCACGACATCCGAAGGCAGGCCTGCCGCACTGACCGCCTCGTGGTGAACGATCCTCCAGCCGGCAGCCTCGAGGCGATGGCGCAGACGTATTGGCCGGCAACCGCCGACGCGCGCCGGCGCGACGGCGTGGACCAGGTCCCAGAATGTCATCCGCATGCGTTCCGGAAGGGAACCGTCGCGGCCGAGCGACGCGGCGCAGAGCAGTCCGCCGGGCCGCAGCACCCGCGCGGCCTCGAACAGGACCTCGGTCTGGATGGCCGGGGGCAGAATCTCGAGGAAGTAGGCCGCAACGACGCGGTCCACAGTTCGATTCGCAAGCGGCAGCATGGCCGTCGCGTCCGCTTCGGCCACAAGATAGCGTCGATAGAAGGGACGCAGCGCATCCCGGGTGAGGCGGGTCATGGCGGGCGCAATGTCCAGCCCGAGATAGGACAGATGCGCCCGGGCCTTCAGCAGGTCCCGTGCAAGGATGCCGGTGCCGCAGCCCAGTTCCAGAACCGCATCCGCCTCAGCGAACCGCCCGTGCCGCAGGATCGCGTCGAAGGCCGGCGCCGCATAGCGCAGTTCCCGGTTCTGGCCGGCGCCGAGCTTGTCGTAGTGAGTCCGCGCATCGGACGGTTTCAGCATTTCAGGCCGGCCAGTTCCCCTTTGCCATTTCGCGCCAATCGTCCTTCAACTGATCGCGGAAACCGGGGCCGGCGATCTCGATCAATGCATCCGGCCGCTGGTTCACGGCCAGATTTTTCAGATGGGCAACGCCGTGCTCGGTCACGACATAGTCGATGTCCGTCCTGAGTCCCGTGGTCACGCCCGTCGGGTCCAGTCCGGACACGATGCGGCTGATCTTACCGCCGGCCGCGGTTGCCGTCATCGCCAGGATCGCCTTGCCGCCCTTGCTGCGCTGCGCGCCGCGCATGAAGTCCACCGAGCCGCCGGTGCCGGACATCTGGCGGCCCTTGACGGTCTCGGCGTTGAGCTGGCCGAACAGATCCACCTGCAGCCCGGAATTGATCGAGATGAAGTTGTCGATCTGCCCGATGATCGCCGAATCATGCGTGTAGGAAATCGGACGGTAGTGGATATCCCGGCGCCCGTCGGTCCAGTCATAGAGCGCCTGGGAGCCGTTGGGCACGCCGGCGATGTGAACGTCCCTGTCGACGGTCTTGGCCTTGCCGGTCGCGTTGCCGCCGTCGATCAGCTCCGGCATGCCGTCGGCCAGCATCCCCGAATGAATGCCCAGATCGTTCTTGGTCCTGAGCGCGCGCAGCAGGGCGACGGGCAGGGTGCCGATGCCGATCTGGATGCAGTCGCCGTCCCGGATCATGGCCGCCACATTGTCGGCGACCGCCTGGACATCCGGCGTGATCTCGCCGATCCCGAGCGTCGGACCCGGGTGATCGGTCCTCACCCCGATGTTGACCCGGCCGCCCGGCACATGAGGTGCGACGCCCCCGTCGGGCATCGCAGCGTTGACCTCGGCAATCACCAGCTTCGCCTTTGCCAGCGCCGGGCTCTGGCTGTCGAGGCCGAATCCGTGGCGGAAGCTGCCGTCGCCGGCGTCGCGCAGCGAGACGAGCGCTACGTCGATCTCCAGATCCTCATCAAGGAAGCGATAGAGCGCGTGGTATTGCTTCGGTATCAGCAGCGTCTTTCCCGACGCCATGCTGTCGCGGTTGTCCGGCGTGCCGAAGAAGGCGATGGCATTCGCGGTCTCGTGCAGGGTCGAGTAGTCCGTCCGGTTCATGCCCGGAACGGCGACGCCGACAAAGGTGCAGTCGCGGCCCACGTCCGGATCCTCGGTGATCGCGCGGATCAGATCGGTCGGCTCGCCCGCGGAGCCCTGCACATAGACGGTGCTGCCCGGCGGGATGCGTTTCACCGCTTCGGCCGCGCTCAGAAATTCGGTCATAACTGCGCCTCCCCTTCGTCGCATCAAGAGGTTACAGTCGCCGCGGGGCGGAGGACAGAGCATGAGACGCAACGCAAGCCGACACATGAGTTATGGCGGGCGCCGGCCTGAGACGGCGGGAGATTGCCCATGAGCGGGACGCGGGTCGGCGTCGAAGTCGGGGGCACGTTCACCGATCTGGTCGCCATCGGACCGGACGGGTCGCTTCAGGTCGCCAAGGTGCCATCGACGCCCTCACGACCGGACGAGGGCGCCCTGAACGCGATCGAAGCGGCCGGGCTGGACCTGGCGGAGGTCGGCGATCTCGTGCATGGCTCGACAGTTGCCACCAACGCCATTCTGGAGCGCAAGGGCGCGCGGGTGATGCTGGTGACCACGGAGGGGATGCGCGACATTCTCTACATCCAGCGCCACAACCGCCGCCGGATCTATGATCTGGCCTATGCCAAGCCGGAACCGGTCGTGCGCCGCAGCGACGTGATCGAGGCGTCGGAGCGCGTCGGCGCGGAAGGGGCCGTCGTGACGCCGCTGGACGTCGATGCGACGCTGGAGCGGATTGCCGCGCGTCTCTCGGAGGACGATTCCTTCGGCGCGGTCGCGATCTGCTTCCTCAACGCCTTCGTCGCGCCGGATCACGAACAGCGCATGGCCGACGCCATCCGCGGTCGGTTCCAGCATCTGAAGGTCACCTGCTCCTCCGATGTCTGCCGCGAGTTCCGGGAGTACGAGCGCGCCTCCACAACTGCGTTGGCAGCCTATGTGCAGCCGGTGATCGACGCCTATCTCGGCCGTTTCTCCGAGGCGCTGTCGGCGCGGGGCCACCGCGGCAATTTCTCGGTGATGCAGTCCAATGGCGGGCGGCTGCCGGCGGAGGGCATGGCCCGCTCGGCCATCACGGCACTGTTCTCGGGGCCGGCCGCTGGCGTCGTCGGCGCCGCGCGTCAGGCGGCGCGGTCGGGATTCGGCAACATCATCACCTTCGACATGGGCGGTACCTCGACCGATGTCTGCCTGGTCCGCGACGGGCAGCCGGATCTGGCGGCCTCGACCGAGATCGACGGCCTGCCGGTGAAGACGCCGGTGATCGACATAGCCACGGTGGGCGCGGGCGGCGGTTCGATCATCTGGATCGACGATGGCGGTCTGCTGCGCGCCGGCCCGGAATCGGCGGGCGCCGATCCCGGACCGGCCTGCTACGGGCGGGGGGGCGAGCGGGCGACGATCACCGACTGCCATCTGGTGCGCGGCACCATCCGGGCCGAGACGTTTCTGGGCGGTGACATGAAGCTCGACAAGGCGGCGGCGGAAAAAGTGCTGTCGCCTGTTGCCGAATGGCTGGGCCTGTCGCTTGAAGAAGCTGCGGACGCCGCTATCCGTGTCGCGGAAGCAAGCATCGTCCGCGCGATCCAGCGCATCTCGACGGAGCGCGGACATGACCCGCGCGACTTCGCGCTGGCGCCGTTCGGCGGAGCAGGACCGATGCTGGCCTGCCGCATCGCCGAGGAACTGGGTATCGGGTCCGTCATCGTCAGCCCGGCAGCAGGCGTAATGTCCGCCTACGGCCTGCTGGCCTCCGATTTCGTCCATTTCGAGAGCCGCACCCACCAGCTCCGGCTTGATGCGGCCGCGGAGCCGGATATCCGCCATGTCATCGCCAATGTCGCCGAGGCGGCCGCTGCGCATCTGCGCATGCTCGGTCTGCAGGGCGCCCCGTCGATCACCATATCGCTGGACATGCGTTATGTCGGACAGGCCTTCGAGATCGCCGTCGAACTGCCGGGGGACGGCGGCACCGCCCGCGTCGACGAGATCGCCCGGCTGTTCGCCGAGGCCCATCACCGGGTGTTCGAGTTCGACAAGGCAGGCGGCGCTGCGATCGAGATCGTCGCATTCCGGGCAAGGGCGTCCGTGTCGCCGGGCGCGCCGCCGGAACTCTCTGGCGCGGCCGGTGACGGACCGCGTGAGAAGACCGGGCTGTTCGAACGCGGACAGCGCCAGGACGCGCTCTGCGGCGGCCGGCCTGCGCCGGGCGAAGCCGTCGAAGGCCCTGCGCTGATCGAGGACGGCACCTCGACGCTGCTGGTCGCGTCGGGCTGGGGCGGCGAGGTCGACGATGCCGGCAATCTGGTGTTGAGGCGGCGATGAGCGGCATCCCCGATACGGTGATCGAGCGGCTCAAGGCGGCGGTCGGGCCGAAGGGGGTGATCGACAACCCCGAGGACATGACGCCCTATCTGGTCGAATGGCGGGAGAAATGGCAGGGCAAGGCGGCGCTGGTCGTTCGTCCGGGCTCGACGGAGGAGGTCGCCGAAGTCGTCCGGATCTGCGCCGAGACCGGAACCCGCATCGTGCCTCAGGGCGGCAATACCGGGCTTGTCGGCGGTTCCATTCCCTTTGAACGCGGCGATGAGGTCGTGCTTTCGCTCGGCCGGATGAACCGGGTGCGCAACCTCGATCCGCTGAACGACACCATCACCGTCGAGGCCGGCTGTATCCTGCAGGATGTGCAGGGTGCCGCCGAGGAAGCGGGACGGCTGTTTCCGATGCGCATCGCCTCGGAGGGGACCTGCCAGATCGGCGGCAATCTCTCGACGAATGCCGGCGGGACCGCCGTGCTGCGCTACGGCAACATGCGCGATCTGGTCCTGGGACTGGAAGTGGTGCTGCCGGACGGGCGCATCTGGAACGGGCTTCGCGGTCTGAGAAAGGACAATACCGGCTACGATCTGAAGCAACTGTTCATCGGCGCCGAAGGCACGCTCGGGATCATCACGGCAGCCGTGCTGAAGCTCTATCCGATGCCGGCCGAGCGGCAGGTGGCCTTCATCGCCGTGCCGGATCCGGAGAGCGCGGTCGAACTGCTGGCGGTCGCCAAGCAGACATCGGGCGGGCAGGTGACGGGCTTCGAAATCATGCCGAGGCTTGGCCTCGATCTGGTGCTGAAGCTGCTGCCGGACGCCCGGGATCCGTTCGCCGATGCACACGGCTGGTACGTCCTGATGGAACTGTCATCGGGCGACTCCGGTGGCGCGCTCCGGGGCGCGATCGAGCGGGCGCTGGAGACGGGCTTCGAGAATGGCCTCGTCGCCGACGCCGTGATCGCGGAGTCCGAACAGCAGACCATGGATCTCTGGGCGCTGCGGGAAGGTCTGTCGGAGGCGCAGAAGATCGGCGGCGGTTCGATCAAGCACGATGTCTCGATCCCGGTGCCCGACATGCCGGCCTTCATCCGCCGCGCGGATCAGGCGTTGCAGCAGGTCATACCCGGATTCCGGAGCATGGCCTTCGGCCACATCGGAGATGGCAACGTGCACTACAATCCGCTGCAGCCCGAAGGCGCGGACGCGGCTGCGTTTCTCGCGAAGTGGCAGGACGTTGCCGACGTCGTGCACGGCATCGTCCACGACATGGGCGGTTCGATCAGCGCCGAGCACGGCCTCGGCCGGCTCAAGGTCGACGAGGTCAGGCGTTACAAGTCCGCGGTGGAGATGGAACTGATGTCGACGATCAAGCGGGCGCTGGATCCGAAGAACATCATGAACCCGGACAAGACCGTCACGCCGTAGCGGACCGAGCGTCCGCGCCGGGTTCGGCGACACGGCTTTCCGGAAAGATCATCCGCGCATGCGTGCCGCGGCCGCGTTCGCTGGTGATCTCCAGGTCGCCGCCATGCAGGCGCATCAGGTTCCGGCTCAGGGGCAGGCCGAGGCCGGTTCCCTCGGCGGCAATGTCGGATTTCGCGCGGCCGAACGGTTCGAAGATCTCCTCGATCTGGTCGCCGTCGATGCCGACGCCGTCGTCGGAGATCGAGATCGAGATGCCGGAACCCGGCTCGTGGCTTGCCGATATCTCGATGTTGCCTTCGGCGTCCGTGAACTTGATGGCGTTGCCGATCAGGTTGATGAGGACCTGGCGGAACGCGCGCGCGTCAGCAAGGAGAGCGGGCAGGCTGTCGGGAAACGCCATTGTCATCCGCCGCTTGCCCGACTGGGAAGACAGGATCTGGATGACCTGTGCCGTCTCCTTTGCGATGTCGATCACCTCGTCGTTCACGCTCAACCGGCCGGCTTCGAGTTTCGACATGTCGAGCAGATCGTTTACCAGACTGAGCAGATGCGTCCCGCTGGCGTTGATATCGGCGGAATACTGGCGGTAACGGTCGTTGCCGACCGCGCCCAGAACCTCGTCCTTCATGATCGAGGAGAAGCCGATGATCGCGTTGAGCGGGGTCCGGAGTTCGTGGCTGACATTGGCGATGAAGGCCGACTTGGCGGCGCTGGCCTTCTCGGCGCGCTCGAGGGACTCCAGGGCGCGGTACTGCGCTTCGGTCAGCGCCGTCAGGTCGCGCCCGATGCCCCGGTAGCCGAGAAATGCGCCGTCGTCATCGAAGCGCGGTTCGCTGCTGACGGAAACGGTCACCATGCGGCCGCCTTCATTGAAGAACCGCAGCCGGTGTTCGCGAACGCTTTCCCGCCGCCGCCACTTGTCCAGGATGTCGTGCCAATGGGCTGCCAGTTCCTCCGGGAGGCCGCGCGTCCGCATCGCCACAACATCTTCATAGGGCGTGTTCATCAGGATCTCGTTGGATGTGCCGCTGGTCTGTTCGTAGCGGTCGGAGACGAAGGTCACCCGCAGATCGCCGTCGGTCTCGAAATACCAGTCCGACGCCAGGTCGGCGAACTGGCGGAACCGCTCCTCGCTCGCTTCCAGAGCCTGGTGGGCGTCCTTGTTGGCCGAGATGTCGAAGTAGATCGCATCCAGAAAGTCCCGGCCGCCGCGGTCGCGCACCGTCCAGCCGATCTCGCGCATCCATCGTGTCCGGTCGGCGCCCGGAAGCCGGTAGCGGAACTCCATGGCGTAGGGTTTGTCGCCGGGCTTGATGGCCTCCATGAAGGTCATGTAGCGCTCGCGGTCGCGCGGATCGATCAGGTCGTACCAGCCGGCCGGATGTTCCCTGGAATTGCCCTTGACCGGCTCGCTCTGCGACAGCCCGCGCATGTCGCCCCAGACCTGAAGCTTGCCGCCCGGCTTGAGCTCCCGGCGGGAGAACAGGATTCCCTGGGCGTTGCGCATGAACAGCTTGAGCTGCTGGTCGCGCTGCCGGAACTCGGTCACGTCGTTCATGAAGGCGAGGTGCGAGCCGTCCTCCATGCGGGAGGCGGTGATCAGCGCCCATCGGCCGCTTGGGGTCAGGCCGAGGCGCGCGGCGCCCGGTTCCCTCAGCGCGGCGCCGACGTCGCTGCGCCATGCCTCCCGAAATTCTGCGGCCTCGTTGCCCATGTCGTAGGTGTCGAAGATCGCCGTCATCTGGTCTTCGAGCGTGCCGCCGATTACCGGAAACCCGGGCTTCTCCGGGAAATAGCGGCGGATGGCGCCGTTGTAGGCGCGGAGGCGCCAGTCGCGGTCGAACAGATACACGCCGAGATCGCCCAGCGTCGCCGAGGCGGTCCAGCGGACCAGATGGTCGAATGCAGTCTCCGGCGGCATGGCGGCCGCTTCCCACAGCCAGACACGACCGTCTTCGAGTTCGCGGGCGTGCAGCTGCCAGTCGTCCTGTCCGGGAAAACGCTGCGTGATGGCGAAGCCGGCCGGATCCAATGAGGCGATCAGCTCTTCGACGGTCTTTCCGATCGAAGAGCACAGCTCCCGGAAACGGGCGCTGACTGCCAGGACGGTTACGCCCAGGGAACCGTCCGATGACGCGACGGCGACGGGCGCGTCGATCGCGCGGATCACGCGTTTCCATTCAGTCGTGGACAGGGATTCGCCCATTTCCTCCCCGCTGGCTCGGACCTCGGCCGGTACATTGCAGTTTCGATTATCAGCAACAAGGTTACCAAGTCGGAAACGTTTGCGTCGCGGAATGTTCTAGGCCGGCCAGACCCTCGGAAAGAGTTCGCATTCCAGCGGCGCGCCCGAAGCGATACCGGGATCACGGATCAGCGGCTGGAAGCTGCCTTCGGGCCGGTAGGTGCAGTCGTCGCCGCAGAACCGGGCGGCGAGGGCGCGCCGGCGGCGGCCGACATGGGCATTGCCCGGCGCCGCATGCAGGATCAGCCCGTGATGCACCAGTCAGTCGCCCGGTTCGGTCTCGTAGAGCACGAATTCGTGCCGGTCGCGTTCGGCCTCGATATCCGGAACAGGCTCCAGGCTCGCTCCGTAGCGGCTGTCGCCGGTGAAACTCTGCGGCTGGAAACGCCGGCCCCAGCGATGCGAGCCGACCAGATACTCGACGGCGCCGGAGTCGCGGGTGACAGCGTCGAACGGCGTCCAGACCGTACACACCTGCTCGCCCTCGATTGGCCAATAAGGCTGGTCGTGATGCCAGGGCGTCACGGCCTGCGATCCGGGTTCCTTGACCAGCAGCGTGTCGAAGAACAGCGTCACCCGCTCGCTGGCGCCCAGGATCTGCTGGGCGATGCGCGGGGCCGGGCTGTCGAAGATGAAGGCCCGGAAGTCCGGCTGCCAGGTCCAGACGAAGCTGTCGCCGTGGAACTTGCCCTTCATGCCCTGGTTCAGGTTCAGCGCCATCGGCCCCGGATTGGCGATGGCGTCGTCCACGGCGTCCTGCATCCGTGCGATCCAGTCGGCGTCGAACATCTGTCTGAGGCAGACGACGCCGTAGCGCCGGAAGGTCTCGATTTCGTCGGCGGTCACGTCACGGGGCGGGTTCCTGTTCATGCCCCGATCCTGCCTCAGAAGCGTGTCGAGAGCCAGATCGCGAGACGGGAGCCTGCCTTGACGCCCGCGGTCAGCAGTTCGTAGCCCGGCGCGCCGGCCGCGTCGTGTTCGCGGGCCGTGTCGCGGTGTTCGAGCTCATCGGCCCGGAAGTCTTCGATCGTATCCCGCAGGGCCGCCTCATCGTCGCCCAGTTCGGCGGCCTGTCCGGCATAGTGCTCGTCGATGACCTCCTCGACGGCCTCCGTGCAGGCCATGGCCGCCTTCTCGCCCATCATCGCCGTTGCGGCGCCGAGCGCGTAGCCGGCGACGTGCCAGACCGGAGAGAGCAGGGTGGGGCGCACGTGCCGTTCGGTCAGGAGATCATCGAAGGTCTTGAGATGACGTTCTTCCTGATCGGCCATGTGCCGTATGGTTTCTGCCGAGGCGGAGCTGCCCAGGACCGCCAGCTGACCGGCATAGATCCGCTTGGCGCCGTACTCGCCTGCATGATCGACGCGGAGAATCCGCGCGAGGCGTTCTTCCTTGGTCAGTTCGCCGGGCAGACCGGGTTTCATGCCGCACTCCGTCGTGACGTCGCTGCAACCGCCAGCATGACCAGCGCGGCGGCGCCTGCATAGACCGCGTTCCAGCCGGCGATCGAGAGGCCGAGAAACTCGAAGGGAATCTGGTCGCAGCGCGCCGGCTGCGCGCCGAGCACCTGGGCGCGCAGGCTGTCGAGGCTGTCCGGCGTGCCCGCGCCAGAGCAGGTCTCCAGGCCCTGCCAGAGACCCTGTTCGACACCCGCATGGAAGACGCCGACCCCGGCTGTGGCGGCGAAGCAGGCGGCGGCGGCGAGCGCCCACCATCGCGCGTGGCCTTTCAGCAGGAAGGCCAGCGCGGCGACGGCGAGGGCGGCGACATAGGGCCATCGTTGCCAGACGCAGAGCGCGCATGGCGCCAGTCCGAACACGTACTGCGCCACCAGCGCCGTGCCGAGCGCCAGAACCGCGATCCCGGCGACGGCGACGGCCAGATTGTCTCTCAGGGTGGTGAACATGTCGGTCAACTAGGACAGTGCGGAGCGGGCGGCAATCAGAAGAAATAGCGCACGGCGACAAAGCCGCCGATCAGGCAGACCATGAAGACGACTGTCAGGATGCCGAGATACTTCTCGATGAAGTTCCGGATGGGTTCGCCCAGCCACCACAGCAGGCCGGCGACAATGAAGAACCGCAGGCCCCGGGCGGCCACCGATGCGGCTGTGAAGGTGGCGAGGTCGAGCGCCGTGGCCCCGGACGCGATGGTGATGACCTTGTAGGGGAACGGTGTCACGCCGAAGAAGAAGACGATCCAGGCGCCCTGTTCGTTGTACTGGGCGCTGAACTCCTGGAATTTTTCCAGCGCGCCGTAGATCTCCAGCAGCGAGCGGCCGAGCGTGTCGAAGAGGAAATAGCCGATGGCGTACCCGGCAAGGCCGCCAAGCACCGAGGCAATGGTGGCGATCAGGGCATAGAAGAAGGCCTTCCGCCGATTGGCCAGGATCATCGGGATCAGCAATACGTCCGGCGGAATCGGGAAGAAGCTCGACTCTGCGAAGCTGACCCCCGCGAGCCCCCATGTGGCGCGCCGGTGTCCGGCGAGGCCCATCGTCCAGTCGTAGAGGCGTCGGATCATCGGCGGCGTCCTGCTTCCGGAAGCGGCCCCGAATCGGGCCTCCGCCCACATGTAAGGGCATTCGCCGAAACAGAAAAGGCGGACCGTCTCCGGCCCGCCTTTCCCGTGTCCCTCAGGGGTATGTCGTCAGATGACGGCCTCGATCGCACCGAGACGCTTGGTCATCTTCACGTTCTCCGAGTAGTCGATCGGGATCGCGATCAGCGCCGGGCCCTTCTGGCTGAACGCCTCTTCGAGCGCCGCCGGCAGATCCTCGGCCTTCTCCAGGTTCTTGCCCCAGATCCCGAACGCCGCCGCCATGGCCGCGAAGTCCGGGTTGGTGAAGTCGAGCTTGGAGTGCTTGCCGTTGAAGCCGTTCTGCTGCTTCCACTTGATCAGGCCGTATTCGCCGTCGCACCAGACCATCCAGACCACGTTGATGCCGAGGCGCGCCGCGGTTTCCATGTCCTGGACGTTCATCATAAAGCCGGCATCGCCGTTGATCGCCAACACCTTGCTGTCGGGCTTGGCGATCTTGGCGCCGATGGAGCCGGGCATCGCGAAGCCCATGGTGCAGAAGCCGTTGGAGATCATGCAGGTGTTCGGCGTGTCGCACTGGTAGTAGCGGCTGATCCACATCTTGTGGGCGCCCACGTCGGACAGCAGGATGTCGTCCGGACCCAGGAACTCGCGCACGTCCCAGAGCACCTTCTGCGGCTTCATCGGGAAGGAGGTGTCGTCCTTCTCCATGGCGAAGTCGTCCAGAATGGTCTGGCGCAGCGGCTGCACGCTCTCGATGTCGAAGGGCGGCTTGGTGACGCCGCGGGCGTCCAGCTCTTCGTTCATCTGCCAGAGCGCGTCGGCGATATCGCCCTGCACATCGACGGTGACGTCATAGTCGCTGTCGATTTCCGCCGGCCAGAAATCGACATGGACGAACTTCTTGCCCGGCGTCTTGTTCCAGTGGCTGGGGCTGTACTCGACCAGGTCGTAGCCGACAGAGATGACCGTGTCGCAGCTGTCGATGAAGACGTTCGAGTGGTCCTTGCCCTGCAGGCCCATGGTGAAGAGGCAGTACTTCGAATCGCGAGGCACCGCGCCCTTGCCCATGAAGGTGTTGATCACGCCGACGCCCAGCTTCTCGGCCAGGATGGCGAGCTGCGCGGCGGCGCGCTTCCGGATTGCGCCGTTGCCTGCCAGAATCACGATCTTCTTGGCGTCCATGATGACGTCGATCGCTTCCTTCACCGCCTTGTGGTCGGCGCCGGGACGGCGCGTGCGCACGGGCGTCAGGGGCTTCTTGTCCTTGACGTCGTGCTTGGCCAGGTCTTCCGGCAGTTCGATCATCACCGCGCCGGGCTTCTCGGCTTCGGCGACCTTGAAGGCCTTGCGCACGATCTCGGGGATGGCGCCGGCATTGCTGACGGTCTGCGCCCACTTGGTGATCGGGCGGAACATGGCGATGGAGTCCATGTTCTGGTGGCTTTCCTTGTGCAGGCGGTAGGTGCCGGCCTGACCGATGATGCCAACGACCGGCGCGCGGTCCATGTTGGCGTCGGCGATGCCGGTGACCAGATTGGTCGCGCCCGGGCCCAGCGTCGCCAGGCAGACGCCCGACTTGCCGGTGAGGCGGCCATAGACGTCGGCCATGAAGGCCGCGGCCTGCTCGTGACGGCAGAGCACGAATTCGATCTTGCTGTCGATCAGCGAGATCATGGTGTCGGCGTTTTCCTCACCCGGAACGCCGAAGATGCGCTCGACGCCTTCTTCTTCCAGGCATTTGACGAATAGATCGGATGCTTTCATGGCATTCCCTCCTTGTGCCCCCCTCGAGGGCCTGTTCTCAAGTCTTGCCGGATGCGCCGGGTGACCCGGGATCCCCCTCGATGCCGTTGCCGGCCTTCAGTTCAGCGCCATCCAGCTCCTTCCGTTGCCGGCTGGCATCCGCCTTCTGACGCGCCTTCTCCGCGTTGCTCCGTCCGAAGCGCACACGGTTTTCGGCTGCCTTCGCCTCGGCCGCCTTGCGGCGCCGTTGCTTTCTGATCCTGTTGAGATTGACGACGTCGCCCACGCTCACCTGCCGCCGATCCTGCCTTGCTCGGAAGGCGGATTCGTGACGGTGCACCCGAAACACATGTCGCGCAGACTGATCCAACCCCTCATATCGATTAAAAGCTTAGCGGATCGCCTTGGCGACGCAAGCACCGCGGTCCCGACGGTAACCGCCGTCACCACAATTGCGTCGGACCGGAGCGCGTGATTTATAGCCCTGAGCCGGCGGCGCCGTGAGAGACGGGCGCTCTAGGCGAAGCTGACGCCGGGAGAAAGCGGGAACCGTCTTGCGTATTTTGTTGATCCTGGTGAGTGTTCTTGCCATCGCCGTGGCGGGGCTGCTTTTTGCGGCGCCGGCGCTGGTGAATGCGGGCGATTACCGGGACGATATCGAGCGGACGGCGAGCGAGGTCCTCGGCCAGCCCGTGCAGATCAACGGCGCTCTGGAGTTCTCCATCCTTCCCACGCCGCGTCTGCTTGTGCGCGATGTCCGGGTAGGACCGCCGAGAGGGCGCCCGGACCTCCTGCCCGTCCTCGCCTCGCCGCAGATGGAGTTCGTCTTCTCGCTGTCGGGTCTGCTGGGCGGCCGCCTGATCGCCGACGACCTCAGGATCGCTTCGCCCGATGTCGTCATCCAGACCAGCCTCGCCGGTCACAGCAATCACGGCATCACGCTGGAAGGATCGGGGTCGATCCGGCATGTCGGGTTCGAGGGCGGACGTTTCCGGTTGCTGGACCAGAAGACCGGGCGCCAGGTGGAAATTGCCGAAGTCTCCGGTGAGATCGAACACGATGCAGCCCGCGGTCTGGTCGGAGGCGGCGGTTCGGCTGTCTGGCGCGGCCGTGCGATCCAGCTCGAAATTCGCTCGACCACCGCGCAGCGGACCTCCTTCATCTTCGACATGCTGGTGGAGAACGCGGGACGGCTGGTCTATCGCGGCCGCATCACGGACGCAGCGACGATGCGGAGCGAAGGCCGGATCGAACTGACATCCGACGACCTTGGCGGGTTGCGCGACCTCCTTGTCATTGCACCGGCCGGCGACGAGGCCGTACCGGCCCGCCTGCAGGGCCATGCCGTTGTCGAACCGGGCGGTGTGCGGGTGGAAGGGCTCGACGGGCTCATCGGCGGGGCGCAGGCGGGCGGCCGGATTGACATTGCATTCGGCGAGCGGATCGGGATCGACGCCGCCGTGGCGCTGGAACAGATCAATGGAGAGCGTCTCCGGGCCTGGGCGAACCGTCTGACCGATGCCGCGCTGGCTGCAGGCGCCGCGGACGACGGTTCGTGGCCGGTCGCCGTGAAGCTGAGAGCGGATCTCGGTTTGATCGCGTTCCGGGAGGGCTTCGTCAGGCAGTTCGCGCTGACCAGCGCCTACAGGGACGGCAAGCTGACGGTCGAGAGAGCCGCGGCGCTGCTGCCCGGCGGATCCGATGTGGCCTTTGCCGGCGACGTCCGGCTTGCCGGCGGCGCCTTCCGGCTGGCCGGGTCGGTCGAGGCGGCTTCCGACAATCTGGCCGGCCTGTCGGCCTGGCTCGGGGCGCCGGTCGCGGCCGAAGGGCACGGCCGTCTGCGCAACATGACGGCCTCGGCGCAGTTGATGGTCAGCAGCGGCGTGGCGCAGATCTCCGAAATCGACCTCAGGGTGGATCAGTCGAGAGTGACGGGCGGTGTCGCCATCGCCCTCGTCCGGCGTCCGTCCTTCAGCACCAATCTCGTCGTCGATCAGATCAACCTGAACGCCTATGCGCCGCTGCTCGGGGCCGAAGATGTTCAGGCCGCGGATATTGTCGGCGACCTGACGGAGCCGAGGCTGCCTTTTCTGGGCGAATTCGACACCAATCTGACGCTGCGCGCCGGCCGGCTGATCTTCGGTCCGTCCGTCGCCCGTGACGTCGAGATCGATGCAGCCCTGATCGGCGGTGTCCTGGATATCAAGACGCTGGCGTTTGGCGATCTTGACGGTGCTTCCCTGAATGTCGCCGGGCGCATCGACACGCCGGAGAACCCGCAGGTCCTGCTGAAGGGCACGCTGCAGGCGCCGACATTGGCCGCGGGGCTCCAGACGCTGCGTATTCCGCCGCAACCCTCGCTCGGACGGCTTAGGGAAGTGGCCGCCGATTTCGCCATCGAGGGCGGCCTCAATGCGTTCGGCCTCGACGTGGACCTGCGGACGCTGGAACTCGGCGGCCGGATAGTCGGCCGTGTGAGCAATGCCTTCGAAACGCCCGAGTTCGATTTCGACCTCTCGCTGACCGGTTCGAACACCGGGGCGGTCGCAAGTGCACTCTTTCCCGGACAAGGCTGGACCGGACGGCTTGCGGGCCCCTTGCTGGTCGAAGCCAGGATCAACGGGCGGGCGGAGCGTCTCGATATCGCTGGAAAGCTCGACGCCATGTCCGCCCGGCTTGATGCAACAGGTCAATTCGGGTCGCTAACCGACCACAGGACATATGATTTCAATGTCCGGCTCCGGCACGGTGACGGTATTGTTCTGGCGCAGTCGCTATGGCCGGACTATGCGCCGCCGAGGCCCTTGTCGGCGCCGCTCGACCTGTCGGCGCATGTCAGTGGTGGCGCTGCCTCGGTTTCGCTTGCCGACATTGCGGCGCTTCATGGCGAGACCTCCTTCGGCGGCGAGATGACGGTGGACTGGGGCGGAGACCGGCCCAGGCTGGACGCCGCCTTGACGGGCGTCGTGCTGGACCTCGACGCCTACCTGCCGCAAGGCCGCTACGGCGCGGCAGCCGTCGCAGGCAGTGGCGACCGTTCCCGGCGCTGGTCCCGACTGCCGGTGCGGGCGACCGGATTGACAGGCTGGGATGGCGTCGTCGAGGCCGGGTTCGAACGTCTGTCCGCCGCCGGTCTGGCCATGGGGCCCGGCAGCATGGCGTTGCAACTGGACCGGGCGCGCATCGACCTGAAATCGCTCGATGCCGCTATCGGCGGCGGCAGGATCGAAGCTCGGGCGGCGCTGGATCTGGCCGAGACGCCGTCGCTGAATCTGAGCCTCGATATCAATGACGCTTCGACGGCTGCGTGGATCGGTCCCTTCGCAGGTCTTGCGGATGGGCCGGCGGGTACCGGCGATATTGCTCTGACCGTCGCGGGCACCGGCGTGACCCCCTACGATCTGGTCGGATCGCTTGAGGGGCAGGGGCGTATCGGCGATCTGACCCTGATCTGGGCTGATGCGGAGGGCGACCGGAGCCTTCAGGACCTTGCCGGGGAAATTGTGGTGACCGGCGGCGTTCTGCGAGCCGGGGAACTGCTGACCGGGTCGATGAATGGCGAGGCGGTCGAGCTGCGGGGTAGCATCGACCTGCCTGACTGGACTGCGGAAATGGAAATCGTGCCCGCGGACGGTGGCGTTCTGCTCTTCCGCGGGCGGCCGGATCAACTGGAACTTCAGTCCGGCAGCTGAACGGGCCGGGTCAGTTGTCGCGCTGTCCGCCGCGATAGGAACCCAGTACATAGACGCGGATGGCGCTGGAGAGGTTCTGACTGCCACGCCGCGAGTCGATTTCCTCCACCAGTTCGCTCAGTCTGAGCTTCCGGACCGCCGCAATTTCGCGCAGCGCCTCCCAGAATGCATCCTCCAGGGAAATGGAGGTCGGGTGTCCGGCGATCCGGACGGACCGCTTCTGGATCGCGCTGGACGATCCGCTGCTCCCTGCTTCAATCAACGCCATGTCCTGTACCAGTTCTCTTTGGGGTCGGGGGTCGGGGGTTTGGGAATCCATCTACGCGCCATCCTTTGCTGGACCCGGGTGCGCACGATGCAGCGCAACGCCGGACCGGTAGTTGGAGGAAATCAGCAATGCGAGAACTCGTTCTTGCAATTTGCATCAATCCAACGCCTGTTCGTCCTCGTTGCCGGGAAATTTGCAAGCTCCGCACCAGCCCCTCGGACCAGTTGAATTCGGCACCGCTGTTTGCAGTCGGACAGAGGCTGATACAGTGCCGCCCGCAACTGGGGAGAAGGGAGACAGGGCATGGCGGAAAGGCCGTCGGAGATTTCGCTGGAAGCCGCGCGTGAAGGGGCGTCGAGCTGGTTCGCGCCATGGGTCAAGGACCTGGGAATCGAGATCGAGGACATCGCCCGGGGGCGGGTGACCGCCCGCGTTCCGAAGAACGACCGTCTCACGCGGATTGGCGGGATCATGTCCGGACAGGCGATGATGGCGGTCGCCGACACCGTCATGGTCTTCGCGATCCGCTCCTGTCTCAGCGATGGCCAGGACATCGCGACGGTGCAGCAGTCCACCAGCTTCTTCCGCGCCGTCGCCGATGCGGATCTGATCTGCGAGGTCACGATCACCAAGGAGGGCCGCACTATGATGTTCGGCGATTGCGTGATGTATGCCGACGGGCAACGCGAGAAGCCGGCAGCACAGGCGACCGTGGTCTATGCCGTCATCCCGAAACGCTGAGGCCGCCGGCCCGCTTCATGCCAATGCGGTCCAGGTCGCGGGGCAGGGCCTGCTGATCCGCGGTCCGGCCGGCAGCGGAAAATCGGACCTTACTCTGCGCCTCGTAGAGGCCGGCGCGCTGCTGGTGGCGGACGACCGAACAGAAGTCCGTGTAGAGGGGGAACGCCTTGTGGCGCGCGCGCCGTCGGTTCTCCGCGAACTGATCGAGGTGCGTGGTCTTGGCGTCATTCGCCTGCCGGCAGAGAGGTGTCTGGCGGAATGCCGCCTTTCGGCCGTCGTCGATCTTGTCGGCGATCCGACGTCGATACAGCGTATGCCCCGGATCGATGAATCCGCTATAGAAGGCGTGCGGCTGCCCCTGCTGGAGTTCTGGCCCTTCGAGGCGTCGGCCGCAGTGAAACTCCGGATGTTTGCGCTCACGCTGAACGGGACGGCAAGGCTGGTCGAATGACAACAGGGACCGGAGACGTCGAACCGAGCCAGGTCATGCTGGTGACCGGCATGTCGGGCGCGGGCAAGAGTTCGGCGCTCAAGATGCTGGAAGACCTCGGCTGGGAGGTGGTCGACAACGTTCCGCAATCCATGCTGGGCATGCTGATCACGCTGGAGGAAAGCGACGAGAGCCGTCCGCCACTGGCCATTGGCATCAATTCGCGGACCCGCGGCTTCGATCCGGCGGAACTGATCGAGCATCTGGACCGTTTCCGCGACCGGATCGGGCATGCGGCCACGCTCTGCTTCTTCGATGCCGACGGCGAAGTGCTGCAGCGCAGGTTCACCGAGACCCGTCGCCGTCACCCGCTGGCCGACGACAGATCGGTGATGGACGGCATCCGCCACGAGCGCCAGCTGTTGAGCCGGCTGCGCGACCGCGCAAGCCAGCTTATCGATACCTCCGACGTTTCCCTGCCCGAGCTCCGCGAACTGCTGAAGACGCGCTTCTCTCCCAGCCGCCCGCCGGGCCTGCAGGTGTTTGTCACCTCGTTCTCGTTCAAGCGCGGCCTGCCGCGCGAGGCGGACCTGGTCTTCGACGTCCGGTTCCTCCGCAATCCCTACTACGAGGCGGACCTGCGCGAGATGAGCGGCGCCGATCTGCCTGTCCAGGACTTCATCCAGACGGATCCGGCCTGGCCGGAGTTCAGAGAGCGCATCGAGGGACTGCTCGGCTTCCTGACGCCGCGCTATGGCCGCGAGGGAAAGTCGTATCTGACCGTCGCCTTCGGCTGCACCGGCGGACGGCACCGATCGGTGTTCTCGGCCGAGCTCTTTGGAGAGCGCTTGCGCGCCGAGGGCCACCATGTGACGGTTCGTCACCGCGACCTCCGGCAATAGTTGGTGGTGCGATGCGACGGGCGAACGAGAAAACAACCGGAATGGCAGAGTCATGATCGGCATGGTGTTGGTCACCCATGGCAGGCTCGCGGATGAATTCATCGCGGCGACCGAGCATGTGGTCGGGCCGCAGCAGAATGTCCGTGCGGTCTCCATCGGTCCCGACGACGATATGGAACAGCGCCGCAACGACATCATGGATGCCGTCTCGGACGTGGACGACGGTGCCGGAGTCATTGTCGTTACCGATATGTTCGGCGGAACGCCTTCGAATCTGGCAATCTCGATCATGGACCAGGGTGACGTCGAGGTGATTGCCGGCATGAACCTGCCGATGCTGATCAAGCTGGCCACGGTGCGCGAGAACAGTTCGCTGGCGGATGCCGCCGCGACTGCGCAGGAATACGGCCGCAAGTACATCAATATCGCGTCATCCGTGCTTTCGGGCAGCGAGTCATGAACGCCGGCGGCGAACCGGTGGTTCGCGAGACCCTGACCATCTGCAACGAGAAGGGGCTGCACGCCCGCGCCGCCGCCAAGTTCGTCAGCTGCGCTGCGGCCTGGCGTTCCGACATCACCGTCGAGAAGGGCGGGGTCGCCGTCGGCGGCGATTCCATCATGGGCCTGATGATGCTCGCCGCGGCCAAGGGCTGCACCATCGAGGTGACGGCGGTCGGATCCGACGCGACGGATGCCGTTGCGGCGCTGAAGACGCTGGTCGACGGCCGTTTCGATGAGGAACGCTGAGGCCGGGCCCGAGGCGCCGGCGTGGGTTGACGACTGGCTGGCCGGCGACCGCCGCGCGCTGTCCCGGGCCATTACCATCCTGGAGAACGAGGGGCGCGAGAGCCCGGCGCTGGTGAAGGCCATGCAGGGGCTGCTCGGCCGGGCCATGTCGGTCGGTTTCACCGGCCCGCCGGGCGCCGGCAAGTCGACGCTTGTGAACGCCTTCGTGGCCGAACAGCGCCGGCGCGGACGGACGGTCGGCGTGCTGGCGGTGGACCCGTCCAGTCCCGTCAGCGGCGGCGCGATCCTGGGCGACCGCATCCGCATGACCGGTCACTCCGGCGATGACGGCGTCTTCGTGCGATCGCTCGCCAGCCGCGGCCATCTGGGCGGTCTGTCGCGCAGCGCCGTCCGGGTCATGGACTGCCTGGATGCGGCTGGTCTGGACATCATCATTCTGGAGACAGTCGGCGCCGGTCAGTCCGAGGTCGAGATCGCCGATATCGCCGACGTGAAGGTCGTCGTCGCCGCGCCGGGCCTTGGCGACGACGTGCAGGCCATCAAGGCCGGTATCCTCGAGATCGCCGACATCCTGCTGGTCAACAAGGGCGACCATCCGCTGTCGAGCCAGACCGTGCGGCATCTGAAGTCGATGGCGAACATGCGTCCGGCCGACGCCCGGCCGCCGGTGCTGAAAGCGACCGCGGTGACGGGGCAGGGGGTCGAGGCGCTGGCCGACGCGGTCGACGAGATCGGGCGTTCGCGGCGCGTTTCGGCGCCGCTGGCGCGGGCGAGACGGTTGATCCGCCGCGCCGCCGTCGACCTGACGCAGCGCCGGCTGGACCGCGTTGATGATGCCGATATCGAGGCGCTTGCGCAGGCGTTGACGACGGGCGAAAAGTCCGTCGAAGCCGCCGCTGCCGACCTGCTCGGCCTGGCCATGAGGGAGACGACATGAGCCGCATGCCCGCCCAGGTCCGCGACCTGATCATGGAACTGCCGGATTCGAAGATCCGCGAAGTCTCGCTCAACTCGATCGGCAAGCCCGGCCTGATCGCGCTCTGGTTCGGCGAATCCGACGAGGAGACACCGGAGTTCATCCGGGATGCGGCCAAGGCGGCGCTGGACGGCGGCGAAACGTTCTATTCCCCGAATTCCGGTATCGAGCCGCTTCGGGCGGAAATCCGCAACTACATGGGCCGCGTCTATGGTCGGGATCTCGACCTCAACCGCTTCACGGTCACTGCCTCTGGCATGAACGCGATCATGCTGTCCTTCCAGGCGCTGGTCGATCCGGGCGACAACGTGCTGGTCGTCAGTCCGGTCTGGCCGAACTGCTCCGAGACCATCCGCATCATGGGCGGGGAAATCAGGCCGGTCGTTCTGGACGAGCGGGACGGGGCCTGGTCGCTGGACCTGCAGAAGCTGTTCGACGCCGCAGACGAGAAGACGAAGGCGCTTTTCATCAACTCGCCGGGCAATCCGACGGGGTGGATGATGTCGGAAGGCGAACGCGACGAGATCCTGCTCTGGGCCCGCAAGCGCGGTATCTGGATCATGGCCGACGATGTCTATGCGCGCCTGGTCTACGACCGTGCGCATGCGCCCGCCTTCATCGAGATCGCAGAGCCGGAAGACCGGCTCATTGCCATCAACAGCTTCTCGAAGAGCTGGTCGATGACCGGCTGGCGGCTCGGCTGGATCACGGCGCCGGCTGCACTGGAGCACGATCTGGCCAAGCTGAACGAGTACAACATCGCGGGCCCGACGACCTTCGTGCAGCATGCCGGCGTGGCCGCGCTCCGCGACGGAGACCCCTATGTCGACGGGCTGGTGGAGCGGCTCCGGCGGCGGCGCGATCTGGTGACCCAGTCGCTCGGCCGTTTCTCCCGCGTGCGATACACGCCGCCGGATGCGGCCTTCTACGCGTTCTTCGCGGTCGAGGGCATGGCCGACAGCCTGAAGTTCGCGCTGCGCCTGCGCGACGAGGCCGGTGTCGGCGTGGCGCCGGGTATCGCCTTCGGTCAGTCGGGCGAGGGCTACCTCAGGCTCTGCTTCGCCAGTTCGGAGCGGGCGCTCTCCGAGGCGATGGAGCGACTGCGCCCGTATCTGGACTGACCGCTAGCGGATCACCTTCACGTCCATCCCGGCGCGCAGACCGTCGCCGCGGTCGAAGCCGTTGATGACCCGGAAGCGGTCGTCCTCGAAACCGTCCTGGATGTCGAAGCGTGTCAGCTTCTGGATGGTGTCGCCCGATTGCACGCGGACGACCTCGATCCGAAGCGGCTGCAGCTGACTGGCCTCGGAGGCGGAGAGCCGGCGGAAGCTGTTGATCGTGTTTTCCGAGCTTCGCGCGTTCAGGCTGCCTCGAGGGGCAACGAACATGAACCGGTAGATGTGCTCGGCGTCGTAGCGGATCGCCACCAGCCGGACGCTGACGGGCTGACCGTTCGCTGTGGCCTGGGCGACCGCGGTTGCGGCCGGCATGCCGTCGACGGTGAAGCGCTGCAGGTTCGACAACTGGGCCTCCGCGGCCCAGCGCTGTGAGATATAGCCACTCATGCTGCCGGCGGAAGCGGCGGTGCGGCGGTCGGGTTCCTGATCGAAGACGATGAAATCCCTGCCGTTCGACGGGCTGGCGATCACGGCGTGGGGCAGGTTGTCCATCCGGTAGCCCTCAGGCACCGTGAAGGTGAAACGCAGTTCCGGATGCGAGAAGCGGTTGCCGCGCACGAAACCCTGGGCCGGACTGGAGCCGTAGATCATGCCGTCCAGTGCATCCAGATAGGCTTCACGGCCGACCCTGGCCTCGCCGTCGATAGTTGCCGCCCGCGCTTCCCGCTGCGTGGCGGAAATCCGTTCCGGCGTCTGGGGGTGGGTCGAGAAGAAGCTCATCTGCTGCGCCTGCTGTCCGCTCATGCGCGCCATCAGGTCGCCATGGCGCTGCAGCGCCCGCAGCCCGTCGGTCATGCCCTGCGGATCGTAGCCGGAGCGGCTGAGATAGCGGATCCCGAGACTGTCTGACTGGCTTTCCTGATCTCTGGAGTAACTGGCGAGGTAGCCTTGGGCGGCAACCTGGCCCAGCTGGGCGATCTCCTGGCTGCCGGTAAGGACTGCGGCGCCGATGACGGCCAGGTTGGCGAAGAGACCGCGGGTCTGGCGGGTGGCGCCGTGGCGCGCGGTGACGTGCCCGATCTCATGCCCCAGCACGCCTGCGAGCTCGGCTTCGGTGTTGAGCACCGCCATCATGCCGCGGGTCATGTAGACATAGCCGCCGGGCAGGGCGAAGGCGTTGACCACGGGCGTGTCGAGAACGGTGAAGGTGAACTGTTCCGCAGGCAGTTCAGCGTTCTGCGCCAGCCGCCGGCCGACCCGGTCGACATAGGCCTGCAGTTGGGGATCGTTGTAGGCGCCGCCGAATTCGGCCAGCACCTGCGGATGCTGCTGGCGCCCGATCTCCCGTTCCTGTTCCTGGGAGATGGTGGTGAACTGCTCTTCGCCCGTCGCCGGGTTCTGCACCGTCTGGCAGGCGCTGCCGAACAGCAGCAGCGACGCGATAGCTGTAATCCTGAGTGTGTTCTTCATTCTTGTTCTTTCCTCAGTTCGATCTGTTCCGGATGCGTCGCCTCGATCATCGGGCCGTTGCGCTCCCTGAGCCAGCCCCGGACCCGCAACGCCCGTCCTGTCCAGCTTGCGGGATCGTCCGCTTCGAACAACCGGCGCGCGGGCTTGCGGATCGCGACTGTGAAATCGGTACGCCAGTCGGCGCCGAAGTTGAGATAGACGGTTCCCCTGACATCTGCGGCGTCGGCGACCGTGCCCTCGACGATCTGGAACGTCCCGGCCCGGTCTTCCAGCCCAGATAGGGTCAGCACCCGGTAGAAGGGATGCGACCAAATGCCGAAGCTTCCAGCGCGCGCCTCGCGCTCGAGTTGCAGCATCTCGTCGATCAGGGCGCGGTTGTCGGGGAAGGAGTAAACGCGCGCCATGCCGAGGCGCAGCATCTCGCCCTGCAGCCAGATCCCGTCGGGCGAGACCAGATGGGCCAGGGCCCGCCCATGGCGGTCCTTGCGCTGACCGCCGAAATAGGCGTCGAACCGTCGGTTGCGGGACAATGCCTCCAGCGCCGATTTGGCTTCCTCGGCCAGCGGCCAGGTCCGGAAACCGGCCCGGCCCAATGGCAGCTTGGGGGCCTGGATGCCGACCATCCGGACTTCGTCGCCATTGCTCAGTACTACGGTGTCGCCGTCGATCACCTCTGTCACCGTGCCGCCGGCCCGGCCGGGAAGGCCCTCGAATCCGGGCAGCTGTTCCGCAGAAACGACGCAGGCCCAAAAAAACAGGATGGCGGACACACCTGCGCACAACGGGGCTTTACCTTGTCCGATCAATTGCCTACACCCGATGCCGCGTGTGGAGAGGGGCCAGAATCGCATGATCGTCAGACTTTTTCGACGTCTGATCACGGTTGCCGGACTGATTGCGCTGTGCTCCCTGACGGCACATGCCGAGTCCGTTCCCCGCTACGAAGCAGGGCCGCTGTTGGGCTTCAGCGCCGGTGCCTTCGACCTTACCCAGGGCGAGGACGCGGCGATCGAGGGCCGTCTGGAGTACCGCCAGAACAATGACTGGTGGTTCAAGCCGCTGGCCACTTTCATGGCGAACACGGACGGGGCCGCCTTTGCCGGCATCGGTATCTATTCCGAGATCTTCCTGACCGAAAATTTCTATCTCTCGCCCAGTTTCACGCCGGGCGTCTTCCTGCGCGGCCAGAGCAAAAATCTCGGCCACCCGATCGAGTTCCGATCCCAGATGGAGCTGGGCTGGCGTTTCGAGAGCGGTCTGCGCACCTCGGTCAGCATCAATCACATTTCCAATGCGGGCATGGGCAACCGGAACCCGGGCACCGAATCGGTCGTGATCTCGCTGCTGGTGCCGTTCGGTCAGCTTTTCTAGCGCCCGGCCGCCGGATTGCGCCCCAGCGCGGCGTAGCCGTAGACGATCCCGGCCAGCAGGCCGCCGATGTGGCCCTGCCACGAGATGCCGCCGCCGCCGGTCAGGGCCAGCCCCAGGTTCATCACCACCACGATCGCCACCATGGCGCCCATCATCCGGGCGCGGGGGTCCGTATCGCGATAGCGGTAGAGCAACACGGCCGCGGCGCCGATCAGGCCGCTGAGGCCGCCGGAGGCCCCGATGGTCGGCGCGGACGGTGCGGAAAGGAAGAAGATCGCCAGCCCGCCGCCCAGGCTGGACAGCAGGAAGATCGCGAGAAAGACGCCGCCGCCGGTCATCCGTGCGACGCCGGCCCCGACGGCCAGAATCATCGCGGAATTGATCAGCGCATGGCCGAAATCGGCATGCAGGAATGTGTAGGTCAGCAGGGTCCAGTAGAACGGGTAGCCATCCTGGATGATTGCCGGGATAAGGGCGACCCGGACGAACATCTCCTGATCCCATTCGGCCGGGATGAGCGCGCGCAGGGCATGGACGGCGATCAGGAGTCCGCACAGCCATACGACGGCTTTCGGCGCATTGATGATCGGAGTGCCGGAAGACTGATTAAAGATTGTTCACATTCCCCATCTGATCCCCTCCTGGTCGCGCGGGAAGCCCGTCAAGGGCCGAAAGCCCTTGCATAGTACGCCTGAAATCCGCCAATTTGCGGCCCAGCAGTTTCTCGGCTGCAGATGCAGATGCCCCGATACATGCTGCACAAGAAACAAGGTTTCAACACGGAGGACTCCACTCAAGATGGAACGTCGCAAATTTCTGAAGGGCGCCGCGATGGCCGGCGCCGCCGCTGCCGCCAGCACCCTGGCCGCGCCGGCGATCGCACAGGGCGGCAAGACCCTGACCATTGTCTCGACCTGGCCGCGTGACTTCCCGGGCCTGGGCGTGTCCGCGCAGCGGCTGGCCGCGCGCATCGGCCAGCTGTCGCAGGGCGCCTTCAACGTCGAGTACTTCGCGGCCGGCGAGCGCGTCGGTGCGTTCGACGTGTTCGACGAGGTCGCCTCGGGCAACTCGCAGGCCTATATCGGCGCTGACTACTACTGGGTCGGCAAGCATCCGGGCCTGGCCTACTTCACGTCCGTGCCGTTCGGCATGACCACCGTCGAGTGGAACGCGTGGATCAAGTTCAAGGGCGGTCAGGCGCTCTGGGACGAGCTTTCGGGCGGGTTCGGCATCAAGTCGCTGATGTGCGGCGCGACCGGCACCCAGGCCGGCGGCTGGTTCAACAAGGAAATCGAATCGCCGGACGACCTGAAGGGTCTGAAGATGCGTATTCCGGGCCTGGGCGGCTCGGTGATGTCCAAGCTGGGCGTCTCCACCGTTTCCCTGCCGGGCGGCCAGATCTACGAAAACCTGGTTTCCGGCGCCGTCGAGGCGACCGAGTGGGTGGGGCCGTACAACGACTACTTCATGAAGTTCTACGAGGCCGCCAAGTTCTACTACACCGGCGGCATGCATGAGCCGGGCGGCGGCCTGGCCTTCGGCATGAACGCCAGCTGGTGGGGCAGCCTCACCGACTGGGAGAAGGCGATCATCGAGGCGGCCTGCATGGAAGAGCATGCGGCGCAGTTCGAAGAGGCCATGGCCAAGAACGGCGAGTACATGGACAAGCTGGTCAACGAGCATGGCGTCCAGGTCCGCGCGTTCAACGACGAGGTCTGGGACGCGATGGGCGAAGGCGCGGCCGAGGTCTTCGCGGAAACCCGCGATCACTCCGCCCTGGCTGCGAAGATCGACGACTCCTTCCAGGCCAACCTGCGCGAGATCGGCGGTACGATGGCCAAATTCGAAGGCACGTTCGTCAATCAGCGCAACCGCGTTCTGGGACTGGTCTGATCCATTCCGAACGCTAGAACAGGTGAAGGGCGGGACTGCGGTCCCGCCCTTTTCTGATTTTCCAGACCCGTGAACGGCCCGCCGGCAATGACGGCATCAACCGATGGACACGGGAAGCAGGCCCCGGCGATTGATTCATGAGTTCCAGCAGCGACAGCATCGAGATTCCGAAATACGGCTTGCCGGCCCCGATAGTCCGGAGCTTCGGCTGGGCCATGCTTGCCATTCTGGCAGCCTTCCTGATCAACAACGTGCTGACAGTGGCCTACGATTTCCCCGGCGCGTCGGCGGTGTTCGGCGAGGGCGGGGGGCTCTCGATCCTTCAGGTCGCGATCTACCTGATCGGCATCGCGCTCGCGGTCATCTACGTCCTCAGAACGGGTGACAGGTCGCTGCGCTGGGAATCGCATTCGATCCACCTTTTCAATCTCTATCTGGTCCGGGTGTGCTTCTGGGCGGTGCTGCTGGTTGGGGCCGTGGACGTGACCATCGCCTTCATGCGGGTCGAAGACCTGCTGTCCTACTTCATGGGCGAAGACAGCGTGCGCGCGCTCGGCCGCGCGCGGTTCGTCGGCACCTGGATCCACATGCCGCTGATCGCGGCGAGCTTCATCATCGGCGCGTTCACGCGGACGCTCGGTTTCACCTGGCTCGCGCTGCTGATCGTGATCGCCGAACTGCTGATCGTGATCACGCGCTTCGTCTTTTCCTACGAGCAGGCGCTGATGGGCGATCTGGTGCGGTACTGGTACGCCGCGCTGTTCCTGTTCGCGTCCGCCTACACCTTGTTCGACGAGGGCCATGTCCGCGTCGACGTTCTCTATTCGGGCTTCCGCCGCCGCACCAAGGGCTGGGTGAACGCCGTCGGCGCCCTGGCGCTCGGCATGACCACAAGCTGGATCATCATCGAGATCGGATTCGACGGGCCGCGGTCGATCATCAACAGCCCCGTCGGCAATTTCGAGATCAGCCAGACGGGCGCTGTGGGCATGTTCATCAAGTACCAGATGGCCGCCTTCATCGGGATCTTCGCCATCACCATGCTGATCCAGTTCGTGAGTTATTTCTTCGAGGCTGTCGCCGACTACCGGGATGAACCCGGGCACCGCGACCACGAGCCCGTGACCCAGTGAGGTTCTGATCATGGAGCTCCTCTTCCTCGCAATTCTGGTCCTGATCATGGCGGTGGCGCTGGGATCGGGCTTCCCCGTCGCCTTCGCGCTGCCGGGCGCGGCCATCATCAGCATCGGCCTCGCCGCCGGCGCCGGCTACGTGGCCGAAGGCAATGTCGATGCGTACTTCCACACTGGCGGGCCGTCGCAATGGCTGTCGGCGGGCGTGACCAACCTCCGCGCGGTCTACTGGGAAGTCGAACGAGACACGCTGATAGCGATTCCGCTGTTCATCTTCATGGGCATCATGCTGCAGCGTTCGAAGATCGCCGAGGACCTGCTGGTGACCATGGCCCAGCTGTTCGGCCCGGTGCCGGGCGGCCTCGGAATCTCCGTCGTGTTCGTGGGCGCGCTGCTGGCTGCGACCACCGGCATCGTCGGCGCGACCGTTGTCGCGATGGGCCTGATCTCGCTGCCGGCCATGCTGCGCAACAAGTACTCGCCCTCGCTGGCCACCGGCACGATCGCCGCATCCGGCACGCTGGGACAGATCATCCCGCCCTCAATTGTCCTGATCATCCTGGCCGACCAGCTGGCGTCGGCGACCGATCAGGCCAGCACGGCCCGCAAGGCGCTGCACAAGGAAGCCACCGGCGAACTGTCGATGCCGTCGATCTTCGATGTGTCCTCGACCAGTGCGGGCGAGATGTTCCTGGGCGCTTTCGTTCCCGGCCTGGTGCTGGTCGGGCTCTACATGCTCTACATCCTGATCTTCGCGATCCTGCGGCCGAGCGCGGCCCCGGCAGTGCGGTTCCAGGGCAATTTCGACGCCGCCTTCTGGGGCAAGGTGTTCCTGACCCTCGTGCCGCCGCTCGCCCTGATCTTCCTGGTGCTGGGTTCGATCATCAGCGGCATCGCGACCGTCAACCAGGCCGGCGCCATCGGCGCGGCGGGCGCCCTGATCATGGCCGGTTACCGCCTGACCGAGGGCGGCGGCGGCATGACCTATGTCCCCGCGATCATGGCTCTGGTGGCGCTGGCGCTGCTCGGCTACGTTATCGGCAATTACGAGATGAACATCAAGGCCGTCGATACGCCCGAGGACAGCACCGGCATCCTGATCGGCGTCATCGGCGCGATCGTTCTCGTCGTCGCGCTGATCTGGAGCGGCATACGGGTCTTCCGGATCGAGGACACGCTGCAGGGCGTGATGCTGGAAACGGCGAAGACCACGTCGCTGGTCTTCATCATCCTGCTCGGCGCGGCCATGCTGACGGCGGCGTTCCGCGCCTTCGGCGGCGAGGACCTCGTGCGCGAGTTCCTGAACTCGCTGCCGGGCGGCTTCTGGACCCAGTTCATCATCGTCATGGCGGTGATCTTCATCCTCGGCTTCTTCCTCGATTTCATCGAGATCGCCGTGGTCGTGGTGCCGATCGTCGCCCCGATCCTGCTGGCGGATCCGTCGGCCAACATCACCGCGGTGTGGCTCGGCGTCATGATCGGCCTGAACATCCAGACGTCGTTCCTGACACCGCCGTTCGGCTTCGCCCTGTTCTATCTGCGCGGCGTGGCTCCGGCGGTCGTGCGAACGGTGCAGATGTACCGCGGCGTGATTGCCTTCATCTCGCTGCAGCTGCTGGCGCTCGCCATCGTCGGCACATTCCCGCAGCTGGTGAACTATCTGCCGAACCGGGTCAGCTACCTGTCCGACACGGCGCCGCCGCCACGGAATCCGAAGCTGCAGTATTGCCTTGAGCAGTATGTGGCCGACACGCTGGCCGAGGACGACAGTGTCCGGAACGCCATTGCCGCAGCAAAGGGCCTCGACGTTTCGGGGCTGCCGAAGGACATCGCCCGCGACTTCACGGGAGCGGTCAAGAACGCCGAAGCGGCGATTGCGGCGCTGGACGAATCCTTCAAGGCGGAAGCGGCCGTCGATGCCGCGACCGACTCCTACCGGCCGAAGCTGCGCAACGTCCGCAATATCGAGAAGGAGATGCGGAAGCTGAACGAGGAAGCCGATGAGCTTCGCGTCCGTATCAGCCGGATGAACTCGCCGGAATTCGCGGCCGAGAAGGCGAGCCTGGAGCAGACCCGCGAAGGCCTGCTGGCCGAAGTGGAGCGCCTGAAGTCGGAAATCCCCGGCACCTGGAAGGACGACTACGCGACCTTCGCCAAGCTGACCAAGGCCGAGCAGGATGCGCGGCGCTCCTACCAGCGCGCCGCCGACAGCTCGTATGAAGACGCTGCCAAGGTGCTGCAGGTGCTGGACGCCACGCCGGCCTTCCGTGAGGTCGAGGGCGAACTTCGCGCACTGCGCCAGGTGATCGAGACCGCCGGATCGGAAGAGGCGATGGAGACCATCCAGAACTTCGAGCGGACCCTGCGCGACATCGAGGGCAGCGACGACGTCAAGAACGAGCTATCCCGCGCCCGCCGGGAGATGAAGGGCGACGAGCCGGACCGCGAGAAGGCGATGGAGCACTTCGAAAAGGCGGTGGCCGCCTATGAGGCGCAGCTGGTCTGGCGTGCGAACGCCGAAGGCTCGTTCCGGAACGGTGTCGCCGCCTATCTGGATGGCATCCGGGAAACGCTCGGCGCCCGCCAGCAGCAGCGTCTGTCACGCGATCAGGCGCTCTTCGTGGCGCAGTGCTCGGCGAGCCACCGGGACATCTCGATGAACTTCTGATCCTTCTCGCTTGGCCGGAGTGCCGGGCCTGTCGCACACTCCCCTGACAACACGTCAGGGGAGGAGCGGCGGATGCAGGGTGCGATCCGGTTTACCGAGATGGAACAGGTCGTTTTCGGACGGCCCGCGGCCGAGGCGGTGGCGAAGGAGGCGGCGCGGCTGAACAAGTCGCGCGTTTTCATCATCGCCGGCCGGACCATGAACGACACCACCGACGAAGTGGACCGCATGGCCGATGCCCTTGGCAGCGCCTATGCCGGGCGTCATGCCGGCATCCCGCCCCATTCGCCGCGCGATGCGGTGGTCGAAGCGGCCAATGCGGCCCGCGAGGCCGGCGCCGATCTGCTGGTCACCTTCGGTGGCGGCTCGGTGACCGACGGCACCAAGGTCATCCAGATCTGTCTGGAATACGGCGTGACCGACATGTCCCAGCTGGACGATTACTGCATCCAGACCAGCGAGGACGGGCGCACGGTCATTCCCGATCTCCGGCTGGTCGGCGTGCGCCAGATCAGCGTGCCCACCACCCTGTCGGGCGGCGAGTTCAACCCGCTTGGCGGCTGTACTGATCCGGTGAAGAAGGTGAAGCAGGGCTACCGGCATCCCTCGCTGGTGCCGGTGTCGGTCATTCTGGATGCGGCGCCGACCCGCCACACGCCGGAATGGGTCTTTCTCTCGACCGGCATCCGGGCGGTGGATCATTGTGTCGAGGCGATCTGCAGCCCCCAGGCCAATCCCTATTGCGACGCCGATGCGCTGCATGCGATCCGGCTGCTCTCTTCGGGGCTGCCGCGGGTGAAGGCCGATCCGGCGGACATGGACGCGCGGCTCGATTGCCTACTGGGCGCCTGGATGGCCATGACGGCGGTGATCGCCGGCGTGCCGATGGGCGCCAGCCACGCCATCGGTCATATTCTGGGCGGCACCTGCGACGTGCCGCACGGATACACCAGCTGTATCATGATGCCGGCGGTGCTGCGCTGGAATGCCGAGATGCCGGAGCATGCCGAACGCCAGAAGATCGTGGCGGAGGCTTTCGGGCGGCCCGGCATGGCCGCCGGCGACGCGGTCCGCGAGTTCGTTGCCGGTCTGGGGCTGCCCGGAACACTCGGCAAGGCCGGCGTCGGCCAGGACCAGTTCGACCTGATCGCGAGGAACAGCCTGCACGACCGCTGGCTGCATACCAATCCGCGCAAGGTGAACGGGGTCGAGGACGTGCTGACGCTGCTTCGCATGGCGTCGTGATGCTGTGCTTCAAGAAACCGGTCCGGTCCAGTAACGCGGCGCAGTCAGCCGAGTGATCAAGATGTAGCCGAGGATCGACAAGGGGCCTGACACGGTCGTGACGAGGACCCAGTTGTCAGTGGTCAGTACGCCCCGGAAAACCTCGTTGGCGACTGCTGTCATGAATGCGAAACCTGCCCAGCGGTACGTCAGGATACGCCAGCCCTTTGGCGAGAGATGAAGCTGTGCTCCCAGCGCTCTTTCCAGAAAAGTGGGCTGGAAGAACAGCCCGACCAATACCGCGGCGCCGAAGAGCGCCCGGCCCAGAGTCGGCTTGATCTGGATGAAGGTCTCATCCTGCATTATCAGGCTGGCGCCGCCGAGAGTGAGCGCCAGAAGCAGGGTCGTGATGGCCAGCGCCGGCATGCGCCCGGTCCTGACCGATGCGTACACCACCACCACAACGGTTGCGGCGATCACCGCTGCCGTGGCCGTCAATATGTCCCACACGAAGTTCGCAATGAGAAAGACGGCGGCGGGTGCGATCTCAACGATCATGTTCTGGTTCAGATACCGTTCGCGTAAGCGCGCGGCCGCGGTCATCGGGCACCTCCCGTCCACTGTGCCAGAATGGCGTTGGGATGACGTAGTCCCCTGATCCAGCAGCGCAAGTCAATTGCAGATAGTACAGTATGGATATTGTACGGATTCGATATTAGATTGGCGGCATGACGACAGACCCCCTGGACCGCAATCTCGAGTTCCTGATCTCCGATCTTTCCCGGCTGCTGAAACGGGAGTTCGGGCGCCGCATGCGCGACATGGACCTGACCCGTTCGCAGTGGTGGGTGATGGTACATCTGATCCGCTACGATGGTTGCAACCAGACCCAGCTGGCGGACGAACTGGACATCGGGAAGGTGGCGCTTGGCGGGCTGCTGGACCGGCTGGAGGCGCGTGGCTGGGTCGAACGCCGCCCCGATCCGGACGACCGCCGGGCGAAGCGCGTGTTCCTGACGGACCGCGGCCGGCCCCTGATCACCGAAATGCAGGATCGGGCGCGGGACGTCCACCGGCAGATGGTTGGCGGACTCGACCGGAATGAGCAGGACGAGCTGGTTCGTCTGCTGATGCGCGCAAAGGGAAACTTTGCGGCCGGGGCAGTGTGACTATTGTACCTCTGACGATGCGGGTTTGCATCTTTTTGTGATCACTGTTGCAGGAAATTCGGCTGTATTCAGGTACAGTTAATGCCGTAGCGTGATAGCAGGCGGGCGTGCAGGGAACTGGGTCCCGGCGTCTGGTGAGGGTGGGCGTGAGAGACCTCGAAGGCGCACCCGGACATCGTAGAGCCGTATATCCACTATTCGGGGCGTGAGTAGCGGGGTAGCACCGATGAGTCGGAACGATTTCATCTCCAGCGTTGGCAATGCCGGCGCGGATCAGAGTTTCGCCAAGGTCGTCGAAGCGACCGGCAATCCTGCGCTGGTGGTCGATATCGGCGCGATGTTGCTGACCGCCGACTATGTTCGCTCCGGGCCGGACCTGATCCTGGTCGGCACGGACGGCAAGCGCGTCCTCATCGTCGATTATTTTGGTCAGGAGAATCCGCCGGATCTCTACACCATGGGCGGCGCCCAGGTGCTCTCGGAGACGGTTGCGCTGCTGGCGGGTCCGGCAGCCGACGGGCTGGCGCAGGCGAGCGGTTCGCTCGGGCAGCCGATCGGTATCGTCGAGTTCGGCCGATGGCAGCGTCACCGTCAACCGCGTGGACGGCAGCACGGCACAGCTCAATCCGGGCGACCCGGTCTATCAGGACGATGTCATCGAGACCGCCGGCGCCGGCGCGGTCGGTCTCCGCTTCAATGACGACACCACATTCGCCGTCGGTTCCGGCGCGCGGCTGGTGCTGGACGATTTCGTCTACGACCCGTCCGCCAACACCGGCAACGCAGTCGTCAGCGTTCTGCAAGGCTCGTTTTCCTTCGTTTCCGGCGCCGTGGCGCAGACCGGCGACGATGCGCTGACCGTCCGGACACCGGTGCTGACCATCGGCGTCCGCGGCACCTACGTAACGGGGCAGGGCGGTCAGGAAGGCGAGACTACCGAGGTCGTCAATCTGCCCGACGATCAGGGCAATGTCGGTTCGATCTGGGCCTCCAACTCCGCCGGTGGCGTGCTGCTGGACCAGGCGAACGAGGGCACCCAGACCAACAGCCAGTTTCAGGCGCCCGGCACTCCCCGGATCTACAGCCCCGACGAGATCAACCAGAAGTTTTCCAATGCGCTGGACTTCCTGCCGCCGACGCCGGACGTGCGCCGCGGCGAGGGCCAGCAGGACGTCGATTCCCAGCGCCGCGACGGCAATTCCGATTCCAATGACGGTGACGGCGGCGGGGATGCCGACTCCGAGGGAGAGGAAGGCGCCGAGGACGAGGCCGAGGGCGAAGGCGAGGACGGTGAGGGAGAAGGCGAAGGCGAGGGCGAGGAAGACGGCTCCGCGGACGCCGACGGTGAAGGCGAGAGCGGCGACGGCGAGGGCGAACAGGCCGCTGCTGAGGCCACGCCGCCGCCCGCGAGCCGCCCGCCCGCGACCAAGCCTGCAGGCGACAGTTTCGGCGACGCGCTGAACGATCTGGTGGATCAGGCCGGCAACCCTGGCGGTGGCGGTGAAGATGCCGGTGCGCCGCCCCCGCCGCCGCCTCCGCCGCCGCCCGATGACGAGGAAGTCGTCGTCGAGGAAAACAACAACGTCGCGACCGATGGCAACGACACGCTGGCCGGCACCGAAGGCGACGACACGATCGATGCGCTGGGCGGTGACGACAATGTCGAATCACAGGGCGGCAACGATGCCGTCCAGGGCGGCACCGGCAATGACAACATCCGCGGCGGCGCCGGCAATGACACGCTGAACGGCAATGACGGCGACGATGCGCTGGACGGCGAGGATGGCGACGACGTCCTCAATGGCGAGACCGGCAACGACACGCTCACGGGCGGCGCCGGCGCGGATACGCTGGATGGCGGTGTCGGCACCGACACGGCCGACTTCTCAGGCACGATCGCCGGGTCGAATATCAATCTCGCCGAGGGGTCGGCGACCGACGGCACCGGCGATGTCGACGCCATCACCGGTGTCGAGAATATTCTCGGGTCGGCCTTCGACGACACCATCACCGGCGACGCCAACGCCAACAGCCTGAGCGGCGGTGGCGGGAACGACACGCTGATCGGTGGCGACGGCAACGACACGCTTCTCGCCGGGGCCGGCAACGACACGCTGGATGGCGGCGACGGCGGCGATTCCATGGAAGGCGGCGCCGGCAACGATCTCTACCTGATCGAAGTCATCGGTGATCGTCTGATCAGTGAGGAAACCTCCCTTCTCGACGTGCCCGAATTCGGCGGCACGGCTGTGCAGAGCGCCCAGCTGGACGATGACATCTTCCTGGAAGGCACTTTCCTTTCGATCGGCGTTTCGGGTGCCGGTTCCTTCGGCACCGCCAATGCCGCGCCAGCCGGGTTCAATCCTGGCTTCGGCGAGACACAGCTTGGCATGTCCGTCGACCAGGACGGCTTCGGCATCGGCGACGCGCCGAATACAACGGACTTCTTCCTGCCGGGTTCGCCTGAGGAAGGCTTCACGGTCGGCTACATCCGTGCTGCATCCCAGTTCAACTTCACCAATGCCGAACGGTCAGGCGAAGTCGAACTGACCCAGCAGAACGTCGTGAACCAGTCGTCGGGCAGCACGCTGCAGGCGCTCTGGGAAGGCGTCACCAATGGCGACGGCAACCGTCTCGAGGTCGATCAGGTCGTGACCTTCGACGAGGACGGCAAGTTCTTTCAGACCACGATCACGCTGACCAATGTCGGCGACGTGACCCTGGATTCGGTCCGCTACATGCGCAGCTTCGACCCGGATCAGGAATCGAATGGCATTCCGGGCGGTGCCGGCGCCGTGACGCTGAATGAGGTGATCAACCAGCCCGGTGACGGCGGCGGCGACAATCTTGCGATCGTCAGCGCAACCGGAGTCAACCTGGGTGTGCCGTTCTTCTTCCTGGCCGATGACGCACGTGCCCGCGTCGCCACCAATTCCTTCTTCAACCGCGACGTGTTCGAGGCGGTTCTCCACGACTCACCGCAGGCCGAAGGCACCCAGGTTCAGGCCGACGAGGCCATCGTCATCAATTTCGATGTCGGCTCGCTGACGGCGGGTCAGTCCGCAACGCTGACCTTCTTCAGCAGCCTCGACCAGAATTTCGAGGAATCCGTCAGCGCGATCACCGGCGGCGACGACACCATCGTCGAGGCGGCGAATGGCGGCGACGACACCGTGCAGAGCGGCATCGGCTTCGCGTTGCCGGACAATGTCGAGAATCTCGAGCTGGTGGGCAGCGACAACATCGACGGTGTCGGCAATGCGGACGCGAACTCGATCACCGGCAATATCGGAAACAACGTGCTGCAGGGCGCCGGCGGCAATGACACGCTGGACGGCGGATTCGGGCTGGACACCCTGCAGGGTGGGGACGGGGATGACCGTCTGATCGGCGGTAACAACAATGACAGCATTTCCGGCGGAGCGGGGACCGATACAGCGGTCTTCACCAGCGCGTCGACCGATTTCACGATCACCGATGACGGCACCAGCCTGATCCTGACCGACACCGTCGGCGGCGATGGCACCGACACCGTGAACAGCGACGTCGAAAACCTCGAGTTCAGCGATTTCACGCTGGCGCTTCAGCTCGGGACGGCCGGCGCCGATGTCATCACCGGCACCGGCGGGCTCGACCGTCTTCTCGGACTCGGCGGCAATGACACCATCACCGGCCTTGGCAGTCTGGATGCGCTGTTCGGCGGCGCCGACAACGACCAGCTGGATGGCGGCGCGTCGTCCGACACCCTGTTTGGCGGGGCCGGCACCGACGTGCTGCTCGGCAACACCGGCAATGACGTCCTGTCGGGCGATGATGGCGACGACAGCCTGACGGGCGGCGACGGCAACGACCTGATCCAGGGCGGCGCAGGCACCGACCGCGCCATCTATGCCGGTGTGTCGGACAATTTCGAAGTGGTCGACATCGGCGCGCAGGCAATCTTGCGGGATACCGTCGGCGCCGAGGGCGAGGACACCATCGGTTCCGATGTCGAGGAGATCCAGTTCGCCGATATCACGGTCACCGTTCAGGTGGGCACTGCGGGCGTGGACACGCTGACCGGTGACGCGAACCAGAACGCCCTGTTCGGTCTGGCCGGCAATGACCAGCTGAATGGCGCGGGCGGCAACGACATCATCTTCGGCGGCGCGGACAATGACGTACTGGCCGGCGGTGACGGCGACGACACGCTTCAGGGCGGCGACGGCAACGATTCCCTCTCCGGCGATGTCGGCGACGATTCCCTGTCCGGCGGGACGGGCACCGACACGGTGACCTACGCCGATTCCAGCGAGAATTTCGATGCGGTCTTCGCCGGCGACGGCAGCCAGCTTCTGCTGACCGATACGGTCGGCATCGAAGGTGACACGCTGCTCGGCAACGGCGCTGACGCCATCGACAACACGGTCGAGGTCGTCGCGTTCTCCGACGAGACCTTCGCCCTGGTCTTCGGCACGGCCGGCGCCGACAACCTCACCGGCGGCGAGACGGCCGATGCGATCGGCGGCGGCGACGGCAACGACACCATCGCGGGCAGTACCGGCGACGATTTCATCGACGGGGGCAGCGGAACGGACAGCGTCGATGGCGGTGTCGGCAATGACGAGCTGATTGGCGGTGACGGCAACGACACGCTGACCGGCGGCGCCGGCAATGACGAGATCGATGGCGGCGCGGGCACCGACCGGGCCGTCTATGCCGGCGCATCGACCAATTTCACCATCTCCGACCAGGGCGGCAATGTCGTCCTCACCGACAACACCGGCGCCGAAGGCACGGATACGCTGATCGGCATCGAGGAAGTCCAGTTCTCGGACGTCACCATCGTCGTGACCCCGGGTACCGACGGCGCGGACAACCTGACTGGCGACGCCAACGACAATTCGCTGTTCGGCCTGGGCGGCAATGACACGATCTCGGGCCTGGCGGGGCGGGATCTTCTGGCCGGCGGTACTGGCAACGACATCATCGACGGCGGCGATGGTTTCGACAGCATCTTCGGGGGTGATGGCGACGACACGCTCCGGCCGGGCACCAATGACAGCGACGGCGACGTCATCGGCACCGGCAACGGCAATGACGTGGTCGAATTCCTGAGCCCGGGCGCCGGGTTCTTCGTGCTGGACTATTCGGATCAGACGGCGGCGATCAACGGCAATATCGGCAACACCACGGGCACCGTCACCAAGGGCAACGGCACGGATTCCCTGACCGGTATCCTTGATATCGACGGGATCAATGGCGGGCTGCAAATCACCGGCACCGACTTCAACGATGCGCTGACCGCCGACCTGGCCAACGGCGACGAGTTCATCCAGTTCCGCGGCGGGGCCGGCAACGATACCTTTACCGGCGGCAATGGTTTCGACCGTCTCGACTATGTCGGCGCGGCCGCAGGCGTGAGCGTCGATATCGGCGCTGGCACGACCTCCAATGACGGCGACGGCGGCATCGACAGCTTCTCCAACATCGACGAGGTGCGCGGCTCCGACAATGCCGACAGCCTGCTCGGTTCGGCCGGCAATGACCGTTTCATCACCCGCGAGGGCAACGACACCGTCGACGGCGCAGGAGGCTTCGACCTGCTGCGCTACGACCGTGCGACGGTCGAGACAGTCAATCTGGATGCAACCGCGGGCACGGCGACGGTCAACCAGAACGGTTCGGTATTCACCGATACCTTCTCTAACATCGAAAGCTTCCGTGGCAGCCGGACCGGCAACGACACGCTGAGCGGTTCGGCGGCGGACGAACAGATCGACGGCCGTGGCGGCAACGACATCATCAATGGCGGCGCCGGACAGGACACGCTGATCGGCGGCGACGGCGACGACACGATCGATCCCGGCCAGAACACCACCTTCGATTTCATCGAGACCCGAACCGGCAGCGACACGGTCAATTTCTCCGATCCCGGCCAGGGCTTCTTCGTGCTGGCCTATGGCGATCAGACGGCCGGCATCAACGCCAATATCGGCAACACGTCGGGTACCATCGCCAAGGCCACCGGCACGGACACGCTGCAGAATGTCGATCTGATCGACGGCAGCGGGCTGGGCGGGCTGCAGATCACCGGCTCAGGCTTCGACGACACGCTGACGGCCGATCTGATCGACCAGAACGAGTTCATCCAGTTCCGCGGCCGGGGCGGCAATGACAGCTTCACCGGCGGCGGCGGCTTCGACCGGCTCGACTATGTCGAGGCGACGTCCGGCATCACCATCGATGTCGGCGCGGGTTCGACCGGCGTTGGGCTCGACGGCGACGGCGGGACCGACACCTTCTCCAACATCGACGAGGTGCGCGGCTCCGACTTTGCCGACAGCCTGCTCGGTTCGGTCGGCGACGACCGCTTCATCACCCGGCTCGGCAACGACACGGTCAATGGCCTCGGCGGGTTCGACCTGCTCCGCTACGACCGCTCGAATGTCGACGTCGTCAATCTCGACGCCAGCGAGGGCATTGCCAACGTCACCTACACAGGGGAGGTTCTGACCCAGGACTTCTTCCTCAACATGGAACGCTTCCGCGGCAGCCTGCTGGGCGACGACACGCTGCGCGGTGCCGGCGTTGACGAACGCTTCGAAGGCCGGGGCGGCAATGACCTCATCGAGGGCAATGGCGGCAACGACACGCTGCAGGGCGAGGATGGCAACGACACCCTGACCGGCGGCGCCGGGAATGACCTCATGGAAGGCGGCGCCGGAACCGACCGGGCTGTCTACACAGGCAACAGCGAGAACTTCAGCGCAGTCTTCGCCGACGACGGCAGCGGCGTGGTGCTGACCGACGACCTGAACATCGAAGGCACCGACACGCTGAGCAGCAGCATCGAGGAGATCGAGTTTGCCGATGGCACCTTGCTGGCGCAGTACGGAACCGCGGGCGCGGACAACCTGACGGGCACCGCAGCCGAGGATGTACTGGCGGGCGCCGGCGGCAACGACACGCTGTCGGGCGACGCAGGTGGCGACGTCCTGGTCGGCGGTGGTGGCGATGACCTGATCCAGGGTGGCGCTGGCACCGACGAGGCGGCCTACCAGGGTCCGTCAAGCAACTTCCAGGCGACTTTCGCCGATGACGGCAGCAATGTCGTGTTGGCCGACACGGTCGGCGCAGAAGGCACCGACACCATCGCCAATGACGTCGAGGAGATTTCCTTCGGCGATGAAACCGTGGCGGTTCAGTTCGGGACAGTCGGCAACGAGACCCTGAATGGCGGGGCGACGGCCGACGCTCTGGGCGGCGCCGACGGTGACGATACGCTGTTCGGCAATGACGGTGACGACTTCCTCGTCGGCGGCAACGGCAACGATCTCGTTGTCGGCGGCAACAATGACGACCAGATGTTCGGCGGTGACGGCTTCGACACCCTTACCGGCGGTATCGGCGTCGATGTCATGAGCGGCGGCGCGGGCGCTGACCAGTTCTTCATGGGCAATGCGAACGAGGGCACGGCCATCGCCGCCAATCAGACGGTTGCCGCGGCCGGTGTCGGGGTCGATCTGGTCGAGGACTTCCAGTCCGGCGTGGATACGTTCGAGTTCGCCGAGGGCGACTTCGGCGTCGAGGTTGGTTTCGCCACGATCGGCGAAGCCTATGACGGCACGAATTCAGGCGTCGGCGACGGCGAGACCTTCATCTTCGACGGCACGCACCTTATCCATGATGCCGATGTGAACGTTGCGGGCTACACCGTCATCGCGGAAGTCCGCGGCGATGCCGTCGCCGCCAGCGACGTCAACGTTCAGAACCTGCAATTCTAGCCTTTCGGGGGCGAGGGCCAGCACTGCCGCTGGCCGCCCGCTCACCAGTTCAGCGGCCGTTGAAGACGGGCTTTTCCTTTGCGACGAACGCTTTGGTCGCGTTCTTGTGGTCTTCCGTCTCACCGGCGAGGGTGTGGTGCATCGCCTCCATGTCAAGGCAGCGCGCCAGCGATTCGTTCTCGGCGGCGTTGAAGTTCCGCTTCATGTAGCCCAGCGCAACCGTCGGACCGCTCGCCAGCTGTTCGGCCAGCGCCATGGTTTCGCGCTCCAGGTCGGCGTCCGGGACAACGCGGTTGACGATGCCGAGCGCAAGCGCCTCTTCCGATTTCACCTTGGCGGCCGTGTAGTAGAGCTCGCGCGCCTTGGCAGTGCCGACCAGATGGGAGAGGAAGTAGCTGCCGCCAAAATCGCCGGCGTAGCCGACATTGGCGAAGGCGGTGGTGAAGGTCAGCGTGTCGGAGGCGACGCGGATATCGCAGCTGAGCCCGATCGACATGCCGGCGCCGGCGATGGGACCGCGGACCATGGCGATGGTCGGCTTCGGCATCTCGTGCAGCAGCCGCGAAATTTCCATCTTGCCGCGCAGGGCGGTTGATTTCGCCTGTACCGAGTTGTCGGCGAACTCGCGGCCCTCGGCCATCGACTTCACGTCGCCGCCGGCACAGAAGCCGCGGTCGGCACCGGTGATCACCACGCAACGGACGGAACTGTCGTGCCAGAAGGCCTGGGCGTTCTCGACCAGTGCGTCGAGCATCTCGCCCGACAGCGCGTTCAGCCGGTCGGGACGGTTCATGGTCATGATCGCGACGGCGCCGCGCTTCTCGACCAGCAGGTGATCGGTCATGTGTGTCTCCTCAGACGTCTTTCAGATTGAAGCGGACCTGCATCAGCGTGAAGCCGCCATCATCGCACTTCATCCCGCGGGCCTTCGCCCGGCGCAGGGCTTCGGCGCGGTCGGTCATCTCGAAATCCAGTTCCCGGATGCATGGCTGTTCCTGGCCCTCGGTCTTGCGGAAGCGGATCTCGCCGCCGTCGCTGGTGGCCATGTCGAAGCCGTCGAAATCTGTGGCTCTTACCGGCAGTCTGAGCAGCGACGACCATCCGGCGGCCTGTTTCGCCGGGTCCGGATGGCTCAGTTCAAGCCCTGTCATCCGGCGCGTGACGGACGTGTCCGAATGGCTCTCCCAGTCCGGGCCGGCCCACTTCCAGAAGGCGTATTCCGCATCCGGATCTGGCGCCGCGGGAAAGCTGTCGACCGAAGCGATGACGCCGCCCATGTCGACGGGATGGAAATGGGTGGCCGTGGCGTCGTCATGATCGTGATGCCACACGGCGCGGATGCCCAGCTTCTCGGCATTGGCGCGGGCCTCGCGTGCATCCGCAGTGTGGAAGATGGCCATGTAGCCGGTATCGCCGCCGCGGCGGTCGATGTAGCGGCCGGTGGCCGTATTCTCCGCACCCGGCTTCGGCGCAACGATTTCGAGGAAATTGCCGCCCACCGGAATGACGGCGTTGTGCAGGCCGAACTCGCCCACGCCAGGGTCGCGAAATCCGGTCTTCAGTCCCAGCACATCAAGTAGCGCATCTTCGGCCGGCGCGAGGTCGCGCGCGGCAAAGGCGATCTGTCTCAGTCTCATCGATTGTCCTCCCCGGCCGCATTCTGGCGAAAGTTTCCCGGGCCGGAAAGTGGCACGGCCGGAGATTGCTCTCCGGCCGCGCTCCTCCCCGAACAAGGCCTCCTCCCCAGTCGGCCCAGCGGAAACTTGAAATCAGGGATCAGATCAGGCGGCGTTCCTCAGCCTTTCGGCGGCCGGCCCCATTTTCTTGAGTTCGGGCATGACCTTGTTCGCGAACAGGGTCGCATTGCGCACCGATTCCTCATGGCTCATGCCGGCGTAGGAAAAGACGCCGTTGAAGCCGTCCGCGCCGATCGTGTCGACGATCTTCTGGATCTTCTCGAGGCACATGTCCGGCGTGCCCCAGACCTGCAGGTTCATGAAGAACTCGGTGGCGCCGTCCGGCCCCGCCTTCAGCAGGTTCTCGCGGAACTTGGCGTAATACTCGTAGCCCTTCATGTTCTGCATGTGGTCGCCGTCGAACTGGTAGTGGTCCATGACCGTCTTCCAGTAGCCGCCGATATACTGCAGCGCCATCTCGTAGGCGCGGTCCGGGTTCTCGTCGCAGAACACCCAGCCGCCCGCGATGGGGGCGGGGGCCTCGGCGTTGTTCACCTCGCGATAGATGGTGCGGTACTCGTCCAGTTCCTGCTTCACATGCGCCCAGGGCTTCTGGGGGATGATCAGGATGCCGACGCCGAGCCGCGCCATGATGCGCGCCGATTCCGGGCTGACGGCCGCGGCGTAGGTGCGGCCCTTGAAGCTCTTGAACGGGTTCGGCCGGAGCTCGACCTTCGGCTGCTTGTAGTGCTTGCCGTCATATTCCAATTGGCCGCTTTCAAGGCCCTCGAGAACCATCTCGGCAGCCTCGACGAAGCGCTCGCGGCTCTCGCCCATGTCGAGACGGAAGCCGTCGAACTCGACCTTGCCTGCGCCGCGGCCGATGCCGAGGATGAAGCGGCCGTCCGACATGTTGTCCAGCATGGAAATCTGTTCGGCAGCGCGGACCGGGTCATGCCAGGGCAGCACCACGACCATCGAGCCGATCTGGATGGTCTTCGAATGACCGGCCATGTAGCTCAGGAACATCGTCGGATCCGGGCACATGGTGTAGTCGGTGAAGTGGTGTTCGACGGACCAGACGGAATCGAAACCCATCGGCTCGGCCATCTTGGCCAGCGCCATGTCGGCTTCATAGACCTCGCGATCAGTCCGCTCTTTTCCAGGATTCTGGAAAATCACGCCCATGCCCACCTGCATGGCCAACTCCCTAGTCGTGTTTATTACTCTTGAGTAGAAGTGTGCACTCAGCCGTTATCTGCGTCAAGCCGCCACATCCGGCCGACAACGCCGACGCCGCTGGGGATTTCGGGATTTCCCCCGGAACCTGTTCATTTTCAATGGTTTGAAAGATACGCGCGAGGCGCGTAGCCGTCTGCGTCAGGCGCGCATCGATGCGAGAGCGTGCGATGAGCGCCCGTTCTGGTAGCGGGCGATGGAGTCGCGGTAGGCGACCACCGCATCCGTCGAACGGGCGGCCAGGCTGGCCGAACCGGCAGCAGACTGCGCCAGGCGCTGCACTTCGTAGAGCATGGCGATCTGGCTGATCGGCTGGCTCTGCACGCTGACATTCATCAGGGCATCTGCGAACCCGTCGGCAATGGCGCCGTGACGCCGTGTGGCGGCGACCTGCCGCTCCCGGTGGTCCCGCTGGGGCGTGCTCTCGTGTACGGGCGCCAGATCGATGACCGGGCCGGCGCTGCGTACGGGCAGATATGACGGGCCTTCTATTCGCATTGCCCATAACTATAGGCGGGCGATCAAGGTAAATAAAGAATTAATATAAAAAAGTTGTTAACGCGACGCGCCGTCGTTAACCAATTGCGTTAACCATTACTGTTAACTGTTCAGGCTGTCCCGGACCAGATGGGCGCCGCGGACCATCGCCTGCAGTTTCTGGAAAGCGATGTAGCGGGGCAGGGCAGAAAAGCCGCAATCGGCGGTCACGGTCAGCCGGGCCGGTGCGACATGCGCCATGACCTGCTCGATCCGGCGGGCGACGTCATAGGGTTCCTCGACCTGATAGTTCTTGACGTCGACCACACCGGCCGCGATCTCGAACGACCGCTGCAGCTCCGCCAGAAGTTCGATTTCCGCCATCTCGCGGTTGGCGAATTCGAGCACAAGCTGATCGGCGCGCAGGTTCTGCATGGCGTCCATCAGCCGGCCGAAGCGCCGGTCGGCGAAGGGACGCCCCGCATTGTTGCCGAAGCAGACATGCACCGCCTTGTAGCCGTCGAAAGCGTCCAGGACGCGGTTGGACAGCTCGGCGGCTTCGGTCAGCGACAGGCCGTGGACGGGGCGTGGCAGGGAGGGTTCGTCCAGCTGGAAGATGTCGACGCCAGCGCCGTTCAGCGCCGTGACCTCGTCGCGGAGGATGGCGACGATCTCGTCGAGCACCGAATCCGCGGACCGGCCTTCCGGCTCGACGCGCATGGCAAAGGTGAGCGGTCCGGGCAGCGCCATCTTGACCGGGCGGCCGCCAGCGACCGATTTGAGGAACTCGAGTTCCTCCCGGAGCCGGAGGCCGTGGGGCGCGGCGATCGGTTCGCCGGAGATGAAGCCCGGCGCCTGATCGTAACCCGCGATGCCGAGCCGACGCTTCGGCGGCACGCGGGTCAGGCCGGTCATGTGCTGGAACATCTCGTAGACGAAGCGCTGGCGGCGGACTTCACCGTCGGAGAGCACATCGACCCCGGCCTCGACCTGATCCTGGACGATGACCCGGACGGCGTCATTGGTCGCTTCCTCGATGTCGTGCGGCCCGAAGGCGCCCTCGCGGGTCTGCTTCTGCGCCGAGATGAACCAGCCCGGCACCGCGTAGGAACCCACGCCCATCACCGGCAGCAGCGGCAATCCCTCGATCATGCGAGCAACCCTCCCGTGGCAAGCGCCGTCAGCATGACAGCGCCGAGCCAGATGTTGGACTTGAACTTCTGCAGGCAGTCCTCGCGGTCGTCGAACAGGACCCGCCATGTCTGCCAGGTGAAGTGCAGCAGCACGCCGGCGAAGGGGAGGAGGAACCAGTGGCTGAAACCGGCCTGCCGCGCCGCGAGGCCCCAGAGGATGGCTGTCAGGGTGTAGAAGATGGCGATACCGGTCCGGGAGTGCTTGCCCATCCGCCGCGCGGCCGATTTCACGCCGATCAGGGCGTCGTCTTCCTTGTCCTGGTGGGCGTAGATCGTGTCGTAGCCCAGCGTCCAGAAGAAGCCGCCGGCGTAGAGCAGGAAGGCTGGCCATCCGAGTTCGCCGCTCGCCGCCGCATAGCCGACAAGCGCGCCCCAGTTGAAGGTCAGGCCCAGCCACGCCTGCGGCCACCAGGTGATGCGCTTCATGAAGGGATAGATGCCGACCAGCGCCAGCGAGCCGATGCCCAGCCAGATGGCGAGCGGCGAGAGCTGCAGCAGGATCACCAGACCGATCAGCGAGAGCGCACACATCCAGATCACGGCCTGGAGCACGCTGACCTGTCCTGACGGGAGCGGGCGAAGCCGTGTCCGCTCCACCGCCCCGTCGAAGTTGCGGTCGGCGATGTCGTTCATGGTGCAGCCGGCGCCTCGCATGACCAGCGCGCCGATGCCGAACAGCACGAAGAGCCGGAGCGTTTCCAGATCCAGCACAGGGCGGGCGAGAACGATCGACCACCAGCAGGGCCAGAGCAGCAGCCAGGTGCCGACGGGCCGGTCGAAGCGGGCCAGCTTCAGATAGGGCTTGGCGAAATCGGGCGCGTGGCGGTCGACCCAGTTGTCGGCGCGCGCGTCGGCGATGACGCTCATGTCTCTGACCTCATGGCAATATCCGCCAGACGTCGGTGGAACGGACGTCATTGTCTTCCAGTTCCCGCGTCGTTGGAACCGCGTAGTGGGCCAGCTTCTCCATGCGTTCGCTGGGCCGGAAATTGCGCCCCGGATCGCCCATCAGCACCGGGCGCCCGCTGGCGGCCAGTGTCCGGAACCAGGCCTCGACCTGACCGGATAGCGGCTGCTCGTAGCAGATGTCCGCCGCCAGAATGACGTCGTAGGCTGTCAGCGGATCACCCACGATATCGTCCTCGACGATGTCCATGGCGATACTGTTGGCTTCGGCATTCATCCGCATGGCGTGATGGCTGAACGGATCGATATCGTTGGCGGTCACGGACGATGCGCCGGCCCGGGCCGCGGCGATGGCGACCAGTCCCGAACCGGCCGCGAAGTCGATCACGCGTTTGCCGGCGACAGTCTCGGGGTTGTCGAGTACATAGCGGGCAAGGGCCTGGCCGCCCGCCCAGGCGAAGGCCCAGTAGGGCGGCGGCAGGCCGGCCTCCGCCAGTGCCTCCTCGGTCATCTGCCAGAGCGCCACGGCCTCGGTGGCAAGGTGCAGGCCGATCTCCGGTACCAGCGGCGAGGGCAGCAGCTGTGTGTTCTCGCGGATGAAGGCGGCGCGGTCCAGGATGGGGGCGTTCATTCTTGCAGGCGTCTCAGGGCTTCCTCGGCATCGGCCCGCAACCAATCCGGATCGGTCGTCCGGGTCAACCGCTCCCGCAAGGCTGCGGCGGTTTCGCCGTCGTCCTGCCCGTTGGCGCCGGCCGTCAGGATCGCCGCCAGAGGCTCGGAGAAGTACTTCTCGCTGGCGTTCTGCTCCTCGTCGAAAGCCTGCCCGATCCACGATGCGGGTACCCGTCCGGTTCCGCTCCGCCGCATGGCCCAGGTCAGGACCCACCGGCCGAAGCGCGGATAGCCCGCATTGTTGCGGCCGCCGATCAGCCGCACCTCGCCTGCCGGAAACGGGCCGTCCAGAAGCGGCTCCAGCTCGGTTCCCGGCAGGCCGCGCACGATCCACCGGTCCAGCAGGTTGCGCAGAATGAGCCCGTGGCCGCGATAGGAATCCGGGTCGTCCAGCGCGCGGCGGATTTCCTCCAGCGCGGCATCCCGGTCCGGTCGTTGTTCACGGATCTGGCGGGGCAGGGTGCCCGTCCGGGCGGTCGGGATGACGCCGGGCCGGCCCCAGACCGCACCTACTCCTTCCAGCGTGCCGGCGACGACAGGGGCGCCGCCGATCAGGCGCAGTTCGACGGCCTCGTCGGCAACGAACTCGAACGCCAGTTCCCAGGTGTCGCCGGACAATCGCCAGATCTCGTGCAGCCGCGGTTGCCGCTTGCCCAGCAGACAGACCGTGCCGTCGCCATCGGCATCAATGTCGATGCCGATCACCCTGTCCGGCAGATCCGAGACAGCCGCGTCAGCGCCGAAGACCCGGAGATGCTGGCCGGGCCCGGATCCCGTCAGCGCCAGACCGCCACCCCGCCAGGGGACGGCGCGCCGGACCCATCCGTCGTCGGGCCAGTCCGGCAAGGGCGTCGCGCCCCAGTTTTCGTGACGAAGCATGGTGAAACGGCGTTCGCCATCGCTGAAACTCATCCGGTCGCCGAACAGGCCCGACGGCAAGGGCACAAGCTGATGGGTCCGGCTGAGGCGGCTCTCGCGCCGCTCGTCCTCGTAGAAGGTGGACCATGTGACCCCGCCGTCCGGAGAACGCAGAACTTGCGCCACCCAGGACGAGCCTGCCGCGAGCAGTTCATCGCCGTCCGCGAAGAGACCATGGAGGTGGAACTGCCGACCGGTGCGGGTCTCCAGCATCGACCAGCGCTTTCCGTCGGTGACCGCGATCTGGCCCCAGCCGAGGCTGACCCGCGGATCTTCCAGCGGCCAGTAGAGGAGGCCGCCGTGCACGACGGGCTCACCGGCATCCTGGCTGAACAGCCGGCGCTCGCGCCGCAGATCGCCGCCGTCCGGCCGAACCGACCAGATATCGGCGGAGTTGTGGTCGGGCCAGCGGTTGGCATTGGCGAACCAGAGACGGCCGTCATAGCCGATGGGCCGCGCGGCATAGGTCCACGGACCGGCCTGGGTCAGCAATGGCAGCGGCTCGGCGGCATGCGCCAGAGGCCATGCAGCCAGACATGCCAACACAAGGAGAAGCGACCGGACTGTCATCCGGCCAGCATATCCCGATTCACGCTGCGGCGGCGGGCTCGGGGAAGGACCTGGCGAAGGTGAAGGCGTCCGGGCCGGCGCCAAGCGCGGCCGGCGTCTGCAGGCGATCCCGGGCCTCCATGACGTCGGGCCGGTGTCCGGCCGGCACCCACCAGAGGACCATGTGCGGTGCGCCGGCATTGGCGAACCATTCCCGGCGCCGGGCCATGACATCGCGATGACCCGAGGCATAGACGAAGGCGCGGAGCGCCTTGATGGATGTCCAGACGGAAAGGTTGACGATGTGGCCCTCGCCGAAGGGCTGCTCGACGCTCATGGCGTTGCCGGTGTCGTCGTCCTTCAGGCGCCAGACGAACCCCGGGCTGGCTTCGGCCAGCGCGTTGATCCGGTCGAGACTGTTGACGAAATCGGCGGCAGCGGCGCCATCGGGGTCCACCTTCCAGCGGGCGATGTTCAACTGCGCAAGATGGTGGCCGTTCATACGCCGCTCCCCTTTTCGCCGTCTCCGGTTTCGATATGGTATCGCCGGGGTCCGAGGGGAAGTGCCGATGCCGGTCAGCCGAAACTTTGTCGAACACCTGCTGGAACTGCTCGAATCGATCGGAGCGGTCGAGGACCGCCGGATGTTCGGCGGCGTCGGCCTTTTCCATACGAACCTGATGTTCGCCATCGTCGTGAACGATGTTGTCTACATGAAGGTTGACGATCACAACCGCGGCGAATTCGAGGCGCTGGGGCAGGGGCCGTTCAGCTACGGCACCCGGGACGGCGAGCGGACGATCCCCGGTCTCTACGAACTGCCGTCGGATGCGCTGGACGACGGAGAGGCCTTCTGCGGCTGGGCGCGGCCATCCATCGAGGCGGCCTGGCGGGCGGACGCGAAAAAGCCGCCGTCCAAACGGAAGCGGGCCTGAGACACAAGCCCCGGCGGTCGGCGGAGCCCCCTGTGGGTGGTTGAAGCGGGCCTGCCGGTTCCCGAGCGCCGGCGGAAGGCGCAACTTTCGGCGTTTGGGCCGCCGGCCCGCCCCTACCGCTACTTGTTCTCGTCGCGGTAGGCCTTGTGACAGCCGCCGCAGGCGCCGCCGACCGCCTTCAGGCCCTCGCCCAGCGCGGCCTGACCGTTCCCGGCCACCTTGATCAGTTCGGCCACCGCCGTCTCCAGATCCTTCTGCTTCTCGCCGATCGCCGGCCAGGTGGTCCAGGCTTCGGCCTTGGCGCGGGTCATGTCCGGCATCGCGGTGCTGTCGCTGCCCTGCGGCCACATGGTCATCGTCTTGAGATTGGCCAGCGCGTTCATGTTGGCGGCCAGCGCCGAGGCAGCCTCGGCCTCGTAGGGCGCGTCGCCCTTGGCCATGGCGCCGAGACTGCCCAGGTTGAAGGCGTAGAGCTGCATCTGCGCCTTGCGCGCCTTGATGGCATTCTCTGCGGCCTTGTCGGCGAGGGCGGTCGAGGCCGTGGCTGCCAGCAGCGCGAGCGGCAAGGCCAGTTTCAGAAGGCGGTTCATGTCGGTACTCCCATGATCTTGACTCCGATGGCCATCAGCATGCCTTGTGTGTTTTCGCGGAAGAATTCCCCATTTACGCAAGGGAAGTTGTGCGTCCATGCACAGGATGAGCTGGAGCGACCTGCAATACATCCACGCGGTGGTCGCGCATGGATCCCTGTCGGCGGCTGCCCGGTCTCTCGGCGTCAATCACGCGACCGTTCAACGAAGGATCGGCGCGGTGGAGACGCGTTTCGGCATCAGCCTGTTCGAGCGGTTGCCAGGCGGCTACCGCCTGCGCCCCGAGGGCCGCGACGTGCTGGCGGCGCTGGAATCCATCGGTCGGGCAGCCGACCGGATCGAGCGTTCCTTTGCCGGCGTCCGCCGGACCGTCGAAGGCAGTTTCCGGCTGACCACGACCGACACCATCGCCGCCCTGCTGCTGCCGCCGCATCTGGCTGCGCTGCGCCGAACCTATCCCGACGTGCGTCTGGAACTCGCGATCACCAACATGCGGATCGACATGACGCGGCCGCTCGCGGAGATCGCGGTGCTGCCGGTGCCTCAGTTGCCCGACGGCATGGAGGGCGAAAGCGCCGGTCTGCTGCGTTTCCGCGTGTATGGCTCGCCCGACTATCTCTCCGCGAACACCTCTGCCGACATGGCGGCCCACCGCTGGCTGGGTCTCGGTCCATCGCTGTCACACACAGCCCCTGCGGCCTGGTTGAAGGCGCATCTGCCGGGTGAAGCCGATATCACGGCGGACAGTTTCATGGCGCTTGCGGCGGCAGCGGGGGCCGGTCTCGGCCTGGCGATGATGCCGACCTTTGTCGGACGCAATTTCGGTGGGTTGGTGCGCGCGGCGCAGTTCGATGTCGAACTGACCAATCCGCTCTGGGTGGCCGCCCACAGCGACCTGCGGCGCATGGAGCCGATCGCGGCGCTCATCGATTTCTTCACACAGGCGCTGAGGGCCGACCCGGAACTGACCGACTGATGCGTCAGGCGGCGTCCGGCTGCTGCGACGGATGCGCTGCGGCGAAGGCCGGCAACTCATTGCACGCGGCCTCAATGCGCAGAAGCGTCGGGTAGTCCGACAGATCGAGATCGAAGCGGCGCGCAAAGAACATCTGCGGTATCAGGCAGATGTCGGCGAGGGTAGGGCTGTCGCCATGCATGAAGACACCGGTTTCGCTCTCGCGGACAAGGCGCGTCTCCAGACCGGCGAAACACTTGCGGCACCAGTGTTCGATCCACTGCGCGCGGCCATCCTTGCCGGCGCCCATCTCCTTCTCGACGAAGTTGAGCACCCGGACATTTGTCAGCGGATGCGTGTCGGCGGCGACAGCCAGTGCGAGGCCGAGCACCCGTGCGCGGGCAGCCGGATCGGCCGGCAGGGTCGACGGTTCGGGATACTTCGCATCGAGATAGTCGATGATCGCCAGCGACTGATAGACCCGCACATCGCCGTCCTGGAGCACGGGCATCAGCCCGGAGGGACTGAGTTCCTGGAAGCCTTCGGCGTGCTGTTCGCCGGCTGTCAGGTTGACGTAGGTCCGTTCGGCTTCGAGACCCTTCAGGTTCAGCGCGATCCGGACCCGGTAGGCGGCCGAGGACCGGTAGAAATCATGCAGGTGCAGGCTCATCGGATCATGCTCCGCTCGGGCGGCCAGACGACCGGAAATATCGGACTGTCCATGATGTCGCCGGGCTTGTGCGGCACATCGGGAAACGGCGGCGACATCTGGCCCTTGCGCCGCGCGAAACGCGCATCGTCGCCGGTCCAGCGATAGGCGACCGCACGGCGGCGATGCTTGCCGCGATTACCCGGCGCCGCATGCAGCGTGCGCGCATGAAAGACGACGCAGTCGCCCGGCTCCAGCGCCCAGTTCAGGATGCGGTAACTGCCGCGGTCGGCATCGACATCCGGCACCGAGGGACCGTCATGATCCTCGTAGTCCCGGTGATCGATGAAGTATCGCGGCCGGTAATGGGTGCCCGGCTTGTGCGAGCCGGCGACGAATTCCATCGCGACATCGGCCGGCACGGGGTCGAGCGCCACCCAGGTCGAGCATACCTGGTCGCCGTCCACCACCCAGTAGGGCTGATCGTGATGCCAGGGCGTCGGGTTCTCGGTCCCGGGGTCCTTCACCAGTACATGCTCGTGGAACAGGTTCACCTTCTCCGAACCCAGCAGGGCGGCGACCTTGCCGGCGATGCCGCTGTCGCGGACGAAGTCGCGATAGCCGTCGAACCGGTCCCAGTTGCAGTAGTCGCCGAAGTAGAACCCGCTCTCGCCTTCCTTGGTGTAGACCTTTCCGGTGGGGCCGGGACTGGCGATGTTCTGCTCCAGCGCCTCGCGCAGGCGGGCCAGCCATCCCTCGTCGGCCACGCCCTTCAGAAGAATCGCGCCGTCCCGTCGGAATTCCTCGATCAGCCGTTGTTCAACCATCTCCGCCTCGCGTCGTTCGGGATGACCGAGACTACCCGCGTCGCCGGATCACCGCAAAAGGGAAGCGTGCGCACCAGCGCGCGCGCCGCACGCGTGAACCGCGTTCAATTCGCCGCGAATACTCGCTTGTTAACGCGTCATTAGCCCCGGTAGGCTGATCATGGTACAACTAAAACCGCGAATGCTCGGCGTAAGGCCATGAATCTCTTCGACACCAGCGCTGTATGGAGTCTTTCGGAGGCGTTTCTCCAGAACCTCGCCCTGCTGGTCGTACTCACCTACGTATTCGGGCTGATCTCTTCACATCTGCGGCCGGCTTCGGACGTCGTGCGTCAGCTTGTGATGGGCGCGCTTTTCGCCGCCGCCGCAATCGCCTGCATGAACATGCCGCTGGAGCCGCAGCCGGGACTGCTGCTGGACCAGCGCGGGCTGATGCTTCTGTTCGCCTGGCCGTTCGGCGGACCGGTCGCCGCGCTTTTCGCCGGGGCTGCGACGGGCGCCTACCGCATCTATCTCGGCGGCATCGGCATGTGGCCGGGACTGGGCGCCATCGTGGCCACTGTGGCGCTGGGCTGGATGATGACCCGCTGGGGCGGCGGCCTGCGGACGACGCGGAGCGCGGTCATCGGCGGCTTGCTTCTCTGCCCGGCCATCCTGCCCTGGTTCCTGGGCGTCGGCGAGCTGTCGCACGGCTTCAGCCTGATGGTGAAATATGCGCCGGCCTATCTGGTTTCCTATGTTGCCGGATCGGTCCTGTTGTCGGGACTGCTGATGATCGACCAGCGGCGGCGGGAAGCGGTGCAGCGACAGGGCGAGACCGAAGCCAAGCTGCGCGATGTGCTGGATGTCTCCACCGACTGGTTCTGGGAGACCGATGCCGATCTCCGCTTCACCTATATCAGTCAGAGCTTCCGGAACGTCTTCAGCCGGCCGGTCGAATACTACTACGGCAAGCGGCGCTCCGACCTCGCCACCGACGACAACCGGCAGGAAGTGCTGATCTACGAGGACATGCTGCGGAAGTACGAGCCCTTCGTCGATTTCCGTTACTCGCTGCCGCATGCGGACGGCTCGCGCCGGTATGTCAGCATTTCCGGCAAGCCCGTGTTCGACGAGGACGGCAACTTCCAGGGCTATCGCGGCAGCGGCCGGGAGGTCTCCGATGAGGTGAAGGCGCAGATTCGTCTGGAGGATGCGCTGCTGGAAGCCGAGCAGGCCAACCGGGCCAAGACCACCTTCCTTTCCCAGATGAGCCACGAACTCCGCACGCCCTTGAACGCGGTCATCGGGTTTGCCGACCTCATGCGGCGCGAGATGCGCGGCCCTCTCGGATCACCCGAGTACAAACGCGACGCCGAGGGGATTTTCGACAGCGGCAGCCATCTGCTCGGCCTGATCAACGACCTTCTCGACCTGTCGAAGATCGAGGCGGGCATGCTGGCGCTCCGTCGCGAGGAATGCGACATGGCGCAGATCGTGCGCTCGTCGGTCCGGATGCTGACACCCAGAGCGACCGCGGCAGAGATCACCCTGGATACCCGGGACGTTGGCGAACACGTGACGGCCAGGGTGGACGAGCGCGCCATCAAGCAGGTCACGCTCAACCTGCTGACCAATGCGGTCAAGTTCACGCCGCAGGGCGGACGGATCGCGGTGCGGCTGCAGCAGACCCCGGACGGGCGGATCGAACTCAGCATCTCCGATACCGGCTGCGGTATCGCGCCGGAGGAGCAGGAACGGATATTCCGGCCCTTCGAGCAGGCCAGCAATGCCCGGCGCATGGCGGCGGAAGGCACCGGCCTCGGCCTGGCAATCTGCCGGGCGCTCGTCGAGGCCCATGACGGCGAACTGGTTTTGACCAGTCAGGTGGGCGAGGGCACCACGGTTCAGGTCCGCCTGCCGGTTTCGGCCAATGGCGGTCAGCCGGAGAAGACGGTGCACGCCAACGCGGCCTGACCTCAGCTCAGCGCGCGCGGGCCTCGCGGCGAGTGGTGTAGACGGCGGCGGCGAAGATTACCGCTGCGCCCGCCCAGGTCCACGGATCCGGCACTTCGGAGAAGACGAGCCAGGCCGCCAGCGCGGCCAGCGGCAGCCGGACGAAATCGAAGACCTGGCTCAGGCTGGCGTCACCGGCGGAGATCGCCCGCTGGATACCGTACATGTTCATCGTCGCTGCGATGCCGAGCGCCAGCAGCCAGACCCAGTCGCTGCCTTCCGGAAACTGCCAGACAGCCAGCGCCGGGACGAAGGAGATCGGCAGGTTGATCAGCGACAGCATCAGGATGACGAGACCCGGACTCTCGGTTTCCGAAAGCCGCTTGCCGATGATCACCACGAAGGCGAACAGGATCGATGAGCCGATGGCCAGCAAGGCGCCCGGCGTGATTGCTTCCATGCCCGGACGGAGAATGATCAGGACGCCGGCGAACCCGGCGCCGAGGGCGAGGCTGCGCCGCCAGCCGACATGTTCCTTCAGAAGCAGTGCGGCCAGCAGCGTGGTGAACAGCGGCGAGGTGAAGGTGATCGCCGTCGCCTCGCCGATGGGGATCAGCACCGCCGAGTAGAACAGCATGATCGACGACGTCACCATGACCACCGACCGCAGAAACAGCAGCGGCAGGCGGCGGGTCCGCATGGCGCCGAAGCCGTTCCGGGCCAGCCAGGGCAGGAACAACATCACCGCGAAGATGTTGCGCCAGAAGTTCAGGACGAAAACCGGCAGGTCCTGAGACAGTTCCCGCACGATCACCAGGATGGCAGCGAAGCCGGCAGCGGAGAAGACCATCCAGAGGGCGACGACCAGCGCTGTCGGCATGATGGTTCCGGTCAGCCCCACAGATCGCCGGCCGGGGCCACGATGGAGCCGTCGAAGCGGAGACCCGGCTCGCGGTCCTGCTTCAGCATCAGAGGCCCGTCGACGTCGACGAAGTCCGCGCCCTGCGCCACCAGAAGCGCCGGCGCCATGGCCAGACTGGTGGCGACCATGCAGCCGACCATGACCTGGAAGCCCGCGGCGCGCGCCGCCTCGCGAAGACGCAGCGCCTCGGTCAGGCCGCCAGTCTTGTCCAGCTTGATGTTGACGATGTCGTAGCGGCCCTTCAGCGCCGGCAGGCTGCTGCTGTCGTGACAGCTCTCGTCGGCGCAGACCGGCACCTTGCGCGCGATACCGGCGAGGGCCTCGTCTCCGCCGGCGGGCAGGGGCTGCTCGACCATCTTCACGTCCAGCTCCGCGAAGGCAGCGAACAGCTCGTCGAGCTGTTCCGGTTTCCAGCCTTCATTGGCGTCGACAACCAGCGTGGAGTCTGGCGCGGCGTCCCGGACGGCGCGTGCGCGGGCAATGTCCGCATCGCCTTCGCCGAGTTTCAGCTTCAGCAGCGGGCGGTGTGCGTTCCGGGCGGCTTCCTCGGCCATCTTCTCGGGCGTCTCGAGCGTGACCGTGAAGGCTGTCGTGACCGGTCCGGGCGCGGGCAGGCCTGCCAGTTCGTGGACGGTCGCGCCGGAGAGCTTGGCTTCCAGATCCCAGAGCGCGCAGTCGACGGCATTCCGCGCCGCGCCGGCGGCCATCAGGTCGAGCAGGTCCTCGCGGGATGCGCCGGATTCGATGGCCTTGCGGGCATCCTCGATCTGCTTCCTGACCTTCTCGAACGTCTCGCCATAGCGGCGGTAGGGCACGCATTCGCCACGACCCGTCGCGCCGTTGGCGGTAACGTTCGCCACCAACACCTCGGCCCGGGTCTTCGAGCCGCGGGAAATCCGGAACGCGCCTCGGATCGGCCATTCCTGCCGTTCGACGCCGAGTGTCCTCAAGGCAGCGCGTCCACCAGCCGCGCAACGCCGGTGCGGACGGGATCGACGGTCGGCAGACCGGTCTCCTGCTCGATGGACTTGAGACAGTCGGTCGCGCCGACATCGTCGAGTGCGCTGGTGTTAACGGCGACGCCGATGCAGCGGACGTCCGGATTGGTCAGCCGCGCCGCCTCGACATGGGCTTCGATGCACTTGCGGATGTCCGGGATCGGGTGTTCGACATTGCGCATCTTCTTGCGCGTCGGCTCGTGGCACATGACCAGCGCGTCGGGCTGGCTGCCGTGGATCAGACCGATGGTGACCCCGGCGAAGGAAGGATGAAAAAGCGAGCCCTGACCCTCGACAATGTCCCAGTGATCGGGATCGTTGTCAGGGCTGAGGCCCTCGGTCGCGCCGGAGATGAAATCCGAGACCACGGCGTCTACCGACACGCCGGTACCCTCGATCAGGATCCCGGTCTGGCCGGTGGCGCGGAAGTCGGCGGCGACGCCGCGGGCGCGCAGTTCGGCCGCGATTGCCAGGGAGGTGTACATCTTGCCGACGGAACAGTCGGTGCCGACGGTGAGCAGCCGCTTCCCGGTGCGCTTCGTGCCCTTGCCGGTCGGGAACGTGCCGTCCGCGTGGCGTACGTCGAACAGCCTGCGGCCGAGACGCTTCGCTGTCGCCGCAACGGTTTCGTTGGAAGTCAGCCGGGTGTGGAGGCCGGAAGCGACATCCATGCCCGCTTCCAGAGCCTCGACGATGGCGGCGACCCAGTGGTCGGGCAGGACGCCGCCCGGGTTGACCGCGCCGATCACGAGGGTGCGTGCGCCCGCGGCCTTGCCGGCGGCGATGTCCATGTCCTCGAGTCCCAGGTCTGCGCCGCAGTTCTCGAAGCGGACCTGTCCGATGCAGTCGCCGCGGCGCCAGTGCACCACGCCCGTCGCGGTCTTGGCCGCCAGCTGATCGTGCACGTCGCCCAGAAACATCAGATAGGGGCTCTGGATATCGATGGCGGCCATCATGCGTTCTCCGTTCTTCCGGCGATCATCGCCTTCAGCCGGTCCATCTCGTCGGCGGCCAGCTTCATGAAGCCTTCCTCGCTCCAGCGGCGATAGTTTCCAGCGGCATAGGCCAGGGCGTTCTCGTAATACATGAACGCGTTCATGCGGTTCGGCAGTTCGTTGTCGCGGGTGGCCTTGATGGCCGCCGGGACGCCGACGACGATCGAGTTCGCGGGAATCTTCTGGTTCTCGCGGACGAATGCGTTCTGTCCGACAATGCAGTTGTCGCCGATCACGGCGCCGTCCGCGACCACCGCATTGATGCCGATCAGGCAGGCGTCGCCGATGGTGCAGCCATGGATGGTGCAATGATGGGTGACGGAACAGTCCTCGCCGATGATCGAATCCGAGCCGGCGCCGACATGGATCATCGTGAAGTCCTGGATGTTGCTGCGCTTGCCGATGACGATCTGCTGGCTCTCGGCGCGCATGACGACGTTCGGCCAGACGGACACGCCGTCCTCGATGGTGACCTTGCCGTAGACCTGGACGGTGTCGTGAATGAAGGCCGGGTTCTTGATGACAATGTCGGGACCGTGAAACGGCATCGATGCTCCTGCGGGACTGGGGTCGCTGATGGGCGCACAGGTTGGCACGGCACTGGCGGCTTGGAAAGCGCGGCAGGTGCAGAGCGAGGTCAATCCACCGGGCCGGTGACCACCTCGGGTTCGAAGGCGTTGGCCTTGCTGAAGGCCTCGTCCAGCAGGTCGATCGAGAGCGGCGCCTTCAGCGAATCCGCCAGTTCCCGTGCATCCGGATAACCCTTGCGGGCCGCCAGGATGGCGAAGGCCATCGCCTGGACGTCGTCCTGTTCCACCCCGTCGCCTTCATGAAGCCGGCGGGCGAGATGATCCATGCCGCCCGGATGCCCCTGCATGGCGGCGCGCCGGAACCATTCGGTCGAGATCTTCGAATCCTGCTCGACGCCGTCGCCGTCGCGATAGCGTTTGCCCATATTGTACTGGGCGCGTGCGAAGCCGCCCTCCGCCGCCGTCAGGATATGCCGGACGGAGTTCTCCATGTCCTTCTCGACGCCCAGCCCGACCTCGTAGAGTTTTCCGAGCGTGTAGTGGGATTGCAGATGTCCGGTCTCGGCCGCCGATTCGAGATGGCCGACGGCGGCCGCGATATCGCCGCCCAGATCCCGGCTGGCCAGTTCGATCTCCAGCAGCGCGAGGTTGTGGTGCGCCTCGGCAAGACCCTGCTCCGCGGCCCGGGTCCACCAGATCCGCGCCAGTTCCTGGTCGGGCGCGGTACCGAGACCCTCGTCATGCATCAGACCGATGTTGAACTGGGCGTGGGCGTCGCCAGCCTCCGCTAGAGGCAGCCAGACGTCCATGGCTTCCGCATAGGCGCCGCGGATGAAGGCGTCACGTCCGGGATCGTCTGCCGCGGCGGGGCGGGGGTTCAGGAATCCGAGCGCGACCGCGGCGATCGCGATCGCGAGAAGTACGCCCAGCCGTGAGCCGGCCGGGGCGGGCCGGTTCGTCGTTCCCTCCGCCATGCGGGGGACAATCTCATGAAGACTAGCTGGCGTGCAACTGATGTATGTTGCCGCCGCCGCCCAGCGAAGGCGTCCTGAGACCCCAGCTGGAAGTCGCCAGCCACTCGGTCAGTTCGTCGGCCGGAACGGGGCGGGACATGAAGTAGCCCTGGCCCATGTCGCAGCCGATCTCGGACAATGCGGACAGCGTGCGCTGGTCCTCGACGCCCTCGGCGACGACCGACATGCCCAGATTGTGGCCGAGCTCGATCAGCGAGGAGACGATGACCCAGTCGTCGGGCGACTGCGACATGCCGAGGACAAAGGACTTGTCGACCTTGATCTCGCTCACCGGCAGGCGGCGGATATAGGACAGGCAGGTGTAGCCAGTGCCGAAATCGTCGATGGAGATGCCGACGCCCAGCTTGTCCAGCGCCTCCAGGGTGCGGGTCGCGCGGTCGACATCCAGGATGATGGCGCCTTCGGTGATCTCGACCATGACCCGGGAGGGATCGGCGGACCAGGACCGGATCATGTTCTCGACGTGATCGGGCAGGCGGGGATTCTGCAGCGTCTTCGGCGAGACATTGACCGAGATGGCCAGATCGATGCCCTCGGCGCGCCAGGCCGCCTGCTGGGCGAGGGAATGGTTGAAGACGTGGAATGTCAGGCGGTCGATCAGACCGGCATCCTCGGCCAGCGGAATGAAGGCGTCGGGGAAGACCATGCCTCGGGTCGGATGACGCCAGCGCACCAGCGCCTCGACGCCGTCGACGCGGTTTGTGGCCAGGTCGATCTTGGGCTGGAAGGTGACGAAGAGCTGGCGGTCGCCGTCGTTGAGGGCGCGGCGCAGGTCCTCGACCAGCGGACGGCTGCCGGTCTCGTCGCCCGGACCGCCGGCCATGTGAACGGCGAAACGGTGATTGCTGCGTCGGCCGTCTCGCATCGCGTTCTCGGCGCGGACCATCAGATGGGAGGCGCGGGTGGCGTGATGCGGGTAGAAGGCGATGCCGATCCGGACGCCGATGGAGAAGCTGTGATCGCCGATCTCGAAGGCGGCCTCGAGCGCCTTGATCAGCTTCTGGGCGGCCTGCTCGGCGCCTTCCTCGGTGGCGCCGGTCGGCAGGATCGCGGCGAACTCGTCGTCGCCGATGCGGGCCAGCGTGTCGGAGCGGCGCAGCGCCTTGGCCAGGCGGCGGGACAGCTGCTGCAGCAGGATGTCGCCGATCTCGTGGCCCATCTCGCCATTGACGCGGCTGAAGCCGTTGATGTCCAGGGTCAGCAGGGCGACCGGATCGCGGGTGCGGTCGGAGATCGAGATCGCCTGCTCCAGACGGTCGAAGAACAGCGAGCGGTTGGGCAGGCCGGTCAGGTGATCGTGCAGCGCATTGTGGGCGCGCTGGTTCTCGGCCATGGAGAGCGCGCGCTCGGTGCGGGCGGCGCGGGTCGCGTTCCAGATGGCGCGGACGACCTTGTCGATGCGCAGGTCGTCGGAATTGATGCAGTCGGCGATGTCATACTTCAGCAGGCCGACCATGTCGGTCGAGGAAAGCTTGTCGGCGACGACGATGATCGGCACGACCCGCTTCAGTTCGCCAAGGGCGGCCTTCAGCTGGATCGCCGGCTCGGGATCGTGGGCGACGTCGAACAGGATGCAGTCGTAGTCGGACACGTCGAGCGCCATGATCGCTTCATTGGCGCTGGCTACGCGTTCGGCGACGACGGTCGCGCCCGAAACGCTGAGCCTGGGTGCGATGTTGTCCAGAACACTCGGCCCCGACGCGACAGTCAGGACCTGAAAGCGGCCTTTGTGCATGCCCGTTCTCAACTTCTTCCGCCTTTCGCCAACGGCCTTCTGCGTCGCGAGGCTGAAAGGAAAGGAATGCTTCCTTCCCGGGAATGCGAGTCGGGCCGACCGGTCCGTCTCACCCCCTCAGAACTACTCGCATGACGTAAAGAAGGTCTTAATGGGCGGGGTCGAAAGGCCGTCGCGGGTCAGAACGTGCTGCCGATCTTCATGTAGGCGTAGCGGTCTGCAGATACCACATCGACCCTGGCGATGCCGTCCTGCCGGCCGATGGTCAGGGGCACCGTGACGCCTGCCTTGCCCTGCTTCCACACGGTCTGGAAGAACTCGGCCATGGTGCGGACCGGCGTTTCGCCGACCTGCAGGATGACGTCGCCACGCTGCAGGCCGTATTCCGCTGCCGGCCCGTCCGGGGCGACGAACGTGACCACGACATAGCCCCTATGCTCCGATGTGAAGACGCCGAGCCATGGCCGGTCGGAGGCGGTGGAGCGGCCTTCCGTCAGCAGATCCGCGAGCACGGGCTTCAGCGCGTCCACGGGGATGAACATGTTGCCGGGCAGCCGGCTCGGCCGTCGCTGTGCGTCCTCGACGAAAAGGGAGCCGACGCCCAGAAGCCGTCCGTCCGCGCCGATCAGCGCTGCGCCCTGCCAGTCGGGATGCGGCGGCGAGACGAAGATCGCGTCCTCCAGCAGGTATTCCCAGTAGCCGGTGAAGCGCCGCACATCGACGATCGATCCGGGCTGGACCGACGAGGGGCCGGCCTCGGTCAGCAACAGCACGGTGTCGCCGTCAGTGACGCCAGCGGAGATGCCGAGCGGGACCGCCGGCCTGCCGAGGGGGCGCTCGGCGCGGACCAGACCGAACCCGGTGTCGTAGTCATAGGCGACGATCTCGGCCGGGACGGGCGCGCCCTCGGCGTCGGTGACCGTGACGGACATCGCCTCAAGGATCAGGTAGCCGACAGTGAGCACCAGTCCCGAATCGTCGATCACGATGCCGCTGCCGTCGCGGTTGGTGCCCAGGAAACTCGCGGTCCGCGCGTCGCCGGGCACCTCGGCCTCGACGCGGACGATGCCGCGCATCGCCTGTTCGTAGATGCCGGACGCGGGTTCCTGGCCTGTCTGCGCTTCTGCCGGTCCGGCGAAAAACAGAACGAGGGCAGCAAGCGGCGCGGCTGCCGAACGGAGAAAACGATACCTTCTTGTCATGGCAAAGCCTCCAGGTTCAGGATCGTAGCGCGTCCCGCTCGGCACCGCCAAGATGGCGCGCGATCACGCTTCGGCGATGGGGAGTACCGATGACGTTGCCGCCGCCGGTCCGGGCCGGCCAGCCTGTCGATGAGGTGGATACGCCGGCGCTTCTGGTCGATCTCGACGCGCTGGAGCGGAACATCGCCCTGATGCAGCGAGCGGCAGACAGGGCAGGCGTCGCGCTGCGGCCCCACGCCAAATCCCACAAATCCGCCGACATCGCTCTGAAACAGATCGAGGCGGGGGCCGTCGGCGTCTGCTGCCAGAAGGTCTCGGAGGCCGAACTGCTGGCCGCGGGCGGGGTCGGCGATATCCTGGTTTCCAATCAGGTCGTCGGCCCGAAGAAGATCGGCCGGCTCGCCTCGCTGGCCCGGCATGTCCGGCTGGGCGTCTGTGTCGACGATGCGGGGAACGCGGCCGAGATCGCGGCTGCGGCCCGGCATTTCGGCGGCGAGATCGCGATGCTGGTCGAGGTGGATGTCGGGATGGGGCGCTGCGGCGTCGATCCGGAGGGCGCGGCCGCGCTATGCCGCCACGTGTCCGCGCTGGAAGGAGTCCGCTTCGCTGGCCTGCAGGCCTATCACGGCCGCGCCCAGCATATCCGCGATCACGGCGAGCGCGGCGCGGCCATCGCCGGGGCCGGGGTCATCGTCCGGCGGGTGCTCGCCGATCTGGCGGCGGCCGGTGTCGATTGTCCTGCTGTGACCGGCGCTGGAACCGGCAGCTTCGAGTTCGAGGCCGCAAGCGGCATCTGGACCGAACTGCAATGCGGGTCCTACGTCTTCATGGATGCCGACTATGCGGCCAATCTGGACGAAGGCGGCGAGGCGGTCTCGGTCTTCGACCACAGCCTCTACTTGCTCGCGGGGGTCGTCAGCGCTGCCCGCAGCGGCCGCGCGGTCGTCGACGCAGGGCTGAAATCGTTGGCCGTGGACTCCGGGCTGCCGGCGGTCGCCGATCCGCCGGGCGTCCGGTATCTCGGCGCCTCGGACGAGCACGGCACGCTGGACACCGGTTCCGGCAACAGCCCGCCGCTGGGCGGCAAGGTGCGGCTGATTCCCGGGCACTGCGATCCGACGGTCAATCTCCATGACTGGTATGTCGCCGTCCGTGGCGATGTGGTTGAGGCGCTCTGGCCCGTGACGGCCCGCGGCGCCGTGTTCTGAAGGTGATCCGCGTCCCTGCATCGCCACGGCAGTGGAAATGGATATGATTGGCGAACGCAGTGGCGCGGCGATCTGGGAGTAGAGGTCATGCAGGACAGGCCGACTGTCGAGGAGTTGCTGGACGCGGTCGAAGGCTTCCTGCGCGACGTCGCGGTGCCGAAGCTGGAGGGGCAGCCGGCCTTTCACGCCCGTGTCGCGGCCAATGCCGTGGCCATCGTCCGGCGGGAGCTGGCGCAGGACGAAGCTCTGGCTGATGCCGAGACCGCGCGGCTCAGGGACCTGCTCGACGTCGATGGCGGCCGGGCGGGGCTGAACGCGAAGCTGGCCGAGGCCCTGCGCGGCGGCATGGCGGACGGCGAGGGCGCGGTGCTTGCCCATCTGCAGCAGACGGCGCGGGAGAAACTTGCCGTGGCCAATCCGAAATACCGCGAAGAGGCCTGAGCGCCGCACCCGTGTTCAAGCGTCTCTTCATCCCCGTCCTGGCCGGCCTCGCGATCCTGTTCTTCGCTTTCCTGATGCTCGGCGATTCCGGTCCGGCGCCGGTGCAGCGGGCCTGGCTCGCGGTCTTCGGCAAGGCGCCCGAGTTCCGGCCGAACAAGGGTTTCGGACCGTTCCGGGAAGAGAGCCAGCGGATCGAGGACAGCTTCGCCTGCCGCCGGTTCGTGGAACTGGCCGGCGACGAATTCAGCGATCTCCGCCGTCACTGCACCATCGGTGAATACGAGACGGCCCGGATTTCGATTTATCAACCGGTTGACCAGGAAAACATCACGCGCAAGGTGAAGTTCACCTGGCTCGACAACGAACGCCGAAACGCCCGCGGGCAGGCGGCGCCGCGGCATGCGGACCGCGCCGACGCGCGGCAGGCCCTGACCCGCTTCGCCGAACTCTACGTCCCGAACCACGCCACCGAACTGATGCAGCTGTTCACCGAAGGCCGGACGGGCCTCGTCTCCGAGGGGCCGTTCATCGCCATCGTGACCGTGATCAAGCGGCAGGGCTACGTCCACAACGACATCGAACTCCGGGACGGCAACTTCCAGGCGCTCGCCGGGAGCGAGGAGAAGCAGGCCCGCCCGGGCTTCGACAGGTGCCGCTACATACTTGCCAACATTCCGGCGCTGAAAGGCGTCCAGATCGACGGCGAGCCGGTGCCGGAGCGCAGCCAGCTCTACGTGACCTATTTCCTGAACTCGAACCGCGGCGAGAAGTTCCTCTGCGAGATTCACAGCTCGGGCTACTACCGGATCCGCGTCAGCCGTGCACAGGGCGAGCCGTTCCAGGTGCTGGCGCACGGCGATCTGGGCGGCAATTGACCTGAAAGCGCCCGGGGCATAGGGTCCGCCGCGCCCGCGCGGGCGGCGCCAACCAGTTCGAGAAACCGACATGTCCGACATCCGCGATATCGCGATGGAATCCAACGCCTGGCCCTTCAAGGAAGCGAGGGATCTTCTCAAGCGCGTGGAGAAATCGGGCAACCCGAAAGGCGAGGTGCTGTTCGAGACCGGCTACGGGCCGTCCGGCCTGCCGCATATCGGCACTTTCGGCGAAGTGGCGCGGACGACCATGGTGCGCATTGCGTTCCAGGCCCTTGCGCCGGACGTGAAGACTCGCCTGATCGCCTTCTCCGACGACATGGACGGTCTGCGGAAGGTGCCCGGCAACATCCCGAACCGGGAGCTGATCGAACCGCATCTGGGCAAACCGCTGACCGTGGTGCCGGACCCGTTCGGCACGCATCCGAGTTTCGGCCAGCACAACAATGCGAGGCTGCAGGCCTTCCTCGACCAGTTCGGCTTCGAGTACGAGTTCCGCTCGGCCACCGACTGCTACAAGGCCGGCGAGTTCGACGAGGTGCTCAAGCTGTTCCTCGTCCACTACGACGCCGTGCTGAACGTGATCCTGCCGACGCTGGGTCCGGAGCGACGCGCTACCTACAGCCCGTTCCTGCCGGTCTGCCCGGAAACCGGCCGGGTGCTGATGGTGCCGGTGATCGAGCGGGATGCAGACGCGGGGACCATCGTCTACCAGCGCGAGGACGGGAAGAAGATCGAGACGCCGGTGACCGGCGGCGCGGTGAAGATGCAGTGGAAGGCCGACTGGGCCATGCGCTGGCGCGCGCTGGGCGTCGACTACGAGATGTCGGGTAAGGACCTGATCGACTCGGTCAAGCTGTCCAGCCAGATCTGCCGCATTCTCGGCGGCACGCCGCCGAACGGCTTCACCTACGAGCTGTTTCTGGACCAGAACGGCGAGAAGATCTCCAAGACCAAGGGCAACGGCCTGTCGATCGAGGAGTGGCTGACCTATGCCAGCCCGGAGAGCCTGTCGCTGTTCATGTTCCAGCAGCCGAAGCGCGCCAAGCGCCTGCACTTCGACGTCATTCCGAAGGCGGTGGACGAGTATCTGAGCTTTTCGGAAAAGTACCGCGACGAGGATCCGGCGAAGCAGCTCCAGAACCCTGTCTGGCACATCCATTCCGGTCATCCGCCTGTCGTCGACAGCCCGGTCAGCTTCGGCATGCTTCTGAACCTGGCCAGCGTCTGCAACACCGAGGACAAGGCGGTACTGTGGGGCTTCATCACCCGCTACGCGCCGGATGCGACGCCGGAAAGCAACCCGGTGCTCGACAATCTGGTCGGCTACGCGCTGGCCTATTACCGGGACTTCGTGAAGCCCTCGAAGGCGTACCGTGACCCGACGGCGCAAGAGCGGGCGGCCATGGCCGATCTGGCGGCGCAACTCGGCAGCGTCGAGGCCGGCGCGAGCGGCGAGGAGATCCAGAACCTAGTCTACGAGGTCGGCAAGGCGCACGGCTTCGAGAACCTGCGCGACTGGTTCAAGGCGCTCTACGAGGTCCTGTTCGGCCAATCCCAGGGGCCGCGCTTCGGCAGCTTCGTCGCGCTCTACGGCGTCTCGGAATCGATTGCGCTGATCGAAGAAGGGTTGGCGCGGGAAGCGGCCTGAGGTTGACCGGCGGCGCCGTGGCTACCGCCCGATATTGCCGCCTAGGAAGTTCTGGAACAGCTGCTCGAGGAAGCCGAGCTTCGCGCCCTGGGTCGGGGTCTCGCGGCTGGAGTAGCTGATATCCTGGGCGTCGGCGAGATCGTACTGCTTGACCTCGGCGACGCGGCCGGCCTCGTCGAAGGAGATCGCGACGATCTTCTGTTCCACGACGCTCTCGTCCAGCTCTGTATACTTCTCCGTCTTCTTGGAGATGTAGTACCAGGTGTCCGCATGGGCCTTGAAGGCCGCGACGCTGGAGGGGCTGCCGAGGATCTGGGCGACCTGCTGCTGCGTGGTGACGCCGGACTGGATCTTGTCCACGTCCTCAAGTTCCAGATGATAGCCGCGGGTGGTCCGGGTCTGCGTGCAGCCCTGCACGACCACCAGGGCGGACAGCAGCAGCACGGCAACAATGCCTGAACGGCGCATGGGCATGGACGTTACGCTTCCCTAAGACCATTGACGGCGCGCGCGGGCGCGCCTAGCTGAAAGTCTCCGATTGCCCCCTTGGCAGCGGCTTGTCAACCGAGAGGAATGATCGTGGCTCTGTTCGGCCTTTTCGGCGCCGACCCCCTGAAGGAAGCGGCCTATGCGATGTATCGCACCGCCGGATCGCAGGCGCGGGAGCCGCTGTTCTTCGAGAAGATGGCCGTCCAGGACGATTTCGACGGTCGCTTCGACATGCTGGTGCTGCATGTCCATCTCCTGATCCGGCGCCTTCGGGCGCTGCCGGAGAAGGCGAAGGCAGCGCAGCAGCACCTGTTCGACGTCTTCATTCAGGATCTGGATCAGGGGCTCAGGCTGTCGGGCGTCGGCGATATCGGCATCGGCCACCGGGTCAAGAAGATGACTCACGCCTATTACGGCCGCGCGGTCGCTTATGACGAGGCGCTGGATGCTGGAGACGCCGAGGTGCTGCGGCAGGCGCTGCACCGGAATCTCTACCGCGGCCGCGATGTGCCCGAGGCCGTTCAGGCGGCGGTGACGGACTATGTCATGGCGCTGGAGCGCAGCCTGAAGGAACTGCCGGATGCGGCGCTGCTGGACGGACGGATCGAGTTCGGCGCTCCCGAACCGGAGGGAACCTCGTGAGCGCGGGTGGGAGCGATGCCGTGTCCCGCTGGCTGGATGTCAGCGCGATACGGGCGGACGGCATGAACTTCCATGTCGAGATGGACGAGGCGGCGCGTCAGGCGCTGTGCGAGCAGCTGGATCTCGTCTCGCTGGAACGGCTGGAGGCGGATGGGCGGATCTGGCCGGCCGATGATGGCGTATTCGTGGATTTCCAGCTGAAAGCGGCCCTGGAACAGGCCTGTGTGGTCACCCTCGAGCCGGTGGGCCAGATGGTTGACGAGCGGATCAGCTTGCATTACACGCCTGCAACTTCCGTGTCTGCCAGCCCGACCGTTATCGACATCGATGATGAGGATGACCCGCCCGAGCCCATGGTGGACGGACGGATCGATATCGGCGCGGCGATGGCCGAGCATCTGGCGCTTGGACTGGATCCCTGGCCCAGACGGCTCGATGCCGAGATGCCGGCGGAAGGCACGGACACGGCGGACGCCCGCGAGAACCCGTTTGCGGTTCTGGCGCGGCTGAAGGAACGGATGAACGGCGACGATCCGGCGGGCGGCAGTTCCGGCGGCTGACGGACGGTTTGAAGGAACGAGAGAGATGGCTGTACCCAAGAGTAAGGTGACCCGTTCGCGGCGCGGCATGCGGCGGTCCCACGATTCGCTGGCTGCTTCGGCGGTCAACGAGTGCCCGAACTGCGGCGAGATCAAGCGCCCGCACCATGTCTGCGCATCGTGCGGGCACTACAAGGACCGCGAAGTGACCGAGGGCAGCGACGCGATCTGACGATCGTCGCTGCCGGGAGCCTGCCATGGACACATCGACGGTGATTTCGCTGGACGCCATGGGCGGCGACCATGCACCACGCGTCGTGGTCGAAGCCCTTCGGCCAGTCCGTCTGCAGTATCCGGGTATCCGCTTCATCCTGTTCGGCGACCGCGACCGGATCGTCCGGCATCTCGACAGCGAGATGAAGGACTATGTCGAAGTGCGCCACACCGACGAGGTCGTGGCGTCCGACGAGAAGCCGAGCCAGGCGCTGCGCCGCGGCAAGAACACCAGCATGCGACTGGCCATCGACGCCGTGAAGGCCGGTGAGGCGCAGGGCGTCGTCTCAGGCGGCAACACCGGCGCGCTGATGGCGATGTCGCTGTTCTCGCTCCGGCCCGTCGCCGGCATCGACCGGCCCGCCATCGCCGGCTTCATGCCGACGATGCGCGGCGAGAGCGTCATGCTCGATCTCGGCGCCAATTCCGAATGTGATGACACCAATCTGGTGCAGTTCGCGCTGATGGGCGCGGACTTCTGCCGCGCCGTGCTGGGCCGTCAGACGCCGTCCGTCGGCCTGCTGAACATCGGCGAGGAAGACGTGAAGGGCAACGAGACCGTCCGCGCCGCGGCTGAAAAGCTGCGCAGCCTGCAGGGCGACGCCTTCCGCTATCACGGCTTCGTCGAGGGCAACGACATCACCCGCGGCACGGTCGATGTCATCGTCACCGACGGCTTCAGCGGCAATGTCGCGCTGAAGAGCCACGAGGGCGCGGCGCGCATGGTCGCCTACACGCTCCGGCAGGCCATGACCGCGACCTGGGCCGGCAAGATCGGCGCCTGGATCGCCCGCGGCGCCTTCAAGCGGCTGCGCGACCGGCTGGACCCCAACGGCTACAATGGCGGCGTCTTCCTTGGCCTGAACGGCGTGGTCGTGAAGAGCCACGGCAGCGCCAACACGACCGGTTTCGCCTCCGCCCTTCGGCTCGCCGCCGACATGGTGCAGGATGGGATGATCGACCGAATCACCAAGGACTTTCAGGACAAGGGCTTCGACGCCCGTCAGCTCAAGGGGGCGGAGAGCGCATGATCCGATCCGTGATCACCGGTTGCGCCGGGCATCTGCCCGATCGCGTGCTCACGAATGCGGATCTGGCGGCGATGGTCGACACCTCCGACGAATGGATCGTGGCCCGGACCGGAATCCGGCAGCGCCACATCGCCGCCGAAGGCGAGACGACCTCCGATCTGGCCGTTCAGGCCGCGACCAAGGCCATGGAAGCCGCCGGCGTCGGCGCAGACGACATCGATCTGATCGTCGTGGCGACTGCGACCCCGGACAACACCTTCCCCGCGACGGCCACCACGGTGCAGTCGCGCCTCGGGGTCCGCAAGGGCGCGGCCTTCGACATCCAGGCTGTGTGCTCGGGATTCATCTACGGTCTCGCGACGGTCGACAATTTCCTGAAGGCCGGCCAGTTCGACCGTGCGCTGCTGATCGGCGCCGAGACCTTCTCCCGCATCCTCGACTGGGAGGACCGGACGACCTGCGTGCTGTTCGGCGACGGCGCCGGCGCCGTGGTGGTCGAGGGTCAGGAAACGGCGGGTGGCAATGACGCGCCGGGCGTGCTGACCACCCACATCCATGCCGACGGCCGGCATCACGATCTGCTCTATGTCGATGGCGGCCCGTCGAAGACCCAGACCGTCGGCCACCTGCGCATGTCGGGCAAGGAAGTCTTCAAGCACGCCGTCACCAACCTGTCGGCCGTGATCAACGAGGCGCTGGACGCCACCGGCCTGCAGGCCGACGACATCGACTGGGTCGTGCCGCATCAGGCCAACAAGCGGATCCTGGACGGCACGGCGCGCAAGTTCGGTCTGGATCCCGACAAGGTCGTGGTCACCGTCGACCGTCATGGCAACACCTCCGCGGCCTCGGTGCCGCTGGCGCTGGCACATGCCATCGGCGATGGCCGGATCAAGAAGGGCGACCTGCTGCTGCTCGAGGCAATGGGCGGCGGATTCACTTGGGGTTCCTCGCTCGTCCGCTGGTGATCGAGCGGCAACGCTTCTTCCGGACCAGAAACGAAAGACGCTTCAACCCTTTGACTCTGCCGAGCGTTTCGCGCGTAATACCGGCCACCGTGTCCGACAGGGGGGACGCGAGGGAGGGGTGCGATGGAAGGCTCCACGGTCACGCGGGCGCAACTCGCGGAAGCGATCTATCAGCAAGTCGGGCTCTCGCGTAACGAGAGTGCGGAGCTTGTCGAATCGATCCTGAAGGAGATTTCCGACTGTCTGGCCGAGGGCGAGACAGTCAAGCTGTCGTCTTTCGGAAGCTTCCAGGTGCGCCAGAAGGGCGGACGGGTGGGACGCAATCCGAAGACCGGCGAGGAAGTCCCGATCGATCCGCGCAAGGTGCTGGTGTTCCGCGCCAGCCACGTCCTGAAGGACGCGATCAACGAAGGCCTGCTCGGCCGCCCGTCACGCGGCTGAGGCGAGCGGACCCGTCTTGGCGAAATCACCCGAAGCCTTCCGGACCATCAGCGAGGTCGCCGAGGAGCTGGGCGTGCAGCAGCACGTCCTGCGCTTCTGGGAGACCAAGTTCCCGCAGATCAAGCCGCTGAAGCGCGGCGGCGGCCGGCGCTACTACCGGCCCGAGGACGTCGACTTCCTCAAGCACATCCAGAAGTTGCTCTACGAGGACAAGTACACGATCAAGGGCGTGCAGCAGCTGTTCAAGGAACAGGGCGCGGCGAAGACGCAGCCGAAGCCGGCCGATGCGCTCTCCGCTGTTCAGCGCCGCGCCATCGACGAACTGCGCAAGGAACTGACCGGCATACGGACCGGTCTCCTGGCGCTTGCATCGGGCGATTGAAACGATTCAGTGAAGGCACTATGGTCCGCCGCGTCGGAGCGTAGCGCAGCCTGGTAGCGCACCATACTGGGGGTGTGGGGGTCGTGGGTTCAAATCCCGCCGCTCCGACCATTTTTCCAACATTCACAATGACTTGGCAGACATGTCTGTTTGAGCATGTGCGGCCTGTAGCGGGCGTGCGTCACTTCCCGTGCGCCGGTTGTGCGGCGTAAGCTCGCTGGCGGCCATTGCCATAGGCCGGCCCGGCGCCGGGCATCGGCGTCCCTGTCAGCCATCCCGGGGAGGGGAGCGAGACCCATGAAAGACGGACTGTTCGACCGCTACGAGACCTTCAATTTCCATCGGAAGGGCCGGATCCTGACCCTGGAAATTGACACCGGCTCGCCGCTGAACGGCGTGAACGAGCGGTTTCACCACGAGCTCGGCAGCATCTTCTATGACGCCAAGGACGACCCGGACAGCGACGTCATCATCCTGACCGGCAAGGAGCGGCAGTTCTGCGCCGGCGGCGACTTCGCGTGGTTCCAGGACATGATCGACCGTCAAGACCTCTGGCTGAAGGATGTGGTTCCGATGGCGAAGCGGATCATCTCCGGACTGCTCGAGATCGAGAAGCCGGTCATCTGCCGTCTGAACGGTCCCGCGGCCGGGCTGGGGGCTTCGATCGCATTGCTCTGCGACATCATCGTTGCCAGCGACAACGTCAAGATCGGCGATCCGCATGTAAAGGCCGGTCTGGTTGCCGGCGACGGCGGCGCGATCATCTGGCCGCAGCTGATCGGCTTCGCCAGAGCCAAGGAGATGCTGCTGACCGGCAAGATGCTCGGCGCGCAGGAAGCCTGCGACCTGGGCCTGATCAATCACGTCGTGCCGTTCGAGGAGCTGGACGCGAAGGTCGACGACCTGGCGACCGAACTGGTCGAGGGCGCGACGCAGGCCATCCGCTGGACCAAGACGGTGATGAACCTCGAACTGCTGCGCATCCATGCCGCGCTGACGGACGCTGCGCTGGGCTACGAGACCATCACCAATGCGAGCCACGACCATCAGGAAGCTGTCACGGCCTTCCGTGAGCGCCGCGCGCCGCGCTTCAAGGGGCGGTAGAAGCCCAGGTCCGACGGATTGATGTCTGTTGCTCGCGTCCCGGACATGTCCGCGCCGCAGGTGACAGGCGTCGCCGACCGTTCCAGACTGCCGCCGATTGAACGGGGAGGGACAATCGGTGAGCAATACTGGCGGCTACAGGGGGAAGGTCGGGCTGACCATCGGCGAGTCGGAGCCCTGGTGGCCCGAGGCGGTCAAGGCGCCGGACGGCGCGCCGAACATCCTGCTGGTGCTCTACGACGATGTGGGTTTCTCGGACTTCGGCTGCTACGGCTCGCCGATCCGGACGCCGACCATCGACCGGATCGCCGCCGAAGGGCTGACGTATACCGGCTTCCACACGACCGCCATGTGCTCGACCACGCGGGCGGCGCTGCTGACCGGGCGCAACCACCATTCGGTGGGCGTCGGCAGTCTGGCCAATTTCGACAGCGGCTTTCCCGGCTATCGCGGCAAGATCGCGAAGGAGGCCGGGACGATCGCCGAAATGCTGCGCGAAAGCGGGTACCGCAACTACATGCTGGGCAAGTGGCACGTGACGCCGCTGACCGAGACCGGCGCGACGGGGCCATTCGACGGCTGGCCGCTGGGGCGCGGCTTCGACCGCTTCTATGGCTTCATGGACGCCGAGACAGACCAGTACGCGCCGGAACTGGTCCGCGACAACAGCCATATCGATCCGCCCGGCACATTCGAGACCGGCTATCACCTGACTGCGGACCTTGTGGATCAGGCGATCGGCTTCCTGGCCGGGCATATCGCCGAGCGGCCCGACACGCCGTGGTTCACCATGCTGTCCTTCGGCGCCTGTCACGCGCCGCATCAGGCACCCTTCGATCTGGTCCGCAGCTATGACGCGTTGTTCGAGGGGGGCTGGGACAAGGAACGGGCGGAACGGCTGGCTCGCCAGATCGAGCGCGGGATCGTGCCCGAAGGCACAGAGCTGCCGCCGCGCAACGACATGGTGAGACCGTGGGAAGCGCATTCGGACGACGAGCGCCGCTTCTTCACCCGGTTGCAGTCCGCCTACGCGGCGATGCTGGACCATTCGGACCAGCATCTGGCGCGGCTGATCGGCTTCCTGGAGACGGCAGGCGTCCGTGACGACACCCTCGTCATCGTCATGTCCGACAACGGCGCGAGTCAGGAAGGCGGCCCGATGGGCTTCGTCAACGCCATGGGTCCCTACAATGGCCGCAAGGAAGTCTTCGCCGAGAAACTGGCCCGGATCGACGATATCGGCGGGCCGGATACCCACTCCAACTTTCCCTGGGGCTGGGCGATGGCGGCCAACACGCCCTGCAAGCGCTACAAGCAGAACACCCATGGCGGCGGAATCCGGGATCCGTTCGTGATCTCCTGGCCCAACGGCATCGCGGCGCGCGGGGAACTGCGTCACCAGTTCGCCCACGCCTGCGATCTGGCACCGACCCTGCTGGATGTACTCGGCATCGAGGCGCCGTCCAGTATCCGGGGCGTCGAACAGATGCCCGTCGAGGGCGTCAGCTTCGCCGCCAGCCTGACGGATGCGGACGCGCCGTCGAAGTCCGGCGGCCAGCATTTCGAGATGTTCGGACACCGCGGCATCTGGCTGGACGGCTGGAAGGCGGTGGCCTTTCACCCGCCGGGCACGCCCTTCGACGAGGATCAGTGGGAACTCTATCACCTCGATGAGGACTTCTCCGAATGCCGGGATCTTGCAGCGGAACAGCCGGAAAGGCTGAAGTCCCTGCTCGACGAATGGTGGTGCAAGGCGGAGCAGTATCACGTGCTGCCGCTGGACGACCGCTTCGCGCCGCGCTTCGCCGAGAACGCGGAGCGCCACGAGGGCAACCGCACGCGCTTCGTCTTCCACAAGGGGATGGGACATCTGCCGACCGAGGTCTGCCCCGACGTCCGTGGCCGCAGCTACGACATCACCGCCGAGATCGCGGTGGGCGAGGGACCGGCCGAGGGCATCATGCTGGCCCATGGCGACATGACCTCGGGCTACGCCCTCTATCTCCAGGACGGTCACGCAGTCCATGTCGCCAATATCGGCGGCGAGAAATGCGAGGTCCGCTCGGCAGGCCCGGTACCGGCCGGTGACGTCTCGATCACGCTGAAGGCCCGTTTCACCGATCCGGGGACGTCCTATGAGCTGCTGGTGAACGGCGAGGCCTCGGGATCGGGCGCCATGCCGCACAGCTTCGGGCCTTTCGTTTCGTGGTCGGGTCTGGATCTGGAGCATGACCGCTCGTCCCCCGTGGGCAACTACGCCGCGCCCTTCAGTTTCACCCAGATCCTGAAAAAGGTGACCGTCGACCTGCATCCACGCGGCAAGGCCCTGGACGGCGAGGCGATCGGCAATGCCGAGATGGCGCGGCAGTAGGAGGCCCGGATGACCCAACGCACGGCACTGATCACCTGCGTCCAGCGCTATATGGGGGAGGCGATCCGCGAGCGCTTCGAGGCAGACGGCATCCGTGTCGTCACCGGCGACTATCCGATGACGACGCAGCGGGACTGCGAGGACCTGATCGCCGGCGCCGGCGAGATCGACATCCTGGTCGCGAACCTCGCAGAGCCACCCATGACGGGCCCGATACAAAAGATCGAAAACGATAACTGGAACAAGCTGTTCAATTCGCTTGTTCATCCATTGATGTATCTGGTCCGCGCGGTGACGCCGCAGATGCTCGCGCGGGGCTCCGGCAAGATCATCGCCGTGACGAGCGCAGCGCCGCTAAGGGGCATTCCCAACAACGCCGCCTATTGTGCTGCGCGCGGGGCGCAGAACGGTTTCATCAAGGCGGTCGGGCTGGAACTGGCGCGGTCGGGCATCCACGTGAACGCCATCGCCCAGAACTACATCAACAACGACACCTATTTTCCCGACGGGGTTCTCGACGATCCGAAGTTTCTGGACCACGTGAAGCGCAACGTGCCGACCAACAAGGTCGGCGCCGCCTCCGAGACCGCCGAACTGGCCGCCTATCTCGCGAGCGAAAGATGCAACCACATGGTCGGGCAGATCATCCCGCTGGCCGGCGGCTGGACGACCTGACGGGCAAACAGGGTCTCCAATCGGACATCGGGCGTCCATTTTGGGATAGTCAGGCTGGGCCTGCCTCGCGAAACTCGGGGCCTGACAATCGAGGGAGTCGGACGGCATGCGCTATTCGGCGCTGAGCATCGCCTGGAACGCGCTGACCGGTAACCGGAACTGGCAACCGGTCTGGCGCGATCCGCTGCCAAAAGCGGAATACGACATCGTCATCATCGGCGGCGGCGGACACGGGCTGGCGACGGCCTACTACCTGGCGAAGGAACACGGCATCACCAATGTCGCCGTGGTCGAGAAGGGGTATCTCGGCTCGGGCAATGTCGGACGCAACACCACGATCATCCGTTCCAACTACCTGCTGCCGGGCAACGAGCCCTTCTACGAATGGTCGATGAAGCTCTGGGAAGGGCTGGAGCAGGACTTCAACTACAACGCCATGGTGAGCCAGCGCGGCATCATCAATCTCTACCATTCCGACGCCCAGCGGGACGCCTATGCCAGGCGCGGCAACGCCATGCTGATGGCCGGCGCGGACGCGGTGCTGCTGGACCGCGACGGGGTGCGGGAGAAGTGCCCCTTCCTGAACTTCGACAATGCGCGCTTCCCGATCATGGGCGGGCTCTGGCAGCCGCGTGCCGGCACGGCCCGGCACGATGCCGTCGCCTGGGGCTATGCCCGCGGGGCCGACAGCCGCGGCGTCGACCTGATCCAGAACTGCGAGGTCACCGGCCTGCTGATCGAGGATGGCCGCTGCACCGGCGTCGAGACCAGCCGCGGTACAATCCGGGCGAGGAAGGTCGCGTCCTGCGTCGCCGGGTCCTCCAGCCGGATCATGTCGATGGCGGGACTGCGCCTGCCGATCGAGAGCCATGTGCTGCAGGCCTTCGTCTCGGAGGGTCTGAAGCCGGTCGTGCCGGGCGTCATCACCTACGGCGCCGGGCACTTCTACATTTCCCAGTCCGACAAGGGCGGGCTGGTCTTCGGTGGCGACATCGACGGCTACAACACCTATGCCCAGCGCGGCAATCTGCCGACCATCGAGCATGTCTGCGAGGGCGGCATATCGATGTTCCCGGCCATCGGTCGGGCGCGGATGCTGCGCATGTGGGGCGGGGTGATGGACATGTCGATGGACGGCTCGCCGATCATCGACCGCACGCCTGTCGATGGCCTCTATTTCAACGGCGGCTGGTGCTATGGCGGCTTCAAGGCGACGCCGGCTAGCGGCTGGTGCTATGCGCATCTGCTGGCGACGGACCGGCCGCACATGGTGGCCGAGAAGATGCGGCTGGACCGGTTCAGGACCGGGCACCTGATCGACGAGACGGGCCGCGGCCCGCAGCCGAACCTGCATTGAGGCGCCGGGCATGATCATCGACCATCCGCTGCTGGGCCCGCGCGACGCGTCGGAATTCACCTATCTGGGCGACGCTTCGCTGATCGACCGGCCGGACCGCGATGCCCCGGACGCGATGGAACGGTTCCATGACTACGTCTATCTGCGCGACAACCCGGCCGGCGAGCACCGCGAGCTCTGGTATCACGAGCATGGCGACCGGTCCTGGCTGGTGGTCACACGGAACACGCTGACCCACGAGATCACGAAGGTCGAACTGGCCCGCGATGTCGCGCTGGCGCAGGGGCGGGGCGCATGAGCCAGCCATCGGCCAGAGATGTCATCCCCGTTTTGCGTCAGCGAACACGGGGATCGGGTGCCGAACTGCGCTCCATTCTGATCGCGATCCCCGCGCCTCGCTTCGCTCGGACGGGGATGACAGGTTCAGGATTTAGACGGGAGGCGGTTGCATGAGCCAGTCCTTCCGTGTCGAGGGTGGTCTGATTGATCGGGGCCGCAGTCTCTCCTTCCGTTTTGACGGTCGGAACATGACCGGCCATCCGGGCGATACGCTGGCCTCGGCGCTGCTGGCCAATGGCGTCCGGCTGGTGGGGCGGTCGTTCAAGTATCACCGTCCGCGCGGCATCTTCTCGGCTGGATCGGAGGAGCCGAACGCGCTGGTTCAGCTGCGCTCGGGCGCCCGCGACGAACCCAATACAAGGGCGACCGTCGCCGAGCTGTTCGACGGGCTGGAAGCGCGGAGCCAGAACTACCGGGGATCGCTGAAGCGCGACCTGCTGGCAGTGAACGACATTCTCTATCCGTTCCTGTCGGCCGGCTTCTACTACAAGACCTTCATGTGGCCGCGGAAGTTCTGGGAGCGCATCTACGAGCCGATGATCCGCAGCGCTGCCGGGCTTGGGCGGTTGTCGGGCGAGCCCGATCCGGATACCTACGATCATGGCTACAGGCACTGCGACCTGCTGGTCATCGGTGCGGGGCCGGCGGGCCTGATGGCAGCGCTGTCGGCGGCCCGTAGAGGCGATCGGGTGATCCTGGCCGACGAGGACTTCCTGCCGGGCGGCCGCCTCAACGCGGAGACTCTCGAGGTCGGTGGCGGGCCGGGTCACCAGTGGGCTGCAGAGACGGCTGCGGAACTGTCGGCCATGCCCAATGTCCGTCTGATGACGCGGACCGCGATCTTCGGCGTCTACGACCACGGCGTCTTCGGTGCGCTGGAGCGCTGCACCGATCACCTTGCAGACGGCGGCGGCAAGCCGCGCCAGATTCACTGGCGTATCCATGCGAAGCGCTCCGTGTTGGCGGCCGGCGCGACCGAGCGGTCCATCGCCTTCGGCATGAACGACCGGCCGGGCGTCATGCTGGCCGGCGCGGTGCGGACCTACGTCAACCGCTATGGCGTCGCGCCGGGCCGCAAGGTGGCCGTTTTCACCAACAATGACGACGGTTGGCGCACGGCCCATGATCTGGCCGCGAAGGGCGTTCAGGTTACAGCCGTGATCGATTCGCGTCCCGACGTGCAGCACATCTCGCCGGAAGGGTCGGAAGTGGTGCTCGGCGGTCAGGTTGCCGGCACGCGCGGCCGACTCGGCCTGACGGAAATCCGGCTGGCTAGCGGCGAGGGCATCGAGGCGGATTGTCTGGCCGTCTCCGGCGGCTGGAACCCGAATGTCCATCTGACCTGCCACCACCGCGGCAAGCCGGTCTGGCGTGAGGACATCGCTGCCTTCGTGCCCGGCGGCGAACTGCCGCCTGGCATGAGTGTCGCCGGCGCCGCCAATGGCGCACTGACCCTTGCGGCGGCCCTGCGCGAGGGCGCCGAGGCGGGCGGCGGGACCGAGGTTCCGGAGGCCGGGGACGAGCCGCGCGACATCAAGGCGCTCTGGCATGTCCCGGCCAGTCGTGGCCGCGCATGGCTGGACCTGCAGAACGATGTCACGGTCAAGGATGTGAAGCAGGCCCATGCCGAGGGCTTCCGTTCCGTCGAGCACGTGAAGCGGTACACGACGCTGGGCATGGCCACCGACCAGGGCCGCACGGCGAATGTCGGCGGACTCGCTGTGCTGGCGGAAGCGGCGGGCAAGTCGATTGCCGAGACCGGAACGACGATCTTCCGGCCGCCCTACACGCCGGTGGCGATCTCGGCCCTTGCGGGCCGGGGACGCGGCAAGCACTTCATGCCGACGCGGAAAACGCCGAGCCACAGATGGGCCGAGGAACGCGGCGCGGTCTTCGTCGAGGCCGGCTTGTGGCTCCGCGCCCAATGGTATCCGCTGTCCGGCGAGACGCACTGGCGCGAAAGCGTGGACCGCGAGGTCAAGGGGACACGCGGCTCGGTCGGGGTCTGCGACGTGACCACGCTCGGCAAGATCGAGATCCGGGGGCGCGACGCGACCACCTTCATCAACCGGGTCTACGCCAACGGTTTCGCCAAGCTGCCGGTCGGCAAGGTCCGCTACGGGCTCATGCTCCGCGAGGACGGCATCGTCTACGACGACGGCACCACGGCGCGGCTGGCCGAGGATCATTACGTCATGACCACCACCACGGCCAATGCGGTGCTGGTCTACCGGAATCTGGAATTCTACCGCCAGTGCATCTGGCCCGGGCTCGACGTGCACCTGATCTCGGGCACCGACCAATGGGCGCAGTTTTCGATCGCCGGGCCGAACAGCCGGAAGGTGCTGGAGAAGCTGGTCGACCCGGATCACGACATCTCCAACGAGGCTTTCCCCTACATGGCCTGCGGCGAGATTTCGGTCTGCGGCGGCACGCCGGCGCGGCTGTTCCGCATCTCCTTCTCCGGGGAACTGGCCTACGAGATCGCAGTGCCGGCGCGCTACGGCGATGCGCTGATCCGGAAGATCATGGAAACCGGCGAGGAGTTCGGGATCGTGCCCTACGGCACCGAAGCGCTGGGCGTCATGCGTGTGGAAAAGGGCCACCCCGCCGGCAACGAACTGAACGGCCAGACGACAGCGCGGCAACTCGGTCTCGACCGCATGGTCTCCAGGAAGAAGGACGCCGTCGGCAATGTGCTCTGCGACCGCGAAGCCTTCACTGCGGACAATGATCTCCGGCTGATGGGCTTCCGCCCCGTCGATCGCGCGCAGGAACTCAAGGCCGGCGCCCACTTCATCAGCCACGGATTCGCGGCGGTGATGGACAATGACGAGGGCTGGATGAGCTCGGTCGCCCACTCCCCCGAACTCGGCCATGCCATCGGGCTGGGCTTCATCCGCAATGGTGCGGAACGGGTGGGCGAGACAGTCATCGCCGCCGATCCGTTGCGCGGTCAATCCATCGAGGTGGAGATCGTGTCGCCCCATTTTGTGGATCCGGACGGGGAGAGGCTGCGTGTCTGAGACAGGTCTGATGGCGACAGCACCGCTCGACGGCTTCGCCTTCTCCGGCGACGGCATCTCGGTCGAGGCTGTCGAGGATCTCGCTATCGTCGCGGTATCCGTGCCCGGTGACGGCCAGGCGGCGCTCGGTGAGGCTCTGCAGGCGGGATATGATCTGGAGTGGCCGGGCACTGGGCGTTCAAGCGGGGAAAGGACCCGGTTGATCGGCCTTTCGCCGGACCAGGCCTTTCTGATCTTCCGTCATGACGGGCATGGCGCGGAAGCCGTGGTTGCCGGAAAGCTCGGCGAGACGGCGTATCTGTTCGATCAGTCGGATGCCTGGGCGGTTCTGCGCATGGAGGGCGCACGCTGCCGCGCCGCGCTGGAGCGGATCTGCATGCTCGATCTGGACGATGCCGCATTTCCCGAGGGCGCGCCGGCCGCACGCAGATGGAGCACCTTTCGGTCATCCTGCTGCGCGAGGGGCCGGCGAGCTGGCTGTTGATGTCGCCCAGATCGTCTGCGGAGTCGTTCCTCGACGCGGTGATGACATCCGTCCGGAACATATTGCCCCACTGACCCGCTGGGCGGGTTCGTGACAGGGTATCGTACAGCCACGCATGGGGGATGGCGGGTGAACGCGGAAGTCGAACGCAAGGGCGTGTGGAAGTCCGGCAAGGGCAAGGGGCGCCGCACGCCGAAGGGCCGGCAACTCGACGAGACCGCGCTGGAAGAAGTCCAGGACCTGCTCGGCCAACGGCCGCGCCGCCGCGACCTGCTGATCGAGCATCTTCATCTGATCCAGGACCGCTACAGGCACCTGTCGGCGGCCCATCTGCGCGCTCTCGCCGAGGAAATGCGTCTCGCCCAGGCCGAGGTCTTCGAAGTCGCGACCTTCTACGCCCATTTCGATGTGGTGAAGGAAGGCGAGACCCCGCCGCCGCCGCTCACGATCCGGGTCTGCGACAGCCTCTCCTGCGAACTGGCCGGTGCACAGCAGTTGATGGAAAACCTCCGGGAAGGACTTGATCCGGCGGAGGTTCGCGTGGTCCGGGCGCCCTGCATGGGACGATGCGATACGGCGCCGGTGCTGGAGCTTGGACACAACCACATCGACCATGCAACGCCGGATAAGGTCGCCGAGGCCATCGAGTCCGGCGAGACCTACGTCCGGATTCCGGATGTCCAGCTGTTGCCGGACTACATCGCCGTCGGCGGCTATGACACGCTGAAGGCTCTCCGGGGCGGCGAGAAGACGCCGGACGAAGTGCAGGACCTCGTGCTGTCCTCGGGTCTTCGCGGTCTGGGCGGAGCGGGTTTCCCCTCGGGCCGGAAATGGTCCTTCGTGCGCGGCTACGAAGGCCCGCGCTATCTGGCCGTGAACGGCGACGAGGGCGAGCCGGGGACATTCAAAGACCGGGAAGTGCTGGAGCGTGAACACCACGTCTTCCTCGAAGGGGTGCTGATCGCGGCCTGGGCGGTCGAGGCGGAGAGAATCTTTCTCTACATCCGCGATGAGTATCCGGTCGCGCTGGCGGTGCTCGGCATCGCCATCCTGGCGCTCGAGGACGAGGGGATCATCGAGAAGGGCTATATCGAACTTCGCCGCGGCGCCGGCGCCTATATCTGCGGCGAAGAGAGCGCAATGATCGAGAGTATCGAGGGCAAGCGCGGCCTGCCCCGGCACCGCCCGCCATATGTCGCCGAAGACGGTGTCTTCGGCGGCCGACCCTGGTCCACAATGTCGAGACACTCTACTGGATCGCCCGGATCTGCCGGGAAGGCCCGGAGATCCTGTCGGGAGTGGAAAAGAATGGCCGCAAGGGACTGCGCGCCTATTCGGTTTCCGGACGGGTGAAGGAACCGGGCGTGAAGCTGCTGCCGGCCGGCTCGACGATCCTCGACATCATCGAGGCGTCGGGCGGGATGCTCGACGGCCATATCTTCAAGGCCTATCAGCCGGGCGGCCCGTCCTCGGGCCTTTTGCCGGCTTCGCTGGACGACGTGCCGCTGGACTTCGACATGCTGCAGCCCCATGGCAGCTTCATCGGCTCGGCGGCCGTGGTGGTCCTGTCCGATCGGGACAGTGCGAAGGCCGCGGCGTTGAACATGCTCCGCTTCTTCGAGGACGAAAGCTGCGGGCAGTGCACGCCCTGCCGGGTCGGCTGCGAAAAGGCGGTCAAGCTGATGCAGAAGGATGCCTGGGACGGAGAACTTCTGGAAGAACTCTGCCAGGTGATGGAAGACGCTTCGATCTGCGGTCTGGGGCAGGCGGCGCCGAACCCGATCCGGCTGACCCTGAAGCATTTCCCGGAGGAAGTCCGATGATCAGACGGTTGCTGGCCGGTGCGGCGATCGTCCTGGCGGCGGCTGGCGCTCATGCCCAGCAGCATGGCCACGGCCAGCCCTATGCCGGCCAGCACGCGCGGGATATCAGCAGTTTGAGCGCTGCAGATATTGCGGCGCTGGAGGCTGGCCATGGCTGGGGTCTGGCGAAACCGGCAGAGCTGAACGGCTATCCCGGTCCGGCCCATCTGCTTGAACTGCACGAGGAACTTGAACTGGATGATGGCCAGATGGCCGCGATCCAGTCCATCCACGACCGGATGCGCCAGAAGGCGCGGGAACTGGGGGCGGAACTGCTGGCGGCCGAAGCCGACGTCGATCGGCTGTTCCGGGAGCGGAAGGCCGATGCCGGTTCTCTGCGGGCGGCGCTGAACCGCGCGGCGCAGGCGAAGCTTGCGCTTCGGGAAACGCACCTGGCCGCTCATCTGGAAGTGACGCCGCTGCTGACGGAACATCAGCGGCAGACCTATGGCATGCTGCGCGGCTATGGCGGCAGCGCGCACGGACGACATGGGAGCCAGTAGCATGGCGGTGAGCTTCACGCTGGATGGCCGCGAGGTCGAGGCCCGGGACGGCGAGAGTATCTGGGATGTGGCGAAGCGGGAAGGGACGCTGATCCCGCATCTCTGCCACGCCGATCAGCCGGGTTACCGGGCCGATGGCAATTGCCGCGCCTGCATGGTCGAGATCGAGGGCGAACGAACCTTGGCCGCATCGTGTATCCGCCAGCCCGCTGAAGGCATGACGGTTCATACGGCGACGGATCGCGCGGAGAGGGCGCGGAAGGGCGTGATCGAGCTTCTGCTGGCCGACCAGCCCGAGCGAAAGGCGGCGCATGACCGTTCGTCCCATTTCTGGGACATGGCGGAGATGCAGGGCGTGTCCGAAAGCCGCTATCCGGCGCTGGAGAAGGACCGGGTCCCGCTGCTGGACGACAGCCACGTTGCCATGCGGGTCAATCTGGACGCCTGTATCCACTGCAATCTCTGTGTAAGGGCCTGCCGCGAGGTCCAGGTCAACGACGTGATCGGCATGGCCTTCCGCGGCCACGATGCCGAGATCGTCTTCGATTTCGAGGATCCGATGGGCCAGAGCACCTGCGTCGCCTGCGGCGAATGCGTGCAGGCCTGCCCGACGGGCGCGCTCATGCCGGCCACGGCGGTGGACGCTGCGCAGCAGGGCGACAGCCGGGCCTTCGACCGGGAGGTGAAGTCGGTCTGCCCCTATTGCGGCGTCGGCTGCCAGCTCAGTTTCAAGATCCGCGACGAGAAGATCGCATGGGTCGATGGCGTGGACGGGCCGGCGAACGAGCAGCGGCTTTGTGTGAAGGGCCGCTTCGGGTTCGACTACATCGCCCACGATCACCGCCTGACGAAACCGCTCATCCGGCGCGATGACGCGCCGGCGAAGGGGCTGAACGTCGATCCCTCGACCCTGTCGACGCATTTCCGCGAAGCCAGCTGGGAAGAAGCGCTGGAAATGGCCGTTGGCGGCCTGTCGAAGCTGCGCACCGATCACGGTGGGCCGTCGGTGGCCGGTTTCGGTTCGGCCAAGTGCTCCAACGAGGAAGCCTATCTGTTCCAGAAACTGATCCGTCAGGGCTTCGGGCACAACAATGTCGATCACTGCACGCGGCTCTGCCACGCGTCTTCGGTGGCGGCGTTGATGGAGAATGTCGGCTCCGGGGCGGTGACGGCGACCTTCAACGAAATCGAGAATGCCGACTGCGCCATCGTCATCGGCGCCAACCCGGTCGAGAACCACCCCGTCGCGGCGACCTATTTCAAGCAGTTCGCGAAGCGCGGCGGCAAACTGATCGTCATGGATCCCCGCGGGGTCGGCCTGGGCAAGTACGCCACGCACATGCTGCGTTTCCGGCCCGGTGCGGATGTCTCGATGCTGAACGCGATCATGCATGTGATCGTGGAGGAGGAACTCTACGACGCGCAGTACATCCAGGCCTTCACCGAGAACTGGGACGCCCAGAAGGCGCATCTCGCCGGTTTCGCGCCCGAGAAGATGGCCGAGGTCTGCGGGGTGGACGCGGAGCTGCTGCGCGAGGTCGCGCGGACCTTCGCCACCGCCAAGGCGGGGATGATCTTCTGGGGCATGGGCATCAGCCAGCACATCCACGGCACCGACAATTCCCGCTGCCTGATCTCGCTGGCGCTGATGACGGGGCAGGTGGGCCGTCCGGGCACTGGTCTGCATCCGCTCCGCGGACAGAACAACGTGCAGGGCGCCTCGGATGCCGGCCTTATCCCGATGTTCCTGCCGGACTACCAGCCGGTCGCCGATGACGGCGTCCGGTCCAGGTTCAACGAGATCTGGCAATCCGACGATTTCTCGAACAAGGCCGGCCTGACAGTGGTCGAGATCATGGACGCCATTCATGCCGGGCGGATCCGCGGCATGTACATCATGGGCGAGAACCCGGCCATGTCGGACCCGGACGTCGAGCACGCCCGCGACGCGCTGGCGAAGCTGGACCATCTGGTGGTGCAGGACATCTTCCTGACCGAAACCGCGAACTACGCTGACGTCATCCTGCCGGCGACGGCCTGGGCCGAGAAGGCCGGGACGGTCACCAACACGAACCGGCAGGTGCAGATGGGCCGGCCCGCTGTCCCGCCGCCGGGCGAGGCGAAACCGGACTGGTGGATCACGATCCAGATCGCCAATGGACTCGGCCTCGGCTGGAGCTACGCGCACCCGCGCGACGTCTTCGCCGAGATGAAGCTGTCGATGAAGTCGCTGAACAACATCACCTGGGACCGGCTGGAGGCCGAAGGCGCGGTCACCTATCCGAGCCTCAGCCCCGACGACCCTGGCCAGCCCATCGTTTTCGGCGACGGCTTTCCCAGGCCCGACGGCCGCGCGCGCTTCACGCCGGCCAGCATCGTCGCGCCGGACGAGACGCCGGACGCCGACTTCCCCATGGTGCTGATCACCGGCCGTCAGCTGGAGCACTGGCACACGGGTTCCATGACCCGCCGCACGCAGGTGCTGGACGGGATCGAACCGGAAGCGACCTGTTCGATGAACCCGAAGACGCTGAAGGATCTCGACCTCTGGCCGGGCGACATGGTGCGTCTGACGACCCGGCGCGGATCGGTCGAGGTCATGGTTCGCGGTGACCGCGCGGTCTCGGAAGGCAATGTCTTCATGCCCTTCGCCTTCGTGGAGGCGGCGGCCAACGTGTTGACCAATCCGGCGCTCGACCCCTATGGCAAGATCCCGGAGTTCAAGTTTTCCGCGGTGCGTGTCGAGAAAGCGTCCGCACCTGTCGCGGCTGAATAAGCCCCGCGGGACCGGCTCCCGCTAACTGCCGCTCATCTGCAGGCGGCGAACCAGGGAGCATTGTCGTCATGGCTCACAAGAGCGACATCGAGATTGCGCGGGCGGCGACCAAGAAGCCGATCCAGGAGGTCGGGCTGAAACTCGGCATTCCGTCCGAGGCGCTGCTGCCTTACGGCCATGACAAGGCGAAGATCTCCCAGGAGTTCATCAATTCCAACCGCGGCAAGCCGGACGGCAGGCTGATCCTCGTCACCGCCGTCAATCCGACTCCAGCCGGCGAAGGAAAGACCACGACCACCGTCGGTCTCGGCGATGGCCTGAACGCGATCGGCAAGAAGGCGGCGATCTGCATCCGCGAGGCCTCGCTGGGCCCGTGCTTCGGCATGAAGGGCGGCGCGGCCGGCGGCGGTTACGCGCAGGTGATCCCGATGGAGGACATCAACCTCCACTTCACCGGCGACTTCCACGCCATCACCTCGGCGCACAACCTGCTGTCGGCGATGATCGACAACCACATCCACTGGGGCAACAAGCTGGGCATCGATGCCCGCCGCGTCGCCTGGCGGCGGGTGCTGGACATGAACGACCGCGCGCTGCGGCAGGTCGTTCACAGCCTGGGCGGCATCGGCAACGGCTACCCGCGGGAGAGCGGCTTCGACATCACCGTGGCCTCCGAGGTCATGGCGATCCTTTGCCTGGCCACCGATCTGGAGGACCTGCAGAAGCGGCTGGGCGACATCATCATCGCCTACACCCGTGACCGGAAGCCGATCTACTGCCGCGATCTGAATGCCGACGGCGCCATGACGGTTCTGCTGAAGGATGCGATGCAGCCCAATCTGGTGCAGACGCTGGAGAACAATCCGGCCTTCGTCCATGGCGGCCCGTTCGCCAACATCGCCCATGGCTGCAATTCGGTGGCGGCGACGACCGCGGCGCTGAAGGTTGCGGACTATGTCGTGACCGAGGCCGGCTTCGGGGCCGATCTCGGGGCCGAGAAGTTCATGAACATCAAGTGCCGCAAGGCGGGTCTGGCGCCCGATGCCGTGGTCATCGTCGCCACGGTCCGCGCGATGAAGATGAACGGCGGCGTGGCGAAGGACGACCTCAACGCCGAGAATGTCGAGGCCGTGCAGAAGGGTTGCGCCAATCTGGGGCGCCACATCGAGAACGTGAAGAGCTTCGGCGTGCCGGCCGTCGTCGCCATCAATCACTTTGTCTCGGACACGGATGCCGAGATCGAGGCGGTGAAGGCCTATGCGGAGAGCATGGGATCTGAAGCCATCGTCTGCCGCCACTGGGCGGATGGTTCGGCGGGCATCACCGATCTCGCCCATCGCATCGTGGAGATCGCCGACAGCGGCGCGGCGCAGTTCAGCCCGCTCTATCCCGACGACATGCCGCTGTTCCAGAAGATCGAGACCATCGCCAGGCGCATCTACCGCGCCGACGAGGTTGTGGCCGACCAGAAGATCCTGAACCAGTTGAAGAAGTGGGAAGCCGACGGCTATGGCGGCCTGCCGGTCTGCATGGCCAAGACCCAGTACAGCTTCACGACTGATCCGAACCGCCGAGGCGCGCCGACCGGCCACAGCATTCCGGTCCGCGAGGTCCGCCTCTCGGCCGGTGCGGGCTTCATCGTCGTCATATGCGGGGAGATCATGACCATGCCCGGCCTGCCGAAAGTGCCGGCGGCCGAGCAGATCATGCTGAACGAGCAGGGCGAGATCGAAGGTCTGTTCTGAGGACAGGCCGGCGTGCGGGCGGTGGCGGGCCGGCCCCTGCCTTCCACCTTGCCGCCCACCTCCCTCTGGGCCGAGTGTGTTCCTGACCTCAACTGTCAACCGTCAATGAAGTTCCGTTTAAGGTGTTGGTGTGAGGATTTTTCGGGTTGTCAGAGCTTTTTTGGCCTGCTTCGATATTGGTATCAAATAGGTAGAATAAGGCTGGGCGGTGATCAAAAATTTGCTTGCGCTGATAGCGACGATTGCCGTTCTTTATTATCTCGGGATTTTTGGGGGAGGCGAAAGGCAAGAAGGAATTTCAGATAATACTTCAAAATTGCGAATATCAGGCGCATATTCCAACCAAAATGAGTGCAAATTTGGAGAAGTCACAAGTGGGAGATTTTATGTAAATGCACAAGACGTGAATTTTAGGAGTGGTCCAGGTGTTAAATTTGACAAAATTGTCAATGAAAGAGCTACCAATATAATTGGAACCATCACATTTCGAACGCTCTCAAAATATATGGTATTGGAGGGGCGCTGCGAAACCTCGGATTGGTTGAATGCAGAGATCGTTGAGGCCGACGGAGCATCGGTGAATTGGGGTGCTGGTTGGGTTCACAAGGATTTTGTGTCGAGTCGACCATCGTCGGAGCAATCAGCTGGGTTATTATGGGATATTTCATCAGAGAATGCTTTTACGGACAATGAGAAGCGCTTTCTGATAAGAAAGTCTTTGGAAATACTAAAAAATAGTAAGAATTGTGCAAAGATTATTACTGGATATCATAGTTCTCGTTATCCAAATTCTTTTTATGTCACCTGTATTGATGCGAGCGGCGGGTTGCCATTTAATGTATGGGTCAAACCTTGAATATCGTGAGTGGGAGTCGATTTGCTCAGGCGCGGTTTGCTGGAGCGTACGGTTGCCCGTATCATCGTCGTGATTATGAGCATGCCAAGCCTCCCAAGGGTGCCGGCAGCCAAGTAGATCATGCTGAACGCGCAGGGCGAGATCGAAGGACTGTTCTGACCGGCCGGATGCCGGTCATCCCCGTTTCGGCGACGCCGGACACGGGGATCCGGTCAATCGTCCAGCCTTGCAGCGAAGCTGCTCCGGACCCCCGAGTGGCGCAGTCGCGCCATCGGGGGTGACCGCCACGATCAGAACTTCGGCGCGGTCTCGGCGACGGCGGGGTTCACCATCATCTCGTTGAACCAGTTGGCCAGACCCGGCCGGCCCTCGCGCCAGTTGTCGTCGGCGTGCCGCCAGTCAGCGTAGCCCAGCGCCGAAATCGCCGCGATGGTGCCGAAGTCCAGAACCGTCGGCTGATTGGTCAGCCGCTCGTTCAGCGCGTCGTAGCAGCGGGCGGCGCGTGCGCCTTCCTTGTCGATCAGCGCCTGGGACTTCTCGCCGTCGTCGCGGCGCTTCTCGTGGCTGCGGGTGAACAGCGAATCCATCAGCAGCGAACCGATGCCCTCCATCTCCAGCACCTTCTCGGCCCGGTCTGCTTCGCGCGGTGTCAGCTTGCCGCCGGCTGCGTCGTTCAGATAACGGGTGATCAGCAGCGTCTCGGTCAGGTAGACGCCGCTGTCGGTCAGCAGGCCGGGCACCTTGCCGCCGGGGCCGAGATCCAGCAGTTCGCCCACGCGGTCGGCCAGCGGCGACATATCGACTTCCTCGATCTCCAGCCGCGCCGTGCGGGCGACCAGACGGGGGCGGCGGGCGTAGGGCGAGTTCTGGGTGTAGAAGAGCTTCATTCGTGCCTCATTTCTGCATGGCCGGCCTGTGCCGGACCTTAACGGGTTGATCCTTCGGGTTGGCCGGACGATAGACAGAGACAGACACGAACCCAACAGGAAGAAACGCCCCATGACCGCAAAATCGATCAGCCGCTATCCCGTGCCGGACATCAACGACCTGCCCGACGACCTGAAGGAAATGGTCCTGAAGGTGCAGGAGAAGTCCGGATTCGTGCCCAACGTGTTTCTCGGCCTGGCCCACCGCCCGGATGAGATGCGCGCCTTCTTCGCCATGCACGACGCGCTGATGGAGCGCGAAGGCAACCTGACCAAGGCCGAGAAGGAAATGATCGTCGTCGCAACTTCCAACGCGAACGGCTGCCAGTACTGCGTCATCGCCCATGGCGCGATCCTGCGGATCCGGGCCCGGAACCCGCAGATCGCCGATCAGGTGGCGATCAATCACAAGAAGGCCGACATCACGCCGCGCCAGATGGCGATGCTCGATTTCGCGATGAAGGTCTGCCTCGACAGCCGCAACATCTCCGACGAGGACTTCGAGACCCTGCGCGGGCACGGCTTCGACGATGAGGACATCTGGGACATCGCCGGGATCACGGCGTTCTTCGGCATGTCCAACCGGATCGCCAATTTCACGTCGATGCGCCCGAATGACGAGTTCTATGCGATGGGGCGCGGCTAGGACGCGGACTCATAAACGCGGAGCCATATCCGGGTTGAAGCGATGAGGACGGCTGCGAGGTAGTTCCGGGCGGATTTCTCGTAGCGTGTTGCGATCTTCCGGAAGTGTTTGAGTTTGTTGAAGAAGCGCTCGACGACATTGCGTCGGCGGTAGAGCGCCGGATCGACGCTGCGCTGGACCTTGCGGTCGCGCTGGGTGGGAATGTGGCCGCGACCGCCCTGCGCCGCGATCAGGTCCAGCACGGCCCGGGCGTCATAGCCCCGGTCGGCCACCACGTCGCCCGTCGCCGGATGGGCGGCAAGGAGTTCCGCAACAGCCGCCTTGTCGGAGGCCTGGCCCGGGCTGAGCACCAGCGCGACCGGCAGGCCGCGCTCGTCGACCATGGCGTTGATCTTGGTGCTCAGTCCTCCACGAGAACGGCCAATGGCGTGATCCGCGCCCCCTTTTTGCCGGAGGCGGCGTGCTGGTGGGCGCGGATGATGGAGCTGTCGATGAACTGCATCGAATCCGGCGATTTCCTGGCCAGCGCTTCGAAGACCCGCACCCAGACGCCCGCCTTCGCCCAGCGGTTGAAGCGGTTGTAGACCGTGGTGTGCGGGCCATAGCGCTCCGGCAGGTCGCGCCAGGGCGAGCCGGTGCGCAGCACCCAGAAAATGCCGTTGAGAACCCTGCGGTCATCCACCCGGGGAACGCCCCGCGGCTTGTTCGGGAGCAGCGGCTCAATCAGCTCCCATTCGAAATCGGTCAGATCAAAGCGTGCCATTCCGGACCTCCTGCGATTCACCCACCAGAGTGAATCACCCAAAGAACCGAAACAGAATCCCCTTTATGGGTTCAGAACCTAGGGCGGATCAGGGAAGCGGGCCGATGCCCGCTGCGTGACGTTCCAGTGCCGCCAGCCCGAAATCAGTCGGCGGCTCCGACGGCGTGCGGTCGAAAACCTCGCCGAGCCCCAGACGCCGGGCCGTCAGCCGTTTGCCGTAGCAGACGAACCGGTCGATCGACTGCATCAGGAAGGTGACCAGCGGCAGCATGTCCCGGTAAAGGCGGTCGGCCTCCTCGTGTCGGCCCTGCCAGATGGCCTCGACGATGCGGACCTGAATGTCGACCAGTTCAGGCGCGATGATCATCCCGGCGCAGCCCGCACGGATGTTGTCCGTGAGTTCCAGACCGCCCCGTCCGTTGAACACGGAAAGGCGGTCGCCGAGGGTCTCGATGGTGGCGCGGATATCGAGCGCCGAGCCTTCGCCCTTGAGCAGCCGGAAGTTCTCATGCCGGCGCGCGAGTTCCCGAAGCCCGTCATCGGAAAGACTGTTGGCGAGATAATGCGGCGCATTCTGGATCCCGACGGGCAGGGGGCATGCCGCCATCACACCGCCGAAGAAGTCGACGAGTTCATCCTCCTCGACATGCCTGTCGCGAGGCGGCTGAAGGATCACCCAGTCGACACCCAGTTCGGCCGCAGTCCCAACGAATTCAATCTGTTCCGCGGAGGTATTACCATAGACTGTGATGGCGACAGGGACCCGATCCCCCACGTCTTCGACGAGCCAGCGCATGATCTGATGGCGCTCGGCCGGGCTGAGCTTGTGCACTTCCGTTGCCAGTCCGAGTGCGGCCATGCCATGCGCGCCGGCGGCGATGCAGGCCTCGGTCTAGCGGCGCATGGCCTCCCGGTCCAGCGCGCCATCCGCGCCGAAAAAGGCGTAGAGAATGGCGTAAACGCCGCCGAAGGGCGGATTATTCGAAGACATGCTCCGGCCCCGGGAAGCGTCGCTCGCGCACGTCTTCCGCATAGGCGGCGACCGCGGCCCGCGCGCCTTCGCCATGCTCGGCGTAGCGCCTGACGAAGGTGGGCACATATTCACTGGCCCGGCCGAGCATGTCGTTGATAACCAGGATCTGGCCGTCGCAGCCGGCCGAGGCGCCGATGCCGATGGTCGGCGCGGCGATCCGGCCGGTGATTTCCCGGGCCAGCGGTTCGATGGTGCCCTCGATCACGACGGCGAAGGCGCCGGCCTCGGAGATCGCCTCGGCGTCGCGTGTGACCTTCTCGGCAATCTCGCTCTTGCGGCCCTGGGTGCGGAACCCGCCCAGCATGGCGGCCTTCTGGGGCATCAGCCCGACATGACCGAGTACCGGGATGCCGCGCTCTGTCAGGAACTTCACGGTCGGCGCCATCTCGGTGCCGCCTTCCAGCTTGATGGCGGAACAGCCGGTCTCCCGCATGACCCGCGCGGCGTTCCGGAAGGCGGTCTCGGGACTTTCCTCGACGGTGCCGAAGGGCATGTCGACGACGACCAGCGCATGGTTCGCGGCACGCATCACCGCCTGTCCGTGCAGGATCATCATCTCCAGCGTCACGCCCTGGGTGTTCGGCAAACCGTGGACGACCATGCCCAGGGAATCGCCGACGAGGATGAGGTCAACGAGGTCGTCGATCTCCTGCGCCGTGGGATAGTCGTACGCGGTCAGGCAGACGAGCGGCGTCTTGCCCTTGCGGGCCCGGATCCCGGGCACGGTCATCCGTTTCGGTGCCATCGGTCGGCCTCCCTCAGAAGGTCACGGCGCTGTCGGCGGGCATCACGTCGAAGGCGACGCTGATCCGTTCCTCGTCGGTGTCGAACGGTATCGTCCGGTGACCGAAATAGGCCGGGAACAGCACGATCAGCCCTTCCTCGGGCTTCACCAGCCGCAGCGGCGGTTCGTTCTTCGCGCCGAGCATATAATAGGCGCGGCCGAATTCCAGCCAGCCCTCGGGTTCGCGCGCCGGATCGTTCACCGCCGACGGCAGCTTCGGGTAGTAGACGCCGGACAGCCAGCTCGGCGGGTGGAAATGGACATCCTGGAAGCCGCCGCGGTCGATGATGTTGGCCCAGCAGGCGATCTCGGTCCGCTCGGGCCGGCGAGCGAGAAACGGATGGTCGGCGTTCACCGGATGCAGATCCCGGTACTGCGCCACCGCCTTCTCGACGATGACGCGGAAGGCGACGACCGCCGGATCGTCGCTGTCCAGCAGTTCGCGTGTGCTCTGGCCGCCCTTCAGCGAGCGGTTGAGCTCGGAATAGGCCAGGCTCGCATGCTGACGGATATAGGCTTCGAATGCTGTGTTGAAGGCCTCGACGCTGTCGAAACCCTCGGGCGGCTCGACCCGCATCGGCATGACCAGCCCCTCGATGTCGTAGATCGAGGCCGCTTCATCGGACCGACCCATCTCGTTCAGGGCCATCGCCTTGTAGGCGAGGGCGGTGTTGTCGCCCGGCCGGATTTCCAGCGCCTTTTCTGAAGCGGCGACCGCGCTCTCGTGGTCCCCGGCGCGGAAATGCGCCAGCGCCGTCATGGTCTGGAAGTCCGCGACATTGGGGTTGGCTTCGGAGGCGCGGCGCAACACCTTCAGCGCCTCATCCTCGCGGCCCGTGACCGCCAGCGCGTAGCCGAGATCGTAGGCGATGCCGGGATCGCCCTGGAAATGGCGGTGGGCGCGGCGGTGCGGCTCGATCGCCTCCTCGAAGCGGCCGATCTTGCTGAGCAGGTGGCCCAGATTGCGCTGTGCGCCGGCATGATTGGGATTGAGACGGATCGCCTGCTTGTAGGCCGAGATCGCACCCTCGACGTCGTTCATGCGCGAACGGACGGTGCCCAGATTGTAGTGCACATCCGGATTGCCGGCAGCCACCTTCAGGGCAGAGGCATAGGCCTTTTCCGCGCCGGCGAAATCGCCGCCCTGTTGCAGCGAGGCGCCGAGCTGCTCCAGCAGCCCGACATGGCCCGGCGATTGTTTCAGCGCCTTGCGCAGCGACTCCGCCGCCGCCAGCCACTTGCCGTTGGCATACTGTGCCCGGCCCAGATTTCCGAGGATGTTGATGTCATCGGGGAAGCGGGGCAGCAGCCGCTCGAATGCGGCCTCCGCCTCGACCGTGCGCCCGGCGAGTCCCAGCGCGACACCCAGATTGAACAGCACTTCCGGCTGGTCGGGCGCTTCCTTCGCCGCCATCTCCAGGAAGTTCAGCGCGACGTCCTGACGGCCCCGCTGGCTCTCGGCCATGCCGGACATGAACAGCGCCGGCGCGTTCTTCGGCGCGACCTGCAACACCTGTTTCGCTGCCTTCAGCGCTTCCTTCGGTCTGTTGGCCTGCAGCGCCGACTTCGCCTCGCCCAGCATGCGGTCGATCTGTGCCTGATCCGCCATCGGCGCCTCAGCGGCCCTGGAAGGCCGGCTTGCGCTTCTCCATGAAGGCGGTCCGGCCCTCGACATAGTCGGCGCTGGCGAAACACGCGGTGGTCGCTTCCTCGCAGGCGGCGAGGTCGCGGCGGTCCGGATCCTTCAGCAACTCGTCGATGCTCATCTTCGCCGCCCGGATCGTCATCGGCGCGTTTTCGGCAATCTTCGTGGCGTAGTCGCGGACATAGGCGTCCAGCTCGGCGGCCGGGACGACACGGTTCACCAGGCCCATGGCCAGCGCTTCCCCGTGGTCGAACTGGCGGGCGGTGAAGAAGATTTCCTTCGCGAAGGCCGGGCCGACGAGGTCCATCAGCCGCTTGATCCCGGGCCAGCCATAGCCGAGGCCGAGCCGCGCGGCGGGGACGGCGAAGCGGGTGTTGTCGGCGGCGATGCGGATGTCGGTCGAGATCGCCACGGCGACGCCGCCGCCGATGCAGAAGCCGTTGATCATCGCGATCACCGGCTTGGGCGAGTTCACCAGTGCCTGATGCGCCTTGGCGGATACCGAGTCGTAGATCTTCGTCGCCTCGGGCGAGTTGCGCTTCTCGCCGAATTCCGAGATGTCGGCGCCGGCGATGAAGGCCTTGTCGCCGGCGCCCTTCAGCACGATCACGCGCACGGTGTCGTCGGCAAGGAAGTCTTCCATGATCGCCGGAATTGCGGCCCACATCTCGACCGAGACGGCGTTGCGCTTTTCCGGCTGGTTGAAGGTGATCCAGCCGATGCCGCCTTCCTTCTCGGCCAGCATCTTGGTGGTTTCGAGCTGCATGTGGTCTCCTCAGATCACGCCGTCGCGGCGGAAGCGGTCGATCTCGGCGCCGTCATAACCCGCCTCGGCAAGGATGTCGCCCGATTCCGCCCCCTTGTCGCCGATGCGGTGCTTCAGCCGCGCCTCGGCGGCGGACATGCGGATGGGCTGGCCGACCAGCGTCAGCGGCTTGCCACCATCCTCGACGGCTTGCGCCAGGCCCAGATGTGCGACCTGCGGGTCGGCGAAGGCCTGGTCGATGCCGTTGATCGGGCCGCAGGGAACCCCGGCCTCGTTCAGGATGTCGATCCATTCGGCGCTGGTCTTCGTCTTCAGGATCGCGGCGATGCGGTCGTTGAGCGCCGCGCGGTTGCGGTAGCGCTGGCCGCCGTCGACATAATCCGGGTCGTCGATCAGCTCCGGCGTGCCGATGGCGTGGCAGAAGCGTTCATAGAGCCGCTGGCCCGCCGGTGCGGCGTTGATGTGTCCGTCCGCCGTCGCCCAGGCGTTGGTCGGCACGCCGGTCGGATGCTCGTTGCCGACCTGGCCCGCGACGTCGCCGTCGACCAGCCAGCGCGCAGCCTGGAAATCCAGCATGAAGACCTGCGCCTGCAACAGACTGGTCTGGACCCACTGGCCCTTGCCCGTGCGCTGGCGCTGGATCAGCGCCATCATCGCGCCCTGGGCCGCCAGCAGCCCGGCGGTGAGGTCGGCGACTGGAATGCCGACGCGCATCGGCCCGCGGCCTGGCTCGCCGGTGATCGACATCAGCCCGCCCATGCCCTGCGCGATCTGGTCGACGCCGGGGCGCTTCTCGTAGGGGCCGTCCTGACCGAAGCCGGAGATCGAGACGTAGATCAGGCCCTCGTTCACCGTCGAGAGGTCCTCGAAGGCGATGTTGAGGCGGCGTTTCACGTCGGGACGGAAGTTCTCCACCACGATGTCGGCGGTCTCGGCCAGCTTCAGCAGGACCGCGTGGCCTTCCGGCGACTTCAGGTTCAGCGTCATCGAACGCTTGTTGCGGTGCAGGTTCTGGAAGTCGGGTCCCTTGCGCGGCCCGCCCAGCCCGCCATCGCCGCCGGCGGCGTCCGGCACCTCGATCTTGATCACGTCCGCACCCCAGTCGGCGAACTGCCGGACGCAGGTCGGCCCGGCGCGCACGCGCGTCAGATCCAGCACCCGTATTCCGGCGAGTGGCATGTCGGTCATGGCGGTGTCCTCCCTGCGCCGGAGTTTAGGCGGTGAGGGTGAGGACGCAAGGAAGGGCCTGCGGGACGCCGATGTCATGCCCGCTTCATGCGGGCATCCGGTCAGTCATGATTTTGCGGCACAGCCGCACCGGACCCCCGCACAAGGCGGGGGTGACAGTCTGGGCGTGGAGCCACGGCTGCGCTACCTTTCCTCCGACTGCCACCGATTCCGGACAACCGCCCATGCCGCTCACCACCGCCGGCCCGACCTCGCGCACCTATTTCTCCCAGCGGCTCCGGCTGCACTATGTCGACTGGGGCAATCCGGAAAAGCCGCCGCTGTTGCTGGTGCACGGGGGCAGGGACCATTGCCGCAACTGGGACTGGGTGGCCGAGCGCTTCCGCGACGACTGGCACGTCATCGCGCCAGACCTGCGCGGGCACGGCGACAGCCAGTGGTCGGCCGACGGCAACTACAACATGATGGGCTACGTCTACGATCTCGCGCAGCTGATCCATCAGCAGGACCTGGCGCCGGTCACCATCGTGGCGCACTCGCTGGGTGGCAACATCTCGCTCCGCTACACCGGCATCTACCCCGAAAACGTCCGCCGCCTGGTCGCCATCGAGGGCCTGGGTCCGAGCCCGAAGGTCATGGCCGAACGCGCCGGCGAGACCATGGACGCCCGGATGAAGACCTGGATCGACCAGACGCGCAGTTCCTCGGGCCGGACGCCGCGCAAGTACCCCTCGATCGAGGAGGCCTTCAGCCGGATGCAGGAGGAGAACAAGCACCTCTCGCCCGAGCAGGCCCGGCACCTGACAGAGCAGGGCGTGATCCAGAACGAGGACGGCACCTATTCCTGGAAGTTCGACAACTATGTCCGTAACTGGCCGCCCTACGACATGCCGGAGGAAGGGCTGCACGAGCTCTGGAACCGGATCGCGTGCCCGACACTGCTGGTCTACGGCGCCGACAGCTGGGCCTCCAACCCGGTGAAGGACGGCCGCATCGAGCATTTCAACACCGCCGAGGTCGTCACCTACGACCGCGCCGGTCACTGGGTCCACCACGACCGCCTGGACGACTTCTGCGAGAAGGTGGCGGGGTTCATCGCGACGTAGGGGCAGCCCTGCCGGGCCTGCGTTTGACAGGGACCGGCCGCCGTCTCACCCTTTCAGCTTCAAGGGGAGGAGACGGTATCATGGACGCACCGATGGAAATCTGGTCGCGGCGGCTGGGCGATGCAGTCCGGACGGCGCTGGACGCGGGCGAGACCGATGAGGCGCGGCGGCTGGCGCTGGAAGGCGACGGCCTGACCCGCAATCTCGCCAAGGAATTTTCGCTGATGGCCCGGGGCCTTGCGATCACCATCCGGGTCGAGCTGGAGACCATGGTTGCGACCGCGGCCCGCTTCGAGGGGCAGCCCGGCGCGCAACGGGCCGTCGATGAGGCGGCTGAGACCATCCACCGCTTCCGGGCCTTCCTCGCCGACCGGTTCGATCTCGAACTGGCACCGAAGGCCGTACTCGCGGACGAAGCGAAGCTTGCGGCCGACACGCTGGATGCCGCCGTCGCCGCCTTCGAGAAGGCGCAGGCCGCGATCACCGATCAGGCCGTGGCGGCCATCGACGGCGGAGATGCGGCCAGAGCCAGGGCGCTGCTCGTCGCCAAGGACGAGGAAAGCTATCTGCCCTTCCATGACGCGATGATCCGCCTGATGGCGGACGGCATGGGCTGGGCGCTGCGCTGCTTCGGCGATGACGAACTGACCCGCTTCCAGATGGCGATGGCCGAGGGACAACGGCACGGTTTCGAGGCCTGGGACAAGCTCTCGGCGCGCGACTTCGCCCGGGTCAGCGCCTTCCTGCTGCGCCAGCACATGGGCGAGGCCACGGTCACCGAGGATGACGAGAAGTTCACCATCGACCAGGCGGTCTGTGGCAGCGGCGGCCGGCTCCGGATCAACGGCGCCTACGACGGGCCGGAAGCGCTGCCCTTCGTCGAGAACGCCGGCCCGCTGACCTTCGGCAAGGACCGCCTGCCGGTCTATTGTAGCCACTGCCCGATCTGGAACGGCTCGGCCTCGATCCGCTGGTTCGGTTATCCGCAATGGGTCTACTCGGACGCTTCCCGGGAAGACGGCGGCTGTGTGCTGCACATCTACAAGTCCCGCGACGCGACACCGTCGGACTTCAGGAAGGCCGTAACGCTGCCGGACGCGGTGTAGGGAAGAAACGCCGCCGGACCCGTAGTCCGGCGGCCACTTCACGAACGATACGCTACCTTGCCTTGACCGGTTACGCCGCGCGCAGGCGGGCGAGGAAGTTCCCCATTTCGGTGTTGAGGTTCGCCGCCTGGGTGGCCAGATCGCCCGCCGAGTCGAGGACGTGACGGGCGGCCTCGGAGGACTCGCTCGCCGCCTGGGTTACGCCGCTGATGTTGTGGGTCACGTCCTGCGCGCCGCTGGCGGCCTGCTGGACGTTCTCGGCGATGCTGCGGGTGGCCGCCGACTGCTCCTCGACAGCCGATGCGATGATGGTGGCGATGCCGTTCAGTTCCTTGACGGCGCCGGTCACCTTCTGGATCGCCGAGACCGACGTGCCGGTGGCGTTCTGGATGGCCTTGATCTGCTCGGCGATGTCGGTGGTGGCCGCCGCCGTCTGGTTGGCCAGTTCCTTGACCTCGGTGGCGACCACGGCGAAGCCCTTGCCGGCTTCCCCGGCACGGGCGGCCTCGATGGTCGCATTCAGGGCCAGCAGGTTGGTCTGTTCGGCGATCTCTCGGATCAGGGCGACGACATCGCCGATCCGCGTCGCCGCATCCGAAAGCTGGGCGACCGTATTGCCGGTCTCGTCGGCCTCCCGCTCGGCGTCCCGGGCGCGGGTCGAGGATTCGCCGGCCTGCCGGCCGATCTCGTCGATCGAGGCCGACATCTGCTCGGCCACGGCCGCGACCGACTGGACGTTCACCGAGGCCTGCTGGGAGGCGCTGGCCACGGCGGTTGAGCGGTGACTGGTCTCCGCGATGGTCGAGCTCATGCCCTCGGCGGTCGCGCGAAGTTCCTCTGCGGCGCCGGACACCGTCTGCACGATGTGGCCGACGGCGATCTCGAACTCGGCGGCCAGTTCCTGCATCGCGGCCTTGCGCTGCTCCTCGGCGCGGGCCTCGGCTGCATCCTGCTCCTTCTCCAGCCGGATCTTCTCGATGGCGTTCTGCTTGAACACCTCGAGCGCGCGCGCCATGTGGCCGATCTCGTCCTTGCGGGCCTTGCCGGAGATGTGCGTTTCGGTGTCGCCGTCGGCCAGCGCCGACATCGACTTGTTGACCCGGCGAAGTCCGCCGGTCAGGGACCGGACGACCAGCGCACAGATCAGCGAGACGAAGACCAGCATGACGGCGATGGCGACGAGCAGCACCAGGAAGCTGTTCTCGGCTGCTTCCTCGTCGGCATGCGCCGCCCGGACCAGGTATTCCGCCTGTCCGATCTCGACTTCATGCAGGGCATTGATCAGTTGCGTCGCGGTCTGGAACCAGTCGATCGGTCCGATCGCCTGAACCGGTTCGCCCAGCTTCGTGCCGGCAACCAGCTCCCTCAGGCTGTCCATTGTCCGGGTGACCTGATGCGCCTGGACATCGCGCAGCCGCCGGGCGTTGGTGTCGTCGGCGAAGGAAAGGTACTTGGCGAACGAGGCGTTCTGACGCCCTCGCAATTCCATCAGCGTCTGGAGGCGGGCGAGGGTCATCGCGCCGCTGGCGATCGTGTTGGCGCCGATGGCGCGCTCGAGGCCCGCGGCCTCCTTTCCAGCCGTCAGGGCGGTGAACGCAACCAGACGCTCGGCGGAACGGGCGCCCGTTGCCAGGCTGCGGAAGCTGTCCTCGGCGTCCATCAGCTGGCCGATGATCGGCGTGTAGATCGACTTGATCTCGTCGGCCGTGACGGACCCGGCGTCAACGCGGCTGCGGATGTCGTCCAGCCGCGCCAGAGCCGCCAGACCCTTCCGGATCGGCGTGCCGAAAGCCTCGAATGCCAGCACATCCCCGTGGTCGGCGAGCGTCGCCTTCAGCGACAGGATCGCCTGATCGACATCCTTCCGGGTTTCCGTCAGCAAGGGCCTGAACGGGTCGCCGCGGTCGCCGATGAGGCCGATCGAGCTCCCGCGTTCGATCTGCAGACCATGGACCACGCCGATCACATCCGGCGCCATGTCGACGGTCCGCGCGAGGCGGTGGGCGGCGTCCGCGCGGGACCGGTATTCCATCAGTTCGAACAGCGCCAGCCCGAGCGCGGCGAAGAGCGGGAGCAGGGTAATCAGGCCGATCTTTGCGGAGATCGGGAGATTGTTGACGAGTCTGATCATGAATGAATTCCGTTGCGGTCGGCATGGCCCGGGACGGGCGGTTGCTTGGCGATCCGCAACGTCAACCTTGGCTGTAAACAAGGTGTAAATAACTGATCACGAATTGAAAAACGTGATGAGGTGTGAAGTACTTGACCAATAAATAGGCAAGACAGGGGCGGCGAAAGTTGGTCCTGGAAAAAATTTCCTGCGCATGGTGAACCGCACCCGTACCGGGTAACGTAAGGGCTCTTTCGATCAGGTGGGAAGGTGCCAGATGACGGCCCGCACACTTCGCCTCGGCCTCATCGCCGACATCCATCACGGCCCGGATACCGGCACCAAGATCGGCTCGGCCGCGGTGCCGCTGATGAAGGACGTGCTGCCGGAACTGAAGGCGCTGAACGCCGATGCCGTGATCGAGCTGGGCGACCGCATCAACGATGTCGACCATGATACAGACATCCTGCTTCAGCGGGAGGTGGGCGACGCCTTCGGCCTCGCGAAGCTGGAGGCAGCGCATCTGCTGGGCAATCACGACAACCATGTGATCAGCCGCGAGGAGGCTGAGGAGGCCTTCCAGAAGAGCTTCGCCAGCTACAGCTTCGACCGGGACGGCTTCCACATCGTGATCTGGAACGCCCACACCCATCTGGCCTCGTCCGAGGGCTTCCGCTTCGCCGAGGGCGATCTGGACTGGCTCCGCGACGATCTGGCGGCGACGGAACTGCCGACCGTGATCTGCACCCATGCGCCGCTCGACAACGGCTCGCTGGTGGGCAACTTCTATTTCGAGAACCATCGCCAGTTCGGCTGCTACGAGGCCGAGGGCGCGCTGGCGCGGGAGGTGATCGAGCGCTCGGGCAAGGTGGCGCTCTGCCTGGCGGGGCACACGCACTGGAACGCGCTGAACGTCGTCGACGGCATTCCCTATGTGACCGTGCATTCCCTGACCGAGAGCTTCACCACCGGCGGCAAGCCGACCGGCGCCTGGGGCGTCGCAGAGATCGGCGAGACCGTCGACATCCAGGTCTTCGGCCGCGACCCTGCGCGCTTCGTGCTGCCGCGGCGCGAGACCGGCAGCCACTGGACCCACCGCACAAAGGACTATGCGCCGAAGCCGCCCGCGCTCTCCGCCGAGGCCCGCGCGGCTCGCGACAGGCTGTTGAAGAAATGATGCGGTTCAGGTCGCCGCCAGGAAGGCCGCGACGATCCCGTTGAACGCGTCCGGCATCTCGAAATAGGTCGAATGGCCGGCGCCAGCGACGTGGCGGTATTCCGCGCCGATGGCCGCGGCGACCGATTTCAGCATCGCGTCGGGAAACAGCGGATCCAGATCGCTCGCCAGCACCCAGAAGGGCACACCGCTCGCCGTCACCTGCTCGGGCGAGACACAGACCGCCGGATCGGCGATGTCGGGAATGTTGCCCGCGTTGAAGGCCGACAGCTGCTTGTAGAGCAGCCCGCCGGCCGGCCAGCGCGTGATGAATTCCTGGCTGATGGCGAGCCCGCCGAGGCCGCCCGCATTCTGGATGCGCTGACGCAGGACATGCAGGTTTGCCCTGGTCTCCTGTGTCTCGATCGCACCGGGGGTGTTGGCCAGCAACACGCCGCCGATCCGGGACGGATATTTCACTGCGGCGCGTGCGCCGGTCCAGCCGCCCATCGACTGGCAGACCAGATGCGCCTTCTCGAGGCCGGCATCGTCCATGACGGCGATCAGATCGTCCTCGAACTCGGTCGCGACCTGTTCGCCGGGCGGGCAGGGGGAGCGGGCGAAACCGCGGTGGTCGAAGACGACAATCCGGTATCGATCCGCGAAAGCCGGCACCTGCTGCCACCAGCTTGCGGCGTTGCCGCCGGCGCCATGGGCGAAGACCAGCCCGGGACCGTCTTCGCGACCATGCACTTCGTAATAGAGATCGGTCTCTCCGCGGCTCACGATCGGCATGGTGTCTCTCCCCATTGGCCGGTCGGCCCGGCACCGGCTCCAGCCTAGCCACGGGAACCGGCGGCCGCATCCGGCAATGTCGGATCGTGCCGTCGGCAATCCGGCCGTGCTAACTTGCTGTTCTCGATTCCGATGAAGGAGTGTGCCGTGCGTCAGATGTTGCTGGGCCTGATATTCGTTCTTGTCGCCGCCGGTGCGTCCGCCGACGATATCCGTCCCAAGAACCTCGATGCGGACGGGGTGGTGATGAAGGGCTATGACGTCGTCGTCTACCGCGATGGCGGCACCCCCATGCCGGGGCGTTCGGACATCACCGCCGAGCATGACGGGGCCGTCTACCGCTTCGTCTCGGAAGCGAACCGTGCGGCCTTCGTGGCCGATCCGGCGGCCTATGCGCCGTCCTATGGCGGCTATTGCGCCTTCGGTGTGCTGATGGGGGAGAAGGTCGATATCGATCCGACCCATTACCGCTTCGTAGACGGGCGGCTGCTGGTCTTCTTCAGCGGCGGAACCAAGTCCCAGTGGGTGAAGAAGCCTGCGGAAAACCTGGCGCTCAGCGATCAGGTCTGGGAGCGGATCCGCGACGTGCCGCAGTCACGCCTGCCGCTCAAGGAGTGAGGCCGCGCCGTCCTCGGCATCGGCGGCCGGCAGGGTGAAGCTGACGCAGGTCCCGCCTTCCCGCACGCTCTCGATCTGCATCTCGCCGCCGAGCAACTCGGTGAAGACGTTGGCCAGCGGCAGGCCGAGTCCCGTGCCGGCATAGCGGCGGTCGAGGCCGTTGTCGGCCTGCTCGAAGGGCTGCAGCAGGCGGGGGATATCGGCCTCGGCGATGCCGATTCCCGTGTCCCGGACCTCGCAGCGGACGAAGCCGTTGTCGGTCCGCATCGCCGAGAGTGTCACATGGCCGCCCCGCGGCGTGAACTTGATCGCGTTCGAGAGCAGGTTCAGCACGATCTGGCGCACCATCTGGGGATCCGCGATCACGGGTGGCAGATCGTCGGGGATCTCGCCGGAAAGCCTCAGCCGCGCGGCCTCGGCCTGCACCCGCAGAAGCCGCATCGGCTCCTCCAGCGCACGTCCGACATCCAGTTCGCGCAGCGATGGCTCCATCTTGCCCGCTTCCGCTTTCGACAGGTCGAGCAACCCATTGATCAGGACCATCAGGTGATCGGCGCTGACGCCGATATCGGCGGCGTATTCGAGATAGCGTGAATCGCCGAGCGGACCGTGGGGCTGTGTCTTCAGCACTTCGGCGAAGCCGGATATGGCGTTCAGCGGCGTGCGGAGTTCGTGGCTGAGATTGGCGAGAAACTGGCTCTTGGCCCGGCTTGCGCTTTCGGCCGCCTCCAGCGCCACCTGCAACTCGGTCGTGCGCTCCCGGACGCGGGCTTCCAGGGTATCGTGGGCGGCGCGAAGGGCTTCGCCCTGCTTCTGCTGCTGGTCCTGCAGGCGGTTGAAGGCATCTGTCAGGACGCCCAGTTCGTCGCGCCGGCCCGGCCTGGGGGGCGGTCCGGGGTTGCCGCTCTGCAAGGCCCGGATATGCACCAGCAGACGCCGGAGAGGGCCGCCGATGACGCTCTCATGCGCCACAAGGCTGCTGATCAGCGTGGCCACCAGCATGGCGGCGAGAAGAAGCGCGGTCAGTTCGGCCAGCCGCGTCGTCGTTTGCTGCAGTCTGGTGTCGTCCAGCATGACATGCAGCGTTCCGATCCGCTGCATGCCGTCGGCGGTGGCCATGCGGAGCGGCTTCGTGCGGATCAGGTCTGGCCGGGACACGCCCTGGAACGTGCCGATGCGGGCGACGACGCGACCGCCGGCGTCGCTGACCGAAATGCCGATCAGATCCGGATCGTCGGTCGAGGCCGCAAGGATCAGCGCCACCTGCTCCGTATCGCCGTCCAGCAGCGGATCGGCGACGAGAATGCCGTAGTTCACCACCATCCGGTCGAGCTTGGCTGTCAGTTCACGCAGGGTCTGCCGGTGCTCGATGACGTAGAAGGCGCCGAGGATCAGGAACACCAGCAGGAAGGCGATCGGCAGATTGACCAGCAGGAAGCGGAGCCGGACAGAATGCCGGAACCGCACCGGCGCCGGCCCTTCCGGTCCGGTGCCGTCCTGCATCTTCCAGTCCGGGCGGTTCGCGCTCACTTGCCTGTCGGCTCCCTCCTCAAGGTCGGCCGCATCATGCCGGGTCGCGGCGGGTTTCGCACCCGTTTGTCCACAGGCGATGAAATTGACAGGTCGCCTTGAGCCGGGGAGGATGAAGCGGGCGTTTCGATCCAATGGGGGGATTGGTGATGAAACGGATATTTTTACTGCTTTGCGGCCTGCTCGCGGCGGCCTGTGAATCCGATCTTCGGCCTCTGGTGACGGCGCTGCAGCCGCCGGCAATCACCGCTGATCCGATACCGCGGGATCTGAGGTTCGGCGGCGGGCGCACGCTGACCGCCGCGCTCACTCCGCCCGGTGCGGCCCAGCAGATCGTCGATGTGGAACTGAGGGTCGCCCGCGACCGCGACGCCTCGCGCTTCGATGCAACGACGGCGCGGGCGTTCCCGGTGGCGTCGGTTCCGGCCTCCGGCGGGCAGGTTTCCGTCACCTTGCCGGCCAGCTATCGCCTGTCACGGGCGCAACTGCTCAGCGCACAATGGAACGTCAACTACCGGCTCAACGAGGGCACGGAGATCGCCACCGTGACCTCTCAGGTGGTCAGTAACCGGCTGGATTGCCGGGCGCAGGACGTCAACAATACGCTGACCGCGATCAACGCCATCGTCAGGGCGTCGCCGACGATACCGGCGACGCTCAATTCGCTCGGCGAGGTCGCCGGCCTGATCGATCTCGGCTTCGTTCCGTCGCACCAGTTCGTCAGTTTCCGCGGCATGGGCGTCGCTTTCGCCCATGCGAGCGCGATCCTGCCGCCGAACCTGATGGATCTGGTCGAGAGCCTGGGAGTTGAGAACACACCGCTGACGCCGAGCCTGCTGTTCTACGCGCCGAACCCGGCCTCGAACCTGGCGCAGGTCACCGAGCCGTTTTTCGCCGACATCCCCATGACCCTGATCGGGATCGCCTTTGCGCGTCCATACACGCCCGCGGGTCCTCCGGCCTTCGGCTGCCTGCCGCGGGAGGCCTGGTTCGTCCACAATGCCGGGTGGCACATGCCCGATGGCAGCTTCATCAATCAGGTGTTGCCGGAAGTGACGCCCGGAGATGCGGCGCCGGCGCGCGAGCCGCGTCTGCCGATCATCGATATCAGGCGTTTCGGGGTCTGGCATCCCAGGCTCTGGGACATCCATATCTGGCTCACGACGCCTGGCGCCGTGCCGCTGGTCAGCGCGTGCAATCTGGCGCCGACGACAACGCCGCCCGCCGACTTCTTCGCCGGGCCGAGCCTCGGGACCTGTGCAGCGACGGTGGTTCAGCGGCCGGCCTTCGGGGCGGGGTTTCCGGCCGGGGCCTTCTTCCGCAGACCGCTTGCGCCCTAGCCCAGGATCTCGCGGAAGCGTTCGCGGTACCGCGGCAGGACCTCGGGGTTGACGGGCCGGGCGGGCTCCTTGCCGCCCAGCAGGTCGATCAGTTGCGTCGCGGCGTATTCCGCCATCCGCTCGCGGCTGTCCTTCGTGACGCCGGCCGTATGCGGGCTGCAGATCACGTTGTCGAAGCCGAGCAGGGGATGGTCTGCCGCGGGCGGTTCCTCGTCCCAGACGTCCAGGCCCGCGCCGGCCAGATGCCCGGACGCCAGGGCCTCGGTGAGCGCGGGCTCCTCGTGGATCGAACCGCGCGCCGTGGCGATGAAGATCGCGCCCGGTTTCATGGCGCCGAAGGCCTTCGCCGCGAACATGCCGCGGGTCTCGCCGGTCAGCGGGGTATGGACGCTGACCACATCGGAGCGCGCCAGCAGTTCGTCGAGCGGCGTGGAGACCGCGTCGCGGGCCGCGAAATCCTCCGCGGTGATGTAGGGGTCATGGGCCAGCACCTCGCAGCCGAAACCGTGGCGGCAGAGCCAGGCCAGCCGGCGGCCGATATGGCCCAGCCCGACGATGCCGACGGTCTTGCCGAGCAGGTCGCGGCCGCGAAGATCTGTCCGCGCCCCGTTCCAGCCGCGCCGGAGGGCGCGGTCCGCCTCGGGCACGCGCTTCAGCAATGTCAGGATCATGCCGAGCGCGTGTTCGGCAACCGCTTCGGCATTGCCGCCAGCCTGGTTGACCACCAGCACGCCGGCCTCGGTGCAGGCCTCGATGTCGAACGGATCGACGCCGGAGCCGCCGGAAGAGACGATGAGCAATTCGGGCGTCTGCGAGAGGAAGTCGCGATGGATACGGAACGGCTCCGGCACCTCGTCACGCGCCGGCACGCACTGATAGGCATGGGCGCGCGACAGGACGCCGAAGTTCGTTGCGACCGGGTCGTTCCGGTCGATGCGGATGACATCGATCGAACCGTGAGGCTTGAGAATGTCGAGGGCGTTGGGTGCCGGGAAGGCGTCCAGATAGACGAGACGGGGCATGGGCAGGCAATCGTCGTTAACGGAATGCGAAAGATAGGCCGTCATCATGGGCCGATGCGACCAATTCTTCTGCTTGCCCTGATGCTGTCATGTCCCGCCGCCGCCCAGACCATCGTGGTGGACGACGGGCGGTGCCGTCTGGTTTCTGCGCATGTCGCGGCGCCGGATGTGGCCTACAAACCGGGCGTCGATGTCAACGGGAAGGCAGTGGTCCCCGCGGACCTGAACGGTGGCAACGCGGTCCGGACACCGCGTTTCGTGCCCATTCCCCTGAACATCCCCATTGCCGAGTTCCTTGCGGTTCGCCCGCCTTTCCTGGATCAGGTCGAGGTGGATGCCGGGCTCGTCCTAGTGGATGTCGAGACCGGCTATCTCACCTATGACGGCCAGCGTCTGGACCAGCCGCAGTTCCTGCTCTGCGAGGAGGACGGGAACGGCGGTATCGTGGTCCTCAATCTGCCGCCTCCGCCACCTCCGCGTCCGAACGACTGACGGTCGCGCTCAGCTTCTTGGCGATCTCGGCTGTGTGCCGGCCCTGGAAGCGGGCGCCTTCGAGTTCGACCTCGGAGGGCTGACGGGAGCCGTCGCCGCCGGCGATTGTCGTCGCGCCGTAGGGCGAACCGCCCTTGATCTCGTCGATGCCCATCTGGCCCTGGAAGGCGTAGGGCAGACCGACGACGACCATGCCCTGATGCAGCAGCGTGGTGTGGAAGCTCAGCAGGGTGCTTTCCTGCCCGCCATGCTGGGTCGCCGAGGAGGTGAAAGCGCCGCCGACCTTGCCGACCAGCTTGCCCTGGGCCCAGAGGCCGCCGGTCTGGTCGAGGAAGTTGCGCATCTGCGCCGACATCATGCCGAAGCGGGTCGGCGTGCCGAAGATGATGGCGTCGTAGTCGGCCAGTTCCGACGGATCCGCGACGGGGGCTTCCTGGTCCAGCTTGATGCCGGCGTCCTTCGCGCGCTCCTCGGGCACAAGCTCCGGCACGCGCTTGACCGTCACCTCGACGCCGCCGGCCGACGCGGCGCCTTCGGCGACGGCATTGGCCATGGTTTCGATGTGGCCGTAGGAGGAGTAGTAGAGCACGAGCACCTTCGTCATCGGATTGATTCCCTTCGGGTTTGCGGGTTGCGATGAGGCAGAGGTGGGGCGTGCCGAAGGCTTTGGAACGGGTCCGTCCGGAGGGCTTTCCCGAATGGCCCGAAAACAGCTTCAATGCCTTGATTTGAAACAGGTTTCTTTCCGGAAACAGTGATGTTCCCGGCGCTGTCTGGGCCCTTTCGCCACGAAGGCCCTTCGGCTAGGATCGGTCCATCCGCAACGCTTGGAGTTCCGAACATGTGGAAACGGGTTGCCGCGGCCCTGGCGATGCTCGGGCCTGTGGCCTTGCCTCAGCCGGCATCTGCGCATCCCCATGTCTGGGTCGATACCGAATCCGCCTTCCTCTTCGACGAGCAGGGCCGCGTGGAGGCGATCCGGATCGTCTGGAAGTTCGACGAGCTGTACTCCGCCTTCGCGATCCAGGGCGCAGACGAGAACCGGGACGGGGAGACGACCGAAGCGGAACTGACGCATCAGGCCGGGATCAACCGCGAACACCTGGCCGAATGGGACTACTTCACCAACATGAAGGTCGGCCTCGGCGATGCGGCCTACCGCGACGTGACGGAATTCGGCGGGCGCAACGAGGACGGTATCCTCGTCTACTGGTATGTGCTGCCGCTGGATCATCCGGTCGATCCGCGCAGCGCCGCGATCCGCTTCCGGACCTTCGATCCCAGCTACTACGTGGCCTTCGATACGGATCCCGAGAAGACGGTGGCGCTCGAAGGACCGGCGCCCGATGGCTGCCGCGCGGTCGGCGTGGCTGCCGGAGAACGGCCCGAAAACGTCTCTGACGATATGGTCGCACGCGTGACGCAGGACGCCCTCTGGGCAGCAGACTTCGCGCCGGTGGTCAATCTGACGTGCGGCTGAGGCTGCTGCTGACCGTACTGGCAGCGTTCATCCTCTGGCAGGTACCCGCGACGGCCCAGACGCCGTCGCCGTTCCAGAAACCTGCGCCGTCGGCCGCGCCGCCGAAGAGCCGGGCCTCTACACCAGCCTGATGAACGAGGTCCGCGTCATCCAGAGCCGCCTCTACCGGCAGCTCGGGCAGGCCGTGGGTGCACTCAAGAAGGACTACAGCCTCGGCACCGCCTGGGCGCTGGTGCTGATCAGCCTGCTCTACGGGGTCTTTCATGCGGTCGGGCCGGGACATGGCAAGGCCGTCATAACCTCCTATCTGCTGGCCAACGAACGGGCGGTGAAGCAGGGCATTCTGCTTGCCGTGCTGTCGTCGCTGGCCCAGGGCGTCAGCGCCGTGGTGCTCGTCTTCGGCGGTGCGTGGCTGGCCGGCCTTGCCGGGCAGCGGCTGATGGATGCGGCTTGGTCGCTGGAACAGATCAGCTTCGGCGTCATCGCCCTGATCGGCGGATTCCTGCTCTGGCAGGTGGTGACGGGCAGGGGACACCACCATCACCACGGCGAACATGACCATCACGATCACGGCGATCACGGTCACGGCCATGAGGGTCACGACCATGACCACCATCATCACCATCACGGACCCGATGTCGCCGCCCTGTCGAGCGAACCGCTGACCATCCGCCGCGCGCTCCCGATCGTCGCGGCTGTCGGCATCCGCCCCTGCGGCGGCGCACTGATCGTACTTGTCTTCGCCATCGCCAACGGCCTCTACCTTGCCGGCATCGGCGCGACATTCGCCATGTCGCTCGGAACGGCGGCGACGGTATCGGCGCTGGCCGTTCTGACGCTGACGTCGAAGAAGGCCGCGCTGCGCTTCGCCTCCCGGGACATGAAATGGGCGGGCCGTATCGAAACCGGCCTCAAGCTGCTCGGAGCGCTTGCCCTGATCGCCTTCGGCGTGCTTTTCCTTCTTGCGTCTCTCGATCAGCCGCGCGCGCCTTTCGGTGTCTGACGCGGCAGGACTTGCGGACCGGTCAGGAAGGGGTAGAACGACGCCATGGCGGAGAAGGCAGTCATCATTGGCGGAGGCCATGCGGGCGGTATCCTGGCGCAGCAACTCGCGCGCGCCGGCGACGCCTTCGAGATCACCCTGGTCGGCGAGGAGATCTGGCCGCCCTACGAGCGTCCGCCATTGTCCAAACAGCTGCTGATGGGCGAGATCGAGGTCGAGAAAACCTTTCTCCGGCCCGCCGACTTCTACGAGAAGAAGGACATCGCGCTGAAGCTTGGCGTCCGCGTCACGGCCATCGACCGTGCGGCGAAGACGGTGGCGCTCTCCGACGGTTCCACGCTGCCCTATGACAAGCTGGCGCTCTGCACCGGCGCGCGCCTGCGGCGGCTGCCGATCCCGGGCGCGGATCTGAAGGGCGTCCACTACATCCGCGGTATCGACGACACCCAGGCCATCCGGGCCGAGACGAAGCCCAGTGCGAAGGTGGTGGTCATCGGCGGCGGCTATATCGGCCTCGAGGCTGCCGCGGCCCTGACGAGGAACGGCTGCGCGGTGAAGGTGATCGAGATGATGGACCGGGTGATGGCCCGCGCCGTCGCCGAGCCGCTGTCGCGCTTCTACGAGGACGAGCACCGCAAGCGCGGCGTGGAGATCCTGCTGAACACCGGCGTCACCGCCTTCGAGGGCGACGACCGGATCGAGGCCGTGATCGACTCCAATGGCGTGCGGCATGACTGCGATCTGGCGATTGTCGGCATCGGCGTCATTCCGGACATCGAGCTCGCGGAAGCGGCCGGCCTGGACACCGACGGCGGCATTGTCGTCGACGCGCGCGCGCAGACCTCCGATCCGGCGATCTATGCGGCCGGCGACTGCACCAGCCATCCGAACGCCATTCTCGGTCGTCAGCTGAAACTGGAATCGGTGCAGAACGCCGTCGATCAGGCCCGCTGCATCGCCAACGAATGGCAGGGCAAGGGCGCCGACTATGCCGAGGTGCCGTGGTTCTGGTCCGACCAGTTCGATCTGAAGCTGCAGATGGCCGGGCTGCCCGACGCATCCGACGAGGCCATTGTCCGCGGCGAGCCGTCGATCGACGGCTTCTCGATCTTCTATCTGCGCGGCGGCAAGGTCACCGGCGTCAATGCGGTGAACCAGGGCAGCGACTATGTCCGCGGCCGCAAGTGGATCGGCGAAGGCCGGGAGGTCGATCCCGCACGGCTGGCCGATACGACAATCCCGATCAAGGAAGTCTGACCGGACTTCCCGACTTCCATCCAGATACCGACACGGAGAGCGATCCTCATGCCGACCATTCACGTCACCAACCGCGCCGGCGAAGCGTCCACCCTGGAAGCCGAGAGCGGCATCTCGGTGATGGAGAACCTGCGCGACAACGACTACGAAGTCGAGGCGATCTGCGGCGGGTCCTGCTCCTGTGCTACCTGCCACGTCTACGTTGACGCCGACTGGCTGGCGAAGCTGCCCGCCCAGGAAGAGGACGAGCGCGATCTCGTCTCGGACGAGCCGACCTATCAGCCGAACTCTCGCCTGTCCTGCCAGATCGAGATGACCGATGCGCTGGACGGCCTCAAACTGACCATCGCGCCGGAAGCCTGATCTGCGCATGGCGCCAGGCCTGGCCGATATCGACCTCTCCCTTCGGCTCTCGAAGGAAAAGCACGACGAACTTCTGGTCGACGTGCAGCACAGGCTCCGGACCATCGAACTCGCCTACCGGCGCTTCAGCCTGAGGGCCTGCGTCATCTTCGAGGGCTGGGATGCGGCCGGGAAGGGCGGCGCCATCCGGCGCATGACCGCCGAGATGGACCCGCGCGGGTTCCAGGTCTGGCCCATCGCGGCGCCGACCGAGCACTATCGCGGACGCCATTACATGGAGCGGTTCTGGCACAAGCTGCCGGAGCCGGGCCTGATCGCGATCTTCGACCGGTCCTGGTACGGCCGGGTGCTGGTCGAACGGGTGGAGGGCTTCGCCACGGCGCCCGAATGGAACCGCGCCTATGAGGAGATCAACGCCTTCGAGCGCATGCTGACCGACGATGGCGTGAGGCTGGTGAAGCTGTTCCTTCACCTCTCGGCGGAAGAGCAGGAGAAGCGGTTCCGGGCCCGGCTGGACGACCCATGGAAACGCTGGAAGCTGACGGTCGAGGACTTCCGCAACAGCGCCCGCCGGCCGGACTACGAGGCGGCCATCGACGACATGCTGGTCCGGACCTCGACCGACGGCGCACCCTGGTCGGTGATTTCGGCCGAGCACAAGCGGCACGGGCGAATCCGGGCGCTGGAGACGATTGCCGGGATCCTTGGCCGGGACGTCGATCTCTCGCCGCCGCCCCTCGATCCCGCTGTCGCCGAACTGGCGAAGTCGCGCTACGGCTGACACCCGCGCAAAGAAAAAGGCGGCCCCGGAGGGACCGCCTTCCTCTGTCGGATGGTCAGGCGATTACCTGACGGTGTCCTGATCGACCGGGGCCTGGTCGCCCGCGGTGATCGGCTCCTTGGCATTGCCATCCTCATCAACCTCGACGCTGCCGTCCGCCGCAGCGGTGGCGTCGATATTCGGGTCAGCGGTCTTCTTGTCGCTCACCTCGGAATGCGTGACGCCGGCCTTGGTCTTGGTGCCGCGGCGATCCGGGGTCTTGCCGTCGACGATAACCTTGGCCTCGTCCGGGTCGCCATCGGTGTCGACGACCAGCTTGCCTTCGGAGTTCATGTCGCCGTCCCGGGTCTCCATCACATCGACATCCACGTCGGCGGTGGTTGCCTTGTTGTCATGGGTGACGCCGGCATCGGTCTTCGTGCCCCGGCCCAGGGTCTTGTTCGCGGCCTCGAGGCCCTCGCTGGGCTTCATCTTCTCGGAGACCTGCTCGTTCGGCTTCACGTCCACATCGACAGTGGTGTCGGTGGAGGCGGCGAGCGCGCCGCCGGTCATGGCGAGAAGCACGGCGGTGGATGCGAGTGTCTTGCGGATCATTTCGATCTCCCTTCTTGTACTTGCGGACCGGCGTGACCGGCCCGTTACTCATTCGGCGTGTTGTCAGCCGATAGCCCCCACGTGGGGATGCGGGGCAGGACTTTGACCGGTCGTTCGGTCGCATGCCCCTGAATTTCAATCACGTTTTTCGTGAGTGCCGAAAATGGAAGGGGCGGCCCGTGCGGACCGCCCCTGGATTGTCACGGTCCGGGCGGCGGGAAATCATCCAGCCGCCCGGCGCATGTGTCGGTATCAGCGCGGGAAGCGCTCCATGACGGTGCCGTCATCCATCATGACGGTGCCGTCCGGCTTCATGATGCCGGAGTGGGCGTCGCCGGTACCGTTCAGCAGCGCCGCGCCCATCAGGGTCGCGAGATACGGGTCCTGGTTGACCACCGTATTCGGGAAGTCCTTGGCCATCATGCCTTCCTTGGCGTGCGAGGCCGCGGCGGCCGCGCCGGTCATGGCGATGAGGGCGGCGGCGGCAATCATCGGAATGCGGGTCATTGTTTTTTCTCCTTCTTTGGGTTGCATGATCAGGCGGCACCGGTCGGCGTCCGTTGTGTCACCGGCCCAGTGCTGGACCGCGAGGTGGGAAGCGGTCCGGCCGCCCGGAACCGGGCGATTGGTCGCAGAGATCCAATCGTCCGGCCGTTATCGGGTCAGCGGTTGTAGTCGGGCAGTTCGTCGATCTGGGCGCCGGTCATCGAAATGATCGAGGCCTCGGAATCCAGCGAGACGCTCTCGGCAGGAACCGCCACATCACGGCCGCCAAGACCCAGCAGGATGCCGGAGGTGGCCACCACCACGGTATCGGCGTCGCCATTGGCGTTGTTCACGACATCGACGACCTTGCCGACCTTTTCGCCGGTGATGTCCACGGCGTCGGAGCCGATGCTTTCGGCGCTCAGCTTGACGCCGGCCGTTGTCGCGGCTCCGGCATTCATGTCCGCGGCCTTGTCCATCTCGTCGGCCGTCGAGTTGCGGGCTTCCGCCGCCGACTTCACGTCAGCGCCGGCGCCGGCTTCGGTCTCGGAGGAAAGCACCTTGCCGACGCTGACGCCGGTCTGGGTGTCGGTTTCGGCCTTCACGCCGGTTTCGGCATGGGCCGCGGCGCCCGAAAGCGCCATGATCAGTGCGGTACTCAGCAGAGCCTTGCGATACATTTTTCTTCTCCTTCTCGCGGGTCTCCCGCGCGCTCAAATCGGCGATGACGTTTCTTGATCGGGTGCTGATCTGCGGTTTCTTGCTCTTGTTGTACGACGGCACCCGTCTGTCTTTGCGCCGCTGACATCAAGCTGGGGAAGGTCTCTTCCAGATTGAAGATGCCGGGTCGGTGACCTTGATGTGGCGGAAGGGGCGCATGCCTTAACTGGCTGTTATTATTGCAATTATGGCCAGATCCAGGTGCGCGCGCCGTGGTTGGTGCCACAAATCGGTCACCGCCGCCGGCGTCATGGGCGGCCTATTCGGCGCCAGCGCCGTCCCCGCCCGGCCCGGCACCGTCGACGCCCGCGCCGTCGCCGGCCGCGCCGGCATCGCCCGCGCCATCTCCGCCGGGACCGCCTGCGCTGTCACCGGCAGGATCGCTCTGCCAGTCCTGGATCGCGAGATCGCCGGGATCCACGAGGTCCGTGCGATCGAAGTCGATCGTCTGAAGTGGCGACGCGGGTGTCGTGATGTTTGCAGTCCCTGTGGCCGTCGGTGCCAGTGCCGAAGCAGGCGCCGTCATCAGCACCAGTGCTGTTGTGGCTGCTATTGTCCTGAACATGGCTTGTCCTCCCGTGTTCTGGGTGGAAATACGCTTTCGGTTCAAAGCCTTGGCTTCATCCGAGCGTCCCCGTCACATGGCCGGACGAGCGCCGGATTGAACCCGGTGGCGCCGGATCTCCGGACACGACATCGTCGGCAGACAACCGTCATGCGCGGTCAAGGTGCTGGTCTTGCGGAACTTTCCGGAATTCCGCGCGGGATTGACGCTCCCCTGTTCCTGAAGGTCCGGGTCCGGCGACGTGCATGCCTGTCCGGGTCAGTAGTGAAAAAACGGGGACGGTCCGTTCGAACCGTCCCCTCATGAAGACTTTGCGATTTCCGGCAGTCAGCCGGACCTGGAGGTTATTCGGAGTTGGTCGACCCCTCGATTGCCTGACCGACATTGGCGCCGATCCCGATGTCCGACTTTTCGCCCTCGGCGGCGGACTTGTTTTCGTCCACCGTTTCAACGGGCTTCTTCAGGGCGTCTGCGCTCTCGGAAACGGTGCTCTCGGCGGCCTTGGCAGGGGCGTCAGCCTTGTTGGCGGGCTCGGCCGCGCTGGCATACCCGGAAAGGGCCAGGAGCAGGGCGGAACTCAGAAGGGCAAGGCGGGTCACGGTCGTTCTCCACACGCGAGGTGCTTCGCAACCGCCGCCGGTCTCGCCGGACGGCGCGTATGCGGCCGACCGGCGATTCGGCCGGCGCCGAGGAATATAGTCCTGATGCGCAGTTGCGCCGAATTGCGAGAATTTCGTTGCTGATCTGCGGGCGGCAGATGACCGCCGTCCTTGAAAAATCGGCGGCGTTACAGGGAGTCCAACGAAAACGGGGATGGCCATCACAGCCATCCCCGCCTCCTGTGCACTTTCGGCCCAAGGCATAAGCCGACGGGGCCGGAATTTGGCCTATTCGACCTTGATCGCGCCCTCGGTCACGGACTCGACTCTCGAGTTTACAACGGCGTCCACGTTGCCTTGGTGTCGGAGCCGACCATGCCGACAGCGGCGGCCCCGCCGGGGTGCAGTAGCTGGCGTTCTGTCGCAGCTTCGGGGGGGTGTTCCCGCCTCAGCCGTTCAGCACGTCCGGGTCGCGGACAGCGCCGAAGGCCGCTGATCGGGCCAGCGCCGCATAGGCCCGAAGCGCGCGGCTGACCGTGCGGTCGCGGTTCTCGGGCTTCCAGCCGCCGTCGGCGCGGGCGTCCATGGCCTTGCGGCGGTCATCAATCTCGGCATCGCCGACAAGCAGGTCGATCCGGCGTTGCGGGATGTCGATGGCGATGCGGTCGCCGTTCCGGACCAGCCCGATCAGTCCGCCTTCGGCAGCTTCCGGCGAGACATGGCCGATGGACAGCCCCGAACTGGCGCCGGAGAAGCGGCCGTCGGTGATCAGCGCGCAAGTGGTCGCCAGGCCCATGGCCTTCAGCATCGAGGTCGGCATCAGCATCTCCTGCATGCCGGGGCCTCCGCGAGGGCCTTCGTAGCGGACGATGACCACGTCGCCTTCCTCGACCTCGCCGCCCATGATGCCGGCGGCGGCGGCGTTCTCGCTCTCGAACACCTTGGCGGTGCCTTCGAACACCAAGATCGATTCATCGACGCCGGCCATCTTCACGATGCAGCCGTCCAGCGCCAGGTTGCCGGTCAGCACCGCGAGACCGCCATCCTTGGAATAGGCATGCTCGATGTCACGGACGCAGCCGCCGGCGCGGTCCTCGTCCAGGCTCTCGTAGTAGCTGTCCTGCGCAAAGGCCTGTAGCAGGCGGCGGCGTCCCGGCGCGGCCGTATAGAACCGCCGGATGTTGTCGTCCCGGGTCCGCCGGACGTCGTAGAGCGCCAGCTTCTCGTCAAGCGAAAGCCCGAGAACGTCGGTGGTTGTGGTGTTCAGCAGCCCGCCGCGTTCCATCTCGCCCATGATGGCCATGATGCCGCCGGCCCGGTGCACGTCCTCCATGTGGTAGTGCGGCACGGACGGGGAGACCTTGCAGAGGTTGGGGACCTTGCGGGACAGCCGGTCGATGTCGCTCATCGAGAAATCGATCTCGCCCTCGAAGGCCGCCGCCAGCAGGTGCAGCACGGTGTTGGTGGACCCGCCCATGGCGATGTCGAGCGACATGGCGTTCTCGAAGGCCGTGCGGTTGGCGATGTTGCGCGGCAGGGCGTCCTCGTCACCAAGTTCGTAGTAGCGGCGGGTCAACTCGACGATCTGCTGGCCGGCCTTCTCGAACAGGCCCCGGCGCAGCGCGTGGGTGGCCAGGACCGAGCCGTTGCCCGGCAGGCCGAGACCCAGCGCCTCGACGAGGCAGTTCATCGAGTTCGCGGTGAACATCCCCGAGCAGGAGCCGCAGGTCGGGCAGGCGACGTTCTCCATCGCCTGCAGCTGCTCCTCGCCGATGTTCGGATTGTTGCTGGCGACCAGCGTGTCGACCAGATCGACCTTGATGTCCTGGTCGGCGATGACGGCCTTGCCAGCCTCCATCGGGCCGCCGGAGACGAAGATGGTCGGCACGTTCAACCGCATCGCCGCCATCAGCATGCCGGGGGTGATCTTGTCGCAATTGGAGATGCAGACCAGCGCGTCGGCGCAGTGGGCGTTGACCATGTACTCCACGGCGTCGGCGATGATCTCGCGGCTGGGCAGGCTGTAGAGCATGCCCTCGTGGCCCATGGCGATGCCGTCATCGACCGCGATGGTGTTGAATTCCTTGGCGACCGCGCCGGCCTTCTGGACCTCGCCGGCGACCAGCTGACCGAGGTCCTTCAGGTGCACGTGGCCGGGCACGAACTGGGTGAAGGAGTTGGCGATCGCGACGATCGGCTTCGCCATGTCCTCGTCGCTGGTGCCGGTGGCGCGCCAGAGCGCACGGGCGGCCGCCTGCTTCTTGCCCTGCGTGGTGCGGTGCGAACGGTAGGTGGGCATCTCGATCCTCCCGGGTTTGTGCCAGCGGCGACAATAGGCAGACCGAAGACGGGGGCAAGGCCGCCGTGCATCTTGCCCTCTTCGGCAGCCTCGTGATGGACTGCCTGAAAACAGGTCCGGGGCAGGGAGCAGACCATGGAAACGGCGACGACACGCGACGGCCAAGCGGCGAACTGTCAGTTCGGGCGTCTGCACCACGCCATGGCGGCGCGGGACATCGACGGGCTGGTGATCACCCAGCCGCTGAACCTGCATTACCTGACCGGATTTCACGGCGTCGCCCACAAGGCGGACGAGCCGCGGCCCTAAGCGCTGGTCTATTCCCGCCACGCGCCGGACCATCCGGTGCTGATCGTGGCCGACTACTATTTCTCGTCGGCGGTCGCCCGTGCGGGCTGGATCGAAGACATCCGTCCCTACCGCGCGGTGATGATGCCGCTGGACCTGCCTGCCAAGGCGGATGACATCGAATGGTTCCTGCCGGACGGGCTGCGGGACGGCGAGCGGGGTAAGCAGGCGCGGCGCACCTTCACCTTCTCGATGCGGGAATCGCTGACCGGGGCGTTGCGGGATCTCGGTCTCGAGGACCGGGCCATCGGCTTCGACGATCCCGGACTCGGGTTCCGGCTGGATCTCGAGGGGACTCGGTTGCGCGACGCCTGTGATTCGCTGATGTACGCCCGCGCGGTGAAGACGCCGTCTGAATTGGCGAAGCTGCAGCGCGCCACGTCGCTGAACGAGACCGCCATACGACGCACCATCGCGGACTGGACGCCTGAGACGACCTGGAGCGAGATGGACCGGACCTATGTGCGCCATGTCGCCGACCTCGGTGGGTTCGTGCGCGATCCATCCGGCATGGTCTGGGGACACCCGCGTGGCGCGGACCGCTCGCTTGTGCTGGCCACGGCGCTGGATGACGGCGTGGTCGGCGAGGGCACGCATGTCATGTTCGACTGCCACGGCACCATCGACCTCTATTGCTGGGACGGCGGCAAGACCTGGGTGGCGGGCAGCGAACCGGAGGGTCCGGCAAAGGCCCTCGACGCGGCGACACGCAACGTGGCCGAGACCTTGCTGGCGGCAATGAAGCCGGGCGCTCGGGTCAGCCAGCTTCAGGCGACGGCGCGTGCGGCGTACCGCAGGTCGGGCGTTCCGGATGCCGACGAGGCGGTCATTTTCTTCCACGGCCTTGGTCTGTCGCACATGGATATCGAGCAGGAGACCGCTGACGGAAAACCGAACACGGACTGGACGCTGGAGGAGGGCATGGTCGTGCCGCTGCACCTGCTCTATCCCGGCGGTCAGAAGGAGCGGCTCTGGCTGGAGGAGGTTGTCGCTATCGGCGCCGATGGCGGCCTTCCGATGTTCTCCTGGGGGTTCGAGGCGCTGACCGGCAAGGGCTGACGGTCCGTTCAGCCGTTCTGCGCGAAGCTCCGCATGTGATAGGCAGCATGCGCCGCCTCGTAGACGAACTCGCGACCAGTGGGGCAGGCATGGCGTGCGCGGCAGCCAGCCGAAGCGCAGTCGTTCGGTGGTGTCCGGACATGCTTCCGGCAGGCTTCGTGATCATAGTTCCCGCCATCGAAGGCGCTGACGGGGCAGGCCGTCAGGCAAGGCTTGTCCGCACAGGTCTCGCAGGGTGAGGCATCCGGGCCCGCGGGCAGCTCCAGCTCTTCGTCGAACAGGAATGCCGCCCGGAGTGCGAACCAGAGGCCGAAGCGGTCATGGATCGCCATGCCGAGCGGGGACCTGTGACAGCGGCCGGTGCGGAAGGCCCAGCTGACGAAGGGATGATAGGGCGGTCCGTCGAAGGGAAAGGCGATGTCGGCGCCGGCCTTCGAGGCCAGGGGCGTGAGGACATCCCGGGTCCAGCAGTCGATGGTGTGGTCGCGCGGATCGTGGGGTCTGGGATCGAACCGTCGCCACATGGCCGAACCGGCATTGCCGATCAGCACCACCGCGCGGGCGTCGCCAATTTCGCCCTCATCAGGTTCGAACGCGCCGATCACCGTCATGCCGGCCTTGCCGAGTTCCCGGTGCAGCCGTGCGAACCCGCTCATGGGTCAGGCGAGCCGGGCCCAGAGATCGTAGTGGTCCGCCTCGACGACCTCGGCGCGAACCATGTCGCCCGGCTCCAGTTCGGTTTCGCCGTTCAGGAACACGCAGCCGTCGATGTCCGGGGCGTCGGCCTTCGAGCGGCCGATGGCGCCTTCCTCGTCAACCTCGTCGATGAGCACGTCGATCTCCCAGCCGATCTTCTGCTTCATGCGCGCTTCGGAGATGTCGGCCTGCGCCTGCATGAAGCGGTGCCAGCGCTCTTCCTTGACCTCCTCGGGCACGGCTCCCGGCAGATCGTTCGCCGCGGCGCCGGCGACCGGTTCGAACTTGAAGCAGCCGACACGGTCCAGCTGCGCTTCCTTCAGCCAGTCGAGGAGGTACCGGAAGTCTTCCTCGGTCTCGCCCGGGAAGCCGGTGATGAAGGTGGAGCGGATGGTCAGGTCCGGCACCTGTTGCCGCCAGTCGGCGATGCGGTCCAGCGTCTTCTCCTGATGCGCCGGGCGCTTCATCGCCTTCAGCACCGACGGGCTGGCGTGCTGGAAGGGAATGTCGATGTAGGGGAGGATCTTCTCCTCCGCCATCAGCGGGATCAGGCTGTCGACATGGGGGTAGGGGTAGACGTAGTGCAGCCGTACCCAGAGGCCGAAGCGGCCAAGCGCCTCGGCGAGATCCGTGATGTGCGCGCGGACGTCCTGCCCCCGATAGGGTGTCGCTGCGTGCTTCAGGTCCACGCCATAGGCCGAGGTATCCTGTGAGATCACCAGCAGTTCCTGCACCCCGGCCTCGACCAGCCGTTCGGCTTCGTAGAGCACCTTGGCGGCCGGCCGCGAGGAGAGCTTCCCGCGCATCGAGGGGATGATGCAGAAGCTGCAGCTGTGATTGCAGCCCTCGGATATCTTCAGATAGGCGTAGTGGCGCGGCGTCAGCTTCAGCCCGGCTTCCGGCACCAGTTGCACGAAGCGATCGGGGGGCGGCGGCGCGTGGGCATGGACCGCCTCCACGACCTGTTCGTACTGATGCGGACCGGTGACCGCCAGAACGCCGGGATGAGTCTCCCGGATGGCTGTCTCGTCCACACCCATGCAGCCGGTGACGATGACGCGGCCGTTCTCCCGCATCGCCTCGCCGATGGCGTCGAGGCTCTCGGCCTTGGCGCTGTCGAGGAAGCCGCAGGTGTTCACGATGACGGCATCGGCGCCCTGATAATCGGGGGAGAGCTCATAGCCTTCGGACCTGAGGGCGGTGATGATGCGTTCGGAATCGACCAGGGCCTTGGGGCAGCCCAGGCTGACGATGCCGATCTTGGGTGAGGAGACGTTCATGCGCGGGGATGTAGTCGATCCAAGGTCTCAGGGGAAGCGCGCATCGGTGTCGTTGTCCCGACTTCTTTCGACTGCGACTTACTCTCAAATCTGTTGTTCATGAGAGTTACTCTTAACAAGAAGTTAATGGTTTGAATTGCCATGCGGCCCGGAAATGACGTAATGTCGCACCACGCCTGCGCCTGAATTCTTTCACGTTTTCTTGCCCTGGAGACCGCCATGTCGCCGGATTCTGTCCGACCTGCACTGCAACGCGATGAGGCGCTGGCGCTGGAGGCCAGCGACTTCATGATAGCGGTGGCGGCCGATGGGCGGCTGCTCGCCGATCCGGACGTCCGGGCGCGGCACGAATCGCTCCAGAACCGCTCCAGCGTCTGCAGCTATTGCGGCGTCGGTTGCCCCTACAGTGTCGAGACCGATCACCGCGGTGAGGACAGGGTGGTGCCTATGTCGCCGCTCGGTCTCTGCGTGAAGGGGAAGACCTCGCTGTTCACCGGCGGCGACGCCGAACGCACCAAGCGCATGAAGCGACGTGGCCTGGCCGACGACCGCATCCGCGTGCCGATGATCCGCGGCCATGACGGCAAGATGAAGGAAGTCAGCTGGGACGAGGCGCTGGATCGCGCCGCCTGGCTGTTCCTGCACGCCCGCGAATGGGTGGGCCCCGATGCCTGCGCCATCTACGGCAATGGCCAGAAGACCATCGAGGCGATCTGGATGGCCAGCCTCTACAAGCTGGTCTTCAAGCTACCGACCATCGGCGCGAATTCCGAACACTGCCTGACCAGCGCCGGCGCGGCGCACCAGCTCAATTTCGGCAACGAGGCCAGCTTCACCTGGCGCCAGTTCGACGAACTGCTGGAATGCGACGTTGCGATCATGCACGGCACCAATCCGTATGTGACATTCCCTCAGGCCTACGAGAAGATCCGCCGCAACGAACGCGCGGTGAAGGTGGTCATCGATCCGACGCTGAACGACACCGCCGCGGCCTTCCTGGAGGAAGACCCGCGGACCATGCACATCCGTTTCCGCCAGGGCGGCGACGTGATGTTCAACCTCGCGGTGGCCCGGCATGTCATCGACAATGGCTGGCAGGACGACGACTACATCTCCCGGCGCATCGATGCCGACAGCCTTCAGGCCTTCCGCGATCTGGTGATGCAGGACCGATGCAAGCCAGACGAGGTGGCGAAGCGCATCGCGCTGCCGGCGCAGGATCCGGCCGAACTCGCCGACACCATCCGCGCCTATGCCGAACTGATCGCGAAGCCGGTCGATGGCGTCCGGCCGAAGCCGGCCTTCGTCTCATCGATGGGCATCAACCAGTCGACCGGTGCGCTCGGTTTCTCGACCAACCTCAACCTGCTGCTGCTGACCGGCAATGTCGGCCGTCCCGGCGCCGGCTCCATGCGTATCGCCGGTCAGTCCAATGCCACCAGCGAACTGATGATGGGCTTCAACGGCCGCAAGCTGGTCTTCAACCATGACCCGGCCGATCCGGCGCACCGCGAGGCGCTGGCGCAGATCCTGGACCTGCCCGAGGACAACATTCCCTCGCATCAGGGCACGCCCGTCGCGCGCATGGCCGCCGACGACCGCATCTACTGCTTCATCTTCGTCGGCACGCAGATGACGAAGAACATGCCGCGCATGGGCCACTGGTCGCGCCGCATGGGCCGGGCCTTCAACATCGTCATCGACAGCTTCCTGGCCGACGGCGTGCTGGAACATGCGGACGTGCTGTTGCCGTCCATGACCTATACCGAGCGGAACGGCGTCATCCAGCGCGGCGACCGCACGATGCAGCTGCAGCAGCGCCTCACCCAGCCGCCGGAGATGGCCTGGCAGGACGAGCAGATCCTCGCCCGTCTGGCGCTGAAGATCGCCGAACGGCTGCGCAATCCGGACACGGCAGCGCTGAACAATCTGGACGCCGACGTCGTCCACCGCACCTTCGCCCGCTACATCGACAACCAGGGCGAGATCATGCCGGCGCAGGTCTTCGACCATCTGGTCGATGTCAGCCGTAAGCTCGACATGTACTGCCGTCTGGAAAGCGAAGACGGCGAACCAATCAGCCACGACCTGCTGCGCCGCAATGCCGGCATGGGCGTGCAGTGGGGCGGCAATGGCCGCTACCGCATTGAGGAGCAGGATCAGGGCTCGGTTTTCCCGGGCATCCGCAAGTCGGCCACGGCGCAGGCCAAGCTGGTCTGCCCGCCCGACGAGTTCATGGCGAAGCTGGAAGCGCCGCTGCCGCCTGGAACGCTGTCGCTGATCAGCGGCCGCGGCCGTCCCGGCCGTCAGGCCATGCGGGGCAGGGGACGCTACAATTCGGGCATCAAGACGCTGCCGATCTACGGCCTCGACCCGGACGAGCATTTCGTCGAGATCCATCCCGACGAGGCCGCCGAGCGGGGGCTTTCCGAAGGCGAGGCCGTGCGTCTGGTCGCCGGTCATGGCGCCGTCATCGCCAACATCGCCTTCAATGACCGCGTGGCCCGCGGGACGGCCTTTATCGATTTCGTGCCCGGTGAGGTGAACCGTCTGACCGACTACAAGGAATCGGACGCCTTCACACATCAGAGCCTGATCAAGCGCACGCCCGTGCAGCTCGACAGCCTGCGTCCGCTCGAGGCGGCGCTCTGGGAAGCGCCAGACGCCGAAGCGCTTGTCAGGGCGACGGATGTTATCTTCGCCGACTGGCGGAAGACCTTCCCGACCGACGAGGCCTGGGTCGATACCCAGCGCGAGGCGCGCCACGAGATCCTCTGGCTGCCGACCGATACGCTGCGTTTTCCCCAGACGGACGCTGAACGCGACCTGAGCGAGGCCGTCGGTGCGATGACCGCCTTCTTCCAGCGCTATGGCGACGGCAGCGGCTACCGGGCCGAGGCCGGGGAGATGCTGCGCAGCCTGTCCGACGAGGACAGCGACCGCTTCCTGAAGGTGTTCCTGCCGCTGCTCCGCCGCCTCGACTATCAGAGCGTGATGCATCAGGTGCTGGCCGACTTCGTGGGCGGCGTGAAGGTGGTGGACGAGAATGGCCAGGAACAGACCCTCGACCTGCTGTCGGCGCACCGTTCAGCTGTGCTCGAGTTCAAGGAAGAGATCGTCGCCATTCAGCTCTTCGTGGCCGCCAAGCGTGGCCTGGACATGCTGTTCGGCGAGGGCGCGACGGTGCAGCGCGAGGATCTGGCCTTTGTCAGCGGCGTGGCGATCCCCTGCGCGGGCGATGTCCCGGCCCACTTCCTCGGCATCTCGCCTGCCGACATCGGTTCGGCCCTGCTGGTGCATTCGCGCGCCATCGGTAACTCGGCGCTGATCATCGTCGACAAGAAACGCTCGAAGGCTGTGCGCGTCGATGTCGTCACCGGCGTCCTGCCGAAGGACAAGGAACTGACCCGCCTGCGCGGCATGGTGATCAACCGAAAGCGCTCGGCGACGGCCGACGAACACTGCCGCTTCTTCGACCGGCTGGGCGAATTGATCGTCGACTATGTCCGCCGCGGCGACGAGCACTTCGACATCTCGCCCGTGGTCGATCTGGACTGGGACGAGTACCGCACCAAACTGTCCTTCTCGCCGGCCAACAAGTCGGGCTTCGTGAAGTATCTGGTGCATCAGCGGATCTCGCCGGCGCTGGCGGATGCCTTTGTGCAGATGAAGGTGTTGGATGCGACCAGGGACGCCGAGGTTCTCGATGCCATCCGGGCCTGCACCGACACCGACACGCCGCCGCCGCCGGTCTTTGACGACGAAAGGCTTTACGCCGGCACGCTGCAGGAACGTGTCGACCGGGTGGTCGAGGAGATCATCGCGCCGGTGCTCGCCAATGACGGCGGCCGACTGGACGTGCTTGAGATCGACGAGCCCATCGGCGAACTCCGCATCCGCTTCGTCGGGTCCTGCGCCAACTGCCCGTACTCGCTGCTCTCGATGGAGCAGATCGTGAAGCCGACCCTGCTCGCGATCCCCGGCATCCAGCGCGTCGTCCACCGCGCCAAGCCGCGCGAGAAGGAAGTCGAGGAACTTCAGGCCCCGATTGTGTGAGGTCTGCGGCTACACCGTCGCGATGGGCGTTGCCGGGCTGCCGACGGCGCCCGGCAGGCGGAGCGGCGGGGCGGTGAGCAGGAAGCGGTTGCGGCCGTTCACGCGCAGCCAGTCTGCAAGCTCCGACAGGTACCAGAGTTCCGCGAGCGGCAGGCCCAGCTTGAACAGGCAGTGGTGGTGCAGCGGCAGCATTGGCCGCTTGCCGTCAGCCGGCATCGGCGGAATGCCCTCGACCGCGTAGTTGTCGGCGATCAGGGCTGACGCGCCGCTGTCCGATACCCATTCCAGCAGCTTCGGATCGCGGCCGTTCAGCACCGCGCAGGAATTCTCGAGCCGCTCCTTCGACGGGTTGCGGTTCATCGACAGGATCTCGTCGGCGAAGCCGGTGCGGAAGAGAACCATGTCGCCCTTCTCCACGGTCACACCGTCCTTCTTCATGATGTCCGAGAGCATGTCGAAATCGACGAAGGTCCGGTCCCGCCCGACATGGGCTTCCAGGTCGATCAGCACGCCACGGCCCTGCATGCCGTGCTCGGCAAAGTTCTGGATGCCGAGACGGCGCGCAGCCGGGGCGTCGCCATTGGTGGCCTCGCCGTCATAGGACTGCGGTCCGACGACGTGCTCGCCAGCGCGGTAGCCGTTGAAGTAGACCTTCTCGTCCGCGCCATCGCCGTCGGCGTCGTAGAACGAACCGACATGGCTGAGCGCGTCCCACTGGGTGGAATACTGCAAACAGATCGTCACCTGATCGTCGCTGACGACGTCGGTGTTCTGCTGGTCGAGCTTGTGCAGCGGGAAATTGATGTAGGGCTGGTCCTCCAGGAAGGTCGGGCTCCAGCGCGGCGGGTGACGTCGGACGTTGAGGATGTTCCCGCCCGGATAGTCCAGCGGCAGGCTGAGGCAGAAGGTCTTGCCCTCCTTCACCTCGGCCACGCCCTGCTTCACCTTCTCCGCGGTGATCAGGTTGACGCGGCCCAGCTCGTCGTCCGCGCCGTGATCGCCCCATTCCGAGCCCTCGGGCCGGTTCTGCCAGCGTTTCGTCATGGTTTCCTCCCCAGGAATGATCTCTATCTCAGCCGTTCCACGGCCAGGTTCGCAGGGTCGAGCCCCTGCGCCAGTATGTCGTCCGGTATCGGCTGAGCGGTGATTCTGGCCGCCGCGATCCGCGCCATGGTCGACGATGTCTTGATGCCGTAGCCGCCCTGGCCAATCAGCCAGTAGAAGCCCTCCACCTTGTCGTCGAAGCCGTTGACCGGGCTGTGGTCGTCCACGAAGCAGCGCAGGCCGGCCCATCGGCTGGCGGGGCGGCGCACCTGCAAGGTCGTGGCCGTCTCGATCCGGTCGATGCAGATGGCGATGTCGAGTTCTTCCGGCTGTGCATCCGACGGCCCGGCGGGCGTCTCGTCGGCAGGCGAGGCGAGGATCCGTCCGGCATCGGGTTTGAAATACCATTCCTCGTCGATGTCGAAGGTCAGCGGCCATTTCGACGGATCCATGCCGGCGGGCGGATCGAAGGTGATCGCCGTCCGCCGCATCGGAACGAGGCCGACCGGCGCCGCGCCGGCCATCTGGCCGATCATGTCGCCCCAGGCTCCCGAAGCGTTGACGATCAGTCCGGCCTTCACGGTCCCCACGGCGGTCTCGATCTCGAAGGCGCCTGCCTGACCGGAGATGCCGCGGACCTCGGCGTCATGCAGGCTGCGGCCCTCAAGGCCCCTGAAGACCCGGACATAGGCCTGCAGCAGCGCGTGGACGTCGATATCCATGGCCGCCGCCTCGTAGACGCCGCCGACGACTCGTTCCGGATCGAGTGCCGGCGAGATGTCGAGACACCGGTCCCTCCCGACCTTTTCCAGTAGGTCGGGGCGGTTCATCTCTTCCAGGAAGGCATCGATCCGCGCCGCCTGAGTTTCGTTGGCCACCATCAGCGCGCCGCGCGGGGCGAGGAAGGACCGGTCGGCGAACCGGCGTTCGGGATTTTCGAGGAAGGGCCGGGCGGCGCGGACCATCGCCCGGATGGTGGCGTTGCCATAGACCTCGGTGTACATCGCCGCCGAGCGGCCTGTGGTGTGATAGCCCGGCTGGCTTTCCCGTTCGATCAGGGCGATTTCGGATCCGCTGCCCTTCGCTTCCGCCAGGAAGCAGGCTGCCGCATAGCCCGCGATCCCGCCGCCGATCACCGCAATCTCGCACTCGATCAAGCCAATTCCCCCTGCGCTCTCTCCTCAATATGCGGTCTGCGGACGCTTCGAGGCAATCGGTGGAGCGGAAAGCAGCGCGTCGTATCCGTGCTGCGTTGCCGCATGCCGTTGCCGTCGGCGCACCGGGCGGGCAAGAATGCGCCCGCGCAACGGAGAGGGGCGATGACCGAAGAACTGCACTGGATGACGGCCGCCGATCTGGTCCGCGGCTACGAGCGCGGGGATTTCACGCCCGTCGAAGCCGCGGAGGCGGTCTTTGCGCGCATCGATGCCGTCGACGGCAAGCTGAACTGCTTCCGTGAACTGGATCAGGACCGCGCCATGGCGGCGGCAGCCGATTCTGCCGCGCGGTGGAAGGCCGGGGCGCCGCTCTCGCCGATCGACGGGGTGCCGACCGGCATCAAGGACCTGTTCGAGGTCGAGGGCCTGCGCAACCGCAAGGGCTCGAAGACGACACCAGACGAGCCGAGCGGCTTCGATTGCCCGGCCGTCGCCCGGCTGCGGGCCGCGGGCGCTGTGATCACCGGCAAGACGAACATGCCCGAGTTCGGCTGGAAAGGCGTCAACGACAGCCCTCTGACCGGGATTACCCGGAACCCGTGGGACACGAACACGACGCCAGGCGGATCGTCAGGTGGCGCGTCGGCCGCCTGCGCGGCGGGGATGGGACCGCTGCATATCGGCACCGACGGCGGCGGTTCGATCCGTATCCCCGCCGCCTTCGCGGGGATCGTCGGTCACAAGGCGCATTTCGGGCGGGTGCCCTATTATCCGGCCAGCGCCATGGGCACGCTGGCCCATGCGGGACCGCTCGCGCGCACGGTTTCGGACACGCTGCTGATGCTGAACGCGATGATGGGCGAGGACACCCATGACTGGTTCTCGATTCCGTCGCCGAAGATTCATGGCCGCGCGATCGAGGGTGGCGTGAAGGGCCTGCGGATCGCCTACAGCCCGCGCCTCGGCTATGCCCGTGTCGACGAAGAGGTGGCCGCATCCGTGAAGGCGGCCGCCGAGACCCTCGCCGAACTTGGCGCCGAGATTATCGAGGTGGATCCGGGCTTCGACGATCCGGCGGACATCTTCAACGTCCTCTGGCAGTCGGGCGCGCATGGTTCGTTCCGCCATCTCGACGCCGCCCGCAAGGCCGAGATGGATCCGGGCCTCCAGAAGGTTCTCGAGGTCGCCGAAGGCATCTCGCTGGGCGACTACATGGATGCCCAGAAGGCCCGCGCCGATCTGGGTACCTCGGTGAAGCTGTTCATGGCGGACTACGACGCCCTGATCACGCCGTCTCTGGCGGTGCCGGCCTTCGAGGCCGGGCGGCTTGTGCCGGAAGACTGGGACGAGAACGCCTCCAACGGCTGGATCGTATGGACCCCCTTCAGCTATCCCTTCAACCTGACGCAGCAGCCGGCCTGTTCGGTGCCGTGCGGCTTCACGAAGGCAGGCCTGCCGGTCGGGTTGCAGGTCGTCGGCCGCATGTTCGATGACACGACCGTGCTCCGCATCGCCCGCGCCTATGAGGAAGCGAACCCCGTGGCAACTTCACGGCGTCCGGAGCTCTGAGCGATGCCGAAGGCGGCAGACGCGATCCTGTCGGTGCGGCAGATGTATGCCGCCGACGCGCATGCTGTGCGTCACGGGGTTTCGGGCGAGACCCTGATGGAGAATGCCGGGCGCGGTGCGACAGAGCAGATCCTCGCCCGCTACGATGCGCAGCCGGCGGTAGTGCTTTGCGGGCCCGGAAACAATGGCGGTGACGGCTTCGTCATCGCGCGGCATCTGAAGGCGGCCGGCTGGCCCGTCCGGCTGGCGCTTCTGGGCGACGCCGGACGCCTGAAGGGCGATGCGGCGATCATGGCCCGACGCTGGGATGGCGGGGTCGAGCCCCTGACCGGCGATTGCCTCGGCGACGCGACACTGGTGGTCGATGCGCTGTTCGGGGCAGGACTGGCGCGTCCGCTGGAAGGCGCGGCCGCTGCACTTGCCGAGGCGTCCCGCGGACGGGCCGTCGTCGCGGTCGATGTGCCCAGCGGCGTGGACGGCGATACCGGCCAGTTCGACGGCGCGGTCTTCCGGGCCGATCTGACGACGACCTTCTTCACCCTGAAGCCCGGACATCTGCTGATGCCGGGCCGCGAACTCTGCGGCGCGGTCGAGGTGATCGACATCGGCACGCCGCTGTCGGCGCTCGAGGAAACCCGGCCAGTCGGCTGGCGGAATTCGCCGGACTTGTGGAGCGATGTGCTGCCACGCCCGGAAGCCGGCGGGCACAAGTACGGGCGCGGTCACGCCGTCGTCGCGGGCGGTGGCGTCACGGCGTCGGGCGCGGCGCGGTTGACGGCGGAGGCAGCGCTGAGAAGCGGAGCGGGGTTGGTGACCTGTGCTGCGCCACCGTCGGCGGCCATCGTCTATGCCAGCCATCTGACGGCCGTGATGCTGAAATCGGTCGAGGACACCACGGCGTGGACGGAGTTCCTCGCCGATCCGCGCCGCAACGCCATCGCCGTCGGTCCGGGCAACGGGCTCACCGACCGGACGAAGGCGTTTGCCCTGGCCGCACTGGAGACGCGGCGTCCGGTAGTGCTCGACGCCGACGCACTGACTGTCTTCCAGAACGATCCGACGGAGCTGTTCAGCGCCATTGCCGGGCCCTGTATCCTGACACCGCATGTCGGCGAGTTCGGGCGGCTCTTCAGTACCGACGGCGACCGTATCGGCATCGCCACCGCGGCGGCCGGAACCAGCGGCGCCGTCGTGGTGCTGAAGGGACCTGACACCGTGATCGCCGCTCCTGACGGCCGCGCCGTCGTCAACGACAATGCGCCGCCCTGGCTGGCCACGGCCGGCTCCGGCGATGTCCTGGCCGGCATCGCGCTGGGGCTGTTGGCGCAGGGCGTGCCAGCCTTCGAGGCGGCCTGCATGGCTGTCTGGATGCATGGCGCGGCGGCCGCGGCGTTCGGACCCGGGCTGATCGCCGAGGACCTCGCGCCCGCCTTGCCGGGTGTCCTGCGGTCCCTGATGGAAATCTGACCTCGAGTTGTCGGGAGACGGAGATGTCGAAGCAGCAGTCGAGCTTCTGGAACCGGGCGTTGAACCAGGTCCGCAACTGGCGCGGGTCGGGGATCGATCCCATCCGTCCGGTCGACGTGTCGCCGGAACTGGCGGATGGCGACCTGCCCCTGATCCGCAAGCAGATCGACGCCTGCCTGGCGCATACGGGCGGCGCTGTTTCCGCGCGGCTGCGCGCGGCGGAACTGGGACGGGCCTATCTGAACTTCGACAATGCCGGTCGAGTTCCGCTTCTTCGGCCTGCTGGCCGAACATTATGATGTCGACCATGAGGAGATCGAGAAGGCCAGCGCCGCGCTGGCCTCGGCCGAGGGCGATCAGGAACGGCGCCGCGCCCGCCGGCGGCTGAGGGATGCGCTGGTGGCCCCGCGGGTACAGTTGCTGACCCAGTTCAACAGCCTGGAACACGGCGTGAAGTTTCTGGTCGACATGCGCGCCGACATGCTGGAGGCGCTGCCGGAGCATCCGGAACTGAAAGGATTGGAAGAGGACCTGCAGAACCTGCTGCGCGGATGGTTCGACATCGGCTTCCTGGAGATGGCGCAGATCACCTTCAATTCGCCGGCCTCGCTGCTGGAAAAGCTGATCGAGTACGAAGCCGTGCACGAGATCCGGTCCTGGACCGATCTGAAGAACCGGCTCGACTCCGACCGCCGCTGCTTTTCCTTCGTGCATCCGAACATGCCGGACGAGCCGCTGATCTTCGTCGAGGTCGCCCTGGTGAACGGCATTTCCGGCAACGTGCAGTCGCTGCTCGACGAGGATGCGCCGCCGATGGATCCGGCGAGCGCCGACACCGCGATCTTCTATTCGATCTCCAACTGCCAGAAGGGGCTGGCCGGGGTCGGCTTCGGCGACTTCCTGATCAAACGCGTCGTCGACCGCCTGAGCCAGCGGCTGCCCAACCTCAAGGACTTCGCCACGCTGTCGCCGATGCCCGGCTTCCGCCGCTGGCTGGAGGGATGCCTCGCCGGAGAGGACGAGGTGCTGACCGACGCCGAGCGCAAGGTTCTGCTTGCCGCGACCGGCGCCGAGAGCGGCAATGCAGCGCTGCTGGCGTTCCTGTGGGACGAGGACTGGTGGCGTGACGACAAGACCGCTGCGCCCGCCGAGGCGGCGCTGATGCGGTTGGGCGCGCTCTACCTGACGGCCGAGAAGGACGGGCGCGGCCTGCCGCTCGATCCGGTGGCCCGGTTCCACCTCAACAACGGCGCCCGGGTGGAGCGGCTCAACTGGCTCGGAAACCGGTCCCGTGCGGGCATCCGGGCCTCGGCCGGACTGATGGTGAACTACCTCTACAAGCTGGATCAGATCGAGCGTAACCACGAATTGTTCCGCGGCGATGGCCGCATTGCCGTCTCCGCTGAAGTCCGCAGGCTCGCGAAAAGTGCGTAGTAACCCGGTGTTATGATTTTGTTTACCTGGCAAGGTTTACAAAAGGTTTGCTTTCTGGAATCTGTGACTCCTCGATCACAGGCAAGGTTTCTCTCGCGGAGGCTGACATCTGAATGTTCTTTTCGCGCAAACGACAGCAGACGACCCTGGAGCCCGGCACGCGCCATGTGCGGCAGATCGGAGGACGGGCAGTTGAGGAAGCCGAGGTTGTCGACGTGTCCGTCGACGGCATGGGCATTCCGCATGTCAGCTACCGCGTGAGGCATCTTCAGAGCGGCCGCAACGCCGCCGGAGGGCTCCGGATTCTGGCCCTTTCCTGTTTCCTAGAGCAGTTCCGCCAGCTCGACCGGGCCGCCTGATCCCAACCCGCAACTCGCCGCCGCTTGACGCCATCCTGCGGGCCGCGTATGGCTCCGCCGCCGGTTGACGTGCGGCCGTCGCAGGACCGTTCATCGCGGGCGTGGCGGAATTGGTAGACGCGCCAGGTTTAGGTCCTGGTGACGCAAGTCATGGGGGTTCGAGTCCCTCCGCCCGCACCAGCCGCACCCGGTCCAGCTCCATCAAGCCCGGCCGGGACAACTGTGAGAAGGATCTTGCCGCGGGCGCACCGGCCTGCGGCGGCCCCGGCGGACGGGGCGAACATGGAAGGATGATGCGTCGATGCAGGTCGAAGAGCTGGTGTCGGAAGGGCTGAAGCGGGAATACAAGATCGTCGTGACGGCAGACGAGGTCGAGGGCCGGGTGAACGCCAAGCTCAAGGAACTCAGTCAGCAGGTCCAGATGAAGGGTTTCCGGCCCGGCAAGGTGCCGCCGAAGCTGCTGCGGCAGATGTACGGCAAGAACGTCATGGGCGAGGTTCTCGAAGAGACCATCAACGAGACCAGCCAGAAGGCGCTTGAGGAAAATGACGTCCGTCCTGCCGTTCAGCCGTCCATCGAGATCGAGAAGTTCGATGAGGGCGAGCAGCTGGAATACAAGATGTCGCTCGAGATCCTGCCCGTGTTCGAAGTGACCGATCTCGGCAGCATGGAAGTCGAGAAGCTGGTCGCCGACGTCGCCGACGAGACGGTCGACGAGGCTCTGAAGCGTCTGGCCGAGGATCAGAAGGTCTACGAGAAGGCCGAGGATGAAGGCCGCGAGGCCGCCGACGGCGATGCCGTGCTGATCGATTTCGTCGGCAAGGTCGACGGTGAACCCTTCGAGGGCGGCGCCGGCGAGGAAGTCCAGCTGGTGCTGGGTTCGGGCCAGTTCATTCCGGGTTTCGAGGAGCAGCTTGTCGGCAAGAAGGCCGGCGACGCCGTCGAGGTCAGCGTGAACTTCCCCGAGGAGTACGGCGCCGATCATCTGGCCGGCAAGGCGGCGACCTTCGACGTGACCGTGCGTGAGGTCCGCGTCTCGAAGGATCCGGAGATCAACGACGATTTCGCCAAGCAGCTTGGCCTCGAGGATCTCGATGCGCTGAAGGAGACCATGCGCGGCCGCATCTCGGAGGAATACGGCCAGATCAGCCGCATGCGCCTGAAGCGGGAAGTGCTCGACCGTCTGGCCGAGCGCCACGATTTCGAAGTCCCGCCCGGCATGGTCGAGACCGAGTACGGCCAGATCGTGTCCGAGGCGCACCGCGAGGAGCAGGGCGACCATGATCATGACCACAGCCATGATCACGACCACGACCACGACCACGACCATGATCACGGCCACGATCACGATCATGACCACGATCATGAGAAGAAGCCGGTCGACGAACATCTGGACGACGAGAAGAAGGCCGAGTTCCGCCAGATCGCCGAGCGCCGCGTGCGCCTGGGCCTGGTGCTGGCAGAGATCGGCCGGACCAACAAGCTGGAAGTCGGCCCCGACGAGGTGAACCGCGAGATCATGAAGATGGCGCGGAATTTCCCCGGCCAGGAGCGTCAGGTGCTGGAGTTCTACCAGCAGAACCCGCAGGCGATGCAGAACCTTCGCGCGCCGATCTTCGAGGACAAGGTCATCGACTTCATCGCCGAGATGGCGAAGGTGACCGAGCGCTCGGTCAGCCCCGAGGAGCTGTCAGCGGATCCGGACGGCGACGGCGAAGCGGAGGCCGGTTCGGCCGCCTGACCTTTTCCGGCGGCGCCATGAGCGCCATATTAGTCGCGTCCCACCCTGCCAGCCGGCCCGCGGCGCCCGTTCCGGGCCGGCCCTTCAGTCCCGAGGAGCTACGATGAAGGATCCCCGCGAAGTCTACATGAATACCCTGGTGCCGATGGTGGTCGAGCAGACCAACCGCGGCGAGCGGGCCTACGACATCTATTCCCGCCTGCTGAAGGAGCGGATCATTTTCATCGTCGGGCCCATCCATGATGGCGTCTCGTCGCTGGTGACCGCGCAGCTGCTGTTCCTGGAGGCCGAGAACCCGACCAAGGAGATCTCGGTCTACATCAACTCGCCGGGCGGCGTGGTGACCTCCGGTCTCGCGATGTACGACACCATGCAGTACATCCGTCCGAAGGTGGCGACGCTCTGCATCGGCCAGGCCGCATCCATGGGTTCGCTGCTGCTGTCGGCCGGCGAGAAGGGCATGCGGTTCAGCCTGCCGAACTCCCGGATCATGATCCACCAGCCCTCCGGCGGCTTCCAGGGCCAGGCCTCGGACATCGAGATCCACGCCCGCGAGATCATAGCCCTGCGCAAGCGTCTCAACGAGATCTACGTCCAGCATACCGGTCAGGACATGGACACCATTGAAAAGGCCATGGACCGCGACAATTTCATGACTCCCGAGCAGGCTCAGGAATTCGGGCTGATCGACGAGGTCGTGAACAGCCGTCCCGTCATCGGCGACACGAAGGGCGACTAGGTCTTAGCCTTCGTTAACCGGAATTTGAGGGTCCCGGCATATGGTGCCGGGACGCCCTTCAGCCATGCGGTGATCTGTGATCAGCGCACAACGTAAGGGGCTGTACGGAACGCCGGACGGTTGTCTAGTATGCGAGCAAGTTGAGGAATCGGAGCGGATATGACCAAACTAAGCGGCGGCGACTCGAAGAACACTCTCTACTGCTCGTTCTGCGGTAAGAGCCAGCACGAGGTCCGCAAGCTCATCGCCGGGCCGACGGTATTCATCTGCGATGAATGCGTCGAACTCTGCATGGACATCATCCGCGAAGAGAACAAGGGCTCCCTGGTCAAGACCCGTGACGGTATTCCCACGCCGGGCGAAATCTGCAAAGTCCTCGACGACTACGTGATCGGTCAGGACAAGGCCAAGCGCGTTCTCTCGGTGGCGGTTCACAACCACTACAAGCGCCTCAACCACAGCGCCAAGAACGGCGACGTGGAACTGGCCAAGTCGAACATCCTGCTGATGGGGCCGACCGGCTGCGGCAAGACCCTGCTGGCGCAGACCCTTGCGCGCATTCTCGATGTGCCGTTCACCATGGCGGACGCCACGACGCTGACCGAAGCCGGCTATGTCGGCGAGGATGTCGAGAACATCATCCTGAAGCTGCTCCAGGCCGCCGACTACAATGTCGAGCGTGCGCAGCGCGGCATCGTCTATATCGACGAGGTCGACAAGATCAGCCGCAAGTCCGACAACCCGTCGATCACCCGTGACGTCTCGGGCGAGGGCGTGCAGCAGGCGCTGCTGAAGATCATGGAAGGCACGGTCGCTTCGGTGCCGCCGCAGGGCGGGCGCAAGCATCCGCAGCAGGAGTTCCTGCAGGTGGACACGACCAACATCCTGTTCATCTGCGGTGGCGCGTTCGCGGGTCTCGACAAGATCATCTCGGCGCGCGGGCAGGGCACCTCGATCGGCTTCGGTGCCGATGTGCGCTCGCCGGACGACCGCGGCACGGGCGAGATCCTCTCCGAGGTGGAGCCGGAAGATCTGCTGAAGTTCGGCCTGATCCCGGAATTCGTCGGGCGTCTGCCGGTTCTGGCGACGCTCAACGATCTCGACGAGGATGCGCTGGTCCAGATCCTGACCCAGCCGAAGAATGCGCTGGTCAAGCAGTACCAGCGGCTGTTCGAGATGGAAAATGTCGGCCTGACCTTCAACGACGACGCGCTGAACGCGATCGCGCGACGCGCCATCGATCGCAAGACCGGCGCGCGTGGTCTCCGCTCGATCCTGGAGAACATCCTGCTCGATTCCATGTACGACCTGCCCACGATGGACGGCGTCGAACAGGTGGTCGTGAACGGCGAGGTGGTCGAGGGCAACGCGAAGCCGCTGAAGCTCTACGCGGACCGCGCCGGCGAGATGGACAGCTCGGCCTGAGTGCGCCGAAGCCCCGACACCGATCCTGCGCCGCTTGAAGCGCGCGCATTTCGCAATAGATCATTGAGAGCGGACGGGATGCTCGTTGGAGGTCCTCGCCGCGCGTGATGGAGGCTGCTTTGTCTGATCCTGACAACACCCAGATTCTGCCCGTATTGCCGCTGCGCGATATCGTGGTGTTCCCCAACATGATCGTGCCCCTGTTCGTCGGGCGCGAGAAATCCGTCCGCGCCCTCGAGGCGGTGATGCAGGGCAACAAGGAAATCCTGCTCGTCGCCCAGAAGGACGCATCGGTCGACGAGCCGGGCGCCGACGACGTCTACCGCTTCGGTGCGGTATCGACCGTCCTGCAGCTTCTGAAACTGCCTGACGACACGGTGAAGGTCCTGGTCGAGGGCCGGCGACGCGCCCGCGTCGACGAGCTGATCGACGAGAAGGACTATTTCGAGGCCCGTGCCGAACTCCTTGACGAGGAGCCGGGCAGCTCGAACGAGGTCGAGGCCCTTGTGCGCTCGCTGCGCGACCAGTTCGAACAGTATGTGAAGGTTTCGCGCAAGGTGCCGAACGAGGTGCTTGCGACGGTCGAGAAGATCGAGGAGCCGGGCAAGCTGGCCGACACCGTGGCGCAGCACCTGCAGCTCAAGCTGGCCGACAAGCAGGATCTGCTGGAGCGGCTGAGCGTGCAGGAGCGGCTGGAGCACATCCTGTCCAAGATGGACGGCGAGCTGGACGTCATCCAGGTCGAGAAGAAGATCCGTGGCCGCGTGAAACGGCAGATGGAGAAGACCCAGCGCGAGTACTATCTCAACGAACAGATGAAGGCGATCCAGCGGGAGCTGGGCGACGGCGACGATGGCGGCAACGAGCTTGCCGAACTCGAGGAGCGCATCGCCAACACGAAGCTGTCGAAGGAAGCGCGCGAGAAGGCCGACGCCGAGCTGAAGAAGCTGAAGGCGATGAGCCCGATGTCGGCCGAGGCGACCGTCGTCCGCAACTATCTCGACTGGCTGCTCTCGATTCCGTGGAGCCAGAAGAGCCGTGTGAAGAAGGACATCGGCGGCGCCGAGAATGTGCTGAACGACGACCACTACGGTCTGGAGAAGGTCAAGGAGCGAATCCTCGAATATCTCGCCGTGCAGCAGCGCGTGAAGAAGCTGAAGGGCCCGATCCTCTGCCTCGTCGGACCGCCCGGCGTCGGCAAGACCTCGCTCGCCAAGTCGATCGCGCACGCCACGGGCCGCGAATATGTCCGCCTGTCGCTCGGCGGCGTTCGCGACGAGGCCGAGATCCGCGGTCATCGGCGGACCTATATCGGCTCCATGCCCGGCAAGATCATCCAGTCGATGAAGAAGGCGAAGAAGTCCAACCCGCTGTTCCTTCTGGATGAGGTCGACAAGCTGGGCGCGGATTTCCGGGGCGACCCGTCATCGGCCCTGCTGGAAGTGCTGGATCCGGAACAGAACCACACCTTCAGCGACCACTATCTGGAGGTCGACTACGACCTGTCGGACGTGATGTTCATCTGCACCGCCAACACGCTGCGCATGCCGCAGCCGCTGCTGGACCGCATGGAGATCATCCGGCTCTCGGGCTACACCGAGGACGAGAAGGTGGAGATCGCCAAGCGCCATCTGGTGCCGAAGCAGGTCAAGGACCACGGGCTGAAGAAGAAGGAATGGGACATCTCGGACAACGCGATTCGGGACCTGATCCGCTACTACACCCGTGAGGCCGGCGTCCGGAATCTGGAGCGCGAGATCGCCAATCTGGCGCGGAAGTCGGTGAAGGAGATCGTCAGCGGCGACACCAGCACGGTGAAGCTGACGACCCGCAACCTCGAGAAATACGCCGGCGTCCGCCGCTATCGCTACGGCATGATGGAGGAAGAGGACCTGATCGGTGTCACCACCGGTCTGGCCTGGACCGAAGTCGGTGGTGAACTGCTGTCGATCGAAGCGGTGACGCTGCCCGGCAAGGGCCGCATGACGATCACCGGCAAGCTCGGCGACGTGATGCAGGAATCCATTCAGGCGGCGAAATCCTTCGTGCGCGCCCGCTCGCTGGATTTCGGCGTCATTCCGCCGACTTTCGACAAGCGCGACATCCACATCCACGTGCCCGAGGGCGCGACGCCGAAGGACGGTCCGTCCGCCGGTATTGCAATGGTCACATCGATCGTTTCGGTTTTGACACAAGTTCCGGTGCGCCGTGATATCGCCATGACCGGCGAGGTCACGCTCCGTGGCCGCGTGCTGCCGATCGGCGGCCTGAAGGAGAAACTGCTCGCCGCGCACCGGGCCGGCATCAAGACGGTGCTGATCCCGCGCGAGAACGAGAAGGATCTCCAGGACATTCCGGACAATGTGAAGAAGGACATCGAGATCGTGCCTGTCGCGACCGTCGACGATGTCCTGCCGCGGGCGCTGACGCAGCCGCTCACGGCCGTTGAGTGGGATGAGGCCGCCTACGAGGCCGAGCGGCTGGCCGCCGCGCGGGGTGGCGACGACAGGGGAGATGTGGTCACGCATTGACCGTCGTCGCAGCGGTTCAGAAACTTGGGGAAAGCCGCCGAAATGGCGGCTTTTCCTTTTGACGGCCCTGTGGGGCTGTGCCTATGTTGGCCGCGGAAACAGGGCATCGCCGGGGCTGGCGATGTGCCGACGGCACAACGATAAAGGGGATTCACGTGAACAAGAACGAGCTGGTAGCTGCGGTGGCCGACAAGGCCGGACTCTCGAAGAGCGATGCGGGCGAAGCTGTTGATGCGGTGTTCGAGGCGATCACCGGTGCGCTGAAGTCGTCTGACGAAGTTCGCCTCGTCGGCTTCGGCACCTTCTCGGTCAGCAAGCGCGCTGCCTCCAAGGGGCGCAATCCGCAGACCGGTGCGGAAATCGACATCCCGGCGTCGATCCAGCCGAAATTCAAGGCGGGCAAGGGTCTGAAGGACGCCGTCAACGGCTGACCCTACCTGACCGGTTCCAGGATCCGCCGGCCGTTCCCTGAGCGGCCGGCGGATTCGTTTCCGGGCGGTTAGCTCAGTTGGTAGAGCATCTCGTTTACACCGAGAGGGTCGGCAGTTCGAGCCTGTCACCGCCCACCAGCCGTCCGTCGACGGCAGCCCGCCGCAACAGGACCGCGACCTGACGCAAGGGCATGTCATTTTTCTTTCGCGAACGGGCGGGGCGGCCTTGACAGCCTGCCGGGCGGGGCGTATCTCCCCGCGACGCCAAAGGCACCCAGCGGGGGTGTAGCTCAGTTGGTTAGAGCGCTGGCCTGTCACGCCAGAGGCCGCGGGTTCGAGTCCCGTCACTCCCGCCACTTTCCCTCACGAATTTCGCGAGTGCTTCCGCGCACTTAGCAGTTGCACAACAACCGCGCAAAGTATCGGAAATACCTCACTATTTTTCCCGGATATGCGCCAGTTTGGCGCTTTCGGAACGGTATCGACCTCCCTATACTCCGCGCGAACTCATGGGGTACCGGAAGGATCTGCAATGACTGGCATCGACAGTCTGCTGGCGGAATACCTGCCTATTCTTATCTTCCTCGGCGTGGCCGTCGGCCTGGCATCAATCATGGTGATCGCTTCGTTCATCATTGCGCGCCAGCGGCCGGATGCCGAGAAGCTGTCGTCCTATGAATGCGGCTTCGAGCCGTTCGGCGACGCGCGCCGGCAATTCGACGTCCGGTTCTATCTGGTCGCGATCCTGTTCATCATCTTCGATCTCGAGGTCGCGTTCCTCTTCCCCTGGGCGGTCAGCCTGGCCGAGATCGGGACCTTCGGCTTCTGGTCGATGATGATCTTCCTCGGCATCCTGACCATCGGTTTCATCTACGAATGGAAGAAGGGAGCGCTGGAATGGGAGTAGACGCCAAACTGCCCGAGACCGCGCTGAACGCGAAGGCCGCCGCCGGCGACCAGGACGCCTTCTACCGCGATGTCGGTGAAGAGCTGTCCGAAAAGGGCTTCATCATCAGCCAGGTGGACAAGCTGGTGAACTGGGCGCGTACCGGTTCTCTGTGGCCGATGACCTTCGGCCTGGCCTGCTGCGGTGTGGAGATGATCCACGCCTACATGCCGCGCTACGATCTGGACCGTTTCGGCGTCGTGCCGCGTGCCAGCCCGCGCCAGTCCGACGTGATGATCGTCGCCGGCACGCTGACCAACAAGATGGCCCCGGCACTGCGCAAGGTCTACGACCAGATGTCGGAGCCGCGCTACGTCATCTCCATGGGCAGCTGCGCCAATGGCGGCGGCTACTACCACTATTCCTACTCCGTGGTCCGGGGCTGCGACCGGATCGTGCCCGTCGACATCTATGTCCCGGGCTGTCCCCCGACGGCGGAGGCGCTGGTCTACGGCATTCTGCAACTGCAGCGGAAGATACGCCGCACCGGCACCATCACACGCTGACGCATCGACAGGGCGACGACGCGACTTATGGATGAAGCACTGAAGGAAGCCGGCGATCTGATCGAAGCCGGCCTGGGCGATTCGATGATCGAGCGGACGGAAGCGCTCGGCGAACTCACCATCCGCGTCCGCGCGGATCACATCGGGCGGGTCATGACCTTCCTGAAGGACGACCCGTCCTGCCTGTTCCGGCTGCTGATGGACATCACCGCGGTCGACCGCCCGGGCCGCAGCCCGCGCTTCGACGTCGTCTATCACCTGCTCTCGATCCGTCACAACATGCGGGTCCGCGTCGTGCTCCGCACGGACGAGGAGACTCCGGTCCCCAGCATCTGCGACGTCTACAGCTCGGCCAACTGGTTCGAGCGGGAGACCTGGGACATGTACGGCATCATGTTCTCCGGCCATCCGGACCTGCGCCGCATCCTTTCCGACTACGGCTTCGAGGGACATCCGCTGCGCAAGGATTTCCCGCTGACCGGCTATGTCGAGGTGCGCTACGACGACGAGCAGAAGCGGGTGGTCTACGAGCCGGTGAAGCTGGTCCAGGAGTTCCGCCGTTTCGACTACATGAGCCCCTGGGAGGGTGCGGACTACATCCTGCCGGGCGACGAGAAGGCCGAGGATGCGGCAGAGGGAGCTTCCTGATCATGGCCGAGGTCGAGATCAAGAACTACTTGATGAATTTCGGGCCGCAGCACCCTGCGGCCCACGGCGTGCTGCGCCTTGTGCTGGAACTGGACGGCGAGATCGTCGAGCGGGCCGACCCGCATATCGGTCTACTGCACCGCGGCACAGAGAAGCTGATCGAGCACAAGACCTATCTGCAGGCGATGCCCTATTTCGACCGGCTCGACTATGTCGCGCCGATGAATCAGGAACATGCCTTCGTGCTGGCGACCGAGAAGCTGCTGGGCCTCGAAGTGCCGGCGCGCGGCCAGGCGCTGCGGGTGCTTTTCGCCGAGATCGGACGGCTGCTGAACCATCTGCTGAACTGCACGACGCAGGCCATGGATGTGGGCGCGATGACGCCGACGCTCTGGGGCTTCGAAGAGCGGGAGAAGCTCATGGAGTTCTACGAGGCAGCCTCCGGCGCACGCATGCACGCGGCCTATTTCCGGCCGGGCGGCGTCCATCAGGACATTCCGGCGGACATGCCGGAGAAGATCCTTGCCTGGGCCGACAAGCTCACCTTCCTCGACGATATCGAGGAACTGCTGACCGAGAACCGGATCTTCCGCCAGCGCAACGCCGACATCGGCATCATCTCGGCCGACGACGCCCTCGACTGGGGCTTTACCGGCGTGATGCTGCGCGGCTCGGGCGTGCCGTGGGACCTGCGCAAGGCGCAGCCCTATGACGGTTACGAGAAGTACGAATTCGACATTCCGGTCGGCAAGACCGGCGACTGTTTCGACCGCTACCTCTGCCGGGTCGAGGAGATGAAGCAGTCCATCGCCATCATCCGCCAGGTGCTGGAGACGCTGCCCGACGGACCTTACGCCTCGGTCGACAAGAAGGTGACGCCGCCGAAGCGCGGGGACATGAAGCGCTCGATGGAGGCGCTCATCCATCACTTCAAGCTCTACACCGAAGGCTTTCACGTGCCGGAAGGCGAGGCCTATGCCGCCGTCGAGGCGCCGAAGGGCGAGTTCGGCGTCTATCTGGTCTCCGACGGGTCGAGCCGGCCGTACAAGTGCAAGATTTCGGCGCCGGGCTTCCGTCATCTGCAGGCAACGGACTTCATGTCCAAGGGGTATCTGCTGGCCGACACCGTCGCGATCGTCGGCTCGCTGGATGTCGTATTCGGGGAGATCGACCGATGAGCGCACGTCCCGTCGCACCGGCCGAGCAGCAGCCGGACAGCTTCGAGTTCGAGCCCGAGGTCTGGGCGCAGGCCGAGAAGATCATCGCCCGCTATCCGGAAGGCCGGCAGCAGAGCGCGGTGATGCCGCTGCTCGATCTGGCGCAGCGCCAGCACGGCTGGATCCCGCGCGCAGCGGTGAAGACCATCGCCGACAAGCTCGGCATGCCGTTCATTCGCGCCTACGAGGTCGCGACCTTCTACACGATGTACAATCTGGCGCCGGTCGGCGAGTTCCACCTGCAACTCTGCCGGACCACGCCGTGCTGGCTGCGCGGCGCCGACGACCTGCGCCGGGCGATCAAGGACAAGACCGGCCTGGAGCATGACGGGGTCACCGAGGACGGCAAGTTCTCGCTTGTCGAGGTCGAGTGCCTCGGCGCCTGTTGCAACGCCCCCATGATCCAGATCAACGATGATTTCTTCGAGGATCTGGATTACGACCGCTGCGCGAAGCTGCTGGACGACCTGGCGGCCGGCCGGGAGGTAAAGCCCGGACCGTCTATCGACCGCAGGTTCTCGGCGCCGGCCGAGGGCCGCAAGACCCTGCTGGCGCAGGCGGAGGGAGGTTCCTGATGCTGGAAGACAAGGACCGCATCTTCACCAATCTCTACGGCGACCAGTCCTGGAACCTGGCCGATTCGCGCAAGCGCGGCGTCTGGGAGGGCACGAAGGATCTGCTGGCGATGGAGCAGAGCGCCATCATCGACCAGATCAAGGAATCGGGTTTGCGCGGGCGCGGTGGCGCCGGTTTCCCGACGGGCCTGAAATGGTCCTTCATGCCGAAGGAATCCGATGGCCGTCCTTCCTATCTGGTGGTCAATGCCGACGAATCGGAGCCTGGCACATGCAAGGACCGCGAGATCATGCGCAACGATCCGCACCGGCTGCTGGAAGGCTGCCTGGTGGCGGGCTACGCGATGCGCGCGGCCGCGGCCTTCATCTATATCCGTGGCGAGTTCGTGGCCGAGGCGCGGGTGCTGCAGGCCGCGATCGAGGAGGCCTATGACGCCGGGCTGATCGGCAGGAATGCCTGCGGTTCGGGCTTCGACTACGATATCATCCTGCACCGCGGTGCCGGCGCCTATATCTGCGGCGAGGAAACCGCGCTGATCGAGAGCCTGGAAGGCAAGAAGGGCCAGCCCCGGCTGAAGCCGCCCTTCCCGGCCGCGGTCGGCGTCTATGGCTGCCCGTCCACGGTGAACAATGTCGAAATCCATCGCCGTCGCGCCGGAGATCCTGAAGCGCGGCGCGGCATGGTTCGCCGGCCTTGGGCGGCCCAACAACACCGGTACCAAGCTCTTCTGCGTTTCGGGGCACGTGAACACGCCCTGCAATGTCGAGGAGGAGATGGGCATTCCGCTGAAGGAGCTTCTGGAGAAGCACTGCGGCGGCGTGCGCGGCGGCTGGGACAACCTGCTGGCGGTGATTCCGGGCGGGTCCTCCGTGCCGTTGATCCCGAAACATGTCTGCGACGAGCAGTTGATGGATTTCGACAGCCTCAAGGAGGCGCAGTCGGGCCTGGGTACGGCGGCGGTGATCGTGATGGACAAGTCGACCGATGTCGTCGAGGCCATCGCCAACCTGGCGCATTTCTACATGCACGAGAGCTGCGGACAGTGTACCCCGTGCCGCGAGGGTACCGGCTGGATGTACCGGGTGATGACGCGGATGGTCCGGGGCGAGGCGTCGGTCGACGAGATCGACAAGCTCTATGAAGTGACCAAGCAGGTGGAGGGGCACACGATCTGCGCGCTCGGCGATGCCGCTGCGTGGCCGATCCAGGGCCTGATCCGGCATTTCCGGCCCGTGCTGGAACGGCGGATCATCGACTTCCGCAAGCGGGCGGCCTGAGCGGCGGAACGGACTGAAGGACACGGCGGAGAACCATGCCGAAACTGACGGTTGACGGAATTGAGGTTGAGGTCCCGGCCGGGGCCACGGTGCTGCAGGCCTGCGAGGCGGCGGGGGCCGAGATTCCGCGATTCTGCTATCACGAACGCCTGTCGATCGCGGGCAACTGCCGCATGTGCCTCGTCGAGATGGAACGCTCGCCGAAGCCGATCGCCAGTTGCGCCATGCCGGCCGGCGACAACATGGTCATCCACACCAAGACGGAGACCGTGAAGAAGGCCCGCGAGGGCGTGATGGAATTCCTGCTGATCAACCATCCGCTGGACTGCCCGATCTGCGATCAGGGCGGCGAGTGCGACCTGCAGGACCAGGCCATGGCCTATGGCCGCGGCGGCAGCCGCTACGAGGAGAACAAGCGCGCGGTCTCCGAGAAATACATGGGCCCGCTGATCAAGACGATCATGACGCGCTGCATCCACTGCACCCGCTGCGTCCGCTTCGTCGAGGAAGTGGCCGGTGCTCCGGATATCGGCGCCATCTTCCGCGGCGAGAACATGGAAATCACGGCGCTGGAGCAGGTCGTCGATTCGGAGCTTTCGGGCAATGTCATCGATCTCTGCCCGGTGGGCGCGCTGACCAGCCGGCCCTATGCCTTCGAGGCGCGGCCCTGGGAACTGCGCAAGACCGAGACCATCGACGTGATGGATGCGCTCGGCTCCAATATCCGCGTCGACGCGCGCGGCCGCGAGATCCTGCGCGTGCTGCCGCGGCTGAACGACGACCTCAACGAGGAGTGGATCTCCGACAAGACCCGATACGCCTGCGACGGCCTGGGCCGTCAGCGCCTGGACAAGCCCTATGTCCGCCGCGAAGGACGCCTGCAGCCGGCGAGCTGGAGCGAGGCTTTCGAGGCGATCAAGGCGAAGATCGGCGGGCTGGATGGCTCGAAGATCGCCGCCATTGCCGGCGATCTGGCCGGTGCCGAAGACATGGTCGCCATGAAGGACCTGATGACGGCGCTGGGCTCGGCGAATGTCGACTGCCGCCAGGACGGATCGCTGATCGGCGGCGGCGCCCGTGGCGACTACCTGTTCAATTCGACCATTGCCGGGATCGAGGACGCCGATGCGATCCTGCTGATCGGGACCAACCCGCGCAAGGAAGCGGCGGTCCTGAACGCCCGCATCCGCAAGACCTGGATGAATTCCAGCGGCGCGCTGAAGATCGGCGTCATCGGCGAGGACACCGACCTGACCTATCCGGTCGAGTATCTCGGCGCCGGAGCGCAGACGCTGGCCGGTCTGGCGGACGGTTCTGTGAGCTTCGCGGAAACGCTGAAGAATGCCGAACATCCGCTGATCATCGTCGGCGCAGGCGTTCTCGCACGGCCAGACGGTCAGGCGATCCAGGCCGCCGCCCTGAGTCTGGCGCGAAACGTCGGCGCGTTCGAAGGCGAGTGGAACGGTTTCTCCGTGCTGCACAGCGCGGCGTCGCGCGTTGCCGGTCTGGAACTCGGCATCCTGCCCGGCGAGGGCGGCAAGGCGACGAACGACATACTGGACGCGGCCGAAGTCGGCGACATCGAGGCGGTCTGGCTGCTGGGCGCGGACGAGATCGACACGGCGAAGCTGTCGAAAGCCTTCGTCATCTATCAGGGCAGCCATGGCGACGCCGGCGCCCATGCGGCCGACGTCATCCTGCCTGGTGCCGCCTACACCGAGAAGTCCGCGACCTGGATCAACACCGAAGGCCGTATCCAGATCGCGGATTTCGCCGTCCATCCGCCGGGCGAGGCCCGCGAGGACTGGAAAATCTTCCGTGCGCTCTCCGACGTGATGGGGCATACGCTGCCCTATGACAGCCTCGATGCGCTTCGTGAGCGCATGAAGGAAATTGTCGAAGATATTGATATGGTTGACGTCCCGCGTCCCGGCGAGCCGGGTAGCGGCGTTGCCGGCGATATGGAGGACGCGCCGTTCGTGTCGCCCGTGGGCGACTACTACATGACAAACCCGATCGCGCGGGCGAGCGCCACCATGGCCGAGTGTTCGAAGCTCTATTCGGTCGGTGGCGGCGAGGCGAAGGGGACCGGCACCGATGGCTGAGTTCTGGAGCGCTTATCTGCTGCCCGGCATCATCATCCTGGGCAAGGTGCTGCTGATCACCGTGCCGATGCTGCTCGCCATGGCCTATCTGACCCTGGCCGAGCGCAAGGTCATGGGCTGGATCATGCTGCGCCGGGGTCCCAACGTGGTTGGCCCGTTCGGCCTGCTGCAGCCGCTGGCCGACGGCGCCAAGCTGTTCTTCAAGGAAACCGTGATCCCGACCGGCGCGGACAAGGCGGTCTTCGTCATCGCGCCGATGCTGACCTTCATCCTCGCGCTGATCGGCTGGGCCGTGATCCCGTTCGATTCCGGCTGGGTGCTGGCCGACATCAATGTGGGCGTGCTCTACCTGTTTGCCGTCTCCTCGCTCGGCGTCTACGGCATCGTCATGGCTGGCTGGGCATCGAACTCGCGCTACGCCTTCCTTGGCGCCATGCGCTCGGCGGCGCAGATGGTCTCCTATGAGGTCTCGATCGGCTTCGTGATCATCACCGTGCTGCTCTGCGCGGGCACGCTGAACCTCTCCGAGATCGTTGAGGCGCAGGCGAATGCCGGCATCGCCTCGCTGCTGGGGCTGGAAAACGGCGGCATTCTGGGCTGGTACTTCATCCCGCTGTTCCCGATGTTCGTGATCTTCTTCATCTCGGCCCTGGCCGAGACCAACCGGCATCCGTTCGACCTGCCGGAAGCGGAAGCCGAGCTGGTGGCCGGCTACCAGGTCGAATATTCGTCCATGACCTTCGCCCTGTTCTTCCTGGGCGAGTACATGAACATGATCCTGATGAGCGGCCTGACCGCGATCCTGTTCCTGGGCGGCTGGCATTCGCCGATCCCCGGCGAGACCTTCGTGCCCGGCATCATCTGGTTCGCGCTGAAGATCAGCCTGCTGCTCTTCGTCTTCATCTGGGCCCGCGCGACGCTGCCGCGCTACCGCTATGACCAGCTCATGCGGCTCGGCTGGAAGGTCTTCCTTCCGATTTCGCTGGCGGCGGTGGCGTTCTATGCGGGCGTTCTGGTCTATGCGGGCTGGCTGCCCGGCATGGAAGGTTAGGGAGGCCGAACGATGGGTGTTCTCGATCAGACAGCGCGTTCGATCCTGCTATCGGACCTGCGCGCCGGTTTCTGGCTGACGCTGAAATACATGTTCAAGCCGAAGGCGACGCTGAACTATCCCTACGAGAAGGGGCCGCTCAGCCCGCGTTTCCGTGGCGAACATGCCCTGCGTCGTTATCCGAACGGCGAGGAGCGCTGCATCGCCTGCAAGCTGTGCGAGGCGATCTGCCCGGCGCTGGCCATCACCATCGAGGCCGAACCGCGGGAGGACGGCAGCCGCCGGACCACGCGCTACGACATCGACATGACGAAGTGCATCTATTGCGGCTTCTGCCAGGAAGCCTGCCCGGTGGACGCCATCGTCGAGGGACCGAACTACGAGTTCGCCACCGAAACCCGCGAGGAGCTGTTCTACGACAAGGACAAGCTGCTGGAGAACGGCGACCGGTGGGAGAGGGAAATCGCGGCCAATCTGGCGGCGGACGCGCCGTACCGCTGAGGCGGCATGGCGTCTGAAGGGAAGACACGAGAGGGGACCGAACGGTGATCTTGCCGTCGATCGCATTTTATCTGTTCGCGATCATGACCGTGGCCTGCGGCGTCATGGTCATCGCGTCGCGGAATCCGGTGCATTCGGTGCTGTTCCTGATCCTGGCGTTCTTCAATTCGGCCGGGCTGTTCGTGCTGATGGGCGCCGAGTTCCTGGCGATGATCCTGGTCATCGTCTATGTCGGCGCCGTCGCGGTGCTGTTCATGTTCGTCGTCATGATGCTGGACATCAATTTCGTCGAACTGCGTCAGGGCTTCATCCAGTACCTGCCGATCGGCCTTCTGGTCGGCATCATCCTGCTGGTGGAGATCCTGCTGGTCGTCGGCGCCTGGGTTATCAGCCCGGAGATCGCCGCCAATGCCACGGCCCCGGCGCCCGCGCCGGAAGTCCGTGAGAACACGGCCGCGCTGGGCGACCTGATCTACACCAACTACGTCTATCTCTTCCAGGCGGCGGGCATGATCCTGCTGGTCGCGATGATCGGCGCCATCGTCCTCACGCTCCGCACTCGGCCGGGCGTGAAGAAGCAGCGCATCTCGGACCAGATCGGCCGCACGCGGTCCCAGTCGGTCGAACTCAAGAAGGTCCAGCCGGGCCAGGGCGTCTGAACGGGCAGGGGGCAATCATGGAAATCGGTCTCGGACATTATCTGACGGTCGCCGCGATCCTGTTCACGCTGGGGATCTTCGGCATCTTCCTGAACCGGAAGAACGTCATCATCATCCTGATGTCGATCGAGCTGATGCTGCTGGCGGTCAACATCAACCTCGTCGCCTTCTCGACCCACCTGAACGATCTGGTCGGTCAGATCTTCGCGCTGTTCGTGCTCACGGTCGCGGCGGGCGAGGCGGCCATCGGCCTGGCCATCCTGGTGGTCTATTTCCGCAACCGCGGCTCCATCGCGGTCGAAGACATCAACATGATGAAGGGCTGAGGCGGACCGCATGATCTACGTTCTGATCGTCTTCGCGCCGCTGCTCGGCGCCATTCTCGCGGGCTTCTTCGGACGGGCCTTCGGCGACCGCGGGTCGATGCTGACCACGTCGGGGCTGATGACCGTCGCCGCGGTGCTGTCCTGGATCGCCTTCTTCGACATCACCGGCATCCTGTCGAGCGAGGCGCACGCCCATACCGCCCATGTCGAGCTGCTGTCCTGGATCCGCTCCGGCGACATGGACATCAGCTGGGCGCTGCAGATCGACACGCTGACCGCAATCATGCTGATCGTGGTCAATACCGTCAGCTGCCTCGTGCACTGGTACTCGATCGGCTACATGAGCCACGATCCGCACAAGCCGCGGTTCTTCGCCTATCTGTCGCTGTTCACCTTCGCCATGCTGATGCTGGTGACCGCCGACAACTTCGTGCAGCTCTATTTCGGCTGGGAAGGCGTCGGTCTCGCCTCCTACCTGCTGATCGGCTTCTGGTATCACAAGCCGTCCGCCAACGCCGCGGCCATGAAAGCCTTCATCGTCAACCGCGTCGGCGACTTCGGCTTCGCGCTCGGCATCGCGGGCATCTTCCTGGTCTACGATTCGGTGACCTTCGAGGGTGTCTTCTCGGCAACGCCGGGCGTGGCGGGCCAGACCTTCGAGTTCCTCGGCTATCAGGTCGACGTCCTGACGACGATCTGCCTGCTGCTGTTCATGGGCGCGATGGGCAAGTCCGCCCAGGTGCCGCTGCATACCTGGCTGCCGGATGCGATGGAGGGCCCGACGCCAGTCTCCGCGCTGATCCATGCCGCCACCATGGTCACCGCCGGCGTTTTCATGGTCGTGCGTTGCTCGCCGATGTTCGAGTATTCGCCGGACGCGCTTGCCGTGGTCACCATCGTCGGCGCCTTCACCGCATTCTTCGCCGCGACGATCGGGCTGGTGCAGAACGACATCAAGCGGGTCATCGCCTATTCGACCTGTTCGCAGCTTGGCTACATGTTCTTCGCCGCCGGCGTCTCGGCCTATCCGGTGGCGATCTTCCACCTGTTCACCCACGCCTTCTTCAAGGCGCTGCTGTTCCTCGGCGCCGGGTCTGTGATCCACTCGGTATCCGACGAGCAGGACATGCGCCGGATGGGCGGGCTCGCGCCCCACATCCAGAAGACCTACGTGATGATGTGGATCGGCACGTCTCGCACTGGCGGGCATCGGTATCCCCTACATCTTCGGTTTCGCCGGTTTCTACTCCAAGGACATGATCGTCGAGAGCGCCTTCGCCGCTGGCGGGTCGCTGGGCCAGTTCGCCTTCATCATGGGTGTGGCCGCCGCGGTGATGACCGCCTTCTACTCGTGGCGTCTGCTGTTCATGACCTTCCACGGGAAGCCGCGCGCGCCGCGCGAGACCATGGAGCACATCCATGACTCGCCGCCGGTGATGATGATCCCGCTCTACATCCTCGCCATCGGCGCGGTGCTCTCCGGCATTCTCTTCATCGGGCCGCTGACGGGTCACCACTGGCACGACTTCTGGGGCGACTTCGATCCTGATCCTGGAACAGAACAACGCCATGGAGATGGCGCACGAGGTGCCGCTCTGGGTGAAGCTCTCGCCGCTGGTCGCCTCGATCGTCGGCATCGCCATCGCCTGGCTGTTCTACATCCGGAACACCGATCTGCCGCAGGGCGTCGCGCGCACCCACCGGCCGCTCTACCTGTTCCTGCTGAACAAGTGGTACTTCGACGAGCTCTACGACTGGATCTTCGTCCGTCCGGCCAAGGGTCTCGGCCAGCTGTTCTGGAAGCGCGGCGACGGCTGGATCATCGACCGGCTGGGGCCTGACGGCATCTCGGCGACCGTGCTGAAGGCGACGCGCCGGATCACCTCGGTACAGACCGGTTATGTCTATCACTACGCCTTCGCCATGCTGATCGGCGTGGCGGCGCTGGTGACCTTCTACATCTACGCCATCGGGGTGTGAGTGCGATGACGGATTTCCCCCTGCTGAGCATCCTGACCTTCGCGCCGCTGGCCGGCGCGCTGATCATTCTGCTGCTGATCCGCGGCAGCGATGAACAGGTGAACCGCAACTACCGCTGGGCGGCGTTGTGGACCACGGGCGCGACCTTCCTGATCTCGCTGGTGGTCTGGTTCCAGTTCGACGGCTCGACCCACGAGTACCAGTTCGTCGAGGAAAGCGACTGGATCGGCTTCGGCATCACCTACCGCATGGGCATCGACGGCATCTCCATGCCGCTGATCATGCTGACGACCTTCCTGATGCCGATCTGCATCCTGGCCAGCTGGGAATCGATCACCGTCCGGGTGAAGGAGTACATGGTCGCGTTCCTGCTGATGGAAACGCTGATGATCGGCGTCTTCTGCGCGCTCGACCTGGTTCTGTTCTATCTCTTTTTCGAGGGCGGCCTGATCCCGATGTTCCTGATCATCGGCATCTGGGGCGGGCAGCGGCGCATCTACGCGACCTTCAAGTTCTTCCTCTACACACTGCTCGGCTCGGTGCTGATGCTGCTGGCGATCCTGTGGATGTACTTCTACGCCGAGACCACCAGCATTCCGGAACTGATCGCCCGCGCGACGGATCCCGAGACGGCCATCCCGGCGAGCGTTCAGACCTGGCTCTGGCTGGCCTTCTTCGCCTCCTTCGCCGTGAAGATGCCGATGTGGCCGGTGCACACTTGGCTGCCGGACGCGCATGTGGAGGCGCCGACCGCGGGTTCGGTCATTCTTGCCGGCGTGCTGCTGAAGCTCGGCGGCTACGGTTTCATCCGTTTCAGCCTGCCCATGTTCCCGGCGGCGTCGCTGGAATTCGCACCGTTCGTCTTTGCGCTCTCGGTGGTGGCGGTGATCTACACCTCGCTGGTCGCGCTGATGCAGCAGGACATGAAGAAGCTGATCGCCTACTCGTCAGTGGCGCATATGGGTTTCGTGACCATCGGGCTCTTCACCTTCAATGTGCAGGGCATCGAGGGCGCGCTGTTCGTGATGCTGGCGCACGGACTGATCTCGGGCGCGCTGTTCCTCTGCGTCGGCGTCATCTACGACCGGCTGCACACCCGCGAGATCGCCCGATACGGCGGTCTGGTCGAGAACATGCCGAAATACGCCTTCGTCTTCATGCTGATGACCATGGCGTCCATCGGCCTGCCGGGCACCGCCGGGTTCGTCGGCGAGTTTCTGGCCATTATCGGCGCCTTCGAGGCCAACACCTGGGTCGCGCTGCTGATGACCACGGGTGTCATCCTGGGCGCGGGTTATGCACTCTGGCTGTATCGCCGGGTGGTCTTCGGCAAGCTGGAAAAGGAAGACCTGCGCGGCATGCTCGACCTCAGCCCGCGCGAGATCGCCATCTTCGCACCCTTGGTCGTGGCCGTGCTGTGGATGGGCATCTATCCGTCGGTGTTCCTCGATCTGATGGAACCGTCGGTGGTGCATCTCATCGAGAATCATGACAAGGCCATCGCCGCCGCCGAAGCGCAGGCCGGCACGATGAACCTGGCCGCGGATGCTGCGGGGACGCACAAATGATCAGCCACGACTACGCACTCGCGACACCGGAAATCTTCATGGCCGTTGCGGCCATGGCGATGCTGATGATCGGCGTCTTCTCGAAGAGCGAGAACGCGGCGCGCATGGTTTCATGGATCGGCATCGCCGTCCTTCTGGTCGCGCTGGTGCTCGTGACCCTGACCGACGACGGCGTCACCTTCGCCGGCATGTTCGTGACCGACGCCTTCTCGGGTTTCGCCAAGGTGCTGATCCTGGCCGGCACCGCGGTCTCGATGCTGATGGCCATCCGCTTCAACGAGCGCGAGCAGATGAACCGCTTCGAGTTCCCGGTGCTGATGACCATCGCCGCGCTCGGCATGATGATGATGGTCTCGGCCAACGATCTCATCGCGCTCTATATCGGCATCGAACTGCAGAGCCTGCCGCTCTACGTGCTGGCCGCGTTCCGCCGCGATTCGGTGCGCGCGACCGAGGCCGGGCTGAAATACTTCGTCCTGGGCGCACTGTCGTCCGGCATGTTGCTCTACGGCTGCTCCATGATCTACGGCTTCACCGGCTCGACCGGGTTCGACGGCATTGCCGCGGCGCTGGAAGGGCAGGAGACCGCGGGCATCGGCCTCGTCGTCGGTATCGTGTTCCTGACCGCCGGTCTCGCCTTCAAGGTCTCGGCCGTGCCGTTCCACATGTGGACGCCGGACGTCTACGAAGGTGCGCCGACGCCGGTCACCGCTTTCTTCGCCAGTGCGCCCAAGGTCGCGGCGCTGGCGCTGTTCATTCGTGCGGTGCTGGAGCCCTTCGGCGGGCTGGAGGACAGCTGGGTCCAGATCATCTGGCTGATCTCGGCGCTGTCCATGGTGCTGGGCGCTTTCGCCGCCATCGGCCAGACCAACATCAAGCGCCTCATGGCCTATTCCTCGATCGGTCATGTCGGCTACGCCCTCGTCGGCCTTGCGGCGGCCACGCCGGAGGGCGTGCAGGGCGTGCTGATCTATCTGGCGATCTATCTGGTGATGAATCTCGGGGCCTTCGCCTGCATTCTCGGCATGCGCCGGGGCACGCATCCGGTCGAGAGCCTCGACGATCTCAAGGGACTGGCCCAGACCCATCCCGGCATGGCGCTCTGCCTGTCGATCTTCATGTGGTCGCTGGCAGGCATTCCGCCGTTGGCCGGGTTCTTCGGCAAGCTCTACGTGTTCCGCGCGGCGATCGCGTCGGAACTCTACGTGCTGGCCGTGATCGGCGTTCTGGCCAGCGTCGTGGGCGCGTTCTACTACCTGCGCATCATCAAGCTGATGTATTTCGACGATGCGCAGGAACCTCTCGGCCGTCTCTCGGGGCGCGAACTGGGTGTGGTGATGGGCGTCGCCGCCGTGCTGATCGTGGGCTTCTCGGTGCTGCCGTTCTGGCTGGTCGACAACACGCTGTCGGCCGCCCAGGTTCTGTTCGGGTGACGCTGACGGCACACGCCGGCGCCATTTCGATCCAGACCGACGATCCACGCGCGCCGGGCTCCACACGCCTGCTGGAGGCGCATCTGGCGCATTCCTGGGACGAGACCCCGGAGACCAGCAACCACACCTTCGATGCCGAGGCGCTCGCCGCTGCGGACGTGACCTTCTGGACGGCGCGCGATGGCAACGAGGTGGTCGGCTGCGGCGCGCTGAAGCGTCTGGACGCTGAGAGCGCGGAACTGAAGTCGATGCACACGGCGGAGGCGCACCGGGGCCGCGGCGTTGCCCGTCTTGTAATGGAGCACGCTCTTGACCATGCGCGTGCGCAAGGGTTTTGCCGCATTCTGCTGGAAACCGGGACGATGGCGGGCTATGCCGCCGCGCGGGCGCTCTATCTCGGACGCGGGTTCACCGAATGCGGACCGTTCGGCGACTACAGTCTGGATCCGAACAGCGTTTTCATGTGTCTGGAACTGGATCGGTGAGCGGCGGCGGGATGACGGCCTTCGCCTTTCGGCGGATCGCGCTCGGCGATGTCGGCTCCACGAATGACGAGGCGCGGGCCCGGCTCGGAGAACTGGATGACGGCCCCTTCGTCGTGACTGGCGAACGCCAGCTTCAGGGGCGGGGCCGGCGGGGACGGGACTGGGTCAGTCCCGAAGGCAATCTGTACGCCTCCTTCACCTTCAGACCGGGCGCGCCCGTCGCGCGGCTGCCGGAACTTTCCTTTGTTGCGGCCCTGTCCGTCTGCGACATGGCGCGGCTGTTCGTGCCCGATCCGGAGGCCGTCCGATGCAAGTGGCCGAACGACGTCCTGATCGACGGTGCCAAGGTCTCCGGGATCCTACTCGAGACGGCGCGCCTGCCCGACGGGGACTATGCGATCATCGCCGGTATCGGCGTCAACGTCGTCTCGTCGCCGGCCGGAACACCCTATCCGACCGCATCGCTGGAGCCGCGGGCGGCCGGGCTGTCTGTCGATGCCGTCCTGCGGGCGCTCTCCGACCGTTTCGCGGCCTGGATTGTCCGGTGGCGTGCAGAAGGGTTTGCCGTGATCCGTGACGCATGGCTCGAGCGGGCCGACGGCCTGGGGCAGCCCGTGGTGGCGCGGCTTGCCGACCGGGAACTGCACGGTCGTTTTCACGGGCTCGGCGAGGATGGCGCGCTGATGCTGGAAAATGAGTCCGGGGACGTGGTACGGATCGCCGCTGCGGACATTTTCCGCCCTGTATCCTGAAGGGTTAGGACCGGCTCATGCTTCTCGCGATCGATGCGGGCAACACAAACACGACCTTCGCGGTCTTCGACGGCGACGAGATCGTCGGCGAATGGCGTTCGGGCACAAATGCGGCCCGCACGGCCGATGAATACGCGGTCTGGCTGTCGGCCCTGATGGGGCTGTCGGACCTGAAATTCGGCGACATCGACAGCGCCATCATCGCCAGCGTCGTGCCCCAGAGCCTGTTCAACCTGCGCACCCTCTGCCGGCGTTACTGCAACTGCGAGCCGCTGGTGGTCGGCGAGGAAGATGTCGATATCGGCATCAAGGTGATGATCAAGCGCCACCGCGACGTCGGCGCGGACCGCCTGGTGAACGCCGTCGGCGCCCACATTCTCTATGGCGGGCCGGCGATCATTCTCGATTTCGGCACCGCGACGACGTTCGACGTTATCGACGACAACGGCAACTACCATGGCGGCGTGATCGCACCGGGCATCAATCTCAGCCTGCAGGCGCTGCACATGGCGGCGGCCAAGCTGCCCCGGATCGCCGTCGAGCGGCCGTCCAAGGTGATCGGCGACGATACCGAATCGGCCATGTTGTCTGGCGTCTACTACGGCTATGTGGGGCTGATCGAAGGCCTGGTGGCCCGCATCAAACAGGACTACGGCGCGCCGATGAAGGTTCTGGCAACCGGCGGTCTGGCCGTGATGTTCTCCGACGGAACGGACGCCTTCGACAACATCGACCGCGACCTGACCATGAAGGGCCTGCTGGAGATCAGCCGCCGGAACCCGAGGACGCTCGCTTGAGCGCCGCGCATCCGCACCGCGACGGGCTGGTGATCGCGCCGCTGGGCGGCTGCGGCGAGATCGGCATGAACCTGACGCTCTACGGGGCGGCGGGGAAGTGGCTGATGGTCGACTGCGGCATGACCTTCGCCGACGAGAGCCTGCCCGGTATCGATCTGATCGTGCCCGATCCGGCCTTCATCGAGACTGAAGCCGAGGATCTGGTCGGTCTGGTGATCACGCATGCGCACGAGGATCACATCGGCGCGGTGCACCACCTCTGGGAACGGTTCCGCTGCGATGTCTGGGTGACGCCGTTCGCGGCCCAGTCCCTCTACGCCAAGCTGGACGAGGCGGGGCTGCGCGACGACGTGACGGTCCGGATCTTCGAGGGCGATGCCGCCATCGAGCTGGATCCGTTCCGCATCACGCCGGTCGGTTTGACGCACTCCACGCTGGAGATGCAGGCGCTCGCGATCGAGACTCGGCACGGTACGGTGCTGCACACCGGCGACTGGAAGCTTGATGCGGACCCTCTGATCGGGCCGAAGTCGGACGAGGTGGCGCTGAAGGCCTGGGGCGACAAGGGCGTGCTGGCGCTGGTCTGCGATTCGACCAACGTGTTCGACCCCGGCACATCCGGTTCCGAGGCCGATGTCCGCAAGTCCCTGATCGAACTGGTGAAGGCCCGTCCGAACAACCGGGTCGTGGTGACGACCTTCGCGTCGAACGTGGCGCGGATCGAAAGCGTCGCGCGCGCGGCGGAGGCGTCGGGCCGTGAGTTCGTGCTTGTCGGGCGCTCGCTCTGGAAGTTCTGGCAGGCGGCGCGCGCCGTCGGCTATCTGGAGGACGTCAAGGCGCCATTGACCGACAAGGACGCCGCCCGCATGCCGCGCCACAAGACGCTGATGCTCTGCACAGGCTGTCAGGGCGAGCCGCGCGGCGCGATGGCCCGGATCGCGATGGACGATCATCCCTCCATCGATCTGCGCGCGGGAGACACGGCGATCTTCTCGTCCAAGATCATTCCCGGAAACGAGCGGACGCTCTACCGGATGCACAACGCGATGGCCCTGAACGACGTCGAGGTCATCACCGAGAAGGACCATTTCGTTCACGTCTCGGGCCATCCCGCGCGCGAGGAACTCAAGCGCATGTATGAGCTGGTGCGGCCCGAGATCCTCGTGCCGGTTCATGGCGAAGCCCGGCATCTGATCGAGCAGGCCCGTTTCGCGGTCGAGGAGGGAGGCGTCAACGCCTCACAGGTGATCCTGAATGGCGATGTGCTCCGGCTGGCGCCGGGTCAGCCCGAGATCGTCAGCGAGGTGCCGGTCGGACGTCTTGCTGTCGATCCGGCCGGGCTGGTGGTGACGGCGTCGGCGATGCTGCAGCACCGCCGCAAGCTGGCCGGAAACGGCGTGATGATGCTCGTGCTTGTCGTCGACGAGGAGAGCGAACTGGTCGAGGATCCGCGCATCTTGCTGGTGGGTGTGGCCGAGGGGGCCGAACTTGGCCGCCTCCGGGGTGACATCTCTGTTGCGATCGACAGGGAGGTGGCCAAGGTCAACGGTCGCCGTCCGGCGGATGATGACACCCTGGCCGAAGCCGCGACACGCGCCGCCCGCCGGGTGGTGCGGCAGATCGCCAATCGCCGGCCGATTACGGAATGCGAGATCGTGCGCCTGGAAGAGGGCGAGCAGGTTTCGAAGGACAAGTGGAAGGAGGCCGTCTGATGATCGGACGCTTGAATCATATCGCCATCGCCGTTCCCGATCTGGACGCGGCGTCCGCGACCTATCGCGACACGCTTGGGGCCAAGGTATCCGCGCCGCAGCCGGAACCCGATCACGGCGTGACCGTGGTGTTCGTCGATCTGGGCAACACCAAGGTCGAACTGCTGCATCCGCTGGGCGAGGGCTCGCCGATCGCCAACTACCTGAAGAACAACCCGTCGGGCGGCATGCATCATGTCTGCTACGAGGTCGAGGACATCATCGCGGCGCGCGACAAGCTGAAGTCCGAAGGCGCCCGCGTGCTGGGCGACGGGGAGCCGAAGATCGGCGCACACGGCAAGCCGGTGCTGTTCCTGCACCCGAAGGACTTCTGCGGCACGCTGGTCGAGATCGAACAGGTCTGACCCGATGTCCGTCGCCGGCGGCATCGTCATCTACGTCATTCTCTGGTGGGTGATCCTGTTCACCATCCTGCCGATCGGCGTGCGCAACTCCTACGAGGAGGGCGTCGAGATGGTGCCAGGGCAGGCCGACGGCGCCCCGGTGCGGCCGCGTATCCTGTTCAAGTTCGCGCTGACGACCGCCGTGACCACAGTCGTCTTCGGCCTGATCTGGGCCAGCGACTATTTCGACTGGGTCGAGTGGCGCCAGCTGATGTACGACCTCTCGGAACGGTTCTGAGCCGCTGCGCGGTCAGTAGCCGCGCGCCCGGTCGATCTCGGTCTTCAGCGGCTGTCCGGCTTCGAAAGCCCTGACATTCTCCGCGAACAGCCGGCTGATCCCGCCCATGTAATCCGGGAAACCGCCGGCGACATGCGGCGTGATGATCAGGTTCGGGGCGGTCCAGAGCGGATCGCCCTCGGGCAGCGGTTCCTGCTCGGCAACATCGAGCGCCGCGCCGGCCAGATGCTCTTCTTTCAGCAGCTTGATCAGCGCCGCCTCGTCGACTTGTCCGCCGCGGCCCAGGTTGATGACGTAGGATCCGGGCTTCATCTTCCGCATCATCGCCTCGTCCAGGATGCCGTGCGTCTCGTCGGTCAGCGGCAGGATGGAAACCACGACATCCGCATCGGCAATGGCTTCGGCGGTCTGGTCGAACCCGTAGACCTTGTCGACATGCGGCGAGGGACGGGGGGTCCGCTTCGTGCCGGTTACCCGCATGCCCATCGCGGCGCAGCGCTCGGCCGTCGCCTCGCCGATACGTCCGAGGCCCAGGATGCAGACGGTCGAGCCCCGGGCCGATCCGGGCATGTACTGCCGCCAATAGCCGCCCCGGTGCCCTGTGAAGGCCCAGCAGGCGCGCTTGATGCACATCAGGATCAGGGTCAGCGCGTATTCGCTCATCGGTTCCGCCGCCAGGCCGGCCGCGTTGCAGACCTTCACCGATGCGGGTAGTTCGTCGATCGGCATCAGATGGTCGATACCGGCGCCGAAGCTCTGCAGCAGCTTCATATTGGTGGCCTTCGCCCAGTGTCCGCGCGGCGGCTTCAGGGCCATCAGGAACTCGGCGTCGGGCAGTCCTGCCGCAAACCCTTCATCGCCTTCCAGCGCCACGATCTCGGCCTCGGGAAAGGCGTCCTGAAGCGGTCCGACGACGCGATCATTGAACTTGGAATAGACGTGGATGGTCTTCGGCATGGTCTGGTCTCCCCCGTGGCCCGCCGGCACCTTATTCGGATAGGCTGGCGATGACGAGGGCAACGCGCCGGGACGGGCTCTGCGGAGCCGGCATGACCGGCGGGATACGAGGGGGACAACAGGTGGACGCAAGCGAACCGACGCTGAGGGCGGCACCGATGCCGTCGGACTGCAACGCCAATGGCGACATCTTCGGCGGCTGGGTGCTGTCGCAGATGGACATTGCCGGCGGAACGGCCGCCTCTCGCTTCATGCGCAGCCGTTGCGTGACCCGGGCGATCGAGGCGATGACCTTCGAGCAGCCGATCCGCGTCGGCGATGTCGTTTCCCTCTACACGCGCATCACCCGCGTCGGCCGGACCTCGGTCACGGTGCATATCGACACCTTCGTCCAGCGCAAGTTCGGCACGGAAACGGTCAAGGTGACCGACGGGGATTTCGTCTTCGTGGCCATCGACGAACAGGGTCATCCGACCACGTTCGAGGCCAGAGAGGGCCTTTGACACAGCGAAATGACGTTGGGGAATATTGGCCATGCGCCGATTTTCGTTCGCGCCGCCGCGGTAGCGCTGTCATACTCGGGGCGTAGTCGTGAACCAGATGGCCTGACGGAAAGGCAGCGAGAAGGCGCGGGAAGCGCAACACATTCTGACCCCGAACGCTTCCGGTTGCCCGACGGGCGCTCCGCAGGCCCATGATTGATGGGAGGCGAGAGTTGCTTGTTTCATCCATGCTACGTGCCAAGGGCGGCAGTGTCGGAACCATTCGTCCGGACACGGACGTTCTGCATCTCTGTGACAAGTTGAAGGAACTGCGTGTCGGCGCGCTGGTCGTCAGCGAGGACGGCGAACGCATCCAGGGCATCGTCTCGGAGCGCGACGTGGTCCGGGCCCTGGCGACACGGGGCGCCGCGGCGCTGGATTGCGGCGTCACCGAGATCATGTCCGGCGATGTCGTGACCTGCAGCCCGTCGGACAATATCGGCGATCTGATGCGGATGATGACCGAGAACCGCGTACGTCACCTGCCGGTTACGGAAGGCGGTCGGATGGTCGGCCTCGTCTCTATCGGCGACGTCGTCAAGTACCGCGTCGAGGAACTGGAAAGCGACGCCCAGGCGCTGCAGGAGTACATCCAGACCGGTTGAGCCCGGTTCAGGCGGCCTCCAGTCCTGTCGAGCGGTAGCGGTAGACGCCGTCGTCGCCCATCTTGCGCTCCATCCGGCCGCGGCCGATCAGCATGTGGATGTGACTGATCGCTTCCGAGAAGGCGAGGCTCATGTCGTCTTCCTGCAGTTCCCGGCGGAACAGGAAGGGCAGCGTCTCCCGCACCGTCACCCAGTCGGGCGCGGCCTGCCAGAGCGTCTTCAGCCTGAAGCGGTGGTGGTCCTGCAGATAGTTGATGCGCGCATGCAGGTTGCGGAACGGATCGCCATGCGCCGGCAGGATCATCACGTCGTCGGGCAGCGGGCGGAAATTGTCCAGCGTCTCCAGATAGAGCTGCAGCGGGTTGGCGTCGGGCTCTGCCGGATAGACCCCGATATGCGGTGTGATCGCCGGCAGGATCTGGTCGCCCGAGATCAGGACGTTCAGGTTCTCGCAGAACAGCGCCACATGCTCGGGCGAGTGACCGCGCCCGATGATGACGCGCCAGGTGTTCTGGCCGATCTTGAAGCGCTGGTCATGCGTCAGCCGCCGGAAGGCGCGCGGGATCGGCGTCATCATCTTGGCGACACGGTTGAAGCCGCGTTCGCGGAGCGCCTCCAGCATGGTCTCGGAATAGCCGATGCGGCGGTAGTGATCGACGACGTCGTCGGGCACCCGCTCTGTCACGTCCAGCGCCATGGTGCGGCCGAACGCCCATTCGCCGAGAGACATCCAGAGCAGGCAGCCCCAGCGTTCGGTGAGCCAGCCGGCCTGGCCCAGATGGTCGGTGTGGAAATGGGTGCAGATCACCCGCTTCACCGGACGGCCGGCCATCAGCTTGCTGGCGAAGATCTCTTCCCACCAGGCCATGATCTTCTTCGAACGCAGGCCGGTATCGACGATGGTCCAGCCGTCGTCGTCCTCCAGCAGCCAGAGATTGATGTAGTCCAGGCCGGGGATCGGGATGGCCATGCGGATCCAGTAGACGCCCTTCGCGACCTCGAAGGTTTCCGGACCCTCTGGCCGCTGATCGCCGAACACATAGTCCAGTTCCGGTTTGACGGGATGATTGTCCAAGATCCGCTCCAGCCTGCTATTGCGTCGCAGCAATGTCGTCCACCAGCCTTTGGCGGTCAACGTCCGCTGCCGCATGGGGACTTGCCCGACACGCGGCTTCAAGAGATGGTTGGGCGGTTCCGCTGAGGGGGTCGGTTTGGAAATTCAGGTGCTTGGCGCCGCCGCGGGCGGCGGCTTTCCGCAATGGAACTGCAATTGCGAGAACTGCCGGGCCTTCTGGTCCGGCGATCCGGAACTGCAGGCGCAGACCCAGTCGTCCATCGCCGTATCGGCCGACGGTGCGCGCTTTGCGCTGTTCAACGCCTCGCCGGATCTTCGCCAGCAGATCGAGCGAAATCCGGCCCTGCATCCGAAGACCGGTCTGCGGGACAGCCCGATTCGGGCGGCGGTGCTGACCAATGGGGATGTGGACCATGTCGCGGGACTGCTGAACCTCCGCGAGAGCCAGCCGTTCGGGCTCTACGCCACCAGCCGCATTCACGAGGTGCTTGCCGCCAACACCGTCTTCAACGTGTTGAACCCGGACTTCGTCGATCGGCGGACCTTCCGCCTGAACGAGGCGGTGGAGCTGAAGGAGGGCGACGGGACGCCGCTGGGTCTGACGGTGACGGTGTTTCCCGTGCCCGGAAAGGTCGCGCTCTGGCTGGAGGACAAGAACGCCGAGGGCGGCAATTTCGGCACGGTCGACGAGGACACGGTGGGGCTGGAGATCGCCGACAACGCGGGACGCCGGGTCTACTACATTCCCGGCTGCGCGCGGATGACCGAGGACCTGGCCGCCCGGCTGGACGGCGCCGACGTGGTCTTCTTTGACGGGACGCTCTGGACCGATGACGAGATGATCCGCCAGCAGGTCGGCATCAAGACCGGTCAGCGGATGGGCCACATCTCGATGAGCGGGGACGACGGCTCGATCGCGGCTTTCCGGGACCTGAAGGTCGGCCGCAAGATCTTCATCCACATCAACAACACCAACCCCGTCCTGCGCCGCTCGTCGCCCGAACGGGCCGAAACCGAGGCTGCGGGGTGGACAATCGCCGAAGACGGGATGACGGTTCGGGCATGACGGTCGAACATCTTTCGCCGGAAGGCCCCATCCACAGCTACCGCAACCTGATCCGCGCCGGGGAGATCAAGCCCGACGTGGCGCAGGAAGTGGCCGTGGAGAAGCTGCAGGCGCTGCATCACACGCTGAAGAGCTACACGCCCCAGGCGGACCGCGGGATCCGGCGCATCTTCCAGTTCGGGGCGCCGAAGAAGAAGGCCGAGGTGCCGTCGGGACTCTACATGTATGGCGGCGTCGGGCGCGGCAAGTCCATGCTGATGGACCTGTTCTACGATACCGCGCCGGTGGAGAAGAAACGGCGCATCCACTTCCACCAGTTCATGCTGGAGGTGCACGCCGACGCCCACGCCTTCCGCAAGGCGAAGCCTGGCGAGCGGGACGGGGACGACCCCATTCCACCCATCGCCGACCGCGTGGCGGGGCAGGCGACGCTGCTCTGTTTCGACGAGTTCCAGGTCTCCGACATCGCCGACGCCATGATCCTGGGCCGTCTTTTCACGGCGCTGTTCGAGCGCGGCATCGTCGTCGTCTCGACCTCCAACCGCCCGCCGGACGACCTCTACAAGGACGGTCTGAACCGGCAGCTGTTCCTGCCCTTCATCGAACTGTTGAAGCGGAAGCTGGATATCCTGCACCTGGACAGCCCGACCGACTACCGCATGGACCGGCTGAACCAGATGCCGGTCTATGTGAGCCCGCTCGGACCCGAGGCCGACGCGGCGCTGGAGAAGGACTTCGCCGCCCTGACCGAGGGCGAGGACCCGGCGCCCGCGACGATCGAGGCGCAGGGCCGGACGACGGAAATTCCGCGCGCCGCGAAGGGCGTCGCCTTCATCGATTTCAGCGCCACCTGCGGCCGGCCGCTCGGGGCGGCGGACTATCTCGCGCTGGCGGCGAAATACCATACGGTTATCCTTGCCAACGTGCCGAAGTTGACCAAGGAAAAACGCAACGAAGCCAAACGGTTCGTCACGCTCATTGATGCATTGTATGAGAACCGGACGAAGCTGATCTGCTCGGCGGGGGCGAAGCCTGAAGACCTCTATCCGGCCGGAGATGGCAGCTTCGAGTTCCATCGCACGGCGAGCCGCCTGATGGAGATGCAGTCGCAGGAGTATCTCAGCCTGCCTCACGCCCTCCGCGACCACTGAGCCTCTGGCAACGGCCGCCCGCCGTTCCCATATGCGACATGTTGTCAATGATCGGAGCAGGTTCTTGTTCGGAATGGGTCTACTTGGCTGGACGGTCGTCATCGGCATCCTGTTCGTGCTGCCGCTGTGGCGGATCAACGAACGCGCCGGCCTCAATCCATACTATTCGCTTTTTGCGCTGATCCCGTTCGCCGGACTGCCGCTGGCCCTCGGGTTTCTCGCCTTCAAGCCATGGCCGAACGGCGAGCATCGCATCCGCGGGCCGTTCGACGAGTTCGACCGCGCGAAGGAGCACTTCTGATGGAACTGCTCTGGCCCGGTTCTCCCGTTCTCTTCCTGCTGGCCTGGTTCGGCTGGCGCATCGCCGCCAAGGCCGGCTATTCCGGCTTCTGGGGGCTGACCGCCCTGATCCCGCCGATCGGACTGGTGGCGCTCTGGTATCTGGCCGCGACGAAGGGCTGGCCGGGCCAGACCGGCGCTGGCGACCGTGGTGCGCCTAAGTCCCGCGATGGCCATGACGGATCGGGCGTGACCATCCGCCGGCCGTCCGAGGTGGCGCGTGAGCGCTCGAACTGATCTGCATTTCGGCGAAGGTTCCGGGCGCGCAGCCAGGCTGCAACGTCTCGACGATCTCGCGCAGCTGCTGGACAGCCGCTTCGCCATACCCGGCACCGGCATCCGCTTCGGCCTCGATGGCATCGTCGGCCTGATCCCGGGGATCGGCGACACGGCGACAGCGGTTCTCAGCCTCTACATCGTGCTGCAGGGGTACATGCTGGGCGTACGCAAGCGGACAGTGCTGCAGATGCTGGTCAATGTCGCCGTGGATTACATGATCGGCATCATCCCGGTGGCCGGCGACGTCTTCGACTTCGTCTTCGGCTGCAACCGGCGCAACATCGAACTCATCCGCCGCGATCTCGAAGCGGCAAACTGAACGGCCGCTACTCCAGGATCTGATAGACCGCGTTCAGACCGACGCGGATCTCGGACTCGCCCGGCGCAACCGGCGTCGCCGAGGCACGCATGGATTCGGCGCGGTCCATCGCCATCATCGGCATGGGCGGACGGCCGCCGCCGGATTCGGACAGGCTGATCAGACGGCCGAGCTTCAGTCCGGCCTTCTCGGCGAAGAAGTCACGGCGCGCTGTCAGCTTCTCGATGGCGTCGGTGCGGGCCGCCTCCATCAGCTTCTCGGTGTTGGAGAAACCGAATGACACCTGACCGATATCATTGACCCCGGCATTGACCAGCGCGTCCAGGCCGGGCCCGACCTTGGCCATCTCGCGGACGGTCACGTTGACCCGGTTGGCGGCGCGGTAGCCGGCGATGCGGGGGACCTGGTTGCGGCCTTCGTCGCGGGCGTAGACCGGCGAGAGGTTGATGCCGGAGGTCTGGATGTCCTTGTCGGCGATGCCGGCCTTGCGGATCGCTTCCATGACCCGGGTCATGCGCTCGCGCTGGTCGGCCATGGCCTCTGCGGCGGTCTTCGCCTCGGCCACGACGCCGGCAGTCAGGTTGGCCAGATCAGGGGTGGCGCTGGCTGTTCCCTCGACCGCGATATGCAGCTGGCCGGGTTCCGTGTCGTGCGCCATCGCCGCGCTGCCGGACAGGGCAGCGGCGGACAGGACGAGGGCGGCGGCAAGGTGGCGGACGGATGGGGTAGGCATGTTTCGCTCCTTCTTCTCGTTGCGGCCTGCATCGGGGCCGGGCGGAGAGATGAACCTGAAAGCTGAATGTGACCCGAATGGGGCCGTCAGCCGTCGCCGTCTTCGGGGAAGCGGAAGCGGAAGTCGCAATGGCCGGCGCCGGAGAGGATGGTCTGGGTCCGTGTCAGCTTCGCATCCTTGTTGAAGCCCTCGGCGAAGGCGAAATCGCGGTTGCAGGACAGGATCGCGCCAAGTTCGGGGATGCCGAGGGCGCGGTACATCTCGGCGTAGCGGCAGCGGGTGACGTTGAAGTCCAGCTTCGCGTCCGTGTGCTCCAGCACATCGATTTCCAGCGCGCCGTCCTGCCGCCAGTACTTCATGGAGTCCAGGAACTCCCCGGAGCCGTCGCCCCCCATCGCCTCCGCCAGTTCGCCGCCCTGTTCGTTGGCGATGCGGATGATGGTGTCGCGGACGATGTCGAGCACCTGATCGCGGCCGAAGGCGCCGGCCAGCGCCTCTATGACCGGCGCCAGCACGCGGGCTTCTGTCTCGCGCCGGGCGAGGACACCGATACGTTGGGTCAGTGTATCCGGCAGCGGTTCGGCTTCGTCGCTCATGTCCCGTTCTCCCCTGTTCGATCCGGTGGCGATGATAGGGCGGGGCGGTCTGTCGGGCCAGTCAGGCCGCGTCCAGAAGACCGCGGACCCAGCCGCCGGCCTCATGGGGGTTTACGACGGCGCGCTTGATCAGCCGGTCGAAATGGGAAGTCAGCGCGGCGATCTGCTCGGTGCCGTTCAGCACCAGATACATGTCGCCCACATAGATCGCGGCGCGCAGCGGCCCGAACACGGTGTAGGGCGCCGAGAAGGCCTCCCGGCCGTCATAGAGGAAGATCCGGAAGGTCGGATAGAGCTCGTCCAGCAACCCGGCCATCTGGCGTATCTGATGCGTCCGCTGCGCGTCAGTGAGCCCGGACCAGACGCCTTCGCCGCGCGCGAAACCCTGCAGCCGCTGCATCGGCATGCAGACTTCCATGTCGGTCTCGGGGCGGCGGCTGTAGGCGAGGCGCCGGCCGGCCTCGCGGATGATGATGTCCGGCTCCGGATCGGCGGTCTCCCGGTGCTCGTAGCGGATGACATCGTCGGTGCGCAGCAGGTCAGGCAGGGTCGCCGGCACATAGCGGATCTTGTAGCCCGCGGCTTCCGCATGCCACTGCGCCAGCCGCGTATCGTCGGCGCTGCCAGCTTCTTCCTCGATCTCGAGTGTCCGGGCGACTTCGGTCCCGAAGCGGTCGTCCTGGGACAGACCCAGCAGCCAATCGAGGCTGACGTGATGGTTCTGCGAGATGGCGCGCAGGGTCTCGGCCCGCGGCAGGCGGGTGGAATGGCCCGACAGAAGCTGGCTCAGCGCCGAGCGGTCCAGTCCGACCGACTCGGCGAATTTGGCATTGCTGCCGCGGAAACGTCCGAGCACGGCCTCCAGCCGTTCGCGGAAGATCTGTCCGAGTTCGCGCTTGTCCAAGCGGGATCCCACCCTGTTTGGAAATGATGATATTTGTCGACTTTGCACATCATTGCGGTATTTGTCGTGCCGAATTAACAGATGTTGCACCGAATCACCCTCTGCACCGCAGGTCAGCCGGTTTATCGCTGATTGCATGAAACGTGAGGGGCGAACCGGTCGATCGGGGCCGGAATGGCTGACAATTGCGCTGATCGGGGCCTGCAGCACCAGCTGGATCGCCGGAATCTGGCTCATCGGACGCATAGAGACATGGTTTCTCCTGCCGGTGCTGGCGCTCCCTGTGGCGTTGCACTCGTCCCTGCAGCACGAGATCATTCACGGCCACCCGACACGCTGGCGCTGGTTGAATGAATTGCTGGTCGCGCCGGCAATCGGGCTGTTCCTGCCGTTCCGCCGCTTTCGGCGGCTGCATCTGCGCCATCACCGAAGCCGTGATCTCACCGATCCGGTCTTCGATCCCGAGACGCCCTATCTGACGGCCTCGAGATGGACGGCGCTGCCGCGTTGGCGCCGTTTGGTGCTGAACGCCAACAACACGCTCGCCGGGCGTCTTGTAATTGGACCGGTGATCAACACGGCCGGCCTGATCGGCGGGGACATCCGGTCGGCTTCGCGCGGCGACAGGTCCGTGATCGCCGACTGGCTCTGGCATCTTCCGGCGCTGCTCCCGGTGCTGGCCTGGCTCTGGATCTGCGGTGTGCCGCTCTGGGCCTATGCGTTGCTGGCGGCCTGGCCCGGCATGTCGATCCTGATGCTCAGGACCTTCGCCGAGCACCGCTGGGACGCCGACCGGCGGGCCCGGACCGCCATCGTCGAGCGGGGCGGGGTATTCTCGCTGCTGTTCCTCAACAACAACCTCCATTCGGCGCATCACCGCTGGCCCTCGGCTCCTTGGTACCGGCTGCCGAACCTGCATCAGAAGCTCTGGATGGAGGGTACGCCGACGGGCGACGTCTTCGCCGGTTACGGCGAGATCGTCCGGCGCTATCTTTTCACCATGCGCGAGACCGTTACAGACCCGGGCCGGCGAAACTCTTGATCGCGGCCCTGCCGATGTACGACTGGCCGGTACTGCAGCCGGTCAATGACCGTCTGTGGTCGGCGGTGGCGGCGCTGTTGCGTGCAGAGGGCATCGACGCGCCGGAACGGCTGACCCGGGAGGATCGCTATGCACCTCTGTGGGAACGCAAGGATCTCCTCTTCGCACAGACCTGCGGACTGCCCTTCAACACGCGTCTGAAGGGCAGGGTCCGCTATGTCGCGACGCCATGGCACGAGGTCGAGGGCTGTGGCGAAGGCACCTACTCGAGCGCCATCGTCGTCCACCGCGACCGCGCCGGGCTCGATCCGGAACGGCTGGGCGCGATGCGGCTGTCGATCAACGGCCCCGATTCCTGGTCGGGATGCGTGGCGCTCGACCGCTGGTTCCGCGCCCGCGGCGAAGCCATGCCCGAACCTGCTATGGTCTCCGGCGGGCATCTGTTCTCGATGCAGGCCGTCGCCGAGGGCGAGGCGGATGGAGCCGCCATCGATTCCATCGCGCTCGGCCTGGCGCAGCGGCACCTGCCGGACCTGACGGACCGGCTTCATGTCGTCGACTGGACCGAGACGCGCTGGCCATGCCGTTCATCACGGGGGGCAATGCCGCCGACGGTCTGGTGTCGGCACTTGCCAACGCGCTCGCAGCCGCCATCGCCAGCGATGCCGAGGTCCGTCATGCTCTCCGGCTGAAGGCCACTGTCATCCTGCCGCCGGACGCCTATGACGGCATGGTCCCGACGGCCTGATCGATCACTTCATCCAGGGCGCCGCGACCATGACCTGATTGCGCTGATCGGTGATGTGGCCGGCCTCACGGGACTTCGCGAGGAAGATGTGCCAGTCCGGATCGGCCTGCATCGCCGCGCGCTTGGTCTCGCGGTCGGCATGGCTGTCGTAGCGCCAGACATGGGTATAGGTGTTCAGTTCGCCGACTTCCGACCAGCCGTACATCACCGGCTCGCCGAGATGCTTCTTCTGCGGCGCCATGCCGAACTCCTCGTAGAGCTTGAGCTGAGCCGGAACGGTGCCGGGCTTACAGGTGTAGGTGCGAACGTCGTAGATCATGGCTTCCCCCCTTGGTAATGGTGTGCCCGCATTTGACCGGATCGGCAGGGGGAGGGGAAGACCATGATCGAATTCGAGCTGACATCGGAACAGGTTGAACTGAAGGAGCGGGTCGAGCGCTTCGTCCGCGACAAGGTGATTCCCTTCGAGACCGACCCGCGCCGGACCTCTCACGGCCCGACCGACGATCTCCGCGACGAGCTGGTGGCGCTGGCGAAGGCCGAGGGCCTGCTCAGCCCGCATGTCTCCGAAGCCTGGGGCGGCATGGGCGCCGATCACATGACCAAGGCGATCATGTTCGAGGCGTCGGGCTATTCGATGCTCGGGCCGATCGCGATGAACATCGCCGCGCCCGACGAAGGCAACATGCACCTGTTCGACGAGGTCGCGACCGAGGCGCAGAAGGCGCGTTACCTGAAGCCGCTGGCCGCGGGCGAACAGCGCTCGGTCTTTCTGATGACCGAACCGTCGCCGGGCGCGGGTTCCGATCCGGGCGCGATGCTGACCGAGGCCCGGCCGGATGGAAACGGCTGGAAGATCTCCGGCCGGAAATGGCTGATCACCGGCGCCGAGGGCGCGAAGATCGGCATCGTCATGGCCCGCACCTTCGACGAGAAGGGCGAGGATATCGGCGCGTCCATGTTCCTGACGCCGCTGCCGGCCGTCGGAGTGAAGGTCGACCGCGTCCTCGATACGATGGATTCCAGCTTCACCGGCGGTCATGCCGTGGTCGATCTGGACGGTCTGCGGGTCGATGGCGACGCGGTGCTCGGCGAGGTCGGCAAGGGCTTCCGCTATGCCCAGGTCCGGCTGGCGCCGGCGCGGCTGACCCATTGCATGCGCTGGCTCGGCGCCGCGCAGCGGGCGCATGACATTGCCTGCGACTATGCCAAACAGCGCGAGGCCTTCGGCACCAAGCTGATCGATCACGAGGGCGTCGGCTTCATGCTGGCGGACAACGAGATGGACATGCACATCGCGCGGCTGGCGATCTGGCACTGCGCCTGGGTCCTGGATCAGGGCGGGCAGGGCGGCCGCGAGAGCTCGATGGCGAAGGTCATCTGCTCGGAGGCGCTCTACCGTGTCGCCGACCGGGCGCTGCAGACCCTTGGCGGTCTCGGCATGACCCGCGACACCGAGGTCGAGCGCATCTTTCGCGAGATGCGTGGCTTCCGCATCTATGACGGTCCTTCCGAGGTGCACCGCTGGTCGCTGGCGAAGCAGATCAAGCGCCGCTGAAGGAGTTGAGCCCGTGACCGACGCCAGGCAGCAACTGGAGAAATTCTTCAGCATCCAGAAGCCCCCGATCGCCGACCTTCTCGGATGGGAACTGGTCGATCTCGATCCGGACCGCGGCTGGATCAGCGTGGCCTTCAATGCAATCGACCAGTTCCGCAATCCGGTCGGCAATGTTCAGGGCGGCATCCTGGCCGCCATGCTGGACGACACCATGGGACCGGCGGTTCTGGTCGCCTCGAAGGGCAAGCTCTACTCGCCGACGATCAACATGAATGTGAGTTTCGCCAGGGCGGCGAAGCCGGGCCGTCTGATCGGCGAGGCGACGGTGGTGCAGATGGGTCGCACGGTCGCCTTCGTTGATGGCCGGTTGACCAACGAGGCGGGCGAGCTTCTCGCTTTCGCGAGCTGCAGTGTCCGCCTGGTTCCCGTCGAGACGCTTCAGCGCTAGCTAGGGCACGATTCCCTTCGGCCTCGCCGGGCCGTTGGCGAGGCCGAGGCAGCCCGCCATGGCCCGGCCGAGTCCGACATCGCGGAAGACGAAGCGGGCGGAACCATCCTCTCTGAGGCCTTCCACCGTGCCGGCCCCCTCGGCCTCTGCGATCCAGCCGCCGACCGAGGCGATCACGCGAAGGGGGCGGGCATCGTGTCGGGCCAGCGTTGCGAAGGCCTCCGTGTCGCCGGGCGCGCCGTCGAAGATCACCAGGATACGGCCGGTGTGACCGTCGGGTGCACGCGCTGCGGCGCCGATCACCGCCAGCGCGGCGAGCGGCAGCAGCACGGCCGCGGCGACCGCGATCCAGATTGTCCGCGCCTCAGCCATCGGGCGGCAATCCGCTACGACCGATCAGCATCTCGCCGCTGATCTCCCGGTACAGCTTCTCCCGCATCGCCCGTGCGAAATCGCCGTAGTTCCGCGCCGGAATCAGGAAGGATCCGGGGCCGCCGACCACATATTCCAGATAATAGCGCTCCAGAAACGGGTCGTCGGTCATGATCGGCAGACCGTTGATGACGACGCCCTCGGCCAGCGCTTCCTGCCGGCCGACGTCGATGGCGGCCAGTGCGTCGATCAGGTTGTTCTCCTTGCCGTCGCCGGACACGTCGATGATGCGGCGGAGACCGTTGAAGCCGTTGGTTCTGAGCCGGGTGAGCGCGTTCCGGATCGCGTAGTTGATGGCCGTGGCGCCGGGCCGGACCGGACGGTCGAGATCCTGCACGTCACTGGCGAAACGGTAGGCGCTGACAGGGTCCCGGATGAGATACCAGTCCGTGCCGGCGACGGGCGCATCCAGCCCCGACCAGACCATCAGGTTGACGGCGACGCCGCCGAACGGACCGCTCGAAATGGCTTCCAGGACGCCGGGATCGCGGAACGCCGCCGCGATGCCGTGCATCTGCAGGCGGAACTCCTCGAAATCCACGCTGGCGGAGCCGTCGACGGCCAGAACCAGCTCGAGATCGACCGGCGTCTGCTCGGCCGCGGCCGGCGCGGCGGTCAGGCCGATGATCAGGAGCACGGTCAGCATGGCCGAGAGGGTGGGGCGGCAGCCCGCCGCGGTCCAGCCCTCCCGGCGGATGCGGCTCAGTAGTGGAGTTCGATCCAGGCGACGTGTCCTTCGGTCTGCCATGTGCGGGCGGCGATGGTCTCGCCGTTGAACACGGCCACGACCGGCTCGTTTGGCTTCTCGGAGGTATGCCAGACCCGCCAGACGTTCGGGACCTCGCTTTCGCCCAGCCCGTCGACCTGCTTGCCATTGATCGTGACCGTGTCGTCGATGCCGAAATAGCCGCGCGGCCGCATGAAGCCGATCGCCGCGGGCTTGCCCTTGGCGGCGTCCTCCAGCGGGTAGAGGCGCAGGTTCACGTATTCCGACGAGCGCGGAAACGCCGATCGGTAGATGTGGTGGACCGGGTAATTGTCCTGGCGCACGACGAATTCGTAGGCCTGACCCGCCTCGGCCTCGAAGGGACCCCAGCGGCCGCGGCGGCCCGCGGTCGCCTCATGCACCGGCTTGTCGCCGATCCGCGCGCCCGTCGAGCCGTTGATGGCCCAGACCCGGATCCGCGCGCCGGCCAGCGGCAGGTTGGTCGGGCGGTCGTTGGCCCAGCCGCTGACTTCGCCGTTCAGGACGATGGGCGCCTCCGGGGTGATCCCGGTCGATGCCGGTTCCATGCCGGTGATCGCCTTGTACATCAGGGCGAAGGCCTTGGGGGAATAGGCGGTTTCGCGATGATCGACGCCCGGCAGCACCAGGTTCTCCGCGCCGTCCAGTTCGGGCCCCTCGAAGGTTGCGCCGGTCGGCTGACCCGGACGGCCGATGAAGTCGCCCATCGGCTGGCTGTAGAGATCGAACCTGTCGGAGCGGATGGTAACCGTCTTTACGCCCTCGACCACCTCGCCGTCGGCATTGAGCTGGGTCAGGAAGGTGCCGGCGCCATTGTACTCGCTGCCCATGGCCACGCCCGGCGCGACGAAGACGCCGTGGTGAACGCAGCCGGTCAGCACCAGCGTCTCGGTATGGGCCGCGCCGCCGCCGTTCTCGACATAGTTGCGGATGGTCTGGCAGCCGCGGGAATTCCCGATCAGCGCCACCTTCTTCGCGCCGGTGTTTATCAGCACCCGGGTCACGTAGCCGCCGAGCTGCGCGGCGACGTCGGTGGTCGAGGAGCGGTTGGGCTGCTGCTTGGTGTTGTCGCTGCGCGCGCCGGGGTTGTCGAGATCGACGGCGAACAGCCGGTCGCTCGGATAGCCATTGGATTCGAAGCGCCACATCGTGCTGATCCATGTCGCCGCCGTGTCGCTGTCGCCATGCACGAAGACGATCGGGATCGGCTTTTCCTCGTGCGAGGCGGCCATGGCCCCCGGACCGCCGATGGCGAGGGCGGCCGCCGCCGCCATGACTGTCATTCCGATCCGCTTCATCCCGTTACTCTCCCTGTTCGGATATTCGGAGGAGAGAGCCTAGCCGCCACGTCAGACGAAGGCATTACACTTTGTCCGGCGCGGACTGCGTGCGCGCTTGCCCGATCCCCGCGGAAAACATAAGTTCCGCGCCAATCCGGAAATGACACCAAGCCTCGGGAGGACCCCATGCAAGGGCTGATGCAGCAGAAGCAGCTTCTGATCCACACCCTGATTGACTACGCCGCGCAGTATCACGGCAAGACCGAGATCGTGACCCGCACCGTCGAGGGACCGGTCCACCGCTACACCTACCGCGACGCGCAGGCGCGCGCGAAGCAGTTGGCCAACGCCCTGCAGCGGCTCGGGATCGAGCTGGGCGACCGGGTCGGCACCCTGGCCTGGAACACCCATCGTCATTTCGAGTGCTACTACGGCGTGTCCGGACTGGGCGCGGTGCTGCACACCATCAACCCGCGCCTGTTCCCCGAGCAGATTGTCTATATCGCCAATCACGCCGAGGACCGGGTCATCTTCACTGACCTGACCTTCGTGCCGCTGCTGGAGAAAATCCAGGACGAGCTCAAGTCCGTCGAGCACATCGTGGTCATGACCGACGCCGAACACATGCCCGAGACCTCGCTGAAGAACGTCATCTGCTACGAGGACATGCTGGCCGCCGAGAGCGCCGCGTTCGAGTGGCCGCAGTTCGACGAGATGACGGCCTCCAGCCTCTGCTACACGTCAGGCACCACGGGCAATCCGAAGGGCGTGCTCTATGCCCACCGCACCACGGTGCTGCACAGCTTCGCCGCCTGCATGGGCGACTGCCTGGGCCTGTCGTCAAAGGACACCATCCTGCCGGTGGTGCCGATGTTCCACGCCAACGCCTGGGGCCTCGCCTACGCCGCGCCGATGTGCGGCGCCAAGATGGTGCTGCCCGGCAAGGATCTCGACGGCCAGTCGGTCTACGAGCTGATGGACAAGGAAGAGGTCACCATGTCCGCGGGCGTTCCGACGGTCTGGCTGATGCTGCTCAACCACATGGAAGAGAAGGGCCTGAAGCTGCCGCACATGAACCGCACGGTGATCGGCGGCTCGGCGGCGCCGGCGGCCATGATCGAGAAGTTCGAGACCGTCTACGACGTGACCGTCATCCACGCCTGGGGCATGACCGAGATGAGCCCGCTGGGCACGACCGGCGTGATGACCCGCGAACTGGAGAGCAAGCCCTTCGCCGAGCAGCTGCCCTACAAGTCCAAGCAGGGCCGGGTGATCTATGGCGTGGACCTGAAGATCACCGGCGACGAGGGCGAGGAGCTGCCGCGCGACGGGGTCGCCTTCGGCAATCTGAAGACCCGTGGCTACTGGATCACGGCCGGCTACTTCAAGGGCGAGGGCGGCTCGATCCTGGACGAGGGCAACTGGTTCGACACCGGCGACGTCGCCACCCTGGACGAGGACGGTTTCATGACCATCACCGACCGGGCGAAGGATGTGATCAAGTCCGGCGGCGAGTGGATCAGCTCGATCGATCTCGAGAACGCCGCCATGGCGCACCCGGAGGTCGCCGAGGCGGCCGTGATCGGCATCTTCCATCCGAAGTGGGACGAGCGCCCGCTGCTGGTGATCGTCAGGAAGGCCGGCAAGGAGCCGTCGAAGGAAAGCATCATGCAGTCGCTGGAGGGCAGGATCGCCAAGTGGTGGATGCCCGACGACGTCGCTTTCGTCGACGAGATCCCGCATACCGCGACCGGCAAGATCCAGAAGGTCACCCTGCGCGAACAGTTCAAGGACTACACCCTGCCGACGGCGCAGGACGCGGCGGAGTAAAGGGAAACCGGGTCTCTTCCGGGGCTTGACCCCGGAAGCCGGAACGGCGTTGCTACCGCACTGGGTCCCGGGATCAAGTCCCGGGGCAGGTCTGTGGGAGGGATGACATGACCTATGAACTCTACGCCCTGGCCTGGGCCGGTCTGATCTGGGTCCTGCATTTCCTTCTTGTCGCCATGGTGGCTCACCGCCAGCTCGGCCCGCGCTACCTCTTCAGCCCGCGCGACGAGCAGAAGCAGCTCAGCGGCGTTCCCGCCCGGCTGAAGCGGGCGATGGAAAACTACAACGAAGGCCTGCTGCTGTTCGCGGTGGCTGCCGTTGTCGTGCATCTGTCGGGGTCCAATTCGCCGGTCACCGAGATGTGCGCCGGCATCTTTCTCGGCGCGCGTCTGCTCTACATCCCGGCCTACGCGCTCGGCTGGTCGCCGGCACGGTCGCTGATCTGGTTCGTCGGGCTGTTGGCGACGATCGTGATGCTGCTGGCGGCGCTGTTCGGCTAGTTTGACCCGGCGTCAACCCGACGCGTAGAATCCACACGTCCGAACGCGTGGGGGTTGCGATGTCTGGGTCTGCTAGTTTCTCTGGACGGGTTTCCCGTTCCGTTTCAGCCGCCCTCGCGGCGTCTGCGTTATTTCTGCTCTCGCTTCCCGCGGACGGCCAGGTTCTCGAACGGCGCGACCGGCCACCGGGACTCGACCTGAACGCCAGCATTGCATGGCCGGTTCTGGTGGTCGGCGCGCCTCTGGAAGTCATGGAGCATGACGGGGTGCCCGTCCGGGAAGGTGCGGCATTCGTCTTCGGACTGCGGCGGCAGATTCGCGCGGTCGTCACGGCCGGATCCGAACCGGAACTCGTCCCGCTTCAACGCCTCATTGCCTTCGGGTCCGAAGTGCACGGCGCGAAGGACAATTTCGGCGCGGCCAGCGTGCTCGAGGACTTCGATCTGGACGGTCAGCCTGAACTCGTCGTCGGCAATCCTGGCGCAGGCCTGCCGCCGAATGATCAACGGCCCGGGCTGGCGCATCTCTACCGCCTGCAGCAGGGCCGTTTCCAGCCTGACCGGACTCTTCGGAAGGGTACGGGGCGAGAACTCGGTCTTCCGGGCCTGTTCGGCTTGGCCATGCTTTCGGCGGACTTCAGCGGCGACGGCTATCCGGATCTGATCATCGGGTCGCCCGGCCATCCGCGCGCGCAAGGCGCAGGACCAGGCGCCGTCTTCCTGTTTCGCAACAAGGGCGAACTGGCGCCGAATACCGATTTCATCTTCTTTCCGATGGCTGCGATTCTCGATGCGCAGACGCTGATGGGCGAAGGCAATCAGTCGCAGTTCGGATTGGCAATGGCGGCCGGCGATTTCAATGGCGACGGCCGGATCGATCTGGCCGTGGGCGCGCCGAATGCCGATACCGGAAACGGGGAGGGTTCCGGTTCGGTCTTCGAGTTCCACGGACATGACGAGTCGTTTTCCGGGATCCGGCGACTGGACCAGTCCGGTCTCAGTCCCGACGAAGCGGGCGACCTGTTCGGCGAAGTCCTGGCCGCCGGGGATTTCGACGGAGACGGCTATGACGACCTTGCCGTGTCCGCAGCCCGCGAAAGCGTCGGCAGTGGCGCGGCCCAACAGGGGCTGGTCCTTCTCTTCCGCGGCGGGCCGGACGGGTTGAGCATCGATACCGCGCTCGACCCGCGCGACGTGCCCGGCGGGGCATCGGATTACATGCTGTTCGGCAGCAGCCTGGCGACCGGCGATTTCGATGGTGACGGAAGAACCGATCTGGCCATTGGCGCACCTGGCGACCGCAGCTCTCAGTCCGGCATGCCGGCGGTCGTGGATGCCGGCGGACTGCATCGCCGCGACCTGGCGGAGACAGGAAGGCGCATGACCAGACCATGCCCCGACAGGCCGGGGGGCATGCAGCGGCGTCGCGCCGATTCTCCGCTGTGCGGAGATGTGACCGGTCCGCCGCCGGTCGGGACAGCGGCGCCGAAACTCGCCGAACGGACAGGCATGGTGCATATGTACCGTTCGACCGCCGGGGGGCTGATCCACTTTCAGGCCATTGGAAATGGCAGCGAATGGCAGGCGGGACAGCGGTTCGGGGATGCATTGACGAGCAGCGATCTGAATGGCGACGGCGTCGGCGATCTCGTGGTCGGCGCCTCGTCCCGCGACGTGCTCGGGAATGGCGGTGTGCGCTCCGGAGGCGTCTTCGTTTATCTGGGCGGCGCCGAAGGCCTCACGCCGGTCCAGAAGCTTTCGCAGATGCCCCTCGATGCGGACGAGGATGGCGACGCATTCGGCTCGGCCTTCAGTCAGCCCGGTACCCGCCCGTTCTTCGGCGCGAATTGACCGCCGGAGCCCGCCGCGGCTACGTTCCTCGCTCAACGTCTCTGGGGGAGGAACGACGTGGCGTTACCGCTGGACGGGCTTGTCGCCTATGAATTCGGATCGAATGTGGCCGGGCCGTTCGCCGGCTCGATCCTGGCCGAACTCGGCGCGACGCTGATCAAGATCGAACGGCCCGAGGGCGACGATGCGCGGAGTTGGGGGCCGCCCTTCGCGCCGGACGGCACGGCGACCATCTTCCACGCGCTGAACCGCAACAAGAAGTCGGTCACCGTCGATCTGAAGGATCCGGCCCAGTTGCAGAAACTGCGCGAACGCATCGCTGCCGATGGCGACATTGTCGTCCAGAACATGCGCCCCGGCGCCATGAAGCGGCTCGGCCTCGACTCCGAAACGCTGCTGGAGATGAACCCGCGGCTGATCTACTGCAATCTCAACGCCTTCGGTGCCGATGGTCCGCTGAAGGACCGGCCCGGCTATGACGCGCTGATGCAGGCCTTCGGCGGCATCATGTCGGTGACGGGCGAGGAGGGGCAGGCACCCGTCCGCTGCGGCATCTCGGTGATCGACATGGGCACCGGCATGTGGTGCGCCATCGGTATCCTTTCGGCCCTGTTCCGCCGCGGCGTCAGCGGCAAGGGCGGGCTGGTCGATGCGGCTTTGTTCGAGACGGCGGTGCAGTGGATGACCTTCTATTCCGCCGACTACCAGACCACCGGCAATCCGCCGAAGCGGCATGGCTCCGGTGTGCGCGGCATCGCGCCCTATGAGGCCTTCGAATGCGCCGACGGCTACCTGATCGTGGCGGCCTCGAACGACCGGCTGTTCATCAAGCTGGCCGACGCCATCGGCCAGCCGGAGTGGAAGGCGGACCCGCGTTTCGCCACCAATCCGAAGCGGGATGCGAACCGTGTGGAACTGAAGCGGCAGCTCAGCAACATGCTGATCCAGCAGCCTCGTGCGCACTGGCAGTCCATTCTGGACGAGGCCGGGGTGCCCAATGCGCCGACGCAGTCGATCGACGAGGTTCTGGAGCATCCGCAGACGGTCGCCGCGGGCATGGTCCAGCAGGTCGCGGGCGCGCCCTTCGGCCTGATCGGCCTGCCGCTCAGCTTCGACCGCGAGCGGCCAGGGCCTGCGCTCGAAGGCGCCGGATCTGGGCCAGGACAATGATGAGATCATGGGGAGCGCCGGCTGATGGATCTTCTGCCTGAGAGTTTCGAGACCATCCTGCTGGAGCGGCCTGAGCCGCATGTGCTGGTGGTGAAGTTCAACCGGCCCGAGGCGCGCAACGCCATGAACACGCAGATGGGCGCGGACATGAAGATGGTCTGGGAGCAGATGTATGTCGATCCGGGCGACACGCGCTGCATCATTCTGACCGGGACCGGAGACAAGGCCTTCTGCGCCGGCGGCGACCTGAAGCAGCGCAACAACATGACCGACGAACAGTGGCAGCAGCAGCATGCGCTGTTCGAGCGGGGCATGATGGCGATGATGGATTGTCCCGTGCCGGTGATCGCGGCGGTGAACGGCGCGGCCTTCGGCGGCGGCTGTGAGTTCGTCTGCGGGGCGGACTTCGCCTATGCCTCGACGACGGCGCGGTTCGCGCTGACCGAGACCTCGCTGGGCATCATGCCGGGCGCAATGGGAACGCAGAATCTGCCACGAGCCGTGGGCGTGCGGCGGGCCAAGGAGATCATCCTGACGGCGACGCCCTTCGGCGCGCAGGAGGCCTTCGACTGGGGTCTGGTCAACAAGGTCTGCGAACCTGACGAACTGATCCCCGCTGCGCTGGAGACGGCGCGGAAGATCGCCTCCAACGGGCCGATCGCGGTGCGGCAGGCCAAGAAGTCGGTCTCCATGTCGACCCAGCTCGGCTATCACACCGGCTATCTCTACGAGATCGAAGCCTACAACCGCATGGTTCCGACCGAGGATCGTCTGGAAGGCGTCCGCGCCTTCAACGAAAAGCGGAAGGCCGATTTCAAGGGACGTTGATCGCGTCGCAGGGGTGGCATCCCCGAACGCCCCTTGGCGGGGGGCGGGGAACGCGTCCACAATGGCGCCATGAACTCACCGCATCCTCCAGGCACCCTGCAGCGCCTTCGGAGGTCAATGGTTACCTGGGGAGGTATCTGCCATGGAACGTGACGTCATCCTGCGCGAGGTCGGTCTCCGCGACGGCCTCCAGCTGGTCAAGGAGATGTTCCCGACCGACGCCAAGAAGCGCTGGATCTCTGAAGAGGTCGCAGCCGGCATGTCGGAGATCGAGGTCTGCTCCTTCGTGCCGCCGCATGTGGTCCCGCAGTTCCAGGATCACGAGGAAGTCGTCCGGCACGCGAAGTCGCTGTCCGACCTGACGGTCTCCGCTCTGGTCCCCAACGCCAAGGGCGCGGAACGGGGCTTCATGCTGGGCGTGGACAAGCTGAACTTCGTGGTCTCGGCCTCCGAAACGCACAACCAGAAGAACGTGAAATGCTCGACCGAGGACTCGCTGGTCCGCTTCGAGCAGATCATGGAAGTCCGCGCCTCCAACCCGGACTATGCGAAGACCGAGGTCTGCAGCGGCGTCTCGACGGCGCTGGGCTGCACGCTGGAGGGCGAGATCGATCCGAAGCGCGCGCTGTGGCTGATGGGCGAACTGGTCAAGCGCGGCGCGACCGAGATCGGTATCGCCGACACCGTCGGCTACGCCAATCCGGGCCAGGTGAAAGCGCTTTTCATCGACGCCATCGCTGAGTTCGGCGCCGACAGGGTCGTGGCGCATTTCCACGACACGCGCGGTCTCGGTCTCGCCAATTCGCTGGCCGCCTACGAGGCCGGCTGCCGCAAGTTCGACGCCTCGCTGGCCGGTCTGGGAGGCTGTCCCTTCGCGCCGATGGCGACCGGCAATGTCGTGATGGACGATCTCGTTTTCATGTTCGAGGCAATGGGTGTGAGAACGGGTATCGATCTGGACCGCCTGCTGTCGATCCGGGAGGTGCTGCGGGAAAATCTGCCGGCGGACGAACCGCTGCACGGCATGATCTCGAAGGCAGGCCCGCCCAAGGGCTTTCGCCCCGCATCCCAGCCCCTGGCCGCGGAGTAGTCTCATGGCAGCTGACACCACCATGCGCACGACCGAGAACCCGGTGCTGGAACTCGGCAAGGACTGGCCCGACCTCAGGGAAAGCGTCACCAAGATCTGCGAGAAGTTCCCCGAGAGCTACTGGCACGAACTCGACGAGAAGTCGGAATATCCGCACGCCTTCGTCGATGCCCTGACCGAGAGCGGGTATCTCGCCGCGCTCATCCCGGAGGAGTACGGGGGCTCCGGCCTGCCGCTCCGAGCGGCGTCGGTGATCCTGGAGACCATCCACGCCAATGGCTGTTCGGCAGCCGCCTGCCACGCCCAGATGTACATCATGGGCACCGTTCTGCGTCACGGGAGCCCGGCGCAGAAGGAACAGTACCTGCCGAAGATCGCGACGGGCGAGTTGCGGCTGCAGGCCTTCGGCGTCACCGAACCGACGACCGGTTCGGACACGACGCAGCTCAAGACGCGGGCCGTGCGCGAAGGCGATGAATACGTCGTCAATGGGCAGAAGATCTGGACCAGCCGTGCGCTGCAGTCGGACATGATGCTGCTGCTGGCGCGAACCACTGCAGCGGATCAGGTGCAGAAGCGGACCCAGGGCCTGTCGGTCTTCCTGATCGATCTGCGCGATCTGGTGGGCAATGGCTGCGAGATCCGGCCGATCAAGACCATGGTGAACCACAACACCAATGAGGTCTTCTTCGACAACATGCGCATTCCCGCCTCCAGCCTGATCGGCGAGGAGGGCAGCGGCTTCAAGTACATCCTGTCGGGCATGAACGCCGAGCGCGTGCTGGTGGCGTCGGAAGCGCTGGGCGATGGCCGCTGGTTCATCAGGAAGGGCGTCGAGTACTCCAATGACCGCGTGGTCTTCGGCAACGCCATCGGCCGCAACCAGGCGATCCAGCATCCGATCGCGCGCGCCTATGCCGAACTCGAGGCCGCCGACATGATGATCCGTCAGGGCGCGGCCCTGTTCCAGGCCGGGCTGGACTGCGGCGAGGCGGCGAATATCGGCAAGATGCTGGCGTCGGAAGCGGCGTGGCACGCGGCGGAAGCCTGCTTTACCGCTCATGGTGGCTTCGCCTTCGCACGCGAGTACCACATCGAACGCAAGTGGCGCGAATGCCGTCTCTTCCAGACCGCGCCGATCTCGACCAACATGATTCTCAATTACGTCGCGCAGAACATCCTGGGCCTGCCGCGATCCTATTGAACAAGAACGACGTTCCGGGGAGGGGACAAGCATGCTGACGGTTGAAACGCCGAACGATCTGAAGAGCCATGTCGGCGCCGATCTGGGCACCTCGCGCTGGGTGGAAGTGGATCAGAAGATGATCCAGGCCTTCGCCGACGCGACGGGCGATCACCAGTGGATCCATGTCGATGTCGAACGCGCGAAGAAGGAAATGCCCGGCGGCAAGTGCATTGCGCATGGCTTCCTGACGCTCTCGCTGATCCCGCAGCTGATGTACGAGATGATCAAGGTCGAGAAGCTGAAGAACGGAATCAACTACGGTTCCAACAAGCTGCGCTTCACCAACATGGTGCCGGCCGGCAGCAAGGTGCGTCTCGGCATGAAGATCAAGGAAGTCAATGACATCGCCGGCAACGGCATCCAGCTGATCACCGAGACGCGGATGGAGATCGATGGCCAGGAGCGCCCCGCGCTGGTCGCCGAAACCATCACGGCCTACTTCCCCTGAGCGCGCAGATGGATATCAGCACAGACCTGATCCGCTGCGAGATCGGCGACGATTTCGTGGCGACCGTGACCATGGCGGCCGAGCCGGTCAACGCGCAGTCGCAACCCTTCCATGACCAGATGATGCAGGTCTTCGACACGCTCTCCGATCTTCCGGAAGCGCGCGCCGTCCTGCTCTGTTCGGCATTCAAGCACTTCTCGGCCGGCGCGGAGATCAAGGACCGCGCGAAGTCGAAACGCGGGGCAGGGGACCACTGGCAGCACAGCCGCAGGGCGCGGGAGTGCTTCCATTCGATCATGGAATGCCGGATTCCGGTTGTCGCCGCCGTCGGCGGCGCGGCCCTCGGCGCCGGTCTCGCACTGGTGGCCTCCGCCGATATCATCGTCTGCGCCGACGACGCATCGATCGGCCTGCCGGAGATCAATGTCGGGCTGGCCGGCGGCGGGCGTCACTGCATGCGCCTGTTCGGCCACAGCCGCACGCGGCGGATGATGTTCACCGGCATGCGCGTCTCGGGGGAGGAGTGCTACCGCCTTGGCGTCGCCGAGGCCTGCGTGCCGCGCGACCAACTGATCCCGACCGCGCACGCCATCGCCGCGGAGATCGCGTCCAAGAGCCCTGTCGCGGTGGAGATCGCCAAGCATTCGGCGAACACCTTCGAGGAAATGAGCCTGCGCGACGGCTATCGTTTCGAGCAGACCATGACCTGGGAACTGGGCAAGAGCGAGGACTCGAAGGAGGCCATGCTGGCCTTCGCCGAGAAGCGTAAGCCCGTCTTCAAGGGACGCTGAGGGAGGGGAAACCCATGGCGGAAACCGACGTCACCCGCCGGCTGGCCGAAATGGCCGCCGGGCTGCGCTACGAGGATATCGACGACGACGCCAGGGCCGTGGCCCGCCAGTGCCTGCTGGACTGGTTCGGCGTGACGCTGGCCGGCGCCTCGGAGAACTGTACAGCCATCGTCGCGGGCGATGCGGAGGACCAGGGCGGGCACCCGCAGGCGACCCTGGTCGGCCGTGGCGTCCGCATGGCCAGCCGCCAGGCGGCGCTTGTCAACGGCACGGCGAGCCATGCGCACGACTATGACGACGTGAACATGACGCTCTCCGGTCACGCCACCGTGGCGGTGGCCGGCGGCCTGCTGGCTCTGGCCGAACGGCTGGATTCGACCGGTCAGGATCTGCTGGTCGCCTTCGTTGCCGGCTACGAGACGGCCTGCCGGGTCGGTGCGCTGGTCAATCCGAGCCATTACGCCATGGGCTTTCACGCAACGGCCACCGCCGGGACCTTTGGCGCAGCGGCAGCGTGCGGGCGATTGCTGGAACTCGATACCGACAGGATGGCGCGTGCCTTCGGGATCGCCGGCACCATGGCGGCCGGGCTGAAGAGCCAGTTCGGCACCGACTGCAAGCCCTTCCATGCCGGGCGGGCGACCGAGGCCGGGCTGATGGCCGCGACCATGGCGCAGCGGGGTTTCACCTCGCGCGGCGACATCCTCGATTGTGCCCAGGGTTTCGCCGAAACTCATGGCACCGACTTCCGGGCGGACGCCGCGACGGGCGATGCGCCGGGCGGCGGTTTCCACGTCCGCAACAATCTCTTCAAGTACCATGCGGCCTGCTATCTGACCCACGCCGCCATCGAATGCGGCATGAAGTTACGCACCGAGCACGGGCTGAAACCCGATGACATCGCCTCGGTGAAGCTGCGCGTCGAGAGAGGCGCGGACCGGGTCTGCAACATTCCGGAACCGGCGACGGGTCTGGAGACCAAGTTCTCTCTGCGGATGACGGCGGCCTTCGCACTGGCCGGCATCGACACGTCCGGCATGACCAACTACGTCGCCGCGAACGCGACCGACCCGGCGTTGACCGCGCTCCGCGACCGGATCGAGGTCGATCTGGTCGAGGGACAGCCGCAGACCTGGTCGGAGCTGACGGTCACGACGACGGACGGCCGGACGCTGACGGCTGAGCACGACAGCGGCATACCCGCCGGCGACGTGGCCGGGCAGGGCGAACGCATCGCCCACAAGTTCCGCATGCTGGCGGAGCCGGTCATCGGCGACAACCGTGCCGGCGCGCTGCGCGAGGCCGTGCTGGCGCTGGAATCGCAACCGTCGGCGGCCCAGCTGATGCAGCTTTCCGCCTGAAGAAGGTCCAGAACAGAATGAGCCAGCCCCGCGATCTCACGGCGCTGATCGACCCGAAGAGCATCGCGGTCATCGGCGCGTCCAACGAACCCTACAAGTTCGGTGGACGGCCGATCCGCTACATGAAGATGGCGCCCTTCCAGGGACCGATCTATCCGATCAACCCGCGCGAACCGGAGATCCAGGGTCTGAAGGCCTATGCGGACATCCGGGACGTGGGCCAGCCCATCGACATGGCCATCGTCACGGTGCCTGCCCCGGCGGTTGTCGGGGTCGTGGAAGCGGCCGCCGAAGCCAATGTGAAGTCCCTGGTGATCTTCTCCTCTTCCTTCGCCGAGGTCGGCGGGGACGGCGCCGTCTGGCAGGAACGGTTGCGGCAGGTTTCCGAGGAAAGCGGCATGCGCATCTGCGGGCCGAACTGCCTCGGCACGCTGACGCCGGCCACTTGGGCCATCGGGACGTTCAGTTCCATGTTCGACCACGGCTGGCCGAAGCCCGGCGGGCTGACGATCATGACCCAGTCAGGCGCTGTCGGTGCGCATATCCTGGTGCAGGCGCGCGAACTGGGGCTTGGAATTCGCACCTGGGTCGCGACGGGGAACGAGGTCGACGTCGATATCGCCGACTGCATTGCCTATGGCGCGACTGACCCTGAGACGAAGGTCATCACCGCCTACATGGAAGGTTGCAAGAACCCGGAGCGGCTGATCACGGCGCTGAAGATGGCGCGGGAGGCCGGCAAACCCGTCTTCTGCATGAAGGTCGGCTCGTCCGAAGTGGGGGCGGCGGCGGCGGCGACGCACACCGCGTCCCTGGCCGGCGCGGACGCCGTCTTCGATGCGGCCTTCCGGCAGTTCGGCGTGGTCCGCGTCCACAGTCTCGAGGAAATGATGGACCAAGCTGCCGCGGCACTGGTAAGTCCGCTGCCGAAGGGCCGGCGTCTGGGCATCGTCACGGTCTCGGGCGGGGCCGGTGTGATGGCCTCCGACGAGGCGGAGAATATCGGGCTCGAGGTGCCTGAACTGCCGAAGATCGCCCAGGATGCCGTGAAGGCGGCCATGCCCTATGCGGCTGCGCGCAATCCGGTCGATGTGACCGCCATGGCGACGAACCAGTTCGACCTGCTGCGCGAGGGCCTGGAGGCCATGCTGGAGCACGGCAAGGTCGACATGACCATGATCTTCCTTTCCGCCGTCGGTTTCTCGGAGCGGATCATGGAAGGGTTGAACGAGATCTTCCCGGCAATCCGCGAGCGATATCCCGACGCCATCATGTCGATCGCCATGCTCTGCTCGGACGAGAACCGGCGGCATCTGGAAAGCCATGGCTATCTGATCTGCGAGGAGATGAACCGCGGGCTCAGGACCATGGAAGCGCTGGCACGGGTGCGAGAGGGCTTCGACCGCGGCAGCGACGACGACCCGCTGCCGGAGGCGCCGTCCGATGCCGTTATTCCGGAGTCACTTCTCAACGAGTTCGATGCGGCGCAATTGCTGTCGCGGATCGGTGTGCCCTATCCCGACATGCGGGTCGCGGCCACGGCCGATGAAGCCAGGGCGGCCGTCGAGGCGCTGGGCGGCCGTTGCGTGATGAAGATCCTTTCGGCGGATATCCAGCACAAGTCAGATATCGGCGGGGTGAAGCTGAACGTGATACCGGACGGGGCCGCTTCAGCCTTCGAGGCGATCATGGCCGGTGCTGCCGAACATGCGCCTTCCGCCACGGTCGACGGCGTGCTGGTCGCGCCGATGGCGGCGTCCGGCGTCGAGACCATTCTGGGCGTTCAGAACGATCCCGTGTTCGGTCCGACCGTGATGTTCGGCCTCGGCGGGATCTTCGTCGAGGTCTTCCGGGACGTGAGTTTCCGCGTCGCGCCGTTCGGACCGAAAGAGGCCATGCGGATGATCCGGGAACTGAAGAGCCTGCCCATGCTGGAGGGAGCGCGGGGAACCGAACCCGTCGATCTGGAACGGCTTGCGCTGATGCTGTCGAAGCTTTCGGTCTTCGCTGCCGCCAACGCCGACCGCTTCGAAAGCATCGACATCAACCCCTTCGTCGCCCGCGGTGATGGCGGCGTGGCGCTCGACGCGGTGATCGCGCCGAAGGCTTGATACCGGGTCAAGCCCGGGTACCTCGGGTGTCAGCCGTTTGCCAGCCGCCAGATCTTTTCCGGCGTCAGCGGCATGTCGACATGGCTGACTCCCAGCGCGTCGCAGACGGCGGAGACAATCGCCGGCGGCCCGGCGATTGTGCCGGCCTCGCCACAGCCCTTCACACCCATGGGTGAGGTCTCGGTCGGCGCGTCCTCGTAGAAGTCGATCTCCGTCTCCGGCAGATCGTCGGCGCGCGGCATGCAGTAGTCCATGAAGCTGCCGGAGACGAGCTGCCCCGACTCCTCGTCGTAGACCGTGTGTTCCAGCACCGCCTGGCCGAGGCCCTGGATGATGCCGCCCATGACCTGTCCGCGAACGACCATCGGGTTCACGATGATGCCGAAATCGTCGATGGCCGTGTAACGGTCGACCCGCACGGTGCCGGTGTCCGGATCGATCTCGACCTCCGCGATGTGGCAGCCGTTCGGATAGGCATTGCCGGAGCGTGTGTATTCCTCGTGCCCGGTGAGCCCGCGCTCGTCTTCCGAGCGGCCCGAGGCAAAGGCCGCATCGACGACGGACTGCCAGTCCACCGAGCGGTCGGTGCCGACGACGCGGAAGGTGCCGGCGTCGAATTCGATATCGGCCGCCGCCGTCTCCAGGATCTCGGCGGCGATCGACTTCGCCTTCTCGATCACCTTGGCCGATGCGCCCAGAATGGCGCTGCCGGCCACCTGCAGCGACCGCGAGCCGCCATGGCCGTGTCCGATGGGCGTGTTGGCCGTGTCGGACTGACGGAAGCGCACCTTCTCGAAACTCACGCCGAGGCGCTGGCGGACAATCTGGGCGAAGGTCGTCTCGTGGCTCTGACCGTTGGACTGCGTTCCGACCGAGACCGTGACGAAGCCGTCCTCGTCGAAATCGAGCCGGGCGTATTCCGTCGGCACGCCCAGCGTCGCCTCCAGGTAGTAGGCAAGGCCGTAGCCGCGCAGCCTGCCCGCCGCCTCGGAGGCTGCCTTGCGCTTCGCGAAGCCGCCCTTGTCCGACTGGGCGATGGCGCGGTCGAGCACGGTCTCGAAGCCGCCGGAATCGATCACGTGGCCCAGGGCCGCCTGGTAGGGCAGCTTCGCCGGCTGGATCAGGTTCTTCCGCCGCAACTCGATGGCGTCCACGCCGAGATCCGCCGCGGCCTGTTCGATGGCGCGCTCCAGCAGGTAGCAGGCCTCGGGCCGACCCGCGCCGCGGTAAGCGTCCGTGGGCACCGTATTGGTGAAGGCTGCCTCGACCTCGTAGAAGACCGACGGAATGTCATAGGCGCCGCCGATCACGGACGAGGTCGCCATGGTCGGGACCACCGGGCCGTTGGTCGAGACATAGGCACCGAGATTGGCGGTGGTCTGCACATGCAGGCCGGTGAAGCGGTAATCCTTGTCCAGACCCAGCCGTACGACGGTCTGCTGGTCACGGCCCTGGCCGTCGGTCAGGAACAGTTCGGTCCGGTCGCAGACCCACTTCACCGGCCGCTTCAGCTTGCGCGCCGCGTACAGCACCAGCGCGTGTTCGGGCTGCACCTGATTCTTGCCGCCGAAGCCGCCGCCGACGTCGTAAGCGACGACTCGGAGCTTCTCCATCGGCATGTCGAAGACCTGCTTGGCCAGCATCTCCCGGAACATGAAGACGTGCTGGATGGAGCCCGACAGCGTGTAGCAGCCGCTCTTCTCGTCGCAGAAGCACAGCGCGCCGCGCGGTTCCATCGGATTGATGACGATCCGGTTGTTGACCAGTTCGACCTCGGCGACATGGGCCGCGCCGGTCAGAGCCTTCGCCGCCGGCTCCCTTTCGCCCTTGGTCCAGTAGAAGGCCTTGTTGCCCGGCACCTCATCATGCAGCAGCGGCGCGCCGGACTTCAGCGCGGCCTTCGAATCCGTGACCGCGCCGAGATCGTCATATTCGACCTCGACCAGATCAGCCGCGTCTTGCGCCTGCTTCCGGGTTTCTGCCACGATGAAGGCGACGCCGTCGCCGACGTGACGGACCTTTTCCATCGCCAGAGGCCAGCGTGGCGGCACGACCAGCGGGCTGCCGTCCGCATTGGCGATGGATGGCCGGATCGGGACGGGCGGCAGCTTGTCGGCCTTCCAGTCCTGACCTGTATAGACCGCGACCACGCCGGGCGCTTTCTTCGCAGCGGATACGTCCAGCCTGGCGATCCGGGCATGGGCCGATGGCGAGCGCACCATGATGGCATGCAGGCAGCCTTCCGGCGCCATGTCGTCGAGATAGCGTCCGTTGCCGGTGATGAACCGCTGATCCTCGACACGCGTGACCGACTGACCGATGCCGAATTGCATGGCTCCCCTCCCTCAAAGCGACTTCAGACGACGATAGTCCTCCAGATCGTCGATATCGTTCAAGGTCGGCGCAAAGGCAACGCGCGCATGGGAGGGCAGCGTAGCCACGGATTCGTCGAGGGTCGTCGGTGCCGACCATGTCACGCCCGCGAAAAATCTCCGGGGCCGGTAGCCGCGTTTCAGCCCGACCAGCCAGAAGCCGCCATCCTCGGCCGGCCCGAAGACGGCATCGTGCGTGCGCAGTTGTTCGAAGGCGCCGGACAGGGTGCCGGGCGTCACGCCGGGAATGTCCCCGCCGATCAGCAGGCGGTCGGCATCGCCATGATGGTCCAGCGCCCGCGCCATGCGGACGCCGATATCGCCGATGCCCTGCCGCAGGACACAGAGTGACGGCGGGAAGTATCGACCCCGCGCCGCACTGTCCGGTGCGGTCCAGATGACCGTCTCGACGTTCGGGAACTCGCGCGCCTGTGCAACGGTCCGGGCGAGGCTCCGGCGATAGAAGGCGAGGGCGGCGGCATCGCCAATTCCACTGGCCAGCCGGGTCTTCACCGAGCCCATGCGCGGCGCCTTTGCGAAGACGATCAGGACACGCTTCACCGGCTGTAGATCCGGGCGATGACCGAGGGCGGCAGGCCGAGGAAGTAGAGACCGAGGCAGAACAGGTTCCGCGCCGGACGCGCAATCCAGCCATCGCGTTCATAGCGGGCGGCGGAGGTGATGGCCTGTGCGTCGAAGAGGTGCAGCCGGCGCTTGCCGATACGGCGGACGATGTCGACATCCTCCATCAAGGGCATGTCCCGGAAGCCGCCGGTCTTCTCGTAGAGCCTTCGCGAAATGAGCAGCCCCTGGTCCCCATAGGGGAGGCCAAATCGGCGCGTCCGCCAGTTCGCCCCGCGTTCGACCCGGCGCGCGCCGGGCGCTTTGCTGTCGAGCCTCAGGGTGAAGACGCCGGCTCGTTCCGCGTTGGTCGGGATGGATATGAAATTCCCGGCGACGGCACGCCAGCTGGGGCTGAGGACGGTGTCGGCGTGGAGAAACAGAAGCCAGTCCGCAGAAGCCGCTTCGGCGCCGCGCCGCAGCTGTCCGCCGCGTCCCTTCGGTCCGATCACGATTGTTGTCGCCAGAGGCTCTGCGATCTCCCGGGTGCGGTCGGCGGACCCGCCGTCGCTGACGACGATCTCCGATACCGGATCGCCGGCGACGCTCTCGATCGTCTTGGCCAGCCCCGCCTCGGCGTTGAGCGCCGGGATGATGACGGCGATGCGGCTCATCGCCGGAAGGGCAGGGCCAGCATCCAGAGGAAGCCCTGTCTTGCGCCGTCGCGATACTCGGCCAGCCCGATGTTCATGCCGACGTGGCCGGCTTCCGGCTGGGGCCGGTAGGTGCCGAAAAGGCGGTCCCAGAGCGACAGGCTGAAGCCGTAGTTTGAGTTGGTCTCGCCAACGACTGTGGAATGATGCACCCGGTGGAAATCCGGCGTGACGATGAGCCAGCGCAGGCTCCGGTCCAGCCAGCGCGGCAGATCGACATTGGCGTGATTGAACATTGCGCCGCCGTTCAGGAGGATTTCGAAGATCAGCACCGCGACTGCCGCCGGGCCGAGCACGGCGATGACGGCGAGTTTCAGCACCATCGACAGCACGATCTCGACCGGATGGAAGCGGAGCGCCGTCGTCACGTCGATATCCAGATCGGCATGGTGCATCCGGTGAATGCGCCAGAGCGGCGGGATCAGGTGGAAGGCGACGTGCTGGGCGTAGATCACCCCGTCCAGGAAGACGATCGCTAGCAGGACTTCCAGCCAGAAGGGCAGGTCGACCAAGTTGAACAGCCCGATGCCGCGTTCGGCTATCAGCGCGGCGAAGCCGACAGCCAGGGCCGGCAGGAAAAAGAAGGCGGCCCGGACGGCGGCGGTATTGACCACCACGACGCCGATATTCTGGAACCACCGGCGCACGCGTCCGAGACTGAGCTGCCGTTTCGGCGCAAGCAGTTCGAGCCCGCCCATCAGCGCCAGCATGCCGCCGAAGATGGCAAGCCGGATGGTTCCTTCATTGGCCAGCAGGAAATTGCCCATGCCCGCCATTTAGCGGCAGGGACGCGGCCACGCCAGTCGCGCTGCGGTCACAGCCGCGTGGGTGCCGCGTCAACCGCAGCCGCTTGGCAGGATCAGGGCGTCTGCAATGGTGACGCCCTGTACATGCGGATGGACGATCACAGGGTTCAGGTCGATCTCGTCAACGCCGTCGCCAAGTGCCTCGGCGAAACGTGAAAGCATCTCGATTGTCCTGCAAAGCGCGTCGACATCTGCCGGCGGCGCGCCGCGTAGGCCGTCGAGCAGGGCGCGTCCCTTCAGCCGGTCCAGCATGTGGCGGGCCTCGCCGGAAGTGACGGGCAGCGGTACGAAGACGACATCCTTCAGGACCTCGACCAGCACGCCGCCGAGACCCGCCATCAGTATGAGACCGAACTGCGGATCGCGCCGGAGGCCCAGAATGACCTCCACGCCGGGCGTCGTCATTGGCTGGACGAGCACGCCCTGAATGGTGGCGTTCGGATTGTACGCCGCGGCGGCCGTCAGCAACGCGCCATAGGCTTCCGCTGCATCGACAGCTTCGACGTTGAGCCGGACCCCGCCGGCCTCGGTCTTGTGCAGGATGTCGGGCGACTGGATCTTCATGGCTACAGGACCGGCCATCGTTTTCGCCGCCTGTTGCGCGGCTTCCGCCGTGCCGGCAAGCGCGCCGCCAGCCCAGGGCAGGCCGAAGCCGGCGAGCAGGGGGCCCGCCTCGGCCTCGGTCAGCACGCGGTCCCGGACGGGCAGGGCGATCGCTGTGTGCTTGACGGCTGTGGCCCCGGCGGGCTCCAGGAAGCGTTCCCGGACTTCACGGTAGCGCGCCATCTCGGACAGCGTCCGGGCGCAGTGGCGCATGTTCCAGTAGAGCGGGATGCCGCATCCGGCGAAGGTCTCGATCGAGGCCTCCGCAGGGGCGGTGTAGGAGCAGAAGATCACCGGCTTCGGGCATTCCGCCCTAAGGCGCTCCAGATCGGGACGGGCGGTCACGGCGGCCGGGCCGTCGCGGGCGGTGGTGATGCAGACGATGGCGTCGATCGCCGGCGAGGCGGCGACCATCATGTTGAGGCGGAAATGACCGAGCTGACGCACGGCCTGGGCGGTGGCGTCGACCGGGTTCTGCGAACTGCCATAGGCGGGCAGGTGCTGGTCGATCTCGGCCCGGGTGGCGTCGTCGAGAACGGGGAGTTCCAGACCGGCTTCGGACAGGGCATCCGCCAGCAGACCGCCTGCGCCGCCCGATGAGGTCGTCACCGCGACCCGGCGGCCAGCCGGCAGCCGCCCGGCCATGTGCGAGAACCCGGCGGCCAGATCGACCATCTCCTCGAGTTCGTTGCACTCGATGATGCCATAGCGCTCGAAGATCGCCCTATAGGCGCTGTCCGATCCGGCGAGCGCGGCGGTGTGGGACGCAGCAGCGCGCTCGCCGGCTTCGGAGCGGCCGGCGCGGGCGACGATCAGCGGCTTGCCGGCCCGGAGCGCCTTCGCACCGACTGCCTTCAGCTTCTCCGGCGTCTTGATGTCCTCCATGAAGATCAGGAAGACCTCGGTCTCGCCGGTGTCCAGCAGGTGATCGACGATGTCGAGATGCTCGAGCGCGGCCTCGTTGCCGGTGGTGACGACATAGTTGAAGGGCAGGCCGCGCGGCCGTCCGTGGTCGAACAGCGAGAACCCCAGCCCGCCGCTCTGCGCGACCACGGTGACGAAACCGTCTTTGCGGTATTCGGGGATCAGCGCGCCCTGGAAATGCCGCGCCGCCGGGCTGAAGGTGGCCGTCAGGTTCAGCCGTGTGTTCATGAAACCCTGGCTGTTCGGCCCGACCACCACCATGCGATAGCGTTCCGCGATCTCCCGGATCTCGTCCTGCAGGCGCGCGCCGGCCCCGCCGGGCTCTTCGGCGAAACCGGAGGTGATGATGTGGGCGGACTTCACGCCGGCCTCGCCGCAGTCCCGAAGGACAGCGGGTACGAATTCGGCAGGCACGATGACGATGGCGAGATCGGCGGGTTCCGGCGTGTCGGCGACAGAACGGTAGGCCTTCAGGCCCATCACCTCGTCTGCGCTACGGCTGATCGGCCAGATCGCGCCCGGAAAGGGCTGGCTGGTCAGCACCTTCATCAGCCGGCCGCGCAGGATGGTGTCGTCGCCGGACGCACCGATGACGGCGACGGACTTCGGCGAAAGATAAGCTCCGATATCCGGAGCCATTCGGCCGGGCGGGTTCAGTCCCGCTCTCCCTTCTCGTAGAGTGATTCCCTGCCGAGTCGCTCAAGGCAGGCCTCGGCCGACCAGGGCAGCATCAGCGAGCCGCAGCGGCTGTCGCGGTAGAAGCGCTCAAGCGGGAACTTCTTCATGATCGAACTGCCGCCGCAGGTCCGGATCGCCAGACGGCAGACGTCGTTGGCGTGCTCCATGATGGTGTAGCCGGCCACATAGGCGCGGAGGCGGGCGCCCTTGGACGGTTCGTAGCGGGCTTCGCGAGCCGATTGGACGAACAGGGCCCGGGCCTGCTCCAGCTTGATGCGCATTTCGGCGACCGCGTACTGCTTCATGGGGCTCGCGCGCTTCGAGCCCTTGGCCCCTGGGACCTCGCCGCGCAGGAAAGCGACAGTGAAATCATAGGCGGCCTGGGCCAGTCCCATGTAGCTGGGCGAAAGGGTCAGGAACATGTGCGGCCAGTTGGTCGCGGCCTGGAAATAGACGCCGCGCGGCATGATCTGATGCGCGTCGGGCACGAAGACGTCGTTGATGTCGAGCGACTTCGAGACCGTGGGCCGCATGCCCAGCGTGTCCCAGTCGCCCACGACCTCGAAGCCCTCGGCATTGCCCGGCACGGCCAGCATGATGGTGTCGCGCGCGTCCAGTTCGCCGCCTTCCGACGTCTCCTCGGTGCAGAGAACGGCGTAGTGCGTGGCGGCGCCGGCGAGCGAGGCGAAGTGTTTCTTGCCGGTGACCCGGTAGCCGCCCCCGACCCGCCGCGCCGTTGTGCCGAAGGGCGCCTTGCCCGAGGCGGCCTGGGTGTTCGGCTCGGAAAAGGGCTGGGCGAAGATCGCTTCGTGGTTCAGCACCAGATCGTACATGGCGGCGCGGTTGGCCTCGTGCTCCCGGCGCTGGTCGTCGGTCATCGGAATGTCGTCGGCCAGCGGCCCTGACCAGAGCATCGAGCAGGAGTGCATGTTGAAGGTGAGCGCGGTGGCAGCGTCATAGCGGCCGAGTTCCGAGGCGGCGTAGAAGTAGCTCTCGTAGTCCGCACCAAGCCCTCCGTACTGGGAGGGAATGCAGAGCGCCAGCAGGCCGGCGTCACGCATCTCGCGGTAGTTCTGATGCGGGAACTTCGCCTCGCGGTCGTTCTCTTCGGCGCGGTCGCGGAAGGCGGGGCCGATCTCGTTGACGATGCCCACCAGCTCCCGTTGGCGCTCGGTCAGATCATGTTCGGCCCACATGCTCATGCGTCCAACTCCTCCATGAACCCGGCGATCAGCCGCGTCGTCTCCGCCGGCGCTTCCAGGTTGGCGATGTGGCCGGCGCCCGGGATGACATGGAAGCGCGCGCCCTGAATGCGGGCGGCCATCCGTTCCATCACCGCAGCGGGGGCGGTGGTGTCGTTCTCGCCGGCGATCAGCAGGGCGGGGCAGCCGATATCCTTCACGGCCTCACGGCGGTCGAAGGTGACAAGGCAGTTCAGCGCCGCGCGGTAGGTATCGACGGGGATGCGCTTCATCAATTCGATGAGCGCCGTCTCGACCTCCGGGCCGGCCTCTGGACCTTTCATGCCGGCCGCCAGTTCCGGGGCGATGTCCGCCGGGGTCTTGCCCTCGTCCAGCGGTTTCAGCCGCGCGGTAAGGAACTTGGTCTGGAAGTCGCCGCCGGGTTTGCCGAAGGCCGCGCTGGTGCAGGTCAGGATCAACCCGCGGACGCGTTCCGGATGCCGGGCCACGAACTCCTGCGCCAGATATCCGCCCATGGACAGGCCGCAGATGACGGCCTTCTCCAGGCCGAGCTTGTCGAGCAGACCCGCCAGCGCGTCGGCCATGCCGTCGAAGCTCATCTGACCCTTGCCGGGATTGCCGCCATAGCCGGGCATGTTCCAGGCGATGCAGCGGTAGCGGTCCTTAAGCGCGTCGATCTGTAGCTTCCAGTTGTCGGCATTGCCGCCGATGCCGTGCAGGAACAGGATCGCGGGGCCCTGGCCCTCGTCGATGAAGGCTGGCTCTCTCAAGCGAGTTCTCCCTGCAGCACGCCGTCCTTGACGACCGTGACGTTGTCCAGACTGACCGTGTGGTTGCGCATGGGCAGGTCGAAATGGCCCAGCGTATGGCGGCCGGCCACCTCGTTGGCGCCGGTGGAGTAGAGGAAGTTGCCGGCGAAGGCCCGCATCTCGGTGCCGTTGTATTGCGACGGGTCGTAGGCCGCCATGGCGTCCCAGCGCGCGCTCGGGTTCATGCCCCAGCCGACATGGCTGACGGCATAGGCCTCGCGGTCGCCCCAGGCGGCGATGTAGCTACGAAACAGGTTTGCATCGACGCCGTCGCCCTCGATCGAGGTCACGAAATCATTCTCGACGATCAGCCGGATCGGACGGTCGACATAGCGCTTGAAGGTCAGGTTCACGTCGCCGGTGTCCATGACGATGGTGCCGTTCACCGATCCGGGCGCGGGGAAGCAGAGACAGAGCCCGCCCGGCCAGTGCGTGATCGTTCCGGCGCGCTTCGTGTAGCCCCAGCCGCCGCCCGCGGGCGCCTTCTCGACATCCACGGTCAGGTCGGTGCCGGCGGGCGAGGTGACGCGCATCTCCTTCGCATCGCGCAGCATCTTGATGCCGGTCTTCACCTTCGCCTCGAGTTCCGGCGTCGGCGCGAGCCGCTCCAGCAGCTCCGGATGCTCGTTGGAGACCATCAGCACCCGCGAACCGCCCTTCAGGATCGCCGGCAGTTCCGGGGCGTGCAGGAGGCCTTCCACCGTGCAGTCGGCGACGAAGCCGACCGATCCCAGCGCGCCGATGACCGGCTCCAGTCCCTGGATGGCGTCCGACGCGCCGGTCGAACGGACCGGGGCGGGGGCCGACTGCTTGGGCGTCGGCAGCACGACGTGAAACGGCTTCGCGCCCAGTTGCAGCAGCGCCAGTTCCGCCAGATGGACGATGACGGGGCGGCTCTGGGTCTCGGAAAGGATGGCGCAGACCTCGCCCTCCTTCACGTCGCACAGGCGGAAGGTGTTGACGAAGGCCTCGATCCACTTGCCCTCGATGCGTTCCTGCAGCATGGCCGTCTCCTCAGACCGAGTAGACCGACTTTTCGGTCGGCGCGCCATCGGTCTTCACCCGGCCGTCGCCGGTCATGTGCACCAGATGCGCGTAGACCGAACGGGCGGCGGCACGGTGCAGCGACTTGTCGACGTCGGCATACATGACGGCAACCATCTCCGGGATCGTCTTCGGCCCGCTCTTCAACACGTCGAGGATCTGGTTCTCGCGCAGTTGCCGGTGCGACTTGTAGGCCTGCACGTAGTTGTGGACGTCCCGGATCGGCGCCCCGTGCGTCGGGTAGTAGATGGCGTCGTCGCGGGCCAGCAGCTTGTCGAGCGAGTTGAAATAGTCGGTCATGTCGCCGTCGGGCGGCGAGACGATGGTGGTCGACCAGCCCATGATGTGGTCGCCCGTGAACAGCGCCTTCTCCTCGCGGAGCGCGAAGCAGATGTGGTTGGAGGTGTGGCCGGGCGTGTGGACGCATTCCACCGACCAGCCGTCGCCTTCGATCACGTCGCCGTCGCGGACCTGATGGTCGGGATCGAAGTCGAAATCGCCGCCTTCCTCGACCTTCGGCCCGTCCTTGCCGGAACCGTGCGGCCCGTAGGCCCAGGTCTTCGCGCCGGTCTTCTCCTTCAGCAGACGCGCGCCGGGCGAGTGGTCGACATGGGTGTGTGTGACCAGCTGATGGGTGATCGTCTCGCCCTCGGTCGCCCGCAGGATGGCGTCGACATGCTTCGGATCCGCCGGGCCGGCGTCGATCACGGCGACATTGCCCTCGCCGATGATGTAGGTGCCCGTGCCCTTGAAGGTGAACGCGCCGGGGTTGGGACACACCACGCGGCGGATCAGCGGGGTGAGCCGATCCACCTCGCCGTACTCGATGTCCAGTTCCCGGATGAATGGAATGGCGTAGGCCATGGCGGTCGCGCTCCCCTCGTGCTCCATGAATTGACAGGGATACCGCTTCCCCTATTCTGCGGCAACCTGCCGGAAGGGCGTACGGATTCGGAATACCGGGCGTGCGCTGACAACGGCAGGACAAATACAAACCGCGTTGCCTCTGAAAGGGGAGAGGCCGCGCGGCGGGGAGGACAGATTGGATAGTTTCCAGATCTACATCTCGTTGTTGATCAACGGGCTGTCGCTGGGCTGCATTTACGGCCTGATCGCGCTCGGCTTCGTGCTGATCTACAAGGCGACGGAGATGGTGAATTTCGCCCAGGGCGACGTGATGATGGTGGGCGCCTTCATCGCCTTCGGGCTCATCGCGGGCCTCGGCCTCAACTTCTGGCTCGGTTTCCTGCTGACCGTGATCATCATGATCGTCTTCGGCTTCCTGCTGGACGTCGTGGTCATCCGTAGGCTGATCGGGCAGCCGCAGTTCTCGATCGTCATGGCGACCATCGGCATCGGCTACGTGCTGCGCTTCGTCATGCCGTACGCCTACAATGTCGAGCAGATCGCCTTCCTGACGCCGTTCACCGGCGGCGCAATGCAGGTGGGCGACGTCACGCTGGACTCCGGCAAGCTGGCGGCCATGGGCGGTACCCTCGTGCTCTGCACGATCCTGTACCTGTTTTTCCAGCGGACCCGGATCGGCGTGGCCATGCAGGCGTCGTCGCAGAACCAGCTGGCGTCCTACTACATGGGCATCCCGGTCGCGTTCATCTTCTCGCTGATCTGGGGCATCTCGGCCGGCGTCGCGGGCATCACCGGCGTGATGCTGATGCCGATCGCCAACGTGATGGACCCCTCGATCGGCTTCGTCGCGATCAAGGCCTTCGCCGGCGCCGTCGTCGGCGGGTTCGGCTCGATCCCGGGCGCGCTGGTCGGCGGCATCATCATCGGCATGGTCGAGCAATTCTCCGACTACATCCTGCCTGCGGGCTACAAGGATATCGCGGTCTACTCGGTGCTGCTCGCCGTCATGGTCTTCCGGCCGGAAGGCATTTTCTCCCAGATGGGCCGGAAGAAGGTCTGACGCCATGAGATTCGTTTTCCGCACCCGCTACGAGCAGGATCTCCGCCTCTGGCGCCACCGCGGCGACCTGATCGCCTACGGTCTGCTGGGCATTGTCCTTGTGCTGTTTCCTTTCGTCGCCGGCTCCTACTATGTCGGCGAGGCCAATCTGTGGCTGATCTACTCGGTCGCCGCGCTGGGCCTGATGATCGGTATCGGCTTCACCGGCATGGTCAGCCTCGGGCACTCGGCCTTTCTCGGCATCGGCGCCTACGCGCACGCCTATTTCATGCAGGAGGGCGTGCCCTTTCTGGTCTCGCTGCCGCTCGGCGCGCTGCTGGCCGGCATCATGGGCGTCGTGGTCGGCCGTCCGACCCTGCGCATGCACGGCATCTACCTGGCCATCGCCACGCTCGCCTTCGCGCTGATCACCCAGGAGGTGATGTCGAAGTGGAGCGCCGTGACCGGCGGCTTCGACGGCCTTCCCGTGGCGGCGCCGAAGTTCCTCTCGATCCAGGCGAACGAGATCTACGGCGGCGAATGGTTTGCCGTCGGCGGTGTGCATGTGGGCTGGGCGGAACTCTGGGATCCGTCATCGCTCTACTTCATCTGCCTGTTCGTTCTGGCGATCTCGGCGCTGCTGGCGAAGAACCTGCTCCGCAGCCCGACGGGCAGGGCCTTCGTCGCCATCCGCAACTCGGAGATCTCGGCGCAGTCGATGGGCATCCATCTGGCGCAGTACAAGACGACGGCCTTCGGCATCTCGGCCTTCGTCACCGGACTGGCCGGCGGCCTGTTCGCCCATCAGATCACGCATCTGGCGCCCGACGCCTTCAACATCTTCCTGTCGATCGAACTGCTTCTGATCTGCGTCGTCGGCGGCATCGGGACCATCCAGGGCGCCATGCTCGGCGCGCTGTTCCTGATCGCCCTGCGCAGCTTCATTCCGATCGCTCGAGACGGTGTCACGGCCTGGTTCGGCGATGCCGAAATGCTGTCGGGCATCGTCCGCTTCGTCAACGCGCCGGGCCTGGAAGCCGGCCTGTTCGGCCTGCTGCTGGTGCTGTTCATCATTTTCGAGCCGTTCGGCCTCTACGGCCGCTGGCTGAAGGTGAAAACCTATTTCGACCTCTTCCCGCTCTACAAGAAGGCGACCTTCGCGCGGCAGAAGTCCTACGTTAAGACGGAGCGGCTGCGGTGACGTTCTTCAAGGCAGACAATCTGGCGATCCACTTCGGCGGCGTGAAGGCCGTCGACGGGGTCAACTTCGACATCGGCGAAGGCGAGGTCTTCACGATCATCGGACCGAACGGCGCAGGCAAGACGACCATCTTCAACCTGATCAGCCGGATCTACGAGCCGACGGAAGGCAAGCTGATCTATCAGGATCAGGACATCACCAACACGCCGCCGGACCGGATCGCGGGCATGGGCATCGCCCGGACCTTCCAGAACATCGAACTGTTCGAACAGGCGACGGTGCTTCAGAACCTGCTGATCGGGCGTCACGCCCACCGAAGCGGCAACTTCCTGACCGATCTCCTGTTCCTGTCGTCGGTGCGCCGCCACGAACTGGAGCACCGCGAGAAGGCGGAGGAGGTGATCGAATTCCTCAGCCTCGCGCGCTACCGCGACCAGCGCATCGCGAACCTGCCCTATGGCGTCCGGAAGGTGGTCGAACTGGGCCGCGCGCTCTGCACGGAGCCGAAGTTGCTGCTTCTGGACGAACCCTCGTCCGGCCTCAACGTCGAAGAGACCGGCGACATGGCGTTCTGGATCAAGGACATCCGTGACCTTCTTGGCATCACCGTTCTGATGGTCGAGCACGACATGAGCCTGGTGAACCGTGTCTCCGACAGGGTGCTTGCGCTGAACTACGGCCGCGTGATCGCGATGGGCAGCCCTGCCGAGGTGCAGTCCAACGACGAAGTCATCCGCGCCTATCTGGGGGGCTGAGGGATGAGCGAACCGATGCTGAAAGTAGCCAATGTCGAGACCTACTACGGTCCGATCATGGCCATCCGCGGCGTCAGCCTGGAGGTCAACAAGGGCGACATCGTCACCGTGCTCGGGTCCAACGGCGCCGGCAAGACGACCATCCTGAAGACGATCTCGGGCGTCATGGACCCGCGCAAGGGCAAGGTCACCTTCGAGGGGCAGGACATCACCTCGAAGGAACCCGACTGGGTCATGCGCCAGGGCATCAGCCATGTGCCCGAGGGCCGTGAGGTCTTTCCGTTCCTGAGCGTGCTCGAAAACCTGAGGATGGGCGCCTTCACCCGCAAGGATCCGAAGGGCGTCGCCCAGGACATGGAGATGGTCTTCAACTATTTTCCCGTCCTGAAGGAGCGGCAGAGCCAGCCCGCAGGTCAGCTCTCCGGCGGCGAGCAGCAGATGCTGGCGATCAGCCGGGCGCTGATGTCGCGGCCGAAGGTGATGCTGCTGGACGAGCCGTCACTGGGCCTTTCGCCGCGTCTGGTGAAGGAGATCTTCGAGATCATCGTCCGCCTGAACCAGGAGCAGGGCGTGACCATGCTGCTGGTCGAGCAGAACGCCCACATGGCGCTGAAGACGGCGAAGTTCGGCTATGTGCTCGAGGTCGGCCGTATCGTGCTGGAAGACACCTGCGAGAAGCTTCTGCAGAAGGAAGACATCCAGGAATTCTATCTGGGCGTGAAGGACGAGGGCGCGCGCGGCGAGCGGCGCTGGAAGAAGAAGAAGCTCTGGCGTTGAGCGGGCGCCGGGCATCGGAGGAGACACCGCAATGATGACGGCCCCTTTGATCGAGCATTCCTACAAGGGCGACAACGGCGAGACGATCGTCTGGCACGAGGACCCGGATGCGCGCACGGTGCCGCAGATGTTCTGGACCCGCGTCCAGAAGTGGGCGAGCCGCACCGCGATGCGGAAGAAGGAATACGGCATCTGGCAGAAGATCAGCTGGGCCGATTTCGGTCGCGAGGCGCAGGGTGTCGGCATAGCGCTCGACCAGATGGGCATCGGCAAGGGCGATGTCGTCTGCGTGCTGTCGAACACGCTGCCGGAATGGATGTACGCCGATATGGGCGTACAGTGCATCGGCGCGGTCTGCGCCGGCATCTATCCGACCGACGCCGCGGCGCAAGTCGAGTATCTGGTCAACGATTCGAAGTGCCGGGTGATCTTCGTCGAGGACGAGGAGCAGCTGGACAAGGTGCTGTCGATCCGCGGCAACTGCCCGACGCTGGAGAAGATCGTCATCTTCGACATGGAAGGTCTGGAGAAGTTCGACGACCAGATGGCGGAGAGCTACGAGAGCTTCCGCGACCGCGGTCTGCAGGCCGCCCAGGGGCACGACTCCCGCTGGCAGGATATGCTCAAGGCGGCGGAGCCCGGCGATCTGGCGATCCTGGTCTACACCTCCGGCACCACCGGTCCGCCGAAGGGCGCGATGATCAGCCACAACAATCTGGTCTTCCAGATCGTCAACGGCACCCAGATCCTGCCCCAGGAGACGAATGGCGAGCGCATGGCGTTCCTGCCGCTGTGTCATGTGGCGGAACGGACGCTGACCTATTTCTCGCTCTACACCGGCAATATCGCGAACTTCGTCGAAAGCCCGGAAACCGTCTTCGAGAACATTCAGGAGATCCAGCCGACCACGTTCTTTGCGGTGCCGCGCATCTGGGAGAAGCTGTTTTCGACCATCAATATCGCGGTCAAGGACGCCACCTCCTTCCAGAAGCTGGCCTACAAGACCGCGCTGGGGTGGGGCTACGCCGTTGCCGACAAGAAGCTGGCGGGCGAGGAGCCGAGCGGAATCGAGAAGCTCCGCTTCCGCATCGGCGATTTTCTCGTGCTCCGCAACATCAAGACGCTGATGGGCCTCAGCCGGGTCGACTGGGTCGGCACCGGCGCCGCGCCGATCTCGCCGGAACTGATCCGCTGGTACATGGCGCTCGGCATCGAGATGCTGGAACTCTACGGCCAGACCGAGAACACCGGCCTCGCGACGACGAACGTGCCGGGCGACATCAAGCTCGGGTTCGTCGGCAAGAGCGTGCCCTACGGCGAAACCAGGATCTCACCCGAGGGCGAGATCCTGCTGAAGGGCCACCACATCTTCATGGGCTATCTGGGCCAGCCCGAGAAGACCGCGGAGACCATCGTCGACGGCTGGCTACATACCGGCGATGTGGGGCACATGGACAACCAGGGCTATGTGAAGATCACCGACCGGATGAAGGACATCATCATCACCGCCGGCGGCAAGAACATCACCCCGTCCGAGATCGAGAACGAACTCAAGTTCTCCCCCTACGTGGCCGACGCCGTGGTCATCGGCGACCGGCGCAAGTTCCTGACGGCGCTGATCATGCTCGATCAGGAGAATGTCGAGAAGTTCGCGCAGGACAACGACATCGCCTTCACCAGCTTTGCATCGCTGGCGCGGGCCCAGGCTGTGATCGAACTGATCGACGGAATCGTCGAGGCGGCGAACACCAAGTTCGCGCAGGTCGAGACCATCAAGAAATTCCGCCTGATCGACAAGCAGCTCGATCCGGAGGACGAGGAGGTCACGCCGACGATGAAGCTGAAGCGCAGCTTCGTCGAGAAGAAGTATCAGGACCTGATCGACGGCATGTATGCGGACGCTGCATAAGTCCCGCTGATTCAACCTGTTAGGCTCCTACTTTCCGGGTTCCTGCCATACCGGCGGGTAACCTAGCGTAAAGGAGGAGTTATGACGAGGTCATTCCTGTTGACCGGTGCGGCTGCTGCCGCGCTGGCGATGACTGCGGCGGCCAACGCCGAAACCCGCGGCGTCACGGCCGACGAGATCGTTTTCGGCACCCACACAGCCCTGTCCGGACCTGTCGCGGTCTGGGGCGTGCCGTCCGTCGAGGGCATGAAGATGCGGTTCGATGCGGTCAACGATGCCGGCGGCATCAACGGTCGCATGATTCGCCTGCAGGTCGAGGACAACGAATACCAGGTCCCCAAGGCCGTGCAGGCGGGCAACAAGCTGATCAACCGCGACGGCATCTTCGCGATGCTCGGCGCGCTCGGCACCCCGATGAACAACGCCGTGCTGCCGCGCCAGATTTCGGCCGGTATCCCGAACCTGTTCCCGTTCTCGTCGGCCCGGCAGATGTATCTGCCGACCCACGATCTGAAGTTCGTTGCGGGCTCGACCTACTACGATCAGATCCGCGCCGCCTACAAGCTGTTCGCCGAGATCAGAGGCAAGACCAAGCCCTGTGTCATGCATCAGGACACCGATTTCGGGCGTGAGATCGAAGAGGGCGCTGCTGACCAGGCCGCCGCCATGGGGCAGTCGATCGTCGCCGAGACGGCGCACAAGCCGACGGACAAGGACTTCACCGCCGCCGTCACCAAGCTGCGGCAGGCAGAATGCGATGTCGTCTACATGGGCACCATCGTCTCCGACACGATCATCCCCTATGTGACCGCCCGCAAGATGGGCTGGAATGTCGACTTCGTCGGCTCGGTCTCGACCTACACCAGCTACACCGCCGGTGCGAAGGGCGGGGTCACCGAGGGTTACATGTCGATGACCAGCTTCCAGATCGCCTATGAGGACGCCGAGGATCCGGCGGTCCGCGAGTGGTTCAAGACCTATTCGGACAAGTACGGCAAGAACCCCGACTTTCCGGCCCAGATCGGCTACGTCTATGCCGACCTGACCGTCAAGGCGCTGGAGAATGCGGGCACCGATCTGACGCTCGATTCGTTCATCGACGGCTTCAACCAGATCAAGGAATACCACGATCTGTTCGGCGGGCCGGCGATCAGCTTCGCACCGGACAAGCGCCAGGGGTCGGACGAATCCTTCCTGTCCCAGGTACAGAACGGCCGCTGGGTGCGCATCGGCGAGAATATCGGCTACTAGGCCGCGTTCCGAGAGGCGGCGGACGGAGCAGGAACCTTCAGTCGGTCCGGTCCCGTTCGCCGCCCTGCTCCTGCAATTTCGGTCCATGAATCCCGCCGGCGTTCCTTCAAACACCGGTGCACGGAAGCCTTTGCGTTTTCAGCATGTCTGCTAAGCTGCCACCCGGAGAAACGGTCGCGAACAACAAGAACAGCGCGGCGCTCAACGGGAGGAAGTCCATGAAACGGAAGATCACTTTCATTGCCGCTGTTGCAGCGGCTGCGGCCTGGGCGGGAACGTCCCTCGCCGAAACTCGCGGTGTCACCGATGACGAGGTCGTCTTCGGCACACACACCGCCATGTCCGGACCTGTTGCGGTCTGGGGCGTGCCGTCGGTCGAAGGCGCGAAGATGCGTTTCGACGAGGTCAATGACGCGGGCGGCGTTCACGGCCGCATGCTGAAGCTGGTGGTCGAGGACAACGAATACCAGGTTCCGAAGGCGGTTCAGGCGGCCAACAAGCTGATCAACCGCGACAACATCTTCGCGATGCTGATCGGTCTCGGCACTCCGATGAACAATGCGGTTCTGCCGCGTCAGCTCTCGGCGAACGTGCCGAACCTGTTCCCGTTCTCGTCGGCCCGCCAGATGTACCAGCCGCTTCACAAGCTGAAGTTCGCCGGTGGTTCCAGCTACTACGATCAGATCCGGGCCGGCTACAAGCTGTTCGCCGAGACCAGGGGCAAGTCCAAGCCCTGCGTGATGTATCAGGACACCGACTTCGGCCGTGAGATCGAGGAAGGCGCCAAGGATCAGGCCGAAGTCATGGGCCATTCGATCATCGCCGAGACAGCCCACAAGCCGACCGACAAGGACTTCACCGCCGCTGTCACCAAGCTGCGTGAGGCCGGCTGCGATGTCGTCTACATGGGCACCATCGTTTCCGACACGATCATCCCCTACGTGACCGCGCGGAAGATGGGCTGGGATGTCGACTTCGTCGGCTCCATCGCCACCTATAACGGCTTCACCTCCGGCGCCAAGGGCGGCGTGACCGAAGGTTACATGGCCATGACCGGGTTCCAGATGGCCTATCCGGACGCGGAAGACGAGAAGGTCCGCACCTGGGCCAAGTCCTACTCCGACAAGTATGGCAAGACCCCGGACTTCCCGGCGCAGCTGGCCTACATCCTGGCCGACATGACCGTGATCGCGCTGGAGAATGCTGGCCGCGATCTCACCGTCGAACTCGCTGGTCTCGGGCTTCGAGCAGATCAAGGAGTACCGCGACATCTTTGGCGGACCGGTGGCCAGCTTCGGACCCGAGAAGCGTCAGGGCTCCAATGAGTTGTTCCTCGCCAAGGTGGAGAACGGCCGCTGGATCCGCATCGGTGAGAACATCGGCTACTGATCGCCGGTTCGCATACCGGTTGACCTGACCGGAGGCCCGGTCGCCCCAGTGGCGGCCGGGCCTTCTTCTTTTCGGGGTGTCGGACAGGGATCGCGATCAGCGGCGACGTTGGCAGCCGTTACTTCTGAAGATCGTGCAAGCGCATGTGTTCGCGGACGCGACCGTCACCCGACGGCCTGCCGGATTGGCCGCGCGGCTTTCCGGTGACGGTCGAGGCGGAACGGTCTGAGGTTCAGCCCACAACTTCCAGCTTGTAGAAATCGCCGGTGTCACCCTTGGCCTGGCCCGGCGCATCGTCGCCGACATAGCGGTAGAGCGGCTTGTCGACCAGGGTCAGCACCCAGGCATTCAGCGACTCGTTCCATGCCTTGCCCCACAAACCGGTGAGGCGGGTGTTCTCCGAGATGATCATCGGTTTCCAGGTGCTGGTGTCCTCGACCGATGAGACGCCAAAATCGCGATCCTGCTTGCTCGCGTAGAGCGTCATGTCCTGCAGATCGGTCAGAATCTTGCCGACAACACGGAAATACTTCGCATTCGTGTAGTGATAGCCGGTGCCCGACAGGATCCGCATGGGCACGCGGTCCACAATGGGACGTTGGGCCCGACCGTATCCGGTCGACGTGGACCCGTAGTAGGGCACGCTGAGGATCTCCTCCAGCGTTTCCTGCGCATCGACCGGATCGCCGATACGGACCTGTGCACTTGCAGGACCGGCCAGCGCAATTGCGACAGCGGATGCAATCAGAACGGTTCTGAACATGTCATTTGCTCCTGAGCTCTGCTTCACGGGGCTGCGTCCATGGTTCCGCTACGGCCTCGAATTGGCAAATCACGATGCGATGCGGTGTGAGAACGCTCACGGAACATATATGCTCCGCGGCCCGGATCAGTACGGAAGGATTCGCAATGGTGGTGCGCCAGGAAATCGCGGCTGAAGTCCCGGCAGACGCAGCGCGGCGCATTCTTCTGGACCGTCAACAGCTCTCCCGCGATCCCGGCCGCCGCATCGAGGTCGACGAACTCAGGGACGTGATCCGGCGGATGGGCTTCGTGCAGGTCGACAGCGTCAATACGGTGGAACGTGCGCACCACATGATCCTGCATGCGCGCAGCCAGTCCTATCGCCCGAAGATGCTGGAGCGGCTGGTGGAGAAGGACAGGGCGCTGTTCGAGAACTGGACGCACGATGCGTCCGTCATCCCGACCGAATTCTATCCCTACTGGAAGCACCGGTTCGCGCGGCATGCGGAGAAACTGACCGAACGCTGGCGGAAATGGCGGCGGGAAGGCTTCGAGGAGCTGTTCGACGACATGCGCGGCCATGTGACCGAGAACGGACCGACCCGCGCGCGCGAGCTGGCGCCGGAGGAGAAGCAGGAGGCCGGCTGGTGGAACTGGCATCCCTCGAAGACGGCACTCGAGTTCCTGTGGCGAACGGGTGAACTGGCCGTCTGTCACCGGGAGGGGTTCGAGAAGTTCTACGACCTGTCGCACCGGGTGATTCCACCCGATCACCACGATGCCGAGGTCGGGCATGACGCCTTCATCGACTGGTGCTGCCGGGGTGCGCTGGACCGCCTCGGCATCGCCACGCCGGGTGAACTGGCCGCGTTCTGGGGCCTGATCTCGCCGGCCGAGGCAAAGCAATGGGCGGAAACGGAAGGGCTGTCATTGCCAAGAGTGAACGTCCGCGCCATCGATGGCTCGCGCCCCAGGGTGGCGCTTGCGGATCCGGCGGTCCTGGAACACGACGCACGCGGGATCGACCTGCCGTCCCGTATCCGCGTGTTGAGCCCCTTCGATCCGGTCCTGCGCGACCGCAAGCGCGCCGAGCGGCTGTTCGGCTTCGACTACCGCATCGAGATCTTCGTGCCCGAAGCCAAACGCAAATATGGCTACTACGTCTTCCCGCTGCTTGAAGACGACCGGTTCGTCGGGCGCATCGACATGAAGCGGACCGCGCCGGGTGGACCCCTGCATGTCCGGAAACTCTGGTGGGAGCCGGGTGTCCGGCGGTCGAAAGGACGCCTGCAGCGGCTGGAGAGCGAGCTGGAGCGGATTCGGCGCTTCGCAGGATGCAGTGACGTCACCTGGGCGGCAGACGCGCTGGATTGACGGAGGCACGGCCTTGTCCGACCCTGTCTCGAACAAGGGAGGGGAGGCCCGGCATGCTGCATCAGATCCGGCGGATCATCACGACCAATGACGCGAACGGGCGGTCCCGGATCCTGTCGGACGCGCCGACGCCGCACACGATCGAATCGGCGCCCAACCGGGGCCTGATCAACATCTGGGGTATCGACGGTGCGCCGCCGGACATGACGGACACGGACGGGGCGAAGCACGTGACGCGCCTCAGCCCGCCGGACGGCGGCAGCGCCTTCCGCTTCTTCCAGCTGCCGCCCCGAAATCCGGATGGCGACAAGGCGGCGGCGGAAGTCGAGGCCGCGAAGGCCTTCGCCGCGATGGGGGACCCCGAGGCGCGGGTGGATACCTCGCGTCACCCGAACATGCACCGCACGATTTCAATCGATTACATCATTCTCCTGAAAGGGCGCGTGAAGCTGATCCTGGACGATGACGAAGCGGTCCTGGAGCCCTTCGACGTGGTCATCCAGCGCGAGACCAACCATGCGTGGGAGAACCTGTCGGACGAGCCGGCACTGCTGATCGCCGTCCTCATGGACACACATGGTGCGAAAGGAAGCCTGTCATGAGTGCCGGCCGGATCCTGACCACCCATGCCGGCAGCCTGCCGCGCGACCCGCGTCTCCGGCCGCTGTTCGCCGCCCAGTCGAAGGGCGAGGCCGTCGACGAGACCGAAATGCGGGCCGCGATCGAGGAAGCCACGGCGGCGACGGTCGACCGACAGCTATCGGTCGGGCTCGACCTCATCAACGACGGTGAGCAGGGCCGGGAGAGCTTCTTCACCTATGTCCAGCACCGCATGACCGGTTTCGGCGGCAAGAGCGAACGCGCCTTCATGGCCGACCGCATCCATTTTAAGGAATTCGCCGAACGCAGCGTGGCCCAGGCGATGGCTGCCGACCGGGTGAGTCTGATGGCCGCGCCAAGGGCCGTCGGGGAGATCGCCTACACCGATGCCGGGCGTGCGGCCATGACCGCCGAATGCGACCGGCTGAACCGCGTTCTGGCCGAACGCACGGGCTTCGCGGGCGCCTTCATGACCGCGCCGTCGCCGGGGATCATCGCTGCCGCCATGCAGAACGACCACTATCCGGACATGGCTAGTTACATCGAAGCCCTGGCGCAGGCGCTCCGCAACGAGTACCGGCAGGCCATCGGATCCGGCTTCCTTCTGCAGATCGACGCGCCCGATCTTGCGCTGGAGCGGCACACGCTGTTTCACGGCAAGCCGCTGGAGGAGTTTCTCGGCTTCGTTCGCGCGGTTCTGGCCGCGATCAACCGCGCGCTGGAAGGGCTGCCGCAGGAGAAGGTCCGGCTGCATGTCTGCTGGGGCAACTACGAGGGGCCGCATGTCTTCGACGTGCCGCTGGCGGACATCTGGGACGATGTGTCGACGGCCCGCGCCGGATACTATCTGCTGTCCATGGCCAATCCCCGCCATGCCCATGAATTCAAGCACTTCCGCGACCATGCGCTGCCGGAAGGCGCCACGCTGATCGCCGGGGTGATCGACACGACGACGAACTATGTCGAGCATCCGGAAGTGGTCGCGGACCGCATCGAACGGATCGCGACGGCGGTCGGTGACCCTTCGCGGATCATGGCCGGCACCGACTGCGGCTTCGAGACCGCATCCGGCTTTGTGGCCGTGTCCCCGGATGTGGTCTGGGCCAAGCTGGAGGCGCTGACCGAGGGCGCGGCGCTCGCCAGTCAGCGCCTGTTCTGACGCCGCCTACATGGTCGAATTCGGGTTGTAGGGCAGGTCGGTATTGCCATAGTCCACGCCCATCCGGTGCAGTTCGGACGTCACCTGAGAGCGGTGATGGGTGGCGTGATTGAACATCTGCATCAGCAGGAACTGGCGCGGCAGGCTGGTGCGCCTGTTGGCCGCCGGTCGCGTGAAGGTGACCGTCTCGGCGAACCAGTCGGCATCGACCTCGCCGAAACGTGCTTCGACCGCCGCATCGAAGTCGCGCCGTGCGTCGCAGAGCATGCTCCAGTCGGCACAGAACGGCTTGCCGGGTTCGAATACCGTCGGCGCCTCGCCGCTGTCGGCCAGCCGGAACAGCAGGTCGTCGACCATCAGGATGTGATCGAGGGTCAGCCGGATCGAGCGGAAGAACATGCCGCGATCCTGCTCGCGGGCCTCTTGCCCGATCTCCCGGCAGATTCCGTACAGCTTCTCGTTCTGCCATTCGTTGTAGCGGGCCATCTCGATGCCCCAGCCTTGCGCGTCCATGCCATACCCCCACCGCATTCCTTCGCGGGCGCGTTTCGACTAACGTGCCGCCGCAACAGAACTAGGGCGAGCGGGAGGAGAAGGCCATGTTCATCGCAGGTGCGTGGAGCGAGGCAAAGTCGGGCGCGGAATTCGGCGTCCTGAACCCGGCGACGGGCGAGGAAATCACCACCGTGCCGGACGGCGGGCAGGAAGCTGCGAAGCGCGCGATCGACGCCGCGCATGCAGCCTTCCAGTCCTGGAAACACACCACCGCCTATCAGCGCGCCGAGATCCTGCGCCGGGCCTACGATCTGATGATCGAGCGCAAGGAGCATCTCGCCCGCACCATGACGGAAGAGCAGGGCAAGCCGATCAAGGCCGCTCGCACCGAGGTTCAGTACGGCGCGGACTACCTGCTCTGGTTCGCCGAGGAGGCGAAGCGGAACTACGGCGAGACCATTCCTTCGGCCCGCGCCGACCAGCGCTTCATCGTGCTGCACCAGCCGGTTGGTGTGGTCGCCGCCATCACGCCCTGGAACTATCCGGTCTCGATGATCACCCGCAAGGTCGGGCCGGCGCTCGCCGCGGGCTGCACCGTTGTGCTGAAGCCGGCCGAGGCGACGCCACTCTGCGCCATCGAGACCTTCAAGATCCTGATCGATGCGGGCGTGCCGGACGGCGTCATCAATCTGGTCACGGCGCTGGACCCGAAACCCATCGGCGAGGAGTTCTGCACCAATCCGAAGGTCCGGAAGCTGACCTTCACCGGCTCCACGGCTGTCGGCCGGATGCTGGCCGGCAAGGCCGCGGCGAACATGAAGCGCGTTTCCTGCGAACTCGGCGGCCACGCGCCGTTCATGGTCTTCAAGGATGCCGATCCGGTGCACGCGGCAAAGGGCGCCCAGGCGGTCAAGTTCCTGAACACCGGCCAGGCCTGCATCAGTCCGAACCGCATGTATGTCCACAAGAGCGCTGAGGACGCCTTCCTGTCGACGCTGTCGAGCCGGGTTTCCAAGCTGAAGGCCGGCTCGGGATTCGAGGAGGGCGTCGCTATCGGGCCGCTGGTCAACCCGGCGGCCGTCGACAAGGTCGCCCGTCAGGTCGAGGACGCCGCCGCGAAGGGCGCCGAGATCGTCACCGGCGGCAAGCGCCTGACCGAGGGCGACCTCGGACGCGGCTACTTCTATGCGCCGACGGTGCTGCACGGGGTCGACCCGTCGATGGACATCTACCGCGAGGAGACCTTCGGGCCGGTCGCGCCGGTGATCACCTTCGAAGACGAGGAAGAGGCGCTCGCGCTTGCCAACGACACCGAATATGGCCTCGCCGCCTACGTCTACACCCGCGACATCACCCGGGCGATGCGCATGTTCGAGGGGCTGGAGTTCGGCATCATCGGCATCAACGACATCAACCCGACGTCCGCGGCGGCGCCCTTCGGCGGCTGGAAGAATTCGGGCCTGGGACGCGAAGGCGCCCGGGAGGGTCTTGGCGAGTATCTGGAAACCAAGATGGGCGGCTTCTCGATCTGATCAGCCGCCTGTCTGCTGCTCCAGCATCCGCAGCGCCTGGAGAACGGTCTGGCGGCGGATGAAGGTGCGGCCGCGATCGGCGAAGACGTGACGCTGGTGCAGGGTCGTTCGCCCCTTGCGGGCGCAGGCCAGATGGACCAGCCCGACCGGCTTCTCGGCGCTGCCGCCGCCCGGACCCGCGACACCCGTGACCGCCACCACGACGTCGGCGTTCGAGTGCTGCAGACCGCCTTCCGCCATGGCGATGGCGACTGGCTCGGAGACCGCGCCGTGGCGCTCGATCAGGCCCATGGGCACGCCGGCCAGTTCGTTCTTCGCCTCGTTGGAATAGGTGACGAAGCCGCGGTCGACCACGTCCGAGGAACCGGCGATCTCCGTCAGCAGTCCGGCGATCAGGCCGCCGGTGCAGCTTTCGACGCTGGCGGCCTTGAGGCCCCGAGCCCGGAAGATGTCGAGCAGGCGCGCCGAGGCGGCGGTCATGGCGGGATCGAACATCAGAACAAACTCCAGAGCCAGTGGATGAGAAGGAGACAGATCGCGGCGAGTATGCCCGCAATGATGTCGTCGATCATGGTGCCGAGCGCGCCCTTCACGCGCCGGTCCGCCCAGCCGACGGGGCCGGCCTTCCAGATATCGAACAGCCGGAACAACAGGAAACCGGCGAGCAGCCAGACCCAGCCGGCGTCGGGCGCGGCGAGATAGGTGGTCCAGAGACCGGCAACCTCGTCAATGACCACTTCCGAGGGGTCGTTCTGGTTGCGGACGCGCTTCATGTGCCGGTGTGCGGCCCACCAGCCGATCAGGAAGGCGAGCACCACGCCGGCTGCCAGCCAGGATCGCCCGCCATACTCCAGGATCGCCCAGCCTGCCGGAACACCGGCAACCGTGCCCCATGTCCCGGGCGCCGGGCGGATGAATCCGGTCCAGCCCCAGGTGGCCACAAAGGTCGCGACGCGGTTGATCACGCGCTGTCCCGCGGCAGGGCAACGGTGCAGACCGCCTGGGCGGCGATACCTTCTCCGCGGCCCGTGAAGCCCAGCTTCTCGGTCGTGGTCGCCTTGACGCTGACCCGGTCGATCTCCAGCCCGCAGATCCCGGCGATCCGGGCCCGCATGGCCTGTCGGTGCGGCTTGATCTTTGGCGCCTCGCAGATCAGCGTCGCGTCGATCGAGACGATCTCGCCGCCGCGCGCCGTGACCCGTTCGGCGGCGAAGCGCAGGAATGCGTCCGAGGGCGCGCCCTTCCATTGCGGATCGGTGGGCGGGAAGTGATCGCCGATATCGCCGTCGGCAAGCGAACCGAGCAGGGCATCCGTGATGGCGTGAAGCCCGACATCGGCGTCCGAATGTCCTGCCAGACCAAGCCTGTAGGGGATTTCGATGCCGCAGAGGATCATCGGCCGCCCCTCGGTATGGCGGTGAACGTCGAAGCCGCTGCCGGTCCTGTATTCGATCGCCGGCGCGGTGGTCGCTGTCCCGTCGCTGGCGATGCCGCGGGCGCGCTCCAGATCCTCGGCCGTGGTGATCTTGAAGTTTCGTTCCGAGCCGGGCACCGCCGTCACGCTCAGCTGCGCTGCGCGCGCCACGGCTGCGTCGTCGGTCAGGTTTCGGCCAGCCGCGGCGCGATGGGCCGTCAGGATCGCTTCGAAGCGAAACCCTTGCGGGGTCTGCGCACGCCCGAGCGTATCCCTGTCGACTTCGCCGGCCACGCGTCCGCCGTCGATCAGCTTGATGCTGTCCGCCACCGGCAGGACGGGCAGAGCGCCGTCTTCGGTTTCGAGCGCCTCAATCACCGCAGTGATGGTCGCGGCATCGACGAAGGGGCGGGCGGCGTCGTGGATCAGGACCTTTCCGACGCTGTGGTCCTGTAGCGCCTCCAGCCCGTTGAGGACGGATTGCTGCCGGCTGTCGCCGCCGGCTGCGGGGGGCAGCAGAGGCAGATCGCCGACTGCCGACAGATAGAGCGCTTCGTCCGACGGCGTGTAGACCACCAGCACCAGATCGATCAGCGGATGCTCAAGAAACGTGCGGACGGTGCGCCGAAGTACGGGGCCGTCGCCAAGCGCTACATACTGTTTGGGCAGCGGCGCACCCAGGCGCGTCCCGCGCCCGGCAGCCACGATGACGGCGGCGTTTGTCATGGCGGGGACGCTACACCACGCATGGCTCTGATGCGCCAGCAAAAGTGACGCGCTGCTTGCGCGGAAGGGAATCCTGCGCGATAAGTGTCTTAGTTTTAATCAGTCCCGTAAAATGGTCATCGAATGAGCATTTTGATTGGACGGCTGAAGCTGGACGGCAAGGTTCTGCTGGCCCCGATGTCGGGCATCACGGACCCGCCGTTCCGGCGCGCCGTCAAGCGGTTCGGGGTCGCGCTCGCCTTCTCCGAGATGGTCGCGGGGCGGCAGGCGCTGACAGGCCAGGACCGCGCCACGCGTATGATGGAAGGCGACGGCGTCGGTATCCGCGCTGTTCAACTGGCCGGCTGCGACCCCGTCATAATGGCGGACGCCGCCCGGTTCAATCAGGACCGCGGCGCAGAGATCATCGACATCAACATGGGCTGCCCGGCGAAGCAGGTGACGGGCGGTTATGCCGGCTCGGCGCTGATGCGCGATCTGGACAAGGCGCGCAGCATCATCGAGACCGTTGTCGGTGCCGTGGATCTGCCTGTGACCCTGAAGATGCGGACGGGCTGGGACGAGGACAGCCGGAATGCCCCCGAACTGGCGCGGATCGCCGAGGCATGCGGCATCCGGATGCTGACCGTCCATGGCCGCACCCGCTGCCAGTTCTACAAGGGGCGCGCCGACTGGCGTTTCATCCGGGAGGTGAAGCGGGCGGTGTCGATCCCCGTCATTGCCAACGGCGATATCCTGGACGCCGGCGATGCGCGTCGTTGCCTTGCCGAATCCCAAGCCGACGGGGTCATGATCGGCCGCGGCGCGCGCGGCCGGCCCTGGGTTCCGGCTGCGATCGAAGCGGAACTGGGCGGCGGGATGACTGGCGCGCCGGACCTTGTCTCGATCGGCGAGATCGCGATGCGCCATTACGCCGACCTCATTGCGATGGGCGATCTGGAACAGACCGTCCGGATCGCGCGAAAGCATCTCGGCTGGTATGGCGAGCATCTGGCCGATCCGGCGGGCTTCCGCAGCGAGGTCATGACCGAGACCGATCCGGACCGGGTTCTCTGGTCCATCGAGCGCCATTTCGTCGCCGATGCCGGCAGGGCCGCGGCATGAAGCCTCCGAAGCTGCACGAGGCCGTCGTCAACGCCCTTGCGGATCCGGTGCTCGTTGCCGACAGGGACGGCCGCATCATGCTGGCCAATCCGGCGGCCGAGGAATTCTTCGGCGTCGGCCAGTCGATGCTGCGCCGCCAGACGATCAGCGACATCGCGCCGTTCGGCAGCCCGCTGCTCAGCCTGTTCAGGCAGGCCACGGAAGCACTTGGCGCGATCTCGGAATATGGCGTGCTGCTCGGGACGCCGAAATCCGAGGTCAAGACCGTCAACATCCAGCTTTCGCCCATTGTCGAACAGCCCGGCTCGGTGGTGATCCAGATCGAGGAACGAACCATGGCCTCGAAGATGGACCGGTCGCTGACCCATCGCGGCGCAGCGCGGGCCGTCACAGGGATGGCCGCCGTGCTGGCCCATGAGGTCAAGAACCCGCTGTCAGGCATCCGCGGCGCGGCGCAATTGCTGGAAGCGGGGCTCGAGGAAGACGACCGGGAGCTGACCGGCCTGATCATCGACGAGGTCCAGCGCATCGTGGCGCTGGTCGACCGCATGGAGGCCTTCAGCGATCCCCGGCCTTCCGAACGCAAGGGCTGCAACATCCATCAGGTTCTGGAACGGGTGAAGAAGGTCGCCGAAAGCGGGTTCGGCAAGTCCGTCCGCTTCATCGAGAACTACGATCCCTCGCTGCCGATGGTGCTGGGCAATCAGGACCAGCTGATCCAGGTGTTCATGAACCTGGTCAAGAACGGCTGCGAGGCTGCGCCCGACGGCAAGGGCGAGATCACGTTGAGCACGGCCTACCGGCATGGCGTGCGGCTGGCGGTTCCTGGCAGCGCCGAGAGAGTCGAACTGCCGCTCGAGGTTACCATCGCCGACAACGGCCCCGGCGTGCCCGAAGACCTGCGCCAGCACATGTTCGATCCCTTCGTCTCGACCAAGCCCAGCGGCACCGGCCTCGGCCTGGCGCTGGTGGCCAAGACGATCAACGACCACGGCGGAATCATCGAATACGACGCCTCCGGACGGGGCGCGGTCTTCCGCATCTACCTGCCTGTCGCCAAGTCCGGAAAGAGGAAGGACAAGTCATGAGCGCCCGATCCGTTCTGATCGCCGACGACGACCGCAGCATCCGAACCGTGCTGGGGCAGGCGCTGGGCCGAGCCGGCTTCGATGTCCGGACCACCGGAAACGCGGCCACGCTCTGGCGCTGGGTCTCGGACGGCTCGGGCGACGTGGTAATCACCGATGTGGTGATGCCCGACGAGGACGGGCTCGACCTGCTGCCGCGTATCCGGAAACGGCGTCCGGAACTTCCTGTCATCGTGATGAGCGCGCAGAACACGCTGCTGACAGCGGTGAAGGCGACGGAACGCGGCGCCTACGAATACCTGCCCAAACCCTTCGATCTGAAGGAACTTCTGGCCATCGTCGACCGTGCGCTGAACCAGCCGGCGCAGAGCGAGAAGCGCAAGCAGGATTCCAGCGACGACGTGCTGCCGCTGATCGGCCGGTCGGCAGCGATGCAGGAGATCTACCGCGTCATGGCGCGTCTGATGACGACCGACCTGACAGTGATGATCACCGGCGAGTCGGGCACCGGCAAGGAACTGGTGGCGCGCGCACTCCATGATTATGGCCGCCGCCGCAACGGGCCCTTCGTGCCGGTGAACATGGCTGCGATCCCGCGTGAACTGATCGAAAGCGAGCTGTTCGGCCACGAGAAGGGGGCTTTCACCGGCGCCGCGCAGCGCAATGTTGGCCGTTTCGAGCAGGCCGAGGGCGGCACGCTGTTCCTCGACGAGATCGGCGACATGCCGCTGGAGGCGCAGACGCGGCTGCTCCGTGTGCTGCAGCAAGGCGAGTACACCACTGTCGGCGGCCGCCGGCCGATCCGCACCGATGTCCGCATCATTGCGGCGACCAACCGCGACCTCCGCCAGCAGATCGGGCAGGGTCTTTTCCGCGAGGACCTGTTCTACCGCTTGAACGTGGTCCCGATCCGACTGCCCCCGCTCAGGGAGCGGCGCGAGGACATTCCGGATCTCATCCGCCATTTCATGAACCGGGCGATCGAGGAAGGTCTGCCGCAGAAGTCGATCGATCCGGCGGCCATGGAACGCCTCGTCGCCTATCGCTGGGCCGGCAATGTCCGCGAACTGGAGAACCTCGTCCGGCGTCTCGCGGCGCTCTATTCCGAGGACATCATCACCGTCGAGATCATCGAACGGGAGCTGGCCGAGCCGTCGCCCGCCGTGGCGACCGAGACCAATCCGGCCAGCGAGAGTTCTGGGCGCGGCGGTCGAGTACCATCTCAGCCGCTACTTCGAGGCGCATGGCGACGAACTGCCGCCGCCGGGTCTTTACGACCGGGTCCTGAAGGAAATCGAGAAGCCGCTGGTGTCGCTGTCCCTGGCCGCGACGCGCGGCAATCAGCTTCGGGCGGCGGACCTGCTGGGCCTGAACCGGAACACGCTCCGCAAGAAGATCCGCGAACTGGACATCAAGGTCATCCGCGGCTCGTCGCTCTAGGGTTTCGGCATGCTGTCATCCATCAGGATGCGCTGACTGGCACCCTCCGGATCCTCGTATTGTCCGGACCGCAAGGCCCAGAGGAAGGCGGCGAGACCCGCGCCGCCCAGCAGCAGGGCAATCGGGATGAGAATCACCAGGACGTTCATGCATGCACCTCCCTCGCTCCGGGAACCGTGTCAAGCGCCCGGCGGGCCGAAACGCCGCTTCTCCCGCGCAACCGCAGCGCGTTGAGTGTAACGACAATCGACGAACCGGACATGGCAATGGCCGCGACCAGCGGCGATGCGCCGCCCAGTACCGCGATCGGGATAGCGACCATGTTGTAGACGGCTGCGATGGCAAAGTTCTGAAGGATCAGCCGCCGGGCAAGCCTGGCCACCGACCGCGCCACGGGCACGGCTTCGAGACTGCCGCCGGTGAAGATCAGGTCAGCTGCAGCGCGGCCGACATCCGTGGCCTCGGCGGGCGCCATGGACACATGGGCCGCGGCCAGCGCCGGACCGTCATTGATTCCGTCGCCGACCATCAGCGGCTTCAGGCCCTCGGCCTTCATTGCTTCCAGGATGGCGATCTTGTCTTCCGGGCGCTGGTTCGCGCGCCAGTGCGCGATGCCGGCGGCGCGGGCGGTACGGATGACGGCTCCTTCATTGTCGCCGGAAAGGATGGACGGTTCGAGCCCCGCAGCGTTGAGCTCGGAAATGGTCCGGGCGGCGCCCGGCCGCAGTGAATCGGCAAGCACGGCGTATCCGTCCGGCTCACCGCCGATCGAGAACCAGATTTCGGACTCTCCGCTGTCCGGCGCGGCCCCGCCGGGACCCGCAAATGCCCGCGCCCCGAGACGGACCTCGTGTCCGTCTGCAATGGCCGACAGGCCTTCGCCCGGATGCTCTCGGACTTCGGATAGGCGCGGCGCCGGCGCGTCAGTGGCATGGGCCGCGAGCGCGCGGGCGAGGGGGTGGCGGCTCTGACGGGCCAGAGCGGCCGCCAGCGGCAGGTCCTTCTCCGGAATGGTGCATGCGTTCACGACGGGCGATCCCGTCGTCAGCGTGCCCGTCTTGTCGAACACGGCACGGTCTGCTTCGGCCAGCCGCTCCAGCGCGCCGCCGTCCTTGACCAGAATGCCGGCCCGGAACAGTACGCCGCTGGCGACGACCTGGACCGCCGGAACGGCCAGTCCGAGAGCGCAGGGACAGGTGATGATCAGCACCGACACGGCGATCCAGAGGGCATCGCCCCAGGCTGCGCCGGCAACCGTCCAGCCGATGAAGGTCAGCAAAGCTGCCAGATGCACCGCGGGCGCGTAGATCCTTGCGGCGCGGTCGGCCAGACGGACATGGCGTCCGCGGCCGGATTCGGCGTTCTCCATCAGGCGGACGACCTGGGCCAGCCAGGTGTCGTCGCCGGTTGCTGTGACGCGCAGCTCCAGCGGCGCGTTGAGGTTCATGGAACCCGCCTGGACCTTGTCGCCGGCGGTGATGTGCACAGGCTCGGATTCGCCGGTCACGACCGAACGGTCGATGTCGCCATGTCCGGAAACCACCGCCCCGTCGACCGGAATCCGTTCGCCTGCGGCAACCAGCACACGGTCGCCGGGCTGGATGGCATCGATCGGAACCCGCTCGTTTATTTCGCCGGAAATGCGCGTGGCTTCGGCCGACCAGAGCGAGAGCAACTGGCTGACGGCCGAGCGGGCGCGGGCGCGGACCCGGTGATCCAGATAGCGGCCGACCAGCAGGAAGAAGAGCAGCATGACCGCCGCGTCGAAGAACGCTTCCTCGCCGCTCAGGAACACGGATTTGAGGCTGAGCGCGCCGGCCAGGATGACGGCCAGCGAGATCGGCACATCCATGTTCAGGCTGCGCGCCTTCAGCGCCTTCCAGGCCGAGCGGAAGAAGGGCTGGCCGGCATAGGCGATGGCGGGCAGGGCGATCAGCGCCGAGATCCAGTGGAACAGGTCGCGGGTGGCGCCCTCGGCGCCGGACCAGACGGAAACCGACAGCAGCATCACGTTGCCCGCGGCGAACCCGGCGACGGCGAGCGAGCGCAAGAGATCGCGGCCCTCGCGGTCCTCGTTGGACGTGCCGGCTTCCGCGGCGTCGAACCGGCGGCAGTCATAGCCCAGCGCCTCGACGGCGGCGATGATCGATCCGGCGTCGCCGGACGGACCCAGGGTGACGCGGAGGCGGCGCGTCGTGAGGTTGAGGCGGGCGTCGCGCACGTCCTCCCGCCTGGAGAGCGCGCCCTCGATCTTCGAGATGCAACCGGCACAGTGAACATCCGGGACAATGAGCTCGACCACGTCCCCGCCGGCCGCCGTTCTGCGGGCCTGTGGCGGGCGCGTCTGGGTTGGGGCGACGGTGCAGCAGCTCATCTGCCCGGCTCCACCTCGAAGTGGAAGATCTTGCGGTAGGTCTCGCCCGCGGGGCCGGTCACCAGGATATCGGCCTGCCACTTGCCGCCGCCGAGCGGCAGGTCGGCGTGGAAGGCGCCGTCTGAAGCCAACGCCAGTTCGACGGTCCGGTCATCGCGCGCGGTCACCGGGCTGGCCGACCTTCGCAGTGACGGTCGCGCCTTCGACCGCGATCCCGTCCCGGTCGTGGAGACGGACGATCAGTTCGCCGTTCTCGCGGATGGCGGCGAGACGCCAACCGAGTTCTTCCTGGGCCCGCGCCTCGGCCATGTTGCGGTTGAAGTTCTGGCTGGCGACGTAGCTGTTCTTCACGACCAGGCCGTTGTCCGACCGGAGCGCGAACACCGTCAGCGTCAGATTGACCGCGATGATGACCCCGAAGAAGGCGACGATTGTGATGAGCACGGTGCGTCCGGTGACGGGGCGGGGGGTACGGGTGGCATGTGCCATGGTCAGTCCTCCGGTGCGTAGAGGCGGGCGCCGTAGTGGGCCTGTTCGATGCCCACCAGGTCGGTGACGCTGAAGCTGAAAGGGTTCTCGCCGGGTTCGAGTTGTTCGCGCGGGGCAGCGACGAAGACCTTGAGACTCAGGACCTTGTCGGCCTCGAGTTCGAATTCGCGCGTGCGGCTCGGCCAGAGATCCTGTCCGGCAACGGTCATCAGCGCGTCCGGTATGCCGGAGACCTGCAGAAGGACCCGGCGGGCCTGCTGCTCCATGTTCAGGATCTTGATTGTGTAGCCGTTGCGGATCTGGCCGTCGGACAGCTGGACGTAACGCGGATTGCGGTCCGCGAGGACATTGATGTCCAGCCGGTCGCGGCTGATCAGGACGGCCAGCATCGCCACGCCGACCGCCGCCCAGATGCTGGTGTAGACCAGAGTGCGGGGCCGGAAGATGGTCTTCCGGACCGGCGGCGGGGTGCCGCCCTCGGCCGCCGTCTCGTAGGAGTTCAGGCTGGTGTAGGAGATCAGGTCCGGCGTGCCGCCGGTCTTCGCCATCACATTGTTGCAGGCGTCGATGCAGAGCGCGCAGTTGATGCATTCCAGCTGGGAGCCGTCACGGATGTCGATGCCCATCGGACAGACGGCTACGCACTGGTTGCAGTCGATGCAGTCGCCAAGGCGGGCCGCGTCTGCCGTCTTGCGGTGCCGGCCGCGGGGCTCGCCGCGCCAGTCGTTGTAGGTGACGGTCAGCGAGTTCTCGTCCAGCATCGCCGCCTGGATGCGCGGCCAGGGGCACATGTAGGTGCAGACCTGTTCGCGCATCATGCCGCCGAAGATGAAGGTCGTCGCGGTCAGGATGGCGACCGTGGTGTAGGCGACGCTGCTCGCCTCGCCGGTGAAGAGGTCGACGAAGAGCGTCGGCGCGTCGGCGAAATAGAACACCCAGGCGCCGCCGGTCGCCACGCCGATCAGTACCCAGATCAGATACTTGGACAGTCTCTTTCGGATCTTGGTGAAACCCCAGGGCGCCTTGTCGAGACGGAAGCGGGCGTTCCGGTCGCCGTCGATGAACCGTTCGACATGGACGAAGAGGTCGACCCAGACGGTTTGCGGGCAGGTATAGCCGCACCAGGCTCGGCCAAGCACGGAAGTAACCAGGAACAGGCCGATGCCGGCCATGATCAGCAGGCCGGCCACGTAGTAGAATTCCTGCGGCCAGATCTCGATGAAGAAGAAGAAGAACCGGCGGTGCTCCAGATCGATCAGCACCGCCTGGTCCGGGACCCCGGGACCGCGGTTCCAGCGGATCCAGGGCGTGATGTAGTAAATCGCGAGCGTGACGCCCATGATCCACCACTTGAGGCGCCGGAAGGTTCCGGACACCCGCATCGGATGGATCGCCTGGCGGGCCTTGTAGAGGGACCGCTTCCGCCGGTTGTTGACGGCTTCGACGTCGATCTTGTCGACTTCGGGCGTCACGCTCATGGATCTACTCGCCTCCGCCGAGAGAGTGGACGTAGATCGCCAGCTGCTTGAGCGTGGCGTCCTGCAGACGGAAGTTCCACGCTGGCATCACACCATGCTGCGGCGCATGGACCTGACGCTGGATGTCCCGCACGCCGGACCCGTAGAGCGCGATCGGGTCGGCCAGGTTGGGCGCACCCTGGCTCTGGTCGCCCAGACCCTTCTCGCCATGGCAGGCGGCGCAGTTCTCGTCGTAGACCGTCTTGCCGGCCTCGGCGAGGCTGGCCTCGTGCTCGCCGCCACTCAGCGCAACGACGTAGTGGGCGACCTGCTCGACCTGCTCTGCGTCCAGAATGCCGTCCCGTCCGAAGGCAGGCATCTGCGAGAAGCGGGTGTCATCGTCCCGTTCGTAACGGATGCCATGCTGCAGCGTGGCGTAGATGTCTTCCACGGTGCCGCCCCAGAGCCAGTCGTCGTCGTTCAGGTTCGGATAGCCCGGGCTGCCCTGCGCACCGGAACCGTGGCACTGGGAGCAGTTGACGAGAAATGCGGCCCGTCCGCCGCTGACGGCGTAGCTGAAGGTCGCCGCGTCGGACCGGATCTGGTCGAAGGGCAGGGTCTCGACATTCTGGATCAGGTCGGCCTGTTCGGCCCGCGCGATGCTGATCTCCTTCTCCACCTCGGCGCGGCTGGAGTAACCCAGCAGCCCGGGGGTGGCCTCGGAAATCAGCGGCCAGGCAGGAAACGCGATCGTGTAGCCGATGGCCCAGATGATGGTGATGTAGAAGGTGTAGAGCCACCACCGCGGCAGCGGGTTGTTGAGTTCCTTGATACCGTCCCATTCATGGCCGGTCGTATCGATGCCGGTGACGTCGTCCTTGTCTTTGCTGCTCATGACTTGGGCCTTTCATCGTCCGAAAGGGGGATGTGTCCGCACTTGCGGTAGTAGGATTTGGCGCCGGGCCGGAAGAGGAAGCCGACCGCAGCCAGGAACATGAGGACCAGCAGGACCAGTCCCCATGTGTCGGCGAGGTGCCGTGCGATTTCGTGATCCATGCCGCTCACCTGTAGTTCTCGTCGGCCTGGTAGGCGGAGAAGTCCACCAGCGTGCCGAGCATCTGCAGATAGGCCACCAGAGCGTCCATCTCGGTAAGCCGGCTCGGGTCGCCGTCGAAATCGCCGACCTGGGCCTTCGGGTAGCGCGTCTGAACGCCCTCCCAGTCGGCATCCGGATCGGCCTGATCGCGCATGTCGGCCTCGGCCAGCTCGATCATCTCGTCGGTGTAGGGCACTCCGACCGCCCGGTTGGACTTCAGGTGGGCGACGATGTCGTCCGTCCTGAGGTCCTTCTCGGCCAGAAAGGCGTAGGGCGGCATGATCGATTCGGGCACGACCGAGCGCGGATCGATCAGGTGCTGGACGTGCCACTCGTTCGAGTAGCGCTGTCCCACCCGGGCGAGATCCGGGCCCGTCCGCTTGGACCCCCACTGGAACGGGTGGTCGTACATGCTCTCCGCCGCCAGGCTGTAGTGGCCGTAGCGCTCCACCTCGTCCCGCATCGGCCGGATCATCTGGCTGTGGCAGGTGTAGCAGCCCTCGCGGATGTAGACGTTCCGTCCCGCCAGTTCGAGCGGGGAGTAGGGACGGACCCCCTCCACCTTCTCGATCGTGTTCTGCATGTAGAACAGCGGGGCGATCTCCACGATGCCACCGATGGAGACCACGATCAGGCTGAGCACCATCATGAGCGTGGCGTTCTTTTCGATGATTTCATGCTTGAACATCATTCTCTCTCCCGATCAGGCGGCCTGGCCGACGGCGTCGGCCGGGGCCTTCGCCGGTACCGCGGTGATGGTCTTCCAGATGTTGAAGGCCATCAGGACCGCGCCGGCGATGTAGAGCGCCCCGCCAAGCGCACGGATGACGTAGAAGGGATGCATGGCCGCGACGGTCTCGGCGAAGCTGTAGACCAGGAAGCCGTTCGCATCGTATTCGCGCCACATCAGGCCCTGCATGATGCCGCTGACCCACATCACGGCCGCGTAGATCACGATGCCGATGGTGGCGAGCCAGACGTGCCAGCTGACCAGTCTGAGGCTGTACAGCCCTTCCTTGTTCCAGAGCCGCGGCACCAGGTAGTAGATCGCGCCGAAGCTGATCATGCCCACCCAGCCGAGCGCGCCGGAATGCACGTGCCCGATGGTCCAGTCGGTGTAGTGGCTGAGCCCGTTCACCGTCTTGATCGACATCATCGGACCCTCGAAGGTCGACATGCCGTAGAAGGCGATGGCGATGACCATCATGCGGATGATCGGATCGGTCCGCAGCTTGTCCCAGGCGCCCGAGAGCGTCATCAGACCGTTGATCATACCGCCCCAGCTGGGCATCCACAGCATGATCGAGAACACCATGCCGAGGGTCTGCGCCCAGTCGGGCAGGGCGGTGTAGTGCAGGTGATGCGGGCCCGCCCAGATGTAGAGGAAGATCAGGCCCCAGAAGTGCACGATCGACAGGCGGTAGCTGTAGACCGGCCGTTCGATCTGCTTCGGCACGAAGTAGTACATCATGCCCAGGAAGCCCGCGGTCAGGAAGAAGCCCACAGCATTGTGGCCGTACCACCACTGGGTCAGGGCATCCTGCACGCCGGAGAAGGCGACGTAGCTCTTGGAGCCCAGGAACGAGACAGGCACCGCCATGTTGTTGACCAGATGAAGCATGGCGATGGTCACGATGAAGGCGAGATAGAACCAGTTCGCGACGTAGATGTGGGGTTCCTTGCGCTTGAACAGCGTGCCCAGGAAGATCGCGAGATACGCTACCCAGACAATGGTCAGCCAGATATCGACGTACCACTCGGGCTCGGCATATTCCTTGGACTGGGTAACGCCCAGCAGGTAGCCGGTAGCCGCCAGCACGATGAATAGCTGATAGCCCCAGAAGACGAACCAGTGCAGGCCGCCGAGCGCCAGACGCGTGCGGCAGGTGCGCTGCACGACGTAGAAACTGGTGCACAGAAGTGCGTTGCCGCCGAAAGCGAAGATCACCGCGGAGGTGTGCAGCGGCCGCAGACGTCCGAAGGTGGTGTATTCCAGTCCCAGGTTGAGAGCCGGAAAGGCCAGCTGCAGCGCAATCACCAGGCCGACGAGGAAGCCCGCCAGACCCCAGAACACGGTCGCGATCGCGCCAAAGCGGACAACGCCGTCGGCATAACCGGCCGGATCTTCCTTCGGGGCCTCGCCGAAGCGGCGAAGCATGGCCCACAGGCCGATCAGACAGGCAATGGTGAAAACCCAGGCGTGGGCCTGGAACAGTTCGTCATGGCCGCGGGCTGCGCCGAACAGGCCGGCGACCGCCCCCAGGGCCATGAGAACCATGACTATAACATTGGACATGGGAGTCCCCCTTCTTCTCCGCGTTCAACTTACTTGCGGCGGTGCAGCAAATAGGACGGACAGCGCGAGCCGGTCTTGATCTGGGTCAAATCGGCAATCGCCGTATGTGAGACGTTTTGAAGGGCTTCGCGCGCCACAGGTCCCCCGGCCGGGCCGCGCCAACGGAGACGGTTCGCACATGAAAAAGGCTTTGACCCATTCGCCGCTCGGTCTCGCGATCAGCGAGCACCTGCGGCTCGAGGCCGAACGCTCCACGACGTTCGCCGCCGAACACCGGATGATCAACGAGCTCTGCGACGAACTGGAAGAGATTGCCGACGGTCTGCCGACGCCGCCCCGGCCGCAGCAGTTGCGGCTGATCTCCGCGGCGCTGAAGGCCGGGATCCCGGCGCATTGCCGGCAGGAAGAATCGGAACTGCGCGGATACCTCGCGCGCTGGCCGGACGCGCCGCCCTATCTGATCGCGGCGGTCGAGCAGCTGGCCACCGATCATGCCGAGAACGAGCCGCTCGGATTCGAACTGGCCGACATTCTGGACCATGCAGCGGAAGTCGGTGTCATCCGGAACCCGGATGCGCTCGGCTATCTGATGCGTCTCTACTTCCATACCATGCGACGCCACCTGGCCTGGGAGGAATTTGTCGCGTCAAGGTTGTTCACCGACGCCGAAGTCGACTGATCAGCTGTCGACGCTGCCCGCGTCCCGCAAGGCCTCCATGTCGAGCACAGACATCTCGCGGGTCGCGTGCAGGCGGATGATTCCCGAGGATTTCAGCTTGCCGATCTGCCGGCTGACCGTCTCGATGGTCAGCCCGAGATAGTCGGCGATTTCCGTCCGGCTGAGCGGCAGCTCGAAGCGGACTTCCTTCATGTCGTCCGAATGTGCACAGCCGATCATGGGTGTCCGCCGGGCGATCAACTCGATGAAAGACGCGACCTTCTCCGCGGCGGTCTTGCGTCCCAGCAGCAGCATCCAGTCACGGGCGGCGTCCAGCTCGTTCAGCGTGTCCTGAAACAGCCGCATCTCCAGTCCCGGATACTCCTTCAGCAACCGTTCGAAGCCCGCCCGGGGAAAGATGCAAAGCTCCAGATCGGTCGCCGCCTCGGCGAAGTAGGGGCTGCGGTCCTTGTAGGCGCGGCCCAGGAAATCCGGCGCGAACTGCAGGCCGACGATCTGCTGCCGGCCGTCGCTGAGCAGCTTGGTGAGCTTGACCGCCCCGTGCACGATGTTGGCGAAGTAGTCGACATGGTCGTCGGCATTCATGATCGGCTCGCCACGCGCCAGGAGTTTCTGATGAGCGATCGCGTTCAGGGCGGCGAGCTCGCGCTCGTCGAGGGCCCCGCAGACGGACTTGTGACGCACTGCGCAGATCTGGCAGCGGCTGACGGTCCTGGTCTCGGTCTGCATGCGCAAGGTCCGGCGCTCCACCCCATTGTTGCAGGGGCAAAGACTAACGCCAGCCGGGCGCGCATCCAAACGTTGAGAGACAGCGCGACAAACTGACCGGACCCGAAACGGCGTCCCCTTTTAGAGCGGCAAGGCGCGGGATGGGCGGCGCCGCGAAAACTTGCAGAATTTGACCCGGATCAAAAGCCGGCCTCGGCGCACCGCCATACTGAACCCATCACACGAACGGAGGTTCGCCATGGCGATCAAGGACATTCTTCTGCATCTCGACCCCGACACCGACATGAAGACCGACATCGCGGCAGCCGTCGCGCTGGCCGAGGCCAACGACGCCCATCTCGCAGGCCTGTATGTGTCGGTGCCGGCGAGCCAGGTGCCGGCCTTCACGATGGTCGGCCTGCCGCCGGACCTCATGGAGTCCATCGAGGCGCGCGAACGCGAAGCGGAGGCCGCCGTCCACAAGATCTACGAGGAGGCGCTCTCGCGTTCCTCGATCGCGGTCGACTACCGCCGCGATTCGGGCAGCGCGGCCGCGGTCGCCGATGTCATCGGTCAGCACGCCCGGCACTCGGACCTGCTGATCATGGGGCAGTCGCGCCCCGACACGACGCGGGCCGGCGGGCATGAAGTTGTCGAGGAGGCCATTCTGGCGGCCGGACGGCCGGTGCTTGTCATGCCCTATACGGGGACCCGGCAGACCTTCGCGAAGAACGTCGTGGTCGGCTGGGACGGCAGCCGTGAGGCCGCCCGGGCGCTCGGCGACGCGATGCCGTTGATCGAGAAGGCCGACAAGGTGCATGTCATGGTGGTCAACCCCGACAAGCGCCGCGGCGCGCATGGCGAGATGCCGGGCGCAGACATCTCCACGCATCTGGCCCGGCACGGCCTCAAGGTGGAACTGGATGTCGAGAATGCCCGCGATATTGATCCGGCGAACTTCATCCTGTCGCGCTGCGCCGATATCGGAGCCGATCTTCTGGTCATGGGCGCCTTCGCGCATTCCCGGATCCAGCAGACGCTGTTCGGCGGCGTCACGCGGTCGATCCTGCAGCAGATGACCGTGCCGGTCCTGCTGTCGCACTGACCGGCGTCAGCCGAAGCGGCTCTCGCGGTCGCGGATGATGGCCGAGAGTGTCTGGTTGTAGGGCGTGGCGATCCCCAGTTCTGCACCCAGCACCTCGGCCATTCCATTGATGGCGCCGATCTCCGAGCGCCTTCCCGCCATGTGGTCCAGCAGCATGGACGGCCTGGCGTTCGGCATGTTCCGGCCGAATTCGGTGACATAGGCGACCGGATCGTCGAAGCCGAAGCGCACGCCCCGTGCGACACCCAGCGCATGGATTTCCAGCGCGCAGCCCTTCGCGATTTCCCAGCGGTCGCGGGTGTCCAGGATCTCGCCGATGGTGCAGCCGAACACGGTGCAGGGCGCGCTGTAGGTCGCGTTGCAGATGAACTTCTCCCAGACCAGCTGCTCGATGTCGTCATAGGCCTTCACGTTGAATCCGGCATCCCGCCAGACCTGCGCAATCCTTTCGACGCGTTCGGTCAGGCCGCCATTGATCTCGCCGATCCGGATCAGGCTCATCGAGTTGTGGTGCGCGTGACCGGGGCCGCGCATCGAGGCGCCGAAGCCTGCCGCAACCCCGAGCAGCACGTTGGCGGTGTCCATGTGCTCCGCGATCCGTTCGCCCGCACCCAGCCCGTTCTGAATGGTCAGCACAAGGGAATCGTCCCGCATCGAAGCCGCAACGTCCCGGGCGGCCGGCCCGACGCCGTCGGCCTTTGTGGCGATGATGTAGAGATCGCAGGCGCCCGCATCGGACAGGCTGGTGGCAGCATGAATGCCGGTCACCGTCCGGTCGCCGCTCGCGCCCTCGACCCGGAGTCCGGTGGACGCGATGGCATTGATGTGTTCCTTCCAGATATCGATGGCCCAGACCTCGTTGCCGGCATCGGCCAGAAGCGCGGCGTAGACAGAGCCCATTGCGCCGGCTCCGACGATGGCGATCTTCATCCTTTGCCCTTCCGTGCTTCCGTCACCCCGACCGTGTATCATGCGTGCACATGGGGCGGGACCGATGAACGAACGGCTGACCGAAGATTTCCGCATGGCGCTGGAGCGCCAGGAACTGAGTCCGGCATTTCAGCCGATCTGCGAGCTGGGGGCCGGTCGGCTGGCGGGCGCCGAGGCGCTGATGCGCTGGCGGCATCCGGTTCATGGCGCTGTCGGCCCCGACACCTTCATTCCGCTCAGTGAACGCGACGGCTCACTTGATGCCCCTGGCGTCTGGATGGTCGAACAGGCGCTGACCGCCTTGTCTGACTGGCGCGACCGGGGGCGCGAGGAGCTGTTCGTCGCCGTCAACCTGTCGCCGGCCCAGCTGCTCTCCGACGATTTCACCGGCGCCTGCGAGTTCCTGCTGGCCGAGAGCGGCCTGGAGCGGGAGGCCCTGCATCTGGAGATCACCGAAACCTCGCCGGTGGCGCTGGACAAGGCAGTCGATCAGATCGAGGCCCTCCACCGGGCCGGGTTCCACCTCTCGATCGACGATTTCGGGACCGGGTTCTCCTCACTCGCCTATGTCCACAAGCTGCCGTTCCGGACCATCAAGATCGACCGCTCCTTTGTCCGCGACCTGCCCGACGTGCGCGAGGCACGGGTGATTGTCGCCTCGGTGGTGCGCCTGGCCCACGAACTCGGGATGACGGTCGTCGCCGAGGGTGTGGAAACCGAAGGCCAGCGGGCGTTCCTGGATGGCGAGGGCTGCGACCTTGCGCAGGGCTTTTTCTACGGCCTGCCGATGAGCGCCGCCGACTTCGGCACCCGGATCTAGGCCGGCTTGCTTCGGGACTTCGGTCGGCCGTGGACATGGTCGGGCAGGTCGCCCGGACGCGTGGCGTTGGTCAGCGGGCGCTGTCCGAACTGCCCGTGGGCCATGACGCGGTCGTACATGACGATGGCGCCGGCGGTCGCGACGTTGATGCAGAAGCTCGTCGGGATGCGCACGACGTGGTCGCAGCGCGCCAGCATCTCTCCGGTCAGGGAGCCCCGCTCGGGCCCCAGCACATAGGCGGCCGCGAGCGGGTGGTGAAAGCGCGGCAGGTCGACCGCCTCGTCGGTCAGTTCGACGCCCACCAGCTTGCACTCGTGCGGCAGCCGGAAATCCTCAGGGCTTTCGTAAGCATACCAGGGGATGTTCCGGGGCGCGGCTGACGTGTCGGACCTGGCCTTCCAGACCTTGTAATCGGCCTCGATCGTGAAGACGAAACTGGCACCGAAAGCGTGCGCTGTGCGGAACAGGTTGCCTGCATTCATCGGTTTGGAAAAACGCCAGACGCCGATCCCGAAATAGCCGCGCACCGATTCATGCTCCATAGTCTCTTGCCCCTGCTATGGACCGGGAGAAAAAGAATGACAAGCAACGGCCCAATCCGGATCGCAGCCACGCGGGGCGGGGCGGTCGAGAGTGTGCACAGCGTCCACGCGGTCGTCGCCGGACCGAACGGGGATGCGACGCATGTCTTCGGCGACCCCGACCGGGTCGTCTTTCCGCGTTCCTCGCTGAAGGCCATCCAGGCATTGCCGCTGATCGAGAGCGGCGCAGCCGACCACTTTGTCTGCAGCCCCGCCGAACTGGCGCTGGCCTGCGCCAGCCATGAGGGCGAGGGATTCCATACCGACACGGTCACGGCCTGGCTCGACCGCATCGGACTGGATCCGGAGGCACTGGCTTGCGGTCCGCAATGGCCCAGGCGGGATGTCGACTACCGTGAGATGGTGCTTGCCCGGCAAGAGCCTGGCCGGGTCCACAACAACTGCTCGGGCAAACACACCGGGATGCTGGCGACGGCGCTGCATCTCGGCGAAGCGCCGGCGGGGTATGCCAGCCGCGCCCATAACGTCCAGAAGCGCGTCTTCGAGGCAGTGGAGGCCCTGTCCGGCGAGAGCCTCGACGATGCGCCGGTGGGGATCGACGGCTGTTCGGCGCCCAATCCCGCCCTTCCGATCCGCTCCCTGGCGGTCGCCGCGGCGCGTTTTGCCGAAGCGTCGCCGGAACGGCTGGGCCATGCCAGGGCCGATGCCTGCCGCCGGCTGCTGAATGCCATGGTCGCCGCGCCCGAGATGGTCGGCGGCACCGATCGCTTCGACACCGATCTCATCCGGGTCTACAGCGGCCGCGTCATGAGCAAGACCGGGGCAGAGGGGTTCTACATGCTCTATCTGCCCGAAAGGCGGCTCGGGATCGCACTCAAGGCCGAGGACGGGACGCCGCGCGCGTCGACTGCCGCCGTGTGGTCAGTCCTCGAACGGCTTGGCTTGCTCGACGGTCAGGCCGAGAACGCACTCCGCCACCACTGCCGCCCAGAAATCCGCAACTGCGACGGCCTGGTCACCGGCGAGATCGTCGACATCAGTTAGGCTCGGATCAGGCGTTGGCGTCCAGCCAGGCGATGATCTGGTCGGCCAGTTCGTCCGGGCTGGCTTCGCCGGCCTTGAGCACGATCTCCGCGCTTTCCGGCGCTTCGTAGGCGCTGTCGATGCCGGTGAAGTTCTTCAGCTGCCCGGCGCGCGCCTTCTTGTAGAGGCCCTTCGGGTCGCGCTGCTCGCAGATCTCCAGCGGCGTATCGACGAAGATCTCCACGAATTCGGTGTCTTCGACCAGGTCGCGCGCCATCTGCCGCTCCGAGCGGAAGGGCGAGATGAACGATGTCAGCACGATCAGGCCGGCGTCGACCATCAGACGCGCCACCTCGGCGACACGGCGGATATTCTCCACACGGTCGGCGTCGGTGAAGCCGAGGTCCTTGTTCAGACCGTGGCGGACATTGTCGCCATCCAGCAGATAGGTGCGGCGGCCGAGCGCATGCAGCTTCTGCTCCAGCCGGTCGGCGACTGTCGACTTGCCCGAACCCGAGAGTCCGGTGAACCAGAGGACGCGGGGCTTCTGGTTGTTGGCCGTGGCGCGCGCCTGCTTGTCGATGGACATGTTGTGCCATTCGATGTTGCTGGCGCGGCGCAGGCCGTGGCTGATGACGCCGGCGCCGACGGTGGCATTGGAGAATCGGTCGATGAGCACGAACGACCCGGTCGCGCGGTTCTCCCGGTAGGGGTCGAAGGCGACGGCGCGGTCGAGGGCCAGCTTGCAGTAGCCGACCTCATTCAGTTCAAGGCTCTTGCCCGCATGATGATCGAGCGTGTTCACATCGACCTTGTGGGTCAGGTCGGTGACCTGGGCCGTGGCCTGCGCGGTGGCGAAACGGATCACGTAGGTACGCTCCGGCAGCATCCGGTCCTGATCCATCCAGATGATGTGGGCGGCGAACTGGTCGGCGACCTGAGGCGCTTCGGCGGGCAGGGTGAGCACGTCGCCACGGCTGATGTCGATCTCGTCGGCGAGGGTCACGGTCACGGATTGCCCGGCCACCGCTTCCTGCAGCTCCGACGACGGCCCGACGATTCTGGCGACCGTCGAGGTCCGGCCGGTCAGCGCCGCCGCGACCGTATCGCCGACCTTCACCCTTCCCGAGGGGATCAGGCCCGCAAAGCCGCGGAAGTCGAGATTGGGGCGGTTGACCCACTGGACCGGCAGGCGGAAGGGCGCATCGGCCTCCTCGTGACGGATCTCGATCTCTTCCAGCAGACGCATCAGCGTCGGCCCCTCGTACCATGGCGTCTTGCCCTGCTTTTCGAAGACGTTGTCGCCGTCCAGCGCCGAAAGCGGGATGGCATGCACGTCCTCGATGCCGAGCCGGGCAGCAAATTGCCGGTATTCGGCGACAATGGCGTGGAAGGTGGCCTGGTCGTAGTCGACCAGATCCATCTTGTTCACGGCCAACACCACGTGCCGGATTCCCAGCAGCGAGACGATGTAGCTGTGCCGCCTGGTCTGGACCAGGACACCCTTGCGGGCGTCGATCAGGATGATGGCGAGGTCTGCCGTCGAGGCGCCGGTCGCCATGTTCCGGGTGTACTGCTCGTGGCCCGGCGTATCGGCGGCGATGAACTTGCGGCGGTCGGTCTCGAAGTAGCGGTAGGCGACGTCGATGGTGATGCCCTGTTCGCGCTCGGCCTGCAGGCCGTCGACCAGCAGCGCCAGATCCACCTTCTCGCCCTGGGTGCCGTATTTCCGGCTCTCGCTCTCGGTAGCGGCCAGCTGGTCCTCGAAGACGGTCTTGGAATCGTAGAGCAGGCGGCCGAGCAGGGTGGATTTGCCGTCGTCCACCGAGCCGCAGGTGATGAAGCGGAGCTGGTCCTTGGCGTCCTGGGCGGCCAGGAAGGCGTCGATATCGATCGGCGGCGTGGTGTCGGCCATCAGAAATAGCCCTCCTGCTTCTTCTTCTCCATGGACCCGATCTGGTCCTGGTCGATCACGCGGCCCTGCCGCTCCGAAGCGCGGGATTGCAGCAATTCCAGAATGATATCCGGCACTGTTGCAGCACTGGATTCAACGGCGCCAGTCAGCGGATAGCAGCCCAGAGTGCGGAAGCGGACCAGCCGCTGCGCGGGAACCTCGCCGTCATGCAGCGGCATCCGGTCGTCGTCGACCATATTCAGCACGCCATCGCGCTCCACGATCGGGCGTTCGGCGGCGAAATAGAGCGGTACCAGCGGGATGCCTTCCCGATGGATGTATTGCCAGATGTCGAGCTCGGTCCAGTTGGAGAGCGGGAAAACGCGGACGCTCTCGCCGGGTGCGACACGCGTGTTGTAAAGGTTCCAGAGTTCCGGCCGCTGCGCCTTCGGGTCCCAGCGGTGGGCCTTCGAGCGGAAGGAGAAGACACGCTCCTTGGCGCGGGATTTCTCCTCGTCCCGGCGGGCGCCGCCGAAGGCCGCGTCGAACCTGTACTTGTCCAGCGCCTGCTTGAGCGCTTCGGTCTTCATCACGTCGGTGTGCAGCTTGGACCCGTGCGTGAACGGTCCGATGCCGCGTTCCACACCGTCCTGATTGATGTGGACGATCAGATCGAAGCCCAGCTGCCCGGCCAGCCGGTCCCGGAACTCGATCATCTCGCGGAACTTCCAGGTTGTATCGACGTGCAGGAGAGGGAAGGGCGGCTTGCCGGGCGCGAAGGCCTTCATCGTCAGGTGCAGCATCACCGCCGAATCCTTGCCGATGGAATAGAGCATCACCGGATTGCGGAACTCGGCCGCGACCTCGCGGATGATGTGGATGCTCTCGGATTCGAGGCGGTCGAGATGGGAAAGCTGTGTCATTTTACGGGAAATTACCGTGATTCAGCGGGATTACAGTTGCGGAGGCACGGAATTAGCGCCCGACTGTCCGCTATGCAAATCGTTTGCCGACAACGGGAGGAAATTGATGCCCATACGGACCGAGAAGGATGGGGGTGTCTGGACCATCATCCATTCCAGACCGCAGGCGCGGAATGCGATGGACCCGGAACACGCGCAGGCCCTGTACGATGCGTTCCTGACATTCGAAGCGGACGACAGCGCATCCGTTGCGGTGTTCTGGGGCGATGGTGGTGCCTTCTGCGCTGGCTGGGACCTGAAGAATGCGGCGCAGCGCGATCCGGACGGCACGGACGGCCGCATGAGCGATCTCGCTCTCGCACCGGATGAACGGGGCCACATCATCGGCCCGATGGGCCCGAGCCGGCTTGAGCTCTCGAAGCCCGTCATCGCGGCGGTGGAAGGGCCGGCGGTCGCCGGCGGCATGGAACTCGCCATGTGGGCGGACATGCGGGTGATGGCCGAAACCGCCTTCATGGGCGTCTATTGCCGCAGATGGGGTGTGCCGCTGATCGACGGCGGCACAGTGCGCCTGCCGCGCCTGGTCGGCGAGGGACGGGCGATGGACCTGATCCTGACCGGCCGGCGCGTCGATGCCGAGGAGTGTCTGCAGATCGGCCTCTGCGAGTATGTGGTCCCTGAAGGTGAGGCGAGGGCGAAGGCCGAGGAACTCGCGCGCCAGATCTCCCGTTTTCCGCAGAAATGCATGAACGCCGACCGCCGGTCGCTGAAGGCGCAGCATGGCCTGCCCATGCGGGCAGCGCTGCACAGCGAGTGGACAATCAGTTCCGCAATGGTGGCGGAGGAAGGCATCGCCGGCGCCGCCCGCTTCGCCGCGGGCAAGGGCCGTGGTGGCGATTACGGGGATATCTGACGCCGTCGATCAGACGGACGGGTCGGCGGCGGCCTTCGCGCGGATCTGGGCCGATGTTTCGCGGCTGCCGTCATGGCTCCAGCCCGGTGGGCCGAAGATGTAACCCATGGCGGACCGGAACGAACCGGCCCGGCGGGCGTCCCGGATCATGTCGACCCATTCGTGAAATGCGATGCGGATCGGGTTGAAGCTGCCGATCTGCTTCACGATCCCGTAGCGGCAGGGTTCGGCGTCATCCTCGGGCACGAAGGTGCCGAACATCCGGTCCCAGATGATCAGGATCCCCGCATAGTTCCGGTCCAGATAGCGGGGGTTCGTCGCGTGGTGCACCCGGTGGTGCGAGGGCGTGTTGAAGAACCACTCGATTGGCCGCGGCAGCCGCCCGACGGCCTCGGTGTGGATCCAGAACTGGTAGACGAGGCTGATCCCCTTCTGGAAGACGATCAGCAGCGGCGGGAAGCCGATCAGCGCCAGCGGCAGCCAGAGCACGAAGGTGCCGGCGATGTTGCCGGTCCAGGTCTGACGCAGCGCCGTGGAGAGATTGTAGTGGCGGCTGGAGTGGTGGTTCACATGCGCCGCCCACCAGATCCGGTGCTCGTGGCTCAGCCGGTGGAACCAGTAGTAGACGAAATCCTCGGCGACGAAGATCAGCGCGAAGGCCCACCACTGGTAGCCGATGTCGAAGACGGCGAACTGGTGCACCCAGACCGTCATTGCGAAGATCAGGATCCCGAAGGGGATGCCGAAGGCCAGGTTGCCAAGTCCCATGACCAGGCTGGAAGCCGTGTCGCGCAGTTCATATCTGCCCTTCGCCAGCCCCAGCCGGAAGGTCAGGATCTCGACGATCATCAGAACGATGAAGGCCGGGATCGCCAGTTTCACTGGATCGGGCAGTTCCATCCGTTCAGCCTTCCAGTTCCGCGTACAGCATCAGCGCCTTGCGCCACTTTTCCAGCGCCGTCTCGTCGGTGAACCGCAGCGTGAGTGGCGGCTGGCCGAAGGAGCGGAACCGGATATGCAGTTCGTTGTCCCCGCCGTCCAGCTTCAACTGCCGGATGTCACCCGACGAGAGCAGGGTGACGCCGGTATCGTCACCCATCGCGCGGACGACGGCCATGCGGTCCATGCCGTCGATCCAGGCGACGGCGGCGCGGCCGTCTCTCGATATCTCGATCGCCGCGGCTTCGTGTCCGTCCGCCGCAAGGGCCGCTGAAACCGCATCCCGGTCGACCGGCTTGCCGCGGCTGCCGCCTGTGACCCAGACCAGAACGACAATCAGCAGGATGCCGCCGATGGGCAGAATGAATTCGGTGGGGTCCATTTCTCTCAGCCGGCACCCGAGCCGCGCTCCCGCGGATGGCGCGGCAGTCCATCGTCGATCAGCCCCCACCGGACGGCTTTCTCCGTCCAGAGATGCTCGCTCGGCCGGAACGCATCCGGATCGTCCAGCGTGGCGTCGGCCTCGATGCGGTAACGGAGTGCGCCGCAGAGGCAGCCGCCGGTCAGTGCACCCATTGGCCTACTACTCCGACAGCTCGACCCAGGCCGGCGTGTGGTCCGACGGCTTCTCCTCGCCACGCGGACCGCGGTCGACACCGGCCGCCTCCAGCCGGTCGACGGCCTGAGGCGAGAGCAGCAGGTGGTCGATCCTGAGCCCGTGGTCCTTCTGCCATGCGCCGGCGGTGTAGTCCCAGTAGGTGTAGAAGTGGTCCTGCGGGTTGTGCAGATGCACCGCGTCCGTGAGGCCGAGATTGATCAGCTGCCGGAAGCGGTTGCGGCTTTCCGGCTGGCAAAGCGCATCCCCGGCGAACCCCTTCGGATCCCAGACGTCGCCGTCGGTCGGGCAGACATTGTAGTCGCCGGCCATGACGAAGGGCTGTTCCTCGGCCAGCAGTTCCTTCGCCCGCGCGATCAGCCGGTCCATCCAGCCGAGCTTGTAGTCGAACTTCTCGCCAGGCACGGGATTGCCGTTGGGCAGGTAGAGACCGCAGACCCGGACCCCGCCGACCGTCGCCTCGATATAACGCGCTTGCTCGTCGCCATCGTCACCGGGCAGTCCGGTGGACACATCATCCAGCGGCAGCTTGGAGAGCAGAGCGACGCCGTTGTAGGTCTTCTGCCCGTGGACGGCGACGTTGTAGCCGAGATCCTCGATCTCCAGCGCCGGGAAGTTCTCGTCGATGCACTTGATTTCCTGGAGGCAGACGACGTCGGGCGCCGCCGTCTTCAGGTATTCGGTGACGTGCGGCAGCCGGACCTTGATCGAATTGACGTTCCAGGTGGCGATGCGCATGGGCGGGCCTCGGCGAATCCGGTGGGCGATCAGGAGGCCGGATCATAACGGCGTTTGGCCAGCCACACACTGTGGCCGTTGCAGTCCGGATCCTCGGGCACGAAGTCGATCACGTCGAAGCCGTTGCCGTCGAGCAATTCCCGATAGGTCTCGGGGGCCAGGCTGGCATGATGCACCGGTTCGCCCTCGAAGATGCTGAACGCCTCGCCGTATTCCGGGCCGCTGGTGAACAGCAGCGGCGCGCCGGGCGCCGCATGTGCGGCGAAAACGGGGAACATCTCCGGCTGCTCAGCCCAGGTCAGGAAGAAGAAGCTGTCGAAGGCGATCAGCCCGTCGAAGCTCCGTCCCAGATCGAGGGTGCGCATGTCGGCCTCGATCCACTCATGTTCCGGATAGCGCGAACGGCAGAGATCCAGCATGCCGGGCGAGGTGTCGACACCCGTCACCTGACATTCCTTGTCGATCAGATAGCGGGCGATCGGTTCGCCCATGCCGCAGCCGATGTCGAGCACCCGGCGGCCTTCGGGCATCGCGGCCAGGAACCGGTCGAGCCAGCTGCGTTCAAAGAGGCTGCGGTCGCGGTCGCGGTTGAAGGCGGCCACGTGGCGGCGATAGGTGTCGATCGTGATTGCGGTCGGGTCGGTCATGAACCCGGCCCCGGTGCGAGGGTGTCTGCAGTCATCGGTGTCCTCCCCGGACCCGTCGCGATGGTCCTGATGCCATCGCCGTTCGCCGCCCGGGCGGCAGACGGCCTCCCGGGCATACGCAACGCGCCACGTGACCGCAAGGTTCCCGCCGGGCGCGAGAGTCTCCCTTCGGAGGGACTCAGCCGCTGGCGGCGGCCGTTTCCAGATCCTTGTACAGCGCCCGCGCCTCGGCGGCCGGACCGCGCCGTTCCCCGGTCTGCACCACTTCGACGATGCAGACCTCGTTGGCGCGCGGGAAGGTGAGAATATCGCCTGGTTTCACCTGCTGACTTGGCTTGCTGACGATCCTGCGGTTGATCCTGAACCGGCTGTCCCGGACGGCCTTGGCGGCCAGTGAACGGCTCTTGTAGAAACGGGCGTACCAGAGCCAGAGATCGAGGCGGATCGCGCTAGCTGTCATTTGGACCTCAGTTCCATGAGTGCTGCGAAGGGTGAGTGCGGGTCGATCCGGGTCGGCCTCTTGTTCTTGACCGGATCGGAGGGTTTGCGGCGCCGCTGGTTCTTGGGCTTCGCGCGGCGGCCGCGGGCGCGGTATTTCAGGGGCGAATCCTCGCCCTGGCGTTCGGTGACGAAGCCGAGGCCCGTGAGCACGGGCACCAGCTGCTCGACGCCGCCGCCGAGCAGCGACAGCATTTCATGATCGGCTTCGGCCTCGCCCTTTTTCGCGCTGCGGTGGGCGAGGGCGGAGATCCGCTCCAGCATGTCCACCCGGACGGCGACCTTGCCGAAGCTGCGGTACCCGGCGCGGAGCAGCCGGCCGTGGTCGGCATCCTTATCAATGTCGATCGAGACCAGACCTGCCAGATCAAGGGGTTCGCAGTCGTCCTTGCCACAGTCGTGAAGAATCTGCCGCCAGCGGGTCGATTCCGGTTTCAGCAGCGCCGGGCAGTAGATCGTGCTGTGGCCGAGTTGCACGCCGCGATACTTGAAGCGGCCGTAGTCCTTGGCGTCGAACTGCCGGAGATGATCGGCGACCCGGTCCCGCGGCAGGATCCCCAGGTTCTCGACAAGCTGGTAGGCCACGCCCCGCGCCTGGGGACTGAACGGCGCGTCTTCCAGTCCGACCAACGGGCGCAACAGCGATCCGATGCGCTTCTTCAGCCAGGCCTCGAGCCGCTGCTTCAGCCGGTCGGCTTCCCGGCGGCCCAGCTGATTGCCAGAGATCAGGGTGATTTCCGGGGCCAGCACGTGTTGTCCGCGGATCAGCCGGGCAATGGTCTCGGAGTGCCATGAAATCGTGGCGTCATCGTTGAGCGCGAACTCGTCGTCGCCGGCCTGGGCGATCTTCTTCGCGCGGACAGACAGCGCGCCCGCCAGTACCTGACGGACCGCCGTCTTCATGGCCTTGTTGTCCAGCGCAGACCGGTCGGCGACGAAACGCAGGCCGTTAAGGCATCCGACGAACTGGCTCTCGACCGTGACGTTGCCTTCGGCGTCGATCGCAGCGTCGACCTCGTCGGCGTCCCGCAGTTTCTTGACCAGCGCGGCGGTGCGGCGGTCGACGAAGCGTTGCGTCAGGGTGGCGTGCAGTGCGTCGGAGAGGCGGTCCTCGATGGCCCGGGCGCGGCCCTGCCACTCGGCGGGATCGTCGAGCCAGGCGGCACGGTGGGAGATGTAGGTCCAGGTCCGGACATGGGCGAGGCGGGATTGCAGCGTATCCAGATCGCCATCGACGCGGTCGAGATGGTCGAGCTGGCGCGCCATCCAGTCGCGGCCGATGACGCCGTTGCCGGTCAGATGATCGAAGATATGGCCGAGCAGCCGCACATGGCTGTCGTGCATGGTCTTTCTGAAGTCCGGGATCTGGCAGACGTCCCAGAGCAGGATCAGGTGCTCACGGTTGGCTTCGGCCAGCGCCTGGACCTTCTCGTCCTTCAACAGCGCCTTGAGACTCATCAGGTCCTCGGGCTGCCTCGGCGGCGCGAGCCAGGGAAAGGGCGGCGGCGATTCCAGTGAGCGAAGCAGGGCGCGCGGATTGTCGTAGTTCAGCCGCGCCGAGCGCCATCGGAACTGCTTCAGATCCTCGAAGCGGTGGTTCTCGATGGCCGAGACCAGTTCCTCGTCGAGATCCTCGACATCCGCCGTGACGCCGAAATTGCCGTCGCGCATGAAGCGGCCGGCGCGCCCGGCGATCTGGCCCATTTCCGCGGGCGTCAACGACCGGCGGCGGTGGCCGTCGAACTTGCGGTCGGCGGCGAAGGCGACATGATCGATGTCCATGTTGAGGCCCATGCCGATGGCGTCGGTCGCCACCAGGAAATCGACCTCGCCCGCCTGGTACATCTCGACCTGGGCGTTGCGGGTGCGGGGGCTCAGCGCACCGAGAACCACCGCCGCACCGCCGCGCTGGCGGCGCATCAGCTCGGCGATGGCGTAGACGTCGGTGGCCGAAAAGGCGACGACCGCGCTGCGCCGGGGCAGGCGCGAGAGCTTGGTCTTGCCGGCATAGGAGAGCGTCGACAGCCGGGCGCGTCCGGTCATCATCGCGTCGGGCAGCATCCGCTGAATCAGCGGGCGCGCCGTCTCGGAGCCGAGGAACATCGTCGTCTCCGTACCGCGGGCGTTCAACAGCCGATCGGTGAAGACATGTCCGCGCTCGGGATCCGCCGCGAGCTGTATCTCGTCGACGGCGACGAAATCGTAGCTGCGCCCGACCGGCATCGCCTCGACGGTGCAGAGGAAATAGTGCGGGTTGGGCGGAATGATCTTCTCTTCGCCCGTCACCAGCGCCACGTTCGAGCGTCCCACCTCGGCCGCGACGCGGTCATAGACCTCGCGCGCCAGCAGCCTAAGCGGAAAGCCGATGATTCCGCTCGAGTGACGCAACATGGTCTGGACAGCAAGGTGAGTCTTCCCGGTGTTGGTCGGGCCCAGGAGCGCGACCACGTGCCCTTTCAAAGAATCGGCACCCGTGAAGGTCATGGATGAAGTGTCCGCGCCGTCTTTCGGCGGTGCAAGGGCCATGAAGCAGAATCCAGCAAATCCAAGGCTTTCGAGCCAAGATAGTGTGTCATTTGCATGACGGAACGTCCAATTCCTGCGAATCGGATGTCGGCGGGGATGTAGGGCGGCCGTCCCGAATTGTCGCTGGACGCCGATATCCATTGCCTCCGCCGGACGCTTTGGATACCAGAAGCCCCGCCATGAACGACCAGATGCACAAGGCGCTGCTGCCCACCGGACTGACCGACGCCCTGCCCGAACAGGCAGAGGTGGAGCTCGACGCTGTCCGCTGCCTGCAGGATACCTTCCGCGGCCGTGGCTACCGCGCCGTGAAGCCGCCGCTTCTGGAGTTCGAGGAGAACCTTCTGACCGGCCCGGGCGCGGGCCTGACCGCCCAGATCTTCCGGCTCATGGATCCGATCTCGCAGCGGATGATGGGCCTCCGGGCGGACATGACGCCTCAGATCGCCCGTCTGGCCGCGACGCGGCTCGCCGCCGCGCCGAGGCCGCTGCGCCTCTGCTATTCGGGACAGGTTCTGCGCGTCCGCGGCGACCAGCTGCGGCCCGAGCGTCAGTTCACCCAGGCAGGCATCGAGTTGCTGGGCAGCGACACGGTCGCCGCCGAGGCCGAAGTCCTGCTGCTGGTCGTCGAAGGGCTCCGCAAGGCCGGCGTCGACCACATCACCGTCGACCTGACCCTGCCGGCGCTGGCGCCGATGGTGCTGAAGGGGCAGGGGTATGATCCCGAAGCCATCGCCGCCGCGCGGGAGGCCCTGGACGGCAAGGATGCGGGCGAGCTCAAGGCGGTCGTGGGCGACGACGCGACCGTTTTTGCGCTGCTGGATGCCGTCGGCGTCGCCGCGGACGGCATGGCGCGGCTTAAGGCGCTCGGCGTTTCGGGACAGGCCGGACAGCTGATCGACCGGCTCGCCGAACTGGTCGATATGGTCGCCGCCGCCGATCCGGCGCTCTCGCTGACCGTGGACCCGGGCGAGTATCGCGGCTTCGAGTATCAGAGCGGGGTCGCCTTCGCGATCTTCGCGCGCGGCGTTCGTGGCGAGATCGCACGCGGCGGTCGCTACACAACGGATGCCGGCGAGACCGCCGTCGGCGCCACGGTCTATCTCGATGCGGTCGTCCGGGCCCTGACGCCGTCGGAACAGGCGCCGCTGGCCTATGCGCCCTACGGCACGTCCGAGGCGCACATTGCGGCAGCGCGCGAGAACGGCTTCGCCGTGGTGAGCGGTCTGGATCCGGAAACGGACCCCGCGGACGAGGCGCAGGCGCTCGGCTGCAGCCATATTCTTCGAAACGGCGCCGTTTCGGCGCTGGTCTGAACCCTCAAGCAAAGGCAGGCATGCCATGACCAATGTTGTCGTCGTGGGCGCCCAGTGGGGCGACGAAGGCAAGGGCAAGATCGTCGACTGGCTTTCCGACAAGGCTGACGTCGTCGTCCGCTACCAGGGCGGTCACAATGCGGGCCATACGCTGGTCATCGACGGCGTCACCTACAAGCTGGCGCTGCTGCCCTCCGGCATCGTCCGGCCGGGGAAGCTCTCGATCATCGGGAACGGCGTTGTTCTCGATCCGCGGGCCTTTCTGGACGAGGTCGCCCGGCTCAATCAGCAAGGGGTCAGAGTGACTCCGGACAACCTCAAGATCGCCGCAAATGCCTGCTTGATCATGAGCTTGCACCGGGACCTTGATGCCATTCGCGAGGAAGCCGCGGGCCGCGGACAGATCGGCACGACCCGGCGCGGCATCGGCCCCGCCTATGAGGACAAGGTCGCCCGCCGCGCCATCCGCGTCGCCGATCTCGACGACCGCGATACGCTGGACGAGAAGATCGAGCGGCTGCTGGTACACCACAACGCCCTCCGGCGCGGCCTTGGACAACCCGAGATCGCCCATGCAGATCTCCTGAAGGAACTCGAGGATGTCGCCGACGAGATCATGGCCTATGCCGATCACGTCTGGCTGGTGCTGGATCAGGCCAACCGGGCCGGCAAGCGCATCCTGTTCGAGGGCGCGCAGGGCGCGATGCTGGATATCGATCACGGCACCTATCCCTTCGTCACGTCGTCCAACACCGTCGCCGGGCAGGCGGCGACCGGTTCCGGTACGGGCCCGGGCACCATCGACTTCGTTCTTGGCATCGTGAAGGCCTACACCACCCGCGTGGGCGCCGGACCGTTCCCCACCGAACAGGAGAACGAGATCGGCCGGCGAATGGGCGAGCGGGGCCACGAGTTCGGCACCAATACCGGGCGCGCCCGGCGCTGCGGCTGGTTCGACGCGGTCATGGTGCGCCAGGCGATCCTCACCGGCGGCATCGACGGCGTGGCGCTGACCAAGCTCGACGTGCTGGACGGCTTTGAGGAACTGAAGGTCTGCACGGCCTACGAGATCGACGGGCACCGCATCAACTACTACCCCGCCAACAAGTCGGAGCAGTCCCGCGTCGTGCCGGTCTACGAAACGTTCGAGGGCTGGGATCAGTCGTCATACGGCGCGCGGTCTTGGAGCAAGTTGCCGGCCGCGGCGGTCAAGTATGTCCGCGCCATCGAGGAACTGACCGGCGCGCCGGTCTCGCTGCTTTCGACCAGCCCCGAGCGCGATGACACCATCGTCGTCCGGCATCCCTTCGAGGGCTAGTCCAGCCGGTCGGGCGTCACCGCGACGGTCCGGAACAACGCCAGCACCTCCCTGCCGGGCGCCAGTCGGAGTTCTCGGGCCGACCGCGCTGTCAGGCCGGCCCCGAAGCGCTGTCCGTCCTGGAGAGCCAGCGACAGCGATGCGCGCCCGGTCTCGGCGATATCGATGGCGTCGATCCGGGCCGGCAAGCGGTTGAGGATCGAGAGACCTTCGGGAGACTCCAGCGCGATGGCGATGTCGGCGGCGTTGAGCCGGATGCGGACGCTCGCCCCTGCTTCCAGCGCCGAGGACGATACGAAGACAGGCGTCCCGGCAATGTCGATCTCGGTCAGCCCGTCTGCGGGATGATGGCCGACGACGTGGCCCTTGAGCAAAGCGCCCCGGCGCGGTGCAGCGCCCGATCCGCCGAAGATATCTTCGGGCGCGCCTTCGGCGACGATCAGGCCCTGTTCGATCAGTGCGATCCGGTCGCCCAGCCGGAAGGCTTCGTCCACCGAGTGGGTGACATAGAGCACGGGCAAGCCCGCTTGGGCGCAGAAGCGGCGGAGATAGGGCAGCAGCTGGTCCTTGTGACCCACGTCGAGGCTGGCCATCGGCTCGTCCATCAGGATCAGCGCTGGCTCCCGGAGAAGCGCCCGCCCCATGGCGACACGCTGAGCCTCGCCGCCGGAAAGAGTCCGCGGCCGGCGCTCCAGCAGCGGATCGAGCGCGAGCATCTCGGCAACTTCGTCGAAGCGCTGTCCGCTGCGGGCGCCGAACATAAGGTTCCGGCGGACATTCAGGTGTGGAAACAGGCGGCCTTCCTGAAACACGTAGCCGACACCGCGCGCCTCCGGCGGCAGGTCGGTTCCTTCTCCGAAGAGCGGGCGGCCATTGACCGCAATGCGACCTGAATCCGGACGGACCAGCCCGGCAATCATCTGAAGGATCGAGGTCTTGCCAGACCCTGACGGACCGAAGAGCACCGTGACCCCGCGTTCGACAGTAAGGGCGGCGTCGATGCCGAGGTCGCCAAGACTCTTGCGGAGGTCGAAATCAAGCATCGGCGAGGCCGATCTGGCGACGCATGCGGCGCGCCAGCCATTCGGAGATCAGCAGGGCGACGAGCGCCAGCAGCACGGCCAGTACCGACAGACGGGTCGCGGCCGCTTCGCCGCCCGGCGTCTGCAACACTGAGTAGATCGCGATCGGGATGGTTCGGGTCTCGCCCGGCAGGTTGGCGACGAAGGTTATCGTCGCGCCGAACTCGCTCAGGCAACGGGCGAACGCCAGGACTGCCCCGGCCAGGACACCGGGGGCGGAGAGGGGGAGGGTGATCCGCCAGAACACCTGCCAAGGCCCCTTGCCGAGTGTCCGCGCGGCCTGTTCCAGCCGCGGGTCCGCCGCTTCGACCGACAGCCGCACCGAACGCACAAGCAGCGGAAAGGCGACGATGGCCGCGGCCAGCGCGGCGCCCTGCCAGGTAAAGGCGACGGTCAGGCCGGTCAGATCCCGGATCGGTCCGCCGAGCGGTCCTGCGGGGCTGAACAGGTAGAGCAGGACATATCCGATCACGACAGGCGGGACGACCAGCGGCAGATGGACCAGCCCGTCGAAGAGGGCCTTGCCCCGGAACTCACGGCGGGCCAGCAGCCAGCCCGCCGCAATGCCGGGCGGCAGAATGAACAGGACCGCGACGACGGAGACCTTCAGCGACAACAGAAGTGCGGCGGTCTCCAGCGGGTGCATGATCAGCAGCCGTCCTCGGGACAGGTCGAGAAGCCGGCCTTGCCGAGGATCCCGGCGGCCTCCGGCGACAGCAGGGCGGCGAGGAACAGCCGAGCGTTCTCGCCGTTCAGCGCGTTGCCCTGGAAGGTGATGGCGGCCTCGTAGCGGATCGGGTCGTGCGTCTCCGCCGGCAGCAGTTCGATGATGCGGATGCCGCTGAAGGCCAACGCATCGGTGCGGTAGACGATCCCGTATCCCGCGGCGGCGCGCTGCACATAGGCCATGGCCGCGCGCGTGTTGCCGGCGCGCACGGCGCGTTCCGACAGCCGCTCCCAGAGACCCAGTTCCAGAAGGGCCTCCTTTGCATAGGTGCCGACCGGAACATGATCGGGATCGCCGATGGCGAGCAGGCCGAAGTCCGGATCGGCGGCAAGCGCGGCAAGGGACGGAGCCGCCTCTGCATTGTCCTCACGCGTCACCAGGGCCAGTCGATTGCCCGCGAACACCCTGCGGCTCCTGGCGATGATGGCGTTGCCGTCTTCCAGATAGTCGATCCAGTCGGTATTGGCGCTTACGATGACGTCGGCCGGCGCGCCCCGGCGGATCTGGCGGGCGAGAACGGAACTGCCGGCGAAGGAGATTTCCACATCCAGCCCGGTCCGGTCCTCGAAGGCGTCGGCGATATCGCCGATCACCTCCGTGAGACTGGCGGCCGCGAAGACCGTCACATCCGCTGCGCGCGCACCGGTGCAGAGAACGAGCAGCGCAGAGATCAGTATAAGTGGAAGCCGCATCCTAGCCGCGCAACCGGTCAAAACCGGCGGCCAGATCGGCCTTCAGATCGTCGGGGTCTTCCAGGCCGATGTGATAGCGGACGAGCAGACCGGGACCGTCCCACTTTGTTGCAGTGCGGAACTGTTCGGGCTTCTGGGCGATGACAAGGCTTTCGTAACCGCCCCAGCTGGCGCCGAGTCCGAAGAGTTCGTAGCCGTCGATCATGCGCTGCAGCCCCTCATCGCCATAGGCTTCGTCGAGGACCACCGAGAACAGTCCCGAGGCGCCGAGAAAGTCCCGCTTCCAGATTTCGTACCCGGGGTGACTCGGCAGGCCCGGATGCAGGACCCGGTCGACTTCCGGCCGGTCTTCGAGCCAGCGGGCGATATCGAGCCCGTTCTTCATGTGGCGCTCCAGCCGGACCGACAGGGTTCTGAGGCCGCGCAGCCCGAGATAGACATCGTCGGGGCCGACGCACTGGCCCAGAGCCTGCGCCGTCGCGCACAACGGCTGCCACGCCGCTTCGGTCGTCGTGACCAGGCCCAGCATCGCGTCGGAGTGCCCGACGACATACTTAGTACCGGCGTGGATGGAGACGTCCACGCCCTTCTCGAAGGGACGGAAATAGAGCGGCGTGGCCCAGGTGTTGTCCATCATGACGACGGCGCCGGCGGCATGCGCGGCCTCGGCAATGGCAGGAATATCCTGCATTTCGAAGGTCTGGGAGCCAGGGGCCTCGACATAGACGATCTTCGTTTCGGGCCGGATCAGTTCGGCGATCCCGCTGCCGATCAACGGGTCGTAATAGGTCGTCTCGATGCCCATGCGCTTCAGGATGGTGTCGCAGTAGCTGCGGGTCGGCCGGTAGGCACTGTCGCTGACCAGCACGTGGTCGCCGGTGCCGACATAGGCGGTCAGGGCCGCCGCGATCGCCGCCAGGCCCGACGGGAACGCGAAGCAACGGTAACCGCCCTCAAGCTCGGCCATCGCCTCTTCGAGCGCCAGGCTGGTAGGGTGGCCGATACGGCCGTACATCGTGACCTGTTCACCACGGGCGCGGGCTTCGCTCTTGCGCCGCATCTCGCCCACGCTTTCCTGAATAATCGTGGAGGTGTGGTACACAGGTGGATTGACGATGCCGAGATTTGCTTCCGGGTCGCGGCAGGCACTTACAATGATGGTGTCGCGTTTCATGAGGATATCCGTTCAAGGGACTGAGACCACTGGCCGGCCGGGCGCCGGATGGTTTGATGTGCACTGCGAAATGACTGTTGTGTTGTTGTGACCATAGTCATAGGGTTTTTCCCGGTTACCGCACCCGCAACGGGTTGCAAACCCGCTTTGTCCCTGTTTCCGCAACGGAACCTCGGGCCAGGCGGCGGCGTGAAATCAACCCCCGTTGTGGGACGTCAAACGCAAACAGGGAGTCATTAGGTAACATGAAACTCAAGGGCGCAATTGTTGCAGCTGCGGTCGCTATGGCGGCCACGGCAGCTGTACCCGCGGCCGCACAGGAAGCGGGCACGCTGGCCGACGTGAAGGCCAAGGGCTTTATTCAGTGCGGTGTCTCGACCGGCCTGGCGGGCTTTGCTTTCACCGACGCGAGCGGCGAGTGGGACGGCTTCGACGTCGCGTTCTGCCGTGCGACCGCGGCTGCGGTGTTCGGCGATCCGAAGGCCATCAAGTTCACGCCGACGACCGGCAAGACCCGCTTCACGGCGCTGGCTTCCGGCGAGGTCGATATCCTCTACCGGAACACGACCTGGACGCTGAGCCGCGACGTCGATCTGAAGTTCACCTTCCTGGGTGTGAACTACTACGACGGTCAGGGCTTCATGGTCCGCAAGGATCTGGGCGTGAAGTCGGCCAAGGAACTGGACGGCGCGACCGTCTGCATCCAGACCGGCACCACCACCGAGCTCAACCTGGCCGACTACTTCCGTGCCAACAACATGAGCTACGAGCCGGTTCCGATCGAGACCAACGCCGAGGCGCAGCAGAAGTATCTGTCCAACGCCTGCGACGTTTACACCACGGACGCCTCCGGCCTGGCCGCCACCCGCGCGACCTTCGAAAAGCCGGGTGAGCATGCGATCCTGCCGGAAATCATCTCCAAGGAGCCGCTGGGCCCGCTGGTCCGTCATGGCGACGACGGCTGGGGTGACATCGGCCGCTGGGTGATGAACGCGCTGATCATCGCCGAGGAGAAGGGCATCACCGCCGCCAATGTCGAGGAGATGGCCACCAGCTCCACCGACCCGGAAGTCAAGCGTCTGCTCGGCTCCGAAGGCAACTACGGCGAGATGCTTGGTCTCGACAAGCTGTGGGCTGTCCACGCCATCAAGGCCGGGGGCAACTACGGCGAGATCTTCGAGAAGCACATTGGCGAAGCGACCGCCATCGGCCTCTCTCGTGGTCTCAATCAGCTCTGGAGCAAGGGCGGCATTCTCTACGCACCGCCGTTCCGCTAAGGCTTAGGGAAGAAGGCGCGTCGCCATATCGGGGACGCGCCTTTTTTCTGACCTATTAGTTTAGATTTTCTAATCCGAGGTATTACTGCTGAGGGGGTGACGCATGTCCGTAGCGGCAGAAAGTCCGTCTGACGGCTTCCGCATCAGCCAGCTGATCTACGACACGCGCTACAGGTCGTACACGATCCAGATTTTTGCGCTGCTCGTGTTGATGCTGTCGTTCGCCTGGCTGATCGACAACGCGGTCCAGAATCTGGCCCGTCTGGGCAAGACCTTCGAATTCGGCTTCCTGTTCGAGACTGCCGCCTACGACATCAACCAGCGTCTCATCGACTACGACTCCACGTCGTCTCATGGCCGCGCCGCCATCGTCGGCATCCTCAACACGCTTCTGGTTGCGTTGATGGGCTGCATCACCGCCACCATCATCGGCGTTACCGCCGGCGTGCTTCGGCTGTCCAACAACTGGCTCGTCGCCAAGATCATGACGGTCTATGTCGAAGCCTTCCGCAACGTGCCCGTACTGGTCTGGATCCTGATCGTGGTCGCGGTCATCAACGAGAGCCTGCCGGCGCCGAATGCGTTCCGCGGCGATGACGGGCTGACAGGGTTCCTGTTCGACACGACATTCTTCACCAATCGCGGATTCTACATACCGGCCCCGGTCTTCGAGGGCGGGTCGACATTCGTGGTCATCGTCTTCCTGCTCTCTCTGGTCGGGATATCGATCTTCGGCCGCTACGCAGCGAAGCGGCAGGAGGCGACGGGCCAGATCCTGCCGGTCTTCCGGATCAAGCTGGCGATCTTCTTCGTGCCGACGCTGCTGGTCTTCTTCATCCTGGGGATGCCGATCTCGCTCGAGTATCCGGAGCTGAAGGGCTTCAACTTCCAGGGCGGCGTCTTCATGCGCGACAGCCTGATCGGCCTCTGGCTGGCGCTGTCGATCTACACCGGCGCCTTCACCGCCGAGATTGTCCGGGCGGGCATCCTCTCCGTCAGCAAGGGCCAGACGGAGGCCTCCTTCGCGCTCGGTCTCCGGCCCAACCGGACCATGAACCTGATCATCCTGCCCCAGGCGCTGCGTGTGATCGTGCCGCCTCTGATCAGCCAGTATCTCAACCTGACCAAGAACTCGTCGCTGGCGATCGCCGTCGGCTACATGGACGCAACCGGCACCCTGGGCGGCATCACGCTGAACCAGACCGGCCGCGAGATGGAATGCATCCTGTTGCTGATGGCCTTCTACCTTGCCGTGTCCCTGCTGATCTCGGCGGTGATGAACGTCTACAACGAACGCGTGAAGCTGAAGGAGCGGTAGGATGGTTCAGGAACATACCGCCCGGTTCGTCGCCGACAAGCAGATCCCGGCTTCGCCTCCGCCTGGGAGGGAAACCGGCGTCATCGGCTGGCTTCGCCTCAACCTGTTCTCGGGCATCGCAAACTCGATCGTCACCATCCTGGCGTTGGCCTTCATCGCCTATGTCTTCTGGGCGATCGTGCCCTGGTTCTGGAACTCGGTCTGGAGCGCGGGCTCGCTTCAGGAATGCCGGGAGATCGACAGCGGCGCCTGTTTTGCCGTGATCCGCGAACGGTTCCAGCAGTTCGTGTTCGGCTTCTACCCGGCCGAGGAGCGCTGGCGTCCGCTGCTGGCCTTCATTCTGCTGGGCCTGGCGGTGTGGCCCGCGCTGTTCAGTTCCGCGCCACGGAAGCTGCTGATCTTCTCGGCGCTCTATCCTCTGGTCGCCTACTGGCTGATCTGGGGCGGCGAGATCTGGGGGCCGGTCGGCGTGCTTGTTGGCTTCGCCATCGGATACGCCATCGTCCGCTATCTGCCTGTGCCGCTCTCCAATGTCATGGATGAGGGCCTGGCGTTCCTGGCATCCGTCGGCATAGGCATGCTTGCCGCGGTCCTGTGGTTCCTGTTCGGCGTGGTGCCGTTTGACGATGCGCTGAGCGCGATCATCCCGATCGGTCTGGAACCCGTGGAATCGGCCAAGATCGGCGGCTTCTTGCTGTCGCTCATTCTCGGCGTCAGCGGCATCGCAGCCTCGCTGCCGATCGGCATCTGCCTGGCGCTCGGCCGCCGGTCCAACCTGCTCATCATCAGGGCCGTCTGCACCGGTTTCATCGAGTTCATCCGCGGCGTGCCGCTGATCACGCTGCTGTTCGTGGCCTCGGTGCTGCTGGCCTACTTCCTGCCGCCGGGTACCGAGTTCGACCTGATCCTGCGCGTGGTCATCATGGTCACCGCCTTCGCCTCGGCCTACATGGCGGAAGTGATCCGCGGCGGACTGGCGGCCTTGCCCCGCGGCCAGTACGAAGCGGCGGATGCGCTGGGGCTCGACTACTGGAAGTCGATGCGCCTGATCATCATGCCGCAGGCGCTGAAGATCTCCATCCCGGGCATCGTCAACACCTTCATCGGCCTGTTCAAGGATACGACGCTGGTGATCGTGATCGGCCTGCTCGATCCGGTCGGCCTGCTCGGCCCGATCCGCGCCGACCAGAACTGGAACGGCATCGTGTGGGAGCTCTACGGCTTCATCGCGCTGTTCTTCTTCATCTTCTGCTTCGGCATGTCCCGCTACTCCATGTACCTGGAGCGCAAGCTTCAGACCGGCCACCGCTAAGAGAGGGTCCATCAATGTCCGATATCGTTACCGAACGCGAAGTCGACCGGTCACAGATGAAGGTCTCGGATGAGGTCGCCATCCAGATCACGAACATGAACAAGTGGTATGGCGACTTCCACGTCCTCCGGGACATCAACCTGACCGTCTATCGCGGCGAACGGATCGTCGTCTGCGGACCGTCCGGTTCCGGCAAGTCGACGCTGATCCGCTGCATCAACGCGCTGGAAGAACACCAGAAGGGCGAGATCACAGTGGATGGCACCCTGCTGTCGTCGGATCTGAAGAACATCGACAGGATCCGTTCGGAAGTCGGCATGTGCTTCCAGCACTTCAACCTGTTCCCGCATCTGTCGATCCTGGAGAACTGCACGCTGGCGCCGATCTGGGTCCGCAAGACCCCGAAGAAGGAAGCCGAAGAGACGGCGATGACCTATCTCGAGCGGGTGAAGATCGCCGATCAGGCCAAGAAGTATCCGGGACAGCTCTCCGGCGGTCAGCAGCAGCGTGTGGCGATCGCCCGCTCGCTCTGCATGAAGCCGCGCATCATGCTGTTCGACGAGCCGACCTCGGCGCTCGATCCGGAAATGATCAAGGAAGTGCTGGACGTGATGGTCGACCTGGCCGAGACCGGGATGACCATGATCTGCGTGACCCACGAGATGGGTTTCGCCCGGCAGGTGGCGAACCGTGTCATCTTCATGGACCAGGGCCAGATCGTCGAACAGAACGAGCCGGAGGAGTTCTTCACGAACCCGCAGAGCGAACGGACCAAGCTGTTCCTGAGCCAGATCCTGCACCACTAGGCGCATCATGAAAGCACGCATTCTCGGCTTCGCGGGCAGCATCCGCGGGGCTTCGGTCAACCGCGTCATGGCGAAGACCGCACTCGACGGCGCGGCGGCGGCCGGCGCCGAAGTCACCTGGCTGGAACTCGCCGACTACCAGCTGCCGCTCTACAACGGCGATCTTGAGGCAAACGAGGGCTTTCCGGACAACGTCGTCGCACTGAAGGACATCTTCGACGCCCATGACGGCTTCGTCATCGGCTGTCCCGAATACAATTCCTCGATCACGCCGCTGCTGAAGAACACCATTGACTGGGTCTCGCGCCCCATAGAGGGGCAGCCGCCGCTTCACGCCTTCACGGGCAAGGTGGCAGGCCTGGTCGCCGGCTCCGGCGGTGCGCTTGGCGGTCTGCGGGGCCTGGTCCATGTCCGCGCGATCCTCGGCAACATCGGCACAATCGTCGTGCCCCAGCAGCGGGCGGTCAGCGGCGCACCGGGCCATATCAAGAATGGCGAGGTGATCGAGGACGAGATCCGCGAATCGCTCGAACTCGTCGGCAAGAAGACCGCGCAACTCGCCGCGGCGATGAAGGGGTAGGGGGCGGCGTCACCGCCTCGTGGCGACCATGATCCAGGGTTCGATCATGTTCTCGTCGAGCGCCGTCGCATAGTTCCGGAACTTCTCGGGCGAATTCGCGCCGGTCAGCAGATGCAGTCCGAGCGGCGGCGGACCGTCGGCCTGGGCCTGCGCTGCAAAGGCCTTGCGGAAGAACTCGGATGCGAAGTCCTTCTGGCTTTCCTCCGCCAGCAGGGTGAAGCCGGCATGGTCGAGCAGGACCCGCATGTCGTCGGGCGACCGCAGGAAGCTCGTCTCCGCAGTTTCCGCCCAAGGCACCGGATAATGCATGCCCAGCGCCGGTCCCTTCATGACGTCGAAGATGCACAGAGGTGCGCCGGGCCTCAGAACGCGGGCGATTTCGCCATAGAGCCCCTGCCGGTCCTCGATGTTCATGGCCACGTGAAAGGTCACCGCCGCATCGAAGATTCCGTCCTCGAAGGGCATCTCCAGCGCGCTGGCCAGTTCGAAATGGCACCTGTCGGCCAGCCCCGTCCGGCTGGTGAGATCGCGGGCCACCTCGATATATTCCGGGGTCAGGTCGATGCCGGTGACCTGACAGTCGCGCTCGTGGGCAAGGTAGCGAGAGGTGCCGCCGATGCCACAGCCGACGTCGAGCACATGCATGCCGGCTTCCAGAGGCGTCATGTCGAGCGCCTTCACCGTCATGGTCCGGCCCGCGGTGTGGAACTCGTCGACGGGCGCGAGTTCGACCGGATCGATCCGTCCGGCGTCCAGGCCGAGTTGCTCGAGTCCGGCCAGGATGCGTTCCAGCAACTCACCGCTTCCGTAATGCCGCGCGACGGCGGCCTCGATCTCGTCGTCGGCCATTCCTGATGCCCCGGGTCTTGTTTGCAACGCCGCAAATCTAGCACACGCGGCCGGACTTCGCCCGGAGGGATAACCTGGACCGGACGGGAGATCGGGAAGAGGGGGGGGGCTCGAATTTGATATATTCATAATAACGAATATATTGTCGAAAATCCTGTTGCAACCAAGCGGCCGGGTCCCCCGGCGGATGGAGGACAAACTGACCGAATTCACACCTTTGTCAGCACTCGCCGGCGGCATCCTGATCGGGACCTCGGCCGTGATGCTGTTCATGCTCAACGGCCGCATCGCCGGTATCAGCGGCATCGCCGGCGGCTTGCTTCGCCTTGCCGACCGGAACGACCTGTTCTGGCGCTTCTGTTTCGTCGCCGGGCTCGTCGCGGCGCCCTGGCTGGTCGCAGCGATCTCCGGTGCACCGGCTCCCGCGCCCGCTCTCCCCGGCGATGCCGTTTGGATGGCGGCGGGCGGCCTGCTCGTCGGTTTTGGAACCGCCATCGGCGGCGGTTGCACAAGCGGCCACGGCGTCTGCGGCATCGCGCGGCTTTCGGCCCGCTCGATCGTCGCGACGATGACCTTCATGGCCGCTGGCGGCGTCACCGTGTTCGTCATCCGACATGTTCTGGGAGCGGGCGCATGATGCGGGCAGTGGGGGGCCTTGTCACAGGCCTGATCTTCGGCGCCGGGCTGGTGATTTCCGGCATGTACAACCCGGCCAAGGTACTCAATTTCCTCGATATTGCAGGAAACTGGGATCCCAGCCTGATCTTCGTGATGGGCGGGGCGCTCGCCGTCACCTTTGCAGGTTTCCGGCTCGCCGCAGGCCGTGGCCGACCGGTCTTCGACGACGTGTTTCACCTGCCGACACGGCGCGATGTCGATGCGCGTCTCCTCGCCGGCGCTACCTTGTTCGGCGCTGGCTGGGGCGTTGCGGGCTTCTGCCCCGGCCCGGCCATCACGTCCGCGACCCTCGGCGGATGGCCGGTCTGGGCGTTCCTGATCGCCATGTTCGCCGGCTTCTTCCTGGCGCAACGGACAACGGCGCTTCTGCCGTCGGGCACTTCAACCGCCGGCCGGTAGAAGACGAACCCGATCAGGAGATCAGGGGCAGCACCGCGCGTCCGGTCACGTAGATGCCCACAACGATCACCACGGCCGAGAAGATGATGGTCAGGCCGCGCCCGCGTCCTGCGAGCCGGCCGGCCAGCATCATGCCGGCGATGCCGCCCGCCAGACCACCGGCGACGAACTCTCCGGCAATGGCCCAGTCGACCAGACCATCCAGCGCGTAGTTGACGGCCGTCGTCGCGCCGAATGCCGCGACCGATACCAGCGACGAACCCACCGCATTCAACAGGGGCATGGCCGTCGCGCCGACCAGGCCGGGCACGACCAGAAACCCGCCCCCGATGCCGAAGAACCCGGCAAGGCTGCCCACCAGCGTACCGCTGACCGCCAGGCGCGGGCCCAACCGCCTCAACGTGGTCCGGTCCATGTGAACGTCCGGATCCTCACCGCCGGATTTCCGGCGCAGCATTGCCGCGCCGACAACGATCATCACCCCGCCGAACAGGCCGAGCAGCAATTCCGGATCGGTGAGCTTGCCGATAGTGGAGCCCAGCGCTGCGCCGGCCACGCCGAAGATGGCGAAGAAGATGGCGCAGGGCCATTTGACGTTGCCGCCGCGCCAGTGCGCCACAAGGTTGGCGAAGGCGCTGACGGCCACTGCGACTGCCGAGGTGCCGATCGCCAGATGGGTGTCGCCCACGCCGACGGCATAGATGAGCAACGGTACCGCCAGAATCGAGCCGCCGCCGCCGATCAGGCCAAGCGAGAAGCCGACGATGCCGCCTGAAAGAAGCGCGGGCAGCGCGGCCAGGATCCATGTCGTGGGTTCCATTTTCGATATCCGATGCAGGCTCGATCTCTGTGGCTTGATATATTCATTTAAAAGAATATGTCTATGACCCGGAAGCAACCGGCTCCAAAGATTGAGGGGGAACCCGATGACCCAACAGGACAAGGCCAGCCCTGAAGTCGAGGCCTTTTTCGACGAGGGCGCGACAAATACGGTCACCTATGTCGTCTCCGACCCCGAGACCCGTCGCTGCGCCGTGATCGACACAGTGCTCGACTACGACGCCGCGTCGGGGCGCACCTCTACCGCCTCCGCGGACCGTGTGGTCGATTATGTCCGAGACCGGGGTCTGACCTGCGACTGGTTGCTGGAAACCCACGCTCATGCCGATCACCTGTCGGCGGCGCCATATCTGAAGCAGAAGCTGGGCGGCGCGCTGGCGATCGGCGCACGCATCAGCGTCGTCCAGGAAACCTTCGGCACGCTGTTCAACGCCGAACCCGGCTTCCGGCGCGACGGCAGCCAGTTCGACCGTCTGTTCGAGGACGGCGACACCTTCGCTGTCGGCAACATCGAGGCGCGCGTCATGCACACGCCCGGCCACACGCCGGCCTGTCTGACCTATGTCATCGGCGACGCGACCTTTGTCGGCGATACCATCTTCATGCCGGACTACGGCACGGCCCGCTGCGACTTCCCGGCCGGCGATGCGCGCACACTCTACCGTTCGATCCAGCGCATCTTCGAACTTCCGGACGAGACGCGGCTGTTCACCTGTCACGACTATCTGCCCGACGGGCGCGATGCCTACGCCTGGGAAACGACGGTGGGCGAGGAGCGTCTGAACAACATCCATGTCGGCGCCGGCAAGACCGAGGACGCCTTCGTTGCGATGCGCGAGAAGCGGGATGCCGGTCTGGGCATGCCGGCGCTGATCCTGCCGTCGATCCAGGTCAACATCCGCGCCGGCGAAATGCCGCCCGCCGAGGACAACGGCACCGTCTACCTGAAAATTCCGCTGAACAAGGTCTGAACCGGGCCGGCGCCGCTGGCGGACAGGGTGGGATTCGAACCCACGAAGGGTGTTAGCCCTTGGCGGTTTTCAAGACCGCTGCCTTCAACCACTCGGCCACCTGTCCGTTGCGGGGCTGATCTATCACCGGGGCCTGGCACGGTCCAGCAGCCCGGCAGCCGGGAAAGATATTCTTAAGCCCGGTCCGGCAGGATGCGAACGAACGTTCGGAATGCCGGCACCATGCTTCCAGAGTCCGCACTGACCGCAAGGAGCCAGAGGCTCGGTCCGGTCCTGCGCCGCAGCCCCTATCTGCCCGACACCTTCGCACAGCGGGGCGCGGTCGCGCCATTCCTGACCGGCGTCCTCTCCCAGGCCAGGATCCGCGCCGGCGAACGCCGTGCCCCGGGACAGGACGAGCATCTCGAGGTCCTTCTGCCCGGCTATGCAGGCGGGCGAAGCATCTATGTCGCGCCGCTGGCCCTTCTGGGCGAAGTGGTCAGCATGAGCCTTCGCGACCGGGCCTTGTCCGAGTTGCTGGTCGAAACGGGCGACATCTCCCCGCGCCGGATGCTCCGCTGCTGGCTGGAAGTGACGACCAGCGGGCTGGCCGAGACCGCAGAGACCCTGCGCGCCGCCGAATGGGTGATCCAGGCGGAGGATGCGCAGGCGGCGACCCGCGTCTGGATCCTGCGGACCGCGGGCACGGCGATGGGGTTCGGATTCGACGATGCCGCCTTCGATCTGCAGCGCGCCGCGGAGAGCCCGGCCATCTTCCGGGCCGCGGTGGATGCGCTGGCGAGGTCCGCTTCGCTGCCGCCGGAACAGCTTGAGCGGCAGTTCTCCACTCTTGCCGGCACGCTTTGGGGGGTAGGGGCGCCGGGTTGTACCGGCAGATCGCCTTTGAGACGGCTCGCTGCACGCATGGCCGACGGCGCCCGTTCGCTCAGCTTCTGGAGCCACGACACCATCTCCGAGTCCGGCACGCTGGCGGAGATCTGTGGGGCCTGCGCCGGACTGTCGGCCCGTCTCGCCGAAGAGACGCTGCATCGGATCGATGTCCTCACGCCAATTGCGATCTCGAAGCCGGACACGGCCGGACCCGCGCTGACAGAAGCGGTCGAGCGGCTGTACTGGCTGACCAATGGCTGGGATCACATGCTGAATCTCTGGAACGGTGTGATGAACGGCCGCCTGCCCGTCGAGGCGACCCTAGCCGAGATGCGGCGCGTTCTTCCGGCGACGCCGCCGGGCGAGGCCGGGGTGCTGCCCGGACGCGGTCGATGAGCGGCGCGTTCGACCTGCCGGAGGCCCGCGACCTGGCGCGTCAGGCGGCGGGGCTGCCGGCGGACCGGTTCCTTGCCGTCTACAGGCTCTATGAGAAGCTGGGCCGCCAGATGCAGGTCGAGGACGAGATGGCGGTCTTCCGCGACCGTTTGCGCGAACTGCGTCCGCGGCGCGCGCCGACGCTGGACCGGCTGCTGTGTCTTCCCTTCGAACCCTTCATCACCGAAGCCGACCTGCCCGCTCAACAGCAGGTGCCCCGCCAGTTCTGCCTGCCCTATGTCCGCCTGGTGAAGGCGCTGCTGGGCCGCAAGCGTGTGGATGCGCACCGGAAAGCGCTGTCGTCAATCGAGGCAGGCGACCACATGGCCACGATCCGCGCCGGCGCGCCGATCTGGCGCGAGGCGGCGGCGAAGCTGCGGCGCGCGCGCATCGACCGGAAACGCGGGGGTACGCGGGATTGCCTTGACCTGATCATCGGCTGCCTGGAATGCGGAGAACCCTTGGCCGAAATCGTGTTGCGGCTGCCACGCGGACAGCTCGGCCTGCCCGATGAGCACATCAAGGCGTTCGCCGCGCGCATGGTGCGCCAGACACCGGTAACCGAAGTGCGCCGTCTGCGGTTTGCCGCGATGGCGCTGGCCGGCCGCATGGCGAATCCGTTCGCCGTGCTGGCGCTGTTCCAGGATCCGGGGTTGGCAATGGAGCCCATCATGCGCCGGCGCATGATAGATATTGCAGCGCATCACCTGCAGGAGCGGCTCTCTGCGCAGATTGCGTCCGCCGGCGCGGCGATGTCAGAGAGCGGAACGGCACCGTCCGGAGAAGAACTGCGAACGGTCATCGAGGCGCTGCGGGCGCTCAGACAGGCGAAGGCGGCCGGGATCGACAGTGGGGCCCAGCGTGAATTCCGGCGTTCTGCCAAGGGCTACCTGCACAAGGCCGTCCTGCAACCGGTGGCGGGCATCGTCCGCGCGGTCGCACCCGACGTGGAAGAGATCGGGCAGGGCGCATGTACGGAGACAGATGACGCGTCTCACGCGCGATGGATTGCCGGCCGTGTGCAGGCGTTTGCGGCTCTGGAGTCCCGTCTCGGCATGCTGTCGGAACTGGAACCGGACCTGACGGCTATCGGATTGCGGATGGAAACCGTCCGCGCAGGCGGTGAGGCTGCAGAAGCCCTGCGGCAACGGATCGACGCAACAAGTGCCGAGGCAGTCGAAGCGTCGGGCGGTGCTCAATTGCGTCTCTGGTTCGAAGCCGGCGCGGCCCTGCGTCTGCTCGAGATCCTGGAAGGCACGGCAGCGGCGATGCCCCTGTGGCGGCGTCTGCGGCGGATGAAGAGCGGCTCGGACGCGGCGGCCGCGTAAATTTCCGTGTGTCCCGGTTGCGAATCCGGGTATGGATATCCATCCTCACCGGACCGGATGTCCAAGGGGTAGTGTCGTGAGAAGATCTGGATTGGCCACTGTTCTGTCGCTGGCCCTACTTTCCTGTGCACCAGGGTCTACTGCGGCGAATGCCCAGTCGGACTCCGAACAGTTCCAGGTATGGCTGGGCGAGATGCGGGCCGAGGCGATCGCGGAAGGCATCAGACCCGCCATCGTGGCCGAAGCGCTCAATGGCGTCGTACTGCAGCGCCGGGTGGTCAAGCAGGACCGCAGCCAGGCCGAGTTCAAGCTCACCTACCAGATCTACGCGGACCGCCTGCTGACTCCGACGAACATCCGTGTCGGCCGCAGCCTGATGGAGAGCGAGGCGGCGACCCTCGCGCGGGTCGCGGAGACCTATCAGGTGCAGCCCCGCTTCATCGTGGCCATCTGGGGCATGGAGACCCGCTACGGCGCCGTGAAGCCGACGAAGTCGGTGTTCCCCTCCCTGGCGACACTCGCTTTCGACCGCCGTCGCTCCAGCTTCTTCCGCAAGGAGCTCCTGCAGGCGCTGTGGATGGCGGAGAAGGGGCATATCGACGTCGGCAGCATGACCGGTTCCTGGGCCGGCGCCATGGGCCAGCCGCAGTTCATGCCGTCCAGCTACATGGCCTATGCCCGCGATTTCGATGGCGACGGCCGCCGCGATATCTGGAACAGCCGGGCCGATGTCTTCGCCTCCATCGCCAACTATCTGAAGAGCCACGGTTGGCACAACGACCAGACCTGGGGCCGCAGGGTCCTGCTGCCGGCCGATCAGGCCGCGTTCCGGGCGGCGGTGCCGGCCAATGACCGCGAGCGCGGCTGCAGCGCCCTGAAATCCATGTCCGGCAGCATGGGGCTGAACGACTGGCAGGCGCTCGGCGTAAGGCGCGCCGACGGGGGAGATCTTCCGGGCCGCAATCTGGAGGCGTCGCTGGTCGTACCGGACGGACCGGACGGACCCGCCTTCCTGGTTTACCGGAACTACCACTCGATCCTCCGGTATAACTGCGCGCACCTCTACGGGCTGGCCGTATCGACGCTTGCGGACGCCCTGGACGACAGGTAAATTTTTGCCCTACTTTCGGTAGTGCGGAGATTCGGCCATGCGGCTGCAGATGGTCCTGCGGACAAGCCTTTCCGGAATGGCCATCGGCGCCGTTTTGTTCGGTATGACTGCCTGCACCGAAACCCAGCTTGCCGTGCATGTCGCGAAGAAGGTGAGCCAGTCGACGCAGCCGTCGGCGGGTGAACGGAAGATCCAGGCCGAGCGGGTGCGTCGCGCGAGCATGCGGCCCTACACGATCCAGGGCGTCCGTTACACACCGGTCGAAGATCCCGAATACGACGAGACCGGCATCGCCTCATGGTACGGCGAACCGTTCCATGGGCGGGCGACGTCCACCGGCGAGATCTTCGACATGAACAAGATCTCGGCGGCGCACAAGACGCTGCCGCTGCCGGCGACCGTCGAGGTCACGAACCTCGAGAACGGGCGCATCCTGACGGTGCGGGTCAACGACCGCGGTCCCTTCGTCCAGGGCCGGATCATCGATCTGTCCCGCCGCGCCGCGCAATTGCTCGGTTTCGAGAAGGATGGTGTCGCGCGGGTCCGGGTCCGGCTGGCCTCGTCGCCCGACGACCAGTTCGTGATGCGGCCGGTCAAGACGGCGCCGAAGGAGCGGACCCAGGTCGCCGCCGCCCCTCGGGCCACCGTGTCGGCCGAGCCGCTTCCCGGGGTCGAGGCGCCCAAACCTGCGATACCTGAGACAGCAAGGGTGACACCGCCTGCACCGAAGGCCACGGCGCCCGAGACGGCGGAAATCCGCCGCGCGGTGCCGCCGCCGACCCAGATTTTCGTCCAGGCCGGCGCGTTTTCCGATTACCAGAATGCGCTTCGCCTGAGGGCGCGTCTTGCGGCGCTGGGCGACGTGGCTGTCAGCCATGCCCTGGTCCGGAACCGCGATTTCTACCGTGTCCGTGTCGGCCCTCTGGCCGATGTCGCGGCTGCCGACCGCACGCTGGCCAGGGTCATTTCCACCGGCACGGATGACGCCCGCATCGTGGTCGAATAGACTGGGCGCAGTCTCAATAGCGTTCCCCGGATACACGTCATGCTGCGTCAAGTTTCCATCGTATTTCTGCTTCTGCTGATTGTCGCGCCGTTCAGCCCTGCGGCCGCGGCGTTCGACACGCCCGCTTCGCATGCGATCGTGATGGATCACCGAACGGGCAGGGTGCTCTACGGCAAGAACATCGACGAACCGATCCCCACCGCCTCGATGAGCAAGATGGTCACCGTCTACATGCTGCTCGAGGAACTGAAGAACGGCTCGGTCACCGAGGACGACACCTTCACCGTCAGCGAGAAGGCCTGGAAGAAGGGCGGCTCGAAGATGTTCGTGCGGGTGAACGATCAGGTCCGCATCGGCGACCTGCTCCGCGGCATCATCGTGCAGTCCGGCAACGATGCCAGCATTGTTGTGGCGGAAGGACTTTCCGGAACCGAGGAGGCCTTCGCCGCAAAGGCGACCGCGCGGATGCGCGAACTGGGGCTGACCGACACGACCCTGAAGAACGCGACCGGCTGGCCGGACCCGGACCACCGGATGAGCGTGCACGACCTGGCCCGCGTGGCCCAGCTGACGATCCGGCACTTTCCCGAGCACTACGAGATCTACTCGGAGAAGAGCTTCACCTTCAGCGACATCAAGCAGGGCAATAGGAATCCGGTCCTCTATTCCTTCGACGGCGCCGACGGCCTCAAGACCGGGCACACGGAAGAGGCCGGCTATGGTCTCACGGCCTCCGCCGAACGGGACGGCCATCGGCTGATCGTCGTGCTGACGGGGCTGGGCAGTTCCCGGGAGCGCTCGGTCGAAGCCAACAAGCTGATGCAGTGGGCGTTCCGGACATTCGAGAACTACACGATCGTCCGGGCCGGCAAGGCGGTCGACGAAGCCGACGTGTGGCTGGGCCAGAAGGTCCGCGTCCCGCTTGTCGTCGGCGAGGATGTGAACATCACCATGGACGAGGCTGCCCGCAAGGCGATGGAGGTCACCGCCGTCTACGAGGCGCCGGTGCCGGCTCCGATACGGCAGGGCGAGCAGGTCGGCGAGATGATCGTCCGGATTCCCGACGCCGAGCCGCTCCGCGTGCCGCTGCTGGCGGGCGAGGACGTCGACAAGCTGGGCACGGTGGGCCAGATTGCGGCCGCGATCTCCTACATGGTCTTCGGCAACGAAAAGGAGTGACCGCCGCGTCGAAAGGGCTGTTCATCACCTTCGAGGGCGGGGAGGGGACCGGCAAAAGCACCCAGGCGGCGCGGCTTGCGCAGTATCTCGCACGGGCCGGACATGAAGCCGTCCTGACCCGGGAACCCGGTGGTACGGCGGCGGCCGAGGCGCTGCGTACCCTGCTGCTGGACCCGGCCAACGATCTCGATCCGCTGGAACAGGTCTTGGTCCTGCTGGCCGCCCGCGCCAATCACGTCCGTACCCTGATCCGTCCGGCGCTTGCGCGCGGCGCCATCGTCATCTGCGACCGCTTCAGCGACTCCACCATGGCCTATCAGGGTCTCGCCGGCGGGCTCGGTCGGGAACGTATCGACGAACTGCACCGCCAGACCCTGGCCGGGTTCCGGCCCGATCTGACATTGTTGCTGGACCTGCCGGTCGAGGCGGCGCTGGAACGGCGCTCGGCGCGCGGGGGGCCTGACGACCGCTTCGAAGCCCGGAACATGTCGTTTCACCGCGATCTGCGGCAGGCCTTTCTGGAGATCGCCGCCGGCGAGCCCGGAAGGGTCACGGTGATCGACGCCGCCCCGGAACCTGAAGCCGTCTGGGAAACGGTCCGAAAGACGGTCGAGCGGCGGCTGGAAGAGGTGTCCGGATGAGCCGCGTCGTCGAACCCCGCGCTTCCAACTCCCCCGACCGGCCCGCGCCGGACGAGGTTTCGGAGGCCCTGCATCCTTCCCGAACGACGTTCCTTTCCGGACATCGCGAAGCGGAGGCGGCGCTGGCCGCGGCCGTATCAGGCGGCAGTTTGCACCACGCCTGGCTGATCAGCGGTCCGTTCGGTATCGGCAAGGCGACTTTGGGCTACCGTTTCGCGCGGCGCCTGCTTGACCCGGAGGCTGCTGGCGGCGGTCTCTTCGGCGACCCGCCGTCGGATCTGCATACCGATCCCGAACGCGAACTTTTCACCCAGGTGGCGACCGGTTCGCATCCGAACATGGTGCGCCTGACCCGTCCCTGGGACTGGAAGGCCAAGAAGTACAGAACCGAGATCGTCGTAGACGAGGTCCGGCGGCTTCACGGCTTCCTCGGGCAGAGCGCGAGCCGGGCAGGACGCCGCGTCGTGCTGGTCGATGCGGCCGACGAGATGAACGAGAACGCCGCCAACGCGCTGCTGAAGCCGCTGGAAGAACCGCCCCCGAACGCGGTCTTCATCCTGATCTGCCATCAGCCCGGCGCGCTGATCGGCACCATCCGCTCGCGATGCCGCCGGCTCGATCTCCGTCCGCCGTCGCCGGATCAGGCGCTGGAGGCGATGACCCGGCTGGCGCCGGCGCTGGACAGGGACGCCGCGGGCCTGCTGCTGGAACTGTCGGAACAGTCTCCGGGTCGGGCGCTGCGCCTGGCCGAGGAAGACGGGCTGGCGCTCTACCGTGAAATGATGGCGCTGCTGGCCTCGGCGCCCAGGATCTCGCGCGCCGCGGCGCAGAAACTGGCTGGCAGCCTGGACCGGGGCGCGCAGGCCGAACGCCGTTTCGTGCTGTTCACCGAACTGCTGGAAGGCATGCTGAGGCGGTTGATCCTGAATCGGCCCGGGCCGCCGGAGGAGGCGGGACTGCGGGAAAGGCTGGCCGGGGGTCGTCTTGATCAATGGTTCGACTTGTGTGACAACCTGCAACGCCTGCGGGCCCGCACGCTTGCCGTGAATCTGAACCGCAAGGCGGTAACCCTGACCCTCGTTTCCGCGTTCGAGGACGCCGCCCGCGCCGCGGCGACCTGACGCCACAAGAGCCGGAAGACACCATGTCGGACGCAGACGCGAACAAGCCGAGCTATTACGTCACCACGCCGATCTACTATGTGAATGACCGGCCCCATATCGGGCACGCCTACACCACGCTGGCCTGCGATGTGCTGGCCCGGTTCAAGCGGCTCGACGGCTTCGACGTGCATTTCCTGACAGGCACCGACGAGCACGGCCAGAAGGTCGAGAAATCGGCCGAGGCCGCCGGGGTCGATCCGCAGGCCTTCTGCGACCGGGTCTCGCAGAATTTCCGCGACATGATGCCGGTGCTGAACATCTCCAATGACGACTTCATCCGCACCACCGAGCAGCGCCACGTCGAAAGCGTGCAGGCGCTCTGGGTCAAACTGCAGGAAGCCGGCGACATCTATCTGGGGTCCTATTCCGGCTGGTATGCCGTCCGCGACGAGGCGTTCTATGGCGAGGACGAACTGACGAAGACCGAGGACGGGCGGCGGATCGCGCCCTCCGGCGCCGAGGTCGAGTGGGTCGAGGAACCGAGCTATTTCTTCCGGCTCTCCGCCTGGGGTGAGCGGCTGCTGGCATTCTACGAAGCCAATCCGGATTTCATCCTGCCGGCGGCGCGGCGGAACGAGGTCGTCAGCTTCGTGAAGTCGGGTTTGCGCGATCTCTCGATTTCGCGCACCAGCTTCAACTGGGGCATCCCCGTGCCGGGCGACGACGAGCACATCATGTATGTGTGGCTGGACGCACTGACCAACTACATCACGGCAATAGGTCATCCCGAGACACAGACCGGCGACTATCCGCGCTACTGGCCGGCCGACGTCCACATGGTCGGCAAGGACATTCTCCGCTTTCACGCCATCTACTGGCCGGCCTTCCTGATGTCGGCCGGGCTTGAGCCGCCGAAGCGGATCTTCGCCCATGGCTGGTGGACCATCGAAGGCCAGAAGATGTCGAAATCGCTCGGCAACGTGATTGCGCCGGAGGAACTCGTGGCCACCTACGGCCTCGATCAGACGCGCTATTTCCTGCTGCGCGAAGTGCCGTTCGGCAATGACGGCGACTTCAGCCACGCCGCGATGGTGCACCGCGTGAACGGCGACCTGGCCAACGATCTGGGAAATCTCTGTCAGCGCGTGCTGTCGATGGTCCACAAGAACTGCGACGCGGCCGTGCCCGAACCGGGCGCGTACACGGCCGAGGACGAGACCATGCTGGCCACGATCGATGGCGCTCTGGACAAGGTCCGGGCCGAAATCGACCGCGAGGCGCTGCACCGCGCCATCGGCGCGATCTGGACGGTCGTCGGCGATGCCAACCGCTATGTCGACGCCCAGGCGCCATGGGCGTTGCGCAAGCAGGATCCCGAGCGGATGAAGACCGTGCTCTATGTCCTCGCCGAAACGGTGCGGCAGCTGGGCATCCTGATTCAGCCGATCATGCCGGATTCCGGCGCGGCGATCCTGGGCCAGTTGGACATTCCCGAGGCCGGCCGCGGCTTCGACAGTCTGGGCGACAAGGCGCGTCTCGCGCCGGGCACGCCGGTCGCACGTCCGACGCCGGTCTTCCCGCGCTACAACTCGGAAGCGGCCTGAGGGCAGGGGCCGCACGAGCCCGGCCGACCCAGGCAGGAAGGAGTCCAAATGCTGATCGACAGCCATTGTCATCTCGACTATCTCGCCCGCGACGGCGATCTGGACGAGGTCCTGGCGCGCGCACGCGAGGCCGGTGTCTCGCCGATGCTGACGATCTCGACCAAGCTCCGGGAATTCGATGTCGTCCGTTCGATCGCCGAGAGCGCGGGCGATATCTACTGCTCGGTCGGCGTCCATCCGCATGAGGCCGAGAGCGAACCCGACACCGCGGCCGCCGAACTGATCCGGCTGGCCGCGCATCCGAAGGTGATCGGTATCGGCGAGACCGGACTGGACTATTTCTACGAACACAGTCCGCGCGATGTGCAGCAGGCCGTGTTCCGCGCCCACATTTCAGCCGCCCGCGAGACCGGACTGCCGCTGATTATCCACACGCGCGACGCCGAGGCGGACACAATCCGGATCCTGGAAGAGGAAACGGGGAAGGGACCGTTTCCGGGGCTGATCCATTGTTTCAGCGGCACGCAACGGCTTGCCGACGCCGCACTGGCCCTTGGCTTCTACATTTCGGTTTCCGGGATCGTGACCTTCAAGACAGCGGAAGACCTGCGCACCGTCATCGCCACTGTCCCGGCGGAGCGTCTGCTCGTCGAGACCGACAGCCCGTACCTGGCGCCGGTGCCGCGACGCGGCAAACGGAACGAACCGGCATACACAGCGCATACCGCCGCGAAGGTCGCCGAACTGAAGGGACTCGGCGCCGCCGAGGTTGCCTCGGTCACGACCGACAACTTCCGCCGGTTGTTCGCCAAGGCGGAAATCTGAGCATGCGGGTCACCATTCTGGGCTGCGGCAGTTCGGGCGGGGTCCCGCGCATCGGCGGGGACTGGGGCGCCTGCGATCCGTCCAATCCGAAGAACCGCCGGCGGCGTTGTTCCATCCTGGTCGAGGATGCCGGGACGACGGTTCTGATCGACACCGCGCCCGACATGCGCGAGCAGCTGCTGGATGCCGGCGTCGGCGATCTCGACGGCGTCGTCTGGACCCATGATCACGCCGATCAGACCCATGGTCTCGACGATCTCCGGGTGATTGCAATCCGGCATCGCCGCCGGGTGAATGTCTGGGGCGATGCGGAGACACTACGGCGGCTGAAAGCCAAGTTCGGCTATTGCTTTCCCGAAGGTACGACAGGCGCTTACCCTGCAATCCTGAACGATCACCTGATCGAGGGACCGTTCGCGGTCGGGAACATGCACCTGGTTCCTTTCGAACAGGATCACGGCACCATGAAATCGCTGGGCTTTCGTATCGGCGATCTGGCCTACGCCAATGATGTCGTGCGCCTCGACGATGCCGCCTTCGAAGCCATGGCCGGGGCCCGGGTGATGATTGTCGACGCGCTCCGCTACACGCCGCATCCGACCCACGCCAACGTCGAGCAGGCGCTCGAATGGATTGCGCGTGTGGGACCCGAACGGGCCGTGCTGACGAATCTGCATGTGGACCTGGACTACGAGACCCTGAAGGCAGAACTGCCGGACGGGATCGAACCTGCCTATGACGGGATGATCGTCGACGTCTGAGCCGGGCGTTTTCGCTCGGGCGGGTTTCCATTTCTCATGCCCATATATTCCATAATGTATATTATACGATAAAGACTTCGCCACGGGGGGTGACCTTAGGTATGCTCAGCGTGCCCGCGCCCCGCTGATGGGCAGCGCATTCTGATAGACGTGAATATTGCCGATCATCTGTTCCAGTTCATCGGCGACATCCTCCATGCCGGACTTGCGGGCTGAAACCGTGATGACCAGCCCGGTCTGTGCCGTCACGGTCGCCAGATAGCGCGTGTAGTAGCCCGGAACTTCGGAACCGAGATGCATGGCGTCGACCCAGCTGCGTCCGTCGATCGTCCGTCGGTGCACATGAACGACCTCGGAGCGCCGGGTCTCACCGTCCTCTTCGAAGATCCGCGGCGTCTTCAGATGACTCTCGTAATCGTCCAGATCGTCGTCTTCGTTCCGCGCCTTTGATGCAAAGACAATGATCTCGGACGCCGGAATTTTGCCTTCCTCGAGGCAGACGAACTCCCCGCCCTCCTGCCAGCACGCCCAGCCATGCGGCACGGAGAGTTCGAAATGCGGGGTCCGGTAGTAGTTGGGTTCCGCAGGCAGTAACACCCAGGCGAGCGCAATCCCGGTAGCGGTCAGACCCGCGAACACGGCCGTGGCCGATATCAGGAAACGCAGGATCATTGGCCCCCCGGTTCTCTCGCGCCGAAGTTCTCTTTGAGGTAACGGATCTCTGCTTCGGCCGTCGAACGCTCGTCCGGTGAGGCGTGCTCGGACGCCAGGATCCTCGCGCCGGTCGACACGGCAGCACTCAACCGCACGTCAGCATCCGGCATATCGAGCTGCCGTTGCACGACACCCAGCACCGACTGCGCCAGCATGAGCTGGATAAGGTCGTTGACGCTTGTCGGGGCCGACATCAGAACATCGGCACGTGCCAGTGCGCGCTCGGCATGGGGCAAAGCCGCCGCGGCCCCCTCACCTTCCCAGAGCACGAAATAGGCAAGACGCCGATTCAACACGACTGTGTCGAGCACCAGATCGCGGTCCGGATCGAAAGCCGCTTCGAGTTGTGTTTCCCGCACCTGCGAAGCCCGGCGCATCACTTCGATCTCTTCCGCAGCCCCATCCGTATGCGAAAGCTGTCGCCAGACGATCCCGGCATAGGCCGACACGAGCTGCTCATGATCCGGCCAGGCCATTGCGAGGTCGCTGACGCTCTCGAACGCCCGCCGGGGATGGCCCGCGTCGATTTCCGGCACGACCTGACGCATCCGGTCGAGGGCGAGACCGACATTGTGCAAGGCAACCGCCAGTTCGTGTTCGCCCGATGTCCTGCGTTCGGGTCCCTTCTGCGCGGCCACTTCGGAGATCCTGCGGGCAACAAGGGACTCAAGTTCCGCATGGAGCGTCTCAAGTAGTCCCCGCGCCTCTGTCACCTCCCCCACGGCCAGATGAGCCACGGCCCGTTGGATCGCGCATGTCGCGCGGTCTGCCGGCAGCCGCAGGCCCTTCTTCCCGCTGAGCCCTTCCAGCAGATCGCACTGAACCAGCAACAGGTCCCGCCGCACGTCCTCATCACCGTCGAGGCTCTCGGAGATCCGCATCATCGTCGAGATGGCGAAGCCCGTGCGGGACAATGCAAGCTCGGCCTGATTGCTCTGATAGATCGCGTAGCCCGATAGCACGGTTGCGAAGAGGACGGCGCCCGTGACGAGCCCGGCCAGGGTGGCGCGGCGGCGGCGGCGGTCCCGTTCATGGCGG